>NZ_SSHH01000005.1 GCF_004965515.1 Alteraurantiacibacter aquimixticola | reverse complement strand
CCGGCCTTGCCGCCGAAGCGGCCATAGCCCGATGCCTTCATGCCGCCGAAGGGCATCTGCGGCTCGTCGGACACGGTCGAGGCATTTACGTGGCAAATGCCAGCCTGGATCTGGCGAGCCACCTTCAATCCGCGGGCGGTGTCCCTGGTAAATACGGCGGACGAGAGACCATATTCGGTATCGTTCGCCAGCTCGATCGCATGCGCCTCATCCCGTGCGCGGGCAATGCCCACGACGGGGCCGAAGCTTTCGTCGCGGAACAGCTTCATGTCCGGTGTCACCTTGTCCACCAGATGCGCGGGCATGACGACATTCTGCGTCGTCTCGCCGCTCACCAGCAGTTCGGCGCCTTTGCTCACGGCGTCCTCGATCAGTGCGTAGCACTTCTCGACCGTATGCGTGTCCACCACGGCGCCCAGCGGCGTATTGCCAGCCGTGGGATCGCCTGCGGGCATGGTCTCGACCTTGGCCTTGAACTTCGCCGCGAACTCATCCGCCACGGCATCGACCACGATGATCCGTTCGGTCGACATGCAGATCTGGCCCTGGTTCATGTATGCGCCGAAGGCTGCTGCCTTCACAGCTTCGTCCAGATCGGCATCTTCCAACACAATCATCGGCGCCTTGCCGCCCAGTTCGAGCAGCACGGGCTTCAGATGCTCCGCCGCGCGCTTGGCGATGATCTTGCCGACGGCGGTCGAGCCGGTGAAGTTGATGCGCTTCACTTCGGGTGCATCGATCAGCGCGCCCACCACTTCGGGTGCATCTTCGGGCGCATTGGTGACGACATTCACCACGCCTTCGGGAAAGCCTGCCTCGGCAAAAGCCTCGATAATCAGCGCATGGGTGCGCGGGCACTGCTCGGAAGCCTTGAGGATCACCGAATTGCCACAGGCGAGCGGCACGGCAATGGCACGCACGCCCAGGATGATCGGCGCATTCCAGGGCGCGATGCCGAGCATCACGCCCACCGGTTCGCGCAGGGCCATGGCGATGGTGCCTTCGTGATCGGAGGGGATAACCTCGCCCGAAATCTGCGTGGTGATCGCTGCTGCTTCGCGGACCATCCCGGCGGCCAGGCCCAGGTTGAACATGGCCCAGCCCGCCGTCGCGCCGATTTCCCCCATCATCGCGGCGACGAAATCGTCCTTCTTCGCCATCAGCGCATCGGCGGCCTTGTTCAACACCGCGCGGTGGGCATTGGGGCCCAGCTTCGACCACTCGGCAAAACCGGCCTGCGCCCTGGCGGC
>NZ_SSHH01000004.1 GCF_004965515.1 Alteraurantiacibacter aquimixticola | reverse complement strand
TTACGCCGTTCGGACAGGCCGACATTGTAGGTCGTCGAACCCGAGCGGTCGGCGTGGCCTGCCAGCATGATAGCTGCCGTACCGCAATCGCCATAGGCGGTGATCGCCGAGTCCAGCACCGTGGCCGCTTCCGGCGTGATCGCCGACTGATCCCAGTCGAAGAACACGATGTAGGGCCCCTGGTTGCACACTGCCTGCGGAGGCGGCGGCGGAGGGGGCGGAGGCGGCGGGGGAGGCGGCGGCGGGGGAGGCGGGGGCGGAGGCGGCGGCGGGGCCACCGGCTCGGAACCGCCGAAATTATACAGCAGGCTCACCAGCGCCGAATGCGTGGTCAGGTCGAATTCGTTGGTGCGGCCAAGCGTGTCAGTCACTTCCAGATCGCTCGTCTGGAAGTACTTGTACTTGATGCCGATATCGAAATTCTCACTCGCCGGGATACGCAGAGCGGCAATGCCCTGCCAAGCCCAGTTATGGTCATTGCTGTCGATATAGCCGGGTCCGCTGGACGAAACCGTGGTTTCGCCGCTCCACCAGGCATGGCCCGCGCCGGCACCGATCGAGAAGCCGATGCCGTCATCGCCGCCGAAATCGAGCAGCGCATTGGCCATCACCGACACGATGCGGTTTTCGCCGGTGGCGTCGAGAACGCCGGTCGTCAGAGCCCCCGCGCCAGTGTCGGTTCGCTGACCGGGAACACCCGTGACGAGAGTCGTCACCGTCTCGGGGTCGAAATCCTTGTAGGCGCCCTCCAGCTCCGTGCGGATGAAGCCGAAGTCGTAGCCGAGCACGGCGCCGAGCTCGAAGCCGGTTTCGCTCTCGACCTCGATGGGCTCCTGACTTCCGGCAATGTCGATATCGTAAGTTTGGGGAAACACCACGCCAGCATCGGCACCGATATAAACTTCCCCATCCCGTGCCATCGCAGGGACCGCGAGAGCGGTGGCTGCGACGCCGAGGCTGAGCGCTAATTTACGCATTTTCAAAACCCTCCTGGACCTGCGCCGGACGGGACCCGCATCCGCCCCTCGTTAGGCAGAAGCAAGCGCCGCGCCTGGCGCATGGATTGTAAGACACCGGACATCGGTGTCACCTGTGACGCAAAGCCCTCACGCGACCAAGCGTTCCCGCCTTAACCCGAAATTATGCAAATTCGATTGATATTTTCACAGGATATCAAAATGCTGTTGCCGATTGGCTACAGGTACGAGGATTGCGGCAAGCTATTGCAAATGCGGCAAATCGTGCTGCAGCCGCGCCGGAAGCACGCGCTCCGGCCCCGGAAGACCCCCTTCAGAGCGCCAATTCGCCGGTTTCTCCCGTGCGAATCCGCACCGCTTCGGGCAGGTCGAGCACGAAGATCTTGCCGTCGCCGATCGTGTCGGTGCCGGCAGCGGCACGAATGGTTTCGACGATGCGCGGGGCCATTTCATCGCTGGTGGCGACTTCGAGCCGCACCTTGGGCAACATGTTCACCGCATATTCGGCGCCGCGATAGATCTCCGTCTGGCCCTTCTGGCGGCCAAACCCCTTGGCCTCCGTCGCGGTCATTCCAGCCACCCCGATCCCGGACAGTGCTTCGCGCACCTCTTCCAGCTTGAACGGTTTGATCACCGCAATCACCAGCTTCATCGCTTGTCCCCTTCAAACGTCCAGGCGGGCTACCCATGCCCGCCGTTAATACGCCCTTATAATGGCTGCATGTGCGTGGCTGGCAACAAAAAAGGGCCGGAGCGGTTAGCTCCGGCCCATAGTTTGTACGTTCGCAGGAGGAACGAGTTGAGGCGGGGGTGGGGGGAGAAGGAGGAGAAGGCCCACCCCCGCCAAACTTGGTAGGGCTCAGTTCTGGTTGGCGAGCCCCGGATAGGCTTCGACACCGATTTCGTGGATGTCGAGGCCGGCGGTCTCCACCTCGGCAGACGGGCGCAGGCCGATCGTCGCCTTGAGGATGAACCACACGATGCCCGATGCAACGCTCACCCAGACCATGGTCAGCAGGACGCCGACGAGCTGGCCCATGAAGGTCGCATCACCGGTCCACGGCACGATCAGCGTGCCCCAGATACCGGCCACCAGGTGAACCGGGATGGCGCCGACCACGTCGTCGATCTTCAGCTTGTCGAGAAGCGGGACGAAGATGACCGGCAGGATGCCGCCAATGCCGCCGATGATGATCGCGTGACCCACCGTCGGAGCCAGCGGCTCTGCGGTGATGGCGACCAGGCCGGCCAGCGCGCCGTTCAGCGCCATGGTGACGTCCGCCTTGCCGTAGCGCAGCTGGGTGGCGATGATCGCGACAACCACGCCAGCGCATGCCGCCATGTTGGTGTTGACGAAGATCTTCGACACGTCCGACACGTCGCCCACGGTGCCCATCGCCAGCTGCGATGCGCCGTTGAAGCCGAACCAGCCGAGCCACAGGATGAAGGTACCCAGCGTGGCGAGCGGGATGTTCGTGCCCGGGAAGACGTTGACCGAACCGTCAGCGCCATAGCGGCCGAGGCGCGGGCCAAGGATCAGGGCGCCGATCAGCGCAGCCCAGCCGCCCGTCGAGTGGACGAGGGTGGAACCGGCGAAGTCGGAGAAGCCCCATGCAGCGTCAAGATAGCCGCCGCCCCATTCCCAGCTCACCACGACCGGATAGATGATGCCGGTCAGCACGGTGACGAAAATGAAGAAGGGAACGATCTTGATACGCTCTGCCAGCGTGCCCGAAACGATCGAGGCGGTGGTGGCGCAGAAGACCATCTGGAAGAACCAGTCGGAAGCCACCGAATAGCCGGTTTCTACGTCAGCTTCGCCAACGCCCTGCATCCAGTAGATCGGACCACCGTCAGCCATGCCAATGAGGCCCGGGCCTTCGAAGCCGGGATAGGCGATGTTGTAGCCGATCACCCAGAACATCAGGCCGGCAATCGAATAGAGGCCGATATTCTTGAGACACTGGGTCGAGGTGTTCTTGGCGCGGACAAGACCAGCTTCGAGCATGGCGAAGCCGGCGGCCATCCACATGACCAGGAAGCCGCCGATCAGGAACAGCAGCGTGTTGAGGATATAGGCCGTACCGCCGCCGACCGCGTCAGGCGCGGCCTCCTGGGCGAAGGCCGGCTCGGCCACGGCGAGGGCCGCAAGGGCGGGCGCCGCATATTTCAGAATGTTCTTCATCTCAGTCATGTCCCCTGCTTACAGCGCGGTTTCGTCGGTCTCGCCGGTGCGGATCCGCGTGGTCGACATCAGGTCGAGAACGAAGATCTTGCCGTCGCCGATGCTCTCGGTGCTGGCGGTTTGCTGGATGGATTCGACGACCTTGGGCATGAGCTCGTCGCTGACGGCGATTTCGAGCTTCACCTTCGGGAGCATGTTCACCGAGTATTCGGCACCGCGATAAATCTCGGTCTGTCCCTTCTGGCGGCCGAAGCCCTTGACTTCGGACACTGTCATGCCCGCCACGCCAAGCGCGCCGAGTGCTTCGCGCACCTCGTCGAGCTTGAACGGTTTGATAATGGCGATGATGAATTTCATCACTGACCCCTATTGCTTACCGGAGACGATCCCGGCCACGGGTCACAAATGCAAAGGCTGTGCCAGTTCGCCAAAAGCTAGGCGTTTACTTAAAGTTAGGTATTTCCGCGCTGTCGCAGCGCACCATTCACCGCTCGAATCTTGGGCAGCTGCCTAAATTTTGGGCACGCACTTAAGACCTTCGCGCTGCCGGAAAAGCAAAGAAAATGGGCCGGAGCGGTTGGCTCCGGCCCAGAGTTTGTGCGTTCGCAGGAGGAACGTAGTGAGGCGGGGGTGGGAGGGAGAGGAGAGGAGTTCCCACCCCCGCCAAACAGATATCGGTCAGTTGTAGGCGCGTTCTCCATGTTCGGAGATATCGAGGCCGCTGACCTCGGTCTCGTCGGAGACCCTGAGGCCGGTAACCGCCTTGACGATGAGGCCGACGATCAGCGTACCGATGGCGGCCCAGAGAATGGCGATGACCACCGCGAAGACCTGGATGCCGACCTGCGCCATCATGCTCTCCGCGTCGCCATTGCCGGGACCGTTGAACATCGTGTTGACGAAGCCGGTACCGATCGCGCCGACGATGCCGCCAATGCCGTGAATGCCGAAAGCGTCCAGCGAGTCATCGTAGCCGAGGGCCGGCTTGAGCTTGGCGACGGCGAAGTAGCAGACCGTCGAAGCGACGATGCCCAGCACCACCGCACCGAACGGGCCGGAATTGCCGGCCGCCGGAGTGACGGCGACGAGACCGGCAATGATGCCCGAGCAGAAGCCCAGCGCCGAACCCTTGTGGCCGGCAAGCTTCTCGATCACCATCCACGCCAGGCCGCCGGCAGCGGTGGCCACGAAAGTGTTGATCATCGCGAGGCCGGCAAAGCCGTCCGCCTCCAGTTCGGAACCGGCGTTGAAGCCGAACCAGCCCACCCACAGCAGGCCGGTGCCGACCATGGTCAGCGTCAGCGAGTGCGGCGGCATCGGCTCGGTCGGGTAGCCCTTGCGCTTGCCCAGCAGGTAGGCGAGCACCAGGCCCGAGACGCCGGCATTGATGTGCACGACGGTACCACCGGCAAAATCCAGAGCGCCCATCTCGAACAGCAGGCCGCCGCCCGCCCAGACCATGTGTGCGATCGGGAAATAAACGACCGTCAGCCACAGGATGGTGAAGAGCATCGTTGCAGAGAACTTCATGCGCTCCGCCGTGGCGCCCAGAACCAGCGCGGCGGTAATCGCGGCGAAGGTCATCTGGAAGCTGACGAAGACATATTCGGAGATGACCTCGTCCGAGAAGGTCGCGGCGGTGGTGTCCGGCGTGACCGAGGAGAGGAAATAGGAGCCGGTGCTGAAGAACTGGCCCAGGAAGCCTTCGATGGGCGTCGGCCCGAAGGCGAGCGAATAGCCCCACATGATCCACACCAGCATGGCCAGCGCCGCGGTGGCGCCGATCTGGGTCATGGTGGACAGCATGTTCTTGGAGCGGGTCAGGCCACCATAGAACAGCGCCAGTCCCGGCAGGATCATCATCATAACCAGCACGGTGGCGGTCATCATCCAGGCATTATTGCCCGGATTGGCAACGGCAGGCGCGGCCTCGGCGGCCTCCTGCGCGAGAACCGCTGTTGCGGTCAGCATGGTGGCGCCAATCGAAGCAGCGCCATAAGCGAGTTTGCGGATCATTCTTCTACCCCTCATTCCCTCACCGCCGCTCAAAGCGCGGTCTCGTTGGTTTCACCGGTGCGGATCCGCGTCGTCGACAGCAGGTCGAGCACGAAGATCTTGCCGTCGCCGATGCTTTCGGTGCTGGCGGTTTGCTGGATGGTTTCGACGACCTTCGGCATCAGCTCGTCGCTGACGGCAATCTCGATCTTCACCTTGGGCAGCATGTTCACCGAATATTCGGCACCGCGATAGATTTCGGTCTGGCCCTTCTGGCGGCCGAAACCCTTCACCTCGGACACGGTCATGCCCGCGACGCCAATCGCGCCGAGCGCTTCTCGCACCTCGTCGAGCTTGAACGGTTTGATAACGGCAATGACGAATTTCATCTTGCACCTCTCCTTTTTCAGGGGCCCGTGGCGGACGCCCCAAATGCAGGAAGAGAGATGCAACTAGCGTGCCAGAATTCGGTGATGGCCGTTTACGGATTAGGCCCCGGAAAGTGGCACCTCCGCAGGCCTTCAGGACGCCTGAAAAATGGGCAGGACCAGCATCTGGGCGCCGCCAAGCGCCTAAAAATCAGGCATTGAGCTCCAGCTCCGCGCGCACGGGCAGATGGTCCGATGCACTCACCGCCAGCGCGCTGTGGTGGACCTCGCAATTGGCGCAGTCCCAATGCGGCGAATGGACGATGCGGTCGAGCGGGGCAAGCGGGCGGCTGCCGGGGAAGGAGCGGCCGGGGGCGAGCACCTTCCAGTCCTTGCCGAAAGAGCGCAGCGCCCCTCCGCGCGGGGACCATTCGTTGAGGTCGCCCATGATGACGGTGGGCTTGTTCCCATGGCGCATCACGCCGCACACCGTCTCTATCTGCTTGCGCCTGAGCAGGCCCGACAGGTCGAGATGCATGCCCACCACGTCGAATTCCCGGCCTTCCTTGCTGAAGCGCGCATGGATCGCACCGCGCGGTTCCAGCGAGGGCAAGTGGATCGGGGCGGCATCGACGATCTCGATATGCTTGCGCACCAGGATGGAATTGCCGTGCCAGCCCATCGATCGCGGGCGCATCTTCAGCGGGACGATCACCCATTGCGCCTCGTCCAGCAGGTAGCGCGGCAGCACGGCGGCGCGCTGGCCGAAGCGCAGATCGGCTTCCTGCAGGGCGATCACATCGGCATCGACTTCGGTCAGCACGCGGATGATGCGGTCTGCATCGCGCTTGCCATCCAGCCCCACGGCCTTGTGGATGTTGTAGCTGGCAAAGGTCAGCTGCATGGCGGGCCCGCGATCAGGAGGAGGCGTCCGGCGTCTCGCCGGCGATATAGCGATCGGTCGTGCGCGCGGGCAGCCCATCGATGCTTTCCCGGCGGCGCTTGTACTTGCCCGCCCATTCCTGCGGATCGGACTGCGTGTGATGCTTGATCAGCGTCTGCCGCTCCTTCTCCAGCGACATCAGCGGCACGCCATAGCCGCAGGAGGTCTGCACGCTCTCCACCGCGATATCGAAGATCTGCCGCGTGCCGGGCAGCAGGGTGAAATGCTGCGCCAGCTCGTCCCAGCCGCTTTCCCACGGCAGCACCGGCTCTCCCTTGCCATAGATGCGCAATATCTGCGCCGGCTGCTGGAAGTTGCAGAACATGATGGTGATGCGCCCATCCGCCAGCAGATGGGCATTGGTCTCATTCCCCGAACCGCCGAGGTCGAGCCAGGCGACGCGGCTGGGCGAAAGGACGCGGAAGGCGTCATAGCCCTTGGGGCTGAGATTGATGCGCGATCCTTCGGCAGCTGTGGCAACGAAGAACACCGGCTGCGCGGCAATCATCGCCACGTGCTTTTCCGATAGCGCGTCGAAGAATTCGGCCATGGGTCGAGAACTTAGCGTGCTGTTGCGCCCGCACAAGCGCCAGCGCGCTATTCCATGTCCTTGCCAATGGTGGCGCGGATCGGAATCCCGGCAGGATCGAAATCGTCGAGGCAAAAGACGTTCACGCCGAAGAAGTCGGGCGTCACGCGCTTGCGGTGGAAGGGATAGATCCCGCAGACCCTGCAGAAGAAGTGCCGCGCCGTATGCGTATGGAACTGGTATTCGGTCAGCGCCTCGTCACCATCGAGCAGCTCGAACCGGTCTTCAGGGACCTTCACCATGAGGGCATTCTTGCGGCGACAGATCGAACAGTCGCAGGTGGTCAGCTCCGGGAAGTCGGTCGTGATCGCAAAGCGGATCGCGCCGCAGTGGCAGCTTCCCGTATGACGCTCCATCGCTCGTGCGCCCATTGCAGTCCTAGCGCTCTTTCGTGGCGGAGAAGGTGAGGTCGGGGTTCTTTTCGGCCTGGTAGTTCACATCCCACGGGCTCTTGGCCATGAAGACGAGGTCGCCGTCGCGATCCTTGGCGAGGTTGGCGCGGTTGAAATCCTCGAACTCGCGCACCGCCTTGTCCCCGCCCTTGACCCAGCGGGCAGTGGCGAAAGGCGAGGCTTCGAGCCCGGCTTCCACCTTGTACTCCGCCTCCAGCCGCGAGATCAGCACTTCCAGCTGCAGCTGGCCGACCACGCCGATGATCCACTGCGCGCCGATCTCCGGGTAGAAGACCTGGATCACACCCTCTTCGGAAAGATCGTCCAGCGCCTTCCTCAGCTGCTTGGTCTTGGTCGGGTCCTTCAGCTGGATGCGGCGGAGGATTTCCGGAGCGAAGTTCGGCAGGCCAGTAAAGCGCACATCGTTCTTTTCCGACAGCGTATCGCCCACGCGCAGCGTGCCGTGGTTGGGAATGCCGATAATGTCGCCCGCCTCCGCCGTATCGGCGATCTCGCGATCCTGCGCGAAGAAGAGGATCGGCGAGTGGATGGCGATCGGCTTGCCGAGGCCCGAGGGCGTCAGCTTCATGCCGCGTTTGAACGTCCCCGAAACCTGCCGCATGAAGGCGATGCGGTCGCGGTGGTTCGGGTCCATATTGGCCTGCACCTTGAAGATGAAGCCGGTCACCTCGTCCCGGTCGGGGCTGATCTCGCCCTGCTCGCTCGGCTGCGGACGTGGGGTCGGCGCATATTTGGCGATGGCGTCGACGATTTCCTCGACCCCGAAATTTTTCAGCGCCGACCCGAAATAGACGGGCGTCAGGTCACCATTGCGATAGGCTTCGAGATCGAAGGGCGCATAGCCCTCCCGGCCCAGCTGCCCCTCTTCCGCCACGCGCGCGACGCCGTCGGCGGAAAGGTGCTCCGCCAGCACCGGATCTTCCGGGCCGGTGGTCTGCACCGTCTTGCCGAGGAATTCCTTGGCATCGCCTTGGGGCAGGTGCAGCGCGCCGGTCTCGAAATCATAGACGCCTTCGAACAGCCCGCCCATGCCGACCGGCCAGCTCATCGGTGAAACGTCCAGCGCCAGCTTGTCGGCAATCTCGTCCAGCAGTTCGAACGGATCGCGGCCCTCGCGGTCGATCTTGTTGATCAGCGTGATGATCGGGACCGAGCGCAGGCGGCAGACTTCGAACAGCTTCAGCGTCTGCGGCTCGATACCGGAGGCGGCATCGAGCACCATGATCGCGGAGTCCACCGCGGTCAGCGTGCGATAGGTGTCTTCGGAGAAGTCCTCGTGCCCCGGCGTGTCGAGCAGGTTGAAGGTGATCCCGTCCTTCTCGAACGTCATCACCGAGCTGGTGACCGAGATACCGCGCTGCTGCTCGATCTTCATCCAGTCCGAACGGGCGCGGCGAGCCTGTCCACGCGCCTTCACCTCGCCGGCAAGGTGGATCGCGCCGCCCTGCAGCAGCAGCTTTTCGGTCAGCGTGGTCTTACCGGCGTCGGGGTGCGAGATGATCGCGAAGGTGCGGCGATTGGACATGGCGGGCCAAGTAGGGACGAAATGCCCCCGCGTCCATGGGCAAGCAGACGGATCAAGCCGGTGCGAGCAGCGCCCCGGTCGCCGCCACGAAATCGACCAGCGACTGGACCACCGGCTCCGCATCGAAATCCGACCGGCTGCGCCATAGAGCATGCGCCGGATAGTCGAAGCTCGGCTTGCCCGGAACGGGAAGGATGCTGCCGGAAGCAAGCGCCGGCCGGGCGAGGCGTTCCGGCAGGTAGCCCGCGCCGTTCCGCTCGACCAGCCAGCGCAGGGATATGCTGCCAAGGTCGAGCCTCACGCCGCTCTGCTCCATGTCGCCCACGGCTTCGGCAATGGGCGCGCGCATCTGCTCGCCCCAATCGATATCGACCCAGCCTTCGCACCAGTCCGCGCATGTCGCGGCGCGCACCAGCACCAGGCGGTCATTGAGCACCGGCCGCGACATGATGCCGGGGCCGATCGTGGGGCTGTAGACGATGGCGAGGTCGAGCACTTCACCGGCGAGGTCTCGGTTGAGCCGCGCCGATGCCCCGGCGGTGAGCGAAAGGGCAAGCTGCGGCTGCTGCTCCTGCAGCGCGGCGATCCACGGCAGGAGGAAGTCCGGCCACAGCGCATATTGCCCACCGATCCGCGCCTGCGCAGTAAAGCGGGCCGGCACGCGGGCTTCGGCCTTGCTCATGTCCCAGATGGAGGCGATTGATCGCGCCCTCGGCAGGAAGCGCTTCCCAGCATCGGTCAGCTCGCAACCCTTGCGCGAACGCTCGAACAGGCGCGCGCCGATCCGGTGTTCGAGCGCGGCGATGCGCTCCGTCACCGACGAGGCGCTGGCATGCACCATTTCACCCGCTGCGGCAAAGCTCCCGCTCTCGGCGGCGGCGAGAAATGTGCGCAGTTGGGCAATGTCCATATGTCCGGATATTCCGGATTAACTGTTCTGACAATCCCGCTTCTCCGTCTTTGTCCAGCGGTCTATCTGAGGACGCGAATGAAAAGGAAGACAGAAGAAATGCTGAAGTTGATTGCCGCTCCCGCGCTTGTGCTTGCCACCTTGGCCTCTCCGGCCATGGCGCAGAGCCAGGAGTTCACGACCATTATCGCCGCTCCCGCAAACATGGATGAGGACCAGCTGCGCCAGTGGGACCGGCTGGACCGCCAGTCGCGCCGCCTGACGGAGCGTGTTGCCAATGGCGAAGTCAAGGTGATGGACGAGCAGAGCGACGTGGCCCGTGCGCAGGCCCGCATTGCCGAGGCGCAGGCGAAACTTCGCGAAGAGCAGCGCGAGCTTGAGCGCGCCGTGAGCCGCCTTGCCGAACACCGCGAGGAACTCGCCGCGACGCAGGGCCGCATGCTGGATATGGGCGGTTCGCGCAGCACCGTCGCGCTGAACGGCCAATAAGCCCCCCGCAGGGCGGCCGCCCCCCAAAACACGGCCGCCCTGCAACCCTGGGTCAGCTTACCCGCGCAGTTCCCCGCCCAGCTTGGCGGCGGCTGCGACCACCTTGTCGGAGATCGCCTTGATCTCCTCATCCTTGTAGCTCTTCTCTCCCGGCTGCAGCGTCACCTCGATCGCGAGCGACTTCTTGCCTTCGGGTACGCCCTGCCCTTCGAACAGGTCGAAGATGCGGGCATCGACGATATTCGCCTTGTCCGCCCCCTTCACCGCGCGCAGCAGGTCGCCCGCGGGCAGGTCCGTGGGCACGAGGAAAGCGAAGTCGCGCATCACCGATTGCAGCGCGGGCGGCGCGTAATGCGGGCGGGCGAAGCCGGCCTTGCCCTTCTTGCCCGGAATGGCGTCGAGGAAAATCTCCACCGCGACCACCGGCCCATCGACATCGAAGGCATCGAGCGTCGCCGGGTGCAGCGCGCCGAAACGGGCGAGCACATTCTTGGGGCCGAGCCGCAAGGTGGCGGACTGGCCGGGATGGAACTGCGATCCCGCCTCTCCCATCACCATCAAATTATCGACCGGCGCACCCGCTTCGGCGAGCAGCGCCATGGCTTCGGCCTTCGCATCGAAAGCGTCGAAAGGCACGGCCTTGCCAGAGGCCCAGCCGCGCTGGATCTTCTCGCCCGCCAGCACCACGCCAAGCGTCGGATGCTCATCGCTCCCGCCATCCTTGGCGCGCAAATAACGGCGGCCGATCTCGAACAGGCGCAGGCTGGAAGCCCCGCGATCGAGATTACGCTTGGCGGCCGACAACAGGCCGGGAATGAGCGAGGGGCGCATGGCCTTCATGTCCTCGCTGATCGGGTTGTCGAGCACCCAGAGCGCCTCCCGCTCGTCCTGAGCCTGTCGAAGGGCGGCGAAATGCTCGGCTTCGGGCAAGGGGAGGAAGGACCAGGTCACCGCCTCGTTCAGCCCGCGACCGGCGGCGGCGCGGCGAACTTTCCGCTCCAGCGCCTGCTGCGGCGTGGCGGTAGGAGCAGCAACGCCGAGATTGCCTTCCAGCGCCACGCTCTGGACATGGTCGAGGCCGTGGATGCGGACCACTTCCTCCACGATATCGGCCGGGCCTTCCACGTCATGGCGGCGCAGCGGCACGGTGACTTTCCAGTCATCGGACACGGCGAAATCGAGCGCGGCGAGGATGCGGCGCTGTTCGGCCTCATCCACTGAGACGCCGCCCAGCTTCGTGGTCAGCGCGGGATCGTATTGCACGACCTTGGGCTCGCTCGGCGGCGAACCGGCGCGGACCATTGCACTCGCCTCACCGCCGCAAATGCGCTGGATCAGGCTGGTCAGCCCATCGAGGCCTTCCTCCAGCCATGCCGGATCGACACCGCGTTCGAAACGCGTGCGCGCATCGCTGGCAAGGCCAAGCTTGCGGCCGGTCACGCCGATGCTGTCGGGATTGAAATAGGCGATCTCGAGCAGGACATCGGTAGTGTCGTCCTGCACGCTGGAATGCTCGCCGCCCATGATGCCGGCAATGTCATGCACGCCTGCATCGTCGGCGATCACCGTCATGCTGGCATCGAGTTTGTAGGTCTTCTCGTTCAGCGCCAGCACTTCCTCGCCATCCTTCGCGCGGCGGGCGATGACCGGGCCGGAAAGCTTGGCGAGGTCATAGGCGTGTGCCGGGCGGCCAAAGGCGAGCATCATGTAATTGGTGATGTCGACGAGCGCGCTGATCGGGCGCTGGCCAGCCGCGGTCAGCCGCTTCTGCATCCATTCGGGCGAGGGGCCGTTCTTCACCCCGCGAATGACGCGGCCATAGAAGGCCGGGCAGCCTTCCGGGTCATCGGTGCGGATTTCAACCGGGCAGGGAAATACCTCTTCGATGTCATGCTCGCGCAGCGGCTTGAGCGTGCCCATGCCGGCAGCGGCCAGGTCGCGCGCAATGCCATAGACGCCCATACAATCGGGACGGTTGGGGGTGATCGCCACGTCGAAGACGGGTGAGGCGCCGTGATATTCGGCAAAGGTGGTGCCGACGGGCGCATCTGCGGGCAGTTCGATAATGCCCTCGTGATCCTCGCCCAGCTCCAGCTCGCGCACGGAGCACATCATGCCATTGCTCTCGACGCCGCGGATTTCCGACTTGCGCAGCTTCATGCCGTTGGCGGGCACGATGGCGCCGGCAACGCCAAGCACGCCTTTCATCCCCGCATGCGCATTGGGCGCACCGCAGACGACCTGCAGCGGAGCGCCCTCACCCGTATTGACGGTGAGGACCTGCAGCTTGTCGGCATCGGGATGCGGCTTTGCGGTCAGCACTTCGGCGACGCGGAAGCCTTCCAGCTTTTCGGCCGGATCCTCGATATCTTCCACTTCGATGCCGATGGCATTCAGCTTGGCGGAGATTTCCTCGACCGTCGCACCGGTTTCGAGGAAGTACTGGAGCCATTCGAGAGAGAACTTCATGCGCCCGCTCCCACGCCTGCGGAAAGCGTCGGCTGGTCATAGGCCGAGAATCCGTAATGCTGCAGCCAGCGCACGTCGCCGTCGAAAAAGGCGCGCAGATCGTCCATCCCGTATTTGAGCATGGCGAGGCGATCGACGCCGACGCCGAAGGCAAAGCCCTGATACTGGTCGGGATCGAGGCCCGACATCTCGATCACGCGGCGGTTGACCATGCCGCTACCCAGAAGCTCCATCCAGCCATGACCGGGCTCGTCACCGCTGCCGCCGAGCACGCGCTTGCCCTTGTCGTCGATCGCAAAGCCGACATCGACCTCTACCGAAGGTTCGGTAAAGGGGAAGTAGGACGGGCGCAGGCGCAGCACGATATCGTCGGTCTGGAAAAAGGCCTTGAGGAAGGTCTCCAGCGTCCACTTCAGGTGGCCGAGATGGATGTCCTTGTCGATCACGAGACCTTCCACCTGGTGGAACATCGGCGTGTGCGTCGCGTCGCTATCGCTGCGATAGACGCGGCCGGGTGCGATGATGCGGACAGGGGCGCCATCGGTCATCATGGTGCGAACCTGGACCGGGCTTGTGTGCGTCCTCAACAGCATTCGACCCCCCTTAGGGGCCGTGTCGGGGAAGTAGAACGTGTCGTGCATCGCGCGCGCCGGATGGCTTTCGGGCATGTTGAGCGCGGTGAAATTGTACCAGTCGTCCTCGACCTCCGGCCCGGTGGCGACGGCGAAACCGAGATCGGCGAAGATCTCCGCCAGCTCGTCCATTACCTGGCTCACCGGATGCACCGTGCCGCGCGGCGTTTCCGGCGCAGGCAGCGTGAGGTCGAGCGTTTCGGTGGCGAGGCGCGCCTCAAGCTCGGCCGCATCGAGCGCCGCCTTCTTCGCAGCGAGCGCATCGGCCACACCCTGGCGCAGCGCCTGGATCGCCGGAGCCTTCTCCTGCCGTTCCTCCGGACTCATCTTGCCCAGTGTCTTCAGCAGGGCGGAAATGCTGCCTTGCTTGCCGAGGAATTCGACACGCAGCGCTTCGAGGGCGTTCGGGTCTGCGGCGGCCGCGATACGCGCCAGCGCATCGCTCTTCATGGTTTCGGGATTGGACATAGCGTTTCGAGTGGGCTTTTCGGTGACTGAGCTATCGGCAAGTGGTCGGAATTTGGCTTGGCGGGCCTGTTAGCCGCCATGGCGCGCCTACCCAAGCCCTAATCGCGCCCCTGATCGCGTGACGACCCTCTTCCGCGATAACGCAGGACGGTCGGCAAGTCGGTCGGCGGAGCCGCCCCCTGGTCCGCCATGCGCTGCGCCATGATGCGTTCGAGCACGGGATGCGGCGCCTCGGCATATTCGGTCGGCGTTATGCCCATGAAGGAACGGAAATCGCGCACGAAATGGGCGTGGTCGAAATATTGCTCGTCCAATGCGCGCGACCAGTTCTGCATCGGCTCCAGCATGAAGCGCGCCAGGCTGCGCAGGAAGCGCGCCCGGCGGATCAGCATTTTGGGCGGGAAACCGAAATAGCGCGAGCAAAGGCGTTCCAGCGTGCGACGCTCCATCCCCATCCGTTCGGCAAGGATCGCGACATCGGCCACCTCCGCATCGCGCAGCGCTTCCTGGCAGGCGAGAATCTTCGCTTCACCCGGAACGGGCCGATGGTCCTGTTCCATCAGGTAACCGTTGATCTGGCGCGCGGTCTCGTCCGTATCGTCCGATCCGTTGCGGGCGATGTCGAGGATAGGCCAGAAGACCGAGAAGCAGTCCATCTCGCCCGCATTCACGATGCGGTCGGCGACCTGGCTGGCCGGCGCCGTGACATATTTCGCCCAGCCGGCCGGCTGTAGGCCCAGGCCCCACACGCGCGAGTGCTTGAGCCCGAACTTGATCGCCCGGCTGGTCGGCCCGCTGGCGACGAATGGCCATGTCACGGCTATGTCGTCCGGCGCGATGGCGGCAATCGGATAAGAGCCGCTTTCAGTGAAGCGCATGGCCGCCCATTCGGGATGAAGCCTGTCTTCCACCATGACGTCATCGTCACAAATGATGGTGAAGGAATAGAGCGCAGTGAAATAGGGCTGGAGCTCTACCGACAAGCGATAGAAGCGCACATCAATGGCGAATTCTTCCGACATGTCGCGACCCGGCCCCCAAACCGAACTCACCGCGATGAGACTCAACGCGATGTAATTATGGGACCCTTTTACGAGACATTAGCGATTTTTAAAGTGTGAAAAGGTCCATTTTAGAATGACAAGGGTGACGGATGAATGACGCGCGCCGTCGGATTCGGCGTATCGTCTTGTTATCCAGCCGTGCTGCTTTGCTCACTTCCCTGGCAACGCTTATCGAACTGCGGAGCAAATGGAGTATTGGCGCGCAAGTATTTGCAGCGCTTACAGAAAATTCCCGCCATCCCGCCCTATGCCCTGTGCGATCCTTGGACAAATGGCGAGCGGACAAGCAAAGGGCGCGGACGGCAATGCCGTCCGCGCCCTTTTCATGCCGTCACCGGCAATGGCCGAAGCCGCTTTTCCGCTTATGCGGGCAGCGCGTCCTTGGCCTGCTTGATGATCAGCGCGAAGCTTTCCGCTTCGTTCATCGCCAGGTCGGCCATCACCTTGCGGTCCAGCTCGATACCGGCGAGCTTGGCGCCGTGCATGAACTGCGAATAGGTGATGCCTTCGGCGCGAACCGCGGCGTTGATGCGCTGGATCCACAGGGCGCGGAAGTTGCGCTTCTTAACCTTGCGGTCGCGATAGGCGTACTGGCCGGCCTTTTCGACAGCCTGGCGAGCAACGCGAATGGTGTTCTTGCGGCGACCGCGATAGCCCTTGGCCTGGTCGAGTAACCGCTTGTGCTTCTGGCGCGTGGTAACGCCGCGCTTGATACGGGGCATGGTGTAAGCTCCTTAAATCCGAATGAGGTTCCGACGGCTCAACCGAGGCCGTAGGGAGCCCACTTCTTCACGGCCTTCACGTCTGCGTCTGCAAGAACGGAGGTGCCGCGGTTCTGGCGGATATACTTGGCGTTGTGGCTAATCAGCCGGTGGCGCTTGCCGGCAACGCCGTGCTTTACCTTGCCCGTAGCGGTGATCTTGAAGCGCTTCTTCACACCGCTCTTGGTCTTCAGCTTGGGCATTTTCGTCTCCTTTAGTCAGAAACACGTCCAACCAGCCCTGGCAGCCCTTTCAGCCAGACCGGAAGATGAATCACGTGTCAGTGAAGGGCGCGCATTTAGCGGGGGCAGGGAAAAATGCAAGCCTTTCGCGCCCGTCGCCTTCACACCGACGTTACACACCTTGCACCGTTCAGGAGAACAAGCGCCTCCGGTTTGCGAAAACGGCGCGCAGAGGATGACAAAGCGCTGGCCGGCGACTTAGCACAGGGGCCGACTGTGAGAACGCCTGGCTTGAACACTAGCGGGGCGGCGAAGCCCGAAAGCCACGCCGCCCCTGCATTTCATTCAATTATTTCATTCAATCGAACCGCGAACGCGGATCAGAAGCGTGCGCCAACCGCAACGCCAAAATGGCGGCGCTGGAAGTTGATGCCGTAAACTTCGCCTACATCGGCATAGCCGCCTTCGATGCGGCCATAGATGTTTTCGCCGAAGCCATGCTCGTAACCCAGCGCGAAAGCTACGCCCGAGCCATTTTCGGTAGTGTCGAGACCCAGACCTTCGGTCTCGAAGCCGAGGCGGCCATAACCGAGCTTGCCGTAAACCTGGCCCGCATCGCTAGTGGCATAGCCAATGTGCAGGCCGGCTTCGAAATAGCCCGTAGTGCTGACGCAAAAGCCGCCGTCGCAGCTTTCGACAGTGGAGACTTCATACTGGCCATAGGGTCCCATCACGACCGAATCGCCCAGCGCGAGATCAAAGCCCAGCTCACCGCCAAAGGCGAAGGAGCTGCCCAGCTTGTAGACATCGTCATCCTCGACCAGGCTGCTAACCGTCGGCGTCTCATAGGTAGCACGCAACTCGATACGCACGCCGTCGCGCGCGTTGGAAGTATCGGCCTCCTGCGCCAAGGCAGGAGTAGAAACGGCCATGCACAGCATGGTCGCCGCAACAGTCTTCTTCATTAAGTTTCCCCCAAATGTATCGCTAGATCAGCGACCGCGCCTTAGTGAACCGGCGGAGTAAAGAAAAGCCGAACAAATACCTAGAAAACGCAGCGGAATTCGCGCGCGAGGCAATAGAATGTTCAATCAGGATGCTGTGGCTGCAATCGAAGAGACCGCGACCCAGCCAATTGGCCCGGCGGTCCACAGGACAGCGTTCGCATCAATGGTCGTGAGAATGAACGGCCGCCATCGCTTCCAGCACGTCCTCCAGCCGCGCCGGGTCGCCCAGCGCCAGCACGCGCCCGTCGGAGCCGGCATGCAGCGGTTCGCCGTTCCAGTCGCTCATCGTACCGCCCGCGCCTTCCACGACGGGGACTAGCGCGGCGAAATCGTGCAGTTTGAGGCCCGCCTCGCACACGATATCGATATGACCCGAAGCAAGGCAGCCGTAATTGTAGCAATCGCCGCCCATCACCATGCGCTTGTGATCGGTCTGGCTGGCGAGCGCCATGAAGATGTCGCCTTCCTGCTGGCTGAAATATTGCGGGCCGGTGGTGGCGATGGTGGCTTGCGCGAGCTCGCGGCAGCGGCGGGTGGTCACGGGCTGGCCGTTGAAAGTGGTGCCCTGCCCCATCACGCCCAGCCAGCGCTCACCGGTCACCGGCTGGTCGATCATGCCGAGCACCGGGAAGCCATCGACCACCAGCGCGATCAGCGTGGCGAAGATCGGGCGGCCGGCGAGGAAGGCGGTGGTGCCGTCGATCGGATCGAGCACCCAGAGGCGCGAATTGCGGCCCTGCTCCAGCCCCATCTCCTCCCCATGCACGCCATCGGCGGAGACTTCGGCCTTGAGGATGCGGCGCATCGCCTCTTCCGCCGCGCGGTCGGCCACGCTGACGGGGGTCGCATCCTCCTTGGCTTCCGTTTCGGGCTGCTGGCGGAAATGCGGCAGGATTTCCGCCCGCGCGGCATCGGCGAGGCGGTGGGCAAGGGCGATATCGGCATCGAGATTCATGGCTTTGCGCATCAACGACAGCGCGCCCGAGGTCAACCATGAAGCGCGTGGCAGTTTTGCGCGCGGGCAGAAAGCAGGCTATCGAGCCCGCGGGCGGCGTTTGGGGGCCGCTGTTATTGGAATTCACGTGGTATGGCGCGACGCCGCAAACCTGCAATAGATCCGGCGTTGGCGCCGCGCCTGGGCGTATCGCGAGACGGGCAGCCCCTGTCGCTCAATCGCCTGCCAGCGCCCGACCTCGCACCCTGGATCGGCTGGCTCTATGCGACCTCGGTCGAAGCGCCACCCGATTACGAGCTCAATTGCAGCCTCCTCAGCGACACGGCGATGATCCGCATCCAGCTGGAAGGCAACTGGTCGGCGCAGACGCGCGACGGGCATATCTCGGGCACCACCGGCGCGCTCTATTTCGGACCGCAGAGCAAGGCCATGCCGATCACCGTGCGCGGCAGCTTCACCAGTGTGGGAATAGCGCTGAAGCCCGGCACAGGCCATTCGGTTACCGGATTGCCTGCGGCGGACTTCGTCGACCGGATCGTGCCGTGCGAAGAAGTCGGCCTGCCGGTGGGGGCAGCGCTGGGCGCACTCGATCCGACGGGCGCTCCCGAAGACTGGCTGAAGGCGCTGGAGACGATCGCCCGCGCTTTCCTGTGCGGGGCGAAGGCGAAGGAGCCGAACGCCATTTCCGCCAGGCTGGAATGGCTCGCGCTGACCGATCCCTCCGCCAGCGTGGCCGACTTTGCAGAGGAAAACGGCATCAGCCTGCGCCAGCTGGAGCGCAATTGCCGGCGCGATTTCGGCGTCACGCCCAAGCAGGTGCTGCGCCGCGCCCGCGCGCTCGATATGGCGAGCTCCTTGCGCGGTGTTTCCGACATGGCGGAAGAGGACGAGATGATCCTGCGCTATTATGACCAGAGCCATATGACGCATGAGTTCTCCAGGCTTTTCGGCATGACCCCGCGGCAATTCGTGGAAACGCCGCAGCCGCTTATGACGCTGGCGCTGGAGAGCCGGCAATCGCGCCGCCTGGCGCTGCTGGAAAGGCTCACCCCGGGCAAGCCCCGTCCCTGGCAGAAGGCAGATTAGCGCCTAGTCGAACAGGCTCGAAACCGAGCTTTCATCGGCAATGCGGCGCACGGCCTCGCCTACCAGCGGGGCGATGGTCAGGACGCGGATCTTGCCCGATTCCTTGGCCGCATCGGTGGGCAGGATGGTGTCGGTGATCACCAGCTCGGTCATGCAGCTCTTGTCGATCCGCGCCACCGCGCCGCCCGACAGCACGCCATGGGTGATGTAGGCGGCGACGCTCTTCGCGCCCTGCGCCAGCAGTGCTTCGGCGGCGTTGCACAGTGTCCCACCCGAATCGATGATATCGTCGATCAGGATGCAGTTGCGGCCCTTCACGTCACCGATGATGTTCATCACCTCGCTCTCGCCCGGACGCTCGCGGCGCTTGTCGACGATGGCCAGCGGGGCGTTGTCGAGGCGCTTGGCAAGAGCGCGGGCGCGGACCACGCCGCCCACGTCGGGAGAAACGACCATCAGGTCGTCATCGCCATAGCGCGCCTGGATGTCGGCAGCCATCACGGGCGCGGCATAAAGGTTGTCGGTCGGGATATCGAAGAAGCCCTGGATCTGCCCTGCGTGCAAATCCACCGCCAGCACGCGGTCGGCACCCGCTTCGGTGATGAGATTGGCGACCAGCTTGGCGGAAATCGGCGTGCGCGGCCCTGGCTTACGGTCCTGCCGGCCATAGCCGAAATAGGGAACCACGGCGGTAATGCGGTTGGCGGATGCACGCTTCAGCGCATCGATGCAGATCAGCAGCTCCATGAGATTGTCATTCGCCGGGAAGCTGGTGGACTGCACCAGGAACACGTCCTCGCCGCGCACATTCTCGTGGATCTCGACGAAGATCTCCTCATCGGCGAAGCGGCGGACGCTCGCATCGGTGAGGGGGACTTCGAGATAGGCGGCAATGGCCCGGGCAAGCGGCAGGTTGGCATTGCCGGACATGATCTTCATGGCGTTGGCCCCTATGTGGCGCGACTGGAGGGATTCGTTGCCTTGAGCGTCTAGCCCAGCGTCATCTGATTGCAACCTGCGGCTTGGGGCGCCTTGTTGAAAGCCCGCCCTTCGCCGCACCCTTCGATCAATCGACCCGATGCTCGCCGCTGATCCAGCGCACCGTGCCGGTCGCCGCACGCATCACCACGCTGTCGGTCGTCACCACCGGGCCCATGCCGGGGCGGCGCAACCGCTTGACGCCATGGAGCAGCGGGCCATCGGTCACACCGGTGGCGGCGAAGATGCAGTCCCCTCCGGCAAGGTCTTCCAGCCCATAGATACGGTCGAAATCGCTGATGCCGCATTCATGCGCGCGGCGCCGCTCATCCTCGTTACGGAAGATCAGCCGGCCTTCGAACTGCCCGCCGACGCAGCGCAGCGCCGCCGCCGCCAGCACGCCTTCAGGCGCACCGCCGGAGCCCATATAGAGGTCGATGGAGGTGTCGGGGTCGGTCGTGGCAATCACCCCGGCGATATCGCCGTCGGGGATGAGCTGGATGCCGCAGCCGATCCGGCGCAGCTTGCCGATCAGCTCTGCATGGCGCGGGCGGTCGAGCACGCAGACCATGAGCTCATACGGCTCCACCCCCTTGGCCTCCGCCACGGCGGCGATGTTTTCTTCTTCCGTGCGATCGAGGCTGACGACGCCATCCGGATAACCCGGCCCGACAGCGATCTTCTCCATATAGATATCGGGCGCGTTGAGCAGCTGCCCCTGCGGCGCGACCGCCAGCACCGCCAGTGCGCCGCTGGCCGCCTTGGCGGTGATGGTGGTGCCTTCCAGCGGGTCGACCGCGATATCGATGGCGGGCCCGCCATCCTGCGCCGCACCCAGCTTCTCGCCGATATAAAGCATCGGTGCATGGTCACGCTCGCCCTCGCCGATCACGACGGTGCCGTCGATCGGCAGCTGGTCGAAGGCTTCGCGCATGTCCTTGACCGCCGCCTCGTCCGCTGCGGTCTCGTCCCCGCGACCGATCAGCGCGGCGGCGGCGACAGCACCCGCCTCTGTCACACGCACCAGCTCCATCACCAGCGCGCGGTCGAGCACTTCGGTGTTCGCCGAGGGCGCAGCTGTGGATTGTTTGGCACGGGACTGGCTGGCACTGCTATTCATGGGCAATTCACTCACGCGACAGAAAGTGGCTAGCGCTTAGGGCGGGGGTATTGCGATGTCGAGACAGTTGGCGGTGGTCGGAGGCATGCTTGCCATCGCCGCCACGCCCGCCATGGCCCAACAGGCAGGCGCACAGGGCGAGCGTCCGCTGACCGCCGAAGAAGCACTCAGCAATGCGCAGGACGTCTGGATCACCAATGCCAAGGACGAACCCGATCCTTGCGCGGTGGAGAACCCCGATCCGGACGTGATCGTGGTGTGCCGCGAGTCCGAGGATCCGGAGCGCTACATGTTCGAGCGCCAGACGCGCGCGGACAGCGAAGTGACGGGCAGCGGCGCTCCGCGTGCACAGGATCCGGGTGGCCTGCTTCAGCCATGCGAAGCTTATACCTTCTGCTCAGGCGGCATTGGCAGCGTGCCAGACCCGGCGATCATGGTCGATTTCGAACTCTTCCCCGAAACACCCGAGGGATCGGAAGCCGCGCGGCTCTATGGCGGACCGACCGATGCGGAGGCCGCGGCAGCGCGCGAAAACCGCGTCGGTGTAGAGACCCAGCCCGAAGCACCGCCTCCGCCGCCCGATCGCAGCGATCTCGGCCTCGAAACCCAGCGCGGGATCGATGACGATGTTTACGGGCCCTGATCGGGCGATCTAGCCGATGACGCGCATCACCAGCGGCGGTTCGGACAGGCTGTCCGAACCTTCCAGCGTGGCAAGCGCGGCTGTGACCGCGCTCTCCGGCCCGCGATGGCTCACAATCGCGACCAGCACATCGCCATCCTCTTCCGGATGGCCGTGCTGGATCATGCTTTCGATGGAGACGCCCGCATCGCGCATGGCGGCGGTAATCTCCGCCAGCACGCCGGGGCGGTCGGCAACGGTGAAGCGCATATAGGCGCGGCTGATTCGGCTGCCCGGATCGGCTGGCGCCACCTTCTGCAGCGCGGAGACCGGCAGCGAGAAGGGCGCCGAGACGGTGCCGCGCGCAATATCGATCAGGTCGGCGACCACCGCACTGGCAGTCGGCCCGTCGCCTGCGCCCGCGCCCTGGAACAGCAGGCGGCCAACGAAATTGCCTTCGGCCACCACGGCATTGGTCGGACCGTCCACTGCTGCGAGCGGATGGTCCTTGGCCACCAGCACCGGCGCGACGCGCTGGAACAGGCGGCGCTCGCCTTCCTGCTCCTGCGGTTCGGCAATGCCGACCAGGCGGATGACATGACCCAGCGCATCGGCCTGCGCGATGTCGGCGGCGCGGATCATGGTGATGCCCGAAATATCAACCGCGCCGAAATCGACCGCCGTGCCGAAGGACAGGGCGGCCAGGATCGCCAGCTTGTGCGCCGCGTCGACGCCCTCGACATCGAAAGTCGGGTCGGCCTCGGCATAGCCCAGCTCCTGCGCGTCCTTCAGCACATCGGCGAAGTCGGCGCCGGAACCTTCCATTTCGCTGAGGATATAGTTGCAGGTGCCGTTGAGGATGCCGAAGATCCGCTCGATCCGGTTGGCCGCCGCGCCTTCACCGATGCCCTTGATCACCGGGATGCCGCCGGCGACCGCGGCTTCATATTTCAGCGCCACGCCTTTCGCTTCGGCGATCCCGGCCAGCTCCATGCCGTGATGCGCGATCATCGCCTTGTTGGCGGTGACCAGTTGCTTGCCGCCATTCAGTGCATTGCGGGCGAGCGCGAGGGCCGGTCCGTCCGATCCGCCGACCAGCTCCACCACCGCATCGACATCGTCCCGCGCGGCGAGCGCGGTCATGTCGTCTTCCCAGGCATAGGGGGACAGGTCGATGCCGCGATCCTTGCTGCGGTCACGCGCGCAGACGGCCACCACCTGCAGCGGCCGCCCGGCGCGCGCGGCAATCAGCTCGCCATTGGCTTCCAGCAGGCGGATAACCCCGGCGCCAACAGTGCCAAGGCCAGCCAGTGCGATGCGAAGCGGTGCGGTCATTCAATCCCCCGGGAACGTGTGGAAGCCATCAGGCGCGCGGCGTTAATCGCCCCGCGCCCGCTTGGCTAGAGCCTTCGCTCGCGAAAGGGGGTCACATGCTGCGCGCGCAGGGCCCGATCTCTGCCAGGACGATCGAATAGTCGTCACGCGCGCGGGCGCGCGATGCCGGATCGTTCTGGAGGAAAGACTCTTCGGGCAGTTCCTGCGGCAAGTGACAGGCCAATGCATACCATTGCGGCGTCTGCGGCTGGGGCGGACGCGCCGACTGGTCGACGATATCGCTCCACGACACGCCCCATTGCGGCGCCATGCCCGGTCGCCTGAGCACGGTGAGCGAGACCGGCGCGCCATCGCGCGTATCGAGGAAGATCTGCGTTTCCGATTCGCCCACGAGGTTGCCGGGGACCGACATTACCTCTCGCACGCCGGTGATAATCGGCGGCGGCGGGGCTTCGACCAGCTGGCGGAGGACCGCGCGTGCGCGCTGCTCCAGCTCCGGGCTGTAGGGCTGCATCGCATTGGGTGCGATCAGCTGGATTTCTCCGGGCCGACCTTCGACCCGCCGGCCGTAGAGAAGATAGACCCGCTTCTTCAGCTTCGGCACGTCGCCATCGGCCTCGCGCGGCTGGTCGCTCAGGAAAGCAAGCGATTCGCCGATCGGGCCAGATCCCGCCAGCAGCGCCTGCGTCTCCGCCTCGAGGTAGAGGCGCACATGGCCCGGCCGGACACCGGGTGCACGCTCGGGCGGGACGGTGATCTGATCATCGATCTCGGCGCGCAGCACCACGCCTGACGACAGGCTGAGTTCCACCAGGTCGACATAGGTCGGAGCGGCGGGCACCACGGCGGCCTGCTGCGCCGCAACGGGTACCGCGAGGGCCATCGCCAACGCCGCCGGGATAAGGCTGGCGAGATTCGCGCAAGGCGGGATTCGGCTGTATATTCTCATCACGCGTTCCTGTCTTTGAGCCGTGAAACTGTCATAAAACGGATCTCTTCACGAGCTTTAACGTTGGTTTGACAGGTGAATCACGGCTGAACCGAGAAAGCGGATTGCCCATGCCGTTAGGTGTCGTTAAGACCCGCCGAGAACGGACCGATGGACGAGAATATAAACAGTCGGTCTGACAACTGGGGTTACGTTTGCAGGAAACAACCCTTTCCATCTGCATTTCGCAGATGGGCAAATCTTCGCTGTAGCACGCAGGTCACCTTGGCTTGCATCATGCTGCGATGGCCGGACCTGGTCCGGTGAATGGAAATGGAGTGATGGGACTGGATGGCTTACGCTGACCAACAAATGAGCGGTAGTCGACTGGCGTCGATTATCATCGTTGCCCTCATCCACGTTGCGATCGGTTATGCACTGATCAGCGGACTCGCCATCTCGGCGGTGAAGCAGGTCGTGCAGCGTGTGACCACCGTGGATATCGAGGAGCCGGAACCCGAACCGACGGAAGAACCGCCGCCGCCGCCGGAACAGGATGTGGCCCCGCCGCCTCCCGTTGCGCCGCCGCCGCCGATCAGCATTGCACCGGCGCCGCCGCAGATCCGCGTTACGCCGCAGATCACGCCGCAGCGAGAAGTTCCGCTCGTTGTACCTCGGGCAACACCAACACCGACACCGACACAGACGCCTTCCCAGGCCCGCGGTGCGCAACGCGATAACTACAATCGCTGGGCAGCCCGCATCGTGAACGAAGGCTATCCCCAGCGTGCGATTCGTCGTGGCACAGAAGGCACGGTGGGCGTCTCGGTCGTCGTTGATACTGACGGTAGGGTGCAGTCCTGCACGGTGACATCATCGAGCGGCGAGTCCGTTCTCGACGAGGGCGCATGTTCGGCCATGGAGCGTTACGCACGGTATGAGCCCGCGCTCGATGCCGCCGGCAACCCGACCACTGGCCGGGACTCGCTGTCCATCGTTTACCGCCTCAACTAGTTTCAGCCTTTTCAAGATCTCTTAGAGAGGATTTTCCGCATGCTTATTGATATTCTGGCCGCAGCCGGCACCGAAGCTCCCCAGAGTCAGTTCGGTTTCATGGAAGCCATGGAACAGGGCGGCCCTGTCGCCTGGTCGATCCTGGCCGTTCTCGTGATCCAGTCCGTAGGTTCCTTCTACATCCTGTTCACCAAGTTCTTCGAGCAGAGCAAGGTGATCAAGCAGCTGCAGAACAACCGTGCCGCCTTCTGGCGTTCGAGCTCGCTGGCCGAAGGCGCCACCAAGTTCGACAAGAACAGCGCATGGCGTCAGCTGGTGGACGATGCCCTGTCCGCCGATGCCGAGCACAAGAACATGTCCGATAGCCTGGAAGCCCATGACTGGCTGCACGGTTCGCTGGCGCGTTCGGAAGCTGCGATCAACTCCAAGCTGGCAAGCGGCCTGCCCTTCCTGGCAACGACCGGTGCAACCGCTCCGTTCGTCGGCCTGCTGGGTACGGTTATCGGTATCTACCGCGCGCTGATCAACATCGGCATCGCCGGTTCGGCATCGATCGACAAGGTCGCCGGCCCCGTGGGTGAGGCGCTGATCATGACCGCCATCGGCCTGCTGGTCGCCGTGCCGGCCGTGTTCGCCTACAACTACCTGCAGAGCCGCAACAAGAAGATTGCCGCGATGCTCTCGGGCTTCTCGACCGAACTGCTGGCCAACATCGCTTCCAACGGCGCTGTGAAGCCGACGATCCAGGCTGCCCGCACTCCGGCCAAGGCTCCGGCTGCGGCCAAGCCCGCTCCGAAGAAGGCCTGAGGACGACTGCAATAACCCGGCGGGCGCCAACCGGCGCCCGCCACGATTGCAGATCAATTTGAGATAGGACGAGAACTATGGCCATAGCGACTGGTGGAGACGGCGGCGAAACGCCGATGTCCGAGATCAACACCACTCCGCTGGTGGACGTGATGCTGGTGCTGCTGATCATCTTCCTGATCGCGGTTCCGGTTGCCATCCAGACCGTTGAGGAGCTGCAAGTCCCGATCCTCGTTTCGCGCGAATCGGATGACAAGGTCGAAAACCTGCTGATCACGGTCACCACGACCGACGCGGCAGGCCGCACGCCCAGCACGATCAACACCGCCTATGAAGGCGCGACCCGCAACGGCGAATGCCGCGTGTTCATCAACAACACCACGCTGGTGGATTCAAGCGAGCTGTACGACCAGGCGTTCGAGCGCCTCGACAACATCGTACAGCGCGCCGGCGGTCCGGACGCCATCATGGCGCAACCCGAGCTGATCCCGCAGGTGCACATCCGTGCTGACGTGGAAACTCCGTGGCGCTGCGTTGCTGGCACGATCTTTGTCGTCCAGCAGGCTGCTTATCCCACGGTCGGCTTCATTTCGAACCCGGTGGACCCGAACGGCTGATCGCCGTTCCCATCAGGCTAGAGAGACTTAGGAGTATTAACCCATGGCAATGTCAGGCGGCAAAGACGATGGCGAGCCGATGATGGAAATGAACACGACGCCGTTGATCGACGTCATGCTCGTGCTCCTCATCATGTTCATCATCACCATCCCCGTTGCGACCCATGCGATCAACATCGACCTTCCGCAGCCGAGCAATGAACCGCCGCCGCCGGACATGATCGATCCGATCGTCAACAAGATCGTGCTTACGCCGGGCGGCCAGATCCTCTGGAACGCCACGCCGATCAACCAAGGCGAGTTGACGCGCAACCTGCAGGAAACGCTGGCTTTCGAAATCGAGCCCGAACTGCAGTTCGAACCCGAAGCGCAGGCCAGCTACGAGCTGTCCGCACGCGTGCTGAATATCATCAAGAATTCGGGCGTGACCAAGTTCGGCTTCGTCGGCAACGAGAAGTATCGCAGCTTCGGCAAGGAATAAGCCGCAGCACAACGCGAGCAAGCGTTGGCAAAAGGATCAAGGGGCGGGCTTTCCCGCCCCTTTTTCTTTGCCCGCGATCGGGAACCCCTCCGCCACATCCCTGCCTGCTGCCATGCAGAACTTGACCTCGCGCCTTCTATGTGATGTTATGCTGTTACATCTTGATACAGGCCCGGAGTTGAGAACACACGTCGCACCGCAAGGAGAGGTTTCCATGACCAGAGCATTCCGTCGCCCCTACCCGGCCTATCGCGTGAACGCCTACCAGGCCTCTGCCGACAAGCCGATGAGCGAGATGAACACCACCCCTCTGATCGACGTGCTGCTGGTCCTCCTGATCATGATCATCATGACCATCCCCATCGCCGCCCATAACCTCGAAGTCGACCTGCCCGGCCCCGGCTCCAAAGGCGGCGCTGATTCCCCGCAAATCGCGCTAACCATGAATGCGAGCGGACAAGCCTTCTGGAATGGCGAAGCCGTCACGCGCGAGGAACTGGGCGCAAAGCTGAGCGCGGCTGCGAAACAGGAAAATGAACCGGTCATCCGTTTCCAGCCCCACGCGCTGACAAGCTACAATGACGCAGTCCAGGTCATCAACCTCGCCGACGATGCCGGGACGGGCAAATTCGCCTTCGTCGGCAATGAGCAATACCGCCACTTCAGCCGCGACTGACGGCCAAGCCCACCGCCCGTGCCTTTCCCCAGACGCCGCCACCGAGCCGAACCCCCTGACAACGGCGACCTTATCCATTGTGCCCATTTCGGCTTCGTGGCGGCGGCTATTGCGGTGATATTGGCAAGCATGGCGCTCAGTTTCTCTCGCGCGCCCACGCATGCGCTGCTGGTGGACCTGTCCCCATTCGACGGAATGGATGAAGGCAGTGCCGACCGCCCCTCTCACGTGCTCAGAGTCACGCCCGAAGGTGCGATCGAGCAGACCAAGGCGGAGCCGGTCCAGCCAACCCTTGTCTTTGAGTCAGACGCCAATGCCGGCTACGAGCTCTCCCTGCGGGTGCTCAATATCGTGGTCCAGATGGGACTGGCTGACCACCGCTTCTGCCTTGCGAGCCTGTCCCGACATCGCGAATTCGACAAGCATCCGAGGCCCTTGCGATTGACGAGGATCCCATCTGCGTCGCTCCCCAAAGGCGCCAGCCCACTGACCGGCCTGCCAATCGACCCGGAAGCGGAGTGTGACCCGCGCCTGACCCCTGATCTATCGGCCTTGGATGCTAGTCCTCCACCACACCCGGCAAGTCCACCTCCATCGCCGCACCCGCCAGGCTCTCCGCCTCTAGCAGCAGTTCCTCATCCGCCGCGCCCTGCGGCACCGCCTCCCGACCGATCATAACCATCACCGGAACGGCAAGCGGGCTGACCCGCTCCAACTGCACATGTTCGATCCGCTCCGCCGCCGTGTCGAGCAAGTCGGCGAGGCGCGCGATATCGGTCAGCTTCGCGCGCGCATCGGCCCAGGCCGCTTCCATCAGCACGTGGTCGGGCTCGTATTTCTTCAGCACGTCATAGATAAGGTCGGTCGAGAAGGTGACCTGCTTGCCGCTCTTCCGCTTGCCGGGATGCTGCCGTTCGACGAGCCCGCCGATCACCGCCACTTCGCGAAAGGCACGGCGCAGGAGGTAGCTGTCCTGCACCCAGTCGATAAATTCATCCTGCAGGATGGTGGGCGAGAGCAGCGCCGCCGGGTCCTCCACCGGCTTCAGCCCCCAGACCGCGAGCGAATAGTCGTTGGCGACAAAGCCGCCGGGCATGAGGCCCAGATCCTCCATCCGCTTGGTGATCAGCATGCCCAGCGACTGGTTCGCGTTCCACCCGGTGAAGGTGTAATAGACCGTGTATTCGCGCGCCCCATGCGGGAAGCTTTCGACCAGCAAATTGTCCGGCCCCGGCAGCTGGCTGCGCCAGTCCTGCACCTCCAGCCACTCGCGCACATCGTCAGGAAAGCTTGCCCAGCCCGGCCGATCGACCAGCAACGCGCGCACACGATCGGCCAGGTGCGTGGTCAGCGGCAGGCGCAACCCGCCATAGGAGGGGATCATCGCCGCCTTGGTGCTGGCGCGCACCACCAGCTCCATGTCCTTCAGCTGTTCGACCTCGAGATTGAGGCCTGAGAACTGGAAAGTGTCGCCGGGCGAGAGCGAGGCGGCGAAACGCTCCTCCACCTTGCCCAGCGATCTTCCGTTGCGGAAGCGGACATTGAGCATCTCGCTATCGACGATGATCCCCGCATTCATCCGGTGGCGTTGCGCCTGTTCGGGATGCGTCAGCCGCCACACGCCTTCCCTGTCGCGCGTGATCCGCTTGAACTTGTCATAGGCCTTGAGCGCATAGCCGCCAGTGGCGACGAAATTGAGCACGCGCTCCCACACCGCCTCGTCCACCCAGCTATAGGCGAGGCTTGAGCGCACTTCGGCCAGCAGCGCCTTCTCCTCGAACGGCGCGGCACAGGCGCAAGCCATCACATGCTGGGCCAGCACGTCGAGCGTGCCGGGGCGGAAATCCTCGCCATCGCGCTTGCCCTCATCCACCGCCTGCTTCGCTGCCATGGCTTCGAGGAATTCGAAACGGTTGCCGGGCACGAGCAGCGCGCGGCTGGGCTGGTCGAGACGGTGATTGGCGCGCCCGATGCGCTGCAACAGGCGGCTGGAACCCTTGGGCGCGCCCATCTGCACCACAAGGTCGATATCGCCCCAGTCCACGCCGAGATCGAGGCTGGCGGTACAAACCAGCGCCCGCAATTCGCCGCGCGCCATCGCGCCTTCCACCTTGCGCCGCCCCTCCTTGGACAGCGAGCCATGGTGGATGCCGATCGGCAAATTGTCCTCATTCGCATCCCATAGCTGCTGGAAGATATATTCGGCCAGGAAGCGCGTATTGGTGAAGACCAGCGTGGTGCGGTTCTCGCGGATACGCTCATAGAGCTGCGGGATCGCCCAGGTCGCCGCATGGCCGCCCCAGGGCACGCGCTCTTCTTCCGGCAGCAGGATCTCGACTTCGGGCTCCGCACCCTTCTCGCCCTCGACCAGCGCCACGCTGTCGATGTCGCCCCATGGCGCGAGCCACTCGCGGAAGGCCTCCGGGGAGGCGACAGTGGCGGAAAGGCCAACGCGCTGGAGTTCGGGCGCAATGGCCTGCAGCCGCGAAAGGGCAAGCGCGAGGATATCGCCGCGCTTCTGCGTCGCGAAGGCATGGATCTCGTCCACCACCACGCGTTTCAGCCCCTTGAACAGCTCGAAACTGTCGGGGAAGCTGAGCAGCAGCGAGAGGCTTTCGGGCGTGGTCAGCAGCACATGCGGCGGGCGGCTGCGCTGGCGCTTCTTGCGGTCGGACGGCGTATCGCCGCTGCGCGTTTCGATGCGGAGGTCGAGGCCCATCTCCTCCACCGGCGTGAGGAGGTTGCGCTGCACGTCATGCGCCAGCGCCTTCAGGGGCGAGACGTAGAGCGTGTGCAGGCCCTCTGGCGGCGCGTCACCTGCAAGCGTGGACGGGCAGAAGGCCGCCAATGTGGGCAGGAAGCCCGCCAGCGTTTTGCCTGCACCCGTATCGGCCACCAGCATCGCGTGCTGGCCGGCCTGCGAAGCGGCAAGCATTTCGGACTGATGGCGGCGGATGCGCCAGTCACGCGCGGCGAACCATGCGCTGATTTCGGGCGGGATCGAGGGTTTGGGCAGCTCCATGGGCTCCAGTCGATTACCAGACCCCCGCCCCGCTCACCAACGCCGGAATGCGCGCGCGTATCCCCAAACGCTACGGCGCGATGCGCGCGACGTCGTCCTCCGTGAGCGCGATGCCGAAATGCGACTGCATCACTTCGCGCCACTCGGCATCCGAGGCGATCTCCCGCTTCTCCGCCTCGCCACCGCGGGCGATGGAGAGCGACCGGCCGGAGAGCGCCATGAAGCCATCGGGCAGGACCAGGCTGACGATGGGTTGCAGGCGGAAGCGCGATTGCGGCCAGTTTGCGGTCCAGTGATTGGCTTGTTCGAGGTCGGCTGCCTCCACATGCGCCAGGTCGAATGTGTATTGCGCCTGCCAATCGGCATGGTCGAGAGCGCGTCCATCTGTGCTCGCCCGCGATCCGGCACGCTCCAGCACCCATTCGCCATCGGGCCGGAAAATCCGCCGCAGTCGATGGCGCGCACCGTCTCCGGTGGTGGTCACCGCTCCATCCTGCAACGGCAGGGGCGGGACATAGGAGCCGCCGAAACCGGCATCGGCGATCCACGGCTCACCGGAGAACTCCGCCAATAGCAGCACATGGGTGCGCGGCGGGATCATGCCTTCGGGAATGGCAAGGCGCGGTCGGGCGAGCAGCGGGCGCGTGGCGATGCCGATCGCCGCCAGCATGTCCGCATAGAGGCGGTTCTGTTCGAAGCAGTATCCGCCGCGCCCACGCTCCACCAGCTTGGCGAAGGCCGCGTCGCCATCGATCGCGATGGGCTTGCCGAGCAGCACGTCGATATTCTCGAAGGTGATCGCCTGCCTGTGCGCTGCCTGCACCTTGTCCAAGCCCTCGGGCGTCGGCGGGGGCGGGGCGTCGAGCCCGATACGCTGGCAATAGGAGTGAAGGCGCGCGTTCATCGCCTGTCGCGTCGCAGTGCCGGAACGCTCACTTCGCCGAAGCCTGCTCCATGCCCTTGCGAAGCTCGGCAACGCTGATGCTCAGTGCGTTGGCGATCCGCTCCCGCTCCTGCTGGGACAGATCGCCAAATCCGCGCGCCTGCCCTGCGGCAGACATCATCTGCTCCATTTCGCCCATGATGCGCGGCATGTCTTCCAGCATCATCGGCATGGCCTGCATGGAAGCCGACATGACTTGTGGATCGGTGAAGACCATCATGCTTTCGGTGGCATAGAGCGAGCCGGTTTCGGTGGCGAAGAAGGCGGCGATATCCTCCAGCTGCGGCTGGGTGAAACGCGCGGCATAGGCGCGCGAAAGTCCGTCGCGCATATAGGGCTCGAACGCCACGAGCTGCTTCACCAGTTCGCCCATCATGTAATCCATGCCCGCATCGAGCCGCGCGCCATATTGCGGATCGATCATGGCGGCGATGGCCTGCCGCTCGCCTTCATCCATCGCCTCGACCACGTCGACAGGCTGGCCGAGATACGCCGCGATCTCGCCCGCAGGCATGGTTTCTGGCATCATCGACATGAGCGGATCGAGAATGCCGCCCAGCATGTCTTCCATCATGCGGCCATAGAAGCCTTCCGGCATGACTTGCACAACCAGCTCGGTCGCAAGCGGCAGGCGAGCCTCCTGCTCAGCCGTCAGCGGTTCCGCAGTGAACATTTGCGAGAACATGGCGGACAATTGCTGCATCTCGGCATCGCCGGCACTGTCCTGCGCCAAGGCGGGTGCCGGCGCGGTGGCCAGCGCGACAGGCGCAGCGATTGCAAAAAGGATGCGCTTCATTTCCCTGTTCCTCTCAACCGCTCAATGCCCAGCCTGCGGGCCACGCTCCAGCCCCGAAAGACCGAGCTGCTCGTCGATCTGCGCCAGCAGGCGGTCGAGCCCTTCCTGGCTGTCGCTTTCAGCGCGGGCAACCAGCACGTCCTGCGTGTTGGAAGCGCGCAGCAGCCACCAGCCATCGTCATTGGTGACGCGCACGCCATCGGTGGAATTCACCTCGTCCGTGCTGTTCGCCAGCCGCTTCTTCACCTCGTCGATCGCGGCGAACTTGCGGCTCTCATCCACCTGGAAGCGCATCTCGGGCGTGTTGAGCATGGCGGGCATCGCACCGCGCAGCTCGGTCACCGATTTGCCCAGCCGCGCGGCGGCAGCGATCAGGCGAATCCCGGCATAGAGCGCATCGTCGAAACCGTAATAGGTGTCGGCAAAAAACACGTGTCCGCTCATTTCCCCGGCCAAAGGCGAGGAAACTTCCTTCATTTTGGATTTAATCAGCGAGTGCCCCGTCTTCCACATCAGCGGGGTGCCGCCACAGACCGATACATGGTCGAACAGCGCGCGGCTGGCCTTCACATCGGCGATGATCGTCACCCCCGGGGAAACCCGTAAGAGGTCTTCCGCATAGATCATCAGCAGCTGGTCGCCCCATATGACCCTGCCCTCCCCGTCGATCGCGCCGATCCGGTCGCCGTCACCATCGAAAGCCACTCCAAAATCGAGGGATTTTACGGAGACAAGCTTTCGCAAGTCCGCAAGGTTTTCCTCGACAGTAGGATCAGGATGATGATTGGGAAATTCGCCATCGACTTCGGTAAACAGCAGGTGATGCTCGCCGGGCAGGCGCGCAGCCAGCTTTTCCAGCGCGGGACCGGCAGCACCATTGCCTGCATCCCACCCCACCTTCAGACCGGACAGGACCTGGGGATCGATACCGTCGAGCCCCTCGAGCAGGCGGTCGATATAAGCATCGAGGATGTCTACGTCCTCGACCCCGCCGACCCCGTCATCCCAGTCGCCCGCCGCCGCCATCTCGCCCAGCTTGAGGATGTCGGCGCCGAAGAAGGGACGCCCGCGAAATACCATCTTGAAGCCATTATAGTTGGCGGGATTGTGGCTGCCGGTTATCTGAATGCCGCCGTCCACCTCTTCGGCTGAAGCCTCGGCATAATAGAGCATGGGCGTGGGCCCCATGCCGACCCGGCGCACATCGACGCCGCTGGCATTCAGCCCTTCGACCAATGCGTGCTCCAGCATCGGCGAACTGACGCGCCCGTCATAACCGACCGCCACCTTCTTGCCCCCGGCCCGCGCGATCAGCGTGCCGAAACCGCGGCCGATGGCGCGCGCATCCTCCGCGCCCAGCGTTTCGCCGATGATCCCGCGAATATCGTATTCTCGCAATACGGTAGGGTGGAACTGGTGGGTCATGCAAACTCCTGCCTAATCTGGTCGCCCGTCGGGCAATTCGTCGAACAACAGGTCACGCGCGGCATTCGCCTCGTGCACCTGCTCATTGGTCCCGCCCTTGTCGGGATGGACCATCGCGACCAGCCGCTTATGCGCGGCTATGATGTCAGTTCTGTTGGCGCGCGCTTCCACACCCAGCAATCGGCGCGCGCGGAAGATCGCCTGCTGCCGCGTCGATACCGCCTTTTCCCACGGCCATCGCCCGCGGATCATCTTGTAGAAGAAGCACACGATGCCGGCGAGGATCAGGAGGCGGATCAGCATGTCAGGCGGCTTTATCGGCCTTTCGTCCCGCCATGGGCAGGTTGAGATGGGCGACAAGGCTGCGCAATTCCTGCCGCGCGACGAGGTGGCTGGTGCCGAGTTCGCCCAGGTGCCCCTTGTCGAGCAGGGTGAGGCCGGAAGGGAACAGCTCGCGATAGATCACGCGTTCGGACAGGCCATGCGAGACGCGGAAGCCCACGCGCTTCGATAGCTCGGTCAGCGCCTGGTCGATGCGGCGCTGGTTGCGCGCATCGGTATGGCCGGTGCGGTTCCTGACCACCACCCAGTCCATCTCGCGCCGGTGCTGCTCGATCGTCGCGCGGCTGCGCTTCAGCCGTGCTTCCCAGATCAGCTCGGCATAGAAGGACAGGCGGCGCACCTTGAAGGTTTCGGCTTCGACCTGTCCGATCAGGTCGAAATCGACGAAGCTGTCATTCATCGGCGTCACCAGCGTATCCGCCTCGGTCGCCACATGGCGCGCAAAGGGATCGTCGCGCCCGGGCGTATCAAAGATGATGAAATCGGCATCTTCGGAAAGACGCGCGGCCTGCGCTTCCAGTTCCTCAACGGTCTCGCCGCGAAAGATCTCGCATTCCGGGCCGGGCAGGTCGATTGCGCGCCGCGCGCGCGTTTCCTCCCGGTTCTCGATATAGCGGCTCATCGTCGCCTGCCGCGTATCGAGATCGATCGCCGCCACTTTCGCGCCCTGATAGGTGAGCGCCACCGCGACATGCACGGCGGTGGTGGATTTGCCCGTCCCGCCCTTTTCATTGGCGAAGACGATGCGGTGGGCGGCGGATGCGGTCACGTGCGTGGAGGCTTTCTCTGGCTAATGGACGCGGCTAGGCTGCTGTCTTGCGGATAGTATCGGAGGGGAAGCCGCGTGGAAACCGTTAGCGACCTGCAAACCTTGCGGGAAACTGTGGATGAGCTGCGCCAAAGCGGCACGATTGCCATGGTTCCGACCATGGGCGCGCTGCACGAAGGGCATTTGACGCTGGTGCGCGAGGCGAAACGGCATGCCGACCATGTCGTTGCCTCGATCTTCGTAAATCCCACGCAATTCGGCCCGAACGAGGATCTGGACGCCTATCCGCGCCAGCTGGCGGAGGACCAGGCGAAGCTTGAAAGCGAAGGCACCGCGCTGCTGTGGGCGCCCGATGTGGCGGCTATGTATCCCGCAGGCTTCGCCACCAGTATCTCCGTCTCCGGCGTCAGCGAAGGCCTGTGCGGTGCTTCGCGCCCCGGCCATTTCGACGGAGTGGCGACGGTGGTGTGCAAGCTGTTCAACCAGGTGCGCCCCGATGTCGCGCTGTTCGGGGAGAAGGACTGGCAGCAACTGGCGGTGATCCGCCGCATGGCGCGCGACCTCGACCTCGCCTTCCCGCTTGCCGGCAATATCATCGGCGTGCCCACCGTGCGCGAGGCGGACGGCCTCGCGATGAGCAGCCGCAACGCCTATCTCTCGCCCGAGGAGCGCGCCTCCGCTGCACGGCTCAGCCAGACCATGCGCGAGGCGATCGAACGGATCGAGGCAGGCAAGGACGTGCCCGCCACGCTCGGCTGGCTGCAATCTGAATTGGTGAGTGCAGGCTTTGCCTCCATCGATTATGCAACGCTGGCCGATGCCGACAGCCTCACACCTCTGTTGAGTGCACCGACTGCTCCGGCGCGCCTGCTGGTGGCCGCGCGTATCGGCACGACGCGACTGATCGATAATATGCATGTGGAAGGGGAAGCTGCATGACCGAGGAAAATTTCCACGCTTATATCGCTGCATTCAACGGCAATGATTTCGAGGGATTTACCCGCTTCTACGCCGATGACGTGGTGTTCGAACTGGGATCGGCGAAGCGGATCGAGGGGCGCGAAAGCATCTTCGCTTTCTATCGCGAGGTGAAGGCGCATATCACCGAGGTGGTCGAGCCGCTGGACGTGATCGTCACCCCCACGCGCATCGCCATGCATTGCCGGACCACTTTCGAGACATTCAAGGACTGGCTCGACTTCGAAATCTGGCCGACGAAAGCAGGCGACAAGCGGGTGGTCGAGACCATCGCCATGTATGAGGTCGATCCTGTGCACGACCGCTTCACCCATATTCGCGGGGCGCGGTTCAAGCCCTGAGGCGAGCGCTAGTCGGCCAGCCAGAGTTCGTGGCTGTCGATACGCAGTTGCGTGACCGCGCGCTGGGCCGCCGCGCGGGCAACGGCTTCGGTGCGGAAGGACTCATGCGTCATCCGTTCCGCCAGAAGCAGGTCGGCGAGGTCGATCTCGCCGAGTTCGTGACCGCGCCGTTGCCGCAGCAGGGCAGACATTTGCGCATCCAGCGCCTCGCGCGCGCGCTGCCAGGATGACAGGCGCAGGCGCGCTTCGGCGAGGTCGGTTTCGGCGGTTTCGAGGACGGTGAAGCGGGCCAGGGCGGCATCGGCCGAAGCCGCGCCAGCCTCCGCCGCAGCCTGGTCCGCCAGCGCGCCGCGATGCCTGCCGCCGAGCGGGATGGAGAAGACGAGACCCGCGCCGCGCTCAGCCCCGCTGCGTTCGGAGAACAGCCGCACTCCGAAGGAGGGGTCGGCAATGCGATCCATCCGCGTGCGCTCGGCATAGGAACCCATGGCGCGCGCCTGTGCTTCGGCAGCGGCAATCTCGTGGCTATTGGCGATCACGAGGTCACGATAGCGGTCGAGCGAATCCGGTTCGGCATCGGGCGCAGGGACTTCGGGCGCTTCCACCGGAATGGCGAGCGAGGGGAAATGCGTCTGCAGCCTTGAGCGGGCGACCTGCGCCTCGCCTGCCGATTGCTCGGCCAGCACGCGCGCGGAACCCAGCGCCGCTTCCGCCTGGTCGACTTCCAGCAGCGAGGCATCGCCCAGCTCCTCCCGCCGGCGAACGGCATTGAGTGCCGACCGGTAATTGGCGACCGCACGCTCATCCACCCGCGCGGCGGCGGAAGCCTCCAGCCAGTCCCACCAATGCCGGGCGAGGATCAGGGCAGCCTGGTGCCGCGCATCCTCGGCCATGTTCTCCGCCGCATCGACCTGGTGCGTACCGATCGCGCGATCGAGCCGTGCCTTGCCGGGAAGGCGGAAAGCACGGGTCAGCTGCGCGTCGAATTCGTCGAAATCGCCCTCGAGGTCGATATTGCGGCGCGTGTAGCTGCCGGTGAAGGTCAGCTCATGCGGCCCCACAGCGCGCGCATCGGCCCCGGCCCGCGCAGCACCGACCCGCTCGCGCGCCGCCAAGACGGAAGGGTGTGCATCCAGCGCGCCGGCCACCGATGCTTCGTCCGGCAGGCCGGGTTCGGCGGCCACGGGTGCGGCAAGGGCAAGCAGGAGGGGCGAGAGGGCGAGCTTCCTCATACGAAGCCCTCCCCTTCCACGCGGTGCTTCTCGCGATCCGCCTTCCCCTCGCCGAAACGTTCGTAGAGGATGGGCAGCAGGATGAGCGTGAGAAGCGTCGCCGAAACCAGCCCGCCGACAACCACGATGGCGAGCGGCTTCTGGATCTCCGACCCAGGCCCGGTTGCGAAGAGCAGCGGGACAAGGCCGAAGGCGGCAATGCTGGCGGTCATCAGCACCGGCCTCAGTCGACGCTCTGCCCCCTGTCGAACCGCTTCGGCCAGCGTTAGGCCCTTCTCGCGCAGCTGGCGGATATAGGTCACCATCACCAGCCCGTTGAGCACCGCAATGCCGAACAGGGCGATGAAGCCGACCGAGGCGGGAACCGAAAGATACTCCCCCGACAATGCCAGCGCGATCATCCCGCCGACCATGGCGAAGGGGATGTTGAGCAGGATCAGCACCGAGGCGCGCAGGCTCTGCAGGGTGAAATAGAGGATGGCGAAGATCAGCAGCACGCTGACCGGCAGGACGATCCCCAGCCTCGCACTGGCGCGTTGCTGATTCTCGAACTGACCGCCCCATTCGAGGCGATAGCCCGCCGGAAGCGGAACGTTTTCGGCAATATCGGCGCGCGCTTCCTCGACATAGCCGACAAGGTCGCGGCCCGTCACGAAGGCCTGCACGAGGGCGAAGCGCGAGCCGTTTTCGTGCTCCAGCTTCACCGGCCCCGCGGTCAGAGACACGCCGGCGACATCGCTGGCGCGCACCAGTTGGCCCGACGGCGATTGGTAGAGCTGGTCGGCAAAGGCTTGCGGCGTATCGGCCATGCGCCCCTCGCCTCTCACCACGATGGGAATGCGGCGATTGCCCTCGGCAACCACGCCCGCGCGCATGCCTTCGACCTGCGCACGCATCATGTCCTGCAATTCGGTCACCGGCATGCCGAGCCGGCCCGCCGCCACCCGGTCGATATCGAGCTGCATGTAATCGACCGTGTCATTGGCGACGGTCATCGCCTCGCTCGTACCCTCGATCGTCTCCAGCCGCGCCTGAATCTCGCCCGCCAACCGCGAGAGTTCGTCGAGATCGCTGCCGAAGAGCTTGAGCGCGAGGTCTCCGCGCGCGCCAGTGAGCATTTCGGACGTGCGCATGTCGATCGGCTGGGTGAAGCTCGGCTCGATACCGGGGAAGCGCTCGAGAACGCCGCGCAACTGGTCGACCAGCCATTCCTTGTCCGCCACGCGCCATTCGTCGCGCGGTTTCAATTGCAGGAAGGCATCGCTTTCATTGAGGCCCATCGGATCGAGGCCGATCTCGTCCGAACCGACGCGGGCGATGATCGCCTCAACTTCCGGCACGTCCTCCATGATCGCGCGCTCGATGGCGAGGTCGCCTTCGACCGAGTGCTCCAGCGAGACCGAGGGCAGCTTGGCGAGCTGCATCACCACCGAGCCTTCATCCATCACCGGCAGGAAAGTCTTGCCCGTCATCGTATAGGCGAACCCCGTCGCCACCAGCGAGACGGCGGCAATGGCAAAGACCAGCCTCTTCCTCGCAAAAGCGCCCGCCAGCAGCCGCGAATAGCGCGGGGAAAGCTGGCGCATCAGCCATGGCTCGTGCTCGCCCTCCTTCACCTTGAGCAGATAGAGCGCGACCACCGGGATCAGCGTCAGCGAGAGCAGCAGGGCGGAAAGCAGCGACAGCACGATGGTCAGCGCGACGGGGGAGAAAAGCTTGCCTTCCAGCCCCTCCAGCGTGAGCAGCGGCAGGAAGACGATGGCGATGATGGCAAGACCCGACGCCACCGGCTTCGCCACTTCGATCGTGGCGGCGGCGACATTGCGCAACTTGCTGCCCGCCTTGTGCGCCGGGTCGGACAGGCGCTCGACTACATTCTCGACCACCACCACCGCACCATCGACCAGCATGCCGACGGCAATGGCGAGGCCGCCGAGGCTCATCAGGTTCGCGGTAAGACCGATCGCGCGCATGAAAATGAAGGTCAGCAGCGCCGCCATGGGCAGCGCCAGCGCGACGATCACCGAGGCGCGGAAGTCGCCGAGGAAGAGCAGCAGCAGGATGACGACGAGCACGGTCGCCTCCAGCAGCGCCCTTTCCACCGTTCCCACGGCGCGGGAAATCAGGTCGGACCGGTCATAGAAGACCTCGACTTCCATACCTTCGGGCAAGCTCGGCGCGATCTCGTCCAGCCGTTCAACCACACCGGCGACGACTTGCGAGGCATCCGCGCCGCGCAATCCTATGACGAGACCTTCCACCGCCTCGCCCGTGCCGTTGCGCGTCACCGCGCCATAGCGGGTGAGGCTGCCGCTGCGCACATCGGCCACGTCGCCCAGCCGGATCACTGCGCCGCCATCGGTGCGCACCACGGTGTTGGAGAGGTCATCCAGCGTGGCAATCGCTCCGGTCGAACGGACGATCAGCGCTTCCTCGCCCGTGGTCAGGCGGCCCGCACCGTCATTGCGGTTGTCCGCCTCTATCGCTGCGGCGAGATCCGCGGTCGAGAGGCCGGCCGCCGCCAGCGCGCCATTATCGGGCGCGACCTCGAAGGTTTCGACGAAACCGCCCAGCGCGTTGACGTCCGCAACACCCGGAACAGTGCGCAATGCAGGCCGGATGATCCAGTCGAGCACGCGACGCTTTTCGGCAAGGTCCTGCGGCCCTTCGAGCGTGAACATGTACATGTCGGATAGCGGGGTGGAGATCGGCGCCATGCCGCCTTCCACCGTTTCGGGCAGGTCGCCCATCACCGAATTCAGCCGCTCCGCCACCTGGGTGCGCGCCCAGTAGATGTCGGTCCCGTCGGCGAAGTCGATGGTGACATCGGCAATCGCGTATTTGGCGACCGAGCGCAGCACCGTCTGGTCGGGAATGCCGAGCATTTCCATCTCGATCGGCGTGATGACGCGGCTTTCCACTTCCTCGGGCGTCATGCCCGGCGCGCGCAGGATGATCTTTACCTGGGTCGAGCTGATGTCCGGAAAGGCATCAATGGGCAGCCGCGCGAAGGACCATGCGCCAAGGCCTGCGAGGAGCACCGCCAGGGCGATGACGCCAAGGCGCAGCGACAGCGCCTTTTCGATAAGGATGCGCAGCATGCCGCCCTACTCCGCCGAAGCGGCCTTGAGCTCGGTGATGGCGCTGGTGGCAACCACCTCGCCCGCGACAAGCCCTTCGGCGATCACCGCCTCGCCGCCCGCATTGGCTACGACCTGCACGGCGCGGGGCATGAAGCTCTCGCCATGGCGGACGAAGACATGATCCTCCCCGCCAATGCGCGTCACAGCCGTGGAGGGAACTGAAACGCCGGTACCGTCACCGCTGCCGCTGATCGTGACCATCACGTTCTGGCCCGAGACGAGCCCCGGTGCCGCGCCAATACTGGCCTTGGCCATGACTGAGCGGGTCTGCGGGTCGATGGAGGGAGCGACCGAGAGGATTTGCCCGCCCACCGGCATGGTCTGCCCGTCGACGCCAGTCGGCAGCTGCACTTCCACTGCCATGCCGGGGCGGACCTGCCGCGCCAGCCTCTCGGGCAATTGCAGGTCGATCCGGAAGGGGCCGCCCGCTTCGATCACGAAGGGTGCCTCCATGCCATCGACCGGACCGCCGGTCTCGACGCCGACATGGGCCACTCGGCCTGAAATGGGGGAGCGCAAGGTCATCGAGCCATCGGGACCGGTGCCGGAGATGGCGGCCATGCGCTGCGCCTCAGCCAGAGTGGCGCGGGCCTGCTGCAACTCGGCGGCGGCCTCGTCCGCGCGGGCCTGCGCGATAATTCCTTCGCTGGCGAGCTGTTCCATCCGGGTGGAGCGCGCCTCTGCCAGCCCCACTTGCGAGCGGGCACGGGCGAGGTCGGCGGAGATGCTGACCGGCTCAGCCGCGCGAACCAGCGCCAGCGGAGCGCCGCGGGACACGGCCTGCCCCTCGATCACATAGACGCGGATCGCCGCGCCGGGGAAAGGCGGGGTCACCGCCACGCGCGCTTCGGGGGGAAGCGAGACTTGCCCGGGCACCGTTCCGAGCGGCACGCCCTGAGTCGCCCGCGCTTCGGCAGTCTCGATGGCAAGGCCCGACAAGTCCGGTCCAGCCTCTTCACCGGCGGGAACGGTCGTTTCCTCGCCACCCGAACAGGCGGCAAGGCCGAGCAGCAGGAGGCCGGGGGCCAGCAAGGCATGGGGTCGCATCGTCATGGGCTGGAAAGATGCGCCCTCAAGCTGACAACAACTTGTCAGTTTGCCAGCTTCTTGTCAGTTTCACCCTGCATCAGGACGCTCCTGACCCTCCATTTGCTAAGGCGAACCATGCGCTTGCTGCTGGTAGAAGACGATCCCGAACTCGGCCGCCGGCTGAGCGATCGCCTGCGCAGCGCCGATTACGCCGTCGATCTTGCCACCACGCGCGAGGAGGCGGAGGACTGGCCCGATCTGGACAAGATGGCCGCCGTGGTGCTCGATCTCGGCCTGCCCGATGGGAACGGCATCGACCTGCTACGGCAGTGGCGCGCCAAAGGAGTCGATTGCCCGATCCTAATCCTGACAGCACGCGGGAGCTGGCAGGACAAGGTGGAGGGCCTCAATGCCGGCGCCGACGACTTCGTGGTCAAACCCGTGCGGTTCGAGGAATTGCAGGCCCGCCTCAACGCCCAGTTCCGCCGCCATATGGGCAAGCGCGAAAGCGTGCTGCGCGTCGGCTCGCTCTCGCTCGATCCCGTTACCCATATCGCCGAAGACGATGGCGAGCCGCTGGCACTCAGCCGCAAGGAATTCGCCCTGCTGCACCTCTTCATGCGCCGCGCGGGGCAGGTGCTGTCGCAAGCGGATATCCTTGAAGACCTCTACGACCTCGAGGCGGAGCGCGAACTCAACACGGTCGAGGTGCTGGTCGGCCGGTTGCGCCGCAAGATCGGGCGCGAGCGTATCACCACGCAGCGCGGCCTCGGTTACAGGCTGGAGCCATGAGCCGCCCGCTCCCCCCGTTCGGCAGCTTGCGGCTGCGCTTCATGCTGGCGATCGGCCTGTGGGTGAGCCTGGGCATCCTCGGCATCTGGTTCACCGCCACGCAGGTCTTCTCCCGCCACATCGAGGAGAGCTATCATGAGGAGCTGGAAGTTCATGTGCGCGAGCTGGCGCGGCTGACCGAAATCGGTCCCGACGGCGTTCCGATGCTCAGCCGCCCACTGTCCGACCCGCGCTATGAAGTGCCGCTGTCGGGCTTTTACTGGCAGGTCAGCATTCCCGATCGCACAACGCTCAAGTCGGAAAGCATGACCCGCGGCGAGCTGGACCAGCGCGTCGCCCATTCGCCCGATATCGCCCATGTAGTCGAGGATGGTCCGACGGGCCCCGCCATCACCTATGGCATGATCGAGGAAGGGCCGGCGGGCGAGGAGGTCCACATCGTCATCGCCACCGATCAGAGCGAGCTCGACAACGCGATCGCCTCCTTCACGCGTGAGCTGACGGTGTGGTTGGTCGCACTGGCGGGGCTGTTGCTGGCAACGGGCCTTGCGATCATCTCCTTCGGCCTGCGTCCGCTCAACCGGCTGGGCATTGCGATCAACCGGCTGCGCGGTGGTTCGGCAAGCCGGCTGGAGGGCAGCTATCCGGCGGAGATCACGCCGCTGGTAAGCGACCTCAACGCCTATATCGCGCAGACGAGCGCGCTGGTGGAGCGCGGCAAGGTGCAGGCGGGCAACCTCGCCCATTCACTGCGCACCCCGCTCGCCGTGGTCACCGACGAGGCGGAGCGTCTTTCAGAGAATTCCCAATGCGCCGATTCCGCGCGCGTCCTGCTGGAACAGTCGGAACGGATGCAGCAGCAGATCGACTACCAACTGGCCCGCGCCCGCTCAGCCGCAATGGCGAAATTGCCGGGCAGCATGTCCGTCCTTCCGACCCTCGCGCGGCCGATCCTGCAAGCGATGACACGCCTGCATCCCGACATCCGCTTCACCGCGCCGACGAATGCAGGGGAGATATCCCTGCCTGTCGATCCGGTCGTCCTGTCCGAGCTCCTGTCCATCCTGCTCGACAATGCGGGCAAATGGGCGAGGGAAGAGGTGCAGCTGTCCTACACGCGCGACCCGGCTGGAGCGGTGACGATCACCATTGCCGATGACGGGCCCGGCATGACCGAAGAACAGATCGCGCGCGCCTGCGACATCGGCACCCGCTTCGATCCCGCGACCCCCGGCTCTGGCCTGGGTCTCGCCATCGCGCGCGAAATCTGCGCCGACCTCGGCTGCGAGTTCGAGCTAACGTCGAAAGAGGGCGGCCTCGTCGCACGCCTGACTTTCGCGAATAATGGGGGCAAGTGAGCGGCTGGAGCGGGTAGCGGGAATCGAACCCGCATAACTAGCTTGGAAGGCTAGGGCTTTACCACTAAGCTATACCCGCCCGCTCCGGATGGCCGCTTGCCACCGAGCGGGGGCCTTCGTCAAGCGTCGTCGTTCGATCCGCTCGCGGCACCAGCGGGCGGCAAGGTGACCGGTGCGATCTCTATATCCACGCGGCGATTGCGCGCACGACCTGCTTCATTGGGTGACCCGTCGGGCCTTGCATTGGGCGCGATCGGGTTCTGCTCGCCGAATGCGATCACGGTGATGCGGTCGTCATCCACGCCGCGTTCCACCAGCCATGCCGCGACGGCCTCGGCCCGTGAGCGCGAGGCGCGCAGGTTCGCGCTGTCATTGCCCGAGCTGTCGGTATGGCCGCGCAGAATGACCGGCCAGCCTTCGCGCAGCGCATCGCTCTCCAGAACTTCGCGTAGGGCGGCCAGCGCCGCCGCATCCATGTCATTGCCGCCATCGGCAAAGGGTACGGTCACCGTCAGTGGCTCGACCGGCTCCGGCTCATCGGCGGGCGGCGCTTCATCGCGAATGATCGAAACGGCGGGCGTTTCTTCCGGTTCGGGTTCGGCAGTGGGCGTCACCGCCGGATCGCCAGGTGCCTCGTTCGCCTCCGGATCGACCGGCGCATCGCCATCACGGCGCAGTTCGCAGGCGGAGAGCGCCAGGAAAGAGGTGGCGCTGAGGATGATGGCTGGAATTCTGGTCATCGCGTCTCTCCAGGGCAATTGGCTCGGCCCTTTTGTCCTTCTCATGTCGGTTGTGGAACGGGGGCGCCCTTGCCCGGCTTGCGCGTTTCGCCCGCGTCCTCCGCCTGTTTCTTGCCCGGCGGGGAGAAGCTCACCACCGTATCGCCAGCTTGCGGTTCGGGCGTGGCGGCATGGGTAAAGAAGCGCATCTGACCGTTGGGACGCAGCAGCAGGAGCATGTTCGCCGCTTCGGGCAGGACTTCCCTCGCATCCTCGATATCGAACTGGTCTGACAGCTTGGTGCGGCGGAACACCCAGCCGTCCATCTGCCGCTGGTGGACGTCGGCCACGCCGAAGCCCGATGCGAACAGCGCGCGGCCGCGCAGCGATGCGGGGATCTTGCGATGATCCTCCTCCTCGCCGCCACCGCCACCGGCGCCTTCGCCCAGCTGGTAGACCGAATCGGTGCCGATCTCGGGTGCGAATTCGGAGCAGACGAGCGTGTTGTAGGCCTCGTTATCGGTCGCCGCGATCAGCACCTGGAAGGGCGCCAGGTCGAGATGATGCTCGGTCGCCTCATTGAGGATCTCGCCGTGATAGGTGGGAATGCCCGCCGCGCGGGCGGGCTTCAGCCGGGCCCAGTTGGCGTCGACGACCATGATGGGCGTCTTCAGCGATTGCATCAGCTTCGCCAACGCAATGGTCCATGGCGTGGCGCCCACGATCAGCAGGCCGGGACGGCTCTCCCCCTTCACCTTCAGCCAGCGCGCGACGAGGTTCACGGTGAAGCCATGCGCGACGATGGTTGCCACCACCACGGCAAAACTGAGGCCGATCAGGATCGACCCGTCGCCATAGCCAAGGTCCGACAGGCGCAGCGCGAACAGGCCGCTGATGGCGACGAGCACGATACCGCGCGGTGCGATCCAGGCGAGGAACAGCCGCTCATTCCACGGCACCTCGCTGAAAAGGAGGCTGAGCAGGACCGTGGCCGGACGCACCACGAAGAGCAGCGCGAGCAGGAAGGCACCGAACTGCCACTCGAACTGGCGCAATTGATCGAAGTCCAGGCTGGCGGACAGCAGGATGAAAATGCCCGAGACAAGCAGCACGGCGATGTTCTGCTTGAAGGGATGGATCGAGCGCAGGCTGGCGACATGCATATTCGCAAGGGCAATGCCCATCACTGTGACGGCGACGAGGCCGGCCTCATGCTCGATCAGATTGCACAGCACGAAGGTGCCGATCACCACGACCAGCAGCACGGGCACTTTCAGGAATTCGGGCACAAAGCCGCGCGGGAAGGCCCAAGCGACCATCGCGGCGGCGGCATAGCCGATCAGGCCCGAAACGCCCGCCGCGATGAGCAGCGGCGGCACAATTTCGAACATGGTCGCGCCTTCACCGACATAGCGAAAATATTCATAGGCGATCACCGCGCACAGTGCGCCGAAGGGATCGTTGACGATCGACTCCCACTTCAGCAGCGCGGCAGGGCGCTGTTGCACGTTGGACTGGCGCAGCAGGGGGATGACGACGGTCGGGCCGGTCACCACCAGGATACCGGCGAAGAGGATCGCCACCGGCCAGACGAGGCCGGCAACGTAATATCCGGCCAGCGACCCGAACAGCCAGCCCAGCGGCACGCCGAACACGACCAGCCGCCACACGCCGCCGCCGAACTTGCGCAATTCGCGGAAATCAAGGCTGAGGCCACCTTCGAAGAGGATCAGCGCAACGCCGATGGAGATCATCGGCTCCAGCATATCCCCGAAGGCTTCATGCGGATCGATGATGCCGAGGAAGGGGCCTGCAGTGAAACCGGCCGCCAGCATCAGCACGATGGCAGGCCAGCCGGTGCGCCAGGCCACCCATTGCGCACCAATGCCCAGAATGCCCACCAGGGCGATGACAATGGCCTGTTGTTCCATGAAGCTCCCGATCCAATACGCCACGCGGGAACAATCACCCCGCTTGGCGCAGCACCCGATACGGCATCAACGCGTAAGTGCGCGTTTCTTTCCTACCGCCGCGATCAGTGTCCGGCAAATTCGATCAGGGAATGGCTTTCAACACCCTCTGCCCGCAGACGGTCGGCCCCGCCCAGTTCGGGCAGGTCGATCACGAAGAGGGCGGTATCGCAGTGGGCGCCGGCCTGGCGCAGCAATTGCGCAGCGGCGGTTGCTGTGCCGCCCGTGGCGATGAGGTCGTCGACCAGCACGATACGCTCGCCTTCGCTCACCAGCGACGGGTCGATCTCGATCCGCGCATCGGCATATTCGAGCGTGTAATCCAAGCCGATGGTCTCGACGGGCAGCTTGCCTGCCTTGCGCACGGGCACGAAGCCGAGGCCGAGCTTGGTTGCGAGGGCCGTGCCGAAAATGAAGCCGCGCGCCTCGATCCCGGCGATGGCTGACGTGCCTTGCGGGACGCGTTCCGCCAGATGGTCGATGGCAGAGGCGAGACCGCGTCCATCGGCGATGAGCGTGGTGATATCGCGAAACTGGATACCCGGAGCCGGGAAATCCGGAACGGTGCGGATCAGCGCCTTGATCTGGTCAAGCGTCAATCCGCTGCTCCCGCTTCCCGTCAATCCTTGCGCTTGGGCTTCATGTCCGCCCAGACCTGCTTCTTGGCCAGCCATGCAAGGATGGTCGCGAAGAGCAGGAAGCCCATCACCATCCAGCCCAGCTTGATACGGTCGATCAGTGCAGGCTCGGCCGTCCACGTCAGGAACGCCGCTACGTCCTTCGCCATCTGGTCGATGGTGGCATCAGTGCCATCGGCATAGGTCACCTGCCCATCGGCCGTCAGCGGCGGAGCCATCGCCAGGTTGAGATTGGCGAAATACGGGTTGTGATGCAGGCCGGTGCCCGGCAGCGAATCGGGGAAGCGCTCGGCCAGCTCGGCCGAAGGTTCCTGGTACCCGGTCAGCAGCGAATAGACATAGGCGGGGCCGTGATGGCGGGCCTTGGTCAGCAGCGAGAGATCCGGCGGAATCGCATTGTTGTTCGCCGCCGCAGCCGCCACGTTATTGGCATAGGGCGACGGGAAGTCGTCGGTCGGCAGGCCGGGGCGCGAGGAAGCCTCGCCCGTGTCGGGGTTGATGCCCGGAACCGTCCAGCTGGCGGCTTCGGCCTTCACCTGCTCTTCGGAATAGCCCAGCTCTTCGAGGTTGCGGAAAGCGACCTGGTTCAGCGAGTGGCAGGCGCTGCACACTTCCTTGTAGACCTGGTAGCCGCGCTGCAGCTGAGCCACGTCCCAGGCCGGGAACAGGCCGTCATGTTCGAACTCGACATGCTTGGGGTCGAGGTGGAAGGCATGCTCGGCAGTCTCTTCGGCAGGCTCGGTCGCTGCATTATATGCGCCCATGACGAAGGATAGCAGCACCACGAAGGTGAAGCCCAGGCCAACCAGAATTCCAACAAGGCGGATCATCGTATCTTTCCCCTAAACCCGCGCGCTCAGGCTGCCGGCTCGGCTTTGTTGTTCAGCACTGCCTTATCGTCCGAACCCAGGACCTCTTCCGTAATCGAGAACGGCAGCGGCTCGGGCTTCTCGATCGAAGAGACGATCGGAAGGATCACGAGGAAGTGCAGGAAGTAATAAGCGGTGAAGATCTGGCTGAACATCACATAGGGTTCTTCAGCCGGCGCGCCGCCGAGATAGAACAGCGCGGCCATCGTCGGGATCAGGCCGAACCAGAAGAACTTGCGGAACATCGGGCGGTAATTGCCCGAACGCACCGGCGACTTGTCCAGCCAGGGCAGGAAGAACCACACCAGGATGGCGGCGAACATCGCCAGCACGCCCCACAGCTTGGCCGGCAGGATGAAGTCGAAGGTGAAGGCGCGCAGGATCGCGTAGAACGGGTAGAAATACCATTCGGGCACGATATGCGCCGGCGTCGAAAGCGGGTTGGCCGGGATGTAGTTGTCCGGGTGGCCCAGCGCGTTCGGCATGAAGAAGACGAAGGCGCAGTAAACCAGCAGCGCCACGCCAAGGCCGAAGCCGTCCTTTGCCGTGTAATACGGGTGGAAGGGCACGGTGTCGCTTTCGCTCTTCACTTCCACGCCGGTCGGGTTGCTCGAACCCGGAATGTGCAGCGCCCAGATATGCAGGATCACGACGCCCGCGATCACGAAGGGCAGCAGGAAGTGCAGGGAGAAGAAGCGGTTCAGCGCGGCATTGTCGGGCGCATAGCCGCCCAGCAGCCACACCTGCAGCGGCTCACCCACGAAGGGAATCGCGCCGAACAGGCCGGTGATCACCTTGGCACCCCAGAAGCTCATCTGGCCCCAGGGAAGGACGTAGCCCATGAAGGCGGTCGCCATGGTCAAAAGGAAGATGACCACGCCGATCAGCCACACCATTTCGCGCGGCGCCTTGTACGAGCTGTAATAGAAGCCGCGGAAGATATGCAGGTAGAGCACGACGAAGAAGAAGCTGGCGCCGTTGGCGTGCGCATAACGCATCAGCCAGCCCCAGTTCACGTCGCGCATGATGTGTTCGACCGAGTTGAAGGCCACCGCGTCATTGGCGGCATAATGCATCGCCAAAACCACGCCGGTAACGATCTGCAACACCAGGCAGAAGCCGGCGAGAACGCCGAAATTCCACATGTAGTTCAGGTTGCGCGGCACCGGATAGCCCGCACCCACGGCATTATAGACGAGGCGCGGCAGAGGAAGCTTCTCATCGAGATACTTCATCAGCGGATTGGTGGGTTCGTATTGCTTGGCCCAGGGAAAACTCATCGTCTCTGTCTCTCGCCTCAGCCGATAACCAGCGTGGAATCGGAGATGGTGTAAGCCGGCACTTCGAGGTTGGTCGGAGCCGGACCCTTACGGATGCGCGCAGCGGTATCGTAGTGCGAGCCGTGGCAGGGGCAGAAATAGCCGCCATACTCACCCTTCACCTCGCCTTCGGCAGCGCCCAGCGGCACACAGCCGAGGTGGGTGCAGACGCCCATCACCACGAGGATGTTCTCGCTGCCTGCCAGCGTACGCTCTGCCAGCGTCTGCGGATCGCGCAGATCACCGACATCGACGGCATTGGCATCGTCCATTTCGGCCTGGGTCAGGTTGCGCACGAAGACCGGCTGCTTGCGGAACACCGCCTTGATCGACTGGCCCGGCTCGAGCGCGGAAATATCCAGCTCGGTGGTGCTTTCGGCCAGCACGTCCTTGGACGGCGCCATCTGGCTGACCAGCGGCAGGATGGTGAAGAGACCACCCACGCCAGCGGTTGCCACTGCAGCAATTTCGATGAAGTCACGACGGCGGACGCCGTCTTCGGCCACTACTTGTGTGTTGGCGGTATCGGTGGTGGTTGCCATTACCTTGCCTTGCCTGCCGGATATATTGCGGGGCAACCCCGCCTTCATCCGATAAAATCACGAGCTGCCGCACGCCGAAACGATGCCCCGGGACGGCGGCTTGGCGGGGCTGATAGACGAGCAAATCGCCCATGCCAACCCGCCTTTTGGCCCAGAGGCGAAGGCTCGTCTTTTCAGAAGGCTTATCGCGAACGATTCACAATGCGATCAGCGAGAACTCACGGCCATATGTCGGCTCCCCGCGATGGACCGACCGCCGGTGCGAATAGAAGCGCGAGGGATCCGCATAGGTATCGAGGCCGAGCGGCTCGACCGCGGCCAGCCCCAGCGCCTTGAGGCGCGAGGCGACATAGGCTTCGAGGTCGAATTGCCACTTGCCCGGCGCGCCATCGGCAAAGAATCGCGCATCGGCTTCGGTGAACTGCGCGCGCAGATCCTCGCCCACTTCGTAGCTATCCTGCGCGATGCATGGGCCGATCGCGGCGACGATATGCGTGGGATCTGCCCCCAGCTCCACCATCCGCGCGACCGTCTGTTCAAGCACGCCGCCATGCGCGCCGCGCCAGCCGGCATGCGCCGCGCCGACAACACCTGCCTCGCGATCCGCGAACAGCACCGGCGCGCAATCGGCCGTCACGATGGCGAGCGCGAGGCCCGGCGTGGCGGTAACGATCGCATCCGCCTCGGGCCGCGCATCCTCCGGCCATGGCGCGTCGGCGATGATCGCGACCGGCGAATGGACCTGCTTCACCGTGACGAGCTGCGCACCCGGCACAACGGCAGCGAGTGCACGGCGGCGATTCTCCGCCACCGCATCGTCATCATCCCCCGCATTGAGGCCGACCTGCAGGCCCGCCGCAAAGCCCGTGCTGACCCCGCCGCGACAACCGAGAAAGCCATGCGGCACGAAATCGAGCGCGCTCGCGCGAATCACCTCGACCGGATTGGCAACGAGGTCAGCCAAGGCTGCGGATCACTTGTTCATGCGTATCGCGCGACAGGTTCCCCGCCGCCGCGATCCGCTCCAGCTGCTCGCGCATCAGGGCCGAGCGGCCGGACTCGATTCGCCGCCAGCGTCCGAACGGCGAGACGAAGCGCGCCGCGGTCTGCGGATTGATCGGGTCGAGTTCGAGGATGAGGTCCGCGATCATGCGATAGCCCTCGCCATCCGCCGCATGGAAAGCATGCGGATTGGCGGCAAAGGCCATGTAGAGCGAACGCACGCGGTTGGGATTCTTCAGCGTGAATTGCGGATGGTCGGCCAGCGCCTTCACATGCTCGATCGCATGCGGATGCAGCGATTGCGCCTGGATGGCGAACCACTTGTCCACCACCAGCGCATTGTCCTTGTAGCGGTTATAGTAGTCGAGCAACTTGTGCGTTCGCTCGGGCGTCTGCAGCCCTGCCAGCACCATCAGCGCGCCCTGCCGGTCGGTCATGTTGTCGGCGGCATCATATTGGCCCGCACCCATCTTGCTGGCGAGCGCGGGATTGGCCTCGGCAAGATAGATCAGCGCCTGCGTCTTCACCTTGCGCGCACCGCGAGCCTCTGCATCAAGACTGTAAGGCATGTCGCTGGCGCGGCCGTGCAGCGCGATGAAATCGGCCTCCAGCTGCTTGCCCAGCCAGCCGCGCAGGCCCTGCCGCTCGGCATGGATCACGCCGGGGTCGGCGGCCTCCATCTGCTCCATCAGGTAGGTCTGCGTCGGCAGGATCAGCAGCTCGCCGCGCATCAGATCGTCGAGTGTGTCGTCCGCCAGCACGGCGGCAAGCGCATCGCCGATGGCCTTACGCCCGGCATCGCGGGCATCGTCGTCGAGTTCGCCCGCGCAGGCCTGCTTGAGGTGGGTGACGACCAGCTCCTGCATTGCCTCATAGCGGGCGAAGGGATCGTCATCATGCGCGGCAAGGAAGACAAGGTCCTCGCCCGAAACCTCCTGCCGGATCGAGACGGGCGCGGTGAAGCCGCGATTGAGCGAGAGAACGGGCTTGTCGGCAAAGTCGGTGAAGGTGACGCTAGCCTCCTCCTTGTCGAGCACGACCAGTTCCTCGCCCCTGTGGCTGCCATTGGCCTTGTCGAACAGCGCCAGCTTGAGCGGGATCGGCATGGGCTGCTTGTCGGGCTGGCCGGGCGTGGACGGCACCTCCTGCTTGAGGTGCAGCGTCACCGCATCGCCATCATGCTCCATCCGCACGGAGACCTGCGGTGTGCCGGCCTGCGAGTACCAGCGGCGGAACTGCGTGAGGTCGAGCCCTGCGCCATCCTCGATCGCCTTGACGAAATCCTCGCAGGTCGCCGCCTCGCCATCGTGGCGTTCGAAATAGAGGTCGCAGCCTTTGCGGAAGGCCTCTTCGCCCGCCATGGTCCGCATCATGCGGATGACTTCGGCGCCCTTGTTGTAGACGGTGGCGGTGTAGAAGTTGGAGATCTCGCGATAGCTGTCCGGGCGGATCGGATGGGCGAGCGGACCCGAATCTTCGGGGAACTGTATCCCGCGCAGTACGCGCACATCCTCGATCCGCTTGACCGGTTCGCTGCCCATGTCCTGGCTGAACAGCTGGTCGCGCAGGACGGTGAAGCCTTCCTTCAGGCTGAGCTGGAACCAGTCGCGGCAGGTGACGCGATTGCCCGACCAGTTGTGGAAGTATTCATGCGCAATCACGCCTTCCACGCCGTCGAAATCGCCATCGGTGGCGGTATCGGGGTCGGCGAGCACATATTTGGTGTTGAAGACGTTGAGGCCCTTATTCTCCATCGCCCCCATGTTGAAGTCGCTGACGGCGACGATGTTGAAGATGTCGAGGTCGTATTCGCGGCCGAACACCTCCTCGTCCCATTGCATCGACTTCTTGAGCGATTCCATCGCATGGCCGGTGCGCTCGAGATCGCCCTCGCGGACATAGATGTTGAGCGTGACCTCGCGCCCGCTCATCGTCGTGAAGGTATCGGTATTGGCAACAAGGTCCCCCGCCACCAGCGCGAAGAGATAGGAGGGCTTGGGCCAGGGATCGTGCCATTCGGCCCAATGCGTGCCGTCATCGTTCTCGCCGCTCGCGCCGGGATTGCCGTTGGAGAGGAGGACGGGGAACTGGTCCTTCGGGCCGGTCATGCGCACGCGATAGGTGGAGAGCACGTCGGGCCGGTCGGGGAAGAAGGTGATGCGGCGGAATCCCTCCGCCTCGCATTGCGTGCACAGCATGCCGTTAGAGGCATAAAGGCCCATCAGCTGCGTGTTGGAGGAGGGATCGATCTCCGTCACGATCTCGACCAGATGGCTGTCGCTTACCAGCGGAACCATGAGGTCCTCGCCATCCATCGACCAGCTGTTCACCACCTCGCCATCGACCACGACTTCGAGCGGGGTCAGCCCATCGCCATTGAGGCGGAGCATGTCGGTGCGGTCCGCCTTGGCATTGCGCTGCACGGTCAGCTTCGCGGAAACACGCGTCTTTTCCAGCCCCAGCTGGAAGTCGAGCGCGATCTCGGGGATCAGCCAGCCGAAGGGGCGGTAATCCTCGCGCTTGATGACGGTAGGTTCGGCGGGGGTCCGGGCGGCATCGGCCATTTCGGGGGTGCCGTCCGGGTTCGAGACTGTGCGGGCAATATCCATGGCTGCTGATTTAGGTCCTTTCGCTGCCCCGTCCAATGGGTAGAACGCATGACATGGCGCATCTGTTCATTTTCGGCCTCGGATATTCGGCAAAACGCATCGCCGCGCGGATAGAAGCGGCCGGGTGGAGCGTGGAGGCGACGGGGAGCGAGGGTAGCGTCGATTTCACCGATCGGGCCGCTGTGGAAGCTGCGCTCTGCAGGGCGAGTCACGTGCTTTCCTCGGTCCCGCCGGCCAAGGATGGCGGCGAGCCGGTGCTCGATAACTATGGCGAGCTGCTCGAAGGGCGATGGCTGGCCTATCTCTCTTCAACCGGGGTCTATGGCGACACAAAGGGGGCCTGGGTCGACGAAAGCGCCCCCACGGGCACCGGACGCCGCACCGCGCGTGCCGAAGCCGATGCGCGCTGGCTGGAATTGCGCGCGCGCGTGTTCCGCCTGCCCGGAATCTACGGCCCGGGCCGCAGCGCTTTCGAACGGATCGCGGAAGGCAAGGCGCACCGCATCGACATTCCGGGGCAAGTCTTCAGCCGCGTGCATGTGGAGGATATCGCCAGCGGGGTGGCGCTCGTCATGGCGCGCGATGCGCCGCCGGGGGCCTATAACCTCTCAGACGATTTGCCCTGCAGCCAGAATGCGGTGATCGAGGAAGCCTGCCGGCTAAAGGGCGTCGAACCGCCGCCGCTGCTCTCTCTGGAGGAAGCCAATCTCAGCCCGATGGCGCGCGGCTTCTATATGGAGAACCGCCGCGTCGCGAATGGCAAGGCGAAGCGGGTGCTGGGCTGGCAGCCTGCTTTCCCGACCTATCGCGAGGGCCTTCGCCGCTCTTTCTAGCGGCGGACCAAACGGGAGATCGTCAGCTCTCTCCAATCGACACGAACTTCCAGAGTAGCGTCGACAGGATTGCCAAATGCATCTCGAGGAATTGTAAAGCGCGCGTCCTCACCAAACAGCGCGCATGTCGCCCGATCGAGGGCGTCTACATAGCTGGGTCGGGATAGACGGCAGTTCAGCAATTCACCCTGTGAAGAGATGTCCAATTCGGCAGCTACAATCGCATTGGGCGGTAACTTGACGCCAGCAATCAAAGTGGGGCCGATTGTCACGCCACCAGCCAAGTCGGGGGTTTTCGTCGCTGCTGGCAGTTGAGCCCGCAAACGGCGTCCGCGCCATTCCAGAATTACCGGGAGATGCGACAATCCAGGCACTTGTGGCCGACTCCGTAGCGCCTCGCAGCTGGCACGGTCATATTCCTCGCTTCCACTTGACTGCATGACCTGGCAATTGCCGACGGCCCCATCGGCATGGGTGGAGAAGACCAGGCCGACTTGCGCCTCTTCCAGGCGATCCGGATTGCTCTCAAGCAGATCCCGTCCTCGCGGCAAGTCGAGCTCATTGAGCCGGGAGATGTCACTCGACCTCACTACCGGCGGCCAAGTCCCTTCATAGGCCGCATCGGCATTTCCCCAGCCTGCCGGTGCAGGCGGAGGTACGACCAGGCGCATCTGGGACGAAAGTTCAACGGCGATATCGAGCTGGCTGGGCACGCCTGCCCCCTCCTGATCCAGCGCCGCAGCGAAAGCGAGTTTGGTACTCGCAAGTCGGCAAACGAGCTCTGCAACCTCGGGCACGAGCTCGGCCTCTCGCCATCGAAACCCCTCCTGCACGCTTTGCGTGAGGGGCTCACACCCGGAAACCCTGCCGTCCGCCGCCAGCGAAACGCGCAGGGTCAGCCCCATGCCCGAAGAGCCCGCATTGCTTCGAATGGCCTCGGGAAAATCCTCGGGAACAATCTTGGATTGCGCGCGCAGGAGGGCGGCACGGCGCAATAAGGGCCGGCCACTTACGTCTTCGCTGGTTTGGCTTCGCCGAAGCCAAAAGACTTCGACCCCAAGTTGGCGCGCTTCTTCCTGGGCGTTGGCAACTTGCGCAAACAATGGGGTAGCCGGAACCAAGGCCGGAACTCCAGCGAGAAAAATCAATCTTTTCATTTGCCCCCCTGCTCGACCGCATCGAATTTCTATCAGGATAGCGCGCTGCTGCAAGAATACCTTGCCCGAGAGGCGGAGATGACTGCCCGCCTTATTCCGGTTCAGGCCGCATTGTCGTCGCCTGCCCGACCTTCACGCTCCGCGTCCGGCGCGAGCGCAGCGCCAGCACCATGCCGCCCAGCGCCAGCGCCATTCCGGCCATGGCGAGCGGGGTCCAGCGGTAATCCTCGAACAGCGTCGAGAGCAGCATCGCCACCACCACGGTGACGATGGCGTTATAGGCCGTGCGCCCTGCCCCGATCTCTCGCACGAGGTTGTAGTGCAGCGGGAAGGTGACGATCGATCCGATCAATGCGAGATAGGCGGTGCCCATCCAGTACATTGCGCCCGTCGGCAGCGGCGGCGGGCCAACGGTTACCAGCGCAAAGATGAGATCCGCCACCAGGCCATAAAGCATCGCCCAGGCGAGCAGGCTGACCATCGCAATCCGCCGCCCGACCTCGTTCGCCTGCACGACATTGGCGACCGAGGCGGAGAGCAGCCCGCCAAGGCACAGCGCCACGCCCAGCAGCACGTCGCCGCCCAGGGTCGATGTCCGCGCCTCATGCACCAGCAGCATGGCCACGCCCGCAATGGCGACCGCGCTGCCGAGCATGAAACCCGCCTGCATCCGCTCCCCGATGAAGATGCGCGCAAAGATCGCGTTGGGCACCATCAGCAGCGCGAAGAACACCGCGACGATGCCGGAAGTGAGGTGCAGCTCCGAATGGTAGACGAACATGAAATTGCCGCAGAACTGCAGCACGCCCACCACCACTGCCAGCATATGCCCCGGCCCGTCCAGCTTCAGCGAACGCTTCATCACCAAGGCCAGCAGGAACATGCCCGGCGTCGCCAGCGCGAAACGATAGAAGACCGACCATGCCGCCGGCACACCGTCGATCTGCCCGGTGATCACGAACCAGGTCGAGCCCCAGATCGTGCCGGTAAGCATGAAGGGGACGATCACCCGCCAGCTGAGCATGCCGGGCGTCTCGGATGTGTTCATAGGGCCGCCAGCGCCCTGCCCAGGGCCTGCGCGTCTTCAGGCTTGGTGTCCCAAGCGGTCACGAAGCGCACGCAGCTCTCGTCCCAGTCGTAGAAGGCAAAGCCCTGTGCGCGCAGGGCGGCGCGTTCCTCCGCGCACATCCGCACGAACAGCTCGTTCGATTGCGCGGGATGAAGCAACCGCTCGCCAGCGCCCGCCGCCACTTCGGCAGCCGCCGCATTGGCCTGGCCGGCAAGCTCCAGCCACAGCCCGTCCTCGACCAGCGCGAGAACCTGCGCCGCCATGAAGCGGCCCTTGGAATTGAGGTGCCCGGCGCGCTTCCTGCGCCAGCGGGCTACATCGGCCTTGGCGCTATCGAAGAAGACCACCGCCTCCACATTCATCGCGCCGTTCTTGGTGCAACCGAAGGAGAGCGCATCGACCGGCCCCGCCGCCTCTGCCGCTGAGCAGCCGAGATAGGCCACCGCATTGGCGAAACGCGCGCCGTCCATATGGAAGCCGAGGCCTTGGGCTTTCGCCAGCGCCCCTATGGCCGCCACTTCCTCGGGCGCATAGGCCTGCCCATATTCGCTCACCTGCGTGATCGAGATCGCATGAGCCGGCACCTGGTGAATGCCGCGCGTGATGCCCGCCAGCACCTCCTCGATTCCCCCGACACTCAGCTTGGCACCTGCGCCATCGGCCAGCAGCAGCTTCGCGCCGTGGAGGTAGAAGCCGGGTGCGCCGCATTCGTCCATCTCGATATGCGCCTCACGATGGCAGATCACGCTGCCATGCGGCTCGACCATGGTGGCAAGCGCAAGGCAATTGGCAGCGGTTCCCGTCCCCGCCCACAGCACAGCGCAATCGCGGCCGAACAATTCGGTGAAGACCGCATCCAGCCGTCCACTCAGCGCATCGCCGTCATAGGGCGTGTCGGGCACATCAGCAGCCTGCATCGCTTCCCACAGCTTTGGGTGGACGCGCGCCGCATTGTCGGACAGGAACTGCATGGGAACGCCATGGCGCTGCCGCCCGTTCAAGGCAAGAAGGAGAAAGCCTCACATGACCGATCCGGCCGAAATTACCCGCGAAGATGTCGATGGTGGTGGTGTTTACTCGATGGAAGTCGAAGGCGCACACCGCCCCGCCGTGCTGACATGGAAGGCACGCGGTGAGGATGGCGAGATCCGGCTGGTCGATCATACCTTCACCCCGCCCGAAGCGCGCGGGAAAGGCATCGCCGCAAAGCTGGTCGAAGCCATCGTCGCAGATGCGCGCGAGCAGGGTTTCAAGATCGCCCCGCAATGCCCCTATGTCGTCTATGCATTCGGCAAGCATCCCGAATGGGAAGAACTGCGCGTCCCCATTCCGCGCTAACTCAGCGGGGCAGCCTGGCGAAATCGACCGCCGCAATACTGTCGAGCACGGCGGCGCGCATCGCCTCTGCCTCTTCCAGCGGCAATCCGTCGAAGGACAATGATCCGCCCGCAAGGCCGAAATTGAGGTTCGCATAGCCGCGATGCTTGCCCAGCGGGCCCTGCGCGATCTCCACCGAATGCAGCTTGATCCGGCTCGCCACGGTCAGGCGCGGGGCGAGCCAGCCCCGTCGCGAGAGGATCTGCTTGGGATCGATGGCATGGCGCTCGAACCGCCAGAGCAGATATTGCCGCAGCGCTTCCGCACCGGCGAGGAACAGCCCGGCAGGCGCGAGCCACCACAGCTTCTCCTCGAACAGGCCGGCGGCAGCCACCAGCAGCATGGGGATGCCCGCCAGCAGCGCGCTGTCGATCCGGTATTTGCGGCTGGGCCGGTGCCAGTCCGTCCCGCTTTCCGGTAGCGCAAAGCCCGCCGCATCGATGATCGGCGCGAACTCGTGCTCCTGCGCAAAGGGGGCAACGACGTGGTTCGCCGATTTGCTGTCCTGCGCCAGGCTGATGAAGGACAGGCCATGCCAGCCCCAAAGGCGACGCAGCAGGCCGGTGCCGACGGTGATCGCCTGCACGCGGTGCACTGGCATCACCACATCGGTGCGCGTCAGCAGGCCGCGGCGGCGGCGGAAACCCTTGGGGGTCTTCTCCAGCCGGAAATCCCAATCGCGTAGCACCGTCCGGATCGCGCCAGTGGCAAGGCCCACGAAGCCCAGAAGGACCACTGCGATTGCCGCGCCGACAATGCGCGATGCCCAGCCGAGCCCCGCCAGCCACGCGCCCGGCCCGGCGAGCCGCTGCTCCCACTCCTCGAAATTCCAGATATCGAAAGGCAGCAGGAATTCGAACTGCTGCGCCGCACCGCCCAGCACGGCAAAGACCACCAGCGAGAATTCGAACAGGCCGAACAGCAGCAGGCGCTTGGGACCCATGGTGAACAGCACCTCGCCTTCCGGCTGCGGTTCGGGCAGCGCGTGCCCATCCGCCGTGCTGGCGACCGAGACCTCGCCCGCGCGCTGGTCGCGCACCACTTCGCGCAGTCGCGCGCCTTCCTCGGCAGTGACATAGGCGAGCTTCAGCTCGTCCTTGCCGCCCGCGCCGGTTTCGAACCGCACCTCGACAAGGTTGAACAGGCGCGGGATGAGGCTCTGCTCCAGGCTGACGTCCTGGATGCGCTCATAAGGGACCGAGCGCGCCTGTCGGCTGATGAAACCCCTTTCCACCCGGATATCCGATTCGCCCACGCGATAACGCAGGCGGCGCCAGGCGAGCCAGGCGGCCAGTGCGCTGATGCCGATCGCCGCGCTGATAACGACAATGGCGACGACCACCGGATGGCCGATCTCGCGCGCACCAAAGAAGGCGGCGGCGATCGGCAGCAAGGCCTGTTGCAGCCCGCGCACGGCCTTGACCGCAATGGCGCGCGGATCGACCCGCTGCCAGCCTTGCGCGATTTCCTCCTCGGTCGTGCTCACAGTGTCTCGCGCTTCACATGCGCGCGGATCGCCTCGCGCATGTCCATCGCCACTTCATGCTTGAGGCCCGGCAGGCTGACCGAGGCATTATGCGTTCCCGCCGTATACAGCACCAGCCGCCCGATGCCGAAAGCACGTTCGAGCGGACCCTGCTCGACATCGATGTGCTGCACGCGGCTGAAGGGGACGGCCGTATCCTTGCGGAAGAGCAGGCCACGCACCACGCGCAGCCGGTCCTCGCCAAGGTCATAGCCGCGCGCATTGTAGCGCCGCAGCGGCACCATCAGGATCAGCAGCATGGCGAGCAGCGCCACGGGCACCAGAAACGCGCCGGCGAATATCACCTGCGCCACTTCGGCCACCAGCGCGCCGATGATGAAGGGCAGCGACAAGAGAATGGCCTCGATCCGCAAGACGGTAACATAGGCGCGATCGACCGGAGTGAGTGGTTCGGACATGGTGCCTTATATGCCCAACACACCAACCGGAGGCAAGAAAATGCAACGCTAACAGCGGAAACGGACCCAAAGGGTCCGCAAGGCCAACCGGCCGCCCGCAGCGATGCCGGGCTTGCCCGGCAGGAAGCGAGGAAAGCCAAGCGGGCGGATGCCCGCGCCGGCGCTTGAGGCAAAATAGGGAATGGTGCTGCTGGAGAGAATTGAACTCTCGACCTCACCCTTACCAAGGGTGCGCTCTACCACTGAGCTACAGCAGCGTGAATCACCATCGCCCGCCCCAATCGGCAGGCAGGCGCGCGCTATTGTCGCGGGCGGACCGAAAGTCAAGGCGTGCTTGAGCCACAGCGCGATTATCGCCATGGGAGAGGCATGGAGAACGAGGAAAAGAAGCTTTCGCGCGAGGAGCGGCTGGCCGCCAAGCTGCGCGAGAACCTGCGCCGCCGCAAGGCGCAGGCCAAGGCGATCGACGCCAAGGCCGAACCCGCGCCCCTTCCCAAGGGCGAATCGACCAGCTAACGGGTGGCGCTCTCATAAAGAAGCGCCACCAACAGGAGCCTTGCACCTTGCCCACGCTGATCCTCGTCCGCCATGGCCAGAGCCAGTGGAACCTCGAGAACCGCTTCACCGGCTGGTGGGACGTGGACCTTACCGAAAAGGGCGTGACCGAAGCGATCGCCGCCGGCGAATTGCTCGCCGCAAAGGACCTGCTGCCGACGATCGCCTTCACCTCCGTCCAGCTGCGCGCGATCAAGACGCTGCACCTGACGCTGGAAGCCTGCGGGCGGCTGTGGATTCCCGAAACCAAGGACTGGCGCCTCAATGAGCGGCACTATGGCGGTCTGACCGGCCTCAACAAGGCAGAGACGGCGGAAAAGCACGGCGCGGAGCAGGTGCATATCTGGCGCCGCAGCTTCGACACGCCGCCCCCGCCGCTGGAAAAGGGCGGCCAGTACGACCTCTCCGCCGATCCGCGCTATGCCGGCATTCCCATTCCCGACACCGAAAGCCTGAAGCTGACGATCGAGCGCGTGCTGCCTTATTGGGAAAGCACGATCCTGCCCGAACTGACCAAGGGCGAGACGGTGATCATCTCCGCCCACGGCAATTCCCTGCGCGCGCTGGTGAAGCACCTCTCGGGTATTTCGGATGACGAGATCACCGGCCTCGAAATCCCCACTGGCGAGCCGATCGTCTATGATTTCGACGATGCGATGCAGCCGGGCGAACGCCATTACCTGAAGGATCGCTGAGAGAGATGTCCGCACCAGTCGCAATCGTGCCAGTTGCAATCGTAATGGGCAGCCAGTCCGACTGGCCGACCATGAAGCGCGCCGCCGCCATGCTGGACGAGCTGGGCGTGACCTATGAAGCGCGCATCGTCTCCGCCCACCGCACGCCCGACCGGCTGCATGCTTTCGGCAAGGGCGCGGCGGACGAAGGCTTCAAGGTCGTGATCGCAGGCGCAGGCGGCGCTGCCCACCTGCCCGGCATGATCGCCGCGCTGACCCACCTGCCCGTGCTGGGCGTTCCGGTGCAGAGCAAGGCACTGTCGGGGCAGGACAGCCTGCTTTCCATCGTGCAGATGCCCGCCGGCGTACCCGTCGGCACGCTGGCCATCGGCGATGCGGGCGCAGCCAATGCCGGGATCATGGCAGCCTCCATCCTCGCGCTGGAAGATGCCGATCTGGCAGAGCGGCTGAAGGCCTTCCGCGCCGCGCAAACCGCACGGGTGGCGGAAAAACCCGCGGATCAGTAAGCACCTCAACCAGATGATAAGGACAGCGGGTTAGCGGACCCGCATGTCACAGGGGAAAAGGACCACCACACGTGCTCGCACCGGGTAGTACGATCGGCATCATGGGGGGCGGCCAGCTTGGCCGGATGATCGCAATCGCGGCGGCACAGCTGGGCTATCGCTGCCATGTCTACGCGCCGGAAAAGGACAGCGTGGCGGCCGAGGTCTCCCATTCCTTCACCAGCGCCGCCTGGACTGATCTGGAGGCGCTGCGCACTTTCGCGCAAGCCTGCGACGTCATCACCTATGAGTTCGAGAATGTGCCGGTGGAGCCGCTGCTGACGCTGCCCGCCGCCATGCTCGCCCCCGGCGTCAACGCGCTGGAAGTGGCGCAGGACCGCTATAGCGAGAAGCGCTATATCGAAAGGCTGGGCGGCCGTCCCGCGCCCTTTGCCGCGATCAACCACGATACCGACGTGGAAGAGGAGGTGCGCCAGGTCGGCGTGCCCGGGATCATGAAGACGCGGCGCGACGGCTATGACGGCAAGGGCCAGTGGAAGATACAGACCGTGGCCGATGCCACCGGACTGCGCATTCCCGAAAGCCGCCTCGTCTATGAAGGGCTGGTGGAATTCAAATGCGAATTCTCCGTCATCATGGTGCGCGCCCGCGATGGCGAGGTGCGCTTCTGGGATTCCACGCGCAACCGGCATGATGGCGGCATCCTTGCCCATTGCGAGCTGCCCGCCCCCGCCATTGTGGGTGAGCAGGTGGAGGAAGCGCGCGCATTGGCGATCGAAGTCGCGCGGGAGCTCAATTATGTCGGCGTGCTGACGCTGGAATTCTTCGCCACGGACAATGGCCCGGTGTTCAACGAAATGGCGCCGCGCGTGCACAATTCGGGCCACTGGACGATCGAGGGCGCAGTCACCAGCCAGTTCGAAAACCATGTCCGCGCGATTTGCGGCCTGCCGCTGGGCGATACCTCCAGCATCTCCGACACCATGGTGATGGACAACCTCATCGGGGCCGAGGCGCTGGATATCGAAAAGCACCTGTCCGATCCCAAGGCGCATCTCCATCTCTACGGCAAGGCCGAGGCGCGCGAAGGGCGCAAGATGGGCCATATCACGCGGGTGGGATGATGACGGAGCAGGCCAAGCGCGAAGTGCTGTTCATCGTCGCGCGCGCGACCAATGGCTGCATCGCCAAGGATGGCGACGTGCCGTGGCAGATCAGCGCCGACCTCAAGCGTTTCAAGAAGCTGACCATGGGCCATCCAATGGTGATGGGGCGCAAGACGTTCGACGCGCTGCCCGGCCTGCTTCCCGGTCGCCGCCATATCGTGCTGACGCGCGATCCGGATTGGTCCGCCGATGGTGCGGAAGTGGCACATGGGGTGGACGAGGCGCTCGCCCTGCTGGACGGTGAGAGCTATTCGGTAATCGGCGGGGCGGAAATCTTCGCGCTGATGGCTGACGAGGCGACGCACTGGGAAATCACCGAAGTGCATGAGGATACGCAGGGCGAGGTCTTCATGCCCGCGCCCGATCCCGCCGAATGGCGCGAGGTCTCTCGTGAACCGCACGGGGCCGCCGATGGCTGGCCGCCCTATGACTTCGTCACCTATGAGCGGCTGGGATGATCAGGCGGCTGGGCCTCGGCCTTCTGGGGCTGCTGCTCGCCCTTGCCATCGCCTTCTTCACGCTCGCGCCCGGTTACTTCGACCGGACGATGAACCTGGTGGATGAAAGCGGCGCGATTGCCGTCTCGGACGAAGCGCGCGCGCTGCATGACACGCTCACCATCGTCGACCTGCATGCCGATACGCTGCTGTGGAAGCGCGATATGCTCGACCGCGTGGATCACAGCCATGTCGACCTGCCGCGCCTGATTGACGGCAATGTGGCGCTGCAGGTCTTCTCCAGCGTCACCAAGACGCCAGAGAACCAGAATTACGAGAGCAATACGGACGAGACCGACCGCATCACCCTGCTCGCTATCGGCCAGTTGCAGCCGGTGCGGACATGGGGTTCCTTGCTTGAGCGGACCTTGTGGCACGGCACCAAGCTCGATCGCGCGGTGGAAGGGTCGGGCGGCGCGCTGGTGGCGATCCGCGATGGCGCGGACGTCGCGGCCCTGCTTGCCGCGCGGGGTGATGCCGCACGGCCCGTCGGCGCGATGCTCTCGGTCGAGGGGCTGCACAATCTCGAAGGCGATATCGCCAATCTCGATGCGCTTTACGACGCGGGCGTGCGCATGGCCGGGCTGGCGCATTTCTTCGACAATGAGGTGGCGGGATCGATGCATGGCGTCACCAAGGGCGGACTGACGTCAATGGGCCGCGAGACGGTGCGGCGGATGGAGGCGATGGGCATGGTGGTCGATATCGCCCATTGCAGCCATCAATGCGTCGCCGAGGTGCTGGCCATGGCGCGCCGCCCGGTCGTCTCGAGCCATGGCGGGGTGCAGGCGACCTGTGCCGTCAATCGCAACCTCACCGATGAGGAGATTCGCGGCGTCGCAGCGACCGGCGGGCTGATCGGCGTCGGCTACTGGCCCGCCGCCGTCTGCGGCCTCTCCCCCCACGCCATCGCCCGCGCCATGCGCCATGTACGCGACCTTGTCGGCATCGAGCATGTCGCGCTGGGCAGCGATTTCGACGGGACGGTGGAGACTGCCTTCGACACAGCGGGCGTCGTGCAGGTGACGCAGGCCCTGCTGGACGAAGGCTTCAGCGAGGAGGAAATCCGCGCCGCGATGGGCGGCAATGCGCTGCGCGTCCTTGCAGCGGGGATCGAACCGATGCAGGGGAGCGACTGATATGCGCCTCGACCATCGCGATCCCGTACCCGAGCCCTTGCGCGGCGCCATCGTGGCGCTGGGCAATTTCGATGGCTTCCATCTCGGCCACCAGAAGGTGGTTGCCGAGGCGGTGGAATGGGCGAAGGCCGAGGGGCGCCCCGCCATCGTCGCCACGTTCGATCCGCATCCGGTGCGCCATTTCGCCCCGCATGTGCCGCCCTTCCGGCTGACCGGCCTCGACCAGCGCGAGACTTTGTTCATCGAGGCAGGCGCGGATGCCATGCTCGTCTTCCATTTCGACGATGCGCTGGCCGCCACCACGGCGGAGGACTTCGTCGCCCACCTGCTCGCCCGCCAGGTCGGCGCGGCGGGCGTGGTAACGGGGGAGGACTTCACTTTCGGCAAGGGCCGCGGCGGGAATGTCGATGTGCTGCACGATGTCGGCGCGACGTGCGGCGTGAAGGCGCGCCAGGTCGGCCCGGTCAAGCATGGCGGGCAGGTCGTCTCCTCCAGCCGCATCCGTGACGCGCTGAAAGCGGGCGAATGCGAAGTGGCAGAGGAATTGCTCACCCGCCCCTTCGCCATTCGCGGCACGGTGGTCGATGGCGACAAGCGCGGCCGCGAGATCGGCTATCCCACCGCGAATATGGAGCTGGGCAGCTATCTGCGCCCCCGCTTCGGCATCTATGCGGTGACCGGCCGCGTGCTCTCCACCGGAGAGGAGCTGAAAGGCGCGGCCAATGTCGGCGTGCGCCCGACCTTCGATCCGCCCAAGGAATTGCTCGAACCCTATTTTTTCGAATTTTCCGGTGACCTCTACGGACAGGAGATCGAGGTCGAGCTGCGCCACTTCCTGCGGCCCGAGGCGAAGTTCGACAATCTCGACGACCTCGTCGCGCAGATGGAGAAGGATTGCGAGGAGGCCCGCAAGCTACTAAGCGCCGCTGCCTAATGACCGAGAGCACCGACAAGCGAGATTACCGGGACACCGTCTTCCTGCCGAAGACCGATTTTCCCATGAAGGCCGGCCTGCCGCAGAAGGAGCCGGGCATCCTGCAGCGCTGGCAGGACGAGAAGCTCTACGAAAAGCTGCGCGCGGCGCGCAAGGGGCGCGAGACCTTCATCCTGCATGACGGACCGCCCTATGCGAATGGCGACATGCATATCGGCCATGCGCTCAACCATATCCTGAAGGACATGGTCTGCCGCACGCAAAGCCTGGCCGGCAAGGATGCGCCCTATGTTCCCGGCTGGGACTGCCACGGCCTCCCCATCGAATGGAAGGTGGAGGAGCAGTACCGCAAGAAGAAGCTCAACAAGGACGAGGTCCCGGCCAAGGAATTCCGCGCCGAATGCCGCGCCTATGCCCAGCACTGGGTCGATACGCAGAGCAGCCAGCTCCAGCGCCTCGGCGTCAATGGCGACTGGGACCACCCCTACCTCACCATGCAGTTCGAGAGCGAGGCAGCCATCGTCGCCGAGCTGCTGAAATTCGCCGAAAGCGGCCAGCTCTATCGCGGCGCCAAGCCGGTGATGTGGTCGCCCGTGGAGAAGACCGCGCTGGCCGAGGCCGAGGTCGAGTATGAGGATATCGTCTCGACCCAGATCGACGTGGCGTTCGAGATAACGGAATCGCCGATCGAGGAACTGGTCGGTGCTTACGCGGTAATCTGGACGACGACGCCTTGGACGATCCCGGTGAATCAGGCGTTAGCCTATGGGCCGGAAGTAAACTACGCCGCGATCCGCGCCGTCGATGGGAAGATTTTCCTGATCGCAGGCGAATTAGCCAACGCGTTCTTCGGCCGGACCGGAATTGAAACTACGGCCATCGAGAATGGCTACGGCTGGGACATGGTATGGAGCGGCAAAGGCTCCGACCTCGCCGGAACCGTCGCCCGCCACCCAATGCACCATCTCGGCGGCTTCTTCGCCGAGCCGCGCCCGTTCCTGCCCGGCGACTTCGTCACAACGGACAGCGGCACGGGCCTCGTCCATATGGCGCCCGATCATGGCGAGGACGATTTCGAGCTGTGCAAGGAGCACGGGATCTCGCCCAAATTCGTGGTCGATGCGGGCGGCGTCTATCGCGACGACTGGCTGTGGCTGGGCGGCGATGACGAGCGCCGCCGCGCCGTCATCAACCCCAATTTCAACGCACCGGACGGCCCGATTTGCGAAGACCTCAAGGAAGCTGGAGCTTTGCTGTCGGCAAGCGCGGATTACCAGCATTCCTACCCGCATAGCTGGCGCTCGAAAAAGAAGGTGATCTTCCGCTGCACGCCGCAATGGTTCGTGCCGATGGACAAGCCGATCGCGCCCTTCGACTATCCGGTCGCGGTGCCCGATGCGATCGGCGGCGCACTCGCCATCACGACCGACGCCAAGCAGACGGCCACTTTGCGTGAAACCGCGATGAAGGCGATTTCCGAAACGCGCTTCGTGCCGGAAAAGGGCCGCAACCGCATCGGCTCCATGGTCGAGGGCCGTCCCGATTGGGTGCTTTCCCGCCAGCGCGCCTGGGGCGTGCCGATCACGCTGTTCGTCCATCGCGAGACGGGCGAATATCTCGTCGACAAGGCGGTGAATGACCGCATCATCGCCGCCGTGCGTGCCGAGGGTGTGGACGCCTGGTCCGATGAAAGCGCGCAGGCGCTGCTCGGAAACGACTACAACCTCGATGATTACGAGCGGATCACCGATATTCTCGACGTGTGGTTCGATTCCGGCTCCACCCATGCCTTCGTGCTGGAAAGCGATGTCTGGCCCGAGCTGTCCAGCCCGGCGGACCTGTACCTGGAAGGCAGCGACCAACATCGGGGCTGGTTCCAGTCGAGCTTGCTCGAAAGCTGCGCCACGCGCGGCCGCGCGCCTTACAAGGCGGTGCTGACCCACGGCTTCACCATGGCGGCGGACGGCAAGAAAATGTCGAAGTCGATCGGCAACACCGTCGACCCGCTGAAGGTGATGGAGGAATATGGCGCCGACATCATCCGCCTGTGGGCGCTGAGCGTCGATTTCACCGAGGATCACCGGATCGGCCCGGAAATACTGAAAGGCGTGGCGGACCAGTATCGCAAGCTGCGCAATACCTTCCGCTATTTGCTCGGCGCGCTGTCGGATTACGATCCGGCGGAAGCGGTCGAGGTCAAGGACATGCCGGAGCTGGAGCGCTACATGCTGGCGCTGCTGGTCGATCTCGACACGAAGATGAAGCGCAGCGTCGAGGATTTCGACTTCAACGCCTATACCCGCGCGCTGGTCGATTTCTGCAATGAGGACTTGTCGGCCTTCTTCTTCGATATCCGCAAGGACCGGCTCTATTGCGACCATCCGGAAGGGCTGGAGCGCCGCGCCTATCGCACCGTGCTCGACACGATGTTCCAGGCGCTGATCCGCTACGCCGCGCCGGTGCTGGTGTTCACAGCTGAGGAAGTGTGGCGCACGCGCTATCCCGATGGGGAGAGCGTGCACCTGCTCGAATGGCCGGAAGTGCCGCATTCGACCACCGACCACCACCGCTGGCGCGCCCTGCGCGAATTGCGCGAAAGCGTGACCGAAGCGATCGAGCCGCTGCGCCGCGAAAAGACCATCCGCTCCGGCCTCGAAGCCGAAGTGGTGGTGCCGGCAAGCGCCGTACCCGCAGGTTTCAGCGATGCGGATCTGGCCGAGCTCTTCATCACCGGCGCCGTGACGCGCGGCGATGCGGACGGTGTGAGCGTCACCAAGTCCTCCGACGCCAAATGCGGCCGCTGCTGGCGCCTGCTGCCCGAAGTCAGTGAGGACGGGGACCTCTGTGATCGCTGCGAGGATGTCGTCGGCAAGATGGACGCAGGCGCATGATGGCGATCTTCACCCGCGCTCGCTTGATCGGCCTCGGCATCGCGCTGGCGATCTTCGCCGCAGACCAGTGGATGAAGAACTTCGTGGTCGGCACGCTCGGCCTCACCCATGTGGGCGACCATTACCCGCTGCTGCCCTTCTTCGATTTCACCCGCACCAATAATTACGGCGTCTCGCTCGGCATGTTTTCGGCGACGAGCATGGAGATGCGCTGGGCGCTGGTGGTGGTGACCGCACTGATCGCGCTGGCCGTGTTCGTGTGGATCATGCGCGAAGTGAAGATGTGGGATATTGCCGCGCTCTCGCTGATCCTGGGCGGGGCCTTGGGCAATATCCGCGACCGCTTCATGTATGGCTATGTCATCGACTATGCCGACTTCCATATCGGCACCATTCGGCCCTTCATGATTTTCAACGTGGCCGATGCGGCGATCACCATCGGTGTGGTGATTCTCCTTGCCCGCGCCTTGTTCATCGGCGAGAAACCGGCCACAGAGCAGGACGAGATTACAGCGGAACCCAATCCCGCGGAGACAGATTAATGCGCAATGTTACCCGGATCACTCTCGCCATCGGCGCGACCGCCATGCTGTCGGCCTGTGGCGGCGGCCTGATTTCCAGCCGTGAGCGGCCCGATGAATTCGCCGTGCAGCGGCAGGCCCCGCTGGTGATCCCGCCCGATTTCGAACTCGTGCCCCCTGCCCCTGGCGCCCCGCGCCCGGCCGAAGGCACCGCCTCGCAGCAGGCGCTGGAAGCCCTGTTCCCGCCGCAAACGCGCAGCGCTGTTGAAACAAGCGCGCTCGATCGCGCGGGCACGGCAGAGACTTCGATCCGCTCCACCGTGGGCGACCCGAACACCTACACGGTGGACAAGGGCACCACTACCCGCGCCATCATCGCCGCCCCTGAGGGCGACGGCCAGGCCGCGCGGAGCGTTATTCCGGGCTGAGGCCCGCCGGCACCTCTCCATTCCCGCGTGTGGCGGCGATGAAGGACCGACCCGGCTGCATCGTATAAATGGGATCGAGCTGCGCGTAGTCGCAGGTCAGTTCCTCATGCGCGGCAATGTCGCGCAGCGCCACGCCGATGGCGGGGCTTGAGAAATCCCCGTTCGGCTTGTCCGAATGGTTCATGAAACGCCCATTGTCGAATTCGACCACGACCAGCCCCGGCTTGGTCGTGTGCGGATAGCCGTAGCGGTCCACGAAATCGCGCTGCAGCGCGTCCATGCGGGCGACCTGCTCCTCGCTCAGCAGCAGGTCGTAATCGTCACTTAAAGTCCAGATAGCGGTGCCGCGGGCGATCGGGGCAGCGGCGAATATGCCGACCCCTTCGATTTCGCTGGGGCCCACATAAGTCGGTACGATCATCATCGCGTCATGATCCGGGCGCGCGAGTCTTGCGGGCGCCCTCGCATCGCCGGAACGTCCGGCGACGGGGGAAGGTTGCCTCCGTCCAGATGGACTTGCAACAGGATTCAGCTGGCGTCGGGGCGCCTTGCAACAAGCAGCTTGTCGACCCGGCGGCCATCCATGTCGATCACCTCGATCCGCCAGCCCTGCTCCTCGAAATATTCGCCTTCGACGGGCAAGCGCTTGAGCATGAAGAGGACATAGCCCGCGGCAGTGGCGAATTCGCGCTGGTCGGGCAGGCCGATCTCCAGCCGTTCGGCCAGCGCATCGGCGGGCATGGCGCCCGATACCAGCAGGGAGCCGTCGGCGCGCTCGACCACCATCGGCTCATCGCCCTCGTCCTGGTGGCTGGCGAAGCTGCCGGCAATGGCGGTGAGCAGGTCGGCCGTGGTGACGATCCCGTCCAGGTGGCCGTATTCGTCATGCACCATGGCCATGCCGGTGCCCGATTGCTGCAGCACGCGCAGGGCGTCCATCGCATCGAGCTGGTCGGGCAGCACCTCCGCCTTGCGGATCAGCTCGGCAAGCACGATCGGCTCCCCCGCCACCCGCAGCGCCAGGATCTCGCGCACTTTCACCACGCCCAGCACCTTGTCCGGGGAGCCTTCGGCCACCGGCAGGGTGGAATGCGGGGTTTCGGCCACGATCTCCAGCATCGCAGCCTCGCCCGCATCGGCATCGATCCAGTCAAGCTCGGTGCGCGGGGTCATCAGCTCGCGCACGGGCTTTTCGGCGAGCTTCATGATGCCGGAAAGGATCGCGCGCTCCTGCTCCTCGATCACGCCCGAATGCGTCGCATCGGCGAAGATCATCTGCAGTTCCTGCGCGGTAAGGCCGTGTTCGCCGGCATGGCTCACGCCGGTCAGCCGCAAGATCATGCTGGAGGAAGAATCGAGCAGCCAGACGAAGGGCGCGGCCACCTGCGCCAGCAGCGCCATGGGCCGTGCCATGATCAGGGCAACGGGATTCGCGGCCCGCAGCGCCAGCTGCTTGGGCACAAGCTCACCCACCACGAGGCTGAAATAGGTCGTCAGCACGATGACCAGGACGAAGCCGATATCGCCCGCCAGCTCCGGCTCAACGCCAAGCAACGCGATACGCTCACCCACCGGCCCGCCAAGGGCAGAGCCCGAGACGGCGCCGTTGACGATACCGATCAGGGTGATGCCGATCTGCACGGTGGAGAGGAACTTACCCGGCTGCGCCGCCAGCTCAAGCGCGACCTTGGCCGATTTGCTCCCGTTTTCGGCCGCCACGCGCAATTGCGACGTGCGTGCCGAGACGATGGCGAGCTCCGACATGGCGAAGACGCCATTGAGCAATATGAGCCCCGCCAAAACGGCAAGATCGGACCAGGGAAAAGGTGACATGGGAAAATTCTCGCTAGCAGAATCGGCGCGCGAGTCTAAGCTTTATGCAGCAGGCACGTGTGGAACGCCTTGGGCCCTGAGCCGTTTAGAGCGACATGGACCACGCGGCCCGTCCCGGGTCGCGGCAATTTGTGCAGAGAGGAATATCTCCATGATGAAGTCGCGCATTGTCGTATCTAGCATCGCCGCCGCATCGCTGCTGTCGCTCAGCGCCTGCGTCACCGATCCCAACACAGGCGAGCGGAAGATCTCGCGCACCGCCATCGGCGGCATCGGCGGCGCTGGCCTCGGCTATTTGCTCGGCGGCCTGGTGGGCGGCAAGACCGCGCGTATCGTGGGTGCGGGCATCGGCGCGGCTGCTGGCGGCTATGTCGGCTATCGCATGGACGAACAGATCCGCGAGCTGGAAGAAGCGACTGCCGGTTCCGGCGTCGACGTGACCGAAACGCCCAATGGCGACGGCATCCTCGTGAACCTGCCGGACGTCACCTTCGCCGTCGATTCGACCGCGATCAGCCCGCAGATGCGCAACACGCTGGATGGCGTGGCGCAATCGATGGTCAACTATCCCAACTCGCTGATCGACGTGATGGGCCACACCGATTCGACCGGCAGCGAGCAGTACAATCTCGACCTGTCGCGCCGCCGCGCGGAATCGGTCGCCAATTTCCTCACCTCGCGCGGTGTCGCCCGCGCCCGTATCGAGACGATCGGCTATGGCGAGCAGTATCCGATCGCCGACAACACCACCGAAGCCGGCCGCGCGCAGAACCGCCGCGTGGAAATCCGCATCACGCCGATCACCGAACAGGACGTAGAAGCGGCTTATTGATTTGAGTGGCACCGGCCCATCCGGGCCGGTGCCCTCCTCGCTTCCTGCCAGCAGAGCTGGCATCGCTGCGGACCCGCGTTCGCGCTTGCGGGCCTTCGGCCCGTTCCATCGCCAGAAAGAAAAGTCGCGGAGCACGGTCGCACATCGACCGCAAGGCCGAACGGCCGCCCGCAGGTGCCCCGCAGCGTAGCGGAGGGAACAGCACCGAGGATGCACCCGCGGATGCGGGTGCCTAACTCAACAACCTCGCCCGATCCGCCAGCCGCTCCACCGCATCGTCATGGATCGCGGGCGCGCTGACCAGCAGGCCGAAGGCGCGCGGGTCGGGCTTGTTGTAGGCGAGCGGCTTGCCGAAGGCGTCGGTGACGCGCGCCCCGGCCTCGCGCGCGATCAGCGTGGCGGCGGCGACGTCCCATTCGAAACCCCACCGCAAAGTGGCCAGCAGATCCGCCCGGTCATCGGCGACCATGGCGATCCTCAGCGCGATCGAGTTGGGTTTCTCGACCATGGACAGGTCCTCGTCCTCCTTCGCCAGCGTATCCGCCGGAACGCGGGCGCCGGGAAAAGCGAGGCGTTTGCTCGCCGCAATATCCACGCCATTGAGCCGCGCGCCCGTGCCCGCCGTCGCAGTCCAGACTTCGCCACGCGCCGGAGCAACCAGCAGGCCGATCAGAGGGCGGCCCGCGCTCACCAACGCCACGGAGACCGCCCAGCCGGGGCGACCGCGCAGGAAATCGCGCGTGCCGTCAATGGGGTCGACCACCCAGATCAGGTCGCGATCGAGGCGCGAAGGGTCGTCGGCCGTCTCCTCGGACAGCCAGCCGGCCGCAGGCAGCAGCCGGCCCAGTTCCTGCTTGAGGAAGCCGTCCACTTCGATATCGGCGGCGCAGACCGGGCTGTTACCGCCCTTGTCCCAGCTTTCCACCTTGTGCCCGTCTCCAGGCCACTGGCGCTTGGCGATCTGGCCGGCTTCCACACATATGTCTCTCAGGCGAAAACGATCAATCATTGGCCAATCAGGTGGTATGGGCGAGTCTGCATTGCAAGCGAGGCGCTATGATGCTTTAGCGCCCCTCATCCTCTCCTTATTCACGCAAAGGTTTCACCAGCGATGAACATCCATGAATATCAGGCCAAGGAACTGCTCGCGAAATTCGGCATCGGCGTGCCCACGGGCCATGCCGCGCTGACCGTCGAAGAGGCTGTCGCAAGCGCGAAACAGCTGCCCGGACCGCTCTATGTCGTGAAGGCGCAGATCCATGCCGGTGGACGCGGCAAGGGCAAGTTCAAGGAACTGGGCGCGGATGCCAAGGGCGGCGTTCGTCTGGCCAAGAGCATCGCGGATGTGGAAGCCGATGCGAAGGAAATGCTCGGCAACACGCTGGTCACGATCCAGACGGGCGAAGCCGGCAAGCAGGTGAACCGCCTCTACGTGACCGATGGCGTTGATATCGCTGAAGAATATTACCTCTCCATGCTGGTCGACCGTGCATCGGGCCGCATCGCCATGATCGTTTCGACCGAAGGCGGCATGGATATCGAGGAAGTGGCCCATTCCACGCCCGAAAAGATCACCACCATCACCATCGACCCGGCGACCGGCTTCATGCCGCATCACGGCCGCGCGGTGGCTTTCGCGCTGAAGCTGACCGGCAACCTCAACAAGCAGGCACAGAAGCTGGCAAAGCAGCTCTACACCGCCTTCACCAGCCTCGATTGCGACATGCTGGAGATCAACCCGCTGGTGGAGACCAAGGACGGCAACCTCCTCGTCCTCGACACCAAGATGAGCTTCGATTCGAATTCGCTCTATCGCCACCCCGACGTGGAAGCGATGCGCGACGAGACCGAGGAAGACCCGATGGAGGTCGAAGCCTCCAAGCATGACCTCGCCTATATCAAGCTCGATGGCGATATCGGCTGCATGGTCAACGGCGCGGGCCTGGCCATGGCGACGATGGATATCATCAAGCTCAATGGCTCCTTCCCGGCCAACTTCCTCGACGTGGGCGGCGGCGCGACGACCGAGAAGGTGACCGCGGCCTTCAAGATCATCCTGTCCGACCCGGCAGTGAAGGGCATCCTGGTCAATATCTTCGGCGGCATCATGCGCTGCGACACGATTGCCGAGGGCATCGTGGCGGCGGCCAAGGAAGTGGACCTGTCGGTGCCGCTGGTGGTCCGCCTCGAGGGCACCAATGTGCAGCAGGGCAAGGACATCCTCGCCAATTCGGGCCTGCCGATCGTCCCGGCCGAAGACCTGGGCGACGCAGCGAAGAAGATCGTTGCCGAGGTGAAGCAGGCGGCCTGATCGCCCTCCCGCCTTATCGGCCATTCGAAAAAGGGCCGCGCATATACGCCATGCGCGGCCCCTTTTTGCTGGTTGACGCGAGGAGCGGCGCGAATATTTTCGCGGTCAGGGAGAGGAGCGATGAAAACCACAGCACTTCTGGCCGCCGGTGCGGCGCTACTCACCATGACCGCCGCGCCGGTACAGGCACAGGACGGCCCGCGCGTGTTCGAGCGGGATGGCAGCTGGACGCTGGATGCCGGCGAGGATTCGTGCCGGCTCGCACGCAGCTTCTCCGACGGTGAAAGCAGCGTGGCGCTGGCGCTCGAACGCAACCGGCTGGGCAATGGCGCGCGACTGATCCTCGTCGGCGAGGCGCTGCGTACTTTCCGCACGGCGGAACAGATCGGCTATCGCTACCTTCCCGCGAGCGAAGCGCATGACCAGCGCACGGCCATGTTCATTCGCTCGGAAACGCCGGACGGACAGACCTATCTCAATCTCGGCACCATCCTGCTTGGCCCCAATCCCTTCACCGCGCCGCCCGCCATGGTGCCCGGCCGCGAGGAAGGGGCCATGGTGCTCGCCCCCTATGACCGCACGGCGGAGGGGGAATTCGCTGCCGGGGTGACGGGAATCGCCCTCAATGAAGGGATGCTGCAGCCGCTCCGTATCGAGACCGGGTCGCTGGGCGGCGCGGTGGAGGCCTTGCAGGCCTGCACTGACGACCTGCTGCTGAGTTGGGGGCTCGACTGGGAAGCGCATCGCGGCATGAGCGCCCCGGTGGAGCCGATCGGCCCGGCCTATGAATGGATCCCCGGCAATGCCGTCGGCTTCGGCGATTTCGCGGCCTTCGGAGGGTCCCGCAATCCGTTCCGCGTGATGGTGGATGCAGAGGGCAAGCCGACCTCGTGCCACGTCCACTGGCCCTCGCTCAGCGACAGCAAGAATGAGGCGATTTGCAAGGGGATCATGGAAAACGGCCGCTTCCATCCGGCGCTCGATGCCAATGGGCAACCGATGGCGAGCTACTGGATGGTCGACTATTTCCTCGGCCTGGCGCGGCCCTTCGGCCGCTAGATCAGCTGCGTCACGGCGTGGATCGTCACGCCAACCAGCCCGCCCACCAGCGTGCCGTTGATGCGGATGAACTGCAGGTCGCGGCCGACGGCGTTTTCCACGCGGTCGGTGATGGTCTGCGCATCCCAACGCTTGACCGTTTCGGAAACGAGCCGGACGATCTGCTCGCCATAACGTTGCACCACGCCCACCAGCGTGCGCCGCGCGAGGCGGTTGACCTGCGTCTGCAAGGCGGGATCGCTCTTCAGCGTTTCGCCCAGTTCCTTCAGGCTTGAGCCGAGCTGGCCCTGCATCGCCGCATCGGGATTGCGCGCCATGGCGATCAGCGACAGGCGCATCCGTTCCCACACGCCCATCCACCAGTCGCCCAGCGCCGGGTTGGCGAGGAGGTCCGACTTGGCCTTCTCCACCTTCGCCCGTAGCGCCTCGTCATGCTGCAAATCATGCGCGAACTTGGCGAGGCCTTCCTCCACCTTGCCGCGCAAGGGATGTTCAGGATCGACGAGGATTTCGGCGAGCAGGCGGTAAAGCCCGTCGAGCACCGAATTGGACAGCCGCTCGTCCAGCCCCGTCCAGCGCAGCACGGCATTGGCGCGCTGGTGGATCATGTTGCGGACCATGTCCTCATTGTCCTCAAGCGTCAGGCCCGCCCAGCGAATCATCCCGTCGATCAGCGGGCGATGGCGATTGTCGGCCATCGCGCCTTCCAGCATCTTGCCGAGCAGCGGCGAGACCTCGATCTTCTCCGCCTGCCGCGCGAGGCCCGCCTTCACCTGCATGCCCAGCCTGGTTGGATCGAGCGATTCGAGCAGTTCGACCAGCAGCTCCACCATGCCGGTGCGCACGCGGCCCATCTCGCCCTCGCGCTTCTGAACGAGGAATTCGCCGGCGGCATAGGCCACATTCATGTCGCGCATGCGCCGCGCCACCACATGCGGCGTCAGGAAATTGCGGCGCAGGAAGCCCGCCATGGTGTCCGCGATGCGGTCCTTGTTCTGCGGGATGATCGCCGTATGCGGAATCGGAATGCCCAGCGGGTGGCGGAACAGCGCCGTCACCGCGAACCAGTCCGCCAGCCCGCCAACCATGGCGGCTTCGGCGAAGGCATGGACATAGCCCCAGACCGGATGCGTATCGAGCTGCCAATGCGCCAGCGCGAAGACCGCCCCCATCGCGACCAGCATCAGCGTGGCGGTGATGCGCATGCGGCGCGCGCGGTCCGGCTCCGGCGCCAGGTCGGCGTTTGTGGTGGTTGGAGGCTGCTTCCCCGTCACGCCCGGCACCCCGTCATTCGGCGGGAGTGGCCTCCGGCGATGTAGCCGAGGGCCCGTGCCCGTCGCCCGGCTTGTAGGTGAGGAACGTATCGCGCATCCACGGCCCCAGGCGCTTTTCCAGCCCGTCCGCCAAGCTGAAGCCCGCAGGCACGATCAGCAGCGTCAGCAGGGTGGAGAGCAGCAGCCCGCCGATCACCACCGTACCCATGGGTGCACGCCACGCCGAATCGCCCGACAGCGACAGCGCCGTCGGCACCATGCCGGCGGTCATCGCGACCGTGGTCATCACGATCGGCTGCGCCCGCTTGTGGCCCGCTTCCATGATGGCTTCGAACTTGGACTTGCCTGTCTCCATTTCCTCCAGCGCGAAATCGATCAGCAGGATAGAGTTCTTGGCGACAATGCCCAGCAACATCAGCACGCCGATGAAAACCGGCAGCGAGAGCGGCTGGCCCAGCGCCCAGATCAGGGCAAGGCCGCCCAGCGGGGCGAGGAAGAGCGAGCCCATGTTCACCAGCGGCGAAACCAGCCGGCGATAGAGCAGCACGAGGACGGCGAAGACCAGGAACAGCCCGGTGATCACGGCGGTGATGAAATTGCCGATCAGGTCCTGCTGCCATTCATCGGCGCCCACCGGCTGGTCGGTCACCCCGGTCGGCAGGTTGCGCATGATCGGCAGGTTCTGGATCGCATTATAGACATCGCCGCGCGCGATGCCTTCGCCCACATCCACACCCACGAAGACGCGGCGGTTCTGGTTGTAGCGCTCGATCGATGCCGGTCCCATGCCGAAGGAGATATCGGCTACCCGGCTGAGCGGTACCGAGCCGCCGACCCCCGTGGGCACGGGTAGGTTCTCGATCGTGGCGACATTGCGCCGGTCGCCTTCGGCCAGCCGCACGCGGATCGGGATCTGCCGGTCGGAGAGCGAGAACTTGGCGGCGTTCTGGTCGATATCGCCCAGCGTGGCGATGCGGATCGCCTGGCTCAGGGCCTGCGTGGTCACGCCAAGGCTGGCGGCAAGATCCTCGCGCGGCTTGATAATCAGTTCGGGGCGCTGAAGGTCGTAATCGATACGCGGGGCGACCGCGCCTTCGACCGTCTCCATCTGCGTCACCAGTTCCTGCGCCGCCTCGTTCAACTTCTCCGGGTCGGAGCCGGACAGGAGGATCGAGATCTCGCGGCCAGTACCGCCGCCACCGCCCTGCTGGTTGTTGAAGTTGATCCGGGCATCGGGAATGTCCTGCAACACCGGCGTCAGCTCGCGCTCGAACACCTGGCTCGTACGCTGGCGATCGGCGGCCAGCACCAGGCTGATGCGGCCCGATCCTTCATTGGCGATACCCAGCGCGAGGTCGACTTCCTGCTCCTCGCTGAGCCGTGCGGCGACGCGGTCGACCACTTCCTCGGTCTGCTCCAGCGTTGTGCCGGGCACCATAGAGACCGAGACGCGGGAGAAGTCGCTGTCATTGTTCGGGAAGAACTGCTGCGGCACGTTCTGGCCGATCATCACGGTCAGGCACAGCGAAGCGATGCCGAGACCCATCATCCACATGCGATGGTCGAGGAAGCGGACACGGAGGCGCGCCGTGCGGTTGAGGAACCAGGTCGAAAACCGCTCCCCGCCGAGGCGCGAGAGGATCGTCAGCGGTACCTTGAGCACGAAAGCCGCCAGCCAGGCGCCTACGCCCGCTGCAACGATCGTCACCAGCATCATGGTGAGCGTGAACAGGAAGGCGAGAAGCTGCGCCAGCACCTCCGGCAGGAAACCGAACAGCTCCTTCCAGAAACGCATGTCGATCGCTTGTACCGCGGGCGTCGTGAAGACGAGGTAGAACACCCCGACCGCACCCGCCACCGCGGCAACGGCGATCAGGATGAAGAGCGGCGTGCCGATAAAGCCATATTGCCAGGAGAAGGGCGCACGGCCGATCTCGGCAAGGCGGCGGCGATAGGCGCTTTCATCCAGCGACCAGCGCAGCACCTTCATATAGAGGTCCATCGCCCGGCCCTCGCCATGCGCGGCCTCGCCCTTGGACTTGAGGAAATAGGCCGCGATCATCGGCGTGATCATGCGCGCCACGGCCAGCGACATGGCGACCGAGACCACCACGGTCAGGCCGAAATTCTTGAAGAACTGGCCCGATACGCCCGGCATCATGCCCACCGGCAGGAACACGGCGATGATACAGGCGGTGGTGGCAACGACCGCCAGGCCGATCTCGTCCGCCGCGTCGATCGATGCCTGGTATGCGCTCTTGCCCATGCGCATATGGCGCACGATGTTCTCGATCTCCACGATCGCATCGTCCACCAGCACGCCGGCGACCAGCCCCAGCGCCAGCAGGGACAGCGTGTTGAGCGAGAAGCCCATCAGGTCCATGAAATAGAAGGTCGGGATGGCCGACAGCGGGATGGCCAGCGCGGCGATGATGGTCGCGCGCCAATCGCGCAGGAACAGGAACACCACGATCACGGCCAGCAGCGCACCTTCGACCAGCAAGGCCATCGAGCTGTCATACTGCGCGCGGGTGTAATCGACCTCGGTGAACAGGCGGGTGAAGTGAACGCCCTCGTTCGATTCCTCCAGCTGCTTCATCACTTCGATCGCATCGTCATAGACGCGCACATCGGATTCGCCGCGCGCGCGGGTGATGGAGAAGGTGACCACGGGCTTGCCGTCCACCTTTGCGACCGTGCTGATCTCGCCATAGGAATCGGTCACGCGGGCAATGTCGGACAGCTTCACGCTGCGCCCTGCGCCGAGCGAGATCTGCGTCTGCGACAATTCGAAAGCGCTCTGGGCATTGCCCAGCACGCGCACCGACTGGCGCGATCCGGCGATTTCCGCCTGCCCGCCAGCGGCATTCAAGTTGAGCTGGCGCAGCGCGCTGTTCACCTGGCTGGCAGTGACGCCAAGCGCCTGCATCTTGCCGGGATCGAGGATCACCAGGATCTCGCGATCGACGCCGCCGCTGCGGCTGACTTCGGCAAGGCCGTCAACGGTCAGCAGCGCCTTGGTGATGGTGTCGTCGATGAACCAGCTCAGTTCCTCGATCGTCATGTCGTCGGCCGCAACGCCGAAGGAGACGATGGGCTGCGAGCTGGTCTGCTGCTTGAACACGCGCGGTTCGAGGATGCCGTCGGGCAGCTCGCCGCGAATATTGTCGATCTCGCTCTTCACCTCGTTCACCGCCTCGGCAATGTCGGTGCCGAGCGCGAATTCGATCTGGGTGAAGGAGCTGCCTTCGGACGCGGTCGAGCGGATATTCTCGATCCCGTCGAGCGTCTGCACCGCCGCTTCCACGCGCTGGGTGATCTGGTTTTCCACCTCGGGCGGCGCAGCGCCGGGCTGCGAGATGCTGACCAGCACCACCGGGAATTCGATGTCCGGCTGGTCCTGGATGTCCATCTGCTGGAACGCCATCAGGCCCGCCACCATCAATCCGATGAAGGCGAGGATGGGGACGATCGGGTTGCGGATCGACCAGGCGGAGAGGTTGCGGAAATTCATGACGCCGGGGCTCAGCTGGCGTCGGCCGTGGCCGGACGCACCGTTTCGCCCACGGTCAGGAAGCCGCCGGCGCGCGCGACGATCCGCTCGCTGCCGTCGAGGCCGGAATCGATCACGATGCCGTTATCGGTGATGATGCCCAGCTGCACGTCGCGCCGTTCGACCTGGTCCTGATCATTGACGACCAGCACATAGCTGCCCTGCTCGTCCGACAGGATCGCGCTCTCGGGCAAGCGCGGAGCGACAACGGCGCCGCTATTGATCTCGATCGAGGCGAAGCCGCCGGGGCGCAACGCCGGGTCATAGCTCATCGCGCAGCGGGCCACGCCCTGCCGCGTCTGCTCGCTGATCACCGGGCTCTTCTGCCAGACCTGGCAGGTAAAGCTCTGCTCCGTGCCGACGGGAACGACCGAACCGGTCGCGCCAACGGGGATCCGGCCCAGCTCGGTCTCGCCGATCTGCGCCAGCAACTCCATCTCGCCGCCACGGGCGATCGAGAACAATACGCCGGAGCCTGCGCCGACCACCTGACCGGGTTCGACATCGCGGGTAAGCAGCAGTCCGGCTGCCGGAGCGACGATATTGAGCTGCGCATTGCGCGCCTGCCGCTCGGCATATTGTGCCTCGGCCACTTTCACCCGGGCGACGGCGGCATCGCGCGTGGCGGTCAGCCGGTCGATATCGGCCTGGCTGACGAAGCCGCGCTCCACCAGCTGCATGGCGCGGTCGAGATTGGCCTGCGCCAGGTCGGCATCGGCGACGGCGACATCGATCTGCGCGGCGGAACTCGCGGTCTGCTGCGACTGCACCGAGCGGTCGATCACGGCCAGCACCTGCCCGGCGCGGACCCAGTCGCCCGGCTCTACCGGCACGGAGACGACGCGGCCGCCTTCGCCGACGACGCCCACGGGCATTTCCCGGCGCGCGGCCAATGTGCCGGTGGCATTGATAATGCCGGCATAGGTGCCCTGTCCCGGGCTGATCACGGTAACGCGCTGGGTCGTCCCGTCAGCCTGTGGGCCGAAGGGCTGTTCTTCTTCACCGCCGCTGAGCAGGATCGCCGCGATCACGATACCCGCGATCGCCACGCCAAGCGCGATCAACAGCTTGCGCTTGCGGCGCGCAGCTGCCTCGGCGGTGAGGTCGTCCTGCAAGAGCTCGCCCTCCTGCGGCTGTGCGACATCCAGTCGGGATTCGTAATTCATACGCGAAAACTGCCTCAAACGATGGCTGGCGGCGGCCGCCCATGCTGCTTTGCACACAGGGCGAAACACACCGTTTCTATCGCAACCGCCCATATACGCTTGTTGTGTGCGCTGCAACGCGACCTTCGGTCAGGGGCCCATGCGATCCGACGGACGTTGCTCAATTGACGCGAAAAAGGGCCGGAAACGCGCAGTTTCCGGCCCTTTTTGTTAATTTGTATCTTTTTGTCATTTGCGGGCGCGATAACCCGCCGTCATCCTTGGCTTAGCGAACGCGGCCGCGCTGGACCAGGTTCACGATACCCAGCAGCACCACGGCGCCAATGATCGCGATGATGAGGCCGGTGAGCGAGAATTCCTGGACGCTGCCCTGCACGCCGAACAGCGGGCCCGAGAGCCAGTTGCCGATCAGCGAACCGATGCAGCCGACCACCACGTTCCAGAAAATGCCCATCGAGGCATCGCGGTTCATGACCTTGCTGGCCAGCCAGCCGGCAACGCCGCCAACGATAATTGCGATAATCCAACCCATGAAACTTTCCTCCTGCTTGCCTGGCATCCTGCCACGCACTTCTTCCCAAACGGCGCGCTACGCAGGATGTTCCGACACGCGCATAGGCGCGCGCCCCGCCTTCATGCCGAAGGAAGGGTCGGGAGTCTAAATTTTATGCTGGAAAGACGCGCAATTGCGCGCGTTCGCATCAGTATTTCAGCTGGCGCTCGTAAAGATCGCGATAGTGCTGGATGCGCGTGACGCGCAGCCCCTGCATGCCCGAACGGTCCACCGCACGCTGCCAGCTGGCGAATTCCTCCAGCGTCAGGTTATAGCGCTCGAGCACCTCGTCGATGGTCAGCAGGCCGCCATTCACCGCAGCGACCACTTCGGCCTTGCGGCGCACGACCCAGCGCTTCGTCTTGGGCGAAGGCAGGTCGGCAAGCGTCAGCGGCTCGCCAAGCGGGCCGATAACCTGTGCGGGGCGGATATTCTGGTTCTCGATCATTTAATTCCTCGGAGCACTACCGGCAGCGACATCGGGTGTGAAACCCTCATTGCGGCTGCTCCCTTTGCCATTGGCTAAATCAGTAAGGTTACCGGATTCTTTACCATCCGGTTGCGAGGCAATCCGCCGCGCCGATAGTGAATCGAAGCTGGCTTTCCCGCCCGAATCGTCACGCACCAGCGAGTTGCGCAGATCGCGCGCCGCCTCCAGTCGCATACGAAGGTCCTTCCATGTCAATTCGCGCAAGGACTGGCCTTGCGCAGGACCCTTATCGGGGTCCTGTCCATTGGACACAGGAGGAGGATTCCCTTCGAACATGAGGCAGTCATAGAACGCCAACCGTCAAGAACCGGTAAAACTGTCCTTAATCAGAAGTAACCAGCCGCCTGCGGGCAAGGGAGCAGAGTCTTGGCCTTCGGGCGCGCTTGCGTGTAAGGGCGCGCGCATGACCGATAGTGCGATCACCGAGGAAAAGCTGGACGCCGCTGCGCTGTTCGCCCTGCCGAAGCCGGCGGGCGAATGCCGCATCGTGGTGGCGATGTCGGGCGGGGTGGACAGTTCGGTCGTCGCCGCGCTGGCGGCTGAGAGCGGGGCCGAGGTGATCGGCATCACGCTGCAGCTCTATGATTATGGCGCGGCCACGGGACGCAAGGGCGCCTGCTGCGCGGGCGACGATATTCGCGATGCGCGGCAGGTGGCGGACCGGCTGGGCATCGCCCATTACGTCTACGATCACGAAACCGCCTTTCGCGAAGAAGTGGTCGAGACCTTCGCCGACGAATATCTCGCCGGGCGCACGCCGATCCCCTGCATCCGCTGCAATATGGGACCCAAGTTCACCGACCTCTTGCGCATGGCGCGCGAGCTGGGCGCCGATTGCCTCGCCACCGGCCATTACGTCCGCCGGATCGAAGGCGAAGCGGGCGTTGAGCTGCACCGCGCACTCGATCCCGCGCGCGACCAGTCCTACTTCCTCTATGCCACGACCGAGGAACAGCTTGATTTCCTGCGCTTCCCGCTGGGTGGCCTGCCCAAGCAGGAGGTACGGCGCTTGGCCGAACGCTTCGGCCTGACCGTGGCCGCCAAGCCGGACAGCCAAGACATCTGCTTCGTGCCCGATGGCGACTATGCCAAGATCGTGAAGGCCATGCGGCCCGAGGGCGGCAGGCCGGGCAATATCGTCCATGCCGAAACAGGCGAGGTGCTGGGCCAGCATCCCGGCATCATCCACTATACCGTCGGCCAGCGCCGGGGTCTCGAGATCGGCGGTCTGGCGGAGCCGGTCTATGTGGTCGAGCTCGACGCCGAAAGTGCCGAAGTGCGCGTGGGCCCCAAGCGCATGCTGGCCGTCAACGCGGCGCGGATCGTCGAGACCAATCGCATCGGCCCGCTGCCGGCAGGCGAACTGACCGCCAAGGTCCGTTCGCTGTCGAAGCCGGTGCCCATTATACTCGAAGGCGAGCTTGGCGGAGGCGCGGAATGCGCGATCCGTTTCGCCAGCCCCGAATTCGGCGTCGCGCCGGGACAGGCGGCGGTGATCTATGCAGGCGAGCGTGTGGTCGGCGGCGGCTGGATCGAGGAAACCTTCGCCTCCGCCTGAGGCTCAGTCTTCCCAGCTATCGAGCACGCAGCCGAAGCCTTCGTGATAGCGGGCGGTCTCGCTGGCGATCAGCGGCACGGTGGCGGTGACGGACTTATCATCCTCGTCCTCGGTCAGGAAGACGGCCGCCATCCCGTCCACCTTGTCGTCCCGGCAGCTGGCAAGGTCGCGCCCGCCGATATGGCGGCACGAACAGCCATTTTTCGCACCATAGGCAGTGCCGGCGCGGGCATAGCCGGCCATCGCGTCGCCATAGAACCAGGCCACGCCTCCAATGATCACGGCGATCGCCAGCAGCGCCTTCATCCAGCCCCCGCTTGCGCCACGATTTGCCGGTTTTGCCATTGCCAATTTGCCCTGTCTGAAGGATGAGGCGCGACCTATGCCACGCCGCGCCCTCCCTAGCCTTCGCACCCGTCTTTGGCCAATCCTCTTGCTGCTGGCACTTGCTGGCTGCGGGCAGGACGGTCCACCACCCCTGCCGCCCTTGCCCGATGGCGCGCTGGAAGCCGTAGTGGTTGAGCCGGGCGTCCCGCGCGAGCCGCTCGCCCGCGCGGTGGATGCCCTGTTCACGCGCGACGGTATCGGCGAAACCCGCGCAGTGGTGGTTATGCATGGCGGCAAGGTCGTCGCCGAGCGTTATGCCGATGGCTACGACGCCAATACGCGCTTTGTCGGCTGGTCGATGTCGAAGACCGTTACCGCCGTGCTGGTCGGCATCATGGAAGGTGACGGCCGCCTCGCGCTCGACGATCCCCCGCCCATCGATCACTGGCAGCGCGCCGGCGATCCGCGCGGCGAGATCACCTTGCGGCACTTGCTGCAAATGCGATCCGGCCTGCGCCATGCCGAAATGGTCGAGCCGCGCTATGAGAGCTCCGAAGTGCGGATGATGTTCCTTGACGGGCGTGACGACATGGCCGCCTGGGCCGAGGCGCAGCCGCTCGACCATGAGCCCGGACAGCATTTCCAGTATTCGACCGCCAGCACGGTGATCCTCGGCGATGTCCTCGCCCGGCTGCTCGTCCCCGATGGCGGGCCGAGCGACAGGGTCGAAGCCGTCTCCGATTTCGTGGCCGCGCGGCTGGCGGGTCCGGTGGGCATGTCATCGCTGGTGGGCGAATATGACGCGGCGGGTACGCTGGTGGCGGGCAGTTCCTTCTGGGCCAATGCACGCGACTGGGCGAAGTTCGGCGAGCTGCTGCGCACCGGCGGCGTGGTCGGCGGCGTGCAGGTGGTCCCGCGCGGCTGGGTCGATTTCATGCGCAGCCCCAGCCCTCGCGCGCCCGATTACGGCGCGCAGATGTGGCTCAACCACCAGTCGGAGGTCGATGATCGCGAAGTGCTGTTCCCCGACCAGGGCCGGGAGACGCTGTTCGGCGCGGCGGGGCATATGGGCCAGTATTTGCTCGTCTCTCCCAGCCAGCGGCTGACTGTCGTAAGGCTCGGCCATACGCCCAATGAGGAGGCCGATGCGCTGGTCGATGCGCTGGCGGAGATCTTCGCCCTCTATCCCGAAAGGTAGAAGCGTCCCTCCACCACGGTGACGCAGTGCCCGCCGAGCACGGCCTTCTCGCCTTCGAGCGTGCAGGTCATGTCGCCGCCCCTTTTCGAAGCCTGGTGCGCGGTGAAGCTCTCCCGCCCCAGCCGCTTCGCCCAGAACACCGTCAACGCCGAATGGGCCGATCCGGTCACGGGGTCTTCCGGAATCCCCGCGCCGGGCACGAAGACGCGGCTGACCACATCGGTCGTATCCCCCGGGGCGGTCGCGATGAACATCGTGTCGCCATGCGAGGCGAGCTGCGCCATGTCGGGTGCGAGCGCGCGCAACGCTGCCTCATCGGCATAGCGCGCGATCACATAGCCGCGCGGGTCGGCGAGCGCCTCCTCCGGCCGGGCGCGCAGCCCGGCAATCAGCGCATCGTCGGCCTCCCCATCCACATGGATCGCGGGCAGCGCCATGCGATAGCCATCGCCATCGCGCGCCACTTCGAGCACGCCGGCCTTGCGCGTGCGAAAGGTCACGGCATCGCCCGCCCCTTCCTGCCCCAGCAGCACATGGCCCGATGCAAGCGTGGCATGACCGCACAAAGCGATCTCCACTTCGGGTGTGAACCAGCGCAATTCCCAATCCGCCTCGCCGCTCGCATCGCGCAGCAGGAAGGCGGTTTCGGCAAACATGTTCTCCGCCGCGATGGCCGCCATCACCTCATCCGGGGGCCATTCATCGAGGATCATCACCGCCGCCTGGTTGCCGCCAAAGGGCTGCGCGGCGAAGGCGTCGACATGCCAATAGGGGATCGTCTGCATGGTCATTCCTTGTCCTCCAGCTTGCCGAATTCGTCTGCTTCGACCAGCGGGTTACCCGGCTCGTCCATATGGCCTTCGGGATCGATATGGATGAGGATCTCGGTGCCGGGGAAGGCCTCCATCAGGTCCGCCTCCACCCTCTCGATCACGTCATGCGCCTGGGCGATGGTCATGGTGGCGGGCAGGTCGACATGGAACTGGACGAAGTCGCGATTGCCCGCCATGCGGGTGCGCAGGTCGTGCATGCGGGAGAGTTCGGGATGGCGCGCGGCGCGCTCCACGAAAGCCCGGCGCTTCTCCTCCGGCCATTCGTGGTCCATCAGCTGCTCGATCCCCTCGCGCGAGGCGCGCCAGGCGCCATAGACCAGCCACAGCGCGATCAGCAGGCCGAAGACCGGGTCCGCCCAGCCGATCCCGGCATAGGAGTCCAGCGCCAGCGCCGCGATCACCGCCAGGTTGAGGAAGAGGTCCGACTGGTAGTGGACATGGTCGGCATGGATCGCGACCGAAGAGGTGCGCGCAATGACGTAGCGCTGCCAGCCGAGCAGCGCGAAAGTGGCGATGATGGCGACCAGCGACACGCCGATTCCCTCCGGCGCCGCCTCCACGCGCGTCCCCTCCAGCAGCTGGCTGAACGAGCGATAGGCGATGCCGCTGGCCGAGACGGTAATCAGCAGCACCTGGAACATCGCCGCCAGCGCTTCCGCCTTGCCATGGCCGAAGCGGTGGTTCTCATCCGCCGGACGCGCGGCGATCCACACGCCGATCAGCGTGGCAAGGCTGGCAATGAGGTCGAGCGCGCTGTCCGCCAGGCTGCCCAGCATGGCGACCGAGCCGGTCCTCCACGTCGCCCAGGTCTTGAGCGAGACGAGCAGCACCGCCACCGCAATGGAGGCGAAGGCCGCGCTCTTGGCCAGCCGCGCGCGCTGCTCTCCGGTTGCGATCATGGGTAGAGCAGGCTGCTGGTCCAGCCGCCATCGGCCGCGCGGTCGAACTGCCGGCGTTCGTGGAGGCGATTGGGCCGGTCCTGCCAAAACTCCATGCGCGCAGGGTCGAGGCGGAAGCCCGTCCAGTGCGGCGGGCGCGGGATGACATGGCCCTCATACTGCCCGGCCATGGTACCGACGCGGGCGAGATAGGTCTCGCGATCGGGCAGCGGACGCGACTGGTCGCTGGCGGCGGAGCCGATCTGGCTCTTGCGCGGGCGCGAGTGGAAGTAGGCATCCGCCTCTTCCGCCGTCACTTCGGCCAGCGGGCCTTCGATGCGGATCTGGCGGCGCAGGCTCTTCCAGTGGAACAGCAGCGCGGCCTGCGGATTGGCGAGCACTTCGCGGCCCTTGCGGCTCCCGGCATTGGTGTAGAACACGAAGCCGCGCTCATCATGGCCTTTCAGCAGCACCATGCGCACCGACGGCGCACCTTCAGGCGTTGCCGTGGCAAGCGCCATGGCATTGGGATCGTTCGGCTCGCTCGACTGCGCTTCGGCGAACCAGGCTTCGAACAGGGTGAAGGGGTCGATTTCGGGAATCGCGTTTTCGGCGTCGTTCACGGTGCTACTGCCCTGTTTGCCCCGGGGGATGGAACACATGGAACACTGTCCTGGTGCGAATTGTTCCACCGCCTGGAAAAGACGGTAAAACGACTGCGGAAAGGGCGCTCCATGCTCATGGGATGGGCCCTACCGCGCATGGCGCGCGTAGGAAAGGCGCATACGCAATTGCCGCCCAATGTCGCGAATCCTTGCCACATGCCATTGCATTACCTAGCTAACACACCATGAGTGACCCTTACAGCACACTGGGTGTATCCCGCAGCGCGACCGAGAAGGACATCAAGTCCGCCTATCGCAAGCTGGCGAAGGAACTGCATCCGGACCGCAACAAGGACAATCCGAAGGCGGCGGAGAAGTTCTCCGACGTCACCAAGGCCTATGACCTGCTGTCCGACAAGGACAAGCGGGGGCAGTTCGACCGCGGCGAGATCGATGCCGAGGGCAATCCGCGCATGCCCTTCGGCATGGGCGGTGGCGGCAATGGCGGCGGGCGCCAGTATTCATCGCGCGATTTCGAAGGTTTCGGCGGCGAGGAAGTGGACCTGTCCGACCTGTTCGAGGGCCTGTTCGGCCGCGGCGGCGCGCGTCCCTCTGCCGGGGCGGGCGGAGCGGGCTTCGGCCGTCGCTCCCCTCCCCCGCCACAGCGCGGCGCGAACATCAATTATCGCCTGAAAGTCCCCTTCGTCGATGCCGCCACGCTGAAGGCGCAGCGGATCACTTTGGGTGATGGCAAGACGATCGACCTGAAACTGCCCTCCGGCGTGGACGAGGGCACGCAGATGCGCCTCAAGGGCAAGGGCGAGCCCGGCCCCGGCGGCGCGGGCGATGCCACGGTGACCATCAACATCGATCCGCATCCCTTCTTCCAGCGCGATGGCGACGATGTGCGGCTGGAACTGCCGATCACGCTGGACGAGGCGGTGAACGGGGCAAAGGTCAAGGTCCCCACCGTCGATGGACCGGTGATGCTGACCGTCGCCGCCGGATCGGGTTCGGGCAAGGTCCTGCGCCTCAAGGGCAAGGGCTTTTCGAAAAAGGCCGGCGGGCGCGGGGACCAGCTGGTGGCGCTGGAAATCCAGTTGCCCGACGATCTGGAAGACCTCGCCTCCCGCCTCAAAGGCTGGAAGGACGAAAGCGATATTCGCGGGGCATTCGGCCTCTAACCGGCTAGCACGCGCTCGACATGACGCGACAGGCTGTTAGAGTCCCTCACCAATGGCTCCACCCGGCATGAACGAGGCTCCGCCGCCCGGAACACTGCGGACCGACCTTTCGCCGGAGGCGCGTCGGCGCCAGGGAATTGCCTATTACCGCAAGTATCTCGACCGCGACCGCGCGTGGGAAGTGGTCAAGCGCGTGGTCATCGGTTGCTATAATGACGGGCTGATCCATGCCGGCAACCTAGCCTATATGTCGATGCTGGCGATCTTCCCCTTCTTCATCACCGCTGCCGCGATCCTTGGCGCGGTAACCGACGACCAGGATCAGGCGGCGATCGTGGCAACCGTGCTGGCTGCCATGCCCCCCATCGTCGCCAATGTGATAGAGCCGGTGGCGATGAACGTCATCGATGCGCGCAGCGGATGGCTGTTATGGGTCGGCGCGCTGTTCGGCCTGTGGACGGTGGGCAGCCTGATCGAAACCATCCGCGACATATTGCGCCGCGCCTATGGGACGGAGGCGACGCGCGCCTTCTGGCAATATCGCCTGTTTTCAACCGGCATCATCATTGCTGCCGTGATGCTGCTGATCCTTTCGCTTTTCGCGCAGGTCGCCATCGGCACGGCCCAGCAGGTGATCGAGGCCTATTTCCCGCAATTCAACAGCTGGCTGAACGAGCTGTCGCTGTCGCGCATCATCCCCGGCATTGGCCTGTTCGGATCGCTCTACCTGCTCTTCTACACGCTCACTCCCGCGCGCTATCGCCGCAGCCGATATCCCAAATGGCCGGGCGCATTGCTGGTCACGGGCTGGTGGATCGGCGTCACCGTGGTGATGCCGCGCGTGCTGCGATTGATGTTTGCCTATGACCTTACCTACGGATCGCTCGCCGGGATCATGATCGCGCTTTTCTTTTTCTGGCTGGTAGGCTTAGGGATGGTGGCTGGTGCGGAACTCAACGCCGCGCTGGCCGAACCGGTCGATGCGGAAGCGGACGGTTCGGATCACAAAACTGATAAAGCGACGCAGCTGGAGGAAACATCATGACTTCGCTCATGAAGGGAAAGCGCGGCCTGATCATGGGGCTGGCCAATGACAAGTCACTGGCCTGGGGCATCGCCAAGAAGCTGCATGAGCATGGGGCGGAAATGGCCTTCTCCTATCCGGGTGAAGCCTTGGCCAAGCGCGTGGGGCCGCTGGCGGCGCAGGTGGGCAGCGATTTCCTGATCGAATGCGACGTGTCCGACATGGATGCGATGGACGCCGCCTTCGCGCAGATCGAAGAGCGCTGGGGCAAGCTCGATTTCCTCGTCCACGCCATCGGCTTTTCGGACAAGAACGAGCTGCGCGGGAAATATGTCGACACCAGCCTCGACAACTTCCTGAAGACGATGAACATCTCCGCCTATTCGCTGGTCGCCGCATCGAAGCGCGCGGCAAAGCTGATGACGGATGGCGGCAGCATCATCACGCTCACCTACTACGGCGCCGAGAAGGTCGTGCCGCATTACAACGTGATGGGCGTGGCCAAGGCGGCGCTGGAAACCAGCGTGCAATATCTCGCCAATGACCTTGGCCCGGACAATATCCGCGTCAACGCGATCAGCGCCGGGCCGATCAAGACGCTGGCCGCCAGCGGCATCGGCGATTTCCGCTACATCCTGAAGTGGAATGAGCTGAATTCACCCATGCGCCGGAACGTCACGATCGAGGATGTCGGCGGATCGGGCCTCTATTTCCTCTCCGACCTGTCGAGCGGCGTGACGGGCGAGGTGCACCATGTCGATGCCGGTTATCACGTGGTCGGCATGAAGCAGGAAGACGCGCCCGATATCGCGCTGGGATAGACGCGCTTCCAAGCCCCTCGTGTTCGTGATATGTTCCTCCCGTCGAGTCGGATAGGAGGCGTATCATGGTGACCGGTGGATGCCGCTGCGGGGCAATTCGTTACGAGGCTGGGGGCGATATCTCGCACCACGCGCTGTGCCATTGCAGCGATTGCCAGATGGGATCGGGCGCACCGATGGTGGCCTGGATCGCCTTCAAGAGCGACAAGTTCCGCGTCACCAAGGGCGAGACCGTCACCTATAACGGCACCGGCAAGTCGCTCCGGCAGTTTTGCGGCACCTGCGGGACGCCGCTGTTCTTCTTCAACGAGGATTTCCTGCCCGGCATCGTCGATATCCAGACGGTGACTCTCGACGATCCCGATGCCTTCGCACCGCAAGCCCATGTGCAAGTGGCCGAACGGCGCAAGTGGATGGAGACGGTGGGCGATCTGCCCGAATTCGAGCGGTTTCCGGGCGAGTGACCCTCACCACCAGTTGAGCCAGAGGTCCGAAAAGAACGCCAGCCACGCGGCAAAGGCGAGATAGAGCAGGCTGCGCGCAAAGGGATGCGGCGGCCGGGCAAGGTCGGGCCGCTTGGCCGGAAAGCTCAGCACCATGCTCTCGCCCAGCGCCGGCGTGGGCTGCGCGAAGGCGGTGGGGCCGGGCACCTGGAAGGAGCGTTCCGCATATTGGAAGGCGAAGATCGGCACGAAACCGTCCGAGCCGGAGTGATGATCGACCACTTTCGCCCGCGCATAGGCGGTGCCCTGCAACAGCCGCAGCGCATCGTTCCAGCCTACAGCGTAGAGGGCATAGAGCCCGGCCAGCAGCGCCGGGATGGCGATGAATTCGATCATGGCGTCGGGCCCTAGCCCGCCTTGCGCATGTCCTCAATCGCAGGTTCGGCAATGGCGCGAGGCTGGTCGGGCCAGATGCCGCGCGTATCATAGACCTGCTTGGCGGCGCGTTCGGCCAGCGGGACCGACTTGAAGATATCGTGATCGACCAGGACAACCATGACGTCACAATCTTCCAGCGCCGTATCGATGTCGATCAGCTGCGCGCCGGTATCGGTGAACTCGATCGGCAGCTTTGCGGCATAGGGCTCCACGATATGGATGCGGTCGCCGAACTTGCGGGCGAGCGTTGCCGCCACCAGCCGCGCGGGACTTTCGCGGAAGTCGTCGATATTGGCCTTGAAGGCGAGGCCAAGGCAGGCGACCTTTGCCTGCGGATGGGCCTCCACCAACGCATTGGCCTGCGCGATCACGTGGTGGATCTTGGCATCATTCACACCGCGCGCGGTGCGGATCAGCGGGGTCTGCTCGGGCGCGCCATTGACGATGAACCACGGGTCCACCGCAATGCAGTGCCCGCCCACACCCGGCCCCGGCGTCAATATGTTCACGCGCGGATGGCGATTGGCGAGGCGGATCACCTCCCACACATCCAGCCCCATGGCGTCGGATACGATCGACAGCTCATTGGCGAAGGCGATGTTGACGTCGCGATAGGCGTTCTCGACCAGCTTGGTCATTTCCGCGCTCGCCGCATCGGTGGTGACGCAGGTGCCGCGCACGAAGCGCTTGTAAAAGGCCAGCGCCTTTCGCGCGCAACGCGGGGTGATGCCGCCGATCGAGCGATCGTTATGCGTCAGCTCCTCAAGGATACGGCCGGGAAGCACGCGCTCTGGACAATAGGCGATGGCAACATCGGGCGTGCCGTGCGTCAGGCCCGGCATGGCAAGGTCGGGCCGCTCGGCCGCGATCATGTCGCGCATCTGCACCGTGGTGCCGACAGGCGAAGTGGATTCGAGGATGATCACGTCACCCTGCTTCAGCACGCGCGCGACATTCCTCGCCGCTTCGAGCACGTAGGAGATATCGGGCGTATGCTTGCCGTCCTTGGCGAAGGGCGTGGGCACGGCGATCACGAAAACATCGGCAGGCGCGACTTCGGTGGAGGCTTTCAGCAGCCCGCGCTGCACCACGCCCTGCACCAGCCCGTCCAGATCGACTTCCTCGATATGGATCTCGCCGCGATTGATCGTGTCGACCACGTCCTGCGAAACGTCCACGCCATGCACCTGCATGCCGCTACGCGCGATAATCGCGGCAGTAGGCAGGCCGATATAGCCGAGGCCGATGACCGATACGATGGGAAGCGTCTCGCCGCGCATGCAAAGCCTTTCGCGTGTGTTCACGCGGGAACTAGCGGCTGAGGGTAAATGAACGGGTAACGATGGCCTCGGTTGGGCTTGGATTGCGTCCGATGTCAGACTGTACGCTAACGATCCGATAGCAGGCCGATAAGGCCGGCATTTTCCTCAATCTGTCAAATCGGTGCTTTCTGTCTCGGCTTGGAGGAAGAGCATACGGAGCGCCGCACGATAGGCCGTTCCAAGATCGGCAGCATGTGTTCCGCCCTCGATATCGATAAATCTCGTATCCCATGGAAGATCGTCCCTCGCGGCGATTTGGTCGCGCCACTCAAGGGCCGTTCCTCGTAGATAGTCTCGATCTCGCGATCCTGACGCCACGATCACATACCCGCTTCGCACTTTTTCGGGAGGATCGCGATCCATGCCGAACAGCAACCGGGTATCTGGTTCCCTTCCAGGATTACTCGCGACGTGGCCCCAAAAGAGGTCTGGCTTGAGCCAAGCCGCCTGTAGCACTGCGCTACCCCCACGACTTTGACCAACGATGATACGACGCAAGGGATCGGTCCTGAACTCCCTGTCGATCGTCGGAAGCAGCTCATTCTCCAGCATTGAGAGGAACTGGGGTGCACCGCCCGGACTTCCGTCATCCATCACCATTCGAAAGTCGACGTGTCGCATGTTCACGCCGGGTTCGAACCCGCCATAGGCAATGCCAACGATGATAGCTTCGGGAATCTCGTCATCATAGTGCATGAACAAATGCAGCGGGGCGAGCAGAGGAAACGTAGAGTCGCCATCAAGCAGGTAGACCACCGGATATCGATAGTCGGAGTTCTCGTCATAGCCCTCCGGCAACCGCACATAGATGTGATAGTCCCGCCCAACTTCTTCCGAGGACAGCGCGAAGTAGTCACCACTCAGAGCGGGAAGATGAGCGATTGATCCTTCGCTCCTTCCGGCGTTTCGCGCATCCACCGGCGACGCGCCAAAAAGCGCCGTCGCGGCCGCAAAAAACGCGATTTTTGAGGCGAGGCGACTAATCATACTGCCGATTTAAACGACTCAACCAGTCGAAACCAGACATTCCCCTCCCCTTACCAATCACTGCCGTTGGAAGTTCCTCTGATTGAACCGGCTGCGGACGAACAAGATCGTGCGCGCCAGCTATCGCTCAGGAGTGCTCGCACAGTAGATCACAAATCCTCGCGGCGCTCTTGCCATCACCAAATGGATTATGCGCACGCGACATCTCGAGCCAGGCCTGCTGGTCGTCGAGTAGCCGGTTCGCTTCGGCAACGATCGTATCGGCATCGGTGCCGACCAGTTTCGCCGTCCCCGCTTCCACACCTTCGGGCCGCTCGGTCGTCTCGCGCATCACCAGCACGGGCTTGCCCAGCGCGGGTGCTTCTTCCTGCACGCCGCCGCTATCGGTGAGGATCAGGTGCGCGATCGAGAGCAGGCGGGCAAAGTGCGGGTAGTCGAGCGGTTCGATCATCGCCACGTCCTCGACGCCTGCCAGTTCCTGTTCCATCACCGCGCGGACATTGGGGTTGAGGTGGACGGGGAAGATCACCGCGACCTCGGGCCGCGCGGCCAGGCGGCGGATGGCAGCGGCAATCGCCTGCATGCCTTCACCGAAATTCTCGCGCCGATGCGTCGTGACGCCAATGATGCGCTTGCCGGCAAAGCGCTTCTCCAGCTCGGCCAATCCGCCGGCCAGCTCGGGCTGCGCCTCGATCCGGGCACTGATCCATTGCAATGCATCGATCACCGTATTGCCGGTGACATGCACGGTGCCGGGATCGGTATTCTCCGCCAGCAGCGCCTCGCGCGCGGTAACGGTCGGCGCGCAATGGAGCGCGGCGATGGAGCCGATGACCTTGCGGTTCACCTCTTCGGGCCAGGGATGGTAGATATTGCCGCTTCGCAACCCCGCCTCGACATGGGTGACAGGGATCTTGCGGTAATAGGCCGCCATCGCGCCCGCCATGGCGGTGGCGGTATCGCCCTGCACCACCACCCAATCGGGCTGTTCGCGATCCATAATCTCGCCCAGCCCCGTCAGCAGGCGCGCAGTCAGCGCATCCAGCGTCTGGTCGGGCTGCATCAGGTCGAGATCGTGATGCGGCACGATCTCGGCGATCTGCAGCACCTGGTCGAGCATGCCGCGATGCTGGCCGGAGACGCAGATGCGGCTATCGAAGCGGCCATCCGCCTCCAGCGCATGCAGCAGCGGGAACAGCTTGATCGCTTCGGGGCGCGTGCCGAAAATCGTCAGGATGCGCTTGGTGCCGGGCATGCCGCAGCCCATAGCCGTCCCTTCGTTAACTGTCGCCTACCCCGGAATCTCGGGATCAGAACGAATTCGGGTCCTGCGAAACGGCGTCGGCATCAACCCCTTCCACCTCGGGCAGCGGTTCTTCCTCGCCCGGCAGCGGGGCATCGCGCTCAGCCTCCAGCCGTTCGAGATAGGCGCGCTCCAGCTCCTCGACGCGGGCCTGCGTGCGCGCGGCTTCGCCTTCGATGGTTTCCAGACGCTCGCGGCGTGCTTCCTCGATCAATATGCTGTAGCGGCGTTCGGGCGCATTCTCGCGCTCTGCCACCGCTTCCTCGATCTCCTGGATCGAGCAGCCGAGCTCCGACCCGCCGCCGATATTGGTGCAGGAGCCGGGGCCGAAGCGGCCGACGGTTTCGAGGTCGCGTGCGCGATCGCTCCACGAACGGTTCGCGGGATCGTTGCTCTGGCGCAGCTCGCTGGGGATGCGATAGGGATCCTCGATCTCCTCGCACACGACGATGGTATCGTCATCCGGGCTGGTCGGGCACTCGCCTCCCTGGGGGATCTGCACCATCATGACCCGCTCATTATTCTCCTCCTGCGCGGCGGCAGGGGAGGCGGCCATGGCGGCGCCAATCATGGTGGAAGCGCAAAGCGCGTACAGGCGGTTCATCGTGTCGGATCCTCAATAATGTCGCTGCTTATAGGGCATTGCAGCGTGTGAACCATAACTGAAGCGGACGAGCCCGTAAGTGATCGGGATCAAATCTTTTCCGACAGGCGGATCGCCGCGCGGCAGCCCATCCGGATGGCAGCGTAGAGCAGCGGATAGGCAGGCGCCTTCTCTGCGCCCGCTGCGAATGCGGCATCGCGATGCTCGCGCTCATCCTCGCGGAAACGGTGGATCATGTCGGCGAGTTCCGGGTCGTCACCCGACTTCTCCAGCTCGTCCAGCTGGCGCGAGTAATGCTCGTCGATCTCGGTCTCGACCGCAGCGGTGCAGGCCATGGCGGCTTCCGGGCCGATCAGCGCTGTTCCCGCGCCCAGCGCAAAACCGGCAACGTGCCAGAACGGCTGCAGGGCGGTGGGGCGGACACCGCGTTCCGCCATCAGGGCATCGAATTCGGCCCGATGACCCTCTTCCTGTTCGGCCATGGCGCGGATTTCCGCAGAGTGCGGGCCGCGATCCCCCATGACCGCCAATTGCCCGGCATAGATGCGCGTGGCGCCGAATTCGCCCGCCTGGTCCACGCGGATCATCTCGGAACGGTCGATGGCAGTGTCCGCCTTGCTCATGCCTTATCCTTCCTTGCCAGCAGCACCCATATGGTGACGGCGGCGGCAATGGAAATGATTGCGTTGAACCCGGCAAGCGAAATGCCCGCCATGGACCACGGCGCCTGGTCGCAGCGGACCACGGGCTGATCGAAAATCGCCTCCAGCGGGTCCACGCCCGCAGCAGCCGGCAGGGCGCAGCCGGTTACGCCTTCCCAGAAACCGTATTCGACGCCGGCATGGAAGAAGCCGATCAGGCCAGAGGTCAGGATGCCGCCCGCCGCAATCGCAACCCAGATGCGCTTCGGCGGGGTGAAGAGCGAAAGCGCCGCAAAGCCGATTGCAGCAAAATGCGGCCATCGCTGCCACCAGCACATCTCGCAAGGGAACAGGCCGAAGACATATTGCGAGATATAGGCCCCGGCGAGCAGGGCCGCGGGAACGATCAGCGCAAGGCTTTGCGCCAGCTTGTCGGATGCGGACATGCCCCTCCCCGCAATATCAGTTGCGGCGGCCGGACGTAGCGCGCGCGGCCATGGTCACGCCGGTGGTACGGCGCAGCGTGTCGAGCGCATATTGCAACTGGAAATCCTCGATCCCCTGCTCCTCCAGCTCGGCAGCGGTGAGCAGGAAGCGCGGATCATCGACCTGGTCACGCTCCAGCGACTCGTCTTTGGCATCAATCTCATTGACCAGATGCCCGCGCAAATCGCTTTCACGCAGGGCATAACGCTGGCGCCGCTCGGCATCGGGATCGCTGAGCTGCGGCACGCGGATATCGGGCTCGATCCCGCCTTCCTGCACGCTGCGGCCCGAAGGCGTGTAATAGCGCGCGGTGGTGAGCTTCAGCGCCGTGTCGCGCGTCAGCGGCAGCAGCGTCTGCACGCTGCCCTTGCCGAAGCTGCGCTCACCCATCACGATCGCGCGGTGGTGATCCTGCAGCGCGCCGGCGACGATTTCGCTGGCCGAGGCAGAACCCTCGTCGATCAGCACGATGATCGGCAGGCCGTCGGCCACGTCGCCGCGATAGACCGTTTCCGCCTCGTAATAGATCGTGTCGCGGCGCGTACGGCCGCGCTGGGAGACGATCTGGCCTTCATCAAGGAACAGGTCGGACAAAGCGACCGCTTCATCGAGCGAACCGCCCGGATTACGGCGCAGGTCGAGCACCAGGCCATTGAGCGGCCCCGTTGCCTGCAGGCGCAGATCGGCCACGGCCTCATTGACATCGGAGCCCACGTCGCGGCTGAATTCATTGACGCTGATATGGCCGATATTGCCGTCCATCAGCGACCAGGTCACCGGCTCCAGCTCGATCACGCCGCGTTCGACGGTCAGCTCCAGCCGCTCGTCCCGGCCGGGACGCAGGATGGTGATGTTGATCGAGGTGCCGGCGGGGCCGCGCATCTGCGCCACCGCATCGTTGATTTCCATGCCGTAGATCAGCTCGCCATTGATGTGCGAGATATAGTCGCCAGCCTTGATACCCGCCTTGTCCGCCGGACTACCGCGGAAGGGGGAGACGACCTTGACCAGCCCGTCTTCCATCTGGATCGAGATGCCGAGGCCCTGATAATTGCCGTCGATCATCGTCTCCAGCCGCTCGAACGCCTGCCCATCGATATAGGAGCTATGCGGGTCGAGCGAGGCGAGCATCCCGTCGATGGCGCCGCGGATCAGCGTCTCGTCATCCACCGGCTCGACATAGCTGGCCTTGATCCGCTGGTAGGTGGCGAAAAGCTTGGCGAATTCCGGCGAAGCGCGCCCTTCCACCTGCGCGAAACCGGCAGTGGTGGCCGGCAGCAGCGCAACGGCGGTGCACAGGGCAGCAGCGCGAAGGGCGGGAGCGATTTTCATGAGTCGAGTTATCCTGTCAGGTCCCAGTGGCCTTGTATCGCAGCACCGGCCTTAACGCCAGATGAGGATCATGCGCGCTTTCGCAAGGGTGCGCGGGCTGCGGCAAGTGCCTGTCAGCGCATGAGTTCAAGGGGGTTCACCGGTTCGCCTTGCCGCCGCAGTTCCACGCTGATCGTGGGACGTCCCGGCCCGGCAACGCCGATGGGCGCGCCGCCCACCAGCTGCTCGCCCACCCGCACGTCGCTGCGGGCAAGTCCGGTGACCAGGCTGGTCCAGCCGCCAACATGTTCGATAATCACGATCTGGCCGAAGCCGCGATAGGGGCCGGCAAAGCCTACGCGCCCTTCGGCCGGCGCGACAACCTGCGCATTGGCGAGCGGGGCGAGCGTAATGCCCTGGCTCAGCCCGCTGCCCGCAGGCGCGCCGAAGCCGGTCACGGTGCGCCCGGCTACGGGAAGGATATAGGGTCTGGGGGAGCTCTGCTCGCTGCTCGCCGAAGGCAGCGGCACCGGCTCGCGCGCGGCACTGACTGCCCGCCCGCTTCCGGGGCGCATGGTCGGCCCGGGCAAGGCGGCCAGCTTGCCGCGCAACTCCGCCGCACGGTCGAGTTCGCCCACCAGCGCATCAAGGTCGCGCGCTTCTTCGGCAAGCGCCAGCGCCCGCTCCGCCTCGCGGCTGGCGATGCTCCCCGCCTGCCGTGCAGCGAGCCGCTGGCGGGTCTCGATATTGGCAAGCTCGGTGCGCCGTTCGTCCAGCGCGGCTTCCTCGTTGCGCAGGGCTTGGGCGGCCTCCTCCGCCTCGGCCCGCAACTGCCGCGAGCGGGAAATGCGCGAGCGCAGGCTGGTAGTGCGCGCCGCGACCTGTGGCACTGTATTGGACATGACGGCTCGCAGATATACGAGTTCGCGCACATCGCCGGGCCGTAGCAACGAAAGCGCCACCGGACGGCGGGAGAATTGCTGGAGTGCGGCGGTGAGGCGCACGATCGGGCGCTGTTCGCGGCCCAGTTCCTCGCGCAGCTGTGCGTATTCCCGTTCGATCAGGGCGGTGCGCGCCTCGGCGGCGGCAATGCCCGCTTCGGCCTGCTGGATGCGCGCTGCGAGCGCCGCGACCTGCCGCGCAGTACGCTTGACAGCATCCTGCGTTTCCTGCGCCTCTTGCTCCAGCCGCTCGCTGCGTGCCTCTGCCGCCGTCCGTTCGGCCAGCGCCTGCTCCAGTGCCATGCGTGTCTCGCCCGCATCGTCATAAACCGGCGCGCGCTGCGCCAGCGCCGCTGCGCCGAGCAGGCCGATGGCCGAGAGGATGAGGAGGAGGCGCGTCATTTCCGCTATCCTGACCGGTGATAGGGGTGGCCGGCAAGGATCGATGTCGCGCGGAAGAGCTGCTCCATCAACATGGCGCGCACGAGGAGGTGCGGCCAGGTCGCCTTGCCAAAGGCGATGAGCAGGTCGGCCTCGTCGCGCTCCTCCTGCGAATGGCCATCGGCAGCACCAATCACGAAACGGCATTCACGCATGCCGCCATCGCGCCATTTCTCAAGGATGTCAGCGAGTTGTTCGGAGGAAAGGTCCTTGCCCTTTTCATCCAGCAGCACGGTGCGATAGGGCGTTTGCGGATCGGGAATGCGCCCACCGGTCTCCGGCAGCTCGGTCAGCTTGAGCGGCCAGGTAATGCGCTTTTCATAGCGCGCGACCAGCTCCGCCTCCGGGGAGCGGGCGATCTTGCCGCGCGAGATAACGTGGAGGAGCATTCTCTTGTTTTGCCTCAAGCGCCGGCGGGACCATCCGGCCCCTTGGGCTTTCCTCGCGCCTGCGGCGCTGCGGGCGGCCCGTTCGGTCCTATGACTGCCGTGACCAAGAGGAAAAAACAATGCTCTCGAAAGAGAATTGCCAATGTTCGGCGCGAGCCGAACCAGCGGGCGAATGCCCGCCCGCAGACGCCCCGAAGCGGAGCGTAGGGAATAGCGCCGAGGACGAAGGCGCGGATGCGCCTTCGCTATATCAGGCTGTTCCCGCAGCCGCTTTCGCGCCATCCTCGCCGAAGCCCCACATCCGTTCGAGGTTGTAGAAGCTGCGCACTTCGGGGCGGAAGAGGTGGACGACGACGTCGCCTGCATCGATCAGCACCCAGTCAGCGGCCGGCAGGCCTTCGACGCGGGGCGAGCCGAAGCCTGCCTTCTTGACCACTTCGGCCAGCTTGGTGGCGATCGAGGCCACCTGGCGGGTCGAACGGCCCGAGGCGACGATCATGTGATCGGCGATCGAGCTCTTGCCTTCGAGGGGGATCGAAATCACGTCCTGCGCCTGGTCGTCGTCAAGCTGCTGGAGGACCAGCGCGTGCAGCGATCCGGGTTCTGCGTGAATGGTTTCAGGATTGTCAGTCATGGAAATGATGGTTGCGGTGCCGGTGGTTGCCGGAATGGCTTGCGCCTGTGTCATCGCGACGTGTCATGCTCCTGATAAAGCGAAAGGATCGGATAATCGCATGGGCTCGGGCCGCCTCATGCGGTCCGTCCCCTTGCCATATCGTGAATGAGGGAATGCGTCACTTCGTCCCTGGCAGCGGTGCCGCCGTAACGGGCCGCCCATTGGGGATCCGCTGTCCTGATGGCCGTAGCCGATCGCGGATCGGGATCGAAACGCAGTTCAATCAGCGCCGGTGCGCTCCATTCGCGCCGGTTTCGAAATCCGGCTGCGGACAACCGGTAACGCCGCAACCAGGCCATCGCGGGGCTCGCGAGGGCAGCACTCTCATAGCCGGGCCGGGCAATGACCGCAATCGGCATTTCACGCGCAATCTGCCGCCAGTTCCGCCACTTGTGGAATTGCGCGAGGTTGTCCGACCCCATCAGCCAGACGAATTTCCGCTTGGGGTAGCGGCGCTTCAGGGCGCGCAGAGTGTCGATGGTGTAGCGCGTGCCCAGCTCGCGCTCCATGGCGGTGGCGCGGATCGGGGCATTGCGGCTCATCGCCCGTGCCGAGCGGTACCGGGCGGCGAGCGGTGCCATGCCTTTTGTGGGCTTCAAAGGGTTGCCGGGGGAGACCAGCCACCATGCCTCATCCAGCCCCAGCGCACGGATGGCGAACAGGGTGATGCGGCGATGGCCGCCATGGGCGGGATTGAAACTTCCGCCCAGCAATCCGGTGACCGTGCCCCTCACTTGGCCGGGCGGCGCGGGCTGACGCGGAAGCCATGGCGATGGTTCTGCGCCTTGATCGCCCAGGCGGGATATTCGTCGTCGAGCTTGCCGACCTCGTCCAGCACGGCGAGTTCCTCGCTCGTCAGCTCGATATCGCTGGCGGCAAGGTTCTGTTCCAGCTGGTCCGCCCGCTTCGCCCCCACGATCACGCTGGAAACGACCGGCTGGTGCAGCAGCCAGGCGAGCGCGATGGCGGCAACCGAAACGCCGCGCGCCTCTGCCATCGGGCGCATCGCTTCCACCGCTGCGGCGGCCATGGGCTTGTCTGCGCGCGGGAAGTCGAGCTTGGCGCGGCGACCGTCGCCCGAGACTTCGCCATCCTCTCCGAAATCATATTTGCCGGAGAGGAGCCCACCGATCAGCGGGCTCCAGACCATCAGGCCCAGCCCTTCGCTTTCCATCATCGACACGATCTCGCGCTCCAGCTCGCGACCGGAGACGGCGTAGAAGGCCTGGTTGGAGACGAACTTGTCCCAGCCGCGCCGCTCGCCAATGCCCAGCGCTTTGGCGATTTGCCATGCTGCCCAGTTGGAAACGCCAATATAACGCGCGCGGCCCGAGCGGACGATGTCCTCCATCGCGCGCAGCCCTTCTTCCATCGGGGCGACAGGGTCCCAACCGTGGATCTGGTAGAGATCGACATGGTCGAGACCGAGCCTCTCAAGGCTGGTGTCGATCTGCTGGAGCAGGTGGTAGCGGCCATAACCGCTGTCGTTTGGCCCCTCGCCCATCGGACCCATGCCCTTGGTCGCGATCACGATCTTGTCACGCGCAATGCCGAGATCCTTCAGCGCCTGGCCGACGAATTCCTCGCTCTGCCCGGCGGAATAGACATTGGCGGTGTCGATGAAATTGACGCCCGCATCCACCGCCTGCCTGATCAGCGCGGTAGAGCCGGCCTGGTCGAGATCATGCTGGAAGAAGGCGCTGGGCGTATTGCCGAAGGTCATCGCCCCCAAACACAATTCCGAGACCACCAGCCCCGACTTTCCGAGCGTATTGTAGCGCATCCTTCTCCCCCTTTGCCTGTCAGCTCAGGGGCGAGCCTGCCCCGTGCCGAGCACCTGCCACTTGTAAGTGGTGAGGCCTTCCAGCGCCACAGGTCCGCGCGCATGCAGGCGGCCCGTGGCAATGCCGATTTCCGCGCCCAGCCCGAATTCGCCGCCATCGGCGAACTGGGTGGAGGCATTGTGCATCACGATCGCGCTGTCGACTTCGGCAAGGAAGCGCTCCGCAGCCGTATCGTCCGACGTCACGATGGCATCGGTATGGCCGGAGGAATGGCGTGCGATGTGATCGAGCGCCGCGTCCATCCCGTCGACCACCGCGACAGAGGCGATGGCATCGAGATATTCGGTGTCCCAGTCATTCGCACTGGCAGGCCTCACGCGCGCATCGATCGCCTGCGCCCGCGCATCGCCGCGCAATTCGCAGCCTGCATCGAGCAGCGCGCCCACCACCTTGCCCGAAGCGGGGAAATTGGCGTCGAGCAGCAGCGTTTCCAGCGATCCGCAAATGCCGGTTCGGCGCATCTTGGCGTTGACCGCGATCTCTTCCGCCATCGCGGGATCCGCAGCGGCGTGGATGTAAGTGTGGCAGATGCCGTCGAGATGGGCGAGCACGGGGACGCGCGCATCCTTCTGCACGCGCTCCACCAGTCCCTTGCCCCCGCGGGGCACGATCATGTCGATCAGGCCGGCGGCGCGCAGCATGGCGCCCACCGCCTCGCGATCCTGCGTGGGCATCAGCTGGATGGCGGCTTCGGGCACGCCTTCCTTGGCAAGACCTGCCACCAGCGCGGTCATGATCGCACGGTTGGAATGCACCGCCTCACTCCCGCCACGCAACAGCGCCGCATTGCCCGAACGCAGGCACAGCGCAGCGGCATCGGCGGTGACGTTGGGACGGCTTTCATAGATGATGCCGATCAGCCCGATGGGAATCCGGCGGCGGACCAGTTCCAGCCCGCTGGGCGCGGTGCTGCGGTCGATCACCTGTCCGACCGGATCGGGCAGGCCCGCGACATTCTCAATCGCGGCGGCAATGCCTTCGAGCCGCTCCTCGTCCAGCCGCAGCCGGTCGAGCATGGCGCCGGACAAGCCATTGGCCTGGCCCGCAGCGATATCCTTGGCATTGGCTTCCAGGATCGGCGCGGCACTCGCGCGCAGAGATGCAGCAGCAGAGCGCAGGGCGCGCGCCTTGTCCGCATCGCTCATCCGCGCAAGCGTGCGTTGTGCCTTGCGGCCCGCGCGGGCCAGATCACCGACCAGCGTGTCGGCATCGTCATGCATGGGAAGTACCTGTGCCATGGCCGCGCCCCTACCATTGGCGAGCCCGCTTGTCAGCGCAATTTGCCAATGGCCGCGCAGGGCCGAATCGTTTCACCTGAAATCGCACGGATTCGCAGCGCCGGAAGCCATTTATACGGTCGTTCCAACGACTCATCCCGTTGTGCCTTCGATTCGCCCCAAAGGTTAAGAACTTCGTTGGACCTTATAGGGTAGAGCGCTACCCACATCGGCGGACGGAGAGAACAAATTCACGGGGTCGTCTTGAACACGAACAAAGCTGGCGGATTTTGGGATCGCCTGCGGTCATGGTTCCCGGAGCGCGAATTTTTCATGCGCTCCCACGGTCAGGTCCGCTTCATCACCATTACGACACGCATGCAGATGGCAGCCGCCAGTCTGGCGCTGGTCGCCCTGCTCGGCTGGGGCGGTTCGATGGGCGCGATGGCGATCAGCCAGTACCGCGCCAGCTCGGAACGCGCCGACCTGCTCGATCGCGAGGCGCAGGTTGCCAACGCCGAAACTCGCCTCGATGCCTATCGCGACGACCTGGAGGCGACCACCGCCGACCTGGAGAAGCGCCAGGATTTCCTCGATGGCATCCTCGCCATGCTGCCTGAAGACCTGCTGAACGACAGCGAGGACGAGGCGAATACCGTTTCCGATTCCGCCGAGGAAGCCGAAGAACTGATCGGCCTTATCGAAAGCGCCATTCCCGAAGCAGCCGGCCTTGCCCGGCTGGAAGCGCGCCAGCTCGCCTTTGTCGAGTCACTGACCCGCTATGCCGACCGCCGCGCCAAGCGCACTGAGGAAGCGATCCGTTCGCTGGGCCTCGATCCGCGCATGGTGATGGTGGCCGATAACGAGGCATTGGGTGGTCCGCTCGAAATGCTCGCCTCGGATGCCGACGGTTCGCTCGATCCGCGCTTCGAGCGGCTGGCGCTGAGCCTGTCGCGGATGAGCTCGCTCGAACGCGGCCTCAGCGAAATCCCGCAGGTCATGCCGGCGGACATGCGCACCATTTCCTCCGGCTTCGGCTATCGCCGCGATCCATTCAACGGCCGCGCCGCCATGCATCGCGGGCTGGATTTCCGCGGTCCGCACGGCGCACCGATCCTGGCTGCTGCCGACGGGCGCGTCAGCTTCGTCGGCAACAAGTCGGGCTATGGCCGCGTGGTGGAGATCACCCACGGCAACGGCATGATGACGCGCTATGCCCATATGTCGGCCTGGGATGCGCAGGTCGGCCAGCATGTGGATGCCGGCGACCAGATCGGCCGCATCGGCAGCACTGGCCGCTCGACCGGCCCCCACCTCCATTTCGAAGTTCATATCAACGGCCGCGCAGTCAATCCGCGGCCCTTCCTGGAGACGGCTCCCGATGTTCTCGAAGAAGCCCGAGCAGAATTCACCCCAACCGACGGTGCGACCCATGGCGAATAATTCGGCTACCTTTTCCGTGATCGGCCCCGATGTGACCATCAAGGGCAATATTGAGGCTTCGGCCGACCTGCATGTGGATGGCCGCGTGGAAGGCGACCTTACGTGTCAATCGCTTGTGCAGGGTGAGGCGAGTCATATCGATGGCAATATCAAGGCCGACCGCGCGCGGCTGTCCGGCAATGTGAAGGGCACCATTGCCGCCAAGGAGCTGGTGATCCTGAAGAGCGCGCGGGTCGAGGGCGATGTCACTTACGACACGCTCACCATTGAGCAGGGCGCAACGGTCGACGGCCGCTTTGCCCCCAAGGGCATGAAGCCCGAAGCGCGCAGCACCAATCCGGCAGCCCGCCCCGCAACTGCCACACCCGATGCGCAGGCAAAGGGGGACGAGCCCAAGCTCTCGCTCGCCGGCCAGTAAGCACTACGCGCTACGGCAAACCCGGATACGAAAAGGGCGGCCCTGCAAGGCCGCCCTTTTGCTATGCGATGATGGGAACGAGGCTGGTCAGCTCTCGCCGCTATCCGCTTCGGCGGCGCGCTTGGCTTCGAGCCATGCTTCGGCCTCGGCTTCCTGCGCGGCTTCGGCGGCGGCCTTGCTGGCGGCTTCGCGTTCTGCCTTCAGCTCCTCGATCAGGGCGGCGCGATCGTCCTTCTTCTCGGGCGCCGGTGCCAGCTCCTCGCCTTCCTCGGCGGCGGGTGCCTGCGCGGCGGCCTTCTTCGCAGCCTTGGCAACGGCAGCGTCGAGCTCACGCTGCGAGCAAAGGCCCAGGGTTACCGGATCCTTGGGCTGGATGTTCTGGATGTTCCAGTGGCTGCGATCGCGGATGGCATTGATCGTGTTGCGCGTGGTGCCGATCAGCTTGCCGATCTGCGCATCGGAGATTTCCGGATGGCTGCGCAGGATCCAGGCGATGCCATCGGGCTTGTCCTGCCGCTTGGACACCGGCGTATAGCGCGGGCCCTTGGTGCGGCTGACGTCCACCGGCGCCTTCTGCATTTTCAGCGAATAGTTCGGATCGGCCTGGCCACGCTCGATCTCCTCATGCGTCAGCTCGCCCGAATGCACCGGATCGCGGCCGGTATATTTCTGGCCCGCAAGGTCGTCCGCCATCGCCTGCACTTCGAGGATGTGCAGACCGCAGAATGCGGCGATCTGTTCGAAGCTGAGCGCGGTGTTGTCGACCAGCCAGGAAGCGGTCGCATGCGGCATGAGGGGAGTGGGCTGTGCCACGGTCATTCTCCAGTACGAAATAAAGAGGCCGCCCCTCGCGGGACGGCCGTAATAGCCCACGATCTACTCGTTCGCCGGGAAAACAGCAAGCTTTTGCGTCGGCCAGCGCGGAATCCCCGCCACGCCGCACTCAGGCGGTGAGCGGTTCGAGCGCGCGGCGCGCGGCCTCCGGCGGGGCAGGGCATAGTGCTTCACGGAATTGCCGCGCACTGGCTTCCCAGCTGAAAGAGCGGCCATGGCGCAGGCAATCGGCGCGCTCCCGCGTCAGCGCCGCAGCAATCGCGGCATCGAGATCCTCGTCCATGGCGCCCGATTCGGCGGAGAGCACGTCGAGCGGTCCCGCCACCGGATAGGCGGCCACCGGCGTCCCGCAGGCCAGCGCCTCGATCATCACCAGGCCGAACGTGTCGGTGCGGCTGGGAAAGACGAACACATCGGCCCCAGCATAGCAGGCGGCCAGCGCCTCGCCCGAGCGGCGGCCCAGGAAATGGGCATCGGGAAAGCGCGCCTTCAAGCTTTCCAGCGCCGGACCATCGCCCACGACGACCTTCGATCCGGGATGGCGGGAGGCGAGGAAGGCCTCGATATTCTTCTCCACCGCCACACGACCGACATAGAGCTGGATCGGCCGCTCGAGCGCGAAATAGAGGTCGGGCGGCGGCAGGTCGGGCTGGAACGTGGCGATATCGACACCTCTGCTCCAATGGCGGAGATGGGTCAGCCCCTGTTCCTCCAGCTCGCGCGCGATTGTGTCGGTGGCGACCATGATCGCGGCGGACGGGCGATGGAAATGGCGAATGATCGGCCAGATCCATTCCACCGGGAGCCCGGTGCGGCGGGCGACATATTGCGGGAATTGCGTGTGATAGGCGGTGGTGAAAGGCAGCTTGCGCCTCAGGCACCAGCGCCGCGCCGCCCATCCCAGCGGACCCTCCGTGGCGATATGGATGGCATCGGGACTAAATCGCGCGATCCGCTTGCCGACGCTGCGCGGCCCGGCCAGCGCCAGCCGAATTTCGGGATAGGTGGGGCAGGGAATGGAGCGGAACTGGTCGGGTGCGATGAGCTCGACCTGGTGGCCTTCCCCACGCAGTTGTGCCGTTACGCTGCCGAGCGTACGGACCACGCCATTGACCTGCGGCTCCCAGGCATCGGTGACGAGAGCGATACGCATGGGGCCGGGCCGGTCAGGCGGCGGCGGGCACGGCCCGCTCGCTTTCGAAAGTCGCATCTTCTGCAGCATCACGCTCGCGCCGGGCGATCTCGTCGGGCCAATGGAGGATCTCCATCCGGCCGTCCTCATGCTCGACCAGCGCATTACAGCCTTCGACCCAATCGCCATCGTTCCAGTATTCGATAGACTTGCCGTCATGGGTGAACATGCGGTGCTCGGCCGTGTGGATATGGCCGCAGACCACGCCATCGACGCCGCGCTGGGCAGCGGCGCGGGCAACGATCTCCTCATATTGCGAGATGAACTCGACCGCGTTCTTGACCTTGTGCTTGGCCATTTTCGACAGCGACCAATAGGACAGGCCGAGCCGCTGGCGCACCGCGTTGACCCACTGGTTGAGCCCCATCAGCGCGGTGTAGGCGGCATCGCCCACGAAGGCGAGCCAGCGGTGGGCGAGCATGACCGTATCGAACTCGTCCCCATGCAGTACCAACAGCTTGCGGCCATCGGCGGTTTCATGGAAGGCCGCGCGCTGCACCTCGACCCCGCCGAAGTTGAGGCCAGTGAACTGGCGGAACATCTCGTCATGGTTGCCGGGAATATAGACGATTCGCGTGCCGCGCTTGGCGCGCTTGAGGATGCGCCAGACGATATCGTTATGCGCTGCGGGCCAATAGAGCTTCTTCTTCAGCCGCCAGCCATCGATGATATCGCCGACAAGGTACATCACCTCGCTGTCCGTATTGTCGAGGAAGTCGATCAGCAGATCGGCATTGCAGCCCTTGGTGCCCAGGTGCACGTCGCTGATCCAGATGGTGCGGAACTTGCGCCTCTCGGCCCGGCGTGGCTCGGGGATCACCGGCTCATGCTGGTCGAAGCCGGAAATATCGGGCAGGTCGCTGCTATTGCCGAAATTGCCTTCGAGATAGTCGCCAAACATGAGCCGCAAGTCCCTTTTCGCCGTGACTTGGCTTTGGCTCTATGAATCCTGTTTGTTACAGGCGTTGCGCATTTCGACGACAGATCGGAGTCAATGTGACCCCTGCGTGACACGGGGAGCTGGCCCTACCCCTGGATCACATAGGCTTGGCGCCCCAGCCACGGGGAGACCATGTTATAGGGGACGGTGACGAAGACCGCTTCAACCCCGGCGATCTTGCCGCCGACGATCTTGAACAGCTCCAGCAGAACGAAGCTGTGCGGGAAGTGGAAGATCGACTTGTGCTTGCTGCCATCGGTCCAGGTCACGTCGATCACCTTGCCCGCATGGTCGATGAAACCCGCGGCGCAGACGATGCCCTTTTCCTCGTCGACAAGGGGGAAGCGCCGGTCGCGCAGGCGATCGTCATAGATATATTGCCCGAGGCGGAACTGGTCCGCCGTGCCCATGCGGGCGATCGGATAGCCCTCGATCTCGGTATTGGTGGTCTGCAAGCCGTTCTCGATGCGATCGCAATCATCGGTAAACTCCGTGTGGAGTGTCCCGTCATTAAGCTCGATCGTATCGAAATAGCCATTGGCGATGCGGATCATCTCCTCCCGCGACACCCTTTCGCCCTCGGGCACATCGGCCAGCATCAGCGGGCGCGGCGCGTCATATCCTTCGATCGAGGGAAAGGGCCCGAACTCCATCTCGCGGCAGATAATGGTCTCGATCTCGCTGATCGCATCGCCTGTGAATGCGAGCCTCAGGCCCATGATCGCGGGATGGCCGTATTCCTCGACCACGCCGAACCAGCTGACCTGGCCCGTTTCGGAATCGGCACATTTGAGGTCGTAATGCGGCCGCCGCGCGGAAATCGTGTTCCACAAACCGTCGCCAATACGCAGTTCGACATTATTTTCAGTGAATATATAGCCTTCCGCCAACTTTAGCCGGTCAGGTTGTTTGGCCGCCAGCGCATCAAGGTATTCCTCCGCGCGGGAGTAGAGTACCTCCCGGCTAAATGTTTTTATTTTCAAAGGCTTCACCCCCCAACCGCCAGCAACCTTGTCGGCTCCTCGCTGCCGGTAGGTAAAGCAATATCGCCCGCCGGCAATCCCGAAAGGTTAATTTGCCGGTAAGGTGTCCACGTAGTCCTACTTACGGTGAGTTAACCTTTTGCCGCCAGAGGTCTCGCTCAAGAACAAACCAGCCTATCGGGCTCGCAAGAATTGGAGCAGAAATCTTGAACACTGCGCCTGCAACGACGCGGGAAGATTCTGCTTCGCGAGAGCGTCGCGCACATATGCTCGCCTATGATCTGTGGGGCGCGGCATGCGCCAATTCGCGCTTTCCCACGGCAGAAGCTGTTCTCGACAACAAGCGGTGCTTTTTCGGCGACCAGGCACTCGTCATTCGCTTCCAGGAGACGGATGGCAGGGATGCGCAGGTGGTTTCCATCGGCCAGGCGATTGGCGAGGGGATCGACTGTCCCACGCCCGTGGCCAAGGTGCCCAGCCGGTCGCTCGCATCGCGCATCACAGCCCATTTCCTCGAAGCCGTGGCCAACCAGTCGCCGGTCGGCTTCGAAGCGCAATTCGAAGATTCCCAAGATCGTTCAATTACTTACCGGGCAATCGCGCTGCCCTGCGCGAGCGATGGCAAGACAATCGACACGGTACTTGGAGTCATCAGCTTTCGGGTGGGAGCGCCCGACGGTCCGGAAGACGCAGGCATGGATTGGCCTGGCGACAATCCGGAGGGGGCCAGTCCCACACTCGAAAAGGCACCGGAGACCTCCGGGTCGAAGTCCACATCGCAAGAAGCAAGAAAAGTTCAATTTAGGAGAATAATCATGAGCTATCAGGATAAACTCGACGAAATCATGGAAATCGACGGTGCGATCGCCACCGCTCTGGTCGACATGGACAGCGGCATGGCACTGGCCACCTCGGGCAACCCGAAGGGCCTCGACCTTGAAGTTGCTGCAGCCGGCAACACCAATGTGATGAAGGCCAAGATGAACACCATGGCCGACCTGGGCCTGAAGGAAAACATCGAGGACATCCTGATCACGCTGGATTCGCAGATCCACATGATCCGTCCGGCCACCTCGGAAAGCGGCAAGGGTCTCTTCATCTATGTCGCTCTCGACAAGAAGAAGGCCAACCTGGCCATGGCTCGCCACAAGCTGCGCATCGTCGAAAAGGGCATCGAAATCTAATTCGATCCCTTCTTGAGATATGCGGGCCGTCATTCCGGGAAATGTCCCCGGTGTGGCGGCCCGTTTTCTATTGCGCCAAGGCCTTATTCGTCCACGGCGAGGACGATCTTGCCGAAATGCTCGCCTGCTTCCATCCGGCGATGCGCCTCGGCCGCCTCGGAAAGCGGGTAGATGCGGTCCATTTGCGGGCGCAGCTCATCCATCGCCACCAGCGGCCAGGCATTGGCGGCAATATCGTCCGCCAGCAGCGCCTTGAAGGCATCGGACCGCGCGCGCAGCGTCGAACCGGTCAGCGTCTGGCGCTTCACCATCAGTTTGCCGACATGAATTTCGGCAGTCGGTCCACCCAGCGTGGCAATGGTCACCAAGCGCCCTTCCACCGCGAGGCAATCGAGATTGCGCTGCGTATACTCGCCCGCGACAACGTCGAGGATCACGTCGGCACCCTTGCCGGAGGTGAAATCGCGCACCGCCTCGCCGAAGTCCCGCGTGCGGTAATTGATCGCCAGATCCGCACCGACACTGCGCGCCTGTTCGCATTTCTCGTCGCTGCCGCAGGTCGCAGCCACGCGCATGTCGAACAACTTTGCGAGTTTGATCGCCATGGTGCCGATGCCGCTGGTCCCGCCATGGACCAGCAAGGTCTCGCCATCGCGCGCCAGTCCGCGCTGGAAGACATTGTGCCACACGGTGAAGAGCGTTTCGGGCAGCGCCGCTGCCTCCGCCATCGACAAGCCCGCAGGCACGGGCAAGCACTGGCCGACAGGAACCGTGCAATATTGCGCGTAACCGCCGCCATTGGTGAGCGCGCAGACCTTCTGGTCGAGCATCACCGGGTCCACGGTTTCTCCCAGCGCGACGATCGTGCCCGAGATTTCCAGCCCCGGCAGGTCGCTCGCCCCCTTGGGCGGGGGGTAGGCGCCTGCGCGTTGCAGGCAATCGGGCCGGTTCACGCCCGCATGGCTGACCGCGACCAGCACCTCGCCCGCAGCCGGGCGCGGCACCGCGCGCTCCTCTTCCACCAGTACTTCCGGCCCTCCCGGCGCGGAAATAGCCGTGACTCTCATTGTTGCAGGTAAACTGTCCACCAATCCCATTACTGTGCCCCCAAGCTCCTCCACAGTCCTTAGAGTCGGCACCCATTGACAGCAAGCGGGTGACTGGCGATGCTCCACGGCAATGGAAGATGACCTTCCTCGCAAGCGTGGTGACGCTGCCGGCCAGCTGGCCCGGGAACAGCTCGACAGCTATTCGCAGGACGAGCTGCTGGCCCGCATTGACATGCTCGAAGCGGAAATCGCCCGGGTAAAGGCGCATCACGCCAAGGCGGCGGACCATCGCAAGCTGGCCGACACGCTGTTCAAACCGCGAGAATCGGACTGATGGCCCGGGCGAGGCCGCCTCTGACCCTCGCAATCGCGCTTTGGCGCACCATATGTCACACATCACGACGAGAGCCGGGCGCAAACCGGCCAGCATCTGTCACAACGGCCGTGCCGCGCAGGGTGAGAGCGGCGTTCGCACAATCGCAACAATTTGGGTCGTACACTCACCGCAACGGATAGGATTTTATGCCAAGTTTCGCGCAAAATCTTGAAAAGACGCTCCACAACGCGCTCCAGCATGCGACCGATCGCAGCCATGAATATGCCACGCTCGAACATCTGCTGCTGGCGCTCGTGGATGACGAGGACGCCGCCGAGGTGATGACCGCCTGCGGCGTGGACCTTGCCGAGCTTGGCAATGTGGTACGCCAGTATCTCGACCAGGAATACCAGTCCTTGAAGACCGAGGACGATGCCGATCCGCAGCCGACCGCCGGTTTCCAGCGGGTGATCCAGCGCGCGATCCTGCATGTGCAGAGCTCGGGCAAGGATACCGTCACCGGCGCCAATGTGCTGGTCGCGCTCTTCTCCGAGCGGGACAGCTACGCCGTCTACTTCCTGCAGCAGCAGGATATGAGCCGGCTGGACGCGGTCAGCTTCATTTCGCACGGCATCGGCAAGGGCGGCCGCCAGATCGAAAGCCGCCCGCCGACCGGGAGCGAGGAGAGCGAGGCGAAGGCCGAGGACAAGCCCGACAAGAACAAGAAGGATTCCGCGCTCGACCAGTTCTGCGTCAACCTCAACCAGAAGGCGCTGGACGGGAAGGTCGATCCGCTGATCGGCCGCGGGGCGGAAGTGGACCGTACGGTGCAGATCCTCTGCCGCCGGTCGAAGAACAACCCGCTCTATGTCGGCGATCCCGGCGTGGGCAAGACGGCGATTGCCGAGGGCCTGGCGCGCAAGATCGTGGAAGGCGACGTGCCCGAAGTGCTCGAGGATGCAGTGATCTACTCGCTCGACATGGGCGCGCTGCTGGCCGGCACGCGCTATCGCGGCGATTTCGAGGAACGGCTGAAGCAGGTCGTCAACGAACTTGAAAAGATGCCGGAAGCCATTCTTTTCATTGATGAAATTCACACGGTGATCGGCGCAGGCGCGACCAGCGGCGGGGCGATGGATGCCTCCAACCTGCTGAAGCCCGCCCTGTCTTCGGGGGCGATCCGATGCATCGGTTCGACCACCTACAAGGAATTCCGCAACCATTTCGAGAAGGACCGCGCCCTGCTGCGCCGGTTCCAGAAGATCGACGTGAACGAGCCGACGGTTGAGGATACAATCAAGATCCTCAAGGGCTTGCGCAGCGCTTTCGAGGAGCACCACAAGGTCCGCTACACGCCAGATTCCATCAAGACGGCGGTGGAAATGAGCGCGCGCTACATCAATGACCGCAAGCTGCCCGACAAGGCGATCGACGTGATCGACGAGGTCGGCGCGATGCAGATGCTGGTTCCGCCCAGCCGCCGCAAGAAGACCATCACGGCCAAGGATATCGAGAAGGTGATCGCCACCATGGCGCGCATCCCTCCGAAATCGGTGTCGAAGGATGACAAGGCGGCGCTCGCCAATTTACAGAAGGACCTGAAGCGCGTCGTCTATGGGCAGGACAATGCGATCGAGAAGCTCTCGACCGCGATGAAGCTGAGCCGTGCAGGCCTGCGCGATGCGGACAAGCCGATCGGCAGCTTCCTGTTCTCCGGCCCCACCGGCGTCGGCAAGACCGAGGTTGCGCGCCAGCTCGCCAGCATCATGGGGATCGAGCTCAAGCGCTTCGACATGTCCGAATACATGGAGCGTCACAGCGTCTCCCGCCTGATCGGCGCGCCTCCGGGCTATGTCGGCTACGACCAGGGCGGATTGCTCACCGATGCCATCGACCAGCACCCCCATTGCGTGCTGCTGCTCGACGAGATCGAGAAGGCGCATCCCGACCTGTTCAACATCCTGCTGCAGGTGATGGATAATGGCCGCCTGACCGACCATCACGGCAAGACGGTCGATTTCCGCAATGTGGTGCTCATCATGACCACCAATGCCGGTGCGTCGGATGCCTCCAAGCAGGGTATCGGCTTTGGTGCCGGCACCAAGACGGAAGCGCAGGCCGAAGCGGTGAAGAAGATGTTCACCCCGGAATTCCGCAACCGTCTCGATGCCATCGTGCCCTTCGATTACCTGGGCCAGGAAACCGTCAGCCGCGTGGTCGACAAGTTCATCCTGCAGCTGGAACTGCAGCTGGCCGAGCAGAACGTGCATATCCAGTTCGATGGCGATGCGCGCGAATGGCTGGCCACGCGCGGCTACGACAAGCTGATGGGCGCCCGCCCGATGGCGCGCCTGATCCAGGAAAAGGTCAAGCAGCCGCTCGCCGAGGAGCTGCTGTTCGGCAAGCTGGCGCAGGGCGGCGAGGTGCATGTGAGCGTGAAGGAGGACAAGCTCGCCTTCGAACTCACCCCGGCACCGCCCAAGGCGGCCAAGCCGAAGCGCAAGAAGGCGGCGAAGAAGCCCGATCCCAAGCCCGAGACTCCGGCCTCCGAGGAGGCTGGCGAGGATAAGGGCGAGGACTGAGCTTCCCCGCTTCAATCGATACGGACCAAGGGCGGCGCTGGAACTTCCACGCCGCCCTTTCCATTTAAGCTGGCATGAGCGGCGACTTCTCCTGGATCCGGCCGGAACCGCACGGCATTCACGTCGTGCCCGCCGATGTGTGGATTGACCCTTCCAAACCGGTCGACCGGGCGCTGGTGACGCATGGCCATGCCGACCATGCGCGCGGCGGGCATGGCGCGACGGTGGCGACACCCGAGACGCTGGCGATCATGAAGCTGCGCTATGCGACAGCGGAGGGCGCGCAGCCGGTAGAATATGGCGAGACGATCAGGCTGGCAGGCGGCGTCGATGCGACCTTCATCCCCGCGGGCCACGTGCTGGGCAGCGCGCAGATCCTGCTCGAGCATGCGGGCGAGCGCGTGGTGATCACCGGCGACTACAAGCGCCGCCCCGATCCGACCTGCCCGCCTTTCGAAGTCACACCCTGCGATATCTTCATTACCGAGGCGACATTCGGCCTCCCCCTCTTCACCCATCCGCCGATCGGGGAGGAGATGGCAAAGCTCCTGAAGCGCCTCTCTGACAATCCGGAGCGCTGCGTGCTCGTCGGCGCCTATGCGCTGGGCAAGGCGCAGCGCGTGATCGCCGAATTGCGTGCAGCGGGGCACACGGATCCAATCTACCTTCACGGCGCAATGGAGAAGATGTGCCGCCTCTATGAGGAGTTCGGCGTCGACCTGGGCGAGTTGCGGCTGGTGGCGGATCACACCAAGGAGGAGATGCGCGGGAGCATCGTCGTCTGCCCGCCTTCCGCGCTCAACGACCGCTGGAGCCGCCGCCTGCCCGAACCGATCACCGCGATGGCGAGCGGATGGATGCGCGTGCGCCAGCGCGCGCGGCAGCGCAATGTCGAGCTTCCCCTCGTCATCTCCGATCATGCCGACTGGGACGAGCTCACCCGCACGGTGGAGGAAGTCGACCCGCACGAAACATGGATCACCCATGGCCGCGAGGAAGCGCTGCTGCGCTGGCACCAGCTGACCCAGCGCCGCGCCCGCGCGCTCGCCATGGTCGGGCGCGAGGATGAGGACGATTGATGCAGAGCTTCGCTGCCCTGATCGACGCGCTCGTCTACACCTCCAGCCGCAATGCCAAGCTGCAGCTGATCGCCGACTATCTGCGCGAAACGCCCGATCCCGATCGCGGCTGGGCCATGGCCGCGCTGACCGACGGGCTCGACTTCCCGGCGGTGAAGAGCTCGACCATTCGCAATTTGATGAAGGAGCGGGTCGATCCGGTGCTGTGGTCGCTCAGTCGCGATTTCGTGGGCGATACGGCAGAGACGGCCAGCCTGCTCTGGCCGGACAACCCGCAGGCCGGCGACGCGCCCTCGCCGAGCCTGGACGAGGCGGTGCAGCGCCTCTCAGCAATCACCCGCAATTCGGCGATGAGCGAGCTTCCCAGGCTGCTCGACCCGCTCGATGCCTCGGGCCGCTATGCGCTGATCAAACTGGCGACGGGCGGAATGCGCGTGGGCGTCTCCGCGCGCCTCGCCAAGACCGCCTTCGCGCAGGCTTTCGACGTGCCGGTGGATGAGGTCGAGGAATATTGGCACGCGCTCACCCCACCCTATGCCGAGCTGTTCGCCTGGGCCGCCGATGGCGCGGACCCGCCCGATACGGCGAACATGCCGCTGTTCCGCCCCTTCATGCTCGCCCACCCGCTGGAGGAGACGGTGGTCGACCTTGCAGACTATGTCGCAGAGTGGAAATGGGACGGCATCCGCGTGCAGCTCGCCCATGTCGGCGGCGAGACGCGCGCCTATAGCCGCTCGGGCGACGATATCTCCGCGACCTTCCCCGAGATGATCGACGCGCTCGACATTCCCGTGGTGCTCGACGGCGAATTGCTGGTGCGCGGCGATGTGCAAGGCGGCGAGGCTGGCGGGGCGGCCAGCTTCAATGCACTTCAGCAACGGTTGGGGCGCAAGACGGTGTCGAAAAAGATGCTCGCCGAAGCCCCCGCCTTCGTCCGCCTCTACGACGTGCTGATGCTCGATGGCGAGGACTTGCGCGCATTGCGCTGGACCGAGCGGCGCGCGCAGCTCGAAGCGCTGATGGCGCGCTTGCCCGACACGCATTTCGACCTGAGCCAGGTAGTAGAGGCCGACCATTTCGACCATCTCGCCCAGATCCGCGAAGGCGCGCGCGACGATGCGATCGAGGGGCTGATGCTCAAGCGCCGCGACAGTCCCTATGTCGCCGGGCGCAAGACAGGGCTCTGGTACAAGTGGAAGCGCGATCCGCTGCTCGTCGATTGCGTGCTGATGTATGCCCAGCGCGGCAGCGGGAAACGCTCGAGTTTCTACTCGGACTACACTTTCGGCTGCTGGGACGGCGATCCGGACAAGGGCGCCGAACTCCTTCCAGTAGGCAAGGCCTATTCGGGCTTTACCGACGAAGAGCTGAAGAAGCTCGACCGCCATGTGCGGCAAAACACCGTCAACCGCTTCGGCCCGGTACGCGAAACGGACAAGAGCCTCGTCTTCGAAGTCGCCTTCGACAGCGTGCATGAGAGCAAACGGCACAAATCCGGCCTCGCCATGCGCTTCCCCCGCATCAGCCGCATCCGCTGGGACAAGCCCGTGCATGAGGCGGACCGGATCGATGCCTTGCGGGCGCTGATCCGCGACTGACCGCCAAGGATTGAATTTTCCCACGCCAGCGCGCAGAGTTCCTGCATGCACACCATGGCACGTGCCGACCGCCTGCTAGCCTATGCCATCGCCGGCGCGGCGGGCTTTGTCGATGCGGCTGGTTTCCTTTCGGCCGACCGCTATTTCGTCTCCTTCATGTCCGGCAATACCACGCGCCTTGGTGTGGAACTGGCGAGCGGTTCGAAAGCTGCACTGGTGGCGCTGCTGCTGCTAGCGGGTTTCGTGGTCGGCGTGATGCTGGGCGCGATTTTCGCCGAAAGGTTCGAACGGCGGAGGAAGTCTGCTGTCCTTACACTCTCCGTCAGCTTCCTTGCCCTCGCGGCGGTGGGGCAGACATTCGGCAGCACAGCCATCTTCCTCGGCGGCGCGGTGCTGGCGATGGGCATCATCAACAATGTGTTCCGCCGCAATGGCGAGGTCGCGCTGGGCGTCACCTATATGACCGGCGCGCTTGTCCGCATGGGTGAAGGCCTGGCTGGATGGATCGACGGCAGCGGGAGAGGCAGGCGCGGAGCGGTGCCGAGCATGATCCTGTGGGGCAGCCTTTCGTTCGGCGGTTTGCTGGGCGCACTCGCCTTTCTCGAAAGCGACACCGGGGCGCCGTGGCTGGCGGTTGCCTGGGTGGCGATACTGGTGCTGGGTGCGCGCCGGGTCGAAAGCGCGGATCTTCAGTCGAGCTGAACGAGCTTTTCCCGCGAAGTTGCGCCGCGCAACAAGTGGAGGCGCGAGGGCGCAGTGCCAAGGGCCTTGGCCAGCAAGGCGAGCACCGCATCGTTGGCCGCACCATCCTGCGGCTTGGCGCGCACTTTCACCAGCACGCGGCCCTTCTCGATGGAGATACCCTCGCTCTTCGCGCCGGGCGTGACGCGCAAGGCCAGCCGCCCCTCGCCATCGGCGCAGGCGCGGATCGCCTCGGCGGCGGGCAGGTCAGCTTTCGGACGCGCCACGGATTGCAGCGAGATGTTTCTGCGCCAGCTGGCAATAGCGTTCGGTCTGGAAGCGGATCTTTGCGATCTGCGCCTCATCCTGCCTGCGCAGGAACTTGGCCGGGCGGCCGATCCAGATCTCGCCGGGACCGATCTGCTTGCCGGGGCTGAGCAGAGCGCCCGCCCCCAGCATCCCGCCTGTCGCGATGCGCGTGCCATCCATGGCTATAGCGCCCATGCCGACAAAGGCCCTGTCCTCCAGCACGGCGCCATGGACCACGGCCATGTGCCCGATCACGCAATCCTCACCGATGATCGTCGGCTCGCCATCGGTGTCGGGGCGCGGACCTTCGACATGGAAGACGCTGCCATCCTGCACATTGGAGCGTGCGCCTACCTCGATCCGGTGAATGTCGCCGCGCAGCACGCAATTGTACCAGACGCTTGCCTCGGGCCCGATGGTGACATCGCCGATGATGCGCGCGCCGGGCGCGATGAAGGCGCTCTCATGGATCTGCGGCACCTTGCCTTCGAAAGGCAGGATGGTCGCGCCAGGGAAACGGAAATCGATCACAGGAAGCTCCCCCACATCAGGTGCGGCAGGATGGAGGCATAGTCGTCGGTCCAGACGCGGCCCTTGGGATCGCCGAGTTCTTCCCACCCGCCTTGCTCGGTCAGCTTGGCCAGCTGTTCCGGATCGCGCGCCATCGCCACCCAGATGGAGGCGGTGGTGGCATCGACTGTGCCCTCCACCGGCTCATGATGGCGGACGGCAGCGACATAGCCGCCCTCCTCCGCCAGTCGCGCCAGCACCGGGCGCAATTGCACGAAGCGGTTGGAGATGTGGAACAGGACCAACCCGTCCTCGGACAGGGCGCGGAAGTAGATGCCGAGCGCCTCGCGCGTCAGCAGGTGCTGCGGGATCGCGTCGGAGGAGAAGGCGTCGATCGCCAGCAGGTCAAAGCTGGCGGGCGCCATCTGCTCGATCTCCAGCCGCGCATCGCCGATCACGACCGGGGAATCGGGCGCGCATCGATCCATGAAGGTAAAGACGCCGCGGCGCGAATAGTCATGCACCACCGGATCGATCTCGAAGAAGGTCCAGGCCTGCCCAGGCTGGCGGTAGCAGGCGAGCGTGCCCACCCCGAGGCCGACAATGCCGACACGCGCATCCTCTCCGAACAGCTCTGGCAATGCCTGCATGGCAAGCCCGATGCCCGCCTCGCGCCCGTAATAGGTGGTCGGCTCCAGCTCCCACCCCTCTGTCGTGCGTTGTACGCCATGGAGCGTGGTGCCGTGGGTGAGGAGCATATTGCCCTCCTCGTTCTGCCGGGCCGAATAGATGCCGAAATAGCTCCGCTCGCGATCGCCGCTGATCGTGGTGTTGAGCTGGCCCAGTCCGCCCAGCGCCAGCAGGATCGCCAAAGTCGCGGCGACGAATGACCAGCGCCGCGCGGCCAGCACCATGGCAAGCACCACGATGGCGGCAAAGCCCCCGAGTTGCAGCGCGCCCTGCCAGCCAGCGTCCAGCTCCTGCCGGTAGAGCAGGCTCGCCCCCATGAAGACGAGGAACAGCGCGGCATAAAGCGCCATGCGCATGCGGCGCGGATCGCCGATAAAGCGACCCAGCAGCGGCGCCCAACGGTCGAGCGGCACCAGCGCAGCGGCGGCGAGGATCAGCAGCGGATGTTCCCAGGTCCAGTCGAACAGCACCGGCGCGAGCAAGGCTGCGAAGAGGCCGCCCAAGGCTCCGCCCGCCGACATGACGAGATAGAAGCGTGTCAGGTTCTGCGCCGAAGGCCGCGTCGCATAGAGCCGCGCATGCAGCGCCACGGCGACCACGAAAAGCAGCACGATGGAAGCGAGCGCGGCGACGAAGCCCGCACGTCCCGCCGCGAACATCGCCACGGCGCCATCCACCAGCAGGATGATCGGCGCGATCATGACGATGAAGCCAGCAATGACCTGCTTGTCCGAAAAGGCGATCGAGAAGCTGAGCAGGTATAGCCCCAGCGGGATCACCCATAGCAGCGGCATCGCCATGATATCGGTGGTGAGGAAAGTGGTGGTCGAGAGCATCAGCCCCGAAGGCGCGGCGGAGAGCGCAAGCCACAGGGCGATGCGCCGCCAGCCGGTCTTCTCGCCGGACGGCTCCTCCGTAGCCTCGGCCTGCACAGCCGTTCCCCCCAATGTCGCGCGCGACAAGGCTACGGCGACAACGAGGAAGATCAGCAGGCCATAGCCCGCCGCCCACAGCCCGCTTTGCGTCGGTGTGGCCATCAGCGGCTCCAGCACCAGCGGATAGGCAAGCAGCCCGGCAAAACTGCCGAGATTCGATGCTGCATAGAGCGGATAGGGATTGCCCGCCTCAGGATGCGCCGCATACCAGCGCTGGATCAGCGGCGCCTGCGCAGAGACGGCGAAGAAGGGCAGTCCCACCGTCAGCAGGAACAGCCAGGGCACCCAGAACACCTCCATCCCCGGCTGCGGAGGCGCGATATCGGCCAGCGCAATCGGCAGGGTGAAGGCGGCAAGCAGAAGCACGGCAAGATGGATCGCCACCTGCCGTGCGATGGGGAAGCGCCCGATCGCATGGGCATAGGCATATCCGGCCAGCAGCAGCGCCTGGTAGACCAGCATCGCGCTGTTCCAGACATTGGGAGCACCACCCAGACGCGGCAGCGCCATGCGCGCCACCATGGGCTGGACCAGGAACAACAGGAAACTTCCCGTCAGGATCGTGACGGTGAACAGCCAGCGCCGGTCGGGCGCTTCGACTTTGCCGACAGCCCCTTCAGCCACGCGTCCCGGCCCACTGCTCTGCCGTGATGCTGTAGGCGATGGTCGGGTTGAGGTCGGGCCCGAAGCGCGGATCGTTGAAATCGAGATCCTCGCGCCGCTGCATGCCCAGCCTTTTCATCAGGCCCCAGCTCGCTTCATTACCTTGAACGGTCAGCGCGATCACGCGCGGGGCACCGAAATGATCCACGGCCAGGTCCATGCAGGCACGAGCCGCCTCATGCGCATAGCCCTTGCCCCAGGCATCCTGCCGCAGGCGCCAGCCGATCTCGAACTCGCCCAGCGGCCCGTTCTCACTGTTCGACTTCTTCAGCCCGCAAGTGCCGAGCATCTCTCCGGAGAGAAAACCGCCATCCTGTTTGCGCTCGAGCGCCCAGAAGGTGTGGCCGTGCTCTGCATGATAGCTCTCGAACCGCTCACGCTGGAGCGTGCGCGCCGCCTCATCGGCGACGCCGCCCAGCCAGCGCATGCCCGCCGGCGTGTTGGTGACCTCGAAGAAGCGGTCCCAATCCTCCTCGCGCCAGTCGCGCAGCACGAGGCGCTCGGTTTCGAGCCGGAATTCAGCCATTGAGCAGCCGTGCGGCCAGCGGTGCATGATAGGTGAGCACGCCGGTGCAGCCCGCGCGCTTGAAGCCGGTGAGCGTCTCCATCACCAGCGCCTCGCGGTCGCCCGCGCCAACGGCAGCTGCCGCCTCGATCATCGCGTATTCGCCGCTCACCTGGTAGGCGAAGACGGGCACGTCGAAGCGCGCCTTCACGCGGGCGACGATATCGAGATAGGGCATGCCGGGCTTGACCATCACGCTGTCCGCACCCTCGGCAATGTCGAGTGCCACTTCGCGCAGCGCTTCGTCGCCATTGGCCGGGTCCATCTGATAGGTCTTCTTGTCGCCCTTCAGCAATCCGCCCGAGCCAACCGCATCGCGGAACGGCCCGTAGAAGGCGGAGGCATATTTCGCCGCATAGGACATGATCTGGACATTGTGGTGCTCGCCCATTTCCAGCGCCATGCGGATCGCCTTGATGCGGCCGTCCATCATGTCCGACGGGGCGATGATATCGGCGCCCGCCTCGGCCTGGTTCACCGCCTGGTCCACCAGAACGGCGACGGTTTCGTCATTGAGGACGTAGCCCGCATCGTCGATGAGCCCGTCCTGCCCGTGGCTGGTATAGGGATCGAGCGCGACATCGGTCAGCACGCCGATATCGCTTCCGCAGGCGTCCTTGATCGCCTTGATCGCGCGGCACATCAAATTGTCGGGATTGAGCGCTTCGCCCCCGTCGTCGCTCCGCTTATCCGCAGGCGTATTCGGGAACAGCGCAAGGCAGGGAATGCCCAGCTCCACCGCCTCTTTCGCACGAGCGGCAATGCCATCGACCGACCAGCGCGATACGCCGGGGAGCGACGCGACCGGCTCTTCCACTCCCGAACCTTCGGTGACGAAGAGCGGCCAGATCAGGTCGGCGGGCGTCAGCACCGTCTCGCGATGGAGCGCGCGGCTCCACGCGCTGGATCGGCTGCGGCGAAGGCGGGTTGCGGGATAGGAACCGGTCATAGGGGCTGGGTCCTGCCGGAAAACGCGCGGGGAGGCAATCGGGCGGCGCTCAGCGCACCTGCTGGCGGTTCTCCAGCCGGTCGATCTCGCGCACCGGCTCTTCCACGGCGTCCGGGTCGGGGGCAAGCGAGGCGAGCGCCGCGCCCGGTTCCACCAGTTGCAGCAGGTCCAGCTGGGCGCGGAAATCGGCGAGCTCCTTGCCGGTCAGCTGCGCACGGGTGACGAAGCGCACCGAGGCGGGATCGATCTTCTGCCCGCCGCGATACATCTCGTAATGAAGATGCGGCCCGGTGGAGAGGCCGGTGGAGCCAACATAGCCGATCACCTGCCCGCGCCTGACATTCTCGCCCCGGCGCACGGCGATACGGCTCATATGCGCATAGCCGGTGCCGAGATTGCCTGCGTGGTTGATCCGCACATAGTTGCCGTAGGAGCCATTGCGGCCCGCATAATCGACGCGGCCATCGGTGGCGGCATAGATTGGTGTGCCGTGGCCAGCGCGGAAATCCAGGCCGCCATGCATGCGGCGGTAGCCCAGGATCGGGTGGCGGCGCATGCCATAGCGCGAGGAGATCGCGCCGGGCACCGGCCGCATCAGCCCTTCGCGCTGTTCGCCAACGCCCGATGCCTCGAAATAGCGGCCCTCCGGCCCCCAGCGCATCAGCCGCTTGCGCGGTTCGCCATTGCGGACGATCGCGGCGTAGAGCAGGTCGCCCACCTCGATCTCGCCCGTGGCGGCGCGCTTGTAGTCGACGATCAGGTCGAATTCGTCCTTGGAGGAGATTTCGCGATCGAGGCTCAGTTCGGTCCCGATCACGCGCAGGAATTGCTGCACCGAAGATGCAGGCGCACCCGCCGCGCGGGCCGAGCGATAAAGGCTGCCTCCCACCGTGCCGCGAATGCGCAGCGGGGTGGCATCGACCATGATCGGGCGCGGGTCCAGCAGCAGCTGCCCGTCGCGCCGCTCCACCGCGAGCTGCAGGTCGAAGCGCGCGCGGAAGGACAGCGCATCGAGCGGACGCGGCTCTCCGGCCACAAGGCGGCGGCCGAGCGTGATATCGACCTGCGTGCCGGACTTGATGTCGCTGATGTCGATCGCATTGCCGATCATGCCCGCGATCTGGCTCGCCTCGATCTCGCTCACCCCCGCACGGCGCAACATGCGGTCGAAGCTGTCGCCCTGCGTCAGCGTGGCGACGAGGTCGAGACGCGGACGCTCGGGAGCGCTCGCCAGCGGGATCACCGCGGTGGTGGCGGCCATGCGGCGGCCATTATCGCCGCCCAGCGCCAGCGGCATGATCATCTGGCTGCGGAATTCGTCGCGCACATCGGCGTCGATTGCCATGGCTGGCGCGGCTTCGACGCGGTTGAAACCCGGCCATGCGGCCAGCGCCAGCGCGGACAGGCCAACCAGCGTCGCCACGCCGCGCATCCAGCGCTTCGAACCGATGTCGCGGGCGAGGTCAGGCGCCAGATCAATGTCGGACAGCTTGAGCGAAGCCTGTTCGCGCCACTCATGATAGCGATCGGAGAGGCTGGCGAAACGCGCCTGCCGGCGCGGTTTCGGGCCAGCGCCATCGTCGATCACTTGCGACAGCGACAGCTGCGCCGGCGCGAAGTGATCGCGCGGCGTATCGAACTGGTCCTTGTTGTCGCTTTCGTTGAGCAAGCGCGCACTCCTTGCTGGCCGCGCGTTCCGTGCACTAGCCTCCCGACGGAACGTTGCGACCCGATCCGGCGTGGATATTTGCCACCGGCTCTGCGCGCATAAAGTAAATTCAGCCTTAACATCGACGAGACGAGTCCCCTTAGCGCCGAATTGATGATCTCGCCGCCCGAAGGCTCCTGTGGGTAAGCGGTTGCACGCGGCCCTGCGGCTCTCCAGATTGGCCGGTGCAATGAGTTCGCGTGTCACAGACAGCCGGATTCGCGCGGTCCTGGGGCCGACCAATACCGGCAAGACCCATTTGGCGATCGAGCGGATGTGCGGTCATTCCAGCGGCGCCATCGGCTTCCCGCTGCGGCTGCTGGCGCGCGAGGTCTATGACAAGGTCTGCAAGATCAAGGGTGAGAGCCAGGTTGCCCTCATCACCGGCGAGGAGCGGATCGAGCCGCCCACCGCGCGCTACCTCCTCTGCACCGCCGAAGCCATGCCGCGCGATGGGGGCAATCGCGCTTTCGTGGCGCTGGACGAAGCGCAGCTCGCCGCCGATCGCGAGCGCGGGCATATCTTCACCGACCGGCTACTCAATGCGCGGGGCCGCGAGGAGACCATGCTTCTCGGCTCGGCCACGCTGGAACCGATGGTGCAGGCGCTGGTGCCGGGCGCGATGATCGAGGAGCGGCCGCGCTTCTCCACGCTCAGCCATGCGGGATCCTGCAAGCTTTCGCGCCTGCCGCCGCGCAGCGCGATTGTCGCCTTCAGCGTCGAGGAAGTCTATCGCGTCGCCGAATTGCTGCGTCGCTTTCGCGGCGGCGCGGCGGTGGTGATGGGGGCGTTGAGCCCGGAGACGCGCAACCGGCAGGTCGAGCTGTTCCAGTCGGGCGAGGTCGATTACATCGTCGCCACCGATGCGATCGGAATGGGCCTCAACCTCGATGTCACCCATGTCGCCTTTGCCTCGCTCTCCAAGTTCGACGGCGTGCGCCAGCGCCGCCTCAACCCCGCCGAAATGGCGCAGATCGCCGGGCGCGCCGGGCGACATCACCAGGACGGGACTTTCGGCACGCTCTCGGGCGGGCGGCGCGAGGCGCTCGAATTCACGGAGGAGGAGGTCTATGCGATCGAGCAGCATCGCTTCGCCCCCCTCACCCGCCTCTATTGGCGCGAGGCGCAGCCGCGTTTCGATACGGTCGATGTGCTGGTCGCCGATCTCGAGAGCAAGCCCGACATCCCGCAACTCGCCGCGGCGCCCGAGGCGATCGATCTCGCCGTGCTCAAGCGGCTGGCGGAGGATCACGCCCTGATGCGCGAGGTGAAGACGCCCGGGCAGGTCCGGCGGCTATGGGAGGCTTGCCAGCTGCCCGATTTCCGCCAGCAGGGCGCGGACATGCATGCGCGCTTCGTGCGGCGGCTGTGGCAGGACTTGCGGCAGGGTCATCTCGGCGCCGATTTCGTCGCCGCGCGCATTGCGGAGCTCGGCCAGGTGCGCGGCGATATCGATACTCTGCAAGGACGGCTGGCGGCGATCCGCAGCTGGGCCTATATCTGCCAGCGCCCGGACTGGGTACTGGCGCGCGACGAAATGGCCGCGCGGGCGCGCAGTGTGGAAGCGAAGCTGTCCGACGCACTGCACCAGCGCCTGACCGAACGTTTCGTTAACCGCCGGACTGCTGTATTGATGAAAAGCATGGGAAAGGATGCCGGATTGCTGCGTGTAGCTTTGGATGAAGAGGGCCGGGTCACGGTCGAAGACCAGGTAATCGGCCATCTCGACGGCTTCCGCTTCGTGGTCGATGCCCATGCCGATAGCGAGGAGCGCAAGCTGATGCTCGCCGCGGCGGAAAAGCACCTGCCGCAACTGCTGGAGCAGAAGGCGAAGGCGCTGGTCGAGAGCGAGCTGGGCGAACTACGCATCGAACGCGGCGCGATCGTGCGCGGCGAACGGCCGGTAGCGCAGCTGGAGCAGACCAAGTCGCCCACCCACTTCCGTATCGTGCTGGAAAAAGAACTCGACGCACTTGAGCCTACGCAGAAGGCGCGGCTGTCAGAGGCGCTGGAGCATTGGCTCGAAGGCCAGCTCGCCCCGCTGGACGCCTTGCGCAAGCTGGAAGAGGCGGCGCAGGACCCCGAAGCGGGCAGCGAAGTGCGCGCATTGCTGCTGACACTGGTGGACCGCAACGGCACGGTGCAGCGCGAAGCGGCGGGCCTAGCGCATATCCCCAAGGAAAAGCGCCCCTTCATGCGCAAGCTGGGCGTGATGATCGGCTCGCTCGACGTCTATGTGCCCGCTTTGCTCAAGCCGGGTCCGCGCATGTTGCTGCGCGCGCTGGGCGTGGACCGGCGCAGCGTGAACGAGAAGATGGAAGCGGTGATCGAGGGTACGAAGCACCTGCCCGCCGGATACCGCCGCGCCGGCCAGCAGGCGATCCGCGTGGACATGGCCGAAAAGCTCTTCCGCGCCGCGCATGAAACGCGCGCCAAGGCCACCGGGCGCGATTTCCCGGTCGATACCGCGCTCGCCACATCGATGGGCCTGCTAGCGGAGAATTTCCAGCGGCTGATGCGCGATGCGGGCTTCCGTCCGCGCGAACAGGTCACGCTGGCAGAAGGCGTGTTCGGCCCGCCGCCGCCGCGTCCGTGGAGCTGGCGCCCGCCGCGCAAGGACCACGCGCCCCAGCAGGGCCAGAGCAGAGGCCGAAGCGGGGGCAAGCCGCGCGGCAAGGGTCCGCACAAGGGCGGCAAGCAAGGCAAGGGCAGGCCGGAGCATCAGCCCGCCACCAGCAATGCCGCTTTCGCCGGGCTGGCGGACCTGCTTGGCTGACGCGCCTGCGCCGACAATGCGCATCGACCAGCTGCTGGTCCGCTTGCGCTATGCCAAGAGCCGCTCTCTGGCACAGGCGCGCATCGGCAAGGGTCATATGCGTTGCAATGGGCAGCGGATCACCCGGCTCGATCATGCGATCGGCATGGGCGACGTGATCACCATGCCTCTAGGTCCATCTGTGCGGGTGATAGAAATCCTGTCTTTACCGCACCGGCGCGGACCGCCATCGGAGGCGCAGGCCTGCTACCGCGTGCTTGACGCTGGCGCTCCAATCGCCATAGCAGACCGTGTAGACCGCAGCTTTGCGGAAGGAATAGAAGGGAATACGCCACAATGACCTATGTCGTCACCGACGCCTGCATCAAGTGCAAGTACACCGACTGCGTCGAGGTCTGCCCGGTCGATTGCTTCTATGAGGGCGAGAACATGCTCGTCATCAACCCGTCCGAATGCATCGATTGCGGCGTGTGCGAGCCTGAATGCCCGGCCGAAGCGATCCTGCCCGATACCGAGGGCGGGACCGAGAAGTGGCTAGAGCTGAACACCAAGTATTCCGCCGAATGGCCGAACATCACCGAAAAGAAGGATCCGCCCGCCGATGCGGATGATTTCAAGGGTGAGGAAGGCAAGTTCGAGAAGTACTTCTCCGAAGAGCCGGGCGAAGGCGACTAAGCTTTTCAAATTGTAGGGGAAACACCATCCCTCACAGATCATTGCGCCGCAAGCTGTCCCGGCATTGCGTTGATTCAGTGTGCCTCTGGCAATTTTGTTACGAATCTGTTATATAATCCATCAGCCGCCACTCTTGGCATGGTTCTGCCATGGCAAGGTGGGTGAAAAGGAAGGCAGGTTCCCCCCTCTCAGCGACTAACAATCGGGACTCCGGGCGCCGGTGGGTCGTGCGTTCCGTTCAAGTCCCTGTCGCTGTCGAAGAAGCCTGACCTGCAGAGAAAGGAATACACATGGCATCCAGTGCCCCCGCCTTCGATGTAGGCGATTATGTTGTTTACCCCAAGCACGGCGTCGGCCGTGTGATCGAGCTCCAGAGCGAGGAAATCGCCGGCATGCAGCTCGAACTCTACGTCCTCCGCTTCGAGAAGGAACGCATGACGCTGCGCGTTCCGGTCAACAAGGTTGAATCCATCGGCATGCGCAAGCTTTCCAGCGACAAGACGCTGAAGGAAGCGATGGAAACGCTGAAGGGCAAGCCCAAGGTGAAGCGCACCATGTGGAGCCGCCGCGCGCAGGAATATGAAGCGAAGATCAATTCGGGCGACCTGGTGTCGATCGCCGAAGTGACGCGCGACCTGTTCCGCCCGGAAGACCAGCCCGAGCAGTCCTATTCCGAACGCCAGATCTTCGAGGCCGCTTCCAGCCGCCTCGCCCGCGAACTGGCGGCGATGGAAAAGACCGACGAGCCGACCGCGCTGACCAAGATCCTCGACGTGCTGAAGGAGCATGCTCCTCAGTATTACGAGAATACCGAGGACGCCTGAGGCCCAACCTGGCCTAAACAGGGTCCAGACGGGTCAACCCATCCCTAGCGGGATCAAAGGGGCCGCTCCGCAAGCCGGGGCGGCCCTTTTTGCATGTCTGGCGGCTGATCCTTGGGCCCATCCTTCGGCCAAGCGCCCATCGCTCTCGACGAACGGGTTTGCGCTGGCCCGCACGCTCCTGTATTATTGTTCTAACACACAGACACAGGACGACGATCATGACGCGCTCACATGGCGGGATGAATTTCGAAAAGATGCTGCGCACTTTCGGCCCGATGGCTGCCGCAGCCGTTGGCGGCATCATCGCCGCATCGCGAAAGGGCGATTTCAAGTTTCGCTGGGACGATGAGGACTGGGATTGCGGCACTGCCTTCCGCAATGGCGGCTTCGGCGGCACCGGTGTGCCGCTGGAAGAGCTCGACATGAGCGGCGATACCCCGCGTGAGCTGATACTGGCAGGCGCGGACAATGTCGTGGTCACGCCGGGCGACGACTTCACCATTTCCGTCCAGGGCGATGACGAGGTCAAGGAAACCCTCCGCTTCCGCCTGGAGGACGGCGCGCTGCATGTCGCCAGCCGCAATTCCGGCAATGGCGGCGAAGGCATTGCGACCATCAACATCATCATGCCGCCCCCTGAGAAGGTCACCATTGCCGGCGCGGGCCAGATCGCCGTGGCCGAACTGGCCGACGATGCGGAGGTGGTGATCGCAGGCGCAGGCCAGATCTCCGTGCTCGATCTCGACATCGCATCGCTCGGCGTCACCATTGCCGGCGCCGGACGCTTCACCGCAGGCGGCAAGGTCGAGGAGCTCAAGCTCAAGATCGCCGGGGCCGGCAAGGCGAAGATGGCGGGCCTTCTGGCCGAGGAAGCCGATGTCCATATTGCGGGCGCGGGCAATGCCACTTTCGGCTGCGATGGCGAGGTCGATGCCAGGATATTCGGCGCGGGCCATGTCACCATCCGCGGCAGCGCCAGCTGCCATGTCCGCTCCATGGGATCGGGCTGGGTCCGCGTCGAACCCCGTGAGGACAACGACGAGGACCGGGGCAAGGACAAGGCGGGCTGAGCATCGCGCGGGCACGAAACGTTCAAGCCGTTCATTGCAGCTTCGCATCGAACAGGTCATGTTCGCGCGGCTTTTCGCCGGAACAAGGACCTGTCGATGCGCATACAGCTGCTGATTATCGCTGCCGCCCCGCTGCTGCTGGGCGGCTGCCTGGCGCGCACGGCGGTCGAGGCCGTGAGCTTGCCGGTGAAAGCCGCCAGCTCTGCGGTGGACCTTGCCACGACAAGCCAGTCCGAAGCAGACCAGACGCGCGGACGCGAAATCCGCCGCCGCGAGGAGAGGCTCGGCCAGCTGCAAGAGGAGTATGACGAACTCGCCGCCGATTGCGAGGATGGCGATGACAAAGCCTGCCGCGAAGCGATCGCCGTGCGGCGCGAGATCGACGCATTGATACCGACCATACCGGTCGAACCAGTTTAACGAGGAGGAACATGGCTTTGCCGGGGGGACAAGCAAAACTGCGGAAACGGGAAATCGCCCTGGCGTTGGGCATCGGCGTGGCCGGGGCAGGCGGCGCGGCGCTGATGTTACAGGAGATGCAAGTTCACGAGGTCCGCGTGGAGCGCGATGGCGGGCGCGACCTCGAACACGAATGGGAACGCGAATGGGAAGATGAGTGGGAGGGCCAGCGCGAAGCCTCCCTCACATCGGGCGAAACCTACGACATGGGCGAATTCGCCGAGATTTCCTCGGTCGGGGCGCAAAACATCGTCATCACCTATGGCGAGGAGTTCGCGGTCCGCCCGGAAGGATCGGACCAGGCACTCCGCCAGCTCGAATTGCGCAGCGACGGCGACCAGCTGGTAATCGTCCCGCGCAATGGCCGGTTCGAGGGCGACTGGGGCAGGATGGAAGGCGCGACCTTCCACATCACCACGCCAAGCCTGTCGAAGCTCACCATCGCTGGCGCAGGCGATGCGCGGATCGACCGTATCGTCAGCGAAAAGTTCGAAGCCACGGTAGGCGGCGCCGGTACGATCACCATCGAAGCACTGGAAGTGCAGGTTGCGGTCTTCGAATTGTTCGGCGCGGGTGACCTGACCGTGGCCGGGACGGCGCAGGACGTGGAGATCACCATTGGCGGCGCTGGTGAAGTCGATGGTTCGGCACTGACCGCCCAAACCGCCGAAATCAGCATAGGCGGGGCAGGCGATGTCGAGCTCACCGTGATGGAGGATGCCGAAATCTCCATGGCCGGTGTGGGCGATGTCGATATTTCCGGAACGGCAGAATGCTCGGTCTCGACATTCGGCCCGGGCAATGTCCGCTGCGAAGGCGGGATCGACGAATAGGGCTAGGCCGCGGCGCGGCGCAGGCGGTCGTTGATCGCCGCGCCGATGCCTTCAGGCAGTATCGGGGCAACGGCGATGCGCGGTTTGGGTGAAGCTGCGGCAAGGTGCAGGCAGGCGTAGAGACGCGCGGCAGCCTGCGCGAGGTCTCCGCCTTCCGACAGCGAGCAATCGCCCGCAATAGCGCCGAAGCCGATCAGGAATTCATCCTCCGCACCCTCGCTGGCATCCAGCCGCACGGGCTTTCCCGGCGAATAATGCCGCACCATCTGGCCCGGCGCCTCGATCCGGTCGACATCCTCGTCCGCAGGCGTGCCGATGAGGTCGCACAGCTCCTCCCGCGTGACAGGGCCTTCGCGCAACAGGTTCCACCCGCCGGTTTCGCGCAGGGCGACAATGGTCGATTCCAGTCCCCGCTCGCATTCCCCGCCATCGAGGATCGCATCGACGCCCTCGCCCAGCGACCCTGCGACATGTTCGGGCCGTGTCGGGCTCACCCCCATGCTGCGATTGGCTGACGGGGCAGCCAGCGGCAGGTCGAGCTGGGCGATCACCGCGCGCGCCAGCGGATGGGCGGGCATGCGCAAGGCGATGGTCGGCAGGCCCGCCGTCACGGCAGGGGCGACAGGCGCTTCGTCCTTCAACGGCAGCACCAGCGTGAGTGGACCGGGCCAGAGGATATCGGCCAACCGCTCCGCCCGCTCGTCGATCACCGCCAGCTTTTGTGCCATCTCCAAGCCGGAGACATGCACGATCAGCGGGTTGAAGCTGGGCCGCCCCTTGGCGCGATAGATCGCGGCCACCGCCTCCTCGCTGTCGGCGCGTGCGGCAAGGCCATAGACCGTCTCCGTCGGCAGGGCGACGAGCCTCCCTTCGCGCAGCAGCGCGACGGCCTGGGCGATGCCGCCCTTATTGCCAGGAAGGATCGTGGTCATGCGCGAGCGCTATAGCGCAGCCCGCGCCTTGCCAAGCCTATTGCACGGTGCCGGGAACATGGAAGCTCCCCGGTTCGGGCCGTGCGATCGCCACTTCCTCCGGCCGGTCCAGCTGCGGGATCCAGTCATAGGGCAGGCGATAGGCGCGATAGACGGCGTTGAGTCCGCCATATCCCTCGCTCGGCCCGTTCATATATTCCCACACGATATCGCCCTCGCTGGTCACTTCGAACACGCGGCCCGGCGCGCCCTCGGTGATCAGCGTATTGCCGTTCTGCAGCCTTTGCGCACCGCTGATATTGAAGCTGTAGAAATTGGCACCGGCATAGGTCCACACCACTTCCAGCGTGACCGGATCGATTTCCAGCACGCGGCTGGTGGGGCGCTGCATCACCGCATTGCCGGTGGGGGAGACTGCGGTCGGATCGCCATATCCCGCCGACCCGCCATTGTCGAAGACGAGCAAATTGCCCGCGCCCGGCAGGCCCTTCGGGATGAAATGCGCATGGTGCTGGCCGATGATCTGCCCGATCGCCTGTTCGGCCAGGCTTGCGCTGAAGTCCGGCCCGATGCGCCACACGATAGAGCCGTCGCGCCCGATGATCGCGATCACATTCGCCTGCCGGCTGGAAATGATCACATTGTCGGGGTGGAAACGCTCATCGCCTGCATCATACCAGCGATTGGGGCCGAGCCAGGTCGCCGAATTGACGTGGAACCAGTCGAAGGCATCGCGCGTGCCCAGCCGCCGGATCGCGTTGCGCATGGCGACGGTGAAGCCCAGCTCGTCCACATGGTCCGACGCGCGCCAGTCCCAGACGATATTATCCTCGGCATCGAGTTCGATGATGCGGTCATCCTCGAGCACGATATCGGCAATCGCCTCGTTCGATAGGCTCGTATGCGTCAGCAGCAGCTTGCGCGTGCCGGTGAGCGTGGGCGTGGTGCCGGGCGAGTAGTAACCGGCGGGGAAATTGGCGAGCTGCCAGTCATGGTGCTGGCGGCCGCTCCACACCTCCTCATCCTCCAGCATGATCCGTTCGGAGCGGTCCCAGCGCCAGACCTCCTGCCCGTCGAAATCATGCGCGATCAGCGCAAGCGATTCCTGGTGGCGGGGGAAGACGCCGGTGGGTGCCACCGCGATCCCGCCCGGCAATATGCGCGCGGGGCCGCCAGAGGAGACGTTGAACCCGTCCCAGCGCTTCACCACGCGGCCGTTCATGTCGATCACGATCACCGCGGGCGTGCCGAGAATCGACAGCACGGTGTAGCCGTTCTGCGCCTTGTCGGGATCGTAGATGGTGGTGCCGGTCGGATAGACCGTGGGTGCCGCCGCCATCGGGGCGGCGAGCGCCAGTCCGGTAGCGGCGATGGCGAGCGCGGCTATATGCCGCAGGAAACCCTGCTTCATGTCATTCCCTCCCATGTGTTGCCCCCGGCGCCTTGCGGCCACCTCCTCAACGGGGGGAAGGCGCGCATAGTGTCGGTTTTCGCCGGTGAGTGCAATCGACTTGACGCAGGGGTAGCGCTCGGGCGAGGCAGGCAGGATGAGCGAGACCCGAGACCTGCTGCAACGTATCGCCACCGCGCTGGACCGTCTGGCCCCGGCGCATGCGGAGCCGACCGACTGGCTGTCCGCCCCTGCCTATGTCTGGGACGGCAGCGCACGCGCGATCGGCGCGATCGAGGCGCCGCCGCTTGACCTGCTCAAGGGGATCGACCGGCAGAAGCAGGCGATCACCGCCAATGTCGCGCGGCTGGCAGAGGGGCACGCGGCGCATGACATGCTGCTGTGGGGCGCAAGAGGCATGGGCAAGTCCGCCCTGCTGCGTGCGGCGGTTCGCTCGGCGCAGGAACAGGGCGGCAAGATCGCCATGGTGCAGGTGACCACCGATGCCCTGCCCTCGCTCTCCGCATTGTTCGCCCGGCTGGCGGAGGTCGAGCGCAACTTCCTCGTCTTCATCGACGATCTGGGCTTTGCCGAGGGGGATTCGGTCGGCCCGCGCCATTTGCGCAGCTGGCTCGACGGCGGCGTCGAAGCGCGCCCCGCCAATGTGCGCCTCGCCGTCACCTCCAACCGCCGCGCCATTGTCGCGCGTCACGGGGCGGAGCAGGACGACCCCCTCAATCCGCGCGATGCGGTGGATGACAACCTCGCGCTGGCCGACCGGTTCGGCCTCTCGCTCGGCTTCCATGTCTGTTCGCAGGACGAATATCTAGCGATTGCAAGAGGTTATGCCGAGGCATTCGGCCTATCGTTCGACGAAGCCGAGGCGCTCGAATGGGCCAAGAGGCGCGGCGCGCGATCGGGGCGCACCGCATGGCATTTCATCACCGAACTGTCCGGACGCGCGGGAAAGCGGCTGGACTAGCGGCGCTTACATCCCGCCGGGCATCAGCAGGTCGGCCGGCGGGTCTTCGAAAGCGCGCGCAGGATCGCCACGCAGTTCAAGCTGCGGCGGCAGGCGTTCGCCCCTATTGCGAACCTGTGCCCCGCTCGCCTCGGCATCGGGATTGACCACGCGCCAGATCGTGTTGCCGGTATCGTCGCTCACCAGCAGCGCGCCGGTGCGATCCCAGGCCACCCAGGTCGGCCGGCCATGCGTCTTGCCATCCTCGGTCAGGAAGCTCTGCAGAACCGGCACCGGCTTGCCCTGCGGATTGCCGCGCTCATCGAAAGCAATGAACACCACGTCGTAACCGGCGGGCGGCGAGCGGTTCCACGAACCATGCCGCGCGACAAACGCGCCTCGTGCGAAATTCGGGCCCATGCGCGCGCCTTCCTGCGTGAACACCAGCCCCAGCGCCGCGACATGCGCGCCCATCGCATATTCGGGCGTACGGGTATATTCGGTGAGGAATTGCGGCAGCGGATGCTTGACGCGGTCGTCGAAAACATCGCCGTAATAGACCCAGGGCCAGCCGTAATGCACGCCCAGCGGCACATTGGTCAGGTAATCGGGCACGAGATCGCTGCCGAGCATGTCGCGCTCATTCACCGTGGTCCAGAGCTCGCCGCTCCACGGGTTCCAGGCGAGACCATTCGGATTGCGCAACCCCTGCCCCCACAGCCGAGCAAAGCCGTTCTCGACATTCAGCTCATGGATCGCCGCGCGGCCCTGCTCGATCTCCAGCCCGGCCTCGCCGATATTGGAGGCGGAACCGACCGCGACATAGAGCAGCGTGCCGTCGGGATTGAGCGCGATATTGCGCATCCAGTGATTGCCCGCAGGCGGCAGGTCGGCCAGCTTCTCGCCTTCGCCGGAAACCGTGGTCGCGCCTTCCTCGTAGGAGAAGCGCAGCACCGCGTCGTGATTGGCAATGTAGAGCTGGCCGTCGTTCCAAGCTATCCCCGAGGGCGAATCCAGGTCGTCGCGCAGAACATGCCGCTCCTCGGCAACGCCATCGCCATCACCATCGCGCAGCAGGACCAGCTGGTTGGGGGATTCCATCCCCGCCCCTGCCGAGCTGAACAGGTAATCGGCGACGAGGTTGGTCAGCCAGCCGCCTGCGACCGGGCGATCGGGCGCGTTGGTCAGCGTTACGAGCACATCGCCATTGGGCATGGTGTAGATAACGCGCGGATGGTCAAGATCGGTGGCGAAGGCGTTCACCTCCAGCCCCTCGGCAGCGGCGGGGAGCTCACCCTCACCCCAGCCGATCGGTTCGGCAATGCCCACGGTGGGGATCAGCTGCGGATCGGGATCGGCCAGCACGGGATCGGTCCCGGTCGTCTCTTCCAGCGAATATTCCGCCGGGACGGGGCGCGCGAGCCACCACAACACGACGCCCACGATCACCAGGAACACCAGCAGGGCGATGACGATCTTCTTGATAATATGCATGGGCTTGAGACTAGGCGCTGGCGCGACTTGCGGCAATCGCTTTGCGCGCTAGATGGGTGCCATGTTCGATTTCCGCACCGCCCAGGACCTGCCCAAGCCCGAGCTCTATCGCGAGCTGCTCTCCGCCGCCGATGCCTTGACCGCCGGCGAGACGGACAGCGTAGCCAATATGGCCAATGTCGCGGCGTTGCTGTGGGAATTCCTTCCCGATGTGAACTGGACCGGCTTCTACCGCGCCACCGGCACGGGAGAGGAGGCGGAACTCGTACTCGGCCCCTTTGCCGGGCGACCCGCCTGTATCCGTATCGCCATGGGCAAGGGCGTGTGCGGCACAGCTGCCACCACAGGCGAAACGCAGCTGGTCCCCGATGTGCACGCCTTTCCCGGCCATATCGCCTGCGACGGTGCGACACAGTCGGAGCTGGTGGTGCCGGTCAAGCGCGACGGAAATGTGATCGCCGTGATCGATTGCGACAGCCCTTCGCCTGCCCGCTTCGATACGCAAGATGCCGAGGGGATCGAGGCACTAGCAACGCTGCTTGCAGAGCGGATCTGACCGGCCGCATACCCGTCCAGCGCCCCGTTTCGGGACAGGGATTGTACGGCGCTTGGGAAAACCACGCAGGCCCATAGTAAATATGGCGTAAAGGTGCGCAGTGACTCGCCGCCCGCCTAGCCAGATTGGGGACCTGCCTTGCCGAAATATCCTGCCATTCTAGCCGCTACCGCCGCACTCGGCGCGCTCGCCCTGCCCGCCGTGGGCCAGTCCGCACCGATCGACGATCGCTATGCCGGCGTCGCCGAGCAGCAGGACGATGGCTGGGAAGGCGAAGCCCAGGCCGGTGCGAGCTACACGGTGGGAGAGGAAACGGTCTTCGAACCTGTCGATGTCGATGCCGCAATCGGGCCGGTTGGCGACGAAGCCAGCGATGCCCCCGCTTCACTCGAATATGCGAGCGTGGGTCCCGATGCGGCTACTCCCGCCCGGACGCCGGTCCTTGGCTATTCCCCGGCGCAACGTGCCGAATGGCTGAGCCAATGCCGCACGTTGCGCCCCGGCCCGCGTCGCCGCTATTCCGCTGAGGACAGGGTATCCAGTCCCGACGAGAGCCATGGCATCGACTATTGTGAGGCCTATTTGCTCAATTACGAGCGTGGTTACGGTGTACCAACGCAAGTCATGGCGCCGATGGCGGGGACGCCAGCGCCTGGTTTGTAACTACCTGAATTTAGACATTTAAGGCGAAGCCGAAGTCGCGCGGCGCAACTTTGCGCCCTTCTGCGCGATCAGATCCCGCCGCCAGTCAGCCGTCCGCAGATCAGGTCCAGCTGGTCCAGCGTCCGATACTTGATCGTCACCGAGCCTGAGCGCGGATCGGTATCGGTGGCAATCTTCACCGGCAGGCCGAGGAATTCCTCGAGATGGTTCTCGACTGCGGCGATATCGGCGTCCTGCGCCGGATCGCGCGGTTCGCGCGCCGTGCGCCGGCGGGCAGCACTGCCCTCGCCCGCACGCGCCAGCTTTTCGACCTCGCGCACTGACAGCTTCTTCGCGATGGCCTGCTCGGCCAGCTCCGCGGCGTTCTCCCGGCCGACCAACGCGCGCACATGGCCCATATCGAGCCGCCCAGCCTCGACATGGTCGAGCACGGCCTCAGGCAGTGTCAGCAGCCGCTGGAGGTTCGCCACATGGCTACGCGATTTTTCCACCAGGCGGGCGATTTCCGCCTGCGTCATCTCTTCCAGCTCGGCCAGGCGCTGATAGGCGCGCGCTTCCTCGACCGGATTAAGGTCTTCGCGCTGGATATTCTCGATCAGCGCCAGCGCCATCACGTCGCGCTCTTCCAGGTCGCGAATTATCGCGGGAATTTCATGGAGTTGCGCCTTTTGCGCAGCCCGCCAGCGGCGCTCACCGGCCACCAGCTGATAGCGGCCATTGCCGATGGGGCGAACGATCACGGGCTGGATCACGCCACGCGCGGCGATGGAGGCTGCCAGTTCTTCCAGCGCATCCTCGTCGAAGTGACGACGGGGCTGGTCCGGATGCGGCTTGATCAGGGCTACGGCGAGCATTGCCAGGCCTTCGCCACGCACAGCCTGCGGCGATCCGCCATTCGCCGGCGCACCGCCGTGTACGGGGGCCGCCAGCGGTTCCTCCCGGCGGGTTTCGCCGAGCAGGGCACCCAGCCCCTTGCCGAGCTTGCGGCGGGGAACTGTGGCGGGCTTTGCCTGATCGTTGGTTTCGGTAGTATCTTCGGCGCTCATGCGGCGACCCTTTCTTGTGGCAGGCGCCCAATCAGCTCACGAGCGAGCGCCATATAGGCGCGGCTGCCCGGACAGGCATGGTCATAGACCAGCGCGGGCAAGCCATGGCTCGGAGCCTCAGAAAGGCGCACATTGCGCGGGATAACCGCATCGAAAACGAGATTGCCAAGGCATTCGCGCACATCCTCCGACACCTGGTCGGTCAGCCGATTGCGGCGATCGAACATGGTGAGGACGATGCCAACAATGCCGAGGTCGGGATTGAAGCGCTGCTGCACTTGCTCAACGGTCTGCAGAAGCTGGCTGAGGCCCTCTAGCGCGAAGAACTCGCACTGCAACGGCACCATCAGCGTGTCGGCGGCGCAAAGCGCATTGAGCGTCAGCAGGCCGAGCGACGGCGGGCAATCGATAAAGCATACGTCATGATCGTGATGATCGGCGAGGATCTTGCGCAAGCGATTTGTGCGATCCTCGACATTGACGAGCTCGACTTCCGCCCCGCTCAGGTCAACCGTCGCCGGGACCACATCGAGCCCGCGAATGCGCGAGGGGACCACGCAGTCCCCCAGCGGAACCTGGTCGACCAGCAGGTCATAGCTCGACATTTCGCGATGTGCGGCGGGAAGCCCCAGACCCGTCGAGGCATTGCCCTGCGGATCGAGGTCGACCAGCAGGGTCTTCCAACCCGTGGCCGCCATGGCCGTTGCGATGTTGATAGCGGTGGTCGTCTTGCCCACCCCACCCTTCTGATTGGCTATGGCGATACAGATCATCGGATTGGTGGCCTCCCTTGCCCGACCACGATTCCAGCCTGCGGATCCGTGGCAGATTGTTCCACGTGGAACATTGAACGTACCGATTCGGGTTGTTCAGACAATTCTTGACCTGCCGAACGCCCTTTGGGCAACAACCAGACGGTCTCCTGTGTGGAAAACCGGGCGGATAAACTGAGGAGTTTACCAAGGGGAGCGAAGGCTCTCGCCGTGATAACTCGCATTGGAGAGGTTTCCACACTTTCGAGCCGGGAGCCATGAACGGTGCAATTCTTGAGCCCGAAATGATCGATTACCGACTGCAGCCAGACCACCCGCTTCTTCCTCGATTCGACCAGATGCATCTCGAGATCGGGTCGTGCAATGGCGAGGACAAGGCCGGGCATCCCCGCCCCGCTGCCCAAATCGAGCCAAGGCGATGTTTCACGTGGAACATGGGTCAAGAGCTGCAGGCTATCGGCGATGTGGCGCTGCCATACGAATTCGAGGCTCTTCCCCGAAATCAGGTTCTGGCGCTCGTTTTCCTCGGCAAGCATGACGATGAAACGCTCCAGCCGTGCAATGGCATCTGCATCGCACAGCCCCGCGCAAAAGGCGCGTGCTTCCTCTTCAGTCGCGATCATGCAGCATGGTCTTTCTCTGTACGGCGCCGGGCATGCACGAGCACGGCCGCAAGTGCTGCCGGCGTAACCCCGCGCACCCGGGCCGCTGTGGCGAGATTGGCAGGCCTCGCGGAGGAGAACCGCTCAACCATTTCGTTCGACAAGCCAGGAACCTCGGCATAAGGGAACTCCGCGCCCAGCCAGACGCTCTCGCTCGCCCGCAGATCGCGCAACTCGCTATCCTGCCGCTCGAGATAGGGCGCATAGGCCGCATCCTCTGCCAGCTCCTGCGCCAATGGCGTAGCGGGATCGCACCCGCCAGGCAGGAACTCCGACAGGGCCTCAAGGTGGATGTCAGGAAATCGGAGCCACTCACCCAGCGTCTTGCGGCCAGCGTCGGTCTTCGCCGAAACACCTGCCCTCTGCAGCTCGCGCGCGGTGACAGGCTGATCGAGCGCTTCCATCCATACATCGCGAGCCATTTCGCGCTCACGGAACCAGTGCTGCCGCGCCACTCCGACGCACCCAGCCTCAATGGCGAATGGCGTCAGGCGCGTAGCGGCATTGTTGGCCCGCAGGCGCAGACGGTATTCGGCCCGCGCGGTGAGCATGCGATAGGGCTCGCTCACCCCATGCAGGGTCAGATCGTCGACCATCACGGCCATATAGCTATTCGCGCGATCAAGCGGCGCGGGCTGCGTGCCGCGGACCGCCGCCGCCGCATGCATCCCCGCGATCAGGCCTTGGGCTGCAGCCTCCTCATACCCCGTCGTACCGTTGATCTGGCCAGCGCAATAGAGGCCAGGCATGGCTCTCAGCTGCAGGTCCTGTCCCAGCGCACGCGGGTCGATGTGGTCATACTCGACCGCATAGCCAGGGACTTCCATCGCCACCTGCTCCAACCCCTCCATCGTCCGCAGCATGGCGAGCTGGACGTCCGTAGGCAGCGAGGTGCTGATACCGTTGGGGTAGACAAGATGCGTGTCCAGCCCCTCCGGCTCGAGGAAAACCTGGTGCCCATCCCGATCGGCAAAGCGGTGGATCTTGTCCTCGATCGAGGGGCAATAGCGCGGCCCCGCCGCATCGATCGCGCCGGTGAAGAGCGGCGAGCGATGGAGATTGTCAGCGATGATCGCATGGCTCGCAGCATTGGTACGGGTGATCGCGCAGAAGACCTGCGGATTGGCACGCTCGCGTGTGAGCGGTGACATGGTCCAGAAATCGGCATCGGAAGGCTGCTCCGCCAAACGCGCCCAATCGATCGTCCGGCCATCGAGACGCGGTGGCGTGCCGGTCTTCAACCGTGCCATCGGCAAGTCTGCCTCGCGCAACTGCTGCGCGAGGACCTGCGCCGAGCTTTCACCGATCCGCCCGCCGACCATCCGCTCCTCGCCGCGGAAGAGCGTGCCGCCAAGGAAAGTGCCGGTACAGAGGATCACGGCCCGTGCTTCGATCTGCGTCCCGTCACCAAGCTTCAGACCGCTGACACGTCCACCGCCCAAGAGTAACTCGGCCGCTTCCCCCTCGATGACCGAAAGATTGTCCTGCCGCGCGATCATCGCCTGCACCGCCGCCTTGAACAGCTTGCGGTCCGCTTGCACACGGGGGCCCTGTACGGCGCTACCCTTGGAGCGATTGAGCATGCGGTAGTGAATAGCGCCCGCATCCGCCGCGCGCCCGATCAGGCCATCAAAAGCGTCGACCTCTCGAACGAGGTGACCCTTGCCCAAGCCGCCGATCGCCGGATTGCAGCTCATCGCCCCGACCGCGTCAGCATCGAAGGTCACCAGGCCGGTGCGCACACCCATGCGCGCCGCGACGGACGCAGCCTCGCAGCCCGCATGGCCTCCGCCGACGACAAGGATATCGAAGTGATCCATCGCGATGCCGATATAGGCGCTCGCCATCGAGGTCAAAGCCCGCGTGACACGCTCGCGTGTTTCACGTGAAACATCGCCTATTTTCCGATGCAGAACCTTCCAAACAACGCATCGAGCACGTCTTCGGTCGCGGTCCGACCAAGCAAGGCGTCGAAGGACAGCCGCGCCTGGCGCAAATGCTCGGCAACGATCAGCGGATCGGTCTGGTCGCGCGCCTGCTCCAGCATATCTGCCGCGGCGGAAACCAGATCTCTCTGCCTTCGATTGAGTGCAAGGTCGCCCGGCTTGGGAATATGCGACATCGCATGCTCAACCATCGCCGCTTTCAATCCAGCCACACCTTCTCCGGTCACGGCCGAAATGGTGAAGTCGGGACCGCGCTTGGCCATCCGGTCCTGTCGATCGCATTGCGCATCGACCTCCCAGGCCTCTTCCGGGCCCTCCCCTTCCGAACCAAGCCACAGGACGAGATCGGCCCGCGCGATTTCCTCACGCGCCCGTTCGATTCCGATAGCTTCGATCACGTCGCCGCTTTCATCGCGCAGGCCAGCCATGTCGACAAAGGTGAACGGCACGCCGGAGATCGCCACCGGTCGCACGAGGATATCGCGCGTCGTGCCTGCAACTTCGGCGGTGATTGCCGCCTCACTTTCGAGAAGGGCATTGAACAAGGTCGACTTGCCCGCATTGGGCGGTCCGGCCAGCGCCACACGAAAACCTTCACGCAGGGGTTCTGCCGAGGGGATCGCCAATGCACTTCGCAACTCGCCCGCAAGTGTGGCGAGGCTGGCAGCGAAATCGCCCGGCAAGCCATCAACGTCGTCCTCGTCATCGAAATCGAGCACGGCTTCGATCTGGGCGGACAGGCGGAGCAGTTCCTCGCGCCATCCTTCGACCTTCGCGGAAATCGCACCACTGGCATTGGCGATGGCCGCGCGGCGTTGCAGCTCGGTCTCGGCGGAGAGGAGGTCGGCAAGGCCCTCCGCCTCGGCAAGGTCGATGCGGCCATTGGCAAAGGCGCGCCGCGTAAACTCGCCTGCCTGCGCCTTGCGCAATCCGGGAATCGCTGCGAGCGCCCCTTCCACCGCAGCGACCACCGCCCGGCCGCCATGAAGGTGAAGTTCCGCCAGGTCTTCACCCGTAACCGAGGCCGGGCCGGGAAACCACAGCACCAATCCATCGTCTAGATGATTGCCCGCCTCATCGCTGAGCCACGCGCGTGTTGCCTTGCGCGGTTCCGGCAACTTCCCAGCGAGCTTTCGTAAGGCTTCCCCGGCATCAGGGCCAGTTATGCGAATCACAGCTATCCCCGCCGGCGGCGCACCGCTGGAAAGGGCAAATATCGTATTCATCTCGTGATTTTAGCTGTCGCTCTTGCGCTTTGTTGTAGTGCCAGAACCCCCGGAAGAACCGCGCGTGGCGCCTTCCACGAAGGACTGGAAGATTTTCAACCCCATCTGCCCCATGGGCGCAAGCTGCTGGGCATATTCCTGCAACTGGTCGGCATTGGAGACGCCCTTCATCGCACTGGCGATCGCATCGACATAGACGGCATTGGCCTTCTCGACATCGGGCAGGCCCATGAAGCGGCGCGCCTCTTCGGGCGAGCAGTCGATCTCGATGTTCACTTTCATGCCACGTGCCTTTCGCTGAGCGCCGCTGGAACGGCACATCATGCCGTGAGTGTCCTATATGGGCAAGACGGCGGTCATTTTCCAGAGTTGCCCATGAAAAAGGGGGCCCCAGCCCCCTTCCCCATTTTCGCGGTGCGCCCGGAACCTACTGGTTCATCGTAGCGAAGAAGTCCTCGTTGGTCTTGGAATCCTTCATCTTGTCGAGCAGGAATTCCATCGAATCCACCGTGCCCATCTGCATCAGGATACGGCGCAGGACCCACATCTTGGAGAGCGCTTCCTTGTCGACCAGCAGCTCTTCCTTGCGGGTGCCGGACTTGCCCACATCCAGAGCCGGGAAGATGCGCTTGTCGGCAACCTTGCGGTCGAGCACAATTTCGGAGTTGCCCGTGCCCTTGAACTCTTCGAAGATCACCTCGTCCATGCGGCTGCCGGTATCGATCAGCGCGGTGGCGATGATGGAAAGCGAGCCGCCTTCCTCGATATTACGCGCAGCACCGAAGAAGCGCTTGGGGCGCTGCAGGGCGTTGGCGTCGACACCGCCGGTCAGCACCTTGCCCGAGCTGGGCACCACGGTGTTGTAGGCACGGCCGAGGCGGGTGATCGAGTCCAGCAGGATCACCACGTCATGCTTGTGCTCGACCAGGCGCTTGGCCTTTTCGATAACCATTTCAGCGACTTGCACGTGGCGCTGGGCGGGTTCGTCGAAGGTCGAGGAAATCACCTCACCCTTCACCGAACGCTGCATGTCGGTGACTTCTTCCGGACGCTCATCCACCAGCAGGACCAGCAGGAAGACTTCCGGATGGTTGTCCGTGATCGCCTTGGCGATGTTCTGCAGCAGCACCGTCTTACCGGTACGCGGCGGGGCGACGATCAGCGCGCGCTGGCCCTTGCCCTGCGGCGCGATCAGGTCGATCACGCGGGCAGACTTGTCCTTCACCGTGGGATCGATCGTGTCGAGGTTCAGCCGCTCATCGGGATAGAGCGGCGTGAGGTTGTCGAAATTGGTGCGGTGGCGCACCGCATCGGGATCATCGAAATTGACCTTCAGCAGCTTGGTCAGCGCGAAGTAGCGTTCGCCATCCTTGGGCGCGCGGATTTCACCTTCTACCGTATCGCCGGTGCGCAGGCCCCATTTGCGGACCTGGTTGGGCGAGACGTAAATATCGTCGGGACCGGCGAGATAGTTCGCTTCGGGGCTGCGCAGGAAGCCGAAGCCGTCGGACAGTACTTCGATCGTGCCGATACCGAGGATTTCCTCGCCGTCTTCGGCAACTTCCTTGAGAATGGCGAACATCAGGTCCTGCCGGCGCATGGTGGACGCGCCTTCAACCTCATATTCCTCGGCCATGGCGACGAGTTCCGCCGGCGTCCGCTGTTTCAGTTCTTTGAGATGCATGATCGGATATTCCGTAGTGCGTTATGTGGAAGCCGGCAGGCCAATATGGGCTTGGAGAAAGCAGACCCGGTCGCTCGGAATGGCGACCTCAGCCGGAGAGGTTTGCGCGAATATGCGTTTCGCGCCGAAGCGTCAATTCGCTTTCGGTGAATCGAGCCGCATGGTGCGACAGGCTCAGAACGGGCGAACGATCACCAGAATGACAATGACCGCCGCGGCAATGCCGGGCACTTCGTTGAACAGGCGCAACTGCTTGCCCGACAGGCGCCGTTCCCCACGCGCCAGCTTCTTGTGATAGCTCGCCAGGTAACCGTGATAGGCGGAAAGCAGCAGCACCAGCATCATCTTGGCATGCAGCCAGCCCGCGCTCCACAGGCTCAGCGTATAGGCCAGCGCGAGACCGAGAACCCAGACCACGATGATCGAGGGCAGCAGGATGATCTTCAGCAGCTTGCGCTCGCGATCGATCCATTGCGCTTCCTCGGGCGAACCCTCGGCCGCTTCCTGGTGATAGACGAAATAGCGCGGCAGCATGAACAGCCCCGCCATCCAGAAAATCACGAAAATGATGTGGCCGGCCTTGAGCCAGAGATAGGTCATGGAAAGCACGTCCTGCATGGGCCCGATTTAGGATCTCGCGCCGCGTGTGTCACCCCACATCGCCGCGAACGATTTCGAGCAGGCGTTCGACATGGGCGATCGGCGTGGTCTTGTCGATCCCGTGGCCGAGATTGAAGACATGCGGCCGATCGGCAAAGGCGGAAAGCACTTCGCGCGCACCCTCCTCCAGCTGCGCCCCGCCAGCGATAAGCAGCAGCGGATCGAGATTGCCCTGCACCGGCATGTCGGGCGGCAATTGTGCGTGGATCCAGCGCGGGTCGACCGTCTCGTCCACGCCGACCGCATCGACGCCGGTCTCACGCGCATAGGCAGGCAGCTTGCCGCCCGCTCCTTTCGGAAAGCCGATGATCGGGACGTCGGGGTGTTTCGCCCGGATGGCATCGACGATGCGCACGGTGGGTTCGACCACCCAGCGCTCGAACTGCTTGGGCGCAAGGCTGCCCGACCAGCTGTCAAACAGCTGCACCGCTTCCGCACCCGCCTCGATCTGGCCGGACAGGTAATGGATCGAGCTTTCGACGATCGCATCCACAATGGCTGCAAAGCCTTCCGGATCGCGATAGGCCATGGTCCGCGCCAAATGGTGATCCTTGCTCCCCTCTCCCGCCACCATATAGGTCGCCACGGTCCAGGGAGAGCCGATGAAGCCCAGCATGGTGGTTTCCGGGGCCAGGGTAGCCAGAGCGGCGCGCGTGAGCCTCACGGTCTCCCACACGGGCTCGTAGCGATGCGGGGCTGGCGTCAGGCTTTCCAGTGCCGCATCGACCAGCCGCGGCGAGAGATGCGGTCCTTCACCAGCAAGGAACTTCAGGTCCTGCCCCAGCGCATGCGGCACGATCAGGATATCGGAGAACAGGATCGCCCCGTCAAAACCGAAGCGTCGGATCGGCTGCAAGGTGATCTCGCTAGCCGCCTCGCTGTCATAGACGAGCTCGAGAAAGCCGCCTTTTTCCGCCCTGAGCGCGCGATATTCGGGAAGGTAACGGCCTGCCTGGCGCATGAGCCAGACCGGCCGCCTGTCAGCCTGTTTACCGCGCAAAGTGTCGAGAAGGAGTCCGGGCATCGAGAGGTCCAAACAATAAAATATATATATTATATATAGGATTCAGGACTCTGTTGGCCCTGTGGATTTCGGGGATTGCGCGCCCTTGCCCGATTTCTCCCGGATTGAACAGGGGGCAGTGGCAATGCGACTCTGCAGCCTTGCGTCGTCAATCGGAATCTCTGCGCACAATCCACAGCCTGTTCAAATCCGCTCCAGCCTGTCCAGAAAGCTGCGTTGGAATCACCTGTTAGTGGGGGTGGAATTGCATCCCGTGCTTGTCCGCCGATCCGTCCCGTGGTTTATGCCGGGACTTGTCCACATGGCCCGGCTGCACCTCCATCTACTCTCGGACTCGACCGGCGAAACGCTCGAGATGATCGCGAAGGCGGCGCTTGCGCAATTCGACGATCCCGATGTCACGCGCCATTTCTGGCCAATGGTGCGCTCCAAGCAGCATCTCGACCGCATCATGGAGGAGTTCAAGGCCAATCCCGGCCTCGTTCTCTTCACCCTCGCCAATCCCGAAGTGCGTGCGCGTCTGGAAGAAAGGTGCCGCGCGCTGGGCCTGCCGCATGTCGCCGCGCTCGACGTCGTTACCCATGCACTGGAGGACCGGCTGGGACAGGAAGCCCATGCCCGTACCGGCGCGCGCCACGTGATGGACGAGGCCTATTTCAACCGCGTCGATGCGATCCAGTTCACCATCGCCCATGATGACGGCGTGGGCTGGGACAATTGGGAGGCGGCGGACATCGTCCTTGCTGGCGTTTCGCGCACATCGAAGACGCCGACCAGCATCTACCTCGCCAATCGCGGTTTCAAGGTCGCCAATATCCCGCTGGTGGTGGAAAGCCCGCCTCCGCCTTCGCTGTTCGAATTGCGCCACCCCCTGGTCGTGGGCCTGACCACCGCGCCCAAGCGGCTGATCCAGATCCGCCGCAATCGCCTGCTCGCGCTCAACGAGAAGACGGAGACCTCCTATGTCGATGAGGAGAAGGTGGAAAAGGAAGTCGCCTTCGCCCGCCGCATGTTCGCCGATAATGGCTGGCCGGTGATCGACGTCACCCGCCGCTCGATCGAGGAGACGGCGGCCGCGGTGATCAAGCTGCACCAGGAACGCGAGGCGCGCGAACGCCCGCCGCGCGTGGGCCCCAAGCCGATATGACCATTGTCCTCGCTTCCAAGTCCGCTTCGCGCAAGGCGATGCTGACCGATGCGGGTGTGGCCTTCGAAGCCATGCCTGCCGATGTGGACGAGCGCGCGATCGAGGAAGGGCTAGGTGATGCGCCGCCGGACGAGGTCGCCCTCGCCCTCGCCTGGGCCAAGGCGCTTGCCGTGCCGGAGAAGGAACGGCTGGTGCTGGGCAGCGATTCCCTCGTCGTCGTCGACGGCAAGCGTTTCGACAAACCTGCCAGCCGCGAGAATGCGGCCGAACATCTGCGGTTCTTCTCCGGCAAGGCGATGCAGCTGCATTCCGCCGCCGCCCTCGCCCGGGGTGGCGAAATCGTGTGGAGCCATGCGGCGCTCGCCCGCCTCCACCTGCGCGAATTGTCCGAGGAGTTCATCGCCTCCTATCTCGATGCCGAATGGCCCGAGGTTGGCTATTGCGTCGGGGTGTTCCGGATAGAGGCGCTGGGCGTGCAATTGTTCGACCGGATAGAAGGCGATCATTTCACCGTTCTCGGCATGCCGCTGCTCCATGTACTGGGCGCGCTACGCGATCAGGGGGAGCTGCCCTCGTGAGCCAGCCATACGCGGAAGTGATCGGCGATCCGATCAAGCAGTCGAAAAGCCCGGCGATCCACAATTACTGGATCGGCAAGCTCGGCCTCGATGCCAACTATCGCGCCTGCCACGTCACTCCCGAAGGCCTTGCCGATTACCTTGCCGAGCGTCGCAAGGATGCGAACTGGCGCGGCTGCAATGTCACCATGCCGCACAAGCAGGCGGTGATGTCGCTGCTCGACCGGCTCGATCCCGTGGCCGAACGGATCGGCGCGGTGAACACGATCTTGCGCGGCGAGGACGGGACGCTCACCGGCACCAATACCGATGCCGACGGATTCCTGGAACCGCTGCGTCAGGAGCTGGCAAGGGATCACTATTTCCGCATGGCACGCGTCCTCGGCACAGGCGGTGCGGCGCGGGCGATCGTGGCAGCGCTCGCCGGCGAGGGCCTCACGCTCGTGCTCGCCGGGCGCAATCCTGTGAAGGCGCAGGCCTTGCTCGACGAGCTGGCGCCAGAGGGCGAGCACCATGCGGTCGATCTCACCCATTTTGCCGATCCGACCGACTTCGCTTTCGATGATCGCGCAGGGTGTTTCGACCTTGTCGTCAATGCCAGCCCGCTCGGCATGGCAGGCCAGCCGCCACTCGCTTTCGACCTCAGTCACGTGCCGCCGGGCAGCGTAGTCTATGATATCGTGACCCAGCCACTGGAGACGCCGCTGCTGAAGGCCGCGCGTGAAGCGGGCTTCGCGACGGTGGACGGCCTCTCCATGCTGATCGGCCAGGCGGCCATCGCTTTCGCAAAGTTCTTTGGGGCCGCACCGCCCCGCGACGACGACGCGGAACTGCGCAAGATCCTTACGACATGAGCAAGCCGCTCATCCTCGGCCTCACCGGCTCGATCGGCATGGGCAAGAGCACGGTCGCCGCGATGTTCGCCGATCTGGGCGTGCCGGTCTTCGATGCCGATGCCGAGGTGCGCCGGATGCAGGGACCAGGCGGGGAACTTCTGCCTGCGATAGAAGAGGCCTTTCCCGGATCGACCGGGCCCGAAGGCGTGGAGCGGCAGAAGCTCGGCGCGCAAGTCTTCGGCGACCCCGCCGCTCTCGCCCGGCTGGAAAGCATCGTCCATCCCGCCGTGCGCGAATTGCGCGAAGATTTCCTGCGCAACAACGCCCATGCACCAATGGTCCTGTTCGACATCCCGCTATTGTTCGAAAAGACCGACATCGAGGGGATCGACAAGGTCGTGGTCGTCTCCGCCCCGGCCGAAGTCCAGCGTGCCCGCGTCCTCGCCCGGCCCGACATGACCGAGGCGAAGTTCGCCGATATCCTCGCCCTGCAAATGCCCGATGGCGAAAAGCGCGCCCGCGCGCATTTCGTGATCGATACCGGCCTGCCGCTCGATGAAACCCGGCGGCAGGTGGAAGAGCTGGTGGACAAGCTCAAAGCCCAGTTGCGCTGAGGCGTCGGGCATCCGATAGTCCGGCCATGCGCGAGATCATCTTCGATACCGAAACCACCGGCCTCGATCCCCATTCGGGGGACAGGCTGGTCGAAATGGGCTGCGTCGAGATGGTCAATCGCGTCGCCACCGGGCGCAGCTACCATGCCTATTACAATCCGGAGCGCGACATGCCGATGGAGGCGGAGCGCGTGCACGGCCTTTCCGCCGCCTTCCTTGCCGACAAGCCGCTGTTCAAGGACACGGTGGGCGATCTGCTCGAATTCATCGGCGATGCGCCGCTGGTGGCGCATAATGCGCAATTCGACTTCGGCTTCCTCAATTTCGAGCTGTCCGCCTGCGGCCTGGCGGAAATCGGCATGGACCGCATGATCGATACGCTGGCGATCGCTCGCCGCCGCCATCCCGGCGCCAAGCATTCGCTCGATGCGTTGTGCACCCGCTATGGCGTCGATCGAAGCCACCGCGTGAAGCACGGCGCCTTGCTCGACGCCGAATTGCTGGCGCAGGTCTATGTCGAGCTGACGGGCGGACGGCAGATCGGGCTGGAGTTGGCGGCAGAGGTGGAAGTGGCAGTCACCGAGATCCGCCAGTTCGTCCCGAAAACGGGGCAGTTCCGCCAACCGCGCGCCCATGCGCCCAGCGCCGAGGAACTTGCGCGGCACAAGGCCTTTCTGGAATCGCTGGATTCACCGCTCTGGCTTAATTAAGTCCCAATCGGGACCTATATCCAAAGGTGCCAAGTACAGAAGGAGTACCCCCCACATGGACATCCGCGTTTCCGGTCACCAATTGGACACCGGCGCAGCCTTGCAGGAACATGCCGCAGAGCGCCTTGAAGGTATCGTCGACAAGTATTTCAGCCGGGCGCTTTCCTCCACCGTCACTTTCGGCAAGGCGCCCACCAATGCCTTCGGTTGCGACATCGTCCTCCATGTGAATCACGGGCTGATCCTGAAGGCCCATGCCGAGGCGCATGACGTTCACCTCGCCTTCGAACAGGCTGCCGACAAGATCGAGAAGCAGCTGCGCCGCTACAAGCGCCGGTTGAAGGACCGTCACGAACAGGCGGCCCATGCGATGAAGGAGGAAGAGGCAGCCTATACCATCTTCGCTCCCGAGGAGCCCGAGGTCGAGGAACTGCCGGCAGAGGCGCCTCCCGTCATTGCCGAAACGCGGATCGACATTCCCGAGGCCAGTGTTTCGGACGCGGTGATGCTGCTCGATCTCAGGCATACCAATGCGCTGTTCTTCAAAAATGCTGGAACCGGGCGGCATAATATGGTTTATCGCCGCTCCGATGGGTCGATCGGTTGGGTCGAACCGTCCTGAGCAGGCGTGCGGGAACAGCTCGCAGACGTCCCGCGTTCTCTGAAAGAACCAGCGGATTTTTGGGAAATATCAATGTCATTCCTGCAGGGGTGGCAATGCTATGAATAATGTGAAGTCTTTCGGACATGGATTCTCTTTTTGCGCTCCAGCCTGATTCGGTCGCGATCGTCGACGTCAGGAGCAAACAGGACATTCTGGCCCAACTGAGCTCTCTCTTCGCTCAAGCCTGTGATATCGAGGCGGAAACCGTCCTCGAATATCTTGATGAGCGCGAGAAGCTTGGCAGCACCGGTTTCGGCCGCGGCGTGGCCATTCCGCATGCGCGCATTCCGGGAATCCAGCGTCCGGTCGCAGCGCTGCTGAAGCTTGAACATGCGGCGGATTTCGATGCTGCGGACGGGCTTCCGGTGGATCTGGTATTCGGCCTGCTCTCGCCCGAGAACAGCGGCGCTGCCCATCTGCATGCACTGGCCTCCATTTCGCGGCTGATGCGCGATGAGAACATGCGCGATGCGCTGGCCGATGCACCCGATGTGGAGGCGATCTACGCCCTCTTGACCAATGTCTCGGACCGGTCCGTCGCCTGATCCTGCCGCCAGCGGCGCGGCAGCGCATTTCCGCGCGCTCGAAGCGCTCTATGCCTCCGCGCCGATCAATGCGCTGTTCCGCTCGCGCCTGGAAATTCCCGGTGAGGGGCAATCGGTCATCCGTTTCGAGGTGGACAAGGCGCTGCACCATGCCGCCGGCGCGGCGCATGGCACGATCTACTTCAAGATGCTCGACGATGCGGCCTTTTATGCCGCGAATTCGCTGGTCACCGACCGTTTCCTGCTGACGACAGGCTTCAATCTCCATTTCACCAAGCCGGTGCGCTCCGGCCCGGTCGAGGCGCGCGGCCGCTGGATCAGCGGCAAGCGCCGCGTTTTCGTGGCCGAAGCAAGCCTGGTCGATGCAGAAGGCGATGAAATCGGCCGTGGGACAGGCACATTCATGCGCTCGCATATCGCGCTTTCCGGGCTTCCCGGATACCGGCCGCAGGACTGATCGTGGAAGAGGCGAGGCTCCCCGCGCATATCGAAGTGAGTGGTCTGCTCCGCGCGGTGCAGGCTGAAGGCGGCTTCGCCACCGTGCTGGCAAAGGGTGAACGCGATGCCGGGACAATCCTGGTGATCTGTTGCGAAAACGGCACAAATTCGCGTCTCTATGAGCGAATGCCGCAGCTTGACGGCACCAGGAAATGGACGCTTTCCAAGACTCAAGACCCTGAAAATCCGATGGAATTCAGCGAATACTGCGACCGGCGCAAACGCCAGGATAGCGATGTCTGGCTGGTCGAGCTGGATATCGCCAATGCAGAACGTTTCATCGGAAACCAGGGAACCACAGGTTGACTTCGTGACTCGGGTCGCTATTTGGCCCGCGACTTCCAGAGCGTTGGCCTCTTCCGGCCGGTAATCACACCGGTGGCTGGGGCGCGCAGACGGGGGGCAACCGGCAGGTCCTTTGATGGGATCGCGGCATTTACGAGTTGTTGCTGACAACTCGCGATCGCTGACCTGCGACGGGTTTCCCACCGCCTTGAGTTACAGGTTACATGAACCGCAAGTTCTACCGGGCCGGGGCCCTTGCCTCGGTCGCTGTCATGTTTGCAGCACTTCTTGGCACCGGCATGACCGGCGCCGTTGCCCAGGACCAGGCAGAGCCCGTAGCGCTCGAAACGGTCACCCCATTGGCCCAAGGTGCATCCGAAGATGCACAAGCTGCTGATGTCGAAGCCGCCCCGGTGCGCTTCGTTTCCAGCGCCGTGGTGCAGGAAATTCCCGAAGCGCCCGAAGAGCCGGTCGTCGAACCCCAGGCTTCCACCTCCCTGCGCGAGCTGGTGAGCACCGTTTCTTCCGCAGAGGAAATGTCGACCGAGCTTCGCTGCCTTGCCCAGGCCGTTTATTTCGAATCGCGCGGCGAGCCGCTGGCCGGCCAGCTGGCCGTAGCCCGCGTGGTCATCAACCGTTCGGAATCACGTCTGTTCCCGAATGACTATTGTTCGGTCGTCACCCAGCGCGCGCAGTTCTCCTTCGTGCGCGCCGGACGCATCCCCACTCCCAACGCCTCCTCGCAGGCATGGCGCCGCGCCAAGGCAATCGCGCGCATCGCGCATCAGGAGCTGTGGGACAGCGAAGCGGCGGATTCGCTCTATTTCCACGCTACGCATGTGAGCCCGCGCTGGGCCCGCGCCAAGGCGAGCGTGGCGCGCATCGATAGTCATATTTTTTATAGGTGATTGGTGTTTGACTTCCGCACGCCCATCCGGGCGCGCGGTCCTCGGCGCTATTCCCTTCCCCTTCGACAAGCTCAGGGTGCGGGGCACCTGCGGGCGGCCGTTCGGCCTTGCGGCTGGCTGGCGTCAGCCGTCTTGCGCGTAGAGCGCGGTTGCTAGTCGCGTAGTTCTACCCACACGGGCGCGTGGTCGCTGGCCTTCTCTCGGCCGCGATGGTCCTTGTCGACGCCGGCTGCCGCCAGCCGGTCCGCGCAATCGGGTGAGAGTAGCAGGTGGTCGATGCGGAAGCCGTGGTCGCGCTGCCAAGCGCCTGCCTGGTAATCCCAGTACGTCCATACTCCGCCGCGCGGGTTGAGCGTGCCAAGCGCATCGGTCCACCCGTCATTGAGCAGCCGTGCATAGGCATCGCGCGATTCAGGCTGCATCAGCGCATCGTCCTGCATCGTCTTTACCGCCCAGACGTCCTTGTCCTCTGGAATGACGTTGAAGTCGCCGAGGACGACCGTGGGGATCTCTGCAGCGAGGTGTCCGGCGATCCTATTGCGCAGCCGCTCCATCCACGCCAGCTTGTAATCGAATTTGGGCCCCGGCTGCGGATTGCCGTTGGGAAGATAAAGGTTGCAGATGCGCACGCCGTTCACCTCGGCCTCGAGGTAGCGCGATTGCTCGTCGCTATCGTCGCCGGGCAGGCCGCGCTGCTTCTCTTCAGGCTTCACCCCGTCGGCAAGGATCGCCACGCCGTTGAAGCTCTTCTGCCCGTGCCAGATGGCGTGATAGCCGATCTTCTCGAACTCCTCGGCCGGGAAGCCTTCGTCCATGGTCTTGATTTCCTGCAGGCAGGCGACCGTGGGCCGGGTTTCCTCCAGCCATTCGAGCAGGCGCGGCAGGCGCGCCTTGATACCGTTGATGTTGAATGAGGCTATACGCACAATGTCCGTCCCTTTGGGCGGACTTTAGATGCCAAAGCTGGAACCGCAACCGCAACCGGCGGCGGCCTGAGGGTTTTCGACCCGAAATGCCGCACCGCCCAGGGATTCGACGAAATCGACCGTGCTTCCGGCCACAAGGTCCAGGCTGACCGGATCGACCACCAGCTTCACACCATCGGTCTCGCTGACCATGTCGTCAGCCTCCGGCGCATCGTCGAGGTCGAACTTGTACTGGAAGCCGGAGCAGCCCCCGCCCTCGACTGACAGGCGCAGCACGGCGGGCTTGCCCTGTTTCCGGGCAATCAGTCCCACGCGCTCTGCAGCGGCGGCGGTCAGGGTGAGCGTTTCGGCCATGGACGCGATGTAGTGTGCGGAGGGGCGCCGCTCAAGAGAGGCGTTCAGGACTGCGCGATATATTCGCGCATCTGTTCCGCCTCTTCCTCGATCTGGTCCATGCGGTACTTCACCAGGTCACCGATCGAGACGAAGCCGAGCAGCTTGCCATTCTCGACCACCGGCAGGTGGCGGATGCGCCGCCGGGTCATCAGCGAGAGGGCGCGCAACACGCTCTGCCCCGGATCGATGGATATCGCGGGCGCCGTCATCACCTCGCCGACCGAGCGCGACAGCACCGCCTCGCCCTCGCGCGCGACGCAATAGAGCAAGTCGCGTTCGGAGAAGATGCCCGCCACGTTCTCCCCATCCATCACAGGCAGTGCGCCGATGCGCCGTTCGGCCAGCAATGCGGCGACATCGCGCACGCTGTCATCCGCGGTGCAGCTGACGATATCCTGCTGGCGGCCTTCGATTATCCGGGCAATTGACATGCGCTCTCTCCAATTCGCGTGAAGGGACGCATCATGCCATGACCTGCCGAGTCCGGGCAAATGGGGACTTCCAGCCCCGTTGCATCACCGGGATGAGAGGTGCATGAAACGCGCATGGTACGGAAATCCCCGCTCGACGATCCCGCGACGGCGGCCCATGCCTGGGCCCGCTATCGGCGGCTGATGCGCTTCATGTTCGCGCTGACGGTGGGCGTGGTCATTATCGCCCTGACACTGCTGTACAGGGAAATGGGCATGGTTTCGGTCCATTTCTTCATCGCTACCGCACTGGGCATCGGGATTGCCATGCTGCTGATGAGCGCGCTGATGGGGCTGGTGTTCCTATCCAGCGGCACCGGGCATGACGAGGCGGTGGAGAATTCGCTCGACGAACTCGAAGAGTGAAGCGGCAGCGAAGTTGACAAAATTGACAGTCTGTGACCTCGCTCAAACCGATCTATATATCTGAAAACAGGTGCAATAACGGCAAAGCGCGAAGTTGACACTTCCCGAAAGGGAAAACGCGTTGCGATCGGACATGTGAAAGAGCCGCAGCTACTCTCGCCCGCCCCTCCTCATGTAGGAAAGCCTCAGCCGCCCTCTGAAGGATAGAGCCGGTACGCCTCCACCGGCTTCCCGCCGATCAGATGCTGCTGGATGATCTTTTCCAGCACATCCTCAGTGCAGGAATGGTACCAGACGCCATCGGGCCAGACGACTGCGACAGGCCCCGCTTCGCAGATCTGCAGGCAATCGGCCTTGGTCCGCTGGACGCCGCCCGCTCCTGCCAGCCCCAGCTCCTTCAGCCGCTTCTTGAGGAATTTCCAGCTGCGCTCCCCTTCCTCACGACGGCAGCACTGCTGCTTCTCGGAGATGCCGCACAGGAGGATATGACGTTCGATCGCCTCGCCGCCGATCTTGGCCAGCGCGCGTTCTGCTTTCGCAATGTCTGCAGGATCAGCCTTGCTCATTGCCGGTGGAGGTAATGTGCCCCGCCCGGCCCGCAAGTGCTCAGCGCTTCTTGCCCGCGATCCGGGTGATCTCTTCCTTCACCAGCCGCTCAACGATTTCTGGCAAATGGGCATCGAGCCATTGCGCCATCAGCGGGCGCAGCAGGTCGCGCACCATGTCTTCGAGCGAGGTTTCGCCCGAACGCACGATCTGCGGCTTTGCGGAAGGTTCGGAGAGCATTGCCAGCGCGGCCAGCGACTGGCGCATGGAATCGGCAGCGACAGTGTTGGTCAGCCCCTCGGCTAGTTCATCGCTTGCGGGTTTTCCCGGAGCCTGGGCGGCTTCCGAGGTTTCCGGGGCGACGGTATCGAGGTCCAGCACATCCTCATTCTCGTTAGGATCGGCCCCCGGTTGGGCGATCAGCCCTTCCCCAGCTGGCTCACGCGCGCCGGCAACGATCCTGTCGGCATCGCGTGCCATCACTTTCTTGATCGATTCGAGGATTTCCTCGACCGAAGGTTCACCTTCCTGACGCATCATCAGTCCCCCGAAAGGCCGCAGCCGAAATCAGTCAGGCGAAACCTCGCCATCCTGCGCCGGGATGTCAACGGTGCGGGTGGAGGTTGCCACAGGATCGGGATCGCTCTGCCAGTCGAGCAGGATATCGCGCGAGCGGTCGTAATTGGCCACCGGATCGTAAAGCGGGCCCTCGCTGTCGAGCCCGAGGTCGCGCGCTTCGGCGCGGCCCATGGCGGCAAGCAGCGTGAAGCCCGCGACATATTCGTTGCGGCGTGCGGTCACCAATTGCACGCGCGCGGCGAGCAATTCCTGCTCGGCATTCAGGACGTCGAGGATCTGGCGATTGCCGATCGAGTTCTCCGCCCGCACGCCTTCGAGGCTCAGCTCCGCGGCATCGACTGCCGCCTGCGTGGAGGCGATGATGGCATTGGCAGCGCGCCAGCTGGAATAGGCGGCGCGCACCTGCGCGATGACATTGCGCTCGGTCCCGATTACCTGTTCCAGCGCGGCGGAGCTTTGCGCCTGCGCCTGCCGCTGCTGCGCGGAGACGCGGCCGCCCTGGAAGATCGGCAGCGAGAGGCGCAGGCCTGCCTGTGCCGAAGTGCTGGTCTGCGAGGCTGAGGCTGTGCCGGGGATCGAGTCCAGCGTACCCAGGTAATTCTGGTATCCGCCGCTGGCAAAAGCCTCCAGTCGCGGCTGGCGTCCTGCCCCGGCAACTTCGATCTCATAGCCAGACGCTTCCGCACGCTCGCGCGCGGCGATCAGGTCCGGATTGTACTCCAGCGCCACATTGACCGCATCATCCGGGCTGGTGGGGAGGCCGGGGAGCGGCGGCGGGGGCTGCAGATCGTCCGGTGCGGAGCCGACCAGCGCGATGTAGTTCTCCCGCGCGGATACGAGGTTGGCCTGCGCGCTGCGGAAGTCGCTGCGGGCAAGGGCAAGGCGGCTGGCCGATTGCGCCACGTCGGTGCGGGTAAGGTCGCCGATCTCGAAACGGTCGGTCGTCGCTTCGAGGTTGATGACCAGCACGTCCACATTGTTGGAGGACAGGCCGACCACCGCCTCGTTGCGGATCACATCCATATAGGCGGCGACAACCTGGCTGAAGAGCGCGCTTTCGCTGCCACGCAAATCCGCCCGTCCCGCTTCCACGCGGTTTTCCGCCGCGCGAATACCGTTGCGCACGCTGCCGCCAGAATAGATCGGCACGCCCAGGTCCACATTGGCCGAAAGCTGGCGCTCCGGCGAGGTGAAGCTGGTGGAGGAGCTCTTGAGGAATTCGGTCAGCGTCGATGACGTTGTCAGCGAGGGCAGGCCGCTGGAGCGCTGGATCGGCACATTCTCGTCCGTGGCGCGCAATTGCGCCCGCGCGGCTTCGAGCTGTGGATTGGAGGTATAGGCCTGCCACAGCGCGTCCTTCAGCGTTTCCGCCGAAGCCGGGGCCGCGATCATGCAGGCGCAGGTCAGCAGCGCCGTTTTCAGGCTGAGGGAACGCATGACAGGCCGCATGCTCAGAAGCTCCAGCCCTTCGGCTTGTCGAAAGCGGAAAGGCGCGGAATGCCTACTTCACCCAGCGGCATGAACACCACCTGCTTGCTCGACTTGCGGCCGCGCGCGATGCTGGTCACGCCGTCATGCACCATGCCGGTGACGATACGGCCATCGTCGGCCAGACGCTTGGCGAGCGAATCGGGCAGCTGCTCGATCGCGCCGTCGACGATGATCAGGTCCACCTTCTTGCCGCCGCGTGCCGGGGCCAGCGCTTCCTCCACGCTCATCACCTTGAGCGAGGCGACCAGCGGGCGCAGCAATTCGGCGAGGTAGCCGCTGCCGCCATCGACCACGATCGCGCTCTCGTCGAGACCGGGCTTGGCTTCCTGCAGCAGCATGCCCTGCACGATCGGTGCGGCGAGGTACTTGCCATCGCCCAGCGGCACGGCGCGGTCCATATAGGCGACGCCCTTGGCACTTTCGGGCACGAATTCCTCGCGCTTCACTTCGCGCATGCGGCCAACGACGACCGGATCGGTCACCCCGCTGGTGCGCAGCTGGCTGTCGATCATTGCCTTGCGCGCTGTGGCGAAGGCCTCATCCTTGGTGGGGGAATCGAGAAGGGTCACTATCTTTCGTCTCTCGTCACTCTTGCCGGGGCGAGCCTTAGGCGTATGAGGGCACAAGTCCAAGGGCTTTGGCCTGCTTTTGCGTCCTTAGCAGGTGCAGCACGCCCGGCGTGTCAGAAATTGTATCAGCAGGAGATCCGCTTCGATGAACGACGTTACCCTCATTCGTGAAGAAGACCTCATCGAAAGCGTGGCCGATGCGCTGCAATATATCTCCTATTACCACCCGATGGATTACATCAAGGCGCTGGGCGAGGCCTATGAGGCGGAGCAGGGCCCGGCGGCGAAGGATGCCATCGCGCAGATCCTGACCAACAGCCGCATGTGCGCAGAGGGGCACCGGCCGATCTGCCAGGACACCGGCATCGTCAACGTCTTCGTCAAATGGGGTCAGGATTGCCGGCTCGATTCGAAGATGAGCCTGCAGGACGTGGTCGATGAGGGTGTGCGCCGCGCCTACAACCATCCGGACAACAAGCTACGCGCCTCGATCCTTGCCGATCCCGCTTTCACCCGCCGCAATACGCGCGACAATACGCCAAGCGTGCTCTCGGTCGAGATGGTGCCGGGCAACACGGTCGCGATCGATGTAGCGGCCAAGGGCGGCGGCAGCGAAAACAAGAGCAAGTTCAAGATGATGAACCCCAGCGACAATATCGTCGACTGGGTGCTGGAACAGATCCCATCCATGGGCGCGGGCTGGTGCCCGCCGGGCATGCTCGGCATCGGCATCGGCGGCACGGCGGAACATTGCATGAAGCTCGCCAAGCTCAGCCTGATGGAGCCGATCGACATGGCGCAGCTGAAGCAGCGCGGCGCGCAAAGCGACATCGAGCAGCTGCGGATCGATATCTTCGATGCGGTCAATGCCATGGGCGTCGGCGCGCAGGGGCTGGGCGGCCTTTCCACCGTGCTCGACGTGAAAATCCTCGACGCGCCCTGCCATGCGGCGGGCAAGCCGGTGGCGATGATCCCCAATTGCGCCGCCACGCGCCATGCGCATTTCACGCTCGACGGTTCCGGCCCCAGCTATATCCCCGCGCCCGACCTCGACCAGTGGCCCGACGTCCAGTGGCAGCCCGATGTTGAGGCCAAGCGCGTCGATCTCGACAATCTCACGCCCGAAGTCGTGGCGAGCTGGAAGATGGGCGACCGGCTGCTGCTCAACGGCAAGATGCTGACCGGCCGCGATGCGGCGCATAAGCGTATCCAGGACATGCTCGACAAGGGCGAAGAGCTGCCCGTCAGCTTCAAGGGCCGCGCGATCTATTATGTCGGCCCCGTCGATCCGGTGATGGGTGAGGTTGTCGGCCCCGCCGGCCCCACCACCGCCACCCGGATGGACAAGTTTACCGAGATGATGCTCGACCAAGGCCTGCTCGCGATGATCGGCAAGGCCGAGCGCGGCGCGGATGCGGTGGATGTGATCAGCCGCTTCAAGGTCGCATATCTGATGGCGACGGGCGGCGCGGCCTATCTCGTCGCGCGGGCGATCAAGGAATCGAAAGTTGTCGCTTTCGAGGATCTTGGCATGGAAGCGATCTACGAATTCACCGTGAAGGACATGCCGGTAACGGTGGCCGTCGATGCCGAGGGCAACAATGTCCACACGCTCGCCCCGCTGCACTGGAAGCGCAAGATCGCCGAGGAGCACCTGCTCTAGGGCTGCCCCGGATCGACCAAGCGCACACGCCGTTCGACCGGAATATGACAGGGGGCTGGCCTTTCGGGGTCCGCAAGGCGTAAATGGCGCCCATGAACAGGGATAAACCTGAAGAACTGGTCGCGCGCGTTCCGTTCAGCACGGTGCTGGCATCGGTGGTCGGCCTGTGGGCCGCCTATCTGATCCTGATGACGTTGCGGGCAGAGCTGCTGAACCTGCACATGGCGGGCGATTTGCTGGGCCTGCGCGCCCTGTCCAGCCTGATGGGCGCGGTTGTCACGCTCGCGCTGTGGCTGGTGCTGCGTGCTTTCGACGCGCGCCCGCTCTGGGCCAAGATCACCGCCGCGCTGGTCTTCGCCCTGCCCGCGGCATTGCTGATCGCGCAGGTCAACTGGCTGATCTTCGCCGACGTCCAGGCGGCGCTGGATGAAAAGCTGCTGCAGGACTTCGTCCAGAGCCAGGGGATCGAATCCGAAGAGACCGGAGTGGACATTCGTTCCAGCCTCGCCGCGATGTTCTCCTCCTCCAGCCGGGAGCAGGTGACCGAGCTCACTTTCAGCCGCTATTTCATGCTGCTGGCCTGGTGCGCGCTCTATCTCGCGCTGCTGACCGGGGAAAAGGCCCGCGGGGCGGAACGGCGCGAACAGCAGTTCCGCAATGCGGCCAAGGCGGCGGAGCTCAGGAGCCTGCGCTACCAGGTCAATCCGCATTTCCTGTTCAATACGCTCAATTCGCTCTCGGCGCTGGTTCTGACCGGCAAGACGCAGGCGGCCGAGCGCATGATCCAGATGATCAGCACCTTCTATCGCCGCAGCCTGGCCGACGATCCCACGGCGGACCTGCCGCTGGCGGAGGAAATCGCGCTGCAGAAACTCTATCTCGATATCGAGGCGGTGCGCTTCCCCCTCCGGTTGCGCGCCGAATACAATATCCCGCGCGAGCTGGAGGATTGCCTGGTACCCGGCATGATCCTGCAGCCGCTGGTGGAAAATTCTGTGAAGCACGCAGTGGCGCCGACAACCGGGCAGGTGGTCATCACGCTGTCCGCACGCGAGGAATATGGCCGGCTGGTGGTGACGGTGGCCGATAATGGCGACGGGTCGACCGAAAATGGCGATCCGCGCCCCGGCTACGGCATCGGCCTTGCCAATGTGCGCGAGCGGCTGGAAGCGCGCTTCGGTGACGAGGCCAGCCTGGTCTCGGGCCGCGTACCCGAAGGCTATGCCACCCATTTGCGCCTGCCGATCCAGCGCGGCCATCGCAGGCAGGAGGCAGCTGAATGAGCGAAGCGGGGGGTGCGGCGACTTTGCGCACATTGATCGTCGATGACGAGCCGCTGGCGATCGAGCGCATGCAGGTATTGTGCGCCGAGCTGGACGGCCTGTCCGTGGTCGGTACCGCGACCGATGGCCAATCGGCGCTGCGCCTGTCCGAAAAGCTGAAGCCCGACGTGCTTCTGCTCGACATGACCATGCCGGGCATGGATGGCCTTTCCGTTGCCCGCGAATTGGGCAAGGCGGAAGCGCCGCCCGCGGTGATATTCGTCACCGCGCATGAGAATTTCGCGGTGGAAGCCTTCGATATCGACGCAGTCGACTATGTGCTGAAGCCGGTCGCATCCGAACGGCTGGAACGCGCGATAGGCCGCGCGCTCGCCCGGCGCGACACGTCCGGTGGCGCGGAAACGCAATGGCTGAGCGAATTCTGGGTCCCCAACCGGTCCGAACTGCTGCGGGTCGATGCCGCCGAAGTAAGCCGCATCGATGCCGAGCGCGATTATGTTCGCCTGCATGTCGGGGAAACGAGTTACCTGCTGCTGCAGACCATCGCCGGGCTCGAAGCCAGGCTCGACCCTGACAGGTTTATCCGCATCCACCGCTCGACCATCCTCAGGAAGGATGTGATCAAGGGGCTGCGGCATGAAGGGCTGGGCGTGTGGAGCGTCGAGCTTGAAAGCGGGGAAGACCTGCGCATCGGCCGTACCTATCTGCGCAAGGTGAAGGCCATGGCAGGGCGCTAGGCCAGCCGCGGGGTTTCCCCTCCAATCCCCATGCAAAAAGGGCGCCCGGATAATCCGGACGCCCAGTTTCGGGGGGTTTATCGTTAAACTGTCAGTCAGCCGCCGCGGGCCTCCTGCTGTACAAGCTGCGCAACATGGCGGTCCAGCTGGCGCTTGGCGTCGCGATAGCAATCGCGCGCTTCGCGCGACGGCAGACGCGTACCGACGCGTATTTCATCGACGCCGCACACTTCCCGCGCGGCTTCGTCGATCCGGCGGTCGAGTTCCTTGCGGCCGGCTTCGCTCGTCAGGTCGAGATCCGAATATTCGACGCCGGTGGTGCGCTGTTCGCCTTCTGCGGCGGACACAGCGGGGGCGGCAAGCAGCGCGGCACTGGCCAGCGCCATGGAAATCGTCTTCATCATAACCCTTCTCCTTCCTCGTGGTTACCTCCCTTGCTGAAGGGGGTCGCGCCGCAGCCGGTGGGACTGGAAACGGCCGCGGCGCATGACCATTGGTAGGCCGATGCGTGATTCGCGGCGCGCGCGCATCGATTTGGGGCTGGCAATTATCGACGGGGGATTCCTGCTGCCGACGAAGCGCCGAGAGCGCTCCACGAACGGCAATTTGCACCCGCTGGCCGTTGCAGGCAGAAGGATCGGACCATGGCTATCGCAATCGTCTTCCTGCTCGGCATCGCCAATTTCGCCTGTCACCGGGCGGTGCTGGCGAGCGGGCATCCGCTGGTGCGCCAGTTCCTGGGGCGCGGAGGGGTGATGCGGCCGGAAGTCACGCTGGCACTGGAATTCGTGATCCTGCTGGTGGCGCTGCTGGTCGTCGCCAATGGCCATACCGGCTGGGGCTGGGCCTATGCGCTCTATTCGATCGGCAATGGTGTGTCCGCCTGGGTGATCCTGACCAACAGGATCTGAAACAGGGGCGTGGGAATGCCCGCGCCGATCTGCTAGCGACATCGCCACATGGCCAACAAGCTGACCCTGTTCCACCTCAGCGACATCCATTTCGGGATCGAGGACAACCGCGCGCTCGATTGGGTGCGGCAGGAAATCCTGGCGCGGAAACCCGATGCGGTGGCGATCACCGGCGATCTCACCATGCGCGCGCGGCGGCACGAATTTGCGGCGGCGGAGAAGTGGATTCGTTCGCTGCCCGTGCCGGTCACGATCGAGCCGGGCAATCACGACCTTCCCGGCTATCACTTGCCCCAGCGCTATTTGAACCCGCTTGCCCGGTTCGAGGCGTTTCGCGACCTGGTGGAGCGGCGGCTGCAGGTCGACGGACTGGCGCTGGTGCCGCTGAACACCAATGTCCCCGCCCAGCCGCGCCTCAACTGGTCGAAAGGCTGGATCACGAAGGACGCGCTGGACGATTGCCTGGCGCAGATCGATTCGCTGCCCTCCACCGCCCGCGTTCTGGTGACGGCGCACCATCCGCTGCGCGAGGCGGGGACGCATGGTACCGCGCTGACGCGCAATGGCAGCCATGCGCTCGCGGAACTGGCGCAGCGCAATGTGCTCGGCGTGCTGAGCGGTCATGTGCACGATGCTTTCGACATCATGGAGGCGACGCCCAATGGCCCGGTGCGCATGATCGGCGCGGGAACCTTGTCCCACCGCATCCGTTCCACACCCGCCAGCTTCAACGAGCTGCATTGGAATGGCGAGGAGCTGTCTGTGCGGGTGCGCAACCTCGAAGGTGTGGCGAGCCGCGAGATGATGATCGACGAAGTTCCGGAGGACGCAATGCCGCCCCGCGAACCGGGAGAACCGGTCGCCCCGGTGGGCCATGTTCCCCGAACTGATCCGCCCGTCGACTGAAAAGCCCGCTTTATCGACTATTTACACGATTTATTGGCACCAAATCGCCGCAAGCGTATTTATTCGCAATGGCGACCCGAATTCTTGTTGTTGAAGACGACTTGCTCAACCGCATGTTCTATCATGAGGTTCTGGGCGCGCGCGGGTTCGAGGTGCAGATGGTGTCCGACGGTGCGGCCGTGCTGGACGAGGTCGACCGGTTCGCGCCGGATCTCATCACCATGGATATCCAGCTGCCGCACATTTCCGGCCTGCGGCTGATCCGCAGGCTGCAGCGCCAGGAAGAGACCAAGGGTATACCGATCGTCGCCATCACCGCCTTTGCCGGCAAGGGCGAGGAACAGCGCATCATAGAAGCGGGCGCACGCGCCTATCTCGCCAAGCCGGTCTCGGTGGACAAGCTCGTCGGCGCGGTGGAAGGCCTGATCGAACGGGCACACTGACCGGCACCGGGCAGATCGCGCAAAGAAAAAGGGCGGCCCGTGAAGGCCGCCCTTTTCGTGTTCGGTAGACCGTTGGGCCTTAGCGCTTCGAGAACTGGAAGCTGCGGCGGGCCTTGGCGCGGCCGTACTTCTTGCGCTCCACCACGCGGCTGTCGCGGGTGAGAAAGCCGGCTGCCTTGACGGTGCTGCGCAGGGCAGGCTCGTACTTGGTCAGCGCCTGGCTGATGCCGTGCTTCACCGCGCCGGCCTGGCCGGACAGGCCGCCGCCCTTGACGGTGGCGACGATGTCATACTGGCCTTCACGCTCGGTGATGTCGAAAGGCTGGTTGATCACCAGGCGCAGCGTCGGACGTGCGAAATACACTTCCTGGTCCTTGCCGTTGACGGTGATCTTGCCGGTGCCGGGCTTCAGCCATACGCGGGCCACGGCGTCCTTGCGGCGGCCGGTGGCATAAGCGCGGCCCTGCGCGTCCAGTTCCTGCTCACGCAGGGGAGCGGCGGGGGTTGCGGCTTCGGTGGCGGCCGGAGCGTCGCCAGCGATATCCTTCAGTTCCGACAGGTCGGAGACGGAGTTGTTTTCGTCAGCCATTACTGGGCAGCCTTGTTCTTGCGGTTCATGGAGGCAACGTCGAGCACTTCGGGCTTCTGGCCGTCATGCGGATGCTCGGTGCCGTTATAGAGGTGCAGAGCCCTCATCTGCTGGCGGCCCAGCGGACCGCGCGGGATCATGCGCTCCACGGCCTTTTCCAGCACGCGCTCGGGGAAGCGGCTTTCCAGCACCTTGCCGGCAGTGATGCCCTTGATGCCGCCCGGATGGCCGGTGTGCTTGTAATAGGTCTTCTGGCCCAGCTTGTTGCCGGTGAACTTCACCTTGTCGGCATTGATGATGACGACATGGTCGCCGCAATCGACATGCGGAGTGAAGCTCGGCTTGTGCTTGCCGCGCAGGATGTTGGCGACGATCGTGGCGAGGCGGCCGACAATCAGCCCCTCGGCATCGATGATGTGCCACTTCTTTTCGACCTCGGCCGGCTTGATCGACCGGGTCTGCTTCGAAAGCGCCTTCATGGCCTTATAATTCCTTGTCTCGCGAATGGTTCGCCGCGCCGCCCGTCCGGAATCGCCGGATGGGCCTTGCGAAGGCGCGCCATTTGTCTTGGAAGAGGCCTCAAGTCAAGCGTTCATGCGGCTTTGCGAGGAGGTAAAATAATACCGCACTCAATCCTGGGCGGGAAACAGCTCCCAAGCTTCGGCACTGCGGCGCTCTTCCCCTGCCAGCAAGGTGCGTACTTCGCGGTGGGCGGTGCGCATCAGCCGCGTCTCCGGATCGCGGCGTGCCTCGAACCGGGTCATGACCTCGCCCCGGTCGCCCCAGGGCAGGGTCACTTCATTGCGATTTTCACGCATGTCCTCGCTGGGCGCGAACAGGTCGCGCGGCAGTTCCGCGATCATGTGTTCGCCGGCCGAGTGCAGGGCATCGAGAAGCAGCCCGACCTCGTCACCGCGATCGGCGAAGCGGCGCTGCGCATCCGCCAGCGCGGCATCGATCATCGCGCTGGGATAGGGATCGTCGCCGTCGATGATATGGCCGCTGGCATCGAGATAAAGCGGGAAAATCCCGTGCTCGACCCGTTGGCGTTCGAGCTCGCCCAGATGCGCGATATTCTCCGGCACGGAGACGCTGGCGCCGACCTGCTTGCCCACAATCTCGAAACCCTGATCGCCCCTTGCCTGGAAAGTGACGGCGAAGTCGCGGGTAACGACAAAGCTGTCGCTGCCACCGGGCAAAGCGCGATCGAGTGTGCGGCGATAGATCATGCGGCACGACGGCGGCGCGATGGGACCCGCAGACGGAAGGGCCGCGGCGTACCCGCCACGTGTGCCGATGATCGGCATTATCGCTGCCCCCAAGGCCATTTGCAGCATTTGGCGTCGATCAGCCAGATGCATTCACTTGCGCTCCCGTTTACAACCCCCCTAGCCACTCTGCGGTAGTTTCCGGTGCGGCCTCAACGTCCCATAGCATAATCGCCGGGCTTGCATAGGAATGTAATTGCGTCAGGCGTTTGGCCAAGGAATCGCGCAGCTGCGCGCTGGTCTTGAACAGCACGCCGACCTCGTTCGACTCGCCCCGCTCGCCTTCCCATTCATAGAGCGAGACCATGCCGGGCAGGATGTTGGCACAGGCGATCAGCTTCTCGTCGAGCAGATGTGTGGCGACCGCGCGCGCCTCCGCTTCGTTCGGGAACGGGCACCAGGCGAGCGCCGCCTTGCTCATGTGCCGCGCTGCCCCAGCCGGTGCGCGCCCCATGCAGTGGCGGCGACCAGCAGCGCGCCGACGAGCTGGTGCGCGACGGCGATCCACAGTTCCACCATTGTCATCACGGTGGCGATGCCGAGCAGGATCTGGATGCCGAAAGCCGAGTGGATGTAGATCGAAGCAGGACGGTCACCCGCCTTTTTCAGCGCACGCGCCATCACGATCAGTGCGGCGACCGCGACCCACGCCCACCAGCGGTGCAGCCAGTGGAGGAGGAATGGGTCGTGCGTCAGCGTCCACAAGAAGCCGTTGTTCCAGCCGATCTCCGGGAACAGGCGCCCCTGCATCAATGGCCAGCTGTCCGACGCTAGGCCGGCATTGAGACCTGCCACCCATGCGCCCAGCAGCAACTGGATGAACAGGATGATCGCCGTCAGCAGTGACAGTCCGGTCAGTCTCGTGGGCTTCGCTCCGGAATCCTTGTCGAGCACGAGCAGGTCGCGTGCTGTCCAGATAAGGCCGGCGAGCGTGAAGAGCGCGGTCAGCAAATGGATGGAGAGCCAGAAATGCGAAACGTCGGTCATCTCTGTATTGAGGCCCGAGCGGACCATGAACCAGCCGAACGCGCCCTGCAGCCCGCCCAGCGCCAGGAGGGCGAGTAGCCGCGGCTTGTATCCGGGCGGAATCGCGCCCTTCAGCCAGAACCATGCCAGCGGCACGGCAAAGACGAGGCCGATAACGCGGCCGATCAGCCGGTGGAACCACTCCCAGAAATAGATGAACTTGTATTGCTCCAGCGTCATGCCCTGCGGCCCGGCGACCTGCTGGTACTCGCCGATCTGCTGGTAGGCTTCGAACTCGGTCTGCCAATGCGCCTCGGTCAGCGGCGGAAGCGCGCCGGTCACCGGCTTCCACTCGGTGATCGAGAGGCCGGATTCGGTGAGGCGCGTGATCCCGCCCACCGCCACGATCAGCGTGACGAGCGCGGCGACGGCGAACAGCCAGCGCGCCAGCGCCACCGGGCGAATCTGCGAAGAGGGGCTGCCCTCGGGCTCGATTGTATCTGCTGCGGCGCTCATGCGCGCCGATGTGCTCCTGCAACAGCTAAATCGCAAGACTGCTTTTCGCCCGCATTTCAACGCAATTCCGCTTGCGCAATGTTATACAGTTACATACATGGGCCGCATGGATTCGATCCTCACCCGGATTCGCGACCGGATTGACCGTGTCGGCGTGCTGTTGTCCTGCCTCTGCCTCGTCCACTGCGTGCTGGGCCTGGTGCTGGTGGCGGGCATGGGTGCGGGCGCCACATTCCTGCTCGATCCCGCGATCCACAAATTCGGCTTGCTGATGGCGACGATCGTTGCCGGCGTGGCGATCGGCCTTGGCGCTATCCGCCACCGCCGCGCCGCGCCGTTCGTGGTGGCGATGACGGGGCTGTCCTTCATGGGCGGCGCGCTGGCAGTGGGGCACGGCTATGAGGAGGCGGTGCTGACGATCATCGGCGTGATCCTCGTCGCCGCCGGACACATCCTGAACTTGCGCAAGCCGGCATAAGCCCTATCTCCCGCGCATCATGAGCGCTGCCAAATCCATCACCGTCAATGACCAGCTGCGCCGCAGCGAGGCTGCGACCATTGCCGACCTCGTGCGAGAGCTGGGCCTCAAGCCGGAAAAGGTCGCGGTCGAACATAATGGCGTGATCGCCCCCCGCTCGACGCTGGAGGATGTGCCGCTGGGTGATGGCGACGTGCTGGAGATCGTCCATTTCGTCGGCGGCGGCTGACCACCAGCCTTTTCGGTGCCCTTGCGCGCATCGGCGCACAGCTTTACCGCGCAGCCCATGACCGAAATGCCCACCATCACCACCGATTCCGCGCCCGATGACAGCTGGGAAGTTGCCGGACAGCGCTTCACCTCGCGCCTGATCGTCGGCACGGGCAAGTACAAGGACTTTGCCCAGAACGCCGCCGCCGTGGAAGCGAGCGGGGCACAGATCGTCACCGTGGCCGTGCGCCGGGTCAATATCTCCGACCCCAGCCAGCCGGTGCTGATGGACTATATCGATCCCAAGAAGATCACCTATTTGCCCAATACCGCTGGCTGCTTCACCGCGGACGAGGCGATCCGCACGCTGCGCCTGGCGCGCGAGGCGGGCGGCTGGGACCTGGTGAAGCTGGAAGTGCTGGGCGAGGCGCGCACGCTCTATCCCGATATGCGCGAAACGCTGAAGGCGACCGAGGTGCTGGCCAATGAAGGCTTCAAGCCGATGGTCTATTGCGTGGACGATCCCATCGCCGCCAAGCAGCTGGAAGAGGCTGGTGCGGTCGCCGTCATGCCGCTCGGCGCGCCGATCGGATCGGGCCTCGGCATCCAGAACAAGGTGACCATCCGCCTGATCGTCGAAGGGGCGGGCGTTCCGGTGCTGGTCGATGCGGGCGTGGGTACCGCGTCGGAAGCGGCCGAGGCGATGGAGCTGGGCTGCGACGGCGTGCTGATGAACACCGCCATTGCCGAAGCGCAGGATCCGATCCGCATGGCGCGCGCGATGAAGCATGCGGTGCTGGCCGGGCGTGACGCCTACCTCGCCGGCCGGATGAAGACGCGCAAATATGCCGATCCCAGCAGCCCGCTCGCCGGGTTGATCTGAGGGGCATTCTTGTTTGCCGCACGCCCATCCGGGCGCGCGGTCCTCGCTAGACGGGCAGGCAAGCTGCCCCCGCTGCGGGCGGGCGTTCGCCCTTGCGGCCGTCTGCGCCGGCCGTTTAGTGCCTTCAACCCGCTCGTCCAAACGGAATGTTAACCATGTTGGGCGAATCATGCCTGCAACACGCAGGAGCCCCGACTCATGGCCAATACGAAGACGTCATCGCTCAGCATTTCCGAAATGCGCGAATTCGCGGGCTTCTCTGCGGATGAGCAGGCGTTCATCACACGCAGCCTCGACGTGTTCATGGGCCGGGGTGACGCCTTCAAGTCGTGGGCATCGAGCGAGGGCGGCGACTATTCCTCGATCCGTGCGCAATACCTCGCCTATCGCGAATTGCGCGTGCTGCGCAGCAAGGTTCCCGATGTTGCGGCCATGGATGGTGTTGCCGACTTCATCGGCACCCTGACCCGCATTTCCGCGCAAGACCTCGCGCATGAAATGATCGAGAGCTTTTCGGCCTATCGTTTTCTTTACGAGCGGCTGCTGGGCGCCGAAGCGCGTCCCTACCTGCCTGCGGCATTCGTTGCCGCAGCCGCTCTGCCGCAAATTCGCCCCGACACGCGCAAGACCCTGCTCCAGAGCCTTAGCGAAGCCGCGGCCACCGCACCCGGCTGGTCCATGCGCGAAGCGGCCTTCTATCCCGAGCGGATCGAGGACGAAAACGAGGACGAAACGGCCTGAGTCGCGCTCAATAGAGCGCGTCCAGCCGCTCCTGGTACTTCTCGCGAATGAAGGGCCGGCGGATTTTCAGCGTCGGCGTCATCTGGTCGTTCTCAACCGTGAAGGGCTCGTCGGCCAGGGTGAACTTGCGCACCTTCTCGATCACTGAGAGATCCTTGTTCGTCCGGTCGATCGCGGCCTTGATGGCCTTCTGCAGCTCTGGAAGGGCGCGCAACTCCTCGGCCGACGTGCCGTTATGGCCGTTCTCGCGCGCCCATGACTTCATCCATTCGGCATCGGGCACGATCAGGCCGACCATGTAGGGGCGCTTGTCGCCGCTCACCATCGCCTGCATGATTTCCGGCTGCAGCGTCAGCATGCCTTCGAGCTTTTGCGGGGCGATATTGTCGCCCTTGTCGTTGACGATGATGTCCTTCTTGCGATCGGTGATGACAATGCGGCCAGACTCGTCGAAATGGCCGATATCGCCGGTGTGCAGCCAATCATCGGGCAAAGCCGCCTTGGTCGCCTCCGGGTTCTGCCAATAACCCTTCATCACGCATTCGCCGCGCACCAGGATCTCGCCATCATCGGCGATCTTCACTTCGACACCGCGCAGGGGCGGCCCGACCGTGTTCAGGCGAATGCCGGCGGAGGGATGGTTGCAGGCGACGACCGGTGCGGTCTCGGTCTGGCCATAGCCCTGCAGCATCACCAGCCCCATCGCCTGGAAAAAGCCGCCGACTTCGGGATTGAGCGGTGCGCCGCCCGAAACCAGCGCCTTGATCCGCCCGCCGAAACTCTTGCGGATCTTGGGCCGCAGCGTGAAGTTGAGCATCAGGCCGGTGGGAATGTCCTTAAGCGACCTCTTCCCGGCAATCTGCCGCTCACCCATGGCGATGGCCTTGTCGAGCAGGTAGCCCGCCGCGCCGCCCTGCTTCTCCACCGCCTTGATGATCTTGCCGCGCAGCAGTTCGAACAGGCGCGGGACCACGATCATGAAAGTGGGCTGCGCTTCCTCCAGATTGGAGGACAGCTTGTCGAGCCCTTCGGCGAACCAGATATCGGCGCCGAGGCCCATGGGCAGGTAGACGCCCGCCGTGTGCTCCAGCGCGTGGCTCATCGGCAGGAAGGAGAGGAAGCGCTCCTCCTCCCAGCCAAAATCATTTTCCAGCAGTTCGGCAGCGGCGATGCAATTATGCAGGATGGCGCCATGGTGCAGCATCACGCCGCGCGGGCTCCCGCTGGTGCCGCTGGTATAGATGATGCAGGCGATATCGTCGCGCGTGACGCCTGCGATGCGCTGCTCGACCGCGGCGCGTGCCGCCTCGGCATCGCCTGTCACCTGGTCCTTCCACTGGTGGATGGTGAACCGGCCCGATTGGGCGTTGGATATGCCCTCTATGGCGATCACGTGTTCGGCGCGGCCCGCACGCCACATGGCTGCGAACAGCGTTTGCGCCAACTTGCTGTTGGAGACGACGACGGCGCGCGTGCCGCTATCGTCGAGGATGTGGCAATGATCGCCTTCGGTATTGGTGGTATAGGCAGGGGTGGTGATGCAGCCTGCGGCCATGATGGCAAGGTCGGCGATCACCCATTCGGGGCGGTTCTCGGAAACGAGCATCACCCGGTCGCCGGGGTTCAGCCCCATCGCCACCAGCTTTTCGGACAGCAGGCACACCTGACGCGCCGCCTCGGCATAGCTCACCGGCGTCCATGTCCCGCCGATCTTGGCGGTCAGGAAGGGCTTGTCGCCCTGCTCGTCGGCGCGCTGGAGGAACAGACCTACCAGGCTCCGGGCATTCTCGATATCCTGCAGCTGCAAGGCTGGTGAACTCCCATGATATGACCTGTGCCCGGTTCGTGCCGGGCATGTATCTTGGGGCAATACCTAGGCGCGGGGGGCTTTGCGGGCAAGATCAGGGTGTAGCCGCCGCGCCTTCGCTGCGCGGATCGGCGGCCCCGACCCATATGCCGCCTACCAGCTGCGCGGCATTGGCCTTGAACGGCATGCGTCGCGCGGTCACCGTGTGACCCAACGCTTCCCAATCGGCGCGCATGGCCAGGAGCGGCGAATCCTCCTCCACCGCGATCGTGTCGCCGGGCGAATAGAGACCGGGCAGCGCAATCGCCTGTTCGACCGGCAGTCCGAAATCGATCACGCCCATCAGCGCTTTTGCCACCTGCACGGGAATCGTCCCGCCTCCGGCCGCGCCGATGGCCAGCACCAGTTCTCCGTCCGGCCCATAGACCAGCGTCGGCGCCATCGAGCTGCGCGGGCGCTTGCTGCCCTGCACCCGGTTCGCCACCCGCAGTCCGTCTCGTTCGGGCACGAAGCTGAAATCGGTCAGCTCATTGTTGAGATAGAAGCCGCCATACATATGGCCGGATCCAAAGGGCCCTTCGATCGTGGAAGTATAGGACACGGCAGTGCCCCATGCGTCCACCGCGACGAAATGGCTGGTGCCGCTTTCGACCGGCTCCGCCCCGTCGCCCATGATTGCGCGTGCGCCGGGCGGTGTTCCGGCCTCGACATTGGCCATGCGTGCATTGGCGGAGATCAGTGCACCGCGCTGGCGGAGGTAGTCATCGTCCATCAGTCCGGCGACGGGGACATGCAGGAAATCATTGTCGGCGAGGTAGATCTCGCGATCGGCATAGGCGAGGCGCTGGCTCTCGGCGAAGAGGTGCCATGCGACAGGCGAATCGGGGCCCAACACGCCGAGGTCGAAGCCCTCGAGCTGCTTCAGCACGGCAAAGACGGTGGTCGCGCCGGACGAAGGCGGGCCCATCCCGCAGATCCGGTATTCGCGATAGGTGCCGCAGGGGGACTGCCGCCACACGGCGCTGTAGTCTGCGATATCGACGGCGGTCATCCGTCCGTCGCGGGGTGTCGCTTCGGCGATGGTTGCGGCCATGCCTTCGGCCCACTCGCCATTGTAGAAGGCTTCAGGCCCCGCCGCTGCGATATGCTCCAATGTCGCGGCGAGCGTCGGGTTGCGCACCACCGTCCCGGCGGGCAGCGGGTTGCCTTGCGCATCGTAGAACAGCGCGCGTCCCGAATCGGTCAGCCCGGCGCGGTTCTGCGCGAATTGCAGGAATTCGACGAAGCGCGGCGTGATCTCCCACCCGTCACGCGCCAGGGCGATGGCGGGTTGGAACAGCTGCTCCCATCCCAGCTTGCCGTATCGGTCATGCGCTTCGGCGGCGAGGGCGATATTGCCCGGAACGCCGATGGAGAGGCCGGTCAGCACGGCGCGCGGGAAGGGCAGGGGTGCGCCGTCTTCGTCGAGGAACCACTCTGGAGTTGCCGCAGCGGGTGCTTTCTCGCGTCCATCCAGCGTCACCACCTCGCCTTCGGGCGTTCCGCGCAGGTAGAAACCGCCGCCGCCAATTCCCGAGCTTTGCGGTTCGACCACGGTCAGCGCCAGCATGGTGGCGATGGCCGCATCGGTAGCAGTGCCGCCCTGGCGCAACATCGCGGCCCCGGCCTCGGCCGCGCGCGGATCGGCGGCGCTGACGACACCTTGTGACAGCGCTGCCTGCGGCGCGGCAGCTTCGATCGTGGTACATGCGGAAAGGGCGAGCGGCGCGGATAGCGCGAGCAGGATATGGCGGAGCATGGGTGCGAGCCTATTCGCTTCCCACCGCCTCTGCAATCGAGCTGAAGCCATCGCGCTTCATCAGCGCTTCCAGCCCGCGCGTAATCTCCTTCGCGATGCCTGGCCCGCGATAGACCATGGCGGAATAGAGCTGCACCAGGGATGCGCCGGCGCGGATCCGCTCCCACGCATCTTCCGCCGTGGCGATCCCGCCCACGCCGACCAGCGGGAGGGCGCCGCCGGTTGCCTTGCGGAAATCGCGCAGACGTTCGAGCGCGGGGCCTTTGAGCGGCGCCCCGGAGAGGCCTCCTGCTTCGCCCGCATGTTCGGACTTCAAGGGAGGGCGGGCGATAGTGGTGTTGGAGACAATCAGCCCGCCCAACTGCTTGTCCATCGCGATGCGCGATATCGCGTCGACATCGGCGGGCTCGAGATCGGGGGCGACTTTCAGGAAGACCGGCGGGCGATGACCGCCATGCATCGCCGCACTCACCTCGCGCACCGACATGACTGCATCGAGCAAGCCGGTAAGCGCGCCTTCATCCTGTAGCGCGCGCAGGCCGGGCGTGTTGGGGCTGGAAATGTTGACGGTGAGATAGCTTGCCAGCGGAGCCATGAGGTTGGTCATCGCGGCATAATCCTGCACGCGATCGGCCGAATCCTTGTTGGCGCCGATATTGATGCCCACGATCCCGCCGCGCCACAGCCGCTCCGCCAAGCGCTCCGCGGCCGCCTCGCCGCCGCCATTGTTGAACCCCATGCGATTGATCACCGCGCGGTCCTCCACCAGGCGGAACAGGCGTGGCTTGGGATTGCCCTCCTGCGGGCGCGGAGTGATCGATCCGACCTCGGCAAAGCCGAAGCCCATGGCTAGCAGCGCATCGGGCACCTCGCCATCCTTGTCGAAGCCGGCGGCCATGCCGAGCGGGTTGGGAAAGTGGAGGCCCGCCACCTCTGTCGCCAGCGGACCGCCCGCCGAATGCTTGTGCGGCTTGGGTCGCAGTTTCAGCGCGGCGATGGTCAGGCGATGCGCCCGCTCCGGATCGATGGCGAAAATGGCGGGACGAAGCAGGCGGTAGAGCATGGCGCGCCTATGGCAAAGCGCGGCCTGCCTGTCGATTCGATGTTGTCCAGCCCACGACCATCGGCGAACACTAGGTCAAAAGCGGCACTATCGACCTTGAAAGCTGAATTTTCACGATTTCTGCAACGCGGTGTCGTTTCCTTACAAACCAATTCCCCACGACTCTGATAGCTACACTTCTGCGACCCGAAGGGCTCGACGCGTTGACGCGACGGGTTCTCGACTTAAAGGGCGGCCTCACTTGCTGGGGCCGCCCCTTTTTTGTCCGCATTCCTGCTAACGACTCGCAACAGGCGATGAGGCGTTGAAACCGCGGAATTCCGTCACTAGGTGAAATCGGAACGAATCACTCCGATTAGCAATCAGGTGGACCCTCATGCGCCTGTCCAGCATGGCAGATTACGCCGTCGTCACCATGTGCGCCGCCGCGCGCCACTGCGGATTCGCGCGAGTCTCCGCCGGTGAACTGGCGGAAGAGACCGGCCTGCCGCTGCCGACGGTGCAAAAGCTGGTCAGCACGCTGTCACGCGCGGGCCTGCTCAAGAGCATGCGCGGCGCAGGTGGCGGCATCCAGCTGGCGCGCCCGGCGGCCGCCATCAGCCTTGCCGATATCGTCGAGGCGGTGGAAGGCCCTATCGCGCTGACGGCTTGCGTCGAGGACGGCAAGCATGATTGCGGGCTGGAAGCCAAATGCACCGTCCGCCCGCATTGGAGCATCGTCAACACAACCCTGCGCAGTGCGCTCGACAACGTGAAGCTGCCGCAACTCGCCCGCCTTCCCGATTCCGTGAAAGACCAGATCCCCGCATGACCGACCAGAGCAATCTTGAGGAAATCCAGGACAAGGAGGCCCGCGAAGCTGCCGCGAAGGCCGCCGATTACGAATTCGGCTGGTCGAGCGATATCGAGCAGGAATTCGCGCCCAAGGGCCTCGACGAAAATACCGTCCGCTTCATTTCGGCCAAGAAGAATGAGCCGGAATGGATGCTCGATTGGCGCCTGAAGGCTTTCCGCCTGTGGCAGACCATGGAGGAGCCGGACTGGGCCAAGGTCGGCTACCCCAAGATCGATTACCAGGACGCCTATTATTACGCCGAGCCGAAGCAGAAGCCGAAGCTCGAATCGCTCGACGAACTCGATCCGGAGATCAAGGCCGTCTACGACAAGCTGGGCATCCCGATTGCCGAGCAGGAAGTGCTCGCTGGTGTCGAAGGCGCGCGCAAGGTGGCCGTGGATGCGGTGTTCGATAGCGTCAGCGTTGCCACCACTTTCCGCGAAGAACTGAAGAAGGCGGGCGTTATCTTCCTGTCCATCAGCGAGGCGATCAAGGAACACCCGGAGCTGGTGAAGAAGTGGCTCGGCAAGGTCGTGCCGCAGCGCGACAATTACTTCGCCACGCTCAACTGCGCGGTCTTCTCGGACGGCACCTTCGTCTACATCCCCGAAGGCGTGCGCTGCCCGATGGAGCTCAGCACCTATTTCCGCATCAATGCGGAGAATACCGGCCAGTTCGAACGCACGCTGATCATTGCCGAGAAGGGCAGCTACGTCTCCTATCTCGAAGGCTGCACCGCGCCGATGCGCGACGAGAACCAGCTGCATGCCGCCGTGGTCGAACTGGTCGCGATGGAAGATGCCGAGATCAAGTATTCGACCGTGCAGAACTGGTATCCGGGTGACGCGCAGGGCAAGGGCGGGATCTACAATTTCGTCACCAAGCGCGGCCTGTGCCAGGGCGCGCGCAGCAAGATCAGCTGGACGCAGGTGGAAACCGGCAGCGCAGTGACGTGGAAGTATCCCAGCTGCGTGCTCAATGGCGAGGACAGCGTGGGCGAGTTCTACTCGGTCGCCGTCACCAATAATTACCAGCAGGCCGACACCGGCACCAAGATGATCCATAACGGCAAGGGCAGCCGCAGCACGATCATCTCCAAGGGCATCTCGGCGGGCAAAAGCAACAACACCTATCGCGGCCTGGTGCGCGTGGGCGCCAATGCCGACAATGTCCGCAACTTCACCCAGTGCGACAGCCTGCTGCTCGGCAGCGAGTGCGGTGCGCATACCGTGCCCTATATCGAGGTGAAGAACCCCACCGCCCAGATCGAGCACGAGGCGACCACCAGCAAGATCAGCGACGACCAGCTGTTTTACGCGATGCAGCGCGGTCTGGACGAGGAAGAGGCCGTGGCGCTGATCGTCAACGGCTTCGCCAAGGACGTGCTGAAAGAGCTGCCGATGGAGTTTGCGGTCGAAGCGCAGAAACTGCTGGCGATCTCGCTTGAGGGGAGCGTGGGGTGATGGATTTCCTTGTGGCGGCAAATTTGGCCGCCGAGAGATTTGAAGGGCTCCAACCCGCTGGACCTCATCCCTACGTGTTGGCGGGATGGGTCGTGACTTATGTAGCTCTGCCACTCGCTGCAGGCGTGATCCATGGAAGATCATGGCGCTCTCTACTGGTTTGGATCGCCGCTCTCGGCGGAGCCTCAATAGTCATGATTGCGGGAATGGAAATTCGCGCTCTGGCTGTCGAAGGCGTGACTACGAGTGAGCTCGATGTCCTTTCAGGCCTCGTAAGATCGCACCTTATCCCAGCAATCGGTGCTGCCGGACTTGGTGTGGCGATGCGGAAATTGTTGGATCGCCGCATTGCGAATCATGCCGCTATCGAGGCCCAGCCATGACCGACCGTAAAACCCTCAAGCTCCCCGAAGCTTCCGGCGACGCCGAAGCCCCCGCGCTCAAGAAGAAGGGCCGCGGGTGGGAAATTTCGGAGAAGCGGCTCGACGTGCTGCATGAGCAGGCGCGCGAGATGCGGCGGCATCCGTCCGAGGCGCACAAGGCGCTGGCGGATCGTTTCGCCAAGGCGGCGCTCGGCCCCTATACGTTCAAGCGGCACGCGGTGGTCGGATCGGCAATCGTCGATTTCAACTGCCACGTCCTCGGCATGGCCATCGCCATCGACGAGGAGGGGGACGATCCCGCGATCACCCGCCGCCGCGACAAGAGCCTGGAATCGGTCGGCATCCGCGTGATGCGGATCAAGGCTGCCGATATCCTCGAGAATATGGACGAAGTGCTCGCGCGCATCACCGCCGGCATGCGCATGCGCATCGCCGACAAGGGTGAAGCACGCCGCAAGCACGGTGAAGATATGAGGCGAGGCCGTGTGGCCCGCGACAGGAAGTAAGACATGCTGAAAATCGAAAACCTCCACGCCGAAGTCTCCAGTGACTCTGGGGCAAAGAAGATCCTCAAAGGCGTCACGCTGGAAGTGGGCGCGGGCGAGATCCATGCGATCATGGGCCCCAATGGCGCGGGCAAGTCCACGCTCGCCTATGTGCTGGGCGGCCGTCCGGGTTACGAAGTGACCGAGGGTTCGGTGACCTTCATGGGTGAAGACCTGCTCGCCATGGACCCGCATGAGCGCGCCGCGGCGGGCTTCTTCCTCGGCTTCCAGTACCCGGTCGAAATTCCCGGCGTCTCCAACGTCCAGTTCCTGCGCGAGGCATTGAACTCGCAGCGCAAGGCGCGCGGGGAAGAACCGCTTTCGGGCGGCGATTTCCTCAAGCTGGCGAAGGAAAAGGCCGCGCTGCTCAAGCTCGACATGGAAATGCTCAAGCGCAATGTGAATGTCGGCTTCTCCGGCGGCGAGAAGAAGCGCAACGAGATGGTGCAGATGGGCATCCTCGATCCGAAGCTCGCCGTGCTGGATGAGACCGATAGCGGCCTCGACATCGATGCCTTGCGCACCGTGGGCGACGGGATCAACGCGATCATGCGCAAGCCTGAAAAGGGCGTGCTGCTGATCACCCACTACCAGCGCCTGCTCGACTACGTGCAACCCGACTTCGTCCACGTTCTCGTGGCCGGCCGCGTGGTCAAAACCGGCGGCGCGGACCTCGCGCTGCAGCTGGAAGAGGAAGGCTATGAGGCGGTAGCGGCATGAGCGCACTTCCCACCATTCGCGACGAGGAATGGCGCTATGCCGATTTCGACGCCTTGGCGCAGTTCGCGCCTGACGCGCTCGACAATTGGAAAGAGGTCCGCATCGGCGCGGGCGAGACGCAGCGCCATTGCATGGTCGTGGGCGGTGATGCGCCGGAATTGCACCGCATCCGCCTCGATGTTGCCAAGGGCGCACGGGCGGAGCTGTTCGTGGTGATCGCAGGCAGCGACTACACCCGCGTCGAAGTCGAGATCGCGCTGGCCGAGGGCGCGCATTTCGAATTTGGCGGCGTGACGATTGGCGGCGGCGATGCGGTGCGCGAATTCGTCACCCGCACGGCGCATGGCGCTGCGGAAGCGACGTCCAACCAGGTCGTGCGCTCCGTCCATTGGGGTCAGGCGACGGGCAACTTCCTCGGCCGCATAGATGTCGGCCGCGAGGGCCAGCGCACCGATGCCGCGCAGGACTTCAAGGGCCTGCTGCTGGAAAAGGGCGCATCGGCCAATGCCCGGCCCGAGCTGGAAATCTATGCCGATGACGTGAAATGCGCCCATGGTGCGGCGATCGGCCAGATGGACGAAAATGCGCGCTTCTACATGGCCAGCCGCGGCCTTTCGCCCGATGTGGCCAAGAAGCTGCTGATCCGCGCTTTTATTGCCGATGCGCTAGCGGCGCTGGAGGGCGATGCGGAACAGGAGCGGCTGTTCGATGCCGCGCTGCAAGTGCTGGAAGACGGGGCAGCGGCATGACCCGCGCCTCCGCCCTTGCCCTTGCGGCGTTGGTGCTCGCCTCCTGCACTGCGCGGGAGACGGTGCAGACGGGTTTCGTGCCCGCTGCGGCCTTCGCCCCGCTCGCCGCGCCGGGCGAGGCTTTCGCCGATGGTGACGCGGTGATCGCGCATTACCTCGCCGGTACCGGGCGCAATTCGCCTTCCGAGCGTGAGGTCAGCGACTATCCCGGCGCGCGCGGATCGCAAATGCTGCTGTTCTCCGCCGAGGGGCTGGAGGACGATTCGGTGCGTGCGATGCAGTGGCGCGTGGTGATCGAGGAAGCGGCGGGCGGCTATCGGGTCACCGAGGCGGGCCTGCGCCAGCGTTGCTATCGCAGCGGCAATGACCAGTGGACGACTGCCCTATGTCCGTAACCGCGACCATGTCCCGCAAGGCCGATTATCCCGGCCTGCTCACCTCGACGGGCGATGCCTGGCACTATCTCGATTCCGCCGCCACGGCGCAAAAGCCGCAGGCGGTGATCGATGCGATGACGCGCGCGCTGGGCGCCGATTACGCGACCGTGCATCGCGGCGTCTATGCCCGCAGCGCGGAAATGACGCTCGCCTATGAGGCGGCGCGTCGCCGCGTGGCTGCGTTCGTGGGCGGGAAAGAGGAAGAGCTCGTCTTCACGCGCGGCGCGACCGAGGCGATCAACCTCGTCGCCGCGACCTGGGGCGAAGTGAATGTAGGCGCGGGCGACCGCATCATGCTCTCGCAGCTGGAGCATCACTCCAACATCGTGCCGTGGCAGATGCTGGCGGAGCGCAAGGGCGCGCATATCGATGTCTGCCCGCTCACCGATGATGGTCGGATCGACCTCGACGCGCTGGCCTCCATGTTGACGAGCGAGCACAGGCTGGTCGCACTGGCGCATGTCTCCAACGTGCTCGGCTCGGTGCTCGATGTGGAGCGCGCCTCCGAACTGGCGCATGGCGTGGGCGCGAAGATCCTGATCGATGGCTGCCAGGCCGTGCCGCGCCTGCCGGTCGATGTCGCGGTGCTGGGTTGCGACTTCTACGTCTTCTCCGCCCACAAGCTCTATGGCCCGACCGGGATCGGCGCACTATGGGCGAGGGCCGAGATCCTCGACGCCATGCCCCCTTACCAGGGTGGCGGCGCGATGATCGACAAGGTGACGTTCGCCAAGACCACCTATGCCCCGCCGCCGCAGCGTTTCGAGGCCGGGACGCCTGCGATCACCGAGGCCGTCGCCTTTGGTGCCGCCTGCGATTACGTCTCCGCCATCGGGCTCGAGGCGATCCACGCGCATGAAAGCGCGCTGGTGGCGCAAACCCGCGCGGCGCTGGGCGCGATGAACGATGTGATGCTGTTCGGACCCGAAGACAGCGCCGGCATCGTCAGTTTTGCGATCGACGGTATTCATCCGCACGACCTCGGCACCATATTGGACGAGGAAAATGTCGCCATCCGCGCCGGGCACCATTGCGCCCAGCCCCTGATGGACCATCTCGGCGTGCCCGCCACGGCACGCGCCAGTTTCGGCCTCTATAGCGACGAGGCCGATGTCGCCGCGCTCATTCGCGGCATCGAACGTACCAAGAGGATCTTCGGCTGATGGACAAGCCAGACGACACAACCGATTTCGTCGCCGCTCCGCCGCCCAATGCGGAACTGGTGGAGAGCGTCGAGAAGCCCCCGCGCGCCAAGGTCTCCGATGTGGAGGAAAGCGCGGCGGAGAAGCTGGAGCGCAAGCGCGATTACCTCGAGGGCTTCCTGCAGAAGAAGCCCGAAGGCGTGGCAGCGGGCGCGCCCGGCGGCGAGCTTTACGAGGCGGTGATCGAGGCGCTGAAGGATATCTACGATCCTGAAATCCCGGTGAACATCTACGATCTCGGCCTGATCTACGGTGTAGAGGTGTCGGACGATGCGGACGTCGCCGTTACCATGACGCTGACCACGCCGCATTGCCCGGTGGCCGAGACCATGCCCGGCGAAATCGAAATGCGCGTCGGCGCGATCCCCGGTGTGCGCGATGCCGAAGTGAACGTGACCTGGGACCCGCCCTGGGACCCTTCGAAGATGAGCGACGAGGCGCGCCTCGAGCTCGGGATGCTCTGACCATGACCGATACCACCAGCAAACGCCCCGTGCCCAAGGCCGCCGTGATCCTCACGCCCGCCGCCGAACAGCGTATTGCCGACCTGATGGCGAAGGCGCCCGCAGATGCGATCGGCGTAAAGCTCTCCACCCCGCGCCGCGGCTGTTCGGGCCTCGCCTATTCGGTCGACTATGTGAGCGAGGAAGACGCGTTCGACGAGAAGATCGAAACGCCCGGCGGCACCTTCTATATTGACGGCGCCTCGGTACTCTACCTAATCGGCAGCACGATGGACTGGGTGGAGGACGATTTCACCGCCGGTTTCGTGTTCGAAAACCCCAATGCCAAGGGTGCCTGCGGCTGCGGCGAAAGCTTCATGGTCTGAGGCCAATGGCGCGGATCGAAGTTTCCAGCCATTTCGCGCTTCCGCCCGAAAAGGTGTGGGAGCAGGTCCAGCGCCCGCAATTGCTGCAATTCGTGGCCTCCCCGATCCTGGGCTTCGTGCCGAAGGGCGGTGATTTTCCCGCGAAGTGGGAACAGCGCGAATATGTTGCGGGTTTGCGTGCCTTCGGTTTCCTGCCTGTGGGCGAGCAGGTGATCGGTATCGAGTACCAAGGCGAACAGCCGGGCGGCTACAAGCTGCGCGACAATGGGCGCGGCGGTGCGATCAGCAAGTGGGACCACATGATGGTGGTCGAGCCCGAGGGCGAGGGCACGCGCTATACCGACCGTGTCGATATCGAGGCGGGCATTCTCACGCCCATCGCCACCGCATTCGCGCGCTTCTTCTACACCCACCGGCAAAAGCGCTGGCAGGAGCTGATCGCGAAGGATTTCGCCCAGCTAGGCTGAGCGTCGCGCATCGTTACGCTTCACCGGTTTCCTCGGCGATGAATTCCAGCAGCGCTTGGTCGTATTCGTCGATCTGGCCATTGGCGGCGATCTGCGCGTCGAGCCAGTCCTGCTCGTAAGGCGTGATTTCGGCCTCTTCGGCCACTTGCTCCTCGCGGCTCGGACCCTCGTCCTTCTTGCCGAAGACGATGGCGAAGGCATTCGGCGCGGCCTTGAACATCTGGCCCATGAAGCGGCCGATATCGGGCTTGGTGTCGGCGATGAAGGTTTCCAGCTCCAGCATGCGCTCACGGCTGACATGCGCGGAATGGCTGGCGAAACCCATCAGGTAATTGCCCACGCCCTGCACGAAGATGCGCTTGAATTCCGGGTGGTTGGCGGCCTCCAGCGTGGCGTCCTTCAGGCGGAAGAGCAGTTCGGCCTCGCGCATGCTGACGGCGGCCGGGCGATCGCTGGCCGCACCGAAGACCACGCGGCGCAAGATGGAAGCTTCGGCTTCGGTGACATGCGCATCGGACAACTCGCCGCCGCAACGCGTCGGGCCCGTCCCGGTTAGAACTTCGCGCTCGACCGTCTCCAGCACGTAGGTCTTGAGCTTTTCGGGCACGTTCTTGCCCTGTTCGATCACCTGCACCAGCAGCTCGAATTCGGTCAGCGAGCAAACCTTGCCGTCCGCCTGCACCATGGCGATCAGCCACTCGGCTTCTTCCTCGCTCGCATAGCCGCGCGGTTCGCTGCCGTTGAGCACATAGGTGCGCAGGGCATCGACGAAGAAGTCGCTCCAGGTCTCGGTCGGCTCGTCGAGCGCGTGCTGCAGGGCGAAGATCGCCTCGGCTTCCTCGCGCAGGATCTGGCCGTCCGCCCAGCCGGACTGGCGCAGCTTGGATACTTCCTCGTCCGAAATGGCACGGTCGGCCGCGGCCTGGCGGGTGAAATCGGCAAACTGGGCAGTCATTTTCGGCAAAATCCCCTGACTTTCTCGAGGGGTTGCTATGCCGTAATAGGCTTAAATTCGCGTTACCCTATGCCCTTCAACCTCGCCTCAGCGCCTGCATGCAGGCCAGCCGGTCGACCTCTGCCCCGTCGCTGGCGCGGCGCGTCTCGATCCAGGTGGCGACCGGCTCCGCGCCCGGCTGCAGCGGGTAGAGGTAGATGTCCATCACACAGGCCTCGCCGCTGAATTGCAGTTTGCGCATGTCACCTTCGGAGACATCGAGCCGGGGGTCACCGAACTGGCGGACGAGATTGCCCGCCTCGCGCCGGATCACCCCGTCGAGGCCCGGTCCCTGCATGATCTGCGGCTGGCGGAAGCCCGCCACGGGCGGCGGTGCGGGCTGGCTGGGAGGCACGGGCTGCGTCTGCGCGGGCGGGCGCGGCGGCGGTGCTTGCGGCACGCTGGTGGGCGGCGGGCTGACGCAGGCGGCGAGGGCGAGGGGGAGCAGGAGGGCGGATATCAGCCGCATGTCAGGAGGAACCTTTCCGATGGACCAGATGCGTCGCGCCTGCTGCCCCCAGCACTGGCGCGAGGAAGTTGATAAAGGGTAGCGCCAGCAGCGCGGCGACCACGCCGCCGAGTGCGAAACGCTCGAATTTGGAAACAGGGCACAGCCCATCCGGGCAATTATGCGCATGGCGCAGCCACACCATGTCCTGCATCTCGCGCCCGATCAGCAGCGCATTGACCAGCCAGAACAGCAGCGCCGTTCCGATGCCAGTGAAGAGCAGTGCCAGCGCGAAGGGCAGGGCGGCGAGATTGGCGATGAGCGCGCGGGCCCCGGCGCCCAGCGCCGCCTTCACCTGCTCGCCGCGCGTCAGCTCGCGCGCCGCGCTTGCCTGCATCGGGTAGTGGCGCGCCTCCACCGCATGGACCACGTCCTCGGCATAGAATTGGATCACCGCCATCGCGACCACGCGCCAGACCAGCCACAGGCCGGTCAGCGCCAGCAGGATGGAGGCGATCTGCCGGAGGTCGCCCGCCCCCGCGAACAGCGCATCGCCCAGCCCCAGCCAGGCAAGCGCCGCGTCGAACGCGTACCAGCCTGCCGCCGCCATCGCCACGAAGGCGATGATCGTCACGGCCACGCTCTTCAACAGGATGCGCAGCACTCTGCCATCGGCCAGTTGGCCCATCGCAAGCGCGAAACTGGTGATGATGGCGCTCATTCGTCCTTGCGATTGCTCCGGCATGCGGCCAAGTCAACGGATTGCTTATTTCTATGACCGCACAGGGATTAACATGTCCGAACCACGCTATGATGTTATCGCCATCGGCAATGCCATTGTCGATGTAGTGTCCTCCTGCTCCGACGAACTGATCGAGGAGCTGGGCATGCTCAAGGGCGGGATGACGCTGGTCGATACTGACCAGGCCCAGGAGCTTTACGACGCCATGGGCCCGGCGCGAGAGATCAGCGGCGGTTCGGCGGCCAATACGCTGGCAGGCCTGTCCGCACTCGGCATGCAATGCGCTTTCGTTGGCCAGGTGGCGGACGACCAGCTGGGCAATGTCTTCGCGCATGACATCCGCGCCGTCGGCATCGATTTCGATACCGCCCCGCGCGCAGGCAATCCGCCCACGGCGCGCTGCCTGATCTTCGTCACGCCCGATGGCCAGCGCACGATGAACACCTTTCTCGGCGCATCGCAGTTCCTGCCCGCCAATGCGCTGGACGAGGAGGCGATCGGCGGCGCGCAGATCCTCTATCTCGAAGGCTATCTGTGGGATCCGGAAGAGCCGCGCGCTGCCATGCGCCGCGCGATCGAGACGGCCAAGAATGCAGGCCGCAAGGTTGCCTTCACCCTGTCCGATGCCTTCGTGATCGATCGCCATGGCGACGATTTCCGCGCGCTGATCGATGACGGGCTGATCGATATCCTGTTCGCCAACAAGGTGGAACTCGCCGCGATCACGGGTGAGGAGGACTTTGATGCCGGTATCGCCCAGCTCACCCCCAAGGTGCCGACGCTCGTCGTCACCCGTAGCGAGGAAGGCGCCGTTGCCGTCAATCGCGGGGAGCGCGCCGAAGTGGCCGCCGAACCCATCGAGGAGGTGGTCGACACCACCGGCGCAGGCGACCTCTTCGCCGCCGGCTTCCTGGCCGGATACGTCCGCCAGAAGCCGCTCGACACCTGCCTGCGCATGGGCTCCATCGCCGCGGCCGAGATCATCAGCCATTACGGCGCGCGAGCCGAGGAAGACCTCGCCGCGCTGATGGCCGAGAAACTGGGCTGACCGGTCTTCGCAAAACCCCTTTGTTTTCAAGGGGTGGAGCACATGGAGCACTGTCCTGCGGCTAAAAACCCGCCCGTCCCATGCGCGCTTGCTGAAAGTGGCGCGGGGAGGGCAGGGTGCCGGGTCATGCGCGCCGGACTGGGGGGAGTTAGGGCTGTAGGAAAGTAGTACAAAGTCATTCCCGCGAAGGCGGGAATCCAGTCAGTGCAAGGCTTCGAACCCAAAGTCCGCGGCCAAATCGCGCCACGGCCTGTTCGCTTCCTCAATGAGCCGCATCTTCCAGGCACGGTTCCATTTCTTTAACTGCTTTTCGCGCCTGATCGCGCTCTCCATCGTGGCGTGGCTCTCGTACCAGACCAAGATCCTGCACCCATGCTGCTTGGCGAAACCGTCGAAAGTTCCTTCGCGGTGCTGGGCGATGCGCTGGAGCAGGTTGGAAGTCACGCCGATATAGAGCGTGCCATTGCGTCGCGAAGTGAGCAGGTAGACCGCTGGCTGGAAATCGCGCGGCATAACTAAATCGCTACTGGATTCCCGCCTTCGCGGGAATGACGTTGGGAGTGAACCTCACCCCCGCCCAATCTCGCGCCAGCCGATATCGCTGCGGTAAAAGCCGCTGGCGAAGTCCACCTTCTCCACCGCCGCATATGCCGCATCGCGCGCGGCCTTCACGTCCGCGCCCTTCGCGGTGACGTTCAGCACTCGTCCGCCATTCGCGCGCAGCACGTTATCGTCATCCAGCAACGTCCCCGCGTGGAAGACCTTCGCGCCATCAGTCTCGGCATCCTTCAGGTCGATCATGCCGCCTTTCTCAGGCGTGCCCGGATAGCCCTTGGCCGCCATCACCACGGTCATCGCTGTATCGGAGGAGAAGCGCGGGCGCTCCATCGTGCCGAGCGCATTGGTGGCGCAGGCGAGCATGTAGTCGGCGAGGTCTTCCTCCAGCCGCATCAACAGCACCTGGCATTCGGGATCGCCGAAGCGGCAGTTGTACTCGACCAGCTTCGGCCCCTCATCGGTCAGCATCAGCCCGGCATAGAGCACGCCTGAATAGGGCATGCCGTCATCGGCCATCTGCCGCACGGTGGGGGTGATGATCTTCTGCATCACCTCGGCGCGCAGTTCCGGCGTGATGATCGTGGCGGGGCTGTAGGCGCCCATGCCGCCGGTATTGGGGCCGGTATCGCCTTCGCCCACGCGCTTGTGATCCTGCGCGGTGCCGAAAGCGAGGATGGAGGCGCCATCGGTCAGCGCAAAGAAGCTCGCTTCCTCGCCGCGCATGAACTCCTCGATCACGACTTCGGCCCCGGCATCGCCGAACTGGCCGCCGAACATGTCTTCCAGCGCCGCCTCGGCATCTTCGCGGTTCTCGGCGATCACCACGCCCTTGCCCGCGGCTAGGCCATCGGCCTTGAGCACATAGGGCGCGTCAAACTTGTCGAGCGCGGCCTTTGCCTCGTCCAGCGTGGTGGTGCGCACGTAACCTGCGGTGGGAATGCCCGCCCGCTCGCACATATCCTTGGTGAAGCCCTTGCTGCCTTCGAGCTGCGCGGCGGCCTTGGAGGGGCCGAAGACGGATACGCCTTCGCCGCGCAAAGTGTCGGCAAGGCCATCGACCAGCGGCGCTTCCGGCCCGATCACGACGAGGCCGATCTGCTCTTGCTCGCAAAAGGCGGTGACGAGGTCGTGATCGGTCACATCCATGTCGAAGCATTCGGCATGGTCGGCGATGCCCGGATTTCCGGGGGATGCGAACAGCTTTCCGCCCTCTTTCGCGATGACGCGGGATTGCGCGAGCTTCCAGCTCAGCGCATGTTCGCGTCCACCCGATCCCAGCAAGAGGATGTTCATGCCCGGCTCCAATTCCGATTTCGATTCTGCAAGAGAGGGGCTGGTAGCCAAGGAGAGCGCCGGGGACAATTCCGCTGCGCTCACGATCACCGAGATTTCTCAGGCTTTGAAGCGAACGGTGGAGGATCGCTTCGGCTATGTGAAGCTGCGCGGAGAGCTTTCGGGCGTGAAGCGCGCGGCTTCCGGCCACCTCTATGCCAGCCTGAAGGACGAGAAGGCGGTGATCGATGCCGTCATGTGGCGCGGCACCACGCAGCGCCTGTCCTTCGTGCCGGAAGACGGGATCGAGGTGGTCGCGACCGGCAAGATCACCACCTATCCCGGCCGCTCCAAATACCAGATCGTGATGGAAAGCATGGAGATCGCCGGCGAAGGCGCGCTCCTCGCCCTCCTTGAAAAGACGCGCAAGCGGCTGGAGGCGGAGGGGCTCTTCGCGCCGGAGCGCAAGCGCGCCCTTCCTTTCATCCCGAAGGCCATCGGCGTCGTGACCTCTCCCACCGGCGCGGTGATCCGCGATATCCTCCACCGGCTGGCCGATCGCTTTCCCAGCCATGTGCTCGTCTGGCCCGTGCTGGTGCAGGGGCAGGGCGCGGCCGAGCAGGTCGCGGCGGCCGTGCGCGGATTCGGCGCGATGGGCGAGGGCGAGCGGCCCGACCTGCTGATCGTGGCGCGTGGCGGCGGCTCGATCGAGGATCTGTGGGCCTTCAACGAGGAAGTGGTGGTCCGCGCCGTGGCCGATTCGCCCATCCCCGTCATCAGTGCCGTGGGGCATGAGACCGACACGACCTTGTGCGACTTCGCCGCCGACCGCCGCGCGCCCACGCCCACCGCTGCGGCGGAGATGGCGGTGCCAGTTCGCACGGAACTGGCCAACTATCTCGACGATTTGGGCCTGCGTCAGCGCAAGACGGCGATGCGCCCTGTCACTCTCGGCCGCGAGCGGCTGGAAGCGCGGGCGCAGCGACTGCCGAAGCCGGAGCAATTGCTGCAACCGCAGGCGCAGAAGCTGGACGAGCTGTCCGAAAGACTGCGGCGCGGCCTGCTCGACAAGGCGGCGCGGGGGCGCGAAAGCCTTGCTCGCTTGCGCCTTGCGCCCGCCATGCTGCAGCGGAACCTGCGCGATGGGCGGTCCCGCCTTGCCAATGTGCGCCTCGTCCCCACATTGGTGCAAAGGCCGATTGCGGAACGGCAGCAGCGCGTCGATGCGCTCGCCCGGCTCGCCGAACAGCTCCATCCCGACAAGCCGCTCGCACGCGGCTATGCGATGGTGCTGGACCAGGCGGGCAAGGCGGTGACCAGCCGCGCTTCAGCGCAGGGAAAGGCGCAGCTTGCTATCCGTTTTGCCGATGGCGAGCTGGACGTGGTTCCGGCGGGGGCGAAAAGGCCCGCCGCCCGCAAGCCGAAACCGCCCGAACCCGGCCAGCCCAAATTGCTTTGAGAAAGCTTCATTGATAGGGACGCGCACATGTTGATGTCATCTTCGGACAACCCGGCCACCCTGATTTACGGGCCCAACGGCTTTCGCGTGGTCAAGCCCGGCCATTACGTGGCCTGCGCCGTCACGGGCGAGGCGATCATGCTGGAGGAGCTGCGCTATTGGAGCGTGGACCGGCAGGAAGCCTATGCCAGCGCGGAAATCTCCACCCGGCGCGCGCTCGAGGACCTGTGAAACCGGTGCTCTTCGCGGCCTCTGCCGCCGTTCTCTCGCTTGCCGCCTGCACAGTGGTTCCCGATGACGGGGCCGAGGCGGAGCGCGTGGAAACGGTGCAGCCGATCGCAGAGCCGGAGATCGCCGAGGCGCCAAGGCCGGAACCGACGCCCACTCCTACGCCGACGCCGGTCGGCCCGACCACTTTCGTCTATGATGGCGAGCTGATCCAGGGCGGCTGGCTGCGCGGCCAGGTCCCCGGCGGTACCGAAGCCGCAAGACTGGGCGATCAGGAACTGGCATTCGACGAGGACGGCTATTTCTTCGCCGCCTTCGACCGTGATGCGGGACCGGAGGCGCAGCTTGTCGCCTTGCTCGAAGATGGCCGCGAAATCGTCAGCCCGCTCGCCGTCGCTCCACGCGACTGGCAAATCGAACGCGTCAATGTCGCGCGCAGTCCCGGCGGGGCGAGCGCCGCTTTCATGGAACGCCGCCGCCCCGAACTCGCGCAGATCAATGCCGCGCGTACGCAAGAGGCGCCGGCTAGCGGCTGGAGCGAGGACTTCATCTGGCCGCTCAGCGGGCGCATCTCGGGCCGCTTCGGCTCGCAGCGCATCTATCGCGGGGAGCCGGGCAGTTATCATTCGGGGATCGACATCGCCACGGGCGGCAGCGGCAACCCCTTCGTCGCGCCCGCCGCAGGTGTGGTGACGCTGGCGACGGCGCAGCCCTTCAGCCTTGAAGGCTATCTCCTCATCATCGATCATGGGCAGGGCCTCAATTCGGCCTTCCTGCATCTGTCGGAAATCGCCGTTTCGGAAGGCGAGGCGGTGGAGCAGGGCCAGTATCTCGGCCGCATCGGCTCTTCCGGCAGGGCCACGGGGCCGCATCTTCACTGGAGCCTCAAATGGCGCGATGCGCGGCTTGACCCGCTGCTCTTCACCGGGCCCATGCCCTGAGCATCATCGCGCATGACTGCGTCAGCTGACCGACCGAAGCGCGCACGCAGCCGCTTGCTCGCCATCGGCCTGCTGGCGCTGGCACTTGCGCCGGGCACATTGCTGCGCAGCGATGTGCCTGAAACCGCCGAACTGGGCATGACCGTTCGTCCCTTGGCTGCCACTGATCTTCCCCTCACCAATGGCGGTTTCACGCGCACCGGCCTTTGGGAGCTCGACAGCGAGAACCTGAATTTCGGCGGTTATTCCGCTTTGCTGGCGCTGGGGCCGGACCTGTTGAGGGCCTTCTCCGATCGCGGTTCGATGCTGACCTTCCCGGCGCCCGGGACCAGCAGCGATTTCGGCACGCGCTTTGCCAATATCCGGGATCGCGGCGAGTTTGCCGGCAAATTCCCCGATATCGAATCGGTGACCCGCGATCCTGCCACCGGCACCTATTGGCTTGGCTTCGAAGTCTCGCACAGCTTGCTGCGCTATGATGCGGAAAGCCGGCTTGAAGGCGGCGTCCAGCCTCCCGAATGGCGGGGCTGGAGCGTGAACAGTGGGGCGGAAGCGATGGTGCGCCTTGCCGATGGCCGCTTCATCGTCCTGCCGGAGCAGGGGCGCGTCGCCCTGCTTTATCCTGGCGATCCGGTGGAAGGCGCCGAAGCCCTGGCGTTCGGCTTTACCGCGCCGGAAGGCTATTCGCCCACCGATATGGGCGCCTTGCCCGATGGCCGCGTGCTGGTGCTGCTGCGCAAGGTCGAGATGACCTATCCGCCTTTCTCGGTGCGGCTGGCGCTGGCGGATCCCGCAAAGATCGATCCGGAACAGGCGTGGCACCTCGAGGTGGTCGCCGATCTCGACGCGCTGCTCCCGCGCGAGAATTATGAGGGCATGGCAATCGTGCCGGGCGAAGGGGAAAGCGTGACGATCTGGCTGATCGCGGACGACAATCGCTCCGCTTTTCAGCGCAGCCTGCTGGCGCGGCTGGAATGGACACCGGAAAGCGACGAATCGCCTGACGCGCAATGAAAAGGGCGCCTCGCCATCCGGCGGGCGCCCCTTCAAGGCCAGCGATGGTGCGCGGGTCAGGCCGCGGCAATCGCCTTCTTCAGCTCACGCTTCACCTTCAGCGCATTGTCCGAAAGCTTGGCATCGCTGGTCTTCAGCAGCCAGTTGTCGAGGCCGCCATTGTGCTCGACCGAACGCAGGCCCTGCGTGGAAACGCGGAACTTGAAGCTGCGGTCCAGCTTCTCGCTGATCAGCGTGACCTTCTGCAGGTTGGGCAGGAAGACACGCTTGGTCTTGTTGTTGGCGTGGCTGACATTGTTGCCGACCTGGCGGCTCTTGCCGGTAAGTTCGCAAACGCGGGACATGGCGAAAACTCTCGTCTCGAGTGTGAATCGGTTACAGCTAATGCTGGAAGAAGGCGGGCGCATACAGGTGGCGCGCACCCCCGTCAAGCATCTGGCGCCCACGAAAGGCGCTGTGAAACCGCCCATTGCCGCCTTTGCCGTCAGAGTCTAGCGAGAATCGCATGACCCGCTGGCCCACTCCCGATCCCATGCTGCAGGCGCTGGCCCATGCCCGCACGGCAGGCGAATCGGGCGAAGTGCCGGTGGGCGCGGTGGTGGTGAAGGATGGCGTGGTCATCGGCGAGGGCCACAACCTCACCCGTACCGACCACGATCCCACCGCCCATGCCGAAATCGTGGCGCTGCGCATGGCGGCGCGTGCCTTGGGGTCGGAGCGGCTGACCGGCTGCGATCTCTATGTGACGCTGGAACCCTGTGCCATGTGCGCGGGGGCTATCAGTCATGCGCGCATTGCCCGGCTGACTTATGGCGCGTCCGATCCCAAGGGCGGCGCGGTCGAACATGGCGCGCGCGTGTTCGAGCAGGCGCAATGCCTGCACCGGCCCGAAGTGATTGCGGGCGTGGGTGAGGCCGAAGCGGGCGCGCTGCTGAAGGAATTCTTCACGGCCAGGCGGTGATGCCGCCCGCCGAAAGGTGTCTCAGGCTTCCAGGCTGCCGGGCTGTTCGCCCAGCGGCGATGCATCAGGGCGGCCATTCGGATACATGGTGTCGTAGAGTTCCCGCAGCGAAGGCGGGCCGATCCGTGCTTCGCCATCGTCCCCGGCTCCGTCCGGGGTGACGTCGCGGCGGCACGGCTGGCCACTTGATTGCCACGGCTTCTTCTGCAGGACCTGATCGATAGTGGGCGCGTAAGCGGATCGCGGATCGACTACCGCCTCCTCCTCTTCTCCGGTCAGCAGGCCGACATCGGCGGCAGCGTGGTTGACCAGCTGCGCGATGTCGAACTCCTCGTCGAACTTCACGCCGATCTCTTCCCCAGCCGACCATTTGACCGTGGCCGACAGCATGCCAGCCTCGCCCAGGTCGAGCGTGCAGGCATCGCCCTTGGCGAGTTCGATCGGATCGTCGAGATGCAGCATGGCGCCGGTCTGCGAGATATTGCGCAGCAGCACGGCGGCGGTCTCGCCCTTGGCGGTGAAGGCGCCCAGCCAGGCCAGGCCATGGCGCATGGCACGGCCGCGCCGTTCCACACCCACGCGGCGGTCGACCGGCTCGCCCGAACTGCTGAGGATCTCGGAGATATTCTCCAGCACATATTCGACCACGCCCGCCTCAGTCAGCAGGCGGGTTTCGGCGGTGAATTCCAGCCCGATGCGATCGTCCTTTATCCAGCGTACGGAGCTTTCGACCGGATCGCACTCGCCCAGTGCAACCTCGATTGCTTCGCCGATCTCCGCTTGGCGGCCGGTTTCGACCTGCAGCCCATTGGAGGAGAGATTGATGACGCGCAGCTCGCTGGTTTCCCTGCGCCAGCTGGCCGTGGCGGTCAGGTCCTCGGTAGGATAGCGTTCCTCGTTACGCTGGTGATATTGCCGGCGCACGGCCCGGTGGATCGTGGTCCCGCAAAGCGTCCCATTTCCCTGTCGGCGAGCGACGTCCTTCGTCGCGGTCGGATCCTCGAGGACCGGTACCGTACCCTCGGACAGGGCCTTGCGCAGCCTGTGCATATTCCAGACATCCCTTCGCTGACGAGCGCCCCATTAACGATAAGGGAATTTACTGAGGAGTTCTTGTAATAGAATTAACTCTCAAGCCACTGCAAAAAATGATCTTTTCCCTAGTTACTGAGCCCGATGCCATTGCCGCGACCGGATCAAAGCCCGCGCCAGATCTTGACTTCTTCGTCGCCAGCGGGTCCGAACCGGCCGGGGGTACACCGCATGGGCTTGAAATCGCGCGCATAACAAAGGCGCATTTCCTGCAGCCAGCCGCGCGAGTTCACCCGCAGGCCGATATGTTCGACCTCCCAATGCGGATTGGCCTCTGTAAAGGCCGTGCGAATATCGCCAGCGGTCAGGTCGTCGCGGCGCGAGAGGCGGTCGAAATCTGGCCAGCGCAGCGAATTCCACAGCACCCGCGTGACGCGCAGCCAGGTTTGCGGCTGCACTCCCATGCAGCTGCCATGCTTGGCCCATTGCCGGGCCAGCAGCCGCGTATCGGGGGTCATGCACATGTTCCGGCGGACCATGGCGGGGTTGAGGTCGATGCGCGTGGGGCACCATTGCGGCCAGCTCTCGCCGCGTCCGTTCGGCCACAAGCCGTGGACGATGAAGCCGAAGCGCCCCTCACGGCCCGAGCACTGGCGCGCATGGCGCGGGCTATCGCCGCGTGTGCGGCAAAATTCCGGGCTCCACGATAAAGCGAGCGTGTAGCCGCTGACGGGCATCAGCCGCGTGGGTCCGTCCTGCTCGATCGCTGGCACCGCTGAGGGAGCGGCTGGAAGCGAGCACTGATAGGCTTGCGCCAGCGCGGCTGCGGGCAGTGCCGCTCCCGCGAACGCCAGCAGCAGCGCTGCGCTCAGCCGCGCTTTTCGGCGAACCATGCCTTGGCATCGGGTCGGCCGAGGAACCAGATCGCGCCCGCCTGCATGGCAAGGCCGACCAGCCCCAGTGCTGTCGACAGGCCGAAGCCCATTTCCAGCGATTGCGGCACGCCGGCGAGGCTGTAGACGAGCAGGAGTATCAGGATCCACTTGATGAATTCGATCCGCATGCGTGAGACGAGGTACCACAGGCCCAGCGAAATCAGCGTTCCGATCCCGATGCCGATGATCAGCGCGGTACCGCCGATATCCTCTGCGCCTGACCCTGCCAGTTCCGCCTCTAACATCGCGGTCACCTGGCTATAGGTGAGCACGAAGCTGACCATGCTCAGCGCCACCGCGCCAAGATAGAGCCGGTCGAAATTCCTGATTGAATCCGGACGCATGAATGTCCCCCCTTCCCGTTGATCGCGGGAGAGTGGCAGAGGCTCAGGCGGGCGTAAAGTCCAGCCCGATATCGGCGGCAGGCGCGCTTTGCGTCAGACGGCCGACCGAGACATAGTTCACGCCTGTCGCGGCCTTGGCGGCGATGGTGTCGAGATTGATGCCGCCCGAAGCCTCGGTCGGGACGCGTCCGGCAACCAGCGCCACGGCCTCGCGCAAGGTGGCGGGGTCCATATTGTCGAGCAGGAGGTGGCTGGCCCCGGCGGCGAGCGCGGGTTCGATCTGCTCAATCCGGTCGACTTCGCAGATGATGTCCTTCACGCCTGCATCGACCGCGCGTCGTACCGCCTCGCCCACATTGCCGGCGACGAGGACGTGGTTGTCCTTGATCATCGCCGCATCCCACAGTCCCATGCGGTGGTTCTGCGCGCCGCCCATGCGTGTGGCATATTTTTCCAGCATGCGCAGGCCGGGAATGGTCTTGCGGGTATCCAGGAGCGTGCAGTCAGTCTCGCCCATCGCATCGACATATTCGCGTGTCATGGTTGCGATGCCGGAGAGGTGCTGCACGGTATTAAGCGCGCTGCGTTCCGCCGTCAGCATGGCGCGGGCATTGCCGGACAGGCGCATCAGGTCGGCGCCCGGCTGCACCGAGGCACCCTCCTCCACCAGCACCTCGATCTCCATCTCGGGGTCGAGCGCGCGGAAGAAAGCTACCGCCACCGGCAGGCCCGCGACCACGATCGCATCGCGGCTGTCCATCACGCCGGTAAAGCGCGCGTCGGCGGGAATCACGCTCTCCGCCGTCACGTCATGCCCCCCGCCGGGCAGGCCGACGCCCAAGTCCTCGTCCAGAGTGGCGCGGACGAATTGGTCGAGATCGAAGCCGGGGAGGGTGAATTGGGAGATGGTACTGCCCCTCAGTTCGTCATTGCGAGCGAAGCGACGCAATCCAGGGCGGCACTAGACTGCTCTGGATTGCCGCGTCGCCTACGGCTCCTCGCAATGACGGGATGTCAGGTCAATGCACAAAGCGTGCGACAACGTCGCGATAGGACCGCGAAACCTTCACTTCCGCCCCACTTTCCAGCACCAGGAAGCATTCGCCGTTCGTATGCGGGCGCACCTGGCGCACCTGGTCGAGATTGACGATGGTGGAACGGTGCACGCGCTGGAAGTTCTTCGGGTCCAGACGGCGCTCCAGGTCCTTCATCGTCTCGCGCAGGATCAGCGAATTGTCGCCGGTATAGATGCACATATAGTCGCCCGCCGCCTCGATATGTTCGATCGAATCGACATCGACGCGGAAGATTTGCCCGCGATCCTTCACATTGATCATCTTCTCGTAGCGCGAGGCCGTTTCTTCCTCGCCAATGGAGATATCGTCGAGGCTTTCGGGGCTCACCTCGGCCAGCACGTCCTTCAGCTTCTCCGCCTCCTCGGCGCTGCGCTTTTCAGCGAGGCGCTGGCGCACGCGTTCGATGGTGTCGGCCAGCTTCGCCTCGTCCACCGGCTTCATCAGGTAGTTGACCGCATTAGCCTCGAAGGCGCGGATCGCATGTTCCTGGTAGGCGGTGACGAAGACAAACAGCGGCGGTTCGATTTCCATCACGCCCTTGACCACCGAAAATCCGTCGAAGCCGGGCATCTGGATGTCGAGGAAAACGAGGTCGGGCTTGAGCGTCTTGATCGCGCGGATCGCCTCGCGCCCGTTGGCGCAGGTCTCGATCACTTCGATGTCGGGATGGGCTTCCAGCCGCAATTGCAGGCCCTGAATGGCTAGTTTCTCGTCATCGACGAGGATGGTCCGGATGGTCATGAGGCAGTTCCGATCGGCTGGGGTTGGGACGTGGGTCGAACGGTTGGCAGGGCGGTTGGTTTCGCCTCGCCGTCGCCGAGTTCGGCTGCGGCCCGTTCGTAGGGGATTTCGATGATGACGGTGAAGCCACCATCGGGGGGGGTCTCGATATCGAAGCGATGGTCTTCGCCATAGGCTTGCGCCAGGCGGTCGCGGATATTGGCAAGGCCCACGCCGGTGGACACGTTTCCGGCGGCGGGACTGTTATCGATAATCTCGCTGCGCCGCGATCCCTGCAGGCCGGGCCCGGTATCGGACACGACGATTCGGAGGTTGTTACCGAGGATCTGCGCCGACAGGCTGATGCGCGCGCCTTCCTCCTGCGCGGAGACGCCGTACTTGATCGCATTCTCGATCAGCGGCTGCAGCAGCATGGAGGGGATCACCGCACGCGCGGCGGCGGGATCGATGCGGAATTCGGTGCGCAGCCGCTCCTCGAAACGCATGCGCTCGATCTCCAGGTAAAGCTGCAGCGTCTCCACTTCCTGCGCCACGGTCACTTTCGCGCCCGGCTGGGTGACCAGTGTATGGCGCAGGAAGCTGCTGAGCCTTGTGAGCATGGCGTTGGCGGGTTCGGTCTGTTTCAGCAGCACCAGCGTGCTGATCGAATTGAGCGTGTTGAACAGGAAGTGCGGATTGAGCTGATAACGCAGCATGGCCAGCTGCGCGCTGGTGGCCTGCGCCTCCAGCCGCTCCAGCCGGTCGTTCTGTTCCTCCACCTGCAGGAAGTAGTTGATCGCGTAATAGAGGCCGGTCCACGCCGCCAGCAGCGTCATGTCGAGATAGAAGACGCCCAGCACCAGGCTGGTGAAGGTGAAGCCGCTCGCCTCGGGCCTCAGGCTCAGCGTCCATGCATTGATCACTGCGGATATGCCCACCGCAGCCCCCAGCACCAGCGCGGTCGCGCCCCACATGACCAGCGGCTTGCGGTTGATGAGGTAGCCGTAGATCACTGAAAGCACGAGGCTGAGCGAAAAGCCGGTCACCGTGACGATCAGCACTGAAATGTAGAATTCCAGCGGACGGTCATTGGCGATGGCCGTCGCCGATCGCAGTGCCATCGCCCCGCCCCAGCCGATGAATTGCAGCCGCCAGAAGGCGCGGTTCTTGTCGGCGAAGAAAGGCGTCGGGCTGAAAGGCAGCGCGCCGATGGAAGCCGCGGCACCGGGCGTTTGCGCCCGGTTGTTGGCAAACATGTTCAGGAGCGCCTTGGCCATGCGCTCACCCTATCAGGAATCGCGGGCATCTGCGATGGCGCGGCCGATGGCATCCGCCCCCACTGCTCCGTCCAGTGCGCGGTCGCCCACGATCCAGGCCGGCGTGCCCGTTATGCCCAGCGTGCGGGCCATATAGACGTTGTTCTGCAGCTGCCCTTCGAACTGACCTGCCTCGATCGCACTACGGGCGGCGGCGAGGTCGATCCCCGCCTCGCTCGCGGCGGCCTCGATTGTCTCGGGCGTCACCTGGCCCTGGCCGAACATCGCCATGTGGAATTGCTCGAACCGCCCCTGCTGGGCAGCGGCCAGTGCCATGCGCGCGGCATCGGCGCTGTCGGCGGTAAGGATCGGGTACTCGCGGATCACAACGCGCAGATCGGGATTGGCGGCGATCAGTTCGCTGACATCGGCCAGGCTCTGGCGGCAGAAGGAGCACGCATAGTCGGTAAACTCGACCAGCGTCACAGTCCCTTGCGGGTTGCCCAGCACAGCGCCGGGGAACGGCGCTTCCAGCTCGGTGCGAAGGGGTGCGATGCGGCTCTGCATCTGGCGCAGCTGCAGCTCCTCCATCGCTTCGGGAAGCACTTCGGGATTGGCGAGCAGGTAAGCGCGCGTCTGCGCATCGCCCAGGCCCGAGGCGGAGAACAGGGCGGCACCGGCGAAACCGCCGATGATCGCGATGAGGGAAGTGAGAAGCCAGCGCATTGGGGACAGGGTTAGTCGCGATCTTCCGTGCGTTCAATGAGGTCGCGTGCCTCGATTGCGACATCCTGTGCGCGAATCCAGTCGGGGGAGCCCTGTGGCAGGCCTGCTTCGGCCGACCGTGCATTCTGCAGCGCGGCGCGTGGGCTGCCGCTCATGATCAGCTGTTCGGCACTGGCGAGCTGCGCGCGCGGAATGTCCCCGCGCTGTCCGTAAACGACGCCCAGCTGGTACCAGGCGAAGGGGTTGCGCCGGTCGCGCCCCACGGCGGCGCGCAGCACCTGCTCGGCCTCTTCCAGATAGGCGGGGTTCTCGGTTGCCAGCAGCGCATGGCCCAGCATCGGCGCGATCAGCGGGTCCGATCCGGTCAGCGTGACTGCGCGGCGCAGCGGCGCCAGCGCCTCCTGCGGACGGCCCGATTCGAGCAGGATCTGGCCCTTGAGTTCGAGGAAATAGGGATTGTCCGGCTCCGCCGCGATCAGCGCCTCGGTCTCCGCCAGCGCGCGGTCCATGCGCGCTTCCTTGTGCCAGGCATAGGCGCGGGCATAGCGCGCCGGGACATCCTCCAGATATTCGGGATAGGCGTTGAGCGTGCGTTCCGGATCGGCCTGGTAGCCATAGAGCTTCGCCTTCACGCGCAGGAAGCGTTCCTGCAGCGCCGGATCGGTGGGCCTGTCCCATGCGGGGTCCGCCAGGTAATCGGCGCGCATGGCGGCGATACGATTGCCGGACAGCGGGTGCGTGCGCATATATTCCGCTTCGTCGTTCTGGCTGTAACCGCGGCGGAATTCCTGCGCCTGCAGCTTGCGGAAGAACTCCAGGCTGCCACGACCGGAAATGCCCGCGCCGGAAAGATACTGGACGCCGGCGGCATCGGCGCTCGCTTCCTGCGTGCGGGTGAAGGCGAGGAAGCTTCCCATCGCCGCCTGCTGGCCCAGCGCCATCACGCCCATCGCCGCCTCACCCCCCCCGGCCAGCGCCGCGGCGATCCCGGCGAGGGTGGAGAGCAGGGTGATGCGCGTCGCATTGCCCGCCCCTTCGGAAAAGCGGATGATGTGCCCGCCGGTGATATGGCCCAGCTCGTGCGCCAGTACGCCCTGCACTTCATTGGCGTCGTCCGCGGCGTTGATCAGGCCCGAATGCACATAGATTCGCTGCCCGCCGGCGACGAAGGCGTTGATCGAATTGTCGTTGATCAGCACCACGTCCACCGCGCCTTCGCCAAGCCCGGCGGCTTCGGCGAGCGGGTCGACCATGTCGCGCAGCAATTGCTCGGTTTCGGCATCGCGCAACACGCTCTGCGCGGCAGCAGGCTGGGCGCTGGCGAAAAGCAGCACGATGGCGGCGACAATATGGGTCAGTTTGCGCATGCGTTCGGACTGCCTAGCGCCTCTGCCTATGAACGGGAACTGAAGACTTCGCCTCAGCTGTCTGGCTTGGCGGTGGAGCTGCTGCCTTCCACCGCAGAGACGATGCGTTCCGCCTCTTCATCCCCGGACATGCCGAGCTGGTCCAGAAAGCCGTGCCCGGCGGACCAAGAGGCGCCGATCCACAGCGGCACGCCAGCGCTGCGGATGGCCGCGGCGGCGTCTTCCTCGGCTACCGACAGGGGCTCGCTGCTCACACGGCGGATGAAGACGGCGGCAACGCGTCCCTCATTCCGCGCCACCACGTCTGCGAAGGCCGCGAGGTCGCCCTGCGTGTCGTCGCCGATCAGTGCGAAGCCGAGGCCGGGATAGAGCGCGAGGATATGCGCGATCGCCTCCGCCTTGTGTCCCCCGTGGCTGGAGGAGCTGAAAGTTGCGCGGTTCAGGCCCCAGTCGCGCAGCAGCAGCGGCCCCAGCGGCAGGCCCTTGCTGCGTTTGAAGGCGACGAGATAGGAAAACAGGTTCCAGGGGGAGGACGAGACGTAGAAGAAGGGCCGATGCGTAGCGGTGAGGCGTTCGCCCACATGTTCCTGCACGGCGCTGACCGTGTCGCCGCCCCCCAGCGCGGAATAAAACACATCGGCGCCCGGCGCCGCGATCCGCTCTTCCGGCCATCGCGCCAGCACGCGCCGCCAGTTGCGCAGGACCGAGCTGAGCCCTCCGGTAATGCCCGTCTCGATGATCGTGTCGTCTATGTCGGAAATGACCGCCAGCGCGCTGTCGCGTCCCGGCGCGAGGACATGGGCGGCGGCAGTCTGCGGCCCTTGCACGTTGCTCCAGCCGAGTCGCGCCACTTCCCATGCCGGGCGCAACGGCAGGTCCCAGCCGTGGCCCAGGGCCACTTCGAAGCGGACGAAGCCTTCCTCATCGCTGGTGGCGTGGTGGAGCTCGCACTCGCCATCGGGCCCGCCCAGTTGCAGCGAGACTTCGACGCCAGCCGCCTCGCGCGAGGCATATTGCGCGATCATGGTGCGTATGGCCTGCCAGCGGCCTGCTGCCGGTGCAAAGCTGCGGCTGCCCGAACGCAGTGCGCGCGCCTGCAGCACCAGGCGATCGGCGCTGCGATAGCCGAAAAAAGGCTGGATCCTTACGGGGGCGTCGCGGAACAGGGGCATGCCCTGTGCCTGCTAGCCTGTACGGGAGGAGCGGGACAAGGCCCGGCGCTTGCGCTCCGGGGGCCTCTATCAGCCCAGCAGCATGCGCGCGGCTTTTTCTACCAGGGCGGCATCTTCCGGCACTTCGCCGAGAACGACCACTTCGCCCTCTTCGGTGCGGCGGACGATCACCAGGGCGAATTCCTCGCCATGTGTCGCGACCGCATTGAGCGACTGTGCATCGAGCGCGCGCAGCTTCTTGGCGATGGCTGGACGCGGTCCGTGCTTCTCGGACGCGGTGGGCTTGCCGCTTTCGAGGCGGCGCAAGCGGCGTTCTTCCGCGACAATGGCCTTGAGGCCACCATTCGTATCGCGGAGGAAGTCGCCGAACCTATCCCGCTCCAGCCCCTTGCGCCGGGCATGGGCGATGGCAGTGGCATATTCGGTGAGGCGCGTCTTGTCGTAGTGCTTGCCGAAGACCAGTTTGACCAGTGGAGTGAGCGGAGCGCGTTCCTGCGTTTCAAGCCCGGCATTTTCCACCATCGCGGCGAACTCTTCCGGAGACTCGTCGGCGGCAAGCGAGAAATCATATGCCCGCGAGATCGCGTCATAAAGCGCGTTGCGCGTGCGCTCCTCACTGTGGCGCGCCATTGCGGCCAACTGGCGTGCGGACTGCAGGCAACTCGTCAGTGTTGCTTCTTCCTGCTCCGGAGAGCCGACCAGCGGCGGTTCGCTGGCAGTTGCCTGTTCTTCTTCAGGGTCGTCGAGCGTGAAGGACGGACGCGGGAGGTCGTCGTCGGCCGGGCTGGAAGCAGCCGGCTGCGCGGCCGATGCATCATTCGCCAGGACGTCGGCGCCCGGGCCGTCGGCCCAGTTGTCCATCGGCGGGCTGGCGGCCGGCATGCGCGGGAACAGCGAAGCGTAGCGCGAATCGTCTTCGACTTCGTCTTCCTCGTAATATTCGTCCCCGTCCCCGTCCCCGTCCCTGTCCTCGTCCTCGCCGATTTCCTCCTCGGCGGAGAGGTCGTAAGTCTCACTATTCTGCAGTGCCTGGTCGATTTCGAGCAGCAACTCTTCCGCCTCGCTGGCGTCGGCCAGTTCCTTCCAGTTGATGACACCGAAAATGAAGTCGATCGATTCGTCGTCGCCGGAAAGCGGCAGCAGGATCCCGCGATAGAGGATCGTCTGGCCCTGCGCATTGACGAATTCGGCCTCGAATCCGATCGGCGCCTGGTTGGCGAGAATCTGCATGTAATGGTCGGTGATGCGGCTCAGCAGGCTGCGCGAGGGGACGTCCTCGAGACGTTCGATCACCTCTTCGTTGACGCCGCATTCGCGTGCGAGCTTGTCGCCGAGGAAAGTGATGGCCGGGTTCTTCCCGCCGCTCGAGAAGTCCAGCAGCACGCCGTGCGGGCCGAAATCAGGGAGGAGGTCGAAGTCGATGTCATCGACATTGGGGAAGCTGCGGTCCTGCAGCAGGCTGGCCCAATAGTTGTAGGCGCGCACCTGCATGCGGCGCTCATCGGTGCCAATTTCGGGAGGCGGCGCATGGTCGGTACCCTCGTCTTCGAGAGTATCTTCCAGGGTGTCATAACCACCCAGATTGCCTCGCAAGCTGTCCATCGAAAGCACGTCCCCGTCTGATTCAACAGGAACTTATTGCCGCGACGTGGTAAATAATCCGTGAAGTTTTCGGCGGCTGCCGGGCGACGTCACTCTGCCGTGCAACAGCCTTCCAGGGGCGGCTAAATGACGTCACGGCGCAGCTGAGGCATGGCCTACAGCATATAGCGCATGCGGATCGCCTGGCTCACTGGCGTCGTGCCCACGGTGAAGGCGGCATCCTCGAAATCGGGCGGACCCATGCGGACGGGCGCATCGCGCGAGAAGCCGAAGCCCTCCCGCGGGATCATGGTGAGCGCCCGGTCGGCGCGGCCATTCTCGTTCTCGTCATGCAACAGGGCGATGGCATAGGTGCCGGGCTGCACATTGGCGAAGCGCAGGCTGACCGCGCCCCCGGCCGGGACGTCAACGGTGGTGCGATGCGATCCCGCGTCGTCGCGGCAGCGCGGGAAGCGGTCGGGATCGGTGGTCATGCAGGCCATGACCACGCCCTTCTTATTCCGCAAATTGGATACGGTGATGCTGACCGTGGTGCCGGCTTCGGTGGAAGCGGCGGGGATGGCCGGCGCCGATGCCAGCAGGCCTAGCGCGCCCAGTGCGAGGAAATGCCGCGATCGGTTCCGCACAGCCGGTCCCAGAAGCGAAAATAGAGGCCGTAATTGCATTGATACTCATCATGATGGCGCTGGTGATGGCTGGCGGTTATCAGCCAGTTCCCCAACGAAGAATGAACGATCCAGCGCGGGAACATCTCCCACCCCATGTGATTGGTTACGCCCATCACCGTCATTATCAACAGCACCGTGCCCAACATGGCAACATGGATGGGGATGAGGAAGACGAGCAGCGGGATGACCACCGCACCCGTCACCGCCTCGATCGGATGGAAGCTCATCGCCGCCCAGGCCGTGGGCGGGCGGCTGGCATGGTGCACCGCATGGGCGATGCGGAACCACTTCGGCCGGTGCATCCAGCGATGCGTCCAGTAGAACCAGGTGTCATGCACGAAGAGGTAGAGGAACAGCGATAGCGGCAGGTACCACAGCGGATAGTCGGCGAAATCACTGTAGATCCGCGTCCAGCCCTGCTGCTGCCAGCCCCAGGCGACCACGCCCGCCGGGACGCCATAGATCGCCGCCGAAGCGAGCGACCAGCCGATCTCCTTGCGGATCTGCGGCTCCAGTCCCTTGTAGAGTCCTGGCCGCACCTTCCCGGTCGCCCAGGCGAAGAACCCGCTGGTGAGCAGGTAGCGCACGGCGACGATGGCGGTCATGGCCAGCGCGGAGATGATGATCGCGGTCAGCACCTGCGCGGCTTAGCAAAGCGGCGTTGGCGCCGACAGGCCGGAGAACGGCCGTTGCGCGTTTTGACAAGTATTATTGACATAATGTCGGAAGTTCCATACACCTCGATTCGTCAAGAAGATTTGACATTATGACGGAGGTATTTGACATGCGTCCTTATCCGGCTTCCGGCTGCGACAAGCCGACCCGTGGGGAGCGGCGCCAGATCCGCAATGGCAGGCTTTTCGCACTCTGGGTTGTTGTTTTTATGGTCAGCTTTATCGGCCTGCGCCCCGTATTCATGATGAGCGGGTGGGAGGCGGACAGCCTTGCCGCCATCGCGCTCTCGCTGTTGCCGCTGGTTCCGGGGGCCCTGGCGTTCCGTGCTTTCATGCGGCTGGTGCGTGAAAGTGACGAGATGCAGCGCGAAATGCTCATTGAAGGCGTGCTGACCGGCGCCGCGCTCGCCATGATCTTCTGGGGCGCGGTCCAGCTGCCCGAACATATCTGGCTGCCCAAGATCAAGGCGGACATAATGATGGCCGTGCTGTGCCTGGGCTTCTCCATCGGCATGGTGCGGGCACGCAGGAGGCGGGCATGAGCAAGCAGACGCAATATCCGCGCACGGGGTTCATCGGTGCCATGTGCGTTCTCAAGTGGGAGGGCATGCGCGAGATTGATCGTGCGAACGAAAAGCGCGTGAATGTCCTGTCCGTGTTCTGGGCTCTCAGCCTGATTGGAGTGTCCGCGGCGATGGCGTTCCTCGACTTGTCGCGCGATCTGGGCTTCATCCTTCCTCTTGCTCCCCTCACACTCGGCCTGCTGTGCCTGCGCGCCTACCTCAAGCTGCTGCGCGAAATGGACGAATTGCTGCGGCAGATGCAGTTCGAGGCGATGGCCGTGGGCTTCGGCACGGGCCTCATTGTGGGCATGGCGATACTCTCGCTGCCGATACCCGCACCCTGGCCGACGGTCGTGATCACGGTCTCGATGACGCTGGCCTATTGCGGACGCATCGTGTTGGGCGCGAGGGAAATGGCCCGGAATGCGCGCGCGATGGAGGAGGCCGGTGAATAATCGCCTGCGTGTGCTGCGCGCTGAACGCAAGATGTCGCAGGCGGTTCTCGCTGAGCTTCTCGACGTGTCGCGTCAGACGGTCAACGCCATCGAGCTGGGCAAGCACGATCCCAGCCTGTTGCTGGCCTTCAAGGTCAGCCAGGTCTTCGGCCTGCCGGTGGAGCAGATCTTCGATCCGGGCCTGCACGGCGAGGCAAAGCAGGCCGCCGAATAGCGCCCTAGTTCTCGCGCCCTATCGCCCAGGTCGCACACGCCTCGTCAGCCTGCACGGTGAAGCGCCGCAATGCCGTGCGGGCAAGGCGCTCCACTTCCGCCTTGCGGCGGGCGGCGGCGAGCGGCTGGCTGGGGGCGGGGCGAATGATCTCCGCGTCATATTCATCCGCCACGATCACGCCGCACAGGTCCGGGCGGAAATCCTCTCCCTCAAGGCAGGCGCGGTCGAGTTCGGGCGGAAGGCCCCAGAAGAAGCGGTCGCAGAAATCGAGATAGTCGGGCCATTTGCCATCGCCCATCAGGTCCCCGCGCGCGGTCTTGATCTCCACGATCACGATGCGCCCCTTGGGGTCGATACCCATCAGGTCCGCCCGCCTGCCATTGCGCAGCGGCATTTCCGGGATCACCCAGATATCGTTGCGCGCGAACAGGCGGCAGATGCCGCGCGTGACCGCCTGCGAACGGCGTTCGCCGATCGCATCGGTGGGTGTGGAGGCCAAAGCGGGCATTGCCGAATCACTCATGCGGCAAGACTGGAACGAAATGGGAACATCGTCAAGTCATGACGAGTTTCCGGAGCGCGAGAGATCAGGCGCTGCGCCGGGGTCCCATGTCGCCGCTTGGCGGCAACAGTGCGATGATTGCCGCGCGTGCGGTGGAGAACTCCCGCCACAGGGCGCGGGCGGCATGGCGCGGGTCGGCGCCGCGGGCATTGATGGCGAGCAGCGCGGCGATCCCGGGCTCCATCACCGCGGCGAGGTCCTTAACGCCGTTCTCTGCCAGCTCGCGCTTCCATTTCGGGCATTCGCGCAGCAGCACGGGGAAATTGCGCACCTGCTTGCTCGGCCGCTCGGCTTCCATGCCCGCGAGCGCGGCTACCACCTTGCCGGCATCGAGCACGGCTGCCCAGCGCAGGCTGGTGGCGCTGACGCCCGTGGATGTGCGGTCGACAGAGGGCCGCTTGGCGCGCGGGCCAAAGCTGGGGGGAACGATGTTCATGGCCTTCGCGACTAGCGGGGGACCGCTTGCCAATTGGTTAGCGAAAGCTTGCGCAGAAACGGCCTGTCCGCCCCCCTGTCGAACCGTCCCTAATTGCTTTCATCCAGCACATCGAACCCGAGGTCGATATTGGCCCCGCCCTCGCCGGATTCCAGCCGGTTGTTTTCCGCGCAGACATATTCGCGAATCGGAAACTCGTCGTCCTGCTTGAAAGCGATGCGCGTGACATAGGGCCGGGCCAGCACGTCGGGATTTGTGATGGTCATTTCGATCATCAGCTGGTCTTCTGCCTGCAGGTAGATATGCCCGTGCACGCGGCTCTTTTCCGTATGCGGAATGCCGGCGGAGATATTGGTCGAGGGGTGCAGGCCAACCACGTCGAACACCAGCGTGTCGCCGTCCCAGAAGCCGGTGATATTGCCCTTGAAGAAGGGATCGGGATCCTCGGGCAGCGGGCGACCATCGGTATAGATGCGGAAGATCTGCTCATAGGCTTCGGTCAGGATGGTGGTGCGGCCGGGCGAGAACAGGATCTCGATCGGATAGGGCTGCTGCAGCGTGCCCGGAATGCCCGGCGGCAGGCATTGCGCCTGCGCTTCCTGGCTGGGGCCGTGCTCGCTGATCGATGCCTGGTAGGCGTTGAAAGCTTCCTGCGCCGCGGGCGTCAGAACCGGGGGCACGGCGCGGGTGGAGAAGAGCAGCGTCCAGTCGGGATACCAGATCCCCGCCCAGTCCGGCAGCTGCAGCACTTCCTCATAGGCCGTCGCGCGATCGGGCGTGAAGCCCTCCTGCGCGGAGGCCTGCACGGCCAGCCCCGATGTCAGTGCCAGTGCCGCACTACAGGCCATGCCTCGCGCGAAACGTGCCGGAAAACGCATGATGATCTCTCTCCCCCGAAAACCGCTGCGGACCATAGAGCCGCTATTGTCTTTGCCCATGCAATTGATGTCGCAATTCGTATCAAGTCAAGTGACCTACTTGATTCTGTCAAGTGTTTGCTGGCAAGACAGACGGGCAAACGCTCAGGGTGCGTTCAGACACCCTGTTCCAGGAGAGAGAGCATGAAAGCCAAGACCATTCGCAGCACCGTGCTCGGCTGCGCCGCCGCCCTTGCCGGGGCCGCAATGCTGTCCGTACCCGGCTCCGCCCATCATTCCACCGCCATGTTCGCATGGGGGCAGGAAGAGGCACTGTCGAACATGACGGTGCAGAAGTGGGAATGGACCAATCCGCACACCTTCCTCTACGCGGTCGATGCCGATGGCAATCGCTGGGCGTTCGAAGGGATGAGCCCGAACCACCTCGTGCGTTATGGCTGGTCGCGACGATCGCTGGCGCCGGGCCAGGTGATCGACCTCACCTATTACCCCCTGCGCGACGATCGCAATGGGGGGTTCAACGTTACGGTGACGCGTCCCGACGGCACCACGCTCAACCAGTTCGGCGAAGGCGGCTCGCGCCAGTAAGGCGTCGGCCCGCGCACCGCACCACAGATTAGCGCTTGGCGCGCCGCCCGGCTGTTGCTAGGCGGCAGCGCTGCTGCACCCGTAGCTCAGCTGGATAGAGCGCTGCCCTCCGAAGGCAGAGGTCACAGGTTCGAATCCTGTCGGGTGCGCCAAGGGCGGGGCTTCGCAAGGAGCCTCGCCCTTGGCGTATCCACAGGAGCGAAACTCGTTCGGAATCGGAGGCGCGAAGCGCCGGAGATGGCCGTAGCGAAGCGGAGGCCTATCCTGTCGGGTGCGCCATTTTCGTCCTGTACCGGCGTGATCTCAGGCTGCGAGCCGTCTGGGCGCGGTTCCGGAGATGTTCTCCGAAAGCGTGAAGCCCTGCGCTTGTTTCATGATCTGGGTGCCCTGTTCGGACAGGCTGCGCGCGGCCGCGGTGCATTGCTCGGCCATGGCGGCATTCTGCTGCGTCATCTGGTCCATTTCGCGCACCGATTGCTGTACCTGCTGGAGATTGGCCGACTGTTGCTGGGAAGATGTCGCAATCTCTTCCACCGATTCACGAAGGTTGGAGATGGCCTCAAGCACTTCGGAAAAGGACTGGCCGGTCTTCCGTACGAGGTCGACGCCGGTGGTGATATCCTGCGATCCGTTGGTCAGCAGCGCCTTGATTTCCGCTGCGGCCTCCGCGCTGCGCATGGCGAGCGCACGCACTTCGCTGGCGACGACCGCGAAGCCCTTGCCCGACTCTCCCGCTCGCGCTGCCTCGACACCGGCATTGAGCGCCAGCAGGTTGGTCTGGAAGGCGATCTGGTCGATCACCGAGATGATCGTGCGCGCCTCGGCCGAGTTCTCCTCGATCCGGTCCATGGCGGAGACAGCCTGGTCAACGATCACGCTGCCTTCCGCAGCCATCCCATGGACCTTGGTAAGCGAATCGCGCGCGCCACCGGTGGTCCGCGAGGTTTCGTCCACATGCGCGGTCACATCGCTGAGCGCGGCAGAGGTTTCCTCCAGTCGTGCGGCCTGCTGTTCCGTCCGCATGGCCAGGTCGTCCGAGGCGGCCCTGATTTCATGTGCCCCGCTGCTCATCGCCCCGATACCCTTGCTGACGGCTCCCAGCGCCTCATCAAGCGAAATGGCAGCGGCGTTGAAGTCCTTCTCCAGCGCGGCATATTGCGGAGGGAGCCCGCTGATGCGCGCGGTGAGATCGGCTTGCGCCAGTGCCCTGGCAGCCGCACCGATCTGCCCTTGCACCAGTTCGCGCACCTTCTCTTCGGTATTGGCAAAATAGCCCGACAGCGCCAGGTCCATGTCGAGCAGGGCGATCTTGTTGAGCGCCACCAGCTGCGCGGCAAGCCGGCGGCGGCCGGGGTGCCAGCGATAGAGGCCCGGACAGATCATCTGCCGGATCATATGCTCCATGATGACGGAATATCCGCCCAGATACCATTTGGGCTCCAGCCCGATGCGCGCATGCACCTGCCCGATATGGGCGGCGCGGGCGAAATAGGCGGCGTCGGGGCCGTCGCGGAAGGCCAGCAGCCAATGGTCGCGCTGCGCATTGGCGGCGCGGTCCATGTGCGCGCCATCGCGAAAGAAATGGGCCAGCGCCGGCACGCTTCCGACCTTGGCATAGAAGCGCTCAAGCGCCCGCCCGATATGCCGCTTCAGCGCCGAATGCACGCCTTTGAGCGCGGATTTCTGCAATCCGGAAAGCTCGTAATAGGCAATCCGTTCGTTGGTCTGATCCATGATCTCGGTCATTGTATCGCGCCTTCGTCAGGTCAGCTTCGTCAGGTCAGTTGGCCAGGGTGCCCGCGCTTGCCTGCGCCGGGCCATAGGCGAGATCGTGAAGCCGGTTGCGCAGGGCCTCGAGCCTGATATCGGCCAGCGCATCGGCAGGACTGTCGCTATCGAGCAGGTGGGCCAGCTGCCGTGCGGTCTGCGCGACAAGGTCGATCCCCTGCAGCTGGTCGAGATGGGTGGAAGTCACCGCGGGATCGGCGCAGAGCGTTTCGCCCATCTGCTCGATATCGCCGGCCAGCTCGGCCAGCACCTCGGCAACGCCGCTCAGCAAGGGGCGGGAATGGCTGGAAGCTGTCACGCAGCCAGCTCCAGTTCCTCATCCGCCATCAGCTCTGCGAGGTCGAGCACCATCACCATGTTGTCGTCGAGCGGGGCCAGACCTTCCAGGAAGCCCGTGATACGCGCCTGCGCCGCGCCATCGGGCTGCTGCAGGCTGTCGGCTTCGATGGACACGATGTCGTTCACGCCATGCACGATCAGGCCGCGCGATTGCCCCTCATGCTCGACGACGATGATCGGGTTGCGCGGCGTTGCCTCGGTTGCCGGCCAGCCGAGCCGCACCGACAGGTCGATGACGGGCAGCACCGCACCGCGCAGGTTCACCACGCCGGCCACGTGATCGGGCACGCGCGGCAGCACGGTGACGGGCGACCAGGCGCGAATCTCGCGAATGGCCATGATATCGATGCCGAACAATTGTCCGGACAGCTCGAAGGTGATGAGTTCGCGGCGCATTGCTTGGGAACCTCTTGTTTTCGGGATCAATGGGTAACGCGGCGCACGGCGCTGGCCAGCTTGTCCGCGTCAAAGGGCTTGACGATCCAGCCGGTCGCGCCCGCATTGCGCGCACGCTGCTTTTTCTCGTCGGAACTTTCGGTGCTCAGCACCAGGATCGGGCGATCGGCATGGCGGGCCGAACCGCGCAAGTGCTCGATCAGGCCGAAACCGTCCATGCGCGGCATGTTGATATCGGTAATCACCACGTCCACTTCGTTCATGGCCAGCCATTCAAGCGCGGCCTGGCCGTCCTCCGCCTGCTCGACATGGAATCCCTGCGCGGTGAGCGCGTGCAGCAGCAGTGCGCGCATGCTCGGGCTGTCGTCCACGGTCAGGATACGGGTTGCATGGGTCATCATTCTCGTCCTCGCCCTCAAAATAGCTCAACTTCGCCACAGGCCGATTGCGGCCGTCTTAGCGGTTTGTCCGTAGGCACAGCGTCGTATTTGGCGACGAGACAACGGACCCGCCCACTGGTGGGCTGGAAATTGACGCGGCGCGCCTGGTGTCCTTCAAGATCTTCATGCACCAGTGCGATGCGTTCATCGCGGATGAAGCGGCGAGCAAAGGCGGCATTGGCGGACCCGATCGGAGCGAGCCTCTCATGGAGGTTCGCTCCGCCATAGAGGCGCGCCTTGAGCCGCGGCTTGGCCGCGCCCAGCGCGAGCATTTCATTGACCAGCAATTCCATCAGGAACAGGCCGTAATGCTCGTCGAAATCGGTCTGGCTCTTGTGCGATGGCGGTTCGGCGAGGAGGAAGTGGTTCATCCCGCCGATCCGCGCCACCGGATCGTAGAGGCAGGTCGCCACACAGCTGCCCAAGATGGTGCTGAATTCCACCGCCGGATCGGCGCTGGCGCGTGCATCGCCCTGCAATATCGCAATGCGGACCGGGTTCGCCGAGCGTGGAATGCCGGACAGGTCGCTCATTACGCACATTCCGCCTGCACAAAGAGGTAGTTTGCGATCCGTGTCAGCGGCAGGACGGCGCTGGCCGCACCCAGCTCGATCGCCGCGCGCGGCATGCCAAAGACGACGCAGCTGGCTTCATCCTGCGCGATAGTGAAGCTGCCGCGAGCGGCCATCTTGGCAAGGCCTTGCGCGCCATCCTGTCCCATGCCGGTGAGCAGGACGCCCATGGCCTTTGTCCCCAGCGTTTCCGCGACAGAGGCGAACAATACGTCTACGCTCGGTCGGTGTCCGGACACCGGGTCGCCCGCACGCAGGATCGTGCGGAATCCTTTCGATCCGGCAGGGGCAACCAACAAGTGACGATCGCCGCCGGGCGCGAAGTAAACATGTCCAGGCTCGATGATCGTGTCTGACTGGGCCAGCACCACGCGCGCTTCGCAGGCTGCATCGAGCGACTGGGCAATGGCGGGAGCGAAGCGGGCATTGACGTGCTGCACGATCACTGTGGGCGGACAATCGGCGGGAAAGCCCGCCAGCAGAGTTCTCAACGCTTCGACGCCTCCGGTGGAGGAGCCGATTGCAATCAGTTCCGGCGGGCTGCCCGGCCGGGCCGGCGCCTCGATCGGGCTGCGATCCGCCGCCCCGCGCTGCGGCTTCAGTGTCACCTTTGCCGCCTCGCGGACGAGGTCAGCCAGCTTGCCGCCGTCCTCCAGGGGCAGCGAGCCATGGCGATCGCTCTTGGCATAGCAGCTGACCGCGCCGAACTGCAGCGCCTGTGCGGTGGTGCTGTTGCCTTCCTGCGTCGAACCGGAAACGATGATGACCGGCGTCGGGCGCAGCTCCATGATCTTCTGCAGGAAGGACAGCCCGTCCATCCCTGGCATTTCGATGTCGAGTGTCACCACATCGGGATCGAGCGCCTTCATGAGCGCGCGCGCTTCCTGCGCATCGCAGGCGCAGCCGACTACTTCGATATCGCCTTCGCTGGCCAGCCTGCCCTGCAGCAGTTTGCGCATCAGCGCGGAATCATCGACGATCAGTACGCGAATAGGCATCAGTCTTTCCTCCGGTAAATGGTCGGGCCCACCAGATCGAGCAGGTCCGAAGCCTTGCCCGAGACGCGTTCCGAATGGCCGATGTAGAGATGTCCGCCGGGGCGCAGCTGGTTAGCCAGGCGCCAGACCAGGCGTTCTTTCGTTTCGTGATCGAAATAGATCATCACGTTGCGGCAGAAGATGACGTCGAAGATGTTCCGGAAAGGCCAGTCTCCGAGCAGGTTGAGCTGGCGAAAGCGGACCAGCGCGCGCAATTCTTCCAGCACTTCGGTTTCCTCGCCCGATTGCCGGCACCAGTTGCGGCGCAGGGCTTCGGGGACGGCCTCCATCGCCTTGCTTTCATAGCGGCCGCGTATGCCGGCCGCGATGGCGTGATCGGCAAGGTCGCTGGCAAGCGCGACGATATTGCTTGCGGCGATGCGCCTGCCTTCGGCCCTGTCAGCGCCGAGCAGGACCATCATCAGCGTCCAGATCTCTTCGCCGCTTGAACAACCGGCAGACCAGATGCGCACCGGCTGGCCGGTCTGCGCCTCCTTCAGCAAGGCTGGACGCACCTGCCCGGCGAAATGCTCGTAGTGATGCGCTTCGCGGTTGAAATAGGTGTGATTGGTGGTGAGCGCGGCCACCGTGCGCGTCGCCAGCGCGGCATCCTGCTCCACCCGGTCGAGATAGTCGCCGAAGGTGGTGCAGCCGGCCTTGCGCAGGAGCGGGGCAAGCCGCGAATAGGCGAGCATCTTCTTGCCCTCGGAAAGGACGATGCCCGCTTCCTGCCGCACCAGCTGTGCGACGCGCAGGAAATCGGCCTGCGAATAGACTTGCGGGCTCACTCCGGGGACCAGCGCTTCGCCCCTTGCCTGTATAGCAGCTACCTGCATGGCTCAGGCCGCCGCCAACAGGTTTGCGGGGCCGCCTTGATCCATAGCGCTGGCGGTTTTGACCAACTGGTCCACATCCACGATCAACGCCACGCGGCCATTGCCCAGTATGGTGGCCCCGGCGACGCTGTCGACCGCGCGGTAATGCGTGTCGAGGGTCTTGATGACGAATTGCCGCTGATCGGTGATGGCATCTACCAGCAGTGCCGCCTGACCATAGCTTTCGGTCTCGACGATCACCAGCACGCCCTCGCACGGATCGGTCGTCGCCATGTCGCGGCCTGCAATCGCGGCCAGCGGAACAACGGGCAGGAAGCGGCCGCGCACGTTCAGCATCTGCCGGTCGGTGCCCATGCCCTTCAGGTCCCCGGGCTGCGGCCGCAGGCTTTCGACCACATGGGTCAGCGGGATGACCAGCGACTGGTCGCCTAGCTGCACGATCATGCCATCCGAAATGGCCAAAGTCAGCGGCAGGGCCAGCACGAATGCCGTGCCCGCGCCGGGCGTGGATTCAATCGTGATCCGCCCGCCCAAATCCTTCACGTTCTGGCGGACCACATCCATGCCCACGCCGCGTCCGGAGATGCTGGACACCTGCGCGGCGGTGGAGAAGCCGGGGGCGAAGATGAGGTTGTTGATCTCGTCCTGCGAAAGCTGCGCGCCTTCCTCGACCAGCCCGTTGGCCACGGCCTTGGCCAGCACCTTGTCGGCGGCGATGCCCCGCCCGTCATCGGCGATGCGAATGACGATGCGGCCGGCCTTCTGTTCCGCCGAGAGCGAGAGTGTTCCTTCCGGATCCTTCCCTGCCGCTTGCCGTTCTTCTGCATCCTCGATCCCGTGGTCCACCGCATTGCGGATGAGATGCGTGAGCGGCTCGCTCAACCGCTCGATCACGGTCTTGTCCAGTTCGGTGGTCTCGCCCGTTACCTGCAGCTTCACATGCTTGCCGGTGGAGGAAGAGAGTTCGCGCAGCAGGCGCGGCACGCGGCTGAAGACCGATCCGATCGGCTGCGCGCGGAAAGCCATGGCGTGTTCCTGGATATCGCGCACCAGTCCTTCGAGCATGGCCAGTTCCTCGATATGCGCGAGGTTCTCATTGGCGAGGCGCTGGGCCAGCATGGCCTGGGCGATGACGAGCTCGCCCACCCCGTCGATCAGCGTGTCGAGCTTGGAGAGATCGACGCGGATCGATTGTGTAGGTGCTGCCTGGGCCGCGGGCGCAGGTGCAGGGGCCGGTTTTGCGACCTCCTTGGAATCGCCCGGTTTCGCCGGTTCGACGGCGGCCTCGGTAACTTGTGGTTCCGCTGCGGCAGGCTCTGCAGGCCTTGGCCGGAGCGGGGGGATAGTTTCCTCGCTGCCCCAGGCGATCGAGCAATCCTCTCCCACGAAGTCGAAGATTTCGGCAACGTGCTCGTGCGTGACCTCGCCTGGCATGGCGAATGTCCATCCGAGATAGCCTTCCGCCACATCGAACTCGCCCAGCGGGGGCACGCTGTCGGTGTCGCAGGCGATGCATTCGCCGCCCAGGCCGCGCAGCTCGCGCAGCCACAGCATGGGTTCGCTGCCATTGGCCATGGCCCCGGCATGCGGGCGCAGATGGACCTGCCAGGTTGCCGCCGCTTCCCCGGCCGGTGCTTCCTCGACCGGTGCATCTTCGTCCTGCGGTTCGGCGGCCAGGAGGTCGTCGAGCAAGGCATCGAGATCTTCGGCCTGGGTTTTCCCGGAAGCCGGTTTGGCAGCTGCCCCGGCATCGCCATTCGCCTGCGAGGTTTCCACCGCCTGCTCCAGCCGCGCCATGATCGCCGCGTCATCGGGCGCGTCGGTGCCCGACCGGGCGGCATCGACATGGTCGCGCAGGCAATCGAGTGCCAGCAGCATCATGTTTACCAGTTCTGCATCCAGCGCCACGCTGCCTTCGCGCACTTCGGAAAGCAGTGTTTCGAATGTATGGGTAAAGGCCTGCAGCGCGGCATAGCCGAACGCGCCCGCACCACCCTTGATCGAATGGACCGCGCGGAAGATGGCATTGATGGTCTCGCCATCCTGCGTGCCCGCCTTGCAGGCATCCAGCCCGGCTTCGGCGGCTTCCAGCGATTCCTCGCATTCGATGAAGAAGATGTTCTGGATATCGTCGCTGTTCATGCTTCAGCTCCATTCGCCAGCAGCACATCAAGCCCGGCCAGCTGCACGGTTTCGCGAAACCCCTCCGATGCGGCGACGAGTTCGATGCCCTCGCCCGATCGCTGTGCGGCCACCAGCAATTGCAGCATGGCGAGGCCAATACGCTCGACCTTGCCTGCGTCGATCCGCACCGGCTCCGTATCCGGGGCTTCGGCAAGCTCTCCGCTTAGCGCTACCGCGGCGGCGCGATCGCATTGGGGCGGCAATTCTATCGTCTGCATGTGGGCTCTCCCGTCCGCAGTCCTCAGAACTCGCTCCAATCCTGATCGTCGTCAGTGCTCTTCAGCGCGAGATTGCCTTCCACGCGCGGCGCGGTGCGAGCAGCCGCCGGCTTGAAAGGCTTGAGAACCAGGGCCGGTTTGGCGGACGAGCCCGCATTGCTGTCCCCGGCGGTAGTACGGAACTGTTCGACCAGCCTGCCCAGCTCGCCTGCTTCGTCGGCCAGGCTGCGCGAAGCAGCAGTCGATTCTTCGACCATGGCGGCGTTCTGCTGCGTCATGCGATCCATGTCGCTGACCGAGGCATTGACCTGTTGCAGGCTGGAGGCCTGCGTGGCGGCCATTTCCGCGATATCCTTGACCTGGGCATTGACGTTGCCGATTCGCGAAACGATCGCTTCCAGCAGCTGGCCGGTCTCGCCCACCAGATCCACGCCCTGGCCGACATGCTGGGTGCTGGAATTGATCAGTTCCTTGATGTCATGCGCGGCATCGGCGCTGCGCTGGGCCAGCGCACGCACTTCGTTGGCGACGACGGCAAAGCCCTTGCCGGCATCGCCAGCGCGCGCAGCCTCGACACCGGCATTGAGCGCCAGCAGGTTGGTCTGGAAGGCGATTCCGTCGATCACGTCGATGATCTGGGTGATTTCCTGCGACGATTTCTCGATCCCGGCCATGGCGGCAACCGCCTTCTGAACAACTTCGCCGCCATCGGTGGCCTGGCGGTGGGTTTCCACCATCGAGCCCTGCGCTTCGGCGGCATTGTCGGCAGACTTGCGCACCAGGTCGGTGACCTGGCTCATTGCTGCGGCGGTTTCCTCGAGGCTCGCAGCCTGTTGCTCGTTGCGCAGCGCCAGATCGTCGGATGCCGCGCGGATCTCGTTCGCGCCGGTGCTCACGCTGTTGGCCGATGCGCGAACCTTTCCGATCATTTCGGACAGGTGGCTGACCGAGCGGTTGAAGGATGTGCGCAGCCCTTCGTATTCCGGATCGAATGCCGTCTCGATCCGGACGGAAAGGTCGCCGCCGGACAAGCGGCTCAATCCATCGGACAAATTGTCGACCACCGTCTGCTGCGACTTGGCAGCCTTGTCGACCTTGATGGCATTGTCGCGGAACACAGCCATTGCCGTTGTCATGCGGCCGACGCAATCCTTGTAGTCGGTGTATTCGATGGTGGACGAGGTGTCGCCCGCGGCAAGGGCTTCCATGCGGAGCACCGTGTTCACATAGGGGCGGCAAATCCGCTCCTTGGCCACAATGATCATTGCAAGGAACAGCACGCCGGTAATGGCTGTCGTCACGGTCGCCATACTCGCCTCCATCCAGCCGGACTGGACAGAAACAGAAGAGAGTAAGTTCACGGCCGATAGCGCAGCTATAATAAAAGTCAGCGTACTGAACTTCTGGCGGATCGGAGCATCCTTTTCAAACCAATCGAGCATCTGGATTTCCTAACTATTTATTCTATGGCGCAATTGTCTGGAGACTTTTTACGTTTTCATGATGTCAGCATGATCTGGAAATTGAATGCACGAGGCTTTACGTACAAATCCAGATAAGCGTACTTTTCTGATGCAGAAGAACTGCGCCGACAGGGGCGAAGCCTCAATCTTCATCGCTGTGTTCTTCCAATCTCCGGCCGCACAGGCGGACCCTTCGATCAGGGCATTAACCACAGCTGCTCAACGTTGATTTGCGGTCCGGCTATGCGCGAACACCTATGTCCGCTCAGGCATTTGTTTGTGCCCGGAGCGCTAATGCTTGCCTGTCCGGTAACCATTGGCGCCGGGTCGCAAGAACCAGCAAACGGGAAAATGAACATGAGCAACGTCCGTGTCCTTATCGTCGACGATTCAGCCGCTATGCGCGCCCTCTTCTGCGACATTCTGGATCAGGCGAAAGGCGTCGAAGTCGTCGGCACCGCGCGCAGCGCCGACGAGGCGCGCGACCAGATCGACGAGCTCAACCCCGACGTGCTGACGCTGGATGTGGAAATGCCGGGAATGACCGGCATGGAATTCCTGGCCGAGATCATGGGCAGTAAACCAATGCCGGTCATCATGCTGTCGAGCGTGACCCAGCAGGGCACCGGCACCGCGCAAAAGGCGATCGAGCTGGGTGCGGTGGATTGCTTCCCCAAGCCGCTCCATAGCTCCCCCGAAGAATTCAATGCCACGGTCGAAAAGCTCGGCGCGCTGATTATCGCAGCCGCTAGCAGCGACCTCTCGGCGTCCGGCGAGGCCGGTGGCGCAAGCACCTCGGGCTTCGAGCCTGACGGCCGCGTGGTCGTGCTGGCAGGCGGAAGCGAGAGTATCGAGACCGTGCGCCAGGTCATTGCCGCCTATCCCGCCAATTGCCCGCCGACGGTGATCCTGGTCGATGCCGATGCCGATGTCGTGGAACGCGCTGTGGACCGGCTACGCCCCTCCGTCGCCTGCAAGATCGAAGAGGCCGGCAGCAATGTCATGCTGGTCCCGGGCACAGTCTATCTGGCCTTTCGCGACACGGCGCATGTGGTCGTCGAAAACGACTATGCGCCCGTGCTGAACGTGATCGAGCGCGATCCCGTGGGCGGCCATCGCCCGTCCGCCGACATGCTCTTTGCCAGCGTGGCGCGTGCAGGCCTGCCCGCGCTGGGCGGGCTGCTCGCCGAAGATAACATAGATGGCGTACGCGGCCTCGATGCCCTCGCCAAGACGGGAGCACAAGCCTTTGCCGAAAGCGGGCAGGAGGGCGAGCTGAACCAGCGTTTCGCGGAACTGTCGAAGATGGGAACCAAGGCGGCGGGTGTTGCGGCCAGCGATGTTCCCGGCTGGATCCTCAGCGCTACCAGCAAGCAGGACCTGGCTGCCTAGCGTTCTGCCTTGGCCGAACTTGCTCGCGGTCCGCGCAGCAAGGCGCCGCCGCGAAGGTTGGAGATCGCTACCCCCACCCCTCTTCGAGGAACTTCATCGCGCAGGCCGCGAGGAAGGCGGAGCCCTTGGGTAGCACGCTTTCGTCCACCATCATGCGGTTGGAATGGATCGAGCAGCAGCTCTTCCAGTCCGCACCCTCTTCCGCGACGCCGAGGAACAGCATCGCGCCGGGGACTTTCTCCAGCACGTAGGAGAAGTCTTCCGCCCCCATCAGCGAATGCGCCATGTCGTGCCAGCCTTGGGCGCCGCCCATTTCGGTAGCGACTGCGCGGGCGAGGTCCACGGCGCGCGCATCGTTGAGCGTGACGGGGAAGCCTTCGGCTATCTCCACCTTTGCGCTGCAGCCATGTGCGGCGGCGACGCCTTCGGCCACTTCGCGCATGGCCTCGCGCACGGCCAGCCGGCGTTCGGCGGAAAGCGTGCGGATCGTGCCGCGCAGCATCGCTGTGTCGCCGATGATATTATGCGCGGTCCCCGCATTCATCTGGCTGACGGTGACCACCGTCGCCTCGGCAGCGGCAAAGCGGCGGGTCACCATGGCCTGCAGCGCCAGCACGATCTCGGCGGCGGCGGGGATGGGATCGCGCGTGTCATGCGGCATGGAGGCATGGCCACCGCGTCCGGTCACGGTAATGTCGAACTGGTCGGCGGCGGCGAGCATCGCGCCGGGCTTTCCGGCGAGCACGCCATGGGGAGAATTGGGCATGATATGGAGCGCAAAGGCCGCATCGGGCAGCGGGTCCAGCAGCCCGTCCTCGATCATGTAGCGCGCACCATGGAAGCCCTCCTCGCCCGGCTGGAACATGAACTGCACTTCGCCTGCCAGCGCCTCGCGCTGGTCGGCCAGGATGCGCGCGGCGCCGGCCAGCATGGCGGTATGCGTGTCGTGGCCGCATGCATGCATGCGGCCTGCAATGGTGGAGGCGAAAGGCAGGCCCGTTTCCTCCTGCATCGGCAGCGCGTCCATGTCGCCGCGCAGCAGCGCCGCCTTGCCGGGCTTGCCGCCCTTGAGCACGGCGACCGCGCCGGTCGCGGAGGTGCCCTCGCGCCATTCCAGGGGCAGGTCGGCCAGCTCTGTGCGGACCTTGGCCAGCGTCAGGGGCGTCTCAAGCCCCAGCTCAGGTTCTGCGTGGATCGCACGGCGCAAGGCTGTGATGCGCGGTTCGATTGCGCGGGCGGCGGAAAGCAGGTTTTCGGTCAGCATGGCGCAGCTATCTACCGCGCCAGCCTGTTCCGCGCCAGCGCTTGTCGGCGGCAGGCCTTGTCGGTTGCGAAATTGAACCTATCTAGCCCGCGCAGAGTGTTTACGTGCCACTGTTGTAACCATGCACCGCATTCCGGGCGAATATGTTGCAATGCAGCGACAGGTCGGCGGGCTTTTACACAAAGCCCATGGTATTTGCGCTTGGCGCATGGTTAAGGCGAGAATGTCATGCATGGGGAAATTCACCTGTTCGACCGCCTGCCTCAGGTCGATGTCGCGCAAACCGGCCGTTCCGGTCCGGTGGCCGCACCCGTGCGCAAGGAGCCGCTGGTCGGCCTGATCCGTAATCCACACAGCCATGGCAATGAAGGCGCCTCGGCTCGCCATGCCGACATGCAGGGGGCCCTGGTCACCTCGCCGTCGAAGCGCAGCGAGCTGTTCGACATCCTCGCCGATTATGCCGCCAAGCAGGTGGACTATATCGCCATCGATGGTGGCGACGGGACGGTGCGCGACGTGCTCACCTGCGGCGCGGCGGCATTCGGCGAATGCTGGCCCACGCTGATCCTTCTGCCCAGCGGCAAGACCAATGCGCTGGCGCATGACCTTGCCATCCCCGACAGCTGGACGCTGGCGGACGCGCTCGATGCTGCACGCCGTGACCAGGCCGTGATCCGCCATCCGCTGGTGGTGTCCCAACGCGACAATGCCAGCGCACAGGTGCGCGGTTTCGTGATGGGTGCCGGTGCTTTCAGCAAGGCGATCAGCCTGGGCCAGGATGCACATAATTTCGGTGCCTTCAATGCCGCTGCCGTCGGGGTAACCGCCGTCTGGAGCGCAATGCAGGCCTTCTTCGGTGGCCGCGATAATCCCTGGCGGCGCGGCACGCGCATGCGCTTGCGCAAGCCCGACGGCTGGGAGATCGAACATGCCGGCGGCGGGCCCTTCTCAGAACGCTTTCTTATGTTCGCCTCCTCGCTCGAGACATTCCCGGCCGGACTGCGTCCCTTCCGCGATATCGACGCGCCGATACGCATGGCGCTGTTCGACAATTCGCGCCGCCGGCTGCTGCTGCACCTGCCGGCGATCATTCGCGGCAATTTCGGCGACGGCACGCGGCGCGCCGGCTTCCACACGCATGGGCTGGACGCGTTCGACTTCGATGTGAGCGATCGCTTTATCCTCGATGGCGAAGCCTTCCCGCCCGGCTCCTATCGCGTCACGCCCGGCCCGCGCCTGCGCTTCATCGTTCCGTGAGCAAGGATCTCGCCGCGCGGATCGGCGCGGTGGAAACGCGCGAGGTCCATCCTGCCATTTCGCAGTTCGCTGCGCGCCTTGCCGATGAGGCGGATGCGCAGGCGGTGCTCTTCTACGGCTCGAACCTGCGCACCGGCCTGCTCGAAGGGGTGATCGACTATTACGTGCTGACCGGCGGCGAGGCCGAAAAGGGCATGTGGCCGCGCGTCTCCTATCGCGAATGGGAGCATGGGGGCGAAACCCTGCGCGCCAAGATCGCCACCATGACGCTCGCCAAGTTCGGCGAGGCCTGCCGCGGGGAAAGCCGCGATACCACGATCTGGGCGCGCTTCGTGCAGCCTTGCGCGCTTGTCTTTGCGGAGGACGGGGGGGCGCAAGAGGCCGTGCTGTCGGCGCTCGCCCATGCGGCTCGCACTGCCGCGCGGCTCGCCGTGGCGGTTGGGCCGGGGCGCGGGAGCGAGGCGGACTATTGGCGCGCGCTGTTCCGCTCGACCTACAAGGCGGAGCTTCGGGTTGAGAAGCCCGGGCGCGGGAATACGATCATCGAGACCAATGCGGCGCATTTCGAGGGGTTGCTGCCCGCTGCGCTCGAAGCGGACGGGATCGCTTTCGTGCGCGAGGGCGAGGCAATTGTGCCCCGCCTGCCAGCCGCCGAACGCCGCCGCACCCTGCGCTGGTGGAAGCGCCGCCGCCGCCTCGGCAAGCCGATCAATATCGCCCGCCTGCTGCGCGCCACGCGCACTTTCGACGGTGCGGGCCGCTATGCCGCCTGGAAGGTGGAGCGGCATACCGGGGTCAAGGTGGAAGTGACGCCGTGGCGCGAAAAGCATCCGCTGCTCTCCGCACCCGGCGTGCTGTTCAGGGTGTGGCGCGCCAAGCGTAGCGGCTGAACACCGTCACTAGCGGCGTGACGTCAGAAATACCGCATGCGGATATTGATCGTCACCACTTCGCTGCCGACGTCGAAACGCGTCTTCGTATAGCTCGGCTTGCCGAGGTTGAAGATGTTGAGGCTGGGATTGTTCGACATCGCGCCGCCATCGGTGCGGATATCGGTGCTGCCATTGCCGTTGACGTCATGCCTCACCGCGACGCCATAGGTGCCGGGTTGCGGCACTGGCATGCAGAAATTCATGCTCCCGGCGCGGGCGGGCGCCTCCATGCGATAGATCCAGCGGCCGGTCTCCAGCCAGTCGGATTCGATCCCGCGGTAAAGCTGGACGCGGATCGTGCCCTGCGCGCTCTCGATATCGGAGATGTTGACGCGGATCGCCGGCCCGTTGCCGCGGCAGCGGGCGGGATCGTTGCTGATCTGCTGCCGGAACTGCACCTGCGCCATCGCAGGCACAGCGGTCAGCGCGCCCGCAAGGGCGGCAAGGGCAAGCGCGGGCAAGCCGCGGTGAATGACGTTGCGCATCGTTCGTCCTGTGAACTGTCTAATTCTTGCGGGAAAGGCCCCGTTTATTGCGCCGATATAGGTACGATCCCGTGAATGTCTGCTGAAGCCGATGCTAAGCTGCGCGAAAAGCGGGGGTAAATGACTTTCCCCGTGTGGAAAATGACCTTCCCCCCGCTTGTAGGGCGATTCGCCGAGGCGTATCGCGAAAAGCCAGCATGAAAACACCGTTAATCTCTCCGTCGATCCTTTCGGCCGATTTCGCCAAATTGGGCGACGAAGTGCGCGCGATCGATGCCGCTGGCGCCGACTGGATCCATGTTGACGTCATGGACGGGCATTATGTCCCCAATCTGACGATCGGCCCCGGCGTGGTGAAGGCATTGCGCCCGCACAGCGCCAAGACCTTCGACGTGCACCTGATGGTGAGCCCGGTCGACATGTGGATCGAGCAATTTGCCGAGGCTGGCGCCGATATCATCACCGTCCACCCGGAAGCCGGGCCGCATGTCCATCGCAGCGTGCAGGCGATCAAGGCACTGGGCAAGAAGGCGGGTATCTCGCTCAATCCCGGTACGCCGGCCAAGATGCTCGATTACCTGGTCGAGGAAATCGACCTGGTCCTGGTGATGAGCGTCAATCCCGGCTTTGGCGGGCAGAGCTTCATTCCCAGCCAGTTGCGCAAGATCGAGGCGATCCGGTCGATGATCGACAAGCGCGGGCTTGACGTCATGATCGAGGTCGATGGCGGCGTGAACGTCGAAACCGCGCGCCAATGCGTCGATGCCGGTGCCGATGTTCTGGTTGCAGGTTCCGCCACCTTCAAGGGCGGGCCGGAGCAATATGCGGCCAATATCCGCGCGCTGAAAGGCGAATAGCCATGGATGATCTTGCCACCCGCCTGCACGATGCTTCTGACAGCTCCACGGCGGAAGAGCCGAGGCAGATGGCAATTCCGCTCGATGACGTGCGGGATGAGGAACTGGTCGTTGAGAAGGCGCCGGAGCAGCTTGAGGAGGAGGCGGAGAAAACCAGCCTCGCTGCCGGACGCGAGCTGGCCCTGTCCGATTTCAACCCGCCCGCGATCGGAGCGGGTGAGCGCATGCTGCGCCTCGCCTATCGGCTGGGAGTGCCGGGCCACACGCTGACCGCCCCATTCCGCAAACCCGTGCGCCTGCATTTGCTCGCCACGGTCGAAAGCCCGCTGGCGGGTGACCGCGTGGCGGGCATGGCGCTGCGTGCCGGGCACTTCCTGATCCACGGCATCAAGGCACCGATCGGCCAGGTCGACTGCTCGCCGACCGCCAAGCTGACCCCGGTATTCGAACATGCGGTGCACGGCTTCACCTGGCTCCATGACCTTTCCGCCAGCGGCACCTTGCCGCAATGCGCGCCCACGGCGCAGCGCATCCTTGCCGACTGGATGAAGGCCAATACCGCGCCGGGCTACAAGGGCCCGGCATGGCGGGTCGAGAATGCGGGTCACCGTCTGCTCGGCTGGCTGGTCCATGCACCTTTGGTCCTCTCGCAGCAGGACAAGGAGCAGCGCACCACCGTTCTCGATGCCGTGGCGGATACGGCGCGCTGGCTCGACCGCAATGTCACTCGCGCTGACGACCGTCATGGTGAGGTGATTGGCTGGTGCGCGATCACAGCTGCCGGTCTGCTGCTGCCTGAAGGCAAGCCGCGCCGCCTGTTCGGCGAAGCGGGGCTGATACACGCCTTGGGAGAGCTGGTGGGCGACGATGGCGGCGTGCTGTCGCGCAGCCCGCTGGCGCAGATGGACGTGATTGCCGCGTTGGTCGATCTGTCCGCCTGCTACCGCGCGCTGCGGCTCGACCCGCCGGCCGCGATCGACACCATGCTCGGCCTGCTCGTGCCACCGCTGCTCGCGCTGACGCATTCGGACGGTACGCTGGGCAATTGGCAGGGCGCGGGCGCGATTGCCGGGGAGCGGTTGCAGGAACTGGTGCGCGCAAGCGGCGTGCGCACCCGTCCGCTGCGCGATCCGCGGCAATGGGGATACCAGCGCATTTCCTCCCGCAACGGGTCGAGCCAGGCAGTGCTGCAATTCGACACCTCGCCCCCACCGCTCGCGCGCCATGCGCGGCATGGCTGTGCCTCCACCCTCGCCTTCGAATTCAGCCATGGCGACCATCGCCTCGTTACCAATTGCGGCGGCGCGGGCTTTGCCGGCGGGCAGGTGCCCACGCGGATCGAGCAGGGCCTGCGTGCCACCGCCGCGCATTCGACGCTGGTGCTGGGCGACGCCAATTCCACCGCCGTTCTGATCAACGGCAAGCTCGGCAATGGCGTCTGCGCGGTCGATGTCGCGCGCCGACAGCTGGAGACAGAGCAAGGCGGCGCGACGCGGATCGAGGCGAGCCATGACGGCTATGCCCAGCGCTTCGGCCTGCTCCACAAGCGCATCCTGATCCTGCGCGACGATGGCAGCGAATTGCGCGGGGAGGACCTGCTGGTCCCCTCCGGCCGCAAGGGCAAGCGTGGCAAGGTGCCCTATGCGATCCGCTTCCACCTCGGCCCGCAGGTCACGCTTCGGCTGGCGGATAGCGGCAAGGGCGCCACGCTTTCGCTGCCCGATGGCAGCTACTGGCAATTCCACACCAGCGCAGACACGCTCGAGACCGAAGAAAGTCTGTGGGTCGATGGCATGGGCCGTCCGCATCCTGTAGAACAGCTGGTGATTCAGGGACTCGTATCGCGCGGCGGCGGAAATTTCGGCTGGCTGCTGAAGAAAATGGGATAGCATTCACATGAGCAATGTGACGATCAAACGGGCGCTCCTCTCGGTGTCCGACAAGACCGGCGTTGTCGATCTGGCGCGCGCTCTGGCGGACAAGGACGTGGAGCTGGTTTCCACCGGTGGGACCGCCAAGGCGATCCGCGATGCCGGCCTGCCGGTGAAGGACATTTCCGAAATCACTGGTTTCCCGGAGATGATGGACGGCCGCGTGAAGACGCTGCACCCGATGGTTCATGGCGGACTGCTGGCCGTGCGCGACAACGATGCGCATGTCGCCGCGATGACCGAACATGGCATCGGCGCGATCGACCTGCTGGTCGTCAATCTCTACCCTTTTGAACAGACCGTGGCGCGAGGGGGCTGCCGCGATGAGGTGATCGAGAATATCGATATCGGCGGCCCGGCTATGGTCCGCTCCTCCGCCAAGAACCACGCCTTCGTCACCATCGTCACCGATCCCGCCGATTATGACGAGCTGCTGGCGGAGCTGGACTCGCTGGACGGCGCGACCAGCCTCGCCTTCCGCACGCGCATGGCGGGCAAGGCCTATGCCCGCACGGCGAGCTATGATGCCGCAATCGCCAACTGGTTCGCGTTCGGCGATGCCTTCACCAACCCGCTCGGCCCCGAAGCGCTGAAGGCGACGCCCTTCGTCGACAAGCTGCCGCTGGCCTTCAGCCTGAAGGACACGCTGCGCTATGGCGAGAACCCGCACCAGCAGGCGGCGGTCTATGTGCCGCAGGCCGTGGGCGCGCAAGGCATCCCGCAGGCCGAGCAGCTGCAGGGCAAGGAACTATCCTACAACAATTACAACGATGCCGATGCGGCGCTGGAACTGGTGAGTGAATTCGCCGGCGGCGATCCGGCCGTAGCGATCATCAAGCACGCCAATCCTTGCGGCGTCGCACAATGCCCGACCTTGCTCGAGGCTTGGCAGTCCGCGCTCGCCTGCGACAGCGTGTCGGCATTTGGCGGGATCGTGGCGACCAATGTCCCGCTCGACGGACCGACTGCCGAGGCGATCTGCGAGATCTTCACCGAGGTGGTGATCGCGCCGGGTGCGGACGATGCTGCGCGCGCCGCCTTCGCCGCCAAGAAGAACCTGCGCCTGCTGCTGCTCGACCGGCTGCCCGCTGCCAGTCGGCCCGGCTTCCAGATGAAGACCATCGCGGGCGGCCTGCTGCTGCAATCGCGCGACAATGGCGATATCGGCGCAGAGGACCTCAAGGTGGTGACCAAGCGCCAGCCGAGCGAGCAGGAATTGGCCGACTGCCTGTTCGCCTGGAAAGTCGCCAAGCATGTGAAGTCCAACGCCATCGTCTTTGCCAAGGATGGCTCGACCGCCGGTATCGGCGCAGGCCAGATGAACCGCCGCGATTCGGGCCGCATCGCCGCTGTCCGTGCGCGCGAGGCGGCGGAGACGGCGGGCTGGAGCGAGAGCCGCACCGTGGGCAGCGCCATGGCCTCCGACGCTTTCCTGCCCTTTGCCGACGGGATCGAGGTCGCACTCGACGCAGGCGCCAGCGTGGTGATCCAGCCGGGCGGTGCCATGCGTGACGAGGAAGTGATCAAGGCCGCCGACGAAGCGGGCCTCGCCATGGTCTTCACCGGCATGCGCCACTTCCGCCACTGATCGGGAAATTGCCGCTAACCTTCGCGATTAACCGAAGCAGCGACGAAGCGAGCTTCAGCTGCGACCAGTTTTGCAGCATTCAGCGCCAAGTAAGACATTGGTGGATAGATGGACGGCAATCAGACTTGCCGAAAGTTAACCGCCATGAGCCTCTTCTCTGCCGATCTCTTCCGTTCCTTCTTCATCGGCTTTGGTGTAACCGCCGTGATCATCGGCGCGAATATCCTGCCGAAGCTGGGGGGCATGTAAAGGAGAGGATAGAGGTGACAATTCGCCGCAAGACCATCCCGTCACTGTTCCTGGCCGCCGCCCTGTCGGCTGCCGCCATCACGACCGTTCCGGCCTCTGCCGAGGAAGTCTTCAACGCTCCCGTCGCCACGCGCCATGCCAATGAAAGCGGCTTGCAGACCGCGATCTTTGCCGGCGGCTGCTTCTGGGGGATCGAAGCGGTCTTCGCCCATACGCGCGGCGTGCAGAGCGCGGTCTCAGGCTATCACGGCGGAACGCAGCGTCAGGCCGAATACCGCCTCGTCGCATCGGGCGTCACCGATCATGCCGAAGCGGTGAAGGTGGTCTACGACCCCTCCGTCATCCGATACGACCAACTGCTGCAGATCCTTTTCTCGGTGGGTGCCGATCCCACACTGCTTAACCGCCAGGGGCCCGATCGCGGCACGCAATACCGTTCCGCCATCGTGCCGCTGACCGCCGAGCAACGCACGGTCGCACAGTCCTACCTCCGGCAGATGGGCAATTCGGGCGTATGGGACGGCAATATCGTCGTTGCCATCGAGAACCATCGCCAGTTCTTTCCGGCGGAGGAGTACCATCAGGACTTCGCCTTCAGGAATCCGAACAACGCCTATATCCGCCGCTGGGATGCCCCGAAGGTGGAGGCGCTGCGCGAGATGTTCCCGCAATTCTATCGCAGCACCTATCGCACCGGATAGTTTGCCCCGGCGGCCCCGCCACCCTATATGTCGGGCATGACGGGTCACAACCATCACGAACATAGCGGGAAGAGCCTGATCGAGGAGGCCGAACGCGTCCTCACCCAGTCGGGCGAACAATGGACGGCGATGCGCGCCGATGTCTTCGCCGCGCTCGCCGCGCATGAGCGGCCGGCCAGCGCCTATGACATTGCCGAGGACGTGGGCAAGGCGCGCGGCAAGCGCGTGGCGGCGAATAGCGTCTATCGCATCCTCGACCTGTTCGTGCGCACCAATCTCGCCAACCGGATCGAGAGCGCGAATGCCTATCTCGCCAATACCCATCCGGGCTGCCGCCACGATTGCATCTTCCTGATCTGCGACGATTGCGGGCAGGCGAGCCATTTCGACGACGACAAGCTCACCACTGCGCTGCGCGAAGCGGGCCAGCAACATGGCTATTCCAATGTCCGCCCGGTGGTGGAGCTGCGCGGACTGTGCCCGGATTGCACGGGATAAGTGCCGTATTCTCGTTCATCGACAGGCAGGCTCGCCACCTGTAAGGCCATAGCATGACAACAGGGCCCGACACTCCGCTGCTCGACACGGTCGATACGCCGACCGACCTGCGCCAGCTCAAGCCTGGGCAGCTGCGCCAGCTGTCCGACGAATTGCGCGCCGAGATGATCGATACGGTGGGCGCCACCGGCGGGCACTTGGGGTCTGGCCTTGGCGTGGTGGAGCTGACCGTGGCGATCCACTATGTCTTCAATACGCCCGAAGACCGGCTGATCTGGGATGTCGGCCACCAGGCCTATCCGCACAAGATCATCACCGGCCGGCGTGATCGCATCCGCACGCTGCGTCAGGGCGGGGGCCTGTCGGGCTTCACCAAGCGCAGCGAGAGCGAATACGATCCCTTTGGCGCGGCGCACAGCTCCACGTCGATTTCGGCGGGCCTCGGCTTTGCCATCGCCAACAAGCTGAACGGTACTCCGGGCAAGGCGATCGCGGTGATCGGCGACGGCGCGATGAGCGCCGGCATGGCCTATGAGGCGATGAACAATGCCGAACAGGCGGGCAATCGCCTGATCGTGATCCTCAACGACAATGACATGTCGATCGCCCCGCCGGTGGGAGGCCTCTCCGGCTATCTCGCGCGGCTGGTGTCCTCGGGCAAGTTCCTGGGTCTGCGCGAACTCGCCAAGCGCTTTGCCCGCAAGCTGCCCAAGCCGCTGCACATGGCGGCGAAGAAGACCGATGAATATGCCCGCGGCATGGCCATGGGCGGCACCTTGTTCGAGGAGCTGGGCTTCTATTATGTCGGCCCCATCGACGGGCACGATCTCGACCAGCTGGTGCCGGTACTGGAAAATGTACGCGATGCGGCGGAAGGGCCCTGCCTGATCCATGTCGTGACGCAGAAGGGCAAGGGCTATGCCCCGGCCGAGGAAAGCGCCGACAAGTATCATGGCGTCGCCAAGTTCGACGTCATTACCGGCGAGCAGAAGAAGAGTTCGGGCGGCCCGCCCGCCTACCAGAACGTCTTCGGCGAAACGCTGGCGAAACTGGCCGAAAGCGATCCGCGCATCTGCGCCATCACCGCTGCCATGCCGAGTGGTACGGGCGTGGACAAGTTTGCCAAGGCGCATCCCGCCCGCTCATTCGACGTGGGGATTGCCGAACAGCATGCGGTGACTTTCGCCGCCGGGCTTGCCGCGCAGGGCATGCGTCCCTTCGCTGCGATCTATTCCACCTTCCTGCAGCGTGCCTTCGACCAGATCGTGCATGACGTGGCGATCCAGAACCTGCCGGTCCGCTTCGCCATCGACCGCGCCGGGCTGGTGGGTGCAGACGGGGCGACCCATGCGGGCAGCTTTGACATCACCTATCTCTCGACCCTGCCGAACATGGTCGTCATGGCCCCCTCGGACGAGGCGGAGCTGGCGCTGATGACCTATACCGCGGCCGAATATGACGATGGCCCCATCGCCTTCCGCTATCCGCGCGGCGCGGGGACAGGCGCAGAAATCCCCGAGACGCTGGAAAAGCTCGAAATCGGCAAGGGCCGGATCGTGCGCGGCGATGCCAAGGGCGGCAAGGTCGCCATCCTCTCGCTCGGCGCAAGGCTCGCCGAAGCGGAGAAGGCGGCGGACACGCTGGAAGCCAAGGGGCTGGCAACCACGATCGCCGATATGCGCTTTGTGAAGCCGCTCGATTCCGCGCTGATCCGCAAGCTTGCCACCACGCATGACGTCGTGGTGACGATCGAGGAGGGCAGCATTGGCGGCCTCGGCGCGCATGTGCTGACGCTTGCTTCGGATGAGGGGCTGGTCGATGCCGGCCTCAAGATCCGCACCATGCGCCTGCCCGATATCTTCCAGGACCAGGACGCGCCTGAGAAGCAGTATGACGAAGCGGGCCTCAACGCCCCGCATATCGTCGAAACGGTGCTCTCGGCGCTGCGCCACAACAGTGCTGGCGTGGAAGAGGCGCGGGCCTGAGCGCGGGCGGGCGGTCATGATCGCCAAGCTTGCCATCGGCACGATCGTCATTGTCGCGCTCGCCTTCGTCGCGATGGTGGCGACGCTCTATATCTACCAGCGCAGCCTGATCTATCCGATCCCGCCATTGAACCGCAGCGTGCCGGAGGGTTTCGAGCTCGTCCGCTATACGACTGAGGACGGGCTGGAACTGCAAGCCGGCTATCGCGCGCCCGTCGAAGGCATGCCGACCCTGCTGTTCTTCCATGGCAATGCGACCGACTGGCAGAGCACCTTCCGCACCACCGAACTCCTCGCCGCGCGCGGCTATGGCGTGCTGGCGGCGGAGTATCGCGGCTATAACGGCAATCCGGGCAAGCCGAGCGAACAGGGCCTCTATCGCGATGGCCGCGCGGCCTATGCCTGGCTGCGTGAGCGCGTGACGTCACCTGCCGATATTGTTCTGGTCGGCAATTCGCTCGGCTCCGGCGTGGCGACCGAACTTGCCAGCAAGGTCCAAGCACGCGCGCTGATGCTGATTGCCCCGTTCAAGAGCATGACGGCGACCGCCGCCAATTCCTATCCCTTCGCGCCGGTGAACTACCTGCTGCAGGACCGGTTCGAGAACATTGCCAAGATCGCCTCGGTGCCCGTGCCGCTCCTGGTGGTGCATGGCGAGCAGGATGCGTTGATCCCGCTCGCCCATGCGCGCGAACTGGCGGACACGCATGCCGCATCGCAGATGGTCGTGCTGCCGGGCTATGGCCACAACATGTCGGGCGAGGATGCGGCGCAGGTGCCGCAGGTCGAATTTCTCGCGAGACTGGCCAGACGCGACTGAACCGCCCGCCCTGCGGCATCAGCGCCGATAGGCAGGCGGCAGGTCACCCCGCTCAAGCGTGCGATAGCGATCACGCAGGCGGGTCTGGTGGTTGTCGAGCGGCTGCTCAACGCCGTCTATGAAGACCCGAACCGGGGCGGAACTCACTTCCAGCGGGTCGCCATCCCACAACACCACGTCACCCAGCGCGCCAGCGGTCAAAGTGCCCGCATTTTCGCCCAGACCGGCCACGCGCGCAGGCACCGAACTGATCGCGGCGAATGCCTCGCCCCAGCTGAGGCCGGCCGCGCCCGGGATGCGATTGAGCGCGACGAGGTTGCCCGCCTGCTGCGGCAGGTTGCGCGGGTGGTCGCCACTGCTCTCATAGCCGCCGATCGCGACCGTGACCCCGGCATCGACCATGCGCCCGACATTGCTCTGGGTCGCGGCCAGCCGTTCGAAACTCGCCGGCAGGTCGCTGAGGGCGACAGTGATCACCGGGACGCCGGCAGCCGCGATGGCATCGGCCACCAACCAGCCTTCGGTCACGCCTACCAGCACCATGTCGAGCGCGGGAAACTCCTCGCGCAAGGCAAGCACGGAGAGGATATCCGCAGCGCGGTGCACTTCGACATAAAGCTTCTGCTCGCCGGTCACGACCGGGACCAGCGCCGCCGCGTCGAAACGGGTCAGTAGCACATCGCCATCGCGCTCGGCCGTCCCGACCATTCGCGAATCCACGACGGCGCTGCCCGACACCCCGGATCGGGTGCGGCTGGTGCCGATTAGCTCCGCATCCTCGCCATAGCTTTGCGCTTCACGCAGCGCGTTGCGCAGCAGGGCATGGGCGGATGTGCGGCTGCCGCCCGCAAGATCCGCGCCGCGCTCACCCATCTCCACGAACTGGAAAGCACGGGGATGGCGCACGGCATCGTAATCGACACCGAGATCCACCATCGCTCCCTGCCCGGCGAAGATCGACGAGCCGGCAATGGGCGTCACGCTCGCGCGGGTAATACCTCCGGCGCGGCTATAGGCGAAATCCTGCGCAGCCGGATTGATGGCTGGCGCCACGTCGAGCGCAGCCCCGAAGGGCGAGGCCGAGGCGGCGATATCGTTGCTCTCGGAAACGGCATCGACATCGACCAGGCCGAGATTTGTGATCGAGGCGAACAGGCCTGGCGTCACCCACATGCCGCGGCCGTCCACCGCCTGCATCCCGGCAGGCACGGCGACACCGGCACCGGCGGCGACGACGCGGCCCGAGCGCACGACGACCGTACCGCCTTCGACGGGCGCGCTACCGTCACCCAGCACCACGGTGGCGTTGGTGATGGCGATGTCCTGCGCACTGGCCGGGAGGGCTAGAGCAGCCAGTGCGATACCGGCGGCGAGACTGAAGCGCGCGCTCATTTCGTGTCTCCTTCGCCGGGCTGGCCGAGCTCGAAATCGCTCACCGGGCGCCGCGCCGGATCGTTCGCGTCATACATCAGCGCCCCGTCGATCCAGACCATTTGCGGGCGCGAGTAGATCGACAGCGGATCGCCGTTCCACAGCACAACGTCCGCCATCTTGCCCGCCTCGAGGCTGCCGGTCATTTCGTCGATGCCCATGGCGCGCGCGGCATTGAGCGTGAACCAGGAGATCACCTGCTCGTCAGGAATGTCGATCCCTATGCGGTGGCCGTCCGCCTGCGCCTTGGCGGCTTCCTGGTTGAGGCGCTGGATGCCGTTTTCGTCATCCGAGTGGATCACCACGCAGGCGCCCGAATTGTGGATCAGCGCGGCGTTTTCCGGGATTGCGTCATAGGCTTCCATCTTGAAGCCATACCAGTCCGCCCAGACCGCCGAGCAAACCTCGTGCTCGCGTAGCATGTCGGCGATCTTGTAGCTTTCCACCGCGTGGTGGAAGGCGGAAACGCGGTAGCCGAACTCGTCCGCCATATCGAGAACCAGCGCCATCTCGTCGGCGCGGTAGCAGTGGTTCTGCACCAGGATTTCGCCCGAGAGTACGCCGGACAGCGTCTCATTGGCGAGGTCGCGACCCGGCTCTTCCTCGTCCATATAGTCGAGTGCGTCGATCCAGGTCTGCCGGTTGACCGCGAAATTGCCCATGCGGGTCGATGGCATGCGATTGCGATTGCCATAGACGCGCTTGGGATTCTCGCCGCAGGCCATTTTCAGGCTGTAGGGTGCGCCGGGGAATTTCATGCCCTGCACGGTGCGGCTGGGTACGTTTTTCAGCGTCACCGAACGGCCACCCATCAGGTTGGCCGAGCCGGGCAGGATCTGCAGCGCGGTAACGCCGCCATTGACCAGCGCGCGCGAGAAGCCGGGGTCTTGCGGCCAGACCGAATGCTCGGCCCAGACTTCGGGCGTGGTCGGATCGGTCGCCTCATTGCCGTCGCTATGCGCGGCCACGGACGGTGTTGGATAGTCGCCGAGATGCGAGTGGATGTCGATCACGCCGGGAGTGACGAACATCCCCGTGCCATCGACCCTCATATAGTCCGCCGGGATCGCGAGGCTGGCATCGCCGACGCCGACGATTGCGCCGTCGGAGAAAAGCACCACGCCATTCTCGATCCGTCCGCCCGCGCCGTCATAGACTGTCGCGCCGACCAGCGCTGTCGGCACGCCGGGATAGCTCTCATAGGTGGATGCATAGGGAACGAAGTCCGTCTCGGCCTCCGCCGAACTGCTGCCAGCGGATGTCGTCGCGCAGGCGGCGAGCGACAGGGCGAGCGCCGATGTAATGGCGGCGCGGACCTTTGTTCCCATATGTCTTCCCCTTAAGAACGTACTTCCGGATGAATGCCTGCGGCCTGCGGCTCGGCCACGTCGCCGCCGCCGACGAGGTCGTCGGTCACATTATCGTCGCCCAGCGTGTCGAGATGCATCCAGCGCTTCACGATCGGGCTCAGCGCAAGGACGACCACGCCCACGCCGATCGCGACCCAGCCGATCTGGTTGTAGATCGACAGCGTCATCTCCTGTGACATGTCACCCGCCTCGCCGCCGGTCGCCTCGCCGATCTTGCCGGCCACGAAGCTGCCCACTGCGGTCATGTAGAACCACGCGCCCATGATCAGCGATGCCATGAAGCTGGGGGCCAGCCGGTTCATCGCGGAAAGGCCCACGGGCGACAGGCACAGCTCGCCAGTCGTGTGCAGCAGGTAGATCAGGAAGAGGAAGATCACCGGCGTCAGCACGCCCATGCCGGCGGTCTGCGCGCCCCAGACGAAGACGAGGAAGCCCGCGCCCACCTGGAACAGCGCCAGTGCGAACTTGGCCGGGGCGGAAGGCTCCAGCCCCTTGCGGCCCAGCCACTGCCACAGCGCGGCGAAGACCGGCGCGAACAGGATGATGTAGATCGGGTTGATCGACTGGAAGATCGCTGCCGGCACGTCACCGATATCGGTATAGCGATCGGTATAGAGGTTGAGGCTGCCGCCGCCTTGTTCGAACAGGCCCCAGAATACCGGGTTCAGCGCGACCAGGAACAGGATGGCGAAGATGCGTTCGCGCGGTTCCTTCGGCAGCTTCATCGCCTCGTAGAGGACATAGCCAAGCAGCGCGACGCCGGAGACGATCAGCAGCGTCTGGATCACTTCGCGATACTGGATCAGCAGCCACATGGCGCCGACCGCGGCGATGCTGACCGCGTAGATCAGCATTTCCTTGTTCTTCGGCAGCAGCGCTGGCGGCTCGCCCGCGCCGCGCAGGGCGGCACGACCCAGCACGAAGACGATCAGGCCCGCGACCATGCCGATGCCGGCGAGGCCGAAGCCATAGGCCCAGCCCAGCGTCTGGCCGAGATAGCCGACCAGGATCGTACCGGCGGCCGCACCCACATTGATGCCCATGTAGAAGATCGTATAAGCCGCGTCCCGCCGCGCATCGGTAATCTTGTAGAGCTGGCCCACCATCACCGAGATATTGGCTTTCAGGAAGCCGGAGCCGACGATGATGAGCGCCAGCGCCAGCCAGAAGACGTTGATCGTGGGATCGTCCTGCCCGCCCGTACCTTCGAAAGCCATGAACAAATGGCCCAGCGCCAGCAGCGCGCCGCCGAACAGCACCGCCTTGCGCTGGCCGATATAGCGATCCGCCAGCCAGCCGCCGAGCACGGGAGTAATATAGACCATCGCGCCATAAGCGCCGTAGACGACATTCGCCTCGCCATCCGAAAACAGCCAATGCGCGGTGAGGTAGAAGATCAGCAGGGCGCGCATGCCGTAGAAGCTGAAACGCTCCCACATCTCGGCGAAGAACAGCATGTAAAGGCCCTTGGGATGGCCCAGCGCTTCTTCCTTGCGGCTGGCGGCAATGGCGAGGCCGGCGGCCAGGAAGGCGGCGAGGATGACGGTTGCGATGGCGGCAACCCAGTCGCCCTCGTTCCACAAGGCCATGTCTTTCATGCGATCCCAATTCCCTTGTCTGGCGCGCCGCCTGCAATCCGGCGCGAAAACGCGCACCCTAGCGGCTGTTGCTGCGAAGGGAAGGGAATTTCGTTGCATCCGTAACCGGCGCCTTGTTGCCAACGTTTGGCCGCGCACCGCTTGACCCGCATGGCTGTATTATGGCACTGCATCACCTGTCATGAGCGAAACCAAGCCCGTCTATCTCCGCCTGCGCGACCAGATTGCCGCATCCATCATCGAAGGCAAATATGCCGAAGGCGAGATGCTGCCGTCAGTGCGCGCCTTCGCGGCGGAGCAGGGGGCCAATCCGCTTACCGTCGCAAAGGCCTACCAGCAGTTCCAGACCGATGGGCTGATCCGCGTGCAGCGCGGCGTGGGCATGTTCGTGCGCGAAGGCGCGGCGGCAAAATTGCGCGCCAGTGAGCGCGAGGCGTTCCTGGAGCAGGAATGGCCCGAAATCAGGCGCAAGCTGGCGCGGCTGGACATATCTCTGGAAGACCTGGCGCATTCGGCCTGATCCTGGCGGGTTGCGACGGGCAGAGCGGCTTGCGCGTCGCGCCTTTTGGACAAGATCAACTAGCCAATTGCGCCAAGGCTCCTGTTCTGTCATTCTGTTGCTAATGCGAGGTATTGCATCGGGTCGCGCAATCCTCCTTCACAAGACTCTCACAGTTTCGGCAGGTGCCGGACAGGAAAGGGCGGGAATGATACGATCCGAGTTGCTGCAATCCTTGGCGGCAGACAATCCCGATTTGCGGCCTGAGGAAATCGAGCAGGTCGTCGATATCTTTTTCGAAGAAATCTCTGCGCGACTGGCCGAAGGCGGCCGGGTCGAACTGCGCGGGTTCGGGACATTTTCCACGCGCCAGCGCGAAGGCCGCACAGGCCGCAATCCGCGCACCGGCGAAGCGGTGGATGTGCCGCCCAAGCGCGTGCCCTATTTCAAGCCGGGCAAGGAAATGCGCGAAAGGCTCAACCCCGAAGGCTGAGCCTGGCGGTAACGCCACGCTCAAAGGGAACCGGACAAAGGAAAAGGGGCGCGGATCGATCTGATCCGCGCCCTTTTCTTGCACCCTTCCGGGCCGGTTGGACCCCCGCCGAAGCGAGGGTCCGTGTCCGGATCAGAAGCGGCGTTCCACAGCCACGCTCCAGGTGCGCGGCATGGCCGGCACACCGGTGACGACGCCCAGCGCGTTGCTGGCCACGTCAGAGCGCGACAGGAAGTAGTACTTGTTGAACAGGTTTTCGACTTCCAGCGACACACGCCAGTCTTCGTCAGCCGTGGTGTAGCTGAGACGTGCATTGCCCAGGAAGCGACCTTCCACCTCGGCCCAGGAAGTGTTCTCCGAGTTGGCGAACACATCGCTCTGGTACGAACCGTCGAAGCGGCCGCTGATCGTGCCGGATTCGATTTCGTGGTCGTACTGGATGCCGAAGGAGTAGGTCAGTTCCGGCGTGTAGGGCGTGATGCCGTCCGCCGGGATGCTGGTGCCTTCGAGACATGCGGCAGCCGGGCAGCCCTGGGTGTTACCGGGGACCGACGGGCTGGTGTACTCGAAGTCGAGCAGGGCGATCGAGCCGTCGATCGACAGGCCATCGACCGGGAACAGGCCCAGTTCGAGTTCCAAGCCCTTCACATCGGCGGAACCGATGTTCTCCGGCCGCAGACACGGCGAAGGCAGGCTCGATTCGGGGCAGACCAGCTTCTGCAGGATGATGTCTTCATACTTGTTGATGAAGGCTGCACCGTTCAGGCGGACACGACGATCGAGGAAGTCGGACTTGAAGCCCACTTCGTAGGTCGTCAGCGTTTCCGGCTGGAACTCCAGCGCCTGGTCGGCAACGAAGGGACGCGGGTTCACACCACCGCCCTTGAAGCCGGTCGACACCGAGGCATAGGCCAGGAACTGGTCGGAGAAGCGATAGTCACCAACGATGCGCCAGTCCCAACGATCGCCCTTGAACTCGCCGGGGATGTCGAACAGACCCGCCAGCAGGCAGTTCGGTTCGGAATAGGGACCGTTCGCCACGAAGCAGTTGAAGCCGTCCGGCTGGCTGCCGTCGGGATTGCGGCGGAAGTAGGTGTAGACCTTCTTGTCCTTCGTGTAGCGCAGTCCGCCGGTCAGGCTGAAGGCATCGGTCGGGCGAAGGGTCACCGTGCCGAACAGCGCCTTGGTGGTGCTGGGCGTGGTGTCGGGACCGTGGATGAAGTCGATCGTCGGATTGACGTAGTTCAGGTCCACGCGGGCGGTATATTCACCGTCCTGGTCAAGATAGAAGCCCCCGACAGTACCCTGCAGCAGACCATCTGCCGCATCGAAGTTCAGGCGAACTTCCGAGCTCCACGCTTCGTGGTTCAGCTGGTTGTCCAGCTGGGCCACCGGGATCGGTGTTGCATCCTGGTCCTGGCCCCACTTCGATTCATATGCGCGGTACGAACCGATATAGACGAACTGCAAATTGTCGCTGATGTCGTAGGTCAGGTTACCTTGAATACCCCAGCCTTCGAATTCCTTGATGGGAAGCGCGAAGTAGGGCTTGAACGGCGCTTGCGGATTCGGATCCATGGCATCCATGAAATTCGAATAGCTGACGAAGCGCGGGTCATAACCGGCGGCCTCGAGGTTCGCCGTGTCGCAGCTGTAGGGACCAGCCGGAACGAAGCGGCAATCGAGCAGGACGGGCTGACCATCCGTGCCTTCGAGCCACGGGATCATTTCACCCATCGAACCAGCCGAAACCGAAGGGTTCTGCGAGAACGGATCGAAGAACTCGGACGAAACGCCAGACGGAGTGGATGCGCCGGCCGCGATGAGCACGGTCGGCGTCGCTTCCGAAGCTTCGCGCGTATAGTCGCCCGAAATGTTGATCTCGAGACGATCGGTCGGTTCCCAGCGAAGGGCGATACGGCCGGCGGTGATGTTCTCGCCGCCCATCGTCTCGTAATTTTCATTGCCGATACCGCGCGCCAGGTTGGCGGGAACGGTTTCGTCCGGGCCGTCATGCAGCGCCGAATATTCGAGCATGTCGACATAGCCATCACGGCTGCGGCTCATGCCCGAAATACGCACGGCGAGGTTATCGGTGATGCCGAAATCCGCCATGCCGCGGATCTGGATCATGTCGTAGGAGCCGTATTCGACCCGCAGCGAGCCTGAATCGTCGCCGCGCGGCTTGGCCGAGAACAGCTTGATCGCGCCGCCGATCGAGTTCTTGCCGGCCAGCGTACCCTGCGGGCCGCGCAGCACCTCGATACGGTCAAGGTCGATCAGTTCGAGCAGCGAGCTCGACAGCGTCGGAATGTAGACGTCATCGACATAGACGCCGACACCCGGATCGAGCGCGTAGTTGAAGTCGACCTGGCCGACACCGCGGATAAAGGCGATCAGGCCGGAGCCCCCGTTCTGCGGCTGCGGGCGCAGCGACACGTTCGGCGCCTGGGCGGCGATCTGGGCGATGTCGGTCTGGCCGCGAGCTTCCAGCATCTCGGCATTGACCGCGGTGATGGCGATCGGCGTATCTTGCAGTGCGGCTTCGCGGAATTCCGCGGTCACAACGATGACGTTGTTGCGGCCGTCGTCATCGCCGTCATCCTGTGCGTAAGCAGGCGCAGCCATGCTGGCCATAATGGCAAGCGATGACGCGACGCTGAGCGTCTTGAACTTCATCAGGCATCCTCCCCTGGCGGGACCCGAGGGGGAGCCCGCGTGTGGTGTAGTACGACCTGTTTCGCCCGCCCTTGTCCCGGTGCGGCTTAACGAAACAGAACTGGATAGGAGAATGCGGCGGCCAATGTAGTCCAGCGCACTCCTCTCCCGCATTCATGTCTAGCTGTACTGCGCATGGGAGCAAGCGTTTGTGGTGAAAAAATCGTTCCAAAACCAGCGCATTGTCGTAATCAAGCAACACAGCCGGGCACGGTTTCAGACGTAATCTTTGTGGCGCCAACCACACCGCCAAGCGGGCACAAGGCGTCAACATGCTGAAACCATGGCTGAAACGGGATCGGGGAGGGTCACAAAATGAACGAAAACAAGGCGGATACGCCGTCATGGCTGCCGCGCGGTTACGAACTGACCGTGCTGCTGCTGCTCGGCCTGGCCTACGGCTTTGCCTATTTCGACCGCATGGCGATGACCTTTCTCGGCCCTTATGTGCAGGCCGATCTGGGACTCAGCAATGAGGAGCTCGCCTGGCTCGGCTCGGGCCTTTCCCTCACTTGGGCGCTCGGCGCCTATATTTTCGGCCGCTGGTCGGACCTTGTCGGCAAGCGCAAGCCCTTCCTGCTGGCGGCGCTGGTGATCTTCTCTTTCTGCTCGGTCATGTCGGGCCTGTCATGGAGCTTCGGCACGCTGCTCGCCAGCCGCATCGTCATGGGCGCGGCGGAAGGGCCGTTCCTGCCGATCTGCCTTGCGATCATGGTCGCCGCCTCGGCGGACAGCCGCAAGGGCCTCAATGCCGGCGTGGTGCAGAACGTCTTCGGCTCGATCATCGGCACGGCATTGGCGCCCTTCGTGCTGGTGCGCATTGCCGAGGCTTATGACTGGCGCATGGCCTTCTACCTCGCCGGTATTCCGGGCCTGATCCTGGCGCTGGTGATCTGGCGCTATATCCAGGAGCCGGAGGGTACGCCTGTCGCGAAGAGCGAGGGCGAGGAAAAGCTCGGCCTCGGCGCGATCCTGTTGCGCGAACTGCGCGAGGCGGGCAGCCTGATGACTACGCGCAATATCTGGCTGTGTTCGCTGGTCAGCATATTCGGTGTCGGCACGGTGGTGATCGGATCGATCTTCATGCCTCTTTATCTCGATGGCCCGCGCGATATCGAACCCACGACATGGGCCAATATCATGACCGCAATCGGCTTCTCACCCGCCATCGGCGCGGTGACGGCTGGCCTGCTGTCGGAGAGGTTCGGGCGGAAATGGGCGCTGGCGCTCTTCGTCTCGCTGATGACCATCGCGCCTGCCACCTTGCTGTGGGTGGAGGCGCCGCCCGTTGCGCTGGCCGCCTTGCTCTTCGTCAGCTGGATGGGCCTCGGCTCCTTCCCGCTCTTTATGGGTGTGATCCCGGCAGAGACACTGGGCCGTGTGCGCGCCGCCACCGCCATGGGTGCGGTAGTCGCGGTGGGAGAGATATTCGGCGGCTTCGCCCTGCCGCCGATCACCGGGCGGCTGGCGGACAGCTTCTCGCTCGACGTTGCACTTTATGTCCAGCTTGGGCTCGCCGCGTTGGGAGGCTTGACCGCGCTCTTCGTGGCGGAGACAAATCCGCGAGTCCTTTCCCGCCGTGCAACAGGAGCTGCCGCGTGACCTTCGACCCTCGCCAGACCGCGCTCGATTACCTTGAATGCGTCCGCAATCTCGAAACCGAGGCCATGCTGACGCGCTTTGCCGAGGGCGCCAAGGTCTGGCTGCCGGGGCAGGGATGGATCGATGCGGAGGCCCTCACCGTATTGCTCGATGGCGCGCGGTCGCGGCTGGTCGACGGGATCCGCTTCGAACATGTGGATGTCCTGCTGGTGGACAACCGCGTGGTGGTGATGACGGAGTGCGACAGCCCGCTCGTCGGCGGCGGCTCCTATGTGAACCACTTCTGCTTCGTCTTCACTTTCGACGAGGCGGGCCTGATCGCTGAAATGCGCGAATATACCGACAGCGCACCCGCCATCGCCGCCTTTCACACCTGAGGGTTCAGCGTCCCGGTTCGATCCGCCTTGCGCGGTTGAAGGTGAGCGCCGAGAGGATCGCCGGGATCGCCATGACGAGGCACACGGTGCCGACCGACATGGTGATATCCAGCGGCCCCAACCCGGCCTCGCGCGTGCCCAGCAGCGCGCCGCCGACGATCGGCCCGAAGATCGATCCGACCCGGCCCGCCGTGGTTGCAAAGCCAAGCCCCGTCGCGCGCAGATGCGGCGGGAAGGCGTAGGCAATCGTCAGCCAGTTGGCGACGGCCGAGCCGAACAGGGCCGCGCCCATCAGCGGGGCGATCACCATTAGCGCAGAGGTATTGCCGACAAACTGGCCGAACAGCGTTATCAGCACCGCCAGGCTCACCATGGTGAACCACATCATCCGCTTCACGCCGATCGTGCCGCAGAGATAGCCTGACGTCATTCCGCCCACGATCCCGCCATAGGAAACCCAGGCCGAATAGCGCGCGCCCAGCTCGTCCGACGCGCCTGCCTCGGCCACCAGCGGCGGGCCCCAATTGATGATGAAATACCAGGCGAACATGTTCAGCGCATGGGCGATGAAGAGCTTGAAGATCAGCTCGTTGCGGTGGACCGGCTGGATGATTTCAGAGAGCGCGGTGGAGCCTTCGCCCGAATCCTCCGGACGCGGCGGAAGTTCGGTAACCTGCGGCACGTCCATGCGCTTGAGGATGCGGTTGGTCGTCTCCAGCGCGCCCTTCGGCTGGCGGGTGAGCAGGAAGTCGAGGCTCTCGGGCAGCCAGATGAAGGCGATGGGAAGCAGCACGGCGGACAGCCCCGCGCCGAACCAGAAGATGCCACGCCAGCCATAGGAATCGAGCACCGCCACGGCCACCGCCGCACCGATGATCGTGCCGACCGGATAGGCGGAGGCGACCGTGGCGGTGGCGAACTCGCGGCGCTTCTGGCTCGCATATTCCAGCGCCATCGTGCCCGCCGTGCTGGTCATCCCGCCAATGCCGATACCTGTGACGAGGCGGCCTGCCGCCATCACAAAGAAGCCGTCAGACACGGCGGAAATGCTCATGCCCACGCTCATGAAGCCAAGGCAGATCAGCATTGCCGGCCGCCTGCCCCACTGGTCCGCCACGGGGGAGACGCCCAGCGCCCCCACCGCCATGCCGACAAGGTTCATGGAAAGCAGCGTGCCCAGCTCCGCATCGCTCAATCCCCATTCGCGGCTCAAGGCGCTGCCCGCCTGCGCCAGCGCCAATATGTCGTAACCGTCGATCATGTTGATCAGCACGCACAGCGCCACGACGCCATACTGCTTCAAGTTCATCCGCCGCTCGCGCATGACGTCGCGCGGATCCCGATAGGTCTCGGCCATCCCCATTCCCTCTCCCTCAGGCCCCTTCCATCTGCGTGGACGAGTGCCAAGAAGTGAGGCTATGATGCGCGTGAGGATCGGTCAAAGGATAACGACCGGAAGGGCTAGACAGCGATGGATACCGTAACCTGCGATGTGCGCACGACCATGAACTATGTCGTGCGCGGGGAAGAGGCGATCTTCTATGCCGGCGATCGCGAGAAGAGCTATTGGCCGCAAGACCCGCACGAGGTGACGATCCACGACGTGCGGCCCTTCATCCATGACCTCGCGCTGGAGAAGAATGGCTTCGTCGTTCTCGATGAACCGAGCGGGATTGCCGACTATACCGACAAGGAGCAGCTTGCCCGCTATTGCCGCGATACCGAAGCGGTGGTGCAGCGTCTGACCGGCGCGGACAAGGTCGTCAGCTTCGGCCCCGTCATCCGCACCAATGCCAGCGGCACGCATGGCCACAACCAGCCCGCTTTCGGCGCGCATGTCGATTACGGTGCGCGCACCGTTGCCGACTACACGCGCGACCTGCTTCCGCCGGAAGAGGCCGAAGAACGGCTGGCGAAGCGTCACATGCTGATCAATGTCTGGCGCCCCATCACCATGGTCGAAAGCGCGCCTTTCGCTGTCGCCGATGCCAGCACGGTGAAGCGCGAGGACCTGTTCCAGAGCGAGGTGCGCGGTGGCCTTGGCGGCGTCGACCGCTCGCTATGGGGCTTCAACCTCGCCTACAAGCCCGACCACAAATGGTACTGGGTGCCGCATATGCAGCCCTGGGAAGCGCTCGCCTTCAAGCTGTTCGACAGCGACGAGGATGCGGTGCAGTTCACGGCGCACAGCGCGTTCGATGATCCGAACACCCCGCGTGACGCGGAGCCAAGGCAGAGCATTGAGGTTAGGACGATTGCTTATTTGTAGCTTGGAATGATGGTGTCCGCTTGCAGGTAGTTGGAGCCGAATGCTTTCAGTCCGCTTACGCTCCCATTGCGGACAGCCCGCAAATCTTCCATCTATCGAATATGCCAAACTGGTCATTCTACATTGCGATTGGGTTGGCGTTCATCGTGGCATTGATTGTCAATGCTCAAGTGCAGATGAAAAGCACGCGCAAAGGCGATGGCTTAATCAAGATGTGGATCAAAGGCGGCCTCGCTGGCGGAGCCGCTATGATCGGGTTCATCGCAGCATTCCTGCTGGTAGCCAATCTGGTGAATGCGGTCATTGGATAGGTCCGCTTCCCACCCCAAACCAGCCTTTGTCCGCTAGCCACTAGTGGCCGGGAAGCCGCTGTTCTTGCTCACCGCTCCGCCGGGCTCGTCGTCTCCATCCTCTTGGTGAACATCAGCCTCTCGCGACAATAATCGGGATCGTCCTGCATCCGGCGCATGCCGGCGATGGCCTCTTCCAGCTTCGCTTTGTCGCCGCCGCATTCGTGGAACAGGAAGTCCTTGTACTGGCAGGCCATCGGACTGGTCTTCTCGAGGAAGATCGCGCGCCGTTCCGCTGCCCAGATGTCGAGCAGGTCGGGGCTCGCGCGGTCGAGGATGATCGCCGCCAGCGTGGGCCACAGCGCATAGCAATCGAACAGGCCGGTGGTGAGGCCGAAGCCGCCCGTGGGGTTGGTGACATGCGCGGAGTCCCCCGCCAGCACCACGCGGCCAACGCGGAACTGCGAGGCGCAGCGCTGGTGCATCTTGTAGGGCGCGGCGCTGAAGAGCTCGTAGCCACCTTCGCCCGGTAGCAGGTGCTCATAGGCGGCGGGGAGGCGGTCAAGATAGCTCTCCTCCGGCAGCGAGGCGTCTTCCATATAGGTGCAGCGCCACAGCCCGTCCTGCGCGATGATCACGATCACCGCGCCCCATTTGTCGTCCACCACCATGGTGGAGAGGCCGTAACCTGCGCCCGCGAAATCGTGATAGACATTGGTGGCGATAAAGCGCTCGGGCCATGTGAAGCCGTCGAAGGTGAGGCCCAATGCCTGCCGCACCGTGCTGCCCGCACCATCCGCGCCGACCAGATATTTCGCCCGAACCGCCTCGCCATCCGCCAGTGTCACGGTGACGCCATCACCATCCTGCGCCAGCGCCTCCACCCGCGCGCCGAAGCGGATCTCGGCATTGGATAGCTTCTCCAGCCGCGTCCGTGCGATATTGGCCAGCACGTCCTGGCCCATATTGATGTTGTAGTTGTAGTCCGTGCGGTCATTCAGCACGTCGAGCCGGTAGCGGATATGCTCGCCGGTCTTGCGGATCAGCCAGGTATAGTCGTCCTTGACGATGCCGGTGGCCTCCGCCTCCTCGCGAATGCCCAGCCGCTCCAGCCCGTCCAGCAGTGACCAGTGATAGACGGCGGCGCGCGGGCTATCGACGATGTGGTCGCCCGCCTCCAGCAGCACGACTCCAACGCCCGCCTGCGCCAGACCCAGCGCCGTCAGGAACCCCGTCGGCCCGCCGCCGACCACGATGACGTCATGCATGGCTTGCTCTCTCCCGCCGGGCACCATGGCGCATCGCAGACGCCCGCGCAAAGACCCTTTCGCCGCGCGCCCGAAAGCCCTAGCACTAACGATCGTTAGAGTCGCAAGGACCGGCAAGGTTGGGGAGAGAGCATTGCCGCAGGCCGTATTTCACGAGACGATCGAGGCGCGCGGCGGGAGCTTCCCGCTGCATGGACGATATGACGAGCGGTTCCGTCCCGCCGTTGATGCCTTCATCGAGAATTTCCGCGAGGAAGAGGAGCTGGGCGCAGGGTGCTCGGTCGTCGTCGATGGCGAGACCGTGGTGGACTTGTGGGGCGGCTGGGCCAATGCCGACCGCACATGGGAATGGGACGAGCACTCCACCGTCTGCATGATGAGCACCGCCAAGGGCGTGACCGGCATCGCCTTCAACATGTGCGTGGACGAAGGGCTGATCGATATCGACAAGCCGGTGGCGCATTACTGGCCCGAATTTGCCCAGAACGGGAAGGAGGGCATCCTCGTGCGCTGGTGCCTCGACCATCGCGCCGCGATCCCCGTGCTGACCACCGACGTTATGACGCCGGGCGGCTTCTTCGACTACGCGGCCTATATCAAGGCGCTCGAAGTGCAGGAGCCCTTGTGGGAGCCGGGCACGCGCGCGGCCTATCACGTACACAATCAGGGCTTCCTGCTGGGCGAGATCATGCGCCGGGTGACCGGCATGACGGTGGGGCCCTTCCTGCGTAGCCGCGTCTCCGGCCCGCTGGGTGCCGAATACTATATCGGCGGGATGAGCGAGGAGGAGCAGTCTCACGTCGCCGAAGTGCTGCCCAATACCGGCGCGCGCCTTTTCGCCGCCAAGGACCAGACCGTGCCGCCCAAGCCGTCCACGCCCGAAGGCTGGCAGGATGGCGCGGTGTTGCGCAGCTTCGCTTTCCTGCAGAACCCCTCCGAGCCGTGGCACGCGACGATGAACTCGCCCATCTGGCGCACCTGCGAGATCGCCAGCGGATCGGGCCATGGCAATGCCCGCGGCGTTGCGCGCATCTATGGCGCGGCGGTGGGCGAGGTGGATGGCATCTCGCTTCTGTCCAAGAACGCGCTGGAGGCGATGCTGGTCGAGCAGCACAACCAGATCGAGCTGCTGCAGGACCGCCCCTATCACCAGGCGCTCGGCGTGCTGCTCAATACGCCTGAGGCGGTCTATATGGGCCCCAACATGCGCAGCTTCGGCCATCATGGTCTTGGCGGCTCTATCGGTTTCGGCGATCCCGATGCGAAGCTCGGCTTCTCCTATTGCTGCAACCAGATGCATGCCGTGGGTACCAACGGCCCGCGCGCGCGGCGGCTGATCGATGCGGTGTATGGGGTGGTTGATGGATGATGCTTCTCCGTCATTGCGAGGAGCGAAGCGACGAAGCAATCCAGGGCGTTGCGCGCCTCGCTCTGGATTGCCGCGCGACCTTCGGTCGCTCGCAATGACGATAACAAAGAGGAATACGGTTCATGAGTGACAACAAACCCCCCAGCGAGATGACCGGACAAGAGATGTTCGATCGCGGCATGGAAATCCGCCGCAAGGTGCTGGGCGATGAATATGTCGACAAGGCACTGGCGAAAAGCGGCCCTTTCAACGAGCCGCTGCAGGAACTGGTCACCACCTATTGCTGGGGCTGGAACTGGGGCCGCGAGGGCCTGCCGCTGCGCGACCGCAGCCTGATCAACCTCGCCATGATCGCGGTGCTGGGGCGCGAGAACGAGCTGAAGATCCATATTCGCGGCGCGCTTAACAATGGCTTGTCGAAAGACGAGATCCGCGAAGTGCTGCTGCAGGTCGGCATCTATGCCGGTATCCCGGCGGCGGTGGACAGCTTCCGCATCGCCAACGAGGCCTTCGCCCAGATTGATGCCGAGAAATCCGATGACTCCTGAGCAACGCCTGCTGATCGAACAGGCATGCGGCAAGCTGCCGCTGCTCTTCGCGCATTATGCCGACATTGGCGATCATGCCGCGCTGAAGGACCTGTTCACGGCTGACGGCACCTATGACCGGCCCTTCCAGCCGGGCTATCCCTTCCATGGGCGTGACGCAATCCAGTCCATCTTCCGCGACCGCCCGCCCATCCTTGTGCGCCACATCGTCACCAATGTGCTGGTGGAAGTCGTGTCTGAGACAAAAGCGCGCGGCACCAATTACGTCACCATGTTGTCCAACCATGCCAATACCGAAATGCCGCAGGAGGCAGGCGGCATTTTCGTGGGCGGGTTCGCGGACGAATATGTCCTCGATGCCGGAACGTGGCGCTTTGCCAGCCGCGCGGGCCATCTGGCGTTGCACCAGGGCGGCACGATACCCGCCTTTCCGCCGCCCACTGATGAGGCGCGTGGCCTGAAATAGATTTACTCTGGGGAGAGGAGCGATGGCAGTCGAAGCCAAGAATGAGAACGAACAACTGGTGCTCGATTTTTTCGAGGTCCTGTCATCGGGCGATCTCGAAAAACTGCGCCAATTCTATCACGAACATTCGGTGTGGGAGCCGAAGGTGAAGGACATTGCCGGTGCGGGAAAGCATATCGGCATGGACATCGTCGACAAGTTCCTCGCCCCGGTGCGTGGCATGTTCGAACCCGGCGACCCCAAGGTGCATGTGCAGAACATGTTCTCGGTCGGCCCATGGGTCTGCGTGGAATCGAATTCCACCGGCAAGACCATGGACGGCAAGGTCTATGACAATGACTATTGCTGGGTGTTCGAGGTTTCGAACGGCAAGATCGACGCCATGCGCGAATATATGGACAGCCACTATACCGCCAAACTGTTCGGCATGGATGACGGTGCAACCTGATGGCGCGGTTTGACGGCCAGCCGATCCTGATCTCCGGCGCCGGTCGCGGGCTGGGTGAGGGGATTGCGAAGCACCTCGCGGCTGAGGGTGCCATCGTTGGCATTGCCGACATTCACGGGGAGACGGCGTTGCAGGTTGCCGAGGCGATCATCGATGACGGTGGCCGCGCCTTCAGTTACGGCGCCGACTGCGGCAAACGTGATGAGTTCATGCAGCTGGCGGCGGACTTCGCCAAGGATGCGGGGCCCCTGCGCGCGGTGATCAACAATGCCTCCGTGCTGGTCTACGAACCGATCGAGCAGGTCACCGAAGAGACGCTCGACACCATGCTCTCGGCCGGACTCAAGAGCGTGTTCTGGGGCGTGCAGGCCTTCCTCGCCCATCGGGACGAGAACCAGCAGGGCAATATCCTCAACTATTCCAGCCCCGTCGCCTATCGCGGGCGGCCCAATACCGGGGCCTATACCACGATCAAGGCGGGCATTGCGGGCCTCACCAAGGTGCTGGCGGGCGAGCTGGGCCCGCGCAACATCCGCGTCAACGCGATCGCGCCGGGCAGCGTGCCGACGCCTGCGACCGAAGGCTTCGTGACGGCGGAACAATATGAGCAGCGGGCGAAGAACATCCCGCTGCGCCGCAATGGCACGCCGCAGGACGTGGCTCAGGCCGCTGCTTTCCTGCTGAGCGATGAGGCGGCATTCATCAACGGCGCGATGCTGGCCGTGGATGGCGGCATCATCGCGGCCGGGTGAGCTAATGGAACGGTATCGTCATTGCGAGCGAAGCGAAGCAATCCAGGGCGGCTCGCGGATCGGCCCTGGATTGCCGCGTCGCCTGCGGCTCCTCGCAATGACGAAGAGAGGAATGTTTGCATGACAGCGATCTGGAAGGAACGCCTGGACGAACTCAAGCAGGTGATCGAGGCCGATGTCGCGCGCGGCGATTATTACGGCGCGGTGCTGCGCATCGGGCGCGGCGGCGTGGTGGTGTTCGACGAGGCGATCGGCCATGCCTATGCGGATGGCGAAAGGGAGCTGAAGAAGGACGATGTCTTCTCGCTCTTCTCGGTCACCAAGGCCTTCACCAATGTGCTGATCATGCGCGCGATCGAGCAGGGGCGCTTTTCGCTCAACACCAAGGTGAAGGACGTGCTGCCCGAATTCACCGGGCAGCCGCGCGAGGAGGCGACGTTCTGGCACCTCATCACCCACCAGGCTGGCATGCTCGGCGTGTGGAGCCCCAAGCCCGGTATGTATCTCGACCGGCTGCAGGAGCTTTATGACGAGAGCATCGCCCATGTGCAGGGCGCCAGCGCTCCGGGCGAGAAATGCGACTATTCGCCGCTGGTGAACCATGTGCTGATGGGCATGGCGCTGGTGCGTACCGATCCCAAGGGTCGCAATTACCAGACGCTGCTGCACGAGGACCTGTTCGCGCCGCTGAAGATGGACTCCACTTCGATGGGCCTGCGCAAGGATCTGGACAGTCGCCATGTCCGCCCGGACATGCGCGGCACGGTTCCGATTAAGCACCTCTCGCGCAATATCGAAGGCGACCACGCGCTGTTCGAGGATCCCGAAGTCGAGGCTCCGCATGTCGGTTGCGCCTCCACCACCGGGGACCTGTGGCGCTTTGCCGAAATGCTGCGGCGCGAGGGCGAACTGGAAGGTTACCGTATCCTGTCCCCTCGCATGGTACGCCTCGCACGTAAGATCCACACGGGCGACAAGCCGAACGAGCTTTACAAGGGCGTGGCCCTGCGCGCGGGCTGGACAGTGCCGCCCGCGAACCAGGGTCTGGGGTTCCAGGTGCGCGGGACGGGCGTGTTCCAGCACCTTTTCGGCCAGCTCTCTTCGCCGGAGACTTTCGGCAATTACGGCGCGGGTTCGACCATGTTCTGGGTCGATCCCGAAGCCGATGTGAGCTTCTCCTTCCTCAGTGCAGGCGTGATGACGCAGGCGGCGAATATCGAGCGCTGCGGCAAGCTCTCCGACCTTGCACTTTCGGGCTGTTTATAAGGGTTTACCGCAGATGTCAGACGCAGATATCATCATCATCGGATCGGGCCATAACGGCCTGGTCGCCGGTGCCTACCTCGCCTGCGCGGGCAAATCGGTGCTCGTGCTGGAACGCAATGAATGGCACGGCGGCGGCGTGGTTTCGCGTGAGCTGACGAAGCCCGGATTCACCCATGACCAGCATTCGATGAGCCACATCTTCATCCAGGGCAATCCGCTGCTGCTGAATGACGATCTCGGCCTGAAGTCGAAATACGGCCTCCAATATGTCTTCCCCGATGTGCCGATGATGAGCGTGTGGGAGGATGGCTCCACCCTGCCGCTGCATCGCGATCCGGCAAAGTCGGCGGCGGCGATCGCCAGGTTCAGCGAGAAGGACGCGGCAACCTTCCTCAAGATGAGCGAACAGGCCGCGCAATGGCTGCCGATGATACAGGCGGGCCTCTATTCCCCGCCCATGCCGGTCGGCGCGCAGACTGCGATGATGGACCAGAGCGCCGAGGGGCAGGAGATCATGCGCACCATGGGCGTCTCCACCTTCGACCTGATGGAAGAGCTGTTCGAGCACGACAAGGTGAAGGCGCATTTCGGCCGCGTTGCAGGCGAGAACCTCGTTTCGCCGGACGAAAAGGCGACAGGCATCGGCGCCTATGTCTTCCTCGGCTTCCTCGAGAAATTCGGCTTCGGCGTTCCTGTCGGCGGCTCCGGCTCGCTCACCAATACGCTGATCGCCTGTATCGAGGATCACGGCGGCACGGTGCGCGCCGGCTGCGAGGTGCGCGAGGTGTTCACCGACGGTGCCAAGGCCGCGGGCGTGGTGCTCGACAATGGCGAGCGGCTGACATGCGCGGACGGCATCATCGGCGCGTTGCACCCGCACATATTGCCCGATATCGTACCCAGCCTGCCCGCCGAAGTCGGCCGCAAGGCGAAGCGCACGCATATCACCGATGCCGCCTGCTTTACCGTCCATGCGGCTCTGGATGCTCCGCTCAAGTTCAAGGCGGGCGATTTGTCGGCGGTGATGTATGAGCTGATGCCCGCCGAGTACGAGGACATGCGCCGCGCTTTCGACGAGCTGCGCTATGGCAATTTCAGTTCCACCCCGCTCGTCGGCGTCGGCCAGTTGACGCAGCATGACCCGAGCCGCGCGCCGGACGGCAAGGCGATTTTCCATGCCTGGGATTACGTTCCCTACAAGCGCAAGGACGGCCGCGACTGGGATGAGGCCAAGGGCGAATTTGCCGAGAAGATGATCCGCCGCATGGGCGATTTCATCGAGAATGTGCCCGACGTCGTGCTCGACTATCATTGCGACAGCCCTGTGGATATGGAGCGCACCAGCCCCAGCTTCTTCCGCGGCGACCTGCATGGCATTGCCACCACCACCTATCAGTCGGGCAGCCATCGCCCGACGCCCGACCTTGGCCAGTACCGCGTGCCGGGTGTGGACCGCCTCTACCTCGTCGGGCCGTTCCAGCATCCGGGCGGCGGCGTCTTCGGTGCGGGTCGCGCCACGGCGATGGTGATGGCCGAGGACCTCGGCATCGACTTCGATGAGATATCGGCATGAAGATCCACGCCGCCGACAAGAGCGAGCTGATGCAGGTCAGCAAGATCGAGCGGAAGGGCAATGACCTTGTCCTGAAGGGCAAGGTCTATGGCACCATGCCGATGACCGCCACGCTCACGCCGGAAGAGGCGAAGAACTTTCTCAAGCTGCTGACGCCGGGCCTGGCCTGGTTCCTCATCACCCTGCCGTTCCGCAAATCGAAGGACTGATCATGACGAAACGCCACGAAGGTTCATCCATCATCGTCACCGGTGCGGCCGGGTCGATCGGCTTTGCCACTTGCGAAATTCTCGCCCGCGAAGGCGCGCGCGTCATGCTGGTCGATATCGATGCCGACCGCCTGCATGAGTGCACCGCCAAGCTTAAGGATGCCGGGCACGAGGCCGTCGCCTTCCATGCCGATTGCGCGAATGAGGACGAGGTGCGCGCCTATGCCGAGACCGCGCACAACACGTTCGGGCGGATCGACGGCTTCTTCAACAATGCCGGGATCGAGGGCGACCTTGCGCCCACGCACGAATACGACATCGCCATGTTCGACAAGATCATCCGCGTGAACCTGCGGAGCATGTTCCTCGGCCTGCGTTTCGTGATCCCCTACATGGTTGCCGCCGGGAAGGGCGCGGTGGTCAACACTGCCAGCATCGGTTCCGAACGCGGCCTTGCCGGGGCCTGCGCCTATAACGCCGCGAAGCATGGCGCGGTGGGCCTCACGCGCACGGCAGCCAGCGAAGTCGCGCAAAAGGGCGTGCGCGTGAATTGCGTGATGCCCGGCGTAATCGAAACGCCGCTGCTGGTCGGCATGCTCGAACAGATGTTCGATGGCGATGTGCAGGCGGGCATGGACAAGCTCGGCCAGGTCGCCACGCTCAACCGCGTGGGGCAGCCGCGCGAGGTGGGCGATGTGGTCAGCTTCCTGCTTTCGGACGAGGCAAGCTACGTCAACGGCGCCAAGTGGGAGATCGACGGCGGCGCACTGGCGACCATTCGCAACGATATCTGAACACCGCTGCGGCAAAGGCATGGCCGTGAGTGCGCTTTTGCAAAGACCCGCCCTGGCCTTCATCGCCTGCCTGCTGCTGGCGCTGGCGACGCGCGCCCATGGCTTTGGAAACCCTGCGCTGCATGTGGACGAGAACTGGTACCTGTTCGTGGGCCAGCGGCTGGCGGCGGGCGACATGCTCTATGTCGATATCTGGGACCGCAAACCGCCCGGACTCTTCGCCATCTACTGGCTTGCTGGCCTCTCACCCTGGCCGGTGCTGACATACCAGCTAATGGCCTGCCTTGCCGCGGCTGGCACGGCGTTCCTGATTTTCCGGATGGCGCGCAAGATGGCCGATCCGCCTGCCGCGCTGGTCTCGGCGTTCCTCTATCTTGCCCTGCTGGTGCAACTGGGCGGAGCGGGCGGGCAAAGCCCCGTCTTCTACAACCTGCTAATCGCCGCAGCGGCGCTGCTGGTGGGTTTCGACCAAGGCGGCAGCGCGGTGCCCACACGCCGCCATTTCCTCGCCATGCTGCTGGCAGGCTGCGCGATCATCGTGAAGCCGACGGCGGGGTTCGAGGCGATCTTCCTTGGCCTGTGGCTCTTGTGGGGGATGCGGCGCGCGGGCCTAGGCCTGTCGCAGCTGGCCATGCGCGGCGCGATGCTGGCGCTGGCAGGGCTTGCGCCAGCCTTGGCGGTGGCGGGATTGTTTGCCGCAATGGGTGCATTCGAAGCGTTCTGGCAGGCGACGGTTGAGTCCAGCTTCGCCAAGGAAGCGCAGATTGCCGATCCGATGCGTTGGCGGCGTTTTGCCCTCGTCTGGGTGGTGATTGCGCTGCCGCTGGCGTTAGCGATCCTGGGGCTGGCGATCCGGCATGGCAGGCTGCGCGGCGATCACCGTGCCTTCATGGCCGGCTGGATCGTCGCTGCGATGGTTGGCGTCGTTGCCGTACCCAATTTCTACAACCACTACCTGCTGCCGCTGTTCGTACCACTGTGTGTGGCTGCCAGCGGCTTCTTCCAGCGAGGCGCAATGATGGCGCTGGTCGGCGTGGCCGGGGCGCTGCTGGCGCTGAGCGGCGAGCAGGTGTGGAACTTTACCCGCACCGCGCAGGCGCGCGCTTCTTATGGCGAGCTGGCGGACGCGGTACGCAGCGCGGATACTTCGCGCGGCATGCTGGTCTATGACGCGCCGCCTTCGCTCTATGCGGAGGCGGGCTCCGCGCCGCTTTCCCCGCTCTCCTTCCCCGGTCACTTGTGGGACCGGTTTGAAGCCGGTGTCAGCGGGATCGATACCTCTGCCGAAATGCGGCGTATCCTGGCACAGCGGCCCGGGGTTGTGGTGACCGGGCGCGAGACTTCCGATCTTTCCACCAATCTCGACACACGCCGCCAGCTCGAAGCTTATCTTGAAAGCTGTGAGATTGTCGCCACCGCTAGCATTCCCGGGTGGACGCCGGTTGAGTTGCTCGATGTCCATGCCAATTGCGGCGATTCGGCCGATTCGCCCCAGCCAGCCGCGCCAACGCCCTAAATGCGTGAGACCACGAAGTTCGCGGCATAGCTTTGCGCACCCACCATGGCAGTGCAGGCGATGGTCGAAAGCTCCCCATTGGTATAGAAGAACTGGCACAGGCCGCGCGCGTCCTCCGGGCTATGCGAAGGGCGCTGGATGCGCTCGACGGTCATCTTGTCGCCCTGGACCGGCCCTTCGAAACGAACCTCGCTTTCCCAGCTGCGCAGGCCGAAGGCGATTGCACCGGGCTCGATTCGCGCCTCGTTGCAGGTGAGCAGGACCGTGTCCTGGGCACGCTGCCTCACCTGTTCAGGATAGAGGCATTGGCCGTTGATGCGGGTGACTTCGTCTGCTGCCGCCTGCGGTGCGGCAAGCTGGGCGAATGCGAGCGAGGCGAGTGCAAGGAACATGCGGGCGACTCCTACGCCGGGGAACCTGAATATAACCGAACCGTTTTTCCGGCAAAGCAAAGGAGTTCACCATGATTGGCAAATTGATTGGCGCCTTCGCCGGCGCGCAGGCTTCGAAACATACGCGCAGCATTGGCGGCACCGGTGGCGCCGTACTCGGCGCCCTGGCCGTTCCCATCATTGGCCGCATGCGCCTGCCCGCGCTGCTGGCGCTGGGCGCAGGGGCCTATGCGGCGAAGAAACTCGGCGAGAAGGGCAAGAAAGCCGCACCGGCCGAATAGGCTCAACTGACGGAGCCGATCCGGCGGCGTTTCCGGCCGAGGGGAATGTTGTTGCTGTTGGCGATCGGGCCGGCGGCGACTTCTTCCTCCTCGCGGCCGATCGTCTCGGCCACGACGGCGTCGGATATCGCTCGTTCGAACTGGATGCCGCAAGATCCATCCGCCGCCCACATTACGCGGCAGAATTCCTCGTGACTTCCCCAGACGAGCAGAACGGTCGCACCCTTGACGGGCGGGTTGTCCATGACAATTCGCGCGCCACCGCGGGAGATATCGTTGAGCATGCCCCGCTTGTCGCCGCTGGGCATTTTCAGCTGCACAGGCGTTTCGAAACGGAAGCGGACCGATCCGCGCCGTTCGGCCTGGAATTCGCTGCCATCCTCTTGATGGAGCGCCATGGATATGCCCCTTATACTAAACCATCGGAAAGCTTCGCCGCTTCCGGTTAAGATCGCGTTGATGCCGGGCCTTCGGCTCAGCGCTCCGGGTCGAGGCCTGCGGCTTCTTCCACCACCTTGGCAATGGCGGTGAAGTCCGCCTCCGGCCCTTCGCGCTCCAGCGTGCGTTCGAGGTAATCCTGCACGATCTGGCCGAGCGGGAGCGGCACATCTGCCGCCGCTGCCTCATCCATCAGCAGCCTGGTGTCCTTCAGGCTCAATGCAGCGGCAAAGCCGAAGTCGAATGTGCGCGGCAGGACGGAGCGCGGCCATTTGTCGCGCGTCGCCGAATTGATGCCGGTCGACTGGTTGAGCACGTCGATCATCTTTGCAGGGTCGAGGCCTTGCTTGATCCCGAAGGCCATTCCCTCCGCCGTCACCCCGATGGCGACCGCGCCCAGCAAATTGTTCACCAGCTTCATCGTCTGCCCGGCGCCGGGCGCCTCGCCCATATGGGTGGGCTTGCCGATCGCTTCGAGCAGGGGGCGCAGGATCGCCTCATATTCGGCCTCAGGGCCGCCCACCATGATCGAGATGGTGCCCTCCACCGCGCCCTTGATCCCGCCGGAAACGGGTGCGTCGAAACAGGCGACGCCTTGCGGGGTGAGCGCTGCGGACAATTCCTGAGCCAGCTGCGGGCCGGAGGTGGAGAGGTCGCAAAAGACCTTCGGCTTGCCGCGCACGAAAATGCTGTCGGGCCCCAGCGCCGCCTCGCGTACGATGGCTGGGGTGGGCAGGCTGGCGAAGACAACTTCGCATTGCGTTCCAAGTGCCGAAGCCGATCCTGCGGCTTCCGCGCCGAGCCGCACCAGCTCGGCCACCGCATCCTCCGACACGTCATGCACGAACAGCGTGTGCCCCGCCTTCAGCAAGTTCGCCGCCATGGGCGCACCCATGCGGCCCAGTCCCAGGAATCCGATAATCGTCATATTGCCTCCAGCACCGGCCTATGCGGCGGCAGGTCGACGCGGGCAATATCGTTTTCGGTCGGGAAGCATTGCAGCACCAGCGGATCGTGGCCGGGAATCACATGGTCGAGCGATCCGCCCGCCAGCTTCATGACCGTTTCCTGCGCCCGGCGGTAATCCGCCTCGTCCACGAAGATCGGGAAGGGCAGCTGGCGGGTGATATTGGCGTAGAGATGCGCCGCATCGCTGGCGAGCACCACCGTCCCGCGCTCCGTCTCGCAGGCAATCACCTGCAGGCCTGCCGTGTGTCCATGGGCGAGGTGGAGCTTGATGCCGGGCGCAAATTCCTCATCGCCATCGTGGAAGATGACATGGTCGGCATAGAGCTTGCGCACCAGCTGGGCGACCGGTTCGCCATCGAACGGCGCGCGCACGCCATGGTCGCAGACATGGCGGCTGGTGGCGAAGGCGAGTTCGGCATCCTGTATGTGGAATTTCGCATTGGGAAAGACGTTGAGCGAACCGGCATGGTCATAATGCAGATGCGTGAGGATCACATCTTCGACCAGCAGGTGATCGATTCCCGCATCGCGCAGTCCCTGCTCGACCGGGCGGATCATTGTGCGCCCGCGCGCCGCCGCTGCCGCCTCGCCAAAACCGGTATCGACGATAACCGGCGGGCACCCCTCGCGATGGATGGCCCAGACGAAATAGTCGAGCGGCATGGGCAGGTCGTGATCGTCCACCGGCTCGGTGAAGTTGGCCGCGGCGGTCCGCTCATGCCGGGCGTATCGGATCGCCTGGATCTTGGTGACGGGCGCAGCCATCGGCTCAGGCGAAGTTGAGCTTCACGGGAAGTTTGATCGGGCCGTGACCGACCGTGGTCATCCATGGCTCGTACTCGCCCGCCAGTTCGAAACTCTCCACCTCACGGACGATCGTGCCGAGGAAGGCCTGGGCTTCGGTCTGCGCCAGCATCCGGCCGACGCAGCCATGCACGCCATAACCCCAGCCGAGCGAGTGCTTGGTGTCGCGCTCGATGTCATAGGCTTCGGGGTCGGACCAAAAGCGCGGATCGCGATTGGCAGCGGCGAACATCAGCCCGCAGCGCGTGCCGGCGGGGACCACGTAATCGTCGATTTCGACATCGCGCGTGGCGATGCGGCCCGCCATGCGGCTGGGAGAGTCCCAGCGCAGCGATTCATCGAAGGCATTGCGCAGCAGCTTCGGATTGGCGCGCAGCTTGGCATATTGGTCCGGGAACATGGCCCAGGCGCGGATGGCATTGGCCATGGTGAGATAGGTCGTGTCGGCCCCGGCGCTGAGGATCGTCTGCAGCAGCAGTTTGGCCTCATCCATCGTCACCTGGCCGTTGTCGGCGGCGGCGAAGATCGACTGGCCGATGCCGTCGGGTGAGAGCGCGTCGCGATCGCAGGCAGTGCCGAGCCATTCGATCACGGCGGAGTAATCGTGGCTCATCGCCTCGTCGAACAGCTCTCCCGGCGGGCCCATCGTGGCCCAGACCATTTGCGAAAAGCCGTGCATGTGATGCCGCCCTTCCCTGGGCAGGCCGAGCACTTCGGGCAGGACTTCGAAGATCCACGCCTGGGTGATCTCGCCCACGGCATCCACGGGCTCGCCTTCGCGGGTGCGCAGGCGCTCGACGAATTCCTCGGCGGACTTCTGGAAGGTCGCCTTCGCCCCCTCCAGCGCGCGCGGGCTGAGCGCGTCCTGCACCACCTTGCGCACCTGCGTGTGGCGGGGCGGATCGTCGGTGAGGAGGATTTCAGGGCGGGGCGAGTTGGGATCGTGCCACGGGCGGCTGGCGGAGGAAAAGCTCTTCCAGTCGAGCAGCCCGCTCGTCACATGCTCGTGCCGGGCGATCATCACCACGCCATCATGCAGGCGCACGGCGGGGGCGAATTCGCGGACCTCATCATCCACCGCGCGGGCATTCCTCACCGCATCGGGAGTGAAGATGTCATAGCCGAATTCGGGGATGTCCTTTGCCATGGCGCTACAGGCCCAGCCCGTGGAACCAGGTTTCGCCGTCGTCGCCCGTCTCGATATGGCCGGCGGTGGGATCGAAGAAATGCGCGCCGATCACCACCACGCCGCTGTCCTTGTACTTTTCGACAAAGCCCATGCGGGTGGCCTTGCCGCTGTCCTTGTCCATGTCGAAAGTCGCATGGCGGTGCGGCATGGCGCATTGCATCGGGTGGTGCATCAAATCGCCGGTAATCACCGCGCGCTCGCCCCTGCTCTCGATGCAGACATGGACGTGGCCCGGCGTGTGGCCGTGGCTGGGCTCGCAATGCACGCCCGGCGCGATCACGTGGTCGGCTTCGATGAACTCGGCGAGACCCAACTCCACGATCGGGTCGACGCATTCGACAAGATGGTTGTCCGAATGGTGCCCGTCATGGCGGATCACTTCCTGCCAGGCTTTGTATTCCTTCGCCCCAAACAGGTATTTCGCATTGGGGAAGGTCGGCTTGTATTCGCCCGTTTCCGGGTCCTTGTAGGTGTTCCAGCCGACATGGTCGAAGTGGAGATGCGTGCACATCACCGTGTCCACATCGTGCCGCGTGATGCCGAGGCTTTCCAGGTCCTCCAGGAATCCTTCGGGCAGATCGCAGAAGACATCGAAGTCCCGCTCCCGCCCCGCGCCGATGCAGCTGTCGACCACGATATTGCGATCCGGAGTCTGCACCACGAAACCCTGGAAGTTCATCCGCTGCAGCCCCTCGGGCGTGGCGTAGTGCGGATGCAGCCATTTCATCGCGATCACCTCCTCGGCGGTCGCGTCGGGCATGGTCATGTTGATGTTGTCGGTGAAGTTGTAGATCTCGACGATGCGGGTGATTTTCACGTCGCCCACCTGCCAGCTCATCATCGTGTCCTTGGCCATGGGCCTTCTCTCCCAATTATCCGTTCGTCATTGCGAGCGACCGAAGGTCGCGCGGCAATCCAGCTCCGGGACTGGATTGCTTCGCTTCGCTCGCAATGACGATGTAACTCATGCTGCCTTCGCCTTGTTCGGTTTGTAGCGCGCGACGCTTTCGGGTGGCAGCTCGGCTGCGGGCAGCGGAGGTTTGCCGAGGATGAAATCGGCGCAACGCTCGCCGATCATCACGCAGGGCGCATTGGTGTTGCCGCCGATGACCGTGGGCATGACGGAAGCGTCCGCCACGCGCAGGCCCTTGATGCCCTTCACGCGCAATTGCGGATCGACCACCGCCGTATCGTCCGTGCCCATCTTGCAGGTGCCGACCGGGTGGTGGACGGTATAGCCGGTCTCGCGGATATAGGCGTCCCACTGCTTGTCCGTGGTGCATTCCGGACCGGGCGCGATTTCCACGCCGTTGTACTTTTCGAAGGGTCGGGAAGCGAAAGCCTCCCGCGCGATCTTCAACGCACGGATCAGGGGCTGGATATCCTCAGGCTCCTCCAGCAGATGCGGGTCGATCAGCGGCGCGGCTGTCGGGTCATTGCTGGCGAGGCGGATGGTGCCGCGGCTCTTGGGATAAAGCGCCACCGGGCTGATCGCATAGCCATGGCCGACCGGGAAGGGCACGCCCTTCACCGTCAGCCGCTTGGCCGGCTGGAACACGAACTGGACGTCAGGCCGCGCAAGGCTCTTGTCGGTGCGCAGGAAGGCGACGCTTTCGAAGACGTTGCCCGCCAGCGGTCCCTTACGGGTGGCGAGGTAGTAGAAGAACCACATCACATCGCGCGGCATGGCCTTCCAGCTGATGCCGTAGCTGGTGGAATCGGAGGTCTCCATATGGATCGGGCTGGCGACATGGTCCTGGTAATTGCCGCCCACGCCGGGGAGGTCGTGCACCACCTCCACGCCCATGTCCTTCAGATGCGCGGCAGGGCCAATGCCGCTGAGCATCAGGATCTGCGGGCTCTGCACCGTGCCGGCAGAGAGCACGACTTCATGCCGTGCGCGGATCACGCGGCCATCGGTGAGTTCCACTCCGGTCGCGCGGCCATCCTCCACGATAATCCGCGCAACCTGCGCATTGGTCTGCACATGCACATTGCCGCGCTCCATGGCGGGGCGGAGCATGTTCTTGGCGGTGCTTTCGCGCTGTCCGTCGCGGATCAGGCCCTGGCGGCGGCCATAGCCTTCGGGGTCCGGCCCGTTGAAGTCCGGACAGGCCGGGAATTGCAGCGAGGCGAGCGCGTGCATGAAGTCGTAATTGAGCTGGTTGGGGTTCTCCACCACCTTGGCATTGATGGGGCCGTCCTTCCCGTGGAACACGCTTTCGGGATGGTCCTCGTTGTGCTCGGTGCGGGTGAAGTAAGGCAGCACTTCGGCATAGGACCAGCCGGCGCAGCCCGCATCCGACCAGTCGTCATAATCGGTGGGGTGGCCGCGGAAATAGACCATGCCGTTGATCGAGCCGCTGCCGCCCAGCACCTTGCCCCGTGGCACGCCGATCTTGCGGCCCGCCATGCCCGCCTGCGGCACGGTCTCGAAGCCCCAGTTCGTCTCCTTGCGGCCTATCGCGGCGGCGACGAAGCTGGGGACATGGATGAAGGGATGGCTGTCATGCCCGCCCGCCTCCAGCACGCATGTGGTCTTGGTGGGGTCCTCCCCCAAACGCGCCGCGACGCACGCGCCGGACGAGCCGGCCCCGATGACGACGTAATCGAATTCGCCTGCGATCATTGCTGTCTCTCTCCCGCCGCGCATCCTGCGAAGGGGGAGGGAGCATTGCAAGGCTAATTATAACGGGGGTTAGGGTTGATCCTTGTTGCTTGGTTCAAAGGCGACCGAAATATCGGTCATAGCTTCCGCCGTAATCGCGGACGATCATCTCGTAGGAATCCCAGGCAAGCTCGGCAGGACCGATGTCGAAATCAGGGAAAGCACTGCGGATACACTGGTCCGCCTCCCGGTTCGCCAATTCCTTGTCATGATCCGAAACCAAACCAAGGTCTTTGTCGCTTTTAAGATAGATGGTTCCCAGAGGTGAATCGAGCGTAGTTGGGTTAAAGAAGATGCTATGTACCCTGAGGCCCGAAGCGACCAAGCGACGGCGCAACTCTTGGGCTGCCTGCTTGAAACGGCTCGATTTCTCGTCTGGATAATTGCGTCCGAGCAACTCCATCTCTTTTTCAATGCGAGCCAATCGGGCCTTCCAAGCCTCGGGCGGCGAACTACTCCCCGTCATACTCGATCACCTTCGCCGCAGCGCCTGACATCACGAAGCCGATGGGCCGTTCCGCCTCTTCGGTCAGATGGCCGATCAGGCCGCCGGTGCGGCAGAGCAGGCCGATGCCTTTCAGCGCCGCGACGGGCCAGCCGAGGTCGAGCATGATCGCGGGGATCGGGCCGTTGACGTTGAGGGGCAAGGCTCGTCCGATGGCCTCGGGCAGCGCGGCCTGCAATGCGCGCATCATGGCGACGTGTTCGCCGCTCACCCCACGTTCGTCCGCTAGCTTGAGCAGCAGGTTCGCACGCGGGTCGCCTTCGGAATGTTGCGGGTGGCCGAAGCCGGGGACCGCCTTGGTATGCGTGCGCCATTCGGCGATCTTGCGCTTGGCGACTTCGTCAACCGGATCGCCGTTCTCACGCTGGTCGGCGACGCAATCGGCGTAGAACTTGCCGGCGATCTCCGCACTGCCCAGCACCACCGATCCGCAGCCGAGCAGTCCTGCCGCCACGGCGCCCTGCACCGCCTCCGGCGCGGCGGCGAGCGTCATGCGGGCGGCGACCACGGAGGGCACCAGTCCGTGCTCGGCCAGTGCACAGAGCACGGCGTTCAAAAAGAAGCTCTGGTCCTCGTCCGGCTCCTGCCCCGTCACCAGGAACCAGAAGTAGGAGCTGAAATCCATCTTGCCGATGATATCGCCCACCAGGTCCTTGCCCCTCACCGTGATGCTCTCTGCATCCGATGTGCAGATGGCCGAATAAGGCTGGTCCTGTTTGCCGATACGCATTTTGGTCTCCCTTGTGGTCCTGCTCGCTCAGGGGTTATGGCCAAGGCCAAGCGAGTGACACACAGTGTGTCGGGGAGAGAGTAGATAATGGCAAGACCGCTCGAAGGCGTACGCGTGCTCGACATGGGTACATTCATCACCGGGCCGGCCTGCGGCATGCTGCTGGCGGATCTGGGGGCCGAGGTGATCAAGGTGGAGATGCCCGAAACGGGCGATCCCTTCCGCGCTTTCAAGGGCGATCTCTATTCGCCGCACTACCAGACCTATAATCGCAACAAGAAGTCCATCACGCTCAACACCAAGACAAACCCGGAGGACCTTGCGGCGCTGGATGAGCTGGTGAAGACCGCCGACGTCTTCATCCAGAACTTCCGTCCCGGCGTGGCCGAGCGGCTGGGCGTCGATGCGGAGCGGCTGCAGGGCATCAACCCGCGCCTGGTCTATGCCGATATCTCCGGCTTCGGGAATGATGGCCCGTGGAAGGACCGCCCGGCTTTCGACACGGTGTCGCAGGCCTCCAGCGGTTTCCTGCGCCTGCTGGTCAATCCCAAGAACCCGCGTGTGGTTGGGCCCGCGATCGGTGACGCTGTGACCGGTTTCTATACCGCTTATGGCGTGCTCGCCGCGCTCTACGAACGCGAGAAGACCGGCAAGGGCCGCAAGGTCGAAACCTCCATGTTTGAGGCGATGAGCCACTTCAATCTCGACGATTTCACCCATTACCTCAGCGTCGATGAAGTCATGGGCCCGTCATCGCGCCCGCATGTCAGCCAGTCCTATGTCTTCCAATGCGCGGATGGCGGCTGGATCGCGCTGCACATGTCATCTCCGCCCAAGTTCTGGGAGAACCTCGCCACCGCCGTCGGCGAGCCCGACATGCTGCAGCGGCCCGAGTTCGAGAGCCGCCCGGCGCGGATCGAGAACTATGAGAAGGTGATCGACTTCCTCGCCCCGATCTTCGCCACCCAGCCGCGCGCATACTGGGAGGAGAAGCTGACCAGCCTCGAAGTCCCGCATTCGGCCGTCTACACCTCGAAGGAAGTGGTCGAGGGCGACCTTGCCAAACACCACCAGCTGGTGATCGAGGGCGAGGGCGCGCGCGGGAAGTTCCGCACGATCCGCAACCCGATCCGCTTCGATGGCGAAGTCGAAACCAGCGTGGTTCCGCCGCCCGAACTGGGCGCGGACAATGAGGAGATTCTCGGCCGAAAGGGCTGATTGCACCGGCGCGCGTCTTTGATAGACTGCACTCAAGAGAGGAGCCGGAAGACTCGGCCCGAGGGAGAGCAATGATGACCACCAAGCTGCCAAGCCGCCTGCATCACACCGCCTATGTCTCCAGTGACCTGGAGGCGACGCGCCATTTCTACGAGGACATTATCGGCCTGCCGCTGTCCGCCTGCTGGACGGAGATCGACCACCTGTTCGGCAAGGACCGCACCTATTGCCACCTGTTCTTCGACCTGGCGGACGGGTCCGCGCTGGCCTTCTTCCAGTTCGCCGATCCTGAGGACCAGGCGCTGTTCGGCCCCGAGCTGCCGCCTTCGCCCTTCCGCCATATCGCGCTGTGCGTCGACAAGGAAACTCAGGCCGGGATCGAGGAGCGGATCCAGAAGGCCGGGATACAGCCGCCCAAGACCTATGCGCTGGAACATGGCTATTGCCGCTCGGTCTATGTCGAGGATCCGGACGGGATGATCGTGGAATTCACCTGCGACGATCCGCGCGCCGCTTCGGGCGCCGAGGAACGCAAGGCAAAGGCCCATGCCGAGCTGAAGCGCTGGCTCGACGGTGATCATAGCAACAACAACCCCTTCCGCCACGAAGAGGCGGCCTGAGGGCTTTCCCGCATTTCCTCGTCATCGCGAGGAGTGAAACGACGAAGCGATCCAGGGGCCAAGCGCGCCGCCCTGGATTGCCGCGGGACCTTTGGTCCCTCGCAATGACGGTTTGAGAGGTTTCCTACATGTCACTCCCGCTCCTTCCGACCTCGCTGGTCGGCTCCTATGCCCAACCCGAATGGCTGATCGACCGGGCGAAACTCGCTGGCCGGTTCCCTCCACGAACCCGGCAAAAGGAGCTGTGGCGTATCCCCGAGGAATTCCTCGAGGAGGCCTGGGACGATGCCACGATCTACGCGATCCATGAGCAGGAGCGCGCCGGCCTCGACATCGTCACCGATGGCGAGATGCGGCGCGAAAGCTATTCCAACCGCTTCGCCACCGCGCTGAACGGCGTGGACATGGACAACCACGGCACCGCGCTCGATCGCTCGGGAGAGCCGGTTCCGGTGCCGCGTGTGACCGGCGAAATCAGCCGCCGCCACGCGGTGCAGGTGCGCGATGTGCAATTCATGAAGCAGCATACGGACAAGGCGACCAAGATCACCGTGCCCGGCCCCTTCACCATGAGCCAGCAGGCGCAGGACGATTACTATGGTGATCCCGAGGCGCTGGCGCTCGCCTATGCCGGTGCCGTGAACGAGGAGATCAAGGACCTGTTTGCCGCCGGGGCCGACGTGGTGCAGCTCGACGAGCCCTATATGCAGGCGCGGCCGGACAAGGCGCGCGCCTATGGCCTGAAGGCGCTGGAGCGCGCGCTTGAAGGTGTCACCGGCACCACCGCGCTGCATATCTGCTTCGGCTATGCGCACCTGATCCACGAACGCCCGGAAGGCTATTCCTTCCTGCCCGAACTGGCGGCGAGCAATGTAAAGCAGATCAGCATCGAGACGGCGCAGTCCAAGCTCGACACCAAGGTGCTGGAAACGCTGCCCGGCAAGACGATCATCCTCGGCGTGCTCGACCTCTCGACGCATGAGGTGGAAACGCCCGAGACGGTGGCTGCGCGCATCCGCCGCGGGCTCGAGCATGCGCCGAAGGACAAGATCATCGTCGCGCCCGACTGCGGCCTCAAATACCTTCCGCGCGAGGTCGCATTCGGCACGATGAAGGCCATGGCGGACGGCGCGAGAATCGTGCGCGAGGAGTTGGCGTGAGCGGTTTCAAGACGACACATACGGGCAGCCTGCCGCGGCCCGAATATTTGCTCCTGCTGATGTTCGCCCGCGAAAGCGGCGAGGATTTTGACGAGGCCGCGCTCGACGAAGCGATCGATCGCGCGACGGCGGAGGTCATTGCCGAGCAGGTCAAGGCGGGCATCACGGTGGTGGGCGACGGCGAGATGTCCAAGCCCTCCTATGCCACCTATATCAAGCACCGCCTGTCCGGCTTCGGCGGCGAGGCGGGGCAGTACGAGTTTCAGGACCTGGAGGATTTCCCCGGCGCCAAGGCGCAGGTCTTCGGCAATAAGGGACGCGCCAAGCGCTCCGCTCCCGCCTGCACCGCGCCGATCGAAGTGATCGACATGGACGCCCCGCGCGAGGATGCCGAAAGGCTCAACCGGCTGGCGGGAGAGAACGAGAAGTTCATGTCCGCCGCCAGCCCCGGCGTGACAGCGCTCTTCTTCCCCAACCAGTACTATGCCAGCGACGAGGAATATGTCTTCGCGCTGGCCGAGGGTCTTCGCCACGAATACGAGACCATCGCCAATGCCGGGATCACCTTGCAGGTCGATTGCCCGGACTTGGCCATGGGCCGACACGTGCAGTTCACCGGGCTGAGCCTGGAGGAGTTCCGCAAGCGCATCGGCATGAATATCGCTGCGCTCAACCATGCGCTGCAGAACATTCCGGCGGAGCAGTGCCGCATGCATCTGTGCTGGGGCAATTATCCCGGCCCGCATCATTGCGACGTGCCGCTCAATGACATTGCCGATATCGTGTGGAGCGCGAAGCCGCAGACCGTGCTGCTCGAAGGCGCGAACCCGCGTCACGCGCATGAATTCGCCTTCTTCGAGGAAAATTCCCTCCCCGAAGGGAAAATCCTCTGCCCCGGCATGATCGAGCCGCAGAGCACCTATATCGAGCACCCTGAACTGATCGCCCAGCGCATCGGCCGTTATGCCGACCTGCTCGGCCGCGACCGGGTGATGGCGGGCGTCGATTGCGGCTTCTCCGTCCATGCGGGCAGCAACAATCTCGATCCGCAGGTCGTGTGGGCGAAACTGGCTGCTCTGGCCGAAGGCGCCCTGTTAGCGAGCAAGCGCTACTGGTAAGCGTCGCTGCGCCGCGCTAGGCGCATGGCGCGCAATGCGGGCGTGGCGGAATTGGTAGACGCCGGGGACTTAAAATCCCCTGATCCACGGATCGTGCGGGTTCGAGTCCCGCCGCCCGCACCATCCATCCCGTTTCCGGGGCCGGCGGCCGCAATCTCCTGCCAAGGACAAATCGCAAGGTCAGGTTAGGCCTTCGGTAAGGTCGTTTCCGATATAGCGAAAGCTGTTCGAAGCAGCGGGCCGGTTGTTGGGGTAGCCACCTGCCACACTGATGGAGACACCATGGGCGACGTCCTTCGCCAAGAAGCCACTGTTTCACAGCCCGAAACTGGCACATCCATTCCCGACGATACCGGCCTCGCCGCGATCGAGCAGCGTGCCGCCCCGCGATTCACCCTGCTTATCCGCGCCGCGAAGCTGCTGACGAGCGAAGGTGAGTTCATGTGCGTGGTGCGCGATGCCTCCGAAACCGGCGTCAATGTGCGGCTGTTCCATCCCTTGCCCGATGTCGGGGATCTGGTGCTCGAGCTCCAGAATGGCGACCAGCACCGGCTGGAAGTTGTCTGGAAAGAGGATGACCGCGCCGGCATGCGCTTCCTCGATCCCGTCGATATCGTGCGGATCATCGAGAGCCCCAGCCGCTTTTCCAAGCGCCCGATCCGGGTCAATCTGCAGACCCCAGCCCGGCTCGCCGACCTGGAGCAGACTGCCCCGGCGGAACTTCACGATATTTCGCAACAGGGCGCGAAGGTCACCAGCGACACCCGCTTCGCCATCGACCAGCGCGTGCGCCTGTCCGCCGATGGGCTGCCCGAGGTCAATGCCAAGGTGCGGTGGCGGCGCGATGCCGAATATGGCCTGGTTTTCGAGGACACGTTCCAATTCGGCGACCTCGCCCGCATCATCGCCACGATCCAGCTTGGCCAGCGGGCCTGAAACGCCCGGCGCGGCCGCGCGAATTAACTGCCTCATAACCATTTTCGTTCACTCCCGGTCAGGACAGCAAATCGGGGGCATTCATGGACCAGCAGTCCACCGCTCAGACTGGTGAAATCGACGTAGACGTGGCAATCATCGGGGCCGGGCCGGCAGGCCTGACCGCCGGTTACCTGCTGACCAAGGCGGGCAAGCGCGTCGCTATCATCGAGAAGGACGCCACCTATGTCGGCGGTATCAGCCGCACGGTGGAACATGACGGCTATCGCTTCGATATTGGCGGCCACCGCTTCTTTTCGAAAAGCCAGCAGGTCGTCGACCTGTGGAACGAGATCCTGCCGGACGATTTCATCCAGCGCCCGCGGATGAGCCGCATCTATTACGAGGGCAAGTTCTACAGCTATCCGCTGCGCGCCTTCGAGGCGCTGCGTAATCTCGGCCTGTGGCGCAGCGCGCTGTGCATGGCGAGCTACCTTCAGTACAAGCTGTTCCCGATCGCGCATGTGAAGAGCTTCGAGGACTGGACCACCAACCAGTTCGGCAAGAAGCTCTATTCGATCTTCTTCAAGACCTATACCGAGAAGGTGTGGGGCATGCCGTGCGACGAAATGAGCGCGGACTGGGCTGCACAGCGCATCAAGGGCCTTTCGCTCTGGGGCGCGGTGGTCGATGGCCTCAAGCGCTCGCTCGGCCTCAACAAGTTGAATGACGGTTCGGGCAAGCAGGCGAAGACGCTGCTCGAAACCTTTCGCTATCCGCGCCTTGGCCCTGGCATGATGTGGGAAACCGCGCGCGACAAGATCCTCGCCACGGGCAAGGGGCAAGTGCTTATGGGCCATGGGCTGAAGCAGCTGGCATCTGACGGTCAGGGTGGCTGGCGTATGACCGCAAGCGGCCCCGATGGCGATGTGGTGATTAAGGCGAAGGATGCGATCAGCTCCGCTCCGATGCGCGAGCTGAGTGCGCGCCTCCATCCGCTGCCGCAGACGACGCTCAACGCCCAGGGCCTCAAATATCGCGATTTCCTGACCGTGGCGCTGATGATCCGTTCGGAGGACCTCTTCCCTGATAACTGGATCTATATCCATGACAGCAAGGTGCAGGTCGGCCGCGTGCAGAACTTCCGCAGCTGGTCGCCCGAAATGGTGCCGGACCAGGATATCGCCTGCGTCGGCCTCGAATATTTCTGCTTCGAAGGCGACGGCCTGTGGTCGTCCAGCGACGAGGACCTGATTGAACAGGCCAAGCGCGAGATGGACATCCTTGGCCTGTGCAAGCCAGAGGACGTGGTAGGCGGCGCGGTTGTGCGGCAGGAAAAGGCCTATCCCGTCTATGACGAGAGCTATGCCGACAATGTCGATGCGATGCGGGCCGAGCTGGAGGAGAAGTTCCCCACTCTGCACCTCGTCGGCCGCAATGGCATGCACCGCTATAACAACCAGGACCACGCGATGATGACCGCCATGCTGACGGCCGAGAACATCATCGCCGGCGAGCGCCTCTACGACACATGGTGCGTCAACGAGGATGCCGAATATCATGAGGCGGGCGATGAGGGTGACGAGAAGTCGCTGCCCGCGCGCGGTACGGTCAGCGAGGACCAGGCTGCAGCGCTGAATTCGGTGCGCGACGTTCCCGAACGGATTGCCGATGACGACCGCCGGGCTGCCTGAGCGAGGCGCGCGGTCCATGTCGGCCCTGCTGCTGCGCCTCAAGGATATCCGCTTCATCCGCTATGTGCTGGCAAGCGTCGGCGCACTGGCGGTGGATATGGGTTGTTTCCTCGCCCTGCTGTCCGCCGGCATGTGGGCCGCAAGCGCGAGCGCAATCGCCTATTGCGCGGGGATCATCGCCCATTGGCTGATGTCGAGCCGTGCGGTCTTCGTCGGCAATGTGGCGGAGCGCGGCGTGCAGCGTACGCGGCAGAAGGCGCTGTTCGTGATTTCCGCGCTGGTCGGCCTCGCGCTTACCACCGCCATCGTTTGGACGGGTGACGAGGCGGGGATGGACCCGCGTCTCGCCAAGCTGGTCGCGATCGCGGTGAGTTTTGCCGCCACTTGGGTGCTGCGCAGCAAGGTCGTTTTCCGCTAAAGCCCATTTCCGATGCCGGGTTCCGCTTCCTTCGACTGGAGAGCTTTCGCGTTCCGTCCCGCCGCCGTGTGGGCGGCATGGGGCCTGTGGTGCGTCGTCGTGCTCGTCCTGCTGCCGCTGCGCGGTTTCGAACCGCAAGGGCCGGATGACTATATGCGCCTGTTCGAAGTGCGCGACCTGCTCGCCGGGCAAGGCTGGTACGACGTCACCCAATATCGCGTGAACCCGCCCGAAGGCGCGAGCATGCACTGGTCGCGGCTGGTCGATATCCCGCTGGCGCTGGTGGCGCTTTTCGCGGGGGAGAGGGCGGCGCTGATCGTGGTGCCGTTGCTTTACCTGCTCGCCGCGCTGTTCGCCCTGCGCGCGATCCTGCGCAAGCTGGGCTTCGGCGCGCTGGCAACCGGCATCGGCCTCCTCATCATGCCGATGATGCCGCTGCTGGCAGAACAATTCATGCCGATGCGGATCGATCACCATGCGCCGCAGGCGGTGGTCGGGCTGGTGGCGGTGGCCCTGCTCGTTGACGGTGGCCGGGTGAAAGCAGCGCTGGCCGGTGTGCTGGGTGCTGCATGGGTGGCGATCTCGCTCGAAGGCCTGCCGATCATAGCCGCAATCGCGGGTGTGCTCGGCCTCGCCTATTGGTGGCATGACGACCGCAGGCTTGGCGCCTTCCTTGGCGCGCTGGCGATGGCCGCGCCTGCCTTCTCGCTCGCGACCCGGCCGGTCAGCGACTTCGCGCTGCCCTATTGCGATATCCTCATGCCTGGCCACATGGCGGCGTTCGCGGCGGCAGCGGTCACAGCTCTCGCCCTGCCGTTCGCTCCGGCGCAGCAGAGCCGCAATGGCCGGCTGGCGGGGCTGGCGATGATCCCGCTGGTCTGCGGGCCGCTCGCTTTCGTCATGCTGGGCGAATGCGCCGCCGATCCTTTTGCCCGGCTCGATCCCCTGCTGGAGCAATATTGGCATGGCTATATCACCGAAGGCCTGCCGATCTGGCGTCAGCCGCTCTCTGTGGCGGCTGTGCTCGCCTGGACCCTTGCTCTGGTACTTGTGGGCTGGCACAGGCTGCGTCTCGGCAAGAGTGAGGCGGAGGTGCGCCCGCTCGACACATTGGGCCTGATCGCCGTGCTCGCCTGCCTCTATTCCTTCATGCTGATGCGCGAGGGCGTGTTCGCGCAATGGCTGGCGATCCCCTTTGCGGCCTCCCTGCTGGCCGAATACCTGCCCAAGGCACGCGCACTCACATCACCCCTGCCGCGCATTGCTGCAACGCTTGCCTGCTTCGGTCTTGCGACGCCTATGTTCGTGAGCGCTTTGCTCAAACCGCTCGACCCGGTTTTCGCCAGCGACACCATGCGCGCCGGGATGGATGCGCCGATCGATCTGCGCGGATGCGACCTGTCGCAGCTCGCCCTGCTGGAGAAGGGACTGGTTCTCGCCCCGCTCGATATTGGTCCGGCCATCCTGGGCCAGACACCGCATAACATCGTGATGGCCAGCTATCACCGGAATGCCGAGGAGATGCACGACGTGCTCGCCTTCTATACCGGCAGCATGGAGCAGGGACGCGCTCTCGCGGATAAGATGCAGCCGGACTACGTCGTTGCCTGCGCCTCGAAAGCGGACCTCGCCCTCTATCGCACCGCCGCGCCGGATAATATGGCCAACCTGCTTGTCTCAGGCGAAGTGCCCGATTGGCTGGAACCGGTGGAGGGCTTCGCCGAGGGACCGCTCAGCGTGTACCGGGTGCGCTAAGCGGGCCGGAAATCCATCGCCACGCCGTTGATGCAATGCCGCTTGCCGGTGGGCGGCGGACCGTCATCGAAGACATGGCCCAGATGCCCGCCGCAGTCGGCGCAATGCACTTCGCGGCGCGGATAGCCGAGTTTGTAATCGGTTGAATAGCCCACCGCGCCGTTGTCGATCGGCTGCCAGAAGCTGGGCCAGCCGGTGCGGCTGTCATACTTCGTGCTGGAGGCGTAAAGCTCGTTCGCGCAGCCCGCGCAGACGAAAGTGCCCGCGCGCTTCTCGTCATTGAGCGGCGAGGTGAAGGCGCGCTCGGTGCCTTCCTGGCGCAGGATGCGGAATTCCTCTGAGGTCAGGCGGCGGCGCCATTCGGCTTCGGTATAATTGATGCGGAAGTTCTGCGCCTGGGCGGGGGAGGACCCGCATGCGGCCAAAGCGGGCAGGGCCACGCCCGCCCCCAGCCAGACCAGCGCCTTGCGGCGATCGCAATCATGTTCGCTCATGTCACTCTCCTGTGCGACCAACTACGAACCGATCCTGAACGTTCCCCTGATCAGGCTGCCGAGACCGCGCGACCTGGCGGCGCCTTGCGGACCTGACTTCATCACCTTCCTGCGAAACAGTGACGCTCCGGCACGGATGAACACGGCCACACAGACCGCCTGCCAGACAAGCGCCAGCAAATGCGGCCACAGCGCCTCGTCCACCGCGGCCCGCGCCAGCATGGCGAAGGGGGAACTGAGCGGAAAGGCTATGGCGAGGTATTCGAACCATTCCCCCGTCCTGGTTACAGCCAGGCTGGCAAGGAAAAACACCAGCACCTGCGCCATGGTCACCGGCATGGCCAAAGTCTGCACCTCGCGCACCGTCGTCGCCATCGAGCCGACGGCAAGGAAGATCGAGCCGAGCAGCAAATAGCCCATGCCGAAATAGACCGCGCCAAGCGCGAAGAACATCGGCCAGCCCACGCCCGGATTGGCGAATTCGGACAGCGAGCGCCCGCCCGCAAGCAGCAGGCCGGTGCCGACCGAGCCCCATACCGCGATGCCCACCAGCGAAATGGCGAGCATGGCGAAGAGCTTGCCCACGAACACCGCATCCATCGGGATCGCGGCGGCAAGGATCTCGATGATCTTGTTGCCCTTCTCCTCGACGAGGTTGGAGAGCACCATGGAGGCCAGCAGCATGATCAGCAGGAACAGCAGCAATTGCCCGGCCTGCGCGGTCTGGAAGCGGCCGCGATTCTCGCTCGCCCCGCTGGTGGCGACCGGGTGGGTGGTCACCGGCGGATAGGCCGTCGCCTCGCGGCTGGCGGCCTTGGCAGCGATCAGCGAGACGGTGCCCTGCCAGCGCGCGAGATTGGCTTCGGGTGCGGTCAGCTGCGGCTCTTGCACCGTGCCCGTCACGACGGCAGCGAAGCGTCCCTCGCCGCTCGACAGCAGCTCCTCGGCATCGAAGCTCTCGCCCGGTTGCAAGCGTTCGAGAGCGACGAAAGGCGGGATGGCGGGGCCGACCTTCTCAGCCAGTTCGTCGCGCGCGGCCATCATGGCATCGAGGTCGTCCGCGGGCATGGCAATGCCGACATCGGCGGCCATCGCCTCGCTCTGCACCTGTGCGCCCACTCCGCCGGCCAGCGCCGCCACGGCGACGGGGAAGAGCGGGCCGAGCAGGAAGAAGATGAAGGCGCGGCTGAACAGGATCGCGGTGAAATCGCGCCGTGCCACCACGAAGGCGGCGCGCCACAGCGACAGGCGGCCTGCGGTAGTAGTCCCCTGCATCACGCTTCCTCCCCTTCCGGGCTGGTGACAAGGTCGGCGGCGGCCGCCTCACCCGCAATGGCGACGAAGGCATCGTGCAGCCCGGCGCGTTCGATGCTGAGCGACTGGATACCGGCATTACCGTCGATCAGCGCGCGCAGCAGCGGCTCTATCCCTGTGTCGGGCAGCGGGAAGTACCAGAACTTGCCGACCTTGCGGCGGCTTTCGGGAAGAGCCGCCATCCACGGGCCGTCCTGTGCGCTCGTTTCCAGCCGTACCTGTGCGGGTATGCGGTCGCGCGCCTCGTCCACGCGGCCGGCGAAAGGCACCTTGCCGCCGGCGATGATGGCAATGCCTTCGCACAGCCGCTCTGCATGGGCGATGACATGGGTGGAGAAGATCACCGTCACACCTTTGTCGGCCAGCCCGCGAATCAGCACTTCCAGCTTGCCCTGGTTGATCGCATCGAGGCCGGAGAACGGCTCGTCCAGTACCACCAGCTGCGGATCGTGCACCAGCGTGCCGAGCAGCTGGACGATCTGCGCCATGCCCTTGGAGAGCTGGCGGATCTGCTTGTCCGCCGCATGGCCCAGGCCGTGGTCTTCAAGCAGCTTGCGCCCGCGCTCGCGCCCCTCGGGGAGCGGCAGGCCGCGCAATGCGCCCATGAAGCCGATCGCATCGGTCGCCTTCATCGCGGGATAGAGGCCGCGCTCCTCGGGCAAATATCCGATCAGCCGCGCGATATCCTTGGGATCGTCATGCCCCAGCACGCGCCGCATGCCTTCATCGGGATCGATAATGCCCAGCATCATGCGCAAAGTGGTCGTCTTGCCCGCGCCATTGGGGCCGAGGATGCCGGTGATCGATCCGCGCGGGACCAGCAGGTCCACGCCGTCCACCGCCAAAGTATCGTCGAAGCGTTTGACGAGGCCGCGCGCCTCAATGGCGAGTTCGGTGTCGACTGCAGTGTCGGATGTCGCAATGTCCATCGTCACCGGTTACATGCCAAGAATGAACACGGGCAAGATCGATTTTGGTTAAGGACGCCTCAATCGCAACACTGCAGGACGGTTTGCGCGCCAAGGCGGCGGAGCTGGGCTTTGCGTGCGTCGGCTTCGCCCCGGCTGAGGACGATCCGCTGCGCGCTGAGCGCCTGCATGACTGGCTGGGCGCGGGCTTCCACGCCACGATGGGCTGGATGCAGGACCGCGCCGATGTGCGGCAGGGCCCGCAAAGCATGTGGCCCGAGGCGCAGAGCGTCATTGCGCTCGGCATGTCCTATGCCCCCGATGGCGATCCGCTGGCTCTGGAAGGCGATGCAGAGAAAGCGCGCATATCGGTCTATGCGCAGGGCCGCGATTATCACGACGTAGTGAAGAAGGCGGAGAAGGCGCTCGCCCGCTGGCTGGTGGCGGAAGCGGAGGGCATGGGGCTGGAAGTCGCGCTCAAGGTCTTCGTCGATACCGCGCCGGTGATGGAAAAGCCGCTGGGAGAGTCGGCGGGGATTGGCTGGCAGGGCAAGCACACCAATCTCGTCAGCCGCGAACATGGGAGCTGGTTGTTCCTCGGTGCGATCTACTGCACGCTGCCCTTCGTGCCTGACGAGCCGCATGACGATCGCTGCGGATCGTGCCGCGCCTGCCAGGATGCCTGCCCGACAAACGCCTTCCCGCGCCCCTACCAGCTCGATGCGCGGCGCTGCATTTCCTACCTCACGATCGAGCACAAGGGACCGATCCCGGAGGAATTCCGCGAGGGGATGGGCAACCGCATCTATGGCTGCGACGATTGCCTCGCCGTCTGCCCCTGGAACAAGTTTGCCGATACCGCCGCGCGGCACCAAGCATTCGTGGCGCGGGAGGAGCTGGTCGAGCCGAATCTGGCCGAACTCCTCGCGCTCGACGATGCGGGCTTCCGGACGAAATTCTCCGGCTCTCCGATCAAGCGGATCGGGCGGGACCGCTTTGTCCGCAATTGCCTGATCGCGGCGGGCAATAGCGGCAATGCGGAGCTTCTGCCTGCTGTCAGCGCGCTGGCGAATGACGAGGATGGAGTGGTGGCCGAAGCGGCAGGCTGGGCTGCCACAAAGCTTACAGTAATTCCTTGAGCGGCGTTTCCGCATCCATCAGCGCTTCGGGATCGACTTCCGCGCGCGCCTTCACCAGCTTGGAGCCCTGCACGTAATCCTTGGTGCGATTGACCGCGTCGACCGCGATCACTTTCCCGTCGCGCAAGTAGATCACCGAGAAGCTCCGCTCCGCCGGATCGCCGCGCAACACGGTGGTGTCATGCCCGTGGCTGAGGCCAGCGGTCTGCAGCTTGATGTCATACTGGTTGGACCAGAACCACGGCAGCGCGTCATAGCGCTGCGGATCGCCGCAAATCGCCTTGGCCGCGGTGGTCGCCATGTCATGCGCGTTCTGCACGCTTTCCAGCCTGATCACCGCGCCATGGGCATAGGTGTTCGCATGGGCGGCGCAATCGCCCACGGCATAGACGTCCTCCAGGCTGGTGCGGCAATATTCGTCCACGTCCACGCCATCGGCACCGGCGGCGCCCGCCGCGATCAGCGGGCCCACGGCGGGGACGATGCCGATGCCGGCCACCACCATGTCGCACGGGATTTCCTCGCCGCTGGCCAGCTTCACCGCCTGCACCCGGTCGCCATCGCCGATTATGCTCTCGACCGATGCCTCGAGCCTGATTTCCACGCCATGGCGGCGATGCTCTGCCTCGAAAAAGCGCGAGAGGTCCTCGCCCGCGACGCGCGCCAGCACCCGGTCCAGCGATTCGATCAGGGTGACCTTGCAATCGAACTTGGTGAGGACGGCTGCTGCCTCCAGGCCGATATAGCCGCCGCCGACAACCACCACGCGCTTCGCCCCGCTCTGCAGGTCGGCGACCATGGCATCGACATCGGGCTTGTGGCGGACGGCGTGGATGCCATTGAGGTGCGCACCCGGGCAATCGAGCCGCCGCGCATCGCCACCTGCCGCCCAGATCAGCGTGCCGTAGCCGACCTTCTTGTCGCCGCTGAGCGTGATTTCCTTCGCCATAGGGTCGATTGCACGCACCGTGGTGCCCAGCATCAGCTCGATCTGCTTCTCCGGCCAGAACTTCTCGGGGCGGATCAGCAGCCGCTCGAACGGTTTGTCCCCGGCGAGATATTCCTTCGACAGCGGCGGGCGTTCATAGGGCGGCGCCTTGTCGCGCCCGATCATCAGGATCGATCCCTCAAACCCGTTCTGGCGCAAGGCGATGGCAGCTTGGGCGCCGCCATGGCCGGTTCCTACGATTACTACGTCGGCATTATCCATACAGGCAGGGTTTGCGGTTTCCGCCGCGTGCGTCAAGCGGGCAGCGACGGGTTCAGCGTTGCAGCAGGTTGCGCGCCTGGCTGGCGATCTGCGCCAGCACGGCGGACGAAACCGGGGCACTCGCCTGCGCGCGGGCGATCACGCGGCGGAACTGTGCAATCGCGGCTTCGTGGTCCTGCGCCCAATTGTCGATGCGCGTATCGAGCGGCGATTTGGCCGAACGCCCGCCCGAAAGATGGCGCAGGAAATCGAAACGCATCTGCTGGAAATCGCGCGCGAGGCCCGCCACCAGCAGCCGCTCCCACGGATCGGACGGCGTCATTACCGCCGCGCGCGCCTGCGCCCAGTCGAGGCCGAGAAGCGATCCCAGCGCGACGAAGGCGTTGACGAGATCGAGCGGCGCTACCTTGCTGTCGCGCGCCAGCATGGCGAGGCCGATCGCGCCGTCGAGCGCGTAGAGCCGGGCAACCCCCTGCGCCAGCTTGGCCGGGGCACCCTTGCTTTCCAGCTCCTCTGCAATGGCGGCGACGTGGCTACGCGCTTCGAGGCCCAGCAGCCCCTCGGCCTGGTCGGACAGTGCATCCACCAGCGGACCGATATCCGCCTTCAGCTTGGCCGGGCCGATGCCGCAACCACCAGCGCGAAGCAGGTCCGCCATATGGCTGCGCAGCGCCTGCGCCGCATGGCTGAACAGGGCAAGGCGCGCCTCCTCGCTCATCGCGGTGGCGTCGACCGAATCCCACAGCGCCTCCATGCCCAGCAAATTGCAGGCCGAGACGAAGGCGCAACCCACGCGGTCGAGCCCGGCGCCTTCTTCCTCTGCCAGTTCGAAAGGATGGACCATGCCCATGCGGTTGACGATGCGATTGGCGACCACCGTGCCGACGATCTCGGTCCGCAGGCGATGGTCGAGCAGGGCAGGGGCGAATTTTTCCTGCAGCTGTGGCGGGAAATCGTCGAGCACCAGCGCTTCGGCGGCCTTGTCAGCCGCCAGGCCGCTTTTCTCCACCGCATCCTGCAACACCAGCTTGGTGCTGGAGAGCAGCACGGCGAGCTCGGGCCTTGTCAGCCCGTGCCCGTCCGCCGCGCGGCGCGAGAGGACATCGCTGCCCGCGAGGCCTTCGGTCTTGCGGTCGAGCTCGCCCATCTCCTCCAGCGCCTCGATCAGGCGCAGCTGCGCGCCCATGGCATTGGCGCCGCCCTGTTGCGCGATGGACAGCGCGAGCGCTTGCAGGCGATTGTCCTCCAGCACCAGTTCGGCCACCGCCTCGGTCATATCCTCCAGCAGCACATTGCGCTTCGCTTCGGACAGGCGGCCGGCCTTGCGCGCCGGGGCCAGCGCGATCTTGATGTTCACTTCATTGTCGGAGCAATCGACACCGGCGGAATTGTCGATGAAGTCGGTATTGATGCGCCCGCCGATACCCTCGGCACCGCGCAGGGCGAATTCGATGCGCCCCGCTTGCGTCGCGCCCAGATTCGCGCCTTCGCCAATCACCTTGGCGCGGACCTCATGGGCGTTCACCCGCAGGCTGTCATTGGCGGGGTCGCCGACCTGCGCATTGGTCTCACTCTCCGCCTTGATATAGGTGCCGATGCCGCCGAACCAGACGAGGCCGACGGGCGCCTTGAGGATCGCCGAGATCAGGCTGTCGGGATCGAGTTCCTTGTCCTCAACGCCCAGAACCTTGCGCGCCTGCGCGGAGAGCGGGATGCGCTTCATGCTGCGCGGGAAGATGCCGCCGCCCTTGGACAGAAGGCTGTCGTCATATTCCGCCCAATTGCTGCGCGGCAGGTCGAACAGGCGCTTCCTCTCCTTCCAGCTCGCCGCCGGATCGGGATCGGGATCGATGAAGATGTGGCGATGATCGAATGCGGCCACGAGCTTGATCGCTTTCGACAGCAGCATGCCGTTGCCGAACACGTCGCCCGACATGTCGCCACAACCGACGACCTCGACCGGCTCTTTCTGCACGTCCACGCCCATTTCGAGGAAGTGGCGCTGGACGGAGATCCACGCGCCGCGCGCGGTGATGCCCATGGCCTTGTGGTCGTATCCGTTGGAGCCGCCAGAGGCGAAAGCATCGCCCAGCCAGAAGTCATGCTCGATGGCTATGGCATTGGCGGTGTCGGAGAAGGTCGCCGTGCCCTTGTCGGCGGCGACCACGAAATAGGGGTCCTCGCCATCGTGGATCACCACGTTTTCGGGATGGACGACCTTGTCGTCGACCAGATTGTCGGTGACCGACAGCAGCGTACGGATGAAGACCTTGTAGCTCTCGCGCCCCTCGGTGAACCACGCATCTCGGTCCAGCGCGGGATTGGGCAGCTGCTTGGGAAAGAAGCCGCCCTTCGCGCCAGTAGGCACGATCACTGCGTTCTTCACCCGCTGCGCCTTCATCAGGCCGAGGATTTCGGTGCGGAAGTCGTCGCGCCGGTCCGACCAGCGGATGCCGCCGCGCGCGACAGGGCCTGCGCGCAGATGGATTCCCTCCACCCGGCGCGAATAGACGAAGATCTCGCGCCACGGCACCGGCTTGGGCAGGCCGGGGACCAGCGCGGAATCGATCTTGAAGGCGAGCGCCTCTGCCGCAGCCGGGGCGAAGACATTGGTGCGCAGGATTGCCGCGATGGTCTGCCAGTAGAGGCGCAGGATGCGATCGTCATTGATCGCGTTGACATTGGCGAGGCCGACGCGAATGGCCTCCTCCGCCGCTGCCGTTGCTTTCTCGCGATCGCCCTTGAAGGCCGGATCGTGGCGCGTACGGAACAGCTCGATAATCGCGCGCGTCACTTCCGGCGCCGCCGCCAGCGCATCGACCACCGTGTAGATGGTGAAGGCGATATTGGCCTGCCGCAAATAGCGGTAGAAGGCGCGCAGCCACTCGGCCTCCTGCGCGGAAATGCCGGTAGAGATCACCAGCCGGTTGAAGACGTCGTTCTCTGCCCTTGCATTGAGGACGCCGCAGATCGCCTGCTCGATCGCTTCGGAGCGTTCGAGCAGAGGGGCGCTGTCCTCGCCCGGCGGCATGCCGAGCAGGAAATCGTGGATCGTGCCGATGTCCTCGCCCGCCAGCTCTGTGGGGATTTCGGACAGCACGCGAAAACCGAAATGTTCGAGCGCGGGCACGGCATCGGACAGCGGAAGGGCGCCGCTCGCCTGGTAGACTTTCAGCCGCAGCCGGTCCTCGGCATCGGCCGCATGGCGATAGAGGCGCGCATCGCGGCCCAGTTCGTGCCCGTCTTCGGGGGAGAGATGGCGCAGCCGCTCGATATCGCGCGCGGCCTCGAGAGGGCCGTAGGCGGAGCGATAGGCCGGCGGGAAGCTCCCGGCATGGCGCAAGGCGAGCGCCGCAGCCCGGCTCGGTTCCTCGCTTTCCGCAAGGGCGGATTCGACTGCATCGGTCCAGCCGCGCAGCATGTCCTGCAAATGCGCATCCACCGCATTGTCATCGGGCACGCCGGTGCTGTGCCGGGCATCGAGCACATAGCGCAGCAGTGCCAGGCTGCCGCCTTCGACCATCAGGCTCCAGTCGAGTGTGCTGGCACCGGTCTCGCGTTCCAGCAGCCCCTCGATCTGCAGCCGCACATCAGTGGAGAGCATGTCGCGCGGCAGCCAGACGAAGGCGAAGATATGCCGTTCGAGCGGTGCGGCGACCATGGCGACGCGGGGACGCGGCCGGTCGATCAGCGCCATCATGGTGGTGGCGACGCGCAAAGTGTCGCTTTCGGAAAAGCTGATCATCAGATCGTGCGGCAGAACCGACAGCGAATGGATCAGCGCCTTGTGGTCATGGCTGCCCGCCACGAAATCGAGCTCCTCGCCGATCGCCTCCAGCTGCTGGCGCAGGACCGGCACATTGGCGGGCGCGGCCATAAGTGCAGCGCTGGTCCAGATGCCAACATGGGTGGAGAGTGCGGCGACGCGGCCATCCTCGATCAGCGGCAAGATGAACAGGTCGAGCGGGGCGCGGCGATGCACCTTGGATAGGCGATTGGCCTTGACGATCAGCGGCGCGCGGCCGGGCCTGCCACCAGCGCCATCGAACCATGCGAAGGCGCGCTCCCACGTGGCATCGGCGAGCAGTTCGCGCGCGCTCTTGCGGCAGATGCCCAGCTGGTCCGCCTGCTTGCCGTCGCGATGGCGGGTGACATGGCCCAGCTGCGTCATCATCCCGCCGCACAGCCAGCGCAGCAGCGCGGCGCCTTCGGCATCGGAGAGCTTGTCCGCATCCCTTTCCATCAGCGCCTGCATTTGCGGCCAGTCCGCCACGGCGGCGCGCACATCGGCGATGGCGGCGGCAAGGTCGGCCTCAAGCGTGCGGCGCAGCTTGGCGTCCACGCGCTCGGTCTCGACATAGATGAAGCTCTCGCGCTTCTCGCCAGCTTCGGCGGTGTCCGGCAGGTCGGTGAGATTGCGCTTGGGGTCGCGGCGGACGGGGAGGATCGGGTGGACCAGCAGTTCCACCGTCAGCCCGCTATCGGCAATCGCGCGGCTGACCGAATCGACGAGGAACGGCACGTCGCGATTGACCACGGCGATACGGGTCATGCGTTTGCCGTCAGCCGAAGTGCGGATCAGGATCGAGGGCTTGCCATCCTCGCGGCTCTGCGCGGCTTCGAGCAGGAAGGAGGCCGCATCATCGAGCGCCTTGCCTTCCAGCCCGGTCTCGCCAGGAAGGATCGAATCGGCGATACGTTCGCGCAGAATCGCGAGGTGCTTCGCCTTGCCGGTGGGTTTTTTCGCGGCTGCCTTCGCCTTTGCCATATTCGGACCTCTCCTGGTCGCCCATTTAGCGGGCAGGTCTGAAAGTAGTAGTCGGGCCTGGCCCGTATTGTTCCGCAGCAGCCCTACAATGGGCCGGGAAGCTTCGCACCCGAAAACTGGTAGAGACTGAAACTATTTTGCCGATGCAGGTTGGTCGGCTCCCAGCGCTTCCATGGTCAGGCGCAGCGATTGCTGGCGCGCTGCGGGGTCGTAAGTGGCGCCGGAGACGATGATCTCATCCGCCTGCGTGCGCTCCACGAAACGCGCGATCCGCTCGCGTACCGTGGCGGGGGAGCCGACCGCGCGGGCGACATCGAGCCGTGCCAGCATGCCCTGCGCGCTCATGTCGAGGGTCTCGCGATAGCCCGCAACGGGCGGCGGCAGCTTGCCCGGATCGCCGGTGCGCAGGCGGACAAAAGCCTGGTCCTGCGAGCTGGCGAGCAGCACTGCGTCCCCGTCGCTGTCGGCGCAAATCACCGTCATCGCCGCCATGGCGTGGGGCTTGTCGAGATAGTCGGAGGGGCGGAATTCGCTGCGATAGGTGGAGAGCGCGGCGTCGAGATGGTCGGGCGCGAAATGACTGGCGAAGGCATAGGGCATGCCCAGCCGCGCGGCGAGCTGCGCGCCGAACAGGCTGGAGCCGAGCATCCATAGTTCGACCTTGGCACCGAGCCCCGGCGTGGCGGTGATCGGCAGCTCGATATCGCCGGTCAGCATGGCGCGCAGCTCGACCACGTCCTGCGGGAAATATTCCGCTGCCTGGCCGAGATTCTTGCGCAAAGCCTGCGCGAGCACCGGCGCGGCACCCGGCGCGCGGCCGAGGCCGAGGTCCACGCGCCCGGGGAAGAGCGCGTCCAGCGTACCGAACTGCTCGGCAATCACGAAGGGGTTGTGGTTGGGCAGCATGATGCCGCCCGCGCCTATGCGGATCGTGCTGGTGCAATGGCCGATGTGGGATATCGCCACCGAAGTCGCGCCGCCGGCAATGCCGGGCGACATGTGGTGCTCTGCCACCCAGAGGCGCTTGTAGCCCGCCTCCTCCGCCACTTTCGCTAGCGTCCCTGCTTCGGCGAGCGCGTCCGAAACCTCCTTGCCTTCGCGGATGGGTACAAGGTCGAGGACGGAAAGCGGGATCATTGCGGCAGCTGCTCCTCATCGAGCTGGTCGAGATAGAAACGCGCGGTCTGCCCTTCTGGCGTGCGCGGGGCGGTGTCTATCACGGATTGCCAGCTGCTGCGCGCGGCATCGTCGAACCCGCCCAGCGCGGCGACCAGACCGGCCTCAAGGCCGATGGAGAGATTACCCGGATCGAGCGCGGCGGCGGTTTCGATCCATTGCTGCGCGTTGGCGAGATTCTCCATCCGCCGGGCGAGGGTGGCCGAGAGCAGCCAGATGCTTGCATCCTGCGGCGCGAGGCTGCGCGCCTCTTCCAACGCGTTCGCGCCATCCGCCATGCGTCCTAGTCCGACCAGTGCGCGTGCCCTGTCCGAGGCGATGCTGCCGGCGAGAGTGGTATTCCCTACCGCTGTCGCATCGGCCTGGGCGGCTTGCAGCAGCACCAGCGCCTGCCCATGCTGCTCCGCGGCAATCGCCGCATTGCCTGCCATCGCGCCCAACCTCGCGCGCCCGGCGCTGTCGCTCTCCAGCCGCGCATCGCGCGCTTCGGTAAAGGCTTGGCGCGCCGCGTCCCAGCGTAGCAGGCTCATATAGGCAAAGCCGAGGCATTGTTGCGGTGCGCTGACGCTCGGGCCGCTGGTCCCCACCATCCAGTCCGAGACGTTGAGGATGGCCTGCGCCGGATCGTTGCGCGCCTCATCCATGCAGGCGCGCAACCGATCCTCCTCCAGTGTGGGCGGCAGGGCAAGCTGGGCGAAGATGAGCGAGGAAATGAGCGTGGTCAGCATGAAGCAGCTTCCGGGTCAGTGGATCGAGGCCATCGTGCGCAGCAGCAGCGCGATATCGCTGTCGCGCGAGAGGCGGTGGTCCCCGCCCTTGACCAGCACCACCTGCACATCCTCTGAACGCAATGCGTCACTGAGGTCGAGCGAGGTCTGCGGCGGCACGTCGGCATCCTCCTGCCCGTGCAGCAGCCGCACCGGGCAATCGAGCGGGATCTCGCTCTTCAGCTGCCGCTGCGCCTGCCCGTCCGCCCAGAAAGCGGGATGGGTGGGCATTGGATCATAGCCGTAATCGCTCTCCTCATAGACGGTCTCGCCGCGCTTCAGCGCCGCCTTCTGGTCCTTGTCATAGCCCCAGCTGGTGAAATCGGGGGCGGAGGCGATGCCGACGAGGCCCGCGATCCGATCGCCCAGTTCGCGCGCCGCCAGCAGCATCAGCCAGCCGCCCATGGAGGAGCCGACAATCACGATACGCTCATTCGCCAGCACTTCGTCGGCAAGGCCCACGACTTCCTCGCACCAGCGCGACAAAGTGCCGTCGGCGAAGTCGCCCGGGCTCTCCCCGCAGCCCGAGTAGTCGAGCAGCAGGCATTCGCGCCCGGCGGCCACACACCAGTCGAACACGGCAGTCGCCTTGCCGCCCGCCATGTCGGACATATAGCCGGGCAGGAAGACGATGGCCGGCCCGCTGCCCGGCGTGTGGCGATAGGCGATGCGGCGGCCCGCGATCTCGGCGAATTGAGTGTCTGTCCCGGTCATGCGGGCGGCAACATGGACCCTCAAATGCGGCGCGCCAAGGGGGCCTATGCGCCGGTTAGTGACTTCGCAGCAATCGCGCCCTATATGGGCAGACATGCCGCAAGCACGCATCACCACCACGACTACTACCACCCCGGTTCGCCGGGGGCGGTCGGTCGCGGCCTGATACGCGACTGCCGCCGCCCGGCTTCGGGCGGTGCGGCGTCACCCTCCCGAAGCTGTCTTGAACCCGACGCCGCCCCTTCCGGTGCGCGCCGCTCTGTGCCATGGCGCGCCCAAGAGAATTGAGAGCGAGTTTCGATGAGCGAGTTGTTGAAGATCAGCCTTCCCGATGGTTCGGTGCGCGAGATGCCGACGGGATCGACCCCGGCGGATGTCGCGGCGGCAATCGGCCCCGGCCTTGCCAAGGCCGCGATTGCGGCGAAGGTGGATGGCGAGCTGCGCGATCTCAACCGGCCGTTTGACGGCGATGCGGAGCTGGCGCTGGTCACGTCTCGCGATGAGGAAGAGGCGCTCGAACTCGCCCGCCACGATTATGCCCATGTGCTGGCGGAAGCGGTGCAGGCGCTGTGGCCCGGCACGCAGATCACTTTCGGCCCGGCGACCGATGATGGCTTCTATTACGACGTGATGGCTCCCGCCTCCCGCGAACCCTTCGGCATGGACGACCTGCCCGCCATCGAGGAAAAGATGCGCGAGATCATCAAGGCGGACAAGCCGCTGACGCGCGAGGCATGGTCGCGCGAAGCGCTGATCGACACGTGGAAGAAGCAGGGCGAGCATTTCAAGGCCGAATGGGCCGCAGAGCTTCCCGATGGCGAAGAACTCACGGTCTATTGGTCTGGCGAGGACTGGATGGACATGTGCCGCGGCCCGCATCTGCCCTCCACCGGCAAGCTCGATCCGCAGGCCTTCAAGCTGATGCGCGTCGCCGGGGCCTATTGGCGCGGTGACCAGAAGAACGCGCAGCTGACGCGTATCTACGGCACGGGCTGGCTCAACAAGAAGCAGCTCCAGGGACACCTCACGCGGCTGGAAGAGGCCGCCAAGCGCGACCATCGCAAGCTGGGCCGCGAGATGGACCTGTTCCACTTGCAGGAAGAAGCGCATGGCTCGGTCTTCTGGCACCCGAACGGCTACAAGATCTGGCGCGAGCTGGAAGCCTATATGCGCCGCGCGATCGATGCGGCGGGCTATCAGGAAATCAAGACGCCGCAGGTGATGGATGCGCGCCAGTGGGAGCAGTCCGGCCACTGGGGCAAGTATCGCGAGAACATGTTCGTCATCCCCGACGAGGTGCCGAATACGGAGGATGAAGGCGAAATCATCAGCGGCGATGCCGACTGGATGGCGCTGAAGCCGATGAACTGCCCGGCGCACGTGCTGGTCTTCAAGCAGGGCATCACTTCCTATCGCGACCTGCCGCTGCGCCTCTATGAGAATGGCTGCTGCCACCGCAACGAACCGCATGGTGCCTTGCATGGCCTGATGCGCGTGCGCCAGTTCACGCAGGACGATGCGCATATCTTCTGCCGCGAGGACCAGATCGTGTCCGAGGTCCGCGCTTTCTGCGAGCTGGCCGACCGGATCTACAAGGATTTCGGCTTCACCTACGAGATCAAGCTGGCCCTGCGCCCCGAACAGCGTTTCGGCAGCGACGAGGACTGGGACAAGGCGGAGGCCGAATTGCGCCAGGCGGTGGTCGATGCCGGCATGGCGACGGAAGAATTTGGCTGGGAAGAACTTCCCGGCGAGGGCGCCTTCTATGCTCCCAAGCTCGAATGGCACCTCACCGATGCCATCGGCCGCACCTGGCAGGTCGGCACGATCCAGTCCGACCGCGTGCTGCCCGAACGCCTCGATGCGACCTATATCGGCGAGGATGGCGAGAAGCACCGCCCGGTCATGCTGCACCGCGCGATCTTCGGTTCCTACGAACGCTTCATCGGTATCCTGATCGAACACTTCGCCGGTCGCCTGCCCGCATGGCTCGCGCCGGTGCAGGCGGTGGTGGCGACGATCGTGTCCGACGCCGATCCTTATGCCAAGGAAGTGGCCGCGAAGCTGGAAGCGGCGGGCATTCGCGTCGAGACCGATTTCCGCAACGAGTCGATCAATTACAAGGTGCGCGAGCACTCGGTTGCCAAGGTTCCCTACATCCTCGTGCTGGGCAAGCGCGAGGCGGAGGAAGGCACGGTCGCGCTGCGCACACTGGGTGAGAAGCAGCAGCAATTCCTGCCTGTCGAGGAGGCGATTGCGTTGGTTACCGGCGCGGCCACCGCGCCCGACAGGAACGGCTGACCTTCTTGCCCGCGATGCCGCCCGAAGCATGGGCCGCAGCCATCGCCGCCGCGCTGGCGGCGGGCTTTGTGCGCGGGCTGGCGGGCTTCGGGCTGTCGGTCGTGCTGGTGCCGGTGCTGCAGCTGGCGATATCGCCGCAGGTGGCAGTGTTCGTCGGGCTGGTTTCGCTGTTCCTGATCGGCCTCACCGATATCGGCCGCATTCGCCGCGATGCGGACAAGTCGGCTATTCCCATCACCGTGATCGCCATTGCCGCGACGCCGCTTGGCATGTGGGCGCTGACCGCGCTCCCGGCGGATTGGGCGCGTGTGCTGATCGCGATGGTCTCGCTCGGTGCCTTCGTGCTGGTGGTTATCCCGCTCGGGCGAGTGAAGCTGGCACGTCATCCGGCGATGGCGATTTCGGGCGTGGCGACCGGCTTCCTTGGCGGATTTGCCGGAATGCCGGGGCCGGGCATGGGGCCCTTCTATCTGCGCGGGCGGCTGGAACCGAAGGTGGCGCGGGCGAGCATGATGGCGATCTTCCTCCTCCTCACCCCGCTATCGGTGGCCTTCTTCCTCTGGCGCGGCGTAGCCACCTGGCAGGACATGCTGCTGGCGCTCGCCCTGTTCGTGCCGGTGCTCATCGGGGACTGGTTCGGCCACCGCGCCTTCGGCCGCGTCAGCGCACGGCAATGGCAGGCGGCCACCGCACTGGTGCTGGGCAGTGCGGCGACTATCGCGGTGTCGCGACTGGTCTGATCAGAAGGGAAGGACCTGGCCGGCCGCAATCAGCGCGCAGCCGCAAATGGTCACGATCGCGAAGCGGATCGCTTCGGCGCTGCGAGCGGCATGGGCGCGGGTGAGGGCAATGGCCTTGGTCATCCCGCCACTTTCCGCTGCAATCCCTAACAAAAAGTTAACAATCCATCATGCCTTGGGCCTCATGCCCGCGGCACGTGCTGGCTGCAGCAGTGGAAGCTGCCGCCGCCGGTCAACACCGCATTGGCAGGCCGTCCGACGGTCTTTCGGCCCGGGAACAGCGCGCCTATCGCCTCCACCGCCGCATCGTCTTGGCGCGAGCCATAGGTCGGCACTACCACCACGCGGTTGGCGATGACGAAATTCATGTAGCTGGCAGGCTCCACATCCTTGCCTCCTCCCATCGCGCCGGGTGAGGGAATGCGCGCAACTTCCAGCCCGAAATTGGCCGCGCGCTCTGCCGCATCCTCATAGGTGTCGGCATTGGGATCGCCATCGTCCATGGCCTTCGGGATGGCGATCCTGCCGGGCCCGTAGAAGCGGGCGAGGTTGTCGACATGGCCATCGGTGTGATCGCCGAGCAGGCCATTGCCGAGCCACAGAATACGCTTGAAGCCGAGGTCACGCTCCAGCCGCCGCTCGATATCGTTGCGCGAGAGCTTGGGATTGCGGTTGGGATTGAGCAGGCATTGCTGCGTGGTCACCACAAGTCCCGTGCCGTCGGTGTCGATGGCACCGCCTTCGAGGATCCAGTCCGCCTTGCCCAAGTCCTTTAGCTTGCCGGCCTTGACGAGTGAGGCGCCGGTTTTCTGGTCGCCCTTGAGCACATATTTCTCGCCCCAGCCGTTGAAGCCGAAGCGCCGTGCCGCGCGGCCGCCCTTGCCGAGCAGCGTCAGCGGGCCGGTATCGCGCAGCCAGATATCGCCATAGGGATGGTGCTCGAAGATGATGGAGGGATGGGTGAGCTGGCGCGCGGCGGCCGCGCTCTCTTCGTCGCGGACCACCATCCGGACCTGCTGCCCGCTCCTGGCGATGACATTGGCGAAGGTGGCGACCTGCCGCTGTGCGGGAACCAGATCATCCTCCCACAAATCGGCGGCCGCGGGAAAGCCGATCCAGATCCATTCCTGTTCGGCCCATTCGGCGGGCATGGCGTATGGCATGGGCTCAGCAGCCTCCCTCGCCAGCGCAGCTGGCATCGCGGATCATCCGGAATTCGTCCTGCGGATACCAGTTGGGCCAGTCGCTGCGATTGCCCAGGTCGCGGCCGATTGCGTAGTAGAGTTCGAGGTCCATCATCACACCGCGCCAGTCCCAGCTCTCGTTATATTCATCGTCCGGCCCATGATAGGCATGGGCGGTGTATTCCTCATCCATCGCCATGCCTGCCTCCGTGCCGCCATCGACCAGGTCGATCCCGGCCTTGAGGTAGATCATCGGCACACCGCGCTTGGCGAGGCCGAAATGGTCGGAGCGGTAATAGCGCCCGGCCTGCGGGGACGAATCGGGCGAGAGGACGCGGCCCTGCGCCGCCAGTGCCTCGGTCACCACGAAGTCGAGCTCGCTCTTGCCCGAGCCGATCGAGATCACGTCGCGTGCGGGGCCGGTCACATGGAGCGCATCGATATTCACCCCGCCGACCGTCTGCGACAGCGGGTAGATCGGGTTGGCGCCGTAATATTCCGCGCCCAGCAGGCCGGATTCCTCGGCGGTTACGGCGAGGAAGACCTGCGAGCGCCCGGTGCCGCCGGCCTCCTTATGCGCTTCGGCCAGCGCGATCAGCGCGGCGGTGCCGGTGGCATTGTCGATCGCACCATTGCAGATGTCGTCGCCTTCTTCATTGGGCGTGCAGCGGCCGAGGTGATCCCAATGCGCGGTGTGCAGCACATATTCGTCCGGGCGGCTATTGCCCGGCAGCACGCCCACCACGTTGCGCGAGGTGAAGCGGCGGAAATCGTTGTCGAAGGAGGTGGAGACGGCGAGGTTCATCGGAACCGCCTCGAAACCCGGCTCACTCGCGGCGGCAGTCAGCGCTTCCATGTCGAGCCCCGCGGCATCGAACATCGCTTTCGCCGCATCGAGTGTGATCCATCCGTTCATCGCCGTCTGGTCCATCCCGCCGGTGCCGGTATCGGCATAGGCCTGCGGGCCAGACCAGCTGCTTTCGACAACGTTCCAGCCATAGGCGGCGGGGAAATCCTCGTGAATGATGATCGCGCCGGTCGCACCCTGGCGCGCGGCCTCCTCATACTTGTAGGTCCAGCGCCCGTAATAGGTCATCGCGCGGCCGTTGAACGGGCCTTCCAGAGTTTCGGTGGAATAGTCGGGATCGTTGACGAGGATCAGTGCGGTCTTCCCGCGCATGTCCACGCCTTCATAATCGTTCCAGCCCTTCTCCGGCGCATTGATGCCGTAGCCAACGAAGATGAGCTCGCTTCCATTGATCGCCGTACGCGGCATCTGGCGGTAGCTGACGCCGACCCAGTCTGTGGCATAGTCGAAGGAAAGGGAGACACCGCCACCTGAGAGCTCCAGCGGCGCGAAATTGCTACCGGTGATCTCCACCAACGGCACGTCCTGGAACCAGCTGCCGTCATTGCCCGGCTCAAGGCCGGCAGCGGCGAATTGCTCGGCCAGGTAGGCAATAGTCAGCCCTTCGCCGCGAGTGCCGGGTTCGCGGCCCTCGAACTCGTCGGAAGCCAGCGTGCGCGTCGCTTCCTGCATCGTTGCGAGCGAGATTCCCGGTGCGGCGGGCGGGGGCAAAGTGGCGGTGGTGGTGCAGGCTGCGAGCGAGCCGGTTGCGATGATGGACAGGAGATGATGACGTCTGGGGAGCGTTTGCATGGCGCCCATCTGGCAAACTGTGGGCCCTGCGGCAAGCGCTGGCTTGTGCCACGCGAAAAGAGGTTGCAGGGAAGGCTGCGATGACTGCCGATTGGGACAATGCCCTGCGCCGTGCACGTGACCATGCGCCGTTTCTGGCGCTGGCGATGAAGCGCCTGCCGCATCTTGCTGAACTCCTTGAACAAGGGCGCGCCGACGAGGCGCTGGCGCTGGCCAAGGCGGTGGATGAGGGCGACCTCGGCAAGGCGCTCAGGATCGAGCGGCTGGGCCTGGCACTGGTGCTGGGGGTGGGAGACCTCGCCGGGCATTTCCCACTGGCAAGAGTCACTCTGGAGCTGTCGCAATGCGCCGACCGCGCGCTCGACAAGGCGATTACCCATGTGATCGCACGCCGTGTTCCCGATGCCGAAGCGCGGGGCATGACCGCCATCGCCTTGGGCAAGCAGGGGGCGGGCGAACTCAATTACAGCTCGGACATCGACCCGATCCTGCTGTTCGATCCGGAAACGCTGCCCCGGCGCGAGAAGGACGAGCCGGGCGAGGCGGCGCAGCGCTATGCCCGCGGACTGGTGGAGCTGCTCGCGCACCAGACCGCCGACGGCTATGTCTTCCGCGTCGATTTGCGGTTGCGTCCGGCATCCGAGGTCAGCCCGCTGGCGATCAGCTTTGCCGCCGCGATGAGCCATTACGAATCCTCGGCGCTCGCATGGGAACGGGCCGCCTATATCCGTGCGCGCGTGGCCGGCGGGGACGTAGCGGCGGGCGAGGCTTTCCTCGACCAGTTGCGCCCCTTCATCTGGCGCCGCAGCCTCGACTTCACCGCGATCGAGGAGATCCGCCGCCTCACTGCGCGCATCCGCAAGGCTTATAGCGGCCCGCTGGAGCCTGGGGCGGGTTTCGACCTGAAGCGCGGGCGCGGCGGCATTCGCGAAGTCGAATTCTTCGCGCAGACACACCAGCTGATCTATGGCGGGCGACTACCTTCGCTGCGCCATCGGGGGACGCGCGCCGCGCTCGATGCGCTGGCGGCGGAAGGGATCATCAAGGGCGAGGATGCGCTGGTTCTGGGCGAGGCCTATGACCGGCTGCGCGAGGTCGAGCACCGCCTGCAGATGGTCGAAGACCGGCAGACGCATGAGATACCTGCCAAGGCGGAGGCGATCGACAATGTTGCCCGGCTCGATGGGCTGGCCGACAGCGCCGCGCTGCTGGCTGAGTTGAAGGAGGTCTGCGCCGGTGTGGCCGAGCGCTATGATTCGCTGCTGGGTGATGACGAGGAAATTGCGGTCGCTTCGGCCGGGGCGTCCGCACCGCAACTGCCCGTCGATTTCCTGCGCCATGTCGAGCGCTGGAAGGAGACGATCCGGGCGCTGAAGGGCACCGAGGCGCGGCTCGCGCTCGATGCAATCCTGCCGACATTGCATGAGGCATTGAGCCATGCCTTCGATCCCGCGCGCGCCATGGCGCGGTGGGAGACGCTGCTCTCCCGCTTGCCGACCGCGATCAACCTCTTCCGCCTGTTCGAACAGCGCCCCGGCCTGCTCGAACAGGTGCTGCGCGTGCTGACGCTCGCGCCGCCGCTGGCCGATGAGCTGGCGCGGCGGGTGGACCTGCTCGATGCGCTGATCGATGCGAGCGCGCTCGACCTGCCGGAGGATGTTGCGACGCTGGCGGCGCGCATGGCGGCAAGCGAGGAGGACGATTACGAATCGCATCTCGACCGTGTGCGGCAGATCGTCGGGGAGGAGCGCTTTGCCCTGGGCGTGCAGCTGATCGAGGGCGCGCATGACCCGCTCGATATTGCCGAGGGGCTTTGCCGCGTGGCTGAGGCTGCGCTGCAATCGGGGGCAGAGGCGGCGATTGCCGAGTTCGAAGGCAAGCATGGCCGTATCGAGGATGGCGAGTTGCTTGTGCTCGGCCTCGGGCGGCTGGGCGGCGGGGCGCTGACCCATGCCTCCGATCTCGACCTCATCTACCTGTTCGACGCGGAGCCGGGCGCCGAATCGGATGGGCTCCGCCCCCTCACCACATCGCTCTATTTCAATCGCCTCGCCACGCGGGTCACTGCCGCGCTCAGTGTGCCGACGGCCGAAGGCGCGCTGTATGAAGTGGATACGCGGCTGCGACCGCAGGGGAACCAGGGGCCGCTCGCGGTCAGCCTCGAAAGCTTTGCGAAATACCAGCAAGAGGATGCCTGGACCTGGGAGCATATGGCGCTGTGCCGTGCGCGCCCACTATTTGGTCCGGATGCGGCGCGCGCGCTTGCGGCAGATCGTGTGCGATGTGCTGGAGGCCCCACGCGATCCGGCGGTGCTCAAAGAAGATGTCCTGAAGATGCGCGGAGAGATGGCGCGCCACAAGCCACCGCGTGGGCCGCTGGACGTGAAGCTGCTGCGCGGCGGGCTCGTCGATTGCGAATTCCTCGTCCATTATCTGCAATTGCGGGAGCGGATTGCGCTTGCGCCGGGTATCGAGGTGGCGATTGCCGGATTGGTTGAGGCGGGGCACCTGCCTGCCGGTTTCGGCGAGCATTTCTCGACCCTCGCCCGCCTGCTGATCGCCGCGCGCCTGCTCGCGCCCGAAGGCGAGCCGCCACCGCCGGCGGCCCGTATTGCCCTGGCCAAGGCCTGCGGGCAGGAGAGCTTCGAGGCGCTGCTGGCCGGGTTTGGCGAAGCGCGCCGCGCCGTGGCCGCGCAATGGGTCCACCATTTTGGACAGGAACTGGAGATAGACGAATGAGCACCCGCCCCGATGTTGGAGACGCCATGCCCGACGTGGCGATGGAAACCCCCGAAGGCGGCACGGTGAAACCGTCCGATTTCAAGGGCGGCAAGCTGGTCGTCTTCTTCTATCCCAAGGACAACACGCCCGGCTGCACCACCGAGAATATCGACTTCTCCGCGCTGGCGAAGGATTTCGAGAAGGCGGGCACCAGCCTGCTAGGCGTCTCCAAGGATTCGGCGAAGAAGCACCAGAACTTCATCGCCAAGCATGATTTGAAGGCCCCGCTCGCCAGCGATCCGGAGGAAAAGGGTCTGGCCGATGCGCTGGGGATCTGGGTCGAAAAGAGCATGTATGGCCGCAAATATATGGGCATGGAGCGCTCGACCTTCCTCGTCGATGCCGACGGCAAGATCGCGCAGGTCTGGCGCAAGGTGAAGGTTAAGGGCCATGCCGCCGAGGTGCTGGAGGCGGTCAAGGCGCTGTAACCGCGCTGCCTGACGGCAATGAGCGATCTTTCGACAGCCATCCGCGCCACGCTGCTGACCGGCGAGCCGCGCGCCAAGGTCAAGGCGACGCGCCAGCTGGTGCGCGACTGGCGGCGCGGGCGGCTGCCCACCGGCTTTTCCGCGCCAATGCCCGACAGGCCGCGCTGGCCGGACCGGCTTCAACTGCTGCCGCCATCGCAAATGCCCAAGCGCGGGCGCGGCGGATCGGATAAGAACCGCATCGCCCTGTGGCATTCGCTGGCGCATATCGAATTCGCCGCGATTGACCTGGCGCTCGATATGGTCGGGCGATTCGGTGGAGAGATGGACGAGGCGTTCATCGCCGATTTCCTCCACGTCGCCGCGGACGAAGCGATGCATTTCGCTCTGATCGAACGGAAACTCGCGAGCATGGGCGCGTCCTATGGCGACTTGCCGGTGCATGACGGGCTGTGGAGTGCCGCGCAGGAAACGCAGCATGACGTGGCGGCGCGGCTGGCCGTCGTGCCCATGGTGCTGGAGGCGCGCGGGCTCGACGTTACCCCGGCAACGCTGGAGCGAGTTCGCGCGCAAGGCGATGAAAACGGGGCGAAAATCCTCGAACGAATCCTTGACGATGAAATCCGCCACGTGCGCGCGGGATCAACCCATTTCGCGCGGATTTGCGTTAAGAGAAGAGAAGTGCCGGAAAAGCATTGGAAATTTCTGGTGCGGCGCCATTTCCGAGGCAAACTTAAACGACCGTTCAACGACTCAGCGCGTCTTGCTGCCGGTTTGTCGCGTGACGCGTATCACGGTCTTGCTTAATTAACTTTTCCCCGCATACCTCCTAATCACGCAGACGGGCGAAGGTTCCCGACTGTAGGAAGATTTTCGGACGGGAGGCCCTTTTGAAAGGGCAAATGGGGTCCGGCGAAAGAGTTGACGGCGCGCCGAAAGGTGCAAGCAAAACAAAGGGATCGTATGCTCGTCAAAACCGCAATCGGTATCGCCGCTGCCCTCGGTATGGGCGCGACGCCCGCCCTCGCGAAGGAAGGCATGGCCTCCGCCGCTACCCAGATCGCCAGCAGTATCGATCAGGCCGAAGCCGGCCCCGCCGCTGCGTCGGACGAGGAATTCGGCGCGCTGTTCGCCAGCTGGGAAGCGCTGGATGATGGCGGCCGCATCACCTCCAGCGGCGAAATCGCTCCTGCTCCGCGCAACAGCGTCTCGGTTCCCTCGCGCATGCCGGTGGAAGGCGTTCGCCTGACCAGCGGTTATGGCATGCGCAACCACCCGATCCTGCGCCAGCGCCGCCAGCATAATGGGGTTGACCTGGCCGCCGGGCACGGCACGCCGGTCTATGCCACCGCCGATGGCCGCGTGGGCCGCGCGCAGTGGTTCGGCAGCTATGGCAATTACGTCCAGATCGAACATGGCGGCGACTTGCAGACGCGCTACGCACATCTGTCGTCCTACACTGTTGCGGCGGGCGAGCGGGTGCAGAAGGGCGACCTGATCGGCTATATCGGCTCCACCGGCCGCTCGACCGGTCCGCACCTGCATTACGAAGTCCGCCTCGATGGGGAGCCGGTCGATCCGATTCCCTATATGACCGCGCAATATGCCGATCTCGATCACGGCGAAGGCGCCGTCGGCGGGCCCGAATAAGAACAATCCCTGGACGGGAATGGAAAAGGCGGCAGTCCCCTGCCGCCTTTTTTATGTTCATTGCCGGCCGGTCAGGCCCGCGTGTCAGCCTTCCAGCAGCCGCTTTGCGATCGCGCGCACTTCCTCGCCCATATCGTCACGTTCGAGCGCCAGGGCCAGCGTCGCTTCGACAAAACCCGTCTTGCTGCCGCAATCGAAGCGGCGGCCGGCGAAAGTCACTGCGTGGAAGGGCTGGTTGCCGATCATCCGCGCCATGGCATCGGTCAGCTGGATTTCCCCGCCCGCGCCCTTGCCCTGCGTTTCCAGCGTGCGCATCACTTCGGGCTGCAGGATATAGCGGCCGGAGATGATCTTGTTCGACGGTGCTTCGGCGACAGGCGGCTTTTCGACCAGCCCCTTTACCTCGGTCAGTGCGCCGTTCTCTGCCCCAGGGTCGATCACGCCATAGCTGGAGACCTCGTCCTTGGGCACTTCGAGCACCGAGATGAGGTTTCCGCCCACTTCATTATAGGCTTCCACCATCTGCGCCATGCAACCGGGCTCGCCCACCATCAGCTCGTCCGGCAGCATGATGGCGAAGGGTTCGTCCCCCACGATGGCGCGGGCGCACCAGATCGCGTGGCCCAGCCCCATCGGCACTTGCTGGCGCACGGTGATGATATCGCCCGGCGTCGCCCTTGTCGGCCCCAGCACGTCGAGCGACTTGCCGCGTTCCGACATGGTGCTTTCCAGCTCGTAGGCGACGTCAAAGTGCTCGACGATCGCCGTCTTGCCGCGGCCGGTGACGAAGATCATCTGCTCGATCCCCGCCTCGCGCGCTTCGTCCACCGCATACTGGATCAGCGGCCTGTCGACGATCGGCAGCAGTTCTTTCGGAATGGCTTTGGTCGCAGGAAGGAAACGTGTGCCGAGGCCCGCGACGGGAAACACGGCTTTGCGGATCGGTTTCTTTTCGCTCATGCACAATAGGGATAGGGCGGCATTCGGCGCGGTCAACTGCCATTTGCGTCGAAGGAATAGTTGGCCGCATTCGAAACGTTTTCCCGAACCTTTTCGCGTTTCGCTCGTTGATCGCGAAAGGAAGGAGCAAGACCATGCTTTTGAAGACCGCATTGCTCGGCGTCCTGGGATTTGCCGGGTACAAATATTACGAGAAGCACAAAGGCCGTCAGAACGAGGCGTTCGCTGAAGGCCAGGCAGGCGGGGCCAACTTCGCCCAGATCCGCGATGCCGGTCCCGAGGCCATGGCGGACAAGCCGAAGCGCGAATGGACCAAGGTGGACGAGGCGGCGGACGAAAGCTTTCCCGCCAGCGATCCCCCGGCCAATTACTGACGCCGCGGGCACCGAACGACGAAGCGGGCGGAACCCTTTGCAGGTTTCGCCCGCTTTTTTGTCATGGATAGCAAGAACGACAGCAAATCACCCTACCCCCGCTTCTTCGCGATGACCGCCAGTTCGGGCGTGCTGATGTACGGACTGATGTATCTCCACACCTATGCGTGGGATCACGTCTTCTTCAGCCAGACGCGCCTGTGGATGACGCTCATCATGGTCGCCGTAATGGCGGTGGTGATGCTCACTTTCATGCTGGGCATGTATCGCAACAGGGCGATGAACCTGGCGATCTACGGCGGCGCTATTTTGCTCTTCCTCGCCTCGCTGGGGCTGGTGCGCAGCCAGGAAACGGTCGGCGACATCGCCTATATGAAAGGCATGATCCCGCATCACTCGATCGCAATCCTGACCAGCCGCCGCGCCCATATCAGCGATCCGCGCGTGCGCGAGCTCGCCAATGGAATCATCGAGGCGCAGGTTCGCGAGATCGACGAGATGAAGGCGCTGATTGCCGATATCGAAGCCAATGGCGATGCGCCGGGAGAGCTCGCTCCGGTCCGGTAAAGCGGAGCGCTACTCGTCTTCCAGCACCCAGCGGGCGGCGAGCCACAGGCGGATCGCGCTGGCAAGGCCCGGGGGCGTGTCCGCCTTGATCCGCTCCGCATCGATCTGCGCCACCAGCGCATTCACCGGCAGCTGCGCATCGGCTGCTTCCTTGCGCAGCAATTCCCAGAACAGCGGTTCGAGGCTGATCGAGGTCTTGTGTCCGGCAATTTCGACCGAGTGCTTCACGGGGGGGTGGTAGATGTCGGGCATGGGCCGATCCCATAGAGCTCTTGCGGCCTGGCATATACGATTTTTTTGGGGTGTCGGCTGTGGGTCACCCGGCATAGGTTGGCAAAGCGGTTTCGCAGGGAGAAGGCGAGCGGATGGTGGAAGGATTGCTGGCACTGACCGCGAAGGAGAAGGAGACGCTGCGCCTCGTCATCCAGGGCTATGACGCGAAATCCATGGCGCGCCAGCTCGACCTGTCGGTGCATACGATCAACGAGCGGCTGCGCCATGCGCGGCGCAAGCTGGCCGTGACGAGCAGCCGCGAAGCCGCGCGCATGCTGGCCGAAGTAGAGGCGCCTGCGGCCAAATCGCCTCCCCCCAATTCCTTTGCGTACAAGCCAATGGGGGATGATCGCCCGGCGTCGGGCATGACATCCGAAATCCAGCAACGACCGGGGACCCTCCCCGGCTGGATAATCGGAGGTACCATCATCATGTCACTCATTCTGGCAACGCTCGCGATCGTGAATCTCGCGCAAGGCTCGGCACCGGCGACCGCTGACACCCACCCGTTCGAAGCCAACTTGCCCGCAGAGCAGGCGGCTGCCGTCGCGCAATCGGCGCGCGATTGGCTTGCGCTGGTGGACGCCGAGCAGTGGGAGGAAAGCTGGCAGGCGACCGGCACGGTGTTCCGCGAGCTCAATACCAGCACCGTATGGGCAGAAGCTTCGGAACAGGCGCGCGGTCCGCTGGGCGCGGTCGAAACGCGACTTCTGGCTGAGGTGGAAACCGTGCCCGCCCCGCCGCGCGGCTACCAGATGGTGCGCTTCCGCACCGATTTCGCCAATCGCAGCGGCGTGATCGAGACGGTCATACTGCAGCGCGAGGACGAGCAATGGAGAGTGGTCGGCTACTGGATTTCCTGACGCCGCAAGGGACGATCAGGGAAGGGCGGCCGGCACTTCAATACATGTGCTGGCCGCCATTGATCGACATGGTTGACCCGGTGACGAAGCCGGCATCCTCGGACGCAAGGAAGCTCACGCCGCGGGCGATTTCTTCCGCATGGCCCAGCCTTCCGACGGGGATCTTGGCGACGATCTTCTCCAGCACGTTTTCGGGCACGGCGGCGACCATGTCGGTATCGATATAACCCGGCGCAATCGCGTTGACGGTGATGCCGAAACGCGCGCCTTCCTGCGCCAGCGCCTTGGTGAAACCGTGGATGCCGCTCTTCGCTGCGGCATAGTTCACCTGCCCGTACTGGCCCGCCTGTCCGTTGATCGAGCCGATATTGATGATGCGGCCCCATTTCTGGTCGCGCATATGCGCAAAGCACGCCTTGGCAAGGTTGAAGCACCCGCCAAGGTTGGTGTTCACCACATCCATCCAGTCTTCTTGGCTCATCTTGAGCAATGTGCCGTCGCGGGTGATGCCGGCATTGTTCACCAGCACATCGATCGGGCCGACATCCTCGGCGATCTTGGCGCAGGCTGCCTGCACCGCATCGTAATCGGCCACATCGAACTTGTAGGCGGGAATGCCCGTTTCTTCGGTAAAGGCGCGCGCCTTTTCGTCATTGCCGGCATAATTGGCGACCACGGTCATGCCATCGGCCTTCAGGCTTTCGCAGATTGCCTTGCCGATGCCCCGCGTTCCGCCGGTAACGATTGCGACACGTGCCATAAAATTCCCTTTCGAATCATCAGATCGAGCGATTAACCCCGTCTTAGGCAGTCCGCTGTTGCAAGGTAAAGAAAAACCCCGCCGAAGCGGGGTTGTCCGATGGTCCGTATTGATCTGCCGGTCAGAAGCGGAACTGCGTGCCGATATAAACGGCCTGGCTGTCCTTCTGCTCCAGGTCGGGGAGCGTCGTGCGCCCGTCGCGATCCTGCTGGTAGCGGATGCCGGCGCGTACATCGAGATTGCGCGTTAGGCGATAGCTGCCCGCGACATCGAGTGACTGGTCGCCGAGCGAATCCAGCGTCTGCGGGGCAGAGGTTGCGGGACGCTCCGCCTCTTCCAGCGCGATGCGGGCGGCGAAGCGGCTCGGCTCCTCACGCACGCCGGGCGCGGGCTCGAATTCCGAAAGGTCGGGGATGGCCGCATTGCTGAGCGGCTGCGAAAGGGCAGGTGCCGCCTGCGCAAAGCTGCGATAGCCGCGTGCCAGGCCAAGATTGTAGCGCGAGGTTGCAATCTTCGCGCTGGCTTCGGCCACCGCTTCGCTGCGCGCGCTGGAAATGGCATTGCGGACCGAGATGGCCTGCGCCGTTTCCTCATCCACGCGGACAGCCACGGTTACCGAACGATCGCTGGTGGCATCCGACCCGGCTGGCGTGAAACGCACCAGGCCCGACGTCGCAACGCCGCGCGATTCGAGCATGCGCACCATGCGCGGATCGGCAGAGGACGGGGTGAAGGATGCAAGACCATTGCGCGCCGCGGCCACCGCATCGGCATCGAGCAGGCCGACAGCGAGGCCGGCGCTGGGCACGCCGACCAGCATGACGATCCCGGCAATGCCGGCCGCCAAGCGGTTCTTCATACCTGATGTCGCCATCCTGCTCACGCGATCACCTAATCCTTGACCAGTCCACAACTCCGAACCTTCCAGCCCGAAGCCGTATCCAAGGAAACCATATCGCAGCTGAACATCAGCTGATGCCCCGATACTGCGACTCTCTCCTCTGAGTCGTTTATTTAGACCGAGTCCGGCACTTATGCCAGTTCCGTGCAACAGGGCAGTGCTGTTTTTTCAAACTGTTGCCATAGCTCAACATTAACCACTTGCTCCCGCTGCCAATTCAGCAGTGGTTCACTGGCCGGGCATGCAGTAGGGGACGCGGGGCCGCAGTGCCTTGCCGCAGGGCGCTGGCGAGCTATAGAGGCGCTTCGGGTGCCTTGTGCGCACCGTACGAAACAGGAATACAGGACCAAGAATGGCACTCTCCAAAATCCGCATGGCAACTCTCGGCACTGCTCCGGCAGCAGGCCTCGCACGTTCGTTTGCAGCGGGCCTGCTGGCACTCGGCGTGACGGCATGTGGGGGTGGCGGTGATCGGCCGCAGGCGGATATCGCCGCTTCGCAGATCACCAATATCGGCGTGAATTCCTATCTCTGGCGCGCCAGCCTGGAAACGCTGTCCTTCATGCCGCTGACGCAGGCGGACAGTGCAGGCGGCGTGATCGTGACCGACTGGTATGCGAACCCTGACAGCCCGGAAGAGCGGGTGAAGGTGTCCGTCTCCATCCTCGATGCGGATTTGCGCGCCGATGCGCTGCGCGTCGCCGCCAGCCGCCAGGTGCTGCAGGGCGGCGTCTGGGTGGAGGCGCCGGTTCAGGCGGCCACCGTCCAGCGGCTGGAGGACATCATCCTCACCAAGGCGCGCGACCTGCGCCGCTCCGCCATCGGCTGACCCGTAAACACCACAAGGCTTTTCCATGACTGATTCGCGTTTCAATGTCCGGTTCGATGCCGGGCAGGCCGACTGCCGTTGGCAGAAGGCGTGGGAAGAGGTGCGCTGCTTCGAAGCTGATTCCACCAGCGACAAGCCCAAGAGCTACGTGCTGGAGATGTTTCCCTATCCCAGCGGGCGCATCCATATCGGCCATGTCCGCAACTATACGATGGGTGACGTGCTGGCCCGCTACAAGGCGATGCGCGGGCATGAGGTGCTGCATCCGATGGGCTGGGACGCCTTCGGCATGCCGGCGGAAAACGCGGCGATGGAAAAGGGTGTCCACCCCGCCGGCTGGACCTATGACAATATCGCCACGATGAAGGGCCAGCTGAAGCAGCTGGGCTTCGCGCTCGACTGGTCCCGCGAATTTGCGACCTGCGACCCTGAATATTACGGCCACGAACAGGCGCTGTTCCTCGACCTTTACGAGGCAGGCCTCGTCTATCGCCGGACAAGCGCGGTGAACTGGGACCCAGTGGACCAGACCGTGCTCGCCAATGAGCAGGTGGTGGATGGGCGCGGCTGGCGCTCGGGCGCGCTGGTGGAGAAGCGCAACCTCAACCAGTGGTTCCTCAAGATCACCCATTTCGCGCAGGACTTGCTCGACGGGTTGGGAGATCTCGAAGGCTGGCCCGAAAAGGTGCGGCTGATGCAGGAAAACTGGATCGGCAAGAGCACCGGCCTGCAATTCGCCTTCGACCTTTCGAATGGCGAAAAGCTGGATGTCTACACCACGCGTCCGGATACGATCTTCGGTGCGAGCTTCGTCGCGGTCGCGGCGGACCATCCGCTGGCGCAAGGTGTTGCCGATGGCAATGCAGAGGCGCAGGCCTTTATCGAGAAGTGCCGCGAAGGCGGCACCACCGCTGCCGAACTGGAAACTGCGGAGAAGCTCGGCTTCGATACCGGCATCACCGCGAAGCATCCGTTCAGCGGTGCGGACCTGCCCGTCTACATCGCCAATTTCGTGCTGATGGATTACGGCACCGGCGCGATCATGGCCGTGCCGGGGCATGACCAGCGTGACTTCGATTTCGCGACCAAATACGGCCTGCCGATCACGCGCGTGATTGCCGCCAATGCCGATGAGGCCGACGCACCGCTCACCGAAGCCGAGGCGGGCGATGGCGTCTGCGTCAATTCCGACTTCCTCAATGGCGTGAGCGTCGCCGATGCCAAGGCCGAGGTCATCAAGCGGATCGAGGCTGCGGGCTCTGGCGAGGGCAAGACCGTGTGGCGCCTGCGCGACTGGGGCGTTTCGCGCCAGCGTTACTGGGGCACGCCGATCCCTTTCGTCCATTGCGGTGCCTGCGGCGTGGTGCCGGTGCCGAAGGACCAGCTGCCGGTGAAGCTGCCCGAGGATGTGGACTTCTCCACTCCGGGCAACCCGCTATTGCGCCATCCGACCTGGAAACATGTCGACTGCCCGAAATGCGGCGGCAAGGCGGAGCGGGAGACCGACACGCTCGACACCTTCGTCAATTCCAGCTGGTATTTCCTGCGCTTTGCGAGCCAGCCGGCAGACAAGCCTTTCGATGCAGCCGAAGTCGCGCAATGGATGCCGGTCGAGCAATATATCGGCGGGATCGAGCACGCGATCCTGCACTTGCTCTATGCCCGTTTCTGGACGCGCGCACTGGCCCATTGCGGCCTCGTCGATGTGCAGGAGCCCTTCGCTTCGCTGTTCACGCAGGGCATGGTCACGCATGAGACCTACAGCCGCAAGGATGGCGCGCGCGAGACTTATTTCACGCCCGCTGAAGTCGATCGTTCGAGCGATGGCGCGGTGCTGAAGGCCGATGGTGAGGCGGTCGATATCGGCAAGGTCATCAAGATGTCCAAGTCGAAGAAGAACGTCGTCGACCCGGAAGACATCATTGCCGATTACGGCGCCGATGCGGTGCGCTGGTTCATGCTGTCCGATAGCCCGCCCGAGCGTGACCTGCCGTGGTCCGAAGCCGGGATCGAGGGCTGCGGCCGCTTCGTCCAGCGCCTATGGCGGCTGTTTGGACAGATCGGCGCAGGAGGGGCAGGAGCAGATGCCAATCAGGATGTCGCCCTTGAACGCAGACTGCACCAGACTATCGCTGCGATGGCCGAGGATTTCGAGGCTTTGGCCTTTAACAAGGCCGTCGCGCGGATTTACGAGCTTACGAGCGCGATAGAGAAGGCGGAATATTCTGCCAGCCGTTCCGAAGCGATCAGGAAGTTGCAGCTCTTGGTGGCACCGATGATGCCGCATCTGGCCGAGGAGGCCTGGGCCATCAACACCCATGGCCAGTTTGGCCTCATTGCCGAAGCGGCATGGCCGGACGTGGACGAGGCCATGCTGGTCGAGGACGAGGTGACCATTGCCGTCCAGCACAAGGGCAAGCTGCGCGATACGCTCACCGTCGCCAAGGGCCTGCCGAAGGAAGAGCTGGAGGCGCTTGCACTCAGCAGCGAGAAGGTCCAGCGTTCGATCGACGGAGCCGAAGTGCGAAAGGTGATCGTGGTGCCCGACAGGCTGGTGAATATCGTCACGTGATGAAGCCGCTGCGCCTTGCCCTAGCCCTCGGCCTGCTTGCCGCGACTTCGGCTTGCGGCCTCAGGCCGATCTATGCCGGCGGGGCCGATGGCGCCGTAGCGCAGGGGCTGGCGGCGGTCGAGGTCTCACCCATTGAGGGGCGCGAGGGCTGGCTGGTGCGCAATGCGCTGGAGGACCGGCTGGGCCAGACGGGCAAGGATGCGCCGACGCGCTATCGCCTCGACGTGCTGCTCGACGACCAGCTCGAAGGCCTCGGCCTCCTCACCGACGATACGATCGGGCGCGAGCGGCGGACTTTGCGCGCACGCTACCAGCTCGTCGATATCGAGAGCGGAGCGATCCTTGTCGATGCGACGGCGGGATCGGATGCCGGCATCGATATCGTCTCCTCCGAATTCGCCACCATCGCGGCCGAGCAGACGGCGCTGGAAAACCTCGCGCAGCAGGTCGCCGACCGCATTGTCTCGCGCCTGACTTTGGCGCTCAGCGCGCCGTCGTGAAGGCGACGCAGCGCGACTTCCTGGCGGTAGCGCAGCGCGCGGGCCCCGGTTGTGCGATCTGGTTCTTCTGTGGACAGGATGAGGCGGGGGCGTCCTCCGCCGCCGCCAAGGTCATCGCCATGCTCCCCGATGCCGGCGAGCGGGTCGACCTTTCCGGTGCGGATCTCAAGTCCGATCCCGTGCGGCTGGTGGACGAGGCGCGCTCGACCTCGCTCTTCGGCGGAGCACGGCATATCCTGGCGCGCGTGGCGGGCGAAGAGGCGCATGACGCTGTCCGCACTTTCCTCGAAATGGCGGATGTGGGCGAAACCGCGGGCGCCTGCCCGATCTTCATCGTCGCCACTTCCGCCACCGACAAGTCGCGCACCGCCAAGCTGCTGCTGAAGCGCGATGACGGTGTGGTGGCGATGTTCTACCCGCCCGACCTGCGTTCCGTGACCGGCGAAGTGCGCACCATGGCCGATGCTGCGGGCGTGCGTCTGGGCGGTGACCTTGCCGAACGGATCGCGCGCGCGGCCAGCCTCGACGTGCGGCTTGCGCAGTCCGAGGTCGAAAAGCTGGCGCTCTATCTCGATGCCTCGCCGCAATCGCCCAAGCTGGCCGAACCTGCCGCCTATGAGGAAATCGGCGCGAAGACAGAGGAGGACGGCTTCATGTCGCTGGTCAACGCCGTCCTCTCAGGTGAGGTGCGCAAGCTGCCGGCCGAACTGGCGCGAATGAGCGAAGTCGGCCTCAATGCCGTGGGCGTGGCGCTGGCTTTGGAGCGGCGCGCGGCGCAGCTGGCGGGCCTTGCCGCCAAGCTCCAGCCGGGTGAGGACATCAACGCGCTGCTCGATCGCCAGCGCGTATTCTTTCGCGACAAGCGCGACCTTGGCGTGCAGTTGCGGCGCTGGCCCGCGCACAAGCTGGAACGGCTGGTCCCGCGCCTTGCAGAGCTGCATCGCAGCCTGCTGAGCAACAGCCAGACGGCCGATTTGCTGCTGGCGCAGACACTTACGCAGATTGCCCGCGTCGCAGCCAGCCGACGCTAAATCACTCAACAACCCGCATTTTAGCACGCGTCACCGCATTTCACCTGCGGATGACTGGTCAACGCGGGTTGACGGGATATTAGGTATATCTACGTAATTCCTCAGCTGGAAGCAGGGGGCACGACGCGCAATGGATCTCACTCCGGCCAGGGCGGAGATCGACAACGCTGCAGCTGACCTGACAGCTGACGGCACAGTCGACGCCATTCCGCGGCGTATCCCGAACCCGCCGCGCAACGGGCTTGCCATGCCGCTCGAGCGCAGGCGCTTGCGGCTTCACGTGATGCAAATGCTGCTCGATGGGCTGGTGCTGCTCGTCAGCTTCTGGCTGATCCGCGAACTCTATCCGCGTGCGGGCAGAGATGCGATGCTGGCAGTCTACTTGCTGCTGCCGATGTTCCATACCATCGCCTTCTACAATTCCACCTATTCACGCGATGGACTGACCGACTGGAAAATGGCTGCCGGTCGCGCTCTGTCCGCGCTTCTCGTGTCTGCCATCCTTCTCAATTTCGTTGCCTTCTTCGCAAAGTTCAATGCCGAGTTCTCGCGCGTGGTGTTCGTCGGCGGAATGATCCTCTCCGGGATGGTCATGGTCGCGGTCCGCTATCTGGCGGCCCGGGCGATCCGGCACGCCTGGGGACCGAGCGCGACCAATCGCCTGCTGATCGAAGCCGGCGGGCCGAAGGTTGCCATCCCGCACCTCTACCGGGTGGATGCGCGGGATCATGGCTTGCGGCCCGATATCGCCGATCCCGCGGCGCTGGACCGACTGTCGCGCTATTTGCGCAACATGGACCAGGTCATCGTCAGCTGCCAGCCCGAGCAGCGCATTGCCTGGTCCGAAGTGCTCAAGGGTTCGGGCATACATGGCGAAGTTATCAGCGAATATGCCCAGCAGATCGGCGCGCTTGGCATTCGCCACTATCTCGATACCGGTATGGCCTCGCTGATCGTGTCGACCGGGCAGCTGGGCATTCGTGCGCGGATCATGAAGCGCTGTTTCGACCTTGCCCTGACCCTGCCCGCGCTGGCCGTGCTGTCCCTGCCGATGCTGCTGGTGGCGCTGGCCATCAAGCTGGAAGACGGCGGGCCGGTGTTCTTCCTGCAGCGCCGCATGGGCAGGGGAAACACCTTCTTTGACATCATCAAGTTCCGCTCGATGAGTGTGGCGAAATCAGATCCCGACGGCGGGGTTTCAGCTTCGCAGGACGATGCGCGAGTGACGCGCGTCGGTAACTTCATCAGGCGCACCAGCATCGACGAACTGCCGCAGCTCATCAATGTGGTGCGCGGCGACATGAGCCTGGTCGGGCCGCGTCCGCATGCGCTGGGATCGCTGGCGGGAGGCAAGACCTTCTGGCAAGTCGATCGCAAGTACTGGCAGCGCCATTCGCTGCGGCCGGGCATTACCGGGCTGGCGCAGGTGCGCGGCTATCGCGGTGCGACCGATACCGAAAGGGACCTGGTCGACCGGTTGCACTCGGACATGGAGTATATGAGCCGCTGGAGCCTGTGGCGGGACGTGCATATCCTGGCCTCTACGCTGCGCGTGCTGGTACACCACCGCGCGTTTTAGGCGACGCGGATCGCTAGGCCGCTAGGAAGGCGCGATAGGCATCGGCAATGCCATCGCGGAGGGCGATGCGCGGTTTCCACCCCATCGCAGCGATCCTGTCTCCGCTCATCAGCTTGCGCGGCGTGCCGTCGGGTTTGCTGGAGTCCTTCGTGATCGTTCCCTCGAAGCCGACGACATCGCAAACCATCTGCGCCAGTTCGATAATTGGCAGGTCGCTACCGGAACCCAGGTTCACATGCTCCTCGCCCGAATAGGTCTTGAGCAGGAACACGCAGCCATCGGCCAGGTCATCGACATGCAGGAATTCGCGTCGGGGCGTTCCCGTGCCCCAGATCTCGATGGAGGGCGCCCCCGCCAGCTTGGCCTCATGCGCCTTGCGGATCAACGCGGGCAGGACGTGACTTGACGCAAGGTCGAAATTGTCGCCGGGGCCATAAAGGTTGGTCGGCATCGCGCTGATGAAGTCGCAGCCATATTGCCGGCGATAGGCCTGGCACAGCTTGATCCCGGCGATCTTGGCAATGGCATACCATTCATTCGTCGGCTCCAGAGGGCCGGTCAGCAGCGCCTCTTCGGGGATCGGCTGCGGCGCCAGCTTGGGATAGATGCAGGAGGAACCGAGGAAGAGCAGCTTCTCCGCCTCGTTGCGCCAGGCAGCATCGATGACATTCGCCTCGATCATGAGGTTGTCGTAGAGGAATTCCGCCGGATAGCTGTCATTCGCAAGAATGCCGCCAACCTTCGCCGCCGCGACTATTACCGCATCGGGCCGATTGTCGGCGAACCAGCTGCGCACCGCCGCCTGTTCGCGCAGGTCGACCGAACGATCTGCAGTCAGGACCTCGCATTCCTCCGAAGCCAGCCGTCGGACGATGGCCGATCCCACCATGCCCTTGTGCCCGGCGACATAGATGCGCTTGCCGGCGAGGTCATATGTCATCAGTCGCTCCCGGAAATGGTTTCGTTGCGCATCACCTGCATGTCCGCCTCGACCATTTCGCGGGCCAGCTCGCGCACGCTGGTCTCGTGCCGCCAGCCGAGCTTCTGGTGCGCCTTGGCCGGGTCACCGATCAACAGGTCGACCTCGGTGGGCCGGAAATAGCGCGGATCGACCTCCACCAGCAAGCGGCCGTCGGATTGCGCATAGCCCTTCTCCTCCACGCCCTCGCCGCGGAATTCGATGGGGATGCCTGCGTCCTCGAAAGCCCAGCGCACGAAGTCGCGGACATAAGTGGTCTCGCCCGTTGCAAGGACATAGTCGTCGGGCTCGTCCTGCTGCATCATCAGCCACATGCCGCGGACATATTCCTTGGCGTGGCCCCAGTCGCGCTGCGCATCGAGATTGCCGAGATAGAGCTTGTCCTGCCGTCCCAATGCGATGGCGGCGGCGGCGCGGGTGATCTTGCGGGTGACGAAGGTCTCTCCGCGCAGCGGGCTTTCATGGTTGAACAGGATGCCGTTCGAAGCATGCATGCCATAGGCTTCGCGGTAATTGACCGTGATCCAGTAGGCATAGAGCTTGGCCGCGGCATAGGGGCTGCGCGGATAGAAGGGCGTCGTCTCGCGCTGCGGGACTTCCTGCACCAGGCCATAGAGCTCCGAAGTGGAGGCCTGGTAGAAGCGGCAGCTCTTCTCCATCCCCAGGATGCGCATCGCCTCCAGCAGCCGCAGCGCGCCGACGGCATCAGAGTTGGCGGTATATTCGGGCGTTTCGAAACTCACCGCCACATGGCTTTGCGCGGCGAGGTTGTAGATTTCGGCGGGTTTCACTTCCTGCACGATGCGGATGAGGTTGGTGGAATCCGTCAGGTCGCCATAATGCAGGTGGAAGCGCCGGTTATCGACATGCGGATCCTGGTAGATATCCTCGATCCGGCCGGTGTTGAAACTGGAGGAGCGGCGCTTGATGCCATGCACCTCATATCCCTTTTCGAGCAGCAGGTGCGCGAGATAAGCGCCATCCTGCCCGGTAACGCCAGTGATAAGTGCTGTCTTCGAAGATGATTGCATGCCTGGCGCTGGAACCTCGCTGCTGTGTGCCCGGCGCAGGGATCCGTCTGACTTCTGGACCAACCTGGCGGCTTGGGGATTGTCTGCCGAAGGCCTCGGCAAGAGTCTGCGGAATCACTAGCTTTGCCGTCGTGGCATGGCAATTCGAAACCGGCTGAAGATTGGTGCGATGCAGCAAGGCTGTTGCCGAGACTGCGAAATTGCATCTATGGGTCGGCCATGGCGTCGCGTGTTCCCGAAAAGGCTTCCCCTGTAGATGCGGGCGATGTCGTATCGACCGGGGATGCAGACCTGCGGCGCGTCTTGCTGGTTAAAGCCAAGGGCGGGCTGGGCAACCGGATCCTCTCGGCCGTCACCGGCTGTGTGTATGCGCGGCTGCATGGAAGGCAGCCGTGTATAGACTGGCGCGATGGCGCCTATGTCCCGGAAGGCGTCAATCTCTATCCGCTGCTGTTCGATGCGCAGCATAGCGGCGACCCTGCCCTGTACGACGGCGCGGACATTGCCGCTCCGCCCGTATGGTCGGGCCAGCTGCACAAGCAGCCCGTCGATATCATTCGCGCGCGATATCCGCGCTCGCACCGCAGCCCTTTCGTCTATCGCAAGCTGTGCGTGGACCTTTCGGCGCCGGATTCGGACGCGCCAGTGGCTGTCTTCTGGTCCTATCTTCCCAAGATGCAGCGGCTTGCCGGCGTCCTGTCGCGAGACAAGCGTTTCGTCGGCAGATCGGAAGACGAGATCACCAAGGAGATGCTGCACCGCTATTTCACCCCGGTTGCGGAGGTGCGAGAGGCGGTCGACGCGGCCTTCGCGCATATTGAGGGCCCGCTGATCGGGGTTCACCTGCGCTTCACCGACCGCAAGGTGCCTATTGCCAAGATTCTGCACCGGATCGACCGCATGCGCGAAGCCCAGCCCGATGCGGCGCTGTTCCTCGCAACCGACAGCAGCGAGGCGCAAGAGGCGGTCCTGTCACGTTACGAGCGGGTGCATACGCTGCCCAAGACGCTTTCGCAGGACGGTGCCGCGCTGCATTTCAGCCAGGATGAATTCGCCGACCCCGTGCGCGAGGCGCGCGCGGCGCTGGCCGACATGGTCGCGCTGTCGCGTTGCGACTGGCTGATCCACAGCCGCCACTCGACCTTTTCGGTCACGGCGGCGCTGATGGGAGATATTCCGGTAGAGCGGCAATTCGATGTTGACCGCTTCAACGTGAAAGTGGTCGCCAAGCGCTGGTTCCAGGCGCGCGCGTGACGCAGGCCGGTTTGAGGGATCCATAATGCTATCAAGAACACTCGGCAGGGCCTGGCGGCGGGCCAACAGGCTGGTTTCCCGGCGCTGGCTGCAGGGGCAGGTCGTGAAGAACGCCGTCGAACTCAGGCAATATGGCCAGGGGCATGCCGCATGGTGGGTTCCCGCAGACCTCGCGGCAGGATCGGTTGCCTATTGCGGCGGCGTCGGCCTTGATGCCACCTTCGATTTCGCGCTGGCCGACGAGATGGGCCTGGAAGTGCACAGCTTCGATCCCACGCCGCGCGCGCTGGAATATATGGAGCGCGAGAACAGGGGGCGGGTCCGGATGCATCCATGGGGTCTGCTCGACCGTGACGAAGTGGTTCGCTTCCATGCGCCTGCCGACCCGCGCCATGTCAATTTCTTCGTCGAGAACCTCCATGGCACGGAGGAATATTTCGAGGCCGAATGCCTCACCATTTCGACCGTCATGGAACGGCTCGGGCATGAGCGCATCGACCTGCTCAAGATCGATATCGAAGGCAGCTGGGGCAAAGTGATCGACCGCATGCTGGACGATTCCATCCTTCCCGGCACGCTATGCGTGGAATTCGATTCACCGGCGCCGCTCTGGCGTGTGCGGCCTATCGTCAGGCGACTGCAGAAGGCGGGCTATTCGCTGGTCCGGCGCGACAAGGAAAACTGCGTCTTTGTCCATACGCGCTAGGCGTGGGCAATGGATCTAGCCGGTAAGGGCGGTCCCGCTGCGCCGAGGCACGACGCTCTCTACGATGGGCCGCAGGGCGGCGATCATCTCTGAATAATCGGTCGTCACCGCTTGGGGCCGGTGGTTCCTCGCCTTTTCGAGCGCTTCGGCGAAACTTTCCTGATCGTGCGCGACCAAGATCAGGCCGCGCGCGGCAAAGGCCTCGGCGATTTCCACCTGGTGGTTGTCGTAATGCTCGCCCAGCGCGAACTGGCGCGGGATCACAATCACTCGGCAGTGTTGTTGCAGGGCGGTGATTATGGAGCCGGTACCGCCATGGCAGACGACGAGCTTCGCCTTGGTCAGGGATTGCCTGATTGCATCGAACGACAGTTCCTTTACCGTCTCGACACCGTCGATGCCTTCGCCCCCCTCTCCGTCCTCGCCCACCTGCAGCAAGACGCGTTCGGGTATATGCCCTGCTTCCTTTGCCGCAGCTACATAGTCGACCAGGCGTGCGAAGGGCAGCGTCGCGCCCACCGTCGCAAGCAGCAGATCCTCCTTTTCTGGTGCCGGTGTGTCGATATGCTTGAGCGGGTCGAAAGCCACCGCGCCATTCCATGACCGGGCCGAGCCTTCCGACTGGGCGAAGCGATGGTGCGCCAGGAAACCCGCCATGCGTGCGAAGGCGCTGGGGGCGTCGAACCGCGCGAAACTGTCGATCAGGATGATGCGCGCGCCAAGCAGGCGCGCCCAGAAGAGGATGAAGACCTGCGATCCCGCGCCGGTGGTGATGACGATATCGGGCCGGCGCTTCAGCACGATACGCAGCGATGTCCACAAGCTGGACAAGGCTCGGCCCAGCATAAGGAAGGGTGCGCCGAGCTTCGCTTGCCCGAGGGCGAAATGGGGCACGAAGCTGGTGTCGAATTTCTCGCTCAGCGAACGGCCGAGTGCGGTCGCCTCGGTCACGAGGAAATGCGGATACTCATCCCATAACGGCGCGAGATCGAGGATCTGGCGGACATGCCCGCCGCCGGATGCGGCAAGACAAATAACGGGCCGGCCTTCGCGGGTCATGATGGCTGCCTCCCCCGACGCATAACCCGTCGGCCATAATAAAAAGCACTTGCGGCGACCACCAGGGCCAGTCCGCCATCGACGACCCAGTTCACCTTCACGGGTCCATAATAAAGCAGCACGTCCGTCAGATGCAGCGATACGATGCGCAAGGCATAGAGCGGCAAATAGCCGAGCGTTGCCATGGCAGCTACCCACACGGCACGTCGCGATCTTGAGTTTGTGATGCGGAGCCGGTGCCAGGCAAGCCAGCCGGCCGCTGCGGCGAGAAGCACGGTCACGAGTGCGAGCGGCATCTGGAACTGGCGGCGGTTCGCATACCAGCCTTCGGTCCGCGAAAGGCCGCGCAGCCACTGCCGCAGCGATTCCTCAACGCCTTCGAGGCGGATCACGATCAGCAGTGCGAAGGCGATTGCGATGACGGCCCAGAGCACGCGATCCGGCTTCGGCATATGCTGCACTGCAGCAAGAGCTGCGGCGCCGAGGCATGTTAACGCCACGACGCCGTAAATCAGGACGATCAGGACAGTTGTCATTTCGAGTGCAGAGGATTCCCAGTGGCTGGCGAAGCGAACCGCAACGGGCAGTCGGTTCCTTTTTTGGCACGGCTCATGCTGCGCCGATACCGGTTTTGGCCAGGGGGCATTGCTTTGCAACATGAAACATGCTTGTTGATAACTCAGGTAATTTTACTTATCGGCTTTTGCGGGGTCGTCGATGGTGCGCTTTACGGATGATAGGGGGGCTGTTTTGCAGCATCGAAAGCTGGTTGCCCGGACAAGGGCGTGTCTCGTTGTCGCTATGTGCGGGGCCACCATGGCATGCTCCTCCGGGCCGAATATAGGCCCCGGCAGGGCGGTCACCGAGCCGCTTGCCGCTCTCAACCAGCAGCATTTTTCTTACGAAGCCCCCGAATATTACGCGCTGCGCCCGTCCGATGTCATCGACGTTACAGTTTTTCGCGAAGAAGAGCTGTCTGCCACCGGCTTGCAAATTGGCCCTGACGGAAAGGTCTCCCTTCCCCTGATTGGGACGATGGACGCAGCCGGGCTGACCGCTGTGCAATTCCAGGAGGCTGTGGAGACGGCGCTCGGGGCGCGCTACCTGCGCGATCCCAGCGTGGCAGTGAACGTCGCCAGCTATGCTTCGCACCTTGTGACGGTGGAAGGCTCGGTAGGTAATCCGGGCTTGTTCCCGTTCCAGCCCGGCACTCGTCTGAGCGGCGGGATAGCGCTTGCCGGCGGTCCTGAACGTGTTGCGAACGTGGAACAGGTCGCAGTTTTCCGCCAGACGCCGGAGGGTATGGAGATCGCCAAGTTCGATTATGGTGCGGTGCGGGAAGGTACCATGCTCGATCCGCTGCTGATGCCTGGCGATCGCATCGTGGTCGGCAGGGATGGATTGTCGCAACTGTATCTCGACTTGCTGCAATCCCTGCCGATTTTCGCCGTGTTCACCCGTTTCTAGGTTGGGGTAGCCGATGCAAACCGAGCAGACTGCCGCAAACGGCCGAAGCAACAGGATGGACCGCTATATGCCGCGGCAGGATGGTTATTATTCCGATGGGCCAGTGCCCATGCAGCTCAGCCTGACGGCTATCCGCGCGATCATTTGGCGGCAACGGTTCATTTTTGCAGGTGTCATCCTCCTGGTGGTCGTCGGGACCCTGATCTGGACGCTGCTGCAGACTCCGATCTACCAGGCCGAGGCAAAGATCCGCGTGAACCTGTTCGGTACTACGATCGTGGAAGGGCAGGACGTTAGCGATCCCTTCGTCCCCACGACCCAGGTGGGCGACTACCTGATTACCTTGTCCGAGGTGATCCAGAGCAGAAGCATGGCCCTCAAGGTGGCGGATGCGATGAATCTGCATAACAATGCGCAGTTCATCGCAGATGCCGGCATCGGTGGCGACGATACCTTGAGCGAGGAGGAGCGGCGTCAGATCGCAGCGTCAATACTGCAAGGCAATCTGGAGGTGACTCCGCCGGCGAGGTCGCAAATTCTTGCAGTCGGGTATTCCTCCTCCAACCCGGTCCTCGCGGCCGAGATCGCGAACGGGTATGCCGAGAATTTCCTGACCGACGACATAGATCAGTCCGTGGCTGCCAATGCGTATGCCCAGGAATATCTCGAGGAGCAGATCGCCGATGTCCGCAGGCAATTGCGCGAAGCGGAAATCACTTCCATCGACTATGCCAGGTCGAACCAGATCATCGGTCAGTCCTCCGATGCGGGCGCACAGGCGGCCACGTCCGGCACGGCGCCGACACTGACCGCAAGCAACCTTGCGAGCATCAACACTCGCTATATCGAAGCGCGCGCAGAGCGGCTATCTGCCGAAGCGCGCTGGAATGCCGTTGCCAACGTGCCGGCGGCGCAAATCGCCGAAGTCCAGCAGGATGCGGCAATCCAGCGTTTGCTGGGTGAAAGGGCACAGCTGGAGGGGCGGCTTGCCGATCTTCGCGTGCGCTATCGCGACGATTATCCCGCCGTGCAGGAGTTGCAGTCCCAGATCGAGGAACTGAACGGGCAGATAGCCAGCATGCGTTCGGACGTGAAGCAGCGTCTGCGTAACGAGTACCTGGCGGCGGTGCGAGAGGAGAACATCCTGTCAGACGAACTGCGCCGTGTTTCCCAGAACTCGCTCGAAGAGCAGGATCGCCGCGTTCAGTTCAACCAGATCGATCGGGATGTGCAATCCTTGCGCAGCCAGCTCGATAGCTTGCTGGCCCGCTACAACCAGATTGCGGCTGCAGCGAATATCCAGAGCAGCAAGTTTACCCTGCTCGATCCTGCGCGAATCCCGACCGGTCCTTCCTCGCCCAATCTCTGGCGCAACCTGTTGGTCGCGCTGGTCCTGGCAATCGCCCTTGCGATCGCGATCGCCGTGCTGCGCGAGATCCTCGACGACAAGCTGCGGACCATCGAAGAGTTGGAAACGCGCCTCAAGCTTACCGCTCTTGGCCAGACACCCTACGTGGCAGACGAGGTTTCCGACGATCTCGACAACCGCTTCAGCCCGATCAGCGAAGCCTATTCGTCCATCCGGGCATCGCTGGAATACTATCTCGGCGATGTGAAGGGTTCGGCGATCCAGTTCACGAGCAATTCGCCCGGCGAGGGCAAGACGACCTCGGCAAGTGCGGTGGCGCAGAAGTTTGCAGCCGTTGGCTACAAGGTACTGCTGGTCGACATGGACTTGCGGCGGCCCGCACTGGCTGCCCGTTTCGGGGTCGCCAGGCCGAAAAGCGGGCTGGTCGAAGTCCTGCATGGCCATCTGCCTCTGCAGAGCGCCATCATTCCCTCCGGCAAGGAAAACCTCGATCTGCTGCTGACCGCAAAGTCTCCGGCACAGCCCGTGGAAATTCTGTCATCGGGCCTGGTCCCGGCCATGCTGGCGCAGGCCAAAATGCGTTACGATCTGGTTATCGTCGACAGCTCTCCCGTGCTTGGCATCGCGGATGCTCCGCTGCTTTCCCGCTCGGTCGATGCCGTTGTGATGATAATCGAGGCTAACCGTGGCCATATGCGCGATGTGCGCACCGCTGTGCGGCGCCTGCAGGACATGAACGCAAACATCGTCGGCGCTATTATGACGAAGTACCGGGCGCTCGAAGCGGGCGAGAGCTACAACTACCAGTACCAGTATTACTCCTACAATGCAGAAGACTGACGCCATTCCCGAACTTTCGGGAATGGCAACGAAATCGCAGAGTACGGGCACGGGTTAAGTGGCAACCATCGCCCATCTGTCGGCGGATTTCCCGGACCCGGTTGTCGAGGGCAAGACTCGAGCGATCCGCACCATCGTCGAACTCGTCGACGACCGCTTCGATCAGTCCATAATCTCGATCAATCGCCGCGCACCCGGCTTCGCTGAGCTTGCGAGATCGTTGCTCGGCGGCGGCCTGCCGATCGAAACGCTCGCCTTCCCTGCGGGTGTGGCGATGACCTATGCCGCCCCGGGCAAGGGGATCCTGCACCGCGTCATGCTCGAAAAACTCGGCGATGCGATTTGCGCGCGATTGGCCGGTGAGCGTACACCGGATCTGCTGGTGGGCCACAAGCTCACCGTGGAAGGTTTCCCGGTCGCTCGCGCAGCAAGCCGGCTCGGCAAGCCCTATGCCCTTACGATACAGGGCGATACCGATTGCAAGATACTGGCACTGCGGCCGGACCTCCAACCTGCTCTGAAACGCATCTTCCACGGGGCAGCAATGGTGACGAGTTTCGCACCCTGGTCGCTTGAGGCAGTCGAGAGCAAGCTCGGCAAGCGGCAGGGGCCGACTTTCGTCATACCTTGTCCGACGGAGCTCGATCGGCCGCTTGCGCCTGATCCATCGGGCTCCGGTCTGCTCACGGTTTTCCACCTGAAATCCCAGCGGCGCAAGAATCTCGCGACCATGGCGCGGGCCATGGATATGCTCGCCGATCGGGGCGAGGCGCAGGAACTGGCAGTCGTCGGCGGTGGATCGCCAAAGGACATGGAAGTTGCCCGCAAAGTTGCATCGCGAGCCGAACACATCTTTTTCGAGGGCCCATCGGATCGTGCTGCAATTCAGGCAAGGATGAACCGTGCGGCCGCCTTTGTGCTGCCATCACGCCGGGAAAGTTTCGGTCTCGTCTTCGTCGAAGCCCTCTTTGCCGGCTGCCCGATCATCTATCCGCGGGGTCGCGCGGTTGATGGCTACTTCGATGGTATGCCTTTTGCGGTGGCGGTCGATCCCGGCGATCCTGCGGCGTTGGCCGATGCGATCTGCGAACTCACGCGATGCCAGGCGGAAGCCAAGGCGGCATTGGCCGAATGGCAGGCGTCCGATCATGCGCGGCGGTTCACCAGACCCGCAATAGCCGAAGACTATGGCAAAGCTCTGGAACAGGCTTTGCGTTTCGCGGATTAGTCGGCAGTTTGACTCTGACGGTCGGAACGATGCGCCATGCCCAGGCTGACGGTGATCCCCAGCAAGGCATAAAACCAGACAAGAGCCGAAAGCCAGATGGCGACGGAGATGATGCCCAGCGCAAAAATGCTGTAGCTGATCGCGACGCCCATGCGCAGATGGCGATCGGCACGCGGCGAGTGCGACGCTGCGCGTCCAAGCCGGTAAACGGCAACGACGGTGGCGGCCAGCAGCAGGATCGAGGGGAGCGCTCCATACTGAATGGCGAGCCACAGCCAGTAATTGTCGACCGATTCCAGCATCCAGAAGGGTCGTTCCCAGTCGTTGTAGCCGACACCGAAAAAGGGATGGTTCCGAACCGATGCCGAACCATGGTTCCAGATCAGGATGCGGTTATACGAGCTGACCGAGTTCAGCGCCGCATAGCGAACCAGCAACACGAATGCGCCGGACTTCGTGGCGAGTTCCAAAACGAACATGACGACGGCGCAAGCCAGGACGAACAGCCGCCAGCTGATGCCGCTAATCTGCTCGGTCAGCCACGAGTAAAAGATCAGACCGAAGCCGGCCAGAAGAGCGAGCAAGGCTGCCGAACTGATGGTGAAGAAACTGCAGAGCGAGGCGATAAACCCGGTGATTTTCGGCCAGCCGCGCAATCCCGAAAGGGCATATAGCGGCAGGAAGCTACCGAAGAATATCCCCGCCAGGATCGAATGGGGGAAGGGTCCCGGCGCCCGCATGAGGCCAAGGCGTTCGACAGCACCCAGGCGCACGGGCTGGCCCGTGACTGCCGATGCGAGAGGCTGGACAATGAAGGAATGGGTAATCGACTCCAGCGCCAGCATGAGAGCGATAAAGCCCAGGGCCGGGGCAATAAGCACGAGGAAGATCCTGAAGTCTCGCGGAGACCGTATGGCGATGCGGCCGCAGAGATAGGAAATTACGATGTCGATAAATTGCGAACCGCCACCTTGAATGGCTGTTTCCACGTCCATGGTGGCGAACAGGGCAATGATGATCCACAGCCCTATCCCGCAGACCAGTGTGTCGGGCAGGGTCCACCGCAGCTGCCCGCGAATGATGGTGATGATCACCAACAGCATCACCGCGAAGAGCAGGATGCGATACGCCGGCAGGACAACCGTACCGATCTGGGCGTTGAATTGCGGTGGCAGCAAGAGCACCCAGAAAAACGCGGCCATGGCGAGCACGCGGGTAGGCAGGGCTTTCTCGCTTGTTGGCCCGGATTCGGCCAAGCTGACCGTGGAAGGAGAAGTCGGCACAGAGGCCATCGGATATCCTGCTTTGCCGCAATTGCGAGAATAGTAGCTTGACTGCCATGGAACGCAAAAAGGAAAAAACGCTTTCCTACACGGGTTTGGACCGCAAATGGCTTTGTTCCCTTATTGTTCCAAGGAGCAGATGCACATGACCAACGACCCTTTCGCCAACTACAAGGACTCCCCAATCGCCCCTTCGACGAACTGCTTCGCCGTCCAGCCAAGCGACGATGAAGGGCTGCCGGTGCCGACCAAGGCGCTTTATGTCGGCCAAGCAGGCGACGTCATGCTGCTTGCCCTGCGCTCGGCGAGCCCGGTTCTGTTCGCCAACGTACCTGCCGGTACGATTCTCGATGTGCGCGCGCAGGCGGTGCATGCGACCGGGACCACCGCGTCGGACATCGTGGGGCTCGCCTGATGGGGCGCTTCGGCTTTGGCTTTGGCGCGGGCATGGCCTTACCCCCGCTCTCGTTTGGAGGACCGCACACCGCATTTACGCCCCTGGTCTCGCCATCTCCTGATTGGGACGGCTCGCTTGCGAGTGGTTTCGACGGGACTTATGGGGCCACGCCGGAAGACCCGGTGCGCACCACCTCGAAACCGGCATGCAGGCTGATCGTCCCGCCCCGCCAATGGTTTACCGATACGCTGACGGTCGGCGTCGCAGCCTACGCGCTCTTCGAAGGCTCGCTGATGGACAATTGCGGGATCGACTTCATCCGTGTCCATTTCGAGGGCGGTACGGTCGACATCGCTGCGCCGTCTTTCCATAGCTTCGCTTCCAAACGGGGCGATGTGGTCACCTATCTTGGCTGGTGGGTGCGGCTGAAGAAGCCTGCCGGTGTTGCCGGATATGGCCATGTCTATTTCGAGGCCATACCGAAGGATGCCACGATGCAAAGCCGTGTGATCGGCCCCTTCATCTTCGCGCCGCAGGACCAGCTGCACGATGGCAGCATCACCGTGGCGGCAAGCGGCGGCGCGGACTTCACCAACATGAACGATGCGACTAACCATGCCAAGGCGCAGGGCTGGCAGAACCCGCTCATCGCCATCACCGAGGCGGGCGACTACCTGATGACCGCCGATGACAACCCGGCGTATGCGGACCAGAACGGCTACATGAACATCGAGGCACGCGTGCCCGGCGTTTCCATCAGCGGCGGCGGCGTGGCATCGCGGATAGTCCATAACAAGTCTCGGCTTCACTTCATGGGGCCGCTGCTCACCATCGACATGCGCGGGATTATCGAGATCACTGGTAGCACAGGTCCGGATAATCTTGGCTTGCATTGGCTGGACGGGATTACGTTAACTTCCACCCACCCGGATGGCCGGTTCGAATTGTTCCGTGGCGAGAAGATCGACCAGTTCGGGTGGCGAGTGGAGCGAAACAGCTGGATGACGGAATGCACCGTGTCCAACCTCGCCGGGGCAGGTGGCGATTGCACGCTGGTGCGCGGCTGTACCTTCGAAGCGATCACTTATGATATCGTTTCGGGTGCGAAATGCGTGATCGATAACGTGGTGAACGACCACGCCGATACGTTCTGGGGCACCAATCATGCGGTATTCACCGCCAGCTATACCGGCGCGGAGGCCACTGCGACCTTGCGCCGGAACGGCGGTGCTGGCGGCGACGACATCTATTACTATGCGAACTGGGGCGCCAATGAGGCGGTGTTCCACACCGGTGGCAGCACTGATTATTACAACGGCAATGTCGGGGACGGCTACAGCGTTCAGGACGTGGTGGACTGGCTCAACACCTTGCCGGGCTGGAGCGCAGCGAGCAACAACTCCACGGTAGCCGATTATGTCGCCGGTCGCGTGTCGGCCACTACAGGTGCAGGATCACAGGGCTTTGCCGCAGTCGATATGAAAGATGTGACGCACCAGTTTTACATCCAGTGGTCGCGTCATTCGGATTTCTACCAGATTGCCAGCAATGGCTTCCAGAACGGGGTCTTCACCGGCAACCTTGTCAATGGAGCCAATGTGCAGTCAGTATTCTTGGGGCCTGCCGGTGGCGGGCTGATAGCCGACTGCTTCTTCATCAATGATATTTACCATACCGTGGCCGCTGGCGATAAGAAGAGCCAGTGGGGCAAGGCCAATTGCCAATTCTCCCATGTCGTCGCGATGCACAACACATGGACCAATCAGTCCGTGTCGATCCGCATGGACAGCGTCAACATGGACCTCGACAGCTATTGCGCCTTTGCCAACAATGCCTTGCCAGGCCTCGGCTATGCCGGTGCTGGCCCCGATCCTGACATGGTGCCGCGCGACAACCACGTGCATGGAGCGGGTGCCATCCCAGGCGGTTTGGAAACCACCAGTGGCGGCGATGAAGCGACCTTGTTCGCCGACGTTACGGCAGGCGATTTCACCCCTGCGGCGCAATTGGAGGCTAGCCCCAAGGCCCCCCGCTTCGCCTGGGATCGTAACCGACAGCTGCGTGCGGAAGTAGACGCCGTAGGCGCGCTCAAGGGTGTGATCGTCACGCCGGGCGCGTTTGCATTTGCCGCCGCGGCAGATGCCGAACTGGATACCGTCTATGTCAGCAACGCCGTGACGCTTGCGGGCATGGTCGCGCCAGGCCAGCTGTTCGTGACCGGCGGCGAATACCGCGTCAATGGCGGAGCATGGTCCTCGGCCAACACCACCGCGGACAATGGCGATACCGTGGAATTGCGAGTGACATCGAGCGACGCGAGCGAGGCAACGGTGACTGCAAGGCTGACTGTCGGCACGGTGAGCGAGGACTTCACTGTAACCACGAAGTTCGTCGCCAACCAAATGACGAGCTATGCCGCCACGCTGGGCTGGTGGGATTACACCAGGCCGCAGGACATGACGGCAGGCGACGGCGGTGCCGTAGTTCAGGGGGACAGCGACACTGTTGCGCTGGTTCCCAACCAGATGCCGGGCGGCTTGTTCGATCTGGAGCAGACCGACCCGGCGCTGCGCCCGATCTATGACAAAGGTATCTATCATGATCCGGTATTGACGGACCGCCTTACCATGCCGTTGTCCACCTCGAAGCCCGGCAATGCGACGCTGGTATTTGTGCAGAAGAGTGGCCGCGCTGATACCGACCTGTTCGTGAACTTCGCCAGTTCGACCAGGGTCCGCGCGCAGTCTGGAAACAGCGCTGCGGTATCCCCGCCCACATCAGTGAATGGTGTGGTGCAGGCCACTCGCGGCAATCTATCGACAGCGATCAGCACGAACACCGCCAACGTCATCGTGATCGACGGGGTGAACATGGGCAGTTGGGGCGGTATGAATGTTGGTGGCAATACCAGTGCCTATCGCACCTCCGCGCAATATTGGCTTGTCGCCATGCTGAACAAGGACGCGCCCGATTACGCCGATGCGCTGGCCTATGCCACCGGCACCGAGGCGCTGCGGCAGATCGCGGTGTTGGGATTGTAGCCAGCCCTATCGGCGATCTCGCAACATAATCGCCACTTAGTCCGCCGGCCTGTGTGTGACCTCGCGTTGACTGACGACGCGAGCAGGCGAGCCCGCAGCGATAGCCATCGCGGGTATCTCGCCCTTCACAACAGCGCCGGCGGCTATAATGGCGCCATCGCCGATCCTGGCGCCCGGCAACACCACGCACCGCGTTGCCAGCCACACATCGTTGCCGATCACGATGTCGCCTTCGCTCATCGGCTGTTCGGTGACCGGCGAACCCCGGTTGTAGTTGTAGCTTGCGGCGGTCAGCATGACATCGGGCCCGAACAGCACATCGTCGCCGACAATGATCCGCCCTTTTGCGGGGCCTGCCCATAAATGGCACCGCGAACCGATGCGCACGCGATCGCCAAGGACTATCCGCTCGCCATTGGCAAAGACCGCGTCGGGGCTGATGCTCGGTTCGGCCCCTATTTTCATTACCCGCAGCTGCGACACGTGCGAGTAATTGTAATAATTGATGATCTTGAAAAGATGCATCCAGGCGCGAGGATCGAAAGCGGAGCCGACAAGGCGCATCAGGCGCGAGCGGAGATCGAGGCTTTTCTTGTATGGGAGAGGCTCTTCGCTCATCTGATCCATAACCCTTCATCTTCGCGGCGCTGGGCAAACGCAAGCAGAACCCTGCCCTTCTGCCGTTCGCTCGACGCTATGACAGGATCCCGGCGCGCCTCATCCTGCCCCTGATCCGCCGGAAGACCGAATTGCGCGCCTTGCGCGTATTCGTGTGCACGAACGGCCCGGTTGGTGCACCCTCGATGCCCAGGAATGGCGCGAGCTTCTCCCATCCATCGCCTGCCTCCAGGCGCATCACCAGCAAATCATCTGGGCGGTCAGCGAAATAATCGAGCACCGCAGCATTATGCGCTTCATAGACCGCTCGATAGCGGTCTTCATTGCCTACGGGCGCCCCGGCATCCTCACCATAAGTCAATTGCTGCATAACATGGGCATTGTCGCGAAAATGGCCGACGATAGAACGGATCCATGCGTCCGCATCGCGCAAGGTCAGAATGAACTTCGAGCCTGGGAAGGCTGCGTCGAGCTCCCGAAACATCAGCGGCCAGGGCATGTCTTCCAGCGCGTCGTATTCCCGGGCAATTTCCAGGCCGCGATCGACATAGGTTGCCTTGAGTTCGTCATAGGTCAGGTCGCGACCGAAAACGCTTTTGACCCGGTATCCCACAGATTGCAGAGCATGTTCCAGGCTCGTGGTCCCGGTCTTCTGGAACCCGATGCAAAATACCTTTTGTTTCGGCACCCGACTTTGGTCCTCGCCTCTGTTGCGGTGCAACAAGCGCCGCGCCAATCACAATCCTGAATACCCGATGGGTGCACCAAGTGATAATGATAACGCAGGAGTTTGCGAGGAAAAAGGCACGGATTTCGTGGATTTTCCGGCATAATGTGCCAAGCGCGGAATCCCCTTTGCAATCGCACAATGACTTTGGGAAATGCGGCCCGGCATGCTAGCGGGGATGTATCAGAGGGTCCCGTCCAGGAGTTGAAATGCCGGTGCCGACATTCGACGTTTCGATTGCGGCGCATTACGTACCCGCACGTATCCCATATCTTGCAAAGGTGCTTGAAGCGATTGCCGGCTGGCGGCGCGAACAGGTCACAGTCACGGTCGTCACCAACGACCTTGCCATCGCTGACGAGGATCTGATCGGGCAAGCCAAACGCAAGTTGGAAGCTGCCGGCTTCGCCCTGAAATTCGACCGGGCCCACGGCATGGACCATCCCTGGCATCTGACCTGGTGGCACAAGCGACATCTTCGCGAATGGTTCGACAGGTCCGGGACCGCACAAGACCTGTTCATGTATATCGAAGACGATATCGTCGTCGATGCGGACAATATCGCCTATTTCGAGCGCTTCCTTCCGGGCGCCAAGGCGGCTGGCTGTATCCCGGGCTTCCTGCGTTACGAGGTGCTGCCGGACGGAACGCGCATGTCGCCCGACAGCCGCGGCTACCAGCCGGTACAGGATCGCGAGAAGCTGACAGTCGACGGACAAGCCTTCGTCGCCCCGCAATTTTCTTATTGGGCGGGCTTCGTGCTCGACCGGGAACTCTGCGCGGAATATTTCGCCTCGCCATGGTCGGATATCGACGAGGCGGACACCCTGCCCCAATCGCGCAACCACTCCTGCCGTGTGCAATCCGCCTGGGCGCTTACGTTTGAAAATGTCCCGCGCGGCCTGCCTTCGCGTTACGTAGTGCCGGTGGACCAGGAGCTCGCGCCGCTGCCGGAATGCATGGTCTGGCATTCGGCCAACAACTATACCGTATCCAAGACGCACAATTTCGGTACGGTTCGCATGCAGGATATGCTGCTTGAACCTGGACCGCTCGCATCGTTGCGCCAGGCGCATTGGGATGCGCAAGCACTCGCGCGGCGGCTGGTGGACAAGGTGAAGCGAGAGCTGGGCCGATCATGAATGCTGCGACGGCTACTGTCGCGGATCCTCCGCCGCATTCGCCGCGCGTGGCGATCATTACGCGGCGTTTCGACATCCTTTCGCAGACCTTCGTACGCGATCACGTGCGGGCGTTTCCGGCAGAAGTGCTGGCACTCGTCTCAACCGCGTCTCCACCGCCGGAGTTCGCGGATATTCCCCATCTCATGCTGGCCGATCCCGTATACGATCGATCATCGCGCTTGCGCATGCAGCTCAAGAAGCGGCTTCGGTTGCGGGCCTTCGCCTATCCTCAGCGACTGACGCAGCAAAACCGCGCCGCAATCGAATCGTTCCTGAGGCGACAGGATGTCGGGACCGTCCTGGTCGAATTCGGGGACTTTGCGATGGACGTACTTCCCGCCGTCCTGGCCGCCGGTGCGCGGGCCTATGTCTACTTCCATGGCTTCGACATCTTCATCCTCACCTGGACGGCGCGCTATGAAAGCGAATTGCGCAAGCTGCTGCAGCGCATCGACGGAGCGATTATCGGGTCCGAGATGATGCGGTGCCGGCTGATCGAGCTCGGCTGCGACCCCGGTAAAATCAGCAAGATTCCTTGCGGGGTGCGAATTCCTCCGATCGAAGACATGCCCGGGCAGCGCGGAGGCCGGGCAGTGATGGTTTCGCGGATGATACCGTGGAAAGGCCCCGATCTTGCGATAAGAAGTTTCGCGAAAGCGCTGGCGTTGGTGCCAGGCGCGACGCTCGAGATCATAGGCGAAGGGCCGCTGGAACCGGATTTGCGTCAATTGGTCCGTGATCTGGAGATCGGAGACAACGTCCTGTTCAGGGGCGGACTTTCCCACGCGGATACGCTCTCTGCCATCGCGAAATCCGACATGCTGATCCAGCATAATGTCTCGATCCCGAAGAGCGGCGTCGAAACGCTGGGCCTTTCCGTGCTCGAAGCGATGGCCTATGCCAAGCCAGTCGTCGTCACCCGTCACGGATCGTTTCGCGAAACCGTACTGGACGGGGAGACGGGCTTCCTCGTAGATGAACGCGATGTCGATGCAATGGGGCAAAAAATCGCCCTCCTGCTTCAGGACAAGGAGCTTGCTCGCAAGATGGGCCAGCAGGGAAGGCGGTCCGTTGCGGAGCGGTACGAGATGAAGCGGGCGAATATGCTCCTAAGATCACTTCTGATTGGCCATGATCCAAACATGGAAGACGAGCGATGAAGTCGCATAGCGCGAACGCTCCGGCACCAGAGGTGAGCGTTGTCATCCCGGCATATCGGGCAGCGCGCTTCATCTCCAACGCCATCGATTCTGTCTTGGCTCAAGAGGGTGTGAGCTATGAAGTCATTGTGGTCGACGATGAGTGCCCGGAGAGAACCGCTGACAAGGTGACTTCAACTTACGAGGGCGACACGCGAGTGCGCGCTATTCGGCTTGATCGCAACCAAGGCCCGGCGGGTGCGAGAAATGCCGGATTTCGTGAGGCAAAAGGAGAGTGGATCGCCGTGCTCGATGCCGATGACACCTTCGATCTCGGAAGATTGGCGCGGTTGGTGAGGGCGGGTCGTGAATTCCACGCAGATCTGGTTGCGGATAATGTGCGAGTCTACGATGCCGTGGCTGAAAAATTGAGTGGCCGGAAAATAACCAGCATAAACCAGCCAGAGTGGATCGACTTACCTGCACTTCTTCGGCAGTCGCGACCGGATACTGGCCAGCTCGATTACGGTTTGCTTAAACCTTGTTTCCGAAGCCAGTTTGTTGCGAGCCTTCCGGAGCTTTATCCCACCGCAGTCAGGCATGGCGAGGATTTCCAGTTCTATGTCCGCTGCCTGGTCGCAGGAGGGCGTTTCCTGCTCTTGCCCGAGCCAGGCTATCGCTGGACGTCGCGAAATTCCGGATTTAGCCAGACAAAAACCGACTACCTTGGCATGGCGCGGGACTCCCGAGCGCTAAAGAATGCGGCAGGTATAAGTGGCAATGCAGATTATGAAAAACTGCTCGAAGAACGGGCAGAAGCTCTCTCGGATTTTTTCTATGCCAGCGCTCAAAGGGGGTTCAAGGCAAGTCTTCAGCAACGCCGGTACTTAAGAGCGATCAGGTCTCTAATAAAGCACCCATTTCTCCGCAAAAATCTGATAGCTAACCTATTTAACAAAGGATAAATTGGTGGAGCTATTTTATTACAGAGGTACCAAGCCAAATTTTGGCGACGATCTGAATGAGCTGGTGTGGCCTGCGATCCTCTCTTCCGGCGTATTCGAGATCGATGATTTGGTCATTGTAGGCATTGGCAGCATACTTTCGGAAGAGTGGATCGGGAAATTTGAGGGTTCGGGGAAGACCGTAGTCATTCTTGGGGCAGGCACGTCTTATGACTTGCCTCCGAAAGCGGTTTCGAAATGGCTTGTGAAAGCCGTCAGGGGACCTCTGACAGCGAAAGTCATCGGCATGCCCGAAGCTGCTATTACCGACGGAGCAATCCTCCTGGCTGCCAAGCCCGGATTGCTGCCTGATCGCAGCGATGGCGGGGACGTGGTCTTCATGCCGCATCATCGCAGCATCAGAAGCGCGCGGTGGGAACATATTGCCGATCGAGCGGGAATGCGCTTCGTTTCCCCGCAGCAGCCGGTGGATGATGTTCTGCAAGCCTTTGCCGGGGCGAAGCTTGTCGTCACCGAGGCGATGCACGGGGCGATCGTCGCCGATACGATGCGGATACCGTGGGTTCCGGTCATGATCTCACCCGCATTCGACGAGTTCAAGTGGCGGGACTGGACCTCGTCGATGGAAGTTCCCCTGCGGCCCGCGACCATTTCGGCCGGACACGGAACGGACGAATGGGTCTATGCCCGGATGCAGACGATCCTCTCGCGGCACGGCATCGTTCCAGAGCGAACGCTGAATGAGGCGATCGCGCAGGATGCGCTGGTCGAATATCTGAAGAAGCGCTTCGATCCTTCATTAAAAAGGGCGCTCTTGCAGTGCCGCCCAAGCCGCGCACGGCGTGTCTTCGCGAAGCTCCTGTTCCCTGCGCGCCGCCTTGCCGAAAGCAGGGCGATAGCCGATCTGAAAAAGGTCGCCGTCGGCCCGACATTCCTCAGCGATCCGAAGGTCTTCGCCGCGAAATTGCAAGCGATGAAGGAAGCGGTTGCGGAAGTGGAGGATCTCGTCCGCAACGCGCGGGTCGATAGCGGCAAGCGTATCGCATCGAAATGAGACCATCGCCCGGCAGCCATCAGCAAAGCCATGCGTAGAAACATCTATTCTGCGTTGACCGCCCAATCCGTCGTGGCTGTTGTCAGCCTTGCGGCATCGATTGCCGTGGCGCGCATGATGCAGCCGGCAGAGTTTGGCGTCTTTTCCATCGGCCTCGCCGTCATCACGCTCGTCGGCGTTCTGCAGCGCGGCGTCGGCGAATATCTGCTTTATGCCAAGGATGACCTGATTGAGACAAGGCGCAGTGTTTTCGGCTTCGCGTTTCTGGGAACGCTGATCGGTGTAGTGGCGATTTTCGCCAGCCGTCCGCTGTTGCTCGAAATCTATGAAAGCCCCGGCGTCGCCGACATCACGATGGTTCTGCCGCTGGCGATGGTGGTCATCTTGTTCACCATGCCGATCACCAACATGCTGGCCCGCGAGGAACGCTTCGTCATCATCAACGTGGCGACGGCCATTTCCACCATTGTCATGTCGGCATTGCAGGTGGGCCTGGTCTGGCTCGGTTTTAGCTATATGGGCCTCGCCTATGCCACCGTGGCGGCAGCCTTCGCGCAGCTCCTGTTCCTGATTTTTGTCGCGCCCGAGCATGTGCTGCTTCGGCCATCTTTCGCGAACATGAGGAAGATCGCCAGTTTCGGTTCGATGATGATCGGATCCAACCTGTTGCAGACCATGACAAGCCAGGCCGGTCAAATGATCATCGGGGCCATGGCCAACGTGTCGCAGGCAGCGCTCTTCGCGCGCGCCGGCACGGTTTCGCGGCTTTATAACCAGACCATACCCAGAGCGATCGATCCGCTGATTCGCGCACGTATTGGCGCCCAGCAGCGCGATGGGCTGAATGGCCTCGAGACGGTGCTCAATTCCAGCATGGTCATGCTGACCGTATCGACCGCGTTCTTCGGTTTCCTGGCCGTGGCATCGGATTTGATCGTCCCCCTGGTCTATGGCGAGCAGTGGGCCCCGGCGGCGCCAGCGATGACGATCATCGCGCTTGGGCTCATCTTCTGGCCGATCACCAGCCCTGCCACGGCCTATCTCACGGCGTGCGATCGGCTGGACGTCGTCTTGCGCAACCGGATCTTCAATCTGGCCTTGCGGGTCGTTTTGCTGATCGTGCTGGTGCCATACGGCCTGGAGGCTGCGTGTCTGGCAATCATGGCGTCGGGCTACTTCAATGCCGGGCAACTGATCTACGCGTTAAAGCGCTATTGCGATACCGATGTCGCGAAGCTGCTGCGGGCTCTCATCCGGCCGTTCTTGACCGGCGCGATACCGGTGTTGATCACCTTCGTCGCGAAGCTGGCCCTGGCGCGTTTGGGAACGGAAGGCTGGGCACTGCTCGGTGCAATTGCCGCCGTCATGTCAGGCACTTCGCTGGCGAGCCTTTTCTTGTTGAAGCATCCGCTGGCGGATGAAATCCGCACGCTTATCAAGCGGAGGTGATGCAATTCGCGCTTAGGCTTACCGCGATTGCAGGGGCCGCCACCAGTCCTCATTGTTCAGATACCATCGCAAGGTATCGGCCAGGCCCTGTTCGAAATCGTGCTGCGGCACATAGCCCAGTTCGTCGCGCGCTTTCGTCTCGTCGATCGCATAGCGCCGATCGTGGCCCTTGCGGTCCTCGACGAATGTCTTGAGCCCGGCGGTCGGCTTCCCGCTGGCGGCCGGGGCATCGGGAAAGCGTGCTGCAAGCCCGTCGATCGTCGCGAAGGCGCGGTCTACTTCGGCGCAGATGCGGTCGATCACAGCCATGTTGGGCAATTCCTCGCCGCCGCCGATATTATAGGTCTCACCGGGCTTGCCCCGGTTGAGGCATGCATCGATCCCGCGGCAGTGATCCTCGACATAAAGCCAGTCGCGCACATTCATTCCGTCGCCGTAAATGGGCAGGTGGCGGCCATGCAGCGCGTTCAGCAGGAAGAGGGGGATCAGCTTTTCCGGATATTGATAGGGCCCGTAATTGTTCGAGCAATTGCTGGTCGTGACATCCAGGCCGAAGGTGTGGTGATAGGCACGCACCAGATGGTCGGAAGAGGCCTTTGACGCCGAATAGGGCGAATTGGGCGCGTAGGGAGTAGTCTCGCTGAAGGCGGGATCCTCGGGGCCGAGCGATCCGTAGACCTCGTCGGTGGAGATATGGTGGAAGCGGTGCGGCTTGCCGCTGCCATCGTCCAGCCAGACGGAACGGGCAGCCTTCAGCAGGCTGTTGGTGCCCAGGATATTGGTGTCGATAAAGGCATCGGGCCCGCTGATCGACCGGTCCACATGGCTTTCGGCGGCGAAGTGCACGATGGTTGCGATGTCGCGCGTTCGAAGCAGCTCTTCGACCAGGGCGGTATCGCGGATATCGCCGACGACCAGTTCGGCCTGCTCGACCCCGGCAATCGTAGACCTGTTGCCGGCATAGGTCAGGCAATCGAGCACGATAAGCGCATCGCCGGGGTGACGGTCCGCCCAGTAATGGACGAAGTTCCCGCCGATAAAACCGGCACCCCCAGTGACGAGCAGATTAGCCAAACTGTGCTTCCTCTTCCAACATCCTGCGCAGGTTGACGCGCCAGTGTACGTCGCCATCCTGCAGCAGGGCACGCGTAGCGCTGCAATCGAGTAGAGAAAAGGCTGGGCGGGTGGCCGGCGTGGGATAGTCTGCCGTGGCGATGGGGCGGATGGCGATGGCCCGCTTGAGCAAGCCAAGCGCCAGCGCCTCCTCCTGGATCGCAACGGCAAAATCATACCAGCTGGCCACGCCTGCATCGCTGTGATGGAAGGTGCCGCAGGCATTCTTGTCCAGCAGGCCCCAGATCGTGCGGGCAAGGCCGGGCGCCCAGGTTGGCGCGCCGATCTGGTCGGCGACCACGGCGAGCTCTTCCCTTTCGCGCATCAGCCGCAGCATGGTGCGCACGAAATTCGCGCCTCCGGCGGAATGGATCCAGCTGGTACGGACCAGCAGGTCACCCGGGCGCAAGGCGTCCTCGCCCGCGGCCTTGGTGCGGCCATAGGCTGACAGGGGGTTGCGCGGATCGTCCGGGCGATAGGCGCGGCTGGAGGTCCCGTCGAACACGAAATCGGTCGAGACATGGACGAGCTTGCCCTGATGTTCGGCCACGAGCGTGGCGACGGCTTCGGTATTGACGGCGCTGGCGGCTGCTTCGTCGCTTTCCGCGGCGTCGACCGCGGTGAAGGCGGCCGCATTGATGACGATGTCCGGCGAAACATGCCTGACCAGCTCACGCACGGCGCGCGGATCGGTCAGATCGCAATCGGTCCGGTCGACGTATGAAACGTGAACCCCTTCCGGCGCGGTGGCGAGCAGCGCCCGGCCCAGCTGGCCAGCGGCTCCGGTGATCAGGATGTTCACAGGAAGGCCGTCACATCGGCCAATGCCTGACCGTCACGGTCCTTGCCGGAAAGGATTGGCGAGAGGCCGTCGAGAGGCCACTCTATGCCGATTTCGGGATCGTCCCAGGCCAGCGTGTGTTCGTGCTGCGGCGCGTAGGGCGCATCGCATTTGTAGAGGAAGTCGGTCCCGTCCTCCAGCGTCAGGAAGCCGTGCGCAAAGCCGCGCGGAACCCAGAACAGGCGCTTGTTCGTTGCCGACAGTTCGACGCCCACCCATTTGCCGAAAGTGGGTGAACCCTTGCGCAGATCCACCGCGACATCGAACACCGCGCCGTGAACCACTCGCACCAGCTTGCCCTGCGCGCCGGGGTCCTGGAAATGGAGGCCGCGCAAGACGCCCTTTTGCGAGCGGCTGTGATTGTCCTGCACGAAATCCACGTCGAGGCCGGCTGCGGCGAATGCGGCGCGGTTCCAGCTTTCCATGAAGAAGCCGCGATCGTCGCCATAGACATCCGGTTCGATCACCAGCGGGCCGGGGATCGCGCAAGGCTCGACCTTCATGCGTAGCCCTTACTGTGCAGGAGTTGCATCAGGTATTCGCCATAGCCCGACTTGATCAGCGGCGCGGCGATACTTTCCAGCTGAGCGTCATCGATGAAGCCCTGCCGCCAGGCGATTTCCTCTGGGCAGCAGATCTTCAGCCCCTGCCGCTCCTCGGTAATGCGGACATAGCTTGCCGCATCGAGCAGCGACTGGTGCGTACCGGTATCGAGCCAGGCAAATCCGCGGCCCATGATTTCCACAGCCAGCTGTCCCTCTTCGAGGTAGAGGCGGTTGAGGTCGGTAATCTCGAGTTCGCCGCGAGCCGAAGGCGTCAGGTCCCGTGCGCGATCGACGACTGTGCCGTCATAGAAATAGAGGCCCGTCACCGCATAATTGGACTTGGGCCGGACCGGCTTTTCCTCGATCGAGATTGCCCTGCCGTCCGGACCGAATTCGACCACGCCATAGGCGCAGGGATCGTTCACGCGATAGGCGAAGACGCTCGCGCCGCTCTCCTGCCGGTTGGCGCTTGCGAGCAATTCGGGCAGGCCGTGGCCGTAAAAGATATTGTCGCCCAGGATCAGTGCGCTGGGATGTCCGGCAAGGAAATCCGCCCCGATGTGAAAGGCTTGTGCAAGCCCGTCCGGGCTCGGCTGGACGGCGTAGGACAGCTCCACGCCGAAGGACGATCCGTCACCCAGCACCCGGCGAAAGGCCTCCTCGTCCTCGGGTGTGGTGATGACGAGTATTTCGCGGATTCCGGCGAGCATGAGCGTGCTCAGCGGGTAATAGATCATCGGCTTGTCGAAGACGGGCATCAGCTGTTTTGAAACGCCCTTGGTCAGCGGATAGAGCCGCGTTCCCGTTCCCCCAGCCAGGATGATGCCTTTGCGTGCGGTCTGCTTCACGGATTATTCCCTTTTTGCAGACAGTTTCTCATGACCGATGGTTGCATTGCAGCAATCCGGAACCGGGTCAACGGTCTTGCCCGGCTGGCGCTTGGGGTTGGACATCCGCGTCGTCGCGGCGCATTTTGCCCCTCGACCTGCTGGCGATTCATGTACGGGCGCGGAGGGTCAGGAAAAGGCGGGGACCGTTTGCGATGCAGGCCAGTCGTGACGACAGGCAAACAGGCCAATTGCCGGAAGGCTCCCGCACACCACCGGTGGCGATAGCGAATATCGATGCCTTCCTTGCGCAAGCACTGGCCGCACCCGAAAGCACCGCATCGCCTGCCTTCGACCTCGATGTTGCTGCCGATAGCGTGTGGCAACGGATCGAGTTTCACGGCATTGCCCTTGCACTGTGCGACGCGGATGCGGGGTTGCGCTCATGGCCCGAAGACCTGCGCGAAAGTGTCCTCGAAGAAGCGCGGCACCAGGTCTTGTGGGAGGAATCGCATCGCGAGGTCGTCATCGCGCTTCTCGACCGGCTCGACGAGCAGGGAATCCCCGCGCTGGTGATGAAGGGAACCGCGCTCGCCTATTCTGTCTATGACAGGCCAGCGACCAGGCGGCGTGGCGATACCGACCTGCTGGTGGCGCGGAGCGATCTGCGCAAGGCGCGACAGGTGATGGCCGCCGCCGGACTGGAGCGCATAAGCGATGCCCATTTCGGGCAGGAGGTCTGGGTCCGCGACACCGGGATCGGCTTTGTCCATGCCATCGACCTGCATTGGGAGGTCATCGGTTCCCCGTCCCTGCGCCGCCTGATCGGCCATGACGAGTGTTTCGCGCATGCCATTCCGCTTGAGCGCCTTGCGGGACACGCCCGCACGCTGGATCCGGTATTGCAGCTCCTCAGGGGAGCCATCAATCGGGAGCTGCACATCGTCCATGGTTACATCGCAGGTGCGCAGAGGCATCATGAGGGCGACCGGCTGATCTGGCGGATGGACACGCATCTGCTGGCCCCCTCGCTGACCGAGGGGCAATGGCGGGAACTGGGTCGCCTCGCCTGCGAGCGGGGCCTGGCCGGCGCGATTCTGACGTCGTTGCGCGGCGCGCAGGCGTCTTTCGGCACGACCCTTTGCGAGTCTGCCGTCGCGGATCTCGAGGCGGCACAGGGGGCCAACCCGATCGCCGACCATCTTGCCGAAACCAATGCGCTCGCGCGATTGCGGGCCGATCTGGCGGCCCTGGAAACGCCCGAAGAAAAACTGGAACTGTTCAGGGTGCGGGTATTCCCGTCGCGGTCGCAGATAGAGCGCAGATATCCGGAAGCGAGCGGCTGGCCGATGCCGTTGCAGCATCTATACAGACTGCTTTCCGCCGGGCTGCGGCTGTTCACGGGAAGGCGGGGCCGATGAAGCTGCGCTCACTCCTGCGCCGGGCTGCGCCCTATCGCGGCCAGCTGCTGGCCATCAGCTTGCTGACCGTGCTGTCGTCCGTAACGACGCTCGCCATCCCCTGGCTGGCGGGTAGCGTCCTGGGCGGCGTGGTGGAGGGCGCGACAACCGACCAGACATGGGCCATAGTGCTGCTGGTGGTGGCTCTCGTCGTCATGACGGCGCTCACCATTGCCGTATCGATCCTGTCCGCCGCCGCATCGGGCCGCGCGCTGGCGGCGTTGCGCACCGAAGCGATCGAACATGTCCAGCGCCTGCCGATGGGTTACCATCATCGCAGTCACGCCGGCGACCTGCTGTCGGTTACCACCTGGGAAGTCGTCAATCTCAGCGAGTTTCTCTCGGCCACGATGGCGAAGGCGCCATCGCAGGTACTGACGGCTATCGGGGCCGTGATCCTGCTGTTTGCCATCGAGCCGAGAGTTGCACTGTTCGTACCGCTGGTGGTGCCGGTATTCTATATCGCGCTGCGATTGATCGGACGCAGGCTGCGCCTGCTTGGCGGTCAGGCACGCGATGCCGATGCCACCCTGATCTCATTTGCCGAGACTCAGCTTGAACTGGTGCCTGCGACCAAGTCCTTCGCGATGGAGGAGCAGATGGTCGCGCGCTTCGCGCAACACGCGGAAAGCTCGCGGCAGCTGAACCTGCAACAGGCCAGGCTCAGCGCCTTGCTGGGCCCGCTCATTGCGCTTCTCGCCGCGCTCGCCGCGATCGCGGTGATCCTCCTCGCGGGAGTGGCCATGGATCCGCAGCGCAGCCCCGCCGAGCTGTTCAGCTTTCTGCTCTATGCGGCCCTGCTCACGCGTCCTGTCGGCGCCCTTGCCGACCTTTACGGACGCTACCGCTTTGCCGGCGGAACGCTGGAGAAGCTCGAGGCGGTCCTGCATGAGGAGGAAGAGCCTGGATATGCCAGCGGCGAGACTGCGATCCCGCGGGGCGATATCGTGTTCGACGCGGTGTCCTTTGCCTATCCCGGTCGCCCGGAAGTCCTCACCGATTTCAGCCTGACTATTCCGCGGGGCCAGGTGATTGCGATTACCGGGGAGAACGGCGCGGGCAAATCGACCCTCATCAGCCTGCTGTTGCAGTTCTACAGGCCCGACGCAGGCCGGATCGCGCTGGACGGGCGGGATGTCGCCAGCTTTCAGGTGCAGGCGCTGCGTCAGTCTGTCGGGGTCGTCCCGCAAAGGGCGCTGCTGTTCGCTGGATCGGTGCGCGAGAATATCTGCTTCGGCCATCCCGATGCGGGGGCAAAAGTCCTCGAGCGTGCCTTGCGGCTTGCACAGGCGACGGACTTCGTCACGGCCCTGCCGCAAGGGCTGGATACACGGATCGGCGATCACGGTGTGCGCCTCTCGGGCGGTCAGCGCCAGCGTATCGCGCTCGCCCGCGCACTGCTTGCCGATCCGCCGGTCCTGGTCTTCGATGAGGCAACCGCGATGTTCGATTCCGAGGCCGAGCAGGCATTCGTGCAGCAATGCCGGGACGCGCTTGCCGGCCGGACGGTCATCCTGATCACCCATCGTCCCGCCAGCCTCGCCCTGGCCCATCGGATTATCCGCATGGAGCATGGCCGGGTAGTCGATGATCGACCGGGTGGGCAGGCCCGGTCATAGCTTTCCCTGTAGTCAGCTGCCAGCTCGGCGCGTCACCAGTTCGTGCTCTTCCAGATCCCCGGCGAGGGCGGCAATGTCGTGCTCGATAACATCGGCGGGGGCATCGAATTCGGTGACGATTGTCCTGCAGAGACCTGCCAGCGACTGCTCGCCTGCTTCCAGCAGCTGCCAGATGCGTGCGCCGACGGCATTCAACCCGAAATAGGTCCCGCTGGCGAGATGCATCAGCACCAGCTCGCCGCCGACCTCGCGGGCGATCGCGTCTTCGGAAGCTGTCAGGATGTCACTCGCTTTCATCGCCTGTCCGTTCTTCCCGGGCATGTCGCGCCAGCCCGTCGATGATCTGCGGCAGCGCATCGTAGTCGCGCGGGTAATCCAGCCTGTAGCACCTTGTATGCAGGGCAAGGTCGCTGCAGCGGCTGAAATGCGCCTGCAATCGTGGCTTGTCTTCCACATCGAGGATGAATGCATGCTGCATCAGTTCCGCCAGCGCGTCCTGGCTGCTCACGGGCTCGATCGTCAGCGCCTCGCATTCCCCGGGGCCAAGGATGTAGATCCCGCCCAGCGGCACGGGAGCATTCGCGAAAGGCAGAAGGCGGCTCGCATCGATTTCCCGCTTGGCATCCGTCCCGGCGCAAGCCGCGGCCTCGCCGAAGAGCTGTTCCTCGCTGTCGGAGAAGAGGCGGAGCGATGGCCGGGCCGGCGCGACGAGATATGTGCCATCCTCCCGCTTGGTGAGGGCGATGACGTCCTCGGTCAGGAAGGGGTATCCGGCGCGTGCGAAGGATGCGGCGAGCGTGGTCTTGCCCCGGCGCGAAAGGCCCGCAAACGCAATCCCAGTGCCATCGACCGCGACCGCGCTTCCATGCAGGTGCAGGCGTCCCGAATGGTTGCCGATCATCGGTTCCACCGCATTGTGGAGCAGGGCCATGGCAGCTCCCTCCATGTCCTCCGCAGCCGCGAAACAGCTGACCGCAAGACTTGCCGCTTCCACCTCGAAATCCGCCCGCCCCGGGAAGCGGATGAGATAGCGGCCGTCGAGGCGATAGAATTCCGCGATCGTATCGCCATCGGGCGAGCGCCAGCGATCGAAAGGCGCGCTTGCGATGGCATGCTGCGGGCGAATGGAGATCGTCGGCTGCTCGATCACCATTTCACGCAATTGCCCAGTTCGTGCCGCAGGAACCGGCGCCATTCCTCTGCGGTTGGGAACAGGTCCGCGTGATCGGCAAGGACCGCTTCCTCTATTTCCGCTGCCGTCCGCTTGCCATCGACCAGCTTGAGAACGGCCTTGCGCGCCTCGCCAATGCGATTGAGCGATAACGGCTTTGCGGAATCGGCAACCATGTCCGCCTGGGTGAGGATCTTGCTCTTCCAGGTCGACATGCTCTGCTTCGCGCCGCCATTGGCAGGCGTGACCGACCACGCGATCATTTCGCCGTCGTCGCGAAACCGCAAGTCCACCTCGATCAGGTCCCCGGCGGCGGCATCGAACGGTTCGTTGCATGGGAGGAACACATTGTTGCGCTCGATCGCTTCGGGGGAAAGAGGCGAGTTGGTCATGCGCACGCCTTCGGCCAGCTCGCAGTCGAACCAGCCGGCCAGCCCGTCGAAGCGGCAATCGCGCTCGACTTCCAGCGTCGCAGTCATGGCGAAGTGGTCGCTATTGTCGCTGTCCAGGCGGATCGTTCCCATCCGCACGGGCTGCGAGCACAGTTCCTCGGGCTTGAAGAGCCAAGGGTGCTTGGCATTGCGCGCATAGGAGTTAAGCCAGTGATATTCCTCGCGGAAAGTCTCGCCCGTCCATCCTTGCGCCAGCTTCCGGCAGCCATCGGAAGATACGCCCGCCATGATGAGATCGATGCTGCGCGGGATCATGGCGCCGCCCGGCTTGAGCAGCCTTCGCCTGGCATCGGCCATCATCTCGCCAATACCGTAATCGAAGCCGAAATAGCCGATATGGTCGCAGATGACGACGTCGACCCTTTCGGGCAATTCCACCCGGAAAGTCGATTCACGCAGGCAGCTATAGCGATCTTCCAGCCCGGCCCGGGCGACGGTTTCCCGCGTCAGTTCGATCGCGTCCGAATAGTCTATGCCATAGACATGCGCAGCACCTGCATCGAGGCATTGCAGGCCAAGAACGCCGACGCCGCAGCCCAGGTCCGCGACCGTATCGCCCGGGCGCAAGACAGCCCCGATAGCGCGGTCATATAGCTCCGACCGGCCAGCGAGGCTGAGATATCCGTGATGTTCGTCAAGCGGGGAAACCATGATGCGTGGCTATTCCCCGCCGGGGTGAAGGCGCCGATCAGGGCATCGCCATGAAGGTGCCCATCACATCCCCGTTCGGTCCGGCACTGCCACCCGTAAGGTTGCGGACCGATCCGAACACGGTGAGTTTGGGCTGCCTGTATTCCCGGCGGGCAGAAGCCGATGCAGAATGGGTGTTATTGGCCATTGTCACCTTCCTGAAAAAATGAAGCGCCCCCGGATATCCCCAAAATCGTGAAGATCACGTAGATGGGCCATAGTGCCAGCAGCGACCTATTGTCAATTGCTGCGCTGCAATACTCCCCGATCGTCCGTTCCAGTTCCTGTGGTACGATGAGCCTCGCCAGGCTTTGGCCTTCCGGCGATCGCAGCTGCGCTATCATGGGTTCGGAAAGGCGATGGAACACCTGGTCGGTGGTTCCCTCGCTGGTCCGCAGACGCACCTTTTCAGGCAGGATTCCGGCAAGGGCATCCCGGTGCAGGCATTTGCGCACGCCGCGTCGCAGCAGCAGGTGTTCGGGCACGGCGGCCATGAATTCGATATAGGGCCTGCTGAGCATGGGATGCCTTTGCGACAGGCCATTGAGCGCGGCCTGCCGGGAATTCATGTCATACATGCTCGACCAATAGGGGTGGGCGAGCTTTTCCAGCTTCAACCGCGCCTGGCGGTCGCTGGGCAGGCTGTCGAGATAACGCTGCCGGCGATCGCGCAATTCGGCAGCGGCCGGCGCGGTCAGTTCCAGTGCCTGGCTGGGCCTGGCGCGATGAGGCACAAGGGCCTTGATCCGGCGCGCGGCGGACCGAAGGCCGGGTGAGAGCATTGGGCTGACGCCGAAATGGGTCAGCGCGCGCGCCGTCCAGTGCCAGCCGCGTGCAGCGATGTCTCCGCGTACGGTGCGCGCCAGCTTGCGCCAGTCTCCTGCGCGCAGGAATTCGAGATAGTAATAGGCCGATCCGTCAAGCCACTGGTCGCCGCCAAGCCCGTTCATGCAAGCCCGGCAGCCGTCAGCGGCGATCGCCCTCTCCTCGGTCAGTGAAATGGCACCGTTGGGCGGCAATGGCAGGTCGCAGGACTGGCGGGCATTGGCTGCAAACCATTCAAGATCGGGCAGGAAATAGGGATGCTCCGCAACCGGCACGCCCAGTTCCTCGACCACGGCATGGACATATTCGATCTCGTCCGCAGGCGTTCCAGGAGGGCCGGCCATGGTGTAGCCGCGAACCTCCGGTGCGGGCAGCGTCCCGCTATCCTGCAATCGGTGGGCCATGCAGAACAAGGCGGTGGAATCCAGCCCCCCGCTGGCCTCGACGGCGAGCGGCCGGTCGGTGCGGGCGCAGCTGCGCACGGCTTCGGCCAGCAGTTCGCGATAGTGCTCGGCATAATCGTCCTCACGCGCATAGGTCAGGCGCCGGGACGTATCGAGCTGCCAGTATTGCCCGATCCGCAGGCCGCTGCCGCTTGCTTGCAGGCTGTGCGCCTGAGGCAGCCGCATGATGCCCGACCAGACAGTCTCGTCCCTGCTGTACCACTGAAAGGTGAGAACCTCGGTGAGAAATCCGGCATTGGGCGCGGGGCGATGCGGCAGGGCGGCCAGGATTGCCACGGCATCGGTGCCCAGCAGCAGCCGCCGGCCGTCGAAATGGTAGAGCAGGGGGCGCAGGCCCTGATGGTCGCGGGCGCAGAAAAGCTCACCGGACCGACCATCCCAGAGGATGAAGGCATACTCTCCCTCCAGCCTTTGCGGACAGTCCCTGCCCCACAATTCCCAGGCGCGCAGGACAATTTCGGCATCGGAGGAATTGCGCAGCACGATCTTCCGGTCGCGGAGTTCGCGCCGCAACGCGTCGATATTGGTCAGGTAGCCGTCGAGGACGAGCCGGACGCGCCCGTCTTCGCTTGCATGCGGCTGGATGGCCTCGCGCTCTTCCGCAGTCGAATATGTCGCGCAATGGCCGAGCGCGACCGGACCCTGGGTCCAGCAGGACATGCCGTCGAGCCCGCGATATTCCATCGCACGGGCCATCTGCTCGACGGCGCCGGCTTCCGCCTCGCCGCCGCATGTCTCGAAGATGGCGACGATGCCGCTCAACGCGCTGTCCTGCCCTGCCGATCGGTCAATTGAACTTCGGGCCCGCTTCGACAGATGGCTTGAACAGGCTGCAAAAGGGTTCCATCTCGAGGCCGATCGCAACGGCCAGCAGGTGCCTCTGCTGGAAGACCGGGTCGCTTAGGCGCTCCTTCAGGGCGGGCGGGAACATGGTCTACCTCCGTGCGACGCGCGAGCGATGCGGTCGGTCAGCTGTTAGCATGGGTAATGAGCTTTCCGGCCTGTGTCATCCCGCGCAGGCCCATATCGCCATTGGTCCTTGGCCGCCGGAAGCAAAAGTGGCAGTCGGGCGGGCATGCCGCGCTGGAACTCCCCGCAAACGACCCAGGCCGAGAAGGGATGGACGCTGGCCAAGTTCGCTTGGGTGGCGACGGGAACGGGCGCGGCCTTGCTGGAGATCGCCTTCGCGCGATGGCGCCTGCGCGGCCTTGTGGGGCGCGATTTGGTCGAGGCGAACGGGCAAGCCGTAACTCGCGGGCGAAACTGCCGCGAAGCAAGGTCAGGCGATGCCGAGGCGGTGGCGAGAGTGGCCTGGCTGGTGCCAAGGGTTGCCAAGCGTGTGCCCTGGCGGGCGGACTGCCTTGTGCAGGCGCTGGCAGGCCAGCAAATGCTTCTCCGGCGCGGGATCGCCAGCGAGATCGTTATCGGCGCCGACGGCAGGCCGGATGCCGGTTTCATACCACATGCCTGGCTGCGCTATGGCGAACGCACCGTGACGGGCGGCGAGATCGGGCATTTCGAGGTGCTGCTCGACCCGGACCGGCATAAAGACTGAACTTCTGCCATTTGCTGCACTTGCACCACGGCCTTGCGGGCCATAGTGTCTCCCAAACGGCGAAGATTTCGGCAAGGGCCTTCCATTTCGATGACAGAACAGCCGCATGCGCCGGACGTCAGCATCATTGTGGTCAACTACAAGACACGCGAGTTGACCTGCGCGGCCATCGAAACGGCGATCCGCGAGACGGTGAGCAGCTACGAAATCATTCTGGTCGACAACGCCTCGGACGACGGCACGGTCGAGGAAGTCGGGCGGCGCTTTCCTCAGGTTCGCATCCTGGCCAACCGCGACAACCTCGGCTTTGCCATGGCCAACAACCAGGCGGCGGAGATTGCGCAGGGGCGCTACCTCCTGCTGCTCAACAGCGATACGGTCACGCTCGACGGTGCCATCGACAAGCTGCTTTCCTTTGCCCGCCGGACTCCTGAGGCGCGTATCTGGGGCGGGCGCACCCTGTTCGGCGATCGCACCCTGAACGAGACATCCTGCGCCGACCGGATGACCTTGCGCAGCGTATTGTTCTCGACGCTGGGCATCAGCGAACTCTTCCGCAACAGTACCTTCTTCAATCCGGAGCGCATTGCCGGCTGGAAGCGGGACAGCGAAAGGCAGGTGGATATCGTCTCCGGCTGCTTCTTCCTGATCGAGCGCGATTTCTGGAACGAGCTGGGTGGGTTCGACCCCGCTTTCTTCATGTTTGGCGAGGAGACGGACCTGTGCCTGCGGGCGGCGGACCTTGGCGCGCGGCCGCGCATAACGCCCGAGGCGACCATCATCCATTATGGCGGCAAGAGCGTTCAGTTGCGCGCCATGCGTGCAACCTATGTCTATGCCGCGCGCATGGCCATTGCCCGCCGGCATTTGCCGAAAGTGGAAGGCTGGCTGGTGAGGCAGCTGATCGCATTGCGCATCCACCTGCGCTTTGCATGGTCGCTCATGGGCGGTGAAGCGAAACGGGAACTGCGCGGCTATTGGCGCGAGATCCGGGCCAATCTTCCCGCTATCCGCTCGGGGCCGATTCCCAGGGGCGAGGGTTAGCGACGATGGTGCTGGGGCGATTGGGGCGCGGCTGGCGGAATGTCCGCAAGGTCAGGCGTGACCTGAAACACAGGCTTCTCGGGCTTCCGTGGATGCAGGTCGAGCCGCGCGACCGCTTCCTCTTTTCCTATCCCCGTTCGGGCAACACCTGGCTGCGCCACGTCGTTCACCATGTCACGCATGGCGGCAATGTCGATGCGATGGATGCGTTAGAGGATGCGCAGCCGACGATCGATGCGCTCGAATTCGGCGAACGGCTGGCGCGGATGGGTGATGGCCCGCGTTTCTTCAAGTCGCACCTGCCCGCAGCGCCCTATTTCCTGGAAGGGAAGGTGGTCTATATTGTCCGCGACGGGCGGGATGTGACGCTCTCTTATTACGATTACTTCCGGCACATCCATTCCTATCCCGGCAGTTTCGACGAATTCATGAAAAAGGCGACGACCGGGTGGATGCGCTATGGCAGCTGGCGCGACAATGTCGGTTCCTGGCTGAAGTATCGCGACCATCCCAACATGTTGCTGATCCGCTATGAGGACATGCGGCGGGAGCCGGTCGCTACCGCTGCGAGCGTATTCGCTTTTTGCGAACTTGAAGTGAGCGATGAGGACATCCGGGCGGCGGTGGATGCCAGTTCGGTCGAGAAGGTCCATGCCACGCTCAGAAGCTGGAACGGCGCGCAGGGCACGCAGTTTTCCGGCGGCGCGAGTGGCGGTGGTAAAAAGGGCTGGCGCAGCAGGATGACGGAGGAGCAGAACAGGATCTTTGTCGATCATGCCGGAGATTTGCTCGTTTCCCTTGGGTACCCTACTGAATAACAAGCAAATTTGTCATTTCTCTGCATTCCGCGATGTCTGGCTGCCCTCGCCTTGTACAATGAGTGCCTGCGCGGTCGCCGCACCGTCTGACGCAAATTTGCCTCAACTTAAGTGTTTCTTCGTAGGTTTCGTTGCATTGCTTTGTGCATTGCGGTACAAGGATTTACGTATCCGCTTTACGGAGAAGCCATCATGTTCAAGTCTGCACTTGCCTGCGTCGCAGCCGCAGGACTGGTTCTGGCCCCGGTTGCCGCATCCGCCAATACGCGCGCGGCCGACAATGCCGTCTCGCTCGCTTCCATCGCGCAGGGCATGGACCGTTCGGCTTCACCCATTGGCGAGTCCGAGAATCTCAAGGGCAAGTCGGAATGGCTGCTCGTCCTGCTCTTCGGCGGGCTTGCTGCCGCAATCGTCCTGCTGATCGAAGATGGCGAAAAAGAGGTCGAGAACGGTGCATCGCCGGGAACCGGCAGCTGAAGGCACACGAAATCATCGTGACATCACGCATTACGTGACATCGAAGATAGGGCCGCATATCAGTTGCGGCCCTTTTCTTTTGCGGCTCTATTCTTTTACGGCTGGGGCAAGCCGGCCTGCAGCCGCTAACCGCCATCGAATGAGGCCGAGATGCTAGCCAGGTCCTCGACCGGCCCGTCAAGGATAGTCCCATCCGGGTCAGCCCTGTTGCGGGAGCCGGTGGTCCATTTACAGCTCCTGCTGCTGCTTGCGGTGATGCTGGGTGGAGGCGGCCTCGCCTATGCCTTCAACAATCTCGCGATCCAGCTCTTCGCCCTGCTGCTGCTTGCGGTCCATTACCGGCTTGCACGGCGCTTTCTCGCCGAAGCGTCACGCCCACAGCTGTTGCTGGTCGGGGCAACGCTGGCATTGCCGCTGCTGCAGCTTCTGCCGCTTCCTCCCGCAATCTGGACGGCCCTGCCCGGTCGCGAGCTGGTGGAGCAATCGCGTGCGCTGGCCGGTATCGACGCGGGAAGCTGGGCACCGGTCAGCCTCGACCGGGCGCGGACGCTGGTGGCCTTTTGCGGCCTTGTCGCCCCGGCCACGATCATCGTGCTCGGGCACGGCCTGCAAGCGCAGGAGCAGCGCAGGCTGGCCGTCACGCTCTTGGGTTGTATCGCCCTCGCCCTGACTATCGGCGTGGTGCAACTGGCATCGGCCAACAGCTTCGGCCTGTTCTACCCGGTCTCCGCCAGTCCCGATATTCTCTACGCCACATTCGCCAATCGTAACTCCACCGGGCTGTTGCTGGTGACCGGCGTTATTCTGGCGATCGGATTGCCCGCCGGCGGGCGCCAGGGGCAGGGCAGGCTGGCACTGACGGCGGCGGTGGCCGCGCTGCTGGCGATAGGGGTGGTATTGACGCAGTCGCGCTCCAGCATGGTGTTGCTGCTGGTGGCGCCTGCATTCCTGCTCCTGCGCCTTGGCTGGGCGTCCTTCGCCGGGAAGGCATCGCCGGACAGGCAGCGCAAGGGAGGGGTGATCGCGGTCATCGCATTGCTGGTGGTGCTGGGCGCCATCCTTGCCTCGGCACTATATGGCGGCCGTGCGGCCGACAGCTTCGCGCGCTTCGCCGCGATGGAAACGGACCGGCCGGAGATGTGGGACGATACCGCTTACGCCGCGACCCGCTATTTCCCCGTTGGCAGCGGGATGGGGACTTTCGACGAAGTGTTCCAGGTCCACGAATCGCTCGAATATGTCTCGGCAAGGCGGGCTGGGCGGGCACATAATGATTATCTCGAACTGGCGCTGGAGGCGGGCCTTGCCGGCGCCGTCCTGCTCGGCCTCTGGCTGCTGTGGGTGGCCGCGAACACACTTCGCCAGTTCCGCCATGGTCCCGAATGGCCGGGCGTTGCGGGTGGACTGGTGGCCGGTTGCATCGCGCTGCAATCGCTCCTCGATTATCCGCTGCGGAACCAGACCATGCTCTGCGTCGCCGGACTGATGATCGTGCTGCTGGCGGCCAAGCGGGAGGCGCGGCGATGATCGGGCGCGCCATCTGGACCGCCGCGATTGCGGGTGTCGCGCTGGTTGCGGTTTTCGCACAGATCGATCGTGCCGCGCGCTTCTCTCCCGGCTGGGCCGCCGCGGTTCCCGCCCCGTTTCGCGGCTTCGCGCAATATGAGCGGGCCCGCGTCCAGATCGTTGCCGGTAATGCCGAAAGCGCCCTGGCAGAATCCCGCCAGCTTGTGCGGGTCCGGCCCATGCCGGCGGAACACCTGGCCCTGCTGGCCCGCGCGGAGCTGCTCGCCGAAAATCCCGATAACGGGCTTGCCGCGCTGGAAGCCGCTGGCGGGCGAGGCTGGCGCGAGCCGGTTTCGCAGCTGGCCATGGTCGAGGCGGCGCTCGCCAGCCGGAACTATCCCGTGGCCGCCCAGCGCATCGCCGCGCTGATCGCGGTGCGGGAGGCCGACCGTGCGCAGCTGGCGCAGCTGGTGGGCAGGCTGGCCGCCGAGGCCGAGGGGCGCGAGGCACTGGCAGGCGTGCTGGCCATTGACGGCTATTGGCACCGCGAACTCTTGCTCCGGGCCTCGTTCGCGATGACGCCGCCGCAGTTTGCCGCAATGGTCGCAAGCGTCCGTGAACAAGGCCGTGAGCTGCCATGCAGTACGTTGGGACGGATTGCCCGGCGTTTCGCCAATCAGGGGGAGGAAGGGGCGGCTGCCTCACTCCGGCAGGCGGGCTGCCGTTAGGCCAGGCCTGCCTCAGTTCTGGTCGGGAACGGTGAAGGTGCCCGACACGCGGCCGCCTTCGCCGCGGCTGCCGGCTGCATTGCCATCGACACTGGAAATGCCCGAATTGAGGTCGATCACCAGACGCCCGCCATTGAGCGAATCATTGCCCCGGCGCAGCGCCACGCCGCCCGACAGGATGATGACGCGGCGGTTGAAGTCATAGACGCCCGCCGCCCCGCTCGCCCGTTCGTTCCCGCGCGAAACCACGACATTGCCTGTGGCGTCGAGGCGCTGGATCGTCAGGCCGCCATTGCTGGTGTAGGATACGGTGGTACGGTCGGCGCGCAGCTGCAGGTTGCCCTGCTGGATCACCACACCGCCCGACAGGACGACGCGGTTCTGCCGGTCGAGGATGTCGATATGGCCGGCATCGTAGCTCACCGGCTGGTTGGAATCGAAGCCTGCGATGTTCTGCGCGCCTGCCACCGATCCGAAGGACAGCGCGGCAATGCTGCCCGCAAGGGAGCCAGCCACGAGGCCGCGCAGGGCCAGCTTGCCAAGAGTGGGACGCGTCGCGCTCATCGCGCCATGCGATAGACGATCCGGGCGGCGAGGCAAGCGCATCATTGCACCCCCGCCGGCATGCGAAGGCGAGCGGGCACCATGCGCAGTTTCGCATTGCCATCCAGCGAAAGCGTGCGTTCATGCAGGTCGGCATGCAGCTGGTCGGCCGAGAAGCTGCCCGCCGGGACGGTCCCTTCCACCGGGCCGTTGCTGTGGATCGTGCGCGTCGGCAGGTCGATCTGCACGTTGCGCGCCGTCATGCGATAGCCGTCGGCAGCGGTGAATTCGACCATGCCGGGAATCGCCACCTGCTCCTCGTCGATATTGTAGGTTCCGGTCGCAGAGCTCAGCACTGCCGGGCCTTCGGGAAGCACGATGCGGGCGACCAGCTCATGCATTTCGACGATCGGCACGCTGTCAGAGGATTGCAGCGCATCGCCCGCCGCGATCGAGAAAGGACGGCCGCGCGAATCCTCGCCGCGATACATGGCATTGTCGACGCGCAGGCGGGTATCGGTGATTTCCACCTTGTTGCGATCGAGCAGGAAGCTGATCTCCGCCGTCGGGCTCAGCGGCGTGATCAGCATCATCGCCGCCACTACGCCTACCGCTGCGGGCAGGCCCACGGCCAGCACGCGGACGATCCGGTCGAGCGGGCTGCCCGGTGCGGCGAAGGCCTGGCGGCGATTGCGGATCTGGTCGGCTTGAGCGGTCATGGCAAAATGGTGATGCGCACTGGCGGCTTACTCGTGGCTGAAGATGTCCTTGTCGATCCATCCGGCCATGTCGAGCTTCGCGCGCGTGGGCAGGAAGTCGAAACAGGCCTGCGCGATCTCCAGCCGTCCTTCGCGTTCGAGACGGGTGATCAGGATCTCGCGCATGCGGTGGAGGAAGCGGACATCGGATGCGGCATATTCGCGCTGCGCATCGGTGAGCTGGTCCGCGCCCCAGTCGCTCGACTGCTGCTGCTTGGACATCTCCTCGCCCAGAAGCTCGCTGACGAGGTTCTTGAGGCCGTGGCGATCGGTATAGGTGCGGGTCAGCTTGCTGGCGATCTTGGTGCAGAACACCGGGGCCGCCACGACGCCGAGATAGTACTCGATCGCTGCGAGGTCGAAGCGGGCATAGTGATAGAGCTTCAGCCGCGCCGGATCGGCCAGCACCGCCTTCAGGTTCGGCGCATCGTAGCTGCTGCCATTGGCGAAACGCACGAGGTGTTCATCGCCATTGCCGTCACTGATCTGCACCACGCACAGGCGGTCGCGATGGGTGACGAGGCCCATGGTCTCGGTATCGACCGCGATGGGGCCGGGAGCCAGCACATCAGCCGGCAGGTCTTCTTCGTGGAAATGTACAGCCATATGCGGAACGCCTTAGGCGCATTGGGGAAAGAGGGAAAGGGGATGCTGGCTGCCCCGCGCGCAAGGCGGTAGGAAAGCCGGCATGGCAGATAGCGTTCCCGATAGCTGGCGCGGCGCGCTCGATCCCGCCCTTGCCGCGCCCGAAGCGCGCCGGCTGGGCGGCTGGCTGCGTGCGGAGGAGGAAGCGGGCAAGCAGATCTACCCGCCGCGCGGCAGCCGCCTGCGCGCGCTGGAGCTGACCCCGCTCGACCAGGTGAAAGTCGTGATCCTGGGGCAGGACCCCTATCACGGCCCGGGGCAGGCGCATGGCCTGTCCTTCTCCGTGCCGCCCGGCGTGCGCCAGCCACCCTCGCTGGTGAACATCCTCAAGGAGCTGGAGGCCGATCTCGGCATCACCCGCCCCGATCACGGCAATCTCGAAAGCTGGGCCAAGCAGGGCGTGCTGCTCCTGAACAACGCGCTGACCGTTGAAGCCGGGCAGGCGGGATCGCACCAGATGCGCGGGTGGGAGGCGATCACCGATGCTGCGGTGCGGGCCGTGGCGGAGCGGGCTGAACCTTCGGTCTTCATCCTCTGGGGCAGCCATGCGCAGAAGAAGGCGCGGAATGTTCCCGCACTCCACAATGGCAGGCACCTCGTCATCACCTCCCCGCATCCCAGCCCGCTGTCCGCCCACCGCGGCTTCTTCGGGTCGAAACCCTTCAGCAAGGCCAACACCTTCCTCGAAGCGCAGGGGCGCGGCGCGGTCGACTGGAGCCTTTGACTCGCGCAACAGGGCTGGATTCGTTAGAATGCTAACGATATAAGGGTTTCTCCAGGAGAGGAGATGCCTGCCATGCCCATTACCGTCACCCCGCTCAGCGAGCGTTTCGGAGCCGAGATCTCCGGCGTCGACATCACGCAGCCGCTCGACGAAGCGACACAGGCGGAGATTCGCGCGGCGCAGGACAAGTGGGGCGTAACCTTCTGGCGCAATACGGGCCTAGACGATGCCAGCCACGTCGCCTTCAGCCGCATCTTCGGCAAGGTCGAGCTGGCTCCCGTGCACAAGGGCAAGGCCCCGCGTTTTTCCGAACCCGAGCTGTTCGATGCCAGCAATGTCGATGCAGAGGGCAAGATCATCGACAATCCGATGCGCCGCTTCATCAATGCGGGCAACCGGCTGTGGCATATCGACAGTTCCTATATGGACGTTCGCTCCGCCCAGGCGCTGCTGCTGTGCCATTCCTCGCCGCCGGTGAAGGCGCCCACCCAGTTCGCCGATGCGCGCAGCGCCTATGACGACTTGCCGCAGGCGATGAAGGACCGGATCGACGGGCTGCAGGCGCGTCACTGCTACTTCTACTCGCGGATGAAGGCGGGCTATCCGACCACGGAGGAAGAGCTCGATACCATGCCGCATGCGACCCAGCCGGTGGTGCTCGACCACGTGGCGAGCGTTCGCAAGTCGCTCTATCTTGGCAACCATGCGCGCGACATTGTGGGCATGGACCGCGAGGAGGGCCGCGCGCTGATCGAGGAGCTGAACGACTGGGTCACGCAGGACCGCTATGTGATCGAAGTCGACTACCAGCCCGGCGACATGAGCATCTGGGACAATCTCTGCTGCTATCACCGCGCAGGCGACTTCGACGATACCGCCTATGCCCGCGACATGCGCCGCACGACCATTCGCGAGGCTGGCGTCGAGGCGGCGGACGATCACTTCACCACCATGTTTGCAGCGTCCAAGCGCAAGGCGGAGCCTGCCACGCAGGAATGAAAGTGACGAAGTTGACACTTCGCTACCCTGCCGGACTGTCACAAACCATTGAATCTAAGCAGAAACCGCCGATATCGCGAAGTTGACACTTCCACGGACGGAAACGCGCATAACCAATTTCAAAGAGCCATTTGCCCTTTGACAGCCGCGCTACGTGTAGGACAGCATGCCTTGCATGACCGAGGAGGATGCTCGCACGGCGCTCGCCGCAAGGCTTGGGGAGCTGGACCGGCTCGACGCGATCAGCGCCGAGGGTCGCGCGCCGGTGACGCTGCAGCAGGATGCGGTCGGCCGCCTCTCCCGAATGGACGCCCCAATTCCGTCATGCCAGCGAAAGCTGGCATCTCCCTCCACTTGCGCTAACGCCCAGCCAAATGGGCGGCTGGGTCTACATCCTCACGAACAAGCGCGATGGCGTGCTCTATATCGGCGTAACCTCGGGCCTTGCCGCGCGCATGATGCAGCATCGAGCGGGCACCGGCTCGGCATTCTGCCGCAAGTATGGCCTCAAGACACTTGTCTATGCTGAACGTCATGACCGCATCGAGGATGCGATCGCCCGCGAGAAGGCGATGAAAGCCTGGAAGCGCGCTTGGAAGATCGAGCTGATCGAAAAGACCAATCCCGGATGGGATGATCTCTTCGACACATTGGTCTAGCCGCAGGCGATCCCAGCTTTTGCTGGGATGAAGAGTCATCGGTCAGAAACCCCACCTCAGGCGGACCTTGGCCTCTACCCCGCTGCCGCCAAGCGGTCCCTCGACGGCGCCGCCGAGCGCGGTTGCATCTCCATGCTCGCCCAGCTTGACCTTGATGGCGCGAGGCAGTCCTAGCGCCGCAGCCTCGGCTGCGATCTCGGCCATGCGTTCGGCATTGGCGCAGATCACGATTTCGTCGTTTCCTGCGGCATTCTCGACCTCCTCGGCCTGTTCCGGCTGGCAATCAGCCTGTGCATTGAGGTCGATCACCAAGGTGCCATCGTTACGCAGCGTCTCGCCGGGCGCATTCGCCACAACCTCGGTCGCCGGACCGAGATCGATCGGAATACGCTCGCCATCATCCATGCGCCGTTCCTCCTGTGAAGGAAGGCGCAGGATACTCTTGATTCAGAAGATCACCAAACCGCCGCTCACCGCGGCAGGTCGGTCGCCCCCATTAGCGCTTCGTCCACCGCGCGGGCGGCCTGGCGGCCTTCGCGGATGGCCCAGACGACGAGGCTCTGGCCACGGCGCATGTCGCCGCAGGCCCAGATCTGCGGATCGGAGGTGTGATAGTCCTCCGTATTCGCCTTCACATTGCCGCGTTCGTCCAGCTCCACGCCCGACTGGTCGATCATGCCGGCCTTCTTCGGGCCGACAAAGCCCATGGCGAGCAGGATCAGGTCTGCGGGCAGGGTGAATTCGCTGTCGGGCACTTCGGTCAGCTTGCCTTCGGACCAGTCGGCGCGGACGCATTTGAGGCCGGTGACCTTGCCGTCTTCGCCCACCACTTCCTTGGTCAGCACGGCCCAGTCGCGGGTCACGCCTTCCTCGTGGCTGGAGGAGGTGCGCAGCTTCATCGGCCAGTCGGGCCAGGTCAGCAGCTTGTTCTCATGCTCGGGCGGTTGCGGCATGATCTCGATTTGCGTCACGCTCTTCGCGCCCTGGCGGTTGGAGGTGCCCACACAGTCGCTGCCGGTGTCGCCACCGCCGATCACGATCACGTCCTTGCCGGTGGCGGTCAGCGTTCCGCGCGGCGCGGCGCGTTCCTCGCTATCGCCGGCATTGCGCTTGTTCTGCTGGGTCAGGAACTCCATCGCCAGGCGCACGCCGGGAAGTTCCGCGCCGGGGATCTGCAGCTGACGGGCATCTTCGGATCCGCCCGCCATCACGATGGCATCGAAGTTTTCCTTCAGGCTCTTGATCGAAACGTCCACGCCCACTTCGGTGGAGGTCTTGAGCGACACGCCTTCGGCTTCCATCTGCACCGCGCGGCGGTTGATCAGGTGCTTTTCCATCTTGAAGTCGGGAATGCCGTAGCGCATCAGCCCGCCGATCCGGTCGCTCTTCTCGAACAGCGTCACCGAATGGCCGGCGCGTGCCAACTGCTGGGCGCAGGCCATGCCCGCCGGGCCGGAGCCGACCACGGCCACGCTCTTGCCGGTCTTCTTTTCCGGCACCTGCGGTTCGATCCAGCCTTCCTTCCAGCCGCGATCGACGATGGCGCATTCGATGCTCTTGATGGTCACCGGCTGGTCGGTGATGTTGAGCGTGCAGCTCGCCTCGCACGGGGCGGGGCAGATGCGGCCGGTGAATTCGGGGAAGTTGTTGGTCGAATGCAGCACTTCCAGCGCATTCTGCCAGTCGCCCTCATAGACCAAGTGGTTCCAGTCCGGGATGATGTTGTTCACCGGACAGCCATTGTGACAATAGGGAATGCCGCAATTCATGCAGCGCGAAGCCTGCGCCTTCAGCGCATCCTCGCTGTGCGGAACCACGAATTCCTTGTAATGCTTCAGCCGTTCCTTGGGATCGTCATAGGTGCGATCCTGCCGGTCCAGTTCCAGAAAGCCCGTCTCTTTACCCATCGTATCTAAACCCTACTCAGCCGCTACCGAGGCGGCTTCTTCGCGCTCGCCTTCGAGCTGCTTCAGCGCACGCTCGTAATCGAGCGGCATGACCTTGACGAATTTCGCCAGCGCATTGTCCCAATCGTCCAGCAGCGCCGCGGCCCGGGCGGAGCCGGTGTGCAGCTTGTGCCGCTCGACCAGGATCCTGAGGCGCTGCGCATCGTGATAGAGCGGATCGCCCACGCCGAAGTCGGTGACATTGCTGGGACGCTGGGCGGGGAAGCCCAGCCCTTCGGGATCCTGCGCATTGGCATCGATCTTCACCAGCTTCACCTGTGCCATGTTGCAGCGGTCCTCGAACGAACCGTCCTCGTCATAGACATAGGCGATGCCGCCGCTCATGCCCGCGGCGAAGTTGCGGCCGGTGCTGCCCAGCACGACGACGGTGCCGCCGGTCATGTATTCGCAGCAATGGTCGCCCGCGCCCTCGACCACCGCAATGGCGCCGGAGTTGCGGACGGCGAAGCGTTCACCGCCCACGCCGCTGAAATAGGCCTCGCCCGCAATGGCGCCAAACAGCACGGTGTTGCCGACGATGATATTGCCCGCCGCCTCGCGATCGACGCTTGTCGGCTGGCGCACGATGATGCGGCCGCCCGACAGGCCCTTGCCGACATAGTCATTGGCATCGCCGACGAGGTCCAGCGTGACACCATGCGCCAGCCATGCGCCGAAGCTCTGCCCGGCAACGCCGGTCAGGTTGATGCGCAGCTGGTCGGCCTGCAAGCCGGCATGGCCGAACTTGCGGGCGATCTCACCCGACAGCATCGTGCCGACGGTGCGGTTCACATTGCGCACGGGGAAGTCGAGCACCAGCGTCTCGCCATGATCGATCGCCGGACGCGCAGCCTGGATCAGCTCGTTGTCGAGCGCGGCTTCGAGGCCGTGATCCTGCCCTTCGGTGTGATAGAGCTGCTTGCCTTCGGGCACTTCGATCTTCGTCAGCAGGCGCGACAGGTCGATGCCCGCCGCCTTCCAGTGACGGTCCACCCGGCGCATGTCGATGCGATCGACGCGGCCGATCATCTCGTCCATCGTGCGGAAGCCCATCTCCGCCATGATCTGGCGCAGTTCCTCGGCAACGAAGAAGAAGTAGTTGATCACATGCTCGGGCGTGCCGACGAAGCGCTTGCGCAGCTCCGGGTTCTGCGTGGCGACGCCGACCGGGCAGGTGTTCAGGTGACACTTGCGCATCATGATGCAGCCCGCCGCGATCAGCGGGGCGGTGGCGAAGCCGAATTCGTCCGCGCCCAGCAACGCGCCCACGGCCACGTCGCGTCCGGTGCGAAGGCCGCCATCGACCTGCACCGCGATGCGGCTCCGCAGGTCGTTGAGCAGCAGCGTCTGCTGCGTTTCCGCGAGGCCGATCTCCCACGGGGAACCGGCATGGGTGAGCGAGGTCAGCGGCGAAGCGCCGGTGCCGCCTTCGTAACCGGAAATGGTCACATGGTCGGCACGCGCCTTGGAAACGCCCGCGGCCACCGTTCCCACGCCCACTTCGGACACCAGCTTCACCGAGATACGCGATGACGGGTTGGTGTTCTTGAGGTCGTGGATCAGCTGCGCCAGATCCTCGATCGAATAGATGTCATGATGCGGCGGCGGCGAGATCAGGCCGACGCCCGGCGTCGAGTGACGCGTCGCGCCGATGACCTTGTCGACCTTGTGGCCGGGCAGCTGGCCGCCCTCGCCGGGCTTTGCGCCCTGCGCCATCTTGATCTGGATGTCGTCCGCATTGACGAGATATTCGGTCGTCACGCCGAAGCGGCCGGAGGCGACCTGCTTGATGGCAGAGCGCATGGAATCGCCATTGGCCATGGGCAGGAAACGCTTGGGATCCTCGCCGCCTTCGCCCGTATTCGACTTGCCGCCGATGCGGTTCATGGCGAGCGCCAGCGTGGTATGCGCTTCCCAGCTGATCGAACCATAGCTCATCGCCCCGGTGGCGAAGCGCTTGACGATTTCCTCGACCGGTTCGACTTCGCTGATGTCGAGCGGCTCATCCGCCTTCTTCAGTTCCATCAGGCCGCGGATCGTCAGCAGGCGTTCGGACTGCTCGTTGATCGACTTGGCGAAAGCCTCGTAATTCTCGAAGCTGTTGCCGCGCACCGCGTGCTGCAGGCTGGCGACATTGGCCGGCGTCCAGGCGTGATCCTCGCCGCGCAGGCGGTACTGGTAGATACCGCCGACATCGAGCATGTTCTTGTAGATCGGGTTGTCCGAATAGGTGAGCGCATGGCGGCGCACCACTTCGGCGGCGACCTGTTCCAGGCCGATGCCTTCGATCGTGGTGGCGGTGCCGGTGAAGTACTTCTCGATGAAGTCGGAGGACAGGCCCACCGCATCGAAGATCTGCGCGCCGCAATAGGACTGGTAGGTCGAAATGCCCATCTTGGACATGACCTTCTGGATGCCCTTGCCGACCGCCTTGATATAGTTCTTCTGCACCTGTTCGCTGGCCAGCTCAGGGTGCTTGGTGGCGCGGATATGCTCCAGTGTCTCGAAGGCGAGATAGGGGTTGATCGCTTCCGCGCCATATCCCGCCAGCGCGCAGAAGTGGTGCACTTCGCGCGCTTCGCCGGTTTCGACCACCAGGCCCGTCTGCATGCGCAGGCCCTGGCGGACGAGGTGATGGTGCACCGCCGCCGTCGCCAGCAAAGCGGGCATGGGGATGCGGTCCTTGGAGGCCGCGCGGTCGGACAGGATCAGGATGTTCTTGTCCTGCAGCACCGCCTCGGTCGCGGCCCAGCACATTTCCTTGATCGCCATCTCCAGGCCCTCGGCCCCGGTGCTGGCATCCCAGGTCATGTCCACCGTCTCGGTCCGGAAGGCGCCGTCGAGATTCTCCTCGACCGAGCGGATCTTCTCGACATCCTTGTTGGTGAGGATCGGCTGGTCGACTTCCAGGCGCTTGTGCGTGCCGGCATCGTGGCCCAGCAGGTTGGGGCGCGGGCCGATCATCGACAGCAGGCTCATCACCAGCTCCTCGCGGATCGGGTCGATCGGCGGGTTGGTGACCTGGGCGAAGTTCTGCTTGAAATAGTCGTAGAGCAGGCGGCTGCGGTTCGACAGCACGGCGATGGGCGTATCGGTGCCCATCGATCCGATCGGATCGTCGCCATTCACCGCCATCGGCTCGAGGAACTTGCCGATATCTTCCTGCGTGTAGCCGAAGGCCTGCTGGCGCTTGAGCAGCGTATCCTCGGGATCGCGAACCGCATCCTTGTCGGTCTCGATCGCCTCGATATCCTTGAGCTTGTACTGCGCCTGCTTCAGCCACTTGTCATAGGGCTGCGCGGCGGCGAGCTGGGCCTTCAGCTCCTCATCCTCGATGATGCGGCCTTCCTCGAGGTCGATCAACAGCATCTTGCCCGGCTGCAGGCGCCACTTGCGGGTGATGTCCTCTTCCTTGAACGGCAGCACGCCGCTTTCGGAAGCGAGACAGACGATATCGTCCTTCGTCACGCAGAAACGCGCAGGGCGCAGGCCGTTGCGGTCCAGCGTGGCGGCGATCTGGCGGCCATCGGTAAAGGCGACGGCTGCGGGGCCGTCCCACGGCTCCATCAGCGCGGCGTGATATTCGTAGAAAGCCCGGCGCGCCGGATCCATCAGCGGGTTGCGCGCCCAGGCTTCGGGGATCAGCATCATCATCGCATGGGCGAGGCTGAAGCCGCCCAGCAGCAGCAGTTCGAGCGCATTGTCGAGACACGCTGTGTCCGACTGGCCATGCGGCACGATCGGCCACAGCTTGTCGAGGTCCGCGCCAAGCAGGTCGCTTTCCATCGTGCGGCGGCGCGCATTCATCCAGTTCACATTGCCGCGAACCGTGTTGATTTCGCCATTATGGGCGATCAGCCGGAAGGGCTGCGCCAGCCGCCAGCTGGGGAAGGTGTTGGTGGAGAAGCGCTGGTGGACGAGGCCGAGCGCGCTCTCGCAATCGGGATCGCGCAAATCGTCGTAAAAGCTCTTCACCTGGTTCGCCAGCAGCAGGCCCTTATAGACCACGGTGCGGCTGGAGAAGCTGGGCATGTAGAGCTTCAGCAGGCCCGGCATGTCGTGCTTGACGGCCAGTTCCTTCAGCGGGTTCTGCGTCTGCTTGCGGATCACGATCAGCTTGCGCTCGAACGCGTCCTGGTCCTCGCAATTTGCGCCGCGTGCGATGAAGCACTGGCGGATCACCGGCATGGAATCGAGCACGGCCTTGCCCAGACCTTCCAGCGTGACGGGCACGTCGCGCCAGCCGATCAGCTGCTGGCCTTCTTTCTTGATGAACTTTTCGAACTGCGCGGTGATGAAATCGCGCGCCGCATCGTCCTGCGGCAGGAAGCACATGGCCACCGCATAATCGCCCGCCGGCGGCAGGGTCAGGCCTTCGCCAGCGGCCCATTTGCGATAGAGCTTGTCCGGGATCTGCATCAGCAGGCCGGCGCCGTCACCCAGCAGCGGATCAGCGCCCACCGCGCCGCGATGGTCGATATTCTCCAGAATTTGCAGCGCCTGGCTCACGATTTCGTGCGATTTGAGGCCCTTGATATGGGCAACAAAGCCCACACCGCAGTTATCGTGCTCATTGCGCGGATCGTAGAGGCCCTGGCGGGCTGGCAGCTCGGTCAACGTATCTGGTCCTGTCTCAGGCCGATGGTGAGGGGGCGCTTCGACGCCCTCTGTTGCGGGCAGCGAAACGCGACTCACCCGGCATGGGTGCATGGCGAAAATGTCGCGAATGCCCCCCCATGGCGACACGAAAGTGTTTTTGCAAGGTGGCTGGCACTGCAAAATGACCGCCAAGGGGGGAATCGGCAGGGTTTTTGGGGCTTTAGCCGCCTGCGGCCTGCCTCAAGTCCCGTATCGAGACCATATAGGGCATGTATCCTGAAATGGGAGGCCCGGCGTCAGGCACTGCGGCTCATCCGTTGCAGGTTGAGCAGGGCTTCACGCAGGGCCCGCTCGTTTTCCTCGGTGTCGCGCGGGGACGGGGCAGGGGCTGCGCCTTCGTCCTCTTCCACCGGCATGGGCGGATCGAACGGGCGCATGGGCTGTTCGACGGGCTCGCTTTCGGCTGCCTGCTTTTCGCGTTGGGAGGGAAATACCACCGCCGCCTCGGTCAGGCCCTCCTCGTCGCCGGGCTCGTCCTCGATGCGCACGACTTCCTCGGTGCGGCCGGCAAAGGGATTGCGCGGGGCGAGCAGCGAACCGAACTTGTCGTCTTCCGAAACGTCCTCGTCCCTTTCGTCAGGGTCGAAATCCGCAGGCGGATCGAAGCTGCGCGCCGGGGCGGCGGGTTCCTCTTCCGGTTTCAAGCGCGGCAGGGTGAAGGACGCGGCGATATCCGCCATCTCCTCATCCTCGTCCTCGTCCTCGTCATCCCCGACATCGAGCGAATCGAAAGCGAAGGGGACGAAGCCGTTGAGCGGGCGGAAGCCGAACTCTTCGGTGTTTTCCTCGGCCGGAGCAGGTTCGGCAGCACTGACGGGCTCTTGGTAGGTGACGGGTCCGGTGGGCTCGTCCTCGAAAGCCTCGAAGGAGGGGACGGCCAGCGGCGGGGCGGCGGCTTCCTCTTCGGTCTCGGGCTGGACCTCTTCCTCGGCCTCGAGCCAGGCGTCTTCGGCGGGTTCCTCGAAGGCTACCGGCTCTTCCGTCATGATCCCGCCATTGGCGAAATAGGCGGCCATCGCAGCCGCAGCCTCGTCGGGGGCCGCGGCATTGGGTTCGGCACTGCCAAAGGGCTCCGGCGCGGGTTCTGCCGCGGTTTCCGGGGGTGGCGGAGCGAATTGCGGGGTGGGCACGTCGGCTTCGGCCTGTGCGGCGATCATTGCGCGGCGCTTGCGGATGGAATCGCCCAGGCGCTGGGCCAGCTGGACCAGGCCAAGGTCTTCCAGTTCAGGTTTCGCCGTTTCCGGCTCGACCCAGGCGCTGTCGAATGCTGCCTCGTCAGCGGGCTCTTCGGTGAAGGTGTGGTCCGCAACAGGAAGGCCGTACGGTTCGAGGAAGGTGTCCTCCTCCGCGATGTCGACCGCTTCGGACGCGTCATCGAAAGCCACTTCCTCAATCGGCTCCGGTTCCGGCGGGGCAAATGCCTCTGCCTCGGGCTCGGCCAACTCTTCCGGTAGCTCGCTCTCGGCAGGGCCGGGCTCCGCGATCATTTCCACACTCTCCTCCGCCTCGACCGGAACGGCGGGCAGTGGCGCGGCTTCGTCGAAATCGCGGGACTGGGTTCCGGCATCGAGCGCCAGTGCGCGACGGCGGCTGCGCGGTGCGGGACCGTCGAACCCTTCGTCACCCAGTTCTTCATGGGCGGAGATCGGGGCGCGCGCATGGGAAATGGCGCGCTGGCCGTGGATCTGGCCGATACGGCGGGCGATGGTGAGGCCGGCCAGGCCGCCGAGCACGGTGAAAGCGATGGCGATCATCGCGCGGGCGGTGAAGCCCAGCGGCGGCGCGGCGGCGGAGACAATCGAGGAAATGCCGGTCTTCACCACCAGCATCTCGACCAGGGCGACGGGAACCACCAGGCTGCCGAGGCCCAGCAGCGCGGCGAACCAGAGCGCCACGATGAAGGGGAAGGCGGGATGCGTGCTGACAGGCGCCTTGCGCGGCGCGTCTTCCATCATGTCATCCTCGGCAAAAGTCGCCACTGTCGTGTCCTGTCCTGTGCCTCTGCCTGCGACTCACGCGGCTGCGCCTGCATGGCGCGTAGGGACTGGCCCTATCACCCGTTGGTAAACGGCTTGATAACGCTCGGCATTGCGTGCCCAGTCGCGATGCTCGGCCACATACTCGCGCGCGGCGCCGCGGATAGCCTCCCACTCGCCGCGCCGGTCGAGCAGGTCGGCCAGCGCAGCGGCGCAGGCGGCAGGATCATCGGGCGTGAAAAGCACGCCGGTCCTGGCGTGAGTGACAAGCTCGCGATGGCCGCCCACATCGCTTGCCGCGACCAGCTTGCCCTGCGCCATGGCCTCGAGCGGCTTCAATGGCGTCACGAGGTCGGTCAGGCGCGACTTCTTGCGCGGATAGGCCATGATGTCGGTGAGCGCGTAATAGCGATCGACATGCTCATGCGGCACGCGGCCGGTGAAGCGGATGGCGTGGCGGGCGGAGGAGGCGAGCGCCTGCGCTTCCACAGCCTCTGCCATCGGCCCGCCGCCCACCAGCAGCAGCCGCGCTTCCGGGTGGCGTTCCAGCAGGCGCGGCATGGAAGAGACGAGGTCGTCCAGCCCCTCATAGTCGTAGAAGCTGCCGATGAAGCCGATCACCGGCCCGGTGCCGAGCGACAACTCGTCCGCCAGCGCGCGGGCGAGCGCGTCCCCGCGCTCCACCGGATTGCCGAAGAGGGAGAGGTCGACGCCATTGGGCATGATGGTGATTTTCCCGGCATCAAAGCCGCGTGCGAGGAGGTCGGTGCGCAGGCCCTCGCAAATCGTCACCACGTGATCGGCCTGTCCGACGACATGGTTCTCCAGAGCGCGGGTCAGGCGGTATTTGAGCGATCCGGCGCTGCCCGTGCCATTGCCGACCGCCGCATCTTCCCAGAAGGCGCGGATTTCGTAGACGACAGGAATGCCCAGCCGCTGCCCGGCGCGCAGGGCGGCCATGCCGTCCATGGCGGGCGAATGGGCATGCAGCACGTCGGGACGCCATTCCTGCGCCAGCGCGCAGATGGCATCGGCAAGCGCCGATATCTCGCGCCATTCGCGCAGGCCTGCCGGCCCCGATATCTCGCCGCGCGTGCGATGGAAGGTGAGGCCGTCCGCCTCCTCCCGGTCCGGGCCGTCCTTGGTATGGCGCAATCCGGTAATCCCGCGCACATCCAGCCCCAGCTTCATCTGCGCATGCATGATTGCACGGGTGCGGAAGGCATAGCCGCTATGCAGCGGAAGCGAGTGATCGAGGATGTGGAGAACGCGCGTCATTGGCGGAAATCCATACGGGTACAAGCTTAACGGCGCGTCAATTCCTCGCCGGTAGGATCGCGCAGAACGCTGGCGGAAAAGCATCTCGGAAAGCCGATCTTGGTCAATTTCATCACCCTCATCCTCACGCATGGGCTGATGGCGCTCGCCGCCATCATGCTGCTGTCGCGCGATGAGCTGGATGAGGAGGGCGAGGCGGACGACAAGCCCAGGCGCAAGCCCTGGCAGCGGGCCAAGGGGGAATAGGGCGATGCTCGACCTGTTCCTGCTCGGCTTTATCGGCCTGCTGCTCGCCTGCGGGCTGAAGCGGCCCTTCATCTGGGTGCTCGCCTATATCTACATCGACATCGTTGCGCCGCAGAAGATCGGCTGGTCGATCATCCAGGCGATCCCGGTCTCGCTAATCGCCTTTCTGGCCGCCTTCGCCGGCTGGGTGCTGCTCGACGGGAAGAAGGGCAGCCGCTTCACCTTCCGCCAGGGGCTGATGCTCGCCCTGCTGCTCTATTGCGGGATGACGACGCTGACCGCCGCTTTCCCCGACAGCGCGTGGGACAAGTGGGACTGGGTGTGGAAGGCGCTGCTCTTTGCCATCTTCCTGCCGCTGACCCTGCGCACCAAGCTGCGGCTGGAGGCGGCGGTGCTGTTCATCGTGCTCGCCGTGGGTACGATCGCCATCAATGGCGGGATCAAGACGATCTTCGGCGGCGGCGGCTACGGCACGCTGAGCCTGCTGGTGGACGAGAATGCCGGCCTCTACGAAGGTTCGATCATCTCCACCGTGGCGATCTGCATCATCCCGCTGGCACTGTGGCTGGCGCGGCACGGCACCATCTTCAAGCCCGACTGGAAAGTGTGGGGCTTCACCGCCGGCCTCATCTTCGCCTGCCTGCTGATCCCGGTGGGCACGGGCGCGCGCACGGGCCTCGTCTGCATTGCCGTGCTGGGCGTGCTGCTGCTGCGCTCAGTGCGCTATCGCTTCGTCTATGCGGGAGCTGCCGCGCTGGCGATGATGGCGGCGATCCCCTTCCTGCCGCAAAGCTACCTCGAACGGATGGGCACGATCGCGGGGTATGAGAGCGACCAGTCCGCCTCCACCCGCCTTGCCGTGTGGGAATGGACGATCGGCTATGCCAAGGCCAACCCATTGGGCGGCGGCTTCGATGCCTATCGCGCCAACTCCTTCACCTACCAGACGCGCACCGTTTCGGGCGAGGGCGCCAGCCGCCAGGTCACCTACAATACGGTGACCGAGGAAGGCCGCGCCTATCACTCCTCCTATTTCGAGCTGCTGGGCGAGCAGGGCTGGATCGGCCTAGGCCTGTGGCTGTGGCTGCAGGCGCTGGGGCTGTGGCACATGGAGCGGCTGCGCTGGCGTCTCGGCAAGCTGGAGGGCGGCAAGCGAAGCTGGCAATGGGGCCTCGCCACGGCATTGCAGCAGGCGCATATCGTCTTCCTTGTCGGCGCGCTGTTCGTCGGTATCGCCTACCAGCCCTTCCTCTTCATGCTCGTGGGGCTGCAATGCGGGCTGTGGAGCTACGTCCGGCGCACCGAGGAACCAGCGAGCCGCGCGAAGTTCAAGCCCTGCGAACCCAAGCCTGAAGCGCCCGCTCCGGCCGCCTGAGGCGCCCCCTATCGACAGGATGGCCTGCTCGCGCCTAGTCTGGCGGGATGGACGCCCCTGCTTCGCTCGGTATCGTCGAGATTCTCGGCATTGCCACCAGCGCCAGCCTGCTGGCGGGCTGGCGGCTCTACCTTGTGGTGCTTGCCACGGGGATCGCGATGAACAGTGGCGTGGTGCCGCTGCCCGACCATTTGCAGAGCTTGCAGGTGCTCGCCAATCCCTGGGTGATGGGCTTCGCCGCCATCGGCGCGCTGTGCGAATTCTTCGCCGACAAGATCATGTGGCTCGATTCGATCTGGGACACGGTGCACACGCTGGTGCGCCCGGTGGGTGGTGCGTTGCTGGCGTTGGCGATCGTCGACCCGGCCGATCCGGCGCTACAGGTGGTCGCCTTCCTGCTGGGCGGAGGCGGGGCGCTGATTGCGCATGGCGGCAAGGCCAGCGCGCGTGCCGTGGTCAATACGAGCCCCGAGCCGGTCAGCAATGCCGTGGTCTCTACCGCGGAGGATGTGGCGACCGTGGGCCTGCTCTGGCTCGCCTACGAATATCCCTGGGTCGCGGCCGGGGTTGCCGTACTGGTGCTGGCGGCTTGCATCTACCTGCTGGTGCTGGCCCGGCGCATATTGCACCGGCTGTTCTGGCGCACGGGCGAGCAGACGCAGCACCCTCTGAGCGAAACTGCGGACGGCTGATCAGCGCGCGTGGGCGCGCATCCAGTCCTCAACCACAGGCGCGATCTGCTTGCGCCACTTGGAGCCGTTGAAGATGCCGTAATGCCCGACTGCGGGGGCGAGGTGGTATTTCTTCTTCTCCGTGGACAGGTGCGGGGCCAGGTCCAGTGCGGCGCGCGTCTGGCCGATGCCCGAGATATCGTCCCGCTCCCCTTCGATCGCCAGCAGCGCGGTGTCGCGAATGGCATCGGGATCGATCGCCTTGCCGCGATGGACGAACTCGCCCTTGGGCAGCGAGTGTTCCTGGAACACATGCTCGATCGTCTGCAGGTAGAATTCGGAAGTCATGTCGCAGACCGAGAGATATTCGTCATAGAACTTCTTGGTCGCGTCGGCGCTTTCCTGGTCGCCCACGGTGAGATGCTTGTACATTTCGTAGTGGCTCATCATGTGGCTTTCGAGGTTCATCGAGATGAAGCCCGCCAGCTGCAGGAAGCCGGGATAGACCTTGCGGCCCGCGCCCGGATAGTTGAGCGGCACGGTGGCGATCACATTGTTGCGGAACCAGCTCAGCGGCCGTTCCATCGCCACGTCGTTCACGCTGGTCGGGCTGGCGCGCGTATCGATCGGCCCGCCCATCATGGTGAGGCTTGAAGGGCGGCACGGATCCTTGTCCGCCCCCATCACCGCCGCGGCGGCAAAGGCGGGGACCGAAGGCTGGCACACGGCCAGCATATGCGTGTCCTCACCGATGAAGCGCAGGAAATCGATCAGGTAATCGATATAGTCGTCGAGGTCGAAATGCCCGGCGGAGACCGGCACCAGCTTCGCATCGGCCCAGTCGGTGATCCAGACTTCCTGGTTTTCCACCATGCGCGCCACCGTGCCGCGCAGCAGCGAGGCATAGTGCCCGCTCATCGGCGCGACGATCAGCAGCTTGGGCGCATCCTTGGGCAGGTCCTGCCGCTTGAAATGCCGTAGCGAGGCAAAGGGCTTTTGCAGCACCACCTCCTCGATCACCGGGTGGTCCACCCCGTCATAGCTGACGGTTTCGATGCCGAAATCGGGCTTGCCGCGCTCCTCATAGACATGGGCGAACACTTCGAGCGCACTGGCCATGGCCGGGCCCATCCCGAAATAGCCGATCGGCAGCGCCGGGTTGGACAGCATCTGTGCGCCCACCGATGCCCAGCTGCTGGCCGTGTGCATCATGGTGCGGTGCATTTCATAGGCGGAATAAAGCATTCATGTCCCCTGCGGGCGGTGCGACCCATTCGTCAAGACGCGCGGGTAGCGCGGCCCTTGCTGGCCTGGCTGGCGGCGAGTGGTCCCGCTCTTGTCCGGCCTGCCCAGAATCAGACTTTGCCCTCAAATAGGGCATCACCGTTAAGATAGGCTATGTTGCAATGCAGCAAAAGGGGTCTTGTGCCCGCTTTTTCTTCTTCCGTCGCGAAATTGGCCTTTCTCTCTCGCGAACGAATGGGCTAGGCGCTTGCGCCATGGCGACCTCGACCGATCGCGACGATGCCCCTCCGGCTCGCACCCTGGGACCCCTGCGCATGATTTGGCGCGAGGCGATGAATTATCCTGCACAGCTGGTGTTCGCCGCCATTGCGCTGATGATCACCGCCGTCGTCACCTCGCTGGCAGTGCCCTCGGCGCTGCGGCTGATCGTCGATCGCGGCTTTACCGGCGATGGCGATATCGGGCGCTGGTTTCGTTACCTGCTGATGCTGGTCGGCGCGCTGGGCGTGGGCACGGCGCTGCGCTTCTATTTCGTCAGCTGGCTGGGTGAGCGTGTGGTGGCCGATATCCGCGCCAAGGTCTATGACAACCTGCTGCGCCTTTCGCCGGGCTTCTTCGAGGAGAACAGCCCGAAGGAAATCAGCAGCCGCATGACGGCCGATACCGCGATTATCGAGCAGGTGGTGGGCACCACCGTCTCGGTCGCATTGCGCAATGTGGTGATCGCGGTGCTGGGCACGGGCTACCTCTTCTGGCTCGCCCCGCAACTGGCGATCTGGCTGCTGGCGGGCATTCCCGTGGTGATCATCCCCATCGCCGTGTTCGGCCGCAAGCTGCGCGATATCAGCAAGGACAGCCAGGACCGCGTGGCCGATGTCGGCGCGACTGTGACCGAAGTGCTCTCGGCGATGAAGATCGTCCAGGGCTTCAACCAGGAAAGGCGTGAGAGCGCCCGTTTCGGTGAGGCGGTGGAGCGTACTTTCGATACCGCGCGCGTGCGCATCCTGATCCGCGCGGTGATGACGGCGCTGCTGATCACGCTGATCTTCGGCGCGATTACCATCCTGCTGTGGCGCGGGGCGCTCATGGTGCAGCAGGGCACGATCAGCGGCGGCACCATCGCCGCCTTCATCTTCGCCGGCGTGATCGTCGCGGGCGCATTCGGCGCGTTGACCGAGGTGTTCGGCGACCTCCTGCGCGGCGCCGGCGCGGCCTCGCGCCTCAGCGAGCTGATGCAGGAAAAGCCGAGCATCGAGGCGCCCGCGCGCCCCGTCGCCCTGCCCGATCCGCCGCGCGGCAGCCTGGCCTTCCAGAAAGTCACTTTCAGCTATCCCACGCGCCCCAGCGAGAACGCCATCGAGGATTTCAACCTGACCGTGGAGCCGGGCGAGACCGTCGCCATTGTCGGCCCCTCCGGCGCGGGCAAATCGACGATCTTCCAGCTGGCGGAGCGCTTCTACGATCCGCAGGCGGGCACCATCCGCATTGACGGCGTGGCGCTGACGCAGGCCGATCCCGCCGCCATCCGCAAGCGCATGGCGCTGGTCCCGCAGGAAGGCACGCTCTTCGCTGCCAGCGCACGCGACAATTTGCGCTACGGCGCATGGGACGCGGATGAGGAGGCGATCTGGGAAGCTGCCCGCGCGGCCAATGCGGAAGAGTTCCTGCGTGCCCTGCCCGACGGGCTCGAAACCTTCCTCGGCGAAGGCGGGGCGCGGCTTTCCGGCGGCCAGCGCCAGCGCATGGCGATCGCCCGCGCGCTGCTGCGCGATGCACCGATCCTGCTGCTGGACGAGGCGACCAGCGCGCTCGATGCCGAAAGCGAGCGGCTGGTGCAGGATGCGCTCGAGCATTTGATGCAGGACCGCACGACGTTGGTCATCGCCCACCGCCTCGCCACCGTGCGCGCGGCGGACCGGATCGTGGTGATGGATGGCGGCCGCATCGTCGAGGAAGGCGATCATGGATCGCTGGTCGCGCAAGGCGGCCTCTATGCTCGCCTCGCCGCGCTGCAGTTCGACGATCGGGCTGCGGCCGATGGCATGCTTGCCACCCCGGACGTCGGACCTACTTGAGACAGCCGCCAACGGCTGATAATCGACGAAGTATCACATGTAACCGACCAGCGGCATCCAGCGGCGGGAGAGACGCGCTATGGACCGCATAGATACAACCTCGCGCACCATCCGCGTGCACCGGGACTATTACGAGGCTGAGACATGATCCGACAGACACTGGCCGCCGGCATTTCCGCGCTGGCTCTTACCATTGCGCTTCCCGCGCAGGCACAGGCAGACGATGCACAGGCCGCCGATACACCCACGATGGAGTTCGGCACCTGGGGCGTCGACACCACCCAGCTCGACCCGGCAGTCGATCCGGGCGCCGACTTCAATGCTTATGTCAACGGCAAGTGGGTGGCAGCGAACGAGATCCCGGCCGACCGCTCGCGCTACGGCGCCTTCGACATGCTGGCCGAACAATCGGTGTCAGACGTCGAGAAGCTGGTGGCGGATCTCGTCGCTTCCGATCCAGCGCCCGGCACCACGGCGCGCCGCGTGGTCGATGCCTATAACGCCTTCCTCGATACCGATGCGATCAATGCTGCGGGTCTGGCGCCGGCCTATCCCTACCTCTCCGACATCTTCGCCGCGCCCGACCTCACCTCGCTGGTCGGCCTGTTCCAGAAGCCGGGCTATCCCGCGCTGGTTTCGGTCGGTGTGACCATCGACGACAAGGATCCGGACAGCCACGCCGCTGGGGTCAACTTCGGCGGCATGGGCCTGCCCGATCGCGACTATTACCTGGTCGATTCGGAGCGCAATTTGGAAGTGCGCGCGGCCTATATGGAATACCTCACCTTCATGCTGGGCCAGGCCGGCTATGAAGATCCCGCGGAGGCTGCGCGCCACGTCTATGCCTTCGAGCACCGGGTGGCCGAGCTCGAATGGGATGGCCAGATGCTGCGCAATCCGGAGATCACCTATAACGAGCTGACGCTGGACGAACTGCGCGCGCTCGCCCCCGAATTCCCCGTCGACGTGCTGCTGGAAACCGGCGGCTTCGGCGATGTCGAACGCTTCCTGGCAACGCAGATCCTGCCCACCGACGAAGAGGTGGAAGAGCTGGGCCTGACGCAGGAACAGATGGACCTGATGGGCGGCGGCCTGCCGACCATGATGGAGCTGGTGACCGAAACCCCGCTCGCCAATCTCAAGGCCTGGATGGCGGTGCGCTTCCTTTCCGGCAATGCCGCCGTGCTGCCGAGCGAGATCGACGATGCGCAGTTCGCATTCTTCGGCAAGGTGCTGGGCGGCCAGACCGAACAGCGTCCGCGCTGGAAGCGCGCCATCGGCGAGGTCGAGGGCCTGCTGGGCGAGAGGCTGGGCGAGCTCTACGTGGCCCGCTACTTCCCGCCCGAAAGCAAGGCGCAGATGGAGGAGCTGGTCGCCAACCTCATGCGCGCGATGCGGGCCGACCTTGCGGAAAACGAATGGATGACGGAGGCGACCGTGGCCGAGGCGGTGGCGAAGCTGGAAGGCTTTACCACCCAGATCGGCTATCCGGATGAATTCGAGACCTATGATGGGCTGCAAATCACTCCCGGCACCCCGCTCGCCAACCGCATCAGCAGCACCGCTTGGGCGATCGCGGACTCGCTGTCCGAGCTCAACGAGCCGGTCGACCGCATGGAATGGCTGATGCTGCCGCAGACGGTGAATGCCTATTACATGCCGCCCTTCAACCAGATCGTCTTCCCCGCCGCGATCCTGCAGCAGCCCTTCTTCGGCCCCGATGTCGATCCGGCGGTGAATTACGGCGCCATCGGCGCGGTGATCGGGCACGAGATCGGCCATGGCTTCGACGACCAGGGCTCGCGCTATGACGGCACGGGCACGCTGCGCAACTGGTGGCAGCCGGAGGACCTCGAAGGTTTCCGCGGCGAGACCGGCAAGCTGCTGACGCTGCTGGAGAGCTATTGCATCGAGGATGGCGAGCTGTGCCTGACCAGCCGCGGCATGGGTGAGACGCTGGGCGATGTTGTCGGCCTGCAGATGGCCTATCGTGCCTATCGCCTGTCGCTCAACGGCGAGGAGGCGCCGGTGATCGACGGGCTGACCGCCGACCAGCGCTTCTTCATGGGCTATGCGCAGGTCTGGCGCGGCATGTGGCGTCCCGAGGCAAAGCGCGCGCAGATGATTTCGGGCACCCACCCGCCCAGCGACTTCCGCCTCAACAATGCCGTACGGCACGTTGACGCCTGGTATGCGGCCTTCGATGTGGGTCCGGAAGATGCGCTCTACCTGCCGCCGGAACAGCGCGTTTCTATCTGGTAACTGGGCAGGCGGCACGCTCGCCGCTTGACTTCGCGGCCACGCTTGTGGAGGTCGCCAAAGGAGGGCGGGCTGTAGTGGCCCGCCCCTTAGCTTGCCGGAGCTGCACCAACGCATGACCCTATTCCAGCAATTGCTGATCGCCGTGGTCCAGGGGATCACCGAATTCCTGCCGATCTCCTCGTCGGGACACCTGATCCTCATCCCCTATTTCACCGATTTCCCCGACCAGGGGCCGATGATCGACGTGGCGGTGCATGTGGGATCGCTGCTCGCCATCATCATCTATTTCTGGCGCGACGTGATGGGGCTGGCGCGCGGCGGTTTCGCCGCCGTCGGCATCGGCAAGGACCCGTTGCAGCGGCGCCTGTTCTGGTGGGTGGTCATCGGCACCATTCCCGCCGTGGCGCTGGGACTGTTCCTCAAGCTCGGCGGCTATCTCGACAGTTTTCGCATTACCGATCTCGTGGCGGTGAACCTCATCGTCTACGGCGTGCTGCTGGGCCTTGCGGACCGTTTCGGAAGCCAGGAGAAGAGCTTCGAGGACGTGACCTTGCGCGATGCCATCCTGGTTGGATTGGCACAGGCGCTGGCGCTGATCCCCGGCACCAGCCGCTCGGGCGCGACGATGACCGCCGCGCGCGCACTCGGCTACAAGCGCGTGGAAGCGGCGCGCTTTTCCTTCCTGCTGGCGATCCCGGCGGTGGCGGGTGCGGGCCTGCTGGCCGTGCTCGATCTGGCGGAGGCCTCGGCGCAGATGCAGTGGGATGCGCTGGTCACCGGCGTGTTCACTTTCATCGCCGCCTTTGCCACCATGGCCTTCCTGATGAACTTCCTCAAACGCGCCTCAATGATGGTGTTCGTCGCCTATCGCGTCCTGCTCGGCGCAGGATTGCTCCTGTTCTTCTGAAACAGCCGACATCGGTGGAACCGGCCCGCCCGGCCCGCGTTGTGACCTTGTTATGAGCAAGGCGTTTCACCGATGGGACTGATATTCCTGATCCTGCTGGGGGCCGTCCTTGGCTGGCTGGTGACAATTGTCGTGAGCCGCGGCCGCATGCGTGAATTGAAGCTCAACGTGTTGCTCGGCACGGGCGGTTCGCTGCTGACCGGACTGGTCATCAATCCGCTGATAGGCGTGGGTAGTCTGCTGCGCGGAACCTACAGCGTGGAGGCGCTGCTCATTTCGTTTGTCGGTTCGCTCTTGCTGCTGGTATCTGTCAATTTGTTGCGGCGCAGCGAAATGCGCTGAACCGTTTTTCGATGGGCATTCGTGTCCAACAGTCCGGGGCGGCATTTGTCGCCTCTTTTTTGAAGGGGAATTGAAATGAAGAAGATTATTGCTGCCGCTTCCGCTGCTGCCCTTGGCCTGGGCCTCGCTGCCTGTGCTTCGGAAGAAGAAGCTGCCGTCGAGGAGTCGCAGGAAGTGGCTGAAGACGTGATGGAAGAGACGGCGGACGCGATGGAAGAATCCGCTGACGCCATGGACGAAGCCGGCATGGAAGCCGAAGCTGAAACCATGGACGCCGAAGCTGACGCGATGGATGAAGCTGCCGACGCAATGTAATCGGCGGCTCCATCTGGAGCTTTTGTGAAAGGCCGGTCCCGCACGGAGCGGGGCCGGCCTTTCTCTTATGCCTATTCGCTTTCCGCCTTGGCAGGTATCGGCTCGGCGGAAGGCTCACCCGGTTCGGTCAGTGCTTCCTCGGGCAGGCGCTGGGAATCGAGCATTTCCGCCGCTTCATCCAGCGCGCGCGCTTCGCCTACGCTGACGCCGCCCGGGCCGGGGGCGTTGTCCGCCGGGCCGCAGGCTGCCAGCAGAGCGCAGGCAAAGGCTGGGGCCAGCACCCTGGCCCGCGGCAGGATCACTCGGCCGCCGCCTCGGCGTCCTCGGCCACGATCTCTTCAGCCGTTTCGGCCGCTTCCATCGCATCCATGCCTTCGCCTTCCTCGGCCAGCGCGGTCTCGTCTTCGGTGAGTGCAGCCTCGTCCTCGACCGGCATGGGCGTATCGGTCAGCGCCTGGTCGGCCGGCATTTCGACATTGTCGGCGATCGCATCCTCGGACGCGTCGGTGGTCGATCCACAGGCGGTCAGCGCCAGAGTGGCGGCGGTGAGAATGGCGATACGGGCAGTGGTCTTCATGGCTTTGTCTCTCCGGTGAATGGGTCCCGGTGAGGCGAATACCGCAGCGCGCCGGGGAAGAAAATCGCAAAAAGCCGCTGCGCCGGTTCCGCCCGCCGCCCGCCTGTGGCAGGTCAGCGCAGATGGCCTCCCACCCCGCCCCCATGTCCGATGCGCTTGAGAGTGCGCGAGAGGCGCTGCGCCGCGTCTTTGGTTTCGAGGCGTTTCGCGGGCGGCAGGCGAATGTCGTTGCGCGGGTGCTGGCGGGGCAATCGACGCTGGCGATCATGCCCACAGGCGCGGGCAAGTCGCTCACCTACCAGCTGCCCGCCACGCTGCTGGAGGGGACCTGTGTTGTCATTTCCCCGTTGATCGCGCTGATGCATGACCAGCTGCGCTCTGCGCGCGCCAATGGCATTCGCGCCGCCACACTCACCAGCGTGGACGAGGACTGGCGCGAAACGCAGGACGCTTTCAGGGCGGGCGAGCTGGACCTGCTCTATGTCGCGCCCGAACGCGCCAGCCAGCCGCATTTCCGCGAGCTGCTCTCGCAAGGGCGCATTGCGCTGTTCGCGGTGGATGAGGCGCATTGCGTCTCCGAATGGGGCCACGATTTCCGGCCCGACTATCGCATGCTGGCCCCGCTGATGGATGCCTTTGCCGATGTCCCGCGCCTGGCGCTGACGGCCACGGCGGACGAACATACGCGCAAGGATATCCTCCACCAGCTCGGGATTCCGGAAGAGGGCATGGTCGTCGCCGGCTTCGACCGGCCGAATATCCGCTATGCCATCCGTCACCGGCAGGGGTTGCAGGGCCAGCTGGAAAGGCTGCTGGAGGAGCATCCCGGCCCAGGTATCATCTACGCTCCCACGCGCCGCAAGGTGGAGGAACTGGCGGAGAAGCTCGCCGCCGCCACCGGGCGCACGGTGCTGCCCTATCACGCTGGCCTGCCGCCCGAACGGCGCGCAGGCAACCAGTCCGCTTTCGTGGCGAGCGAGGACATGGTGGTGGTCGCCACCATCGCTTTCGGCATGGGGATCGACAAGCCGGACGTGCGCTTCGTCGCCCATGCGGGCATCCCCAAATCGATCGAGGCCTATTATCAGGAGACGGGCCGCGCGGGCCGTGACGGTGATCCTGCCCAAGCGGTGATGTTCTGGAGCGCGGGCGATTTCGCGCAGGCCCGCCAGAGGCTGGGCGAAGTAGAGGAAGCGCGCCAGCAGGGCGAGCGCGCGCGACTCGATGCGCTGGCCGGATTGGTCGAGACCTCCACCTGCCGCCGTGCCGTGCTGCTCAGGCATTTCGGCGAGGATCCGCCCGAAACCTGCGGCAATTGCGACAATTGCCTCGACCCGCCGCAAGTGGTGGAGGCGACAGAGCTGGCCCGCAAGTTGCTCTCCGCCGTCTACCGCACCGGGCAGACCTACGGCTTCGGCCATGTGCAGAAGGTGCTGACGGGCGCGAGTGACGAACGGGTGGAGCAGCGCGGGCATGACCGGCTGTCGGTCTTCGGGATCGTCGAGGGCGAGGAAGCGCGCCTCCTCCAGCCGCTCGCCCGCGCCTTGCAGGCCCGCGGCGCGCTGGTGCAGACCGAACATGGCGGGCTGGCGCTGGGCGGCGATGCGCGCGACATCCTGAAAGGCGAGGCCGAGGTGACGATCACCCGCCCGCCCGAACGCCAGCAAAGGCGCGGCGGCCGCAAGGGCCGCAATTCCGCGCCCAACCCGGTCGGCGATCCGCTGTTCGATGCGCTGCGCGAACTCCGCCGCGAACTGGCGACCGAGGCGCAGGTGCCGCCCTATGTCATTTTCCACGATGCGACCCTGCGCGAGATGGCCGCGACCCGCCCCTCCTCGCTTGCCGAACTGGGCAGCATTGGCGGGATCGGGGCGAAGAAGCTCGAAGCCTATGGCGACGCCTTTCTCGGTGTGATCCGCCAGCATTGACCTCCACGCGCGTCCGGTTTCTCTTGCCCGGCCAGCCTGTTTGATATAATTATGATATCATATTTATTCGAACAGGAGGACCATATGACCCAGATCGCCACTTCGATGACCCGCAGTCGGGAAGACCCAGCCAATACGTTCAGCGGCTATCCCATGCTGCTCGTCCTGCTGGCCGTCATCGCGGTCCTGGTGATGGGAATCTTTGCTGGCATCCCGCCTGCGGGGTCGTCCAAGCTGGCCAAGATCCTGTTCGTGCTGCAGATTTTCGGATCGGGGTTCGTTGCCCTGATGGTTGCCATCGGATTCTACATGATCCAGCCCAACCAGGGTGCGGTGATTACGCTGTTCGGCGAATATCGCGGGACCGACCGCAAGGAGGGCCTGCGCTGGCGCTGGCCGTGGATGGGGCGCAACAAGGTGTCCGTGCGTGCGCACAACATTCATTCGGAACGGGTGAAGATCAACGATCTGCGCGGCAATCCGGTCGATATCGCCTGCAATGTCGTCTGGCGCGTGCAGGATACGGCGCAGGCCGTGTTCGATGTCGACGACTATCGCGAATTCGTGAACATCCAGATCGAGGCCGGCCTGCGGACCGTTGGCGCGCGCCATCCCTATGACGACATGAGCGAGGACGACCAGACCACGCTGCGCGGCAGCGCCGATGTGATCAATTCGGAGTTGCAGGCCGAATTGAACGAGCGCCTCGCGGTGGCAGGCATCGTGGTGGACGAGGCGGGTCTGACTCACCTTGCCTATGCGCAGGAAATCGCCGGCGCCATGCTCCGCCGCCAGCAGGCCGAGGCGATCATCGCCGCGCGCACCAAGATCGTGATGGGCGCGGTCAGCATGGTCGAGGACGCCCTGACCAAGCTGGGGCAGGACGGAGTTGTCGAACTGGATGACGAACGCCGTGCGGCGATGGTCTCCAACCTCATGGTCGTATTGTGCGGCGATCGCGAGGCCCAGCCTGTCGTCAATGCCGGAACGCTCTACCAGTAGGACCCATGCCCAAGGCATCGAAGAAAGCTTTCGCCCTGCGGCTCGACCCGGCGCTCCACGATGCGGTGGAGCGCCTCGCCGCAAGCGAACTTCGCTCGGTGAATGCCGAGATCGAGATGCTCTTGCGCGAAGCCCTGAAGCGGCGCGGCGTTGAGGTGCCCGTCAGCGAAAGGCCGCGGCGCGGGCGTCCGCCCAAGGCGGAGTGATAGCCGGCATTGCCCTCCCGCTCCGCCGCGCTAATCTGCGCTTTGGGGAGAGGACATCACATGCAATTCGGCATTTTCGACCATGTGGACGATAGCGGCCTGCCGCTTTCCGACCATTTCGAAGCACGGCTGCAAATGGTCGAGGCGTACGAGGAAGCGGGCTTTTCGCGCTATCACGTGGCCGAACATCACGGCACGCCGCTGGGCCATGCGCCCAGCCCGGGCCTCTGGCTCGCCGCGGTCAGCCAGCGCACCAGCCGCATCCGCTTCGGCCCGCTGGTCTACCTCCTGCCGCTCTACCACCCGCTGCGGCTGGTGGAGGAGATCGGCATGCTCGATGCGCTGTCGGGCGGGCGGCTCGAATTCGGATATGGCCGCGGCATTTCGCCGATCGAGATGGGGTTCTACGGCGTCGACAGGGCCGAACAGGCCGATCGCGCGGCGGAGGTGCTGGAGGTGGTCAGGAAAGGGCTGACGCAGGATCGCCTTTCGCACCAGGGCCGCTTCTTCACTTTCGACGATGTGCCGATGATGCAAAGGCCCGTGCAGCAGCCGCACCCGCCGCTATGGTATGGTACCAATTCGCCCGGATCGGTGGAGCGTTGCGCGCAGGACCGGCTCAACATGGTCACGCTGCTGGCAGGCGAACCGATGCGCCAGATGGTGGCAGGCTACAAGGCGGCCTATGCCGCATCGGGAGGCGCGCCGGAAGACATGCCGCTTGTCGGCGTAGGACGGCACATCGTGGTGGCGGACAGCGACGAGGAGGCGCTCGCCATCGCCCGCCCCGCATTCGCCCGCTGGCGCGCCAGCTTCGTGCATTTGTGGGAGCAACGCGGGGCCGACAATCCCTTCGTCGCCAATTTCCCGAAGGACTGGGACGCAGTGGCCGCGGCAGGCACCGCCTGTGCCGGATCGCCCGCCACGGTGCGCGACTTCCTGCTGAAGGACGCCGAACAGGGCGGCTACACCTATTGCATGGCGCAATTGGCTTTCGGCGACATGGGCGTGGAGCAGGTGCGCCGATCCGCGCAGATCTTCGGCAGCGAGGTGATGCCGGCTTTCGGCTGAGCCTTTGCGGAGCATTAACCACTACCTGCTAAGCGGGCACGATGAGCCAGAATGCTCCCCCTCGCCTGCGTCGCCCGTCGGTGAAATGGGCGCTGTTGCTTGGTGCTATCGCGGTCGCGGCGATTCCGCTGACCGCGCTGTTGGCGCAGGGGCGCGCCGCACCATTCACAGTGGTCGAGACCGGGCAGGGGTTTGCACGGCTTCAGGACGCGGTCGATGCCATCGGCGATTCGCGCGGCACCATCGCCATTGCGCCCGGCACCTATCGCCAATGCGCTGTGCAGGGCGCCGGCGACGTCTCCTATCTCTCCGAAATGCCCGGACAGGCGGTGTTCGATGCGGTGACCTGCGAAGGCAAGGCGGCGCTGGTGCTGCGCGGGCGCGCGGCGAATGTCTCCGGCGTGGTGTTCAAGAGCATGCATGTGCGCGATTACAACGGCGCGGGCATTCGCCTGGAGGCGGGCGATCTCACCGTGGCGCAAAGCTGGTTCCGCGACAGCCAGCAGGGCATCCTTACCGCCAACGATCCCAATGCGACGCTCGTCATCGACCGCTCCACCTTCACCCGGCTGGGCACGTGCGAGGGTTCGGGCGGCTGCGCGCATTCGGTCTATACCGGCTCGCTCGGCCATGTGCGGATCACCAATAGCCGCTTCGAGCAGGGACGTGGCGGACATTACGTCAAGGTCCGGTCCCCACGTGTCGATATCGCCGCCTCCAGCTTCGACGATGCGGCTGGCCGCGCGACCAATTACATGATCGACCTGCCGGCGGGCGCCAGCGGGCAGATCTCCAACAACTGGTTCGTGCAAGGGCGCGACAAGGAAAACTACTCCGCCTTCATCGCCGTCGCCGCCGAAAGCCGCGAGAATTCCAGCGCGGGGCTGGTGGTGGCAGGCAACAATGCCCGCTTCGCACCCGGCGTCGACCGCCGCAGCGTGTTCGTGGCGGACTGGTCGGGCGAGGTGCGCCAGATCGAAGACAACCAGCTCGCCGCCAATCTGGACCGTTACGAGATCCGCTAGCCTGCCAACTGCCGGAACCCTGCGGTTTCCTACGGGTTGATAAGGCAGGAGACAGCACATGGCAGGCGGATGGACGCGCGATGGCGCGGTACAGGACCAGATAGACGATACGGTGAAGGACGCGGTAGCCGCAGCACGTGCGCGCCTGTCAGGCGGCGAAAGCGCGAAATATTGCGACGAGTGCGGCGAACCGATCCCTGAAAAGCGCAGGCAGGCTGTCCCCGGCGTGCGTCGCTGTGTGGCTTGCCAGTCCGGACAGGATAGCGCCGTGCGTCACAGCGCGATCAACCGTCGCGGCAGCAAGGACAGCCAGCTGCGCTAGCCGAGCAAATGCCCCGAACGGTCGCGCTTGGTGGCGAGATAGCGTTCATTGTGGGGGTTGGCGGGCAATTGGTGCGCCACGCGTTCGCTGACGGTCACGCCCGCTTCGACAAGCGCATTGACCTTGGCCGGGTTGTTGGTCAGCAGCCGCACGCTGTCGATTCCCAGCAGTTCCAGCATACGCGCGGCCGTTGGGAAATCGCGAGCCTCCACCGGCAGGCCCAGCCGTGCATTGGCATCCACCGTGTCGAACCCTGCATCCTGCAGGCGATAGGCGCGCATCTTGTTGATGAGACCGATGCCGCGCCCCTCCTGCCGCATATAGAGCAGCACGCCCCAGCCACCCTGCTGCGCCTCTTCCGCCATGGCTGCCAAAGCACCGTCGAGCTGCGGGCCGCAATCGCATTTGAGGCTGCCGAAGATATCGCCCGTCAGGCATTCGGAATGCAGGCGCACCAGCGGCGCACGGTCGAAATCGGGCTCTCCGATCACCAGCGCGACATGTTCGCGCATATCGTCGGGCTTGCGGAAGGCGACCAGTTCCGCCTCCTCCTTGGCGGAAATCGGCAGGCGCGCGCGGGTGGCGATGGCGAGGCGTTGAGGGTCGGCCCATTCGGCAAGATCCGCCGCTTCCAGCGCCACCGGCTCGCCTTCGGGGCGCGGATCACAGAGGAAGGCGGGCAGGATTCCGGCAATGCGCGCCAGCTCCATCGCCGCCTCGGCCTCTGCCATGAAGGTAATCTTCTCGACTTTGAACGGGCCTTTCAACGGATGGACGAGGTCGAGCGCGGGATCGGCGATCGGCCGCGCTTCCTCCAGCCCCAGCGGATCGGCGGCGCGGATCAGCACCGGATGATGCCCGTCCGCCGCCTCACGCTGGTTGGTGAGCTTGAGCGTGGCCGCACGCGCGGCAGAGATCAGCGCATGATCCGCCGTTACGCCGCCATCCAGCGCGGTTTCGACCGGCAGCAGGACCGGCGCTTCACCAACCCTGATCGGCCATCCATGGCGCAGCGCGTCCACCGCCTGCGCCACCCGGCGGGAAGGCGAGGACGCGGCCATGGTCAGAGCGCGAATTCCGTGGTGATCGGGATATGGTCGGAAGGCTTTTCCCAATCGCGCGCATCTTCGAGCACGCGGTGGCCGGTGGCCTGCTTCGCCAGTTCGGGGCTCGCCCACATATGGTCCAATCGCCGTCCGCGATCATTCGCGCGCCAGTCCTTGGAGCGATAGCTCCACCAGCTGAAATAGCGATCGGGATCGCGGATATGCTCGCGGCCGATATCGGTCCAGCCATGCGCGTCCTTGAAGCGCTGCAGCGTCTCCACCTCAATCGGAGTGTGGGAAACGACCTTCAGCAGCTGCTTATGGCTCCACACATCGCTTTCCAGCGGGGCGATGTTGAAATCGCCGACGATCATGGTCGGGCGGTCCACCTTGTCGGCCCAGCGCGTCATCCGCTCGAGGAAATCGAGCTTCTGGCCGAACTTCACATTGACCTCGCGGTCGGGCTCGTCACCGCCGGCGGGGACGTAGACGTTTTCAAGGATCATGCCCTGTCCGGGGCCGAGCAGCTCCACGCCCACATGGCGCGCCTCGCCATTGTCCTGCCAGTCATGGCGGGAGAATTCCTTCAGCGGGATGCGGCTGACCGTGGCGACGCCGTGATAGCCCTTCTGCCCGTGCACGGCAAAGTGGGTGTAGCCCAGCTCCTCGAACGCCTTGTAGGGGAACTGGTGCTCCTGGCACTTGATCTCCTGCAGGCAGAGCACGTCGGGCGCCTCCTCCTGCAGGAAGCGCTCCACGATGGGCATGCGCAGGCGGACGGAATTGATGTTCCAGCTTGTTATCGAAACCATGGGGAAGCTGCTTAGGTGCGATGCGCACGCGCGGCAAGCGGCGCGGGCGCATCGGCCCCGAACGGACATGGCAGGAAAAGGAAAACCCCCGTCCCGGGGGCAAGAGGGACGGGGGCTCCTTTTTTAGCGTTCGTCACGCCTAGCGATCAGGCCTTGCGGAAGTTCGGGCAACAGGGGGGAAACCCGTAACCACCAGCCGTTTCGCTAATTATGAATATAGGGGCTTTCGCCTGTCACGTGAATGAATGAACGGCCGCAATTTGTCGCGTTTCTCCAACCGTTCGCCTGACAAACGTTTAGCCGGGGCGACGGGACGAAGAACGCGGATCTCGATAGCGGAAAGTGCTGTCGGGTACGTCGATGCCGTATCGGTGGTTCGAAAGGCGCACCGTAGTACGTTGATTCTGCGTGTCGCGGGCCACCCAGGCGGTCAGTTCCAGCCCGCCGGGGGCGGAGGACTTTTCCGTGAAAACCAGCGTCAGCTCGGGGAATTCGGGCTTGTTCGGATCGGCCACGGCGATGCTCACCACATTGGGCGAATTGGTCGCCACAACCCTGCCGTAGCGGGTGATGTCACGCTCCGGATCGAGCAGCGCGCCCAGCGGGGAATCGCTGATCGGATAGCGTTCCAGCTGCTGCACATCGTAATCGGCGATCGACAGCGTGCGCCCGTTGGAGACGATCAGCATGTTCACGTCGTCGCCATATTCGAAGCGGATGCGGCCGGGATTGCGCATGGTCAGCGTGCCGCCGACCGTCTGGCCGGAGCGGTCGCTCTGCGTGAAGCTGGCGCGCATGGTGGTAATCGCGCGCAGGGCACTGGCGGCCCTGTTCAGCTGGTTGGAGGTTTGTGCGGCCACCGGCGCGGCGGGCAGGGCCAGCGCGACGGGGACGGCAACGGCAAGGGCGCCGGCAAATGCGGCGCCCAGCGGCTTTTTCGTGATGCGATACAAGGCGTTCATGCTCCCATTCCTAGCGGTGGAGCGTTGAACTGTCACTGAACCCGGTTCGTTCCCGGTATTCATATACGCTTCCCGCGAGGGGCAGCTTACTTGATCTTGCCTTCCTTGTACTCGACGTGCTTCTTCACGACCGGGTCGTACTTGCGGAAGGACAGCTTCTCGGTGATGTTCCGGGGGTTCTTCTTCGTCACGTAGAAGTGGCCGGATTCGGTCGAGTTCAGCCGGACTTTGACGGTTGCGGGCTTCGCCATGTCTCTATTCCCAAAAGGTCTGGTTGAGGGCGTCACGGCCCTGAAAAACAACAGGCGACGCACTGAGCGCCGCCCCGTGGGCGCGCCTTTGCGAGAGAATCGGGGAAAAGTCAAGCAAGAGCGGGCCTGGATTGCCCTACCACTCCACCTTGCCGCGATTGGCCTTCTTCTGGCTGTGTTCCTTCTTGTGTTGCAGCCGCTTCACCTTGCCCACGCGGTTTACGCGCACCTTCTTGCGCTGCTTGGGCGGCTTGCACGCCTCGTCGATCAGCGCCGTCAGTCGTTCGCGTGCTTCGCGCCTATTGGCTTCCTGCGTGCGGTGGTTGCGCGCATCGATCACGATGTCGCCGGCATTGTTGAGGCGGCTTCCTGCCAGCTCCTTCAGCCGGTGGAAGATCTGCGGTGGCAGGCCGAGCGCGTAGATATTCACCCGCAGCTGCACCGCGGTCGCCACCTTGTTGACGTTCTGCCCGCCGGGGCCGGAGGCGGCGATGAAGCTCTCCTCGGCTTGCGCCATCGCGCGATCGAGGATGGCGCCCATCGGTTCAGAAACCCAGCGCGGTGAAATCGGCGGGCATCGGGGCGGAAGCGGCGATCGGCGGCTTGCCCTCGCGCGGCAGTTCCAGCGCGCTGGCATGCAGCATGGTGCGGGCAAAGGCATTGCGCTGGCCATAGACCGGATCGCCCAGCAGCGGGATGCCGATGCCGCTGGCCGCATGGACGCGGATCTGGTGCGTGCGGCCGGTCTCCGGGCGGAATTCCACCAGCGCGCGGCCCTTCTCCTCGGCGATGACGCGCCAATGCGTCTGCGAAGGCTTGCCCTTTTTCGCCGGGATCATCCGCCAGCCCTTCTCCGCGCTGGAGATCTTGGTGAGGGCGAGGTCGACCGTTCCTTCCTTCTCCTGCGGAATGCTGGCGAGGATGCCGAGATAGGTCTTGCCGACCAGCTTTTCCTCGAACGCCTTGTTGAAGCGCTTCAGCGCCTTGGGATTGCGCGCCAGCAGCAGGCAGCCCGACGTATCGGTATCAAGCCGGTGGACGGGCGCGGGCGCGCGCTGGAAGCCGAGCTTCAATTGCTCCCAATGATCCTCCAGCGAGGGGCCGCCCTTGCGCGGCGTCTCGATCGGCAGGCCGCCCGGCTTGTCGATCACCAGAGCTTCGCCGTCTTCGAAGAGGATGGGGATTTCGGTCATGCGAGAGCCGCGCCAATCCGCCGGATCGCTTCTTCCAGCACCGCCTCGTCGGTGGCGAAGGAGATGCGGAAGCCGTTCTTGCCGCCGAATGCGCTGGCGGCGACCACCGCTACGCCATGGTCGAGCAGGTGCAGCGCCAGCTTGCGGTCGTCCCCGCCGAAGCGGTCCATGAGTTCGCTGGCATCGATGAAGCAGTAGAAGGCGCCATCGGGCACGGGGGTGGAAAGGCCGGGGATCGCATTGATTGCCGCCACCACCATGTCGCGCCGGGCGCGGAAACGTTCGCGCCAGTCCGCGAGGAAATCCTGGGGTCCCTCGAAAGCGGCGACGGCTGCGGCCTGGCTGATACTGGCGGGGTTGCCGCTGGAATTGCTCTGCAGCTTGCCCATCGCATCGATCAGCCATTTCGGCCCGGTGGCAACACCGATGCGAAAGCCGGTCATCGCATGGCTCTTCGACACGCCCGAAACGGTGCAGATGCGGTCGGCGAGGTCCGGGCAGAGATTCGCCAGCGTGGCATGCGGCCCGTCGGTATAGTTGAGCGGCGCGTAGATATCGTCTGACAGCACCATCACCTGCGGGTGGTGACGCAGCACTTCGCCAATGCCCTTGAGCATTTCCGCCGGATAGACGGCGCCTGTCGGGTTGCCCGGCGAATTGAGCATCAGCCAGTTGGTCGAAGGCGTGATCAGCGCCTCGAACTCGCCCGGATCGAAGCGGAAATTGCGGTGCGCATGGGTGCGAAGCGGCACCACCGTGCCACCTGCAAAGCGCACCATTTGCGGATAGCTGACCCACCAGGGCGAAGGTACGATCACCTCGTCCCCATGGCTGACCGTGGCGACGATGGCTTCGAACAGGGCCTGCTTGCCGCCGGCGGTGACGATCACCTGCGAGGGATCGGTGGCGATGCCGAGGTCGCGCTGGAAATGGAGCGCGGCGGCCTTCTTCAGCGCCATGGTGCCGGTGACCGGCGTATATTTCGTATCGCCCGCATCGAGCGCGGCCTTGGCCGCCTCGATCACATGCGGCGGTGTGGCGAAATCGGGTTCGCCGACGGAGAGCGAGATGATGTCCTTGCCCTCGGCGCGCAATTCGGTGGCGCGATCGGTCATCGCCGTGGTCGGCGAAGCCTCGATCCGCTGGAGCATTTCACTAAGCGATTCCGTCATTTGAGCACCGCCTTCATCAATCCGCGCACCGAATTGCCGAGCAGGAAGCCGTCGGACAGATCCTCCAGCGTGAGCCTGGCTTCGGTGGCGCGCCCCTCCTCGATCAGATGCCGCCGCTGCACGCCGGGTAGAAGGCCCAGCGACAGGGGCGGCGTGAGCAGCTTGCCATCGCGCTCGACGAAGATGCTGGAATGGCTCGCTTCGGTTACCAATCCGTCATCGCGCACGAAAATCGCTTCCGCAGCGCCTGCGGCCTGCGCGGCTTCGCGGGCGCGGTCATAGAAAGCGCGGTCGGTGCTTTTGTGCTTGAGGCGCCAGTCGCCGGGCACCACGGGCAGCGGCAGGGCGAGACACGTCACCGGCTCTGCCAAAGCGCCAGCGCCCAGCGGAACGGCCTGCAGGGTCACATCGCCATTGCGGGCGAGCAGGATGCGCAGCTTCGCCGCCTCCTCCAGCTCGAAGCACAGCGCCTGGATGCGGTTCCTCGTATCGTGCCGGTCGAAGGAAAAGCCCAGCTCCGCCGCGCTCGCCTTCATGCGTTCGAGATGGAGTTCGAGCAGCGGGATACCGTCCTCGGGATCGAACAGCATGCTTTCGATGAGGTCCGCCCCGGAAGCTTCGCGGCGCAGGAAGCTGCCCTTCACAAGGCATTCGCGCCATTCGCTCATGCCCTCGCTATCCGCGACGATGGCGCCACCGACGCCAGCGACCACCTTGTGGCGATTGTTCTCGCCCGGCGTCAGCCGCACGGTGCGGATGGCGACGTTGAAGGCCGCATCGCCATTGGCCCCGATCCGCCCGATCGCCCCGCAATAGGGGCCGCGTGCATCGGGCTCGACTTCGTGGATCAGTTCCATCGCACGGATCTTGGGTGCGCCGGTGATCGATCCGCAGGGGAACAGCGCGCGCAGCATGTCCATCGCCCCCTTGCCCGGCTGCAGCGTGGCGCGCACGGTGGAGACCATCTGGTGCACCGTGGGATAGCTTTCGATCGCAAAGGGCCGGTCGACGCGCACCGTGCCCGCATCGGCCACGCGGGAAAGGTCGTTGCGCATAAGGTCGACGATCATCAGGTTTTCGGCCTTGTCCTTGACCGATGCGGCCAGCTCTGCGGCCAGCGCCTTGTCCTCCGCCTCGGTCGCGCCGCGCGGGCGCGTGCCCTTCATCGGCTTCACCTTGGCCTCGCGCCCGTTGAGGGTGAAGAACAGTTCGGGGCTGAAGGAGAGCAGCCAGTGCGACCCGTCGAAGATCACGCCGCCATATCCGGCAGCGCCAGCCGGGCGGATCGCGCGATAGATCGCCAGCGGCTCGCCATCGGCGGCGCCTGCCAGCATCATGGTGTAATTGGCCTGGTAGATATCGCCCGCGCGGATCGCTTCCTGCAGCCGGTCGAATTGCTGGAGATAGGCGCCGGTGGAGATTTGCGGCTCCATCGGCCCGATCGAGGCATGGCCGGTGCCGCCGCGCGCTTCCAGCCATGCGGGAACCTGCGCTGCGGGAATGCGCGTCACCTGGTCGAACAGGCCGAACCACACCAGCGGGCCCGACGCGCCGCTGCGGCCATCGGCCAGCACTTGCAGCTTGGGCTCCAGCGCCAGCCCCGCCTCATAGGCGAGATAGCCCGCCAGCGTGCCGCCGGATTCTTCCTGCGCCGCCTGCGCTTCGGCCAGCACGCGATCGACATCGGCCGGGCGATGGGCGACGAAAATGGCGCGCGGGCTCTCATAGAGCTGCGCGTCGCTAGCCCCTTCTGCGCGGGCATCGTCCAGCAGTACGAAAGGTTCGCTTGCGGCCATCCGCCCCGCTCTAGCCGGAAATCCTCACATGTCTATTGCTTGACCGCGAACACCGCCCTGCGCCAAGCAGGGGGCAAGACGAATTGCAGCAAAGACAAGGCAAAACACCATGGGTGAGATTTTCATCGGCAACGACCTCGACGGCGACAAGCTGAGCCTGAACCTCGGGCGCGCCAACCGCCACGGGCTGATCGCGGGCGCAACCGGTACCGGCAAGACGGTGACGTTGCAGGGCCTTGCCGAGAGCTTCTCCGCCAATGGCGTGCCGGTCTTCGTTGCCGACGTGAAAGGCGACCTGTCAGGCATTTCGATGCCGGGCTCCCCCACCTTCAAGCATGCCGACAAGCTGGAGGGTCGGGCGAAGGAACTGGGCATGGACGATTATGCCTATTCCGATAACCCGACGATCTTCTGGGACCTTTACGGTGAGCAGGGCCATCCGGTGCGCACCACCGTTTCCGAAATGGGGCCGCTGCTGCTGTCGCGCCTGCTCGATTTGAACGACACGCAGGAAGGCGTGCTGCAGATCATCTTCCGCCATGCCGACGACGAAGGCCTGCTGCTGCTCGATTTCGGCGATTTGCAGTCGGTGCTCGCCTGGGCGTCGGAGAACGCCAAGGAGCTGTCGGGCGAATATGGCAATGTCACCAAGGCCAGCGTCGGCGCGATCCAGCGCCAGTTGCTGAGCTTCGAGAGCCAGGGCGCGGACCTGTTCTTCGGCGAGCCCGCGCTGGAGATCGACGACTTCCTCCAGACCGACGAGCAGGGGCGCGGCTACATCAACGTGCTCGCCGCCGACAAGCTGATGCGCAGCCCCAAGCTCTATGCCACCTTCCTGCTGTGGCTACTGGCCGAATTGTTCGAAACGCTGCCCGAAGTGGGCGATCCGGAAAAGCCCAAGCTGGTCTTCTTCTTCGACGAGGCGCACCTCCTCTTCGACGATGCTCCAAAGGCGCTGGAGGACAAGATCGAGCAGGTCGTGCGCCTGATCCGCTCGAAGGGCGTGGGCGTCTATTTCGTGACGCAGAACCCGATCGACATTCCCGAGGAAGTTGCCGGACAGCTGGGCAACCGCATTCAGCACGCGCTGCGCGCCTTCACTCCGCGCGACAAGCGGGCGATCAAGGCGGCCGCCGAGACCTTCCGCATCAATCCCGATCTCGACGTCGAGCAAGCGATCACCGAATTGCGCGTGGGCGAAGCGCTGGTGTCGACCCTGATGGAGGACGGCGCGCCTTCCATCGTTGAGCGCACGCTGGTGAAGCCGCCGCGCAGCCGCCTCGGCCCGGTGACCGCGAAGGAGCGCGCGATCATCTCCTCGGTCAGCCCGGTCGATGGCAAATATGACACGGCAGTGGATCGCGAGAGCGCGGAGGAAGTGCTCCTCGCCAAGGCCGCCGATGCTGCCGAAACGGCGAAAGAAGTGGAGGAGGAAGGCGAGGAGGAAGTGCGCAAGCGCAGCCGCAAGCACACCTCGCTGTGGGAAAAGGCGAGCAAGGCCGCGATGGGCGCCGCCGCCGGATCGCTGGCCTCGGTCGCCGCTGCCGCCGTGACCGGGCGCAAGTCCCGCGCCAACCCGATGCGGACCGCGGCAACCTCTGCCGCCGGAACGATCGCCACCGAACTGGGCGGCGGCGTGGCGGGACGCTTCGTGCGCAACCTGATCGGGGGGTTGATGCGGTAGGGCTGGCAGGCCGCGCTTTGGCCTRCCCCCTCCATGTGCTACATTCCCGGCAAGACATAATGGTTTGACGGTCGCATCCTTGGATCAAGGGGGAGGATGCCGTGGAACATGTTTTTGTCGACCTGCCGCCGGATTACGGCAAGGTCTATCTTTATGATCGCCATGAACTGACATCTTCGGGCAAGCCAAAGAAGTACAAGCAGGTCTTGTGGGGCGACTTCCTGTGGGTGGACGATGTCGCGCCCTCGGATGCCGAGTGGACGATGATCGTCTGGCATCCGAACAATCCGGAAAAGCGCAAGGAGCTGAGAATCCGCACCGCGCATGTGGTGCCAAAGCGCCCGCTCGAAATCATCTTCGTCGATGTCGGGCAGGGTGACGGATCGATCATGATCAGCCCGGAGCGGGGCGAGGATGAGCGGATAATCGTGATCGATGCGGGGGAGCGCGATCACATGCTGGAATTCCTCGGCGAGCGTTTCGGGGGTTACCGCAAGGACCTGCTGTTCCATGCCGCGGTGATCACCCATCCGGACAAGGACCATTACCTTGGGTTTCTCAACATCTTCGGCAACGACAAGGTCCGCTTCGAGAACATCTATCACAACGGCATTGTCGAGCGTCCGAAACTGTCGGGCTGGGATCAGGTCGGCGGATTGACCGAGGACCCGCAGACCAGTGTCGATTACCTCGAGGAGCTGGCGACCGATCATGCGGATATCGAGGCCATTTTCGCTGCGCCCGTGGATGTGCCCATGGGCAGCGGCGAAAAGCTCTTCCCGCAGGTCATGCGCACCGCGCTGGACAATGGCACATTCACGCGGCCCGGCGGCGGGCAGGGTCGGGTCAATATCCAGATGCTCTCCACCGAACATGGCGAGATCGACGCCGACGGGCTGAGCTGGATGCCGGGCTTTCGCCATGGCGGCGGGCGGGACTACTCGATCCGTGTGATCGGCCCCGTGGTGGAAACCGCGCCTACCGGAAAGAAGCGGCTGCGGCGCCTGTCCTCCTATGGCAAGACGAAGAACGGCCATTCCGTGCTGCTGAAGCTGCGATATGGCGAATTCGACATCTTGTTCGGCGGCGATCTCAATTCGGTCGCCGAGAAATTCCTGCTCAAGCACTATACCGACACGACGCGATGGCCGAGCAGTGCTGCTGCGCGCAAGGCGATGATCGACAAGGCGCGCGAGGTCTTCGAATGCGACGTGATGAAGGTCTGCCACCACGGCGCGACCGATGTGACCGACGAATTCCTCGAAGCGGTCAATCCGGCGGCCTTCGTCATCTCTTCGGGCGACCAGGAAGGCCATGTCCACCCGCGCCCGGACCTGCTTGGCCGGCTGGGCCGTGTGGGCAGGGGCGATTCGCCGGTGCTTCTGTCCACCGAGCTGCAGCGCTCCACGCGGGAAAAGGAGGATGCCAAGCTGGTCGCACGGCTCAAGGGCGATATCGAGAAGCAGCTTGCCAGCGTTACCGAGGCGCGCGGCAAGCGCATTGCCGAGGCGATCGAGGTACTGGGCGGCAGCAACGTGCTGGTCGATGGCGCGATCTATGTGAAAACCGATGGCCAGCGTCTGATCGCCGCTTTCCGCACCGAGACGGGGAGCGAGCTGAAGAAGTGGTTCTATTTCGGCTATGAGATGGATGGCGGCGAGCTGAAGCTGGCCAAGAACTAGCTGTCGAGCGGCAGGCGAATGGTCGCCACCAGCCCGACCACAGTGCCCGCATCGCCCAACCGGTTCGCCAGCGTCAGCGTACCGCCATGCTGTTCGGCGATCGCGCGCGCAAGAGTTAGGCCGAGGCCTGCCCCGCCCGTTTCGCGATTGCGCGATGCCTCGCCGCGCTTGAAGGGCTCGAGCATGGACATGATGTCGCCATCGGGAATGCCGGGCCCTTCATCCTCGATCCGGATCACCGCCTCGCCATTCTCTCGCGCGAGGCTGACTACCGGCTTTTCGCCATAGCGCAGCGCATTGCCGATGAGGTTGCGCAGGGCGCGGCGCAGCCATGTCGCGCGCAGGCGCAAGGCCGTTCGCTGCGTTTCGCCCAGCGTCACGTCCTCGCCCATGTCCTCATATTCCTCGACCACCGAGGCGACGAGGGCGGATAGTTCGGTGCGTTCCAGCGGGTCGCTCGGCCGGCCGACGCGGGCGAGCGAGAGGATATCGTCGAGCGAATTGGTGATGTCCTCGATCGTGCGGGCCATCTTCAGCCGCTCGGCATCGTCCTCCACCGATTCGATGCGCACGCGCAGTGCGGCGAGCGGGGTCTTCAGGTCATGCCCGATCGCACCCAGCATCACGTCCTTTTCATCGAGCAGCGCGGCAATGCGCGCTTCCATCGCGTTATGCGCGGTGATCAGCTGGCGCGTATCCTCGGGGCCGGAAGGTTCGAGCTGGCCGGCTGTCTCACGCGTATTGCCGAAGGTCTCCATCCGCGTGCGCAGCGCCGCCAGCGGGCGCGTGATCCGGCGCAGCAGCCAGTAGAGGCCGCCCACGAGGATGACATAGATCAGGAGCGTCTGGATGATGATGCCTATATACCGCCCGTGCTCGGGTCCGGGCAGCGGGACGCGGGCGACCAGCCACTCCTCCTCGCCCACGCGTTTGAGGCCGGCAATCAGCATATCGCCCTCGACATCCCAGCCATCGCGATTGGCGATCTGCGAATCGGTGCGGATGCGCTTGAGGCCGCGCATGATGTAATCGTCGCGGCTGACTGGGCGGGAGAGCACCACCAGGTCGTCGATCGCCACGCCCTGGTCGGTCAGCACATCGGTAAGGCGTTCCAGCCGCTCCGGATCGGTGAATTCGCCGCGCAGGACCGGTGATTCCAGGGCGCGCTCTATCCGCAGGCGGCGGCGTTCGCGGCGATTGTGGTCCCGGCCGTCGCGAAAGCGGTATTCGACGCGCGGATCGGCCACCAGCTGGAAGGCCAGCGTGTTGATGAGGCCGTTCTCGCGCCGCAATTCCTCCGCCCGGAAGCGCAGGATGCCGGACAGGGTTTGTGCCGCCAGCAGCGCCAGCGCCACCGCCAGCAGCATCTGCCCCAACAGGCTTTTGGGCAGGAAGCGGCGCATCAATCCTCGCCCTGCGGCAGGCGGCGAACGTCGGCGGCAAGGCGGTATCCGCCGCCCCACACGGTCTGGATCAGCTTGGGATCGCGGCTGTCTTCCTCGATCTTGCGCCTGAGGCGGCTGACCTGGTTGTCCACCGCGCGATCGAACAGATGCGCCTCGCGCCCCTGCACCATGTCGAGCAGCCGGTCACGGTCGAGCACCTGGCGCGGATGGTCGAGAAAGGCGGAGAGCAGGCGGAATTCGGCCGAGGAAATGGGGATCACCGTGCCTTCCGGGTCGCTCAGGCGGCGCTTCAGCGGATCGAGCGTCCAGCCTTCGAATTCGTACATCGCATCGACTTCGGTCGGCGCAGCCTGTTTGTTCGCGCGGCGCAGGACGGAGCGGATGCGGGCAACCAGTTCGCGCGGTTCGAAGGGTTTGACCACATAGTCGTCCGCGCCGATTTCGAGGCCGACGATACGGTCGGTCGCCTCGCCCTTGGCGGAAAGGAAGATCACCGGCAGATGCTTCGATTCGATGAGGTGGCGGCAGAGCGACAGGCCGTCCTCGCCCGGCATCATGATGTCGAGCAGGACCAGATCGGGCTTGCTGTCGACGAGGAAGGATCGCGCCTTGGCGGCATCGGGGGCCTGATGCACGACGAACCCCTGGCGGGTCAGGTAATCCGCCAGGGGTTCGCGCAGGCTGGCCTCGTCATCGACCAGCAGGATTGTGATATCGGCTTGTTCGCTCATGTCTTTTGCCCCCGGTGGGAGGCAGCTTAGCCGATCATGCGCCCACGTCCACGCCTGCCGTCCCTCTGGCCTTCCGGACGGGCATTGCGGCGTTCGTCGCGCGTGACGGTGCCGTCATTGTCGGCATCGGCGGCATCGAAGCGGGCGAGCATGGCGGAGGTGAATTCCTCCTGGCTGATCTTGCCATCTTCATTGGCGTCGGCCTGGCCCAGCAGGGCGCGACCGCCGCGCATCCCGCGCATGCCACGCATTCCGCGGCGGCCTTCACGACGGGCAAAGCGTTCGCCTTCCTGCGCACCGCGCTCGGTCCGGGCTTCGCGGCGTTCCTTGCGCTGTTCGCCGCGGGCCTCACGCATGGCGGCGAATTCCTCGCGGCTGATCGTGCCGTCGCCATTGGCGTCGACGCGGTCGAAGCGCTCATCGGCACGGGCGTCGCGATCGGCATCGGACAGTTCGCCATCGCTGTTGGCATCGAGCCGGGCGAACATCTGCGCCGCGCGCTCTTCGGCCATTGCGCGGGTCATGTCGGCACCGCGCTCGGGACGTTCAGGGGCCTGCGCGGCCGCAGTGCCCGCAGCAAGCGTGGCAATGGCGGCGAGGGACAAGGTCAGGGTCTTACGCATATTTCTCTCCAGTTATCTTGGTGCCTGGAGAGCAACGCGATGCCGCTTTATTGGTGGGAGGGGGGAGTGCGCCACCGCGTTGCTCATGACACCCTTCTAGGCTCGCAATGTCGCAATTCTATGCCGGAAAACGGCCTTTGTGTCGCAATTTGTCGCTTCCGGGGATGTGTGTTCATCCCGCGGAAATCCGCGGTTTAGCGGGCGTTCAGGAAAGCTCCGTCAGCGCGGCCTGTGCTGCGTTCCCATACCGGCGGTGATGAACCGGCTGCTCGCCGCATCGGCTACATTGGCCGTGTGCCAGACACCCGCCGGGTTGATCGCATATTCGCCAGCTTCGAGCCGGGTCGTGCGCGTCTCCCCATCGGGCAGTTCCTGGATCAGTTCCAGGGTTCCCGAGAGGCAGACCACCACCTCGTCGCCCGCCGGATGCATTTCCCAGCCGGACCAGTCCTCGGTGAAGTGGTACATCGAGACGAGCCGCCCCTCATTGCCATCCTCCGCGTTCCGCTCGCCATAGTCGGCATACCATTGCATGGCGCGTTCATCATGCGGGAACTCCGGCTGCGCGAGGGCGCGGGCACCGAGGCCGAGATGGATGGGATGGGTCTCGAGCCGATTGATGCTCATAGCGGTGCGCAAGCCTCCTCCAGCCATTCCAGCGCCTCGCCTTCAAGCTGCGGAGCGACCACTTCCCGCACGCGGGCGTGATAGGTGTTCCACCAGGCGATCTCCGCCTCGGTCAGCAGGTCCGTATCCACCAGCGTCGCATCGATCGGCGCGAGGGTCAGCGTCTCGAAGCCGAGCCATTCGCCTTCCCCGCCTTCGATCTGCCGCTCTTCCACCAGCACCAAATTCTCGATCCGGATGCCGAATTCGCCGGTCTTGTAGTAGCCCGGCTCGTTGGAAAGGATCATGCCCGGGAGCAATTCCTGCTCGGTTCCCGCCTGCCCGCCGCGCGGCTTGGCGATCCGTTGCGGCCCTTCGTGGACGGAGAGGAAGCTTCCGACGCCGTGGCCCGTGCCATGCGCATAATCGACGCCCGCCGCCCACAGGAATTGCCGTGCCAGGCTGTCGAGCTGCGATCCGGCGGTACCCTTGGGGAAGGTCTGCGTGGCGAGGGCGATGTGTCCCTTCAGCACGCGCGTATAGCGGTCCTTCACCTCGGCGGGCGGGGCATCGGGGCCGATCCACACGGTGCGCGTGATGTCGGTCGTGCCGTCCGGATACTGCCCGCCACTGTCGACGAGGTAGACGCTGTTGGGCTCGAGCGTGCGATTGGTCTCCTCGCTCACGCGGTAATGAACGATCGCGCCATTGGGCCCAGCGCCGCTGATCGTGTCGAAGGACAGGTCGCGCAGGTCGCCGCAAGCTTCGCGAAAGCCCTGCAGCTTGGCGGCGGCGGAGAGCTCGTCCACCTTGCCTTGGGGAGCTTCGACCGAGAGCCAGTGGAGGAAGTTCGAGACGGCCGCCCCGTCGCGATGCTGCGCGGCGCGGTGTCCGGCTTGCTCGGCTTCGGTCTTGGTCGCCTTGGGAAGCACGGCGGGGTCGGTTTCGGGAACGACGGTTGCGCCGCCCGTTTCCAGCGCATCGAAGATCGCCGCGACCGAGCGGGCGGGATCGGTCGACACGCGCTTGCCCTTGAACTCCGCGAGCGAGGCAGCGAACTCGCGGCGATCGCGAATGCGCACTGCATTGCCGAGCGCGGCGGCGACATCGGCAGGCACCTTCTCCGGCGCGATGAACCAGTCCGCCGTCCCGTCGCCATGGACAGTGAGATAGGATAGCGCCACCGGCGTGCGTTCGACGTCTTGCCCGCGGATATTGAGCAGCCAGGCGACCGAATCGAGCGCCGAGATCACCACTGCGTCCAGCTTCTCTTCCTTGAGCCACTCGGCAATCGCGCCGCGCTTGTCCGCGCTGGAACGGCCGGTCAGCGCCTCGTCCTGCAGGAAGGCGGGGGCAGCGGAAGGTTCGGGCTGGTCTTCCCATACCGCATCGACCGGATTGCTTTCCACCGGCACCAGCTTGGCGCCAGCCTTCTCCAGCCGCTTGCGCGCGGTTTTGGCCCAGCCCTGCGTGTGCAGCCAGGGGTCGAAGCCGACTTCGGCCCCTTCGGAGACATTCTGAGCCAGCCAGTCGGCAATCGAATCGCCGGGTACCGATTTGTATTCGTAGAGCTTGCCGTCCACCTGGTCGCGCACCTGCAGGGTGTAGCGCCCGTCGACGAAGATCGCCGCATTGCCCTTCGTCACCGCTACCGTCCCTGCGGAGCCGCCGAAACCGGTCAGCCAGGCGAGCCGCTGGGCATAGCCGCCGACATATTCGGACAGGTGTTCGTCGCTGATCGGGATGACGAAGCCTTCCAGCCCGCGCCGCTCCAGCTCCTTGCGCAGGGCGGCGAGTCGGGCTTCGTGAGTATGCATCAGCATGTGAATTGCGTCCGGTTGTGAATGTAACTAAGCCTCCTATCACATATGTGGATCGAGGCCACTGCCGGTGCAATGCACTTTTCAGCCTTCGCCCATCCTGCCAAGGAGCGCGTTCCTTTATGAAACCATCCTTCCTTCTTGCCGCCGCCGCCCTGCTGCTTCCTGCCCTTGGCGCGGCCGCCCAGTCCAGTGAGAGTTCCAGCGTGAGCGAAACCACTCCCACCGCGCCGCCGATTGCCGAACAGCGCCCCCATTCCTATTCCCGACACGGCATCACGATCGAGGATCCGTATCACTGGCTGAAGGACCAGTCCTACCCGACCATCGATGACGAGGACGTGCTCGACTACGTGCGCGCGGAAAATGCCTGGTTCGAGGCGCAGATGGCGCCTCACCAGAAGCTGGTGGAAGAGCTGTTCGCCGAAATGCGCGCGCGGCTGAAGGAAGACGATTCCACCGTGCCGCAGAAGGATGGCGACTGGGTCTACTGGTCCGAATTCGAACCCGGCGCGGAGTACCGCAAATATTACCGCCGCCCCGTTTCAGGTGGCGAGCCGCAGCTTTTCCTCGACGCCGTGGCCTTGGCCGAGGGGCACGAATATCTCTCGATCAACGATATCTCGATCAGCAAGAGCGGCCGCTATGTCGCCTATTCGATCGATACCAGCGGGGCGGAACGCTACACCGTCCATATCAAGGATCTCGAGACGGGCGAAATGCTGCCCGACGTGATCGAAGAGACCAATACCGGCCTGATCTGGGCGGCAAACGACACCATGCTCGTCTATGGCCGCGCGAATGAGAACTGGCGGGTAGAGAATGTCCGCGTCCACCGCATCGGCACGCCTGCCAGCGATGATGTGGAGATCTACAAGGAGGAGCAGCTGGGCTTCACCGTCGACAGCGGCCTGTCGGCGGAGGAGGATTATCTGCTGATCGCCACGGGCGACAATGAGACGAGCGAATATTGGGTGCTGCCCGCCGCCGATCCGCTGGGTGAGCCGCAGCTGATCCGGGCGCGCGAGAAGGGCGTGGAATACTCCGTCGATATCCGCGACGGCCTGCTCTACATCCTCTCGAACCGCGACCATGTGAATTTCGGCCTCTACACCGCGCCGCTCTCCAACCCTACCGAATGGACGCCGCTGATCGAGGGTTCGGACGAATTCTACCTCACCGATTTCAGCCTGTTCAAGGACTTCTACGTCACCGAGGGACGACTGAACGGGCTCGACCAGGTGCAGCTGCGCGATTACGCCGATCCTGCGAAAGTTCAGCCGATCGCCTTCCCAGAGGCGAGCTACACCGCTGGTCTCTCGAACAATCCCGAATACGATGTCGACAAGCTGCGGCTCGCCTACGAATCCCCGATCACGCCCGACACGGTCTATGATTACCACGTCGCCAGCGGCGAGCTGGAAGTGCTCAAGGTGCAGGAGATTCCGAGCGGCTATGACGCTTCGCTCTACACGGTAGACCGGCTGTCGATCCGCGCACGCGACGGGGCCATGGTGCCGGTGACGGTGCTTTATCGCAAGGATCGACCGATGGCCAATGAGTCCGATTCTGCCCCGCTGCACCTCTATGCCTATGGCGCCTACGGCTTCGCCTATCCGCCCAATTTCTCCACCACCCGCTTCAGCATGGTCGATCGCGGCATGGCCTATGCCATCGCGCATATCCGTGGTGGCGACGATCTGGGCCGCAACTGGTACCTGCAAGGCAAGATGGAGGAGCGGACCAACACCTTCAACGACTTCGTCGATGTCGGGCGCGGGCTGGTGGAACTCGGCTACACGGCTGAAGGTCAGGTCAGTGCCAGCGGCGGCTCCGCCGGGGGCGAGCTGATGGGTGCGGTGATCAACCAGGACCCGGCGCTGTTCGGCGCGGTGGTGGCACATGTGCCCTTTGTGGACGTGCTCAACACCATGCTCGATGAAAGCCTGCCGCTGACGCCGGGCGAATGGCCCGAATGGGGCAATCCCATCGAGAGCAAGGCGGCCTTCACCCATATCCTGAGCTATTCGCCCTACGATCAGGTAGTGGCGCAGGACTATCCGCCCATGCTCGTCACCGCCGGGCTCAACGATCCACGCGTCACCTATTGGGAGCCCGCCAAATGGGTCGCCAAGCTGCGCGTTACCAAGACGGACGACAATGTGCTGCTGCTGAAGACCAATATGGGCGCAGGCCATGGCGGCCGCTCGGGCCGGTTCGAGGGCCTGCGCGAGACGGCCGAGGAAGCCGCCTTCATCCTGTGGCAGCTCGGGATATCCGAGTGAGCAACACTTTCAGCATGACCTTTACCGCGCTGCCGGAGCACATCGACGAGATGGGCCACGTCAACAATGCGGTGTGGGTGGGCTGGATGGAGGACGTCGCCACCTCCCACTGGAAGCAGGACGGACGGCCGCAGGACGTGGAAGCCTATGCCTGGGTCGTGACGCGGCACGAGATCGATTATCGCGGCAATGTGCGCAAGGGCGATACGGTGTCCGCGCTCACCGAAATCCGCGAGGGGCCTTCGGGTGCGCGCTTCGACCGGCACATCACCTTTTCCGATACTTCCGGCAAGGCGATCGTACGGGCGAAGACGACCTGGGCGATGGTGGACCGGCAGACGGGGCGGCTGATGCGCGTTCCTGCAGAAGTCGCCGCGCCGTTCATGGCTGGCGCGCCGCAGGAAGGCTAGGCCGCCTCTACCGCTTTGTTGCGGAAGGCTGACCTCCGTTCGGTCGGGGCCGGGAAACGACCCACCTTCTCCGACACCATGCGGTTACGGCCTGCCGCCTTCGCTTCGTAGAGCAGGCGGTCGGCATGACGGAAGATCGTCTCCAGCTCCACCGCCGGAAGCACGTCCATCGGGATATCGCACACGCCCATGCTGGCGGTAACGATGCGGTCGATCTCGACCGAAGCGCTGACATGGCGCGGTATGGCGAGGCGCAGGCGCTCGACCCTTTTCACCGCATCCTGCCCGCGCAGCAGCAGGGCGAACTCCTCGCCGCCCATGCGCACGGCCAGTGCATCCCCGTCCTCCTGCAAGGCAAGCGCCACGGCGCGAAGCACGTCATCCCCCACGCTATGGCCGAACGTGTCATTGATGGTCTTGAACCTGTCGATATCGAGCAGGGCGAACACCGAATAGCCCTGGTTCCGCAGTTCCGGGAAGCGGTCTTCCAGCAAGCGGCGATTATAGAGGCCCGTGAGCGAATCATGTTCGGTCATGTGCTCGAGCATCTGCGCTTCGGTCCGGGCGCGGTCGCGCTGGTGCTTGAGCAGCATGAAGCGGTCGGTCACGCCCAGCGTCGTGGCGATGACTTCGAACACGCAGCCGACATAGAACAGCATCATCGCATCGGTGGCTGGCAAGGCATCGACGAACTGGCTGACGAGGCGCGTGACCCCTACGAACAGCAGCGGCGTCCAGCCCACCAGCTGGAACTTCGCCGCGCGGCTGCCCAGGCGCAGCGAATTGGCGACCGCTGCGATGTAGAGCAGCAGCACCGGCAGGAAGGCGGCGTAGTAGGCATCGGTTTGCCACGCACGGCCGACGAACGGGAAGAAGGCGTGGAACATGGACAGTGCCAGCGACCATATCGCCGCCATTGGCAGCAGGCGACGCAGGCGCGGATTCATCTTGCCCGGCTCGATAAAGCTGTAGGCGAACATGCCGCCCGCCGCCACGGAGGTTCCGAAAGCCAGCGTCGTCAGTTTGCTCAGCTGGGAATTGGAGAGATCGACCAGGATCACCGAGAGCCCTGAGTTGAAGAAGATCGTCAGCATCAGCGTCACGGTCAGCGCGGCATGCCACAGCACGAAGGGTTCGCGCAGCACGCGGTAGAAGGCCGCATTGAATAGCACCGGCATCAGCAGCATTCCGCTGAGCGCTGCCAGCATGGTCAGCAGCGGCTGGACGGAGGGGTGCTCGCCCGGGTCGTTGGGAGAAAGATGCGCCTGCTCCATCGTCATGGCATGCGTTGGGCGATCGAGCGTGACGATAACTTCGCGCGTCTGGTCCGTGACCGGCGGAAGCCCTGCATGGAAGAAGCCGTTGACGGCAGAAGGCCGGGCGGTCTCCGGCGTGTAGCTGAGGGTCCGCCGCGTGCCATCGAAATCGACTGCGTCAATCCGCAGGGATTCGTAGGGGCTGCGGCGGGTGACGAGGTATCGGGGAAGCGTGCGCGTATGGTCCAGTTCGAAGCGCAGCACATTGCGTTCGGGCTTCAGGGAATAGCGCGGTGCGGCGCAATTCCATCCCTTTGCAGCGACGATCTGCTCCGGGGTGCGGGCGATATCGCCGCTCGCCAGGCAGCTTGCATATTGGCGTGCCGAATCCACCGCTACCGGTGCGGCCTGGAGGGCTCCGGGCACAACTATTGCCAGCAGCCAGGCCATCAGCTGCAGTGCAAATGTCCGAGAAACCCCAAGTCTCATGGAGCCAGCATAGAGCAGGCACCTTATGACCCGGTTAACTCCCGCCTAGGGGCATCAAGACAATAAGTCTTTTGTTTCAACTACTTCGTAACCCAACTCTCGCGCCACCGCGGGATACGTTACCGCGCCAGCATGCACGTTGAGCCCTTGTGCGAGATGCGGATCGGCCCGCATCGCCTCGCGCCAGCCCATATCGGCAATCCGCAGTGCATGGGGCAGGGTCACGTTGTTGAGCGCATAGGTGCTGGTGCGCGCCACCGCGCCGGGCATGTTGGCGACACAGTAATGGACGATTTCGTCGACGATATAGGTGGGGTCGTCATGCGTGGTCGGACGGCTGGTCTCGAAACACCCGCCCTGGTCGATCGCGACATCCACCAGCACCGCGCCCGGCTTCATGTCCTTCAACATTTCGCGCGTCACCAGCTTGGGTGCCGCGGCACCGGGGATCAGCACAGCCCCGATCACCAGATCCGCCTGGCAGACGGCGTCATAGAGGTTGGCCTCGTTGGAAAAACGCGTTGCTGCGCGCGATTCGAAGAAGGTGCCGACGCGTTCAAGCACTTCGGGATCGCGATCGAGAATGGTGGTATGCCCGCCCATCCCGGCGGACATCTGCGCCGCGTTGAAGCCGACGACGCCGCCGCCGATCACCACCACATTGGCGGGCAGCACGCCGGGCACGCCGCCGATCAGCACACCGCGCCCGCCATGCACTTTCTCCAGCGCATTGGCCCCTGCATGCACGCTCATGCGCCCGGCCACCTGGCTCATGGGTTTCAGCAGCGGCAGCGTGCCGCCCGGGCCGGTCACGGTCTCATAGGCGATGCAGGTCGTGCCAGACTTGACCAGGTCGGCGGTCTGTTCGGGATCGGGGGCGAGGTGGAGATAGGTGTAGAGGATCTGTCCTTCGCGCAGCTGCGCACGCTCGTCAGGCTGCGGTTCCTTCACCTTCACCACCATGTCGCATTCGGCGAAGATCGGCGCGGGGCCGTCGACGATCCGCGAACCGGCGGCCGTGTACTCGGCATCCGTCGCACCGATGCCCAGGCCCGCGCCGGTCTCGATCCACACTTCGTGGCTATGCGCGACCAGCTCCTTGGCGCTCTCGGGCGTCAGGCCGACACGATATTCGCGGTTCTTGATTTCCTTGGGGCAGCCAATGCGCATGGGATCGATACTCCAAAAAGCTGTGAGCCGCGCGGGAGGTATTCCGAGATCGTCTCATTTGCAACAATTCCGCCGACGCCCAGTCGTGACTTAATAGCGGCGAGTGGATATTTTTAGTAAATCTACGAGCTGGACAGTACTCTCAATTGAGATGATGCTCCGCATTGAAATCGAGTCGCCATAGCAATCGATAGACAAATAATTACAGATCTAACGATTTACAACCACCGCAATGCGGAGGGCAATTATGGCTGGAATATTGAAAGAAGCCATGTGGATACATGGCCATAGCATGAAAATCGAATATGAAAGCCGGATCGAGCGCAGTTGGCGCGCGGGCTTTTACATTCGTGTTGTCGGCAGGCCAGGAACAACCAACTGGTTCCATTTCCACATTCCCACCCCTGTAATCGTCAAGGACAAGCGCTTGATGGTCGATTCGGCCATGCTGCGCTTTCGCTGCGGATCGAATCGCACCGCAGTCACCAATGTCCACGTCTATGACGGCGAACGGAAGATCGTCTCCTATGACGGGCTGAGCGAACGCCCGACCGGGAGCTTTGCCTTCCGCCGCTACAATGTACCGGGCAAGCCGGATATTCGCTGGGGTGCAGGCATTTCCGTGGGGGTGAGCTTTGGCACCGGGACCGATGCTGAGCGAACGATCGAGTTCAGCTCTGCCGGGGTCGACTTCAATCTCTACGAGACGCTGAACGTTCATGTGAAGACGCTCACCGCGCCCAATATTCCCATCGACACCATGTTCGATGCCATGCGCCAGGTTTACGAGCCGACCGGCATCCGCGTTGTGCGGGCGAGCGACGAGACGCTCAATCTTCCCGCGCTCAATATCTGCGATGTCGGTAGCTGCGTAAGCGGCAGTACTACGGCGGAGCAGAATACGTTGTTCGGCAACCGTAACAATGTGGGCAACGACGATGTGGTGATCTATTTCGTTCAGGCGACAAACCCGCCCTTCTTTGGCTGCGCGGCGCATCCCAACAACCGCCCTGGCGCGGTGGTGGCGCAGACAGCGACGCAATGGACCATGGCGCATGAGATCGGCCATGTACTCGGCCTCAACCACGTCTCCAACTCCGATCGGCTGATGACCGGGGGAGGTACCAACAACATCACCAACCCGCCGCCTGACCTGACCTCCGGAGAGATCGGGACCATGAAGGGCAGCAACCTGACCATCAATCCGTAACGGGAGGGAATGATGCCGATATCCGAAGAAGACTTGCGGCGCATCCTGACGGTGGAGGAGCCTGTTTACCAGGAAATCGTCGCGCAGCTCAGTGAAGCGGACATTCCCGTCCTCCAGCGTATCGCGCGCGACGAGGGCACGCAGGCAGCAGCAGCGGCGGTCTATACCGCCAGCCTGATGCAGGCGGACCGTGCGCGGGAGATTGTCGTGGAAGCAGCGGAAAGCCCCGACCCGATCCAGCGCGCGGCCGCAGCGAGCGGTATGGAAAACCTTCCCGAACCGATGCTGCTGCGCGCCGCACTGTCGCTGCTCGACCGCGAGGATGCAGCGGTGACCAAGCTTGTGATGCGCGCCGTCGGCACGCCGACGGGGGCCGTTGAACGGCGCCTGCGTGAACTGGGAGAAGGGGCGCAGACACCCGAGCTGCGCGAAATGGTGCGCGAGCGGCTCGGCATGGACAACAATTAAGCAAGGAGGCGTGTGATGCTTGAAAAGGCAATGTGGGCCCATGGTCATTCCATGGTGATAGAATACGAATCTCGCATCGCCTTGACCTGGCGGGCAGGGTTCTACATCAGGGTGGTCGGGCGTGCGGGAACAACCAATTGGTTTCATTTCGCGATCCCGACTGCCGTCATCGTGAATGACAACCGGCTGCGGATCGATTCCGCCATGCTGCGATATCGCTGCAAGTCCAGCCACGCGGATGTGACCAACCTGCACGTCTTCGATGGTGAAACCAAGGTGCTGTCGCGCGACGGCCTCAACCTCTCGCCCACGGCCTGGGACTTCGAACGCTTCGTCTTGCCGGACAAGCCCGAAGTGCGCTGGGGCGTCGGGGTGACCGTCGGGGTGCGCTTCAACGGCACGTCCAACACCGACAACACCATGGAGTTCGCCTCGGCCGGAGTCGATTTCCTGCCCTGAGCCGTGCAATTGAAGCTAGCTGGCGAATTCCTCCAGCCCCGGCACGCTGATCGAACGCTCGCCGCCGAAATCCTCGCGCACCACGATAAGCCCGGTCTTTTCGAGATGGTCGAGCAGGCGGCGGATGCGGCCGGGTGAGGAGGTGCCGTAGACGCGCGCAAGCTCGTCCTCGTCGGGCGCGGTGCGGCCTTCCGCAGCGGCTGCCGCGATGGCGAGATAGGGGGCGAGCACATCGTCCGCCACGCCCTCGGCCAGCTGCTCGACGGCGGCGCGCTGCGCCTCGTCCAGCCGCTCAAGGCCCGCGCTGGCGATGGCGAAGAGGCGCTTGAACTCGGTCATGTCGATATGCGCGGACGCAACGCCGCGCTCGCGGCAGCGTATGGCGAAATTGCGGAACAGGTTGGCGGCGGGCTGGAAGGTTGCACCCTCTTCCTGCGCCATTTCGGCGAGGATGGATTCCACGCCGCCTGCATCCTCGGCGGGAGCTTGCGGTGACGTGCCTGCGGGCCGATCCGCCCGCTCGGCCTTCTCCGCGATGGTCTCTTCCAGCTCCTGCACAGGCGGCTTGGCTACGGGCGCGGGACGCGGCGGGGCGGGCTCGGCAGCTTCCTCCTTCAGCGATGCATGCAGCAAGGCTTCCATCTCGTCTGCGGCCGCCGTGGGCAGGGGCATCAGCCCGGCTGAGGCATTCTTGCCGCCCGTCTTCACCGATCCGATCTTCACCGCCACCGGGCGGCGGCTGATCGCGGGGCCGAGGCCGAGGAAATGGCCGCGTTCGAGATCGCGGATACGCTCGGCCTGCTTGCGGTCCATGCCCAGGAGGTCAGCCGCGCGCTGCATGTCGATATCGAGGAAGGTGCGCCCCATCAGGAAGTTGCTGGCTTCCGCCGCGACATTCTTGGCGAGCTTCGCCAGCCGCTGCGTCGCGACGATCCCGGCAAGCCCGCGCTTGCGTCCGCGGCACATGAGGTTGGTCATGGCGGACAGCGTCATGCGGCGCGTATCCTCGGCAATCTCGCCCGCGGCAGAGGGGGCGAACATCTGCGCCTCGTCCACCGCGACAAGCGCCGGATACCAATGCTCGCGCGGGGCATCGAACAGGGCGGTCAGGAATTGCGCGGCGCAGCGGATCTGCTGCTCGACCTCAAGGTCATCCAGCGAGAGGACCACGGAGGCGCGGTGCTGGCGGATACGCGCGGCCAGCGCCTCGATCTCACGCTGGGTATAACTGCCGCCATCGATCACGATATGGCCGAAATGATCGGCAAGGCTGACGAAATCGCCCTCCGGGTCGATCACCACTTGCTGGACCAGCCCGGCGCTTTCCTCCAGCAGGCGGCGCAGCAGGTGCGACTTGCCGCTGCCCGAATTGCCCTGCACCAGCAGGCGCGTGGCGAGCAGCTCCTCCACGTCGATCATGACGGGTTGCCCGCCCGAATCCCTGCCTATTTCGATTTGCGCCCTCACAGGAGGGAAATTAGGCGAGGCAGGAGCGGGCGGGAAGGCGCTTGCGGCGAGTTATCCAGTGATTGCGACCACCGCACTCACGTCATTCCCGCGCAGGCGGGAATCCAGAGCCACACTCCTCAAGCCAATCGCGTGGCAAGACATTCGCTGCGACCTGTGGAGGCAGGGGATAGAAGCCCATGTCGCGATAGCTCCAACCATAGGGCATGCAGTCCTTCATCGCGGCGCCGTGGAAGTAGAGCTGGAATTCCTTGGGGGCCTCACGGATCGAGCGGAAGAAGCTGTGCTGTAACTCCTGATCGGCTTCGAATTCCGCGAAGGCCTGCGCCCGCAGATGGTCCGCATAGAGGCCGACCAAGAGCGTCGGTATGGCGAGGGCGAGCGCCGCGAATAGCGGGAGCTTCCATTGCGACCATCGGGCGAAGGCCGCAGCGGCAAGGGCAAGCCCACCCAGAGCGATGGCAGGCCAATATGGCGCTCCCAGCCGCGGCGTTCCGTAAGATGCCAACAGCAGTGGCTTGAACGGGCTGCCGAACAGCACCGTCGCCACCAGCAGGAAGGCGATTGCGGAGAGGCCGAGGCTGCCCGGAGTGACTGCGTTACGCAATCGCCTGCCCCTTATCCGCCCGCAAACAGCCCCAGATCGATAATCTCGCCCACGGCCTTCAACCCGGCGTCCGATCCATGCAGGAAGTCCCCCATGTGATAGCCCTCGCGCATCTGTGCCGGGTCGGCGGGGTCGGCGAAGGCCGTGTCCAGCCGCACGGTCGCATCGAACTCGCCCGAATTGAGGATCCAGTTGTTGATCGTCTGGCGCGCGGCTTCGCCTTCCTCGCTCCAGTAGCTCGCGCCCTTATAGGGGCCGATGGGGGAGCCGATCACCTTGATGCCTTTTTCATGCGCGCGGGCGATCAGCTGGCGGTAGCCGGCGATCATTTGGCTAGCGTCGATCTGCGGCTGGTCGAGTGTGAACCCGCCCACGCCGCCCTGCACCGGGCCGTAGCGGTTGCCGATATCGTTGACGCCGACGAAGATGATCATGTGCGTGACATTGGGCAGGCTCAGCACGTCCTCGTCGAAACGCGACAGCGCGCTTTCGCCCATGCCGGGGCTGAGCACGCGATTGCCCGAAATGCCTGCATTGGCGACGGCATATTCCATGCCCGCCGCTTCCAGCCTCTCCGCCAGCACGTCGGGCCAGCGGCGGTCTGCGCCCGGCGTCGAGCCAACGCCGTCGGTGATCGAATCGCCATAGGTCACGATGGTGCCCTGCGCGTCGGGTGACAGCACTTCCACCGTGTGCAGGAAGGCGCGATACATGGCGGTGGAGGCAGGCTCGAAATCCGCGCCCACATGGTTGCCGGGGGCGGAGACGGCGAGCGTGTCGAGGCCCGTGAGGTGGCAGGTGCAGGGGCCGGTATCCTCGGGCAGGTAGAAGACCAGTTTGGCCTTCTGAAAATCCTGCGTTTCAAGGTCGACCACGTCGCTCGCGAAAGGCGCACCGCGCGGGATCACCGCGCCTGCTTCTCCTCCGAAGGTCAGTGGGCGGCTCGATCCGGCAACCTCGTTTCCATCATCGTCGAGCAGGACGATCCGCGCCTCGCCAATGGCGAGCGGCGCGGGGCCATAGCGATTGGTGAAGCGCACGCGCAGCTTGCTGCCGCCTTCGGACAGGCGGATCACCTGGCTGATCGTCACATCTTCATAGGATGCCGCGGCAAAGGGGCCTTCGGTGGTGAGCGGCGCATGCGGACTGGCGGTCCAGCTGCCTACCCATGTGCCCTCGGCGTGATGCTCCGCCAAGGCGGGGGAGGCGGCGGCGAGCAGGCCGGCGGCGATGGCGAGACGGATCATGCGGCTACTCCTTCACGCTGCCACACCCAGTAATTCGCGCCCCAGCGCTCCTCCAGATCGGCGAGGCATTCGCGGTGGATTTCGCGCACGCGTTCGGGCGTCATGTAGTCCGCCGGGTCGATCTCCTCGATGGTGAGGGTCGACTTGTCCTCATAGAGATGTTCGCCCTTCAGCAGCGCGTTCTCGTCATAGGGCCAGATGAAGGCCTGCAGCGAATGGACGAGGTAGAGCCCGTCATCCTTCTCCACCTTGTGGCCCAGCTTCTTCAGCTCGGCACCGGTGGACATCTGGTGAAACCACATCTCGTCGGCAATACCCCAGTCGGCCACGGCGACCTTGTCGCCCGAATTCCACAGCACGATCTCGCCGATGCTGGAGTAGAAATCGAACACGCCCTTGCGCCCCTTCACCTGGAAGGGGCTGTCGCCCCAGGTGATGTGATAGACCGGATCGTCCGCCATCATGTCGGGCGCGGTGATCTCCTCGAACATGGCCGCGCCTTCCAGGTGCACGTGGCGGCAATAGTTCTTCAAGATCGCGCGGTGATGCGGGTTGGTGGTCTTCTCGAGCAGGTCGAGCGTGGGGTTCATGCAGTCATAGACCGCCTGTTCGTATTTGCTGGCCATGGATGTCCTCTCCTCTTGGCAAAGAGGTTGGCACAGCCGAGCCGCAGGTGGAAGAGGCCTTGTCGGCGGTGCCCTAGAGCGGGTTGCCATCCCGGTCGCGGTAGATTTCGCGGCGGCCGACATGGTTGGCGGGGCCGACGATGCCATCCTCCTCCATCCGCTCGATCAGCTTGGCGGCGGTGTTGTAGCCTACGCCCAGCTGGCGCTGCAGCCACGATCCGGAGGCCTTCTGGTTCTCCCACACGATCTGGCAGGCTTGCAGGTATTTGCGCTCTTCCGGATTGTCGGAGGCGGTGAACTCGTCCTCGAAATTGAAGCCGCCATCTTCCGGCTCCTCGGTCACGGAATCGACGTAATCGGGCTCACCCTGCCCGCGCCAGTGGCTGGCGACCTGCTCCACCTCCTCGTCGGAGACGAAGGGGCCGTGAACGCGCTTCAACGCGCCCGAAGTGGGCTTGAACAGCATGTCACCCTTGCCGAGCAGCTGTTCAGCGCCCTGTTCGCCCAGGATGGTGCGGGAATCGATGCGGCTGGTGACGTTGAAGGCGATGCGGGTGGGCAGGTTGGCCTTGATGACGCCGGTGATCACGTCGACCGAGGGGCGCTGCGTCGCCATGATCAAGTGGATGCCGGCGGCGCGGCTCTTCTGCGCCAGGCGCTGGATAAGCACCTCGATCTCCTTGCCGACGGTGACCATCAAATCGGCCAGCTCGTCCACGATCACCACGATCTGCGGCAGCACTTCGTAATCGAGCTGGCTCTCCTCGAACAGTTCCTCGCCCGTGTCGGGATCGAAGCCGGTCTGCACGCGGCGGCCGAGCGGCTTGCCCTTGGCGGCGGCGGCCTTCACGCGTTCGTTGAAGCCGCCGATATTGCGCGCGCCGATATCCGACATCATGCGATAGCGCTTCTCCATCTCCTCGACCGCCCATTTCAGCGCACGGACCGACTTGTGCGGCTCGGTCACCACCGGGCTCAGGAGATGAGGGATATCGTCATAGCTCTTGAGCTCCAGCACCTTGGGATCGATCAGGATCATGCGGCATTCGGTGGGGCTGAAGCGGTAGAGCAGCGACAAGAGGATGCAGTTGAGGCCGACCGACTTGCCCGAACCGGTGGTGCCGGCGACCAGCAGATGCGGCATCGCGGCAAGGTCCGCCACCACGGGTTCGCCTGCGATATCCTTGCCGAGGATGATCGGCAGGCTGCCCTTGGAATCGGCGAAGGCTTCCGATGCGACCATTTCCTTGAAGCTGACCATCTGCCGGTCGGCATTGGGCAGTTCGATGCCCATCACCGTCTTGCCCGGAATGGGCGAGACGCGGGCGGAGATGGCGGACATGTTGCGCGCAATATCCTCGGCAAGGCCGACCACGCGGCTGGCCTTGATGCCGGGTGCGGGCTCCAGCTCGTACATGGTCACCACCGGGCCGGTGCGCACGGCGGTAATCTCGCCCTTCACGTTGAAATCGTCGAGCACGTTTTCGAGCAGGCGGGCATTCCTCTCCAGCGCCAGCTTGTCGAGCGCGGGGGCCTGATTCTTCGGCGGATCCTCCAGCAGGTCAAGGCTGGGCAGGTCGTATTCGGCGAACAGGTCCTTCTGCTTGGCCGTGTTCTGCTTGGCAGGCTTGGGCGGGGCGGAGGGATCGACGATTTCGGGCGGCTTGCGGTCCGACGGGGCGAGCGTCACCGGCTCCGGCTTCTTCTCCGCCGCTGCCTTGCGTTTCTCGGCCTGTTCCTTGAACGGATTGGCGGTGCTGCGCGGCAGGGCAGGGGCGCGCTTCAGCCATTCGGGCAGGGTCAGCAGGCCCGCCCAGTCGATCGCGAAGACCTTGCCCGCAAGCAGCGCGCCGCCCAGCAGCGAGGCCGCACCGCCTGCAAGGATGGTCCAGAATTGCGCAGCTTCGGGCAGCCGTCCGGCCAGCGCGTGCAGGCCGCCTTCACCCAGCAGGCCGATGATGCCGCCGGGTCCTGCGGGAAGCGGCCAGCCCTGCGATTCGCTCGTCAAAGCGAGTGCGACCGAAAGCAGCGTCATGCCCGCGAGCAGCACCAGCACGGTATGCCACCACTTGCGCTGGACGATGGGATCCTCCTCCTCGTCCAACCGCTCGGAATCGCGCCACAGCTTGCGCGCGAAGGCGTAGAGCAGCGGCAGCAGCAGGACGGAGACGAAGCCGAAGGACCACAGCGCCCGTTCGGCCGCCCATGCACCGGGCTTGCCCATCCAGTTCTGCACCACCTCGCCCGCAGCGGTGGACGGCGAGGGATCGGTCTGGCTGTAGCTGATCAGCGACAGGGTGAGGAAAGCGAGCAGCGCGAACAGGATCACTGACCCGCTCATCTGCATGATGCGCGCCAGCGAGCGGCGAAACGCCACTTTCCAGTCACTTGCCTGCGCCGAATTGCGGGCGCGTGTCGCCATGATCGATGTTCCTATTTCGTCCCGCGGGCGCGCATTGTGAATCCTTGGCGAGTCCGCGTCAAATCTTTTGCTTTTCGCCTGCCCATCCGGGCAGGCGTCCTCGCTAGACGGGCAGGCAAGCTGCCCCCGCTGCGGGCGGCCGTTCGGCCTATGACTGCCGTGACTTCAAATTTCCGTCATTGTGAGGACCCCGGACTAGTTCCAGGGGACGCGGCAATCCAGGGCGGGATTGTACAGCGGTCAGCTCAACCCATCGATGGCGGCCCAGTGTTGCCAATCGAGCCGCCTCGCCTTGGCCGCATCCATCCCGCCCAGCGCGATCACCGGCATCTGCGCATGCTTTGCCAGCATGCGGAAGCGCAAGGGGCTGAGCGATGGCGCGCCTGGGTGGCTGCGGGTGGCAAAGGCGGGGGAGAGCAGCGCGGCATCGGCGCCCATGCGGTTGGCCTGCGCGATCTCCGCCATGTCATGCACTGTCGCCAGCCGCAGCAAATCGTCGCGGCGCGGATAGAGCGCCAGTGGTGCGCCATAGATCCCGTCCGCGCCCCATTCGCGCGCCGTCAGGGCGCTGTCGGCCAGCACCACCACATGTCCGCGCCGCCGGGCAAGGGCAGCGAGCTGGAAATAGCGTTCCACCCGCTCGGCATCGGGCAGGTGGTAGTGGCGATAGATAAAGCCGCTCCCGCGCGGCAGGCGGGCGAGAGCTGCCTCCAGCGCGGCGTCGTTGCGCTGGTCTGACACCAGCCAGAGATCGGGGAAGGACTGGATCAAAGCCATGGCCGCGCTATAGCGCGCGCATGAGCGCAAATGCATCCCATCTTCTGGCCGAAGTACAGGGCGAGATCGCCAAGGCCTGCACAATCGCCCGCCGCGAGCCTTCCGAGGTCACGCTGATTGCCATCAGCAAGACGCATGATGCCGACGCCATCGCCCCGCTGCTCGATGCCGGGCACCGCGTCTTCGGCGAGAACCGCGTGCAGGAAGCGCAGGGTAAGTGGCCGCAGCTCAAGCAGCGTTACGAGGGCGTGGAGCTGCACCTCGTCGGCCAGCTGCAATCGAACAAGGCCGATGATGCGGTGGCGCTGTTTGATTGCATCCACTCGCTCGACCGGCCGAGCCTGGTGAAGGCGCTGGCGAAAGCGATGGAAAAGGCTGGCCGCCGCATTCCCTGCTTCATCCAGGTCAATATCGGCGATGAGGAGCAAAAGGGCGGCTGCGCGATCGCCGATGTTCCCGCCTTGGTGGAACAGGCGCGCGAAGCCGATATCCCGCTCGCCGGCCTGATGTGCGTTCCGCCCCTCGGGATCGAACCCGCGCCCTTCTTCGCCCTGCTCGACAAGCTGGCGCGCGACGATGGCCTGACCGGCCTCAGCATGGGCATGAGCGGGGACTACCCCACCGCCATCATGCTAGGCGCAACGCATGTGCGCGTGGGCACCGCGCTGTTCGGGGAGCGGGGTTAGCGGCTTTCAGCGCTGGGGAGGCGTTGCTTGAGCCATGCGATGGCGATTTCCGCTTCGGCTTCGTCCAACCCATGCATCACGGTCACGCTTCTCCCACCATAGCTGAAACGGATGCCACCCTGCTGGAATGGAAAGAAGGGCGGCGCACTTGGCTGCAATGATGGAATATGCATTCCGAACATGCTGCCTGCCGGCCTAAGGTTTCTCATCTCGCGCACGTTATAACGACGGATGCCGGAGAGCAGGGGCATGGCCCAGCGGAACTCCAGCCCGCCATGGCGAACTGCCAAACGCATTTTTCCAGCCAGCAACCAGCCCAGCCAGGAGAGGGCAAAGGCGAGGCCAATGACCCAGCCAACCAGCCAGACGAGCAGGAAAAGCTGGAATTTCTCCGAATTGAAGAGCGCATTTATCGCTGCGATGCCGCCGAACGACCAGCCTGTCAGCCAAAGCGCCAGAAAGGGTATCACGAACAGCTTCACGACCCAGCCGTTTTGGCCTCTCGCAACCAGCCATTCACCTTCGCCATCTTGCAGGATATCGAAGCGTGGGCCGCGGACGGGTTCGAACTCTTCTTTACCACTCATGCCTGTCCCCCCAATTCCATGCGTGTGCTCGGCGCACTCTACTCCGCCGCCTCCACCTTCGGCTCGCCCGCCGCAATCGCATCGAGCAGCGCCTGTTCGACCTTGGCCAGACGGTCCTTGCTGTAGATCTTGTCGCCCAACAGGTCGGTCACATAGAAGGTGTCCACCGCGCGCTCGCCATATTGGGTGATGTGGGCGGAGTTGATGATCAGGCTGCATTCGAACATCGCGCGCGTCAGGCGGTTGAGCAGCGCGGGGCGGTCGGTGGCGTTGACCTCGATCACAGTGAAGCGTTCGGACGCCTCATTGTCGAACAGGATCAGCGGGGCGATGCGGAAATGCTCCGCCCGCGTGCGCGGCAGCGGGCGTGCGGCGAGGCTGCCGACCATGTCGATCTTGCCCATCAGCGCATCCTCGATCTTCTTCTTCAATCGAGTGAGCTGCTGCTCTTCCTTGAACGGCTTGCCGAGCGGGTCCTGCACCAGGAAGTTGTCGACCGCCTTGCCGACCTTGGTGGTATGGATGCGCGCGTCGATGATGTTCGCGCCCGCCAGGCTGATAGCGCCGGCGATGCGGAAGAACAGGCCGGGATGGTCGTCGCCCATCACGGTGATCAGCGTGGCGCCGCGCGCCGGGTAATATTCGGTGTGGATGGAGAGTGAGTCCTCCAGCCGCTTGGCCGCGGCATAATGCGGCAGGTTGATGGCGATGATGTCGGCAGGTTCGGCCATCCAGTAATCGCGATCGAACCGGCTATCGAGCTCGCCGATTAGGTGCCTGTGTTCGTCACCCAGCAATTCGGCCACCGCGGCGCGCTTCGCCTCGAAACGCTTCTGCCGCCGCGCCTCGTCATCCTCGCCCAACCGCAGGTTCTCCTCGGCCAGCGTGTAGAGCTCGCCCAGCAGCTGCCGCTTCCAGCTGTTCCAGATGCCAGGGCCGACTGCGCGGATATCGACGATGGTGAGCACGGTCAGCTGGCCGAGATGTTCGAGGTCGTCCACCTCCTCGACGAAATCCTCGATCGTCTTGGGATCGGACAGGTCGCGCTTGAAGGCGGTGGCGCTCATCAGCAGGTGATAGCGCACCAGCCAGCTGACCAGCTCGGTCTCCGCCTTGGTCAGCCCCATGCGCGGGCAGATGCGCAGCGCGAGTTCCGCGCCCAGCACCGAGTGATCGCCGCCGCGCCCCTTGGCGATATCGTGCAGCAGCGTGGCGACATAGAGCGCGCGGCGATATTTGAGGCCGGGCAGGATCCTGGTGGCGAGCGGGTGGTCCTCCTCCAGCTCGCCGCGTTCGATCTGGCTGAGCAGGCCGATCGCGCGGATCGTGTGCTCGTCCACCGTATAGTGGTGGTACATGTCGAACTGCATCTGCCCGCCGACCTTGCCGAAATCGGGGATGAAGCGGCCGAACACGCCCGCCTCGTTCATCCAGCGCAGCACGGTTTCAGGGTCCTTGCGCCCGCTCAGCAACTCTAGGAAGGCGGCATTGGCGCGCTCGTCCTTGCGGATATTGCCCTGGATCAGCCCGGCATCGCGGCGTGCCATGCGGATCGTTTCGGGGTGGATTTCCAGCCCCTCGCGCTCGGCAATGGTGAATACCTCGACCAGCCGCACCGGATCGTCGCGGAACCAGCGGTCGTCGGGCGCGGAGAGCTTGTTGCCGCGCAGCATGTAGCCTTCCACCGTGGTTCGCTCGCGCCGGTTGATGAAGCGGTCGAGCAAGCCGCCGCGGCGGACTTTCTTCTGGCTCGTGCGCTCCTCCAGCTGGGCGAGGAAGATGCCGGTCAGATTGCCGACATGCTGGGCCTGCAGGAAATAGAACTGCATGAAGCGTTCGACTGCGCTCTTGCCCGGCCGGTCGGCGTAATTCATCCGCTTGGCGACTTCGCGCTGCAGGTCGAAAGTCAGCCGGTCCTCGCCGCGTTTGGCGATGGTGTGGAGGTGGCTGCGGACCGCCAGCAGGAAGCCCTCGGCACGGCGGAAGGTGCGGTACTCCTGCTGCGTGAACAGCCCCTTGTCGACCAGTTCTTCGGCACTGCGCACGCGGTAGACATATTTGCCGATCCAGTAGAGCGTCTGCAAATCGCGCAGGCCCCCCTTGCCGTCCTTCACATTGGGTTCGACGACATAGCGGCTGTCACCCATGCGCTTGTGCCGCGCCTCGCGCTCGGCCAGCTTTTCGGTGACGAATTGCGCTTCGGAGCCGGGCACCACATCGCCCCAGAAGCGGTCCTCGGCCATCTGGTAGACGTCCCTGTCGCCCCACAAATAGCGGCCTTCGAGGATCGCGGTGCGGATCGTGAGGTCGGATTTCGCCATCCGCACCATTTCGTCGAGCGAACGGCTGGAATGGCCGACGGTGAGGCCGAGGTCCCACAGGAAATAGAGCATCGCCTCGATCACCTGTTCGCACCAGGCGGTGGGCTTGGCCGGCGTGATGAAGGCGATGTCGACATCCGAATAGGGCGCCATTTCGCCGCGCCCGTATCCGCCCACGGCCAGCAAGGCCAGCCGCTCGCCCGCCGTGCGGTTGGCGACGGGGTAGAGGTCGCCCGTCACATGGTCGTGCACCACGCGGATGATCTGGTCGACCAGGAAGGCATAGCCATTGGTGATTTCGTGCCCGGCGGCGGGCTTGTCGGCCAGCCGCTTCGTCAGCTCCTGGCGGCCCTTGTCGAGCGCTGCCCGCAGCAGTTCCACGATCGTCTGGCGCGCGGCTTCGGCGCCATGCTCCTCGATCACCTCTTCAATGGCGGTGGCAAGGGCGCGGCGATCGATGATGGCGCGCTGGCGAGTGACTTTCAGCTGTGACACGGGAGTGCAGATAATGCGGACGCGCGCAATGTGCAAAGCCGATGGGGCCGCAACGCTTCGCCGCCAAGGGCTTTCGCCCTGACGCGTGCTGTGCCATGGCACGAAGCCTGAACCGCAATGGCCCTCCTCTGGAGGCCGGCAGACTTGCAAAAGGCTGACAATGCTCGATTTTCTCGCCGCGAGTGGCGCCAATGTGATCAACTGGGCCGACCTGGGGCTGAAGGAAGGCATCGATCTCGGCTTCTTCACCCTGCGCTATTATTCGCTCGCCTATCTCGCCGGGCTGATCGTCGGCTACTGGCACCTGCGCAAGATGCTCGATGCACCCGGTGCACCCATGGCCAAGCGCCATGCGGACGACCTGTTCTTCTACTGCATGATCGGCATCATCGTCGGCGGAAGGCTGGGCTATGTCGTCTTCTACCGGCCGGACATGCTGGGCACGTGGGAGATGTTCAACACGCTGGGCGGGGGCATGAGCTTCCATGGCGGGCTGATCGGCACGGTGCTGGCGATCGCCTTCGTCTCCTGGCGCGGCGGGCTCTCCTTCATCCGCGTGTGCGATTATATCGCGGTCAATGTCGGCTTCGGCATGTTCTTCGGTCGCATCGCCAATTTCATCAATGGCGAGCTGTGGGGACGCCCGGTCGAATCCGCCGTGCCCTGGGCCATGCGCTTTCCCGGCGCCGGGCCGGAACCGCGCCATCCCAGCCAGCTCTACGAGGCCGGGTTGGAAGGCCTGCTGGTAGTGGTGGTTATGCTTGCGCTCTTCTGGCTCACCCGCGCGCGCTATCGCCCCGCACTGCTGGTGGGCGTGTTCACCGCGGTGATTTCCGCCGGCCGCTTCGTGGTGGAATTCTTCCGCGAGCCCGATGCGCACCTGTCCGAATTCGCCGCGCAGAGCGGACTCAATATGGGCCAGTGGCTGACGATCCCGCTGATCCTGCTCGGCCTTGGCCTCGTGGCCTGGGCGCTGTCGCGCCCGCCGCTCTCCAGCGGCTACGTGCCCTCCGGAGAGGCGAAGGAACCGGAGACCGCATGAGCGAGAGGAGACTCGCCGACAGTTTCCGGCGGCTGATATCCGCCACCGGCCCGATCAGCCTGATGCAGTTCATGGGGGAGAGCAATGCCCGCTATTATGCGGGGCGTGACGCTTTGGGTGCGGAAGGCGACTTCATCACCGCGCCCGAAATCAGCCAAATGTTCGGGGAACTGATCGGGCTGTGGCTGGCCGATCTGTGGATCAAGGCCGGCCGCACAGAGCCGGTGCATTATGTCGAGCTGGGGCCGGGGCGCGGTTTCCTCGCCCGTGATGCGCAGAGGTCGATGAAGCGTTACGGGCTGGTGCCGCGTATCCACCTCGTCGAAGGCTCCACCCGCCTGCGCGACGAGCAGCTGAAGCAGGTGCCGGACGCGATCTTCCATGACGACCTGTCCACCGTGCCGATGCGCGGGCCGATCCTGCTGGTCGCCAATGAGTTCCTCGATGCGCTGCCGATCCGCCAGCTGGTGATGACCGGCGCGGGCTGGCGCGAGGTCATGGTCGATCACGATGGCGAGAAGTTCGCGCTTGTCGCCGGTCGCCAGCCGATGGATGCCGCCGTACCCGAAGCGCGGCGCAAGGCGGAGGTGGGGACGGTGCTCGAGACTTGTCCGGCCGCTGCCGCCAATATGCTCGAAGTCGCCGGTCGGCTGGTGACACAGGGCGGTGCGGCGCTGTTCATCGATTATGGCCATGTCGATCCGCGTTTCGGCTCCACGCTGCAGGCGGTGCGCGCGCACACAAAGCTCGATCCGCTGGAAGCACCGGGGGAGGCGGACCTCACCGCCCATGTCGATTTCGACCAGATGAAGCAGGTCGCCCTCTCGCGCGGGGCGAAATGGGCTGGCACGACCACGCAGGGCGCATGGCTGAAAGCCTTGGGTATCGATCAGCGCGCCGATGCGCTGGCGGAATTCGCCCCGCAGCATCGCGAGGCGCTGTTCTCCGCGCGCGACCGGCTGGTCGATGCGGACCAGATGGGCGAATTGTTCAAGGTAATGGCGCTGGTCGGCCCCGAATGGCCCGATGCGGTGGGTTTCGCCGCCAGCTGAAGCGCGGCGCTAGGGGGCGATCGCTTCGCGTGGCAGGTCGAAGCTGACGGCCAGCCCGTCGCCCTCGAAGCGCCGCTCCCACTTGCCCTGCAGCTGCCCGGTCACGGCGAGCTCCACCATGCGCGAGCCGAAGCCGTTTTCGCCATTGTCCTGCGGGGGCGGGCCTCCCTGTTCCTTCCAGTCGAGCCGCAACGCATCGCCCTCGGCCGAAATCGTCAGCGAAACCCTCCCCTCCTCGGTCGAAAGTGCGCCATATTTGGCGGAGTTGGTGGCGAGCTCATGGAACACCAGCGCCAGCGGAGTGGCCGCCCGGTGGCCGATCGCGCCATCATCGCCATCGACCGCCACGCGCGGCGATCCCTCTCCATCGCGATAAGGAGCGAAGAGGACGTCGAGCAGGCCCAGCAGGCTCTCCCCCGTGCTGCCGTCGGCGGGCCGGACGAAATCATGCGCCCGGCCCAGCGCGCGCAGCGTCTCGTTCACCTTGGCGGCAAATTCGGCATGTTCGGGCTGCTTGCGCGATTCCAGCGAGATCAGCCCGCTGACCACCGCGAAGATGTTCTTGATCCGGTGCGACAGCTCCTTTGCCAGCATGTCGCGCGATTCGGACAGCTTGTGCGCTTCGTCCACATCGGTGATGGTGCCGAACCAGCGGCGGCGGCCTTCGGCGACATTGGCAGGCAGGGCGCGGATCAGCATCCAGCGCCATTCGCCATCGGCGCGGCGCAGGCGGTTTTCCTGTTCGTATGGCTCGCCATTGGCGACCGCCTTGCCCCAGCGTTCCATGATGGCATCGTATTCATCGGGATGGAGGACCCGCTTTCCCGCCTCTTCGTCGAAGGTGCCGAAGCCGGTGAACTCCTTCCACCGCTCATTGAAGTAATCGAACTTGCCTTCGTGGTTCGCGGAAAAGGCCATGTCGGGCATGGAATCGGCCAGTGCCCGGAAGCGTTCCTCGCTGCGGGCGATCTCGCGGCTGGCGGCGCGTTCCTCGCGCCGGGCGGACATGCGGCGCATGGCGGCCTGCGCCAGTACGGCCAGCCCCTCGCGCTGGAATGCGGTGAGCGGCTGCGCATGCGCCTTGGTGTCGATCACGCACAGCGTGCCGAGCGGGGCGCCTTCATCGGAGACGAGCGGCTGGCCGGCATAATAGCGTATGCCCGGGTCGCCGGTGACCAGCGGATTGTCCGCAAAGCGCGAATCGCTGGTGGCGTCGGGCACTTCCAGCATGTCGGCCTGGCCCAGCGCATGGGTGCAGAAGGAGATCTCGCGCGGTGTCTCACGCTCCTCCAGGCCCGTGCGGGCGATGAAGAACTGCCGCTCCCCTTCGACCAGCGAGACTACCGAAACCGGCGCATTGCACAGCTGCGCGGCGAAATTGACGATCGCCTGCAGTTCGGGATCGTCCTCCAGCGCCTCGGCCTCGAATTCCCGCAACACGCGCAGGCGTGCCTCGTCACCCGTGTACTCGGGCGCCGGTTCGCGCATGGCCGCTTGGGGGTGGGAATCGAGCATCGTCTGGGGGACCGTCCTGCCGCGATCTTAGGGCAGGCGGGGCAGAGATGCCAGTATACAACGGCTTGGGCGGGTGAAGCCTGCGCTTTGGTGCTCGCGCGACACGCAAAGATGCTGGACATTGGCACGGCAAGCCATGACAGTCGCGCCCATGCCGATCGGCCGGCCGCTCAGGCGATTCCGGCCCATGGCTGCAAGAGGGGAGAACTATGCTGAAATCGCTCACCGCCGCGCTGGGCGCGGCCAGCCTGCTGGTCGCCGCACCCGCCTTCGCGCAGGAAGAGGCGCGGATCGAACTGATGACGTTCCATTCGCCGTCGGTCGAGGGGAACCTCGAAGGCAATGATGCCAATCGCAAGGTCTATGTCGTGACCCCGCCAGGCTATGACGAGAATACCGATCACCGCTATCCGGTGGTCTATTACCTGCACGGCTACTGGGCGCCGGTCGAAGCGCAGCAGGAAGGCTTCCAGATCCAGGAAGCGGTGCAGGCGGCCTCCGAGGTGGGCGACGATTTCATCATGGTCATGCCCGATGGCTTTTCGAAGCAGCGCGGCGGTTTCTACTCCAGCGGTCCGACCGTGGGCGATTACGAGAATATGGTGGCGCGCGACCTGGTGGGCTGGGTCGATGCCAATTTCCGCACTATCGCGGCGCGCGAGAGCCGTGGCCTGGCCGGCCATTCCATGGGCGGTTACGGCACCATTCGCGTGGCGATGAAGCATCCGGATGTCTTCTCCAGCATCTACATGATGAGCGCCTGCTGCCTGCCGCCGCAGCCGGTCACGGCAGGGCAGGCCGCCGCGATCGAGCAAATGAGCGAGGAGGATGTTGCCAATGCCGATTTCGGCACGCTGGCAAATGTCTCCACGCTGGCGACCTGGTCGCCCGATCCCACCGCCGACAACTTTCTGAAGGTCGACACCGGCCTTCGCGAGGACGGCACGATGGACCCGCTGGTGGTTTATCGCATGGCCGCCAATTCGCCGATGGTGCTGCTTCCGCAATACCTCCCCGCACTGGAATCGCTGGAAGGCTTCGCGATCGATATCGGCGATGCGGACTTCCTGCTCGAAGGCAATCGCGCCTTCATGGCGGAGCTCGACCGCTTTGGCGTCGACTATGAGTTCGAGCTTTACGAAGGCGATCACGGCAACCGCATTCGCGAACGTATCCGCACCCATGTGATGCCCTTCTTCGCGCAGCACCTCGACGTGATGGCGCGGCCGCTGACCGGGGAGTGAGCAGCATGAACAGCACGAAATGGCTCGCCGCTGCGGCGCTGGCTTCGCTCGCCCTTCCCGCCGCCGCGCAGAATATCACCGCGCCCGATGCGGTGGTGCCGGCTGGCATTACCGTTGAAGCGCCGATGGTCCATGGCGCCTCGCTTGAAGGAAACCTCGAAGGCAATGCGCTTGCGCGCGAGGTGATGGTGGTGCTCCCGCCCAGCTATGATGAGGATCCGACGCGGCGTTATCCGGTTGTCTATTACCTCCACGGCTTCGCCATCTCGGGTCGCGATTTCTACGACTATATGCAGGTGCCGACGGCCGTGGCGGAGAATGCCGCTGCGGGGCGCGAGTTCATCGTCGTTGTGCCCGATACGCTGACCGCCATGGGCGGTTCGATGTATTCGAACAGCGTCACCACGGGCAATTTCCGCGATTTCGTCGCCACCGATCTCGTCGCCTATATCGATGCGAACTACCGCACGATCCCGACGCGCGAGGGGCGCGGCCTCGTCGGCCATTCGATGGGCGGATACGGTACCTGGGTCGTCGCCATGACGCATCCGGAAGTGTTCGATAGCATCTGGGCGCAGAGCGCCTGCTGCGTCTCCGCCCGCCGCGAGACGGTGGAGAGCGCCACCGCCATGGCCAGCGTGCCGCGCGATGGCGTCGACCAGTCCGGCTTCGGCATGCGCGCGGGGCTCGCCTCGGCCGTCGCCTGGTCGCCCAATCCCAACAAGCCGCCCTTCTATGTCGACTGGGCGGTGACCGCAGATGGCGAGCTGGACGAAGCGGTGCTGGCGCGCTGGGCCAACAACTCACCGCTCGCCATGGTCTCCAGCCACGTCTCCGCCCTCGAAAGCTTCGACGGCATCGCGCTCGACGTGGGCGAACAGGACGGCCTCATCCGTGACGACACTCTGATCCATCAGGAGTTGGAGAAGTTCGGCATCGACCACTTTTGGGAAACCTACGAAGGCACGCATACCGACAAGATCGGGCCGCGCTTCAAGGACCTCGTCCTGCCATGGATGGCCGAGCACCTGGATATGGGCGAGTGATGGCAGGCAGGACTGACGTTCTGTGACCGGGCCCCGCCTCTCGCTGCTCTCCCGCATCACGCGCCGTTTGCTGGTGTGGCTGTTCAAGGTCCGCGGCTGGCGGGTGGAGGGGCATCCGGTTCCGGAGGGGCGGCGCTGCGTCTTCGTGGCGGTGCCGCATACCTCCAACTGGGACTTCATCGTCTTCATGGGCATTGCCAATGGTGTCGGGATGACGCCTGCCTTCATGGGCAAGCATACTTTGTTCAAATGGCCGATGGGCGGTTTCATGCGCGAGATGGGCGGCGTGCCGGTGGATCGCAGCGCGCCGGGCGGCATTGCCGGCCAGATGGTCGAGGAATTCGGCAAGCGCGAGGAGTTCATGCTGGTCATCGCGCCCGAAGGGACACGCAGCACCACCTCTCGCTGGAAGACCGGTTTCTACCGCATTGCGATGGAGGCGGGCGTGCCGCTCGTCTGCGGCTTTTCCGACAATGCGCGCAAGGTGGCTGGGCTGGGGCCGGCGGTGATGCCGACGGGCGATTACCATGCCGACATGGCGAAGCTCTTTGCCTTCCTTGATGAGGAGACTGCGATCGATGCCAAGGCCATGATCGCCGCCGCCACGGCGGGTCAGGAGCGGATGCAGGGCTGAGGCCGCGTCTCAGGCGATCTCGGCTTCGCGCTGCGCGGCCAGTTCCTTCCATGCGGCGATGAACAGGCCCGCCACCAGCGGGCCGAGCACGATGCCCGAAAGGCCCAGCGCGGCAATGCCGCCCAAAGTCGTCACCAGAATCATCCAGTCGGGAATGCCCGTGTCGCGGCCCACCAGGATCGGGCGCAGCACATTGTCGGCCATACCGATCACCGCGACGCCCGATACGATCACCAGCACGCCCTGCCAGATCTCGCCAATCGCCAGCAGGTAGATCGCCGCCGGCACCCAGACGAGTGCGGGGCCAAGCGCGGGCAGCAGCGAGCAGATCGCCATGATCACGGCGAACAGGATCGCCGATGGCACGCCCGCGATCCAGAAGGTGATCCCGCCCAGCGCGCCTTGCACCAGCCCGACCACCACCGATCCCTTGATCGTGGCGCGCACGATGGTGAGGAAACGTTCGGCCATGCGCGCCGTGATGTCCGCATCCATCGGCATGGCGGCGAGCACGCGCGGCGCAAGCGCCTTGCCGTCTCGCAGCAGGAAGAAGGTGACGTAGAGGCCGACGCCGAAAGCCAGCACCCAGCCGAACACGCCGCCGCCAATGGCGAGAGCATGGCGCGCGATCAGCCCCACGCTCTGTTCGGCGAATTCCTGCGCGCGTTCGGTGACGGCGGCGAGATTGCCAAAGCCGGATTCGGTGAGCGAGGATTGCACGCTTGCAGGAAGCGCGGCGATCACCTGGTCGAGCCATCCGGCCACGTCGATCCGCCCCTCGCGAAAGGCGGTGAACACGCCCACCGCCTCATCCACCACCATGCTGCCGATAATGATCGAGGGGATGATGACCGCGACGGTGATCACCAGGAGGGACAGGATCGCCGCCTGGTTCTCCCGTCCCTTCCGCCAGGCCAGCATGCGCTGGTAGAGCGGCTGGAACATGATCGCAGCCAGCGTCGCCCACAGGAGCGGCGCGACGAAGGGCCAGACCACCGCCAGCATGGCGGCGCTGACAAGGGCGAGGAAAAGCAGGAAGCCGCCGCGCTCTATCGCCTTGGTCTGTCCTGCCTCTGCCATGTCCTCCCCCTTGGATGCGATCAGATATCGAGGTTCGCCACGTTCAGCGCCCCAAGCGGTTCTCGATATCGTCAGATATCGAGATTAGCGACATTGAGGGCGTTGTCCTGGATGAACTCGCGGCGCGGTTCGACCACATCGCCCATCAGGCGGGTGAAGATCTCGTCCGTAACGTCGGCATCCTCGACCTTCACCTGCAGCAGCACGCGGACATCGGGATCGAGCGTGGTCTCCCACAGCTGGTCCGCATTCATCTCGCCCAGACCCTTGTAGCGCTGGATCGACAGGCCCTTGCGCCCGGCGGCCATCACCGTATCGACCAGCTGGGTGGGCAGGATGATCGCATCCTCCGCGACGACGGTGGGGGTCTCGGCCTCCTCAGCCTCGTCCTCAGTCTCGGGTTGGGCTTCGGTCTCGGCGCTGGAGCGGACCAGCCGCACGGGCGAGGCATAGACGCCGCCCTGCTCCTCGGCGCGGGCATGGAGCTTGCGCGCCTCGGCACTGTCGAGGAACTTGGGCTCGATCAGATGCGCGTCGGTGACGCCGCGCCACACGCGGTCGAAGCGGACATAGCCCTCCTCGGTCATGCGGCCCGACCACTCGGCCTCGGCGTCGCCCAGCTGCAAATGCGCGGCGGCCTTCTCGATCAGCGGAGTCCGCTCGGCGGCGGATAGGCCCGGGGTCAGCGCGCCGGCCAGCGCCATCGCCTCGACCACCGGCAGCTCGTATTTGCGCGGCACGAAGGCGAGCGTGTTCTTGAAGCGAAGCGCCTTGGCGACCACGTCGTCCAGATCGGAGCCGCTGCGCGCGCCGCCTGCCGTTTCCAGCACGCGGTTCTGCAGGCCCGCTTCGACCAGGTAGCGATCGAGCGCGGCCTGGTCCTTCAGGTAAACCTCGCTACGGCCCTTGGCGACTTTGTAGAGCGGCGGCTGGGCGATGTAGAGGTGCCCGGCCTTGATGATCTCCGGCATCTGCCGGTGGAAGAAGGTCAGCAGCAGCGTGCGGATATGCGCGCCGTCGACGTCGGCGTCGGTCATGATCACGATCTTGTGATAGCGCAGCTTTTCGAGGTTGAACTCGTCGCGCAGGCCCGTGCCCATCGCCTGGATCAGCGTGCCGACTTCCTTCGAGCTAATGATCCGGTCGAAGCGCGCACGCTCGACATTGAGGATCTTGCCCTTCAGCGGCAGGATCGCCTGCGTCTTGCGGTCACGGCCCTGCTTGGCGCTGCCGCCTGCCGAGTCACCCTCGACCAGGAAGATTTCGGACTTGGCCGGATCGCGTTCCTGGCAATCGGCGAGCTTGCCGGGGAGCGAGGCCACCGACATCGCGCCCTTGCGGCTCATTTCGCGCGCCTTGCGGGCGGCTTCGCGCGCGGCGGCGGCATCGATGATCTTCTGGATGATCGACTTCGCGTCGGCCGGGTTTTCCTCCAGCCATTCGGTCATCTTCTCGCCCATCAGGCTTTCCAGCGGCTGGCGCACTTCGGAGCTGACCAGCTTGTCCTTGGTCTGGCTGGAGAACTTGGGGTCGGGCAGCTTGACCGAGACGATCGCGGTCAGGCCTTCGCGCATGTCCTCACCCGAAAGCGTGACCTTTTCCTTCTTCAGGAGGCCTGCGGCGTTGGCGTAATTGTTCAGCGTGCGCGTCAGGGCGGCGCGGAAGGCCGCGATATGCGTGCCGCCGTCGCGCTGCGGGATGTTGTTCGTGAAGGCGAGGACGTTCTCGTAATAGGAATCGTTCCATTCCAGCGCCACGTCGATCCCGATGCCTTCCTTTTCCGCGGAAACGGAGATCGGCTCGGCAATCAGCGCCTGCTTGTTGCGGTCGAGCCATTTCACGAAAGCCGCGATGCCGCCTTCGTAGAACATGTCATGCTCGGCCACTTCCTCGTGCCGGTTGTCGCGGATGAGGATGCGCACGCCCGAATTGAGGAAGGCGAGCTCGCGATAGCGGTGCTCCAGCTTGTCGAAATCGAATTCGATGACGTTCTTGAAGGTCTCCTCACTGGCCTTGAAGGTGACGCGGGTTCCCTTCTTGAAGCCGTTGTCGTCGGGGTTCCGGTCCACCTTGGGCGCATCGCCACGCACTTCCAGCGGGGCGACGGCATCGCCATGCTCGAAGCGCATCCAGTGCTCCTTGCCCTCGCGCCAGATGACCAGTTCCAGCCATTCGGACAACGCGTTCACGACGGAGACGCCCACGCCGTGGAGGCCGCCCGAGACCTTGTAGGCATTGTCGTCGCTGGTGTTCTCGAACTTACCGCCGGCATGCAGCTGGGTCATGATGACCTCTGCCGCCGACACGCCTTCTTCCTTGTGCATGCCCACGGGGATGCCGCGGCCATTGTCCTCGACCGAGACGGAGCCATCGGCATTCAGTTCGATCAGCACCAGGTCGCAATGGCCCGCCAGCGCCTCGTCGATCGCGTTGTCGGACACCTCGAACACCATGTGGTGCAGGCCCGATCCATCGTCCGTATCGCCGATATACATGCCGGGACGCTTGCGCACTGCGTCGAGGCCCTTGAGGACCTTGATGCTGTCGGCGCCATATTCGCCCATGCGCTTGCCGGAATCGGGGGTATTTTCGGTATTGTCAGTCATCCAGCACATATAGGGACGACAGGCCCGATTCCCAAGCAATCCGCCCCTTGCGCACCGCTGTTTTCCACGGCGGCAGGCAGGCGCTGGCGGTAGCCATTTTCACATGTTCGCGACGACCGGCGCCGGGCGGGCTTTGTCACGGCGATCGATGCGATCCTGCCGACGCTGCCTGACTTCGTTGCTGCGGGTTAGCTTGCCCGCTTCCGCTCGTTCAGCCGGGGGAGGGCGAAGGCGGCAATATCGCCCGAATAGCGGGACATTGCCGCCTGTTCCCCGGTGCCGGGCTGGCCGTTGCGCAGCGCGGTTTCGAGGTCCTTGGCCGCAATGGCCACCCGGTACAATCCGAGCGCTCCGGCCTGCGACACGATCTTGTGCGCCGTCGCCTCCAGCTGCGGGTCGCCGGGCGAGGCGGCCGCCACCTCGCGCACCATGGCGTCGAGCACTTGCAGATGGTGATGCAGCTTCTCCGGCGGAAGGATCGCGGCGATGCGGGTGAAGACCTCGGCATCGAAGGGCTGCTCGCTCTCCTCCTGCAAGCCGGATGCGGCGCTTGGGCGCTCGTCAGCTCCAAGGGCAAGCTGGATCGCCTTTTCCAGCGGCGCCTGCCGGATCGGCTTGGCGACATGCCCGTCCATTCCGGCATCGAGATAGCTGCGCACCTGTTCGGGCAGGATATTGGCCGTCATCGCCAGGATCGGAACCGCTCCGCGCGGTCCCGCGAAGGAACGGATGCGGCGCGTGACTTCCAGGCCGTCCATGCCGGGCATCTGGATATCCATCAGGATGAGGTCGAAATCGCGCGCCGATGCAAGCTCGAGCGCGGCAAGGCCGCTCGCGGCGGCAATTACCCGGTGGCCCGCCTTCGCCAGCATGGCGCAGGCGATCTCCTGGTTCATCGGCAGGTCCTCCACCAGCAGGATCTGCGCCTTGCGGGCAGGTTCGCTTTCGGGCGGCGCCTCCAGGCTAAGGCTGGCGGATACGGGAAGCTCGACTGTCACGGTGAAGATGGTGCCGACGCCTTCCTCGCTCTCGACCTCGATCGTGCCCTCCATGGCGCGCATGAGACGGCTGCAGATCGCCAGGCCGAGGCCGCTTCCGCCGAACTTCTTTGCGATCCCGCTGTCGGCCTGGACGAAGGGATCGAACAGCCGATCCCTGAATTCGGCCGGAATACCGATGCCGGTGTCGCGCACCGAAATGGCAATGCGGTCCCGTCCTTCTAACGTGCCGATGCGCTTTGCGGCGAGTTGGATGCTGCCCGAATGGGTGAATTTCACCGCATTGTTGAGCAGGTTCAGCAGGACTTGCCGCAGCCTGTCGCCATCGCCCGAATAATAGGCCGCGAGTTCCGGATCGATGGTGAGTTCGGCGTGGAGGTGTTTCTCGTCGATCATCGGCCTGAGGATCGACATGCACTGGTCGAGCATCGGCTCCAGCGCGAAAGGCTCGCAGTGGAGTTCCAGTCTGCCCGCCTCGAGCCGCGAATAGTCGAGGATATCGTCCACCAGTGTCAGCAGCATCGATCCGGCGGTCTGGATCAGGCTGACCTGGCGGTGCTGCGAGGGGTCGAGCGTCCTGTTGTCGAGCAGGATGTCGGCAAAACCGATCACGCTGTTGAGCGGCGTGCGGATTTCATGGCTCATTGCGGCGACGAAGTCCGCCTTCGCCTGTGCTGCGGCGCGCGCTTTCCTTTCCATCCGGGTCATCTGCCGGGCCCAGGCGCGTGTCCGGCGAATGAGCAGGAACAGCGATCCGGCTAGGAGGAGGATAGCGAAGGCATTGGCGGCGAGGTTGCCTTTCAGCCAAAGATCGGCCTTGGACTGGCTGGAGGTAACGAAATTGTAGGACCGCATCTCGATCTCGTCGATCCGCCGCAGGAAGGCCTCGCGGGCCAGCTGCAACTCGCGGCTGCTGTCCACTGCCCTCGCCTCGTCGATCCGGCCCTCGGCCACCAGCGCCGCCTGCCTGTCCTCCACCGCCCGCAAAGCGCCCTCGGCGCTGTAGGCGTTGCGAAAGGCGATGCGGTTTTCCGGCAGTTCGATGGCACGCTCCAGCTTCAGGAGGCTGTCCTGGAGGTGCTGCTGCAGGGACAGGCCCTGCTCCAGATAGGCGGGATCACCCGTCGCAATGGCGAGATCGAGCGCGCTTTCCTTCTGCGCGCTGAAGAAGACCACTTCCTGCGTCGCGCTGAGGACATCGAGCTGGGAGCTGGTGATCGTGCGTATCCGCTCGCTCATCATCAGGTTCAGCGCAAGGCCGGCGGTCCCGACCAGCAGGATAGCGGCCAGGACGAGCGCCATGGCCGATTTCGGGAAGGAAGGTGTGGAAGCGTCGGTCATGTGCGCCGACTCCTGGGCATGGTCCACCCGCTGTCAGCCGGCCCGGCGAAGGCCTGGCGGCAACAGCGCTTCGACATGCACGATCAGCTTTTCCGGATCGACCGGTTTGTACAGGTAATCATCCGCGCCCGCCTGGTAGGCGATCATCTCGTCTTCGCGCGCGGCCCTGCCGGTCAGCATCATGACGGGGACGTCGATTCCCGGCGTCGAGCGGACTTCGCGCAATGCGATGATGCCCGCCTTTCCGGGCATTGAGCAATCGAGGATCAGCAAGTCGGGCTGCTTGTTCTTCACCACGGCTTTTACATCGACCCCGTCGGGCAGGGCGCCAACCACGTGACCCAGGGGTTCGAGCACCGCGCGGACGAGATCGACAAAGAACTCGTCATCGTCGGCAATGATGATGCGGGCCATTTATGTTCCTATTGTCTTGCCCAGCGCGACCATGCGGGGCCAAGATGCATTATATACAGCCGGTTTGGTTAACGCCGTGTTGAGAAATTTTGCGATTTGAAGGAGGTCGGCGAAACGCCCGAACGCAAACGGCCGCCCGATCGCTCGGGCGGCCGTTGTGCTGTGTCGCTTTGTCCGTTCTGTCTCAGGCGATCCAGATCGTCGGATAGGGCAGGCGGGCGACGCTATCGAGATAGGCCTTGAAGAGGCGCGCTGCGAAGGTCTTCATTGTAGTTGCTCCGTTAGGAAGGAGGTCGATCAGACGATGATCGCGTTCAGCATGGTGGCGCTGACGGTCATTGCGGCGATCGAGGCGATGAGGGTGGTTGCGAGATTGCGCATGGTATGTGCTCCAGTCCGGGGAGGGTTGGGAGAGAGGGGTTCCCCGGGTTCGAAGGCTACATATGCGCGCAAGAAAATTGTGCAATTGCGAAGAATTCGACAACTGTTGCAAGTTTTGCAATTAAACTTTTGCAAGCTGTTTCAAGGTGTTGCCGGCGGATCGGCTGGGTGGGAGAGGAGAGAGCCCAGCCGGTCCGCCGACGAACCTGTCAGCGCTGGCTTAGCGCAGCAGCGCCAGCTCCATGCCCGCTGCCTTGCGTGCGGCCAGGATGGCTTCGGCTTCGGCGCGCGCATCGGTGATGCATACAGCGTAGAGCGACCAGCCCTTCAGGTCGCGGATGAAGGGCTTTTCGCAGGCGTTTTCCGCGGCAAGCTGGATCATCCGTTCTTCCGTCATCGGGGCGGTGATGGTGATGCGGCCGCCGTCGCCGTTCTCGATGATCAGCGGCATGGTCTGCGCAGCGGCGGGCGCCGCAGCGAGAAGGGCGAGAGTGGTGAAAATTGCGGTCTTCATGGCGTTTGTTCCATTTCTTTCAAAAAGGGTCAGACGCCTTTCGGTTCATCCCGACCGGATGGCTTCCGGCGCTGTTCTTTCGTGTATTGTTGTGCACTGCACAATTGAATTGTGCAAATGCGAAAACAGCGACATATGTTGCGGAAATTGCAAGAGAGTTCTTAATCCGGCTTTCACAATCCCGGCGCCATTCTTGCTTAAGGTGCCGGAGTTGCAGCCTTTCTCCGCAAGCCCTTGCCAGCCTGTGTCCGACAAACAAAAACGGCCGCCCGAAGGCGGCCGTTCGCTGTGTTGATGTGCTGGTGCGCCGAAGCGTTTAGCGCATGGCGATCGTATCTTCCTGTGCCCGTGCCAGCTCGAGCTGGCGAAGTTCCTCGACTTCCTCGGTGGCGAGTGCGATCAGTTCTTCGCGGCAGATGGTCCTTGCCCGGCCAAACACGTCGCTCGCAGAGCTGTTGCGACGGCAAGCCGAACGCGCGGCGCGTTCGATGCGGGCCTGGATCTCGGCCAGATCCTGCTCGTTATTGACGTCGAGGCCGGTGATGTCGATTTCGATGGTCACATCGCCCGCTGCCGCAGCCGGAGCTGCCAGGCCTGCAGTCGCGATGGCGGCGAGAAGAGTAAGTGCTGTCTTACGCATGATATGATCCCTTGGTTGCGGTAATTGTACCGCCTAGTCAGTTCATCCCCGTTTGAACTTATCGTCGGCGATTGTGCACAAGCGAAGGGGTTGCTGCAATTGCGAAGGTCGCCACGAGTGTTGCGGTAATTGCACCTGCGGTTTTTACCGAAATGTAAGGATTCGCGCGTTGCAGTGTATCGCAGTGGCGCATCGGCTGGACAGCGCGGCCCATAGCGGGCAAGCGCTCTGCGCATGGACGCAGAACATCTCCCCGATTCCATCCTTATCGTCGATTTCGGCAGCCAGGTGACCCAGCTGATCGCGCGCCGCGTGCGCGAAGCGGGCGTCTATTCCGAGATCGCGCCCTTCAGCCTGGCCGAAGAGGCATTCCACCGGATGAAGCCCAAGGGCATCATCCTGTCGGGCTCTCCCGCCAGCGTTCCCGAAGAGGGCAGCCCCCGCGCTCCGGACGTGTTGTTCGAAGCGGGCGTGCCGATCCTCGGTATCTGTTATGGCCAGCAGGTGATGAGCCACCAGCTCGGCGGCGAAGTGCGCCCCGGCCACGAGACCGGCGAAGGTGGCGAGTTCGGCCGTGCCTTCCTCACCGTCACCAAGTCCTGCGCGCTGTTCGATGGCCTCTGGGCCGAAGGCGAGCGTCACCAGGTGTGGATGAGCCATGGCGACAAGGTCACCAAATTCGCTCCCGGCTTCGAGATCGTCGCCACCAGCGACGGCGCGCCCTTCGCGGTGATCGCGGATGAGAGCCGCCAGTTCTACGGCACGCAGTTCCACCCCGAAGTCGTCCACACACCCGATGGCGGCAAGCTGCTGGCCAATTTCGTGCACAAGGTTTGCGGCCTTGCGGGCGACTGGACCATGGCCGCCTATCGCGAAACGAAGGTTGCCGAAATCCGCGCGCAAGTGGGTGACGGCAAGGTGATTTGCGGCCTGTCCGGCGGCGTCGATTCCTCCGTCGCTGCCATCCTGATCCATGAGGCGATCGGCGATCAGCTGACCTGCGTCTTCGTCGACCACGGCCTGCTGCGCCTCAATGAACGCGAGCAGGTGGAGAGCCTGTTCCGCGACCATTACAATATCCCGCTCGTCGTGGTGGATGCGGAGGAACGCTTCATGGCGGGCCTCGCCGGCGTCACCGACCCGGAAAAGAAGCGCAAGTTCATTGGCGCAGAATTCATCAATGTGTTCGAGGAAGAGGCGGAAAAGATCGGCGGGGCGGACTTCCTTGCGCAAGGCACGCTCTATCCCGACGTGATCGAGAGCGTCTCCTTCACCGGCGGACCTTCGGTGACGATCAAGAGCCACCACAATGTTGGCGGCCTGCCCGAGCGGATGAACATGAAGCTGGTCGAGCCGCTTCGCGAGCTGTTCAAGGACGAGGTGCGCGAACTGGGCCGCGAGCTGGGCCTCAACGAGCTGTTCGTCGGCCGCCACCCCTTCCCCGGCCCCGGCCTCGCCATCCGCATCCCGGGCGAGGTGAGCAAGGAGCGCTGCGACATATTGCGCAAGGCCGATGCGATCTATCTCGACGAGATCCGCAAGGCAGGCCTCTATGACGCGATCTGGCAGGCATTCGCCGTGCTGCTGCCGGTCAAGACCGTGGGCGTGATGGGCGACGGGCGCACCTATGATTCGGTCTGCGGCCTGCGCGCCGTGACCAGCACCGACGGCATGACGGCAGACGTCTATCCCTTCGACCCGCACTTCCTGACCGGTTGCGCCACGCGCATCGTCAATGAAGTGCAGGGCATCAACCGCGTGGTCTACGACTATACGTCCAAACCGCCGGGGACGATCGAGTGGGAGTGAACCGCGACTGGTTTACTCCGCGACGGTAGGAGCCGCGGCACAACAGCACATGTCTGGCCTGCTCCCCCTCGATGATCCCCGTACCGACCAGCTGCGCCGCATCCATGCCGCGCTGATCGAGCGGTTCGGGCGGATTGTCAGGCCGCCGGACAAGCGGCGCTCTCCCGAATGGACGCTGGTGCAGGGCGTGGTCGGCGCGCAGACGCGGACGGCGATTTCCAACCGCTCCACCGATGCGCTGCTGGAGCGCTACGGATCGTGGGACGCGGTCGCCGATGTGCCGGTGGAGGAGCTGGAGGCGATGCTGGTCGAGCAGACCTTTCCGCGCGTCTCCGCCGAACGCCTGCTGGCTTGCTTCAATGCCATCCGCGAACAGCGCGGCAGCGTGACGCTCACCCATCTCTCCAACCAGCCGACCGAGGAGGCGATGGCGTGGCTGGAGGCGCTGCCGGGCGTGGCGCGCAAGATCAGCGCGCAGGTGATGAATACCAGCACGTTCAATCGCCCGGTCATGGTGATCGAGGGGCACCACCGCCGCACCATGGCCCGCCTCGGGCTGGTGCCGGAAAAGGCAGATACTTTGCGCTGCTATCAGATCCTGATGCCGGTCTTCCCGCCCGAATGGACCTCCGCCGACATGGACGAGCATCATTTGCTGCTGAAGAAGCTGGGGCAGAACCACTGCCGCCCGCGCTTCCTCGATTGCCCGAATTGCCCGGTGCTGGCCGAGTGCCGCACGGGGGCAGAGCGCGTCAGTCGAGCGGGATGAAGCGGCCCGCCGCGCGGTCCTTTTTCACCTTCACTCCGTTGAATACCTGCCCGCTCATGGCAATCCACACGCCGGGGCTTGCCGTCTGTGCGGCGGCGAAGGCCATGCCGAGATTGAAGGGCGCATCGGTTTCGGCAAAGCGCGCAGGCGAAAGCGCGCCTGTCAGCACGATCACCTTGTCCGGCACGTCGGCCAGCGCCTTGGCTGTCTCGGTCATCGTGTCGGTTCCATGCGTGATGACGATGCGGCTCTCCGGCGCCTCGCGCACGGCGGCGGCGATCAGGGTGCGGTCGGCATCGGTCAGTTCCAGGCTGTCCTTGCGCATCAGCTCGACCACGCGGAAGGGCAGTGCCACGCGCGCCTCCTTCAGCAGGTCGGGAATGCCGCTGTCGGTGATCTGGTATTCACTCAGCGCGTCGAAATAGTTCTTGTCGATCGTGCCGCCGGTGGTGAGGACGAGGATGGGGTCTGCGCTCATGCCTTCGCCCATACTCCGCTCAGGCGGGAGGTAAAGCGCTCAGGCCGCTGGCTTGCCCCGCAAGGCCATGACGAGGCCGATCAGCAGGATGATGCCCGGATAGGCGAGCGTGATCATCCCCATCGTGCCATTGGCGAAGGGCACGATATACCAGAAGAACCACATGGCCGCCGCCCAGACCGCGATCCCGGCGGCATAGGCCTTCACCGGAGCGCCTGCGAAGGGATTGGCGAAGAGGCTGTTGTAATGCTCGCCCGCAGCAGCACCCTCGCCATCGGCAAGCCCGCCGCCATCGGCGCCGCTTTTCAGCACGCCCGCGTAATAGGGAAGATGCGCCAGCATGAGCAACGCGTTCAAGGCCAGGACGGCGAGTGCGAGGAATGCGATCAGCGGAGCGCCCTCGAGTACAAGTGCGATATAGGCGGCGCAGACATGCACCGGCATCACCGCCGCCAGTGCAAAGGGCGTCATACGGTTGACGATCAGCAGCACCCCGCCCGCCAGCTGGATGAACTTGGCAACGGCGAGGAGGCCGCTGGCGGTGAAGACCTCGACCAGCCGTATAGCCATCGGATCGCTCCATTCGCGATCGGGCATGAAGGGCATGAGGTTGGGCAGGAACCAGTCGAGCGCGGTGACGACCAGCACGACGCCCAGGAGGATGCGCAGGGAGGCAAAGATGCTCATGCCTGCACCTCCATCGGCGAACCCTCAACTTCGCTTGAGCTTGCCTGCCAGGGCCATTGCGGCTGCGCCTCACGGGCGAAGAAGTCGCGATAGCTGCCCCAATAGGCGGCGAGCAGCACCAGGTTGCAGCCGACCACTGCCCAGCCATAGACGGCGGAGGCCGTCCACCAGCCCTGCAATTCGGTATCCCAGTACCAGACGGTGAAGCTGACCGGCAGCACCATGATCAACGCCAGCGGCACGCGCCAGCCAACCAGCAGCATCACGCCCGCAAGCAGTTCCACCGCCTTCACCAGCGTGAACAACCCGCTGTTGAGCAATGCGGTGAAGACCGCGATGGACAGCGGCTCGTTCCCCAGCGGCTGGGGGTAAAGCTGGTAGAAATGGTTGAGGCCCGCCGGGATCATCCACCCGGCATAGACAAGGCGCACGAACCAAACGGCATATCGCAGGACCATCGCATCCCCTCCGCTCCGTGGCGGGCCGCTCTGTTGGCGGCTCCGCTGGAGGGGGGAGACTAGGCGCGCCTGGTCACGCTGGCAATCCGCCTGTGGCCGGGTCAGCCGTTGGCTGCGTCTGCCTTGGTGTAGGGCACGAAGTCCTCAAGGAACAGCGCGCCGGTGGTGAAGCCCGAATAGCGATCCACGGTACGGATCACGTCCTGACGGCACAGCTGGCTGCCGAAGCGTTCGATGATCGGCACATCCCAATCGCGCAGGCGTTCGGGCCGGGTGGCCCGTGCGACATAGATCGTGTCGCCCGCATCATAGACCACGCCGACATAGGGAATGACCTGGATCCGGTTGGAGCGAATGGCGGTGATGCAGCTCTGCGGGTCGCCCGCAACGCGGCCTTCGATCATTTCGGCAAGGCGAGCTTCGTTGCGTTCCTGGCGGGTTTCGGCCTGGGCCGCAGTGGCGCCAAGCGCAAGGGCTGTCGTCGCGGCGGCAATGGTCAGAAATTTCTTCATCTCGTATTCTCCCATTGATGGGAGAATGTCACATGCGACCCCTGAACGGAAGCTGACCGGTCCGTCCCGCAGCGATCAGGCAGCCTTGCTGTCCGCCGGACCGCCCTTCAGCACGAAACGCCGGTCGCAATAGCCGCAATCGACATACCCCTTCTCGTCGATCTCCATCCACACGCGCGGATGGCCCAGCGATGCGGAGCGGAAGTTTTCGCCATTGCGGATATCGCCTGCGCCATCGCACCAGGCGCGGGCGGTTTCGACTAGTGTGGTCTCGGGAGTGTCGCTCATGCCGCGTGCCCTATCGCGCGCGTGCGATTCAGGCAATATCGCGCGTGGGCCACAGGCTGTCGGGAGGGCTTTACGCGGCCCTCGCGACACGCCAGAGAGCATGGCCATGTCCGACACACCCCCCGCCATCGAAATCCGCGACGTCGTCAAGCGCTATGCCGGCTCCAAGGGAGCAGAGCCCAAGCTGGCGCTGAAGGGCCTCTCGCTCGACATTCCGCAAGGCGGCGTGTTCGGCCTGCTCGGCCCCAATGGCGCTGGCAAGTCCACGCTGATCAACATCATGGCGGGCACGGTGAACAAGACCGGCGGCACGATCCGGATCTGGGGCCACGATATCGACGAGGACAGCCGCAATGCGAAGCTGTCCATCGGCATCGTGCCGCAGGAGATCATCTTCGATCCCTTTTTCACACCTTTCGAGGTGCTGGAGAACCAGGGCGGCATGTATGGCATTGCCAAGGCGCTCAGGCGCTCGGACGAATTGCTGCGCGCAGTGCGGCTGGAGGACAAGCGCAACGCATATGCGCGCACGCTGTCGGGCGGGATGAAGCGCCGCCTGCTGATCGCCAAGGCCATGGTCCATTCGCCGCCCATCCTCGTGCTGGACGAGCCGACCGCGGGCGTCGATGTCGAACTGCGCAAGCAGCTGTGGGAGCTGGTCGGCGAATTGAATGCCGAAGGCGTGACCGTGGTGCTCACCACCCACTATCTCGAAGAGGCGGAGCAGCTTTGCGACCGCATCGCCATCATCAATCATGGCGAGCTGATCACCAACAAGCCCACGCGCGAACTGGTGGGCATGATGGGTGAGAAGATCGTCGCCGTCACGGTGGACAAGGACATCGCCGAAATGCCCTCCGACCCGCGCTTCCGCAAATGCGAGGCGGTGGGTGAGCGGGTGATCGAGGTGACCTATGACAAGGCGGAAATGACCGCCGGACAGGTGCTTGCCCGCCTGCAGGAACAGGGCTTTACCATCGAGGATGTCTCCACCCGTGAGGCGGACCTGGAAGACGTTTTCGTGCAGCTGACCAGCGCAGTCGAGGCGGCCTGACGCACTAGCTGCGGCAATCGCAAGAACCGGGAAGAATCGCTCGCGCCACCGGGCTAGACCGCTCCGCCTGAAAGGAGCGGCCCCATGGCGAAATTGCTGGCGATCTTTGCGGGCGCCTTCCTGCTTCTGGCCCCAGTGGCCCTGTGGCCCTATGCCCCGGCTTGCTAGGGCCGCAACGCGAAAACCTTGCCGCCAGCCGCCTGCTTCGCCATGACGCGGGCATGACACAGCAGCACGACGTCCTTGTTATCGGTTCCGGCGCGGCCGGGCTCACCGCCGCGCTTTCGCTGGCGACGAAGCATAAGGTGCTGGTGCTGGCCAAGGGCAAGCTCACCAGCGGCTCCACCGCATGGGCGCAGGGCGGGATCGCCGCCGTGCTCGATGCGGGCGACACGTTCGAAGACCATATCCGCGACACGATGGTGGCCGGCGCCGGCCTCAACGATCTCGAGACGGTGGAATTCGTGATCGAGCGTGCGCCCGCCGCGATCGACCGGCTGTGCGAGCTGGGCGTGCCTTTCAACCGCGATGAGGGCGAGGGGCTTCACCTCACGCGCGAGGGCGGGCATTCGCATCGCCGCATCGTGCATGTCCACGATGCCACCGGCTGGGCGGTGCAGGCTGCGCTGCTGAAGGCGGCAGAGGAAAATCCCAACATCACCCTGCTGCCGCATCGCAGCTGCATCGACCTCATCACCGGCAGGCATGAGGCGAAATATTCGGGCAGCGGCCGAGTGTGGGGCGCCTATGCGCTGGATGAGGAGACCGGCAAGGTCGAAGCCCATGTCGCGCGCGCCACGGTGATGGCGGCGGGCGGTGCGGGGCGCTGCTACCTCTTCTCCACCGCGCCGCGCGGCGCGACGGGTGACGGGATCGCCATGGCCTGGCGCGCAGGCGCGCGCGTCTCAAACATGGAGATGATGCAGTTCCACCCGACCTGCCTCTACAATCTGGAGGTCAAGAACTTCCTCATTACCGAGGCGGTGCGTGGCGAGGGCGGGCATCTGCTCCACCCCGAAACCGGCCATCGTTTCATGGTCGATTACGACCCGGAGCGGATGGAACTCGCCCCGCGCGACGTGGTTGCCCGTGCGATCGACGATCAGATCAAGCGCTTCGGCCTCGACTACGTCCATCTCGATATCAGCCACCAGAAGCCAGATTTCGTGACCGGGCACTTTCCGACCATCCATGAAAAGCTGATGGGCCTCGGCATCGACATGACGAAACAGCCGATCCCGGTCGTGCCCGCGCAGCATTATACGTGCGGCGGGATCGTTATCGGGCTCGATGCGCGCAGCGACCTGCCGGGGCTATGGGCGGCGGGCGAATGCACCGAAAGCGGGTTGCACGGCGCCAACCGCCTCGCTTCCAACTCCCTGCTCGAATGTTTCGTGTTCGGCGAAGCGGCGGCGCAGGACATCCTTGCCGCCTGGGACAGCTTGCCCGAGGTGCCTTCAGTGCGCGAATGGGATGAAAGCCGCGTGACCGATTCCGACGAGGAAGTGGTCATCAAGCAGAACTGGACCGAGATTCGCCGCTTCATGTGGAACTATGTCGGCATTGTGCGCACCACCAAGCGGCTTGAGCGCGCGGCGCACCGGATCAAGCTGCTGGGCAGCGAGATTGACGATTATTACGGCCACTTCCGCGTGACCACCGACCTGATCGAACTGCGCAACCTCCACCAATGCGCCGAACTGATCGTCGGCAGCGCGCTCAAGCGGCATGAGAGCCGCGGGCTGCATTATACGCTCGATTATCCGGGGCTGGCGGAGGAGCCGGCGGATACTGTGCTGGTGCCTTAAAAGCGGGCGCTCAGCCTTGTCCATATTGTGCTGCCAGCGCCTCGCCCACGCGGCCGATCAGCTCCAGCGGCAGGGGTTCTGCATGAGGGAAGGAGAGGTTGCCCTTGGGGCCGCGCCACTGCGCCAGTTCCGCGACCAGCGCGGGCGGGGCGGTAACCGGCGGGTAGATGCCGATATGCTGCTTGAAGGCGGCGAAATAGGCGATCACCCGGCCCTTGCGCAGCGCCGGCATCTTGTAGGCGACGACGCGCTCGGTACCCGGAATGCGCGCCTCCAGCTCGGAACGGATGGCTGTCAGCCGTTCGCGCAGTTCCGGAGAAAGCGTGGCGAAATAGGCCGCATGCGGATCGGCCGCCATGGTGCGGCGATCAATCCATCATCCACAGGATCGCGAAGCTCAGGCCGGTGCCGATGAGGAACAGTATCCAGGACCAGTAAAGGTCGAAATAGAGACCGAACTCGCGAATCGCGATGTCGAAGCTGCGAATGTTAAGGAAGCCGCCAGTGGATCCGGCGGAGCCGATGAACATGCAGACAATGATGGTCAGGAAGATCCCGAAGGGGATCGCCTTCAGAAACGCAAAAACCATGCTTTGCCTCCTCGCTGAACCTTGTGATCCTTTACGTCTTACATAGTGTCGAAAGCATGCCGGCCGGTCCAGTCCCGGCAGCTACTTGCCCCCCATTATGCGCCCGCACGCGTGCCGCAGCGCAGCATTGTTGCGATCACGGATTCGAATGATTCACGGCTGTGGAACACACAGATTTTTTTCCGCAGAATCAACTTGGGGCTTGCGCTCGGCAAAACCCAAGCTTTGACCACGCGTCGCGGCGTATTGCATGGCTGACACACCGATAAAATCCACCCAATGCAATCAGTAAATAGGTCTTAACCCTCTTGCGTCCGGAATTGGTCCGATTCACTATGGGTTGTGGCACGGTTGCAGGGGGCACACACAAGACCTAGATTTGAGTAGTATGGCGCAGGGCACTGGATGCGGGCGCTTTTACTCCGATCGGGCGGGCCTTTTTTGCCGTGGCTGTGTGCTGGTGGGGGATAAGTTTTTCCCTGCCGACGCATGGAATTGAGTAGGTTGGCGCATCGCCTGCCGATTCGAACACATGCGGAACATCGGGATCGTTCGGCCAAGGGGCCGGACAGTTGGACGCTAGATCGGGGACGGGCGCGAAATGGAATTCAGGAATACGGACGAAGCGGCAATGGGTCTGGAAGAAAACATGGTTGCGGACGCTCCCGAAAAGAAGGCGGCGAAGGCCCGGACCGAAAAGCCAGGGACCGAAAAGGCAGTGGGTATGGAAAAGAAGGACGCAGGCAGTGAGGACCTGGTGAGTGAAGCCGCCGCCGAAGCGCTGGCGGAAGCGGCCAAGGCTGCCGCTGCGCCGCAAAGCGATTCCAAGAAGGTCAACCCGCGCCGATTCGACATTACAACCGATCCGGCGCGCGATGCGAACCTGACCGCTTTCGGCAAGGAAACGCTGACCGATCGCTATTTGCTGCCGAATGAGAGCTACCAGGACCTCTTCGCCCGCGTGGCCGATGCCTATGCGGACGATCAGGAGCATGCGCAGCGCCTGTACGACTATATCTCCAACCTGTGGTTCATGCCGGCAACGCCCGTCCTCTCGAATGGCGGCACCGGGCGCGGCCTGCCGATCAGTTGCTACCTGAACTCGGTGTCCGACAGCCTCGACGGCATTGTCGGCACCTGGAACGAGAATGTGTGGCTCGCTTCCAAGGGCGGCGGCATCGGCACCTATTGGGGCAATGTGCGCGGCATTGGCGAGCCGGTGGGCCTCAACGGCAAGACCAGCGGCATCATTCCCTTCGTGCGCGTGATGGACAGCCTGACGCTGGCGATTTCGCAAGGCTCGCTGCGCCGCGGCTCGGCCGCCTGCTACATCGACATCCACCATCCGGAGATCGAGGAATTCCTCGAGATCCGCAAGCCCAGCGGCGACTTCAACCGCAAGGCGCTGAACCTGCATCACGGCGTGCTGGTGACCGACGAGTTCATGGAAGCGGTGCGCGCGGGCGGGGAGTTCGAGCTCAAGTCGCCCAAGGACGGTAGTGTGCGCGGCAAGGTCAATGCCCGTTCGCTGTTCCAGAAGCTGGTCGAAACCCGTCTTGCCACGGGTGAGCCCTATATCGTCTTCTCCGACACGGTGAACCGGATGATGCCCAAGCATCACCGCGACCTGGGCCTCAAGGTCTCGACCTCGAACCTGTGCTCGGAAATCACCCTGCCGACCGGCATCGACCACCTCGGCAACGATCGCACGGCGGTGTGCTGTCTCTCCTCGCTCAACCTCGAAAAGTGGGATGAGTGGAATACGGACAAGCAGTTCATCGAGGATGTGATGCGCTTCCTCGACAACGTCCTGCAGGATTATATCGACCGCGCGCCGGACGAGATGGCCCGCGCCAAATATTCCGCCGCGCGCGAGCGTTCGGTCGGCATGGGCGTGATGGGCTTCCACTCCTTCCTGCAGTCGAAGAATATCGGCTTCGAAAGCCCGATGGCGAAGGTGTGGAACCTGAAGATGTTCAAGCACATCAACGCCAAGGCGAACGAGGCATCGATGATGCTCGCCAAGGAACGCGGGCCGTGTCCGGACGCCGAGGAAATGGGCGCGATGGAGCGCTTTTCCTGCAAGATGGCGATCGCGCCGACCGCGTCGATCAGCATCATCTGCGGCGGCACGTCGGCCTGTATCGAGCCGATCCCGGCCAATATCTATACGCACAAGACGCTGTCGGGCTCCTTCATCGTCAAGAACCCGTATCTGGAAAAGCTGCTCGACAAGAAGAGCAAGAATTCCACCAATGTGTGGAACTCGATCCTCGAAAAGGGCGGCTCGGTCCAGCATCTCGACTTCCTGACGGATGAGGAGAAGGCGACCTTCAAGACTAGCTTCGAGATCGACCAGCGCTGGCTGCTCGAATTCGCGGCCGATCGCGCGCCTTTCATCGACCAGGCGCAGTCGCTGAACCTGTTCATCCCGGCGGATGTCGACAAGTGGGACCTGATGATGCTGCACTTCCAGGCATGGGAGAAGGGTATCAAGTCGCTCTACTACCTGCGCTCCAAGTCCGTGCAGCGCGCCGGTTTCGCCGGCGGCGTGGAAGCGGACAATACGTCCGATGCGCAGAAGTTCGAACTGAGCGCAGGCGAAAGCACCGATTACGACGAGTGCCTGGCCTGCCAGTAGTAGGACCCTGCGCCATAACGTAAACACGCCGCAGATCGAAGACGGGCAAGGTGATAAAAACCTTGCCCGTTTTTCGTCTGTGAGATCAGATTTTCGTAAACCTGTGTCGAGGTTCGTTGCGATGTTATGCGGACCATGACATGTTCAGCGCCGATCCCGCCGTAACGGAGGGGCAGCAGGATGCCGCCAACGCCAATGCGCCGCGCCCGCAATCGACAATGGTGCCGGCGCCCAGCGCCCCCGCGACCACTGCCGCAGATCTCGAAGACTTCTATGCCAGCGAGGATGACGGCGAATTCCAAGGCGTCTTCGTCGAGGGCCAGCGCTCTGAAAATCGCCGCCTGCAGGATCAGTACTGAGGTCTCGCGCTAGCCGTATTGACCCAATAATACACCTCCGCTACCTTCCAATCATGAGCCAGGAAGCGTCCCACCAAGGTTCGAAGTTTGCACGTGCAGCGCTGGCCGGTGCTCTCGTCCTGCTGCTCTCCGCCTGCGCCAGCCAGATCGATGCGGGCGTGGCGCATGGAGAGGACGTGCCCGGCTTCTGGTGGGGCCTGTGGCACGGCTTCATCTTCCCCTGGGCCTGGATCGGATCACTGTTCGATAGCGACATCGCCGTTTATGCCGTGCCCAATGAAGGCGGCTGGTACGATTTCGGCTTCTTCCTCGGCATCACCGTGCTCGGTGGCGGCAGCTTCTTCGGGTCTAAAAAGGCGAAGGACTAGGGCTCAAGCGCCCATCGCGTTCCAGTACCAGACGTAGAACACCGTCCAGCAAAGGGCGAATACCGCCCAGAAAATCCGCTCGCCCAGCTTTGCGCGTAGCAGCGGACCCGCTGCGCCCGCCACCATGGCCACGGCAAGGAAACGCGGCAACCGCGCGGAGATCGACGCGGCGGCGAAGAAGGCGAGGCTGCTGCCCTTCACAGCTGCGGCATGGGCATAGAGCTTGTAGGGCACGCCGGAGAAGGAGCCTTTGGTCATGCCCATCACGCCTTCGCTGCGCCATTGTTCGGCGGCGGCCTCATACAGCTCGCGGTCGATCCCCGGCAGGGCGAGCATGGCTGCAAGGCTCCCCTGCGGATCGCTCTCCGCCCACAGATAGGTAACGACCCCGCCGATACCCGCGAAGACGGTAGCGAGTGCCGCCGCCTGCAGCGCGCGGTAACGGCCGAAGCGTGCGCCCAGTATCATGATCGGCACATCGGCCACCACGAAGAACAGCACTGCCTCCGCCAGCGCCCATATGGCGACGAGCGCGAACAGCGCGCCCATGTTAGGCGCCGAAGAAGTAGTTGGTGAGGTGGAAGAAAACGGGCGCCGCGAAGCTGACTGAGTCCATCCGGTCCATCGCCCCGCCATGCCCCTCGATCATCGTGCCCCAGTCCTTTGCGCCCAGCGAGCGCTTGACTGCCGAAAGCACCAGCCCGCCGACAAAGCCCGCCACCACGATGGCAAGCGCCATCAAAGCCGCCTGCCAGGGTGCGAAAGGCGTGATCCACCACAGGCCAGCGCCGACGGCCGAGGCGGTAAGGCCTCCGCCGACAAGCCCTTCCCAGGTCTTGGCTGGGCTGACGCGCGGCGCGACCTTGCGGCGGCCGAAGATCTTGCCGAACACATATTGCAACACGTCGGACAGCTGGACCACGGTGATGAGGAAGAACAGCAGCAGGAAGTTCTCCTCGAAACCCGGAATGTCGAGGATCAGCAGAGCGGGCGCATGGCTGATGCAGAACACGGTCAGCATCAGCGCCCACTGGATGCGTGCGTTGCGCTGGAGGAAGTCCTCGGTCTCCCCCTTCAGTACGGACATGACCGGCAGCCAGAGGAAGGCCCAGACCGGGATCGCGATGGCGAAAAGCGTGCGCCATTCCACCGCGATCAGCCAGTATTGCAGCGGGATGAAGATGTAGAAGGCCCAGACGATCGCCGCATGGTCCTCCGCCCGCCCCGGCGAGATCGAGAGGAATTCGCGCAGGCAATAGAAACTGACCAATGCGAACAGCACGACGGTCACGATCTTGCCGAAGGCGAAGGCGACCGCGAAGATCGCGATCATCAGCCACCATGCCTTGATCCGGGCATTGAGATTGTCGACCGTCGCGCGGCCGCTTTCGCTCGTCACCCGGCGGGAGAGGATGAAGCCGACGGTGGAGGCGAACAGCAGGATCGCCACCACGCCGCCGAACAGCAGGATCATCGTGTCGCTCATGCTTGCATCTCCCCTGAAAGTCCGGCCACCGCCTTGCGCGCCCGTTCGAGGAACGCGCCCTTGTCCTCATCCTCCGCCAGCGCGAGCGGCGTGCCGAAATTGGCGACACAGTTGATCGGCGCGGGCACCACCGCTCCCTTGGGATAGGCGCGCGCAAGGTTGGCGAGATAGACCGGCACCAGTTGCGCTTGCGGGTAATCGCGGGCGAGGTGGTGGAGGCCGGACTTGAACGTTCCGGGCAGCACTTCCTTGCCGCGTGTGCCTTCGGGAAAGATGATCAGGCTCTCCCCCTTGTCCAGCACATCGCGCAAGGGCGCGAGCGGATCGCGGCTGCCGGCACGCTCCACCAGCACGGCATTGAGCACGTCCAAGGCGATAAAGCGGGTGAAGGCATTGCGCCCCCAGTAATCGGCCGCCGCGACCGGGTGGGTCTTGCGCCGCAGCGTCGGCGGCAGGCAGGCCCACAATATGATCGTGTCGAGATGGCTCGCATGATTGGCGAAATAGATCCGCTGCTCCTGGTCCGGCCCGCAGCCGATCCAGCGGGCATTGCCGCCAACAAGGAAGCGGGTGAGCGCGAAGATGATTTCGCGCACGAGGCTTGCGATCATTGCCCGGCGTCTTTCAGCAGGCCCGCGATCCGCAAGCTCCGCACCGCGCAGGTCACAGCCGCACCCACGGCGATGATCCACAGCGCGATCTCCACCGCAAACCCGTCACCCATCGCCAGCGCGCCGAGCGCGCCCACGGTCAGCACGAACATGCGGTGCTGCTTCGCCATCGGCCCGACGAAATCCTGCGCGAAACCCAGCGCGCCGCCAGTGGCGCGGATATAGGCGGTGCCGAAGGCCAGGATCGTGGCGCCATAGCCAAGCTCCGCCATGCCGCAGCCATAGCCCGCGCCGATCAGCAGCAGCGCGTCCTCCGCGCGGTCGGGCAGTTCGTTGAACAAGGGGCCGGTGGCGCTCTTCTTCCCGCCCTCGACCGCGACCAGCCCGTCCAGCATATTGGCGAGCAGGCGCAGCTGGATCGCCACCGCGCCGCCAAGCCATAACAGCGGCGCGCTCTCCGCCTGCACGAAGGCCCATGCGCCCGCCGCGGCAAACAGGATGCCGATCGTCGAGATCGCATTGGGCGTCAGCCCGCTGCGCCCCAGCCCGCGCGCCAGCGCTTGTGCCCACCCGGCCTGCCGCGTCTTCAGCGGGCGGCGGTTTTCCATCTTGTCCAAGCGCGTGATCCCCTTTTCCTCCGGTCCCGCCAGCTTGAGGCAATGGCGCGGGATTGGGCAAGATTTTCCGCCAGAAGGGTTCCGTTTTCGTTGATGGCACCGGTAAAAATTGACGCCTGAGAAACCAGTTTCCAGTAGCGAATCATTAACTACACCCGGCGTATGGCTCTGCCTTATGAGCAGGGGTGCAAAGAGGTTTCCCACCCATCACGGGTATGGCGATGTTCGCGTGTCGCGCTATTTCGCGCTGTATATGGCACAGGCGGGATGGCTCGGCCTCGGCCTGTATCTCTATTTCGGCGCCTTCTGGCCCTCCACCTGCACGCCGGAAAACGTGCTGGAGGTCTATGGCTGCTCGATGATGCTGCCCGAAAGCGGCGGCTGGCGCGAGGCGAGCCTGCTGACCTGGCTGTGGGCCACGCCCATCCTGATCCTGCTGGAAATCTCGCGCCGCTTCTCCAAGGGTGACGACTAAGGGCTACGGACCTTCGGCCGGGGCAGCCCGCCCGCGCCCTCCGTTCGACTCACGCCAGCCACGCTTCACCGGGTGATTTATCCCCGCTTGAATCGGCCCGCTTGCCTTCGAATTCGCATGATGGTTCCCTATATAGGTCATTCGCGATTCATGCCGGAGGTACCAGATGTCGTTGCTCGAAGCCCGCAAGACCTACAAGCCCTTTGAATATCCCTGGGCCTATGAGTTCTGGAAGCGGCAGCAGCAGGTCCACTGGATGCCCGAGGAAGTGCCTTTGGGCGAGGATTGCCGCGACTGGGCGCAGAACCTCACCGATCATGAGCGCAATTTGCTCACCCAGATCTTCCGCTTCTTCACGCAAGCCGATGTCGAGGTGCAGGATTGCTATCATGAGAAATACGGCCGCGTCTTCAAGCCGACCGAGGTGAAGATGATGCTGGCGGCGTTCAGCAATATGGAGACGATCCATATTGCCGCATACTCGCACCTGCTCGACACGATCGGCATGCCCGAAAGCGAATACGGCATGTTCCTCGAATATGAGGAAATGAAGGACAAGCACGACTACCTGCAGGAATTCGGCGTCGACAATGACGAGGACATTGCCCGCACGCTGGCCATGTTCGGCGGCTTTACCGAAGGGCTGCAGCTCTTCGCCAGCTTCGCCATGCTGATGAACTTCCCGCGCTTCAACAAGATGAAGGGCATGGGGCAGATCGTGTCATGGTCCGTGCGCGATGAAAGCCTGCATTGCGAAGGCATCACCCGCCTGTTCCACGCCTTCTGTGCTGAGAGGGACTGCCTCACCAAGGCGGTGAAGGAAGACATCATGGATATGTGCCAGAAGACGGTGCGCCTGGAAGATGCCTTCATCGATCTCGCCTTCGAACAGGGCCCCGTGCCCGGCATGACGGCGAAGGAAATCAAGCGCTACATCCGCTATATCGCCGACTGGCGCCTGTCGCAGCTGGGCCTGCCGGCGATCTACATGATCGACGACCACCCGCTGCCCTGGCTCGCCCCGCTGCTGAACGGCGTGGAGCACGCCAACTTCTTCGAAACCCGCGCCACCGAATATTCCAAGGGCGCCACCAAGGGTAACTGGCAGGACGTCTGGTCGAGCTTTGACAGCCGCCAGAAGGCCAAGGCCGCGAACGAGGAAGAAGTGGTGGACGAGGGCCCGGACATGTTCGGCGAGGGTGGAGCTACCGAAGCGGCGGAGTAGCCGGTCGCTCGTCTGACGCGATGGATCTTCTTGCGATCTTCGACTCCGCAGTTGCGCCGCTTCCGGAAGGACCTTTCACTCCGGGGTTGAAAGCTATTCGCCGTCATATCGTCGCAGCAATTCGCCACTTCGAGCGCGAAGACGACGGCGAACAGGATAGCTTCACTGACGCCATCTATCGCTGCAATCAAGCGTATGAAGGCGGGCTAAAAGAGGCGTATCGCGTATTGGCGGATGAGGATCCCGCTCGCCTCACGCCTCACCAGATTGAGAGCTATTTGGAAGAAAAGAAGCTCTTGCGACCTCGAGTGCTCAAGCAGCTCACTAGATACAGAGAGGATTATCGGAATCCGAGTACCCACGACTACCGCTTGGATTTCGACGAAGACGAAGCGATTTTGGCCATCGTAGCCGTTTGCGCGTTCGCCCGCACTTTGATAAATCAAATCTCTGGTAAACTAGCCTACAACGCTGGCGCTGCAATACTTTCTGAAGGGCTGCTAAAATCATTTAAAAGCGAAGAAGACATGGCGGAAGAGGTCGCATCTCTCATTTCTCGGTCAATGCTCCAGGCACCTTCTTATCTTGATGGGGTTATTGATTTTGATTTATTTATTGATGGTGTGTTAAATTCAAATGGATTCGCTACAAAGCCTCGCTTTCCTTTTGACGAGCATTTCGACGAGGATGACCTGCCTTGGTCAAATGCCGCCTTGCACGGCGGGAAATGCGTTCCTGTAGAGGTACGCATTTTACCCTTAGCAAGTCTGTCAACTTCTCTAGCATGGCTTCGGGAAAAAATGCCCGAACGTAATGTTCGAGACGTTGTAATGTTCGTTGGTGGTCGCAAGAAATCGGAATCCTATGAAACGCGGACCAATGAGATATTAAAAGGTTACCGGATTCACTTAGTATTCCCTGCGCAGCATTCGCCTAGCGATATTGGTGAAGAGGAAATCGATATTTACAATTCCCTCGTGCAAGAGCGGGGCGCATAGCTATTAAGATATTGAGCGCTTGGGTGGTAATATCTGCGCTACACCTCGATTGCGCTCGACCCCTCAATCAAACGGATCCGGCGGCGGCGTCTCGCTCGGAGGCCCTGACGGGTCGGGCTCGATAAAGGGCGGCGTTTCGGGCGGCCCCGGGTCGGGGGTGAGCGGTTCCGGCGGGACGGGCGTTTCGGGCGGCAGGTCGGGCGCCGGCGTCTCCGGAGGGCTCGGCGGGGGTGTCGGGGTCGGCTCGTCCTGGCTCATGGCTCTGCTCCTTTTGGGGCTCCCTTGGCGATGGCTTGCGGCGATGGACTCGCTTGCGCGGCCATCCACGCTGCACTCACCTTAGCCTGAACCTGCATCGCGGCATTGACGTTCCGCAAATACACTGGCGCCTGCGCACCGCCACAAAAGGAAACGGCGGATCCCTTGGGGGGATCCGCCGTCCATGCGACCTTTCGCGCGCAAGTGTTTGAGGAGTCCGCGCGCTCAGGCTCTCTTATTCCGTCACCTCACCCATCGAGCCCTGCGGGATCGAGCGGGTCGAGGATCGTGGCCTGTGTATCCTCCTCTTCCCAGTCTTCATCCGCCGGGTCAAGCGGCTCGGGCGCAGGTTCCCCGTCGGGCGGGGCGGGCATGTCGGGTTCCGCGGTGGGCGGTGCTTCGGGGGGCGGCGGGGGCAGCGGCTCGTCCGGCGCCGGGGCCTCCGGCGGTTCGGGCGGCGGCGGTATGTCCTGCGCCATGGCGGCGCTGGCGCTCATGCCCAGCACGGCGATTGAAATGGCAAGAGTGGCAGCAATTGTCTTCACGGGATCTTCCTTCGTCCGGTTCGATCCCCCCGTTAACCATGATAGGGCCATGCAAACCGGCAGCTTGGCACCCCCCAAAGCGACCATGCGGTTTTTCCGCGCGACCAAAGCGCTTCGTTTATCTGGCGTTCATCTGCCAGCTGCGGCGAACCGTTGAAACGCCTCGTTTCGCCGCGACTCAGGCTTGATACGGGTCAATGCGCGCTAACCTTCATCGGGGGCATTGATGCAGATGAGGAAAGGAGACGGACGATGCAGGAAACCACTATTGAAGATCGCAAGAAGGAGCTGCGCAGCCTTCTCGACCAGATCGAGGCGCATCCGGAGAAAGCCTTTACCGAGGAGCGCAAGCGCGTCGCAGTATTGCAGAACATGCTCGCCGCGCATGAGAAGGCGCAGGGTTAGGGGGCACCCGCGCAAACCCGTGTTGCCGCTTGGTCGCAAGGCGATAAGCTGCGCGGCGAGAGGCGAATCATCGCCGATTCACCAGCTGGAGGACATTTCGATCATGAACACCATCACCAAGCCGCTGCTGCGCGCCGCCCTGCTGGGCTCCGCCGCGCTTACCCTCGCCGCCTGCCAGGCGGAGGAGCCGGAATTCGAAGTCGACGCGACCGACGAAAGCGGCGGCGAACTGATCGCGGTGCCCGAAGGCGAGGGCGTGCAGGTGGACCTGCCCGAAACCGAAATGACGCCGGTTGTTGAAGGCGCTGCGGCCGAAGACGCGATGGCCGAGGAAGCTCCGGCCGAATAAGCTACTCGCGGGTCAACCGCACCAATCGGGCCGCGCGGAGCTGCTATAGCGCTCTGCGTGGCCCTTTTGCATGAGGGTGCGGGCAAGATCCTCGCGATTGCCGTCCGCATCCTCGCGCCACAAGGTCTGCAGTTCGCGCCCATACTGGTCGCGCGGGACGCTGTTCATCGGGAGCATGAAGAAGGGCCCCTCATTGAGCCAGTCGGCCAGCGCCTGGGTGGAGATGCGCGCCTTGGCGGTCTCTGCCGCGCATCGCCCTTCGCGTTCGGGGGCGTCGATCCCCTCGATCCGTATGCGGCGATTTCCGATGCGCAACGTGTCGCCATCGACCACGCAATTGCGGCTGTATCCGGGCGCGTCGCATAGCGGGAAAGGCGCGGAGACCTCCTCGCCCGCCTCCATCGGCAAGCCGATCGCCACGCGGGTGGCGGGATCGTTCCACGCCTGCCACGCGATCAGGATCAGCGCGAGCGGGACGAGGTAGCGCAAGGGCCGCAGCCAGCGCTGCCTGCGCCGGCGGCGATATGCCGGACCTCGGTCGAAACGGGGGGTGCGGGCCATGTCCTGTCCCTGCCTGACGCGGGCCTGTGCGGCAAGCGCGCGCAAAAAATCGCCCCGACCCTTGAAAGCGATTTGCTGGTGCCTAGCTTTGTAATTGCGGACCGGGCCCCTCTGGCGGGCGTTGTTTGACGACGCTCGTGATGTCGGACCGCATCGGACAGCCGATGCGCTCCTGACCCCGGGTTCCCCATTCTCCGGAACAGCGCGGCGCAAAACCTGCCCGATCACCCTCAAGACTCTCGCAAGGAGACCAAGGATGACGGCCCGTTTGTATCGTTTGAACGAGATGCACCAGCGCATCGATTCCCGCCTGCGCGCGGCGCTGCAGCGCGCAAATGCGGACCCGCTGGAACTCACCCGGCTGACCGCGATGAAGCGGAGGGTGAAAGAGCTGATCCACAAGCTGTCGCCACGGCCCGTAGCGGGCTGAGCCGGCCAAGCCGCTTTTCGCGCCTTCATTCCCCGCCCGGCACGGCTGACGAGGATCCCTCCATGATTGCCCAGATCGCTCCCATGCTGCGCGACTTCCTGCGCCAGGAAAGCGCGGGCGGCATCGTGCTGATGGTCGCCGCGGCGGTCGCGCTCGCCATCGCCAACAGCCCCTTCGCCACCGCCTATTTCGACGTCCTGCAAGTCCCCGCCATCGCCGGGATCGGCGCGCTGGTGATCGAAAAGCCGCTGCTGCTGTGGATCAATGACGGGCTAATGGCGGTGTTCTTCTTCCTCGTCGGGCTGGAGGTGAAGCGAGAGGCGCTGGCTGGCCAGCTCGACAGCTGGGACAAGGCCGCGCTCCCGCTCTATGCGGCGATCGGCGGCATGGCGCTGCCCGCGCTGGTGTTCCTCGCCATCAATAGCGGTAGTCCCGAAAACCTTTCCGGCTGGGCGATCCCGGCGGCGACCGACATCGCCTTCGCCCTCGGTATCCTTTCGCTGCTCGGCCCGCGCGTGCCGGTGGCGCTGAAGGCGCTGCTGCTGGCGATCGCGGTGATCGACGATATCGGCGCGATCGCGATCATCGCGCTGTTCTATACCGCCGAGACCGACCTTGCGATGCTGGCAGGCGCGGCGGTGACGCTGGCGGTGCTGGCGGCGGTCGGCCGGGCGCGCGTCGTTTCCTCCATCCCCTATGTCCTGCTCGCCATCGTACTCTGGGTCTTCGTGTTGAAGAGCGGCGTCCATGCGACGCTGGCAGGAGTTGCCGCCGCTATGTGCGTGCCGCTGCAGGCGAAGGAGGAGAGCCCGCTGGAACGGATAGAGCATGCGCTGCTGCCCTGGGTGGCCTTTCTCGTCATCCCGATTTTCGGCTTTGCCAATGCCGGCGTGTCGCTTTCCGGTGTGGAGCTGGGCGACCTCGTCGCGCCGCTGCCGCTGGGCATCGCGCTCGGCCTGATTGTAGGCAAGCAGTTGGGCATTTTCGGCTTTGCCTGGGCGGCGGTGAAGCTGGGGCTGGCGCAGTTGCCCGAAGGTATCGGCTGGCGCGAGCTCCACGCCCTCTCCCTGCTCGCCGCCATCGGTTTCACCATGAGCCTGTTCATCGGCAACCTTGCCTTCGACCCCGCGATGATCGATGCGGTCAAGATCGGCGTTCTCAGCGGATCGCTGGTCGCGGCGCTGGCGGGTTACCTGCTGCTTGCACGCACATTGCCGCCGGAGCCTTCGCACGGCGAGAGCGATGCTGTCGAAGGTCCGACGCGCACCCTTTCGGCGACCGGCGAAATTCCATAGGCTCGCCCGCTCTGGCGGTCGAGCAAGTCATCGAGCATCCGCAATTGAGGAGTATGTAATGAAGACTGTTTTCCTGACTGTGTCTGCCCTGGCGCTTGCGGCCTCTCCCGCAATCGCTGCCGAGGAGTGGGAATATGAAGGCCCGCGCGGCGCCGATCGCTGGGGCCAGCTGCACCCCGATTTCGAGATGTGCGAACGCGGGATCATGCAATCGCCGATCGAGCTCGGCCAAGGCAATGCCACCGGCGATATCGAGCTGGATGTGAACTGGAGCGCCGGTCCGCTGACCATGCTCAACAATGGCCACACGGTGCAGGCGAATTTCGCGCCCGGTTCCTCGATCACCAGCGGCGGCACGGTCTTCAACCTGGTGCAGGTGCACTTCCACACGCCGTCCGAGCACACACTCAACGGTGAGCACTTCCCGATGGTGGCGCATTTCGTCCATGCCAGCGATGCGGGCGAACTGGCGGTGGTCGGTGTGATGTATGAAGCCGGTGACGCTCATGCGGAGATGCAGAAGCTGGTCGATGCCGCCCCTGCCGAAACGCAAGAGGCGACGGCGGTGGAAGGCGTGACGCTTGACCCCAACATGCTGTTGCCCGAGGACATGGCGATCTATCGCTACATGGGATCGCTCACCACGCCGCCTTGCAGCGAGGGCGTGAACTGGCACGTGGTGGCGCAGCCGGTCGAGGTCAGCCAGACGCAGCTCGATGCGATGGAAGCCATCATGGGCATGAACGCCCGCCCGGTGCAGCTGCTCAACGGACGCCTGCTGGTGGCGCCGGAATAACGGGAAATTGGTGGATGGGGGCGGTCAGTCGCCGCCGCTCCCATCCTTCAGCTGGCGGATCTGGGCGAACTCGCCGCGCAACACTGCGAACTTGTCGCGGTCATCGGGTGAGAGGCCGCTTTCGTCCACCATGTTCATCAGCACTTCGACCACGTCGCCCAGATGGCCCAGCTGGCGGCCATAGGAGCCGACCTGTTCGAGGATTTCGCGCTCTAGCTCCTCGTCCCCGCTATGGCCGAGGTCGATATTGAACAGCGAGATCGAATTGCCGGTGAAGAATAGCGGGTTGATCATCTGCCACAGCTTCTCGGGCGCCAGCGCGACATCGCCATAGCGCACGGTCAGCGCCGTTCTGTCGGGTGATGCATCGGTCATCACGGCCCTCCGAGTCATGGAGCGGGAGCGCGCATGATACACCATGTTGCAGTGCGGCAAAAGCGCTGCGCTCAGCTGCGCAGGATCTTCTCCATCGCCTTGCCGCGCGCCAGCTCGTCGACCATTTTGTCGAGGATGCGGATCTCGCGCATGAGGTCTTCCTCCACCTCCTCCACCCGCACGCCGCAGACGACGCCGGTCACCTTGTCGCGATCGGGATTGAGCGCGGGGGCTTCGGCGAAGAAGGCGGTGAAGTCGCGCTTGTCCTCCAGCACTTTGGCCAGACCCGCTGCATCATAGCCGGTGAGCCAGGCGATGATCGCGTCGAGCTCTTCCTTCGTGCGGCCCTTCTTCTCCGCCTTGGCGACATAGTGCGGATAGACGCTGGCGAAGCTCATCGCATAGATGCGGTGTCCGGCCATGGCGGTCAGTCCTTGCCCGGCCCATAATCGGGGATCGGCTTGAGCAGGCCGAATTCCTCGTCCAGCGGTTCGTGCCCCAAATCCGGCCAGTCAATCTCCTCTTGCGCAATACTCGTATCGGGCAGACGGTCCAGGAGGTTGCGGATCAGGGTCAGGCGGCCCTGCTTCTGGTCGTTGTAATCTACCACGGTCCAGGGTGCGTGATCGGTATGGGTGGCCTTGAACATCGCCTCTCGCGCGGCGGAATATTCGGCGAAGCGGGTGCGCGCCTTGATATCGATGGGGGAGAGCTTCCAGCGCTTGAGCGGGTCATCCAGCCTTTCGGCAAAGCGCTCCTCCTGATGTTCCTGGTCGCAGCTCAGCCAGTATTTGAACAGGCGGATGCCGTCATCGACCAGCAGCTTCTCGAAAGTCGGCACATCGCGCAGGAAGGCTTCGACCTGTTCGTTGGTGGCAAAGCCCATGACCTTTTCCACCCCGCCGCGATTGTACCAGCTGCGGTCGAACAGCACGATTTCGCCAGCGGCTGGAAGGTGCGGGACATAGCGCTGGAAATACCACTGCGTGCGCTCGGTTTCCGTCGGCTTGGGCAGGGCGACGACGCGCAACTGGCGCGGATTGATGCGCTGGCTGATCGCCTTGATGGTGCCGCCCTTGCCCGCCGTGTCGCGCCCTTCGAGGAGCACGCAGATCCGCTCTCCCGTCGCCCGCGCCCAATGGGCCATTGCGACCAGTTCATGTTCCAGCGGTTCGAGCGCTGCTTCATATGCCTTGCGTTTCATGGGGCGCGAGCATTCCCGCGCGCGAGGGATTTGGCAAGCCTCAGGCTGCGCACCAGTCTCCGCGCCGCCCCTGCCATTCTTCTGCCAGCCCCTCGGCCACCAGCGCCGCGCCCAGGCTCGCGCCCTCGCGGGTGACGCGGCGCAGCAGCCGGCCATAGCGGTCGGTATCGCGGCCCTCGCTCTCCAGCGTGAAGGGGCCTTCATTGAGCAGCACGATCAGCCGCTCGGTCGCCCGGCGGCCCAAAGCCGCCTCGCGATCGCAGGAGGGGCGCGAGGTTTCGGGGGTGTTGATGTCAATCAGGCGGATCTTGTCGCCGCGATACCAGATGGTGTCGCCATCGACCACGCAGGTCACGCGGTTGCTTCCGTGGCACAAGGCGAAGTTGCCCCGCTCCAGATCCCGTGCGGAAACATGTTGGGGCACGCATGCAAACAGGATCAGGAGCAGGGCTGTACGGAACATGCCCCAAGACTATTGGCGGGCGATGCGCGGCATCATCCGGGCGAACACCTAATCGGGGCAGGGATGCATCCGCATTCCCTCCGCATCGGAGCAATACAGCTCGCTCTATGCAGTGCGCACCAAAGCCTCTATTGCGCGGCCCACTATGACCGACACACGCGACAAACAGATGCTGGCCAAGGCCGAAACGCTGATCGAGGCCCTGCCCTATTTCCAGCGCTATGCCGGGCGCAGTTTCGTGGTGAAATATGGCGGCCATGCCATGGGCGATCCCGAGGCGGCGCAGGATTTCGCCGAGGATATCGTGCTGCTGAAGGCGGTCGGCATCAACCCGGTGGTGGTGCATGGCGGCGGCCCGCAGATCGGCGCCATGCTGAAAAAGCTGGGCGTCGAATCGCAATTCGTCGACGGGCTGCGCGTCACCGACAAGGAGACGGCGAGCGTTGCCGAAATGGTCCTGTCGGGCGCGATCAACAAGGAACTGGTCGGCTGGATCAACCAGGCGGGCGGCAAGGCGATCGGCCTGTCGGGCAAGGACGGCAAGATGGTCCGCGCCGAAAAGGTCACCCGCACGGTGAAGGATCCGGACAGCCAGATCGAACAGGCGGTGGACTTGGGCTTTGTGGGCGAGCCGAAGGATGTCGACATCACCGTGCTCAAGACCGTCAGCGATGCCGGCATGATCCCGATCATCGCCCCCATCGCCACTGATGGGCACGGCCATACCTACAATATCAATGCCGATACCATGGCGGGCGCGATCGCATCCGCCCTGGGCGCGGCGCGGCTGTTCCTGCTGACCGACGTGACCGGCGTGCTCGACAAGGAAGGCAAGCTGCTCACCGACCTCAAGCCCGCCGATATCGCGAAGCTCAAGGAGAACGGCACGATCAGCGGCGGGATGATCCCCAAGCTGGAGACCTGCGTCCACGCGGTCGAAGGCGGGTGCGAGGCGGCCGTGGTGCTCGACGGGCGCGTGCCGCATGCCATGCTGCTCGAATTCTTCACCAGCCGCGGTGCAGGTACGCTGGTTTCCGCTTGAGTACGCTGCTGCGTATTAGGCAGTTGATACACCTGCCGCCGATAGGCTAGACCACCTCCAAGGGACGCATAAGGAAAGGCTTTCACCCATGGTGCTTATGACCATTGCACAGATCATCAGCATGCTCGCTTCGGTGCTGATCTTCCTGGTGATCGCGCAATTCGTGCTCAGCCTGCTGATCTCGTTCAATGTCGTGAACATGCACAATGATTTCGTCGCCGCGATCTGGCGCGCGATCAATGCGCTACTCGACCCGCTGCTCAACCCGATCCGCAAGATCATGCCCAATACCGGCGCGATCGACTTCTCGCCGCTGGTGCTGATTATCGGATTGCGGATCCTCGAGGTCATCGTGACGAATATGGCGATCAGCTACGCCTACTAGTCAGACCCGATTAGTCAGCCTTTGACTTTCCGCACGCGCACGCGCAGTTCGGTTTCATGACCAACCGGTTTTCCGTTCGCGGCGCACTGTTCGCCGCCACGCTTGCCTTGCTGGCAGGCATAGCCGCCCCGGCAGAGGCGCAATTCCGCCGCCCGCGCGGGGAAGAACCTCCGCCGCTTCCCGCCAGTGCAGAGCCGGGCCGCGTTGCCGCCGCAGACTTTGCCTTCGCCAAGCAGGCGCGTGAAGAAGGGCTGTGGACCGCCTTTCGCGCCACCATGCATACTGGCGCTGTGATCCATACGCCCGGTGGCCCCAGCGATGCCGCGCAATTCCTCGAAGGGCGCGCCGATCCTGCGGAGAGCCTCGTCTGGGCACCGTCCGAAGTGTGGTCGAGCTGCGACGGCACGCTTGCCGCCACGATCGGCCGTTTCACCAATCCCGATGGCACGGTGGGCAGCTATATCACCGTCTGGGCCCTGCAGGAGGACCGCCGCTCCTATCGCTGGGCCTATGACATGGGCGCGACCGACGATCCGCAGCCGCCACCTCCCGCGCCAGAGCCCGAACCCGGCCCCGACACTATCGTGATCGAGGAGCTGGTGACCATTAACGGCCATGTTGCGGACTGTCCGGCAGGTGCCCCGCGTCGCGGAAGGCCGGGAGAGTCGTTGCAGCTCGCCATGGATGCATCAAGCGTGCGCGCCACCGACGACAGCCTGCGCGTATCGTGGGGCGATGAGGCCGACGGCGCACGCGTGGCGCGGGTCGACTGGCTGCAGGATGGCGAATGGGTGGAAGCCTATCGCATGACCATCCCCGGACGCAGCGAAGCCAGCGAATGACCGAACTCTTCCTCTCCGCCTTCGTCACCCTGTTCGTGGTGATCGATCCGCCCGGCTGCGCGCCGATCTATGCCGGGCTGACGGCCAATGCCACGCCTGCCGCGCGCCGGAGCATGGCGCTGCGCGCCTGCCTGATCGCTGGGATCATCCTCGTCGGCTTCGCCCTGTTCGGCGAGGACTTGCTCAATGCCATGCATATCGAGCTCGACGCCTTCCGCATCGCGGGCGGCATCATGCTGTTCCTCATCGCGCTGGAAATGGTGTTCGAGAAGCGCACCGAGCGGCGCGAGGACCGGGCCGAGAAGCTGAAGGGCGATCCCGAATATGAGGACGTCTCGGTATTCCCCATGGCCATGCCCATGCTGGCGGGTCCCGGCGCGATCGCTTCTATCATGCTGCTGACCGGCGAGGCGACGGGGATGGAAGGCACGCTGGTGGTGCTGGGCGCGCTGGCGGCGGTCCTGCTGCTGACCATGCTCGCCCTGATGGCTGCGAGCCCGCTGATGAAGGTCTTCGGCGCCAAGGTCGAAGCGGTGATCACACGGCTGCTGGGCGTGCTGCTGGCAGCGCTGGCCTCGCAATATGTGATCGATGGGTTGAGAAACTCGTTTTCCTGATTGTTTGCGTTTCGCTCGCCCATCCGGGCGAGCGTCCTCGGTGCTGTTCCCTCCGCTTCGCTGCGGGGCACCTGCGGGCGGCCGTTCGGCCTTGCGGTCGCAGTGCGACCGTGCTGCCGCCGCCTTCCATCAAAGCTCCAAACCGGGCCGCAGGCCCGCAAGCGCGAATGCGCGCCCGCAGCCGCCCCGCAGTCCGAAGGACGGAGGGATTCAGGCGAGGATAGCCAAGGCCGCGGATGCGGCCGCCGGCGCTTGAGGCCTACTGAAGAGTCACTCGATCATCGTCAGGATCGCCCTTGCCGAAAAACTCCATCAGCTGGACGAGCAATTCGCAGCGCGTCGGAAGGTCTGGTGCTTCGAGCAGCGCCTGCTTGCTCGCCGCATCGAAGGGGGCGATTTGGGAGAGGCCGTTGACCAGCGCCACGTCGTCCAGCCTCGCAACCGATTCCCAGTCCACAGAATAGCCCTGCGCATCGGCGAAACGGCGCGCTTCGGTTTCGAAACTGGCGCGTTCGGCGCTGGAGAGATATTCCTCCTCCGGCTCCTCGATCAGCTCGGCCTCGACCTGGCGGAAGGGGGTTGTGACGTCGAGCTCGCGCAGCACGCGAAAGCGCGCCTCTCCGCCCAGCACGATGTTGTAGCGCCCGTCCTCGCTGGTCTCGACATCCTCGATCTTGCCGACGCAACCGATCTCGAATAGCGGCGCGCCTTCGGTGCTGTCCTGCGGCTGGATCATCGCGATCCGCCGGTCACGGGCGAGCGCATCGCCCACCATTGCGCGGTATCGCGGCTCGAAGATATGCAGCGGCAATTGCAGGCCGGGGAACAGGATCGCCCCGGTCAGGGGGAAGATCGAGAGGCGCTTTGAACTCATCCGAACAGCAGCAGGGACAGCTTCCGGCGCTGGCCGGCGACCCACGGGTCTTCCAGCCCGACAGCCTCGAAGATCTGCAGCAGCTTGGCCTTGGCCGCGCCTTCGTTCCATGCCGGATCGGCCTCGATCATGCGCAGCAGCACTTCGGCCGCCTCGTCGCGTGAACCCGCGGCGAAGGCGGCCTCGGCGAATTCCATCTGCACGTCCATGGCGGCAGGCTGTTCGGCGGCCATGGCGCGCTTGGCCTGCAGCTCGCTGTCATCGACATCGGGTCCGGCAAGTTCCAGCGCGCTATAGGCCTGCTGGACCACTGCCTCGTCCTTCATCTCCTGGGGCAGGCCTTCATAGGCCTGCTCGGCATGTTCCTTGTGCCCGGCGGCGAGCAGCGCGCGGATCAGGCCGGCGAAAACCTCGGGCCGGGAATTGTCCATCTGCGCGATCTGCATGAACATCTGCGCCGCGCGTTCGGCATCGCCTTCGCCCAGCATCTGTTCGGCCATGGCCACCAGCTGGTCGAGATCGGGCAGCTGCTCGCCGCCTGTGCCGTCCTCGCCACCCGGCTTGATCGGCAATTGCGCCAGGATCTGGTCGAGCGCGCCCTTCAGCTGCGATTCGCTGCGTGCGGGCGACAGGTCGGCCACCGGCTGGCCCTGGAACATGGCATAGACGGTGGGGATGGACTGCACCTGGAACTGGCTGGCGATGAACTTTTCCTCGTCCACATTCACCTTGGCCAGCACCACGCCCTTGTCGGCATATTCGGCGCAGACCTTCTCGATCACCGGGGCCAGCGCCTTGCAGGGCCCGCACCATTCGGCCCAGAAATCGACCACCACCAGCTTGGTCTGGCTCGGTTCGACGACCTGTTTCTGGAATCGTTCGACGGCTTTCTGCTCGTCAATGCTGAGGCCCATGCTTGCCAATTGGCTGCTCCTGCTGGCGGTGTATCTGCGCTAAGCCCCCTATGTGGCGCATTATGCGCATTTGTGAAGGGTGTAGGGGGAATTGGGCGCGGCGTGGCGGCAGCGCAAATTTGCCTCTTGCACACATGCAATGCCGGTGTTAGTGGCGCGCCTCCCCACCGGGAAAGGCCCTTTTCGGCCCATCTGGTAGAGCGTCAGTGAGCGGGCGTAGCTCAGGGGTAGAGCACAACCTTGCCAAGGTTGGGGTCGTGAGTTCGAATCTCATCGCCCGCTCCATTTTCCACTTGGATATCAAGCGAAGACGGCCCGGCTGATGCGCGGGCCGTTTTGCGTTGTAGGCATTTTGCAGTTAGCGCCCGCGCGCTCGACGGTCCCGGCGATTCAATTGTTCCGTGTCTGATGGGTCTGGGTGTGTTCCTCCGCCCTTCCATTCGCCTGAGGCCAACCACTCTTCGAAATAGTAGAGCCACGTAGCTGCCCAGGGGACGAACGTTTGATCTATCCGCATCGAAGAGTCCCATTCGAAGGCCTTGGGAAGCATGAGACAAAGCCGCAATGGGTCGCGATAAACGTGCGGCAGGTCTCTGTCGCCAGCCAGTTCTGAAAGACTAGGGTCAATCACAAAGACACGCGGAGTGGAACCCTGCCGGTATTCGATGCGGACGGTATACTCCCGACCAATCAGACTCGGTCTGACCTTGTATTCCCAAGTGAGGGCCCCGGCACGAAGGCTGCCGCTGCCACTACAAATAGGGTTCTTGCGCAGGAACAGATACTGCGCCGCTGCGGTTAGGCGAGGCTGGCGAGAAGTGAACAATCTAGTCGCCGAAGAAGGTGTTGGGCTTCACTGGCGTCGCGCTAGCCATGGCAGAAGTGGTCAGCCCAACCATAGGCGCGACGAACAGCTTCTTGTCGGTGCGCGCTGCGGAAATCTCTTCGGTGCGTTTGTCGATAACGCCCCGCACCAGCGACGGCCCAAGACTATCATTCAGGCTTTTGGTGAGCTTATCCATGCCTTCCAGCCCGGCCAGTCCTTCGAAGTCACTCAGGGCCTTCGCATGCCATTCGTAGAAGGCGGCGGCGCGCTGGGGCTCGGAGTTCCACCGATCAGCAAAATTTTCGCCGCTGGTCGTTTCGTTCTCGACAACATAGATGCGCTGCCCCGACACAATTGGCCTGTCTATGAAGTGCGGCATCAAGCGGATCGTCGCTACGAGGACATCTAGCTCTGATTCGAAGGTAAAGTGATCGACACAGAATTCATACGACCTTGCAGCCAGCGTCGTTATGATGATTGAAATAGGGGCAATGTCGTCGGTAACGGGCAGAAAGTGAAGGTCTCGGTGTCTCTTAAGGAGCTGCACGGTCCGACGCAAAACACCCTTGTTTCCACTGTGGGTAGGGAACGGCTCAACGGAAGCCTGCGGGGATACACCATCGGTGATTGTCTTCGCTAAACGGAACCTCGGCATCAGTTCGGCCCGTCGCTCGAAAAGAGATTTGAAGCCCTTCGGGTTGGTCGGCTTGAACTGACGGAGCTTCTTGTCTGGCACCAATTCACCGCCGTTCTCGCAGGCGGGGTTCGCTATCGTTGGCGATATATCGAGATGATAGTCGCCCGCATAATCAAGCCGCCAGCAACGCTTCTTTTCGACAAGGATCGCGGCGTATGCAGTGTGCTCCCGGAGCCGATCACCGACAATGCGCTTGAGTTCGGCTGGGGATTGGTCGGCGGTGAAGTTGAGCACGTGCTGAATTAGATCGGCATCGAACTCGTTCTGCCCAATTGGCCGCACTGTGGTCCCTACCGCGGTAGAACCGTGGGCGTAAATTGATGAACCGGCGAGCATTGGATTGGACGATTCCGCCAGCCATTTCCCAACAGCATTGTAGCTTGTGGTGACAGCTTCCAGCTGGGTCTTCGTGGGTTCCAGCTCTTGGCATATCGCCTCCAATATCCCGAAGACTTCGGCCTTCTTGGCAGCTTCAAAAGGGAGCGTGAACTGGTTTGACATCGTGTTCATCGGTGATCGCCTTCCAGAGAATAGATCGGTTCAAATGGTTCGATAGGCTGGGCGAAAAAGACAGGATCCAGCTTCGGGCGGGCTTTCCTCGCCGCCGAGGCCCCCATTCCAGACAGCTGACTCGCTCGACGAGTGTCATCGAGCTTGAAGAAGTCCTTCGGAACGGCTGGGCAGTACCGGTAGATCGCATCCCGCGTGTGTTCATGGCCGGTAAGCAACTTGGCCATGCCATTAGCGCCGTGAGATTGCCCGTCGAAAAACAGCCTAGCGGCGTCCCACGCGAGTGATCCCCAACCGGGTGCTTCACCGAGCATATATGTTTCACTTCCACAGCCGAGGCTCAGCACCTGCAGACGATCCGAAGGCCAGCCCAGCAAGGTGATTGCTTCAACCACTGCCAGCGCAATTGGGTTGTTGGCCCAGATGCCGCCATCTAGTAGACCGACATGTTCGGCGGTCCGGTGCCTCCTGTAGTATGTTGGGGCTGCCGCCGTCGCCATCGCCGCGTCAACTGCTAGTAGTCGGTAATCGTGCTTTAGGCGCTCATGGTGGGCGGTCTTGTAGATATACACGCTCCGGTGATCGGCGTCCCACGCGGGAATAAGCAGCCGGGTTTGGGCATCACTAATCCGTCGATCCCCAAGCACTGCTTCAAGTTCTTCCCGAAGTAGGTCCGCGTCGTGCTTGGCCGTGAATGTGTGCTTGAAGCCGCGCCAGCAGTCGGCCAATCGGCCCTTAATGCCGCTTTCTGCCTGACCAAAAATCCTGGGGCCGCGTTCGGTGTAGAGCGTGAGCAGGTCTTTCGCTGGGATCCCCATGGCGAGGCCGATGGCGATAATTCCGCCGGTGGAGGTGCCTGCAATTAAATCGAAATACTGTCCAATTGGACCATCTAGTTGTTCTTCCAGCGTGGCAAGGAATGAGGCAGGGAGCACGCCCTTTATGCCGCCCCCGTCGATGCTCAGGATACGGTAGGTTGGTGCATCTGGTGGCTTGTCGCTAGTTTCCATCAGCCCGCCTCCGGCACGCTTGACCCGTGATTCGACCCGTCATATAGGGCATGACGTTCTGTAACAGGCCTTTGCCAAAAAAAGGCCCCGGAGGGCATGACGTTTAACATATGATTAACTATACGCTTCCGTCATGAGCGAGTCAAGCTTGCCACCAACGTTCGCTGCTCGGCTGAAAAAGCAACGTGAAAACCGTGAGCTAACCCAGTCGGACCTTGCGCGGCTCGCTGGCCTTCAGCCTAGTGCAATAGCGCACTTCGAGGCAGGGAGGCGCAAACCGTCCTTCGACAACGTCCGCTCCCTTGCAAAGGCGCTCAGCATATCAGCGGATTACCTGCTCGGTTCGTCCGGGCCGACAACCGCGTTTCGGCATGAAGACAAGTTGTCCGCACGGGATCGGGATATCATCCAAGGCATGATCGACTCGATGACCAGTAAGAAGCAGTAGGTCAGTTGGCGTGGCGGGTTTTCGGCTCAAGGTGGCAACCCGCCTCGGCGAGAAGATAGCTTTGGACTTTGGCTTCGAAAGCTTTCCGGTCTGCCCGAGAAAAATTGCCGAGAGCAGGGATATTTCCGTCGAAGCCAAACCGCCGGAAGTCACTGGCGTGTCGGGTGCGATCATCTTAGCGGGTGATTCTGCGATGATCATCTATTCGACAGAGCTTCAAAACGAGGGCTTCGAGAATTTTTCCATCGCACACGAACTTGGGCATTGGTTCTTGCCGGGCCATCCGGAAGAAATTGCCAAGGCTGGTGGTATGCACCTCTCGCGGGCTTCCTTTACGGAGAACACGTCCATAGAGTTGGAGGCAGATCATTTCGCGAGCGGGTTGCTTATGCCCTCGCGCCTTACTCGGAATCTACTTGGCGAGAGCCAAATCGGCCTTGACGGAATTGTCCAACTTGCTGGCGTAGCGAAGACCTCGATCACGGCGGCTGCAATTCGCTCGGCAGAATGCTGCCCATATCCAGTCGCTGTAATCGTCAGCAAGGGCCAGAAGATTGCCTACGCTTTCCTGTCCGAAGCCTTTAAGAGCCTGGGGCGCCTATCATTCTTGCGAAAAGGCGATCCCCTCCCGACCAGCGCGACAAGCCGCTTCAATGCGACGCCAGAAAACGTGCGTCTTGGTCGTCGATCAACAGAACAGACCGATTTGTCCATATGGTTTGATGGCCCCCGCGATATCGAACTCGACGAAGAAGTCCTTGGCCTCGGCGGATATGGCTACACCCTGACCGTTCTTAGCAGCGAAGAACTGCCCGAGGATCCGACCGAAGCAGATGATGAAGATGCGCAGCTCGAAGAGAGTTGGAAACCGCGCTTTGCATACGGGCGGTAAGGTCAGCTAAATCCACCCCTCCAACTGCCCCACGCCAACCACTCCTGGCTTGAGATATTCGGACGCGAACGCAGCGCCTGCGAGCGCAATGGCAAGGTCGCCATGGTGCGCCCCGCTCTTGCCCTGCACGATCACCTGATTGCCAGCAGCGGTGGTTTCCAACTGGAAAGTCTCAAGTTCGGCAAGGATGTCCTCGCGCAGCGCCAAGCCCTGCGCGAATTGTAATTCATGCGTTGCGAACAGGACGGACAGGCACTCAAGCATGAGGGTTTTGCCGACATTGGTGTATCGGCCTGACCGCTTCCAATTCTGCCCTGCGGTCATCTGGATTGCCGTATGCTGCACTCCTGCATCGTGGAGCAAATCCGACACCACACGGCCTAGCCCCGAGCCATCGACAACAAGGCGCGTCCGCCCGCGCAATGGCTCGCGCGTCATGACGCGAATAACGTGCGAGACGACATCGGGATAGGATACGCCCTTGAACTTATCGGCGTAGATGACTGTACGCGTTCTCGGCCCAAGCATCTGACGATTTGGGCCAGCCCAAACGGGCAGTTGCTCGTCATGGATGACGACAAGGGCGGTGTTATCCTGCGCCTGGGCAAGATCGACCCCAAGCCAATAGCGGGAGTAGCCCTGCACCCGCTCGATGGCAGGGTCAGCGCCTGCCTTGAGAATGGCCGTACCATCGGGTTGGATCAGGTAAGACATAGTTCGAGTGCCTTTCGGTCACATACCGCCCGCTCGATCGCTGCAATGTCGAAGTAGTTCTCCCCGCCGCCGAGCATTTCGACCTCGACCTCTTGGCGAAACTTCGTCGGAGGCAAGGCGACACGCAGGCGTTCGACGCGCGCAGCGAGGCGGGGAATTTCAGTTCCTTTGACCACGATCCGTTCGACTTCGGGCTTAGGTTCGAGGAACAGGCTAGCGAACATGCCTGTGCGGCCCGCAGGGGTGGATGCGAACACGGTGCGCCCGCAGTCCTTCACCATCGGCAGCACGGCGATCAGACTGTCATCATCGCAGAAAGCGGCCTCGTCGATCAGCAGCAGGTCGACCGTGTAGCCACGGATCGTCGCTCCCGTGGACGGAACGCAGATCAGCCGCGCGCCATTGGCAACCTCGATCTCTGTCTGCGTGGATCGCTCCACTACCAAGTCGGTCATGGGGAGGTATTCGCGGACCTTGCGCGCCAACTCCTTCGCCTGCCGCTCCGCTGGGCAGATCACGAGGACTGTTCCACCCTTCCGCATCTCAACGATGGCGAGCGTTGCAAGGCAGCACGACTTGCCCGCTTGTCGACAGACCCGCAGAGCCATCGTCGCCGCGCTAGAGCGAAGGATGCGGGCCTGCCATCCGTCGGCCGAATTGCCGACGAACCTCTCGAACAGGAGGACGGGATCGAGCCGTTCTTCAAGGGATAGGAGCCAATCATCGAGCATCGGTGATCGAAAGCCGCTCGCGCTTGGCAAGTTGGAGGAACATCGCCTTCGCTTCGGGATGGGCGTTGAAGACCCGTTCGAGCAGGTCGCGGACGACAATCCACTCCTTGCTGTCCATCAGGCTCACTTGCACGGTTAGCTGCTGGGCCAGCTTGCCCTGCATCTTCGCGATGTCGGAGAGGACGCGGCGCAGGCCTTCCATGCTCGCCAAGGCAAGGCTGTCGTCCCCATTCTCCTCTGCCCTGTCGATCAGCTTCCCAACGCGCCGCGCTAGACCATCATAGGTCGCCGCGATATCCAGCCTTTCGTCATTCAGTTCGTTCGCCGTCTCCTGCGCGCGCTCCCGCTTGAGATCGACCACGATCTCGCGGCGCATCTCTTCCGTGATGTGGTTTTCCTCGTGCCGGCGCTGGCTGTCGGGGGTGATACCGAATTTCCGCTCGATAGCCGTGCGCGATGTGCCCGCGACGATGGCGCGGTTGATCTCGTCCACGCGAGGGTGCGAGCACACCGTGCAGCGGCGACCGTTCACCACCCGAACTCCTCGCCACTCGCTTGAGCAGAAAGGCGGCGGGCGACATATTCGGCGGCATCAGCAAGATAGACAGGAGACGCAAGATGCTCATCGTAGAACGCCTCATAGAAACCCTCGACGACTTCGACGCGGAAGCGATCCGCAAGGTGCTGTTGGAACTCTCGCCCGAAGCTGCTGCCGCTTGACGCGTCGGCGGCGGCTAGCGCCTGCAACACCATCCGGTACTTGATCGGGTTGTCGATGACCGGGCGCTTCTCGTCCTCAAACTCCGAAGACCCTTCCTTGAAGTGCTGCGCGATCATCGTGCCATCGGGCAGCACTTCGGGTGCGATAGCCCCGTAGAAGGTCAGCGCATACTCGACATGCGCGGCATAGACAGGGTGGAGGTCAGCCATTGGGGACCTCCAACCGCGCGTCGCGGTCCTTGCCAGTGGCCAGCTCGAAGTGCTTCTGGTGAAGGTATTCCGGCAGGTCATCGACAGAGCCGTAGAATTGAAGCTGGCGGTTTCGTTCGGCGGCGATCTGGTTGAGCCGGGCGATACCGAGTTCCCGCATCAGGCGGCGGTTGGCGTAGAGTAGGCCGCGGTCGGGATCGTCCACGAACTTGACCGGCGAAACCTTCTTCTCCTCGCCTTCTTCATCGACCACGCGAAGCTGCCGCCCTTGCCGTGCCGCCAATTCCTTCATCGCCCGATATTTCATCGGGTCGAGCATGTCGGTCTTGCTGATATGGAGTTCGGTTTCGGTCCCGCGCAGGGCCTTGCCGTGCTTGCCTTCAAGCACGCGCTTTTCCATCAGGATATCGTCGCGGTTGCGTTCGATCTTCTCCAGCTTGCGCCGGAGTTCATCGTTCTCGGTCTGGAGCTTGATGCGCTCGGTTTCCGCATCGAACTCGTCGAGTATTTGGGTCAGGCTGGGCTTGGTTTCCTCGGCCATTTGGACGTCTCCAATTCACTGGCCGAGGAAGTAGATGTCTCGTGAACCCCGGCCTGGGTTATGCGAGGGTCGGCCTCGCTTCAGACCTGATCGTGGACGGCGCGGGGGTGCTTCCCAACCGATATGAAAGAAAGAGCGCGGCGTTCTACGCGGCGAACGAACTGAGCGACCATTCGTGCAGAAGGTCTGTGTCGATGCCCGCGACGATGGCCCATGTATCGCGTGAGGTCGCCCATGGGCCATCAGGGGCGCAGAGGAAGCGGATCGCTTCTTCGTCGCCTAATTTAGCATCCTTCACCGCCGTTTCGATCACGGCGGCTGCGAGCATTTCGACATTGGTCCCGGAGTAGTTCTCGGTGAGCGTGACTGGTGGCAGGGCTACGGGTGGTTTCGTCTTCTTGATCGGAGCAGGCTTGTCTGGCGGTAGGTTCCCGTTCCTCGCCTTGTGGCGGATCGCATAGGATTTGTTCCGCTCGCTAGCCGTTGGCTCCCGCGTGAAGTGCGTCCGTATCCAGTGCGGCGGCCTTGTCATGCGCTCGCACCAGTCCACAGGCAGGCCTGCCTTGCGCATTTCCTCCGCCAGCTCGGGAACGCTTTCCGAGTTATCCCACTTGCTGGGCTGCGCGGGCGAGTTGATCAATGCGAGCCGCTTCAAGTCAGCCTGCATCTTGGCTGGGGCATCGTGCAGTGGCTTCGGCTTGGGTGGGCGGGTCAGCTTCGCAAGCAGCTTGTCGAACGTGCCGTCCTTGACCGCCGCTTTCACCTTGTCCGCAAGGTTGCGCTCATCGAGGTTCAACCTGCGCGTGTAAACGGTGCGGACCCAATAAGGCTCGTGCCGCTGCCGAACGCATGAGGTGACGGGAAGGCCGGCCTTGCGCAGTGCTTCCTCGAAGTCGGGTGCGGGTTCGGTATCGCCCCAGCGTTCAGACGGCATGTGACAGCGAACGCTCTGGCACCATCCGTTCGGCAAAGTTGCGCTCGTGATCGGTCGGCGCGCGCCGCCACTCGATCAGGACACACTGCGGCGTGCCTTCGGCGTAGCTGGCGCGACGGACGGGCAGGCCGTGGGCCTGTAACCGGGACGCTACCTGCGGATCAGATATGCGGGCGTTGAATGTCGCCTTTTCGGGCGGGGCATGGCGGAATGGTCGAAACATGGCGTGTCCTTTCGCCATGTCATGGTGCCTGCTACGGGGTGGGTGTTACCGCTATTTTAGAAGTCGTAGATCACTGATATGTAGGGTCAGAAGCAGAAGGAAGAGCGGAGCTTATGGCTGACCCGAAATCGACAAAGTCCCTCGAAGAAGAGTCTGACTTGAGGAAGTTGACTGTGATGGAAGCGGCTGAATTGGCAAAAGCACTTGAAGAAGAGTGGGGTGCAAGCGCTGTGGCAGTTGTTGCTGGCGCTGGCCCCGCTGCCGGGGGTGGTTACGCGATAGAGGAAAAAGACGAGTTTGACGTCATTTTAACCGGCGACGGCGGGAAGCGAATACAGGTCATAAAGGAGGTTCGTGCCATCACCGGTCTCTCCTTGAGAGAAGCCATGGCGCTTGTCGAAGGCGCACCGAAGACGCTGATGGAGGGCGTGGATAAGGCTGGAGCCGAGAAGATAAAGAAAAAGCTGGAAGGTAGTGGTGCTACGGTTGAGCTTGAGAGTAGCGCAGCTAGCGCTGACATCGAGCTAAAGGAGTTTGCGAAGATTGTTGCGCAAAAACTTCAAGAGGCACTCTTAGATCAACCAGACCATCATATCGCTTTCGTCCGAAATACGCTTGCGCCTGTTATGGAGGCCAGCTGATGGCATTTTTTAGCCGAAAGCAGGCAGCTGAACTTGCCGAGGAGATAACTGACCACCTGAAGTTGATTGAAAATGTCAAAGCACTCCAAACGGCCCAAAAGGAAATTGCCACAGCAGTTGCCAAATTGGGAGAAGACGTTCGGCGTCTAGAAATAGGGATGACCGCGCTCAAGTCCGATGTGAAATATGAAGCGATGAAAGAAACACAAGCTACTGTCTTCGCGGTGCAGAGTAGTTTTAACGAGCGACTTCAAGACATTTCCCTCAAAGTAAGAGATATCGAGCATGCTACGGGCCGAATAGGCACTCAGAAGCCCAATCTTTTGTCAGATGGCAACGGCAGCGACACCACGAACGACCAGATCGAATAGATTCAGGATTCCCACCGATGCTCATGCTGCTTTCTCCAAATGGTTGATGGCGGCACGGACCTTTTCATAAGTCCACTCGCCGCGGCCTGATGCAGTCGGGATGCCCATTGCGTTCAGGCGGTGGGCGATCTGCGCTGTCGGCATGGTCTGCCAGCCTTTCACTTGGCCAAGAGTTACACGGGCGCGCTTCACTGCCTTTGCTGTCCTGACCGCTGCTGATCGTTCGCTGGCCTTTGGACTGATCGTGCCACCGCGATGACCACCAAGCTTGATCCCCTGCGCCTTCTTCACGGCCAAGGCTTCCTTGGTGCGCTGGCTGATCAGGCGACGCTCATGCTCCGCGACAACGGCAAGGATGCCGATGATGAACTCGTCCGCACTGGGCAGATCGACAAACCGGATGGCAATGTTCTCCTTGCGCAAGGCGAGCAGAAAGGCAGCGTCGCGCGAAAGGCGGTCGAGGCGGGCAACGATGAGGGTGGCACCATAAACGCGGCAGAGATCGAGAGCGCGGGCAAGCTCCGGGCGGTCGTCGCGCGACCCTGACTCGACCTCCTCGTAATATCTGTCACCGATCAGGTTGTAGCCGTGCTGGTGTGCGAAGTGGTCCACGGCGCGCCGCTGGGCTTCGATCCCGAGCGTTTGGCGACCGGTGGAAACGCGGAGGTATCCGACAGCATAACTCATGGCATGTCCTGCAACATCGTTCGTTGATGCTGAACGTGGACGGCGCTGCGGGGCTGCTCAACCGCAGATTCGAGGAAGTTCCGCGCGCTCGTCAGCGGTATACGGTAATCAGGGGCATACAAGGTGTATGGTTACACTAATGCACCTGCTGACGATCCGCGCACGGGAGTTTGCTCGCGCGGATGGAACGGTGGCGGTGTGGTCGAGATGTTCCGCACTTTGTATATTATACGTTATATATACGAACTGCGGGACATCTGAGATACCTCAGCTCGCGACCCGCCGCGTCTTGAATTCAAATGGATGGAGGTCGCATGGCAAAAATCGTTGGAAACGTGAACGATGTCGAGCGGAAAGAATCTTGTTTCTTCTGCGGCGCAATATTCACGTTCAGAAACTCTGAAATTCAGAGTAGGGTTGTTGGCAGTGAACTTGAGGACGTCATATACTGCCCGGGGTGCGATGCGGGGATTGAAGTTGATCGCTGGTAAGGTCTCCCAGGGGGCGAAATTCGCGATTTGATCACCTGGGCTCACTTGACTGCCGGTCCATCTGGTTAGCACCTCTTCTCCCACCGCAACGCGCCTATCTCCACCATAGCCGCATCGAGATCACCGTCCTCACGGACCCACGCCCGATATGGCTGTGTCTGCCCCTCACGCACCCAGTATTTGACGTTCGCTGCCCGCTTCACACGCTCGACGAACCGCCCGCTATAACCGAACACCCGCTCGATCTCTGGCGGCGACAGCAGCAGAACATCACCGCAGCGCGCCATCAATTCGCGCTCCTCTAGAGCCTCCGCCACCTCTACATCGAGCGCGAGGAAGTGACCGATGAACACGCGCAGCGGTTTACTGCGCCTCGTCGCCCGCCCGCGTCCGAAGGCCTGTAACTGCGATGCGTGCCAGATGTCGCGCGCGACGGAATCCGCGCGTTCGTCAGGGTGGCGCAGCTCATAACCTGCATACCCTTCCGCAATCGCCTTCTCGCGCTGATCGTACCAAGGAATGCCGGACTCTGGCACCGGAACGCGGACCAGCTTCTCGCCCCGCCAAAAGTGACCCATCGCAATCGCCTCGACATCCCATGTCGGTGGAGCCGAGCGACCGAATTGCGCCAAGCAATCGACCTCCGCGCCTTTCATCGTCACACCATTGCCGAAAGTCCACTCGTCCTGTCCCTGCACGGCCCCGTAGTGGCCGAAGGCGACATGCGGAAACTCGTGCTCGGCCTCGATCAGTTCGCGCACGTCTTTCGGTAAGATGCACACCGTGTAACCCGGCTGGCCGTTCAGCCATTTCGCCAGTCCCTCACGGTTGGCATAGGCGCGTTCGAGTTCCTTCTGCCGCTCTTCGCGGGCGAGGAACTGATTTTTGCGCCCGCTCATGTTCAGCACCTGGGCGACATGCACGTTACGGTTAGGCGCATTGAACTCGATCGTCTCAAGGTCTGGGAAATGCGCGCGCAAGGCCATCTCGTTCGGCGTTGCGTCGAAGAATACGACCACCTGCTGATCGTTGAGGAAGTCAGCCTCGACCTGCCAACCGACGCGCACCTTCCATTCCTTTTGGTCGCGGGCGTAGTATTTGTGGATCGCGTTCACATAGTCGCGGTCGAGATTGCATTCCGCGAGCAGCTGCTTCCAGAACCTGTATAGGGCGGGATGATAGCGGCCAGAAGTGCGGCTGACCTCCTGTATGATAGTATCGTCATCCATCGCGGGCGACACCATCACAACAGGTTTCAGACTCAATTCGAGATCGAGGGCTTCTGCTATCTCGGCCCGGGTCAAGCCGAAGTCGCGCGGCGACATCGTTTCCGTGTCGCCATCGACAAGTGCCGCATGGGCGCGCCTGCTAAGTTCATCGAGGCGCGGGTGGCGCGGTTTGAGAAGGGCGGAAAGCTTGAACGATGTGCCTCCAGCCAAGTGGTTGGTGATGCCCTCGTCGATGAAGACGACTTCGGCCTCGTTCCCGATGCGCCGCTCCTGCGTCAGCGTATTCGACGGGACAATCCAGCGGCGATGCCCGATCATCTCATATTGCTGCACGTGGCGGCACTTGGCGAAGAAGGGACATTTGATGTCCTGACCGTGACCGCACAGGTCTTTGTAAACGGAGCCGCCCGCAGCAAAGACGGCTTCCGCCGCTTCCCGACGCGCGCACATTCCGGGTTGGCTTCGGCCCCGCCAGACCTCAAATGGAACGCCGACCTCGCTTTCTGGATCGAAGTCTTCCCAGCTAGTCTGGTCGAGGTATCGCCGCTTTTCCTCCTCCGCATTCAGTCGCTCTTGCATTTCTTCACATCGCTCGATGGACGGTGCCATGATCACCGTATTGCGGCTTTCTCGCGTCGCCTTCTCAACGATCTGATGCGATTTCCCGACGCCGAGGGGCAGCTTGAACAGATGGTGGCCGGGGGTCTCTAAGACGCGCTCTAGTTCGCGCTCCATGCCGGCGTATGCCTCATCCACGGACCCCGCAGGTTCGATGTAGCGCGGCAAGCACCAGCCTGTCCTGTCGCTGTCGCGGAACTTGAACTGCCGCCACATGCGCGCGGCCTCCGACAAGTCTGCGCCGCCGAGCCTTTTCCATGCGTCCGCCGACGCACCGACCCTTTCCATCTCCGCGACGAGTAGCGGGTAAGCTTCCGCCCAAGTCATCTTGGGATCGTGCCAGCGCGTCCGAGCAACCCAGTATTGCACGGCCTCGGAGCGGTAGGACTCGGAATCGAACGCGTCCTTATTCAATCGCGGCATCGCGAAAGATGTGCCGCGCGTTGGCATCGTCGCTGCCTTTTCCAGCGTCTCGAATTCTGGCGGGAAGCGGAATGCAACGTGTTCACTCTCCCGCGCGCTGTAGAAGATGCGCTGTTTAAACGGATCACCGCCGTCGATGATCGGGGGCGCAACAAGCAGGAATTGACCAAGGTTGCGGATACTCGTGTCGCAGGCCTCGCCAAGCACCCGCCCGTGAATCTCGTCGATGTAGTCAATCTCGTGCGGCTGGTATGGCCGATAGAGGGCTAAGTATAAGTGATAGCGGAGGCCGATGGCCTCACCATCCTTCGAGAAGCCAGCCGACGAGGACAGCACAGCGACGTAAGAGTACTTCTCTGGCAGGTTGTGATAGTGCCGTATGTGCTTGTCGAGCACACCTTCGGGGTCGCGGATCAGATTTTCGCGCGTGTAACCATCGAGGAACGGCGCACCATCGACCTCGCACACATAGACGCTGGTGGCGACGCGCTCGAAGTCATCGCCCCTCCGCTCGCCGTTGAGCGGCGCATCGTCTTTCCGGCTAGTCGGAATAAGCGCATTGCCTCGCTCTGCGTGGTGGCAAAGGAAGGCATAGATTTTGGCCGCGCTGTCGAGTTCGTGGGAGCGCACAGACTGAAAAAGCATCCGCGACGGCCAGACAGTCTGGTCCGCAACGATGCGGTCGCCGTCGACCTTGAGCCGCTTGGCTATCGGCCTTTGGTCCCAGGAAGAGGCTATGGTGAACATGCGCGCTTACCGCAGCCTCACACCTGTCTCTCCGGTTGTCGTCTTGCGGTGGAATTCGTAAATTCGACGGGCGAGAAGCAGACGATCACCGAGGAGGCGTGGCGAGAGCCGCGCCTCCTTTTTTACGCAGCTTCAACGACGGACGAGTTCACGTACTCGTCGAGATCGGATTGCCGGTAACGGACCTGATGGCCGAGGCGGACAAAAGCGGGCCCGCGCATCGGCTCAGTGGTGCGCCAGTGTTCTAAGGTAGAACTCGAAAGGCCGAGATAGTCGGCGGCATCGCGCGTATTGAGCAGCATTGATCACTCCTAGACAACAACAGTTTCCGTTCCAGCAGCCGTTGTTAAGAGTGTGCCTCTCTGCTCCTTGCGGACTCATCGGGGCAGGCAAATCCCGACAAGGTGGTTCTCGCGATATAGGGCGAATTGCGCCCAAATACAACGTGTATTCAAGGACTTGATCTTTGGTCAAGCCTCCGAATTATTTAAACGGTTGGCCAGTTCGTCCGTTACAGCGTCCATGACGGGGCGCATACTATCGACATGCACGTGGATGTAGCGATTGGTTACAGAGCGCATCCCGTTGCTGTGGTTCAGGATGCGACCGATTTGATCTTCCGGGATTCCAATCTCGGCTGCGACGCTCGCCCAGGTGTGGCGCAGGGAATGCAGTGTGCCGGGCACCTCGTCATGGCGCGGGTGGACGACAGGCTTCTGGCCAGTGCGGTCAGGGAACACGTAGCGACCCTGTTCTTCCAGCCTGTCGAGAATGGCAAAGTGGTGATCGTTGAGCGGCAGGTAGTGCTCGCGCCCGCTTTTGGTCTTGGGGATCGTTAGAAAGCGGCGTTCACGGTCGATATGCTCCCATTCCATCCGTGCGATCTCGCCCTTGCGCATTCCTGTCAGCAATGCCCAGCGATAGAACTCTTGATGCACCGGGTTGACGATCCGTTCGACCGCTTCGCTCCATTCAGCAAGATCGTGGATTGGTTTGTTCCGTGTCGGCTGCGGATTGTTCCACGCCTGTTTCTTGCCTGACCGCTTGCGCAAGATGTCGGTGGGGCAGGGTGGTATGTCATACTTCTCAAACTCGTCGCGGGCGGCGTTCCATACGGCACGCATCGCGCGCATGGTTTCGTCCGCCATGACCGGGCCATCGTCTGTCAATTCGCGGTGACGCTTGCGCACCATTGCGCCCGTGATCTCGGAGAGGGGGTGCGATAGCCATTCCTCAAGCCGAACCTCCAATGCGCGCTTCACGTAGGCCACATGCTGGTCGCAGGCGCGGGTGGTTTCGAGATAGGTGTTCAGCGCATCATGCAGCGTGATCTCGCGCCGCTCCAAGCCCTTCGCTTTGCCAAAGCGCATCTCGTAGTCGAGTTGGCGCGCGGCATCGCGGGCCTTGTTGACGCTGACGGTAGGAAAGCGGCCAAGATTGACGCGCTTGGTTTTGCCGCGCTGGTCGATCTGAAAGTAAAGCGTGGTCGCTGTCGGGCGGACATGGGCGACAAGGCCGCGGACTACCGTATCCCAATAGCGCACGAGGCCAGTTTCTGGCCGAGGCAGCGAGTCAAGCTGGCGAGCGGATAGTTCGACGCTAGGCATCGTTGTAGGTCTCCTCTGATTTTGCAGGTAGATTGCAGTGAGTGACCCGTCACAAGCGGTTGCAACGCATTGCATCCTCTTGGATAAGTCACTGCAATATCGGGGATTCTGCAAGGCTATGCAACCGGAGACAATCGAGTTTTTTAGGTTGCCAAGGTTGGGGTCGTGAGTTCGAATCTCATCGCCCGCTCCATTTTCCTTCATTGCAGGTCCTATCTCGACACCGCCTTGCGCGGCGATTAGCCATGCGCGGCGAGGGAGACGTTCATGGGCATTCTGGCAGGACAGGTGGCGCTGGTAACCGGCGCGGGGCGCGGATTCGGGCGCGCTATTGCAGAGCGGTTCGCGGCAGAGGGCGCGCAAGTGGCGCTGCTCGCCCGCTCGATCGCGCAACTGGAGGATGTCGAGCGCGCGATATCTGATGCCGGAGGAACGGCGCTGGCCGTCCAGTGCGATTTGACCGAGCCCGATTCGATCATGCGCGCGGTGCGGCAGGTTGAGCGCGGGCTGTGGCCAGTGGACCTGCTCGTTTCAAATGCCGGCGTGCCGGGGCCCTTCGGGCCGCTCTGGAAAGTGCCGCCGGAGGAATGGTGGCGCGCGCAGGAAATCCATATCCGCGCGCCTTTCCTGCTGATGCAGGCGGTGCTGCCGGGGATGGTGGAACGCGGGCAGGGACGGGTGATCTGCGTTTCGGCCAAAGCGGCACGCATCGTCGCCCCGCATCTTTCGGCCTATTGCACCGGCAAGATCGCGCAGAACCGGCTGGTGGCGGAAGCCGCGGCCGAGCTTGCGGATACGCCGGTCTGTACTTTCGCCATCGATCCCGGCTTCGTCCCTACGCAATTGGCGCGCGAGACGATGGAGGATGCCGCCGCGCAGCAATATCTGGGCGGAATGGTCGAGCGGCTGAAGGAGCGGGTCGACGATCCCGAGGCGCAGGGAGACCTCGCCCGCTGCGCCCAGCGCTGCGTGGACCTTGCCTCGGGGAAATATGACGAGTTGTCGGGCGGCTATTACGAATTGCCCGACGATCTGGATGAGGCGCTGGCTGAGAAGCGCGCCGAAAGCGCCTAGGCGTCCGGCTCGTCCGCCGCATCGCCCTCGTAATCGTCGAGCTCGTCTCCGCTCAGCGTCACCACGTGGAGCAGATTGGTCGCGCCCGAGCGGCCGAAGGGCACGCCCGCCAGCATCGCCACATTCGCGCCCGGCTTGCCGAAGCCGTGGCGCAGCGCCATGCGCCTGCCCTTGGCGATCATCTCCTCGAAGCTGCCGATATCCTTGGTCGCCACCGCATGCGCGCCCCACAGCAGAGCCACGCGCCGGGCGACGGCGAGGGAAGGCGTGAGCACCATCAGCGGCATGGCCGGCCGCTCGCGCGCGACGCGGCGGGCGGAGGAGCCGGAGGAGGTGAAGACGGCGATGGCGGCAATGTCGATCGTATCGCCGATGGTCATGCAGGCATGCGCCAGCGCATCGGCCGTGGTGCGGTCGGGCGGCGTGTCGAGCATGCGCACGCGCATCCTGTAGCCATCGTCCGCTTCTACCTGACGGGCGATAGAATCCATCATCATCACCGCTTCCTCGGGCCAGTCGCCCGCGGCCGTTTCCGCGCTCAGCATCACAGCATCGGCCCCGTCATAGACCGCGTTCGCCACGTCCGAGACCTCGGCGCGCGTGGGCGTGGGGCTTTCGATCATGCTTTCGAGCATTTGCGTCGCCACGATCACCGGCTTGCCGGTCAGCCGCGTGGCGTTGACGATCTTCTTTTGCAGCGGCGGCACTTCTTCGGGGTTGAGCTCGACGCCAAGGTCGCCGCGCGCGACCATGATGCCGTCCGCCGCGGCGATGATCTCGTCGATACGCTCGACCGCCTGCGGCTTTTCGATCTTGGCGCAAAGGAAGCCGCGCCCGGCCATCAGTGCCTTGGCCTCCTCGATATCTGCGGGCCGCTGCACGAAGGATAGTCCGATCCAGTCCGCGCCATGCTCCATGGCGAAGGCGAGATCCTTCTTATCCTTGGCCGTCAGCGCCGGGATCGGCACTTCGGAATCGGGCACGTTCACGCCCTTGCGGTCGGAGATGACTCCGCCGACCTCGGCCACGCAATGGGCGGCGTCCTCGGCCAGCTCCTTCACGCGCAGGCGGATCTTGCCGTCATTGACCAGCAGGCGGTGGCCGACTTCCAGCGTCTCCCACAATTCGGGATGCGGCAGGCAGACGCGCGTGGCATCGCCCGGCTCCTCGTTCCGATCGAGCGTGAAGCGCGCGCCATGGGTGATGGTCGCCTTGCCATCCTTGAAGGTGCCCACGCGCAGTTTGGGGCCCTGCAAGTCGCACAATATGGCGATCGGGCGGCCGAACTCCTTTTCCAGCGCGCGCACGGTGCGGAAGTTCTTTTCGTGCACCGCATGATCGCCATGGCTCATATTGAAGCGAAAGGCGTCCGCACCCGCGCGGAACAGTTCACGCAGCACGTCCGGGTCGCTGCTCGCCGGGCCGATAGTGGCCAGGATCTTGACCTTGCGGCCACGCGGTTCGAACGTCGGCAGATCGGCTTTTGTCATGTGGCGCAGCCTATGGCAGAGCGGCGCGACAAAACAAGGACGCATGATGACCCAACCTACCGATCCGCTTGACCAGTTGCCCGACGATGTCGCCGCCGCCGCCTTCCGCCGGCTGGTGCGCCATCTGCGCCACCGCCACGATGCGCAGAATATCGACCTGATGGGCCTCTCCGGATTTTGCCGCAATTGCCTCGCCGACTGGATCCGCGATGCGGGCTATGAAGGTGACAAGGGTGAGGCGCGCGCACTGATCCACGGCATGCCGATGGATGAGTGGAAGGCTAAGTACCAGAGCGAGGCGACGCCGGAGCAGCTGGCCCGCATGGAAGAGAGCCTGAAGAAGAACCGCGCGCACTGACCCCCGCCGTTACCCACGGGTGATATCCACAGGCAGGCGGGGATAAGTTGCGCTTCACCCGCGCCCACTCCCCCGCTAACCAGCGGCCAACCGATTCTTGCATATTTTGACCGGAGTAGATGATGGCTGAAGCCACCGATGACCGCCTGCGCCTGCTGATCGAGCGCATCGAACGCCTCGAGGAAGAAAAGAAGGGCATCGCCGACGATATCCGCGACGTCTATGCGGAAGGCAAAGCCGTGGGCTACGACGCGAAGATGATGCGGCAGTGTGTGCGCCTACGGAAGATGGACGTAAATGATCGGCGTGAAATGGACATGATACTGGAGACCTATCGGGCGGCGCTTGGGATAGATTAGCTGTCTGACAGCAGGCGAAGCCTTGCTTCCTCGTATTCCGCCAGCACCTTGGCATCACTGGCCTTCAGATCTTCAAGGATCTGGCGCATGTCGGCTTGATGGATCTTGAGTTTCGAATTCACAGTTTCGATGGCTTCCAGGACCGCCTCCATGATCCAGAAGAACGAGGCAATGCAAAGGTCTTTGTCCATATTGTCGATGGCAACATCATCCATGGATTTCGGATGGGTTAAGGCGTTGCGAAGCTCGACGAAACGAAGGAAATTCTGCCAATTGCCATCGTCGAAAACTACGGAGAAATCTGAACTCAGCCTTCCCACGATCCGGACACACAGGCGAAACGCGGACGGCAACGGGACGAATTTCTGTTGAAGCGAGACTTTCCCCCTGCTCGTCACTGAGAAAGCTTGTTCGGAAAGCGCTTGTTTCTCTCCTTCTTCGAAGAGCTCCATTACGTCTGCTGCGTGGTTGACGCTTTGCTTCATCATCTGAACCAGCCCCTCGACGCATGCGAAGCTCGTCCGTACGAGATCACGCCTTGTAACCTGCGTGTCCGATTGCCTGTTGCGGGTGATCGCAGCGGTCGCGTCTTCGACCAGAATTCGTGTTAGCGAGAGATCTGTAAGCTCGGTCATTGGCTGGGGATGACGTTTTTCAGCGCAGACAACAAGGCTCGTATTCCTTGAATTCCAACCTTGCTGTATTATATCGACAATACAGTATTGGAAGACACGAGAGGAAGGAGATTGCCATGGCCGGTCCGTGGAAGGATGCGCGCGGGATTATCGTCACCACCACCCCTACTATCGAGGGTAAGCCGATCCAGGATTACCTGGGCGTGATCACCGGTGAGGTTATCGTGGGCGCCAATGTGTTCCGCGACATTTTCGCCGGCATTCGCGATATCGTGGGCGGCCGCTCGGGCAGCTATGAGCGCATCCTCGGCGAAGCGCGCGAACAGGCGATCGCCGAATTGCAGGCCGAATGCGCTTCGCGCGGCGGCAATGCGGTGGTGGGGATCGACCTCGATTACGAGGTGATCGGCGCCAATGGCTCGATGCTGATGGTCTCCGCCAGCGGCACGGCGGTGAAGATCTGACCTATTCGAAGGCGAAGACCAGCGCGTTGAACATGGCGTGCTGGGCTATCGCCGCGGCCAGTCCCAGCCTTGTGCGCGTATAGGCGAGGATCAGCCCGCCCACGGTCTGCGAGAGGACGAGGATGGCGTCGATCACCTCGATCTGCCCCTCGTAATTGACCAGGTGGCTGAGGCCGAAGGCAAGCGCGCTTCCCCACACCAGCAGGCGGTAATTGCGGCTGAACCAGTCCGGCACGCTGCTCTCGCGCTTGCGGTTGAGTAGCCACAGCACCAGCGAGGCGAACAGGATGATGAGGCCCGCGAGCCAGACCGCGAAGGCCATCGTCTCGTCCACCCGTCCGACGAGCACGACATCGCCCAGCAGCATGATCGCCACGCCCACGATGCAGCGTAGTCCGAGCTTCAGCGCCGATCCTTTGCCTGACAGCCAGCCGCGGAAGATCGCCTCCTCAAGGATCGGGGCGAGAATGACGAGCTGCAGCAGGTCCTCCCACACCGACAGGTCGCTCTCATATGGTTCGGGCGGTTCATATCCGGCGAATTCCGCGCCCCAGAGCACGGTTTGCGCACCCAGCGCCACCGCCATGTCGAGCGCGAGAAGCAGCAAGAGCAGGGCCGCCCATGTGCGTCCCGGCGCCAGCGGCTCGGCCACAGGAGAGGGGTTTTTGGCGAAGGCCCAGACGTCGGCCAGCAAGCCGCGTCCGTGCCTAGCGAGAATCGCTAGCCTTGCTTCACTGATTGCCATGAGGGTAAGAGCCGTCCCCGAAACGCAGCCCAACCGGTAGGAACCAATGGCAGGCCATTCCAAATTCAAGAACATCATGCACCGCAAGGGTGCGCAGGACAAGAAGCGCTCCAACCTCTTTTCCAAGCTTTCCCGCGAAATCACCGTCGCGGCGAAGCTGGGCACGCCCGATCCGGACATGAACCCGCGCCTGCGCCTCGCGGTCAACACGGCCAAGGCGCAGTCCATGCCCAAGGACAATATCCAGCGCGCGATCGACAAGGCGACGGCGGGCGATGACGAGAGTTACGAGGAAGTGCGCTACGAAGGCTACGGCCCCGGCGGCAGCGCGATCATTGTCGAGGCGCTGACCGACAACCGCAACCGCACCGCTTCCAATGTCCGCACGATCTTTTCGAAGAATGGCGGCAACCTTGGCGCATCGGGTTCGGTGGCGCATGGGTTCGAGCGGCTCGGCTATATCTTCTACGATGCCGATGCGGGCGATGAGGAAAAGGTGCTGGAAGCAGCGCTGGAAGCCGGTGCCGAGGACATCCAGTCCTCCGATGACGGCCACGAAATCTGGACCGGCGCGGAAGAGCTGCACGCGGTTTCCTCCGCGATGGAGAAGGTGCTGGGCGAGGCGAAGGAAGTGAAGCTCGCCTGGAAGCCCAACCTCACCACCGAGCTCGACGAGAAGGATGCCGGCGTGCTGCTCAAGCTCGTTGATGCGCTCGACGATGACGACGACGTGCAGACCGTGTGGGGCAATTACGAGATCTCCGACGAGATCATGGACAAGCTGGACGCCTAAGGCAGGCGGGCACAGCAAGTGCTGATCCTCGGCCTCGATCCTTCGCTCAGCTGTACCGGTTGGGGCGTGGTGCGGGCCGAGGGATCGCGCATCGCGCATGTCGCCAACGGGCAGGTGAAGACCGATCCCAAGGCGCCGATCGCCGCGCGGCTCTCGCACCTCGTCACTGCGATAGAGGCGGTGATTGCCGAACACGGCCCGGACCGGGCGGCGGCGGAAGAGATCTTCGTCAACAAGAACCCGCAATCGACGATTAAGCTGGCGCAGGCGCGGGGCGCGGTGCTGGCCGCCTGCGGCGCGCGCGGGCTAGAAGTGCGCGAACATGCGGCGCGCCTCGTCAAGAAGGCGGTAGTCGGTACTGGCGCGGCGGAAAAAGCGCAGGTGCAGGCCATGCTCAAGGTGTTGTTGCCCGGTGCGAAACCGGCAGGGGCCGACGCCGCCGATGCGCTCGCGGTCGCGATTGCCGATGCGCATTTGCGCTGATCGTGTAGAAGGGCGCCATGTTCCTCGTCGTCTTCCGCAACCGCAAGCGCGCCGACATGGATGCGGCCGCCTATGCCGATGATGCCGCGCGGATGGCACAGATGGCCGCGGCACAACCGGGCTACCGCTCCTTCAAATCCTATACCGCCGATGATGGCGAGGTGATCGCCCTTTCCGAATGGGACAGCGAGGAGGCGGCGCGCGCATGGGGCAGGCAGGCGGAGCACCTGCAGGTGCAGGGCCGCGGAAGGCGCGACTATTACGACAGCTACACGCTGTTCGCCTGTGCCGATCCGCGGGTGCACCGCTTCGACCACAAGGACATTTCATGATCCAATTCTATGGCATTCCCAATTGCGACACGGTCAAGAAGGCGCGGAAGTGGCTGGAAAGCCAGGGTCTCGACTACAGCTTCCATGACTACAAGAAGGAAGGCGCCGACGCGGAAAAGCTCGCTCGCTGGTCGGACGAGGCGGGCTGGGAAGTCCTGCTCAACCGTCGCGGCACCACCTTCCGCAAGCTGCCCGATGCCGACAAGGAAGGGATCGACCGCGACAAGGCCATCGCGCTGATGGTGGAGCATCCCAGCATGATCAAGCGCCCGGTGGTCGAATTGCCCGATTCCACCCGCATCCTTGTCGGCTTCGCGCAAAGCGAATGGGAGAACGCGCTTACGTGAGCGAGGCGCCGGCACTTCCCGCACATGCCGCTGGCCATCCGGTCATCGTCTTCGACGGCATGTGCGTGCTGTGCTCGGCCAATGCGCAATTCGTGTTGAAGTATGACCGCAAGGGCCATTTCCGCCTCGCCGCCATGCAGGGGGAGGTTGGTTCGGCGCTCTACCGGCATTTCGGCATAGATCCCGCAGACCCGGATACGATGATCGTGGTCGATGGCAACAAGGCGCTGCGCGACAGCGATGGCGTGCTGGCGATCTATGGCGCGCTCGGCTGGCCATGGCGTGCCCTTTCGATCTTCAAGCTGGTGCCGCGCGCGATCCGCGATCCCTTTTATCGTTTTGTCGCACGCAACCGCTATCGGATCTTCGGCAGGCGCGAGACCTGCTTTGTACCGCGCCCTGAATATATGGAGCGAATCCTGTGAAATGGCTCCTTGCCTTCCTTGCCCTTTGTCTATGCGCGCCGGCGATGGCGCAGGAGGATAACGCCATGATCGTGATCGCCCATCGCGGCGCCAGCGGCGACCGGCCCGAACACACGCTCGCCGCCTATGAGCTCGCCATCGACCAGGGCGCGGATTTCATCGAGCCGGACCTTGTGGCCACGAAGGACGGCGTGCTCGTCGCCCGGCACGAGAACGAGATTTCGGGCACCACCGATATCGGCGAGCATCCCGAATTCGCCGCGCGGCTGACCACCCGCGTGATCGACGGGGAGGAGCTGACCGGCTGGTTCACCGAGGATTTCACGCTGGCCGAATTGCGCACATTGCGCGCCCGCGAGCGGCTGCCCGAACTGCGCCCCGACAACACCGCCTATGACGGGCTCTACCAGGTGCCCACGCTGGCGGAGATCATCGCGCTGGTCCGCGCCAAGGAGGCGGAGACGGGCCGCACTATCGGCCTCTATCCCGAAATCAAGCACCCGACCTATTTTGCCAGCATTGGCCATGACCTCGGCGCCATGCTGGTGCGCGAACTCCATGCAGCAGGCTATGGGGGAGCGGATGCGCCGGTTTTCATCCAGAGCTTCGATGTCGAGCCGCTGGTGCGCCTCAACCGGATCACGCAATTGCGGCTGGTGCAGCTGGTGTCGGCGAGTGGCAGCCCTGTCGATACCCCCGATGTCTCCTATGGCGAAATGCTGCTGCCGCAGGGACTGGAAAACATCGCCCGCTATGCCGACGGGATCGGGGCGGACATACGGCTGGTGCTGGGCGATGGCGGCCGGTCGAGCGGGCTGGTCGAAGCAGCGCATGCGCAAGGGCTGCTGGTCCATGCCTGGACCCTCCGGCGCGAAAATGCCTTCATGCCCGATGCGCTCAAGACCAATGACAATCCGCGCGGGCTGGGCGGATTGCCGCCGCTGATGGGAATGCTGGTGGCGGCAGGGGTGGACGGCATTTTCACCGACCATCCGGGCGCTGCGGTCACCTTGCGGGCGAGCGGGAATTACGAACCCTGACAGGCGCTTGACTGCCGCCGGGGAAACGAAACCTTATCCTTTTCAGTGCTATGGCTCACGGCTCGAAGCGATGAGGAGCCATATCATGCGTGCCATCCTGCCCTTGCTCTGCGCCGGACTGCTGACCGCTTGCGGCACGTCCTCGTTCGAAGAGAAGCCGCTGGAAGAGATCATTGCGGGGACGGCACAATTCATCAACACCGATGGCCAGCGCATGCTGCCCGACCTACCCGGAAATGTCGCCGCGGTAGCCGAAGGCGATACGCTGGTGATGCGGATCACCAACCTGCCGATCGGCGGCTATACCTATAACGAACAGTATTTGCGGCGCGAGATGCGCCCTTTCGTCTGCGACCTTGAAGGTAATCGCTACGTGATCGATCGTGGCGGCAAATTCCGGGTGGAGATGGTCTCCAATACCGGCGTTGCCTCGCCTCCGGTGACTTTTGCGCGCTGCACCTAGCCCTGATCAGGCGCGTTGCGCCGTGACGATGTAGTTGAGCGCCAGATCGTCCGAGAGGTGCAGACCCTTGGTCGGCGACCACGAGATGCCCTTCGGCGTACCCACGGTGAGACCCGCAGCGACTAGCAGCTCCTCCAGCTCCTCCGGCGTTACGAAATCCTCCCAGTGATGCGTGCCCTTGGGCACCGCACCAAGCGCCTCGGCAGCGCCGACGAGCAGCGCGCGGCTGGCAAGCGTACGGTTCGGGGTGGAGAGGACCATGAGCCCGCCGGGAGCAAGATGCGCGGCCAGCCCGGAAACGAAAGCCTGCTTGTCCGCCACATGCTCGATCACTTCCATCGAGGTGACGAGGTCGAACTGGCCGAGGCCGAGCGATCCCAGCTCGCCATGGCGATAATCGATGGCAAGGCCCGAACCTTCGGCATGGGCCCTGGCCGCCGCGACATTCTCCGCCGCCGCATCGACGCCGGTCACGTTTGCCCCCAGCCGCGCCAGGGGTTCGCACAACAGGCCCGCGCCGCAGCCGACATCGAGCGCGCTCTTGCCCGCGAGCGGCTTCACAGAGTGGATATCGCCCGCCCAGTGCAGGTCGATCGCCTCTCGGATGAAGGCGAGCCGCACGGGGTTCAGCTTGTGCAGCATCGCGCTGGAGCCCTTGGGGTCCCACCACTCCGCCGCCAGCGCGCCGAAATGCGCCGCCTCCTGCGGGCGGATGGTTTCATTTGCTACAGTTGCATCACCCATGTCCTCGCCCTAACAGCGCGCGAGGTTTCGGGCCAGACTCGAATATCCTTCCAATTGGGCGCAGCAGGGAGTTCGTCTTGGCCCGTATCGTGATGAAATTCGGCGGCACCTCCATGGCGGGGACAGAGCGCATTCGCCGCGTCGCCAACCTCGTGCGCGCGCAGGCCGCGGGCGGAAACGAGGTGGCGGTGGTCGTCTCGGCCATGGCCGGCGAGACCGACCGGCTGGTGAACTTCTGCCGCGAGGCGAACCCGCTCTACGATCCGGCCGAATATGACGTGGTCGTTTCCTCCGGCGAACAGGTGACCAGCGGCCTCCTCGCGCTCACGCTGCAGGCGATGGGCTGCAAGGCGCGCAGCTGGCTGGGGTGGCAGGTGCCGATCCACACCTTCTCCGCCCATGCCAATGCCCGCGTCGGCGATATCGATGCCGACAAGCTGATCGAGCATATGCAGGCTGGCGAGATCGCGGTGATCCCCGGCTTCCAGGGCGTGTCCGACGAAGGGCGCATCACCACGATGGGCCGCGGCGGTTCGGATACCAGCGCGGTGGCCGTGGCGGCGGCGGTGAAGGCCGATCGCTGCGACATCTATACCGATGTCGACGGCGTCTATACCACCGACCCGCGCATCGTTGCCCGCGCGCGCAAGCAGAAATATGTCACCTTCGAGGAAATGCTCGAACTCGCCTCGGTCGGGGCCAAGGTGCTGCAGACCCGCTCGGTCAGCCTCGCCATGAAGCGCGGCGTGCGGCTGCAGGTCCTCTCCTCCTTCGTGGACGAGGATGCGCCCGCCGCAGATACCATTCCCGGCACCATGATCGTCTCCGAAGCGGAGATGGACGAACTTTTGGAGAAGAGCCAAGTGGAACGCCAGACCGTTACCGGCATCGCCCACGACAAGAACGAGGCACGCATCGTCCTGACCCGCGTGCCCGACAAGCCCGGCGCAGTGGCGGAAATCTTCCTGCCGCTGGGCGAAGCGGGCATCAATGTCGACATGATCATCCAGAATGTCGGCCGCGAGAAGGGCGAGACGGACGTCACCTTCACCGTGCCGCAAGCGGACCTCGCCCGCGCGCAGGCGCTGCTGGAAGACCGGCGCGAGAAGATCGGCTTCAACCGCATCATTACCGACAGCAAGGTGGCCAAGGTCTCGGTCGTCGGCATGGGCATGAAGAGCCATGCGGGCGTCGCCGCCGCCATGTTCAAGGCGCTGGCCGATCGCGGCATCAACGTGCAGGCGATCTCGACGTCGGAGATCAAGGTTTCCGTGCTGATCGACGAGGACGAGACCGAACTGGCCGTGCGCGTGCTGCATACTGCCTATGGCCTGGATGCACCGGCGGAAGCGGCCTAGCCAAATTCCGCCACGCTTGCGGCCACTGCTTTTTGCGCTTTGCAATAAGGTTTTACAATCGCCCGATTGTATGCATTATTGATCGTCGCAAGGGGGAGTGCCGCGCGCTTCGCTATTAATTCGAGAACCTTGCCGCGCATCTTCCCGTGCAGCTGACCCGGACCAACCGGGCGGCAATGGAGGGAGGAACACATGCAGGCACTATCCATGGGCATTGCGCATACTCGCCGTGGTCTGAGCACGACGGCAATCGCAATCGGCCTTCTCGGCGCCTTGAGCAATCCGGCCTTCGCGCAGGATTCGGACGGCGCTGAAATCGAAGAGGACGAGATCATCGTCACCGGCTCGCGCGTCCAGCGCAGCACTTTCGATACGCCCAGCCCGGTCACCGTGTTCGATTCGGAGAATATCGAAAATCTCGGCCTCACCGATGTCGGCGATATCGTCAGCCAATTGCCTGCGAACTCCAACTTCTTTTCATCCAACAATGTCGGCCTCGGCAATTTCAACGTCGGCGCGCAATTCGTGAACCTGCGCGGCCTGAACCCGTTCTTCGGCACGCGCACGCTGACCCTGGTCGACACGCACCGCGTGGTGCCGACCGCGACGGGCGGCGGTGTCGACATCACGCTCATCCCCTCGATGCTGGTGGAGCGAACCGAGACGGTGACCGGCGGCGCTTCGGCACTTTATGGATCGGACGCCATCGCCGGCGTCGTCAACATCATCCTCGACAAGGACCTGACGGGCCTGCGCGCGCAGGCGGACTTTACCCGCACCGATGCGGGCGATGGCTATGAGTATCACGCCAGCGCCGCCTTCGGCACGGAGTTTGCGGGCGGCCGCGGACACTTCGTGTTCGGCGGCGAGTACCAGCAGACCGATGCCATCGGCAATTGCAGCGAGGAGCGCGGCTGGTGCTCGGAACGCTACGGCCTGTTCACCAATACCGGCTACGCGACCAACGGCCTGCCGCACTATATCATCGGCCCGCAAGCCTATTCGGCGAACCAGAGCCTGACCGGAGTGCTGGTACCCTGCACGGTATTCGCCGGGGCCTGCATCAACGTGCCCGAAGTCAGCGGTGACCTGATGCAGTTCAATGCCGACGGCACCGAGCTTATCCCCTTTAATCGCGGCTTCCATTCCACGGGCGCGGGCTTCTTCGGCTTCCGCCAGGATGGCGACGACGAATTCAGCGCCGGCGCATATGACGGCACGACGCTGCGGCCCGAAGTCGAACGTTACACGCTGCTTGGCCATGCCACCTATGAGCTTGGCAGCAATATCGAGCTCTTCCTCGAAGGCTCCTATGCGCACAGTGCGGCGGTGAACCCCGTCGCCACTGGCGCGATCGGCCCCTATGCGCTGGAAATCTTCGATCGGGGTTATGTCGGCTTCCGGGTGTTCAACGACAATGCCTTCCTGCCGGCGGAAGCGGCGGCCCTGATCGGCCCGGCCGGTGCCGGGTTCGGGCGCAACATGCTGAGCGAACAGTCCGCCCGTAACGAGACCAACAATTCCACCTGGCGCGCCCTTGGCGGGCTCGAAGGCGAATTGGGCGGCGGATGGATCTGGGATGCCTATTTCTCGCATGGCGAGAACAAAAACGACCAGCACCTCTTCCACAATGTGGTCGCGCCTTTCCTGACCTTCGCGCTCGACGCGGTGCAGACGGATGGCGGCATCGTTTGCGGCGTGGACGTTCCGGGGCGGATCAATCCCAATACCGGCGCGCCCTATACGGCCGACGACGTCGCCTATGCCAACAGCGCCGGCCCCTGCGTGCCGCTCAACCTGTTCGGCATCGGCAATGCCGATCCGGCGGCGGTCGACTATGCATTCCGCACGCTGGAGGAACTCTCCACCATCAAGCAGGATGTGGCGGCCGTGAATGTCGCAGGCGACCTGTTCGACGGCTTTGGAGCGGGCGCGGTAAAGCTGGCGGCAGGCGCGGAATGGCGGCGCGAGACGGTGAACGTCACGCACGATCTTGAGAACACGCCGTTCTACAACGACTTCACGCTGAGCTACGGCCTCGACTACGGCGGCAATATCCAGGTGCTCGAAGGCTATGCGGAACTGATCGTCCCGGTCTTCGAGAACGGCGCTCTGGGCCGCTATTTCGAGCTCGACCTGGCGGCGCGCGGCACCAGCAACAAGGCCAAGGGCACTGCGGGCGAATATGCCGGGGAGACGGCCAGCAGCGAATTCGTGACCTGGAAGGTGAGCGCGCTGTGGGACGTGACCGACTGGCTGCGCTTCCGGGCGACGCGCTCGCGCGACGTGCGCGCCCCGCAGTTCCGCGAATTGTTCCAGACCTACAACCGCACGGTGGGCGGACCCTTCGGTTCGGTCGCCAATCCATGGAATGACGGCCTGACCGATGCCGCCACGATCACCACCGGCGGCAATGTCGGGCTGGAGCCGGAAAAGGCGGACACCTGGACCGTCGGCGTGGTGCTGACCCCGCAAGGAGGTGCGCTTTCCGGCTTCCGCTTCTCGGCCGACTGGTACGAGATCACCATCAAGGACGCGATCGCCGGTCCGCCTTCGGGTATCGGTGCGGCCAATATCGTCGCCCAGTGCTTCGCCGGGGCGCAGGAATTCTGCGACCTGATGGAGGGCGAGGGCACCGACGACATCACCGCCATCACCAATACGGCGGCGAACTTGCAGGGCTTCACTACGCGCGGCGTCGATTTCGAGGCGGCTTACAATATGCCGCTGGGCGCGGAGTCCTCGCTCAACGTCCGCGTGCTGGCCTCGCTGCTCTACGACCAGCTGTTTTCGACCGGCCTCGGCTCCCCGGTATATAATTATGCGGGGCAGACGGGCCCGACGGCGGCCTTCGGCACGTTCAACACTTCGCCCAAATGGCAGGGCAATGCCTTCGCCACCTACCAGAACGGACCAGCCACGCTCACCTTGCAGATGCGCTATATCGGCTCCGGCCGCTATGCCACGCTGACCGGGAGCGGCGGGCCGGCGGTGGATCCGAGCGATGCGGGCTATGACAGCACCAATCCCAATTCGATCAGCGATAACAAGGTGGAGGCGGCGGCCTATTTCAACCTGTCGGGTTCGTTCGAGATCACCGACGAGATCGAGATGTTCGGGTCGATCAACAATCTGCTCGACAAGGATCCGGTGATTGCGCCGGGCGGCAACGGCTTTCCCACCAATCCGGTCTATTTCGATACGTTTGGCCGGACCTATCGCATCGGCGCGCGCGTGCGCTTCTGATGCAAGCCAGGCAGCGGTGCGGACTGGCTATCTCAGCCGGTCCGCGCCGCCCCTGCCGCTGTTGGGGCAAGCGATGCTTGCAGTCCGGCAGCAGCGGCCCTAATCGCACCGCCCATGACGAGCTATCCCAAGACCGATGCGCTGATGCAGCGCGGTGCCCAATTCCTCGGCAGCGAGACCGCGATCCTGTGCGGCGCGATGAGCTGGGTGTCGGAGCGCAACCTTGTTTCCGCCATTTCCAATGCCGGCGGCTTCGGCGTGATCGCCTGCGGGGCGATGACGACCGACCTCCTCGATGCGGAAATCGCCGCGACCAAGGCGCTGACCGACAAGCCTTTCGGCGTGAACCTCATCACCATGCACCCGGACCTGTTCGACCTGATCGACATTTGCGCCAAGCATGAAGTCGGCCATGTCGTGCTGGCGGGCGGATTGCCGCCCAAGGGCAGCGTTGATGCGATCAAGGAAAAGGGCGCCAAGCTGATCTGCTTCGCCCCCATGCTGGCGCTGGCGAAGAAGCTGCTGCGGTCGGGCGCCGATGCGCTGGTGATCGAGGGGAGTGAGGCGGGCGGTCATATCGGCCCGGTTTCCACCAGCGTGCTGGCGCAGGAAATCCTGCCCGAACTTAGCGAAGAGAACCTGATCTTCGTCGCCGGCGGCATCGGCCGGGGCGACATGATCGCCAGCTACCTGGAAATGGGCGCGGCAGGCGTGCAGCTGGGCACGCGCTTCGCCTGCGCGACCGAGAGCATTGCCCATCCCGATTTCAAGAAGGCCTTCTTCCGCGCCGGTGCGCGCGATGCGGTGGCGAGCGTCCAGCTCGACCCGCGCCTGCCGGTGATTCCGGTCCGCGCGCTGAAGAACAAGGGTACCGAGGAATTCACCGCCAAGCAGCGCGAAGTCGGCCTGTTGCTCGACCAGGGCAGCGTCGACATGAATGAGGCGCAGCTGAGGATCGAGCACTACTGGGCCGGGGCATTGCGCCGCGCGGTGATCGACGGCGATGTCGAGAATGGCAGCCTGATGGCGGGCCAGAGCGTCGGCATGGTCAAGCAGGAAGAGCCGGTGGCCGATATCATCGCCACGCTGATGGCCGAGAGCGAGGCGGCGCTCGAACGGCGGTAGGAAAGGGGGCGGCATGCGGGCACGGAACTGGACACGGCTTGCCGCCGCGTGCCTGCTGTTCGCGGCCCCGCCCCTCGCCGCGCAGGACCGCCTGCTCCTCGCCAATATCGGGCCGGAAAACCGCTATCTGCTGATCGAGGACGGCGCGATCGCCACCACCGGCGATGCGGCCGACATGCCGCCGGTCGAGGGCAGCGTCCAGATACTCGATGCGCAGGGCCTCTTCGCGCATCCCGGCCTCATCGACATGCATGTGCATGTCTGGGGAGAGGCCGAGCTTTCAGGCTACCTCGCTTATGGCGTGACCACCGTCCGCAACCTCTCCGGCATGCCGTTCCACCTGCGGATGGCGGAGGAGATTGCTGCGGGCGAGCTTGCCGGTCCGCGCCTCTACACCAGCGGCCCGATCCTCAATTCGCCCGGCCCGAATGCGCAGATCAACCACCAGATGGTGCTGACCGAAGAGGAAGGCCGCGCGGCGGTGCGCGCGCAGCATGAAGCGGGGTATGACCGCATCAAGGTCTATTCCAACCTCAATGCCGATGCCTGGTCGGGCGTGCTGGCGGAGGCGCAGGCGCTGGGCATGGCGATTACCGGCCATACGCCCGAAGGCGAGCGGCTGGAGGGCATTCCGCAGGTGCGACCCTTCCAAATCCCGCATGCGAACCTGCTCGACGCCGGTTTCGAGACCTTCGAGCATACCGAGACGATCTATTTCCACGGCCTGCGCGACAGCTGGGACGCGGAGGCAGCAAGGATACTGGCGCGCGATATCGCCGCCTCGGGCACGCCGGTCACGCCCACACTCGTCGCCCACCGCAACCTCGTGCACATGGCCGAAAGCGACGGTGCTTTCGCGCAGAGGGAGGGCGTGGACTGGCTCAACCCGGTGCTGCAGGCGCTGGAGGCGGAAGTCACCGCCTTCTGGTCCGCGCAGGACCCGGCGAATGAGCGCGAGCGCGCGGGCCACTATGCCGAATTCACCCGCATAATGCAGCGGGAAGGCGTGTTGCTGGTGGCGGGAAGCGATGCGGGCATTTTCGTCAACGTCCCGGGTCGCTCGCTGGTGGACGAGCTGGAACTGCTGGTGGAAGCTGGGCTGACTTCGGGCGAGGCGCTTGCGAGCGCAACGGGCAATGCCGCGAAAGTGCTGGGCGAAGAAGAGCGGCTCGGCTGCCTCGATGAAGGCTGCGCTGCCGATATCGTCCTTTACCCTTGCGACCCGCAGCTGGACATTGCCTGCTTGCGCCAGCCCGCGCTGGTGATCGCCGCCGGCCGTCCCCATGCGGTGGACGAACTCGCTGCAAAGGCCGTGCAGCACGATGTGGAGCAAATCGGCACTGACCTGCTGGAAGGGATGGCGGCGCAGGGCACGCCGCTCGATCCCGCCATGCTGGGAATGTAGCCTAGCCTGCGAGGCCGAGCAGCACTTCCACCGTCAGCTCCGGGTCCTTCTCCATCACGAAATGGTCGGTATCCGTTTCGTGATAGTCCCAGCCCGCCGCTTTCGCCTTCTCGGCAAAGCGCGGGAAGGGCGTGCCTTCATATCCGGTGGCGAAGATATAGGACTTCTTCGCGATACCCTGCTCATCGCCCGACAACTGCACCGCTTCGACCAGCGTAAGGAGCGGGTGGTAGCCGACCACGCCCGGCACCGGCGCGAATTCCGGTGGGCTCATCAGCGGGCGCACGAAGCCGGGATTGTATTTCTGCGATTCAAGGTACCATTCGTGCTCGAACTTGCCGGTGATGTGCCACAAGGCCTCGCCATCCTCGGGCCAGAAGGCGTCGATGTAGCAGATGCCGTCGATCCGCTTGCCGAGCCGACCGGAGACGCCGGTGATGACCATGCCGCCATAGGAATGACCGGCAAGGATGAAGCGGTCGAAGCCGGCTTCTTCCACCTGCTCGCACACCGCATCGATATGGTCGGTGAGGGTTATGCCGCGATGTAGCTCCTCCTGCCGCGAACCGAGGCCGGGCAGCGTGCAGTTGAGCACTTTGTGCCCCGCCGCCTCCAGCCGCGCGGGCACTTCGCCATAGGTGTGGTTGCCGCCCCATGCGCCATGGACGAGGACGTAATTGGCCATCAGCACTCTCCCTTTTTCTGCAAGCTAGCGTGTGCCAAGAAAAAGGGGAGGCAACGCGACGCTGCCTCCCCAAATTCTGTCAGCCGATTGGCTGCGAAGAAGATCAGGCCTTCTTCGTCGTACGCCAGCCAGTTGCGTAGGTGTCGGCAGCCATCTTGCCGTAAGGCACCGGCGAAACGATGACCTTGACGTCGAGCTGCTTGTGCGGCTCGACCGTGGTCTTCTCGGTACCGCCGTTTTCTTCACCCCAGGTAAGGTCAAGCTCGGTACCCAGCGGCACGTCAGCGTCGACATAGCCGAGCGACAGGGCCTTCTTCTCGTTCCAGGAGTAGCCGGTGAACATCGACTTGCCGATCACGGTGCCGTCTGCGTCCTTCACAGCATCGAAGCTGGAGTTGCCGTAGTTAGCCAGCGGGAAGTCGAAGAACTTGTACTGCTCGCCTTCCGGATCGAACATGGAGCCAACGATCTTCTTCATGTCGTTGGCGTTCCATTCGAAGGTCACCTTCTTGTACTTCTTGCTGGTGCCGTCTTCTTCCATCTTCTTCAGTGCGTCGGCACCGATGAAGTCGTGGTCGAACTTGACGAACGGGCCATAACCCAGCTGGTACGGATCGGTGTAGTAGTCTTCGATGCTGTCGCCGACGAAGGAACCAGCGATCGAACCGGTCGCTTCGTAGCCATTGGCCGGCAGCCACTTGCGGTAATCTTCCAGCTCGTCGCCGGTGTAGATCGGAGGCAGCGGGCTGGGGATCCAGCCGGATTCCAGCGTGTTCGACGGATAGGCGCGCGAACCGACCGGGATCAGGCCGAATTCTTCGCCGGCCTTGAGGATCTTCTCGCGGACATATTCCTGCTCGTCATAGGGACCCCAGATTTCGAGGCCCGGCGAGCCGGCCATGCCGTGGCGCAGCGTGCGGATGGTCTTGTCGCCAATCTTCATGGTCGACATGTTGAAGAACTTCAGCTTGTCCAGCGGCTCGCCGTTCAGCTTTTCGATCACGTCCCAAGCGCGCGGGCCCTGGATCTGGAAGCGCCAGGAGATGCGGGTGACGGGCTTGCCCATCGGACGCGAGGGCGAACGCGGATCGTTGATGATGTCAACGTTGTAGCCGCCCTTTTCGGCCTGGAACATCAGCCAGTTCGCGGCAGGTGCGCGGCCGACATAGACATATTCTTCTTCAGCCAGACGGAAGATGATGCCGTCACCGATCACGTGGCCGTAAGGCGTCGTGGGGACGTACTGCTTGGCCTTGTTGACTTCCCAACCCTTGGATGAGTTGACCATCGTGTCGGACAGCAGCTTGCCGGCGTCCGGACCGTTGATGTAGAGGTCGAACATGTGGTGCGACTGGTCGAACAGGACGGCGCCATGCTGCCATGCCCACTGCTCGTCACGCCAGTTGGAAAATTCGGGGGCAACCACCGGGTACACATAGGCACCGATCTTGTTGTTGCGCAGCTGGCCGACGATATCGCCGTTTGCACCAGCCAAAACCTGTTCGAGATTCTCAGCCATTCCTCTTCCTCTCATCTGTGAAAGAATCATATATGCGAAATTGTATGCGTCACATACAATGTTGCGCTAGAGGTGCAAGCCATAAGGCGCACAAAGCGACAGGAGGCCGTGCATGAAAGTCGAAGCGCTCGACCATGTGAACATCATCACCGACCGGATGGAGGAGACAGCGGATTTCTATGCCGAGCTGCTCAATCTGGAACGCCGCGATGCCCCGCCGCCGCTGACGCCCCAGAACGCGACCTGGATGTTCGATGCAGAAGGCCGCGCGATCATCCACATCAACACCGTCGATTGTCCGCGCGCCTATGACCGCGACGTGCCGCAAGGCGCGCTGACCGGCGCGCTGCACCACGTGGCGCTGCGCCTGCAGGGCTATGACGAGGTGAAGGCCCGCCTCGATGCGCGCGGGGCCGAGTACCAGGAGAACCTGGTCGAAGCGATCGGCTTGCAGCAGATCTTCACCGCCGACCCGAACAACATCCTGCTGGAGCTGAACTTCTTTGCGGGGTGAGGTGACCTGCGGCAAGGGGGCTTGTTGGTGAAAATCCTGATCCTTGGCGGCTATGGCGTCTTTGGTGGCCGCCTGGCCCGGCTGCTGAGCGACATGCCGCAGGCGACGTTGCTGCTAGCCGGAAGGAGCGAGGCAAAGGCGCGGCAATTCTGCTCCGTTTTCACCGGCGTAGCACGCGTGGAGCCGGTCGGACTGGACCGTCGCGACATTGCTGATGCCCTGGCCCGGTTGCAGCCGGATCTTGTGGTCGACGCATCGGGACCCTTCCAGGACTACGGCGCCGATCAATATCGCGTCGTCGAAAGCTGCCTGGCGCAGAAGGTGCACTATCTCGATTTTGCCGACGGCGCCGATTTCGTCTTCGGCATTTCGCGTTTCGATGAAGCGGCGCGGCAGGCGGGCATATGTATCCTTTCGGGCGTGAGCAGCTTTCCGGTCCTGACTGCGGCAGTGTTGCGTGAACTGAGTCGGACGATGGAGATCGTCGAGGTCGAGGGGGGCATCGCTCCTTCGCCCTATGCCGGCATCGGTCTCAACGTGATGCGTGCGGTGGTCGGTTATGCAGGAGCGCCGGTAAAGCTCACCCGTGCTGGTCGTGTTGGCCATGGCATCGGCCTGGCGGAAAGCCGACGCTATACTATCGCCGTGCCGGGACGGATGCCGCTCCGCAATATCCGCTTTTCGCTGGTCGATGTTCCGGACCTGCAGGTCCTGCCGCCAGAACACCCGGCCATGACCGACATCTGGATGGGTGCAGGGCCGGTGCCCGAAGCGCTGCACCGCATGCTCAACCTACTGGCGAAGGCGCGGCATTTACTGCACCTGCCTTCGCCGGAACCGTTCTCGCGCCTCTTCTACGCAGTGCTGAACCTGATGAAATTCGGCGAGCATCGCGGGGGCATGTATGTCCACGCGAAGGGCACGCGCGACGGCGAGCCGGTAGAGCGGAGTTGGCACCTGCTGGCCGAGGCCGATGACGGCCCGCTGATCCCCTCGATGGCGATCGAGGGGATCATCCGCAAGGCGCTGGCGGGCAACTGGCCGGAACCGGGAGCCCGGCCAGCCACGCATGCCCTAGAGCTGGACGACTATGGTCGCTTGTTTGCCGGGCGGACGATCCATTCCGGTTTTCGCGACCATGTGCCGCACGGCCCCATATATCGCTGCATCCTCGGTAGCGCATTCGACGGCCTGCCGGAGAAAGTGCGCGAGCTTCATGACGACGTGGCAGAGCGCAGCTGGGCGGGAACCGCCAGTGTAAAAAGGGGCAGTGGCTTGCTGGCGGGCGTCATTGCCATGGTCTTTGGTTTCCCGAAGAGCGGGGACCCGGTTCCCGTCAGTGTCACCTTCTCACCCGAAGGCGGTGGTGAGCGCTGGACGCGGACCTTCGGCGATCATTCCTTCAGCTCGCACCAGTCCTGCGGCGTTGGCCGCAGCAGTCATTTGCTCGTCGAGCGGTTCGGAATCGTCGAATTCGGGCTGGCGCTCGTGGTGGAAGATGAGAGGCTCCATCTTGTTCCCCGTCGCGGGTCGATTTTGGGAATACCATTGCCGAAGTTCCTACTGCCAAGGGGCAGGAGCTTCGAGTGCCAGCGCGACGGGATGTTCTGCTTCGATGTCGAAATCGTCCTGCGGGTCGTGGGGCTTGTTGTTCACTATCAGGGAAGGCTCAGCCGTGTGTAGCTGTGCAGGCTCGCCCATGCTTGCCGCGCGCGCCGAAAGCGCTAGGCAGTTGCCATGACCACGATCCGCCCCGCCACCCGTGCCGACGTCCCGCAGATACTCGCCTTCGTGCGTGAGCTGGCGGAATTCGAGCGCGAGCCCGATGCGGTGGTCGCGACCGAGGCTATGCTGGAGCATGCGCTCTTCGGCGAAGGCAGCGCCGAGGCGGTGATGGCGGAGGCTGGCGGCAAACCCGTGGGGTTCGCGCTCTTCTTCCATAACTTCTCGACCTGGACGGGGCGCAAGGGCCTCTATCTCGAGGATCTCTACGTCACACCCGATGCGCGCGGTCAGGGTGTGGGCACGGCCCTGCTGGCACACCTTGCCGGTGTCGCGCTGGACCGCGATTGCGCGCGCTTCGAATGGGCGGTGCTCGACTGGAACAAGGCCGCCATCGACGTCTATCGCAAGATCGGCGCGGTCGGCATGGACGAATGGCGCATCCAGCGCGTGAGCGGCGAAGCGCTGGAGAGGCTGGCGGGGCGCAAGGCCTAAACCGGCACTTCCCCCGCCGTGGTGGTGCGGTACATCTCACGCCGGAAGCCGTCATAGTCGTTCGGGCCCAGATGCATCGTCGCGCGGTTGTCCCACATGCACACCATGCCGGGCTGCCAGCGCAGGCGGCAGGTGAAGGCCTGCTGGGTGGCGTGCTGGATCAAATAGTCGACGATGGGCTTGGCTTCATGCGTCGTCATCCCCTCGATCCCGACCGTGTAGGTGTCACAGACATAGAGCGATTCCTCGCCGGTGAAGGGATGCTTGCGCACCAGCGGGTGGATGCTGCCTTTGAGGCCCTGCTCTTGCTTTGAGGCATCGCCGAAGCCGATCGCTTCACCGCGCAGTTTCTGCTGGGTGGCGAAATTGTTGGCGGCGCTCATGTGGACGCGAAGGCCGCGCAGCATGTCCTGGTAGGTCTTGGAAAGGTGCCGGAAGGCGAGCGCCATGTTCGTCCATGCCGTGTCGCCGCCATAGGGCGGGCCTTCGACTTGCCGCAGGGTGGTGACGCTGGGCGGTTCGGGCAGGAAAGGGCTGTCCGTGTGCCAGCCGCCGCCGAACAGCGATGGGGTCACCACGTCCGCTTCCTTGATGATGGGATGCACCTCGCGATGGCCGGGCACGCCTTGCGTATAGGCATCCACGGCGAAGGGGCCGAGGCGGCTGGCGAATTCCTCATGCTCTGCGTGGGAGAGGTTCTGGTCCTTCAGATAGACCATCTTGTGCTTCCACAGCGCCTGCTTGAGGCTCTCGATCCCCTCTTCCGAAAGCTCGGGCAGGCGCACCCCGGTGATCTCCGCCCCCATGGCGGCGGCGAGCGGCTCGACGCCGAAATGGTTCGACTTGAACGGGTGGTTGTCGAAATCCCCCGCCGGGGTGACGCGCACTTCCCACATTGTGTCTCTCCCAGTTCTCCATCGTCATTGCGAGCGACCGGAGACCGCGCGGCAATCCAGGGCGAGCCGCGCGACGCTCTGGATTGCCGCGTCGCTGCGCTCCTCGCAATGACCTATGTCAAAGCTACATCTCGATCACGGTCTTGCCGAAGCTGTCCGCGCCCCAGCCATGGGCATAGGCCTTGGGCGCCTGGTCGAAGGCATAGCGGCCGCCGATGGGGGGCTCGATCTTGTGCCGATCGACAAAGGCGTTGAGGTCCTTCGCCATCTGCACGCTGCCGACGAAAATGCCGCGAATGCTGCCGCCGGTCATCATCAACCCGTGCGGGCTGGGCGGCTCACCCTGGCTGAGCACGCCGATCAGCGCGATCTCGCCTTCATTGGCAAGCGCCGCGATCGACTGGCCCAGAGTGCCGGTGCCGCCGACTTCGACGATCTTGTCCGCGCCGCCGAACTGCTCCTTCACCGCGGCGCCCCATTGCGGGGTTTCCTTGTAATTGATCGTGTGGTCGGCACCGAGATCCTTCACCCGGCCCAGCTTCTCGTCGCTGGAGGAGGTGGCGATCACCTCGGCGCCCATCGCCTTGGCGAGCTGCAGCGCGATCATGGAGACGCCGCCGGTGCCGAGCACCAGCACCTTGTCCCCCGCCTTGACCGGACGGCCGCGGGTGAGCGCGTTCCATGCGGTGACGCCCGCGCAGGGCAGGCAGGCGGCCTGCGAGAAATCGAGGCTGTCGGCCATCTTCACCACGGCTTGCGCTGGCAGCACGACCTTTTCGGCCAGCATGCCCGGGCCATGCCCGTCACCCAAAGCGCGGCCCATCGTGTGCGGGCCGTCGATCCAGTCGAGGAAGAAGCTGCCCTGCACGCGGTCGCCCGGCTTTACCGAAGTCACGCCTTCGCCCACCGCGAGAACCACCCCCGCGCCGTCCGACAGCGGGATCGCCGGGGCCTGCAGCGCGCCGCCGAAATAGTGGCCGCTCGCCACCGCGAAATCGCGATAATTGATCGACCACGCCTTGGGCGCGATCAGCACTTCGCCCGGACCCGGCTCGGGATCGGGCAGGTCTTCCATATAGAGCTTTTCGAAACCGTCGGACCCGGCGGGCAGCATCCATGCGCGCATTGTTATGTTCTCCTCGCTTATACTTCGATCGATTCCAGCACGCCGCCATCGACGGCCCAGTCCTGTCCGGTGACATGGCTGGCGGCATCGGACAGCAGGAAGCAGGCGACTTCGCCAAGCTCTTCCGGGCTGCCCATGCGGCGCTGGGGGACGCGGGCTTCTATCTTGTCCTTCTGTTCGGGGGGAATACGGTCCAAGGCCTCTGTCCGGATGAAGCCGGGGATGATGCAATTGGCGCGGATATTGTGCGGCGCCATCTCCACCGCGATCGCGCGGGTGAGGCCGAGAACGCCGTGCTTGGAGCTGACATAGGCCGGGTTCATCGCCATGCCGCGCTTGGAACCCATGGAGCCGGTGACGAGGATGGCGCCCTTGCCCGCTTCCATCATCGCCGGGATGACCTTCTGCGCCGCCCAGAACACGCTGGTGAGGTTGACCTTGACCGTCTCGGCAAAGACCTCCGGATCAAACTGGGTGAAGGGGGTGAAGCCGCCGGTCAGGCCAGCATTGGCGAAGAGGGCCTCAACAGGGCCGAAGTGGCCCGCAGCGGCATCCAAGGCGCCTTCAAGCGCGGCCTTGTCGCCCACATCTGCGGCGAAGCCCGCTGCGTTGTCGCCGAGTTCTGCGCAGACCTCGTCCAGCACCTCCTTGCGCCGCGCGATCAGGCTGACGCGCGCGCCGCGCTCCACCAGCATCTTCGCGGCGACCAGGCCGATGCCCGATGATGCGCCGGTGACGCAGATATGCTTGCCGTTGAAATTCAATCGTCCTCTCCTGCAACGAAGGCGGCCCATTTGTCCGCATTCGCGTAATCCATGGTGACCGGGTCCCACACCTTGTGCATCAGGGCGCGGGCCTCGGCGTCATCCATTCCCCGCTCGCGGTGATAGCGGCAGAAGAAGGCCGAGACACGCCAATTCATGATGCAATGGACATGCACCGGCGCCTCATCCGCTTCGAGCGCTGTGACGAAGGCGCGGTAATGCGCTTCTTCCGGTGCATCGAAGGGGACGGGGATATGCGTGTAGCCGAGCCCCGCCGCTGCCATCGCGGCATCCGCATCGGGCAGTGCTTCCGGGTGATCGGCCAGCGCGAGATTGATCACGCGTTTGACGCCCATGTCCGCCAGCCTTTGCGGGTCGGCCGGTTCGAGCTTGCCCGATGTGGTCACGCGGTCCGACAGCCGCAGCCAGTTGCGGATGTCGGTCGGGTCGCTCACGCCAGCCCCAGCACCTTTGCGGCATTGTCCTTCATGATGCCGGGCATGACTTCTTCCTTGAAGCCCACGTCCTTGGCGGCGGCCATCCACTTGTCCGGGTGGATCAGCGGGAAGTCCGTGCCGAAGAGCATCTTATGCTTCAGCTGGGTGTTCGCATACTGGATCACCTGCTTGGGGAAGTATTTCGGGCTCCAGCCGGAAAGGTCGATGAAGACATTGGTCTTGTGCAGCGCCATCGACAGGCTCTCATCCACCCAGGGCCAGCTGGGATGGGCGAGGATGATCTTCATGTCGGGGAAGTCCACCGCGACATCGTCGACCAGAATAGGCTGGCCATATTTCAGGCGCATGCCGCCGCCGCCGCGCATGCCCGTGCCCATGCCCGAATGGCCGGTGTGGAAGATGGCGGGCAGCTTGTATTCGTTGATGACCTCATAGATCGGATAGCCCATCTTGTCCGCCGGATGCGCGTTCTGCGCGATGCCGTGGAACTTGAAGCCCTTCACGCCGTGGTTCTCGATCAAATCGATCGCCTCGCGCGCACCATATTTGCCCTTGTGCGGATCGATGCTGGCGAAGGGGATGCAGACGTCATCGTTCTTGGCGGCGACCTCCGCCACCTCGTAATTGGAGACGCGCTTGGCGCCCATGCCGCTCTCGCAATCGACGGTGAACATGCAGAAGGCGATATTCGCCTCGCGATAGAGCTCGCAGATTTCCGGCATCTTCGGCCGCTCGCGCGGGGCCTTGAAATAGGCGGAGGCCGCATCGAAGAACTTGCCCATCACCGGGTCTTCCGGATCGTGGCAGGAAATCTCGGCGTGGACATGCACGTCGATGGCGCGGATCTTGTTCAGGTCGATGGGCATTCAGGATTCCTGTTCAAACGGCGCGATCAAGCCCTGCGCCTTGGCATAGTTGAGGAGCGAGTCCGATAATGGTGTCGAGATCTCGTAAAAGGCTCGGTCCAACTCGTCGAGAGCCCTAGAACGAATTGCTTCCAAGTTCCGGTTTATCGACGTGTGCTGTAAGCGCTTCATTAGATCCCAGCGCTCCGACTGCGCCTTCGGCGGCTGATGTTCTCCGAAAATCAAACGTACCGCATCGTGCAGCAAGGCCAGCGCATCGGTCGCTCCTATTTCTTCGAGACCGCAGACGGCTTCTTCATAATAGTCGCCTGACGAATTCGAGAAGTACTGATCAAATCCGCCGTTAAAGATTTGACCCTCGAGAAGGCCGACGGCAAAATACCTTGCTTCCGACCTCGACCAGTCCCGAAGCGATGGATCATGTGATGAGCGTTTCACGAGCGAGACCCAAAGCTCTCGGACGGGATCATACTCTTTGAGCTTTTTATAGAACTCGCGCGATTCCTCCATGCTTTTGCGAATGCCTTGCTTACAGGCCATGCAAATGCCGCCGGTACTCTCGGCAGTAGCGGGAAGAATCATTGCACCGCATTCCGCGCAAGGGACCTTGGCCACTAATAGTACCTCGCGATGAAACCGCTCGTGCTGAGCTTGTCGAAGGACCGTATTTCGCTTCCTCTGTGAGCTAGAAGAAAAAGCGGTGCTTCGACAAGCTCAGCACAAGCGGGGAAGAGTGGGGAGCGCATAGGCTCCCCATTCCGGTCAGCCGATCACAGCTTCATGATGACCGATTTGGTCTCCATATAGGCTTCGAGGCCCAGGCGGCCCTGTTCGTGGCCGATGCCGCTTTCCTTGTAGCCGCCGAAGGGCAGCGCCGGGTCGATCATCGCGTGGCAGTTGATCCACACGGTGCCGGCCTGCAGCTTGGCAGCGATCTGGTGGGCGGCCGAAGCGTCCTTGGTCCACACGCCGGCGGCGAGGCCGTATTGCGTGTCATTGGCGTCCTTCACCACCTCGTCGAGATCCTCGAAGCGCTGGGCGACGACGACGGGGCCGAAGATCTCCTCGCGCACGACGCTCATCTGCGGGTTAACATCGGTGAGGATAGTGGGGTTGACGTAATAGCCGCCATCGGAGGACGGGACGTCGCCACCCATCAGCACCGATGCGCCATCGCGCTTGCCAGCCTCGATATAGCCGAGCACGCGCTCATGCTGTTCCTTGCTGACCAGCGGCCCCATATGACCTGCCGGATCGAGCGAGGGGCGCGGGGCCCAGAAGTCCTTGGTTTCGGCCATGCCTTCCACGACCTTGTCGAACACCGACTTGTGCGCATAGAGGCGCGAACCGGCGACGCAGACCTGGCCCGAATTGAAGAAGATCGCTTGGCTGACGCCGGGGGCGGTTTCGGCAACGTCCACATCGGGCATCACCACCACCGGGCTCTTGCCGCCCAGTTCGAGGGTGACGTGCTTCAGCGTGTCGGTGGCATTGCGGTTGATCAGCTTTCCGATCTCGGTCGAGCCGGTGAAGGCGACCTTGTCGACGTCCGGGTGCTTCACCAGGCGGTCACCGCCGGTGTGGCCATAGCCGGTGACGAAGTTCACCACGCCCGCGGGAACGCCGGCTTCGTGGATCAGGTCGGCAAGACGCAGCGCGGTGAGGCTGGTCTGTTCGGCGGGCTTCAGGATGGTGGTGCAGCCTGCGGCCAGCGCCGGAGCGATCTTGAGGCAGGCCATCAGCAGCGGGAAGTTCCAAGGCACGATCTGCGCGCAGACGCCAACCGGCTCCTTCAGCGTATAGGCGAACATCATGCCGCCGGGCATGGAATAGGGGGGCAGCGTTTCGCCGCCGACCTTGCCGGCCCAGCCCGCCATGTAGCGGAAGTGAGCGGCGGCGCCCGGCACGTCGACCACGGCGGCCATGCCCTTGGGCTTGCCCACGTCGATCGCTTCCAGCTCGGCCAGCTCGTCGGCATGGGCTTCGATCAGGTCGGCGATGGCGTGCATGGTCTTTTCGCGGACGATCGGCGGCAGGTTGCGCCAGCGGCCATCGTCGAACGCGGCGCGTGCGGCGGCGACGGCACGGTCGATGTCCTTGTCCGTCGCTTCGACGAAGCTGGAGATGACCTTGCCCGAGGACGGGTCCTCCACGTCGATCGTGGCATCGCCCGAGCTGTCGACCCATTCGCCGTTGATATAGAGCTGCGGCTTGCGCGCGAGCGCCTTCTTGGCGGCTTCGGAATATTCGCGCTGCGTGCGGTCGATGGTGGTGACTTCGTTCATGACGGGGCTTCCTCTCCAAAAATTCGCGTCATTCGGCGTGAAAACGACTCTAAAGCGAGTCCACGCGCGGGTGTTTACCAAATCAGCCTATGGCTGCCTATCGCGCTGCGATCAAGTTAACGATCGTTACGATCGCCAGCTTGATCGAGTGTGTCAGGAGCCCTGCAGGCCGAGGCCTCCCAGCTCCTTGTCCTGGTTGGCGCGGAAGATCACATACTGACGGATCGCCTCCACTTCGTCAGCCGACAGCGAGTCCGAGAAACCGGCCATGCCGTTGAAACCGAGCGCGCCGTCATGGACGATCTGCATCCAGGTATCGCCATTGTCGAGCACTGCGCTGCGGCGCAGATCGGGCAGCACGGTGGAGCCGATCGCGGCATCGCCATGGCACTGCCCGCAATAGCGGCCATAGGCATAGTTGCCGCTGGCCAGCTGCTCCTCGCTGCCGCGGAAGGGGGGCGGATCGATCGGGCGGCGTTGCAGCGGCGGGGCTGGCGGCAATTCGCCGCTCGCTCCCAGCTTGAACACCAGCAGGCGCGAGATATTGGGCACGGGGCCGGACGTCTCGTTGAGGATGCCGCCGGGTGCCAGCGCCCAGATGCCGCCCCAGCCGGCCATGACCGCGACATATTGCTCGCCATCGACGGTATAGGTCACCGCCGGGGCGACCACGCCGGTCTGCGCCGGGAAGGACCATAGCTCGCTGCCGTCACCGGCGGCAAAGGCCTTGAACTGGCCGCCCGCCGTGCCCTGGAACACCAGTCCGCCACCGGTAGCGAGGACGCCGCCATTCCACGGGCCGGGATATTGCACCCGCCAGCGCTCGGTCTGCGTGACCGGGTCCCAGGCGATCAGCGCGCCTTTCGTCCCGGCGACCGATGCTTCGCGGATCGCTTCGTCCGCGGGCAGCGCGCCTGCCGCCATGTCCACGCCGACATTGAAGCCGCGCGCCGTGTCCGGCTCCCAATCGGCTTCGGGCACATAGGGGAAGCCCGCCTCGATTGCGGGGATATAGACCAGCCCCTCGCCCGGATGGAACGCCATCGGGTGCCAGTTATGCGCACCGCCCGCGCCGGGGGTGGAGACGAAGGGGATTCCGGTCTCGCCATAGCGTGCCGCGGGCACTTCGATCGGGCGGCCGGTTTCCATGTCGACGCCCGTCGCCCAGTTCATCGGCACGTAGTTATTCGCGCTGATCAGCTCACCCGTCGCGCGGTCGATGACGTAGAAGAAGCCGTTCTTCGGTGCCTGCATCAGCACCTGCCGCGTGCGCCCGTCGATCTCCATGTCGGCCAGCATGATGTGCTGCGTGGCGGTGAAGTCCCAGGTCTCGCCCGGCGTGGTCTGGTAGTGCCAGACATAGTCGCCCGTCTCGGGCCGCAGCGCGACGATGCTGGAGAGGTAGAGATTGTCGCCGCCGCCGGGGCTGCGATAGGACTGGTTCCACGGGCTACCGTTGCCGACGCCGATATAGAGCAGGTCGAGATCGGGGTCATAGGCCATCGCGTCCCACACGGTGCCGCCGCCGCCCAGTTCCCAGAACTCGCCGTTCCAGGTCTCGCGCGCCGCGGCCATGGCCTCGCTTTCCTCATCCGCCTCATCCGGAGCGCCGGGGACGGTGTAGAAGCGCCACAGCATGTCGCCATCCTCGGCATCATAGGCACTAACATAGCCGCGCACGCCATATTCGGCGCCGCCATTGCCGATCAGCACCTTGCCATCGATCACGCGCGGCGCGCCGGTGATGGTGTAGGCCTTGGACTGGTCGACGGTGACTTCGGACCAGATTTCCTCGCCCGTCTCACGATCGAGCGCGATCAGGCGGCCATCCAGCGTGCCGAGGAACAGCCGGTCGCCCCACGCGGCGAGGCCGCGATTGACGACGTCGCAGCAGGCCTTGACGCCGGTCTCGCCCGGAACCTCGGGATCGTATTCCCACAGCACCGCGCCGGTCTTCGCGTCATAGGCTTTCACCTTGGACCATGCGGTGGTGGTGTAGAGGCGGCCATCCATCACCAGCGGTGTGGCTTCCTGCCCGCGCGACGTGTCCATGTCCGCAAACCAGGCGAGGCCCAGCTCACCCACATTCTCCGCATTGATCTGGTCGAGCGGGCTGAAGCGCTGTTCCGCATAGTCGCGGCCATAGCTGATCCAGTTGGCCGGATCCTGCGCTGCGTTCACGAGGCGGGCATTGTCGATCCCGCCTTCGATCGCATTGTCGCCGCAGGCCGCCAGGGCCAGCGCCATGGAAGCGGCTGCAAACCAGTTGCGGATGGTCATCTTCTCTCTCCCCTTGGCGCCGCTACCCGAAAGACGCGCGCCATTTGTATGCGGTGCATACTAAGCCGGGTGGCGCGATCAAGACCCATTTTCGTCCGTGCCCGCCGCCTTCGCAGCTGCACATAGCGTCTTGCGCGCCGGGGAGGATCTGGAGTATGCGCGGCCTGTCCAGTCGAGCGCGAGCCCGCGTCATGACCCTGGTCTAACAAACACTTTGTTTAGACAGGACAAAACTACAATGACCAAACTGCCTTCGCGCGCCGACCATGTCGGCTCGTTCCTCCGCCCGCGTGAGGTGATCGAGGCGCGCCAGCATCGCGCCGCCGACAACATCTCCTATGCGGACCTGCGCGCCATCGAGGACGCGGCGATTGCCGAGCTCGTTTCCTGGCAGCAGGACCTCGGCCTCAAGGCCATCACCGATGGCGAATTCCGCCGCTATTTCTTCCATACCGATTTCCTGCTGCAGCTGGCGGGCGTGGAAGAGCGCGGGGGGCTGAAGAAAGCCTTCAAGAACGATGCCGGCAAGGATGTGTCCTTCGCCCCGCCGGTGATGGTGGTGACCGGCAAGATCGCGCACCAGAAGCCGATCCAGCTGGCCGATTACCAGTATCTCGCTTCCAAGGTTTCCGCCGACTGCATGCCCAAGGTGGCGATCCCTTCGCCCACCATGCTGCATTTCCGCGCCGGCCGTTCGGGTATTCCCGAGGACGTCTATCCCGAGATGGACGAGTTCTATGCCGATGTCGCCGCCGCTTATCGCGCCGAGGTGGACAGCCTGGTCGATGCGGGCTGCCGTTACATCCAGATGGACGACACCAACCTCGCCTATCTGTGCGATGACGAGCAGCGCGCAGATGCCGCCAAGCGCGGCCTCGATCCCGATGCGACGACGCGGCAATATGCCAAGCTCATCAATGACAGCTTCGCATCCGCGCCTGCCGACATGATCCGCGCAATCCACCTGTGCCGCGGCAACTTCCGCTCCAGCTGGGCGGCGGAAGGCGGCTATGAGCCGGTGGCGGAGATCATGTTCAACGAGCTCGATATCGACGCCTTCTTCCTTGAATATGACGATCCCCGCTCGGGCGATTTCGCGCCTTTGCGGTTCCTGCCCAAGGGCAAGACCGTGGTGCTCGGCCTCGTCACCACCAAGCTGGGCGATCTGGAGACCAAGGACGATATCAAGCGCCGCATCGACGAGGCATGCAAATATGCCGATCTCGACCAGCTGGCGCTCAGCCCGCAATGCGGCTTTGCCAGCACGGTGCATGGCAATGACATCACCACCGAACAGCAGGCGGACAAGATCCGCCTCTGCGTGGAAGTGGCCGAGGAAGTGTGGGGCAAGGTGTCGGTCGACGCCTGATCCTTTCCTCCCGCAAATGAAAGAGGGGGCGGTGCCGCGAGGTGCCGCCCCTTTTTCGTGGCCTCCTCCGCCCGGCCATGGTAGCGCTACCAGAAAAGCCGGGAGAGGGACGATGCCGCAACGCCGGATAGAGATGGTCGATGCCTTGCGCGGCTTCGCGCTGCTGGGATTGTTCCTGGTCCATTGCGTGGAGCGGTTCGAGCTCGCCTGGCTCGATCCGCAGCCCGATGCCTGGTTCGATGGCACCTTTGCCCTGTTCGGCAGCAAGGCCTTCGCGATCTTCGCGCTGCTGTTCGGTTTCAGCTTCGCCACGATCATGGACAATGAGCGCGTGCGGGGCGGCGATTACACCTGGCGCTTCGCATGGCGGCTGGTGCTGCTGTTCGCTTTCGGCACCTTTCACGTGCTGTTCTATCGCGGTGACATCTTGCAGGTACTGGCGCTGGTCGGCCTGCTGCTGGTCCCGTTCGACCGCGTCCGTTCAGATCGCACGCTGCTGATCGTGGCGGCGCTCGCCTTCCTCCAACTGCCGCAATTGCTGCGCCTGTGGGCAGCGGGGCAAGGGCATGGCTGGGCGGTGGCGGACCCGCTCTATTTCAGCTGGGGTAGCCTGCCCACGCTGGCGGAGGGAACGCCCTGGCAGGTTGCCGCCGACAATCTCGGCCCGGGCTCGGTCGGCAAGTGGTCCTTCTATCTCGAGGCCGGGCGCGTGACCGAAATCGTCGGCCTGTTCCTTGTCGGCATGGTGGCGAAAAGGCGCGGCTGGTTTGCCGATGCCGGGGAGCGGCTGCGCTTCTGGTTCGGTATCCTGCTGGCCTCCGCGGCGATCTGGGCGGCGACCACATGGCTGCTGCCTTCCGTTCTGGAGAATATCGCCGGAGCGCCCGAACAGGCACAAGTTCGCGAATGGCAGGTGGGTCAATGGACCGCGCTCCCCGCCACCGCCTTCCAGGTCGCCGCTTTCGTATTGCTGTGGCAGACGGCTTTGCGCCCTATTCTCGAATGGCTCGCGCCGGCGGGGCGGATGACGCTGACGCTCTATATCGGCCAGTCGCTGATCGCGGTTCCGGTCTTCTACGGATATGGGCTGGGCCTGTGGAATCGTATCTCTCATGCCGAGGCGCTGGCGTGGGGCATGGTGTTCTTCGCCGTCCAGATGGCGCTTGCCGCATTGTGGTTCCGCCACTTCCGCTACGGCCCGCTCGAATGGCTCTGGCGCGCGGCTACGCGCGGGACATGGGCGATGGCAATGCGCCGCGCCGCCGCCGCATGACAAAGCGAAACGGGCGATGAACAGGGCGACAACCCGAAATTAACCCTCGACTGGCTAGCCTTTACTTCATCAGGCAGTTGCGGAGGCCGAGATGGCTCGTGGCAAGATGGAAAAGACCACCCCGCCCATTGGCGGAATGTGCGAAATGGAGGGCCGCCGCGTCCCCGTCGCCTTGCGCGACCTCACAGCCGAGGGTTGCAGCGCGGAGGCCGATTGCGATTGGGAGTGCGACGCCGATTTCCTGCAGCTGAAAATCGCCGACAGCATCGAGATCAATGGCCGCGTGCTGCAGCACAAGGGCCGCCGTGCGGCTATCCGCTTTTTCGGCCAGCTCCACCCCGCCGCCATCGAACGGCTGGCAGCGCAAGCAGCCTGACATGCGTAAAGGGGGCAGCCGGCGCGTGCCGGCTGCCCCCTTCCCTCCCGTTTGGGGGTCGCATCCTCGCGGGAGGAATCTGCCCGCCGGGGGCTAGCTGCGGCAGATGTAGTAAGCGTTAAGCGGATCGTGCTCGAGCCGGCGCATCGCGATCGAGCCGAAGCCGGCCTGCTGCAGCAGCGAGATCGCCTGCTCCTCGCCCCAGGCCGCGCCGAGGCCGACACCGCCCTGCGCCAGGCTCACCGTCATGCAGTGCATCAGGCTGACCGTATAGATGAACGGCCCCATCGGGTGGCCGACATTGTCCTCGACCTTGGTGTGTGCCCAGATATCCTGCGCGATATAGACGCCGCCCGGCGCCAGCGAGCGCGCGATATTGGACAACAGCTTGTCCGGGTGCGGCTGGTCGTGGATGGCATCGAAAGTGAGCACGAGGTCGAAGCGGCCGCGATCGGTCATCTCCATGCAATCGAGCACGGTGAACTCGACATTGGGCAGGCCTGCTGCAAAGCGCCGTGCGTCCGCAATCGCCTCGGTCGAGAGGTCGTAGCCGGTGAAGTGGCTGCGCGGATAGGCCTGCGCCAGCTGGATGATCGACCGTCCGCGCCCGCAGCCGACGTCACACACCGAAATGCCCTCTTCCAGCTGCTCGTCGAGGCCCGGCACCAGTGCGATCGTGGCGTCCTGGTCGAAAGTGCCGGCACTCTCCTCGGCCATGACTTCATGGAAGCGCGGATAGGCGGAATAGGGCACGCCGCCGCCTTCGCGAAAGCACTTGACGATTTCGTCTTCGACCGGCGCCAGCACGCCGATCCACTGCATCATGCTCGACATGCTGCCGGCAGGCGCCTCGGCACCGAGGAAATCGGCATGATCGTTGGGCAGCACGTAGCGGCCCTCCGCATCCATGGTCACGATCCCGGCGGTCGCCATCGCGCCCAGCCATTCGGCTATGTAACGCTCGTTGAGGCCGGTGCGCGCGGACCATTGCGCCGCGGTGGCGGGGCTCTTTTCGCGCATGGTGTCGAAAATGCCCAGGCGGTGGCCGATGGAAATCGCCATCGCCGTGGCCCCGTGATTGATGGTCTGCAACAGCTCCTGCGCGAAAGGCGGCATGCCCTCGTTCTGGCTGGCTGCTTCAAGTGTATGGGTCAGGCACATAGATACTCTCCTTGTTCGTCTATTCGGTTCAGTTCGGTTTTTGGGGATGCCGCCCGCTCGGCCCGCATGGTGGTAGCCAGCGTGGTTTCCTTGCGTGGTATTCGCAGGCCGAGCGTGGTATTTGCACGCAATTGGCTTGGGGATGACGGATCAGGAGGGATGACCCGGTTTTCCATTGGTGAGGACGTGGAGGTCCTGCGTGACGGGGAGACGGTGGATCTGCCGCCTTCCCGCAAGACCCGTGCGCTGCTCGCCTTCCTGCTGCTGCGCGAGAGGTCCGCCACGCGCGAGCATCTGTGCGACATGTTCTGGGACCGTGCGGCCGATCCGCGCGGCGGGCTGCGCTGGGCGCTGGCCAAATTGCGCCGCGCGCTGGGCGATGACGAGGACTGGCTGATTGCCGACCGGCTGAGCGTGAAGATGCAAGTTCCCGCGGACTGCATCGACTTCGACGAAAGCGCCGGGGACCGCCTGCTCGGTGCGACGCTTTCGGGCGAGCATGACGAATATGCCGCTTTCGTCGCCGCGCTGCGCGAGGGGCGCGGAGCATCGCCGGATGCCGCGCAGGACCGCGGCGATCCAGCCGAACAGCTGCGGCAGGAGATCCGCTATACAAAGACGCCCGACGGGACGAGCATCGCCTATTCCGCCATGGGCAAGGGCCCGCCGCTGCTCAAGGCGGCCAATTGGCTGACCCATCTGGAGGCGGATATGGACGTGCCCGTCTGGTCCGGCCTTTATACGCGGCTGGCGCATAGCCACCGGCTCTATCGCTATGACGAGCGCGGCAACGGCTTGTCCGACTGGGAGGTGGAGGACCTGTCCTTCGATTCCTTCGTCAGCGACCTTGAATGCGTGGCCGATGCGCTGGGGCTGGAGCGCTTCCCGCTGCTCGGCATCAGCCAGGGCGGGGCAGTGTCGATCGAATATGCCGCGCGCCATCCGGAACGAGTCTCCGCACTCATCCTGGTCGGCGCCTATCCGGTCGGTTGGCGGAGCTTCTCCGGTGAGGCCGACAGGCGCCGCCGCGAAGCGGAGATCACGCTGGTGGAAGAAGGGTGGGGCGACAATTCACCCGCCTATCGCCAGATCTTCTCGCATTCCTTCCTGCCCGATGCCTCCTCCGAGGACATCGACCGCTTCAACGAGTTCCAGAAGCAGACCACCAGCGCCGCCAATGCCGCGCGCTTCATCCACTGCTTCGGCGATATCGACGTGCGTGACAGGCTGGATGAGGTGCAGGCCCCGGCACTGATCCTGCATTCACGCGGCGACCGGCGCGCGGCGCTAAGCGTCGGGCGCGACTTGGCCGCCAGCCTTGGCGATGCGCAGTTCGAAACGCTGCCGACGGGAAATCACGTGCCGCTGGCGGGCGAGCCTGCCTTCGACAAGATGATGGCGGCGATGACCGAATTCCTCGCCGGCGTGGAATAGGTTCTCGAGACAGGCGTCACCTGGCACCGCAATAATGCAGACCACGAAAAAGGGGGCGAGCCTGTGCGGCCCGCCCCCTTCTCGTTCTCAGGTCTGACCTCCTCCTTAGAAGTCCTTGCGAACCGTCAGCGCCCATTCGCGCGGGCGGGCGGGCAGGACCTTGCGGTAGCCGGTGCCGGCACCGCGCAGGTCGAAGGAAGACAAGAGGTAATACTCGTCGGTGAGGTTGGTCACCTCGAGCGAGACCGCCAGATCGTCCGCTTCGTTGCGCCAGGTCAGCCGCGCATTCACCGTGGTGAAGCTGGGCAGGAAGTTCAGCATGCGCACGCCGCCCAAAGTCAGCGGGCCGGTGAACTGGTCATCCTGGTAGAACACGTCGAAACGCGGGGTCAGCGTGCCGGCGCTGTCGAGGTCGATGCGATATTGCGCACCGAAGCTCGCCTTCCACGGCGGCGCGGTGCCCGGATCGTCGATCTGCGTCTGGCTCAGCGGACTGACCGTCTTGTACTTGAGGTCGATATAGCTGAGCGATGCGTCCAGCATCAGCCCGTCCACCGGTTCTGCCTGCAGCTCCAGCTCGAAGCCGCGAATATCGGCATCGCCAGCATTCACGCGGCAGGCGCTGGGCGTTTCTGTGCCCGGCACGCCGGTGGGGCAGATGTTCACGCCGGTCTGGATGTCGGTGAACTTGTTGAGGAAGGCTGACAGGTTCGCGCGCAGGCGGCGGTCGAGCAGGTCGGTCTTCAGGCCGACTTCATAGGCCACCAGTTCTTCCGGCCCGAAGGGCACGAGCTGGAAGGCGTTGAACGGACGCGGGTTGGAGCCGCCGCCCTTGAAGCCCGTCGCCACCGAGGCATAGGCCAGCACCTGGTCGCTGAAGCGATAGTCCACCGCCACGCGCCAGTCGATCTTGTCGCCTTCGTAATTGGCGGTGTTGCCGGAAAGCGCGCGCAGCACTTCGGTGGTGTTGCCGTCATTATCGCAGTCATTCGTATCGACACCGTCGAAACCCTCGCCGCAGGCCGCGCCCACCGGATCGAGGAAGGCGTTGACCGTCCCGTCGAAATTGTAGCGGAAATAGGTCTGCTGCTTGGTTTCTTCAGTATAGCGGATGCCGGCATTGATGTTGAGGTCGGGAACAATCTCCCACGCGACGTTGGCAAAGGCGGCCCAGGCATCGGCGGCAATCTCGTCAGGCTGGCGGAACTGCAGCGGATAGACCGGGACATAGCGCAGGTCCTGCGCCGAATCGTAGATCGAGAACTGCTCGAAGTAATAGCCGCCGACGGTGGCGAAGATGTTCTCGGTCAGCTCCGCGTTCAGGCGCACTTCCTGGCTGACGCTCCAGTTGGTGAGATCGTTCTCGCCATAACCGATGAAGGCGGGCGAGAGGTCGCCATCGGCGAAGAAGTAGGTATCGAACTCGCGGTAGCCGGTGATCGACTGCAGTTGCAGCCAGTCATTCAGGTTCCAGTTCATCTGGCCCGAGACGCCCCAGCTCGAATATTTGCTGCGGTTGTTGCCAGGCGTTGCCGCCAGCGGCGTGCCGTCCGCGCCGAAGGGATCGCCGGGGACGAGCGCCTGGAACACGCCCGCTTCGTTGCCGTCCGTCTGGTAGGAGCAGAAGGGGCCGCAGATGAAGCGGTCGTCATAAAGGATGCCCGGCGCGGGCTGGATGTTCGGGTTGGTGACGATGGCGGTGGCGTCGATCACTTCGCCCGCTACCGTGCGGTCGTCATTGGTATAATCGGCGATGATGGTGAAATCGAAATCGGCATTCGGCTCGAACCGCAAAATGCCGCGCAGGGCCTGGTAGCCGACGCCGCCAAGCTTATCGACCACACAATCGGACGTGTTGACGCGGGCGGCCACGCCCGGTGCCGGGTTCACTTCCTGCGTCACGCCATCATTGTCGACGAAAGTGTCGCCACCGCCAGCGGGGAAGCGGCAGCCGAAGTCGATCTGGTCGACATAGCCATCCTGGTTCTTGGAGACGCCGGAGACGCGCATGAACAGCGTGTCGGTGATCGCGAAATCGGCCGCGGCGCGCAGCGAGATGCGATCGCGCGAGCCATAGCCCGCCTCGACATAGCCGCTGGAATCGCCGTTCGGCATGCGCGAATACATCTTGATCGCGCCGCCCAGCGAGTTGCGGCCCGAAAGCGTGCCTTGCGGACCGCGCAGGATTTCCACCCGCTCCAGGTCGAGCGTGTCGAAGATCGCGCCGGTCAGCTGCGGGTAGTAGACGTCATCGATATAGATGCCGACGCCCGGCTCATAGGCGGGGTTGAAGTCGGTCTGGCCGATGCCGCGGATCGAGGCTGAGACCGAGGGGCCGAAGGAGGAGCCTTGCGGGCGGATCGAGACGTTGGGCGCGCTGTCTGCCACTGTGGCGAGGTCGTTCTGGCTGCGCGCCTCGATCATCTCGCCGGTCACCGCGGTGATGGCCAGCGGCGTGTCCTGCAGCGCCTGCTCGCGGAACTGCGCGGTCACCACGATGGTGGTGTTACCGATGCGTTCGTCCTGCTGTTCGGCATCTTCCTGCGCCAAGGCCGGCGTGGCCAGCAAGGCCAGTGTCGACGCTGACGCGGCCAGCACATGGCGCAAGGGCGCCTTCGAAAAAGCTCTCATAAATCCTCCCCTATCGTCACAATCGTTATCGTTATGACGCCTAACGATTATGCCGCCCGGGAAGGCGGATGCAACAGCTTTTGCGACAATTTGCGACAATTCTCGACCGACCGCGACAGGCCGTCGATGAAGGGTTATGGGCCGGTGATCCGGAAGACGTGGCGGGCATTGTCTTCCATCAGCATCTTCTTGTGCTCGGCGCTCATATCCATCCGGTCATAGGCGGCGACCTCGTCGCTGCTCTGCTGGTAGGGATAGTCCATCGCGTAGATCACCCGGTCCGGCCCCAGCACGTCCTGGCAGAACTTGATCGCGGGTTCCCAGCCTACGCCGCTGGTGGTGATCCAGATATTGTGCTTGAAATAATGGCTGACCGGATGCGCCAGCTTGGGCGTTTCCATATCGCCGAACAGCCCGGGGCGCGGGCGGCCATCGGCATTCCCTTGCATCCAGTCGAAGCGATAGAGATGCAGCGGCATGCATTCGCCCATATGCCCGATGACGAGGCGCAGCTTGGGGAAGCGGTCGAAGGCGCCCGACATGATCAGGCCCATTGTGTGCAGCCAGACATCATGCGGGAAACCGCCCAGCGCGCCGAAGAAGCCGCGCTTCTCGTAATGCGGCGCGTTATAGGGTGCGGTCGGGTGGATATAGAGCGCGAGGTCGTTCGCCTCCAGCGCCTCCAGGATCGGCCAGAATTCGGGCTCGTCCAGATAATGCCCCTGCCAGTGCGAATTGAGCACCGCGCCGTTGAGGCCGAGGCCGGCAGCGCGCTCCAGCTCCTTCACCGATCCCGCCACGTCGCGCGGATCGAAGGCGGCGCAGGCGGAAAAGCGGTCCGGGTGCCTGGCGCAAGCCTCGGCGGCGATATCGTTCGCCATGATCGACAGGGGTGTCCCGTCACCGGGGCACACCACCTGCACGCCGGGCGCGGTGAGGAGCAGCAGCTGGCGGTCGATCCCCAGCTCGTCCATGTGCGAGATGCGTAGCTCGCCAAGGTCCTGCAGCATCTCCTGCAGGCTCGGCATCTTGGCGAACATGCCTGCCATCTTGAGCGAGTCATCGTCTGGCGCCGCGCCGCTTTCGAAATAGTCGACCTGCGCCTTCACGAGGTCGGGGAAGGTCCATGCCTCCTCCGTCGCGATCCTTTTGTAGGGCACGTCACGATCGACATGCCCGGAGCGCGGGGCCAGCCCCTCCCGCGTGCGGTGGCTGAAATCTTCCTTGAAATGGCCCTTCAGGCCCTTCTCGCTGCCATCTTCCAGTTTCGGCATCAGCTCTCCCCCTCTGCCTGTTCGAGCCCGTCAGAACATTCCGTTATCGTTCTTCGTCGTCCCCGGCTCGGGTATTTCCTGCATCACGTCCCAGTGTTCGACAAGATAGCCGTCGGCAAAACGCAGCAAGTCCACGATAGCATAGCCGCGCTCCTCCTTCGTGCGTTTGAAGTGGAAATGGACGGCCACCATCGAACAATCCGGCTCACCCCAGATGATGCGTTTCACATCATGGGTGAGGTCCGGGTACTTTGCCATCGAAGTGCGCATCATCGCCAGCGTATTGTCGCGGCCCGTCGGCGCGTTCGGGTTGTGCTGGATGTAATCCGGATGGACCCAGCAGGTGAAGGCCTCCTCCGGATTGTCCTCTTCATAGAAGAGGTGGATGAACCGCTCCGCGACCTCCCGGTTGGAGAGGGCGGAACGGTTCGATGTATCGACCGGGTCGAAACCCAATGTGCTGCGGTCCGCCATGGCGGCGCGCCTCACTTCGCCTCGTTGGCGAAGGCGATGCCGAATTTCGGATGCGCGAAATGCATCGGCACGTCCTGGCGATAGGGCCAGGTCTGGCGGTGATGCTCTTCGGTCAGAATCCGGTCAGGGCCGAGCGGGTCTTCGGGATAGAGCTTTTCGGCGGGCTGCAGATGCGCGGTGGTGTGCGCCCAGCCCTTCTCGTAATCGCCCTGCCACTGCATCATGTAGTCGAGCCGCTGGATCTTCCACACGCCGTCGACATTCACATAGTCATTCTCGTAAATGCCGGCCTCCATGAACTGCTGCGGCATCATTTCTTCGCGCGTGTCCTGGAAATCATCGTGCCAGCCACCCAGCAGGATGCCGTGGAAGCGGCCCTTTGCGGTCTTGCGATCGGGCGCGACGGTGATGATGTCCTGCATCTGGAAATGGTCGAGCAGCAACCCGTTGACCGGACCGGGCTTGCCGCCGGTAAAGCGCCCGGCGATCCAGTCGCCATAAAGCCGCTTCACGCCCGCATGGCCGACATACTCACCGCTGAGGAACACCACCGCGCCATCTTCCGCGAACAGGTCCGCCACCTCGTTCGGGCGGTTGAAATCGATGTAATAGCCATAGGCCCAGTGCAGGCGCCTGATCGCCGCCATGTCCTCCAGGATGCCGACACGCTGTTCCAGCTCGGCAAGGCGGTTTTCGGTGTCACTCATATCGACTCTCTCCCTCAAATCGTTATGTCCGTTAGTAACGAATGATAGAGTCAATGCCAGCCCCTTGCGGGCTTGAGGGAGGAGAAAAAATGAGCCTGAATCCGGCGGAATATCGCGACCAGTGGGAAGGCCGTGTGGCCTTTGTGACGGGGGCCGCAACGGGCATCGGCCTGGGCGTGGCGCAGGCCTTTGCCGATGCGGGCATGCGCCTGGCGCTGAGCTATCGCAACGAGGACGATCGCGCCGCGACCGAGGCGTGGTTTGCCGACAAGGGGCATGAGAAGCCGCTCTTCATCAAGCTCGATGTCACCGACCGCGATGGCTTCGCGAAGGCCGCCCAACAGGTGGTGAATCACTTCGGCGAAGTCCACGTGCTGGTGAACAATGCCGGCGTCTCCGTCTTTGGCCCGACCGACGAGGCGAGCTATGACGATTTCGACTGGATCATGGGCGTCAATTTCGGCGGGGTGGTCAACGGGATCGTCTCCTTCCTGCCCAAGATCAAGGCGAGCGAGGGGCGCCGCCATGTGGTCAACGTCTCTTCCATGGCCGCCTTCCTCCCCGGTCCGCAGGCGGGCATTTATACCGCCAGCAAGTTTGCCGTGCGCGGGCTGACCGATAGCCTGCGCTACAACCTTGCCCCGCATGGCATCGGCTGCTCGCTGTGCTGCCCCGCGCTCACTCGCACCAATGCGTGGAAGAGCGCGCAGAAGCGGCCCGACAGCTTTGATGAAAGCGGCTTTCCCGACGTGCCCGAAGGCGCGCTCGAACAGTTTGGCACGGCTTTCGAGGAAGGGATGGATCCCTATGAAGTCGGCGCCAAGATCCTGCGCGGCATGACGCAGCAGGACGGGCTGATCCTGACCCATCCGGAACACGGCCTCGACTTCGCCGAGGAATATATGAAGCAGGTTGCGGCCCTGCCGGTTGAGGCCTGCCCGCCGGGCCGCATGAAGATCGAGGAACTGCGCCGCAAGGCCATGCGCGATGCCGAAGCGGGTCTGGTGATCGACCTGGATGATTTGACCTAGCTTGTTTTGCGAAGGCCCATCCGCGCCTTCGTCCTCCCGGCTAATCCCTCCGCTACGCTTCGGGGCCTGTCCGGGCGCGCGTTCGCGCTTGCGGACCTGCGGCCCGTTTCCAGCGCTAGCCGGGTCAGTCGCGGAGCACGGGCGCTTAAGCGACCGCAAGGCCGAACGGCCGCCCGCAGCGGGGGCAGCTTGCTGCCCGTCTAGCGAGGACGAAGGCGCGGATGCGCCTTCGAAAATCAAAGGATGGACCCCGCTCCCACCCCTGCTATCCTCCCACCGGAATTCGAGAGGGCAGTGGAGGCCGATTATGTGTGACCAGGATCTCGTCAGCAGCATGCCGCGTGTGAACCGGCGGCAATTTGCCCGCATGGGTGCGGTGATGGGGGCAGGGGCCATGGCCGCCTGCACTACGAGCGACGGCAATGCCGAAGAGGCCGAACCGGAGGAAGGTACGATCGTCGAAAACGCCGTCAGCTTCGAAGCTCCGGGCGGCACGTTCGATGGCGTGTTCATCCACCCGGCGGGCGTCGCCTCGCCTGCGGTGATCCTGTGGCCGGACATTGCCGGGCTGCGTCCCGCCAAGCTGGAGATGGGCAGGCGGCTGGCGGGCGAAGGCTATGCCGTGCTCGTCGCCAATCCCTATTATCGTAGCGTTTCGGGCGAGCAGTTCGCCGATTTCGAGGCCTTCCGCGAGGCCGGTTTCGAAACCGTCGGCCCGTGGATGCAGGCCAATACGCCTGAGGCGATTGCGGAGACCACGCAGGCCGTGGTCGCATGGCTCGACAGCCAGGATGCCGTCGATGCCTCGCGCGGCATCGGCAACCAGGGCTATTGCATGACCGGCAGCTGGACCATCCGCGCCGCCGCCGCCGTGCCGGATCGGGTGAAGGCCGCTGCCAGCTTCCATGGCGGCGGACTTGTGGGTGACGATGCTACCGCGCCCGTCAACCTGCTGGGCGACATGGCCGAGGATGCCGGCGCGCTGATCGCCATCGCGCAGAATGACGATGCCAATGCACCCGGCGACAAGACCGCGCTTTCCGAAGCAGGCGAGGCTGCTGCTGCCGATGTCACCGTGGAAGTCTATGCCGGGGACCACGGCTGGACCGTGCTCGACAGCCCCGTTTACAATGAGGCCGAGGCGGAACGCGCCTGGGCAAACCTGCTGGCGCTTTACGCCGACAAGCTTTGATCCCCTTTCGGGTCAGGCATGAGGGAGGTCAGCGGCTGGTCTGCCGACCTCCCAAAGGCGTGTTCGTTGGCCTTGCGCTATTGGCATTGTCTTTGCCTCTGATGCTCGCAAGCGAAACATCTGGAGTCGGACTCCTGGGCGGCAGTCTCTTTCTATTGGGATGGCTTATCTTGGTGGGCGCCTCGATGTGGCATATTATTATCAAACTGACCCGACGAAACTGACATGCCATCACGCCACACTTGACAATAATAACCAAATAGGTTATAAGCCCCGCACTTTATCACCGAAAGTGATGGCAACTATATACTTAACTTAGCAGCGACTCTGCGCTATGGTGCGGGCCTGCGATGTCAACGTAGGTGCATAATGAGTGAGTTAGTCAGCCCAAGTGGCGTTGGATTGGTCGATGTAGCGTTGGAAGATGGTGGCCACCCTTTCGATGCTATCTTCGTCGAGGCGGGGTCTTCTGGGGAAGCTGGTTTCGTCATCGGGATTGGGCCAGATGCGGCAACGGTCGTGGAAGCCAATGATAGATGCTCGTTCTTCCATGGCGACACCGGCAATGCGTGTGCAGACAGCTTGTATGACTGCTTTACCGACCACGAGGGTGACAAACTGCACATTCTTAGCAGTTCCATCGAGCGGAGGGTTTGGCCCGCCCTCTGAGTAAGCCACACAATGTGAGTGGCGCAGATAGAACATCTGCTGTTCGCCTATGTTGTGGGCGACATACAGCCGGAAGTATTCTGGAATGGTCCCATCTTTCCAGAAGCGCTCACGATCCACCTGTGGCGTCAGGGCGATGGCGGGGTCTTCGTTTTCAGCGATGATTACCTTTAGGGATATCCATCGCGAAAGCGTCTCGACATGTCCGCGGTTGAGGGTAGTTTTCTCGCCGGTAATGATGGGAGTTAGTATAGGTCGAACCTCACCTTCAAGGCGGTTCATCCAACCGTTGTTGCAGACATTGCACACGGTGCGGATGCGGATTGTGCGTTGATCCCCTTGGCGGTCCGTGGGGCCGGTTACTTTTGTTCCGTCACAGGGGTGGTAACTGAAGTTCTGGCGATTGTGGCGCACGTTGTCGGGCGGTGGCCCCAAGAGGTCGTGAAGCCAAGTTGGCCAGATGTGTTCTTGGCTGTTAGCGTTTTCCCCGCAGAAAATGCATTTCCTGGGTGCTTTTATCATGACCAAATCCGATGCTGAAACCTATTCCGAAGAGGAAACCGAGCGCCGCCGCCAAGCGGCCCTAGAGCGGATGCTGGCGACCCCTCGCAAGCCACACAAGAAGCCAAAGAAGAGCAATGGATGAAAGCGAGCGTAAGCGCGCTGCTGTCCGCTATGATTGCATGCAGTGGGCCATGCTTCACGCTCGCCCCGGTGAGGATGCAGGGGCGACTATTGCTAGGGCAGAGTTGTATCTCGACTTCGTTCTAGCCCCGCAACGGATTATCGCTCCGCGCCAACGTAAGGAGGGCGTGAATTTGAAACAGGTGGCCGTCAATATTCGACAGGCTCTTGGCGATTTCTTCTAAGGCCTCAACTTTGCGGTCTTCGTTAGACTTGGTTTCGGTCATTGTCCTTACCTCTCCGAGTGGAGAGTAGAGATTAGCCAAAGTAGAACTAGAGTCGAGTCCAGCGCTTTCGTTTCTCGCCGATTTGGCGAGGCGTCTCCACCTTCTTAGGCGGCGCTTTGACCAGTCCGCCGATAAGTAAGGCGGCGACCGATTGCACCACGGATGATTTCGCCAGCGCGTTCGGCGTCGCTCATGTCGCGAGTGTTTGCGCGCAGGTCGAACTCGGCAAGATAGCGGTGCATGTGAGCCTCGCTAAGGTGGTGGTAGGTACCGATCACGCCACGCTTGAAGATCGAAAAGAAGTTCTCGACCGTATTGGAGTGATAGAGGCCCTGCGCATACTGCGCGAGGGTGTGATTGACGGCGAAGTGACCGCCTTTGAACTCGCGACCCACGGTGGTGTAGCTGCGGTTATCGTCGGTCATGAGCGTAGAGCCACGGTCGATATTTTGCACCAGCACACCGCGCAGGGTGTTGGCGTGGATATTGGCGACATGGAACGACTTGGACTTGCCGCCACGTTCGACAAGGGAGACAACAACCTTCTTCTTGGGGATAGCGCCCCAAGCACGGTTTTTGGCCTTACCGCCTACAAAGGTTTCATCGGCCTCTACGATCTGGCCGGGGCCACCGAGGGGGCCGTTGCCGTCATTGGCACCGTCCATGGCCTCGCGGATGCGATGGCAGAGGAACCAAGCGGTCTTGTAGGTGACACCGATCATGCGGCCCATCTGCGCGGCGCTCATGCCCTTCTTGGAGGCGGCCATGATGTGCGTAGCGAGAAGCCACTTGTGCAGCGGGACGTGGCTGCGCTCCATGACGGTGCCGGTGCGGACGGTGAACTTGTCGCGACAACCGTTGCACTGGAAGTAACCAGCCTGCGTCTTGCCCTTGAGGCGGGTCACTTCGACTGAACCACAATGGGGGCAAACAGGTTCGCCATTCCAGCGGGTCGCCTCGATGTGGGCAGCGGCCTTGGCTTCGTCGTGGAAGATCGGGTTTGTGATGTTGATGTCCATGGGGATTTTATACCCCAAGACAACTGCGAAGTAAAGTATATAATTGCCAAAGTGATTCGGGAGCATTGCAGTGCACGGCCATGTTCCTTCGCTCATCCGAAGCGACGCAACCGGCATGCCATGCGCCTTTCGGGGGTTCCTCCCCAAGCCCATGTGATGGCAAGCCAGATGCGGCAGGGCGGATGCGCGGGCCGCTACCTTCCGGGTCAACCCTGCCCAACTCGCTGGCAGGCTCTCACCCGATGGACCGGCCCGCCACTGGCGCGGCACGACCAGCCGCGCGGAGGATGCGGGGCCAAGCGCGAGTTCCCCCTGCATCCCTCGGCCGCCCGCCGACCCCAGGAACGGAACCGGATGCGGGATAGCAGCAAGGCCCGCCCGGTCATTCGCCTGACAAGACCTGCAAAGCCCCCGCCGCGCCGTCTGGCGCATGCCGGTTGCGTGAATGGTGATACATGATGCGTGCTCGCGCGCGTCACCTCCTCCCTGTGCCGAAGGCATGGGGAGGTGGCAGCGCGTCAGCGCTGACGGAGGGGCCTTTGCACCGTTGGCGCATGGCCCCTCCACCATCTTCGGCGGTCCCCCTCCCCATTTGCTACGCAAACAGGGAGGATGCGGCCGCGCCTTCGCAAACAAATTTGCCCCAAATCAAGGCGCGGCGAATCGTCCGTGCCTATCCCCCGACAGTCTCAAGGGCCCGGATCGCGGCCCGCACAGTTGATTGGGGGAAGACACCATGAAGAAACTCCACCTCGCCGCGCTCGCGCCCGTGCTGATGCTGGCTGCTTGCGGCAGCGGCGTCGATCCGCAGGAATCGGTCGATGCGATCCGCCAGACCGAGCTGTCGCAATTGCAGTCGATCGAATCGAAGGACCTGGTCGGCATTGCCCGCCTCTATCGCGACGATGCCGTGCTGGTGAAGCCGGACGGCACCGTGCTCGAAGGCGGGGTCGCCATCGTCGATGAATATGCCGCGCTGCTGGAGGATCCGAACTTCTCCATCGCGATCGAACCGCAGGAAGGCTGGGGCTCCGAAGGCGGCGATCTTGCGGTCATCGATTCGCTGGTGAACTTCACCACCAGCGATCCCGAAACGGGTGAGCCGGTGACGCTGCCGATGACCAGCCAGACCGTGTGGCATCGCGAGACCGGCTCCACCTGGAAGATCATCTCTGCCTACAACGTCGCGCTGGCCGAGGAGTCCGCGGCCGACGATGGGGCGGAGGCGGAAGCCGCCGAATAGGGCAAGACACGGCGGCTTTGCTTCGCGGCGGTGTCGGCGGGATCGTGGGGAGAGGTGCCTAGCGGTGCATCCCGTTCCAGCCGGTGCCGTCGCGTTACTTTGCCACTTTGCAGTCATCGCAGGAAACGGAACGTATTGCGTAATCCCGCCTGCCACACATCGCGCTGCTCACAGCAGGAGAAAGCGCGATGTTTCTTGCCGACAAGACCGCCATCATCACTGGTGCCAGCTCCGGCATAGGGCGCGCCGCCGCCCGCCTCTTCGCCGGTGAGGGGGCGGCAGTGGTGCTGGTCGCCCGCCGTCGCGACAAGCTGGAAGAGTTGGCCGAAGAGATATCTTCGCAAGGCGGCAGTGCTGTCATTGCGGCAGGCGATGTTACCGAGGCAGAGACGCACAGCCGCGCGGTGAAGGCGGCGCAGGAAAGCTTCGGCGGGCTGGACATCGCGCTCAACAATGCCGGGACGGTCGGGGAGCTGGCGCCGCTCGCCACCATGCAGTTCGCAAACTGGGAGCATGTCCTGGCCACCAATCTCACCTCCGGCTTCCTCGCTGCGCAGGCGCAGATACCCGCGATGATCGAGCGTGGCGGCGGCTCGCTGGTCTTTACCGGAAGTTTCGTGGGGGTGAGCGCCGGACTTCCGGGGATGACGACCTATGGCGCCAGCAAGGCGGGGCTTCTCGGCCTGGTGAAGGGGATCACTGCCGATTACGCGGAGCAGGGCATACGCGCCAATGCACTGCTTCCCGGCGGCACGAAGACCGAGATGGCCGGAAGCGCGGGGCAGCAGGAATGGGCTGCGGGCCTCCACGCGATGAAACGGCTGGCCGAACCGGAGGAGATCGCCCGCGCGGCGCTGTTCCTTGCCTCCGGCATGTCCTCCTTCGTGACCGGGTCGGCGCTGTTGGCCGATGGCGGGAATGCGGCGGTGAAGCTCTGATCGCTCAGGCGAACCAGTAGGCGGTGCCGCGCATTTCCAGGCTGATGCGCGGCGGCGCGTCGGGGCCGGCGAGCGGGTTGTCGAAGGCGCCATGCGGCATCAGCTGCGCGCGGGCGGGATCGCTCTCGCTGGTCTTGAACACAAGCGCCTCTGCCGGTGTCATGTTCGCATAATAATACCAGCGGTGCGCCGGATTGTGGGCCAGCAGGTAATTGGGAAAGCCCCATTCGGGGGACCCGTCGAGCGGATCGAATATCGCATCGCAATCGAGGAGGTCGCCTTCCTCCAGCGAGCTGTAATCGCACAGGCCCAAAGGCACGTCCTGCGGCGGATCGGAGAGCACGCGCCAGACATTATATTGCGCGCTGCGGAGCACTTCGCGCCCCTCCGGCGCGGCCTGCGCGCGCATCCCGGCAGCCGCCTCCTTCGCCATGTCGACATGGACGAAGCGCGCCGGATGCGAATTGTCGTGGATCTCATTTGCGCCTGCCTTTTCGGAGAAGCGCAATATGCCCATCGGCGTCATCGCCACATGGTCGCAGCCGGTGAGGTCCTTGAGCATTTCGGCGATCTCGCCCGAATGGACCTTCATTACCTGATCGAGATCGGTGAGGTCTTCGACCGCGCTCTTGTGCTCGACAAGGGTGAACCCCTCGACATCGAGCGAGCAGCCGGCCCCGCGCGCATCGCGGATTTCCACCTCTACCGGTGCGAGAGGGACGAAGTCCTTCTCATGCGCATTGGCGTAGAAGAACGGCCGCTTTTCGGTCCGTTCGCTATAGCCGATTTCGGCGCGCAGCTCTCCCATGCTCAGGCCCCTCCCCCGGGCCGCTTGTCACGCGTCCTCGAATTCCTCGGTATCGATCGTGGGCCTTATGGCATCGTGATAGCGATGGCCGTGGACGGTGGAATGATTGATCAGCGCATCGGCCTTGGCCAGCACATCGTCCGCGATCTCGACATTGGCCGCGTTGTAATTGTCCTCCAGGTGCTGGAGGTTGGTGGTGCCGGGGATGACGTGGAGCACATCGCTCTGCGCCAGCACCCAGCGATTGGCGAGCTGGCCGGGCGTGACGCCCGCGCCTTCCGCCAGCGCCACGAACTGCTCGATCAAGGCGAGGTTCTTGGGCCAGTTCTCCGCATTGAAGCGCGGCATCTTGTTGCGCAGGTCCTGCTCCTCAAGCGTCGAGGGGTCCTTCAGCACGCCGCCCAGCGCCCCGCGCCCCACGGGGCTGAAGGCGACGAGCGGGATGCCCAGTTCCTCGCACACCGGCAGCACGCCCAGCTCCACATTGCGCGTCCATAGCGAATATTCGGTCTGCACCGCGCCGACCGGATGGACGCCATGCGCTTCCCGGATGTGGGCGGCGGACCATTCGGAGACGCCATAGGCGCCGATCTTGCCCTGCTCGATCGCGCGGGCCAGCGCGCCCACGCTGTCGGCGATCGGCACCTTGGGATCGAAGCGGTGCATGTAGTAGAGATCGATATGATCGGTTTGCAGCAGCTCGAGGCTGGTCTCGATATCGGCTGCGATCTTGTCGGGCGAGCAATCGACGCCGCGCTTGGGTCCGTCCACCACGATGCCGCATTTCGAAGCGAGGAAGAACTCGCTCCGGCGGCCTTTCAGCGCCTCGCCGATCAGCGCCTCGTTCTTGCCCGCGCCATAGATGCGCGCGGTGTCGAGATGGTCGTAGCCAAGGTCCAGCGCACGGTGGAGCAGCTTGACGCAATCCTCATGCGGCGGCGGCGAGGCATAGGCCCAGGACACGTTCATGCATCCCAAGCCCACCGGGTGAAGCGCCCGCCCGCCAATTTCGCGCTTCGCGATAGCCATCAGGACCAGCCGTCCTGCTCTTCGAGAGAGGCGGCGAGCTGGCCGATGGTGCGATAGCATTCGATCACGCCATGGACCGAGCTGTTCGGCTCCCGCCCTTCGCGGATCGCGGCGATGAATTCACGGTCCTGCAGCTCGATCCCGTTGTTCGACGGCACATCGACGCCCGACAGGTCGATCGGCTCGTCCGCGCCGGTGTAGAGATCGTCATAGCGCGCAAGGTAGGTCGCGGTATCGCCGATATAGCGGAAGAAGGTGCCGAAGGGCCCTTCATTGTTGAACGACAGTGACAGGGTCAGGATCTGGCCTTTATCGGTCTTCATCTGGATCGACTGGTCCATGGCGATGCCGAGATCGGGATGCTTGGGGCCCTGCAGGATATTCGCCTTCACGACCTTGGAGCCGGTCATGTACTGGAAGATGTCGATCGTATGCGCGGAATGGTGCCACAGCAGGTGGTCGGTCCAGCTGCGCGGCTCGCCCTTGGCGTTCTTGTTCTCGCGGCGGAAGAAATAGGTTTCGACGTCCATCGACAGGACGTTGAACTTGCCCGCTTCGATCTGCTGCTTGACGTATTGGTGGCTGGGATTGAAGCGGCGGGTATGGCCGGCCATGCAGACGAGGCCCGTCTCTTCCTGCTTCTTCATCACCGCTTCGGCATCGGCCCAGCTGTCGGCGAGGGGGATTTCCACCTCGACATGCTTGCCCGCATCCATCGCCTTGATCGCCTGTTCGGCATGCATCTGCGTGGGCGTGCACAGGATCACCGCATCGACATTTTCCATGCCCAGCATTTCGTCGTAATCGGTGGTCGCGTAGGGAATGCCATATTTGTCGGCCATTTCCTGCGTCTTGTCGATCGTGCGGCCGACCAGCGCGGTCACTTCCACGCCGTCGATGTTCTTCAGGCCGTCGAGGTGCTTTTCACCGAATGCGCCGCCACCGGCGAGTGCGATCTTCATGGGGGTTTCTCCTGTTAGGCGGGGAGCGCTGCCCAAAGCGCGTCACCCGATTTCCGTTCGCCCTGAGCCTGTCGAAGGGCCGTTCTCCACTCGGACAACGGCGCAGAAGGCAAAGCGGTCCTTCGACAGGCTCAGGACGAACGGCGGTTCACATCAGTTTCCGATTACTCCGCCGCTTCCAGGCTGTGGCCGGAAAGCACGCGCTGCGGGTTGAGCGCTTCGCCCGCCGTCTCTTCCGGCTGCAGGATCAGTGCGCCCAGCGCGGTGTTCGATGCCGGGATGTGGTAGAAGTTGTAGAGCTCCTTCACCTTGTCGCCCAGCGCGCCGCGCATGATCAGCCACATGACCAGCTCGATGCCTTCGCTGCCCGCTTCGCGCAGATAGTCGATATGCGGCATCTTCGCGAGATCTTCGGGATCGTTGATCAGGCGTTCGATGAAGTCGAGGTCGAATTCCTTGTTGATCAGGCCCGCGCGCGGACCCTGCAACTGGTGGCTCATGCCGCCCGTGCCCCAGACATGGACGTTGAGGTCTTCGGGGAAGCTTTCCACTGCGGCCTTGATGCTGTCACCCAGCGCGAAGCAGCGCGCGCCCGAGGGCGGCGGATAGGTGACGACGTTGACCGGCAGCGGGATGACCTTGCACGGCCATTCCTTCACGTCGCCGAACATCATCGACAGCGGCACGGTGCAGCCGTGGTCGACATCCATCTGGTTGAAGATGCACATGTCGAAATCGTCGAGGATCAGGCTCTGCGCGATATGCCAGGCGAGGTCCGGGTGGCCCTGCACGTCGGGCACGGGGCGCGGCCCCCAGCCTTCGTCGGCGGGCTTGAAGCTCTCGCCGCAGCCGATGGCAAAGGTCGGGATGATGTTCATGTCGAATGCCGATGCGTGGTCGTTGTAAACCAGCACGATGACATCGGGCATGTTGCCCGGCTTCTTGATCCATTCGCGGATCGCGTCATAGCCGGCGAAGACCGGACCCCAGTAATCGTCGCGATCCTTGCCGGTCTGCATCGCCGCGCCCAGCGCGGGAATGTGGCTGGACGTGATGCCCGTGGTTACGCGTGCCATGATCAATATCCTCCTTTGATCGAGCGGACGCCTTCAGGCGAACGACCGCCGTCGATCATCATTTTTGCATAGTCTTCCTGGCTCATCCCGGTCATCGACCCGGCGGCGAACTGGAAGCTCTTGCCATCCGTGGAAAAAAGCTTGGACAGGAAATAGACGTTCCCGCCTTCGTCGATCATCGCGTTGTAATCGCGATCGAGCACGGCCTGCTTGGCGGCCGGGGTCAGGTTCCATTCGTCCAGGTACGCGCTTTCATCGGCCTTGAACCGTTCGCGGTTGTCTTCCTTCATCAGGCTCATCGCGAACTGGTTCAGCCAGTAGCCCTTGCGGGCGCGCTTGGCGGTGAACACGCGGGTTCCGGGAATATCGTCGAACTGGGCGAGATATTCGTGGATGTCGATCCGCTCTTTCTTCTTCTCAGTCATCTCTCAATCGTCCTTGGCTTCTGTCCATGTGTAGTCGAGCGGCGCCTCGCGAAAGGCGAAGCGATCGATATGGCGTTCGATCACGCCGCGCATATGTTCGTTGCGTTCGCGGTCCCCGGTGGTGAGGGTGATGGCGATGCCTTCGGGCCGCGCCATCATCACCGCGTTCTCATGTTCGGAGAAAGGGAAGGCGCCCATTCCGTCGCCCTCGTCATAGCTGGTCGCCATCTTGTGGCTCCAGTGCTTGACGAGCTGCTGGATATACTTCTCCGGCTTCTCGCACCTGGCGAGGCACAGAGCAGTGACGGAAGTTTCGGCGTCGCTCACCATACTCCTCTCCCTTAAAGACCCTTTTCCTTCAGGATCGCATCGAGGCGCGGATACACTTTACGCGCATTGCCCTCGAAGATCGCATGCTTCTCTTCATCAGAGATATCGAGCGCGTCGATATAGCGCTTGGTATCGTCGAAATAATGGCCGGTGGTGGGATCGATCCCGCGCACCGCGCCGACCATTTCGCTGCCGAAGATGATGTTCTTGTTGTCGATCACGTCGGCCAGCAGGGTCACGCCCGGCTGGTGGTAGACGCAGGTATCGAAGAATACATTGTTCATCAGATGCTTGTCGAGCGAGGGCTGCTTCAGCATGTCGGCGAGGCCCCGATAGCGGCCCCAGTGATAAGGCACCGCGCCGCCGCCATGCGGGATGATCAGCTTCAGGTCCGGGAAGCGGCTGAAGAGGTCACCCTGCAGCAGCTGCATGAAGGCGACCGTATCGGCGGCGAGGTAATAGCCGCCCGTCGCATGCATGGCCGGGTTGCAGCTGCCCGAGACGTGGATCATGCCGGGCATTTGCAGCTCGCACATCGCCTCGTAGATCGGGAACCAGTATTCGTCGGTCAGCGGCGGATGCTGGAAGTGCCCGCCGCCCGGATCGGGATTGAGGTTGCAGACGACGAAGTTCAGCTCCTCGGCGCAGCGGCGCAGTTCCTTGACGCTTTCGGACAGGTCCGACTTCGGGCTCTGCGGCAGCATGCAGCCGCCGATGAAGGTATCGGGGAAGAGCTGGGTGACGCGATAGATCAGGTCGTTGCAGCGGCGCGCCCATTCGCTCGCCACCTTCTGGTCGCCCACATGCGGCGCCATGGCCGATGCACGGGGTGAAAAGATGGTGAAATCCGCGCCGCGTTCCTTGATCAGGCGCAGCTGGTTTTCCTCGATCGTCTGGCGGATCTCATCGTCCGAGATCTCCGGATAAGGCGGCCATTCGGTGCCGTTGGCATAGGCTTCCTTCTGCGCCTCGCGCCACTGGTCGTGCCCCTTGGGCAGCACCGTGTAATGGCCATGACAATCGATGATCAGCGTCATGCTGCGTGATCCCTTTCCCTGTTTGTTAGTGCGGCCTCGCGCTGGCGCCTGACGGTCCCCTCGCTCATCACGGGTTCGACGCCAAGGTCACGCAGCGTTTTCGCCACTTCTTCCATTTCTGCCGCACGGCGAAGCCCGTGCGTTTCCATCCGTTCGCGGTTGTAGGCGGTACGCTCCAGCCAGCTCCACGGCTTGTCCGAGGCATCGAGCGAGGCCATCACCTCTTCCAGCACGCCTGCCTGTTCCGCCGCAGCGGCGCATTCCCAAGTCAGCGCCTCGATACCCTTGACCATGACCGAGCGGATCATCTTGATCGCGCAGGCCGCGCCCACCGTATCGCCCACGATGCTGAGCTTGGCGAAGCCGGCTTCCGTGAGCAGGTCGCGCGCCGCATCGGCCTTGGCGCCGGACAGCAATACCGGCACGTTCAGCCGCGCCGGATTGACCGGGGCCAGGATCGCGCCGTCGACATAATGTCCGCCCGCCGCTTCGATCGCCGCCGCCGCCGCGCGCTTGGTGGGCGGGGACACCGAATTGAGGTCGCACCAGATCGTGCCGGGCTTCAGCATCCCGGCATAATCCTGCGCCGCGACCACTGCCTGGTCCGCGGTTACCAGCGAAAGGACCAAGTCGGCCTGGCCCAGCGTCGTCGCGGCATCCTCGGCGGAAACGAGGCCCGCCTCACGCGCGGCTTCGCGGCGTTCGGGCAACAGGTCCCACGCGGCCGCACCCTGCCAGTCCCCGGCAAGGGCGAAGGTCGATCCGGCTTCACCGAATCCGACAAGGGCCAGCTTCTCTTCCATCGCGGCCTATCTGGTGCAGGGCGGGGTCCCGGACAAATGGATAGAACGCACTACCCATAAATTTTTACGAATCAGTTGGCCTCGGCCTGCTCCCGCAGCAGCTCCAGCATGGTCGCCTGCGACCGGGTCGGGCGCCAGTCTCGCCGGGTGATGATCCCGATGGCGCGTTGCACTTCCACCGGGCAGGGGGCGGAGGCGAGCACCCCGCTTTCCAGCTCCACCCGCAACTGGTCGGGGGAAAGCAGGGTAAGCCCGTCGCCAGCCAGCAGCAGCTCGCGAATGGTCAGCACCGATCCGCATTCGATACCCACATGCGGTGGCTCTATCCCGCAGCGGCGCATCATGTCCTCCCAATAGTGGCGTAGGGGCGTGTCGCGGCCGGGGAGGATCCACGGATAATCCGCCAGGCGCGCGCTCTCGAACTTCTCGCCGTCCACCAACAGAGGGTGGCCGGGCCGCATAATCAGCTGCGGCCGGTCGATAAAGGCAGGCTGCTGATCGAGGTCGTCCGGCGGATCGGCTTCGCGGAGTGCGCCGAGCATGAAGTCGATTTCGCCATCGCGCAGTGGGCCGGAGAGTTCGGCATAGCTGCCCTCTATCACGGCAATATCCACCTGCGGGCGCTTGCGGGTGAATTCCGCCAGAGCGGCGGGTAGCCAGCGTGCGCGAGACAGCGGCATGGCGCCGATCACGATGCGGCCGGCCGCCTTGCCCTGCCAGTCCGCTACCTCGTCCAGCCCGGCGCGCAATTCGGCCATCGCCAGGCCGAAGCCGCGCGCCCTTCTCTGCCCTTGCGTCGTCAACGCGATCGAGCGTCCGCGCCGGTCGATCAGCCGCTGCCCCAACGCCACCGAAAGGTCCGCAATCGCGCGGTGGAGCGAGGCGGCGGAGAGGCCCGTATTGGCCGCCGCTTCGGCATAGCTGCCCGCACGAGCCACGGCGAGGAAGGCGCGCATCTGCGTGCCGGTCACGCGCGGGCTGCCGACATGGGCGATGGCGGCCTCGGCACGGGGGGCCAGCAGCAGGGCAGGCTCGGTCGGCGTCATGCCGGTGGGGCCGCGCTCGAACAGGGAGCATTCCAGGTCGCTTTCAAGCCGGGCGATGGCCTGCGTCAGCGCGGGCTGGGTGAGGTGGATCGCCTTGGCCGCCGCGCTCACGCTGCCATGCTGCACGGTCGCGGCCAAAGCGGCATAGTGGCGGATATTGAACGAGCGTCGGTCCATCAGGTTAACATTAGCATTTTGTTATGACAGCCGCCAACTTCGGATTTGGCGCAGGGCGCAAGAAGGCGCAGAGCACCGCGCAAACAGGATCAATCAGCAGGATCAAGGGAGCTTCCGCCATGTCCGGAATCGTCGTCCAGAATATCCAGCGCGCGGACAAGGCAGTTGTCGATGCGCTGGGCGCATGCGGTGTCGCCACCGTGCATGAAGCGCAGGGGCGCAAGGGCCTGCTGGCGAGCTATATGCGGCCGATCTACTCGGGCATGCGCGTGGGCGCCTCGGCCGTCACCATCTCGGTCCCGCCGGGTGACAACTACATGGTTCATGCCGCGATCGAGCAGTGCCAGGACGGCGATATCCTGGTGATCGCGCCGACTTCGCCTTGTGAGGATGGCTATTTCGGCGACCTGCTCGCCACCAGCGCACAGGCGCGCGGCGTGCGCGGCCTGATCATCGATGCGGGTATCCGCGACGTGCGCGACCTTACCGAGATGAACTTCCCCGTCTGGTCCAAGCGCATCTTCGCGCAAGGCACGATCAAGGCTTCGCTCGGCAGCGTGAATGTCGACGTGGTCTGCGCCAATGCCTTCATCCGCCCGGGCGACGTGATCGTGGCCGACGATGACGGCGTCTGCGTGGTCAGGCGCGAGGAAGCCGAGGACGTGCTCAAGAAGGCGCAGGCGCGCGAGGCGAATGAGGAAGAGAAACGCCAGAAGCTCGCCGACGGCGTGCTTGGCCTCGACATGTATGGCTTCCGCCAGAAGCTGACCGATATGGGCCTCAAGTGGGTCTGAGGCACAGTTGATGGCTACCGCACCCGTTATGTGGATGCGCGGGGGGACCTCCAAGGGGGGGTATTTCCTCGCCGAAGACCTTCCCGCCGATGTCGAGGATCGCGACGCCTTCCTGCTCGGCGTGATGGGCAGCCCCGACCCGCGCCAGATCGATGGCATGGGCGGTGCCGACCCGCTGACCAGCAAGGTCGCGGTGGTCAGGAAGTCGGAGCGCGAGGGGATCGATGTCGATTACCTGTTCCTGCAGGTCTTCGTCGACAAGCCGATCGTCAGCGATGCGCAGAATTGCGGCAATATCCTTGCCGGTGTCGGCCCCTTCGCGATCGAGCGCGGGCTGGTCGCGCCTACCGGCGATGAGACGCAGGTCGCCATCTTCATGGAGAATACCGGCCAGGTCGCCGTCGCTACCGTCCAGACCCCGGCGGACGAACTCGGCAAGCGCGCGGTAAATTACGATGGCGATGCGAAGATCGACGGCGTGCCCGGCAGCCATGCGCCCGTGCCGCTGGAATTCCGCGACACCGCGGGTTCGAGCTGCGGATCGCTGCTGCCCACCGGCAATGCGTTCGACGTGATCGAAGGCGTGCGCTGCACGCTGATCGATAACGGCATGCCCTGCATCGTCTTCAAGGCCGAGGATGTCGGCGCCACCGGCTATGAAACCCGCGCCGAGCTGGAGAGCGATGCCTTCGCGCCGATCCGCGAGAAGATCGAGGCGATCCGCCTTGCCGCAGGTCCGCTGATGAACCTCGGCGACGTGTCGCAAAAGAGCGTGCCCAAGATGACGCTGGTCGCGCCGCCGAAGCATGGCGGCGCGCTGACCACCCGCGTCTTCATCCCGCATCGCGCGCATGCCAGCATCGGCGTGCTGGGCGCGGTGACCGCGGCGACCGCCTGCCTCGTGGAAGGCTCGCCCGCCGCCGAAGTGGCCGATATTCCCGAGGGCGCTCGCAAGTCGCTCTCCATCGAACATCCCAGCGGGGAGACGACCTGCATTCTCAATGTGGGTGAGAACGGCCAGGTGGAAACCGCCGCCCTGCTGCGCACCGCCCGCAAGCTGATGGACGGGGTGGTTTTCGTTTAGTGTATCGTCATTGCGAGCGAAGCGAAGCAATCCAGACGGTTTAGCCCGAGGCTCTGGATTGCCGCGAGGCCTTGCAGCCTCTCGCAATGACGGAATGGTATGAAAGTGTAAGAATGACCAACCGCATTACCTCCTGGCACCCGAACCCCAGCAAGCCGTCCTATACCCCGCCGCCGGGCGCGGTGGACGCGCATTGCCATGTCTTTGGGCCGGTGGCGCAATTCCCATTCAGCGCGAAGGCCAAGTACATCCCCGAGGATGCCGGGCCGGACATGCTCTTCGCCCTGCGCGACCATCTCGGTTTCGAGAAGAACGTGGTGGTCCAGGCGAGCTGCCACGGGACGGACAATGCGGCGACGCTCGATGCCATCGCCAAGTCGAACGGCAAGGCGCGCGGTGTGGCGGTGGTCGATCCGGCGATCCCGGAAGAGGAGCTCGCCGCACTGCACGATGGCGGCATTCGCGGCATCCGCTTCAATTTCCTGAAGCGCCTTGTCGACAATGCGCCCAAGGACAAGTTCCTCGAAGTCGCCGGCCGCCTACCCAAAGGCTGGCACGTGGTGATCTATTTCGAGGCCGACATCCTCGAGGAGCTGCGCCCCTTCATCGATGCCATTCCCGTACCGCTGGTGATCGACCATATGGGCCGCCCCGACGTGTCGCAGGGGCCGGATGGCGCGGACATGACGGCCTTCCGCAAGCTGCTCGATAGCCGCGAGGACATCTGGTTCAAGGCCACCTGTCCCGAACGGCTCGATGCGATCAAGGAAGGCGGACTGGGCGATCCGTGGGACGATTTCGCCCGCGCCGTCGCGCCGCTGGTGGAGGATTACCAGGATCGCGTGATCTGGGGCACCGACTGGCCGCATCCCAACATGCAGGACGAGATCCCCGACGATGGCCATATCGTCGACATGATCCCCCGCATCGCGCCGACCGCGGAACTGCAGCAGAAGCTGCTGGTGACCAATCCCAACCGGCTTTACTGGGCGGATTGACCGGCGAGGACCTCGCGCAGGGCTAGCGCTTCGAGATAACCGAGACCGATAAAGGCGCTGGACTGATCGGTGTAGAAGCTCTGGTCGCCTGTGCTGTATTGGGGAAAGTCGATGATAGCATCATTGATCCCCAGCCGCCGGACGACGTCGGATTTAAGGCTGCTGTCGATGGAGTTGGCATATCCGGCCACGTGGTGTGATGCCCATGGCGCAAGGTCCAGCGGTCGATCGAGGGACAATGTATCGCAATCGGTCTTTCCGCCGCTTGTGCTTTCGTTGAGCGCTCTTCCGTATCTTGCGACTTCCCCTTGTCCGATACTGCCGTCAGCCAGATGGGTGGACAGTGTTGTCCGCTGGCCTTGGGTGAGCGTGGCCTTCACATAGTAGATGTTCGAGACAAGATTGCCCGTGCGCATGTCGCGAACGGTGCCCGAGACTGCCCAGTGCTCGAATGGCGCATTGCCATTGTAGAACATGTGATCCTCGATCTGCGGAACGCGCAGTGCCAGCCCGTGCGCGGCGAGACCGGCACGCAGATTGCGGTAGGCGTTGAAGATATAACCCGGATCGTGTTCGGCATCGGTCACGATGATGTTGCGCACGCCTCGCCGGATCAAGGCGAAGGCTCCCAGATTTTCCGAAAGCCCGCCGTCATTGGCGACGAAATTGCGACTGCCCGAATTGCCGGGATCGATCAGGCCAAGCCACTGGTTGAGAGGGGCGAATGCGGCGCCAGAGATCGCGGATGTCTTGACGAAAGGCAGCGCTGTACCATTTGCGTCCCCCCAGCCGTACCGGCTCTGTCCATTGCCATAGAACAGGGGCGTGAATTCCAGCAGCCGTGTGTTCCAGCTGCGTGTCGCGTCGATGCTGGCATTCTGGATCAGGTAGGGAGCCGGGTTCGGTCCCCGCTCCATGATGCCCGCCAGATCGCTGATCGGGAGGCCCGCCATGGAATCGCCTGCGAATGTGCGCAGTAGCGCATCCTCGTACAGGCTGATCGAGCGGAAGCGGAAGTTTGGTCCAACCAGGCTGAACAATCGGCTGTACGGGACGAAATTACCCCGGCTGACGAGGCGGCATAGCTGGTTGCCAAATCGCTCGTCCGACAAGGCGGAATGACCAAAGGGCATGCGGGGATCAGCAGCGCGCAATTGATCGGAATAGAGCCAGAAGGCCGCATAGCCCCCTCCCGAGACGCTGGAGACCACCTCGATCTTGTCCAGCTGTTCGATATCCCAGAGGCCTTTGAGAAAGCCGACGGAGAACATGGCCGAACGCAAGCCACCACCCGAAAGCGCCAGCCCCCATTCGGGCTGCTCGGTTTCGAAATATCGCTGTTCTTCTTCTTCCACCGCCAGGCGAACTTCAGCCGGGGGGCGAGGCTGGGCGATGGCAATGGTGGAAAGGGGGATGCTGATCGACGAAGAGCATGCGCCAAGCGCCAGTGAACAGGCTAATGCTCCCAAGCCGCCGATCACTCGCCTGGTCAATCCATATCCCCCCAGAACGCCCCTTGCCGTCACAACCTAACAATATCGATCCAAATTAGGCAATAGAGGGTGCATTTACTTATGCGATGTAAAACAAGAAGGGGCGGGAAGCGCTAACTTCCCGCCCCTTCAATTGCGGATGCGCAATCGCAATATTGTGCGCGTCAGCCTTCCATAACCATGCGGACGAAATCGACCGTCTGGCGGGTGGCAGCGGCGAATTCGGTCGCGGTCGCCTGGAATGCGCCGTACTTGCTGAATTCGTGCGGCTTCATGCCTTCGAACTCGTAAGCCTGGCGGAAGCTGGGCAGCTTCATCAGCTTTTCGACGCTGGCCGGGTTCGGCTCACGCTCGATCGCCTTGGGATCGAAGGGCGCCAGCTCGTCAGCCACGTCCATCAGCTGTTTGATGTAGCTCGGCGGGCAGGTGTAGACCATGTCGGAGCCGGCAAAGTCCTGGATATGGCGGGACACGGTCTTGCCGTCCTTGTCCTTTTCCACGCGCATCGAGCACTGCAGCATCTTGGACGGGTGGTTGGTGTTCTTGCCGTACCAGTAGGCGCGCTTGAGCACCGCTTCCTCGCCATCGCGGATCTCGTCCAGCGACAGGTCGATACCGCGCAGCTTGGCTTCCTTCTGCCAGTCGCCCTTTTCGCCCAGGCGGCTGGACATGTGGGTGATGACCGAACGCCACTTGCTGAGGTCAACGCCCGCGGCCTTCGCACGCTGGAGGCCGGCAGTGACAGCGGCCATGCAGCGGCTGTACTGCGCCACGGCGAAGCTGGTGGTGTTGTTGGTGGAAATGCCGCGTGCGGTCAGCTCCTCCAGCACCTCGTAACCTTCCTTGGAGCCGGGCAGCTTGACCATCACGTTCTCGCCCATTTCGGCGATCGAGAGGCCCTGTTCCAGCATTGCTTCGCCATCGGTGACGAAGCGCGGATCGACCTGGCCGGAGAGCATGCCGTATTTGCCGCCAGACTTGTCAAACACCGGCAGAATCGCATCGGCGCCCTTCTTCACCAGCTCCAGATACATCTTCCAGTAGACGCCTTCGACGCCGAGGCCGGGATTGGCGGCGGCGATGTCCTTCACCAGCTGGGTCCAGCCCTGCGGGTCCAGCTGCACGGCCTGCAGCGACAGCGGCGGGTTGGTGGTGACGCCGCGGAAGCCCATCGTGCCCTGCGCATTGACCGTGTCCTGGTCATAGAGGCGGGCGAGCTGCTCGGCCCATTCGTCGGCCTTGCCCGCGGGGGCAGCGGCGAGGGTTTCTTCCTTCCAGCTCGGATAGACCAGCGGCGAGCTGTCCCACCAGATTTCGGCTTCCGGATTGGTGTCAGCGAGCTTTTCAAGGATATGCTTGGACATGGGTAACTCCTGCGTGGCGCTGCTTTCCAGAATCGCGCCGAGTGGGTCTTGCGCGGCCCCTCTAACGCAATTGCCGCGCGGGATTAACCCCATGTGACAATTTGCGACCGGAAAGCCTCTTGTACCCTGTCGCGGGGCGTGTTTGCCTTGCATCTGGAAAAGAGGGATAATTGCCATTCATCGGGGGCTGATGAACGGAGTGAGAGAGATGACAACGCTGATCGCCCGTACCTTGTGCGCGTTCGCCGGTTGCGCCGTGGCCCTTGCCTCCGCACCCGCCGCCGCGGATGGCCTGCCGGATGAGCCGCTGGCCCGTTTCGAGGAGCCGCTGTGCCCCGGCATTATCGGGCTGGAGGCCGGTTTCGCCACCAGCATGGTCGACCGCATTCGCGAAAATGCGCAGGGCCTGGGCCTGCAGCTGGCCGATGCCGACGATTGCGAGCCCAACCTCGTCGTCATCGTGCTCGAGGACGGGCGCGATTACCTGCAAAGGCTGGCGGCAGACCGCCCCCATCTGTTCGAACCGCTCGACCGCTCCGCCAGACAGGCGCTGCTGGAAGAGGAAGCCCCGACTCGTGCCTGGGTGTCGACCGAAAGCCGCACGCGCGACGGTCTGCGCTATGGCCGCAGGATAAACCTCGCCGATGTTCCGCAGGCGGCGATGTGGTCCGCCCATTCGCTGATCTATACCCCCACGCGGGAGGATATTCTCGCCTCCATGGTGCTGATCGATCGCGATGCGGCGAGCGGCCTCAACGCACGGCAGATGGCCGATTACGCTACGCTTTACGGCCTCGCCGATTTCGTGCCGCAGGCGGCGCCCGGCGTGCCCACGATCCAGACGCTGTTTGCCGGCGGTTCTTCCGCACCCGAAGGGTTGAGCGATTTCGACATGGCCTATCTCGACCGGCTCTACTCATCCATCCCCAACCTGCCCGCCAATACGCGGCTGGCAGGCCTTGAAGGAATGGCGCACACGGAATGACCTCTATTCGTGCTATCCTGCCCGCGCTGGTGGGCGCGCTGCTGGCAAGCTCGGTCGCGGCGCAGGATACGCCTGCGCCGGACGAAGCCTCCGATCTCGCCAATGAGAGCGGTGAGGCGCTGCGGCAGGAACGGCAGGAGCGGATTGCCGAGGACGAGATCGTCGTTACCGGCCGGGCGCAAGAAGCCAGCCGGGCGGAGATTCATCGCCAAGCGCGCGACGTCACCCCGCCCGGCGACATTCGCGAAACACCGCTGGCACGCTACGAAACACCGCTCTGTCCCGGCATTATCGGGCTGACCGTGCAGGCGGCGGTGCCGATGATCGACCGCATCCGTACCAATGCAGAAGTGCTGGGCGTCCGCCTCGCCCCGGACGAATGCAATCCCAACATGGTCCTCGTCTTCGCCGATGACGGGCAGGCGCTGCTTTCCGGCATGATGGAAGAGAACCCCGCGCGCTTCCAGTATCTGACGCCCGTTGCGCGGCAGGAATTGCGCGCGCCCGGCCCGGTGCGTGTGTGGACCGATGTGCAGCAGGCGACGCGCGACGGCATGCGTGTGCCGCGCTCGCGCAATCTCGTGAACCCGCCGCAGGTCCGCATGGATATGGCGCATTCGCATATCTACACCACGGTGCGGAACGAGATCGACATGGTCTGGGTGATCATCGACCGCGAGGCGGCGCGCGGGCTCAGCCTGATGCAGCTTGCCGATTATGCCACCATGCGCGGGCTGGTGCAGACCGAACCGCAGGAAGACCTCGCCATCTCCTCCATCCTCGGCCTGTTCAACGAAGACGGACCCTGGCCGGACGAACTGACCGATTTCGACCGCGCCTATCTCACCGCCGTCTATGACTACATTCCCAACCTGCCCGCCTTCCGCAAGCTGGGCCGCGTGGCAGAGGAAGTGCGCCGGATAGAGGCGGCGCAGCTGGTCATGGACGGCGACGAAGAAGCGCCGCGCGACCAATAGGGCGCCATCCCGGCACCGTCCGGTTTAACTTGCTCCAAACCGACCGCGCGCTACCATATCCCGATATGCGGTTTCGCCTGCGGAGGGGTAAATGATGGATTTCGCAACGATCGTCCTGGTGCTGATCCTGTTCTTGGTGCTGGTCTTCATACTGATGGGGATCCGCGTCGTCCGGCAGGGCTATGTCTATACGATCGAGCGGTTCGGCCGCTTCGTCACCGCCGCCGATCCGGGCCTCCACATCATCGTCCCCTTCATCGACCGCGTCGGGCAGAAGGTGAACATGATGGAGCAGGTGCTGGATATTCCCGGCCAGGAAATCATCACCAAGGACAATGCCATGGTCGGCGTGGACGCGGTGGTGTTCTTCCAGGTGCTCGATGCCGGCAAGGCTGCTTACGAGGTGTCCAACCTCTACAATGCGATCATGGCGCTCACGACCACGAACCTGCGCACGGTGATGGGCAGCATGGATCTGGACGAGACGCTGTCCAAGCGTGACGAGATCAATGCCCGCCTCCTCGCCGTGGTCGATCACGCCACCTCGCCATGGGGCGTCAAGATCACCCGTGTGGAGATCAAGGATATCCGCCCCCCGGTTGATATCTCCGAAGCCATGGCGCGGCAGATGAAGGCCGAGCGCCTGAAGCGTGCCGAGATCCTCGAGGCCGAGGGCGACCGTGCCTCCAACATCCTTCGGGCCGAGGGCGACAAGCAGAGCGCCATCCTGAAAGCAGAGGGCAAGCGCGAAGCCGCCTTCCGCGATGCCGAGGCGCGCGAGCGTGCGGCGGAGGCGGAGGCCAAGGCGACCGAGATGGTCTCCAACGCCATCGCCACCTCGGGCAGCCAGGCGATCAACTATTTCATCGCGCAGGAATATACCAAGGCGGTAGCCAAGTTCGCCGACAGCCCGAATGCGAAGACGATCCTCTTCCCGGTGGAAGCCACGCAGTTGATCGGAACCTTGGGCGGGATCGGCGAGCTGGCGCGCGAAGTGATCGGCGAGGGCCGCTCCGGCGATGTCACCACCCCGCTCGACATGGGCCGCGGGCGCAGCGCCGTGCCGCGCAGCCGCCGCGACGGCGACGGCTGAGAGGCGCACCGCTGATGGGTTTCCTCGAAGGCACGGATGCCGCCTGGGCCTGGGTCGCGCTGGGTCTCGTGCTTGCCATCCTCGAGATGCTGGTTCCCGGCGTCTACCTGATCTGGTTCGCCGTCGCAGCGATCATCACCGGCGCGTTGACGGGCCTGTTCGACCTGTCGCTGACCATGCAGGTCATCGACTTCGCCTTCCTTGCGCTGATCGCGGTCTTCTCTGCCCGCCGCTTCTTCCGTGACCAGGCAGGAGAGGGTCCCGACCCGCTACTCAATCGCCGCGGCGCGCAGCTGGTGGGGCAGGTGGCACTGGTGACGCAGGCGATCGAACACGGCAGCGGCCGCGTGCATATCGGTGACAGCGAATGGACCGCGAAGGGTCCCGATGTCGAAATGGGCCAGCGTGTGCGGGTCACCGGCAGCGAGGGAACCGCGCTGCTGGTGGAGCCGGTTGGACTGCTTACAGAGGACAATCCAACGAAGGTCGAGGATTAAGCGCGGGCCTCGTCATTGCGAGCGAAGCGAAGCAATCCAGAGCGTCGACGCGCAACCTCACTGGATTGCCGCGTCGCCTTCGGCTCCTCGCAATGACGACTGACGCGGTGAGGAGGGAAACGGTCGCAAGGCGACCGCAAGGCCGAACGGCCGCCCGCAGCGGCCCCGCAGCGTAGCGGAGGGAATAGCCGCGAGGACGAAGGCGCGGATGCGCCTTCGCAACGCAAATGCAAACTCAGGCCTTCTCCACCGTAAACCGCCCGTGCCGGCGGTAGCGGACCATCCACTTGTCGAGGAACAGCGAGAGCGGTTTGGGCGTCACGCCCAGCTTCTCGATCCCGGGCAGCGTGCCGCTGGCGGTGCTACCGGTCTTCAGCATGCGCCACTGGTCGGAGGTCATCGGCGTGCCGGGCAGGGCGGCGAAGATGCCGCTCAGCGCGTCGGGCACCGGGATGAAGCCGCGCTTGCGGCCCTGCGCTGCCGCGATGTCCTCGTGCAGCTGCTCCATGGTGATGACGTCCGGCCCGGCGAGCTCATAGGTCTTGCCGCCATGCGTGGCGGGATCGGCCAGCGCCACCCCTACCGCTTCCGCTACATCGTCCACCCATACCGGCTGAAGCTTCGCGTCGGGACCGAAGACGGGCAGCGCGGGCAGGCTGGCGACGAGGCCGGCGAACATGTTGATGAAGGCATCGTCCTGGCCGAAGATCACGCTCGGGCGCATGATGGTCGCCTTGGGGAAGGCTTCCAGGACCATCGCCTCGCCAATCCCCTTGGTGCTGGCATAGGTGCCCTCGGCTTCGGCATCTGCCGCGAGGCTGGAGACATAGACGAAGGCTTCCGCGCCTTCCGCCTTCGCCGCCTCTGCCGCGATCCGCGCGCCTTCGGCGTGCAGCTCCTTCTGGTCGCTGCCGAAGGTTCCGACGAGGTAGACCACGGCATCGGCATCTTTCACGCAGGCGCGGATGCTGTCGGCGTTCTTCACATTGCAGCGCGCCAGCTGCAGCTGGCCGAGATTGGCGAGCGGCTTCAGCTTGCGCGCGCTTTCCGGATTGCGTGCCACGATGCGCAGCCGCGCCCCGCGATCGAGCAGGTCCTGCGCCACATGCGTGCCCAGGAAGCCATTGCCGCCGATCAGCACGACCAGCTTGTTCTCCAGCGAATTGCTCATGGTGGTGAAACCCGTTTCATCGATGCGGTGACAAATTGCTGACCCCGCCTATGCACATCGGTGCGGCAACGGGCAATGGCCAGTGAACGCCCGGGTGCGATTATCGTGCCGGATGTGCCGGCACAGCAGCCTGCCAATTCTTTTTGCATCGCGCCCTCTTTCCCGCGTTGACAACATGCCCCCACACCAGCTAGTGGCGCGCCCCTACCAAGCGGCATGGACCACGACGACCACGCCGCCCCGGTGCCCAGATGGCGGAATTGGTAGACGCACCGTCTTCAGGTGGCGGCGCTCGCAAGGGCGTGGAGGTTCGAGTCCTCTTCTGGGCACCATTTTTCATGAATGGCAGAAAGCTGCCATTTCTTGCTAACCCCATTCAAGACAGCTGAGAACTTTCGAGTGAGTAGGGCGCCACAGTGTCGGTTTAGCGCCTTCATTTCTGACATTGAGCGACTTGCTCGTCGTGCGGAAAAGCAGGCATCGTTGTCGGCGCCGAGTCCACCATCAGGAACAAATATCGATTTGACAGGCCGTTCGGCTAAAGGTGGATCTTGCCGAGCAAGCGGTTGAGTTCGGCGACTTCGTCCGCCGTCAGACCTTCGACCAGGGCCGCATCGGCCTGTAGAACGCGCTGACGAAGGCGTTCCAGCTCACGAGCGCCGGCCTCCGTTAGGTACACGCCGAAACTGCGACGATCCGTGGCCCCGATCCGCCGCTCCACGCAGCCGCGTTCTGCCCAGAAGTCGATCGCCAGCGTCGCGGCCGAACGAGACAGGCCAAGCGCATTCCCCAACAGGACCTGGGCCGTGCCGGGATTGCGCCCAACCAGCTCCAGCATGGAAAAACGCAACGGGGTGATGGCGGGATCGTCAATTGCACGCTGCAGCAGCGAATATCCCAGGATCCACACCAGCTTGACGGAAAAGCCCGTGAGCTCGGCCAGCATTCCGTAATTGACTTCGCTCTCCGAGAGTTTGGGAGCTCGTACTCGGACATCGTCTATCGCGAGAAGAGAGTTTGTTGGCCGATCCACGCGCCCATCAAGACTCCATTTCCAAATGACATGCAACCGATTTTGTTATTGCCAATAACTGCTATGGACAATAACAACCTCTGGAGAATGGCGTTGGGAGACCCATTCCAGGAGAGAGGACACCGACAGTGAGACAGTCATTCACCGATATCGACATGCGCCTTGCCCGGAGTAGCTGCATGGCGGCGATTATCGCCGCTGCAGGCCTCGTTGCCGCAGCGCCAGCCGCCGCGCAGGATGCTGACGCCGCGGAAAATGCAGAGGATGATGCGGCCGCAAGCGGGCAGATCATCGTGACTGCGCGCCGCCGCGATGAATCGCTGCAAGAAACACCCGTCGCGGTAACGGCCTTCAGTGGCGAGGCGCTGGAGGCGCGCCAGATCACACAGACGCAGGACCTCGAAAAGTTCACGCCCAGCCTGCAGTTCAAGCCGGCGGGCCAACTTTCCGGCAATAGCGCTGCATCGGTCGTATTCATTCGCGGGATCGGCCAGCTCGACCCGACTGCCGCGGTCGATCCGGGCGTAGGCGTCTATATTGACGAGGTTTACGTTGGCCGCTCGGTTGGCGGGACCATCGAACTCGGCGACATAGCCAGCGTGGAAGTGCTGCGCGGACCGCAGGGCACGCTGTTCGGTCGCAATACCATCGGCGGTGCGATCCTTGTCAGGACACGCGAACCGGAACTTGGCGAATTTTCGGGTCGGGCCCGCTTCCGCGTTGGTGAGGACAATCTTTTCGAAGGCTCCGCCGCGCTCAATGTTCCCCTTGGCGAGGATGCGGCCATGCGGGTTTCGGGCGGGTTCCGCAGCCGGGATGGCTACGTGATCCGTGCTTTCGACGGGCTCGATCTGGGCAACGACGATGTCTACACCGTAAACGGGTCGCTGAAGTGGGAGGCGGGTCCAGCTCTCGATATCGTGGTCCGCGGCGACTATACGAAGCGCGACGAAAACGGCGCACCGTTCGTGTTCGCCGGAATGAACGAGAATGCTCCGGTTCCCGCGATCGTTAGCGTCGCGGCGGGTTGCCCGGGTGCGACGATTCCGTTCGCGCCGCTCGTGCCGGGCGATCCGCAGTTCGGTGCACCGAACGTTCCGTTGATCGATGATGCACGCTGTGCCAACGACTTCTACAACCTGGGCCCTTATGTGAACGGCGGCACTGCGCCGGTCACAAGCACGTCTGAGGTGTGGGGCGTGTCCGGAACGGTCAGCCTGGACCTGACCGACAGCCTGACACTGAAGAGCATCACCGCTTACCGTTCGACTCAGTCGCGCGGTATCCGCGATGCAGACAATACGCCATTCCTGATCATTACTACCGATGTCGGCGCCGAGTCCGACCAGTTCAGCCAGGAGCTGCAGCTGCAACTGGATGCGGGTGCCGTAAACGGGATCGTGGGAGCGTACTACTTTGACGAGGATACGGAGGAACGGGCGACCGTGCCCCTGTCATTCCCGCCCTCACCGCCCGTGATCGGTTCGATACTTGCCGGTGGACCGGGCACACGCGATCTCCAGTTTTCCCAACTCGAAACGAAATCGCTCGCCGTGTTCGGCGAAGTATCGGTAGAGGTGGTCCAAGGCCTCGAACTGACGGGGGGTCTTCGCTACACGGACGACCAGAAGACCTATCAGGGCACGGTTCTGAACCTGTTCCCTGCAACTCTGCCGGATCCCGATCCGCTGCCGACCGAGGCGATACCGGATGGTGGCCCGCTGTTCATCTACAACACTCCGAATGAGGAATCCTTCTCGGCGCTGACGGGGTCGGCGAGCATTCGCTACCAGGCAGCCGATTGGATCAGCACCTACCTTTCCTACGCGCGCAGCTTCAAGTCCGGCGGCTTCAACACGCGTTACAACGCACCGCCGCCGGGCTTCGTGCCGGTGCCTTTCGACGAGGAGACGGTGGACAGCTATGAACTGGGCGCGAAGATGGATTTTGGCGACTTCCGCTTGAACCTCGTCGCGTTCCAGGCCGACTACAAGGATATCCAGCTGGTATTCCGCCAAGGTGTGGTTCCGCTGCTGTTCAACGCTGGCAAGGCGCGCATCAAGGGGTTTGAGGCTGAGGCCGCCTATCGCGCGGGCGGCTTCACCTTCGATACCGGGATGAGCATCCTCGACGACGAGATCCTCACCATCACGCCGGTTCCGGGCGCGACTGCGACTGTGGCTCCGGGGGACGAACTCCCGCTGACACCCTCCTTCCAGGGCAATTTCGGGATTTCCTACGAAGTCCCGGTCGGTGGTTCCCTCTACCTGACCCCGCGCTTCGACGGCTCCTACACGTCGCGTGTAACCTTCATCACCGGTAGCGTGCCGGAGATCGAGCAGGATGGATATTTCGTCGGCAACGCGTCGGTCACGCTGGAACATGATGACGGGTGGAAGCTGCAGGCGGGTGTCAGCAACCTGTTTGACGAGCGCTACCTGATTCAGGGCAACGCATCACTCGCCACGCTGGGCTATGCGGAGAAAATCTACGCACGGCCCCGCCAATGGTATGTCCAGGCAAGCCTCGAGTTCTGATGCTCTGAAAGCCTGGCCGATAGCCCGATTGCCCGATTTGCCTCGCTTGCCGGCATTCCAGCCGGTAGGCGAGGCAAGTTGTTTCGACTCTGGAGATGCTTGAAATGGCTATGTTCGAACGCCTGAACCCGATGACCGGCGATGTCGCCTCCAGTGCCGAGGCAATGCAGCCCGGCGACATTCCAGCCATTGCCGCCAGGGCGCAGGCCGGTTTTGCCGAGTGGTCGAAGCTGGGCCCCAATGCCCACCGCGCGGTGTTGAACAAGGCCGCCGATGCGCTGATGGCGAAGAAGGACGATTTCGTCGCCGCGATGATGGGGGAAATCGGCGCGACGGCGGGCTGGGCCATGTTCAACCTGGGCCTGGCCGCCGGGATGGTCCGCGAAGCAGCAGCGATCACCACGCAGATTTCGGGCGAGGTTATCCCCTCCGATCACGAAGGCACCATCGCCATGGCCCTGCGCGAACCGGTGGGCGTGATGCTCGGCAT
>NZ_SSHH01000003.1:375000-564735 GCF_004965515.1 Alteraurantiacibacter aquimixticola | reverse complement strand
GCGCATCTGGTGGACAAGGTGACACCGGACATGAAGCTGTTCCGCGACGAAAGCTTCGGCCCCGTCGTGGGCATTGCCCGCGCACGGGATGAGGCGCATGCGATCGAGCTGGCGAACGATACCGAATATGGTCTCTCGTCCGCCGTATTTACCAGGGACACCGCCCGCGGATTGAAGGTGGCTCGCCAGATCCAGGCTGGCATTTGCCACGTAAATGCCTCGACCGTGTCCGACGAGCCGCAGATGCCCTTCGGCGGCATGAAGGCATCGGGCTATGGCCGCTTCGGCGGCAAGGCCGGTATCGATGCATTCACCGAACTGCGCTGGATCACCTTCGAAACCGAGCCGGGTCACTACCCGATCTGAGCGCGCGCCCTTCCGCTTCCCATCCTGCCCTTGCCGCAGGTGGGATGGCGGAGCGGGCAGTCCGACAGCAAACAGTCTCCTGCAAAATCGAAGCTCTGCGCCGCTTGACGCGCAAGGCTGTTTCCTGAACACTCAGGGCAATCAAGAGAAAGTCTTTGGGAGAGTTTCTGCAACACGCGCCTTTCGCGGGGCGCGTAGCAAGGAGACTCTGCATGCGGCTTCTCGCCCCTTCCCTTTTCCTTGGAACAGCCCTGGCCGTGGGTCACGTCACCCCGGCCCTCGCTGAAATGGATCCGCGTGCCCGACTGGTCCGCTGCGGCGAGGAAAGCTGTCTTCGGATCTCAGGGTTTCGCGAAGATCCGGCCTTTACCGTCAGCGTGAACGGCCGAAAATTCACCGTCGAAGGGAAGAATAGCTGGCGCGTACGCCTCCCGGTCGACACGGTGCGCGAGATCTCCTCGCCACAGGCTCGCACAATCGAAATTTCGCTGCGAAATCCTCATACTAACACTGAAACCTCCGCCAGCACCCCGCTGCCGATCGGGTTGCTCGGCGGTATCACCACGCTGACATCGCTCGAGGTCACGGGCTCCTGACCTTGCAATCCTCTCCCGCTGATCCTTGCAAGCCTGCCGGGGCAGGCATATCTCCTTGGCTAGCCGCCACAGAGCGGCAACGCGACAATACAGGAGAGGATGACCATGAAAGCAGGCCTGATGGCCCTGGCCGCGTGCGCGCTTGCGACGCCGGCCATGGCGGCAAACACACTTCCCGACCCCTTCGTGCAGGAATCGGCAACACTCCGCCTCGACGGGCTCGACCTGACGACCGTGGACGGACAGCGGCGCCTCGCCATCCGCATGGACAATGCGGCGCGCGCCGTGTGCGGCGAAGGGCTCGATACCGTGCACCTGAGGGCGCATGCCCGCGCGCGGGAATGCCGTACCGAAGTGCTGGCGAAGATCCGCGAGCAGATCGAAACCCGCGTGGCGGCAAACGAAGCGCCGGTGCAGCTGGCGTCCAGCCGCTAGGAACCAACTTCAGCCGGGGGCTGGCATGAATACCGCCGGCCCCACGGCAGAACTCTCGCCCGCGACGCTTGAGGCGCAGGCCCGGCAGGCACTGGAAGAAGGCGACCTGCTGGCGGCGACGAACGCCGCCAAGTCGCTGGTCATGCAGCAGCGCGATGCGCCGCAGGGCTACTTCCTGCTCGGCATTGCCGCAGAGCAGGCCGGTCAGATCGACAATGCCGTGCTGCTGCTGGAAGCTGCCGCCCAACGCGGGCCGGAAGCCGAACACCTTGCCCAGCTGGCGCGGCTGCTCAGCCTGCTGCATCGCGATGGGGAGGCGGCCAATGTGGCGCGCAAGGCGCTGGTGCTCGACCCCAGCGATGCGCGCACGCTCGATACGATCGGCTGTGTGCTAACCCGGATCGGCGACCATGAAGGCGCGATCGCGCCCTTCACAAGCGCGGTCGCGATCGAACCGGACAATCTCGATTTCCGCTACAATTTGGCAGCAGCAGCAAGCTTCACCGGTCAGGTAGAGGCTGCGCGCGAGAACTACGAAGCCATCCTCTCCACGGACCCAGGCAATGCGCGGGCGCATTATGCGCTGGCGATACTCTCGCGCCAGACGGCGGCGGCCAATCACGTGCCGCGGCTGAGGCAGGTCCTGACCGAGGCGAGCGATCCCGACGATGCGTTGCGTATCCGCTATGCGCTGGCGAAGGAGTTGGAGGATCTGGGCGATGCCGAGGCGTTCGAACACCTCTCCACCGCTAATGCGCAACACAAGCGCGCCCTGCAATATGACTTTGCCGATGATGCGGCGATCTTCGATGCGATCGAGGCGCTGTTCGCCGGGCGGGACGGAAAGCTGTTCGCGGGGGAAGGCAATCCCGATGGCTCGCCGATTTTCGTGACCGGCATGCCGCGCACCGGCACTACGCTGGTCGACCGTATCCTCTCGTCGCACCACCACGTCGCTTCCGCCGGAGAGCTGCAGGCGATGCCGGTGGCGGTCAAGCGGCTGGCTGGCACGCCGTCGCGCAAGGTCATCGATGCCGAAACCGTGCAGGCCAGCGGCGATATCGAACCGCAGCGGATCGGGGAGGCCTATATGGCGCAAGCCGCGCCCCATCGCCCAAGCGAGGGAAGCAGGTTCATCGACAAGCTTCCGGCCAATTTCCTCTATATCGGCCATATCGCCCGCGCCCTGCCCAATGCCCGGATCGTGTGCCTGCGCCGCAATCCGCTGGACACTGTGTGGAGCAATTACAAGAACCTGTTCGCCAGCCAGTCGGCCTATTACGCCTATTCCTATGACCTGATGGATACGGCGCGCTATTATGCGCGCTTCGCGCGGCTGATGGCGCTGTGGGACAGGCTTTTCCCCGGCCGCGTACTGCAACTCTCCTATGAGGAACTCGTCGCGGACCAGGAAAGCCAGACCCGGCGGCTGCTCGATCATTGCGGGCTGGATTGGGACGAAGCCTGCCTGAATTTCCATGAGAGCAAGGCGGCAGTTGCAACGCCCAGCGCGGCGCAGGTTCGCCGTCCGCTCAATGCCGATGCTGTCGGACGGTGGCGCGCGCATGAAAAGACGTTGGCGCCGATCTGCGACTGGTTCGAAGAGCAGGGTATTCCGACCGGCTGAGTTGCTTACCAAGCGCAGAGAAAAGGGGCGCCGACCGTTTCCGGCCAGCGCCCCTTCGCTTTGCTCGCTATCTCCGGCGGGTCAGAAGGAGACGCGGCCCTCCACACCCACGGTACGCGGGTTGAGCGGAACCTGGCGGTAATAGCGCAGGACAACACCATCATTCAGGCCCGTGCGCGACCGGTCATTGGTCACGGAAACAATCGCATCGTTGTTGAAGATGTTGTTCGCCCACAAGCTGATCGTGTAATTGTCCCACTCATAGGCCACCGAAGCGCGATGGGTCGTGAAGCTCGGGATAAGATCGCCGAAAGCGCGTTCATAGCCCAGGCGCGATACGACATTGCCGCGATAGACGGCCGTCCAGTTGGCGATCAGTTCACCGTCCGCCATGGGCGTGACATAGGTCACCCCGAGGCTACCCGAATTCTTGGCCGAACCCGGTAGGCGATCGCCATCAAGTGCATCGATCGATATCGGAGCGCTGGGATATGTTCCCGCAGGGTCGTTGACCGAGATGAGGCCGGGGACGTCCTGCGTCAGCTTGGCATCCAGATAGGAATAGGTTCCCCGGATCGTCAGTTGAGGGACCGGCCTGATCACGAAGGATGTCTCGAAGCCCTCGGACTCGCCAGTGCCGCCGTTCACCGTAATGCCGGTAACGCCATAGGTCGTGGCAGAATTGACCTGGATACCGTCCCACTTGATCTGGAACACGTTGAAGTTGAGCGACAGGATATCGTCGAACAGCTGCGCGCGGATACCCAGTTCAAGGTTCTTGGTCGTATCCGGCCCATACTGTTCTTCGTTGGGCAGGGCGCAGATGATCTGGTCTCCTGTATACTCGGTCGGGTCTACCGGGATATCGGGCGGACACGGCGCGACACGGTTCGGGCCGCCAAGGCGGTAGCCCTTGCTGTAGGTGCCGTAGATCATGATGTCTGGCGTGATGTCGAAGGAGGTGTTGAACTTCCACACCCAGCCATCTTGGCCGTCATCGCCGCCATTGACGTCCAGTTCGCGCGGATCGAGCGGATCGCCCAGGAACGGCAGCGCCGCCGCACCGGCAATTGTCGAGGTGTAGTCGAAATAGCGGGCGCCAGCGGTTACCTGCCATTGCGGGATGATCTGGAAGGTCGCTTCACCGAAGACCGCCTTCTCCTTCACCTCGGATTCGACATAGCTGACATATTCCAGGAATTCCGGATTGGTCGCCGGATCTCCCCAGGGGTGGTTCGGCAGGCGCTCGGCATAGTCGCTGTTGAACTTATTCTCGTTGTAGAAGCCGCCGAGAACCCAGCTGAGCGGACCCCCATGGCTTGAAACGAAGCGGATTTCGGCATTCTTCTGTTTGCGCTTCTGGTCCGACTGGAAGAAGCCCGCAAAGCCGGGATACAGCTCGTAGCCATAGTCGAGATCGAGCAGCAGGTCGGTCACGTCGCCAAGCGCGTCAAACTTGGTTTCGGTGTAGGCACCAGTGGCCACGACATCGACGATGTCGGCGATATTCGCATTGATCTGGGCGCTGGCGAGATGCGCGTGGCGATCCACCGGCTCCTCAAAGCGGCTGGCGTTTTCGTAGACGCCCGTTCCCAGCACGCCGGCGCTGTTCGACGATGCGCCATCGGTCTTGGTCTGCTGATACGCATAGGTCAGCAGCAGCTGCAGGTTGTCGTCGGTCTGGAACAGCAACTGGTTGCGCGAGGTGAAGGTGCGCTCGAAATTGAGATCCTCTGCCTCGAAAAGGTTCGCGTCGTAGCCGGCCTGGGTGATGCTGTCAGGCCCGTCCGGCTGCGGGTTCGATATGCCGGGCTCCTGCACAAGCAGCGGGTAATCAATATAGCCGGGATCGAAGTAATAGCCCGTGGCGCTGCGGAAGGCGATGTGATCGCGCACGATCGGCAGGTTGATCACACCATCGACCTGGTAGCCGAAATCATCGCTTTCCGACTTGGCGTAACCACGCGCATGGAACGATCCCTCGATGGCGGTCGGATCGGGCCGGTTGGGAATGTAGCGGATCGCACCGGCCAGCGTACCAAGGCCATAAAGCGTGCCTTGCGGGCCAAGCAGCGTCTCGACGCGTTCGATGTCGATTAGCTTGAAGTCGTAATAGAGCGGAACCTCGCCGAGATAGATGCCCAGCGCGTCATCGAAGTTGGAGCCGAAATCGTCGACGTCGGTGGCGTTAAGGCCGCGCAGCACGATATCGCCCGTGGTGCCACCACCCGTGTCGGAAATGGTCACGCCCGGTGTGAAATCGGCAATGTCGCGAATGTCGTCGATCCGCTGGCGCTGGAGCTCCTCGGCGCTGACGGCGGTGATGTTGATCGGCGTATCCATGATCGTCGTCGCGCGGCGCGTGGCGGTGACGAGAATGGTGTTGCCGCTCGCGCCCTCCTCGCTCTCTTCGCTCTGGGCCATCGCCGGCATGGCGAGCATGGTGCTCGAGATGATTGTCGCCGACAGCAGGCGCAGCTTCAGTTTGGCGCTATTTCTCATGATATTCGTACCCCGCATGCTTTTTGGTTGAGCCTCCCCGGGCCGCGACTCGCATGTCGCAGCCTGGTAATTTCTTCTTGAGGACCTTTGGTAGTGACCGGTTTCCGTTATTCGGATTTCAGTTCGCTACTTGCGCAGTTCGACGATGATATTTCGCCTGATATTGCGATCCCGATATTTCGTTATTTATCCAATTTGTCGGCTTACGCCGACGTACTCCGCCTGCTCTTGTACTTGTCTATCAGTGGTTGAAACGGAAACATGAACTGTTCGTAGATCGACAGCCGCTTGCGTTCATCCTGGCCCACGATCGCGGATTCCCCTTCGCGATAGGTGCCGAAGATGCGGTCGATCAGGATCAGCGAATTGGCATAATTGCACCGCGTATCTTCATAGCTCAGCGCCGTGTGGTGCAGGCTGTGGTGGCGGATCGTGGTGAAGACAAAGGAATAGACCAGCGGCGGGTCCGAGCGGATATTCGCATGGGCGTAACCCGATATCACGCCGAGGACGTTGAGTGCGCAGAACAGCGCGACGATGTCGAAATCGAACAGCGCCACTACGCTGAGGCTGATCAGGAACAGCTCGATCGGATTGCCGACGAAACCCTTCAGCGCGTTGAGCTGGGTGATGTGGTGGTGCGGCGCGTGGGTCAGCCACAGCGGGTACCAGTTATGCATCGCGCGATGCATCCAGTACTGGCCGAATTCGATCAGGAAGATGACGAGCGCCACCTGCAACACGAAGGGCAAGGCGGTGACCCAGGGCGTGGTGATGCCAAGCATCTCCTTGAGCGAGGCGAGCGGCCCGTCGGCGAGGACTTCCACCGCCCAGCCGATCACGGTGTACATCAGCACCATGTAGAAGAGGTCGGTGGCGAACTCGATCTTGTTGAGGCGCCAGCCTTCGTGCCGTTCAAACAGCTGTTCGAGGCCGAGCAGGAAGAAGCTGGTGACGACCCCTGCGATGAGGATGGACCAGGGGCTTTCGGTGATCGAACGCGGCGCCAGCATCCAGCCAAGGACGACTGCGACTAAGGTGGCGACGGGAATGAAGTTGACGAGAGATCGCTTGAGAGAGCCGCCGCTGGCAGCCGGACCATCGACAGGAGCGCGCGCATCCGCTGGGGGTGTCTGGCTACCTGATGCTCGATCCATAGACAATCTCCATATCGAGCCGGGTGGCGGCTCAATTCTGCAGATCCTCGTCCCGAGTTAGACCGTTCTTTACGACGGCATGACACACGCTACCGATATTACGGAATGCGTCAAGAGTATTAATTAGGCCTGTCGGCGGTCTCGGCAAATCCCTTCGCAACTGCGGAATCCTGCCGCTTTTCGGCATGCGGGCGGCTCCTCTCCGCCCTCGCCTGACGACCGCGCGACGCGTTCGTGTAATCAAGATGCAACAGGTGTCGAGCCTCCGGCACGAATCGGTTCTGCCCGCTACTCGCTCCCTTCGGACCACCAGGTGAGCGTGTGCACGTCATGCGCGCTCGTCCAGATGCCCTCGGGCGTGTAGCGCAGCGCGCCGCTTCCCTCCGGACGCCCGACGCGCGCGAGGATTTCGGCAGTCTGAGCATCGATCACGACGAAGGTCTGGTCGTCGGTCGTGCGCAGCCACACCTTTCCGTCTCCGGTGTCGATATCGCCCCATTTGAGGTTCTCGCCCACCGCTGTGCGGCCGGCCACTTCGCGCGTTGCCGGATCGATACGGGCGACCGTACCGTCACCCTGTTCCTGCACCCAGACCGCACCCTCGCCTGCGACGAGGAAGCCCGGCGTGTCGCCCAGCACGATCGTGTCGGTTACGGCATTGGTCTCCGGATCGATCCGCTGCAGCGTCCCGCCTTCGCTGCTCACCGCCCATAGCGCGTCGAAGCCGAAGGCGAGGAAAGTCGTGCCGGTGGCCACTTCGATCGAGGCGACGATGCTGTCGCTCTCCGGATCGATGCGAGAAATCGTGCCGTCGGCCTGGTTCGGCGCCCAGACCGCCCCGGCCCCGGCAACCACATTCTGCTCGCCGCTGGGGCCGATACCGGCCGGGATCATTGCGAGCACCTCTGCCGTCTCCGGATCGATGCGGTAAAGCTCGCCGCCCTCGCAATTGCCCACCCACAGCGACCCGGCTGCCATCGCCATCGTGCCGCAGGGACGCGGGATTTCGACCGAGGCGAGCAATTCGGTGGTCGACCACTGCTCCACCCGCCCGTCATTGGTGGTCCACACCGTGTCGCCATCGACCTGGAGGAAATCGGCAAAGCCGGGCACTTCGATAATATTCTCGGCGAATTCGGTGCTGACGGGCTCCTCCGCTGAGGGAGCGCAGGCAGCGGCGAGGAAGGGCAGCAGCAGGATCGAACGGTTCATGGGTCTGGCTCCTTGGAACTGGGGGACGCGCTGATGCGGTCAGCTGTAGCGATAGGGGTTGCTGTCGATCGTGGTGAAGCTGCGCGTCTGGTTGCACAGGAACACCGTGCCGGTGAAATATATGCCCGGCTCGGTGATCGTCTTGGCGTGCTCATAGGCTTCGCGCAGCTGCGCGACCGTCATCTCGACCGGTGCCTCATCGGGCTGCCAGGTCAGGCCGTAGGGATAGTCCTCGCCATCCTTGCTGATCTCGACGTGGCAGCCCATCACATGGGTCACCGGGTGGGTGTCCACAAATTCCATCAGCCGCGTCATGCTGTCGAACCACGGCTCCCAGAAGGTGATGTAGCACCGGCCGCGATAGAACATGTCGCCGGTGTAGAGGATTTGCGTGTAGCTGTCGTAATAGGCGAATTCGGAGACGACGTGTCCGGGTGAGCCCCAGATCAATATGTCGCGCCCGCCAAGGTCCAGCGTCACCTGCTCTTCCGGGTAGTTGGTCATGCCCCAGAAGCCGACCATCTCCTCATGGGTGAGGCCCATATAGCGCGTGTTCGGCCGGTCGGCGAACTGGTTGACCGCGGCATAATGGTCCGCGTGCAAATGGCTGAACGCGACCAGCAGCTCCAGGCTGGCGGGATCGCGCCCGTTGCGCGCGCACCAGTCGGCGATGCACTCGTCCACCACGCCGCGCAGGTCCCAGTCATTGCGCAGCTGGGTGAAGCCTTCATCCAGCAGCAGCACGCGGTCATTGCCGAAATAGAGCGGCGCGAAGGGCGCCTCGTAGCTATAGGCCTTGTTCTGCCTCAGGATGGCGGTGTGCGCGTTGTACCAGTGGACGTGTACCGGCGGGTCGGTGTTATCCATCAGCGATTCAGAACCGCAGATCCAGCGATCGGGAAAGCTCCCGGCAGCGGGCAGATTGCTCTTGAAATCGATGGGTTCCGGGCGCGGCGCGGCGGCGAGCGCAGCGTTGCTGTAGGTGGTCAGCACTGCCGGAACGGTAAGAGCGGCGGCATTGTATGAAAGGAATGTGCGACGATCCATGTTCGTTCTCCCGACCATCAAAACGGGTGCGGCGCATCGATGTTGGGCACGCCTTCCGGCCACACCCGTGTCCGCTGGTCGGGACTGACCCCGTTGAACAGGACGAAGTCCGGGCGGATCAGCATCATGTCCTTGCCTGCGACCTCGTGCGCATATTGCAGCGCCTCGTCGATCAGCTCGGGCTCCATCTGCAGGATCCGCTCATAGGGCTTGTAGGTGGCGAAGCGGGGGTAGTGCTTTCCCGGCACGAACATCATGTCGATATGCCCGCCCAGCACCCATTTCACCGGCTCACGCGCGGCGAAGGCCTTGAGACGTTCCAGCGAGGCGACATAGTCGCGATCATTGCTGATATTGATCCGGCCGGGAAACAGCAGGTCCCCGGTGAAGAGGAAATCGCAATAGGGATCGTAGAAGCTCACCCCGTCGCGATGTGCGCCCGGCGTGGGGATGACTTCTATCACACGATCACCCAGATCGATCCGGGAGGTTCCCAAGGGCCAAGTGACCGAGAGACCATAGTGGCGCTTCATCACCTCGAGAGGCGTCGGCACGATGGTAGTGTCGGGCCGACCCGCAAATTGCACGATGCCCTGGCTCTGCGCGATGTCCTCGCCTGATGTCATCGCAACGGTGAGCGGCACCTTGTCCCTTCGCCGCATCTGGCCCCAGCGGGTAATGATGGCGTCAACGGTGTCACGCAGCGGATAGTAGCTGGCATTCGCCGTCGCTCCACTGTCGATCAGCAGCGCGCCGTCATTGCCGAACAGCAAATAGGTGAACGGCGCTTCCCAATGCACGCAGACATTCTGGCGCAGGACGAAAGTGTCCTCGTTATACTGCACCACCTGCACGCGCGGATCGCGGTTCCTGGCCGCGACATTGGAGCCATAGGTCCAGCGAAAGCCCAGCCTTCCCGCCGCTGGCCCGTCGCAGGAATAATCGTGCACGACCGGCGCGGACGGATGCAGTGGGACGGCGGAATCGGTGTTCTTGACGCCCGGAGGATTATACCCGCTGGCAAGATTGCCATTGCCCGAAAAGGTCGGGTTGATCGTGGATGTGGGCGTAGGTGTCGGGACTGGTCGTGACGGGGAAGTCTGCGGCATCTGATGCTCCGGGCAGGACCGCCGGTTCGGCGGCGAATGGTTGCCTTCCAAGCATCCCCTCCCAGGCGACCTTCCGGGCTCGGACGGCTGTAGCGCCCTCTGCTCCGGGGCCGCACCATATGGATATTACAAAAAATGGCAACGGTAATAAATAAGTGATGGACAGCGGTCCCTTTTGCCGCAATGCTGCAAGTGCGAAAGGAGTTGCCATATATGTTGAACGGGATCCGCAAGGCAGGCGCAGTGGCTATGATGGCTTGCGCGCTGCTCGTAGCGTCATGCTCGCAGGCGCCTGAAGAAGCCGCAGCACCCAAGACGGAATTCACCATCGGCTGGTCGATCTATGCCGGCTGGATGCCGTGGCCCTATGCCGAACAGGCGGGCATCGTGAAGAAGTGGGCCGATCGCTACGGGATCGAGATCGATATCGTGCAGGTCAACGACTATGTCGAATCGGTCAACCAGTTCACCGCCGGCCAGCTTGACGGCGTGACCGTCGCCAACATGGATGCGCTCACCATTCCCGCTGCCGGGGGCAAGGACACCACCGCCCTCATCATCGGCGACTATTCGAACGGCAATGACGGCGTACTGCTGAAGGGCACCAGCAATCTTGCCGATATCTCCGGACAGCAGGTCAATCTCGTCGAGCTGTCCGTATCGCATTACCTGCTCGCGCGTGCGCTGGAATCGGCAGGCCTTGCGATGACGGATGTGCGCACCATCAACACGGCCGATGCCGATATTGCCGCCGCCTTCACTTCGCCCGATGTCACCGCCGCCGTCGCATGGAACCCCCAACTGCTGACGATGAAGCAGGAAGCAGGCGCAAGCCAGGTGTTCAGCTCCGCCGACATTCCCGGCGAGATCCTCGACCTACTGGTAGTCGACACCGCCACGCTCGAAGCCAATCCGAACCTCGGAAAGGCGCTGGTGGGCATTTGGTACGAGACCATCCAGCTGATGCAGCGGCAGGACGAAGAGGGCGCTGCTGCCCGCGCGGCGATGGCGCAGCTGGCCGGCACCACGCCCGAAATGTTCGAGGCGCAGCTCGCCACCACCTATCTCTATGTCGAGCCGGAGCAGGCGGTCGCCGCCGCGACCGACGCCTCGCTAGTCGAGACCATGACGCGCGTGCGTGACTTCAGCTTCGCGCAGGGGCTGTTCGGCCAGGGCGCCAGCTCCGCCGATGCCATCGGCATGGCCTTCCCCGGCGGGCGAACGCTGGGGGACGCGGATCGCATCACGCTGCGCTTCGATGAAAGCTTCATGCAGATGGCCGCCGACGACGCGCTGTGAGCGTGGTGAAGCAAAGGACTGAAGCCAAGACAGGGTTTGCAAACTGATGCGTTGGGTCAATCGCAGGATCGGGCGGACCAATGCCCTTCTTATGGGCATCGTCCCGATCCTGCTGCTTCTCGTTCTCTACCTGATCCTCGCGGCCGAGCGGAACGCCATCAATCCCGCGGACAAGATCCTGCCGCTTCCCGGCGCCATGATCGATGCGATGCGGGGGCTGGTGTTCGAGCGGGACCAGCTGTCGGGCCGCTACCTCTTCTGGGCGGACACGCTGGCCAGCCTGCAGCGGCTTGGCCTGGGCATAGCTATCTCCACCGCTAGCGCACTTCTGGTCGGCCTTGTGCTCGGCCTTCTGCCCCCGGTCCGCGCGACATTCGGCATGCTGGTAACGGGCGTTGCGGTGATCCCGCCCATTGCCCTGCTGCCCATCCTCTTCATCGCCTTCGGGCTTGGCGAAACCGCCAAGGTGGCGCTGATCGTGGTCGGCATCGCGCCCTTCATGATCCGCGACGTTGCCGGGCATGTGGGCGAACTGCCGCGCGAACAGATCATCAAGGCGCAGACGCTCGGCGCCAGCACATGGCAGCTGATGCTGCGCGTGGTCCTGCCCCAAGCCATGCCGCGCCTGATCCAGGCCGTGCGCCTGTCGCTCGGCCCGGCATGGGTGTTCCTGATCTCGGCTGAGGCGATCGCCGCCGATATCGGGCTCGGCTATCGCATCTTCCTCGTCCGCCGTTACCTCGCGATGGATGTGATCCTGCCCTATGTCGCATGGATCGCCATCCTCGCCGCCGTCGCAGACTTGCTGCTGGTCTGGTGCAGCCGTCGCATGTCCAGCTGGGCGCACGGGGCTGAGCGATGAGCGCCTTCCTCAGCCTTCGCGACGTCTGGGTCGAATATGGCGACAAGGTCGTTCTCGAACGCATCAACCTCGATATTGCGGAAGGCGCCTTCGTTTCGGTGATCGGGCCGTCGGGTGCGGGCAAGAGCAGCCTGTTGCGGCTGGTGCTCGGTCAGGATGCCCCCACGCGCGGGAGCATCACGCTCGACGGTGTTCCCCTCAAACCCGAATGCGACAGCAATCGCGGCGTGGTGTTCCAGCGCTATTCGGTATTCCCGCACCTGACCGTGCTCGACAACACGGTGTTCGGCCTCGAATGCGAGCGATCGCGCTTCATCGGCAGGCTGTTCGGCGCAAGCCGTCGCGCCGCCATCGCGGAAGCGGAGGAGATGCTGCAGGCAGTCGGCCTGGGTGACAGCCTGCACCTCTATCCGGCGCAGATGTCCGGCGGCATGCAGCAACGCCTCGCCATCGCGCAGGCGCTGATCAAGCGGCCCCGCATCCTGCTGCTGGACGAACCCTTCGGCGCGCTCGACCCCGGTATCCGCAACGACATGCACAAGCTGATCACCCGGCTGTGGAGCGACTATTCGCTGACCGTGATGATGGTCACTCACGATATCGGGGAGGCTTTCGCCCTCGGCAACCGGGTGCTCACGCTCGATAAGTGGCGGCATGACCCGCACGCCCCGCAACGCTATGGTGCGACCGTCGTCTACGACCTTCCGCTCACCCGGAAGGGTGCGCCCGCCGCCGATACCGCGCCTGCACCCCATGAGGAAGCCGACCGCGAAGAAAGTCTTAGTATTACGATTGACATAATAGATAATAATTGAGAGGAACTCCCTATGGCATCCGAACCTACCAGCCTGGCCCGCCTCAGTATGAGCCTTCCGGCAGACCTGTTCCGCCAGCTCGACGTGATGGTGGAAGAACGCGGCCTGCCGTCCCGCTCGCAGCTGATCGCGGAACTGATCCGCCATGCCCTGGCCGAGCATGAGGCGCTGACGCGTCCCGAGGAGATGCTCGCGGGCACCATCACGCTGGTCTATCGCGGCGATCGCGGCAGCGTGCGGCAACAGCTTGCGCAGACGCAATCCGATTACCTGAAAGAGGTGATCTCCTCGCAGCATGTCTTCCTGGAGGACGACCAGTCGCTCGAAGTGCTGCTGGTGCAGGGGCCGGCCGTGCGGCTGGAAGCGCTGTGCGATGCGCTGCGTTCCATCCGCGGCGTCCACCAGCTCCAGCTGGTGACCACCACCGCCCTCCTGCCGCCGCTGCATGAGCAGGGTGAGAGCGAGGCCGACGACCATCCCGCCTCGAAAAAGGCCAAGTCCGAGAAGCCTGCCGCTGCATGACCCAGGAACTGGCAAATCCCCTTGCTGCCCGCGACCACGCACGTGCGATGGCCGGAACCGTGGTCGAAGCCATGCCGGTGCTGCCGCCGGTGGCGCCCGACCTTCCCGAAGGCGTGGCGGCAGGGGATTTGCTGTGGGAGGAAACAGTTGCGCCCGGCGGCTATGCCACCCGCAAGCTGGCGCGCGGATCGCGCCTGCGCCTGATTGATATTGAGGGCGACGCGTGCGCATCGCTCCTCATCTACAATGCAGAAATGCCGAGCGAGCGGCTCAACGTTGCAGACACGGTGAAGGTGCAGTGGAACGCCTATCTCAATGCCGGAAAGCTGCTGCTGTCCGATATGGGCCGCGTGATGATGAGCATCCTCGAAGACGATGCGACGACACACGATGCCTTTTGCGGCACCTCCAACGCCGCCACGAACGAGGCGAAATATGGCGAGGGGCGCAATAGCGGCGCCTTCCCCAATGGCCGCGACCGCCTGCTGCTCGGTTCCGCCAAGCACGGGCTCCACCGGCGCGATGTCCATCCCTGCATCAACCTGTTCAAGGGCACGAAGATCGAGGCGGACGGGACGATCACGCCGCTGGTCGGCCCCTTCGAAGGTGGTCGCAAGCTGGTGCTGCGCGCCGAGATGGACGTGATCGTGGTCCTCGCCAACTGCCCACACGTCCTCGACCCGCGCGACGAATGGACGGTGTCGCCGCTGCGCATCTCCGCCTGGCGTGGCCCGGTAACGGGCGAGAACGACCCGATCAGGACCGCGACACCGGAGGGCCTGCGCGCCTTCGAGAATGTCGAAGACTATTTCCGCCGCTAGCAAGGAAGGCTGCACGAAATATGACCGCTGATCCCGCATTCGGGGGCCTTCCCGGTGCCGTCTTGCATGATGAAATCGTCCCTGCCCGCGCGCCATGGCTGCACCACATCGCCGCCGGCGAGACGCTGCGCATCATCGATATCGAGGGCAATCAGGCGGTCGACTTCCTGCTCTATTCCGATGCCGACGATGCCGAGCGCTACAGCGCGCAGGACACGGTTTCGGCTCAGGGCAACCTCTTCCTGCGCGAAGGCAGCGTATTGCGGTCCAACGAAGGACGTCCGTTGATGACCATCACCGGCACCTCCGTCGCCTATCACGACACGATCGGCGGGGCCTGTTCCTGCGAATCCAATACGCTGCGCTACGGCCACCACACCAAGGCGCAGCATGCCTGTGTCGAGAACTTTCTTGAGGCGAACCTCCTCGAAGGGCGCGGCAAGCGCGACATGGTCTCCAACATCAACTTCTTCATGAACGTGCCGGTCGAGGAGGACGGATCGCTCGGCATCGTTGACGGCATTTCCGCTCCCGGCCTCACGGTCGATTTGCGGGCCGAGATGGACGTGATCGTGGTCGTCTCCAACTGCCCGCAGATCAACAATCCCTGCAACGCCTTCAACCCCACCCCCGTGCGGATGATCGTTTCTGCATGAGCGAGGGCACGGTACTGATCGCCAACCGCGGGGCGATTGCCACCAGGATTATCCGGACACTGCGCAGCATGGGGCTGCGTTCGGTCGCTGTCTATTCCGAGGCTGATGCAGATTCGCTCCATGTGTCGCAGGCGGATGCGGCGGTTTGTATCGGCCCGGCACCTGCGGCCGAGAGCTATCTGGACATTCCCGCCATCATCGCCGCGGCGAAGGAAACGGGCGCGGGTTATATCCATCCTGGCTATGGCTTCCTTGCCGAGAATGCCGAATTTGCCGAGGCGTGCGAAGCGACGGGGATCACCTTCATTGGCCCGCGTCCGGAGCATATCCGCACCTTCGGCCTGAAGCACTCCGCCCGCGCACTTGCCGCCGAGCAGGGCGTGCCGCTGGCGCCCGGCACCGGCCTGCTGACCGATGAGGACGAGGCCGCGCGCGCTGCCAATGAAATCGGTTATCCGGTGATCCTGAAGGCAACCGCTGGCGGCGGTGGCATCGGCATGCGCATCTGCGAGGATGAGTCTGCTTTGCGCGATGGCTTCGCCAGCGTGGTCCGGCAAGGGGCGAGTAGTTTCGGCGATGCCGGCGTCTTCCTCGAACGCTATATCGCCCGCGCGCGCCACATCGAAGTGCAGATCTTCGGCGATGGCGATGGCCGCGTCATGCCGCTGGGAGAGCGCGATTGCTCGCTCCAGCGCCGCAACCAGAAGGTGGTGGAGGAAGCCCCCGCCCCTTGCCTGTTCTCCGCTGTTCGCCGCGACCTTCACGCCGCTGCCGTGCGGCTCGCCGAAGCGGCCCACTACCGCTCCGCCGGGACGGTGGAATTCCTCTTCGATGCCGAGCGGCAGGAATTCTTCTTCCTCGAGATGAACACGCGCCTGCAGGTCGAACATGGCGTCACCGAGGAAGTGATGGGCATCGACCTGGTCGAATGGATGGTGCGCGGTGCGGCGGGCGATTATGCCTTCATGGACCGCACACCGCCCCAACCGCGCGGCCATTCGGTGCAGGTACGCCTTTATGCCGAGGACCCGGCGCTGGACTATCGGCCTACCACAGGCACGCTGACCGCGCTGACTTTCCCTGACAATATCCGCTCGGAGACATGGTGCGAGGCCGGGTCCACGGTGAGCGCATGGTACGATCCGATGATCGCCAAGCTGATCACCCATGCTGAAACGCGCGAGGCGTCAATCAAGGCGATGCAGGCCGCGCTGGAAGAAAGCCGCATCGACGGCATGGAAACGAACCTGCGTTGGCTGCGCGACGTCCTGCGCGAGGAGCGCTTCCTGTCCGGGCAGGTCACCACACGGCTGCTCGACGATGTCGATTACACGCCGCGCAGTGTCCGCGTAGTTTCAGGGGGCACCGCCACCACAGTGCAGGACTGGCCGGGGCGTGAGGGGCTGTGGTCAGTGGGCGTGCCGCCATCGGGCCCGATGGATGACCGCTCCTTCCGCACGGGCAATCTGCGGCTAGGCAATCCGGAAGGCACAGCGGGGCTAGAAGTCACTTTCACCGGGCCGACGCTCCACTTCAATGCGCCTGCGCGGCTGTGTCTCGCGGGTGCCGACTTCGGTGCGCGATTGGACGGCGAACCTGTCGATCGTGACGTTCCCTTCGATGTCGCTGCTGGGCAGACGCTGGCGCTCGGCCGCGTGGCCGGCGGCGGTATGCGCGGCTATATCCTGTTCGCCGGCGGGCTCGACATCCCGCCCTATCTCGCCAGCCGCAGCACCTTTGAACTCGGCCAGTTCGGCGGCCATGCCGCACGCCGGCTGCTTGCGGGCGATACGCTGCACCTTGCGGATGGAGCGCTGGACACCGCCAGCGTCCCCGCCGGACAGGCCCCCGATTTCGGCAATCGCTGGACCCTGCGCGTGATGTACGGCCCGCATGGCGCACCCGATTTCTTCACCGACGGGGACATCACCTCCATCCTCGATGCCGAATGGCAGGTGCATTACAACAGCAACCGCACCGGCGTTCGCCTTGTTGGCCCCAAGCCCGAATGGGCGCGCAAGGATGGTGGGGAGGCGGGGCTCCACCCGTCCAACATTCACGACAATCCCTATGCCATCGGCGCAGTCGATTTCACCGGCGACATGCCGATCATCCTTGGTCCCGACGGACCTTCGCTGGGCGGTTTCGTCTGTCCCTTCGTGGTGATCGCCGCCGACCGCTGGAAGATCGGCCAGCTCGCCCCCGGCAACCGCCTGCGCTTCGTGCCTGTGGGGATCGAGGAAGCGCAGGCTGCCAGCCGCGCCGCCGCCCTCGCCCCGTCACCGGCCGGCCTTGCCGCCGCGAGTGTCACCCGCGATATCTCCGAACTGAGCCCGATCCTGGCCGAAATTCCGGAGGAGGGGCATCGGCCACGCACCTTTTACCGGCAGCAGGGCGACCGCAACATCCTCGTCGAATACGGTCCCATCGTGCTCGACATCGAACTGCGCATCCGCGTGCATGCGCTGATGACGGTGCTGGAGGCGAAGGCCCTGCCCGGCGTCGTCGATATCGTCCCCGGCATCCGCTCGCTGCAGCTCCATTTCGATGATCGCGTGCTCGACCAGCAGCATGCGCTCGCCGCACTGATCGAGGCTGAGGATGAGCTGGGCGACCTTGAGGACTTCACCATCCCCTCACGCATCGTCCACCTGCCCTTGAGCTGGCGCGATCCGGCGACCACGGCAACAATCGAGAAATACATGGCAGCCGTGCGCAAGGATGCGCCGTGGTGCCCGGACAATATCGAGTTCATCCGCCGCATCAACGGATTGCCCGATGCCGATGCGGTGCAGGATATGGTGTTCGACGCCAGCTACCTGGTGATGGGTTTGGGCGACGTCTATCTGGGCGCGCCCGTGGCGACGCCGGTGGACCCGCGCCACCGCCTCGTGACCACCAAATACAACCCTGCGCGCACCTGGACTCCGCCCAATGTGGTGGGCATCGGCGGGGCCTATATGTGCATCTACGGGATGGAGGGACCGGGCGGCTACCAGCTGTTCGGCCGCACGATCCAGGTGTGGAACACCTATCGCCAGACCGATGCCTTCAAGGAAGGCAAGCCGTGGCTGCTCCGCTTCTTCGACCAGATCCGCTTCTTCGAAGTGAGCGCCGAAGAGCTGGAGGAATGGCGCAGGGACTTCCCCGCCGGACGCCGCTCGATCGAGGTCGAGCATTCCGAATTCCGTCTTGCCGACTATCGCGCGTTCCTCGCCGAGAATGCGCAATCGATCGAGGCATTCCAGCAGACCCGCCAGTCTGCCTTCGATGCCGAACGCGCCGAATGGGAGCGTAGCGGGGAGTTCGATCGCATTTCCGAACTGACCGAAGACCCCGGAGCGGGAGCGCTGGCCGCGCCTGCCATCGAAGTGCCCGACGGTGCCGAGGTGGTCGAAGCCCCGTTCGGCGGCAATGTCTGGAAACTGCTCGTCTCCGAAGGCGACGAGGTCGAGGCAGGTGACGTGGTCGCCGTGATTGAAGCGATGAAGATGGAGTGTCCGTTGGAAAGCCCCGATGCCGGAACGATCACCGCCCTCTATATGCAGGAACGCCAGGCGATCGAGCCCGGCGCGCCCCTGATGGCCCTGACGCGGCGCGCATCATGACGGTACTCGACCGCCAGAGCGCCGCCGCCATTGCTGCCTCGGTAAACGAGGGCACCTTTAGCGCAGTCTCCGTTGCGGAAGACACTCTCGCGCGCCTTGCCGCCTATGACGAGATCCAGCCGCAAATCTGGATCAGCCGCGCTTCTCCCGAAAGCATCCTTGCCGCCGCCCGCACCGTCGATGCGCGTATCGCGGCAGGGGAGAAACTGCCGCTCGCCGGCGTGCCCTTTGCGGTGAAGGACAATATCGACGTTGCCGGTTTCAACACGACGGCGGCGTGTCCGGCATTCTCCTATACGCCCGCCGTCTCCGCCACGGTGACGGGCAAGCTGCTGGAGGCGGGGGCGATCTGCGTCGGCAAGACCAATCTCGACCAGTTCGCGACCGGGCTTGTCGGCACGCGCAGCCCATACGGAATCCCGCGCAATGCCTATAATCTCGCCTATGTCAGCGGCGGTTCCAGTTCGGGATCGGCTGTGGCGGTGGCGGCGGGCCTCGTTCCTTTCGCGCTCGGCACCGATACCGCTGGTTCGGGCCGTGTGCCTGCAGCCTTCCACCACCTCGTCGGACTGAAGCCGAGCAAGGGGCGGTGGAGTACCAATGGCCTGGTGCCCGCCTGCCGCACGCTCGACTGCATCACCGTCTTTGCTGATAGTGTTGGCGATGCGCAGCTGGTGGACGAGGTTATCGCCAGCTTCGATTCCGCCGATCCCTATTCAAGGGCGCTTCCAGAACGTCCCCTAAAGCCTGCCCGCATTGGCGTCCCGCGCCCCGACCAGCGCGGCTGGTTCGGCGATCATCAGTCCGAATATCTCTACGATCGCGCGCTCGGAGCACTGGGCAAGGAAAGCGAGCTGGTCGAACTCGACATCGCCTTCCTCAACGAGGCGGCGAGCCTGCTCTATAGCGGCCCATGGGTGGCAGAGCGCACCGCAGCACTGGCCGAACTGCTGGCGAACAACCCCGGCGCGATTGACGACACCGTCCGAACGGTAGTCGCCCCCGGCGCCGAGATTTCAGCAGTGGAGCTGTTCAACGGCATCTACCGCCTCGCCGAATTGCAGCGGCAGGCGGAAGCCATGTGGCAATCGGTCGACATGCTGGCCTTCCCGACCACCGGGACGACCTATCGCGTAGCTGAGCTGCTTGCTGCGCCGGTAGCGCTGAACAGCAATCTTGGCCTCTATACCAATTTCGTGAACCTGCTCGACATGGCGGCCATCGCGGTCCCGGCAGGTGTTCGCAGCAACGGCACCGGCTTCGGCATCACACTGATCGGGCCTGCCGGCAGCGACAATGGCCTGATGGCTGCAGCCGAAACCTTTCTCACAGCAGCGGAGCTTGCTCCGCCGCCCCCGCTCGACCTGGAGGGAAGAATGGAAACCGTAAAACTTGCCGTTGTCGGCGCCCATCTCAAGGACATGCCGCTCCACTGGCAGCTGACCTCGCGCGATGCGAAGTTCGTCGGCGCTTTCCAGACCGCCCCGACCTATCGCCTCTACGCAATGGCCGACAGCACGCCGCCCAAGCCGGCGCTGGTGCACAGCGAGGATGGCGCGGCGATCGCGGTCGAAGTCTATGAGCTGGACGTCGCCGCGTTCGGCAGCTTCGTGGCCGAAGTGCCCGCCCCGCTCGCCATTGGTACGGTGACGCTGGAGGACGGCAGCAGCGTCAAGGGCTTCGTCTCCGAACCGCGCGCGACGGAAGGCGCGGAAGATATCACCGCACTGGGCGGCTGGCGCGCCTATATTGCGCGTGGCTGAGCGACCGGTTGGCAGAAATGTCAAATTTGTTGCGTTATTACTCTTGACGCATTTCTTAATATCGATAGCCTCCATTCCCATAGCGAAAAGATAGCACGTTCACCGGGAGAGATTCTGCAACCAACCGGGCCGATTTCAGGCCCGGCCAGGGGAGTCCGCTCGTGAAGTACACGCAGGACCACAAGGGGTTAGGCACCAGCCAGCCCGCGATCCTGCCCGATGTGCCGCGGACCTCCACAAGCTCGACAGCGGGGTGACGGATATGGCCGGTGTACGCGTAGGAAACAGGATCATAGGCGCCGATTCGCCTGTAACCGTGGGGTGGGACAATATTCCCAAGGTCGAAGGCGGTCCGCTGAAGCGCTTCGTCTTCACCTATTTCCAGCCCTTCTTCCTCTTCGCGCTTGTCGCCTTCTGGTATTACGCGCCCAATTCCCTCGCCACCGCGACGACCGCCATCATCATCGGCGTCTCCTTCAGGGTGTTCCTGATCGGGATCGAGCTGGTGAACCCGCGCCACGATAGCTGGCAGCTCACCTGGAAGGAGCTGTGCACCGACCTGTTCTATGTCGGCCTGGGCTATACGGTACTGCGCATGGTCGATGCCTATATCGGCGACGGTGTCATCATCGAGGCGATCCAGGGCGCCTATGACTGGGACAAGCTCAGCTGGTTCACCGGGCTGCCGCTGCTGGTGCAGGCGCTGCTGATCTCGCTCATCTTCGATTTCGGCCAGTACTGGATGCATCGCGGGATGCACAATTGGTACCCGCTATGGCTCACCCATGCGCCGCACCACTACATCACCCAGCTGAACATCAACAAAGGCGCCGTCGGCAACCCGGTGGAGCTGTTCCTGATCGGGCTGGGCATTGGCGGCTTCTTCGACTTCCTGCCCCGAGCCGTCCTGCTCGCCGGCACGTTCGGCCTGGCGATCGGCACCTACCAGCACATCAATGTGCGCTTCAACACGCCGCGCTGGTGGCGCTTCCTGTTCAACACCACCGAGCATCACAGCGTCCACCATTCGCAGGATTTCGAAGCCAGCCGCAGCAATTACGGGGCGACCTGGATCATCTTCGACCGCCTCTTCGGCACCTGCATCGATGGCGAGGCCGAGAAGCTCGGCATGGAAGGCGGCCGCCGCATGCAGATCAGGGAGACGATGGTCTACCCCTTCACCGAAGGGTTCAAGACCAGCAAGGAATGGGTCCAGCGCCGCTTCCAGCGTCCCGCCAGCGTTCCCGCCGAATAGCCTGACGCTTCGGCCGGCCCGCTGATCGGCCGAAGCCTTCCAATGTTCCTGAAACCCTCCCCTGCGCCGCGGTGCAGGGAGAGCAGGCGCGCGCCTGCCCGATATTGCCGGAGACCCGCCGAGTGCTGAAACTGCCCTTCATCGACTGGATCTGGCGCGCGAAGGGTTTCGTGGAACTGGCCCCCCCGCGCACAGCGGACAGCGCCTTCGCCAAGCTGGACGCGCTGCTGGAAGAAAGCGGCACGAGCTACGAGATCGACGGCGACACGCTGACCTATGTGAAGGACAATCCCGCAGCGCAGGACAAGCTGGCAACTTTCCCTCGCGGCACGCTGCAGGTGGTCGAGGAGGACGGCCAATCGCGGCTCAAATACAATCTCACCAGCCCCGCTTTGCTGTTCTGCTTCCTTGCCCCGCTGCTGTTCCTGGCTTTCGCGCAGGGCAGCATCATCCTGTCCGATCTCGAACGCCCGACCGAGGCCGAGAAGGCAGAAGCCGAAGCGGAAAAGGCGGAGGAAGAAGAGGAAGAGCCGAAGCCGTTGAATGTCATCGACGAATGGCTGGGCGCTCCCGCTCCGGAAACGCTGGAGGAAAAGAAGCAGCGCGAGGAAGAGGAGGAAGCGGAAAAAAAGGACAAGTTCTCGTCCACGCCAGCGCTCGTCTTCGCCGGCCTGTTCGCCTTTCTGTTCCTCGTCGGCCGGTTCCTCGAACCCTGGCTGATCAGGAGGACCTTCCGCCGGGCGCTGAATGATCCGCCGGAAGAGCTTGATGGCGAACCGGACATCCCGACCGAAGCATAGCTAACCGGTCGTGACCGCCGAGCACGAACAACCCCACCATCCACACGCAACAATGCCGGGCGACAAGCATCGCCGCGGCCGGAGACAAGAGAATGATCACATTGCATATCGAAAACCAGCAAGGCGAAGCGCGCAGCATCGAGGTCGAGCCCACCGGATCCCTGATGGAAGCGATCCGCGCCAACGGCTTTCCCGAATTGCAGGCGCTGTGTGGAGGCTGCTGTTCCTGTGCGACCTGCCACGTCGTGATCGAACCCAAGTTCCTTGCCGGGCTGCCCGCCATGTCCGATGACGAGGACGACCTGCTCGACGGATCGGACCACCGCGAGGAAAGTTCGCGCCTGTCATGCCAAGTGCCCCTCACCGGCGAGATGGACGGCCTCAAGCTACGTATTGCCGTGATGGACTGACGGGAGCCCCAGACCTCGACGATCGCGCGGTGGTCCGGCTAACAGCAGTTCGCCTGGTGCTTTCAGTCCAACGGAAACCTGGAGAGGCCCCCAACAATTTCTACCTGTCATTTGACAAGCAATTGAGAACCGAGGGGGTATTGCTGTCGATAAGGCGCAAGCAAAACCAGCCGAGTCCCGCCACTCCGGTCATCAGTCCCACCCGATCCAGAACGTTCGCAGTCCGACCTGTAGCGACTAATTTCCCGACCAGACCCGAGATAGCATGTCTGGCGGCGTTAAAGATCTGATCCAGCTCGCAATCCGTCGACATCGAGGCTCGCTGGGCGGTCAGCGCGATGTCTGCGTTTCCAACCAATCCATGGTAGAGGCAAAGCGATTCCAAATCGACGTCGGTGGCTGGAGCATAAAAATGGGCGCATAAAGTAGACAGCGCCGCGCGCGCCTGCCTTAGGTAATCCCCATTGCCCGTTGCGGCATGCGCATTCAGCCGCGCAAGCAGAATGCCGGGTGCACCGTGGCACCAATAAACTGAGTAGTCCCTCGCACGCAGTGTGGCGGAATCCGCGAGTGACTCACGCAAATCCGGCCAGTTCTTCGCAACCGGGTCGAACCAATGCTGTTCGTGGCGGAACCCCGCTTCCGCCGTCTCCAAGAACACCTCGTCTTGTGTCGCCTGGTAGAGCCTGACCAATGCATCGGCAATTCCTGCTGTTCCATGCGAAAAGCCGGGTTTCTGAGGGTTTGCGTTTCGCTCGATGGCACTGAAGACCCACGAAAACCGGCTAGCGTTCCGAAATTCCCAGTAGATTCCCTGATAAGCAGGGAAACCGCACCGATTTTATTCGGCGTGGAGACGCGCAGGGGAAATTGGCCTGATTTGCGCCGGAGACGGAGCGAATAATGGGAATTGAAGAAACCAGATATATATCAATGAGATATGTGGCGGAGCGGTCAGTCATGCGCCAACTCGTCTCTGGCTGGCCTGGCCTAGCCTACGTCCTGACTGGCACACTTCAGACCATAACGGCTTACCATCCGGCTAGTGCGGCTTGCCGATATCACCGGCGAAGTTAAGGCCAAATTGGTCTGGCGTGGCCACGCCGTCTCCCGGTTCAACTTACCTTCCACTATGGAGCGCAGTATTTGGGTCTGTTGTCCGGTCAGATTTTCAACCGTGCTGGTTGCTTGTACCTTTTTGGCCAAGGCGTTGTCCCGTTCGTCAAATTCATCCTGCAGCGCATGGACAACCGTGCGGAGCGAGCCTGCCATTAACCGCTATTGAAGGTAGTCGAGAATACCCAATTCGAGGGCATGAACCACAGTCGGAACATCGGGCAAAGGTAGCTACCCCGGCGAGACTCGCGCACACTGTTGAAATCGATCGAGCAGGGTGGTGGATCTGCATAGTCTATAGTAGGTCTGCGGTGTCGGCACCGGACCGTCAGTGCTGGAGTCCAGATGGCTGAGTCAGGAGTGGTCCGGAAGTGCTGACAATCGATCTCATCGGGCAAACCAGAGTTCGGATCGATGACCGTGAACTGACGCTGCCATCGTCGAAAAAGACCCGTGCGCTGCTGGGCTATCTCGCGCTTAGTCCGGGAGCGCGCTCCCGCGAATCGCTCTGTGAGTTCCTCTGGGAAATTCCCGACGATCCCCGGGCCTCGCTGCGCTGGTCGCTCAGCAAGCTGCGCCCCATCGTGAATGGTGATGGGTGCGAGCGACTGGAGGCGGACCGGTCGCATGTCGAATTGAAGCAAGATGATGTCGAGGTCGATTTCCTCGCGCTGGGCAATGCCCTGCAGGCGCGCGCGCGGGACTTCGAAGAGGTGGTGACGCTATGGAACAAAACGCAGGGAAATTTGCTGGAAGACAGCGAACTGCCAGGGCAGCCGGAATATATGATCTGGCTCGGGCAACAGCGCAATGAGCTGATCCGGCTGCGCATTGCGCTTGCTCGCAGACTTGCCCGCTTTCCCGATGTTCCGGCGCTTGAGCGGGTGCGCTGGAGCGAGAAATGGCTCGAACTTGCCCCATTCGATCCCGCGGCCGGGCAAATGGCCTTCTTTTCCTTGCGCGATCTCGGGCGCCATGATGATGCCAGTGCATTGGCATCGAGGCTCGTCAGGAAATATCGCGATGCCGGTGTCCCGATTCCGGTGTTGGAGGCGAGCGTCGGCCCGCCGCAATCGACGCAAGGCGGGAACAAGGAAAGCGGTCGCGAACCGCTCCGGCAACAGATCCAGTTCACCCTAGCAGATGATCGTACGGCGATTGCCTGGGCGCGGATCGGTGACCGTTCAAAGCCGCCCTTGCTCAAGGCCGCCAACTGGCTGTCGCATCTCGAGCTCGATTGGGAAGCGCCGATCTGGAGCCCGATCTTTCGCGACCTGGCCGAGGATTTCGAGCTTGTCCGCTATGATGAACGTGGCTGCGGGCTTTCCGAGTGGAGCACCAACAGCATCGATTTTGAGAGCTTCGTGACCGACCTTGAACTCGTTGCGGATGCTGCCGGCTTCGACCGCTTTCCGTTACTGGGAATCAGTCAGGGAGCGGCAGTGTGCATTGAATACGCCGCCCGCCATCCGGAGCGTGTTTCCAAGCTTGTGCTGTTCGGCGGATACGACGCAGGGTGGCGCCACACGGCCGATCCGCAGGAACAGCGGGAACGCGAAGCCGTGATGGTGCTGACCGAAGCCGGCTGGGGCAAGGACAACCCAGCCTATCGCCAGATATTCACCTGCACCTTCATGCCGGATGCCAATTCCGAAGAGCTGGCCTGGTTCGACGATTTCCAGCGCCGCACGACATCGCCCAAAAACGCCGTCCGGTTTCTCGAAGCCTTCTCGTCGATCGACGTTCGGCACCGGCTGCGTGACGTGCAATGCCCGACGCTGGTGGTTCACAGCCGTGGCGATCAACGCATACCCTATGCCACGGGCCTCAATCTCGCTTCCCAAATCCCGAATGCAGAGTTCGCCGGAATTGACAGCAGGAATCACTTGTTGTTGGGTCGCCATCCCGAAGCAAAGGAGTTCGTGAGGCTCGTCAAAGACTTCCTGCTTCGCGAGGACTAGGAAGGCACGAATGATCCTCTCTATTGCAGCTATCCCGGATCCCGACGAAGTGCGGCAATTGCAGGAAAAGATTGCCCGGCTTTCCTGGGTCGATGGCCGGGCGTCAGCAGGCAAGGCGGCGCAGGCTGTCAAACGCAATGAGCAGGCCATCATGAAAGACGATGCGGGGCTCGCCGTGCGTCAGGTGATCCTGCCCCATATCGTCGAAAACGCCACGCTGCGTGCCGCCGCGCGGCCGCGTCGCTTTTCTCACCTGATGATTAGCAAGACGCGTGATGGCGGGGGATATGGGCCGCATGTCGACAATGCGATCATGGGCCAGGACGATGCACGCATGCTGACTGACCTGTCTTTCACCCTCTTTCTTACCTCGCCGCAGGATTACGAGGGCGGGGAACTGGTGGTCCACGGGACGGGAGGCACGCAGTCGCTGAAGGCCGAGGCCGGGCACCTCGTTCTCTATCCCTCTTCCACTATCCACGAGGTTCGCCCGGTCACGCGCGGCGAGCGGATCGTCTGCATTGGCTGGATCGAGAGCATGATCGCAGATCTGGCGCAGCGCGAATTGCTCTTCGACCTTCAAACCACGCGTAGCGCCTTGCATGCAGCTTTGCCCGCAGGCTCGGCGGAATTGCTGAAACTCGACAAGACGATCGCCAATTTGCTGCGGATGTGGGCGCGGGCGTGACGCCGAATATCGGAAAACGCCGAGAGAAAACTGCCCGGAGCGTCCGGAAATTTCTCCGCAAATTCTGAAAGCACGCAATTCCAACGGTAAATCGCGACAATTTCAACGGTGGTTCCAACGATAGCTCACACGGTGACGTGAGAATCAGTCCCTCGACAAGGGAAGGCGGATGTGACGCCTTCGCAAGGAGGGGCAAACATGAACACTACACGCGATAGCGCTGTTGCGGAAAACAAGCCGGCAAGCTCGAAGGCTGCCGACCAGCAACAGCAGAAAGTAGCCGCCAGCCAGGCATCGGTCACCACGCCGCGCGCCGAATACTCGCTATCGGGCGGGCTTATCCGCCGGCTGGTGGAGATGAACGCGTCGCTCGCCTTCACCTCATACCAGTCGGGCTTGCTCTACATGCTGGGCAGCAATGCCGCCGGGGCGGCGCAACTGCACCAGTCGGCCATGCCCAAGCCGATGGGTTTGCGTGCTGACGGGAATGGCGGCCTGGTGCTTTCAGCCGGCGCGCAGGTCATGCGGTTCGCCAATGTCCTCGAGCCCGACCAGCGCATCAACCAGACCTACGATGCCTGCTTCATGCCGCGCGTCAACTTCGTCACCGGCCAGCTCGACGCACACGACGTTGGCGTTGACGCGAGCGGTGAGGCCGTATTCGTCAACACGCGTTTCAACTGCCTCGCCAGGCCCTCGGCACGCCATTCGTTCGAGGCGATCTGGAAACCCGATTTCATCAGCGAACTGGTCGATGAGGATCGCTGTCATCTGAACGGGCTGGCGATGAAGGACGGCAGGCCGGCCTTCGTCACCGCCGTTTCCCGCTCCGACACGATCGACGGCTGGCGCGATCGCAGGGTCGATGGTGGCGTGGTGATCGACGTGGAGCGCAATGCGATCGTCTGTGAAGGACTGTCGATGCCCCATTCTCCGCGCTGGCATGGCGGCAAGCTGTGGGTCCTCAATGCGGGAACCGGCGAGTTTGGCCACGTTGAACTGCCGTCGGGCAAGGCCAAGACTGGCAAGTTCGTACCGGTCGCATTTTGCCCGGGCTTCCTGCGCGGGCTGGCATTCCATGGCAAATTCGCCTTCGTCGGCCTGTCGCGTCCGCGCTACCGGCGCTTTGAAGGCCTCGCGCTCGACGAGAAGCTGAAGGCGAGCGACAGCGAGGCATGGTGCGGCGTGCAGGTGATCGACACCGAGACCGGCACCTGCGTCGACTGGTTCCGCATCGATGGCGACATTGGCGAGCTCTACGATGTCGAGCTGGTCGAGGGCTTTCGCTGCCCGATGACGGTCTCCCCGACATCGCCGGACGCCGCAACGCTCATCACCTTCGGTCAGCCTTAGGCACGATAGCCAGTCCGCAGCGGACTATCGCACCGGCTTCGCGGCCCTCCGGCTGCGCCGGGCGCCGGACCGCCGTTCCAGAAATACACAATCATGCCCTTTCGACGGGGCCAAAGTTTTGGGGGTTAACAATGGAAAAGCTCAACCAGGCACCGAACAAGGCGCATGTATTCGATGAACCGGCCCGCGGCGCGGAGAATTTCCTGCGCTGGTGCAGGTCCGAGATGCTTCGCGGCGGCCGGATAACCAAGACAAGGGGAGAGGTTGCGAGCTTCTCCCCCGAACTCGGCCTGGTCAGCGACCCGACCAGGCTGGGCACCGCTGCAGGCGGTGGGGCTGCCACTTTGCCCCTGAGGCTGGCCCGCCGTCTGTTGCGGTGGTCAGTCGCGCCGATTGCCCTGCTGGCGGGCGCTTCACCCGCTTTTGCGCAAGATGCCTGCGTCGAAGTTACGCCCGGCGAGTTCGTGTGTGAGGATAATGGCGCTCCTGCGACAGTGCAGCAGCGGATCGACGCGCCGGGCGAGGATGTGGTCGTGACCTTGCAGGACGGCTTCGAGGTTGATGTGGTGACCCTCGCCATTGGTGGCACCGAATTCGATGGCCTCGATATTGAGTATGCAAATTCGGTGGTTATCGATCAGGCAGGCGGCACCAGCACGATTTCCGGTGCGCGCGGAATCGATGTCTACCGTATCGAAGGCAATATCAGCATCACCACTGGCGGCGATGTAACCGGCCGCCTTCGCGACGGTATCTATGCGGGCAACTACTCGGAAGGAGGCATCTTCATTGACAGTCGCGCCGGAACGGTCACTGGAGGCGACCTCAACAATGGCATCACCGCTGAGAATAATGGCGAGAGCGACCTCTTCATTCTCACGGCCGATGTCAGCACCACCGGCAATGACGGGATTAACGCCGTCAATGAAGGCGGCAATCTTACCATCGATAGCAGCGCAGGCACCGTTAGCGGCCAGGATTACGGAATTAATGCGCGCAATAACGGGACCGGCGCAACAACGATCACGACGGCTGCTGTTACCGGCTCCGGCGGCAACGCTATAAATGTCGCCGCCGCATCGAGTTCCACAGATCTCGTTATCGACACCACTGCCGGCCCCGTTACCGGTTCTGAGGATGGCATCAACGCTGTACATTCCGGTACCGGAACTGCGCGGATCACCACCGCAGATGTCACCGGGCAGAGCGGCTCCGGCATCGCCTTTGGAGCAGCCTACGGTGCCGGCGATATAGAGATCGATTCGAGCGCGGGCACCGTCACCGGAGCGAATTTCGGGATTATTGCCGGCAATAGTTCGACCAGCAATCTCTCGATCACCACGGGCGATGTCGTGGGCGTCGACTTCGATGGCATCCTCGCGACCGACGACGGAGAGAGCGGTGCCTATGGCGGCGCCGATATGACCATCAATACGACCGCAGGCAGCGTGTCCGGCGGCGGGAACGGCATCGTCGCGAGGAATTCCCATACGGGCGACCTTGTCATCACTACTGGCGATGTGACCGGCGGGGGCGAAGGAATTCTGGCCGAAAACCGCGATGCCGATGGCGGCAATCTGACCATCGATTCTACTGCGGGCACGGTCAGCGGCGGCACCCATGGCATTATTGCAAGTAACGCGGGCAATGGCGCGATCTCGATTACCACGGGCGATGTCAATGCTGCCGCGGAAAACGGTATCGAGGTGACCGGCAGCGGCTCCGTCCTGGCTATCAACACGACGGGCGGCACGGTCACTGCCGCCGAAAACGGCATCAGAGCAGAGGTCGATATCAGCGGTGCGGTGACTGTCGTAACCGGCGATGTGAATACGACGCAAGGCTACGGCGTTCGCGTCAGACAGGCCGGAGACGGCGATGTGGTGGTTGACACGACGGCAGGAGCTATCACTTCCGGAAGTAGCGCGGTAAGCGTTAGAAATGACGGGGCCGGCAGCGTCTCGATCACAACGGGCGATGCCACATCTACAGTCAGTTATGCCGGTGTATTCACTCTAAACAACGGAACCGATGCCACAATCGACACGGTGGGAGGTGACGTAAACGGCGTGAGATACGGCGTCCTTGTCAATCAAGCGGGCAGTGGCGCAGTCTCGATCACGACTGGCGATGTAACCTCACAAACTCTTGATGGCATTAGTGCCCTTGGATTCTTCGGCGGATACGCAACCGGAACCGACATCGTGATCGACAGCTCGGCAGGCACGGTAACCGGCGCGGACCGCGGCATTCATGTGCGACACGGCGGCACGGGCCAGGTTTCGATTACTACGGCTGCAGTTACCGGCTCCGGCGGCAACGGTATTGACGCCCGCACCGGCTCGGACGCCACCGATGTCATTATCGACACCACTGCAGGCCCCGTTACCGGTGCCGTGGACGGCATTACCGTTGCACAGGACGGTTCCGGCATTGTTCGGGTCACCACCGCCGATGTGATCGGGCAGAGCCGCAACGGCATCAACATTACAACATACGAAGACGCGGGCGATATCGAGGTTGACTCGAGCGCGGGCACAGTCACCGGAGACGACTTCGGGATTTTGGTCGCCAGTCAGTCGTTCGGCAGTGTCTCGATCACCACGGGTGATGTTGTCGGCGTCAGCAATGACGGCATCAGTGCGTCCGACGATGGCGAGGCCGGAATCTACGGCGCCGATATGACCATCAATACGACCGCAGGCAGTGTGTCCGGCGGCGGTGGGAACGGCATCACCGCGAGAAATCTTGGCACGGGCGATCTTGCCATCACCACCGGCAATGTGGCCGGCTATCGCGAAGGGATCCTGGCTCAAAACAGCCATGCCGAGGGCGGCAACCTTTCCATCGATACCACTGCGGGCGCGGTCAACGGCGGTGGAAACGGCATCGTTGCGGGCAATTTTGGGAGCGGGACCACGCGGATCGTCACCGGCGATATCACGGCAGGCAGCTACTATGGTGAAGGCGGGAACGGCATTTTTGCCAATAGCGGCACGACTGCAGGCGATCTGATTATCGATACCAGTTCGGGCACTGTCACAGCCGACAATAATGGCATCAATGCGTCTCAGGCGGGATCGGGCAGTTTGTCCATAACCACGGCTGACGTGACGGGAATCAGTCAGGACGGGATCCGCGCCCGGATTACCGGGGACGGCACCGATCTGACCATCGACAGCAGCGCGGGCAGTGTGACCGGCGGATCGGACGGCATCGATGCCAGGAATGATGGCACTGGCGCATTGTCGATCACGACGGCCAATGTTTCCGGCAATGGCTATGACGGTATTTTCGCAACCAATGACGGCACCGACCTCACCATCGACAGCAGCGCGGGCGCCGTATTCGGCGATCGCGATGGCATCGACGCGCGCAATTATGGCACCGGCACGCTCTCGGTAACGACCGGCGATGTGACCGGTGACCGTTTCGACGCGGTCAATGTGCGCAATGAGGGCACCGATCTGCTGATCGATACCAGCGCGGGCATTGTCACCGGCGCTGCCGACGGCATCGAAGCGCGTCAGGATGGCACCGGGGCCGTCTCGGTCACCACCGGCGATGTTACGGGCACCACGCGCGATGGCATCAGGGTCATCAATGACGATGGCACCGACCTCACCATCGACAGCAGCGCGGGCAGCGTGACCGGCGGATCCGACGGGATCGAGGCGCGCAATTTCGGTACGGGCGCATTGTCCGTCACGACCTACAATGTGACCGGCTCCGGCTATGACGGCACCTTCGCCACCAATAGCGGGACCGATCTGACCGTGGATAGCAGCGCAGGCGCCGTCATCGGCCACGATGACGGAATTGACGCGCGCAATTACGGCACGGGCTCGCTTTCGGTCACTGCGGCAGATGTAACGGGCGAAAATTTTAACGGCATTTCCGCGACCAATTCCTCAAGCGGAACCGACCTGTCGATCGACAGCAGTGCCGGCGCGGTCACGGCCTTGTATGGGAACGGCATTCGTGCCGTGAATCGGGGCGCCGGCAATATGAGCATTGTCACCGGCGATGTTACGGCGGCTAGTGATTATGGCGAAGGCGGATACGGCGTCTTTGCCAGCAACAGCGAAACTGCAGGCGATCTGATCGTCGATACCAGTTCGGGTGCTGTCACGAGCGATCTTAGCGGCATCTATGCAGAAAATTCAGGCACCGGATCGACCACCATCACCACGGCCGATGTCACCAGCATATATGGAAATGGCATCGATGCCGAAACGTCCGGCAACGGTCTCACCATCGATTCCAGCGCGGGCAGCGTGTTCGGCGGCGAGGCTGGCATCTATGCGCGCAATAATGGCACCGGACCGACCGCCATCATCACGGCAGACGTGGTGGGCGATTCCGGACACGGTATCGACGCTCGAACGGGCGGCGACGGTCTCACCATCGATTCCAGCGCGGGGTCTGTGAGCGGCCTTGGTACTGGTATCTTCGCCACGAGTATTGGCACTGGCGCTACGACGATCACCACGGGCGATGTGACCGGCGAGACTGAGCGAGGTATTTTCGTCCAGAACAACCCGGGTGCGAGCGATCTTTCGATTGATAGCTCTGCGGGCAGCGTGAACGGCAGTTTCGCTGGCATTACCGCTTTCAATCTTGGCAGCGGAGCACTGAACATTGTGACGGCGGACGTCGCCGCCACGGATATTTCGGGCGGAACCCTTACCGATGGCATTTTCGCTCAGAACTTCGGAACTGATCTTGCGCTCGATACGCGCGCAGGCACTGTAACGGGCGATATCGGTATCCGCGCCGACAATTTCGGCACCAGCGCGATGTCGATCGTCACCGGCGATGTGAACGGCCTCCGGTTCGATGCCATCGCTGCGATCCAGCTCAACGGGACCGATCTGTTCATCGACAGCACCGCAGGCACTGTCACCGGCGTCGTACGCGGTGTCGATGCGCGCAATCTCGGCAGCGGGACGCTGGCAATCACCACGGGTGACGTGTCTTCGACGAACGACGATGGCGTCTACGCCATCGGTGAAGGCACCGACCTGGTTGTGGATACGAGCGCCGGAGCGATCACGGCCGGCAACAATGGCGTTTACGCCTTCAACCAGGGCAACGGATCGACATCCGTCATCACCGGCGACATCACGACTGCGAATGGCAGCGGCGTCTACGCACGCGCCAATGAGAGCACCACCGGGCTGACCATCGATACCAGCGGGGGAACCATTGCTGCCGACCTTCAGGGCATCTTCGCGTTCAGTCGCGGCAGCGGCACCATGTCGATCACGACTGCCGACGTCACGAGCAACCGGGACAACGGCATTCTTGTCATCAACTATTCCGACAATGTCGTGCTCGACAGCACCGCAGGCCAGGTAACCGGCAGCGACGACGGGATAGACTTCATCAGCCTGGGGTCCGGCACGTCGTCCATCATCACCGCTGACGTGACCGGCATCGAAAGTGCAGGCATCAATGCCTCCGCCTTTGGCACGAGCTTCTCCATCGACACCAGTGCGGGGTCGGTGAGCGGCGGCACCGAGGGTATCAACGCCCGGCAATTCGGCAGCGGGGCGCTGCGGATCGAAACGGGCGACGTAACCGGGCTTGGCGGCAATGCAATCGAAGCAACGGTCGGAACCGGCGGCACCGACCTCGTCATCAATACCACTGCAGGCGCGGTCTCTGGCGGCCTTGCCGGTATTGATGCGCGGAACACTGGCACGGGCCAGCTTTCGATCACCACGGGCGATGTGACGGGCGGCACGAGCGAGGGCATCAACGCCGTGAACGGCCCGGACGGGTCCGAACTGCTGATCGACAGCTCTGCGGGCGCAGTAAGCGGTGTCCCGACCGGCATTCTGGCCGATCAGCAGAGCGCAGCCGATCTCGCGCTGTTCGTGAACGAGGTGACCGGCGCGACGGGTATCGAAACCCGCGCAACCACCGGCAACACGGAAATCACGCTGGCCCCGACCGCCGTGGTCACCGGCACAGTGGGCGCAGCAATTGACGCAGGTTCGACCGGCGGGGCAATCACCGTGCGTGGCTCTTCCGGAACGATCTCGGGCGCGACTGACGGTATTTATGCCCGCTCTGCAGGCGGCGATATCGTCATCGACAATCTCGATCTGGTCGAGGGTCTGGCAGGCGACGGGCTCGACCTTGCCTCGGATGGCGGGGACATTCTGGTCAGCGCTATCGACCTGGTCTCCGGTGCAGCGGGCAATGGCATTCAGGCCGATGCAGGCGGCGGCAATATCGGCATCATCTCCAGCGGCGGCATCACCGGCACAGTGGCGGGCATTGCCGCGCGCACTTCCGGCGCGGGCGAGATCGCGTTCGATCTGTCGGGCACGACCCATGGCGATGCCTTCGGGATCGATGTTGCAACCGATGGAGGCGGCGTCACGCTGCTCAATGGCGGAACGCTGACCGGCGGAACCTTCGCGGTCTTCGCCAGCAATGCTGCAACCGGCCCGATTGCCCTGCGCAATGATGGCACGCTCGTTGGCGCGATCAGCCTTGCCGGGGCCGACGACAGCTTGGACAATGCCGGGGTTTTCGCGGCGGCCGGAGCCAGCAATTTCGGCGATGGCCTCGATACGCTGGTCAATTCGCAGACCATCGATATCGCGACCAATGCCGAGTTCCTGGGGCTCGAACAGTTCTCCAATGCGGGGCTTATCAACCTTGCCAATGGTGTGACCGGCGGCTCGCTGGTGACGTCGGGCGATTATGTCGGCAATGGCGGCACATTGGCGGTGGATGTGGATTTCGCGAATGCCGTGGCGGATTTCTTCACCATTGGCGGCGCGGCCAGCGGCAGCACGCTGATCGCGATCAATCCGCTTAATCTCGATATCGGTTTCGACCGGCAATTGCTGCTGGTGGACGCAGGCGCGGGCAGCGAGGCGGAGGCTTTCACTATCGACCGTGTTCCCGGCTTCCTTGCTCTCGACGTGGTGTTTGACGCAGCGAATAATGACTTCCTGATCGGCCTAGCGCTCGATCCGAAAGTGTTCGAAGCGAACAAGCTCGGCGAAGGCGCGCAGGCGCTCTGGTATCGCAGCGCCGATGCGTGGTCCGACCATCGGGCAAGCGTGCGGTTTGCGGAGGACGAGAGCTATCCGTTCTGGGCCGTGGTTTATGGTGCGAAGAGCGAGCGCGACGAGAATTTCAGCGATCCCACGGGGCTGGCGCTCGGCAATGCCGTGCTCGACTATTCGCAGGATTTCCTCGGGCTCCAGGCAGGCGTTGAGCATCGCGCAGGTGAAAACGTCACGCTCGGCGTAACCGGCGGCTATCTCAGCTCTGGCCTGCGCCTGGCCGATGGCGGTGCGCGCGCCGACTTCGATGTGCTCAATATCGGTGCATCCATTGCTTTTGCCGATGGCGGCTTCTTTGCCGAAACGCTGGTCAAATATGACGAGATCGACGGAAGCCTGGGCGACACGGTCAGCGGCGGGCTCGGCGCGTTCGGCGGCGAGCTGGACGGATCGGCCTTTGGCGGGCTGATCGAGCTTGGCTATCGCTTCGGGGACGAGGCATCCTTTGTCGAACCCCGGGTCAGTGTCGAATATCAGGAGACCAGCCTCGACGACATCGGCGATCTCGGCGCTTCCGATCTCGCAGGACTGGGCTTCAGCTTCGAAGGCTTCGATGGCCTGCGCGGATCGGTGGGGCTCCGTCTCGGCGGAGAGGTGAGCCTCGATGCCGGTTCGACCATTGGATACTTCGTCGACGCCAGCGCTGTCCGCGAGTTTGAAGGCGATGGCATAACCCGCTTCGCCTTCGCCAATGGCGGCGCGGAATTCGCCAACGATCCGCTCGACACCTTCGCCCGCATACAGGCTGGCCTGTCCATGGGCGGCGAGGGTCCTGTCTCGGGCTTTGTCCAGGTCGAAACGGATGTTTCCGCAGAACTCACCAGTTTCGGCGGAAAGGCGGGCATCAGGGTGCGTTTCTGATCGTGCGCAAGGCTTCGCGCATGGCGACCGGCAAGCGAATCTCGGAGAGCTTCCTTGCCGGTCCCGGCCGCCCGGGGCTCGTCTCTGTCGTCATGCCCGCATTCAACCGTGAAATGCTGGTTGCCGATGCGCTCGATTCACTGGCAGCGCAGGATTATCGCCCCTTGCAAATCATCGTGGTGGACGAAGGCTCTAGTGATGCAACCGCAAGCGTGGTGCTCGATTGGGCAAGCAAACGAAGCGATCTGTGGGTGGACCTGGTTCGCCAGTCGCATCGCGGAGCTGGTGCGGCGCGCAATGCCGGTTTGATGCGCGCGCATGGGGAATTCATCTATTTCCTCGATTCAGACGATGTCGCCGCACCATACTCGCTCTCGCTGCTGGCCGGAGCGCTGCAGGCCAGGCCGGATCGGCCATTTGCCGCGGGGCATGCGATAGACACCGATCTTCGTGGCCGGGAAATCTCCGATGACCATTCGGGAATGCCCGATATGCGCGAGCGCGACGTCCCGGGGTGTCACTGGCCGCTATTCACCGCGCTCTATCGCAGATGCGCCCTGAGGCAGGCGGGGCCGTTCAACGACACACTGAAAACGGGCGGGAGCCTCGAGATGCACCGGGCTGCGGGAGACTGGTTCTACGGGTCGCCACGACGCTTGCTCGCGAGGCTCTCTCGCCTGGTCGGACGATGACTGCCTTCGTCTTGCCGATCGCAAGAGCCACCCGGTTCGATGAACAGCAATCGGCGCATTGGACGTTGGATGGACCGGGAGGGACGCGATGATCGGTGAGTTTACGCAATTATGTGCAGGCCTGTCCAAATCGCAACAGCGCGAGGCGCTGGTCGTGCTCGGTCTTGCGGTGATAGCCGGCGGAAGCGAATTCGCGATGATTGCGAGCTTGATCCCGTTCCTGACCTCGCTTGTTGCGCAGGTCGAAACATCGGGCATGGCCTCCGATACCGCGCCGTCCTGGATGCCTGCCGGCAATGAGAGGGCGGCACTTTATGCGGGTGCGGTTGCCATTCTAGCCTGTGTCTCCGGCGCAACGCGAATGACCCTGATCTGGCGCACGGAGACCTTTTGCAGGCGGCTTGGCGGCGGTCTCGTGCAAAGCGTTTACCGCCGGGTCATGCATGAAAGCATCGCCGAATTCGGTGCCCGCAACAGCAGCGAGGTGCTGGCAGCGGTCGACAAGGTGCAGGCGGTGTTGCGCGGTTTTGTGCGCCCGGTTCTGACCGCGATGACATCGGCCATCATTGCGGTTTGCCTTGCTACATTGCTGCTCCTGATTGCGCCGCTGGCGACGGCCTTTGTGACGGCCGGCCTTGTGCTCATCTATGCCGGATTTAGTCTCGGCTCGGTTCCCAAGGTCCGGTTTTATGCTGCTGAAATGTCGGTCGGGTGGAGCCAGCGAACCCGGTTTCTTCGCGAAAGTCTCGATGGCAAGCGCGAGATTCTGCTGTCGAGGCGTTTTGCCCATTTCGAGAAGCGCGTGGTTGAGGCCGACGGACGTTTTCGCAAAGCGGAGGCGCACAACCTCGTCCTTGCACAGACGCCGCGCACGCTCTTCCAGTCCGGAGCGATCATCGCGCTGGTCACGATCGCCATCGCGCTGGTCTGGCTGGGAGGCGACCTCCTTGCCACGCTTCCCGCCCTGGTCGCTGCCGCATTGGTTCTTCAGCGGCTTCTGCCACTTGTCCAGGCGATCTGGAGCGGAGCCGTGCAGGCAACGGGCAATCGCGAGCTGGCCCGGGATGTCATGCGTCTGGCGGAGGTCGATCGGGGGCACAGGGTCATCGATCGCGATATCGAACCGCGTGGCATTTCACACGAGTTGCGCTGCAAGGCCCTGTCCTTTGCCTATGACGATGGAAAGCCTGTGCTCGACAATGTCGACATCACCATCAGGCGCGGCGAATGGATCGGGATTTACGGAGCCTCGGGGTCCGGCAAGAGCACATTTGTCGATCTGCTTATCGGGCTGCAATTGCCGGTCGCGGGAGAGATCACGGTCGATGGCCTTGCGCTTGGGGCCGAACGTCTGGCGAGCTGGCAGGGCGCGATCGGCTATGTTTGCGAGGCGAGTTTTCTGCTCGATGGCTCATTGGCGGATAATATCTGCTTCGGCGAGGAACCGGGCGAGCGCTGTCTCCGGCGCCTGACAGTCGCCGCCTCGAGTGCGGGGCTCGACGATCTTGCATCGTCGCTACCCATGGGCCTGAACTCCCATATCGGTGAAGCGGGGGTCAAATTGTCGGTCGGGCAGGGACAAAGGATTGCGCTCGCCCGGGCACTTTACATGGAGCCGTCGATTCTGGTTCTCGATGAGGCAACCAACGCTATCGACCTGTCGCTCGAAGACCGGATATTCGATGCGATGGCACGCGACTATCCCGATCTCACACTCATCATGGTTGCCCATCGGCCACAGAGCACAACGCGATGCACGCGGCTGTTAGAAGTCCGTAACGGCAAGGTTGTCGAAGTGACATCGGTTTCCGCAAGTCAAGCGAGCAGAAGCGCCCGGACGGAATTTGCTGCAATGTGACCGCTTTTAGCGGGGGGCGGTGTGCAGATGATGCGGCCTGTTCAGAAGGCTTCGAGCAGGAACACACCACTCCAATTTCCTGATTTCGCGAGGTCGGCCGGCTTTTTCGGGTTTTCGACTCCCGATGCGGTCAAGTTTCCTAATGTCTATTCCTCACAGGCTCAGGCGCAGCGACGCACATGATGTAGGGGTCAGCGAGAGCCCTCGAGATGCTGGGCAATAGGATGGTCAAAAGTCCTGCAATTCCGCGATTTTCGGGGCTGTATCACACTTACTGGGAAGGCGAGGTGGCGGTGCAGCCATTCCGGAGACAACTCGTCTCCGGAATGGCCGAGACGTCTATCAGCGATGGTGAACGCCGCGCCTTCGCGCTCGCCGACCTGCGCACGATCGACCGCGATGTCAGCTGTGACCGTAGCACCTGTGTTCACAGCGAGGTGGTCACACTCGACCTGACCCGTGACATGGCTAGGACCATTGCCGCCCAATATGCGCCGGGAAATCCCGACCTTTGGCGCTATCGGCTATGTGCAAGCAATGGCCGGAGCAACCTTGGTCGCGCCGGCCATTACAAGTCAGAAACGCCGGCGAACCGTCACTGCAACTTCGCGTGGACGGCCTGGCTGGCCATTGACGTAGAAGGTGGCGAACTTGTTGAGGAAATAGAACTTATCGAACAGGTTCATCGCCTCCAGCGAGATCGACCAATCCTCATCGGGCGAGCGATAGGTCAGGCGGGCGTTCACCAAGGTATAGCTGTCAACGTCGACATTGGGATCGCAATCGAAATTGCCACAATATCCCGGTGTGTAATTGACATCGATGCGCGGTGTCAGCGAACCGATATTGTCGCCGAGCAAGGCTTCGTACTGGATGCCCGCGCTCCATTTGAACTCCCCGATACCGGGGCGGTTGGCGCCAACTATGATCGCGGTTGTGGGATAGTTGATCGAGGTGAACTCGAAATCGGTGAGGCTCATTGCGCCGTCGATCTGCAGGCCGGCGGCCGGCCTTATCGTGGTCTCAAGCTCGAACCCGCGCACCTTAGCGTCACCAATATTCAGGTACTGACCGCAGAGGCCCGGAATACCGCCGCCCGTTACCGGCAATGGCTGATCGTCCAGGCCGAGGCAGGTGGTCGGCGTGCCCTGATAGCCTTCATATTCCATGTGGAAGATGCTGCCGTTCAGGCGCAGGGCCCGGTCGAGCAGATCGGTCTTGAAGCCGACTTCGTAAGCCTTGAGTTTTTCTGCGCCGAATGGCCGGATTTGTTGATAGACATAGGGTCGCGGCGCTACGCCGCCGCCTTTGAACCCAGTCGAGAACTGGGCATAGACCATCGCATCGTCAGTGATGTTGTAGGACGCCACGGCACGATAATCCGTGATGGTTTCCTCATACACGCCGACAAAGCCGGTCAGCGGATTGCCCGGATTGCTGAGCGGCAGGTAATCGCCATTCCCGTCCGGGTTGAGGCGATTATAAAGATATTCCTTCTTCTCGTGCGTGACCCGAATGCCGCCCTCCAGCGTCAGCCGGTCGGTAACGGCAAAGGCGACATTCGCGAAGCCGGCATAACTTTGCAGGTCCGCCGTATCGTCATTGATGAAGGAGAAGCACGGCGTGTCTGCCGGGCAGAAGCCCGAAAACGGCGTGTGGATGCGAGCATTGTAGCGCGTAGATGCATCATAGTAGAAGCCGCCCACCACAAGATCGAGCTTGTCTTCCAGCAGGACGGCATTCAGCCGCAATTCCTGACTGAACTGCTCATGCGTGTAATCGGAATCATCCATGATGAAGACCACGGGCGAATGGTCGTTGTCCGAACCCGTCTCGCTGAACATGTGGCGATAACCGGTAATCGACTTCAGCGCGAGATTGTCGCTCAGTTCCAGGTCGATCGTCGCGGACACACCCCATGCTTCCGCGCCGGCGGCCGAAGGTGCGATGAACGGCCCAAGCGGCTCACCCGCGATATAGCCGGAGGGCGGCCCCGGAGGTGCACCGATCGCCGAATACATCACCCCGGGATCGTAGAAGTTGGCATAGCTGGCATACGGATCGTTCAGCACCGCATCGGCGCGGCGATATGGTCCGTAGGTGACGAAGCGGTCGTCATAGGCCACGCCCTGATAGGGGATCGAGAGGCCGGAACGGTCGACATAACCGGCGGCACGCCCAACCGTGACCGACTCGCCGCTGGCGATCAGCACAGAGGCCTGGGTTTCCGACGTATCCTTGGTGTAATCGCCCATGACATTGATCTCGAGCGGACTGCCTTCCGGCGCGATCCGCAGCGATCCGCGCACGGCATACATCTGCTGGTTGCCCATTTCGCCCAGCTCGCAATCGCCGCCGGATGCGATGCTTGGCAGCGCGCCGGAAATCACATCGAAATCGTCCGGGTTGAGGCAACCGTAATCATAGCGGGTGACGTGCCCGTCACGGTTGCGGGTGACTCCGGTAAAACGCGCGTAAACAGCGTCGGGCACGACGGTGAAGTCCGCGCTTGCCTTTACATCGATGCGGCCGAGATTGCCCAAGCTGGCCTCGACATAGCCGCCCGAGCCTTCCGGCTTGCGGGAGTATATCTTGATTGCGCCGCCCAGCGTATTCATGCCGGAAAGCGTGCCCTGCGGTCCACGCAACACCTCGATGCGTTCAATGTCGGTCAGGTCGAACGCACTGCCCAGGACCGTGCCGTAGTAGATGTCATCGATATAGGTGCCCACGCCCGGTTCGACCGACGGGCTTTGGTCCGACTGGCCGACGCCGCGAATAAAGACGCGCACGGAATTGCCCTGGCCTGCCGGGTTCTTCTGCAGCAGCAAGTTCGGCATCTGTGCGGTGATGTCCGTAAGCGTCGTCTGACTGCGCGCTTCGAGCAGGTCTCCACTGACAGCTGTGATCGACAGCGGCACGTCTTGGACATTCTGTTCGCGTAGCTGCGCGGTGACGATGATGACGTCGGGGTCGACATCATCGCTCTGCGCCAGCGCCGGGTTGGCTGCCAGTGCAAACCCTGCGGCCAGAGCCGGGGCGGAGATGCGCGTCAGCAATCCGGCACGACGCACCAGTGAGTATGTGCGAGACATGAATTCTTCTCCCAATAAATCGGCCGCTCATCACCGCTGACGGCAAGCGATTTTTGGCTTGCTACAGCGCCCAGGCGGCATTCTCTTTTTCTTCGGCAGTGCAAAACTGCCTGCAAGACTGGGCCTCATCTTGCCCCTTCCCGCAGACATACTTACCTTTCTATGCATTGGGAGGCGTTGACTGATGTGGAGATATGGCTTGCCACAGGTGGAAGCCGGGCTGCCACCCCAAGTCGGCGCAGTTATAGATCTGCGCCAAGTGAAGCAGGACCAGCGACGGTTGATGTGGGACGTCGCTGCGAGGGAAGCGTGGCCCGGAATTACGGTCCGGCTGCGAACAGCGCTGCCGGCTGGCGGGTCGATCAGGCGGGTCAAGCTCGGTACAGCCGACCTATACGAAGTGGAATCCGTCCCTGCCGAAGTCGATTTCCGCCCGACCCAGCTTCCTTCATCGCGCAGCGCCTTCATCTCCGTGATGGTCCAGGTCGAGGGATCGACCAATATCCGCCAGTCGGCCAGAAATGCGACTGTCGAGCCCGGCGACATCTGCCTGCTGGACGAAGCATGCGTGTTCCGCATGTTAACGGAGCAAGGCTGTCGCATCTATTTCCTGCGCCTGCCCCGGGTGCAGGTGTTGGGCCGGCACCCGCAACTGGAGCGGTTGTTTGCCCGGACGCTACCCTCTTCGGAACCAGGCGCCGGTCTGCTGGCTGAACTGCTGCTGCGGCTCGGCCGGGATGCGTTGAAATTGGACGAGGCACAGCGCCTTGCCGCACTCGCCGGGATCGTGCAGATGCTCGGCCTCGCCTCGCCGTCCGCAGGTGCCGGACTCGACATCCCTTGGCGGATATGCCGGGCGCTGGATTTCATTGAGCTCAACCTGGCCCTGCCAGAGCTGACTGCTGAAAATGTAGCGCGCGAACAGCGCATCAGCCGCCGCCGACTGGACCAGATCATGCAGGAACATGTCGGGGAGGCGATCTCGGCCCATATTCGGAGTCGACGACTGGAAAGTGCGGCGAAAGACTTGCGCAACCCGCAGCGAGTGGACCAGTCGATCGCACAAATTGCGTTCGCCAACGGTTTTGAGGACGCAGCGCATTTTTCACGCTCCTTCAAGCGCCGATATCTTGTCACGCCCGGACAATGGCGGCTGGACGGCAAGGTGAAACACGGTACAATCTAGACTTCGCGATTGCCAAAGATGAACTGGGTCCTCCGCAGCAGCGTGTTTTTGCGCTTGTGGTCGCTGACGGGAGATGTGCCCAAAGGAATCGTGCGATCGCAGCTGGCCGGCCCAGTTGTCCCATCGCCCCCCGTTTCGGAACGGGGCTTCCTGCTCGTCCGAGGCCAAGTGCGAACGTCCCAATCTCAGCAACGCGCTATGGCGGGTACGCCAGTCTACGGGTAATTTCTCCAATCGGCGCAGCTGCCATTTCACCGGGGCGACCGCCAGGCATCGGCATCACCGGCCAAACCTTGTCGGCACTGATTCCGCTCTCGTAACGGTCCAGCCGCGTCTCGATGGGCTGGAGGTACGATAGCCTCACCAGACAACAGCGGTCCCGACAAGTCAGGAAAGCAATCGAGATATCAGTTTGGCTACCCCACCGGCCGCAACCAGCTCGACCTCGCGCAGGGTCCGGAGGTCGAGTTGCCCTGCAATCGACTCCGTCCTTCCGGCTTCAGCGAGCTCAATCGTCACGGCTGCGTTGATCCTGGGTTCACGCGGTCCCAAAACGGACAAACGGCTCAAGGGTGAAAGGCCCGTGACCGGATCCCGGTTCACCAATATCGGCAATATGCCCATGGCGATCAGGTTGCTGCGATGGATACGCTCGAAACTGCGCGCGATAACCGCCCGAATTCCCAGCAGCGCCGTCCCCTTGGCTGCCCAGTCGCGCGCCGAACCGCAGCCATAGCCCTCACCCGCCCAGATAACTGCCGGCGTGCCCTGATCCGTGTAGGAGCGCGCTGCATCGAAGACGCTCGCTTCACTCCCATCGGCGCAAATCGCAGCATTGCCCTCCCTGCTGGCGATACGTTTGGTGAGGCGGGGATTGTCGAATGTGCCGCGCAGCATCACCTCGTGATTGCCTAGGAAATCGCCATAGCTGCCGAAGCGCTCCCCATCCCAGCCATTCTCCCGCAACCATCTGGCAACAGGCGACCCTTCCGCAATCTCCCCGATCAGGGAGATGTGATCGGTCGTGATACTGTCTCCCAACCACAGCAGCACAGCAGCATCGCGTAGTGGCAGGACGGACCGGGTGGGAGCCGTGTCGACAAAGGGGGGCCCCTGATCGTCAGCGAGCTCTCGTCCCAGGCAAAGCGCTGGCCACGGTGCGCTGGCAGCTCGCTCCAGCGCCGATCCACGAACAGACCCGCTGCGGGATCGGGCCAGTCTTTTGATGCGGCAAGTATAGCTTCCGCGTCGCCCGGCGCTGGCCAGATGTCAGCGAGCCGAACCTCACGCCCCTGCATGTCCACCCCCAGCACATCGCTCGACAGGTCGAGCGCCACACTGCCCGCCAGCGCCGCCGCCACGACCAATGGCGGTGACGCGAGGTAGTTTGCGCTCACCTTTACGTGAATGCGGTTGGCAAAGTTGCGGTTTCCGGAGAGGACTGCCGCACCGGTCATGCCAGGGTGACGCGCCAGCAGATCCTCTGCAGCCGTGGTCAGCTCCCCGCTATTGCCGACACAGCTGGTACAGCCATAGCCGAGAGTGGCAAAGCCGATCTCCTCAAGCGAGGGGAGAAGATCCGCGCGAGCAAGCAAATCGGTCATCGCGCGCGAACCTGGCGCAAGGCTGGCCTTCACCCATACGGGGCGGCAAGCGCCTGATCACCGCCGGTAAAACGGCACCACTGCATGAAGACCCGGCCCTGATCGCCGCACTCCGGCGCGCGCATGCCATGCTTGACTGGGTGCGCGGAAGGCCATCACTCGCCGCCTCGCCAGGCTCGCAATATGATCGTAAGATCCTGCGCCTGGCCTTGCTCGATCCCGCTCTTCAGAGCGACATTTTGACCGGACGCCAGCCGCCAAGTCTGACACTTGAAAACCTCAAGCAGATCGACATACCGATCTGCTGGTACAAGCAGCGCGAAGTGCTGGGTTGGCCGGCACGAAGTTGAGCGTCGACCGGTGCATCACCCTTTCCCTGCAAGCAGACGGCCATTCCCTGTTTTGCGGGCCGAATTCCCTTCTATGGAAAGTAGGGAATTCGGCAGAGAGCACCAACCCGAAAGCCAGGGTTTCTGAGGGTTTGCGCTTCGCTCGGATGTGCACAGCACTCACGAATACCAACTAGCCTTGCGAAATTCCCTGCAGATCCCCTGATAAGCAGGGAAACCGCACCGATTTTATTCGGCGCGGAGACACGCAGGGGAAATTGGCCGGAATTGCGCCGGAGACGGAGCGAAAATCCCCCAACAGTGACGGCTTCGCCCGGACAAGGCTGCGGAATTCCCGGGAATAATGGGAATTGAAGAAACCAGAGATATATCAATGAGATATGTGGCGGAGCGGGAGGGATTCGAACCCTCGATACGGGGTTACCGTATACACACTTTCCAGGCGTGCGCCTTCGACCACTCGGCCACCGCTCCGCATGCCTGACTTTGGCAGAAGGCGCGCTCCTAGCCGCCCCATCGCCGGATGACAAGCGCAGTTACGCCGCCTATTGGCCGGGCATGACACGTGACTTCGGGATCGCCCCTTCCGCCGCCGAGATCGAGGCCATGGCGCGCACCGCCATTGCCCGCCTGCCCGACCAGTTCCGCCTGCCGTTGACGGAGGTCGCGGTGATGGTGGTGGACCTGCCCGAAGACGAGTTGCTGGCCGAGATCGGGATCGCGCATCCCTATGAGCTCACCGGCGTCTACGAAGGCATCCCGCTCGACATGCGCAGTATCGAACATTCGGGTACCATCCCCAGCCGCATCCGCCTGTTCCGCCTGCCGATCCTCGACGAATGGGCCGATCGCGGGGACGAGACGCTGGAGCACCTCGTTGCCCACATCACCGTGCATGAGGCAGGGCATCATTTCGGCCTGTCGGATGATGACATGCATGCGCTGGAAGCGATGGTGGACTAAGAGCAAAAGTCCGTTCGTGCTGAGCCTGTCGAAGCACCGCTTTTCTTTTTTTTGCGGGAACATTGAAGGGGAAGAGCGGCCCTTCGACAAGCTCAGGGCGAACGGGGATTGTCTTGCCAAGCGGGCGTGGCACAGTGCGCCCATGAATCGCACAGCCCTGCTCGCCGCCCTGCCCCTCGCTTTCGCCGTACCCGCATGGGGGCAGGAAGAGGCGGAGCCGGTCACGCCCGCCAGCATCGTCGCAGCCTCCGCGCCGGAGGAATGGGTGGAGATCGATCCCGACCATATCCTCGTCATGCGCCTCGCCGATAATGGCAGCGACGCCCCGCGCGACGTGGTGATCCAGCTGCTGCCCGAACCCTTCAGCCAGCCCTGGGTGGAAAACATCCGCACCCTTGCCCGCGCACATTGGTGGGACGGCACCAGCGTCTATCGCGTGGTCGATAACTGGGTGGCGCAATGGGGCGGCGGCGATCCGGAGCTGGATATGGACCCGGGGCCGATGCCGGATGGGGTGCTCGACACCCAAGGGCTGGCCTATCCTTCTACTGCCAGTGACTTGCACAGGCCGCTTGTCGAAGAATACCTGCAGAACGCGTTTGAAGGCATCGTCGATAGTCGCATCGCGTGGCTCGACGGACATGCTGGTTTCCCTCGCACGGGCTACTATGCCGACCTGGAGGTCTGGGTCGATGGCTGGCCCATTTCCGCTGGCGATGGAGGTGAAACGGTCTGGCCCGTCCACTGCTACGCCCATGTCGGTGTCGCCCGCGACCTTGCGCCTGATACCGGCACCGGCTCAGAACTTTACGCGGTCATCGGCCATGCGCCGCGCCAGCTCGACCGCAATATCGCCGTGGTGGGGCGCGTAATCGAGGGGATCGAGCATCTCTCCACCCTCCCGCGCGGCACCGGCGATGCGGGCGTCTATGAGGACCGCGCCGAGGACACGCCGATCGAGTGGGTGCGCCTTGCCAGTGATGTCGAAGAAAGCGAGCACTGGCGGTACGAGTATCTCGACACCACCAGCGACAGCTTCGCCGCCTATGTCGCCAACCGCGCCAATCGGCATGACGCCTTTTACGAGGTTCCCGCGGGCGGGGTGGATATCTGCAATGTGCAGGTGCCGATCCGTCAGATCCCGGCTGAGTGATGCAGGGCGAGGTCGTCTCGGTCACCGGCGAACTGCTGGGCTGGCGCAATGATGCCGGGATGCTGGCGACTTACCTGAAGATCACTGGCGAAGCGGCGCAGGATATCTCCGCGCATGAGCTCCACGCCCGCATCACCAGCGGCAAGAGGCGCGGCTTCGGATCGGTCAAGGTCGAGGCACGGATCGGCGAGAGCAGCTGGACGACCAGCGTCTTCCCGCAAGACGAAGGCTGGTTCCTCCCCGTCAAGGCCGCGGTCCGCCGCGCCGAGGCGCTGGAGGAAGGCACAACCACCTCCGCCGAGATCACCCTGCTGTGAGCGACCCCATCACCCATCACTCGCAGATCTGGCTGTGGTCGGGCGCGGAGAATGGCTACAGCTGGCATTTCGTCACGCTTGATGGGGAGGCGGCCGAAGCGATCCGCGCGCATGAGGCGATGCGGCGGCTGGAGCTCGGGCCAAATGCAGGAAGGCGGCGCGGCTTCGGCTCGGTCAAGGTCGCCGCCACGATCGGCGAGACACGGTGGACCACCTCGGTCTTTCCCAGCAAGCCGCAAGATGGCTACATATTGCCGCTGAAGCTCGCGGTGCGAAAGGCGGAGGACCTTGCGGCGGGCGACATGGTCGCGGTGGAGCTGGAACTGCTGTGACGCCTTGGTGGGAGGACAGAGGATGGACGGGATTTCCAAAGCAATCAGCCGCCGTGACATATTGCGCGGCGCAGGCGCGGCAGGCGTATCGCTGGCGGCATTGCCGCTGATCTCCTGCAGCAGCGGCGGCGCGGGGACGCAGGCTGCCGACTGGCCCAATGTCGCCGCAATGATCGAGCGTTATCGCGCCACCGGAAAGATCGCCAATATGCAGGTGATGCTGGGCCAAGGGGCTGACACCCTGCTGATGGGTGGCGGGCTCGATGCGTTCGACACGCCCGACCGGCCGAGCAATGTGAACAGCCTCTACCGTCTCTATTCGATGACCAAGCCCATTGTCGGCATGGCGACCATGCTGCTGATTGCGGAGGGCAAGATGCGGCTGGACCAGGAGCTGGCCGAGATCCTGCCCGCCTTCGAGAACATGGCGGTCCAGAAGGAATATGACGGCCCGATCACGTCGGACAACCTCGAACCGGCGGAGCGGCCGATCACCATCCGCCACATGCTCACCCACACTTCGGGCCTCGGCTATGCGGTGGTGCAGCAGGGACCGTTGTCGGATACGATGAAGGCGGCGGGCGCGGTGACCGGGCTCGTCGGGCCGGACCCCGCCCCCCACCTCGCGCGCGGCGAGCCGGTGGCAACGCTCGCCGAATTCGCCGACATCATGGCGCGTATGCCGCTGACCCACCAGCCGGGCACGCGATGGAGCTATTCCACCGGGCTCGACCTGATGGGCCGGGTGATCGAAGTGGTCGCCGAACAGGATTTCGAGGAGTTCCTGACGGAGCGGATTTTCGAGCCCTGCAAGATGGATAGCACCTTTTTCCGCGTGCCCAATGGCGCGATCCAGCACATGACCACCAATTACGACGTGCAGGGCGAAGAGCCGGTGGTCGTCGATGGCGGGATGGACACGGTGTTCCAGGGCGATGGCTATTTCCCGATGGGCGGGACGGGCCTCGTCTCATCCCCGCATGATTACGACCGCTTCCTCGCCATGATCGCCAATTCGGGCCAACTCGACGGGGTGGAAGTGCTGCCCGGGGAGGCGGTGACCATGGGTACGAGCGACCTGCTGCCCGATCCTTCGGTGACACAGGGAAGCTGGGTCGAAGGATACCGCTTCGGCGCGGCGGGCAGGCTCGGCTGGGCGGGAATGGACCACGCCTATGGCTGGGCGGGCAGCGCGGGCACCGTCGGCTTCGTCGATCGCGCCAGCGGCCTGCGCGTGGGCGTCTATACGCAATATATGCCGGCGAGCAGCTGGCCAATTGCGGATGATCTGCAGGCTGCGGTGATGCAGGATTTGGCGTTGCGTTAGCTTTGCGCACCCGCATCCGCGGGTGCGTCCTCGGTGCTATTCCCTCCGCTGCGCTGCGGGGCACCTGCGGGCGGCCATCCGGCCTTGCGGTCGCTGTGCTCCCCTGCTGCCGGCTGCCTCCCTCACCCCCAGTGCAAGGGCTCAGTGCAAGGGGCGCTTCCTGCCCTTCAACTAAATCCGCTCCGCTTCGGCGACGGAATCACTCGCCCGCAGCGAGCTGACGATCCGCGTCAGATGCGCCAGGTCCTGCACTTCCAGGTCCACCGCATAGGTGTGGAAGGGATCATCGCGCTGGGTGAGTTCGAGGTTCATCACATTGGCGTTGTTGCGCGCGAAGGTGCCGGCCATTTCCGCCAGCGTGCCAGGCCGGTTGTAGAGCGTGATGTTGAGCCGCCCGACCGCGCCGTGCGAATGCTCGCCCCATGACAGGTCCACCCAGTCGGCATCCTCGCCATTCGCGAGTTCGAGGCAGTCGATCGCATGGACTTCCACGCCCTTTCCCTTGCGCCTGAGGCCCACGATCCGGTCGCCCGGCAGCGGGTGGCAGCATTCGGCAAGTGTGAAGCCCATGCCCGGCGTAAGTCCCTTGATGCTGATCGCGCGGCCCTGCGGCATCTCCTCCGGCAGGTCGCGGGTAGAGCCGGGGACCAGCGCTTCCATCACCATGCGATCGGTCAGCTTGGCGGAGCCGATGGCGAACATCAGGTCCTCCTCATCCCCCAGCTCCAACCGTTCGAGTGCGGCCTTGATCGCCTTCTTGCCGACCTTGGCGGGCAGGCGCTCGACGATCTCCTCGAACAGCTTGGCGCCGATCTCGGCGATCTCCGCACGCTCCTTCAGCCGCACCGCGCGGCGAATGCTGGCTCGCGCCTTGCCGGTGACGACAAAGCCGAGCCAGGAGAGCTGCGGTTCGGCGCTGGAGCCCTTGATGATCTCCACCACGTCGCCATTGTTCAGCTGCGTGCGCAGCGGCATGTGCCGCCCGTTGATCTTCGCGCCCACCGTCTGCGCGCCAAGGTCGGTATGCACGGCAAAGGCGAAGTCCACTGCGGTCGCGCCCTTGGGCAGCTGGAACAGCGCGCCCTTGGGCGTGAAGGCGAAGATGCGGTTCTGGTAGACCGCGAGCCTTGTATGCTCGAGCAGTTCCTCGGCATCGTGGCTGGCATCGACGATCTCGATCAAATCGCGCAGCCAGCCCACTTCACCATCGGGCCGGCCGGCCTGCTTGTAGGCCCAGTGCGCTGCTAGGCCGAATTCGTTGGTCCGGTGCATCTCGCGCGTGCGGATCTGCACTTCGACGCGCATCGATCCGGCATGGATCAGCGTGGTGTGCAGTGACCGATAGCCATTGGTCTTGGGGGTGGAGATATAGTCCTTGAAGCGGCCCGGCACGCTCTTCCAGACAGTGTGCAGCACGCCCAGCGCCCGGTAGCAATCCTCCACGCTGGAGGTGAGCACGCGGAAAGCCATGATGTCGGTCACCTGCTCGAACGACACGTGACGTTCGGCCATCTTCTTCCAGATCGAATAGGGGTGCTTCTCGCGCCCCCAGACCTCGACCTCCAGGCCGGCTTCGGCCAGCGCCTGCTTCATGTTGAGCGCGATGGCATCGACCTGCCCGCCTTCGGTGGAACGGATCTGCTCCAGCCGGCTGGTGATGGTGGCATAGGCCTCCGGCTCCAGCTGCTCGAAAGCCAGCAGCTGCATCTCGCGCATATATTCGTACATGCCCACCCGCTCAGCCAGCGGGGCGTAGATATCCATCGTCTCACGCGCGATGCGGCGGCGCTTTTCCGGGTTCTTGATGAAATGCAGCGTGCGCATATTGTGCAGGCGGTCGGCCAGCTTCACCAGCAGCACGCGCAGATCCTCGCTCATGGCGAGGAGGAACTTGCGCAGGTTCTCGGCCGCCCGCTCATTCTCGGGCATCTGCTCGATCTTGGAAAGCTTGGTCACGCCATCGACAAGGCGGGCGACGTCCTTGCCGAACAGCAGCTCGATATCCTCGATCGTCGCCAGCGTATCCTCCACCGTATCGTGGAGCAGCGCGGTGATGATGGTTTCCTGGTCCAGCTTCAGGTCCGTCATCAACCCCGCGACTTCGACCGGGTGGCTGAAATAGGGATCGCCGCTGGCGCGCTTCTGGCTGCCATGCTTCTGGACGGTATAGACATAGGCACGGTTGAGCAGCGCCTCATCGGCGTCAGGGTCGTATTCCTTGACCCGTTCAACAAGTTCGTACTGGCGCAGCATATGTTCAAGATAGTGCCGGATTCTGCGGAAAACAGGAAGGATTTTCACCTTTTGTGATGAGCCGGATGCTGCATGAACGTGCGACGAGCCGATCCCCCGCGCCGGAACAAGGGACCGCCTCCCGCATTTGAGAAGCGCAAGCAACCGAGCAGGATCATCATGTTCACACAGCTCAATCCCAGCCTTCCCGTCCACGTCCTCGACCGCGGCAAGGGTCAGGCCGTTGGCGTTATCGATTACGGTCCCGAACACCATTTGATCTGGGTCACCACCCTTGATGCCAATGGCGAAATCTGGTGCGCGCCCAATCCGCAAGTGCGCTTCCAGGGCAACTGGACCATGGGGCGCAAGCGTCCCCCGGCAATCGCCCCCGTCATGGCGAAACCCTCGCAAGCCTGCAGCTGCGACGAGGAGCGCGAGGCGGCAGGAGTGGTGCCATGCTGATGGAGGAAGCAGACGACGCCGCCCTCCGCTCCGATCTCGAGGAATGGATCGAGGCCAAGGCCTTTCCCTGCGTCGGCGCCAAATCCGCCCTCGCCCGCGGAAACCTGCGCGTGATGGCCGCGCGCGACATCACCAGCGCGTGGAACGATGTGAAGATCCACGACGCGCTGCTGCACTGGGCGTGGGACTATCGCGACGATCCGGGCGGATTGCGCTCGCTGGCGGTGGTCTTTGCCGGCCCCAACGACCTTTCCGAAGACGAGTTCGAGCGGCATATGTGGGACCGCATCCAGTCGCTCGCCGACAAGGATCACTGGCGCGGCCAGCCCTATGACGAGAGCGTGAGCCCGGACCCGGAAAACCCGCATTTCTCGCTCAGCTTCGGAGGCCAGGCTTATTTCGTCGTCGGCCTGCATCCCAATGCTTCGCGTCCAGCGCGGCGCTTTCACCACCCGACCATGGTGTTCAACCTGCACGACCAGTTCGAACGCCTGCGCGAGGAAGGCCGCTACGAACGCATGCGCGAAGCGATCCTGAAGCGTGACGAGGCGCTGGCGGGCGACATCAACCCGATGCTTGCGCGCCATGGTGAAAGCAGCGAGGCCTGCCAGTATTCGGGCCGCGCAGTGCCCAAGGGCTGGAAGCCGCCTTTCGAGGACAAGCGGGCATGAGCGATGTGCAGGTCATACCGCCGCGCTCCGGCGTGGCCTTCCGGCTGGACAAGGGACAGGTGCTGGAAGTGGTCGATGTCGAAGGCTGCCAGGTTTCCGACCTGCTCGCCTTCAATGCCGGTGACGTGCGCGAGGTCGTGTCCAACGGGCGGACCTTCGACTACGAGGAGACGCTGAAGCTGACCACCGGCAACACGCTTTGGTCCAACCGCTCCAACCCGATGCTCACGATCACGCGCGACGATGTGGGCTGCCACGATTTCCTGCTGACGCCGTGCAGCGAGGGGACCTTTCGCCATTTCTATCCTGACGAGCCCGTTCATCGCGGATGCTTCGGAAACCTGGCGGAAGCGCTGGAACCCTATGGCGTTACGGAAGACGCGATCCCCACTGCCTTCAACGTCTTCATGAACGTGCCTTTCGACGGGACAAGCGGGCGCATCAGCGTGGAGCCGCCGCCATCGAAGAAGGGTGACGTGCTGCAGCTGGAAGCGCAGATGGACTGCGTGATCGGCCTCACCGCCTGCTCCGCCTATGCCTCCAATGGTGGCAGCTTCAAGCCGATCGGCTGGAGGATACTGTAATGGAGCGCGAGTTCTCGCTGTTCGAGACGAGCTGGCCGCAACTGGCCGAAGTCGCGCTGTCGGCGGCGCTGGCCTATGCCGCCATCGTGGTCATCATTCGCGTCAGCGGAGCGCGCACCACCGCGCAGCTCAACAGCTTCGACTGGATTGTGAACGTGATCGTCGGCAGCCTGGCCGCCAGCGGCATCTTGCTCGAAGACGTCTCGCTCCTTGCATCGCTGACCGGCATTATTGTGCTGGTGGCGTTGCAATACACGCTCGCCCGGCTGACCCAGCACTTCAAGCCGTTCGAGAAGCTGGTGAAGGACGAGCCGGTGATGCTGACCCACAAGGGCCGCTATCTACGCGAAGCCATGCGGCGCACCCGCATCTCGGAAGACGAGATCATGACCGCACTGCGCGGCGAAGGGCACACCTCGGTCGAGGATGCCAATTGGGTGATCCTGGAAACCAACGGCACGCTCAGCGTCATCCCGCGCGATGAGAACAAGTCGCTGGAGACGGTCGAAGCGCTTGAGCGCGTCGCGAAGCCGGGACTGCGCGACGCGCTGAGCTAGTCTTCAACTTTCATCCCAGTCCAGCACTTCATCAACGCTGCCGCGCGTATAGGCGTGGTAGGTCGGCCGCGCGCTTGTGTAGAGCGGGCGGGCGATCGCCATGCCCCAGTCGCCGCGATCGGCGAGCACCTGGTAGAGCGGCGAAACGAACTTGTTACGGCCCACGGTGGAGAGGAATTCCTCCGCTTCAGGCACTGCCGGATCGTAATCGTTCATCAGGGCGAGGCGCAGCCACAGGAAGCGGATCTCGTTATTGCCGGTCTGCGACAGGCCGAGCGTTTCGTTGAGTTCCTCCAGCGCTGCCGTATCGAGCTGCTCAGGCACTTCGCGCAGGAAGCGCATCTGTTCCGCCGCGCTCCAGCCGTGCCAGCTTTCGGCATCGAGCGTGCCGTCGGCGGCATAGGCGGCGACCGCTGCATCGACGGCAGCGAAGGCGGCCGGATCGGGCTTGGCCGCATTGGCGGGAATTCCGGTGCCGTAGATCCATTCTTCCAGCATCAGCGCCTCTTCCAGTTCCTCGTCGCCCTGGATCAGATTCTCGCGCAGGTCGGCGATGAACATTTCGGACGTGGCGGGCTGGAAGGCGTGGGCATCGAACCACTGCCGCAGCCAGGGATCGAAACGCTCGCGCCCGATGATACCTTCGACGGTGCGCAGGAAGACGGTGCCCTTGTCGTAGATCGCCTCTCCGGCGGTATCGAAGGGGCTGGTGCCGGCGGGCGTGCGCATGGCGGTGACGGGATTGTCTGCGCCCTTGTCCTCCACCATGTCCACCAGTGCGCCATAGCTCAGCGCATATTCCTGTTCGGAACGGGTGGTGCCGAAGACCTCTTCCGAAATGCGGCTCTCGATATAGGAGGTAACACCCTCGTTCAGCCAGCCATCGCGCCAGCTGGAATAGGTGACGAGGTTGCCCGACCAGCTATGCGCCAGCTCATGCGCGACGAGGCCGGTGTTGGAGCGGTCGCCAGCGATGAAAGTCGGCGTCAGGAAGGTCATCACCGGGTTTTCCATGCCCCCGTAAGGGAAGGCAGGCGGCAGCACGATCATGTCGTAACGGCCCCAGCGATAGTCGCCGTAGAGCCCCTCGGCCGCATCGATCATCGCTTCGGTATCGACGAGTTCGGCGGCGGCCTCCTCGATCATCGCAGGCTCTGCCCAGACGCCCGAGCGCGGGCCGAGTTCGCGGAAGGTGATGTCGCCAGCCGCAATCGCGATCAAATAGGGCGCGACCGGATGGTCCATGCGGAAGGCGAAGGCGTGGCGGCCCTCGCCCGCTTCCTCGGCCTCGCCCTGGATGATGCCGGACATGACCACGTTGAGCTCTTCGGGGGCAGTCACGCGTGCTTCCCAGCTCTGGCGGATGCCGGGCGAATCCTGCGTCGGGATCCAGGTGCGGTTGAGGATCGCCTGCCCCTGGCTGAAGAGGAAGGGATGCGCCCCGCCCGCGGTCTGCTCCGGGCTCAGCCATTGCAGCGCTTCGGCTTCCGGAGCGGAAGTGTAAGTGACGACGATCTGTTCGGGAGCGGCCTCACCGAAAGTGATGGTCAGCGGCTCGCCCTTGCCATCGACATGCTCGCCCATCTGCCAATCCAGCGCTTCGCCCGAAACGGTGGCGACGCTTTCCACCTGCAGCCCGTCGCTGTCGAGCACGATCTCCCCCGCGCCATCGGCGGCGAGGATATCGAGCGTGGCGGTGCCCGACACGTCCTGCTCTTCGAAATCGAGCGCGAGATCGAGCGCCACATGCGTCACCCGCGCCACCTGCGGCTGGGCGAAAGTGAAGTCGTCGAAAGCCTCCTCGCTGGTGAGGATCGGCGCGACCATGCGTTCGCCGGCTTCGCTCTGGAACGGTGCCTCGCAGGCGCTCAGGCTGAACAGGGAAGCCGCAGCGGCGGCGGAAAACAGGATGCGCATGGATACTCCGGGGATGACGGATTCGGTTACGGCTGCAACCTTAGGGGCGCGGAATGCGCTTGTCATCACTCGCCGATCGCCGTGTCGCCAATCGCCGTGTCGTTTGTCGAGCGAGGTGACGCATAGGGCCAAGGATTCTGGGAACGGTAATGTTATTCGGGCACCAATCGGATCGGTTGTCGCCCGCTATTGGGCGCATCCGCATGGAGGATCACAATGCGCAGGACCGGCATGTTGCCAGCACTGCTGGGCTGCTTCGCCATCTTGGCAGCCCAGCCCGCGACGGCGGAGGAAGAAGAGCAACAGCTCGATTCCGAGGATGTGATTGTCATCGAGGGCGACCAGCCGGTTAGCGTGCGCGACGTGCGGCGCCAGGCAGGATCGATCACTCCACGCGAAGGCGCGGTTGGCGCACCGCTCGCGCGGATGCGCCGCGAGGTTTGCGTCGGAGTTTACGGCCTTGCGCCCGACAGCGCGCGGCTGGTGATCGACCGGATCTACTACAATGCCGAGGCGGTGGGGCTGAAGGTCTCCGAGGAAGAAGGCTGCACGGCCAATATCGTCGTCGCCGTGGTCGAGGACCCGCGCGAGGAATTCGCAAGCCTGCGGCGCGAAAGCAGCCGGCTGGTGGAAGGCATCGATTTGTGGGAACGCAAGCGCGTGGCCGAACAGGAAGGCCCCGCCCTCGCCTGGAACGCAGTCGCCACCACTGCCTTTGACGGTTCGCAACCCATCGGCCGCGGGCCGCCCGTTTTCGAAAGCACCATGTCGGGCCGGACCGGCACCCACACGCTGCGCGAGATCATGGTTTCGGTGGTGCTGGTCGACAGCGAGGCGCTGGCCGGGCTCGATGGCGTGACGCTGGCCGACTACGCCACCATGCGCAGCCTCGCCCACACGCGCGCGCCGATCGAGGCGATTTCGGCCCCCACCGTGCTCGGCCTGTTCACCGCAGAGGGCGCCCCGGACCGGCTGAGCGCCTTCGACAGGGGTTATTTGCGCAGCCTCTATGGCGGCCCCGGCAACCGCCCGCTGTCCTATGCGATGTCGGACATCGGCCGCGAAATCCGGCGCGAAATGGAAGGGCGGGAGTAGGCTTCCGCCAACTCCCTCACTCCCCCTCAGCTCCGCCTCAACTCCCCCTCAACTCCATGTCACCTCGGGCGGCAGGCTCATCAGGATCGCATCGATATTGCCGCCAGTCTTGAGGCCGAACAGCGTGCCCCGGTCATAGACGAGGTTGAATTCGACATAGCGGCCGCGCCATTCCTTTTGCGCGGCTTTTTCTTCCTCGGTCCATTCCTGCCCCATGCGCCTGCGCACGATCGCCGGGAAGGCGTCGAGGAAGGCCTCGCCCACGTCGCGGGTGAAGGCGAAGTGCCGTTCGAACTGGTCGAGATCCTCGCATTCGAGGTGGTCGTAGAAAATGCCGCCCACGCCGCGCGCCACGCCGCGATGGGGGATGAAGAAGTAGTCGTCCGCCCACTTGGAGAAACGCTCATAATAGGTCGGGTTATGCGCCGCACAGGCTGCGCGCAGGCGGGCATGGAAGGCCTCTGTATCCTCCTCATAGGGGATCGGCGGGTTGAGATCCGCCCCGCCGCCGAACCAGGCCGACTGCGTGGTGAGGAAGCGCGTATTCATATGCACGGCGGGCACATGCGGGTTGGCCATGTGCGCGACCAGGCTGATGCCGGTGGCGGTAAAGCCCGGATTGTCCGCGTCCGCTCCATTGATCGAGTCGGCGAATTGCGGCGCGAATTCGCCCGAGACGGTGGAGACGTTGACGCCCACCTTCTCGAACACCTTGCCCTTCATCACCCCGCGCACGCCGCCGCCGCCTTCAGTGCCGTCCTCGGTCTCGCGGTCCCAGGGGATGTAATCGAAGCCGGCGTCCGATCCCGCCTCACGCTCGATCGCCTCGAACTCGGCGCAGATGCGATCGCGCAAGCTTTCGAACCATTCCTTGGCGGCGGCGGTTTGATCGGTCCAGGGCATTCTCGTCCTCATGTCGTCATTGCGAGCGACCGGAGGTCGCGCGGCAATCCAGGGCAGATCGCGTGTGGTACTGGATTGCTTCGTCGCTACGCTCCTCGCAATGACGAGGATCAAAGCTTCAGCCCCCTTGCCAAACGGCTCCAGCCACGGCAAGTGGAACCAATGGTTCCCCTTTCGTTCGCCTTTCCCTTTTGCGGTGAGGAATTCCGCCTGACGCGTTCGAATGCGCTCTTCTGGCCGCGTGAGAATGCGCTGCTGGTGGCGGACCTGCATCTCGAAAAGGCGAGCTTCTTTGCGCAAGCCGGGCAGCTGCTGCCACCCTATGACAGCCGCGAGACGCTGGAACGGCTGGCGGCGGCGGTGAAGGAAACGGGTGCGCGGCGAGTCTATACTCTGGGTGACAATTTCCACGATGCCGATGGCCCCGCGCGGCTGGAGGGGCATGCGGCGGGCATGCTCGATGCGCTGACCCGCGCGCTCGATTTCGTGTGGATCACCGGCAATCACGATGCCAAGGATTCCGGGGCTCAGGACGAGAAAGGCCGAGCAGCTTGCGGCGGCACTTTCGTGGAGGAACTGGAGCTTGCCGGCATGGTGCTGCGGCATGAGGCGAAGAAGGGCGAGTCTCGGCCCGAACTCTCCGGCCATTTCCACCCGCGGCTGCAGGTGAAAGTCCACCACAGGCACATCCGCCGCCCCTGTGCGGTGGTGAGCGAGAATGGCGCGGATAGCGGCCGCATGATCCTCCCCGCCTTCGGATCGCTGACGGGCGGGATGAACGCCGCGGATCCTGCAATCCTCAAGGCGCTGCAACCGGCGCGCCGTATCGATGCCATGGTGCCGACCGAGAGGAAGCTGGCGCGGTTCCCGATCTGGAGGCCCTGAGGTTTCCGCCCGCCCATCCGGGCAAGCGAAAAACCAACAATCCCTACCCCCTAGCTTCCGCGCCGATTCCTCACTACATAGGCGCCAGACAAACGCAGCTACAGGAGCAACGCCCATACCACGTCCACCACGGCGCATGAACACGCCGCCGGTCAAGTCCGGCCCACGATACGATAATATGATCCAGTCCGATAAGGTTCGCGTCATTGATGAGAATGGCGAGAATATCGGCGTTCTCTACACGCAGGAAGCGATCGAGCAGGCAGCCGATGTGGGGCTGAACCTGGTCGAAGTCTCGCCCAATGCAGACCCGCCCGTGTGTAAGTTCCTCGATGTCGGCAAGTATCGCTACGAAGCGCAGAAAAAGGCGAACCTGGCCCGCAAGAGCCAGAAGACGCAGGACATCAAGGAAGTGAAGATGCGCCCGAACATCGACACGCATGACTACGATGTGAAAATGCGCAACGTGAACAAGTTCATCGAGAATGGCGACAAGGTGAAGGTCACCCTGCGCTTTCGCGGCCGCGAAATGGCGCACCAGCACCTGGGCATGGACCTGCTCAAGCGGGTGCAGGACGACGTGGCGGAAATCGCCAAGGTCGAGGCATTCCCGCGGCTCGAAGGCCGCCAGATGCTGATGGTGCTCGCGCCGAAGTAAGCGCGGTTCCCGATCAAATCACCAAAGGGGGCGTGATCCGCAAGGGTCGCGCCCTTTTCACTTGCGGTTCAGGGGCTTTCGGCAAGTCTTGGGCAAGGAAGGGGAGGTCCGATGAAACGCGTTTCCTGTACCGTATCCGCCGTCATGATGCTCGCTGCCGCTGCTCCGGCGATCGCGCAGGAGGACGAGGGCGAAAGCGCCCCTTCGCGATTCGAGGAAATCAACCGCCAATTCGGCCATCGACTATTGGCCCATTACGGGACTTATCCACCGAGGGGGAGTTGCATGGCTCCCACCGGCTGCGGCATTCTTGGTGCCGAGCTAGGGAGGACAAGCAATTATGGGCACGGAACGGCGTGACACAATGCACGGCGCACTGGTCGGCTGGCATGTCGAGGATCTCGGCCAGCGGATGGTTCTGACGGTGGAAACGGTTTCCAAGCCGCCGCCGCATCATCGCGAAGATGTGCACAAGCACCGCTTCGTACTCGACCGTAACCAGTCGGTACAATTGGGAAATTACCTGTTCGAAATGAGCGGGCAGGCCCCGCGGCGCGGGCGGCGCAAACCGCTGCTCGACCGGTTGCTGGGCGCTTGAGCTCCTAGCCTGCGGGCTCCCACAATTCGATCGGGTTGCCGTCGCAATCATGGATGCGGGCGAAACGGCCGACGCCCTCGATCTCCTCGTGCCGACTCGCCTCGACGCCGGCTTCCGCCAGCGAGTCGAGGAGGTCGTCGAGCCCCGCGACGCGGAAATTCAGCATCACTTGCCGCTCCGCCTGCCAGTAATCGCTGTCGGCAGCAAAGGCGGCGAAGACGGTATGGCCGCCCTCCTGCTCCCAGGTCCATTCGCCATCAGGCGTGGGGCTGCCGCTCTGGGTGGCGTTGAAACCCAGCTGGTCGCGATACCAGGCTGCCAGCCGCGCCGGATCGGTCGAGCGCAGGAACACGCCGCCAATCCCCAGAACCTTGCCAGAACTCATTGCACACTCCCTTGCCGATCGCGTCCCGGACGGTAGGCTACAGCCATTCGAGGGGAGAGCCAATTGTCACCGGAAATACCGGCATCAACGCGCGCCAGCCGCATCGGCTTCTGGGTGGGACTGGCGGGTTTTGCCGCCACGCTGATCCTGCCCGCACCTGCAGGCATGGAACAGCCAGCCTGGCATGTCGCCGGGCTGGTGGTGTGGATGGCCGCCTGGTGGATGACCGAGGCGATCCCGCTCACCGCCACCGCACTGCTGCCCTTCATCGTCCTGCCCTTCAGCGAAGCGGGGACCGCGAACGAGGTGGCCGGCGATTACTATTCGCCGATCCTGTTCCTGCTGCTGGGCGGTGCCTTCATCGCGCTGGCGATCGAGCGGACCGGCCTGCACCGAAGGCTGGCGCTGTTCATCCTCAACGCCATCGGCGATCGCGGCGGGGCGATGGGCATATTGCTTGCCTTCATGGTCTCGGCGGCGATCCTGTCCAACATCATCTCCAACACCTCGACCACGCTGATCATGATGCCGATGGCGCTGGCGGTGCTTGCGGGAGGCACGTCCTCAAGTAGCGAAGCGGTAGGACACAAATTGGGTCTCAGCGGCGCACTGCCCATGGGCATCGCCTTTGCCGCCAGCATTGGCGGGCTCGGCACGATCATCGGATCGCCCACCAATGCCATTGGCGTGGCGCTGCTGAAGGAGACGACGGGTTACGAAATCTCCTTTGCCCAATGGGCCGCATTCGGCGTGCCGATCGCGGTGCTGGGCATCCCGCTCGCCGCCTTCATAATCGGCAAGGTGCAGCAGGTGGGAAGCCATCCCTTCGATGCCGCCGCGGCGCGCGTAGCGATCGATCCGCACGGGCCGTGGACTGTCGCGGAAAAGCGGCTGGTGCCGGTGATCGCGGTGACCTTCCTCGCCTGGATGCTGCGCCCCTTCCTGCTTCCCTTCGTGCCCGAGGGATCGCTGGTCGATGGCACCATCGCCATCCTTGCCAGCCTGGCGCTGTTCATCCTGCCCGACGGGACCGGCCGCCGCATGCTGATGTGGGACGAGGCGAACCGCGCGCCCTGGGGCGTGATCATGATGTTCGGCGGCGGGCTGGCACTGGCCGGCGCGATGGGCCGCACGGGCCTTGCCGCATGGCTTGGAGAGGCTCTGCTGCCGCTCGCCAGCGTGCCGCTTATACTCGTGGCCCTCGCCGTAGTGGCAATGGTGGTGCTGGTGACGGAGTTCGCCAGCAATGTGGCTACGGCAAGCGGCATCATGCCGGTGGTCGCCAGCCTCGCCCTCGCGCTGGGAGCGGACCCGCTGCTGATTGCACTCCCCGCCGCCATGGCCGCCAGCTGGGGCTTCATGCTGCCGGCGGGCACCGGCCCCAATGCCATCGCCTGGGCGACGGGGCGCATCCAGCTGGGCCGCATGGTCGGGGCGGGCCTGATCCTCGATTTCTGCGGCATCTTCCTGGTGGTGGGCGTGTGCTGGCTGGTGGCGCTGGCCTTCTGAGGCAAATGCTCCGCCGTGTTCATCCGCCAGCCATATTCGCGGCGGTCAAATAAAGGGAAACCCGGGTATACGCCCTTGCCCATCTTCGCCGCCCCCCGCTAAAGACGCGGGGCTTCATTCTGACGGGATCACAGCCTTGACCAATCATCGAACCACCCTGCGCCGCCGCTTCCGCTTCCTGCTGGGAGCCGCCGCCTGCGGGGCGCTGCTGGCTTCCTGCGGCGGCAGCAGCGATCCCACCCCTACACCCACCCCTACGCCTACACCGACGAGCACGGGCACTCCGACTCCCACGCCGACTTCGGTCAACTTCGACTTCACCGAAGATTTCGCGATCGGCACGTCGCGGGCCTATATCTATGCCTACTTCACGCCCACGGGCGGAGCGGAGGTCTTCAGCGATGCGGCACGCGTGAATGCGACTGCCGGCGTGTCCTTCGCGGTTGACCCGGAGACGGCGCAATTCGCCTTCCCTGACCTGTCCTCACCGGTCGAGTTCGATGCGGCGGACCTTGCCGGCTCGACTGCCAATTCGCGCACCTATGTGGACGGTGACGAGCGGCTGGTGCTGGAACGCCCCTTCACCAATGTCCTTTCGGCTTCCTATGAACGCAAAGACAGCGGCATCGTCGGCACCGAGCCGGGCGATATTCGCAGCACCCGCGTGGTCCTGGTGCTGAATCCAGTCTCCACGACCGACACGATCGACGCCGATATCGCATATACCGGAACGCCCGTGATCGACGGCGGCACGCCCGGCACTACGCCTGATGGAGAGGCCGTGGGCGAAGTGACCACGCTCACCGTCGATGCCAGTGAGGATGCGGTCGTGGGTACACTGCGGATTTTCGAAGATAGCGGATCGGGCCCGGCGCTGGTCGCCACATTGCCGGTCGATGCCGACCTCACCAATGCAGGGACATTCTCGCAAGGGGCGACAACGCTTGTCGACAATGGCAGCGGATTTTCCGGCGCGCTGATCGGCTTCCTGGCCGGCCCCAATCGCGAGGAAGCGGCGCTGGTCTTCTCCATCTCGCATGACGATGGCCGCAAATATGTGGGCCAGCTGGTCATGCAGGACACGACGCCCTGACCTGACTGGCGACCGTTTCGAGCGGCAGCGGCTTCAGGCTGCAGCGGATAGCGGGACCTCGGCGTCCAGCTGCGGCTGGCGGATTTCGCGCAGCGGCAGCGTGACCAGGAAAGTGGTTCCGCTGCCTGGATCCGACTGCACGGTGATCGAGCCGTCCATTAGCCGAACCAGCTGGTGCGAGATGGCGAGGCCCAGCCCCGCCCCGCCGCGTCCGCGCACGGCCTGCTTGTCGACCTGCTCGTACTTGCCGAAGATCCGCTCGATCGCGGAGGCGGGAATGCCGATGCCGGTATCGCGCACTTCGATCAGCAATTGCGACGCCATCACGCCGCGCTGGATGCGGGCGCAGAGCGTGACACTGCCCTTGTCGGTGAACTTCACCGCATTGCTGACAAGGTTGATCAGCACCTGCCGCAGGCGCACGCTGTCGCCGCGGACCAGCGCGGGAAGGTGGGGATCGAGGTCGCTTTCGATGGTGATGCCCTTGGCGCGGGCAAGCGGCTCGAACAGGCCGGCGGCAAAGGTCAGGTCCTTGCGCAGGTCGACTTCGCCATCCTCCAGTTCGAGGCGGCCCGCCTCCATCTTGGAATAATCGAGCAGGTCTTCGAGCAGGCAGACCATGGTCTCCCCGCTTTCGGAGATGCGGTCCACCAGCTGCTGCTGTTCCAGCTTGAGCTCGCCATGGCGCAGCAATTCGGCAAAGCCGATCACGCCGTTCATCGGCGTGCGGATATCGTGGCTGATGCTGGCGAGGAACATCGCCTTGTCTGCCACCATCTGCCTCTCGCGCCGCAAGAGCGCGGCGATCGGCAGCCCGATGGCGAAACTGCTGGCAAGGAAGACCTGCAATACCATCAGCTTCTCGCCCAGACCTCCGTTCATCAGGTTGATCGGGCCGTGGCCCAGCGTCGTGGCGACGGAAGCGATGATGGCGAGGTTGATGATGGCGATGGCATTGCCGACGGGCCCCAGGCGAATGGCATAGAGCAGCACCACCGGTGCATCGAGGAAGAGGAATGGATAGTCGGTCTGCCAGAAAGTGTAGATACTGACTGCAGAGCCGAAGGCGATGATGCCCAGCGCCTCTGCCAGCTTGCGCCGGGTTAGCCGGTGCCGCTCCTTCCAGCCGTCGATAATCAGGCTGAGCGCCGGTACCAGCAGCGCCAGACCCAGCGCATCGGCGCGGGCCCAACTCCACCATAGCGATACCGAGGCGTCCAAGCCCTGCGGGGCGAGGATGAGTACGGCGACAAGCCCCGAACACGCCGCTGCCAGCAGGGCAATCACGGCGAATGTGATGGTGTGGCGGTTATTGCAGAAGTCGGGCGGAGCACAGCGCATGCGGTGCAGGGCCCATAGGACCAGCAGCACTTCCAGCTGGTTGGCCATGGCCAGCCCCAGCGCCTGCAGCGGCGGGTCGTGCCAGGCGAGATTGGCCAGGATGTTCGTAACAAAGGCAAGGCCCATGCCGGGCAGCATCCAGCGCCGGTCGAGACGCAGCATGGCAACCACCAGCAGCGCATTGGAAAACCATACCGCGGCAATCCGCCCTTCATCGCGCGTAAGGGCGATGCCCACCCATGCCAGCGCGCCAAAGGCAACGGCGAGCGCCAGCAGCATAACCGCCATGCGCAGATTCTTGTCCGACGTCAGAGGCGGATTTCGCGACAGAATTATTCGGCTCCCCGTGTCTTGACGACGGCTTAGCCCATCATGGCTAAACGGTTTCAGGGATTAAGTCCCGTATGACTACCTAGGGCGAGGATGGCTTGAAAATTCGCCATGCTGGCCCGGGAAGCGCTAGCCCTTCCACTCGCGCCGTTCCTCGGCCTGGCGCAGGACCTCATAGGCGAGCTGGTAGGCCTGGAAGGCCTTGGCCGCCTCCGCGTCGCCAGGACGAACGTCAGGGTGCACTTCCTTGGCCTTGGCGCGCCAGGCTTTCTTGATGTCGTCGAAGGAGGCATCCGCTTCGAGCTCGAGCACTTCGAGCGCGCGCATTTCATCGGCGCTGCGGCTGCCATCGCCGCTGCCGCTCCAGCCGTAGTGCTGCGCTTCGGCATAGCCGGCGCTTTCGGCCTGTTCGGACTTGGCGCGGCGGGCGGCCTCCTCCTTGTCGAGGCCTTCGAAATAGTCCCAGCCCTTGTTGTATTCAGCCGCGTGCTTCTGGCAGAAATACCAGCGTTCGGGGCTGTTGGGGCTCTTGGGAGCGGGGCAATCGCCCGGCTCGTTACAGCCGTGCCGGTCGCAAATGCGCATCTCCACCGCGTCCCGGCTGGCATCATAGCCACGCCAGCGCGGGAAGCCCCAGTCCACCGATCGTCCGGAGCGCGCCATCAGGTTAACCTGCCTTTGAGCATCCGGCCACTATAGGGCCTGCCGCGCAAGGTTGGAAGGCGGCTTGGGGGTGGATTTGCGGCATTTCGCCGCATGGCACCCTGTTACAATTCCTTACCAATGCTGCATTGCAATATAAATCGGACCGCCTATTTGGTGGTTTCACAGACAACCAATGGACGCATTCGCCGTGAGCAAGCAACTGGCCATCTCTTCCGCATTCTCCATCTTCGCGATGGTAGCCTTCGTGCTGTTCGCTGCCCCCGCACAAACGGGAACGGGCGCGAATGCCGAAGCTTCCGCGCCCGTCCACTGGCAGGCCAGCGTGGACCTGCCCTTCATCGCCGACTGATCAGCGGATCATCACCGTCACCGCACGGCGGTTGCGCGCCCATGCCTGCTCGTTGGAGCCGGTCGCGGCCGGACGTTCCTCGCCATAGCTGACGGTGCGCAGGCGGTTTTCCGCCACGCCCAGGCTGACGAGGTAGTTCTTGGCCGCATTGGCGCGGCGTTCACCCAGAGCCAGGTTGTATTCGCGCGTGCCGCGTTCGTCGGCATGGCCTTCCACGGTGGCGCGGGCATTGGTGAATTGCAGCAGGTATTCTGCCTGTGCGCGCAGCGCGGCGGCATCCTCGCTGTCGATATCGTATTTGTCGGTATCGAAGAAGATCACATCGCGGCCCGCCATTGCGCGGGCGAAATGTTCCTGCGAGCCGGCCACCGGCCCTGCGGGCGGAGTGGGTGTAGGCGTGGCGGCAACCGGTGCCTGCGTTTCCTGCACCGGCGGCAGCTCTTCGGGCGGCTTCTTGGAACAAGCCGCCAATGCCAGGACACTGGTGGCGGCGATCATGACGGCATTAAGTTTCATTTCTCAGACTCCTCATTGAAGAACCAAATCCCTTGGACCCTTGGGGTATTATAACGCATTTACGGCAGAACCGGTCCCCAGGCCGGGTCTGAAGCCCCCACCGGCGTGTTGAGGCGACGTTCGTTCTCGCCGGTGAGGTCCACCTGCCAGATCGTCGAATCGCCTGAATTACGCGCGCTACGGAAGAACTGGATGATGCGGCCATTGGGCGCCCAGGTCGGCGCTTCGTCCTGCCAGCCATTGGTCAGGGTGCGCATATTGCGCCCATTGGTGTTCATCACCGCAATATGGAAATCGCCGACGATATGGGTGAAGGCGATCTGGTCGCCGCGCGGGCTCCATTCCGGCGTGGCGCAGCGCCCGCCGAAGAAGCTGATGCGCCGCTGGTTCGACCCGTCGGCATTCATGATGTAGCATTGCTGCGCGCCCGACTGGTCGCTTTCGAACACGATGCGTGTGCCGTCGGGCGAATAGGAACCACCCACCTCGATCGAAGGACTGAAGGTCAGCCGGATCGGTGTGCCGCCGGTGGCGGGCACGCGGTAGATATCGGTATTGCCGGCCACCGCCATCGAATAGAGCAGGTAGCGCCCGTCCGGGCTCCAGCGCGGGGCGAAGGTGGGATTGCTGCTCTGCGTCACCAGCGTCTGCCGCCCGCTATCGACGTCATAGACATAGATGCGCGGATTGCCGTCCGAGTAGGACAGGTACGCGATCTTCGAATAGTCGGGCGAATAGCGCGGGGTGAGCGCAGTCGACTGGCCATTGGTGATAAAGCGATGGTTCGCCCCGTCGCTGTCCATGATGGCGAGCCGCTTGGTGCGGTTATCCTTCGGCCCCGTCTCGGCGATATAGGCGATGCGGCTGTCGAAGAACGGATCCTCGCCCGACAGGCGCGAATAGACAAGGTCGGCGCATTTATGCGCGGCGCGGCGCCATTCGGCGGGCGCGACCACCCAGCCCTCGCGCACCAGCTCATCCTCCAGCACCACGTCATAGAGGTAGCAGCCGACGGTCAGCCGCCCGTCATCGTTTGCGCGGACATAGCCATGCACCAGCATCTCGGCAGAGCGGCCCCGCCACGTGCCCCAGGAAGGCGCAGTGATCTGCGGATAGGTCGGGCGCGGCAGGGCATCGGGGCCGACCGGGCGGAACAGGCCATTATTGCGCAGGTCGGCATAAACGATCCGCGCCAGCTCATGCCCCAGCGCCGCAGTGCCCTGCGCGTTGGCGGGAGTGGAGACATCAGCATTGGTAGCGAAGCTGGCAATCGCGATGCCGAGATCCTGCCAGCTTTCCGCCGTCACGGTGACTTCGGTGCCGCCATTGTCGGAGGTTTCGACCGTCTCCAGCTCTTCTTGCGGCAAGGTCAGCTGCTGCGCGGCAACGGGCGCGGCCAGCGTCAGGCCGAATGCGGCGAGCGTTGCGGAAAGGGCAAATCGGATGGTCATTGGGCCAGCTCATTGTTGAAATTGACGGTCACTGTACTCCAACCGGAATAGAACCGTTCGGGCAAATTGAAAGGAGAAGCGAGGCGCACGGCGCGGATCGCCTGTTCGCGGTGGCGGTTCACCTGCGTGCGGTTGGCGTCGGTCTCGCCCGTGGTGGCAAGCACCTCCGGCGTGCCGTTGAGCGATCCATCGCGATTGAGGCGGAAGCGCACGCGGGTAACCAGCCGCTCGACCTCGACACCCGAGGGCGGGGTCCAGTGCGGCTTCAGCTGGCGGATAATGGCGGCGTCGATGCTCGCCTGCTGCTGCGCGCTGGGCCGCTCGCCCGCCTGGCCTTGCGTACCGGTGGAATCGCTCATGCCCTCAAGGAAATTGTCATTGAGGCGCGACCCGGTGGCCCGCTGCGTTTGCGTGGGCTGCGGGCGCGGGGCCTGCGTCTGCGTGGCACGCGGAGTGGGCGTAGGCGTCGGCTGCGCGACGCGCTGCGTGCGCGGAGAGGGCGCGGGGCGCGGCGGGGCGGTGGTCGGCTGGGTCACCGGCTCGGGCACCACGGTTTCCAGCGGCGTACTCTCCTGCGAAGGCAGGTCGGACAGTTCGGGCGCCATCGCGGCGGCCGGCTGGTCCGAAGGATCGGGCGCGGTGGATTCAAGGCTGACATCGGTGGCCAGCGACACGTCGATCCGCTGCGGCGGGGTGAAGTCGCGCTCGCTCCCCACCTGCACCATCAGCGCCACCAGGATTGCCGCATGCGCCGCCCCCGCGACCACGAGGCCGGTCTTTTCTTCACGGGAGAGTGTGGCGAATGGGGCCATATCAGGCGTCCGCTATGGCGCTTCGGATGAACCGCTGGTGACCAGCGATATCGCGTTGAAACCCGCGCGGTTCAGCTCGCCCATCACCGCCATCACGCGGCCATAATCGAGCGTCGTATCGGCGCGCAAAGTCACCACAGGGGGACGCGGCCCGCCGCTTGCCGCCAATGCGTCCAGGGCGGCGGGAAAACCGCCCGGCTCCACCGGCGCATCGTCGATATAGATGAAGCCCGCATTGTCGATCGAGATGGTGATCTGGTCGGGATCCTGCTCCAGCGGATTGGCGCGGCTTTCGGGCAGCTCCACGGGCACGCCGCTCGCCAGCAAGGGCGCGGTGACCATGAAGATGATCAGCAGCACCAGCATCACGTCCACGAAAGGCGTGACGTTGATCTCCGCCATCGGCGCGCGGCGCTTCGACCGCCCTCTCCCGCGAGAGGAGGAAGTGAGGCCCATGGCCATTTATGCGCGCTCCATCTCGCGGCTGACCTGCGCCTGCACACGGTCGGCAAAGCGCTGCAGCTTGGCTTCGAAATTGTCCACGCGGGAGGAGAAGCGGTTGTAGGCGATTACCGCCGGGATGGCCGCGAACAGGCCGATGGCGGTGGCGAACAGTGCCTCGGAAATGCCCGGCGCCACGACGGCGAGCGAGGAATTATTCTGCATGCCGATCTGGAAGAAGCTGTTCATGATGCCCCAGACGGTGCCGAACAGCCCCACGAAAGGCGCGACGGAGCCGGTGGTGGCGAGGAAGTTCAACCGGTCTGCCAGCCTGTCAGATTCCACGGCCACCTGGCCTTCCATCGCCAGCGCGATACGATGAAGGGCGCCCTGCTTGTCGCGCAGGCCCGCCTTGGTCGAACGGCGGAATTCGTTAAGCCCGGCTGCGGCCACACGGCCCGAGGCATTGTCCCCTTTGTCGCGCGCAAGCAGCGTTTCGGGATCGTCATGCGTCCAGAATTCCTGCTCGAAAGCGGCGGACTTGCTGCGCGTGTGCCCCATCTTCAGCGAGAAGGAGACGATGATCATCCACACCCAGATCGAGGCGAGGATGAGGCCGATAATGACAAGCTGCACCACGATATCGGCATCGAGGAACAGATCCAGCGGATCGAGCCGCGTGGGCGCCGCGGCACCCGCCGCGGCCAGAAGGTCAAGCGAGGTCATTCAGTCTCTTTCGCGAAGAAATTGTCGAAGGCTTTGCGCCATTCGTCCGGTTGGCGGCGCGGGCGTCCATTAGGGGCGATGAAGCCGACGCGCACGGCGATTTCCACCAATTTGTCGTCCCCCCTCATGATCACCTGCGCCAAACGCACGCTGGCGGCCTTCAGTTCCACACATCGCGTTTGAACGGTAAGTGAATCATCGAGCCGCGCGGGCGCGAAAAATCGGATATTCGCCTCGGCCACCGCATAATTGCCCTCACCCGCCTCATGCGCGGCGCGCTGGTCGATATTCAGCAGGCGCAACAGGTCGGACCGGGCACGCTCGGCATATTTCAGATAGTTGGCGTGATAGACGAGGCCGGAAAGGTCCGTATCCTCGTAATAGATACGCAAGGGAAAGAGGTGGCTTTGCCCCTCGAATATCCCCGTCGGCGGTTGCGGCATGTCTCCCATCACCATGGGTGAATAGCGGGCGGCCGACTCGCGCGGCAAGCGCGATTTGCTCGCCCTGCCCCTGTCGCGACTCGTCTCAGCCCGAAATCATCCGTCCCAGCGGCTTGCCGCCGAACAGGTGGACATGCAGGTGCGGAACCTCCTGCCCGCCATGCGCGCCGATATTGGCGAGCAGGCGGTAGCCCGGATCGACAAGGTCCAGCTCGCGCGCGACATGGCCCACGGCACGAATGAAGCCGGCGATCTCACCCTCGGGCGCACGAGCGGAAAAATCGTCCCAGCTAACATATTCGCCCTTGGGGATCACCAGCACATGGACCGGCGCCTGCGGGGCGATATCGTGGAAAGCGAGCGCGTGATCGTCCTCGTACACCTTGTTGCAGGGAATTTCCCCGCGCAGGATCTTCGCGAAGATGTTGTCGGGATCGTAGGGTTCGCGCGGATCGATCGCCATCATTCGCTCCTCGATGCTTTCTCGACGAGCCCCGAGACCCCCTCACGCCGCGCCAGCTCCGCCTTCACATCGGCAAGCAGCAGGCCGCGCGCCTTAAGCGCCACCAGCAGGTGGAAGATGATATCGGCGGCCTCGCCCACCAGCTCCTCATCGTCGCCGGACAGGAGCGCCACGGCGGCCTCCACGCCCTCCTCGCCCAGCTTGCGGGCGATGACGGGAAGGCCCTTGGCGTTGAGGCGGGCGACATAGCTTTCGTCGGGCGAAGCGCCCGCGCGATCGGCAATCACCTGTTCGAGATGTTCGAGAATATCCATGGCCAGCGGGAATGCGCAGCCGGGGCCGCGCAGTCAAGCCGCCAGCAGTCGCGACTTATTCGCCGTCGGGCGTATCGTCGGGCTTCTTGGTCGCAAAACGGCGGCCGATGATCAGGCCGGCAAGGCCCAGCGCGAACAGCGTAAGGCTGGAGCCTTCGGGCACCTGCGCGCTTTCCCCGGTCGCAGCGGCGGGCGCGGCAAGAACCAAAAGGAAGAATGCGAGGGCTGCGTGAAGGCGGGTGATCATGGGAAATGCTCTCCGCCTCCCGCGCGATTCCCGCAATCAGCCCCTCGCGACCGTCCCGGCTTGGGACTGGGCGCAAGATTTTGTTAACTACGTGCAGGAAGTCCGGCGGCGCGCAAGGCGGCATGCGCATCGGCAATCGTGTGCTTGCCGAAATGGAAGATGCTGGCGGCAAGGACCGCGCTCGCATGCCCCTCCGTCACGCCTTCCACCAGGTGGTCGAGCGTGCCCACGCCGCCGCTGGCGATCACGGGGACGGACACCGCATCGGCAATGGTGCGGGTGAGCTTCAGGTCGTAGCCGCGCTGCGTCCCGTCGCCATCCATGCTGGTCACCAGCAATTCGCCCGCGCCCATTTCGGCGAGCCTGATCGCATGTTCGACCGCATCGATCCCGGTTTCGCGCCTGCCGCCATGCGTGAAGATTTCCCAATGGTCGTGGACCCAGCGCGCATCGACCGATGCGACGATGCATTGGCTGCCCATCTTCTCGGCAATTTCGGTGACCACTTCGGGGCGGCTGACCGCGGCGGAATTGACCGCCACCTTGTCCGCGCCTCCCAGCAACAGCGCGCGCGCATCCTCCACCGAGCGGACGCCGCCGCCCACGGTCAGCGGCATGAAGCACACCTCCGCCGTGCGCCGCACGATATCGAGCAAAGTGCCGCGCCCCTCATGGCTGGCGGAAATGTCGAGGAAACACAGCTCATCCGCCCCGGCAGCATCATAGGCCTGCGCCTGCTCCACCGGGTCGCCGGCATCCTTCAGGTCGACGAAATTGACGCCCTTCACCACGCGGCCATCGGCCACGTCGAGGCAGGGAATTACGCGGATTCGAACGGTCATTGCTTCACCTCATCAATGAGCAAAAGCAATCCTGAGATGAGCACCAACAGGTTGAAGATCGCAGCCATCCAGAACAGGCTTGGTCGATCAACGAGGCTCCATCGTCCATATGGCACCCCCATTGCAGTCATGGTTTGGGAACGAAAGCCTGAGACAAGAAACCATGCTGCAAGCACAGCAATTCCAAGGAAAAGCAGAACCACCATCATCACCGGTTGGCCATCGCAATCGCCGTCGCGAGGTCCAACCGCCCCTCGTAAAGCGCGCGGCCGGTGATCACGCCTTCGATGCCCTCATCGGCATGAAGCGCGAGCATGCGGATATCGTCGAGGCCTTTCACGCCGCCGCTGGCGATCACGGGGATGTCCACGCTGCGGGCGAGGTCCACTGTCGCATCGACATTGCAGCCCTTCAGCATGCCGTCGCGCCCGATATCGGTGAAGAGCAGGCTGGCAACGCCCGCATCCTCGAACCGGCGGGCGAGGTCGACCACGGGCACGTCGGACACTTCCGCCCAGCCCTCGGTTGCGACCATGCCGTCCTTCGCATCGACGGCGACGACGATGCCGCCTTCCCATGCGCGCGCCATGTCCTTGACGAATTCGGGGTCCTTCAGCGCGGCCGAGCCCATCACCACGCGGGCAACGCCGAGATTGAACCAACCTTCGACCGCCGCCGCATCGCGGATGCCGCCGCCCAGCTGCACATAGCCGGGAAACGCCTCGACAATCGCCTCCACCGCCTCGCGGTTTTCGGCACGGCCCGCAAAACTGCCGTCGAGATCGACAACGTGGAGATGCTCGGCCCCGGCCTCTGCAAACAGCATGGCCTGCGCGGCGGGATTGTCGCCATAGACGGTGGCGCGGTCCATATCGCCTTCGGCAAGGCGCACGACTTCGCCGCCCTTCAAGTCGATGGCAGGGAAAACGATCATCGTACTGGCTTACCCTTCTTCGTCATTCCCGCGAAGGCGGGAATCCAGCGGGGCGAGGCACCTAGCAGCCCTGGATTCCCGCCTTCGCGGGGATGACGGATGTTGCTATTGTTCACGGCTTCCATTCGAGGAACCTTGCCAGCAAATCCAGCCCGTATTTCTGGCTCTTTTCCGGGTGGAATTGCACGCCGAGGATATTGTCGCGCGCCACGGCTGCCACGAGGCCGCCGCCATGGTCGGTCATTGCCGCCACGTCATGGCCTTCTTCCGGCCGGAAGTGGTAGGAATGGAGGAAATAGGCCTCACCTTCCTCGATCAGTTCCGACCCGTCGCCGTGATGCGCGTGGAGAACGTCGTTCCAGCCCATATGCGGTATCTTGATGGCGGGATCGGTGCGCTCGATCAGCTTCACATCGCCCGGGATCCAGCCAAGGCCCGGCGTCTCGCCATGCTCCAGCCCGCGCGTGGCGAGCAATTGCATGCCCACGCAAATGCCTAGGAAAGGCACGCCGTCCTTCAGCACGCGCTGTTCCAGCGCCTCGACCATGCCGGGGATGCCCCACAGCCCCTCGCGGCAAGCGCCAAACGCGCCCACGCCGGGTAGCACGATACGCTTCGCGCCCAGCACCAGCTTGGGGTCGGCGGTCACCGAAACATGGTGCGCCCCGGCGGCTTTCAGCGCGTTATGGACCGAATGCAGGTTACCGGCGCCATAGTCGATTAGCGCAATAGCCTCCGACATCTTAGCTTTCCGCACGCCCATCCGGGCGCGCGGTCCTCGCTAGACGGGCAGGCAAGCTGCCGCCGCTGCGGGCGGCCGGTCGGCCTTGCGGCTGTCGCCGTTTAGCCACCAAGCTGCCCCTTGGTCGAAGGCACCGCCCCGCCCTTGCGCGCGTCGAGTTCGACCGCCTGCCGCATGGCGCGGGCGAAACCCTTGTAGAGCGCTTCGCAGATATGGTGGTTGTTCACGCCGTAGAGCACCTGGCAATGCAGCGTCAGCCCGGCGGACTGCGCCACGGAATGGAACCAGTGCTCGATCAGCTCGGTATCCCATTCACCCAGCTTTTCCTGTGTGAAACGGGCTTTCCATTCGAGCCAGGGGCGGCCGGAGATATCGACCACCACGCGCGCCAGCGTCTCGTCCATCGGCGAATGCGCCTCGCCGTAACGGCCGATACCCGCCTTGTCGCCCAGCGCCTGACCCAGCGCCTGACCCAGCGCAATGGCGCTATCCTCGGTGGTGTGATGCTGGTCGACATGGAGATCGCCGTTAACCTTCAGCGTCACGTCGATCAGCGAATGGCGCGAAAATTGCTCCACCATATGATCGAGGAAGCCGATCCCTGTGGAAATGTCATAACTTCCCGTCCCGTCGAGGTTCACCTCGACGAGGATGTCCGTTTCCGCAGTCTTTCGCTCTATCCGGCCCGTTCTCATGCGCCTGCCTATAGGCGCGAATCACCCTTACGCAAGGATTCGCATGTGGATGCATGTCCCGTTTCGCCTTGACCGGGGGCGCGTTAATAGTAACCAAGCGCCATTATGAGCGATGAAACGCCCGACAGCCTGATCCCTTATGACGAAATCGTGCAGGAAGCCCTGCGCGCCGTGGTGGGCCGCGTGCTGGGAGAGGTGGAGGCCGCCGGCGGCGTCCTGCCGGGCGAACATCACTTCTACATAACCTTCAAGACCGGCGCGCCCGGCGTGCATATCCGCAAGGATCTGCGCGAACGTTTCCCCGATGAAATGACCATCGTGCTGCAGAACAAGTTCTGGGACCTGAAAGTCGATGCCGATGGCTTTTCCGTCGGCCTGTCCTTCAACCAGCGTCCGGCGGAACTGGTGATCCCCTTTGCCGCGATCACCGCCTTCGTCGATCCGGCGGTGGATTTCGGACTGCAATTCCAGGCCGCCGCCAGCGATGTCGAGCCGACCGAGCATGACGATCCGGAAAACGATGGTGGTGATGAAGGCCCGGCCGCGGTGAGCGAGGATGGCTCCAACGTCGTCACCGTGGACTTCGGCAAGAAGAAGTAGGACGGACCGCCAGATGGTCCTTCGCTCCCGCAAGTCGCGCAAGGCGCTGGTGAAGGTGGACGAGGACAAGAAGGTTACCGGCGCCACCGACAATCCGGCCGCCAACCTGCTGATGGCCGATATCGTGATGCGCACCGGATCCTACCTGCTGCGCAATTTCGTCGAGCGCAGCTTCCTGAAAGGCCGATACGGCAAGCAGACTGCCCGGCAGATGGTGAAGAACCGCCCGGTGACGCTGACGCTCGCCTCGATCGCGGTGGCCAAGATCGCCACCCGCTCGGTTCCCGGCGCGTTGGTGGTCTCCACCGGGCTTATTGCCAAGGCGCTGTATGACCGCGGCAGGTCACGTCACACTGCGGAAAGCCAGGGCGATGCCGAATTGCTCGACCGCGTCGAGGATTGATCGCGCCCGCCCCTTGAAAAGCGCAGGGGCCTTGGTCCAAGAGCGCTTATGGCCGATTCCAGCAATCTCGCCCGCCGCGGGCTGATGTTCATCCTCTCCTCGCCTTCGGGCGCGGGCAAGACCACCATCGCGCGCAAGCTGCTGGCGGAAGTGGACGGGATCGGCATGTCGGTATCCGTCACCACCCGCGCGCCACGCCCGGGCGAAGTGGACGGCAAGGACTACGTCTTCGTCGACCAGCCGACTTTCGACCGCATGGTGGAGGATGGCGAATTCCTCGAATGGGCGGTGGTGTTCGGCAACTCCTACGGCACGCCCAAGGCCGAGGTGAAGCAGGGGCTGAAGGACGGGCAGGACTTCCTGTTCGATATCGACTGGCAAGGCACGCAGCAGCTCTACCAGCGCATGGAAGTGGATGTGGTGCGCGTCTTCATCCTGCCACCCAGCATCGGGGCGCTGGAAAGCCGGCTACGCTCGCGCGGCACCGATAGCGAGGACGTGATCCAGGGCCGCATGGACCGCGCCCGGGCCGAGATCAGCCATTGGGACGGCTATGACTATGTCGTCGTCAATGACGATATCGACCGCTGCTTCGAACAGGTGCACCATGTCCTGCAGGCAGAACGGCTGCGCCGTGCCCGTCAGACCGGGCTGGTGGACTTCACCCGCAAATTGATGGGCTAGGTCCCTCCGGCCTAGAACTTGCGTCCCCAGCGGAAGGCCACGCCCGCATCGTCGGGCGCGGTTTCAACATGGCCCGGCTCCTTGCGCCAGAACAGGCTGGCCGAGGCATCGCCACCCCAGAGCGGGGAGCGCCACGCGACTTCGGCATCGAGCTGGCGGCCTTCGGGCGAAAGCGCGATGCGGTGCAGCGTGTAATCGGCGCTGAGCGTCTCGTAATCCCAGCTTGAAGGCAGCAGCAGTCCCAGCTGCCCGCCTTCGACGCGAAGCGGCTGCGAGACGCGGAAGGCCAGCGCATCGCCGCCGGTGAACAGGTTGCGCCGCTCGACATCGAAGGCGAAAGCGCGGCTCGACAGGCTGGAATCCTGCGCCACGATCCCGGTGCGCCGTGCCCGCGTCCAGCCCTGGCGCAGGCTCGCGCCAAGGCGCCAGTCCGGTGCGAAGGACCATCCGGCGCTCGCATCCACGAACAGGCTGTCCGCCCCGGCAAGGCCGAACCCTTCCTGGAAATGTGCGCCCAGCATGGTGGTATCCTCACCCAGCCAGGTCAGGCCGAGCGCGGCATCGAGCGCACCGAAGCGGCGGTCGAGCGAAAGACTCATGGTCGAAAGATCGTCCTGCGCGCGCTGGCCGCGCAGCGCCGCGATATGGCGTTCCACCGCGCCCGCCCAGGTCTGGCCGTGGCTGGCGCTGGCAGTCAGGCCCCAACGGCCGAGCTGCTGGCGGAAGGCGACGCTGGCGTCGCTGCCACGGAACAGGCCGAGGTCACCGGTCGAATTGCCCGCGATCATGAAGGCGGGGCGGTCCTGCCCCTGCATCCGCGCGACCAGCCCTTCGGCCCCTTGCGCATAGGCGAAGCCGAACTGCGTTTCGGGCGAAAGGCGCGAGACAACCTGGGCTGCGAGAACGCGTGCCTGCTCCGCTTCGCCGCGATGCAAGTTAAGCTGGGCAACATTGCCGCGACCGTCGATCGAGAAGGCGACGGAAGTGCGCTGATTGCCGCCAGAGAGATGGCGCTGCTGGCCTGCCAGCGCGCCATGCAACGGATTGGCCTGCTGGGCGGAGCGGATGCCGGTGCCCAGCGATGCCTCGAAAGCGCGGCCGAATTCGTCGGTGATCACGCCGGTCAGCGCGGCAGTGGTCATCAGCGCATCGCCCATGGCGGGCGATGCGGTGCCGGTCATCTCCCCGAGCGACAGCGTCTGCGTGGTGCCTGCCAGGCTGGTGGGGCCGAGCGGCTGGAAGGCGGCATTGATGTCGAGGATGCCGCGCCCGTACAGGCGGTCGGGACCCGCTGTGCCCGCATCGAAAGCGGTGCGCAGCAGGATCTCCGCGATCTCGGCACCCGTCAGCGTGGGGAAGGCCTGCGCCAGCAAGGCCGCCGCGCCCGCCACCTGCGGCGCGGCAAAGCTGGTGCCTGAGAAGAGGTAGATGAAGCCTTCGTCATCGACGAAAAGCTCGCCATCCTCATAAGTGCAGCAGATCCTCTCACCACGCGCGGTGATGAAGAATTCGGGATTGGTGCCCGCGCGATTGCTGAAATCGTCGGAGAAATCGTAATTCTCGTCGACCGAACCGACGATCAGCACCGCACCATTGCCATTGGCCAGGGCATCGAGCGCAAACTGGGTCAGCTGCCGCTGGTTCTCATTACCCGCCGCCAGCACAATCAGCACGCCGGCCGATGTGGCGTTATTGATCGCGGTTTGCAGCACCGGTGTCGCCCCGCCTTCGCCGCCGAGCGAGATATTGATCACCTGCGCCCCGTTGGCGACGGCATAGTCGATGCTGTTGGCGATATCGACATCGGCGAACTCGCAATCGGTGTTGGGATTGCCCGGAGCGTCCGCGCCGCACGTGCCCGGCGTATCCGCGCGGATGGCCAGCACGGTCGCGTCCCAGGCGATGCCCAATATGCCCGTATTGTCGCGCGCGGCAGCGGCAACCATGGCGACATTGGTGCCATGATCGTCGCTTGCATTCAGCTGGCCGCGCGAGCCGTGGATGTCGGTCGAGTCCGGGGACAGCCGCCCGGCGAATTCGGGACTGTCCACGTCGATACCGGTGTCGATCACCGCAATGGTGACATCCTCTCCGGTATTCCCCCCGATCCAGGCAGCATGTGCATTGTGTTGCCCGGGCCCGCCAGACTCGCGAAATTCCTGGGTATTGAAGGTCGGCGCAACGCCCACCTCAGGGAAAGTCGGCGTGGGCGCAGGCGTCTCTGTAGGCGTCTGCGTTGGTGCCGTTGGCGTGGGCGTTGAAGGCGCCGTTGTCGGCGGAGGCGTCGGTGCAGGCGGCGGCGGCGTGACCACCGGGCCACCGCCGCCACCACCACCACCACAGGCCGTCAGCAGGGCACTTGCCAGCACCAGCATGGAGCTGCGCGCCATATTGCGCATCCTGCCGCAGTTTGTCGTGGTCGCCATCGTCATCGTCATCCTCTATGCGTGGGTCCGTTTACCGGAGCAACCATCTGGGCAGCTTACATCTAATATTGGTTGAACAGCACCCTGGGATTGCTCCTGAACGACGCTGGCGGGCGGCCTGCCGCATGCCAAGGCTTGCCCCATGGCGTCATGCAAGCTAGCGGCCCCTCGCGAGAGAGTTTGCGAAGGGACCTGCCAAAATGAGCGCCGATCTGGAAAATGCCGTCGAAGCTGCGTGGGAAGCGCGCGAAAGTGTCACGCCTGCGAGCAAGGATGTTCGCGAAGTGGTCGAAGCCTCGCTGGAATTGCTCGACAATGGCAAGGCGCGCGTGGCCGAACCCGATAGCTTTGGTGGCTGGCAGGTCAACCAGTGGCTGAAGAAAGCGGTGCTGCTGTCCTTCCGCCTCAACGACAATGCCGTGGTCGACGGCGGCGCAGCGGGCGCCCCTGCATTCGACAAGGTGCCCAGCAAGTTCGCAGGCTGGGGCGAGAACCGCTTCCGCGAGGCAGGCTTCCGCGTCGTTCCCGGCGCTGTTGCCCGCCGTGGCAGCTTCATCGGCAAGAATGTCGTCCTCATGCCCAGCTTCGTGAATATCGGCGCCTATGTCGATGAAGGCACCATGGTCGATACCTGGGCCACGGTCGGCTCCTGCGCTCAGATCGGCAAGAACGTCCACATCTCTGGCGGCGCCGGGATCGGCGGCGTGCTGGAGCCGCTGCAGGCCGGCCCGGTGGTGATCGAGGACGGGGCCTTCATCGGCGCGCGTTCCGAAGTCGCCGAAGGCGTGCGCGTGGGCAAGGGCGCGGTGCTGTCCATGGGCGTCTATCTCGGCGCTTCGACCAAGATCGTGGACCGCGCGACGGGCGAGGTGCATATGGGCGCGGTGCCGCCCTACGCGGTGGTGGTGCCCGGCTCCATGCCCGGCAAACCGCTACCCGATGGTTCGCCCGGACCCAGCCTCTATTGCGCGGTGATCGTGAAGACCGTGGACGCGCAGACGCGCTCCAAGACCGGCATCAACGAGCTGCTGCGCGACTGATACGGGCGAAGGTCCCGCCTGCAAAAAGCGGAACATAAGGCCCCGCGATCCGTAGGTCTGCCAGGAACAGGCGGGAATCTACAGGAAGCGAGGCCCACAATGGAACGCAAGGGCGACGAAATTCATATCGAGACGGACGAGGCACGCGGCGGCTCCACCCCGCATGTCACACGCTGGATGCTCGGCATCAGCCTTGCGCTTGCCATCGTGGTGATGTCGCTGGTGTGGATCATCCCCGCACTGAGCTGAAACGAAGCCGGGAAGGAAGCAAAGATCGGCGACGCGCCGGTTGATGTCGACGATGAGGGTTCGACCGATAGCGTGCTGATCGGCGACGCTGGAGTTGATCTAGCGCCGATCTGGCGCCGGTTCTGCAGGATGCCGATCCAGCAGGTCTCGCCCTCGCCACAAGACCAGCAGCATGGATATCAGGCCAACCGTCGCCACTGAGACGCCTAAGCCAAGCCAGACGATCGCTTCGGCGAACGGACCAGCCATTTGGTCGAAAGCGGTGCTTCCCGAGAGAGCGACATAGCTTAGCGCCCCATAGACCTGCATCAGCCCCAAGATGGAGCCGACGGCAATCGCCAGAAAAGCCAGGTACTTGATCTGTCGCAGGCGGATATTGAGATAGATTCCGGCAACGGACGGTTCCTTCCGCTTCACCAGGAACATCGTCGTCAGAGCCAGGATCGCGACGAATATCATGGCCAGGAGGGAGAGGCCGACGAGCGCCTCCATCGGTGTTGGAGCGGGTTCGTGGATGAAGCCGAACTCGCCCTGAGGCGGTGCATCCATGTTACTCTTCCCCTGTAGCAATTATCGTGAAGGTCTTGCGCTACGCCCAGGTCGATCCAGTGGCTAGCCCACCGGACTTTCGATCGGCCCCACGCCTGCCTGCCCCGCAGCATAGGCCTCCGCCTCACGCAATACGCGCATCATGTTGCGGCTGGCGATCTTTTCGAGGTCGGTCTGCGAATAGCCGCGCCGGGCGAGTTCGACGAAGAGCGCCGGATAGCCGGAGACATCCTCCATCCCCACAGGCCCGGTGGCCATGCCGTCATAATCGCCGCCAAGGCCGATATAGTCGATCCCCGCAACATCGCGGATATGGTCGATATGGTCCGCCATGTCGGAAATCGTGGCGAGCGGCATGGGATTGACCGCATCCCATTCGGCGAGGCCTGAAGCGACCTGCTCCGGCTCTCCCTGCAGCCATGCTTCCAGCCGCGCCTGTTCGGCCTGCCGCGCAGCGTACCAGATGCGCTGGTCCTCGCTCAGGTAACCGGGCAGGCCCACCACCATCACGATGCCGCCCTGTTCGGGCATGCGAAGCAGCACGTTGTCGGGTACGTTGCGCGAATGGCCGTTCACGGCGCGCGCGCCCGAATGGCTGAAGATCACCGGCGCGCCGGTGGCATCCATCGCATCCATCATGGTCGCCTCGCTCACATGGCTGAGATCTATCAGCATGCCCAGCCGCGCCATCTCCTGGATCACCAGCACGCCGAAATCGGTGAGGCCATCGTGCTCGGGATCGGCGGTGGCACTGTCCGCCCAGGGCGTGTTCGTCGAATGGGTGACGGTCATGTAACGCGCGCCAAGGTCGTACATCTGCCGCAGCACGCCCAGGCTGGAGCCGATCGAATGGCCGCCTTCCATGCCCAGCAGCGAGGCAATCTTGCCTTCCGCCAGCGCCGCCTCGACATCGTCTGCGGTCAGCGCCAGCGCAAGGTCGTCCGGATAGGCGTGGATCAGCCGCTTGGTCACGTCGATTTGCTCGATGGTCGCCTGCACCGCTTCGGGTTCCGGCAAGGCGGCGCTGATATAGACCGACCAAAACTGCGCGCCGACCTTGCCCTGCGCGAGGCGCGGCAGGTCGGTATGCATGGCGCTGGTGTCCTCGCCGCCGCCGAAGCCGGGCTCCGCCGAAGTGTCGTGGAAATCGAAACCCTCGAGCACATTGCCGCGACGCCCGCGCAGCTGGATCGGCACGTCGTTATGCCCGTCCCACACCGGCGCGGCATCGAGCGCGGCGGTGGCCACGTCCTCGGCGCTCTGCGCGAAAGCGGTGGCTGGCAGAGCGAGCAGTGCGAGGGCGAGGGAAAGGCTGTGAATGGGCGTGGACACCATGGAATCTCCTTGGGACCGGGGAAGGGACAGGCATGGGACTATGCGTGCTTGCCGACAGATGGCAAGCCTTCCGCTGACCGGAGGAGCACGCATGAGCGCAGCACGCGACCTGATCGAGCGATTGAACCTCGCCCCGCACCCTGAAGGCGGCTGGTACCGCGAGCTGTGGCGCGGCGCGGATGGCGGCGATGGACGCGCCGTTGCAACCTCTATCCATTTCCTGCTGGAGGCGGGGCAGAAATCGCATTGGCACAGGGTCGACGCGGCCGAGATCTGGCTGTGGCATGCGGGCGATCCGCTGGACCTGTGGCTGTCTGCTTCCGACGAGGGGCCGATGCGCAGCGTGACCTTGGGAGCCGATGCCGAGGCCGGACAAGTCTTCCAGCATGTCGTGGAGCCGGGAGAGTGGCAGGGCGCCATGCCCGTGAAGGACGGTGCGCATGGCTATTCGCTGGTCTCCTGCGTGGTCGCACCCGGCTTCGAATTTGCCGGCTTCACCCTCGCCCCGCCGGACTGGTATCCGGGCAAGGACGCGTCTGGCTGAGGGGGCTGAGGAGGATCACCCCTCCCAGCCGAACACATCCTCCACCCCCACGCCGAATATGCGGCTGATGCGGAAGGCGCTTTCGAGGCTGGGCGAGTACTTGCCCTGCTCGATGGCAATCACCGTCTGCCGCGTGACGCCGATGGCATCAGCCAGCGCCTGCTGGCTCATCGCGCCATGCGCCTCGCGCAGCTCCTTCACGCGGTTGGTGATCGGGGGGGCCTTGCCCATGGCTCAATACCCCCGGCGCAGGAACAGGATCTGCAAGCCGTATTCGGCGATTTGCGCCAGGATCAGGCCGCCCACGATCCAGTGGAACATTACGCTGCCCTGCCCGGTCCACATATATTGCAGAGCGCCATGGATCACCGCCACGCCCAGCACGACGCCGGACCAGTGGCCAGCCTTGTCGAGCAAGGGCCGCTCGCGCTCATCGGCGGGAACCTCGGCCTCCTTCGGGGACGCAATGGCGAGCACCACCTGCACGATGATCGAGAGCACGATCACCCCGATCACATAGGGGATCAGCGGCCCGGCCTGCGCCAGCGCCGGAGCATCGGCTGGAATCTGCCGCACGATGCCGAGGTAGAATAGCCCGGTCACGACCATCACGGCGAGCATGGCCCAGGCGGATTTTTCACGGAAAGACATGGCTTTCCTCCTTTCGATTCGATGTCTGATATCTTTTACATAGTCAAAGATTTTTGACTGTCAAATATTTTGTACAACTTCTACTATGTGCTCTGCCGTCGTTTGTCATGGAATTGGCCCCTCACCCCTGTTAGGGGCGCGGCCATGCTGACAATCAACGGCCTCACCGTGCGCCTGGGCGGACGCACCATCCTCGATCGCGCCACTGCCGCGGTGCCGCCGGGTGCGCGCGTCGGGCTGATCGGGCGCAATGGTGCGGGCAAGTCCACGCTGATGAAGGCGATGATCGGCGAGCTCGAAGGCGACGAAGGCTCGATCGAAATGCCCCGCCGCACCAGGTTGGGCTATATCGCGCAGGAAGCGCCGCATGGCAGCGCCACACCGCTGGAAACCGTGCTGGCCGCCGATGTCGAGCGCCTCGAGCTATTGCAGGAAAGCGAGAATTGCGAGGATCCCGACAGGCTGGGCGACGTGTATGAACGGCTGATCGCGATCGATGCCTATACCGCCCCCTCGCGCGCTTCGCGGATCCTGATTGGCCTCGGCTTCGACGAGGAGATGCAGCAGCGCCCGCTGGACAGTTTTTCGGGCGGCTGGAAAATGCGCGTCGCGCTGGGAGCGCTACTGTTCTCGCAGCCCGACGTGCTGCTGCTGGACGAGCCGAGCAACCATCTCGACCTGGAAGCGACGCTGTGGCTGGAAAACTTCCTCAAGGCCTATCCGGCCACGCTGGTGGTGATCAGTCACGAGCGCGATCTGCTCAACAATGTGGTGGATCACATCCTGCACCTGCAGGGTGGCAAGTTGACGCTCTATCCCGGCGCCTATGACAGCTTCGAACGCCAGCGCGCCGAACGCGCCACCCAGCTGGCGGCGGCCAAGGCCGCGCAGGATGCGCAGCGCGCGCGCCTGCAGGATTACGTGGCGCGCAATTCGGCGCGGGCCTCCACGGCCAGGCAGGCGCAGTCCCGCGCCAAGATGCTCGAAAAGATGCAGCCGATCACCGCGCTGATCGAGGATCCGAGCCTGAGCTTCGATTTTCCCGATCCGGCAGAACTGAAGCCGCCGCTCATCACGCTGGACCTCGCGGCGGTGGGCTATGCGGCGGACAAGCCCGTGCTCAGCCGGCTGAACCTGCGCATCGACCCCGATGACCGGGTCGCGCTGCTGGGCCGCAACGGCAATGGCAAGACCACGCTGGCACGGCTGCTGGCGGCGCAATTGCCGCCAATGGAGGGCGAAATGTTCTCCTCCGGCCAGATGAAGGTCGGCTATTTCACGCAGTACCAGGTGGAGGAGCTTTCCAGCGAAGATACCCCGCTGGAACATATGACCCGCACGATGAAGGACAAAACGCCCGGCGCGGTGCGCGCGCAGCTGGGCCGCTTCGGCTTTTCCGGCCCTCGCGCAACGCAGCAGGTCGGCAAGCTGTCGGGCGGCGAACGGGCACGACTGGCGCTGGCGCTGATCACCTATGAAGCGCCGCATATCCTGATCCTGGACGAGCCGACCAACCACCTCGACGTCGACGCGCGCGAGGCGCTGGTGCAGGCGCTCAACGACTATACCGGCGCGGTCATCCTGATCAGCCATGACCGGCACATGGTGGAGCTGACGGCGGACCGGCTGGTGCTGGTCGATGGCGGCACGGCGCGCAATTACGACGGCAGCATGGAGGATTATATCGACTTCGTGCTGGGACGGAACCAGCCGAAGGGGGATGACAGGCCGCGCCCGTCGAAGAAGGATCGCCAGGCCGCTGCCGCAGATGCACGGGAGGAGGCAAAGCGGGTCAAAGCGGAGATGGCCGCGGCTGAAAAGGAAGTCGCCCGGTTGACCGCCCGGTGCGAAAAGCTCGACGCGGCGCTGATCGATCCGGCAGGCGCCAGCGGCGAGTTCGCCCGAATTCCGGCGGGAGAGCTCGCCCGTCTGCGCGGCGAGGCCGGCCAGGAATTGGAAGCTGCCGAAGCCAGCTGGCTCGAACTGGGCGAACAGCTCGAAGCGCTGGCCTGACGCAGCAGGCTAGTCCGCCGGTTCAGCCTCCACCGAATAGTTGATCGCGGCGTTGCGCGTCTTCTGGAACTCGGGGACGCTCATGCCCTTCATCGCCGCGTAGACATCGATATTGCCGAGGCCGACGACGGGGGCGAGTTTCTCCAGGTTGAAGAAGATCACGCCGTATTTGATCATGCCGATCCAGTCGAGATCGCGGATCAGGGTCTTCTCTTCATCGGTCAGTGCGTGCTCCTCCGCCAGCGCCTCGAAGTCGGTCTTGAAGCGCTGGCGGAATTCCGGCTCGACGATCGAGTGGAGGAAGTTGTTGATCCGCCATGCCTTGGCGCTGCGGGTGATGGTGAAGGGATAGGTCCCCTCCAGCCCCAGCGCGGGCTCGACGTCCCAATAGATGCGCTTGGCATATTCTTCCTTGCTCTCGGGCGAAGGGTCCTCCTCCGCATCCTCGAACACCATGGAGGCGATGCTGGTCATGGAGGGGAGGAAGAAGCTGCGATGCAGTTCCTTCACCTTGGGAGCCAGCGCGCCGCGCATCAGCATCCACATCACGATTTCCGCGCCTTCCATGCCGCCGAGCTTCACTAGCTCGCCCACCGGCATGCGGGTGAGGCTTTCTGGATCGTTCGCCAGCCGGTCCATGAATTCATGGTCCCATTCGACATTGTTGAAGCCGCAGCGCTCGCCATGGACCTGGTGGGAGAGGCCGCCAGTCCCGGCGATGGCGACCTTGATATCGGCCGGGTAGTTCTGGATCGCCCGGCGCAAGGAGCGGCCGAAATCCCAGAAGCGGCGCGCCTTGGGGATCGGCAGTTCGAGAACGCCGCATTGCAGCGGCACGATCTTGCAAGGCCAGCCTTCCTCATCCGAATGCGGCAGCAGGACGGAGAGCGGCGAGAAGGCGCCATGGTCCAGCCCCATGCCCTGCCAGTAGGAGAGGTCGAAATCGTCCGCGACCATGCCGAAGGCGAGGTGTTCGGCGAATTGCGGGTCACCCTTGATCGGCGGGATCTTGCGCGGGCCGCCGCCTTCGTCCGCCGCGGCATATTCCTCGCCAATGCCGATGGCGAAATGCGAATAATGCCGCATCCAGAAGGAGGTCATGTGATCGTTATAGACATAGACGATCACGTCGGGCTTCGTGTCCGCCAGCCATTTCCTGACCGGCTCGAACCCGTCGAAAATGGGTTTCCACACCGGATCGTCCTGCTTGCCCGCATCCTGGGCAAAGGCGATGGTGGGCGTGTGCGAAACGGCAAATCCGCCGACGATTTCTGCCATGGCTGCTCTCCTCAACGCGTTGGCGAGACCGCCCGGTCCAAGGGGCGAGTCGCATGTCGTTAGGGATGCGATATTGTAGGCACTGCTTACGATCTTTGCGCCGCGTCAATCCGCGCCGCTTGAGACGTCACCAGCGGCGGATCTTGCGGAAACGGCCGAGATGGTCGCGCTGGTAATAGAGGCGCGGCGGCTTGCGGTTGAGCCAGCCCCTGATCCTCCCCAACAGGCCCGGCCCGAAACGGCGCGGGCGCATACGACCGGACCCTCCGATCACGTCTTCCGGCGGATCGGTCAGCGCGGACGCGACGATCCAGAAGCCGCCCAGCACAAGCATGATCAGCATGGTGACAATCGAGAGGAGCAGGACGGCTGCCAAGGGTCGCGTCTCCAAAGCGGCAGGTTCACACTATTGCGCCCGGGGCTCTAGTCCCAAAGCCGCAAGCGTTTGCAGCTTGCTGGCTTACGCAAATATACACATGGCAGCGCGATTTGCGAAACATCAATGGGCTGGCGCCGGGGATAGCCCTAAGATGGGACAGAAGCTCATCGGGAGGATCCATGTCAGCACGCCTTGTCGTGGCCATCGTGCCCGATACCGAAGTCGAAAACATCGAAGCGATCCTGGCGCGCCATTGCCGCCGCTTCTGGCGCGAGGCGGTGCCGGGTGGGCTGGAGAAATTCAGCTGCCTGGTCCAGCTGCGCTATACCGAGCGCCTGCTGGAGGAGCTGGAGGCGAATTTCGCCGAGACGCCGGGCTTCACCGCCTATGTCGAGCAATTGGAGGCGATCCTCCCGCCGCTGGAGGAGACCCCGGAAACCGAATTGCCGGGCAGCGATACCCCTCCCCCCACAGCGCTGGAGCGCTTCTTCACCCGCGACCGGGTGAGCACGGACGAGCTCTATGACGATATCGCGGAAAGCCTGCAGCCAAGGCCCAGCTATCTGCTCACCGTGATCCTGTCCTCCGTGATTGCCGGCCTCGGCATGCGCAGCGGGCAGACTGCCGTGGTTATCGGCGCCATGATCATCGCCCCGCTGCTGGGCCCGACCATGGGCATCGCGCTGGCGGCGACGGTGGGCAATGGGGAGCTGGGGCGCAAGGCGGCGATGACGCTGGTGATCGGGTCGCTGCTCGCCATCCTCGCCGGCGTGGCAGTGGGCATGCTGGTGGAGATCGACCCCCTGATCCCCGAACTGAGGAACCGCACACTGGTGCAGCCCGCCGATATCGCGCTGGCCTTGGCTTGCGGAGCGGCAGGCGTGCTCGCCTTCAGCCGCGCCGCCTCGCTGACTTTGGTGGGCGTGATGATCGCGGTCGCGCTGGTCCCGCCGCTGGCCGCCTGCGGCATCTACTTTGGCGCAGGCTTCCCGGTGGCGAGCGGCAATGCGCTGTTCCTCTTCGCCATCAACCTCGTCTGCGTGAATGTGGCGGGGATCGCCATGTTCCTGTTCCAGGGCCTGCCGCCCAAGAGCTGGCGCATGACCGGCGGTATCCTGGCGCTGTGGGTCTTCGTCCTGCTGCTGCTCGCATCGATGATGGCGGGCCGGCTGGTACTGGGCCTGGGCACGGTCGAGATGGTGGCGGAGGCGATCGCCAACCGGATGTGAAGCCCAGACATGAAAAGGGCGGCCCCGCCGATGCGGGGCCGCCCTTCCTGTATCCGGTAGCGGGTGGGCTCAGTCTTCCTTGCCGGCCACGCCGTAATTGATCTGCGCGTTGCGGGTCTTCTGGAATTCGGGAACCGAGAGGCCCTTCATCGCCGCATAGATATCGATATTGCCGATACCGGTCACCGCGCCGAGCTTTTCCAGCATGAAGAAGATCACGCCGTAATGGATCATGCCGATCCAGTCGCGGCGACGCACGAGGTCCTTCTCCTCTTCGTTCAAGCCACCCTTTTCATAGGCGGCTTCCTCATCCTCGCGGAACAGCTTGCGCATTTCCGGTTCGGTGAGGGAATGGAGGAAGTGGTTGAGGCGGAAGCCCTTGACCGAACGCTCGATGGTGAAGGGATAGGTCCCCTCCATCTCCTCGGCGCCGACATAGTCGCGGTTCGCGCGGGCGCGGGTCGCTTCGGGGTCCTCGACAGGTGTCTGCTCGCCCTTCTCTTCCAGGATCATCGTGGCGATGGGGCACATGGAGGGGAGGAAATAGGTCTTGTGCGTGCATTCGACCTCGGCCGCGAGCGCGCCGCGCATCATCAGCCACATCACCACCTCGGCGCCTTCCCAGCCGCCCAGCTTGGCGAGTTCCGCCACCGTCATGTCGAGCAGGCCTTCGGGGTCCTTCTCCAGCCGCTCCATGAACTCGGCGTCCCATTCGGGATTGTTGAAGCCGCAGCCTTCGCCATGGACCTGGTGGCTGAGGCCACCGGTGCCGGCGATGGCGACCTTGATGTCTTCCGGATAGGAGAGGATCGCCTGGCGCAGGCTCTTGCCGAACTTGTAGAAACGGCGCGCGGAAGGCAGCGGCACGGTCAGCACGCCGCAGACCACGGGCAGCAGCTTGCAGGCCCAGCCATTGTCATCATAATCGACCATGACCGAGAGCGGGCTGAAGGCCCCGTGATCGAGGCCCTTGCCCTGGAAATAGCTGAGGTCGAATTCATTCGCGACCATCACGCGGGCAACGTGCTCGGCAAACTTCGGATCGCCCTTGATCGCGGGGATATCGCGCGGGCCGCCGCCTTCATCCGCAGCCTTGAATTCCTCGCCCACGCCCAGCGCGAAGTGGCTGTAGTGGTCGAAGAAGGAGGTCATGTGGTCGTTATAGATATAGACCAGCACATCGGGCTTCTTTTCGCGAAACCATTTCTGCACCGGCTCATAGCCTTCGAAGATCGGCTTCCAGACGGGATCGTCCTGCTTGCCGCCGTCCTTGGCGAAAGCGATGGTAGGGGTGTGCGACGTAGCGACGCCGCCGACGATTGTGGCCATTGGTCCTGTCCTCTCGATCGCGCGCAGCGGGCGCACGCTTGCACTCATATTTCTTTCACTGTGCCATGTGGCGATGCCTCGGGACAAGTCAATTTTACAGATGGGCGAAAATTTCGCAGATGTGAACAATCGAGCCGCCGGCAGAGCCCCTGCGTAAACTTCCCTAGGTCCGCGCTATCCATTTTGGAGCGCGGATCGCGGCATGGAGGGAACCACCCCGCAACCCCGTAACCAAGATGGCCTCTAAATGCTGAAACGCGTCGAAATCGCCGAGCTGGAAATGGGCATGTTCGTCCACAAGATGCTGGGCGGCTGGTTCGACCATCCGTTCTGGCGATCGAAATTCCTGATCGAGGAAGCGGACAAGCTCCAGACCCTGAAGCAGAGCGCGCTGGAAGCGGTAATCATCGACACCGCGAAGGGTAAGGATGTTGCCGCCTCGGCGCCGGAGGGGCGCGCGCGGAGCGGCGCATCCGGACAGGGTGCCGCAGCGCAACCGGCAGGCCGCGTCAGCACGCTGAAAAAGCGCAAGTCGGTCAGCCAGCCCCCGCCCGCGCCCACCACCACCGCGCAGGAACTGCAGGCAGCCGAAGGCATCGCCAGCCGGGCCAAGGAATCCATGCACAAGACCTTCCTCGCCGCGCGGCTGGGCAAGGCGCTGAATGTGCGCACGGTGGAGCCGGTGATCCGCGACATCCACACCTCGATCCAGCGCAATCCGCAGGCCTTCAGCGGGCTGATGCGCTGCAAGCTGCAGAACGAACTGGTCTATCGCCACGCGCTGGCCGTCAGCGCGCTGATGGTCTCGCTCGCCCGCAAGATGCGCCTGACCGAAGGCGAGATCCACCAGGCGGGCATTGCCGGCCTGTTCCTCGACATCGGCACCAACTACCTGCCCAAGGATGCCGTCCCCGCCGATGGTGATTGTCGCAATGCCGATCCCAAGATCTGGCAGCAGCACGTGATGCTCGGCTACCGGGCGCTGCAGAATGACGACAGCCTGCCCGAAATCGTGCTCAATGCCAGCCTGCAGCATCACGAGCGGATCGATGGCACAGGCTACCCCAAGGGCCTGGCGGGCGAGGAGATCGGCCAGTACGCCCGCATGGCGGCGATCTGCGACACATTCGATTTCATGCTGACCGAGACCGAGAAGGAGGCGGCGCTCGATCCCGCAGCTGCGATCCGCAAGTTGCAGGCTATGGAAGGCGCTTTCGACGAGGACATATTGCGCAGCTTCATCGAATCGGTTGGCCTCTACCCGGTCGGCTCCTTCGTCCGCCTGCGCAGCGACCGGCTGGCCATGGTGATCGACGAGGACGTCAAGGACAGCACAAAGCCGATCGTGCAGGTCTTCTATTCGCTGGCCAGCAACCAACGCATCACGCCGCAGCGGATCGCACTGGCCGAGTCGATGGAAGAGGACGAAATCGTCGACATCGCCGACCTCACCGGCCTCGACCTCCCGCCGGACCGGCAATTGCGCGAGCTGATCTTCCTCGCCGCGCACAAGACCGACTACTGAGCGCACACATCCGGTGCCGACAGGCCGGAAAGCAAAACGGGCGGCAAGCCGAAGCTTCCCGCCCGCTTTCGTCTCACCCGAAGGCGAGGTGACTTAGCTCAGGTGCTTGGACACCGCGGCCGTCATCTTGAACATCGAGATCTGGTCCTTGCCGATCACCGCGCCCAGCTTGCCGTCGGGGTTGATCTGGCGCTTGTCCTTGCTGTCCTGCAGGTTGTTCGCCTTGATGTATTCCCACACCTTGGAAGTGACCTGTGCACGGGTCATCGGACCCTTGCCGACCACATTCTCGAGCTCGCCCGAGAGGTTGACGGGCTTGTTCAGCGCGTTGTTCTTTGCAGCCATTATACTTTCCTTCCCTTCAAAAATTCGCCGAAAGACGGACGGTTAGTCCTCATCATCGCCTTCGGCTTCCCAATCGTAATCGCCGCCTTCCTCACGGGCATATGTCCCGGTCAGCAGCGCCACGGCTGTCACATGGCCTTTCATGGCCTCCACCAGATCGTCGCGACCGGCCCCCGGCATCAGAGTGAGCGGTAGGTCAAGCGCGAAGAGCTGGAATACGTAATCATGCGGATCATGGCCCGTCGGCGGGTCGGGCAGCAGCCATTCGGAATTGCCGAAGCTGTTCTTGCCCACGCGCAGCGGCACCTCGCCTTCGAGGATCTGCCCCTTCTGCCCCGGGAAGCCCCAGACCAGCCAGTGACAAAACGGCTCGGGCGCGGGTGCGTCCGGATCCTCGACGATCAGCACCAGCTCCTGCGTGCCGGGCGGCGGGGCAGTCCATTCGAGCGGCGGCGCCACCGCATCTTCCTCGTCAGCGGTGAAGCACGGATCGAGCGCCTTCCCGTCAGCGAAGGCGGCGGAGGTCAGGGTGAAGCCATTCTTGCCCACCATTCCTTCCGCGCCAAGCTTGGCTACGGCCAGTTTGGCATGCCCGGCGCGCACATTGCGCAGCGCCTTGCCCAGCCATTCGGGCACGTCTTCAAGCATTATCCCTCCTCAACAGACCCTTCCGCGGGCCATTTTGTTCAAACGATTCCCCTCCGTGACGGAGGCATTTCCCCGGCGATATGCCCCTGATCGCCCCCTTGGCAAGGGCAGGAGGGCGCTTGCCTGTCGATCAATTGTGAATGAGCGCGTTTTTTCAAGGAATTGACGCCCTGATGCCGCTTGTCAGCGGTGGATGGGGCAGATAGCGTCCTATCCGTAAGCTCCGAACCTTGCGCGGCAGGACTTGCTTTGGGGGAAAGCCGGGCAGATTGTGGAATGGGATCGCGCATGAAAACCTCGAAAATCGCCCTGTCGCTCGCCTGTGCGGCCATGCTTGCCTCTTGCGGGGGCGGAGGCGGTAATGGCGGGGGCGCAACCGCGGGCGGCGGCGGCTCCACGCCAACGCCAACACCCACTTCCACCTCCACGCCGGGAACGGCGACATGCTCGCTTTCCTCGCGCAAGGCCTGGGCGCTCGACCAGTTGCAGGAATGGTACCTGTTCCCCAGCCTGCTGGACGACGGCATCAACCCCGACAGCTATGCCGACCTGCAGAGCTATATCGATGCGCTGGTCGCGCCGGCCCGTGCGCAGGGGCGCGACCGCTATTTCACCTATCTCACCTCGATCGAGGAGGAGAACGCCTTCTACGAACAGGGGGCAAGCGCCGGTTTCGGGTTCCGCCTCTATTACGACAGCGGCGCGCGCCGCGTTTACGTGCTGGAGACCTTCGAGAATACGACCGCGCTGGGCGCAAATATCGATCGTGGCAGCGAGCTCCTGGCAATCGGCACCAGTGAGGCGACGCTGGAGACCGTCAATTCGCTGATGGCTTCGGGCGGCGCTCGCGCGGTCGTCCAGGCGCTCGGCCCCGACACCGTGGGCACCACGCGCGTGATCCGCGTGCGCGACCAGAGCGGCATCGAACGCACGGTCAGCCTGAGCAAGACCGACTTCGCCATCGATCCGGTATCGAACCGCTATGGCTATTCGATCATCAATGATGGCGGGCGGCAGGTCGGCTATGTCAATCTGCGTACCTTCATCGATCCCGCCGCGCCGGATTTGCGCGACGCCTTCAACGCATTCCGCAATGCCGGCGTGACGGAGCTGGTGATCGATTTCCGTTACAATGGCGGCGGGCTGGTCAACATTGCGGAGCTGATGGGCGACCTGATGGGCCGCGAACTGTCCGGCCAGGTGTTCGACCAGATCACTTTCCGCAGCTCCAAGTCGCAGAACAATTCCACCTATCGCTTCTCGCCGGTCTCCCAATCGGTAGCGCCGACCAGCATCGCCTTCATCACCACCGGCAATACTGCTTCGGCCAGCGAAATGGTGATCAACGGGATGAAGCCTTACCTGCCGAACACGCAATTCGCGCTGATCGGCGGCGATACCTACGGCAAGCCGGTGGGGCAGATCGCCATCGACCAGCCCAGTTGCGACGACAGGCTGCGCGTGATCGCCTTTGCGCTGCAGAATGCCGATGGCGATGCCGAATATTACAACGGCCTTGCCTCCACCATCGACGATAGCTGCCGCGCGGCGGACGACCTGACGGCACAGTTGGGCGATCCGGCGGAGAACATGCTGGCAGTCGCGCTCGACTATCTCGAAGGCGGACAGGCCGCCTGCACCGCCTTCTCCGCCACGGCGCGCGCACCCGCCGCCGCCGACCGCCGCGAGCCGCTGATGCCGGAGCGGCCGAACACGGTGAAGCGCGAGGTGCCGGGCCTGTTCTGACCGGAGAGGACGCTCCGTCTATTCGCGGCCGGTGACAGGGTCGGTGAAAGGCTGGGCGTCGGTCCAGCCGCAGCCATTGCGCTGCTCATCGCCCAGCTGCAGCGTGACGGTGAGCGGATAGGTCCTGTCGCTCATCCCGTCCGAGCACGTGCCCGGCGTCACCGCGACATCCAGCGGCTTGCCGTCCAGCTCCCCGCTGAAGGACAGGCCGCCGCGTCCGGCAAAGCGGGTGACGGCAATCGTGGTGCCGGCCATGTCCTCGGGCGTGGAATAGGTGAGCGTGCCGTTCACCGCTTCGGCATTCCAGAAGGGTTCGGTCCCGGTCATCTCGACCTTCTCGTCCGGCCCGATCCCGGCAAAGGGCTGGTCATCCTGCGCATTGCCCGGCAGCGCCGCATCGGGCTCGGAACCCGAGCAGGCGGTGAGCAGCAAGGCGGCGGCGAAGCTGGTGATCGTGATGGTGGTGGGGGCTTTCATGCCCCGCCCCCTAGCCCAGCCGCGCACCTCTCGCCAGCGCTTGGCGCGCAATTGCTGCGCCGCTATCACCCTTGGCCGAACCAATAGCGGGAGGAGAAGGCAAGATGGCACAATGGGGCAGGCGGATCGTCACGGGCCATGACGAGGACGGCAAATCGGTAGTGCTGTCGGACGGCTACCCGCCGCAAGGCCACCCGATGCACGGGCCCGAGGTCGGCGCCGATTTCACCGAGATCTGGCACGAGGCAGCGCCCGTCCCCGAACTCGCCGCCACTCCTGTTGCAGAGCCCAATGGCCGCCCCTTCACCATCATGCCGCCATCGGGCCACCTGATGCGCTTCATCGAGCTCTACCCTGCCAGCCAGGGCGGCAAGAAAACGGTCATGCACCGCACCAGCACGATCGATTATGCGCTGGTGATAGAGGGCGAGGTGGTGCTCCACCTGACCGACAGCGAAGTGGTGATGCGCCCCGGCGATGTGGTGGTGCAGCGCGGCACCGACCATGCGTGGGAGAACCGCAGCGACAGCGTGACCCGCATGGCCTTTTTCCATCTCGACGCCCGCTTCGCGCCGGAGCTGCTCGACACGCTGCCCCGCCCGCTCGACCTGATGCGCTGACCATGCTTGCGCCGCTCGCCGTTGCCATTGCGATGGTCTTCGCGACCGTCACCATCCACGGCCTCGGCCTGTTCCTCCTCGCGCGCGCCTTGCACCAGGAGGTGGAGGAGGAACGCGCGGCGCAAATCTCGGCCTTCTCGCTGCGCGGCGTGTCCTCCACGCTGATCGTGGTGCTGGGCCTGTTCTTTCTGCACGGGCTGGAAATCTGGCTCTATGCCGCGGTCTACCTTGTGCTGGACGCGCTGCCCGACCTGGAGACGGCGGTCTATTTCTCCACCATCACCTATTCGACCATCGGTTACGACGATGAGGGGCTGGCCGTGCGCTGGCAGCTGGTCGCCGCGATTGAGGGGATCAACGGCGTGCTGCTGATGGGCTGGACCACCGCTTTCTTCATCTCGCTGATCGGCCGCTTTCGCTGGCGCTGAGATCCGCCGCCGGAACCATTTCGCGCCAGCCTGCGTTGGAATGGCAAACACGGATCATTCGAAAGCGAATTGAAAAATGAAATTCACGCCCCTGATTGCGGGCGCGGGCGCGCTCGGCCTGGTGGCGGGTATCGCCGGTGTCCAGGCGATCAACACGACCCCCGTGACTCACATGGAAAGCGACCTCTTGGCCGGCCTGCCCGACCATCCTGTCGCCGCCGCTTCTACCGAGGCCCATGTCGCAACGCCCAGCCACTACCCGCTCGAAACGCCCGAGGGCACGGTGCCGGTCGAGGACCTGGCGCTGCATGGCCGCTATCGCGACAGCGCCGTGCGGGTGGGGCTGATAGACGCCCCCGCCGGTCACCCTGCCGAAGTCGAGATGGCCGAAGCCGACCTGATGAGCGCCGAGGAACTGGCCGAGCGCTATCCGCGCCTGCGCCTGCCCGTGGCCGCACCGGCGGAGCGCGAGATACTCGTTGTTGGGGAGCCTGCTCCCGGCGTGATCGCCACCCGGATCAATGGTGCGAAGACCATCACCGTCGCCGGCGCGCAGCCTGCCTCCAGCGGAGGATAACCGGCACGCCTATTCGGCGGTCGCCTCATCCTCTTCCAGCACCTTCCCCAGCATGCGCACCGTGCACCGCTCCACGCGGCTGGACGGGATGCTGGAGGGCACCAGCAGCGTTTCCGTCTGCCCCGTGCACAAGGTCGAGCGGCCACGCAGGTCGAAGGCGATCCGGTGCGCGAAATCGAGATCGTTGCAGGGGCCGACCACTTCGAACAGCCAGTCATCGCTCGGGCCGGTGGTAACGATCAGCCGCTCCTCCCCGTCGGGCCCATCGGGCGCGCTGGTATAGCCGCTGATCGTATTGGTGAAGAAGCACTGCCGCTCCGTATCGACACCGGCGATGGTGCGCGGTTCGGCATCGGTCTGGGCGCAGGCAGTGGCCAGCATGGCCATGGCGGCGAGGGCAGGAATCTTCTTGGCGATCATCGGACTATCCTTCCTGGGCAGGATGACACATGCCCGGCCAGCGTCCTTGATACAGCACAAAGCTGACGCCCGCCTGACCGCGCGCCATGGCGGCCAGAGGATCAGATGATCTTGTCGGGCGACGGGTCGTGCTTGTGGCGCTCTGCCTTGCCGAAGTGCCGTTCCAGCCGCTGGGCCAGCGTATTGGCCGCCTTGCGCGCGGCAAGGTCCACGGTGGCGGCATGTTCGGTCACGCCGATCGCCCTGCCGGAGCGCGGGCGCGCCTCGATCGTGCAGGCCTTGTCGTCATTCCCGCCCTTGTGCGCATTCTCGTCTCGCACATGCACCTCGATCCGCGTCAACCGCTCCTCGAACCGCGACAGCTTCTCGCGCACCGCAGCCTCGATCCGCTCGGCGACGTTTTCCGTACCCATCACCGAACTGTCGGAATTGAACTGGACCTGCATGGAGATGCTCCTCTCTGTTGTGATTGTTGTACCTTATCGAGATGGGGAGGATCGGGCGGGAATCCAGCCAAGGTTTCGCATGTCGCGGGTGTTTCCTGCACCGGAGCCGACATGGTGACACCATGCCAGTTGCCGCCGACAGGGTGAATTGATGCAAGGCTACGCTGAAAACGGCGTATCATGTGGCTGAGGCATTCCGCCTCGATTGGAAAAAACCCATGTCCAAGGGACAGAAGTCGAACCGCGAAATCCGCAAGCCGAAAAAGGAAAAGGTCAAGACCAACGCCTCGCAACCCTCGCTGAAACCGGGAGCGATCAAGGGCCTGGAGAATATGAAGAACGGCTAGGCCTTTCCGGGTGACAGACGGGAGGCATCCGGTGCTACACTGCGCCCCAATGCCTGCGAACCGCCCCGATACCGCCCCTGTCACCCTCCTCGTCGATGCCGATGCCTGCCCGGTGAAGGAGGAGATCTACCGCGTGGCCGAACGCTTCAAGGCGGAGGTCCGGGTGGTCAGCAACTCCCCCTTCCGCGTACCGGTGAGCGAGCGCGTGAAACGCGTGGTGGTGGATGACGGCTTCGATGCGGCGGACGACTGGATCGCGGAGAACGCAGGCCCGCGAAGCGTGGTGATAACCGGCGACATCCTGCTTGCCGAACGCTGCCTGAAGACAGGCGCGACGGTGCTGGCACATAACGGCAAGCCCTTCGATGCCGCCAGCATCGGCAGCGCCATAGCCACCCGCGCGATCCTGGCCGACTTGCGCGCCGGAATGGACGGGGTCGGAGGCGGCCCGCCGCCGTTCAGCAAGGCGGATCGGTCGCGGTTCCTGCAGGCGCTGGACCGGGTGCTGGTGGGGTTGGGCTAAGCGCGGAGCCGGGGCTCAGTTCGCCTTGCCCGCCTTGTGCGCGGCAATCGCTGCGTCCAGAGCGGCAATCCGATCCCGCTCGGGCGTACCTTTCGCGAGGCCCTTGAGACGACAGGTCGCCCACAACTGCCGCTTCTCGGATTCGAGCTTCTTGAGATAAAGGTCCGCCATGCGCGAGCCTATGGGCGCTGCCGGGACGTGACGCCAGTGGAAATGGGCGAGGGTCCGGGTAAATGAGCTGTCTACGCCCCCACACGCCTCCGTGCCGCCCCGCGCCCACCACACTAGCCAAGACGCGCGCAGCTTGTCATAGGATCGGCCCACAGTTGAAAGGCGGGCAGTGAGCAGCACCGACGAAGACTATGTCTATGACGAGGAAAGCGGCGACTGGATGCCCGCCTCGGAGCTTGCTGCGAAGCAGGCCGGCGCGAGCACGGTCGAAGTGCGCGATGCCGTGGGCAACCTGCTCGCCGATGGCGATCAGGTTACGCTGATCAAGGACCTTACGGTGAGGGGCGCGGGGCAAACCCTGAAACAGGGCACGCTGATCAAATCGATCCGCCTGACCGGCGACGCGCAGGAAATCGACTGCAAATATCCCGGCATCAAAGGCCTCGTCCTGCGCGCGGAGTTCGTGAAGAAGCGGTAGCCGCCCTCGCGGCACTTCTCCGCATCCTCTGCGACACGGTCGCTCGACCCTACCTCCCCAACGGCCGCCGGTTCGCCCGCCCCCCGCGCTCATATTCCTGCGCCGAGGCGACATGCGCCACCCCGCCGGCAAGGCAGATGGCAGTGGCAAGAAGACGGATTTTCATTGGCTTGCTTCCCCCAAGTGGCTGGGTTTTGGGGTGGTGGGCTTTCCGGTTCTGCGACACCAAATGCCGTCCCCCGTATCCTCCGCGGGACTTTCGCTCTACTGCCCGGCATTCTCTTCGATGCGTTTCCCGTCATCGTCGAGCAAGCGGAATTCGCGCGCACCGCTCGCAGATATAGTCAATGCCGCGAACTCCGCCTGTTCGGCTTGCGCCACTTCCAACTCGCTCTGCGCTTCGGTCAGTCTTAGCCGGGCTTCCTCGAGTTCCTCCAACCTTTCATTGGCAAGTTGGCGGCGCTCGGAAGCCCGCCTTGCCCTTCCCGAACTGTCCGGCTTTTCCGCCGCCCTTGCTTCGGCTTCTACTGCCCTGCTCTCATCTCGCTCGTAGCGGCGCACGGCCCGCTCTACTTGGCGTTCGGTCTCGTCCACGCTGGCTTCGGCCACTCTCAGAGTAGCCTCATTCAAATCGCCGGGTTCGCTGCAATAGTGCTTGATCGGTTCGACCGGATCATCGGCCCGGAAAATTTGCAGCTTATGCAACCGCCATTCACCCCGCTCCCGCGTGAACTGACCCGTATAGACACCGGCTACTTCATCTGCTGGATTGGTCACCAGCCATTGACCTAAAGCGGTCTGATGGTTTCCCGCGCGGAAGAAGCGCAGAGTCTCGGTGTCGAGGCTGTTGCCCGCCACCGCCAGCGGATCGACCTGCATATCCAACTCGTCCTCACCGACGCTGTGATCGCCAAGGGTCCAGTTAGTCTTTCCATTGAGCTTGAACATGTGGCTGATTGATGCACCCGATTGGGCAGCATCGAAATAGGCCTGCATGATGCCGGGAGCAGGAAGGCGAGCCTCGTCGATCTCATCGTCCGACATAGGACCACATGAGCCGGAATTCATCTGCATCACGGTGAGCATGTAGAGATTGGGATCCAGATGCGGCATGTACTGGGCCGCCGCCGGGCCCGCCTGAAACGTCAGAGCTACCGCACCCGTACTCGCCAATATTCTGATTTTAACGCCCACATTCCCCTCCTGCTTCTATGTTTGGCGATAGAGTAACAACTCGTTGGTATTTGGCAACTTCTGCGGGGACACCAAGCGTTGCCTGTACTTCACCCAATCCTATGCATTTCTCCTCAACCGTCGCCGGTTCGCCCGCACCTTCGTCCGATAGTGCCGCACCGAGCGGCGCGCCGCCTGCTCCGGCTGGGTGCTGGGCGCGGTGAGGAGTTTCCAGCCGAGTTCCCAGTTGGCGGCGAGTTTTTCCTCGACCATGCGGGTCGCCTCGCGCTCGGCCAGCTTTCCTCCGGCGGAGAGGCGCCACAGGCGCAGCCAGATCACGTTCGAGGCTTCGAACCACAGCGACCAGCCCTCCCAGGCGAGGCGGTGGAGCGCGGCGTAGTCCGGGGCGGGCGGGGTGCGGCGGCGGGCCATGCGATCAGCCCTCCGCCGGCCAGCTGACCAGCAGCGCGCCGCGCAGCTCTCCTGCCGCGAAGCCGGTGGCGGCATCTTGCGGGTAGAGCGCGTCGATCCGCGCCTTCAGCTGCGGGTCGATATCGCTGCCGTGGCAGGCGGCGCAGGGCTGGTCGCGCATGGGAATGGCGGACAGATAGTTGATGCGCGCGCCCTCCCCCTCGCCGCTTTGCCAGATGCGCGTGGCGGGCGCGCCGTCCACCAAGGGCTGGGCGGCGAGTTCGGCATAATGCGGGGCGAGGTCCGGGGTGAGGCCGCCATCGGGGTTGCGGTTGCGGTCCGACACGCGGCGCACTTCGGCCCCGCTGGCGGCGGATTGTTCGGCGGCGATGCGCGGGGCCGCCTCGTGGCAGACCTCCACCGCCTGCATCGGCCCGCCCTCGCTCATCGCGGCGACGAGCTGCGATTGCAGCGCGACCTGGAAAGCCTGCGCAACGGGAGCGGAACGCTCGCGAATGGCGGCCTCGTCCAATGGCGTCGGCGGCGCGACTTGCTGCTGCGCGGAACAGGCGGCAAGCGCGAGAAACGGGGCGGCGATGATGAGGGGGCGGATCGGCATGACTTGGGGCGCTCCGGTTGCGGTATCGCCCAGTATCTGCCCCGGTTAGGCCTGCCTCAACCCCCTTTAGGCCCTGTTAGACGTCGCGGGCGAACATCCGGCCGAACATCCGGCGCTTGGGTTCCTCCGGCGCGGGAGTGGCGGCGGCTTCCTCGGCCACGCGGCGGCGCAGCTGTCCGCCGACCGATTCCTCCTCTTCCTCGAACGGATTGCGGGCCACGGTGATATCGGCGAGCGAGCCCATGGAGGGACCGGCATCATTCGCGCTCGGCAAGGCGACCGGGCGCTTGGCCAGCGGGCTGTAGGGTACGGCAGGTGCGGCCGTTGTCACGCGATGCAGGCAGGCCGCATCGGCGCGCATGCCGACAAGGCCGGTGACCAGCTTGACCGTGCCGGGCAGCGGCATTGCGGCCAGCTCGGCCGCCACCGCCTGGTGGAAGCGCAGCGCGCGCCACCAATTGCCGACGACGAAATCGACATAACGCAGCGGCGCATGGTCGGGTCCGTCCTCGCGGAAGAAGAAGCGCTGCTTGTGGAACAGCAGGGCGGTGTTGAGCCGCTCCAGCCCGGATATCTCGAGGAAGGTCTCGATATCCTCCTGCGCGCCGGCAAAGGCCGGTTCGTCGCTGGCGCATTGGTCCAGGATGTCGTCGGCGCTCGCCGCGCTCCAGCTCCACACCTCATCGGTGTAGAGATTGAGGAGCATTTCCGGGGCGTGGTAATGGCCCTTTTCGAAGGCGAGGTCGGCATCGTTGACGATCGCCAGCGTGGCGCCGGTGATCGGGTCGCCCTCATACATCTCGACGGCCTCGACCAGTTCGGCCCAGCCGTCCAGCTCCACCCTCTTGCGCGTGGTGGCGCGGCACAGGGCGGCGACATCGCCTTCCAGCCCTTCCAGCGCATCGACCAGCACGGCTTCTGCTTCGTCGAGCTTGCCCTGCTCGACCAGCGCGCGCAGGCCATCGCACCATTCACGCTCGCCTTCGGCGGTGGTAAATTTCGTCTGCAACCCATGCATGCGTTTGTCTGTCCCCAACACAGCGGCGTGGCACCATCTGGCTGGGGAGATTACCTGCCAAGTGTAATCAGAGGATTAACCAAGCACTTTTGGGGTTGCGGAGCAGCGGCGTGGCCGGGACGCCTGGCGATGCCTCAGTCCGAGCCGCTTGCGGGTACGTAAAGGTCCCCGCCTTTGCATTGCGCCGCGCCTGGCTTTACCTCGCGCGCCATGCTGACGCTTGACGGGATCATTGCCGACCGCGGATCGAAATACGCCGTGTCCGGCGCGCCGTGCCGATCCTCGAAGGAGGCGAAGGCGCTGCTGGCCAAGCTCAAGCGCACCAAGAAATTCGCCAAGGCGACGCACAACACTTGGGGCCTGATCTGCGATGAAGGGCCGATCAAGAATGATGACGGCGAGAGCGGCGCAGGGATGATCATCCTGCGCATGCTGGAACGCGAGGGCCTGCGCGATCATCTGGTGGTGGTGACGCGGTGGTATGGCGGCAAGCATCTGGGCGGAGACCGGTTCCGGCATGTGCAGCATGCGGTCGGGGCTTATTTTGAGGCGGTGCGGGAGGGGTGAATTTACCTTCTAGGGCTCGTCGATCCCTTCTAACACAATCCAGCGTTAGACCACTTGAATTATGTCTTGTCCTGTGAAAAGATTTCATCGAATTCAATAGTGGGGGATTGAATTTTATGATTCGCGTATCTTTCTCAGCTCTTTTACTTCTAAGTTGCTCGGCGTGTGTTTCGCATATTGATCCGGGGCAGGTCGATTACAGAATGGCGGACTCCCCAGACAGGCAGCTTGAGGCCGGCCAGTTGCGAAGTCTGGGAGCGTTGGAGCGACGCTATTTCCCCACAAATTCCGGGCAGCGACCATTCGAGAAAGAAGATGTTTACGCGATCAATCTAGAACAGGTCGTAATCGGACAGCGGATTCTCGAAGGTTCTTTTTCCGGTACCGAGTTTGGATATTCGACATTCGGCGACGACGCAGAGATAGCCATCCTCGCTCACGTATTTGAATTCTCAGGCGAAGGTGAACAATCGCCGGCGGGATTTGATTATTCGCCCATTTCAGGAACTGACGGTGCTCCAACTGACGGAAGCAGTAGTTCCGGGCAACTTAAATTGGTCTACTATTCAGAGAGCATTGAACCTCAGCAAGCATTTAACCTCAGCAACATCCCAATCAGCCCTCGAGAAAAATACAATGGCGGCACAATAGGAATCCGTCTTGTGGTCATGGAAATAGATACTGGAACAGGTCCTCTCTCATCGTTAATGCAGCAATTGGCTCAAGAAGGCCGAAATCTCGCAAACGACTATTCTCCAAGCACAACGCGTGTGTTGTTTGAGTTGGGTCAAAGCCTTTTTTCAGGCGGGCAGAATGACGACATCCTTCTAGACTACGTGATGACACTCAACATGCCCCAGTCGGCGTTAGAAATAGGTCCGACGTTCAGGCCCGGCCATTATGTTCTTCGCCGTCAGCAGAATCGTCAGACGCCGATGGACTGGAGCAAGCTGTTTTTCGACCACAATACGGGCCGCGTGATGCAGAAAAATACGGCCTCGCGGAATGTCGATAGCGGAATATCTGGAGGCACGACAGACCCGACTTATGTGGAAGTTCGTGACGGACTAATGCTGACCGTCAATATCCAAAGGTATCCGAAAAATACGCAGACAGAGAGCTTTGCCTTGCAGTCATGGGATCTGTTTCGGCAGCAGGCCCAGCAGTTGGCGGAAAGCAATGCTAATGAACACTCGCTGGACTTCCTTGTAGGCCAGTATCGCGAGGCGCTACTTACCAGCCAAAGTGAGAGAATGGCTCGTGAGGTTCTAGCCCATTGGCGCGATGCGAAGCTGGCGCTGGAATCTTATGAGTTCAATGCCATAGACCAAAACGATCTCGATAATCTGGCGAGAGAGGGATGTCAGTTCGACCCGCTCCGCATTGGTCAATTGCGAGACAGTGCCCGGCGCGATGCCCGCGACGCGCTTCGAGAAATGCTGAATGCGTTCAGAATTGCCTCTAATGTCACAATAGGACCAGAAGACGATGAATCCGGGACGAAGCCCTTTGACAGTGTGAGTGAGGACGTCGTGAGCGAAATCGCGCGCTTTTTCATGCCTTGGCCAGCGCAGGAAACGCCCGCCAACAGATCAACCGAGGAGAGGCCAACTGAAGCTATGACTGCAGAAGATAAGTCTCCTGAAGACAACTTTGTTGATGCCCAAGCGTTCACGGACGCCTATGCCAATGCGAACAACTCCTCCGCCCTGTTCCAAATTGCCGAAACGACGGCGAAAGAACGATCCGAGCAACGATTTGGTGGTGATATGATTTCCTGTGCGCGAATGATTGAAGAAGGCATCATTCCCGCTAGCGCTGTTCCACAAAGCTCCTAGCAACCAAATCTAGTGAGTAGTCCACCGTTTGCGACTTTTCTGTCGGGGCTACATCTGATTCGATAGGTCCGCAGTCTCGGACGGCTTGAGCGCCGCCGAGGTGCGACGATGTATCAAGCCTCGTCATTGGGCAAATACAACTCCCCACCCTTGTCCTTATAGACCTTGCTCATCTCCTCCATGCCGCGCTTGGCCTCTGCCACCACATCGCCCGCCGCCGCGATAAACGCATCGCTCGGCTGGTTCTGTTTCGCTGCAAAATCCCGCACTTCCTGGCTGATCTGCATCGAGCAGAACTTCGGCCCGCACATGGAGCAGAAATGCGCGGTCTTGGCGCCCTCCGCAGGCAGGGTCTGGTCGTGATATTGCTCGGCCGTATCGGGATCGAGGCTGAGGTTGAACTGGTCGCGCCAGCGGAATTCGAAGCGGGCGCGGGACAGGGCATCGTCGCGCACCTTCGCCGCCGGGTGGCCCTTGGCAAGGTCGGCAGCATGAGCGGCCAGCTTGTAGGTCACAACGCCAACCTTCACGTCGTCGCGGTCGGGCAGGCCGAGGTGTTCCTTGGGCGTGACGTAGCAAAGCATCGCCGTGCCGTACCAGCCGATCTGCGCGGCGCCGATGCCGCTGGTGATGTGGTCGTAGCCGGGTGCGATATCGGTGACGAGCGGGCCGAGCGTGTAGAAGGGCGCTTCGCCGCAGGCCTCCAGCTGCTTGTCCATATTCTCCTTGATCTTGTGCATCGGCACGTGGCCGGGGCCCTCGATCATCACCTGCACGTCTTGCGCCCAGGCGCGCTTGGTCAGCTCGCCCAGCGTGTAGAGCTCGGCGAACTGCGCCTCGTCATTGGCGTCGGCGATGGAGCCGGGACGCAGCCCGTCGCCCAGCGAGTAGGCGATGTCATAGGCTTTGCAGATCTCCGTGATCTCGTCGAAATGCTCATACAGGAAGCTCTCCTTGTGGTGGGAGAGGCACCATTTCGCCATGATGGAGCCGCCGCGGCTGACGATGCCCGTCACGCGCTTGGCTGCCAGCGGTACATAGGCGAGGCGCACGCCCGCGTGGATGGTGAAATAGTCCACGCCCTGCTCGGCCTGTTCGATCAGTGTGTCGCGGAACACTTCCCAGCTCAGGTCCTCGGCAATGCCGCCGACCTTTTCCAGCGCCTGGTAGATCGGCACGGTGCCGATCGGCACGGGGCTGTTGCGGATAATCCATTCGCGGGTGTCGTGGATGTTGCGGCCGGTGCTGAGGTCCATCACCGTGTCCGCACCCCAGCGGATCGACCAGACCATCTTGTCCACTTCGCTCGCCACGTCGGAGGCGACGGCCGAGTTGCCGATATTGGCGTTGATCTTGACGAGGAAGTTGCGGCCGATCGCCATCGGCTCGGCCTCCGGGTGGTTGACGTTGGAGGGGATGATCGCCCGCCCGCGCGCCACTTCGTCGCGGACGAATTCGGGCGTCACATAGTCGGGGATGGCGGCGCCCCAGTCCTGCCCGTCACGCACATATTCGGCGAGCTTGGCGCGGCCGAGATTCTCGCGCTCCGCCACATATTCCATTTCGGGCGTGATGATGCCGCGCCTGGCGTAATGCATCTGGCTGAGGTTCGCGCCGGGCTTGGCGCGCAGCACCTTCTTCGCCACATTCGGGAAAGCGGGCACGCCGCCCGAACGGTCCGGGCCCAGCTGGCCGTTATCTTCCGGCTTCACTTCGCGCGCGTCATATTCCTCCACATCGCCGCGGGCGAGCTGCCACTCGCGGCGCAGGGCGGGCAGGCCGGCCTGGATGTCGATGCTCGCATTGGGGTCCGTATAGGGTCCGGACGTATCATAGACACGCACCGGCGGCTCCCCGCTGGAAGGCTCCAGCTCGATCTCCCGCATGGCGACTTTCAGCGGCCCGACATGCATCTTGCGGCTGCCGCGAATGGGGCCGGTGGTCACACCGATTTCAAGCTTGGAATTGATGTCGGCCATGCGAAGCACTCTCCAGATATCGGGCATGGAGAAGGCATTGCGGCATGGCTGCCAGACCCTTCCCTCCGCCCGTGCTAACGGGTTCAGGTTCAACGGGTCGGGCGGCGCTTACCCCGCCCCTCTCAGCGAAAGCTCGCTCCCCGGGGAATGCGGATACTAGGCGCAATGCTTGCGCCTGTCCACGCCCTCCAGGCCGAAGCTAGGGTGCAGAATGGCGGGCCGGGGCGACGTTCCTTCCGCTGCGCGTATTCCACCAGCGCAGGATCGAGCGCTGGGCGGGCTTTTCGAACGCGACGAAGGACAACCACCCGGCCAGCGTCGAGATGGCAATGAACCCGGCGAGGAACAGGGGCGAGCTGGCGATGCTGAGGCTCACGCCCAGCCAGTCCAGCAGCAGGAACAGCGCGACCTGGATCGGGAAGTGCCACAGATAGCAGCCATAGGTGCTGTCCCCGATGAAACGGAACCGCTTGAAGGACGCGCCGAGCGGAAGACGGTCCACAAGCGCCGCCCCGGCGACAACCGCGATGCAAAATGGCAGCAAGCCGTTGCGGATTGTAAGCTCACCGAAGATCGCGTTCATGGCCAGCATCGCCATGCCGAGCCCGGCGACGATCGCCAGGTCACGCACGGCCCGCGGGTGGTTGCCGGCGACATTATACACCGCGCAGCCGATGAAGAAGAATGTCACGCAGGGCCAGACCATCGGCGGCCCAATCTCGAGCTGAGTCAGGACGGTGGCCGCCGCCGCGATGGCAAGCGGGCCGAAAGCGCCGGCGCGCAACAGGTTCTTCGCCACCAGCCAGAACAGCGCATAGCTCAGGATCTCTACCGAAACCGACCAGATCGGCTGGTTGAAGGAGTATCCCTCCTCCAGCCCCCAGGTCGAGGCGAGGAAAAGGTTGAGCACGAAATGGTAGCTGTCGTTGTAGCCGTAGATCACGTGATTGCCGAAGCGGGCATAGGCGAGCGCCTGAAGCACCGCGACGATAACCAGCGTCACGAAATGGAGCGGGTACAGCCGCGCGAACCTGCGGATGAAGAACTCGCTGCCCGGCGTATCTTTCGATGCGTAGACCTTGGCAAAGACAAAACCGGAAATCAGCCAGAACAGCTGCACCGCCGAACCGCCATGCTGATAGAGCGGGGACAGCAAGTCATAGAACGGCTGCACTCCTGCGAGATCCTGCACCTCGATATGGTATACGCCCGGCGGGTAGAAGAAATGCTGGTAGTGATAGAAGAGCACCGCGATGGCGGCGAAGCCGCGCAGCATGTCGACCGTGTAATAGTGATCGGGAGCATCGGCTGGATTGCTGCCAGAATTGCTCGTCATTCCCCGATCCCCTGAATTGGCACTCGCTAAGCAGTGCGCCCCTTCGCACTGCGGACGCTGCTGACACTGCTCCAATATCAGGTACTTATGAATGGCAGGCCCTAATGGGCAATGAATCCCGGCGGGTTACAGGCGCAGCAGCGCGATGCAGACCAGCACCACGCCCAGCACGCCGGCAATCAGAGCCCAGACCCGGTTCACCGCGCCGAGCATGCTGGCGGCGAAATGGAGGAAGGGCCTGCCGAAGCCGAGGATCACCACGCCTTCCAATGCCATGCCGCCGCCCATCACGGTGACCAAGACCGAAAGCCAGTCCGCCGGGTTCCACGGGTTGACGAGGTAGATTGCCGCGCCCAGCGCCAGCACCACGATGCCGGTCAGGAAGCGCAGGCCCTCATGCTCCTCGAAGTCCTCCAGCATGGCGGCCCAGCTGCCGGGCGAACGCAGCTCGCCGATTGCGGCGCCGACAGCGTAAAGCCCCAGGAACAGGGCAATCCATGCGGAAATCTGGTCGGTCTCGGCCATTGCGTTCTCCCCCGTGATGGGAAGAGGATAGGGCTGGCTGAGAGGCTTGTCGAGCGCTTGGCTCAGGCTTCGGGATAACGCGATCTGGCATCGTCAATTCAATTGACTCCGTCACTGCGGCGAAGTCTAATATCCGGGCTGAAATTTGGGGTAGTTTTCCGAAACCAGTCAACAAGCATCCAGACCGGACAAAATACCGGCTGCCGTTTTTCGTGCCGTGCGTGCGTAGGATGGGTCGTGATTTGTTTCTTCATGCGCGCAGGCGAATTCATGAAGGAGGAAAATCGTGTCTGGACATTCCCGTAACTTGAAATGGGCGCTCGCATCCGGGGCGGCGCTGGTCGCCATGCTGAGCCTTGGCGAAACGGCTTCCGCGCAAGCCACTTGCGACCTCAACGGCGCGGATGGCGGGACCAATGCCGCCGATGCCAATGACGGGGCCTCGGCTACGGGCACCAATGCACTCGCTTGCGGAACGGATACGCGCGCACCAGGCAATCAGGGGGTCTCCATCGGCTATGATACCGAAGCCAATGGCGATAGCTCGATTGCTATCGGCAGCGACGACAACGCCAGTGGCACCGGCACCACCGCCGATGGCCATGCAGCAGTCGCAATCGGCTCCGACGCGTATGGATTGGGGGACGAAAGCGTTGCCATTGGCCTTTCCGCTGCGGCTCGCGCCACGGACACCGTTGCTATTGGCGAGAATGCCGATGCCAGCGGCACCGGTTCGATCGCGATCGGCGGCGATGGCGACGGCAGCTCAATCGGTGCACAAACCACAGGTTCCAGCGCAGTGGCAATCGGTCAGGATGCACGCGCGACAACGCAGGGCACGGCCACCGGCAGCAATGCCGTCGCAGCCCTGGGAGGAACAGCATACGGCTATAACACCAGTGCCAACGGGACCAGCTCCGTCGCCATCGGCAGCGATGACAACGCCTCCGGCACCGGCACAACTGCCAACGGCCATGCGGCGGTGGCGCTCGGCTCTGATGCATTTGGCGATGGCGATGAGAGCGTAGCGATTGGCCTTTCCGCAGCGGCGCGGGCCGCCGATACGATCGCCATGGGCAATAATGCCGATGCCAGTGGCATAGGATCGATCGCGATCGGCGGCAATGCAGACGGCAACGGAACGGGAGCGGTAACCATCGGAAACGGTGCGACCGCCCTTGGCGCCGACGCGGCTGCGGGGGCAGGTTCCACCGCGCTCGGAAGCAACGCCAATGCCCTTTTCGCCAACTCCACCGCGGTCGGTTCCGGCGCCACGACAGACCGGGATGACCAGGTGAAGCTGGGCGGCGCTGGCAGCTCGGTCACCGTCGGCGATCTTGCCGCGAGCACCGCGGCGCAGGTCGGGCCTGACATCTACCTGGTGACCGCCGATGCCTCGGGCACGCTGGGACAGGGGATCAACGTCGCCTCGCTCGCCAGCGGCGCCTCGCTCGATGCCGAAACCACGGCGCGCATGGCAGCCGACGCCAATCTGCAAAGCCAGATCAACGGTCTTTCTGGCAGCCTGGCCAGTCTCGACGGGCGCGTGGGAGGATTGGAAAGCCGTGTGGATGCGTTGAGCGATTATGCCGCATCCTCCACGGCAGTGGCCACCGCCATGGGCGGCGCTGCCTTCCTGCCCGACACGCGGTTCAACCTCACCGCCAATGTCGCGACCTATGACGGGGCGCATGCCGGCGCTTTGCAGCTTGGTGTACTGGTAACCGAGCACGTGGCGTTAAATGCCGGTGTCGCCACGGGCTTCAACAAGCGCGGCAAGACTGCCGGCCGGGTCGGCATGACCATCGGCTGGTAAAGAGAACCATGCGCGAGGAGGGAGCGATACCGCCCCTCCTCGCGCAGGTCGGAAGTCGAGCGGTCGAGCGCTTGGCTCAGGCTTCGGGGCCGTCCACCACCAGCACGGTGTCCACGCCAAAGACCTCAGGCGTGGTGCTGAACTTCTCCTGCATGGAGAGCACGAAGCGCGGGCCGAAAAAGGCCTCCGCCGAAGCCTGGTCGGTGAAGAGATAAACGCTGTGGCCGCAATGCGCGCCCTCGTCATAACAGAAATATTTGCGCACCAGGCCGGGCAGGCTGGCGAACTGCTCCTCCGCCAGGGCAAAGGCCTCTGCCATATCCTCGCGCGGGACGGGCGCGGGCAGCTTGTATTTCACAATCACAGTATGAATGGCGCGCTCTCCCCTGACAAAGTACGGCGTAATCTCTAGATCTTAACCGTAAGCGCATTCAGCAAGCCTTGACCGCAGTCAAGTGCCGACTGATCTGAAATTGCGATGTTATTCATATAAATGTTTAAGCAATCTTGCCCATCGACCCCGGGCTCGCCAGTGGAGAAGGGGCATGACGCAGCTCTACCGCCTCGATGCCGATGCGGCCGCGATCGCCCGGCATTTCGAAGCCTGGGCAGGCAATGATCCGTGGCAAGGCGGCTATATCGCTCCGGGGCAGTTCGCGCCGGTGATCACCGCCGGGCGCGAGTTCATTGCAGGGCCACGCAAGGGGCGCGGGCAGCATCGCATGATCCCGCGCATCTGGGGCGTGCCGCCTCCCCCTTCCGCCCATGACGCGACGCGCGGCATCACCAGCGTGCGCAATGTGGACAGCCCCTTCTGGATCGGGAATTTGCGCAATAGCGAGTTCCGCTGCCTGGTCCCTGCAACGAGCTTCATGGAATGGGGCGCGGGGATCGATGTGGAGGGGCGCCGCAACCGCCACCACTTCCGCTGCTCGGATCAGGAGATCTTCGCCTTTGCCGGCGTGTGGAAGGATAGCGAGATCCCCACCTTCGCCATTCTCACCTGCCCCGCCAACCAGCGGCTGCGCGCGATCGGGCGCGAGGTAATGCCCGTGATCCTGCCGCCCGATAGCAAGGCTGAGGACCTGTGGCTGCATGGCGGATGGGACAAGGCATGCGAGCTTCTCAAGCCCTGCCCGGAAGACATCCTTCTGGAAACGAACGGGATTTCCTGATCCTCCACGGATAACTGCGAACTCTTCGCAAAACATGCTTGACCCATCATCGACTCCCATTAGTAATGCGACTCATTCGCATTTGCATCTAGGGAATCGCAATGTCACCTCTCCGGGCCGCCCCTCAGCAGCCTCATCCTTGCACGCGCTGGCTGGCGCGGCGCGCGCCTTCGCAGCGTATCGCCCGGCCGCTCTGCGCCTCGCTGGCGCTGGCCTTCGCGCTCAATGCGCAGGCCGCGCTGGCCGATGAGGCGGCGGAGGCCGAGGCGCTGACCACCGAATCGCGCATCACCATCACGGCGACGCGCGTACCGGTGGCCGAGGAAGTTGCGCCCGCGACCGTGACCGTCATCACAGACGAGGACATTGCCGACGACTTCGTCACCGATATCAAGGACCTGGTCCGCTACGAGCCGGGCGTCAGCGTGCGCCGTGCGCCTGCCCGCTTCGGCGCCGCCCTGGGCACGACCGGCCGCGCGCGGAATGAGGAGTTCACCATTCGCGGCATCGGCGGCAATCGCGTGCTGATCCAGGTGGACGGCATCCGCGCTCCGCAGGGCTTCAGCTTCGGCGCGCAGGATGCTGGGCGCGGCGGCTATGCCGATGTCTCGCTGGTCAAGGCGGTGGAGATCCTGCGCGGCCCGGCTTCCGCGCTCTATGGCTCGGACGGGCTGGCCGGTGCGGTCAGCTTCATCACCCGCGACCCCGTCGACCTGATCGACGGCGGCAAGAGCTTCGGCGGCTTCGTGACCGCGCAATACAGCTCCGCCGATGACGAGTTTGCCGAGACCGCCGCGCTGGCGGGCAAGAGCGGCAATGTCTCCGCCATGGTCGCCTTCACCCGCCGCGACTTCGAGGAGCTGGAGAACCAGGGCACGGTCGGCGGCATTGGCGAGAGCCGCACCCTGCCCAACCCGCAGGACGGGCACTCCAACGCGATCCTCGGCAAGCTCGTCTGGGCCGACAATGGCCACCGCCTGCGCCTGACGGGCGAGCGGCTGGAGCTCGACGTCGATAGCCAGGTCCTGTCCGGCGAAGGCCCCGCCTTCCTGTTCGGCCCCAGCCCGAGCTGGATCGTCGACAGCCTTACCGCAGAGGATTCCACTCGCCGCAATCGCCTCTCGCTCGACTGGACGTGGGAAGGCGACGGAACGCTCGAGTACGCCCACCTTGCCGCCTATTGGCAGGACGGCAAGGACGTGCAGTTCACCCGCGAGGAACGCTCCCCCGTCTCCGCCACGCCGCGCCCCGATCGCGAGCGGCTCAACACCTTCGAGAACGAGGTTTGGGGCCTTGTCGCGGAGGGGCGCAAGAATTTCGGCGGCAACGGCATCGAACAGGTGCTGGCAGTCGGCGGCGATATCAGCTGGACCCGGCAGGAAGGCCTGCGCGACGGGATCGAACCGCCCTTTGGCGAGACCTTCCCGACCCGTGCCTTCCCGGCGACCGATTTCACGCTGGGCGGCGTCTACCTTGCCGACGAGATCCGCCTGGCGGACGGCGCGCTGACGATCTATCCCGCATTGCGTTTCGACTTCTACAAGCTCGATCCGACCGACGATCCGCTGCTGCCGGACTTCGCCGGATCGGCCCAGAGCGGCGAGCGTCTTTCTCCCAAGCTGGGCGTGACGGCGCAGATCGTGCCCGACCTGCTGCTCTTCGCCAACTATGCGCAGGGCTTCCGCGCGCCGACGCCCGCCCAAGTGAACAATTTCTTCTCCAACCCCGCCTTCGGCTACACTTCCACGCCCAACCCCGATCTCGGCCCCGAACGCTCGACCAGCTATGAGGCCGGCATCCGCTATACGAACGACAATGCGCGGCTGAGCCTTGCGGTCTTCCGCGCCGAATATGACGATTTCATCGACCAGGCCGATGTTGGCGGAAGCGGGGTTGCTTCCGATCCAACGATCTTCCAGTTCGTCAATCTCGACGATGTGACGGTCGAAGGGATCGAGGCGAAAGCCAGCCTCACGCTCGATAACGGCTTCTTCACCCGGTTTGCCGCCGCCTATGCCGATGGCGAAGTGCAAGCGCCCGACGGCACCATCTCCCCGCTCGGCTCCATCGACCCGTTCGAACTGGTCGCCGGTATCGGCTGGAATTCTCCCACCGGTCGTGCCGGAGTGGAGCTGAGCCTCATCTACAACGCCCGCAAATCGCTGGAGGACAGCGACGGTGTCTGCTCGGCCGAATGCTTCCGCCCGGACAGCTTTACCGTGTTCGATATCAGCGCATTCTATGCGGTTACCGATGCGCTGAAGCTGCGCGCGGGCGTCTTCAACCTGTTCGACGAGACCTATGCCTATTGGTCGGATGTGCGCGGGCTGTCCGCCACCTCCACCATCACCGATGCCTATACCCGGCCCGGCCGCAATGCATCGGTCTCGCTCAGCTACACGTTCTGAATTGGAAGGGACCCTCGACCATGAAACTGATGAAGACGACAATCGCATCATCGCTATTGGCGCTGGCCATGGCGGCATCCCCGGCGCTGGCCGACGGCCCGGTGGCCGAACGCTCCGGTACTGAGGAGCAGGCCAGCTTTGCCGCCGACCGCGAAACCATCCTCGCCATGGCGGGCGATTACCGCGTGCGTTTCGACATGCAGGAATCGACGCCGTGGCGCGAAGGCTACGAGCCGCTGGAGCGCAAGATTTCCGGCGGGCATGAAAGCGTGCGCGTGATCGAGGATACGGGCACGCGCATCGTGCTGCAGCACCTGCTGGTGGTCGATGCGGGTGGCACGCCGATGGTGATCAAGCACTGGCGGCAGGACTGGGAATATGAGCCTGCCCGCATCCTCGCCTATGAAGGCCCCGGCCGCTGGGCGTGGGAAGAGGTACCCGAACGCATGCGCGCCGGCCGCTGGGCGCAGACCGTGTGGCAGGTGGATGACAGCCCGCGCTATGCCGGATGGGGCCAGTGGGAAACCACCAACGGCGTGCGCCGCTGGCGCAGCAACTGGACACAGCGACCGCTCGCCCGCCGCGATGCCGTGCGCAATCTGGTCTATGACCTCTATGCCGCGATCAACCGCCACCAGCTGACGCCCGATGGCTGGATCCACTGGCAGGACAACACCAAGATGGACCTCGTCGAAGGCGGTGAGGAACCGGTGGTGCAGGAATATGTCCTCAACACCTATACCCGCTTTGCCGATTACGAGGTGAGCGCCGCCGACGAATACTGGGCCGCGACCCAGGGCTACTGGCAGGCGGTGCGCGCCGAATGGGACCGCGTGGCCCAGGCTCGTGGCGGTATCGCCATCGAGGAAGAAGCGCAGACCGGCACCGTCATTTCCGCAGAACTGCTCGGAATGGGCGATGACATCCTCTCCGGGTCCCTGCCCGAAGCGGAAGCCATTGCCCGCGCCGTGACGCTGATCGAGGAGCACACTACCGCGCTCTGAGGTCAGCTACTCCTCTCGCGCCTTTCCCTGTGCTATGAGGGAGCCAGGACGGGGCGCGAGAGGAGACTACGAGAGGAGGCCGGATCATGGCCAGCATCAGGAAAATCACCCTCACCGCAGCGATCGCCGCCGCAGCCTTGCCGCTGGCGGCTTTCGCGCATCACGGCTGGGGCTGGACGGAGGACGAAGAAAGCCGCCTTTCGGGCGAAATCGTCACCATCAGCTTCGGCAATCCGCATATGCATTTGCAGGTCCGCACCGAGGAAGGTGTCTGGACCGGCGGGCAGATCTGGGAAGTGGACCTGTCCCCGCCCGTGGTTGCTCGCCGTTCGGGCTTCGGGCCGGAACATGCAGGGCCGGGCGACCAGGTCTCGCTCACCGGCCACCGCGCGCGCGATCACGATGTGCGCGGCTTCAAGGCGGAGACGATCACCGTGCGCGGACGAACGTTCGACGTCTATCCGCAGCGGCCCAAGAGCCTCGATCCCGAATAGGGCTCAGTCGGCCTCGCTTGGCAGTTTGGCCAGCAGGCACAGGGCAAGGAAGAAGGTCGCTACCGTCCCCGTCGCACCGGCGGGAAAGACCACCCGCATGCCGATCGCCATGGCTGTCGCATTGACCAGCAGCGCAGCCACGCCGGTGATCGCCGCCAGCAGGCCGGCGATCCGCCATGCCCCTGCGGCGCGGCGCCACAGCTGACGCCCAAGCTCGACCGCAGCAATGCCGAACGCCGCCTTGGCCGCGAAATAGAGGAAGAAGGAAAAACCCAGCACGGGCATGAAGACCGGGTTGGGCTCCCCCTCTCCGCCATAGCCGAGCTGGTAGAACAGGGTCAGCCCCATGCCGGTCTGGATCAGGTTGAAGATCCCGCCTGCGACCAGGCAGCCACCCACCAGCGCATCGCGCCTGGCGATCACGAAGCCGGCCACGGCCACCACCAGCCCCAGCAGCGCCTCGGTCCGCCAGATCGGATAGGCGATGTGCGACTGCCCGCTGGCGCCCAGCGCCATATAGGCGATCTGCGTCACCACGGTGAGGATGAGCGCGGCGGACACCACCTGGCTTGCACGCGTGTTCTGCATTTCCATGTCAATTCCCTCCCATTCGAACCCTGACTAACAGCTTTCGACCCTGCTTAGACCCCGGTTACACCGCCTTAGGCCTGCCATTGCCTTGACTGCCTCGCGCGCTATGAAGGTTGCATTCGTAACTGCAACGGGGTCCTGCCTGTCATGAAATCTCTTCGCACCGCCCTTCTTGCCGGCGCCGTCCTGCTGCCGAGCGCCGTGATGGCCCGGCCGATGACGCCCGAAGACGTCGCGCGCATCGAATATACCGGCACCGTCGCCGTCTCCGAAGACGGCACGCGCATCGCCTATACCACTTTCAGCCGCCCGGACGTGACCAGCGGCGAGGAGAATGGCAGCGGATCGCAGCAGCTCTTCCTCGCCGACGGCCCGATGCAGGCACGCGCTTACCTGCCTGAAGATGTGGGCGTGTCGGGCATCGGCTTCTCGCCCGATGGCACGATGATCACCTATCTCTGGGCAGACGAGGACGAAAAGCGCGGCGTCTGGGGCGTCCCCGTCGCCGGCGGCGCGCCGCGCAAGCTGGCAGGGCTGGAGGATGCGAACGTCCTCTCCTACGCCATCGCTCCTTCTGGCGAGAGCATCTATTTGCTCGCCGCCGCGGCTCCCGATGAGGACCGCGATGACGAGGCCGATCTCGGCTTCAATGCGCGCATCTATGAGGAAGAACAGCACTTCAACCGGCTGTTCGTCGCCGCTTCCGGCACCGCCGAAGTCGATCCCGAACCGCGCGAGATCGACGTGCCCGGCCATGTCGATGGCATGGACCTTGCCCCGGACGGCAGCTGGATGGTCGTCACCTCCGCGCCTTCGACGCTGGTCGATGACAGCCTGGTTTCGCGCAAGCCCTATATCGTCAACCTCGTCACCGGCGATGTCCGCGTGGTCGATACGCCGGGCAAGATCGACGATATCGAGATCGCGCCCGACGGCTCGCAATTCTCGCTGATCGCAGGTGTGGACGTGAACGATCCGGCGGCGACCACACTGCACCTCGTCGATGCGGCGACGGCAACCTATCGCGCGCTCAATGAAGGCGCGGCGGAAGCGGTGGTCGATACCGAATGGATGGCCGATGGCCGCCTCGCCACGATCGTCCATGTCGGCGCGCAGAGCGTGCTGCGCTTCTATTCGGACGATGGCGACATGCTGCGCGAGGTCGATCCCGAAGGCCTGATCCTCACCAGCATCGAACATGGCGGCAACCGCCTCGTCACCGAAGCGCATTCGCCCAGCCATCCCAACGAGCTGTTCCTGTTCACCGGCAACACCTTCCAGCGCTGGACCGATCACAATCCCTGGCTGGCGGAGATCGATTTCGGCACCCAGACCACCGTCACCTTCACCGCACGCGACGGGCAGGCCGTGGAAGGCATATTGATCGAGCCGGTGGGCGGCGTGGACTTCGGCGGCGCGCCGACCATCCTCGACGTGCATGGCGGCCCGGAAGCGCATGAATCAAACGGCTGGGTGACCGGATACGGCAACCCCGGACAGGTGGCTGCCGGACGCGGCTATGCTGTGTTCCTGCCGAACTACCGCGGCTCCACCGCCTATGGCACGGCCTTTTCCAAGCAGCACCAGGGCAATTACACCGATCCCGAATTCGCCGACCTGGTTGACGCGAAATATGCTCTGGCGGAACTTGGCTATACCGATCCCGCGCGCGTGGGGATCACCGGCGGATCTTATGGCGGCTATGCCACCGCATGGTCCTCCACCTACAATTCTGAGGAATTTGCAGCGGGCGTGATGTTCGTCGGCATCTCCAACCAGATTTCCAAGATGGGCACGGGCGACATTCCGTTGGAGATGTACAATGTGCATGCCCGCCAATGGCCGTGGGAAGACTGGACCGGCATGCTGGAAGTCAGCCCGATCTATTACGCCGATCGCGCCGATACGCCGCTGCTGATCCTGCATGGCGAGGAGGACACGCGCGTCTCCCCCACGCAGAGCGTCGAGCTCTATCGCCATATCAAGATCCGCCGCCCGGACACGCCGCTGCGCCTCGTTTTCTATCCCGGCGAGGGGCACGGCAACGGCATGGCGGCGGCGCGCTACGACTATAATGTCCGCATGATGGAATGGTTCGACACCTATCTGATGACGGGCGACCGCGACGCCCCCATCCCCGGCCCGCGCCCGGCGCTCGAGCTGGGCGAGGATGAGGAGGGCGGCGAGGACTGATCGCCACTGCAATCGTCACACAAGAAGGGCGGCGGATCGGGGTGATCCGCCGCCCTTCTTGTGACCTTTCGGAAGGCTCAGAAAGTGTAGCCGACGCCCAGCACGCCCAGGAACTGGTTCGCGCTGCCGCGCACGCTGGTGAAGGGCGTGTCCTTCGCATCGCCCAGCAGGCGCGAATAGCCGCCGATCGCGATCAGCGCCCAGCCGCCATTGGCGAGGTTACCGTCGAGGTCCACGCCGACAAGCAGCGTCGTGCCAACACTGGTGAAACCGCCGCCATCGGGCGTGTAGACGGGCAGCTCGCCACCCGTCACAAGGCTCTGCGCCGGGGTGACGGTATAGTAGTAGTCGTGAAAATCGCTGTCGCCGTAGGAAGCCGAGACAGTCAGCGACCCGGCCACACCTTCGCTGACGGGCGTGAAATAGGCGATGGAGGGATCGACCACCATGCCATCATGCGCGCCGGCAATGTCCCAGCGCACATCCGTGGTCAGCGTCAGGCTGTCATAGGGATTGAGCACCTGCGCAAAGCTGACGCCAGCCGTGGGACCGATCTCGAAAGCGCGGTCGAGCTTGCCGAGGCTCTTCACCACCGGATCGGAAATCTGCATCGCCCGGTCGCTACGCAGCCTTGCGGCGATGCCGAGATCGAAGCCCGGGCCGTCCTCCGGGTCCTGCAAGAAGTCCAGCGCCAGGCCCGCCGGACGCGGATTGATGTCCACGCCCTTCAGCGATCCCTGTACGATCGGCAGCGGGGTGACAACATAGTCGTTCGATCCCGAATAGGACGGGTTCAGCGCCACGCCCACGCCCACGCTCAGATAGTCGCCCGAAAAGACGGTATCGGCATAGGGATCGGCGGAAGTTGCGGTGTCGCCCTCCTCATCCTGTGCGACGGCAGGTGCGGCAAGCGCGATGGCGGAAGCAGCGGCAAGCGCCGCGATTGTCTTTCTCATGCTGGTCAAACTCATGGTTGCCCCACGAGTTCCGCATCTATCCGCCAGCCTGCCATGCCGCAACAGAATCGATGGGATAGAGCAGCATCAGCACGTTGAGTGTGAGGTTGTCGCGGATAACCGCCAGCGCCAGCAGCTCCAGGAACACACCCAGCGCCACGCTCGCCCACCAAGGCAGGCGCAGGGCGATGAGGAAGCCGAGCGTCATCCAGCCGATATCGGCTGCGGAATTGACGATGGAATCGCCTGAATAGCCCCAGCTGATCGTCACTTCGCGATAGCGGTTGATGACCATCGGCGTGTTCTCGGAGATTTCCCATGCGGCCTCGACGAATACCGCGATCGGCAGCGCCCAGCGCGAGGGCCTGCCGCCGAAGAGCTTCCACTTGCGCCACAGCAGCCAGGCAACACCCGCCATGATCAACCCGTGGGTGAAATGGCTGGGCGCATACCAGTCCGTGATGTGCTGGCTGTTTTCCGAGGATTCGACCACGCCGTGCCACAGCTTGATGCTGCCGCATTCGCACAGGGGCGGACGATCCATGGCGAACAGGATTGCAATGGCGACAAGGAAAAGCACAAGCGAGACCTTCCACGCCTTCTTGTGCGGCCAAAGCTTTGCCCCCTGCTTCATCGCGTATCGCCCCTTCGATCCTGCCGCATGTGTTTCGGCTCACGCGCTCGATAGCAAGAAGAGTTGAAGCAATTGCCCACCGAATTCGCAGCCCCCACCCTGCCCTGAAGTCCGGTTGCGCGGGGCGGGCCATGCGCTAAGGCTTGGGTCATGAACGCGCGCACTTGCGACATTGCGATTATCGGCGGCGGCCTGTCGGGCGGCCTGATCGCGCTGGCGCTGGCGCGGCACCGGCCCGAACTGACCTTGCGCCTGGTCGAGGCGGGCGAGGCGCTGGGCGGCAATCATCGCTGGAGCTGGTTTTCGAGCGACTTGTCGGAGGATGGCAAGACGCTGCTTTCCACCGTTCGCACGGCGCATTGGGGAAAGGGCAACCGCGTCGCCTTTCCCGCCTATCAGCGGCAACTCACCGCATCCTACAACTCCATGTCGAGCAGCAACCTTTCCGCGGCGCTCCACCGCGAACTGCCCGAGGAAGCAATCCTGCTGCGACGCAAGGCGAGCACAGTCGATGCCGCGGGCGTGACGCTGGAGGATGGCACGCGCATCACCGCGCGCACGGTGATCGATGCGCGGGGGATGGCTGGCAGCGAGTATCTCCACGGCGGCTGGCAGGTCTTCATGGGCCGCCACCTGCGCACCGCCGAGCCGCATGGCATCGAACATCCGGTGATCATGGACGCGACGGTCGACCAGCTGGCACCGGCGGGCGATGGCGGCGCCTATCGCTTCGTCTACATCCTGCCGCTGGGCGCGCATGACCTCTTCGTGGAGGACACCTATTACGCCGACGATCCGGCGCTCGACCGCAGCCTGCTGTCCGGCCGGATCGACCAATATTGCAGCCGCGTGGGTATTTCCGGGGAGCCGCTGGGCTTCGAGACGGGCGTGCTGCCCGTCGTCACTGGCGGCAATTTCGCCGCCTTCCAGGAGGAGCAGCGGATTCCCGGCGTCGCCATGGTCGGCGCGCGCGGCGGCTTCGTGCATCCGCTGACCAGCTACACGCTGCCTTTCGCGGTGGAGATCGCCCTGGCGGTGGCCGAGGATGCGGACCTTCCGGGCGAGCAGCTTTCCGCCAAGCTGGAAGCGCGCGCCCGCGCCCATTGGCGGCGCATGGGTTTCTACCGCAAGCTCGGCAACATGCTGTTCGGCGCGGCCGAGCCTTCGCAGCGCTTCCGCATCTTCGAACGCTTCTATCGCCTGCCCGAGGGACTGATCGAGCGCTTCTATGCAGGCCGCTCCACCTTCGCGGACAAGGCGCGCATCCTCATCGGCAAGCCACCCGTCCCCATTTCCCGTGCGCTCTCCGCGCTCTCCAGCGCGCGCCCCGCGCTGCAAGTTCCCCCCTCAGAAAGCGATTCCAAATGACCAGTGCAGAAAGCCGCAAGGCGTGTGTGATCGGTGCCGGTTTTGGCGGGCTCGCCCTCGCCATCCGCCTGCAAAGCGCAGGCATCGCCACCACAGTGGTGGAGGGCCGCGACAAGCCGGGCGGGCGCGCCTATTTCTGGCAGAAGGACGGCTTTACCTTCGATGCCGGGCCCACCGTGGTCACCGATCCCGATTGCCTGCGCGAGCTGTGGGAGCTGACCGGCCACGACATGGCCGAGGATGTCGAGCTGATGAAGGTCATGCCCTTCTACCGGCTCAACTGGCCGGACGGGACCAATTTCGATTATTCGAATGACGATCAGCAGCTGAGGAAGGAGATCGAGAAACTCGATCCCGCCGATGTCGCCGGATACGACGATTTCCTCGAATATTCGGCGGGCGTCTACGAGGAAGGCTATGTGAAGCTCGGCACCGTGCCCTTCCTCGATTTCAAGTCCATGCTGAAGGCCGCCCCGGCGCTCGCCAAGCACCAGGCCTGGCGCAGCGTCTATTCCATGGTCAGCAAATATATCCGCAGCGAAAAGCTGCGTGAGGCATTGAGCTTCCACACGCTGCTGGTCGGCGGCAATCCGATGAAGACGAGCAGCATCTATGCCCTGATCCACAAGCTGGAGAAGGATGGCGGCGTGTGGTGGACGCGCGGTGGCACCAACCGCCTGATCGCCGGCATGGTCCGCCATTTCGAGCGGCTGGGCGGCAAGGTCATCCTCGGCGATGCGGTGGAACAGGTGGAAACCTCCGGCAAGCGTGCCACTGCCGTGCGCACGAAAAGCGGCTGGTCCGACACATTCGATGCCGTGGCCAGCAATGCCGATATCATGCACTCCTATCGCGACCTGCTGGGAGGGAGCCATCGCGGCAAGGCCTATGCGAAGAGCCTGTCGCGCAAGAGCTTCTCTCCCTCGCTCTTCGTCGTCCATTTCGGGATTGAGGGGACATGGCCCGGCATCCCGCATCACATGATCCTGTTCGGCCCGCGCTATAAGGGCCTGCTGGAGGACATATACGATCGCGGCGTGCTGCCGGAGGACTTCTCGATCTACCTCCACCACCCGACCGTGACCGATCCGGGTATGGCGCCGGAGGGCAAGAGCACCTTCTACGCGCTCGTCCCCGTCGCCCATCTCGGCAAGCTCAATGTCGACTGGAGCATTGTCGGCCCGCAGTTGGAGAAGCGCATTCTCGACGAGGTCGGGCGGCGGCTGATTCCCGATATCCATGACCGGATCGTGACCAGCTTCCACTACACCCCGCGCGACTTCAGCCACGATCTCAACGCGCATCTGGGCAGCGCCTTCAGCCTTGAGCCGGTGCTGACGCAAAGCGCATGGTTCCGCGGCCACAACCGCGACGACGTGATCGAGAACTTCTACCTGACGGGGGCCGGAACGCATCCCGGAGCGGGGATTCCCGGCGTTGTTGGCAGTGCAAAGGCCACGGCAGGGCTTATGATTGCCGATTTGTCGCGCTAAGGGACAGGGCATGACAGCCCCGTTCAACCGCATCGCCGTCTATTGCGGCTCAGCCACGCCCGCCGATCCGGGCTATATCGACCTCGCCCGCAAGGTGGGCGATGCACTCGCGCGCAAGGGAATCGGCGTGGTCTATGGCGGCGGCAAGGTCGGGCTGATGGGCGCAGTGGCCGATGGCGCGCTGGAAGCTGGCGGTGAAGTGATCGGCGTCATTCCGGATGCGCTGGAGGGGCACGAGCTTTCGCACAAGGGCTGCACCGAGCTGCATGTCGTCGACACGATGCATGAGCGCAAACAGATGTTTACCGATCTTTCGGACGGTTTCGTTACCCTGCCGGGCGGCGTGGGAACGATGGACGAATTGTGGGAAGCGGTCAGCTGGGCACAGCTGGGCTATCACAGCAGTCCGGTGGGCCTGCTCAACGCTTTCGGCTTCTATGACGGATTGCTGGAATTCAATCGCAAGATGGCGGAAGTCGGCTTTGTGCGCGAACCCCATCGTGGCATTATCATCGATGCCGAAACGATAGAGGATCTGCTGGACAAGATGGCTACCGCCGAACCGATCAAGACCGTCCTGCAGATCCGCAGCGAGGATCTGTGAAGAGGCCACGCACGCTGATCCCATCGCGCCACTTGCGCGAAACGCCGCGCCAGTCGGGCGGCGGGCGTCCGCGTGCATCGCTGATCAGCAAGGCGCGCGAATCGATCGAGGAAGGTTCGAAGAGCTTCACCGCCGCTTCCATGCTGTTCGATGAGGACACGCGTGACCGGGCCCACCTGCTCTATGCCTGGTGCCGGCGCTGCGACGATATTGCCGACGGGCAGGACCATGGCGGCACGCTGACGCTCGACGATAGCGATCCGAAGGACCGGGTGGAGGCGATCCGCATCCTCACCCACCGCGCGCTGGAAGGCCATCCGACGGCCGATATCGCCTTCGACGCGCTGGGCCTCGTCGCTGCCGAATGCCGCCTGACGAAGGAAATGGCGGATGACGTGATCGATGGGTTCGCGCTCGATGCCGCGGGATGGCGGCCGCGCACCGAGGGCGAGCTGATGCGCTATTGCTTTCACGTCGCAGGGGCGGTGGGCGTGATGATGGCGCGGATAATGGGCGTACCGGCGGACGATCACGATACGCTGGATCGCGCCTGCGACCTCGGCCTTGCCTTCCAGCTCAACAATATCGCCCGCGACATCTGGGAGGATGACGCGGCGGGCCGCTGCTACATTCCAGAGGAGTGGCTGGCGGAAGCCGACATTCCGCCCGGCCAGCACATGAAACCGATGTTCCGCCCGCAGCTGGTGAAGCTCGCCGCGCGGCTGGTCGACCTTGCCGAACAGCATGAGGCCGCCGCCCGCCTCGGCGCAGCGCGGCTGCGCTTCCGCGACCGCTGGGCGGTGCTCTCCGCCGCTCACATCTACGGTGCGATCGGGCGCGAGGTCCGCGAGCGCGGCGAGGCGGCATGGGACCACCGTGTCCATACGACGACGGGTGAGAAACTGCGCTACCTGTGGCTCGGCCTGCGGGACGCGATGCGCGATCCCGAACCGGTCGACCCGATGCCGCGCTGGACGCGCGGCGAACTGATGGTGATGGCGCGGATGGAGGCGCCGCCTGCGCCGATGCCGACCACGCCCCTGCGTGATGAGGAAGTGCGCCCGGCCACGCCCAAACCGCAGCCGGAATAGCGGTCAGCCGCCCATGAAGGCAGCGAGCGCGGCCTCCTCAAGCTCGATCAGATGCAGCCCCAGCTTGCTGCGGCGCCACAGCACGTCCTCGGCAGTGACGGCCCATTCCTGCTCGCGCAGGTAATTGACCTCGGCTTCGCTCAGCCCGGCGCCGAAATTGCGGCCCAGGTCTTCCCAGCTCTTTGCATCGTCCAGCCAGCCGATCGCATCGAGGCCATAGGCGCGGGCAATGCGCGTCGCATCGCGCTTCGACAGGAAGGGATATTCCTTCAGCAATTCGCCCACCAGCAAGCCCTGCGCATCGCGCGGGAAATCGCCGCCGGGCAGGTGCTCCTTCGCGGTCCAGCGCTTTCCGGTCAGCACATCGGGCATGCGCTTGGCGAGCATGTCCACCACTTCCTCCGCCACATGGCGATAGGAGGTGATCTTGCCGCCATAGATGCCGAGGAAAGGCGCGCCGTCCTCCTCATCGCTCAGCACGAGCCGGTATCCGCGCGTCGCCGCCTCGGGCCGGTCGGCGCCGAAATCGACCAATGCGCGCACGCCAGCATAGGACCAGACGACATCGTCGGGCGTGACGTTCTTCGTGAAATAGCGGTTCACCGCATCGCACAGGTAACGCACCTCGTCCTCGTCCGGCTCCACGCTGTCGAGCGATCCGGGATGTTCGGCATCGGTCGTGCCGATCAGCGTGTAATCGTCCTCATAGGGAATGGCGAAACAGATGCGCGTATCCGGCTGTTGCAGGATATAGGCGAAATCGTGCTGGAACAGGCGCGGCACCACGATATGCGATCCGCGCACGCGGCGAATGCCGTATTTGGGCGTCAGGCCTGCGAGCTTGGCAAGGTCGTCCACCGCAGGGCCCGCGGCGTTCACCACCGCCTTGCCCTTGAAGGTCTTGCGCCCGGCGCGCACGTTCCACAGATCGCCCTCGCGAGAGAGTGAGGTGACCTTGGTGCGCGTCAGCACCTCGGCCCCGTGGCGCGTGGCGTCCCGCGCGTTCAGCACCACCAGCCGCGCATCGTCTACCCAGCCGTCAGAATATTCGAAACCGCCGCTGCACTCGCCTTTCAGCGCGCGGCCCGCCGGATGCTCGTCCAGGTCGATCGCATCGCTGCCCGGCAGCGTGCCCTTGCCGCCGATATGGTCATAGAGGAACAGGCCTGCGCGCAGCTTCCAATGCGCGCGCATGGCCTTGTTGACGGGCAGCACGAAGCGCATCGGGCGTACGATATGCGGGGCGATCTCCCACAAGGTCTCACGCTCGCCCAGCGCCTCGCGCACCAAGCCGAATTCCATATATTCGAGATAGCGCAAGCCGCCATGGACCAGCTTGGTGGACTTGCTGGAAGTGCCGCTGGCGAGATCATGCGCTTCGAGCAGCAGCACCTTCGCCCCGCGCCCGGCGGCATCGCGCGCCACGCCCGCCCCGTTCACCCCGCCGCCGATAACAATCAGGTCGTACGGGGAAGATGCGGTCACGGGACGATACGCTCCTTGGGCGGTTTCACATTGAGGCGGCGGAACAGCCGCCCTTCCTCGCTATAAAGCACGAAACACAACGCCAGGGTAGAACAGATCAGCAGCGCCCAGGCAAAGGGACGCGCGGTTCCGTCATAGAGCTGGCCGATCAGCAGGCCGACCATGGCCGCGCCGAACATGCGGAAGAAACTCTGCACACTGGAGGCAGCGCCCGCAATATGCGCGAAAGGCTGCATGGCGATGCTGCCGAAATTGGCGCCGAGGAAGCCGAGCAGGCCGAGATTGATGGCCGTCAGCGGCACGAACCAGCTGATGTCGCCGGGATGGTAATAGCTCGCCCAGACCTGCAGCGCGCTGACCACGATGAACACCAGCACGCCTGTATGCGACACGCGCCGCGCGCCGAAGCGCATGACGATGCGCGAATTGGTGATGTTGGCGAAAGCCATCATCGCCGCCGTGCTGCCGAAGACGATCGGGAACGCAGCCTCGCTGACACCGAAGTGCTCCGAATAGAGCTGCTGCGCGATGTTCACATAGGCGAAGACCCCGCCCATCACCAGCAGCGTGCCGAGCACATAGCCGATCGACTGCCGGTTCAGCAGCGCATCCTTCATATTGCGCGCGATGACGGGGAGGATGATCTCCTGCCGATGCTCGTCACGCAGCGTTTCGGGCAGACGGAAATAGACCCAGCAAGCCGCCAGCCCGCCCACCGCCGCAAGCGCCACGAAGATCCAGCGCCAGCCCGCCACCAGCAGCACGGCCTGCCCGAAGCTGGGGGCGATCACCGGCACGGTGATGAAGACGGCGGCCACCACGCTCATCAGCCGGGCCATCTTGTCCCCTTCATAGAGGTCGCGCACGATCGCCATCGGCGCGACCATCAGCCCGGCGCTGAGCAAGCCGCCCAAGGCGCGGGCCACCAGCACCAGGTTGAACTGGTGCAGCACGGCCACCAGCAGCGAGAAGCCGGCATAGCAGGCGAGCGAGAACAGCAGGATCGGCCGCCTGCCATAGCGATCGGCATAGGATCCGGGGATCAGGCAGCCCATCCCCATGGTGATCGAATAGATTGCCACCACCAGCTGGCGGCGATTGCCATCGGTCGCGCCCAGTTCGCGCGCCATATCGTCCAGCGCGGGGAGCATGGCGTCGATCGACAACGCATTGAGGCTCATCAGCAATGCCAGCAGCACGATCAGCTCGCGCTTGCCCATCGGCATGGAATCAAGGGGTTCGGCCACGGTCGACATGCAGGGCCTCTAACCGCTATGTTGCGTTGCGAAAAGCCACTTTGTTGATTGTGTCCGGTTTGCGGTGCTGCCTCGCGCCCACTAGATTGCGACCATGTCCGAAGGCAAAACCGACAGCGATGAGGAAGAAGCGGCAATCGGCCTCCGCAAGATCATCCATGTCGACATGGATGCCTTCTTCGCCAGCGTGGAGCAGCGCGACCATCCCGAATTGCGCGGCAAGCCAGTGGCCGTGGGCGGCAGCAGCGGGCGCGGCGTGGTGGCGGCGGCGAGTTACGAGGCGCGCAAGTTCGGCGTGAGGAGCGCCATGCCCTCGGTCACCGCCAAGCGCAAATGCCCCGACCTGATCTTCGTGAAGCACCGGTTCGAGGTCTATCGCGAGGTCTCCAACCAGATCCGCGAGATCTTCCTCCACTACACCCCGCATGTCGAACCGCTGAGCCTGGACGAGGCCTATCTCGACGTGACCGAGGATATTCGCGGCATCGGTTCCGCCACGCGCATTGCCGAGCTGATCCGCACGGCGATCCGCGAGCAGACGCAGCTGACCGCCAGTGCGGGCGTGTCCTACAACAAATTCCTCGCCAAGCTCGCCAGCGACCAGAACAAGCCCGACGGGATCTGTGTGATCCGCCCGGGCCAAGGCGCGGCCTTCGTCCAGTCGCTGCCCGTGCGGCGCTTCCACGGCATCGGCCCCAAGGGCGCGGAGAAGATGGCGCGGCTGGGCATAGAGACCGGTGCGGACCTGGCGGCGAAGGATGCCGACTACCTGCGCCAGCATTTCGGCAGTTTCGGAGACTATCTCTACCGCGCGGCGCGGGGGATCGACCTGAGAGCGGTGCGTGCAAACCGTATCCGCAAGTCGATCGGCGGAGAGCGGACTTTCAGCGACGATATCTCCGATACCGATGCCCTGCGCGACACGCTGGAACGGATCATCGCCATCGTATGGGACCGGATCGCCGAGAAGGACGCACGCGGGCGTACGGTGACATTGAAGCTCAAATATACCGATTTCCAGCTGACCACCCGCGCCCGTTCCTTGCCGCAGCCGGTCGCCGACCGGCAGACCTTCGCCCGCCTCGCCCGCGAGATATTGGAGGACGAGTTGCCGCTGCCCATGCCGATCCGGCTGATGGGCCTGACGCTGAGCAATCTCGAACGCGAGGACGACGCGGAGGAAGAACGCCCGCGCGACGATGCGCAGCTCTCGCTGCTCTAGCGCTCCAGCATGGCCAGCCGCCGCGCGACCGGCTTGGCGAGATTGTCCGGCAGCGCATGGCGGTGGAAGAAGGCAGCCTCCACCACTTCGCGCCGGTCGGGGCGTGGCGTACCCTCGATCCGGCCAGCCAGGACATGCGCGAAGTGACGTGTGCCGTGAAGCGTCTCATCCAGCATGCCCAGATGCCGCGCTTCGGCGAGCGAGCAGGACAGTTCCTCCTGCAACTCGCGCATCGACGCCTGCAGCGGATCCTCGCCCCTCTTCAGCCCGCCACCGGGCAGCGCCCAGACCGGCGGGCCATAAGAATGGCGCACCAGCAGCACGCGCTCCTCGGCATCGAAGGCGATGATCGAACAACCGTGAATTTCGCGGCGGGACAGCGACAACCAGACGCTGCGCAGGCGGTAGGCCGCGCGATAGGCGGACCGGTGCAAGGGCGCGGGGATCAGGTGAAGCATGTCACCGGCGCGCGCGCGGCCTTGAGCAGGCGCGCCACGGGCAAGTCATGCTCGCCCGCGATGGCGGCATCGAACACTGCGCGCTTGTCCCCCCCGCGAATGACGAACATCAGCGCGTCGCAATCGACCAGCGCCGGGATGGTGAGCGAAATACGGTCGAAGGGCGCCTCGGGCGGCAGCGGATCGGGGGTCAGGCGGATGACTGGCTTGGTCGCCGCAGGATCGGGATCGGTATTGGGAAACAGGCTGGCAATATGCCCGTCCGCCCCCATGCCCAGCCAGCTGACCGCGAAATGCGGCGGCTCCGCGCCTTCGGCCAGCGGCACGATGCGCGCGCCTGCGGGCTCCAGCAGCGCGCGGATGCGGCCGGTATTGCTGGCCTCGTGATCCTCAGGAACCAGCCGGTCATCCCCCGGCCACACGGCGATGCGCGACCAGTCGAGCGGAGAGCGGCACAGCTCCTCCAGGATCGGGAACGGCGTGGAGCCACCCGGCAGGGTAATGGCGATGTCGCCATCCGCCTCGGAAAGGGCCGCGGAGAGGCGCTGTTCAAGCCAGCGGGCGATATCCTGTGCGGAGGCGTCTTCGATGAATTCAGGCGTGCTCATGTCCCTCCCCCTAAAGCAAAGGCCGCCGGGACGCGATGGTCTCCGGCGGCCTTCTTTTACCGCGTCCCTTCGAGGGATGGGGGGAGGTGGGACGCGGCGGGGGATTTCACCCGGTCAGTGGAGCAGGCTGGAGAGGAACCACACGCGCTCCTCGGCCATGTCGGTCCAGTCGTCGATCAGGCCGTCAGTGGCATTGTCGCCAGCCTTGTCGGCATGCTCCTTCAGCTCCTTCAGTCGCTTGACCATGGCAGCATTGTCGTCGCGCAGTTCGGCGACCATCTTCTCCGCGGGAAGTTCCGCATCGTCCTCGTCGGCAATCTGCGTCGCCTTGGCGACCGAGCCGATCGAGGTGAGCGTCTTCGCGCCGTTCTTGCGCACACGCTCGCCGATCGCGTCGATCTGGCCCTGTATCTCAATGGCCTGTTCGTCGAACAGCAGGTGCAGGTCGCGGAAGCGCGGGCCGGTCACGTGCCAGTGGAAGTTCTTGGTCTTGAAATAGAGCGCCAAATGGTCGGCCAGCAGGCCGTTCAGTCCATCGATCAGCGCGGATTTCGAATTATCGCCGGTATCGGCCATGTCATATCCCCTTTGATCTTGCGTTTGCATTTGCCTGATCAACGGGACGGGCAGCGCTTTGTTTCGCGCAAATGGCCGATGCACGTGATCGATAAAATCGATCTTTAAATGATCTGTCGCGCAGATAGGTCGATCAGGACCGCAGCGAGCGCGAGCAATGCGGCCATGGCGAGGGTCATTGCCCGGCGATGAGGAAGTCCGGCTTCCAGCCTGTCACCCGCGATCACGGCAATGCTCAACGCCGCGCCGCTGCCCAGCGTACCGCCCACAGCCGCCAGCACCGCATTTCCCGTCTGCAGGCTCAGCGCCATCAGCAGGAAACGCGCCGCATCGGTCGCCTGAGCCGCCAGCAGCACCAGCAGGATCGCACCGAGGGAGAAGGTGGGTTCACTGGGCCTGGGCCCCGCGCGCAAGATCACCAGCTCCAGCGCGGCGACGAACATGGCGATCGCGACGAACATCTGCTTGCCCGCCGGAGGCATCACCGGCGCCAGCAACAGCCCCAGCCACGCGGCCAACGCGGAGGTGGCCGCAGACGCAATCCACACCGCCACATGCAGCCCCGCCCCTCCCCCGCCCAGCGCCCCGGACAACCGCGCCATGCGCAGCATGTCACGCCCGGCCAAGGTGACCAGCAGGCAGGTGATGAAGGACAGGAAGAAGGCGGGCATGCCCCGCCTATAGACAGAAGGCTGGAGCGGGTGAAGGGGATCCAATCCACATTACAACCCACCTGAAAGCGGCAGAAAACCTAGGGTTTCCGACTGTGCGGAAGCTGCGTAACCAGCCATGTGAGAAGGTCAACACCCCTTCAATTCGTGTCTCGACCGAACACGTTCGGTGGTCAGCTTCATCGCTCAAGTCCACCAGCCTCGATGCGAGCCCACGCATCTTGCACCAGCTTTCCGGTCCGCTAGCCAGAGAAACTGATATCAGGCAACCACGCTATCGCCGCCTGAAACTCGGAAAAGGCCTTGGATTGGCGTGTAGCTTGTGCACTTGGCAAACCGGCTTCCTCGCGGCAAACTCCAGTCCAATAACAATTGCGGGACAGTGAACTCGCTGGAGGGGAAATCACCATGCACTTGCAGCCTTGCTTGCTCAAATCTGCCCTGTTTTTGTCGATCGCAACCCTTCTGGGCGTAACTTCGGGCGCGAACGCCCAGTCGCTCTGGTCCGAAGCATCCACATGGCCGAGCGGGCAGGTGCCTACCGCGGGCGATGCGGTGGAAATCACCCGCGATATGGATGTGGTGCTGGACGTCGATGCGCCGGGGCTTCGCAGTCTGACCATTCAGGGCAGCCTGACCTTTTCTGATGAGCGTGACATCAGCCTTGAGAGCGAGTGGATCTACGTGCCGGGCGGTTCGCTGACTATTGGCACGGCGGACAAGCCGCACAGCAGCAAGGCCACCATCACCCTCACTGACAATGTGACGGGAGAAGACATCAATACGATGGGCGATCGCGGCATCATGCTGATGCGCGGCACCCTGAACCTCCACGGCACGCGTGACCATACGTGGAGCAAGCTTTCCGCCACCGCGGAACGCGGCGCAACCAGCATCCAGCTACTCGACGCCTCTGGCTGGCAGGTGGGTGACGAAATCGTGCTCGCCTCCACCGACTTCAATCCGCGCCAGGCAGAGCGCCGCACGATCACCGAGGTCAATGGCAACACCGTCACCATCGACCAGCCGCTGCAACATATGCACTTCGGCGAGATCACTTTCGGCGTGGACGAGCGCGGCGAAGTTGCCAACCTCACCCGCAATATCGTGATACAGGCCTCCGAGGATGCCGAAGAGACTTACTTCGGCGGCCACATCATGGCGATGGCCGGATCGAAAGCCTATGTCGACGGCGTCGAGCTGAACCGCATGGGCCAGCATCTGGTGCTGGCGCGTTATCCGATGCACTTCCACATACTGGGCGAAGGGCAGGGCATGTATGTCCGCAACGCCTCCATCCATGACACTTACAACCGCTGCGTGACCGTGCACGGCACCCACAACCTGCGCATCGAGAACAACGTAACCTACAACACCGTAGGCCACTGCTTCTTCATGGAAGACGGGATCGAAACCGGCAACGCGTTCATCCGGAACCTGGCGATCCAGACCAAGTGCCATCCGACACTGGACTGCGTGCCCACGAATCTCGCCGCCAATGGAGAAATAGACACCCGGTTCGAGGATTTTGCGGCTGCCAGGCAAGCCAGCTTCCACGGCGGGAACACATTGCTGCCTTCCGACAACACGGTGGCGTCCTTCTGGATCACCAACCCGGACAACAGCTACATAGACAATGTGGCGGCCGGCTCCGACCAAGTCGGTTTCTGGCTCTCTATACCGCAACACCCCAATGGCGCCTTTCTGGGTACGGAAATTTCCGCCAACACCTGGCCACGCCGTACGCCGCTGCGCGCATTCAGCGGCAACACAGCGCACTCCAACTTCGACGGGTTCCTGATCGACCGGCACATCGACCAGGACAATACCTTCGGGTTGGCCTCGATTCCGTTGCTGCCTTTGACAGATCCCACCGATCTGGAGAGCGAAGTGATGGAGACGCACTTCGAGAACCTGACCGCTTACAAGAACCGCAATGGCGGTCTCTGGGGCCGGGGGGACCTGTACGTGTACAGCAACGCGAAATTCGCCGACAACGCCATCGGCATGACGCAGGCCGCAGGGGACATCGGCAGCCTGCCCTTCAGTTCACGTCTGGTGGACGCACTGGTCGTGGGCGAGACCGACAATATCGGCAATCCCGCGACGCCGGAGGAAGTGGCCTACGGACGCAGCCTGCCCAAGCCCTCCATCCCGGACTTCCCCATCCGCGGCTACGAATATTACGATTACCGCGACGATGTGGTGAACACGACATTCGTGAATTTCGAGGACAACGATCAGAGGAAGACAGGCGCGCTATCCTTCCTGCTGTTCACCAGCGCGGGGCTCAGCACCGGAAGCACCATCAGCGGTGCCGAGTTCGTCAACGCCAAGCCGGTCTATTTCCCGGAATACGATTCAAGGTTCGACAACGACAACCGCGGCGGCAACGCATATCGCACGCTGTCCTTCCGCGACCTGGACGGATCGGTGACCGGCATCCCCAATTCCCAGGTCCTGCTGCACGACGGCGAAAATGACAGCGTCGCCACCGACGACAGCTGCGAGATTCGTCCTAGCTGGAACGCTTCCGTGTGCACGGGCGATATCGGTCGCCTCAATCTCTCGGACAGCAGGGGAGAACTTCCCGCCGCAGTCGATCTGGAATCCCGCACCGCCCGGTTCGCCCTGCTCTCCTCGCTCGGCCCCAATGCGCCGGACACGCCCCTCGTCCAGGCCCAGCGTGCCGCCCTGTTCTCCCGCCGTCCTCCGCAAGCGCCCATCGCGCTTGTTCGGGGCGGCAAGGAATTCAAGATCAGCGGCGATCAGAGCACCGTGCGTGCCGGAAGCGAGATCCAGGTTCAGACCGAAAGGCCGCAAGTCACTCTCAGCCTCGCCGAAATGGACGAGGGCTCTTGGGTCATGTTCGAACTGCCGGGTTTCACCGGTGCAGCATCGGGAACGCGGCAGGACAGCATGGAGGCTCTGCGCCAGGCGAACGAGACGTCCTATTTCAGGGGCGAGGATACCCTCTGGGTCAAACTGGTGGCCGATGCTCCGGTCATGGAGGTCATTCGTCCAACGGATCTGCAAGCAAGCATAACGGTCAGCAGGGAGGGACTCGGCGGCTGACGCCCACACCGGCAACGCGCCCCATTATCGCCGGTAGGGTCATGCCGGTCGTATCCAGAAAGCGGTCGGCCGAAGGGACGGTCGGCTGCCTAAGCAGGTCAAACTTCCGTGCGTTCCGGACAAGCCCATCGTGTTCCAAGTCATCCGACCGCGCACGGCCTGGGAATACGTTTTCAGCCAAGTCCTGCGATGACGGAGCGATCCGCTGACTGCAGCGGATCGCTCCGTCCCTGGGCTCAGTAGGAAATCCGGCCGCCCAGAACCAGCGACAGTCCGTTATTGTCTCCGGGATTGTCGAGGCCCGCCGCATAGCTCACTTCGCCATAGAGCGAAGCGCGCCCGTTGCCGAAGCCATGCCGGACTCCCAGTCCCGCCTCGGCGAACCAATCCTCGGTCTGCGTGGCAACCGGGGATTCGGCGACGAAGGCGGTGATCTCGCCCGCCAGTTCCCGATCGACCATGGCAATCCCGTAGAGGCTGAGGCCCTGCGCGGCTGCCGAGTTCCACGCGGCGGTCACGCCAAGGCCGACCGTCAGGCTTTCGGCGCTGTCGAGCGTGGTGCTGAGGCCGCCCCCACTGGTGAAGCCATCATAGGTAACCTCATTGTAGGTGACGTGGCCCTGGGGCGTGAGGGTCCAGCCCGAATCCGCCAGCATGATCCGCTTGCCGATTTCGATACCCCCTGAATAGCCGTTGCCATCGGTGCTGCTTTCGAATCCGGCCGAGTCCACGGTGCTTTCGAAGATGGTGTACTGGAACTGCCCGTCGACATAGAGGCCCGAACGGCCGAACCATGTGGCTGAAACGCCTGTCGAAACCGCGTCGGTGTCGATCGAGGCCGACCCGGTTTGCGAGCCGATCGAGGTATCTGCGGAGCTGTAGGACATGCTCGCCCCGACGACGAGCTGGCCGGCATCTGTATCGGCAAGGCTGAAGTTCAGACCGCCGCGCATGCGATACTCATCCATTTCGCCCTGATAGGCAGTCCCGGAAGTGGATGGCGAGAAATCCGCGCTGGTCGTGTCCGTGATGAGCCAGATCCCCCGCATCTCGCCGAACTCCCCGGCATCGCCGACCAACGACAGTCCCGATCTTTGCCTGAGGCTGGGCAGATCGCTCTGGAGCAGCAACGAGTGCGCAAGGGCTTCGAGCCCCACCACTTCACCCACGAAACCGCCATAGGCACCGAGGATGAAATCCGAGCCGATCTGGGCAATGTCGTAGTTATAGGCGCCGAAAACCAGCGGGGTTGCCAATGTGAACGCATCGGCCGCCGCAGTGCCGGTGACCGAAGCGATAACGATGTCATTGCCGCTGACCTCGCCGGTCGAGACATCATTGACGAAAATGGCGGTCGACCCGCCAGTCACATCGCCATCGACCACCAGGCGGTCGGCGCTGTCGCCGGCGAAATCGACATCGATCAGCATCTCGCCGCCGCCAGTATAGGTTCCGTTCACGCTGGCGATATCGCCAGTGGTCGCAGCGGCAGCCGACAGGTTGATCATGCCGGCGTTAGACAATCCGTTCCCGAAGGTCAGGTTGCCGCTGTGCACAAGGATCATCCCGGTCTCGGCATTGGTGAACAGCCCGCCGAACCGGGCCGCATCCGCCCCGGTGCCGTCACCGAAGAAGGAGAACGTGCCGGCATTGGTCATCGCGCCGCTGATCGCGCCGTAAAGGTTGATCGTGCTGCCCGTTTCGTTGGTGAAGGTCGCAGCATCCAAGGAGCCGTCTCGTTCGATCTCGATGAGGCCGCCCGACAGGTTCGTCAGTGTGCCGTTCACGGTGAAGGCATCCACCCCGCCCGCATCATCGCCCACGACCAGGGTGCCGCCGTTCCGGACCGTTCCGTCGGCCACCGAAGCGCCGGTCACCGAGAAGAGGCCAGCATTCTCCACCACGCTGCCCGCGGCAAAAGTACCGCCTGCAAGCGCGATCCGGCCGGTCTCTTCGTTGGTGATCTCGCCGGAGGCCGTGCCGCTCACGATCAGGGTCGCATAGTCGCTATTGATCAGCCCGGCATCGGGTGCAATGCCGAAAATGGCCACATCACCGGATGCCACCCTCATCTCGGCCGTCGCGCCGCTATTCGTCGTGCCGCCGGTGATCGTTCCGTTCAGGTTGACGAGCCCGCCATTGTTGGTGAGCGAGCCGTCGATCGTTCCGGTGCCCGGTCCGCCAGTGATGGCAAGCAGACCCCTGATTGCAGCGGTGCCAGAACCGCCAGTCGCCAGGTCAAACGACCCGTCCGGACCGTTGATGACGTCGCCTGTAAAGGTCACATCGGGGTCGATCCGCGCATCGCCGGCTGTGTTCCAGATGATACCGGATGAGTCCCCGGCAATCTCGATCACACCGCCATTGTTTTCGACGCCATCGTTGAACGTACCGCCATTCACGAGGAAAACGCCGCCGCTATTGACCGCGCCTGTGCCGGAAATCGAGCCAGCGCCATCCAACGACAAAAGCCCGCCATTGACTGCGAAGCCACCCTGCATCTGACCGGTATTCGCCAGTTCTCCGCCATTGACGATGGCCGCACCGGTCAATGTGCCTGTATTGAGCAGCAGCCCGGCGTTCGATGTCGCCGTGCCATTGATCGTGCCGTCATTCTGAAGGAACGCATCCGCAACCCCGCCGCTATTGGTGGTGGCGACATTGCCGTTCACGATGCTGCCCGAGGCGATTGTGACACTGCCGTCGTCGCTTGTCAGAGCACCCGAGGCGATGGTGATTTCACCCTCCACGGATGAGGAGCCGCCGGTTGCGAGAATGCCCGCGCCAAACGTGCCGCCATTCGCGGTGAAGGTGCCGCCCGAAACCGTGACCAGACCTGTCACGCCGCTGCCAGCATTGGTGGTCGCCGTCCCGCCGCCAAGATCGAGCGTGCCGTTGATCGTGCCAACCACCTCGGTGGTGCCCGAGTAATTGGCCACGTCACCCGTCAGTGTCTGGCCCGTGTTGATCAAAACCGTGCCGCCAGTAGGCGCGCCGCCACCCGCCGTGCCGTTCTGCACATTGCCGGAGGAGTTTGCGATCACCGTGTACTGGCCGGTCCCGGTGACCAGCGCCGTGCCGTTCATGCTCCCGCCATTGGCCAGGAACGTGCCATCCGCGACCGTCACGTCACCGGCAATGGACCCATCGGCATCGTTCGAGAATGTACCACCGTCCACCTCGACAGCCCCGCCGCCGACGATGCTACCGGTGTTGAAAAAGGTCCCGGCATCCGCGTAGACAGTACCGTTGACCGTGCCGCTATTCGATCCGGTCGTCGCGCCTGTTGCCATGGTGACGTTACCGGTCAACACGCCGGTATCGGTGACGTCCACCACCGATCCTTCGACAAGGATATCCGCACCAACCGTGCCGGCGATGTTCAGATTGCCGGCCTGGCCGACGATCCCTCCGGAAAAATTGCCGCCATTGGCGTTGATCGTGCCGCCCGTCTGGGTGGTGACAAGCTGAATATCCGCGCCGGTTTCAGTCACCAGGGTGCCTGCGGAAACGGTCACCCCCTCTGCATCGGCATCGCCGGGATCTTCGACGATCGCACCGGCGACGGTCACCGTGTTACCGGTGACATTCAGCGAGCCAGTCAGCGTGCCGCCATTCTCGAGACCGGTTGCGCCGTTGCTATGCGTCAGGTCGCCCGTCAGATTGCCCCCGTTTGCGATCGTGACAATGCCACCATCATTGGTGATATCGCCAGAGGCAGCGCCATCGACGACGATATCCCCGTCGACCAGGGCGATTGCACCGGCGTCGAGGCTGCCGCCACTCAGCACCAGTTCGCCCCTGTCCGTCGGGCCTGTGCCGGTGACAGTGACCGCGCCGGTGACATTCCCGGCACCCTGGTTGAATGTCCCGCCATTGACCTGAACCGTCCCGGCAATGGTGCCTTCATTGGTCAGGGTGCCGTCATTGTTCACCACGTCATCAGTCAGGGTGATGCCCGAAAGGACGTTGATGTCGGATCCGTCATTGGTCAGGTCCAGCGCCTGAGACACGGTCACATTCACCGTACCGCCCTGAGCGATCACGCCGCCGCCGAACGACCCGCCGGCAGCATTCAGCGTGCCGCCTTGCACAATCGTGATACCGGTGATGAAGCCGGTGTTGGTGTTCGTAACCGTCCCGCCATTGACCTGAACCGTCCCGGCAACGGTACCGTCATTGGTCAGGACACCGTCATTGTTGACCAGGTCATCGGTGAGGGTGACGCCCGAAAGGATGTTGACGTCGGATCCCTCATTGATCAGGTCCAGGTTCTGAGACACGGTCACATTCACCGTACCGCCCTGAGCGATCACGCCGCCGCCGCCAAAGAACCCGCCGGCAGCATTCAAAGTACCGCTCAGGACCGTCGTTTCGTCGTCGATAGCGCCGCCCGCATTGTTCGTAAGCGTCCCGCCATCGATCGTGACCGCGTTCGTGATGTTCCCGTCATTGTCGATCAGGCCGCCCGTCAGAATGGTCCCGTCGGCATCGGTCAGGGTTCCATCAAATTGGATCGTCGTCGTCCCGCCGCTCTGCACCAGATCGGTTTGCAGCGTGGTACCGAAACTCACGTCGATATCGCCACCGGTGATCGTCGTCGTCCCGACACCAGTGTTCCCATCGACATTGAACGTCCCGGTCCCGCTGATCGCGACATCACCGCCAAAGGTTCCGCCGCTGGCGGTCAGCGTGCCGCCGGTGACACTGATCAGGCCGCTGATCGTCCCGCCGCCGTTGTTCTGCACCTCGCCGCCCGCGATATTCACCGCGTCATCGATCAGGCCTTCGTTCTGGATCACACCGCCCGAGACCATCACCGTCCCATCAGTGTCATCCAGCACGCCGCCTGTCGCAATGGTGGTGGTGCCGCCGGCCTGAACGAAATTCGTGGTCAGGGTGACCCCGCCGCCGTCAATTGCGACGACGCCGCCATTGTTGGTCACATTGTCTGCCGCTGCATCGGCATTGACGTTGAAGGTGCCGTCATTGACGACGACATCGCCAAACGTGCCGCCATCGCCATTGAGCGTACCGCCCGTCGAGGGATTGCCGTCGTCGTCATCCAGCGTCACCGTGCCGGTCACATCGCTGGCAATGTAGTTGTTGAAGATACCCCCGGCGCCGTTGATGAGCACGTCGCCCGCGACCGTGCCGGACGGGGTTCCGGAAACGTCCCCGTTGTTGAAGGTGCCGCTCGTCACCGTAACGGTGCCGGTCACCGTCCCGTCATTGTTCGTCGTGCCACCCGCCATCGACAGCGTCGTCGTCAGGCTCCAGCCCGACAGGATATCGATGTCACCCGCATTCATGGTGACCGAGCTTGCGACGGTGTCGTCAAATATAGTCATCGCGCCGCCATTCACGGTGACAGCGCCAAACGTCCCCCCGCTCGCGTACAAGGTGCCATTGTCCACCGTCACCGCTCCGCTGACGGAGCTGCCTTGGTTGTTGTTGAAGGTCGCAAAGGCCCCGTTGAGCCACACGGCCCCGCCAACGCTGCCGGTGGTAAAGCCCGATGCCTCGCCGTTGTTGAACTCCCCGTCCTCCAGATAGACATTGCCGGAGACCGTACCGAAATTGTCGAAGGTGCCGTTCGTCGTCATCGAGACGCCGCCCATCGTGCTGCCGGTAAGCTCTACGAGGCCACCCCCGGTAATGGCGATGGTCCCGGTCATCGTGCTGTTGCCCGACAGGACCAGTTGTTCCGAGCCGCTAAAATCCAGCACGCCGCTTCCGGAGATCACGCCCGAGATCTCGCGGTCTGTCCCGTCACCGAAGGTCAGGGTGTTGGCATTCAAATTGATGTTACCGGAGCCAAAAATCGCGCCGATCGTCTCGTCACTGCCTGTCAGCTCGAGTGTGCCGCTATTGTCGATAATGGCGGTGTCCGACAGCGCATTGTTGCCGCCTCCATCCACATTCAATGTCGCGCCTGAAGCGATGGTGATCGCATCCGCATTGTTCAGGCCACCTGTCGCACTGATGACAAGTTCACCACCATCGACATTCACGGGACCAGACAGTGTGCTTTGTCCATTCAGGGTAAAAGTGGTCGCAAAAGCCTTCAGTAACTCACCCGTTCCAGCCAATACAAAATCCGACTCTCCAGTGCCAAGTCTTGTGATGGTACTGACCGTGAAAGTTCCGTTGTTGAAGCTGCTGCTCCCAGCCGAGAGGGTCAGCCCCTGAACATTCAAATCCGCACCGCCCATATCCAAGTGAATACTTGTGAAAGCACTCTGTGCCGATACTTGAGTGACTCCGGTCACGGTACCCCCGCCCGCGAAGGTCAAGCGACCATCGGCGAGATTCAACGCGCCATTGATCGCAAGGTCTCCCGACAGGATCAGTTCACCTTCGCCGCTCTTTACCAAACCGGTGGCAGAGGTGATGTCGCTGCCGATGTTCGCCACGCCGGTCTCGACCGTTATGCCAGTGTTCGGCGATACGAAATTGACCGTTCCCCCAGTGACAGCATAGCCGTCAGTCTGGAACGTAAGGCCGCCAACGTCCTGGGTTCCTGACACTGTTACCGTACCAGCGGTCCCGCCAAACACCGCGACATCGCCGCCGTTCCAGGCCTCGTTCGTTGTGCCGCCATCCGAGGTCCAGTTCGCCGTCGCAGCGTCCCAGGTCCCCGACCCGCCTTCGACCGTACCGTTCGCCGTTGCCCCGGCCCCGTCCCATTCCAGCGACTGGGCAAACGCCCCCGCCGGCGTGATGGCGGTCGCCAACAGCGCCGCCGCGATGCTGGGAGCATAGCTCGCCACAACACCCCTGAATTTCGTCGGACGCCCCCCGCGCAGCACGCACGTCATGGTCAGATTAGCAGGTTGATTCCCCATAATTTCCCCCTTTGAAATGCCGAAAAATCTGCTCCGGCGGCGCGGTACCGGCAGCTAAACGCCGGCCGCACTAAAGCTGAATGCAAAGATTGCGGCTGGTCCCCGGCCAAACCGAACGATTGATCGCCTTGCGGCCGGGCAGAGCATGTTGCCCTCCCGCCTGCACAGGCTGCGCGATTGGCAAGGAGGCGCGCCCCGCCAACCGTAAACCCGGCCGCGCCAGAACAGCTGCTACCGGACTTCCTTTTCATCATTGGGACTCGCAACATTCGAATGCAGGCATCTGATTAGGACACCGTCAGCTTCCACCGTGTTGCCCGGACTCAAACCCTTAAGGTCAGGGTTAGAACATTTTAGTAAAGTCGATCTTATCGCCACAGGTCTTTGAACAATTATTCTAAACCGGCATTCCGACACTCTGTCAATTCCGCCTTCCGGCTCACGCTCATCGGCGTAACGAACAGGATCAGCGTCTTCCGCAGCAGCGACACCTCACGCTCGGCCCTGGCCGATCTGTGGGACGCAGTGTGAGAAGCTGTGGGTGAAGCTATGCGCACTACCGCCTACGGAATGGCGGTTTTCTGCGGCTAGTTCAGGATTGTGGAGCGGGTGAAGGGAATCGAACCCTCGTCGTCAGCTTGGGAAGCTGCTGCTCTACCATTGAGCTACACCCGCATTTCAACGACTTATCGAACTTGAAACGCCATTCCTGGATTGCCTCGTCGAGGCGAAGCCGCCGGATGCCGCATGTGCCCTGTTGGCGTAGTGCGGTCAACGATCTTTGCGGTCCGCATCATCGTCGATCGGAGGGAAGCGCGGATCGCGGATTTCGATCTCGCTGCCGGGCCCGGCTTCGAGCTGTCCGAGCATCGTGTCCATGAGATCGCGCATTTCGAAAATCTGCTCTCGCGAGAAGGGCGCCAGGACGTGATTTCGCAACCGGTCATAGACCTTGAATATCTGTTCCAGCTCCTCCTCGCCCTTCGTCGTGATCCGCACGAGATTGACGCGCCTGTCGGTTGGATGCGGCTCACGCGTGACAAGCCCTTCCTTGCTGAGGATGTCCATCATTCGCGTGACGGTCGGCCCTTCGATGCGCAGCCTCTTGGCGATGTCGCTTTGCGATTTCGGGTCCGGCATGTTGAGGATGGCGGCCAGCGTTTCCATCCTGGACGTGCTCTGGTCGATCTTGCGCAGTTCCTCGTCCAGCTTGCTGCGGAAACCGCGCACGAACAGCACCATCTTGACCAGCAAGTTCACATCGACCGGCGAACCGCCTTCCCGATAGATCTCGAAACTGCTTTTGGATTTGGAAAAAGGCACAGGACCCCCGCTGCTTGCTTGAACGCTGCTTTGGGAGGAGCGGGCACGACCCGCTTCGAGCGCTGCGGCTGCGATACTGCCGATCTCCCGATTGCCGTCAAGCCCCATCGATGGGCAGCTCCATAGCGGCCGGGGCTGAGACACACTCCCTAAATCGAAGGGTCTCGTGGGGCTATCCCACCCGCAGGAATGGCGGTTTCCTGCGCCTCCCAGCCCGCAATCCAGATGCGTCGAGTCGACATTTTAAGAAGGCTAATGATTCACCTATATATGATTCGCATCCTCATGATTAGTTGACAAAACTATATTTTAGACTAACGAATCGCCACATCTGACAAGGACCGGCCAGAAGGTCGGACGACCAGAAAAGGGATGCCTTGGGAGGGGTGCCCGCTGATAGCCACGGAACCGTCGCGCGTTCGCAAGAGCGGCCGGCGGCGACTGCGTCTCTCACAGCCCCTCCAGAGGTTCATTGAGGGGAGAGCTATGAGAAATTCGACTATTCGCCGTGCCCGCACCTGCCTGCTCGCGGGCATTGCAGGGCTTGCTTTCGTGCCATCGCTGGCCAGTGCCCAGGACCAGGCGACCGATGAAGATTCCGATGAACTGCCGATCCCGGCGGCGCCGGACGCACCGGGCAGTGCCAGCTCCAGCATGATCATCGTGACCGGATCGCGCATTGCCCGTCCCGACTACACGGCAACCAGCCCCATCGTTTCGATCGACGCCGACGTTATCGAGCAGTCGAGCTCGGTCAATCTCGAGGCCAATCTCAACAAGCTTCCGCAGTTCAGCCCGGCGCTGACGCAGTTCGATACGGCGGGCATCCAGCCCAATGCGAACGACACTCCGGGTATCTCGACCCTCAGCCTCAGGCAGCTTGGTGCGAACCGCAACCTCGTCCTGCTCAATGGCCGCCGGGCGACTCCCATCAACGGCACGGGCGTGATCGATATCAACTCGATCCCCTCTGCCGCGATCCGCCGTGTCGAGATCATCACCGGCGGCGCCTCTTCCACCTATGGTGCCGATGCCGTGGGCGGCGTGGTCAACTTCATCCTCAAGGACGATTTCACCGGCGTCGATTTCGACGGGCAGGTCAGCTTCTCACCGCAGGGTGGGGGCGAGGAATACCGCGTCTCCGCACTGGTCGGCTCGGCGCTGGCCGATGGCCGCGGCAGCGTGATGTTGGGCATGGAATATTACAAGCGCGAGCAGCTGCTGCGCCAGGATCGCCGGTCCTACCGCGACGCGCGCGCCGACCCGACCGTGCGGGGCGAGGAGTTCTTCCTGGCGGAGAACTACATCACCTCCAACAGCAGCCGGAACCCATATGACCAGGACGTGCTGAATTCCTACTTCACGTCGCGGCCGGACGGGGTCGACGTTCCCTACACCAACCTTTATTTCAACGATGACGGCTCGCTGTTCGTGAACACGTCCAGCACGGTGGGCGGCGCCTATTATCCGCTGCTGCTGAACTATCAGGGGCAGTTCGACGATAACGAGCAGAAACTGCTCGATACCGGCCTGCTGGAACAGAACAATCCGGACCGGATCCTGTCCTCGCCACAGGATCGCTACTCCTTCTTCGCGCATGGCGATTTCGCCATCAATGACTGGGTCTCCTTCGTAGGCCAGGCCTATTTCGCGCGGACGGAGACTCGTTCGGTATCCTTCAACACCGTGCTGCTGGGATCGACAGGCACCGAGATTCCGTTCGATGACGAGATCTATGTCGGCAGCCCCTATGCGCCGGAATCCGCCGATTTCCGCGTATCCTCGGTCCTTCCGGACGGCACGCCCGGCGATTTGAGCGACAACCCGACCAACCCCGATTTCATGGCTGGCGGACGCTATGGCCTGAATTGCGGGCCGATCGGCGGCTGTACCAATCGCGAGGTGTTCCCGGTTCCGGCGAATATCGAAGCGCTGCTGCTCAGCCGCGACGATCCGGACGCGCCTTTCATCGCCAACTACTCGCTTGAAAGCTTCGGCCGTCGCGGGGTCGAGGCGTTCAACAATACGTTCCAGATCCAGCTGGGCTTCGAGGGTGAAATCCCGGGCACGGACTGGACGTGGGACGTGATCGCATCGCATGGCGAAACCGTTGCCAAGACCAACCTCACTGGCCTCGTCTCGCTGGAGCGGTTCCGCACCATCCTGACCTCGCCCAATTATGGCCAGAACTTCTTCGCGCTGGGCAATAATGGTGCGCGCTACGGTTCCACCGGCTCTTGCGAGACCGGCCTCAGCCCATTCATTGCCAATTCGGCCTTCAGCGCCGACTGCGATACGGCAACCAGTGTCGACACGCAGTTCGAAAACCGCATCTTCCAGGACCTGGTCGAAGCCAACTTGCAGGGCGGCCTGTTCGAGCTTCCCGGCGGCCAGCTGCGCTTCGCGGTTGGCGCGGCCTATCGCAATAACGGCATCGACTTCACCTCGGACAGCTCGGCCTTCGAAGGCTCCTCCTTCTACGAGACGAGCAACACTTTCCCGCAGGCCAGCACCTCCGGCTCGACCGGCGTGGGCGAGGTCTATGGCGAGTTGTTCGTGCCGGTCCTGTCCGGCGTGCCGTTCTTCGAGGAGCTCAATCTCGAGCTCGGCTATCGCTATTCGGACTACGATTCCGTCGGCGGCACCCACACCTACAAGATCAACGGCGAATGGGCCCCGACCGACTTCCTGCGCTTCCGGGGCGGCTACCAGCGGGCCAGCCGCGCGCCGAACCTGGGCGAGCTGTTCACGGCGCGGACCAATACGCTGGCCTTTGCCGGCGACGGCGATCCGTGCTCGATCACCAACAACACCAGCCCGTCCACAGTGGGCAACTACTCAGCAAACCCGGACCTGAACACCAACGGGACCGCGACCGAGGTGCGCGCCCTGTGCGAACAGATCATGGGCGCGGAAGGTGCCGCAACCTACTACGATCCGGCACGTCCGGAAGCGGACTTCCCGCTGGGCGGGCAGTTCTTCACCTCGCTGCTGGCAGGCGCCAACGGGCTGGAGGAGGAGACCGCCAAGACCTTCACCATCGGCGCGGTGTTCGAAGCGCCGACGGATAATCCGTGGCTTACCAACCTGCGCATGTCGGTCGATTACTATAATATCGAGCTTACCGACGGCATCTCCGTGCAGGGGCTGGATTCGGTCCTGCGGCAGTGTTTCGCGCCGCAGTTCAATCCCGGCTTCGACCTCAACGATGCCTGCCAGCGGATCGAGCGCGATTCCGTCAATGGCAGCACCCAGGTGGTGACGATCAACTACGACAATCTGGGCGCAGTGGAGACTGCGGGCGTCGACGTGCAGCTCGATTGGGGCCTGCGCTTCGAGGATGTCGGCATCGGCATTCCGGGCAGCTTCAACCTCAATGTGAACTTCAACTATCTGGACAAGTTCGCAACGACCACCGATCAGGATGTGCTGCCCCTGATCGACTATGCCGGCACGCTTGGCGGCGGTGACGTGGGCACGCAGTCCGGCTCCTATCGCTGGAAGCTGTTCACTCGCGCCAACTACACCTTCGGCCGAGGATCGATCGGCATTCAGTGGCAGCACAAGCCGTCGGTCGCCCCGGCGCAGGCTGCGACCGACGATATCGTCACCGTGGCCGGCGCACCCGCATACGACCTGTTCAGCCTCAACGCCCGTTACGAGGTGACGGACAATGTTTCGGTCCGCGGCGGTATCGACAATCTGTTCAACAAGCAGCCGCCCTATGTCGGCTACTTCCTGGACGACGTTGCTGGCGATGGAACGCCCCGCTTCGGGCGCGCGGCCAATCCCTATGACGCCAGCCAGTATGACGTGCTGGGCCGCCGTTTCTTCGTCGGCGTGAACGTGAACTTCTGACCCGCAGCTCCCGAACAGCGGATCAGTCCAATGGACGGCGGCGAACCGAATGCTCCCTATTTTCGGTTTGTCGCCGTCCTCGTTGGCGCCGGCAGGCGTCACACTCCCATGAAGGATTTCCAGTGATGGCAAATCATCGTCTGAAATGGCTGGTCGCCCTGCCCGCTGCGCTTGTGGCCACAACACCGGCTGCCGCACAGGAGGAAGATTACGAGAGGATCGTCACCATCATGCGCGCCTGTGCCGAGATCGAGGACGTGATGGCGCGGGTGACCTGTTACGACAACAATATCGGTGCGGGCAGGCCGTCAGCCGCACCCAGTGCGTCTTCCGGGACGTCGAGCGTGCCCGCCGTCAATGCTCCTGCTGGCTTCGGCGCGGAGATGGTGCGTCAGCCCGAGGTGCGACGCAGCCAGGAACAGGAAGATGCGATCACCGCCCGCGTCTCCTCTGTCTCAGAAGTGGAGCCCGATATCTACCTGATAACGCTTAGCGACGGGGCGCAATGGCGCTTCGTGGACAGTGCGCCATTCGGCTTCAGCCCGCCGCGCGCAGGCGACACGGTTGAACTGGAGCGCGGCTCTCTGGGCAGTGTCTTCCTCGAATATGACGGACAGCGCCGGATTCGTGTTCGCCGCTTGCGCTGACCTGACCAATTCATCCGCCGGGCCTCCCCCGGCAGCGACCGACTGGACCCGGCGCCATGCGGCGAACCGGGTCCTTTTTTATCTCACGGGGTGATGGAGGAGCCTATTCCCCGGCAGCGCGGGCCGCGCGCGAGGCGGTGATGTAATTGCGGATCTGCACATTACCCTCGTGGCAGGCATATTCGAAGAACTGGTATTCATCGTCCCGCTGCCAGTCGAGCCGCACGGACCAGGGCGCGGTGAAGATCACCGGATCCTCCCAGGTCATTTCATAGATGATCGTGTCCGGCCCGGTCATATGGAACCGCTCGACCAGCCGCGCTTCGGTACTCACCGGCGTATCGTTCGCAGGCGGGGAGCCGGTGGTGACGATATTGGTCGCGGACGGACCCGGAGCGAAGTTGTCGGTGGTGACGACCAGCGTGTTCTCATCCTCCCACGCGCCGCGGCTCACACCCATGAGGTTGTCGATGGCGGTCGCCACGCCAGCGGACCCATCGGTGGGGATGATGCGCGTTTCGTGGATCATCTCCAGCTGGATCGCGACAAGGCCCGGCGCCTGGAAGATGCGGATGCCGTTATTGTACATCATCGGCAGCATGGAAGCGGGAAGGCCGCGCGTGATGCAGCGGTCCCAGCTGTCGAAATCGGTCCAGATGTCGAAGTCCTGTCCCTGCCGCCAGCTCGACCGCATCAGGTCAGAGCGCCGTTCGCCCTCAGCCGTCTTGGCCGGCAGGCGGCCATTGGCGGGGCTTACGATGAAGGAGGTCCGGCGATTGGGGCTGCCCAGTTCGGTCCAGTGCCCCTGGCCCAGCTGATCGGCGGAATCCTCGTTCTCCCGCCGCGCGCCTAGCGTCTGTACGCGCTCCGCCTGTTCGGCGAATTCGGCATCGCTCAGGAAGATGCGCTCGCCATATTGCGGATCGCGCTCAAGAGGCGTGCGGCTGTTGAGATGGTCGATCGGCCAGACCCCACGAAAATCGGGCTCGCCCCAGGGCGTGAGCGCGGGCTGGTATTCCTCGGAGATCGGCGGCAGCACGGTCAGATCGGATGGCGTATCCGACGTTTGCTGTGCCAGGGCTGTCGTCGAAAGCAGGGCCAGGGCCGCGATGGCGGGCAGACTGCGATGCATGGTGATCTCTCCGGTTCATCTCTGTCATGGCGGCATGGCGAAGCCCATCCGCGCCCTCTCGCGCGAGGGGCGAACGTCCTCCAGCCGAAGAGCATAATTAGCAACCTAACGATTAGTTTGGCAAACTAAACTTGCGGCAATTTCGCCGCCTATGCGGTGACCGCCAGGACGGCCCCGCGCATCGCCCTCACTTGAGCGAAGCCACCACGCGGTCGAGGAGGTCGACCAGCAGCTTGAGGTCCTTTGCGCCGAGCGCGTCCTTGATCGGATCCTCGATGCGGGAAACCTCCGCAAACAGGGCTGTCATCAGCTCATGCCCCTTGTCGGTCAGCGCGATATCGTTGCGCCGGCGGTCGGTGCTGGAACGGATGCGAGTGACCAGCTCCCTCTTCTCCAGCTCGTCGATAATGCCGACCATGCTGGGCGTGGCGAGGCCCGCGAGACCGGCGAGTTCCGCTTGCGAGCTGCCGGGATTGGCATCGATCAGCGCCATCACCGTCAAGGAGCCGGTCGGCAGCTCATAGGGCGCCGATACCGCTATCGACCGGGCAGACAGGGCGTTGTGGATCAGTCGCGCTCGCGGTCCGATGCTCTTTTCGAAAACTCCCCAGTTCAATTGCCGTCCCCATGCCAGTGAAGCCGCCCTGATAGCGCCTTGTCCTCCGTTCCGCCGCATACAGGCAAGATCGAAAGCAGGCAAAAAAAGCCCGGCCTCCGTTTTACCGTTGGCCGGGCAAGTTGAGACACCGTCTGCACGGCGTCCCTCGGGTCGCAAGGCCATTTGGCATCATCATGGACTGCCTGTCCGTGACGGGGGTCACAGCCAGCGTTCCGGACGAAAAAGATGAAGCTATGACAAGGACCTTTCGCGCTTGCGCCTTAAATGCGATAGCCTTGCCCGAGGGATCGCCTTGCGGCTTCGGTCGCCTCTCTGATAGCAGCAGTTGTCGAGGGACAGCACCATGCTCAAGGACGAATGGCTCGGCGCTATATCGGCCGTCTTCGGTTGCAACGACGATGTCGCGGCAACCCTTGGCCGTGAGATGAGCCATGTCGTGGTGCCGCACAAGACGGTGATCGCGCATCAGGGCGACTTGCTGGAGCATTGCTGGCTGATCCTCGATGGCGCCGTGCGCGTGCAGATGATCGGCTGGGACGGAAAGCGCGCGCAGCTCGCCTATCATGGTCCGGGCGAGCTCTTCGGCGCCTATCCCCAGGCCCTCACCTGCCGGGCGGACATCATCGCCAATGGCAAGGTCGAGACGCTGCGTATTCCGAGCCCGGCAATGGTCGCGGTAGCCGAGGCGCAGGCGCCGATTTCCTATGGCCTGAGCCGCCTCCTGGCCCGCCAGCTGGACATGGCGCTGGACCGGATGGCAGCGCGTACGACGCTCTCGGCCTCCGGCCGGCTCCATGCCGAATTGCTGCGACTGGCGGATGACGACAACCGCATCGATCCGATCCCGACCGTGACTGCACTGGCATTGAGCGTGAACACCTCGCGCGAGACCGCTTCGCGCGCCATTACCGCGCTGGAGAGACGCGGGATCGTAAAGCGTGAGGGTCAGGTGATGACGATCGAGGCGCCGCGCATGCTGGAAGACATGGTGATCTGATCCGGGCTCGCGCGCCGGAAAGCTAGCATGAGATGAGCACGTTCAGCGTGACATCGCCATGGGCAGTGGCGATGTCGCCAAGGCTCTCGCAATCGAATTCGGGACCCCTCAATGCAAGGGAAAGCGCCATGGTGCGCGACAGGAGAACGCGCCCCGGCGTTGCTGCATTGGCAACCAGCTGCGCCATGTCGAACCGCTCCGGTCCTGCCGCGCTAGGATCGAAAGCAACATAGTCCCCTCCGATCGGGACGTCCCTGACGGTCGCTACTTCCATGGCCGCGCGGGCGGCGATAACCGGATCGGCAAAGCTCACAGCCGTCTGTCCGCCCAGCCTGTCCGCGACCTTGCCGCCTGCCGCGACGAGAGCTTCGACCGCTGCCGATGTGGGGAGGACGAGGATCGCCTCGCTGGTAAAGGCGGGAACGGGAGCGCTCCGGGGTGGAACCCGCTCGGCATCCAGCCGGTGGATCGGGAATCCTTGTGCCTGCCATGCCTCATCGAGCAAGCGGGCTGCCGGTTGCCCGGTTTCGGACACACCGATCCTGAGCGCATACGCATGCGTTTCCAGCATGCGAGCCTGACGGATGGCGAGGCCCATCGCCACCTGGTTCGCCAGCTTGATCCCTGCCTCCGACACCTCGTCGAGATCGGGGAGTGTCTCCACCGTGGTCGCCGTCTCCAGCAGGCGGTCGAAGCGGTCGATCCAATCCTCACCGAGGATGCCGACCGACTCCCGGCGGAAGGCATCAATCGATGCGGGCAGGACGACGTGGAGTTCGCCTCCGCCGCGGACAATCGCCTCCGCCGCAATGATATCGGATCCTGCAGCCAGCGGACCGAAGCCGAAGCCCGGGGCCAGTTCCGCGACGGCGTCCTCAATGGCGTGCACGACTTCGTCATGATCGGGCGCCAGATGGATGATGCCGTTAAAATGCAGGCTGGCCGGCGGGCGCAGCGTGTCGAGCCACTCGGAAGGCTCACCGAGTGTCTCCAGGATCAGCCGGAATTGGCGCAGGGTGGAAGCATGATCCTCCCAAGCGGCAGGAGCCGCGCGCACGGCATCAGCCAATGCCTTGCGCGCATCGTCGATCCGGCCATGCAGCAGGCAGGCTTCGGCACGCGTGGCCTTCAGCCAGTATTCGGTCTCGGGCTCATGCTCCCCGCTGTCGAGCATGGCCAGGATCAGTGCAGCGGTCTTCTGCGCTTCCTCCCGGTTCCCCGCGAGCAGGGCAATCGTCGCAGCATTGATCAGCGGATAAGTCGCCGGGCGCAGCGCGGCCGCGGCCAGATAGGCCGACTGCGCCTGCCCGAACAGGGCGGAACGCTCCTCACCCGCGGCCTTGAGGGCGCGGTCCTTCGTCAGCCGTCCCTTCAGGCTCAGCGCATCGGCATTGTCGGCAGCAGATGCAAGCCCGCTTGCCTCGAACAGCCGCCACGCCCGCTCGGTATCACCCGAGCGGGCCAGCCGCTGTACATTCCTGAGCGTCGAGAGGTTCATGCTGCCTCGTCAGCCTCTCCCGCCTCCCAGCCACGGCGGCGGGTTCTTGATATCGGGATCGATAGTGATCGGCACCCACTCGGGCTTGCTGCCCGGCAGGTAGAGATCGACATTGATGTTGAATGGGTGGCTGCTGTCGGTCTTGCCCTCCTTGTCGAAGCGCGCGCGGAAGGTTACGCACTTGTAACGGCCGGTCTCCTCATCCAGCTCGCTATAGGCAAGGTCGCCGTAATAGCGCGCGAAATCGCCCTTCATCGTGATGGCGTCATATTGCTTCGAGAAGAAAACCTGTTCGCCAATCAGCTTGATCACCACAGCGCTATTGCCTTCGATGGCGACATAATCCTGACCCTCCACCCTGCAGGGCTCCGGCACCAATTTGAGCGCTATCCGCCCGTCGGCCACACACAGCGTAACGTTCAAGGTGGCCTTCTTCGCGCATTCGCCTTCGAATGGCGATCGTATTTCAATCGGCTTTTGCGCCAAGGGACAATTCGTCATCTTTATTCCTCCATTCTCGCCTGTGGAAATATCTCTTCGATCCTGATGCGCCATCGTTGCCAGTCCTGGTTGTCGGGATCGGCGGCGGTGAGGCGTTTGATTTCCCGGCTCGCCTCGCGCGCGCTTGCCAGCGAGCGCTCGGTTTCGCCGAGATCGCGCAAGGTGGTCGCGATCGCGAAGCGGGAGAGGAACCAGTCCTGCCGGTAACTCGCGTTCTGGGGGTCCGTCTCCAGCAGCTGGTCCATGATCTCAGCCTGCTGCTGCCTCTGATCCAGAGCCTCGTCGGTCTGGCCCGCCGCGGTGAAGGCATCGCCCAGCCATGCGTGACGGTTGGCGAGATCGATCAGGACCCCGGGATCACCGGGCGACTCTTCGGCAACGCGCTCCATCGTTGTCAGCGCGGCACGGCAGGCATTGAGTGTCATGGCAACGTCCGACTGGCGAGCGAGATGCAGTGAGCACAGATTGCCTTCTGCATAACCCAATTCCCGCAAATATCCGACATTGCCGGGTTCCAGCACGGTGAGCTGGTTTGCCAGTTGCAGATAATGCTCGAAATGCGGCTGCGCGCGCTCATGCTCCTGTTGCAGGAAATCGGTATAACCGAGCCAGAATTCGGATTGCGCATGGGCGAAGACGCGCGCCGGATCGTCAGGTTCGGCCGACAGCAGCGCCTCGGTCACGCGATGCGCCTCGCTGAATTTTGCAAGGGCGCCTTCGAGATCGCCGCTGCGGTGATCGTCCTCTCCCATCGCATGAAGGACCCGCGCACGCCGCTCCAGGGATTCGCTTGGCAGGCGGGAGAGGTCGCCCTGTTCGCCATAATAGGCGATGGCGCGTTCATTGACCGATTCCAGGATTTCGATACGCCCGACGCCTTCGAGCTTGGTCCTGAGATCGGTGAGCATGAACTCGACCAGCCCTTCGGCCTGCTGCCGCTGATGCTCGGCTTCGTTGCGCGCATTGATCGCGAGGACGAGCAAGGTGAGCAGGAGAACCACCGAAGCTGCCGAGGCCCCGGTGATCGCCACTGCCCGGCGAAGCTGGCGCTGCACATCGCGCTGCACCAACTCGTCCAGCGCCAATCCGGCGACGCCGGCGGCGATCTTCAGGCGGGCAAGCCGCTGGCCATCTCCCTGGCGGCGAAAATCGGCGGCGATGGGCTCTCGCGCAACGCCATCCGGCCCCGGCGCAACCAGCGCTTCGGGAAATGCCTCTCCGGGTTCGCCGTCGATCAGCGCTGCGAGCACCGGCCGATCGGGATGAAGCGAGCGGAACAGCGCGATCTCCTGGCTGACCCAGCGCGAGGCGCGCGCGGATGGCGAGCACAGGACGATCAGGCAGGCGGATTGGGAGAGGGCGCCAGACACTTCTTCATGCAGGCTATCGGATGCCGGCAGCTCGTTCCGGTCGCGGAAAATCGGTGACAGGTTGCGCGGGACCTCGCCGCGCGCGGTCGACTTGCCGATAACGCTATGTGGCAGGCGGTAGCTCTCCAGCCAGCGATGCAGGCGCCCGGCAATCCGCTCATCGGCATGGCTGTAGCTCATGAATGCACGATAGCGCACCGGTGGCACCAGCGATGCGGACAGCGTGCTTTCCTCTGGGTCCATGCCACCTTCTCCCTCGCGGGCGCGAGCTGCCGGCAGCTCGCGAGAGAGCACGCCAACCCCTTCTCCATCCAAGGTGTGAGGGAGTTGGAAACCATGATGCAAGAGAAAACTTGCCTTGCCAGTGCCATCGCCGCCTTGAAAAGGCAGGAGATCAGGCGCCAAGTCGGAAAGGCAGATGGCCGGCCGGCCCATCAGTCAAGCACGATGCCCTGCTCGTCCAGCACGCCTTCCAGGCGCCGCCCAGCATGGACGAGGCGCCCTTCCGCGACCTCGAAAAACGACGTCGCATGATCGATCAGGTCATGGTTGGGCTCGCGGTGCTGGCTGGCTACGGCATGGCACCATTGGATCGCGGCGCGAAGGACGGCAGGCGCATGACGCAATTCCTCCGGCCTCGGCAACTGGTGAACGTTTCTTGCCAGGTCGATCTCGGGCAGGGAGAGGTTCACCAGCACCTCGTCGATCGCCCAGGCGCTCTGGCTGTCGGACATCTTGGCCGGATCTCCGAACCCGCGCCCCTGGACGATCGGCCAGTGCACCGCATGGCCGCCGATATAGAGAAGCAGCGAAATCGTGTCGCCCACGACCATGGCATCCTCCGCCATGCACGACCGGTTCCTGAGGATCCGGCGGGCGAGATGGACGCGGCGGAATTCCATGTTGTGGCCGTAGAGTGTTTCCAGTTCGATCGTGGCCAGGATCGCATTTTCGAGATCGGAGATGGCTCCGTAATAGTCGCGGCGCTGCTGCTTGATATAGGCTTCGGCAGCGAGCTGGAAGGACATGGCGGCGATGCTCGCATGGCGGGACAAGCCGGCCGTCTCGCAGGACTTGGCCGCCTGCGCGAGCAGTTCGGAAGCACGGTCGGCATCCCCGCGCCGGCCCGCCGCAAGCCCCTCTTCGCGAACCTGTTCGGCGGAAAGGATGACCGCAATCTCCTCGCCCGGAAGAGCGGCGGCAAGGCGGCGCAGGTAGTCGGCCGCGAACTGCTGGGCAGCGTCGGGCTGCCCCCCTTCGGCCGCGCTCTCACGAAAAGCACGCCGCGCCTCGGACAAGCGAAACGGCGGGCGCTCCGTTGAGATAGCTTCGCCGGCCATGGTCTCGACTACACACATGCTGCTTCCCCTTTCAGCCGCGATTGGTGCCTTTCGATCAGGAGAATTACCCACCCGGCCGAGTCGCACGTGTGATGGCCGTCACGGACCGCGCGCGCTCGCGCCAGATGAATTACCCGCTGGAAAGCTGCGACCTACCCGGTTCACAAGCCGGGATGCATTTGTTACGCGGTGCCAACTCTCGCAATTCCGCTTTCACTACACACCAGCAAGAGCACCGGCAGGTCGGCCGGCATTACAGGCAAGGCACGATTTCCTTTTCCAAAGAGAATATCGCCCCGAGGTCCCCTCGCCCTTTCCCTGATCGCGCTCCGGACAGATCCGCTGTCCGATTGCTCGTCGCGCTGATCTCGCTGGCCGCGGCCTTGCTGCTCCCTGCCGCTCCCGCCGCCGCATCTGCGCCGGAATGGGCGGATGGCGGTGCGCTGGCGAGCGATACGGGGCATGTCCTGCTGGAGTGGCAAGCGAGCGAACCGGTGACGCTGTCGATCGCGCGAGAGGCGAATTTCTCCGATGCGCGCGAGCTCTATGAAGGCACGGCGAGCTCCTATTTCCTCTCCGGCCTCAGCGACGGCGAGTATCACCTGCGCTTGCAAGCCGCGGGCGGCAAGCTTTCCGAACCCGCCGTGTTGACCGTCGCCCACCAGTCGCTGGCACAGGCGCTGTGGCTGACGCTGATCGGCCTCATCATCACCGCTGGCATTATCGCCACGATCTGGCGGGGAGCGCGCAATGACTGAGGACAGCGTCCTTCTCGACCCGTCGACCGGTTACCTGCTGCTGGCGATCTTCAGCGTGCTGTGGATCGGCCTCGGCTTCTATTGGGGCCGCCGCAACAAGAGCTTCGAGGATCATGCGCTGGCCGGCCGCAATGTCGGACTCGCGCTCGGCTCCGCCACCGCGGCGGCGACATGGATCACTTCCAACACCACCATGCTCGCGCCGCAATTCGCGCTGGAGCTCGGCATATGGGGGATGATCGCCTACTCGATGGCGGCTTTCGGCCTCATCCTCTTCGCGCCGCTGGCCAAGCGCATCCGCACGCTGATGCCCAATGGCTATACCAGCGGCGACTTCTTCCGCTTGCGCTATGGCCGCACGGCCTGGGGCATCTTCATGCTCTTCACGCTGTTCTATTCGCTGACATGGCTCGTCAGCATGGCGATGGCGGGCGGCATATTGCTCGAGGCGCTGGCGGGCATCGACTATGTCTGGGGCATGACGGTGATCCTTGCCGTCTGCGTGATCTACACGATGCGCGGCGGCCTTGGCGCGGTTATCGGGACCGACTTCATCCAGAGCCTGATCATCATCGTCGGCATCGTCGTGGTGGGCTTTGCCGTGCTGCAGAATGTCAGCGTGGACGAGATCCATGCGAACCTCACCGCGACCAAGCCGGAACTGGTGCATGTGCTGTTCCCCGCCGCGCTGATGGCGATCTTCAACAATCTCCTCTTCGGCCTGGGCGAGGTGTTCCACAACAATGTGTGGTGGAGCCGCGCCTTCGCTTTCCGGGAGGGCGTTGGCAGCAAGGCTTTCCTGATCGGCGGGCTGGTATGGTTCCCGATCCCGATCGCCGCCGGCTTCATCGCGCTGGCTTCGGGTGCGCTCAATGTCGCGGTGCCCAGCCCCGACATGGTGGGCCCGCTGGTAATCGCCAATGTGCTGGGCGAAGTGGGCGCGGTCGCGATCTTCATCATCGTGTTCTGCTCGCTCGCCTCCTCGATCGATAGCCTGCTGGCCGCGACCAGCGATCTCATTACCGAGGACATCTATCGCCGCCTGTTGAAGCCCGCCGCGGATCCGGCGACGCTGAAGAAGGTCGCGCAATGGATCACGCTGGCGCTGGGCGTGGGCACATGGGCGGTCTGTGTGCCGCGTGTGGGAACCTTGGCCTCGGTCCTGTTTTTTGCAGGTCCGCTGGTCGGTGCTATGATCTGGCCGATCGTCACCGGCCTCTACTGGAGGCGCGCCTCGAGCGTGGGTGCGATCGGGGGGATGCTGCTGGGCGGCGGCGTGGGCCTTATCAGCTATTTTACGATCGGCTGGTTCGTGGCGAGCACGATAGGCACGGCCGTTTCCATGGTCTGGGTGCTGGGCGCGGCCTGGCTCTCGAAAGACCGCTTTGACTGGAACCTCCTCAAAGAGGACTGAATGACCTTTTCATCCGGATTCCTGACCCTCCTCGTCTACGGCTCGCTCGTCTGGTGCGCGATTTCCGCGCTCGGCCTTGCGGCAATGCTCATCAAGGATCTCCTGCGCGGGGAAAGCTGGTGACCATACCCGCATCGAAGGTCGCAGAGGACCGCGAGGCCAGCCGCCTGCGCGCGCCCATCGGCAATTGCCCCAATCCCGAAGGCTTGTTGCAATATGAGCCGCGCCTCAGGATCGACGTGCTCGACCGGCTGCGCAATGCCTCGGTCCTGTCAGCGGCGCAGTTCGACAAGGACTTGTTGTGCGAGATTTCCAAGCTCTCGGCCTATCTCCAGCTGCGCAAATACAAGGTGAACCGCGCGCTGGAAGACAAGATCATGGCCGCCGCCTTTTTCGAGCCGAGCACGCGCACGCGGCTGAGCTTCGAAAGCGCCATGTTGTCCGTCGGCGGCAACACCATCTCGGTCGCCGATGCCAAGACCACGGGCGTCGCCAAGGGTGAAAGCCTGCAGGACATCGGGCAGATGTTCAATTCCTATGCCGATGTGGTGGTTGTCCGCCATACCGAGCAGCTGGCGGTGGCCGAACTCTCCGAATATCTCCGCATACCGATGATCAATGGCGGCAACGGGTCGGACGAACATCCCACGCAAGCGCTGGCGGACTGGTACGCGCTGCTCAAATGGCGGCCGGAGATCGCCTTCGGCAACATCCCCGACAAGTTCAAGCTGAACATCGGGATCATCGGCACGCCGGGGAACATGCGCACGGTGAAAAGCTTCCTGCAGCTCGCCCTGCTGTTCCATGAGAACATCAACCACATCACCATCTTTTCCGAGATGGCGGACCCGCTCGGCGATGGTTTGCGCGAACTGTGCGATGCCAGCCCGATCGGCATCAATTTCAGCCGCGATTTGCAGGGCAGCCTCGAATATCTCGACGTCATCTATATGAACGCCATCGCCTTCCTGGGTGATGGATACCGCTTCTATTCGGAAGACTTCCAGCTCAATGCCGACAGCAAGCTGAAGCATGATACGGTGATCCTGCACCCGCTGGCACGTGGAGAGGAACTGTCGACCGATCTCGATCGTACGCAGCATAACCTCTACTTCAACCAGGCCGATGGCGCGGTCTGGGTGCGCCAGGCGCTGCTGCTGGCGATATTCGACAGGGTGCGCAACTCGGTGCCCGACAATTTGCTGATCTGACCAGTGTCCAGGCCAAGCGCCGGGGCATGCAGAAGGAATACGAAACGACATGTGCGGAATTGCCGGGGTGTGGAGCCCCAGGAACCATCACGCCGATACCGATGCCATCGTCAAGGCGATGGCCGACAAGATGTACCATCGCGGTCCCGATGGCTGGGGCAGCCATGTCGATCCCGCCAACGGCCTCGCCATGGTGCACACCCGGCTGTCGATCATCGGCCTCAATGCCGGCGACCAGCCGATCTTCGGGCGGGAGGATGACGCGACCGACGGCTTCGTGATGACCGTGAATGGCGAGTTCTACGGCTACAAGCAGCTGCGCGGCATCCTGCGCACCGACGGATACCAGTTCAACACCAAGTCGGATTCCGAGATCGCGCTCAAGCTGTTCCACAAGCACGGCTTCGACTTCATGGAGCATTTGCGCGGCGAATTCGCCTTTGCGATCTTCGATGAAAAGCGCCAGCGCATGATCCTGGTGCGCGACCGGTTCGGCATCCGCCCGCTCTTCTACCACGTCAGCGACAAGGGCTTTTTCTGGGGCAGCGAGATGAAGGCGATGCTCGCCCATCCCGATGTCCCCCGCGAAGTCTGCCCCAAGGCGCAGCTGCACCAGATGATGCAGGTGATGGTCCCCGGCATGACGCTGTTCGAAGGCATCCATGCGCTGAAACCGGGCCACATGCTGGTGGTGCAGAAGACCGATGACGGCTTCGACGTTGAAGAAAAGCGCTATTGGGATGCCGAATTCCCGCTCGACGGCGAGCATGACGATCTGCCCGACGAGGAGCATATCGAGAATGTGCGCCAGGCGCTGGTCGAAAGCGTTGCCCTGCGGCTGGAGGCCGATGTGCCCGTCGCCTGCTACCTCTCGGGCGGGATAGACAGCTGCTCGATCATCGGCATGGCCGCGGCGATCCAGCAATCGCCGGTCAAGGCCTTCACCATCAGCTTCGACGATGACCGCTATGACGAGGCGCATATCGCCACCGAAATGGCGGAGAAGGCGGGCGCCGACCAGGATATCCTCAAGCTCAAGGCCGTCGATCTCTACGGCAAGAATTTCGAGGATGCGGTCTTCTATTCCGAACGCACCTTCTACAACACGCTCGGCGTCGCCAAGATGCTGATGAGCCGCCATGTCCGCGATGTCGGCTACAAAGTCGTGATCACCGGCGAGGGGTCGGACGAGCTGTTCGGCGGCTATGCCCAGTTCAAGGCCGACTATTTCCTCCACGATCCCGCCTATGCCGAAACCTCAGCGGGCGCGGATATGAAGGAGCGGAACAAGATCTTCGCCGGCTCCGTGCTCGCCGAACAGCAGATCAGCCACCCTGCCTTCGAGGAAGTGATGGGCTTCACCCCCTCATGGATCCAGCCCTGGATGCTGGTGCTCGAACGCGTGAAGCCGCTGCTGTCGGACGAGTTCAAGGCGAAGCTCGGCGATTACGATCCGATCGCAGCCATCGCCTATTCGCTCGACCGCTCGATGCTCGACGGGCGCCACGTGCTCGACAAGGTGCAGTATAGCTGGATCAAGACCATGCTCGAAGGCCAGATCCTCAACTGGGGCGGCGACCGGGTGGACATGGCCAACAGCCTCGAAAGCCGCCCGGCCTTCCTCGACCACCACGTGGCCGAACTCGCCATGCGCATCCCCCCGCATGTCCGCATCCGCGACGGGATCGAGAAATGGGTGGTGCGCGAGGCGATGAAGCACGTCCTCCCAGAAGTGCTCTACAAGCGCGAGAAATTCGCCTTCATGGCCCCGCCCGCCCATACGGACGAAGCCAAGACCGTCGAGATCAACAAGCTGATCGACAAGTGGCTGTCATCCGAGGAAATCGCCGAACACGGCATCTTCGACGAAGCGAAACTGCGCCAGTCCATCGAAGACTACCGCAAGAGCGACGACCACGCTCAGAACACGCGGAAGGATATTATCCTAAACCACGCGATTGCATTGCACGCGATCGATGAGTTGATTGGGGCCTGAGCCGGTGAAGGGCTCACCAATCGATATTTTTACCGGGAATCAGGGACTCTCAGTGACACGTACAAGCCTTGGCTTCTCGATTTCCATGATCAGGTCATCGTCACGTGCCGCCAGATCACGCTGGCCATTTTCCCAGTAGATTTCCGCGCGCATATGTAGCGAAAACGTGTCATCGGATTGAATGGCGAGGGCATCATTGAGGAATTCAATCGCACTCTCATCGTCATCTCGATTGGTGGCCAGTATAGCCCGGCCCCGCAGGACGACTATCCACCCTGGGCTGTCCTTGGCCACGCGTGAGAAGTCCTTCTCGGCGACATCGGCATTGCCCATCCATGCATGGGCTATCCCTCTATTGGCCAATGCATAAGGGTGATCAGGATCACGCTCGAAGAGAGTTGTGAAGTCACCTATGGCTTTTTCAAACTGGCCTGTGTCGAGGAAGGCGTTACCCCGTTCGATATATGCATCGTCGAAATCCGGGTTGATGGCGAGCGACGCATTCAGGTCATCGATTGCTGAGGGCAAATTGCCAAGTCGCGAGTGGATCAACGCACGATTATACAGCGTGTAAGAGTCTTGCGGCTCCAATTCCAAAGCGGCGGAATAATCATCGAGAGCAGACATACTCTCTTGCAGCCTATGATTTACGCGCCCTCGTGCGGCAAGAAGCTCCGCTCGCCCATCCTGATCGAGGTTGTTCTCTGCGAGCATCAAGCTGCAGGTTTCCAACATCTCGCTTAGCGCCTGTTCACCAACATCGTCATCGCAGCGCTGCCTGGTATGGTCGTCAAATACGAAAAGAGACGTAGCCAGAAAAGCGATGCCAACCGACGCATTCCAAGCAAGCGATGCCCAATATTTGAGCGGTTGTGACGCCTTGTTGTAAGTTGCAGAAACTCCCCGGATCAACGGCTCCGTAGTGCCACTACGCCAATCGGCAAGGGCTCTTCCCACGGCTGCACTGCCCACCAGACCAAGCAAAGCAGGCACAAAGAAGTCCGACTGAGCAAACTCACTTGCGTGGGGCGTAAAGATGAAAACTGCGAGGGAAACCACTCCTGCGAGAATGGCGAGACTACGGTAGAACAGATTGTCGGACCGCCAGCTCAGGTCCTCGGGCGGTGCCGTGATCTCACGCCTTGAAGGGTCATGAGCGATATGCATCCACACGTAGTGCGCATGCGCCCAACCAAATATGGCGAGTGCGGCAAGGATCCAAAACTGCGGGGAAAGAAAATCCAGCACGCACGCAACGTGTTTCAATTTCCGCGCGCGGGCAAGTATTGAGCCAAGATCGGCGGTTTTCGGTTCAGGCGATGTCTGTGAGGCCGCAGAAGTCCTACTCAGCCGCCTCCGCCACCGGCGCCTGCTCGCACGCCAGGTCCAGCACGCATTCGAACAGTAGCTGCGCGCCGCGTTCGATGTCGGACCAGTGGGTCCATTCGTCAGGCGCGTGGCTGACTCCGTTTACGCTGGGGACGAAAATCAGGCCGGCGCGTGTGTGGTTGCAGAAGAACTGCACATCATGGCCTGCGCCCGAGGGCATGAGCTTGGAGGAGTAGCCCAGCTCCTTCGCCTTGCCGTCGATCAGCTGCACCAGCCCCTCGTCGCAATAGGCGGGCTTGAGCCAGCTCATCTCCTCATATTCGAATTTCAGCTTGTGCTTGCGGGCGATGCTGGAAAGCACGCGGCGGCAGGCATTGGCGAGGCCGCGCATCACTTCCTCGTCAAGGTCGCGGCCGACGATTGTGAAATCGGCTTCTCCCGGAACGGTATGCGGGAAGCCGGGTTTCAGGGCGACATGGCCGATGGTGATGCGGCTCTTGTCGGTCCCCTCCTCGTCGATGATGCGCTGGATCTCATGCGCGAAATCGGCAATGCCCATGAAGGCGTCCGATCGCATGTCCATCGGCGCGGTGCCGGCATGGTCGGCCTTGCCGATCAGGCGGCAGTTCCACTTGAAGACGCCGGAGATCCCCTCGACCACGCCGATAGTGACCTTCTCGGTATCGAGCACCGGGCCCTGCTCAACATGCAGTTCGAGGAAGGCCTTGATCTCCTCCGGACGGCGATAGGCGTGGAGCGCACCATGGGGATCGAGCCCCGCTTCGGCCATCGCGTCCTTCAGGAGGTTGCCATGTTCGTCCGCTGCCGTGTCGAGCCATTCGCGGGTTACGCGACCAGTCAGCGCCTGCGCGCCCAGCATGCCGCCGAAGCGCCCCTCCTCCTCGCTGGTGGCGATGATCTCGATCGCATATTCGGGCACGATCGCAGCCTCGGCCATGGTGCGGACCACTTCCATGCCCGCGACGACGCCCAGCACTCCGTCGAAGATGCCACCCGCCGGAACGGAATCGAGATGCGAGCCGATCACCACGGCCGGACCTTCCTCCGGGCCATAGCGGCCGATGACATTGCCCGCACCGTCCATCCGGGCCGCCATGCCCAGCGCCTCGAACTCACCCATCAGCCACTGGCGCGCGGCCATATCCGCCTTGGTGAAGCCCTGGCGATAGACGCCATTGCTGCCCTCCTCCTGTCCGAAGCGGGCGATGGCGAGAATGTCCTTCTCGATACGGTCGATGGTGATTTCGGGCACGCTCTCTCCTGACATTCTGGCGCCGAGAACCCTAGTCAATTCAAGGCGGTCAGGGCAAGGGCAGGCTCCGCGGCACCGAAAGCCCGTTCATACGTTCTGAAATGGGCCAGATGTCCCTGCAGGCGACATATCGCTGCGCCAAGCGGACAGAATCATCCGGAATTGCCGAAAGAGGCGTTTAGACGGGTGGCGGCAGGGCGTAAGTCTGGCTAAGGAGCCGAGTCGAAAGGCCACTACGCTGGGGAGCTTGGGCGGGCCTTAGGATCAAAAGGAGCTTATTCATGCCGCTGGTAAACATGAAACCGTTGCTGCGCCATGCCATGGACAATGGCTATGCCGTCGCTGCCTTCAACCTCGTCGACTACAACACCGTCAAGGGGATGGTGAAAGCTGCCGAGGGCCTCAACGCCCCCGTCATCTGCCAGACCAGCTCCAAGACCATCGATTATTACAGCCACGAGGAAATCGTCAGCTGGGTGCGCACCTGCGCCGAAAACTCACCGGTTCCGGTGGTGCTGCATCTCGACCATTGCAAGGACATCGCAATGATCGAGAAATGCGCCCAGACCGGCTGGACCTCGATCATGATCGACGCGTCGGAATTCCCGTTCGAGGAAAACCTCGAAATGTCGAAGCGCGTGCGTGACATTGCAGAGAAGTACAATGTCGGCATGGAAGCCGAGCTTGGCCAGATCATGGGCGTGGAAGACGACATGGTAGTGGCAGAGGAAGACAGCGTCCTCACCGATCCCGAAGACGCCAAGAAGTTCTGCGACGCGCTCGACCTGTCGGCATTCGCCTGTGCAGTCGGCACCGCGCATGGCTTCTACAAGGGCGAGCCGGTTGTCGATTTCGACCGTATCGAGGCCATCAACAAGGCCACCAACACGCCGATGGCGCTGCATGGCGGCACCGGACTGTCGGACGAGACTTTCGCCAAGGCCATTGCCCGCGGTTCGGCCAAGGTCAATATCTCGACCAACCTCAAGCACGTGTTCGTGAAGAGCGTGGACGAATATCGCCGCGCCAATCCCGACGATTACGAGCCGCTGCGTGTGATCGACGCCCAGTACCAGGCCTGCAAGGACCTGTTCGCCAGCTTCATCGAGAAGTTCGGCGGCAAGGACCAGGCCCCGTCCTTCCTCGAGAGCCTCAAAGAAACGGCCTGAGGGAGCGGACACAGACATGATCAAGGCACTGATTTTCGATTGTGACGGCGTTCTGGTCGATACCGAGCGCGATGCCCACCGCGTGGGCTTCAACCTGGCCTTCAAGGAATTCGGCATCGATGCCGAATGGAGCGTCGAGCTCTATGCAAGGCTCCTCCTGACCGCCGGCGGCAAGGAACGCATGACGGTCTATTTCGAGGAGTTTGGCTGGCCGGAAGCGCTGGTGGCCGAGCACGGCGGCAAGCAGGAGCTGATCGCCGCCCTGCACAAGGAAAAGACCCGCCTGACGTCCGAAATCGTCAAGGACCTGCCGGTTCGCCCTGGCGTACTGCGCATCATCGATGAGGCGATGGAAAAGGGCGTGCGGCTGGGCGTGTGCACCACGTCGAACCCCAAGTTCATCGATGCGGTGCTCGACCTGTTCGGCGCGGAGCGCAAGGCAGCTTTCGAATTCGTCCATGCCGGCGATGTCGTCAGCAAGAAGAAGCCCGATCCGGAAATCTACAACCTTGCCCTCGAAACGCTGGGCCTGCCCGCATCCGATTGCATGGTGGTGGAAGACAGCCGCAACGGCCTGCTCGCCTCGACCGGCGCGGGCATCCCCACGCTGATCACCACCAGCACCTATACTGCGGATGAGGATTTCAGCGAAGCGGCCAAGATCGTGCCCGAGCTGGGCGACAATCCGGTTCTTGTTACAATTGAAGACTTGAACGCGCTCAACGCCGAAGCCACGGCCTAGCGCGTCCATAGGGGAGGAAAGATGTCCACGCTTACCATCGACCAGATCGCCGACGCCATCGACGTCACCTGCGACACGGTGATCCGCAACGAGAAGTATTTCTCCGACCTCGACGGCCTGGCCGGCGACGGTGACTTCGGCACCTCGCTCGCGACCGGCTTCAAGGTCATCAAGGCGGACCTGCCGGCGATCGAGAAGGCGGCCATCGGCGCCATGCTGCTGAAGATCTCGATGATCTGTTCCAAGCATGTCGGCGGATCGTCCGGCCCGATCTGGGGCACCGGCTTCATGAAGGCCGGCATGGCCTCCAAGGACATGGCCGAAGTGACCTACCACCAGCTGACCGACATGGTCGGCGCCGCGCTGGAAGGCATCATGGCACGCGGCGGGGCGAAGCGCGGCGATAAGACGCTGCTCGACGCGCTGATCCCGATCCACGAGAAGATGCAGGAAATGGACGGTTCGGACCTTGGCGCGGTGCTTGCCGCCGTTGCTGCCGAAGCCGACAAGGCGATCGACGAGACGCGCACGCTGGTCGCCCATCGCGGCCGCGCCAGCCAGGTGGGTGAGCGCAGCGCGAACACGCCCGATCCGGGCATCGTGGGCGTCGCCACCATCCTTTACGACTGGTGCAAGCACTACGGCGTGGACTACACCCCCACTGCCGCAGAGCTGAATCGCTGAGCACCAGCCCTTTTTACCTGTTTCACGGAGAGGAATGAGACATGAAGAAGTTCGTCAACAATCCTGAGAATTTCGTTCCGGAATTCATGGCCGGCGTGATCGCCGCCAACCCGGACCTGCTGGAAGCGATGCCCGAATTCCAGCTGATCAAGCGCAAGAACGTGGACGCCAGCAAGGTCGCCATCGTGCAGGGTTCGGGCTCCGGCCACGAACCGGCTCATGTCATGGCCGTTGGCCCGGGCATGCTGACCGCCGCCTGCCAGGGCCCGGTCTTCGCCGCCCCGCCGGTCGATGCCTGCTATGAAACGATCAAGTCGGTCGCGACCGATGCCGGCGTGCTGGTTCTGGTCAACAACTACCAGGGCGACCGCATGGCCTGGGACATGGCCTGCGAAATGGCCGAAGCCGAAGGCATCAAGCTGAAGCAGTTCATCATCAATGATGACGTTGCCGTGCAGGACAGCCTCTACACCGTCGGCCGTCGCGGCGTGGCCGGCAACTTCTTCGTCATGAAGGCTTGCGGCGCGCTGGCCGAAACCGGTGCCGATCTCGACGCGGTCTATGCCATGGCTGAGAAGGTCAACAACAATGTCCGCACCATGGGCCTGGCGCTGACCAGCTGCACCCCGCCGGCAAAGGGTGACCCCATCTTCGACATCGGCGACGATGAAATGGAAGTGGGCGTCGGCATCCACGGCGAACCGGGCCGCGAACGCACCAAGATCAAGCCTGCCGACGAGATCACCGAACTGCTGTTCGAAGCCGTAGCAACCGACCTGCCCTATAATTCGGGCGACCGCGTGGCGCTGATGATCAACGGCCTTGGCGGCACCCCGCCGGCAGAGCTCTATGTGCTCTACAACAAGGCAGCACAGCTGTGCGCCGATCGCGGCCTGACGATCGCGCGCAACTATGTCGGCGAATATTGCACCGCCATCGAAATGGCCGGCTGCTCGCTGACGCTTCTCAAGCTCGATGCCGAGCTGGAGAAGCTGCTCGCGGCCCCGGCGGAAACCGCCTGCCGCATCTTCTGATCCAGCCGATCAGCAAGGCATGAAAAAGGCCCGGCCCTCTCCGCGAGGGCCGGGCCTTTTGCTTTGGGCGGGACGGCTCAACTCTCGTCCGCATCCTGTAACTCGGCCCGCATGGCGCGAACCCCGTCCAGTTCGGCGCGTACTTCGCAATAGCGGCCACGCTGCGCGAACCACATGAAGACTGCCGCACCGCCGATCACCAGCCCGATCAGCATGCCCCTGCCGGGTTCGCTCGCAGCGACGATGTCATAACCGAACATCAGCGCGGAACAGACGGCCAGCAGCACGGCATGCGCCTTCATCCCCTCGGCCAGGCGCAAGCCGATCCTCGCCTGCCGCTCGGCCTGGTCCAGCACTTCGCCCGCTTGCTGCAGATAGGCCTCGCCGTGCATCCGGCGCAGGAAGACGAAATCCGCCAATGCGATCAGCCCGGCGGTCAGAAAAACCACCGCCGCGACGTGGAACAGGAAGTGGCCGGCATTGAAGACCTGCCAGGTAAAAAAGGCCGCAAACGCCCAGAACACGGCCATCTGCCCGAGCCTGTGGGTGCGCTCCTTGCACAGCTTCTGCTCCCCTTCTGCGACGAGGTCGGCATAGGCCTGCAGGTCGGCATCCTGGCTCTGCCAATCGCCTTTAAGGCCATCGAGGAAGTCGTCATCGCTCATGCGAGCATCTCCTTCAGCATCTGCTTGGCGCGATTGATCCGCACGCCGACATTGGATGGCGAGATGTCCAGCGCCTCGGCGATCTCGGCATAGGGCATCTCTTCGAGGTAGAGCGTCACCACCTGCCGATAGGTGAGCGGCAGGCGGCGGACGGCATCGGCCAGCCGGTGCGCCCGCTCACTTGCGATCATCGCGCTTTCGGGCGAGGGTTCCTGCCCCTCCTCCACATCGTCTGCGGCGCTCGCTTCGCCTTTCTTGCGCCCCACCGCCTTCGCCACATGGCTGACCGAACGGTTATGCGCGATGCGATAGACATAGGGCGCCAGCCGCTCCTTCTCGCGCAAAGCGGGCAGCGCCTGATGGATCGCGAGGAGGATTTCCTGAAACAGGTCCTCCTGCAGCATCGCATCGGCCTCATAGGATGCAGCAACACGCCGCAGCCCCTGCCCGTAATCGGAAATGATGCGCTCCAGCGTGCTCATTATATCGGGACAGTCCCCCCTCGCCCGGGCTTATTACAAAATCTTTTTTCGCAAAAATCAGTAAGAAACTGCGCGCCCGGTCCGACTGTCTTCACGTCCTCGGTGACGAAAGGAGACATGACGATGACCACGAATTCCAAGACCCGTACCAACAAGCTGGCCCTCATTATTGGCGGGGCCATCATCGCCGCGATCTGGCTGGCGACGTTCGCCGCGCTGGCGCTGATGCAGCCCGATCTCAAAACGCGCATGGTGATCCTGGCCGTGGGCGCCGGGAGCACCGAGCTGGTGCTCTACGCCGGCGCCGCCTGGTTCGGCATCAACATCTTCAACCGCTTCCGCAGCTTCCTGCGCCATCGCGGCGAGTGAACGGGCGCGACCATCTCATCACGCAAAAGCAAGGAACCAAGCCATGAGTATCGTAACCGACCGCCTGTTCTCGTTCATCTGCGCCGTGGCGCTGACGAGCTCGCTGATCCACGCATCCTTCTTCTGGGGAGTGTGACATCGGCAGAGGGGTGCTCCCCTTCCAGCATACGACGCAACGCAAAACGCCCGGCTGCCGAAAAGGGAGCCGGGCGTTTCGTATTGTCCGGTGTGGAACCCGTTTGCTAACCGAGCCTTGCGATGGCCGCTGCCAGCATTCCCCGCACCTCTTCCGCAGCCTTGTGCAGGTCGGGATTGTCGATCGCCTGCATGGAGGCGACCGGGTCGATCGCGGCGACTTCCACCCCGTCGTCCAGCTGCTGGACGATCACGTTGCACGGCAGCATTGTGCCGACCTTGTCTTCCAGCAGCAGCGCCTGATGCGCCAAGTTCGGGTTGCAAGCGCCAAGGATCACATAGGGGCGGAAATCGGCGCCAATCTTCTTCTTCAGCGTCTCGGCAATGTCGATGCGGGTGATCACGCCGAAGCCTTCAGCCTGCAGCGCTTCCTCGGTCCGGGCAATGGCATCGGCCATGCCGCCATCCACGCGCGTTGCGATGTAATAGGTCATGCCGGAGGGCCCTACCGCCCCGCGTCGCGCGCCGAGTTGATGTCCACCGCCTTGGGCGTCACCGCGAACAGCGCGGTCAGCGGATCGTCGCCCATGTCCAGCGTATGCGGTTCGGTGCCTTCGCGCACGGTGGTGCGGCGCATGTCGCGCTTGTGGGCGGTGTAGTCGTACTCGCCGCCGCGATGCATGGTGCAGAGGTTGTCCCAGATCACCATGTCGCCGGGGTTCCACGCCACCTTGAAGGTGTATTTGTCCTGCGTGACATGGGCGATCAGGTCCTCGATCAGCTTGCGCCCCTCGGCCTTGTCCATGCCCTCGATATCCATCGTATGCGCGGCGATGAACAGGCTCTTGCGGCCCGATCCCTTATGCGTGTGGACGATGGGGTGGCGCGCCTTGGGACGCTGGTCGATCTCCTCCTCGGGGATATCGGCACCCGCCTTCTTGCGGCTCCACCACAGCGAATTGATGCCGATCTTGTCCTCGATCAGGTCCTTGGTTTCCTGCGGCAAATCGTCATAGGCGGTGCGCGCATCGGCAAACCAGGTCTCCCCGCCCACGCCCGCCGGCGGGGTGATGTGTGCGAGGAGCAGCGAATAGGATGTGCGCTTGTCGAGGAAGGCGCTGTCCGTGTGCCACAGCCTGTCGCCCTTGCGATATTCGACCGCCGCCGGATCCTTGGTGATTTCGCCTTCGAGGTTCAGGTTCGACGCATCGAACAGCTCACGGAAAGGCAGGCGCATCTTGGCACCCTCGCGCTTGGGGACACGCTCCAGATAGCCGAAATTGCGGCTGAATTCGACATGCTGCTCGTCATTCATGCCGGTGTTGCGCCACACGGTGACGCCGTATTTGTCCATCGCATCGGTCACCTGCTTCACCTCTTCGGGCGACAGCGGACGGGTCAGGTCCAGGCCTGAACATTCGGCCCCGAAATTGGGCAGGATGGGTTCGACTTTGAGCGCCATGATTCTCTCCACTCTCCTGGCGAAGGCGCTCCATCAGCGGAGCCGCCCCGTGCTTGCACACCTCCTAGCGATTTGCTGCGCCGCGCGCTAGGAGTGGCTGCATGAGAAGGATGCTCCCCGGCGGCATGGCCGCTATCGCCCCCGCAATACTCTCGCTGGCGGCCTGCGCCACACTGCCCGATCAAGGCGATGGCGAGCTGCGAGCACGCCCGCCGCAGGGCGAATGCGATGCCTCCGGCGTGCAGGACCTGGTGGAAGAGCGCGCCACTGCGGAGGTCGGACAGCGCCTGCTCGAAAAGACGGGCGCCACACGGCTGCGCTGGGTCCCGCCGCGCACTGCGGTGACGATGGATTTCCGGCCGGACCGGCTGACCGTCGCCTATAACGACGACATGATGATCGAGAGGATTTCCTGTGGCTGATCCCGCCAACGCCAACGGCCCCAATGACGGCCGCCAGCGCATCCCGCCGCTTTCCCCGTTCGAAGAGCAGGCGAAGTTCACCCGCGCGATCCGCGTGGGAGAGCGGATCATCGTCTCCGGCAATATCGGGGTGGAGGCGGATGGCAGCGTCTCCCCCGATGCCGGGCGGCAGGCGGAACGCTGCTTCGAACAGATCATCGACTATATCCAGCAGCTGGGCGGCCAGTCGGGCGACCTGGTGCGCGTGCGCATGTTCGTGACCGATATCGCCGATGCCGAGGTGGTCACCGCAGCCTTCACCAAGTTCTGCGGCCATGCCCGCCCCACCGGCACGCTGGTCGCCATCGTGGCGCTGGCCGGTCCCGCCTTCAAGGTGGAGATCGAAGCCGAAGCCATCGTCGGCGCGGGACAATGAGAGCAGCGCAGCTGGCTGGTTGCTCGCTGGCGGCCTGCAGTGCACTGACGGCCTGTGCGATGGCGGATCGCATTCCCGATCCTATGACCGTAAATGGGCATGTGCTGGGCAAGGCGGAAGATTTCGCAACCCGTGGCCCGGCCACCGTCTGCATGGAGGGGATGCGGGTCACAGTGGCAGAAGGCGAAACAGCCTATCTAGAGTATCTCGGGATTCACAATGGGCGACTGCGATTGGTTCTGGCCAATGATTCTGCCTTGATCTTGGCACACGGAGATAGCTGGGCGGATTTGCGTCGGGATGGACAGCAACCGTCATTCCATCACCAAAATGCCGTCTACTTTCAGATCGATTCCACATCAGACTACCAGATATTTCTCACCACCGAGGATGGTGCCCTGCATCGCTCGCCCGTTCTCAATCTGCACGGTTCAGCTCTCAAGGGAACCGGCGAGGACGTCGAGGCGGTCGAGCGTGTCACATTCGGTCAGCCGGACTGGAACGGTTGCGACAAGCGCTTTGGCTATGGGTGGGACGGGATCGTCTATTCGGTGGATGAGGAATGACGGGCGAAATCGTCAAGAGCCGCGAAGGCGAGGTCGGGCGTGTCTCGCTCGCCCGCAAGAACGCGCTCAATGCGCTGACCATGCCCATGTGCGAGGCGATGATCGCGGCGCTGCTTGAGTGGCGCGCCGACCCGGCGGTGAAGGCGGTGATCCTCGACCATGCCGATCAAGTCCGCGGCTTCTGCGCCGGGGGCGATGTCGCCATGGTGCGGCGCGCGGTGCTGGAGGATGGCGGCGCGGCAGGGCGCGTCTTCTTCATGACCGAATACCGCCTCAACCACTTGCTGTTCACTTTTCCCAAGCCGGTGATCGCCTTCATGGACGGGGTGACCATGGGCGGCGGTGTGGGCCTCGCCATGCCCGCCGTGATCCGCGTGGCGACGGAGAATACCCTCTTCGCGATGCCCGAAGGCGCGATCGGCCTCTTCCCCGATGTTGGCGCCGGATATTATCTGCCGCGCCTGCCGGGACAGATCGGCAAGTTCCTGGCATTGACGGGCGCGCGGCTGGACGGGGCGGAGTGCCTGTGGGCGGGGATTGCCACCCATTATTGCGCCAGCGACGATCTTGCCGAGGCGAAGGAGCTGATCGCGAAGGAACCCGGCGCGGCGGAGGAGATATTGCGCGATCTCGCCTCCCCCGCGCCCGCCGCGCGGCTCGCCGGCAATGCCGCGCTGATCAACTCGCTTTTCGCACCCGACACGCTGGAGGGCATCATTGCCGCGCTCGAGGCCGATGACGGCAAATGGGCGGGCAAGGAGCTTAAGGCGGTCACCAGCAAGTGCCCGACCACGGCCAAGGTCGCGCTGCGGCAATTCGTCAGTGCTCCCGGCACGTTCGCCGAGGAAATGGCGCGCGAATATGCCCTCGCCGCGCGGATGATCGCACGGCATGACTTTGTCGAAGGCGTGCGCGCGGTGCTGGTGGACAAGGATGGAAAGCCGAAATGGAAGCCCGCCCACGCCGAGGCGGTGACTGAAGAGATGCTCGATGCAATCTTCGCACCGCTCCCCGCCGGGGAGGCATGGACGCCGCTGGAGGCGTGACCGCCGCAATTGTCCCATTGGCGGGCTGAAAGAAAAACTCGTCCGGCATGGGCGCTGCGGCTGGTATGAGGCCCGCAGGATGGACCTTGCCTATTCCCTTGCCGGCGCCTTCGTGGGCTTCCTCGTCGGGCTGACCGGTGTCGGCGGCGGCTCGCTCATGGCGCCCATCCTGATCATCCTGTTCGGCTTCAACCCCGCCGTCGCGATCGGCACCGACCTGTGGTTCGCCGCGATCACCAAGAGCATCGGCGGCACGATCCATCACAAGCTCGGTTCGCCGGACTGGCAGGTAGTGCGCCGCCTGGCCCTTGGCAGCCTGCCCGCAGCCGCGCTGACGGTGCTGTGGCTGGCGCATAGTCATGAGGGTCGGCTGGAATCGGACCTGCTGATGCAGCTGCTGGGAGCCATGCTGCTGCTTACCGCCGTGCTGATGCTCGCAAAACCGCGCCTCACCGCACCCTTGCGCAAGTTCGCCGATCGGATGAATCCCGAAATGCGGAAGCGGCAGGCGCTCGCCACCATGGCGGCAGGCGCGCTGGTCGGCGTACTGGTCACGCTCACCTCGGTCGGCGCGGGGGCGCTGGTGGCGGTGATGCTGGCGCTGCTCTACCCGTTGCGGCTGGGCGCGAAGACCATCGTCGGCACCGATATCATCCATGCCGTGCCGCTGACCCTTGTTGCCGCCATCGGCCATAGCTGGCTGGGCAATGTCGATATCTGGCTGCTGGCCAGCCTGCTCATCGGCTCGATCCCCGGCATCGTCGCCGGATCGCTGGTGGCGGGCAAGGTGAATGACGGGCTGGTGCGCTGGGCGCTGGCGGCGATGCTGGCGGTCTCCGCCGTCAAGATGATGGCGAGCTAGGCGCCGAGCGCATCGAGCGCGCGCTCCACCGGCGCGCGATAGCTTTCACCGAACAGGCGCAGATGGACGAGCAGCGGCCAGAGGCGATAGGCGGGCAGCCGCTCGCGCCATCCTTCCTCCAATTCGCAGCCCTCGAAGAACTCCTCTGGCGGATGGTCGAACAGCGTCAGCATGGCGATATCGACTTCGCGATGGCCGATATAGCATGCCGGATCGATCAGCGCGGCGACGCGGCCTTTCGCAAAGAGGATATTGCCGCCCCACAGGTCCCCATGCAGCAGGCTGGCGGGAGGTGTTGCGGGCAGGATGTCGCCCATGCGCCCTGCCAGTGCCTCCAGCCGCGCGGCGGTGACGGGGCCGAGATATTTCGCGTGACAAGCGATGCGGTGCTCGCCCCAGAATGTCGACCAATTGTCCGAGCGTGCATTGGCAATCGCGACTTCCGCGAAATGGTAGTCGGCATCCCAGCCATAGGGCTCCTCACGCGGCGCATGCAGCTTGGCGAGCACGCGGGCGAGGTCCTGCCAGCCGCCGTCCCCCGCACCGCCTTCACTCTCCACGAACGCCATCAGCAGCAAATCGTCGGCACAATGCAAGACTTCGGGCACCGGCGCGCCCGCCTCCGCCAAGGCCGCCAGCATCGCGCTTTCGACCGGCACATCGCCGCCCTGCTTGGCGACGATCACGCGGCCATCGGCAAGGTCGAGCCGTGTCGCCCCGCCCAGCGATCCGCCCGACAGCCGCTTGCTGCCCGTCACGGCAGAGCCGGTGATCGCGGCAATGGTCTCCGCCCAGCTCACAAGCGAGCCAGTCGCCCGGCAATATGGCCTGCCGCCTCGCGGGCATCGGCCCAGGCTTTCGCGAAGCCTTCCGGCCCGCCGTAATAGGGATCGGCCACCGCCTCCCCCTCGCGGCCCGGGATCATATCGAGCAGCAGCGCCAGTTCGGCAGTCGCATCATGCGGGGCGAGCAATTGCAGGTCGGCCAGATTGTCGTGATCCATGGCAAAGATATGGGTGAAGGCGTGGAAGTCCTCACGCGCCACCTGCCGCGCGCGCTGCCCGGCGATATCCACGCCATGCTGCGCGGCGATTTCCTGAGAGCGCGGATCGGGCGGCTTGCCGACATGCCAGTGGCCGGTCCCGGCGGAATCGATCTCCACCGTCAGCCCCGCCTCCTCCGCCGCATGTCGAAAGGCGGCCTCGGCCAGCGGCGAACGGCAGATATTGCCGAGGCAGACGAACAATACGCGCGTCATGCCGGTCTCAGCTGTTGAGCCATTTCCACGGGCCAGTGATCGCCAGCGTGCGCGTGGGCGAATAGGCGTTGACGAACAGCGTGCGGCCATCGGGCGAGAAGCAGGCCCCTGCAGGCTCCGTCTGGATGCGCAGGCGGGCAAAGGCGTAGGCCTCGCCCGAAGGCGTCACGCCGCGGAGGTGATTATCGACCGTTTCGGTATACTGGTCCTCGCATACGATCAGGTGCCCATCGGGCGCGATGGTAAGGTTGTCGCCGAAGGAATACACCTCGCGGTCGCTGCTTTCGTAGAACAGCTCCAGCACGTCGGCGCCGTGGATATTGGGGCGCATGCGGAAGATCTGACCTTCCTTCGCCGCACCGCCGCTCGTGGCAGTGAAGAAGAACTCGCCATCGCCCATCCAGATGCCTTCGCCGCGCGCGAACAGGGCAGCGCCCATCTCCGCGCCGCGCTGGCGCAAATCGTCCTCGGGCGATTCCACATTGTCGAGCGTGATCCAGCGGCCCTGCACCAGATCGCCCACCTGCATCGCCACGCCGTCCCAGTTGCGCGTATCGGCAACGCCATTGAGCACCAGCGCCTGCAGCGTGCCGCCGCGCGCCAGCTCTCCCGCATGGGTGGGGATGTAGCGATAGAGGAGGGAATCGTTCCGGTCCTCGGTCATGTAGACGATGCCGGTGGCGGGATCGACGCATGCCGCCTCGTGATTGAAGCGGCCCATGGCGGTGATCGGCAGGGGATCGACCTGCCGTTCGGCATTGGCGGGCACTTCGAACACCCATCCATGGCTTTTGTTGATATTGCCGTTGGGCGTGGAGACATCCTCCTCGCAAGTGAGCCAGCTGCCCCAAGGCGTAACGCCGCCCGCACAATTGCGGATCGTCCCGGCGAGCGAGCGGTATTGCCGCTTCACATTGAGCGTCGCCGGATCGAGCACGATGGTGGTGGTGCCGCCCGCCAGCGGAACAAGGCTGCGCGCCATCGTATCGAAGGCCGGGCCGGTCGCCCCGCCCGTATCCTCCTCGGCGCGCAATTCATGGTTGCGGACCAGTGCCCATTCGCCATTGCCGAGGTCGAAACAGCCCATGCCATCGGCCTTGTCGGGCACGGTGCCGCCATCGTCCATCGCCTCTCCCAGCGAGGAGAGCACGCGGTAGGAGAAGCCGCGCGGCAGGTCGAGAATGCCTGCGGGATCGGGCACCAGTGCGCCGTAATCCGCGCCCAATGGCAGTGGCGTGGCGGCCCCTCCCCCACGCGTGGCGCAGGCCGATGCGGACAGGGCGGCGAAGGCACTGGCGGTGGCACGAAGGAACTGGCGGCGATCTGCCTGCATTTTGTCGGGTCTCCTGATGAGGTCTTTCCCTCCAGATAGGCGGAAATTGCGGCTTTGCCATGACAGTCTGGATGACAGGCGGGGCGCTCTATGCTGATATCGCCGGAAAAAAGACAACAGAGAGGATGGCCTGATGAGATTGACCCGCACGCTGCTGGCCGCAACCGCGCTCGCGCTGGCCGCGCCCGCATTGGCGCAGGAGGAGGCCAGCCCGCCCGTGATGCTCGCCGCCGACACCACGGGCTCCGCCAGCGAACGCGCAGCGACGATGGTTGCGCAGATGACGCAGGACGAGAAACTCAGCCTGCTGATGGGCTATTTCGGGACAAGCTTTCCTCCCAACGACTACACCGTGATCGAAGGCGCGCGACCGGGCTCCGCAGGCTATGTGCCGGGTATCGGGCGGCTGGGCATTCCCCCACAATGGCAGGCCGATGCCGGGATCGGCGTGGCGACACAGGGCGGCGCGGAGGCGAAGCGGCCGCGCACGGCGCTCCCCTCCGGCATGGCGACGGCGGCGACTTGGGACCGCGACCTCGCCTTTGCGGGCGGCGCGATGATCGGCAGCGAGGCGCGCGCGGACGGGTTCAACGTAATGCTCGGCGGCAGTGTCAATCTGGTGCGCGAGCCGCGCAATGGGCGCAATTTCGAATATGGCGGGGAGGACCCGCTGCTCGCCGGAGTGATGGTGGGCCAGCAGATCGCCGGCGTACAGTCGAACGACATCATCTCCACCTCCAAGCATTTCGCCGTCAACGACCAGGAAACTGCGCGCGGCACGGGCAATTCGGTGATGGCGGAAGACGCGATGCGGATGAGCGATCTGCTCGCCTTCCAGATCGCGCATGAGGTGGGCAATCCGGGCTCCGTCATGTGCGCCTATAACCGCGTCAACGGCCCCTATAGCTGCGAGCATCCGTGGTTGCTGACGCAGGTGCTGCGGAACGAATGGGGCTGGCCCGGCTATGTCCTGTCGGATTGGGGCGCGGTGCATTCGACCGCCTCATCAGCCAATGCCGGGCTGGACCAGGAATCGGGCTTCGGCCTGCAGACTGCCGCATGGTTCCGCGCGGACCGTTTGCAGGCGGGCGTGGATGCGGGCGAAATCTCCAGCGAGCGGATCGACCTGATGGTCAGCCGCATCCTCACATCCATGTTCGCGCATGGCGTGATCGACAATCAGGTGGAGGCCGACCAGCCGATCGATTTCGCCGCCAATCGCGCGGTCAGCCAGGCCGATGCCGAGGGCGGAATCGTGCTGTTGAAGAACGAGGGCGATATCCTTCCCCTCGCCGCCAATGCCCGGCGCATCGTGCTGATCGGCGGTCATGCGGACAAGGGCGTGCTGTCGGGTGGCGGGTCGAGCCAGGTCTATCCCGATGGCGAGAACGCCGTGCCGGGGATCGAGCCGACCAGCTGGCCGGGGCCGGTCGTCTACTACCCCTCAAGCCCGCTTGAGGAATTGCGCGCGCTGCTGCCCGATGCGCTGGTGACCTGGCATGACGGCCTCGACCATGAAGGCGCGGCGGCGGCGGCCAATGCGGCGGACCTTGCGATCGTCTTCGCGAACCAATGGGCAAGCGAGAGCATCGATGTTCCCATGCATGTGGAGGACGATACGCTGGTGGAATCGGTCGCGCTCAACCAGCCGAATACGGTTGTTGTGCTGCAGACCGGAGGGCCGGTGCTGATGCCTTGGGCGGACAACGTGCGCGGCATCGTCGCGGCGTGGTATCCGGGGCGCATGGGCGGCAAGGCGATTGCCAATGTGCTGACCGGGGCGGTGAATCCCTCGGGCCATTTGCCGGTCACTTTCCCGCGCAGCCTCGACCAGTTGCCGCACCCCGAAGAGCCGCATGAAGGCGACGTCAATTACACCGAAGGCGCGACGGTCGGCTACAAGTGGTTCGACCGCGAAGGGCTGGAGCCGCTCTTCGCCTTCGGTCACGGCCTTTCCTATACCGAGTTCGACTATGGCGACCTCTCCGTCACCCAAGCAGGCGACGGGCTGGTGACGACATTCACCGTGACCAATAGCGGCGATGTCGCGGGAGCCGATGCGGCGCAGGTCTATGTCTCAGGCACAGGATGGGAGGCGCCGCGTCGCCTCGGAGGCTTTGCCAAGGTCGAGCTGGAGCCGGGCGAGACCAAGCTGATCAGTGTCGGCATTGATCCACGTCTGCTGGCGGTGTGGAACCTCGCCAATCCGGGTTGGAGCCGTGCTGAGGGTAGCTACACGGTGACGCTGGCGGAAAGCTCGCGCGAGCTGAGTGAGAGCGTGGAAATCACGCTGCCAGCCCGCCGCCTGTCACCGCAGTGGCGCCCTCAATAGGGGCCGCTCTTCGGTAGGGACTGTTCCGCCTCGCCCCAACCGGCGAGGGCGTTGCTTGCGGCGCGGTCCAGCAGGCTGTCGACAGCGTCGATGGTGAAGGCCTGCGCCTTGGCGAAACCGGGCAGTTCCTCCCAGCAAATCGGCGCGGCCACCGGCGCCCCGCTCCGCGCACGAACCGAATAGGGCGCGATGGCCGAATTGCCGCGCATATTGCGCAAATAGTCGATGAAGATCCGCCCCTCGCGCTTCGCTTTGGCGCTGCTGGCGGTGAAGCGGTCGGGGGCATCCTCGCTCATCGCCTGTGCCAGCGCCTTGGCGAAGCTTCCATGCCGGTCCCACGAATGACCCTTGGTCAGTGGGACCACGACGTGGAGGCCCTTGCCGCCCGTCAGCAGCGGGAAGCTTGTCAGGCCGACATCGGACAGGCGTTCGCGAACCTCGATGGCTGCATCGCGCACGGCAGCAAAGCCCACGCCCTCCCCTGGATCAAGGTCGATCACCAGCCGGTCCGGCGCCTCCACATCGTCGGCGTGGCTGGCCCAGAGGTGGAATTCGATCGTCCCCATTTGCACGCATTCCAGCACGCCCGCCGCGCCATCAACATAGAGGTAGTCCTCCACATCGCCTTCCTTCTCCCTGATCGGCACGGCATGGACATGCGGGCCGAAACCAGAGGTGCGGTGGCGCTGGAAGAAGCATTTGCGCGAGCGGCCCTGCGGGCAGCGCACGATGTTGAGTGGACGGCCCGCGGCAAAGCGCAGCAGGAGCGGGGCCACGGCGGCATAGTAATCCGCCAGGTCGCCCTTGGTGTGGCCGCTATCCGGGAAATAGACCTTGGCGCGGCTGGTTATGCTGACAATCGCATCGCCCATCGCGGCATCCTGCCATGACGGGAGCACTCGTCACAACAGGGATGCGCGATGGACTTTGCGTCAGTCGAGGCCGAGCGCGGCTTTCACGTCGGCCCAGCTGACCAGCTTGAAGTTCTGCGCATCCGCGCCATTCTGGCCGTCTTGCGCGATAAATAGGCCTTCGGGATAGTCGGGGCCGAAGCTACGCGTATCGAGCTCGATTCCGTCGGTTTCCTCAGTCGAGCCGAAGGCCCCTTCAGCCACCCTGAACCGCCCTAGAGGGGCCATCGAAGGCAGTTGAAAGACGGCATAGGCATTGTCGCCCTGGCTCGAGGCGATCAGGTAGCCGCCATCCGCGCCATCTCTCGCAATGGCGAGCCCTTCGACATCGGCAACGAGATACTGGTTGTCGATTGCGGCCACGATTTGGCCCGTGGTCTCGCCGTCGCGGAAGCGCCAGATGCCCGCCGCCTCTTCGCCGACATAGAGCGTGCCGTCGCGATCGTCGAAAACGCAGCCCTCGGGCTGGCTGGGAACCGCCATCTCGCGCAGCAGCGTGGCTTGCGGCGTTTCGCCCGGAGCCCATTCGCCGATTGCATATTCGCGCAGCCGGCCATCCTTGATCACCGCCAGCGCCGAGAGGCCGCCATGCCGGCTCATGCAAAAGCCGTAGCCTTCACCGGAACCGCTCGGAATGCGGCCCAGCGGCGCAAGTTCGCCGCTGGCCGTATCCAGCGTGAAGGTGGAGATGTGCGAATTCGCAAGGTCGATCCGGTCGCTGGCGGCAACCATGACTGTACCATCTTCGAGCGTGACGAGATCGACATTGTTGACCGCGCCGGCGTCGATGAAGCTGCGGACCGCTCCGTCGAGGCCATAGACATAGAGCCCGGCCTTCTTGTCGGTCGCGACGATCAGGCTGGCTGCCGGATCGGCATCGTTGCGCCAGATCGCCGGATCGTCCGCCGCATCCTCGTTCATCGTGCCGACGGGAGCCGTCTCGCCCTTCGCCATCACGGCGACGGGCGGGAGGCCTTGCTGCGCGGTGGTGGCGCAGGCGCTCAACGCGCCCGCGGCCACCAGTGTTGCTATTGTTCTCTTCATCATCAGAAGTTGACGCGAACGCCGCCCTTCATCGTCCAGCTGGAGAACTCGCTCTCATACACGTTCTGGCGGACGCCATAGGTGTTGTAGGCGAAGAAATCCTCCTCGGTGATGTTGATCCATTCGTAGAAGATCTGGACATTGTCGGTGATGCGATACTTCGCGCTGAAATCCAGCTGGAAGTGATCGTCGATCAGGCGATCTTCCTCGGCCGAAGAGCCCAGCTCGTCGAGGAAACCGTCGCGATAGGTGCCGGCGAGGCGCAGCGAAAGCGGACCGTTCTCGTAGCCCAGCACGGCGTTGAACGTGTGCTTGGAGGTAGTCGGGAGCGGGATGGTGCGCGTCTCCGTTACCGCACCCAGCGTGCCGGAGGCTGCATCGGGAACGGTGCCGGTGGCATCGGTATAGGTGTAGTTGAACTGCGTCAGCAGGCCCGACAGGGCACCCGGCAGCATGGTCCACTGCTGCGCGAAGCCCAGCTCGATACCCCATACTTCGGCACTGTCGCCATTGAGCGGGATCACCGCCTCGTCGAAAGCGATGCCGTTGAAGACCAGCCGCTCTTCCGGATCGATCTGGTCGTTCTCGTTGAGGTCCTCGGCATTGTACTCCACGTCGACGACGTAGTTGGAGATGTCCTTGTAGAAGAACGCCGCCGTCACCGCGCCATTGCCGGAGAAGTAGTATTCGAGCGAGGCATCGAAGTTCCACGCTTCATACGGCTTGAGCGAAGGATTGCCGAATTCGCCCTCGATCTCGTCATCGTCATTGATCTCGGTGGCGAAGCGCGGGGCAACCTTGGAGAAGGGCGGGCGCACGACCGAGCGATATCCGGCCAGGCGCATGACCAGGTCGTCCTGCGGCTCGAAACGGATGTTCAGGCTCGGCAGCCAGAAGCCGTAATTCTTCGGCTGGAAGCTGTCGGAGATGATCACCGTATCCTCGGTCGCCGTCTCGCCATTCGGCAGCGTGCCGTCTTCTTCCACCAGCAGCACATTGTTGCCGAAGATGTCGGTCTGCGTGTGCTCGTAGCGCACGCCGCCGATCACGCTGAGATTGTCGCTGTCCCAGCGGCCGAGCAGGTATGCGGCGAGAATGTCTTCCTCGATCGCGTAGTCCGACACCGCACTGTCGAAGATCGTGTCCACGCCCTGCAGCTCGAAATCGGCGAAGTTGTTGAGGAAGAAGTCGGTCGCACCGGTATAGCTCGCCACCGGGCCGATATCGCCGCGGCGGAAGGTCTGTTCGCCCAGCACATCGGCGAGCGAATAGGTGCCTTCCCCGTCATATTCATAGAATTCGACATCGGCATTGTAGGTCTTTTCGCGCCAGCGTCCCTTGGCGCCGGTCTGCACGGTGAAGACGCCATTGCCCATGGCGAATTCGCGGGCGACGTCGAGGCGGGCGGCGAATTCTTCGTCCTGCGCGTCCGACGTGTCGACGAATTCGATATCGTTCAGCTCATAGGTTGCGGCATCGAAGAAATCGGCCACGCCGCTTGCCGCATAAAGCGGCGTGCGTGGGTCGGAGAAGTCGAGGTCGAGCACCAGCCCGTCGCCCGAAAACTCGCGTTCGAACTGCGTGGGATCGACATTGCCGTCCTCTTTCTCGGAGGACTTGGCGTAGCTCGCCATATACTCGATCGTCCACGGACCGGTCACCGTCTCACCGCCCAGGGCCAGCGAGTAGGTGCGCTGGCGCTCGAAACGGTCCTTGATGTCACGCTCGACGACCAGTTCGTATTCCTCGCCCGGCTCATCGGCGTCGAAATCGGCAAAGCTGCCAGTAAAGCCGCTGCCGGTGATGAAGCCGTCTTCCAGCACCAGCGTGGTGCGGCGGCGATATTCCTGGTCGTCGAACTGGCTGAACAACCCGCGAATATAGAGGTCGGTGCTTTCCGAAGCGCGGAAATCGAAGCCGAGCGTGGCGGACAGGCGCTCGCGCTCCACGTCATAGTCGCGATACTGCACTTCTTCCGGGAAGATGAAGCCGTCATCGTCGTCCCAGCCATCAGCCTCGATCGTGTCGACTTCATATTCGCGCTGGTAGTAGCTTACGCCGCCCGACACGCCGATATTGTCGGCCAGGCGATAGGCAAAGTCGAGGCTGGCCTTGGGGCCCAGCTGTTCGGAATAGTTGTTGTAGGAACCCTCTGCCCGCGCGGTCACGTAATTGCCGCGACGGTCGAAGGCGGAAACGGTGTTGATCTCGATGCTGGCGCCGATCGTGTCGGCATCCATGTCGGGCGTCAGCGACTTCTTGACCTCAATGCTTTCGATGATGTCACTGGAAATCACGTCCAGTGCCACGGCACGAATATCGCTTTCGGGCGCCGGAACGCGCACGCCGTTGATCGAGCTGGCATTGAGGTTCGGGTCGAGTCCGCGAACGGAAACGAAGCGTCCCTCGCCATGGTCGTTGAGGACGTTGATGCCCGGCAGGCGGCGCAGGCTTTCGGCCACGTTCTGGTCGGGGAACTGACCGATGGCGTCGCGGGTCAGCACGTCGGACACCGTGTCCGAAGCATATTTGCGGCTGAGCGCGCTGGAGATGTTGGCGCCCTGGCCGATCACCAGGATGCGCGAGGCATCGTCGCCGCCCAGCGCGAAGTTGACGACCACGGTGCCGGTAGCGGGTACTTCGACCGTCATGGTTTCGGCAGGAGCGCCGACATAGCGGGCGGTGATCTCGTAGGTTCCTGCGGGCAGGTCGGCGATGCGATAGGTGCCGTCGCGCGCCGTCACCACCTGGCGGCCCAGCGCCTCGATCTCGATAGTGGCGGATTGCAGCGCGACCGTATCGGTCTCGTCCACCACGGTGCCGGTAACGTCACCGGCGATTGCAGGGGTGGCGGCGAGTGCCAGCGCAGCGATGCTGCTGGTGGCGAGAAGGAACTTCGTATTCATGATTGGGCTTGCCCTCCGTCCATGTGAATGGCGCGGCGGCTAGGCCCTGCATGTGAAGGCTTGCGGTCAATGCAGTGACAGAACGGTTACAACCGTGTCCTGTTGCCAATGGGCAACGTCAGCTGCCGATCCAGCTCCTGAGGATGAAGGCGACGACACCCAGCACCGCGACGCTGGCGGCCCAGATCAGCGCCATCCAGCCGAGGCGCTTCCACAAGGGGGATTGTTCCTCTTGCGGCAAAGGCATCAATGGTAGCCTTCCTTGCCTACCTTCCCGCGAAACACCCAATATGCCCAGGCGGTGTAGCCCACGATCAGCGGCATGGTGATGGCGACACCCACCAGCATGAATACCTGGCTGCGGTGGGGCGCGGCGGCATCCCAGATCGTGACATCGGGCGGCACGACATTGGGCCAGATCGTCGCGCCCAGCCCGGCCATTCCGAGCAGGAACAGGCCCAGCGCGTACCAGAAAGGCGAACTCTCGCCCCTACCGATCGCGCGCCACAGCAGGATTGCGACAAGGCCCGTGGCGATGGGCACGGGAGCGAGCCAGTAGACTTCGGGCGCGGTCAGCCAGCGCTCGGCATATTCGGGACGCAGGGCGACATTATAAAGGCTCACCGCCCCCATCAGCGCGGCCGTGGCCAGCGCGGACTTCTTCGCCAGGCCACGGGCCTTTTGCTGCACGTCCCCGTCCAGCCGCCAGATCAGCCAGCACGCGCCCAGCAGCGCATAGCCCGCGACCGTGCCGACACCAGTCAGCAGCGTGTAAGGCGTGAACCAGTCGAACCAGCTGCCGGCATAGGCGCGATCGACCACGGTGATGCCCTGCAGCAGCGCGCCCAGCACCATGCCTTGCGACATAGCCGCGACCAGAGATCCGCCCATGAAGGCCATGTCCCAGAACGGCCGGTGCTTCTCGTCACGCCAGCGATATTCGAAAGCGACGCCGCGGAAGACGAGGCCGAGCAGCATGGCGATGATCAGCGGATAGGTGGCAGGCAGGATGATCGCATAGGCGAGCGGAAATGCGGCGAAGAGCCCGCCACCGCCCAGCACCAGCCAGGTCTCGTTCCCGTCCCAGAAGGGCGCGATGGAATTCATCGCCCGGTTGCGCCCCTCGCCCGGCTGGAATTGCGGGAAGAGGATGCCAATGCCGAGGTCGAAACCGTCCATCACCACATAGGCAAGGATGCCGAAAGCGATGATGAAGGCCCAGATGACGGTCAGGTCCACACTCATTGTCCGTCCTCCTTCTTCACGAGGACGCTCTGCGGCAGCGTCTCCTCCTCGCCCGGATTCTGTGTCGGCCCCGGCGTGATCCCGGCGGTACGGATCGGGCCTTCGTCGCCACGCTTGACGCCCGCCTCATGCGGATGCGGCGCAGCGCTCATCAGGCGCAGCAAATACCATGTGCCGACGGAGAAGACCGCGAAATAGACCACCACGAAAGCGAGCAAGGACGCTGCCACCGCTGGCGCATCGAGCGGGCTTGCCGAATCGGCGGTGCGTAGCAGGCCGTAGATGGTGAAAGGCTGGCGGCCGACTTCGGTGGTCACCCAGCCGGCGATGACAGCGACGAAGCCCGATGGCCCCATGATAAGGGCAGCGCGGTGCAGCAAACTCCAGTCATAAAGCTTGCCGCGCGTCCGGGCGAGCAGGCTCCAGAGGCCGATGCCGAGCATGCCGAGGCCAATCGCGACCATGATACGGAAGGCCCAGAAGACCATGAAGACGGGCGGCTGGTCCTCGTCCGCAATCGTGTCGAGCCCGTCGATCGGCGCGTTGAAATCATGCTTCAAGATGAAGCTGGAAAGCTTGGGGATACCCAGCGCCCAGTCGAGCTGTTGCGTCTCGTCATTGGGAATACCGAAGACGTAGAAGGGCGCGCCGTCGGGATGGCTCTCATAATGCCCCTCCATCGCCATCACCTTGGCCGGCTGGTGCTCCATCGTGTTGAGCCCATGGAGGTCGCCGACGAAAATCTGCACCGGTGCCACCAACGCCGCCATCCACATGGCCATGGAGAACATCTTGCGCGCGTGCTGGTTCGCCTTGTCCTTCAGCAGGTGCCAGGCCCCCACCGCGCCAACCACGAAGGCGGTCGTCAGGTAGGCGGCGGTCACCGTATGCACCAGCCGGTAGGGGAAGCTGGGGTTGAAGATGATCTCGATCCAGCTCGGCCCCGGCAGGAACTGGCCGTTCGCGGCCATCTCGAAGCCGGTGGGCGTCTGCATCCAGCTATTCACCGAAAGGATCCAGAAGGCGGAAACGAAGGTGCCCGCCGCCACCATCAGCGTGGCGAAGAAGTGCAGCTTCTTGCCCACCTTCTCCATGCCGAACAGCATCACGCCGAGGAAACCGGCCTCAAGGAAGAAGGCGGTCAGCACTTCGTAAGCCATCAGCGGCCCGATCACCGGCCCCGCGACATCGGAGAAGACGGACCAGTTGGTGCCGAACTGGTAGGACATGACGATGCCGGAGACGACGCCCATGGCGAAAGCGATGGCGAAGATCTTCAGCCAGTATTTGAACAGGTCGAGATAGACGGCCTTGCCCGTCTTCAGCCACAACCCTTCGAGGACGGCGAGATAGCTCGCCAATCCGATCGAAAATGCGGGGAAGATGAAGTGGAAGCTTACCGTGAAAGCGAACTGGATGCGGGCAAGCAGCAGGGCGTCAAAGGACTCGAACATGGCCGGAAAAAGCCTTTCAGTCTGATCGGTGCACGGCCCCTATAGCCGCTTTAACAGACAAGTGAATGCCCGCCAGCCGGATGGGAAGGCTGACGGGCATTCTCTGGAACCTCAGGCGACCTTGGTCATCCTGAGATAAGGCTTGATGGTGGTGAAGCCCTGCGGGAACATCTTCTTGGCCTCCTCATCGGGGATCGAGGGCGGGATGATCACCTCGCCGCCCGGCTCCCAGTTGGCCGGGGTGACGACCTTGGCGCGGTCGGTCAGCTGCAGGCTGTCGATCACGCGCAGGATCTCGTCGAAATTGCGCCCCACGCTCATCGGATAGGTCATCATCAGCCGGATCTTCTTGGCCGGATCGATGATGTAGACAGAACGCACGGCAGCGGTCTCGCTCTGGTCCGGGTGGATCATGTCATAGAGGCGCGCGATCTCCAGGTCGGGATCGGCCACGATGGGGAATTTCAGCGTGGTGTTCTGCGTCTCGTCCACGTCCTTGATCCACTCCAGATGCTCTTCGGCCGTATCGGTCGAAAGGCCCAGCGGCTTCACGTTGCGCTTGTCGAACTCACCGGCAAGGCGGGCGGTCATGCCCATTTCGGTGGTGCAGACCGGCGTGAAGTCCGCCGGGTGGCTGAAGAAGAACACCCAGCTATCGCCAGCCCAGTCATGCAGGCTGATTTCGCCGACCGTGCTGTCCACGGTGAAGTCGGGTGCGGTGTCTCCGATATGCAGTGTCATCTCTTGGCTCCTTGGTTGGTGCGAGAGAGATAGCGCCGGTATTCCGATTCGACTAACTCAATTACTTGATTAGCGTAATCGTATTATATCCTGAAGCGATTTTCAGGGGAAATTGGGCTCAAAAGCGCAAAAATAACGTATTACAATTACCGTTTTCCCTTAATTGAAAAGGCAGTCAGGCAATCTTCCGCCGCTCGGCGCGCCAGCGGTACAGCGTCTTTTCCGAGATGCCGACTTCGCGGCAGCTTTCGGTCACGCCCATGCCCGATGCGATCAGCCGCTCGATCTTGCGGCACTTGGCGTCCTTTTCGGGGATGGCAGTCATCAAATCAGTCCTCTTGCAAGCATGTGGTCGGTGGGAGCGATCTCTCCGTCATCGGCTGCCAGCTCGGACCAGGCCTGGTCCTGCGACAGGAAGACGCGGCCATTCAGCTCCTCCAGGAAATGGGTTCCGTTGAGCCGGTCCATAACCGGCCCCTTCACTTCGGACAGATGCAGCCCGATCCCGCCATCGGCGAGGCGGTGATTGATCGCCTCGAGGCTTTCCAGCCCCGTCGCATCGATCGCATTGACCGCGCTGCACATCAGGATCACGTGGCGCAGCTCGGGCCGTTCGGCCACGCGCTCCAGCACATATTCCTCCAGCCAGCGGGCATTGAGATAGGTCAGACTCTCATCGATGCGGATGGAAAGGAGGTGCGGCAGGGTCAGCACCTTGTGCCGCTCCACATTGCGGAAATGCTCTGTCTCCGGCACGCGGCCGACGACGGCGGCGTGAGGGCGCGAGGCTCTCCAGAGATAGAGCAGCAGGCCGAGCAATACGCCCGCGATCACGCCCATCTCCACGCCCGCCAGCAGCGTGGCGATGATCGTCGCCATATGCGCGGCGAAATCGCCTTTGGAATAGCGCCAGAGCTGCCCCGGCGTCTTGAGGTCCACCAGGCTCAGCACGGCGACGATGATCGTAGCGGCCAAGGTCGCGATCGGCAGGTTGAACAGCAGGGGGGTGAGGAAGAGCGAGGCGAGCGCAATGCCGCCTGCGGTATAGGCGCCGGCGGCAGGCGTCTGCGCGCCGGCATCGAAATTCACCACCGAACGGGCAAAGCCGCCGGTCACGGGATAACCGCCGCTGAGAGCCGAGGCGATGTTGGAGGCGCCAAGGCCCACCAGCTCCTGGTCGGGCGTGATGCGCTGGCGGCGCTTGGCAGCGAGTGTCTGCGCCACCGAGACGCTCTCCACGAAACCGATGATCGAGATCAGCAGGGCAGGCACAAAGAGCTGCGCGATCAGGCCCATATCGGTCGAGGGAACGGCAAAGGGCGGCAAGCCCTGAGGCACCGCGCCCACCAGCGCCACACCGCGTGTTCCAAGGTCGAAGGCGAGCACGGCAAGGATGGTCAGCACGACCGCGATCACCGGCCCGGCCTTGGCGGCCATGCCTGCGCCCTTCTTCGTCATGCCGAACTTTTCCAGCAGCGGCGCAAATCCCTTGCGCACCCAGAACAGGAAGGCCGTGGCGAAGCCGCCGACCACGACGGTCGGCCAATTGGTATCGGGCAGGTTGGCGAACAGGTTACCGAGCATCTCCGGCCAGTTCTCGCCCCCGCCCGAAATGCCGAGCAAGTGGCGCAACTGGCTGGTTGCGATGAGGATGCCGCTCGCGGTGATAAAACCGGCGATGACCGGATGCGAGAGGAGATTGGCGAGGAAGCCGAGCCGCAGGAAGCCGAGCACAGCCAGCATCACGCCGGACAGCGCGGCCAGCGTGATCGCCGCTTCCAGATATTCCGCCGTCCCCTGCGCAGCCACCGCGCCCGCGGCGGACGCCGTCATCAAGGACACCACCGCCACCGGCCCCACGGCCAGGGTGCGGCTTGTCCCGAAAATCGCATAGGCGACGAGCGGCAGGATCGAGGCGTAGAGGCCGACGACCGGCGGCAAGCCCGCCAGCAGCGCATAGGCGAGGCTTTGCGGGATCAGCATGATGGTGACGATCACCGCCGCCAGCATGTCCGCCGTCAGGATTTCACGATTATAGGCCGCACCCCATTCGAGGATGGGGAAATATCGGCGCAGAATGTTCGGCACGACCCCTAGCCCGCCTTACTGCGCGATCATGTTGCCGGGACCGGCAAGCCACTCGCGGCCCTTCAGCATCCCGTTCCAGTAAATCCACGGCAGCGCATCGGCCTTCAGCATCCAGCTGAGCCGCGTCGCCTTGGTCCCGTCCACCAGCCAGGTGGGGAAGCTGGGCATCAGCTTGCCGCCATAGCCGAATTCGGCGAGCACGATCTTGCCGCGCTCCACCGTCAGCGGGCAAGAGCCATAACCGTCATAGGCGACCGTAGGCTCCTTGCCGTCGAGCACTCTCAGCGCATTCACCGCGACGACCGGCGCCTGCTTGCGCGCGGCGGCGGCGGTCTTGGCATTGGGCGCGCTGCACCCGTCACCAAGGCCGAAGACGTTGGGATATTTGGTGTGGCGCAGACTGAACTGGTCGACATCGACGAAACCGCTTTCGCCAGCCAGCGCGCTTTCGCGAATGAAGTCCGGGCCGACCTGCGGGGGCACGACATGGATCATGTCGAACTCCACCTTCTCCTCACCGTCCTTGGTGGCAAAGGTCGCGACCTTGCCGGGGCCATCGACGGCGACGAGCTTGCTCTCCAGCTCCAGGTCGATGCCGTATTTCGCCACATATTCCATCAGCGCGGGGACATAGGCCTCCACGCCGAACAGCACGGCGCCGGCATTGCGGAACTGCACATTGATATCGTCGAGGCGGCCATGGCGCAGCCAGTGGTCGCAGCTGAGATACATGCTCTTCTGCGGGGCACCGGCACATTTGATTGGCATGGGCGGCTGGGTGAACAGCGCGCGGCCCTGCTTCATCTGCTGCACCAGCTGCCAGGTATAGGGCGCCAGGTCATAGCGATAGTTGGAGGTGACGCCATTCTTGCCCAGCGTCTCCTCCAGCCCCGCGATCTGGCCCCAGTCGAGCTTGATGCCGGGGGCGACGACCAGAAGATCATACTGCACCTCGTCACCTTCCGTGGTGGTCAGGCAATTATTGTCCGGGTCGAAAGTGCTGACATATTGGTGGATCCAGGTCGCGCCCTTGGGAATGACGCTGGATTCCGGCCGCCGCGTGATCTCCGGGTTGAAGACCCCGCCGCCGACCATGGTCCAGCCCGGCTGGTAGAAATGGTCCGCCGCACCATCCACGATGGCAAGGTCGAGCCCGGGGCGGCGGCGCAGCATGCTGGCCGCGGTCGCGATCCCTGCCGAACCTCCACCGACAACAACGACTGTGTGCTTGTGTTGGGCCATGGGACGATCCTCTCAAGTGTTAGGGCGCGCGAGCGGAAGGCAGCGCAGCCGCTAGGCGTTCTTCGATGTCACCAGCTTGTGCAGCAGCATGCCTGCCAGCATGGAGGCGACGAAAGTGGCGATGGCAGCCGGCGAAGGGGCGGTGCCGAGCGATGCGATGGCGGGCCCCGGGCACAATCCGCCCAGTCCCCAGCCAACGCCGAACAAAGCAGCGCCACCAACAAGCTTGCCATCGATGTGGCGCGTGCCGGGCAGGTGCCAGGTCGTGTCGACCAGCGGCTTCACCATTTTCGGCTGGATGAACCAGGCCACGGCCATCACGATCAGCGCGCCGCCCATCACGAAGGCGAGCGTCGGGTCCCAGTCACCGAAGATATCGAGGAAGCCGCGCACGCGCGCGGGATCGGTCATGCCTGAAAGCGTCAGGCCGATGCCAAAGATCACGCCGGCGATAAGGGTCAGGAGCTGTTTCATCACCATCCCCATCCCAAGGCGTTGGCGACAGCGACGGTCACGATCCCGCTCACCATGAAGGCGAGCGTCGCCGTGATCGACCGGCGCGACAGGCGCGACATGCCGCAAACACCGTGACCGCTGGTGCAGCCGGATCCCATGCGCGTACCGAATCCGACAAAGAGTCCGGCCGCAGCAAGCAGGATGAGGGAGGGAGAATAGCTGACCGCGACCGGACCGAAGGCCAGCGCGTAGACGAGGCCGCCCAGCACGAGGCCAATAATGAAATTGAGCGCCATGATCCATGGCGGGCCGCTGTCGGCAATGCCCGTCGCGCGCGCCAGCAAGCCGCTGACGCCCGCGATGCGGCCGGCACCCAGCAGCATGATCGCGGCCGAGATGCCGATCAGCACACCGCCGACCAACCCTTCAAGGGGCTGCGCATCGGGAAATCCGGGCAGCGTCATACGGCGTTGACCGGGATCTTGATGTAGCTGATGCCGTTATCCTCGGGCTCGGGCATATGCCCGCCACGGATGTTCACCTGCACCGAAGGCATGATGAGTTCCGGCAGGTCGAGCGTTGCGTCACGCTTGGTGCGCATTTCGACGAACTCGTCCTCGCCCACCCCGTCATGCACATGCACGTTGGAATCGTGCTGCGCGCCAACGGTCGATTCCCAGGCATAGGTATCGCGGCCCGGCGCCTTGTAGTCATGGCACATGAACAGGCGCGTCTCGCGCGGGAGCTCAAGCAGGCGACGGATGGACTTGTAGAGCTGACGGGCATCGCCGCCGGGGAAGTCCGCCCGTGCAGTGCCGTAATCGGGCATGAACATCGTGTCGCCCAGGAACACGGCATCGCCGATAATATAGGCCATGTCGGCCGGCGTATGACCCGGCACGTGGAGCGAGATCGCCTCGATATTGCCGAGCTTGAAAGTGTGGCCGTCCTCGAACAGGTGGTCGAACTGTGAACCGTCACGCTCGAATTCGGTGCCGGCGTTGAACAGCTTGCCGAACACTTCCTGCACATGGGTGATCTGCTGGCCGATGGCGAGCTTGCCGCCGAGCTTTTCCTGCAGATAGGGCGCGGCTGAAAGGTGATCAGCGTGGGCATGCGTCTCGAGCAGCCACGTCACTTTCAGGTTTTCCGAATTGACGTATGCAACTACCGCATCTGCCGAGGCGAAGGACGTACGGCCGGAATTCGGGCGATAGTCCAGCACCGAGTCGATAACCGCCGCTTCACGCGTTGCGGGATCGTGTACGACATAGGTGATCGTATAGGTAGCCTGGTCAAAAAATCCTTTGACAACAGGGATCTGGTTAGAATCCGCACGCGCAGCTTCGATTTGCGCGATGGCCTGCTGCAACACTTGGTCAGTCATGGGAACGGCCTCTCAATCTTTAATTACACATTTTATGTATATGTATTGCTTTGCAAATGTCAAGGTGCTACGGGGTGGCTATGACGAACCAGGATAACGTCCAGTGCCTACGCATTGGAGACATCGCACCGGACTTCACTGCGCGCAGTACGGCAGGGCCAGTCAGCCTGTCCGATTACCGCGGGCGATGGGCGCTACTGTTCTCGCATCCGGCCGATTTTACCCCGGTCTGCACCAGCGAATTCGTCGCGCTCGCCCGCGCGGCCGATCGCTTTGCGAAGATGGATACCGCGCTGCTCGCCCTGTCGGTAGACAGTCTCTATTCGCATTTCGCCTGGGTGAGGGCGATCCGGGACCGGTTCGACGTGGAAGTGCGTTTTCCCATCATCGAAGATCCGACGCTGGTCATTGGCCGCGCCTATGGCATGGTCGCGCCCGAGGCGAATGACAGCTCGACCGTACGGACGAACTTCTTCATCGACCCAGAGGGTACCATCCGCGCGATCGCCTGCTATCCGCTCAATGTCGGCCGTTCGGTAAACGAGATGCTGCGCACCTTGTCGGCACTGAAAGCAGCCGATGAGACCGGCAATCTCGCCCCCGAAGGCTGGCAACCGGGTGACCCGATGCTCGTCCAGCCCGATCCCGACATCGATGCGATTCTCTCGGCCGATACGCCGACTGACTGGTTCCTGACCGAGAAGGTGGGTAAATGAGCGAAGCCATCGTCGAGGCCCTGAAGGCAATCGCCCATCCCTTGCGCTTCCGCATCCTGGGAACGCTGGCCGATGGCGAACACAATGTGGGCGAGATCGAGGAGGCGAGCGGCATCACCCAGCCAGCCCTCTCACAGCAACTCGCAATTCTCCGGAAGGCGGACCTTGTGACCACCAGGCGCGAAGCCAAGCAAGTCTATTACGCGATCGCGCCCGAGGAGCTGGGCAAAGTGACCGACGCACTCTCGGCCATGCTGCCCGAAGCGGAAGACCAAGGCGAAGCCGCAACTCCTCATGCACGGCGCACAGGCGCGGCAGTATTCGCACGCCTCAATATCTGAGCAACCTCTGAAGCTAGGCGCATGGCCGCGCGCCTGGCCACAAAACCGCCGGCCAAACGCAAAAAAGCCGCCCCAACGGGACGGCTTGTATGTTTCGGACGGTGGTTGCGGGGGTTGGATTTGAACCAACGACCTTCAGGTTATGAGCCTGACGAGCTACCGGACTGCTCCACCCCGCGATATGATCTGGCTTAAAACGCCAGCGGCTGCATCCGCAGCCTCGGCTTTCCTCGCTTTCGGCAGCAAGCTGCCTCCGCTGCGGGCGGCCGTTCGGCCTTGCGGTCCCTTGGGGGCCGGTTGGCCACGACGCAACTGGACGACCACCGATCGCCAGAGA
>NZ_SSHH01000003.1:0-367500 GCF_004965515.1 Alteraurantiacibacter aquimixticola | reverse complement strand
CTCTTCCTGCCCATGTCGGTCGTACCGCTGGCGCTGATGGCGCGGAGCATGCGCTTCACCGGGCACTTCGCGGTCAATGTGGGCGGAGCGGCGGTGCATGGCGTGGTCGCATTGTCGCTGGCGTGGTGGGGTTTCTCCGCCTTCTCACTCGCCTGGGCGGTGCTGGCGACGGGGCTGGCACGCGGGGTGATCGCGCAGGTGATCCAGCCGGCGAAGACCTTCCCGCTGCGGCTCGACGGGCTGAAGCCGGTGCTGAGCTTCGGCGGCAAGGCATCGACACTCTATATGACCGGCGCGCTGGGATCGCGCTCTCCAGACATGATCGTGGGCAAGCTGGTGGACCTGTTCGCGGTCGGCCTGTTCAGCCGCGCCACCTCCTTGGCAGAGCAGTTCCGCGCACTGATCGCGGGCGCGATCGGCGGCGTCTTCTATCCCGCCTTCGCTCGCCTGCGCGACAATGGCGAGCCGCTGGCCCCCGCATACCTGCGCGTGGTGGCGGGCTATACCGCGCTGGTGTGGCCGGGCATGGCCGGCCTTGCGCTCGCCGCGTGGCCGCTGGTGATGCTGCTTTATGGCGAGGTCTGGATCGAGACCGCGCCGCTCCTCACCATGATCGCGCTGCAAGCCGCCCTGCTGATGGCGCTGCCGCTGGTGAGCGACTTGCCGATCCTGCTGGGGCGGATGAACCGGCTGCTCGCGCTCAACATACTCGAGACTGCGGTGTCCATCGCGCTGCTGGTGGCGGGATCGCTGCTGGCAGGAGCATGGGGCGCGGCGGCATCGCGCCTTATATATGCGCTGGCGTTCATGGCGATCTATCTCGGCTTCATGCGAGGGCTGGTCGGCTTCAGCTGGCGCGGCTGGCTGACGATCCTGGCGAAGAGCCTTGCCGTGACTGTTGCCGCGCTTGCTCCACTGGCGCTGACATATCTCTACTGGATGGGGCCGCACGAGATCACGTTCCCGGTACTGCTGCTGGCCGTGGCTGGAGGCGCGCTAGGCTGGCTTTGCACCATGTTCGGCACCCGTCACCCCGCGCTCGACGACCTTTGCCGCATGGCCGCGCCGCTGGTGAGGCCCTTGCTGCCGCGTTTGGGTGCTTGGCTGGAGGGTGAGCGCAAATGGGCGGGCAAGGCGCCATGACGATCACCCTGTCTTCGGTCACGCTCGATCCGGCCACCGGCCTCAAGCGCGATGCCGCACGCCCCGCGCATCTGCGGAACGAGAGCTATGCAGAGCGCTATGACTGGGACACGCTGTTCTACGACGTCTATCGCGCCGGGAAGCACGTCGTCTTCCAGGGTCCGCCTTTCCTCAACCTGCTGGAGCCGTTGCGGCAATCCGCGCCCTTCAAGGGAGCCTTCGGCCTGCCCTTCTTCCGCGCGCGGCATTTTGGCGAGAAGAAGCGCGGCGAGATCTGGCTGCGCAGCGATGCAAGCGAGATCGCGATCAACGGGCCGATCGGGCGCTACAATATAGACGTGCAGCCCGACATGGCGGAGAGCTTCGCCGGTCGCCGCGTGATCACCACGCTCTCCAAGGACAATGACCTGCGCTGGATCGCCGACTGGGTGCGCTTCCATGTCCGCATCCACGGCGCGGATGGCGTACTCTTCTATGACAACCGCTCCACCGCCTATGCGCTGGAGGAATTGCAGGCCACGCTAGACGAAGCCGCTGGGCCGGACGTGCGTGCCGTCGCTGTGAGCTGGCCTTTCGCCTATGGCCCGCAGGGCGGTTTGGCCGGAGCAGTGAACGGCGTCGAAGCCGATTGGGACAGCGACTTCTGCCAGACCGGATCGCTGCAACATGCGCGACACCGCTTCCTGAGGCATGCGCGCAGCGTGCTCAATGTCGATGTGGACGAGCTGGTGCTGGGCACGAACGGCGAGTCCATCTTCGCCGCCACCGAAGCCTCTCGCGCAGGCTTCACCAAGTTTCCCGGCCGCTGGATTTCCGGCCATACGGATCATCCGGTCACCCGCGAAACATGCCGCCATGCAGACTTTATATATAGGGACGCTGTGGGAGACGGGGGCGAGGACCTCACCTGCCCGCCAAAATGGTGCGTGGTGCCGGGTCGGGGAGACCGGCTGCGCGATAGCTGGAGCGTCCACAATCTCTTCGGCGCGAAAGCCAACCTGCGCTTGAGCGACCAATTCGTCTATCGTCACATGCGCGCCATCTCCACCAGCTGGAAGGAACAGCGCTGGGAAGGCGATGCGGCAACCGATCACGGGCCGCGAGACGAGGAACTTGGGGCCGCTTTCGCCGCCGCCGGCCTGACTACCTGCGAAGGTCCCGTTTTGGCGGAAGGCGCGCGCGTGCTATTATAATTCTGTGGCCGCAAGTCGGCCCGGGAGAGAAATATGGCCTGGATGAATTTCGCGGGCGCACTGGCGCTCCTCGCTTCGGCATCACCCACAACCGTTGGACAGGCGGAAATCGCCGCCTCGGCAGAGGAAGCGGCGTCGGAAATCCTGCAAATGGAGGATGAGCGCTATCGCCGCATGACGGTGCCCGTCAGCATCAATGGCGAGGGGCCGTTCAATTTCATGATCGACACGGGCGCGCAGGCGACCGTGCTCAGCAATGTGCTGGCCGACCAGTTGCAGCTGGGCGAGCGGCGCACGGCGACGCTGGTGGGCATGGTCAGCAGGCGGCAGGTGCAGACTGCGATCATCCCCGAACTGACGCTTGGACGGCACAGCCTGTTCGATGCACGGGCGGCGCTGGTCGAAGGGGCGAATATCGGCGGGGCGGACGGGATTCTCGGCCTCGATTCATTGCAGGACCGGCGCGTGCTGCTCGATTTCGAGAACCGGCTGATGGAAGTGGTGCATGAGGACGATGATGCCAGCAATCGCGGCTATGACATCGTCGTTCGTGCACGCCGCGTCGGCAGCCAGCTGATCATCGCCCGCGCACAGCTGGATGGCGTGCGCACCGCGGTGGTGGTGGATACGGGCGCGCAGGGATCGGTCGGCAACAGCGTGCTCTATGATCGCATGCGCCGTGCGCGGGAAAACATCGCCTCGCAAATGACCGACATCAACGGGGTGGAAGCAACCGGCACGGTGCGCGTGGCGCGCAGCCTGGAATTCGGGCGCGCGCAGGTGACCAATTTCCCGGTGACCTTCGCCGATACGCCGGTCTTCGCAGCGCTGGGGCTGGAGGATGAGCCGGCCCTCGTGCTCGGGATGAACGAGCTGCGCCTGTTCGACCGCGTGGCGATCGACTTTTCCAGCCGCCGCGTATTGTTCGACCTGCCCGACGGGTCGCGCGTGCCCAGCCGCGACGCTTTCGGGCGGTTGGGACACTAGCTCCAGCGACCGGCTTGCAGCGCTGAAGCGCGAATTGCATTGCGCCCGGCGCGGTGAGGCCCCACCTGACGATGCATGATCCGCGGGACCGGCAGGCAATATGAAGGCGAGTTGAGCGAACAGGCGGGCTGGGCCACCGTCCGCCGCTTCCTGCCCTATCTCTGGCCCAAGGGCCGTCCGGACCTGCGCCGCCGCATCCTGATCGCGGCGCTGTTCGTGATTATCGCCAAGGCGATCGTGCTCTCCATCCCCTTCGCCTATGCCCGCGCGGTGGACGCGATGGCGGCAGAAAGCACCGATGAGGCGCTGTGGGCCGCCCTCGCCCTGGTCGTCGCCTATGCCGCCGGGCGCTTTGCCACCACCTTCTTCGACCAGACGCGCAACATGGTTTTCAACCGCGTGGGGCAGGATGCCGTGCGCGACCTGTCCGAGGACGTGTTCGAACGGCTTCACAAGCTCAGCCTGCGTTTCCACCTCTCGCGCCGGACGGGGGAGATCACCCGCGTGATCGAGCGCGGCACGAAATCGATCAGCAACATGATCTATTTCCTGCTGTTCAACATCATGCCCACCGCGATCGAACTCGTGGTGGTGGCGGCGATCTTCTACGCGCTGTTCGGCTGGGAGATCGTCGCGGCCACGGGCGTTACCATCGTCGCCTTCATCTGGATCACGCAGGCGATCACCGAATGGCGCACGCGCCTGCGCGCGAAGATGAATGAGCTGGACGGCACGGCCATGGCGCGCGCGGTGGATTCGCTGCTGAATTACGAGACGGTGAAATATTTCGGCGCCGAAAAGCGCGAACGCCGCCGCTATGCCAGCGCCGCCAGCGCCTATGCCGAAGCGGCGATCCAGACCGACAATTCGCTCGGCCTGCTCAATATCGTGCAGGCTTTCATCCTGCAGCTGATGATGGGCGGCGCGATGGCCTGGACCGTGTGGGGCTGGAGCCAGGGGCGCTTTTCGGTGGGCGACCTGGTGCTGGTGAACACCTATCTTCTGCAGCTCTTCCGCCCGCTCGACATGCTCGGCTGGGTCTATCGCACGATCCGGCAAGGCCTGGTCGACATGGCGCAGATGTTCCAGCTGATGGACACCAATGTGGAGGTGGAGGACACGCCGGGCGCGCCCGCGCTGGTGGTGAACCGCCCCACCCTCGCCTTCGAGGACGTTCATTTCGGCTATGACAAGGATCGCACGATCCTCCACGGCCTGACTTTCGAAGTCCCGGCGGGCCAGCATCATGCGCTGGTCGGGCCGTCGGGCGCAGGCAAGTCCACCATCGGGCGGCTGCTGTTCCGCTTCTACGATCCGCAGCAGGGCCGCATCCTGATCGACGGGCAGGATATCGCCAGCGTCCAGCAGGAAAGCCTGCGCGCGCATATCGGCATCGTCCCGCAGGACAGCGTGCTGTTCAACGACACGATCGGCTACAATATCGGCTATGGCCGCGAGGATGCGAACGAGGAGGAGATCATCCGCGCTGCGCGCGATGCGGCGATCTGGCCGTTCATCGAGAAGCTGCCCAAGGGCCTCGAGACCGAAGTGGGCGAACGCGGGCTGAAGCTGTCAGGCGGCGAGAAGCAGCGCGTCGCCATTGCCCGCACGCTGCTGAAGAACCCGCCGATCCTGTTGCTGGACGAAGCGACCAGCGCGCTCGATACGCGGACCGAGCAGGACATCCTGACTACGCTCCACCGCGTGTCCGAAGGGCGCACCACCATTTCCATCGCGCATCGGCTTTCGACCATTGCCGATGCCGATTTGATCCATGTCATTCAGGATGGCCGCATTTGCGAGCAGGGTCATCATGCCGAATTGCTGCGTCGCGACGGGCTTTACGCCGAGATGTGGAACCGGCAATTGAGCGAAGAGGCGGAACTGGAAGACGCCGCCGAGTAAAGAGGATCGACTCTCATGCGCATGACCATTGCCCTCGTATCCCTTGCCGCCCTCGCCGCTTGCGCCGTGCAGGCCGAAAGCGCCTCGACCACGGCAAGCGCCGCTGCCGAACCGCTCTATGTCCGCCATGCCATGCAGGCTGAAGTGAACCCGGCGATCGTGGGCATCTGGGAGGTGACCAATAACGTCTATACCGATGCGGGCGAGCAGGACGCATCGCTGATCACCGATGCGCAATGGGCGAGCCTGGCCGAGAATGCCGGTACGCTCGCCAGCGTGGGTGAGCGCATGGCGGCAGCGCCGGTGATCCATGCCGCCTCTGCCGGGAATATGGCCACCGACGAATACGAGGTGGCGATGGCGGATGTGCAGCGTTTCATTGACAACGATCGGCAAGGCTTCCGCGACATGTCGGCAAGCTTTGCCGTCCTTGCTCGCAATCTTGAGGCGGCGGCCATGGCGAAGGATGGCGATACGGCGCTGGAGCTGGTGGGCCAGATGGATGCCGAATGCTCCGCCTGCCATGCGCAATTCTGGTATGCCGAGGCGCAATAGCGCGACCGTAGCCCCTCGGGGCTCACGGCAAAATCTGGGACCGCCCCCTTGCCCTTACGCGGCAAGGCGTGGATAGGGGCGCGCGAAGCACAATTCGTTGCATTGCAACATTGCAGCGCCAATCCACGGATCACAAACCATGTTCGATACTGCAGCGCTCCGGCGTGACTGGCTGGCCAATCCGCGCAAGGACATCCTTGCCGGCATCGTCGTCGCCCTCGCCCTCATCCCCGAAGCCATCGGCTTCTCGATCATCGCGGGCGTCGATCCGCGCGTGGGCCTTTATGCCTCTATCGCGATTGCCATGGTGATCGCCTTTACCGGCGGCAGGCCCGGCATGATCTCCGCCGCGACTGCTGCCGTCGCCGTGGTGGTGGTGCCGCTGGTGCGCGATCATGGCGTGGAATACCTCTTCGCCGCGACGATCCTGATGGGCATTTTCCAGGGCATTGCCGCGATCATGCGGCTGGACCTGCTGATGCAGTTCGTCAGTCGCTCCGTCATCACCGGCTTCGTCAACGCACTGGCGATCCTGATCTTCATGGCACAGCTGCCCGAGCTGATCGGCGTGCCTTTCATCACCTATCCGCTGATCGCGGGCGCGCTGGCGATCATCTACCTGCTGCCCAAGCTGACCACGGCAGTGCCCAGCCCGCTGGTGGCCATCATCATAGTAGGTGCGATCACCATCGGCATGGATCTCGACGTCAATACGGTGGGCGACATGGGCGAGCTGCCCGAGGGCCTGCCCTATTTCGTGTTGCCTGATGTGCCGCTGACCTGGGAGACGCTGCAGATCATCCTGCCCTATTCGCTGACCATGGCCGCTGTCGGCCTGCTCGAATCGTTGCTGACCGCGCAGATCGTGGACGACATGACGCATACGGACAGTAACAAGAAGCGCGAATGCGCCGGCCAGGGCGTGTCCAATGTGGTCGCCGCGCTGTTCGGCGGCATGGGCGGCTGCGCGATGATCGGCCAGTCGGTGATCAACGTCACTTCCGGCGGGCGCGGACGCCTGTCCACTTTCACTGCGGGCCTGACGCTGCTGGTGCTGCTGGCCGTGCTCGGCCCGATTGTCGGGCAGATCCCGATGGCAGCGCTGGTGGCGGTGATGATCATGGTCTCCATCGGCACGTTCAGCTGGAACTCGATCCCCAATCTGCGCCATCACCCCTGGCCTTCCAGCGTGGTGATGCTGACGACAGTGGTCGTCGTGGTGGCGACGCACAACCTCGCCATGGGCGTGCTCGCAGGCGTGCTGCTGTCGGGCATCTTCTTCACCGGCAAGGTGCGCCAGATGTTCAGCGTGGAGCGCGTGCGCGAGGCGGAACAGGCCGTCTATACGGTGAAGGGCCAGATCTTCTTCGCCAGCGTCGACCTGTTCGAACGCGCGCTCGGCCCCGAAGGCAATTACGAGGACGCTTCGGATCACGTGGTGATCGACGTGACCGGCGCGCATTTCTGGGATATTTCGGCCACCGCCGCGCTCGACAAGGTGGTGGAGCGCATGCGCCGCCACGGTCGCAGCGTGCAGGTGCGCGGGCTCAACACCGCAAGTGCAGACCTGGTCGACAAGTTCGCGCTGACCGACAAGACCGGCGTCGAAATCGGCCTTGCGCCCCATCCCTGAGACGAAGGCCCGCCTGAAACTATATCGTCATCATCCGCTTGCGTGCTAATCGCCGCAGCGGATGATGGATGCCCTCGCCTGGATCGAGCAGACCGGCCTTAGCCGCTTCGTGCGGGAGGATTTCTACGCCTATTTCGTCCTGCTGATATTCCATGCCTGGGGCATGGCGCTGCTGGCGGGCGGCGGCGTGGCGGTTAGCCTGCGCGTTCTGGGCGTGGCCAAGCAGACCCCGCTACCGCGCTGGCGGGCGGTCTTCCCGTGGATGTGGCTGGGCGCGGCGCTGGCGATTATCTCGGGCCTCGGTCTTCTCGCCGGCTATCCGGCCAAGGCGCTGACCAACTGGGTCTTCGCGCTGAAATTCGCCTGCCTGTTCGGCGCGAGCTGGCTGGTGGTCCACATGGCCAAGGTGAGCTTCAACAAGGGGATCGAGCCGGTCGGCCTCGTCAAATTGCAGGCGGGCCTTGCCCTGCTGCTGTGGCTGGGCGGTATCGCGAGCGGCAAGCTGCTGCTCTACACGAATACGATGTTGATGACCTCCGACGTTCTCGGGGGTGTGATGCCATGAGCGCGGCCTATCCCACCGACAATGTCCTCGATCCCGTCGCCATAGTGAACTTCGCGATCGACACGGGGCTTTTCGATATCGCCTATTCCGCCTGGGGCTGGCCGATTGCCGAGATCGTCCATTTCACCGGCCTCGTCCTGCTGATCGGCACGGTGGGCGTGGTGGATTTGCGCATGCTCGGTTTCTTCCGCGGCATGCCGCTCAGGAACCTGCACAAGCTGATCCCCTTTGGCGTGCTGGGCTTCATGCTGAATGTGCTGAGCGGGACGGTCTTCGTCGCCAGCTCGCCCGACCAGTATCTCTACAACCCGGCCTTCCAGATAAAGATGGGGCTGATCGCGCTGGCGGGCATCAACATGGTGCTGTTCTACACCACCACCGCGCGCAAGCTGCGCCAGCTGGGACCCATGGACCGCGCCCCGCAGGCCGCGAAAGTCTTTGCCGCGGTGAGCCTGACCAGCTGGATGCTGGTGATCGCCGCCGGCCGCGTGATCACCGCCTTCCGCCCGCCAGCATGGTTCTGGTGCGGGTGGTGTAGTTAAACACCTCGCCATTCAAGACGGTCCGGAAGATCGTCAGCGGAATAGTCGACCTGCAGGACTCGCCTGTGACCATCTGACCGGGAACGGGCTGAGCGGTGCAAGATGGGCGTGCGATAGACCCAGCAATCACCCGAAAGCGCCGGACAGCTTACGACGGGGCCTTCATCGACGATCCGTTTCACCTCTCTCTCGGCGATACGGCCTCTCTTGTGCGAGCCGGGGATAACCTCCAGCACGCCATTACTCTCATCGACTGGATCGAGGTGGATGCGAACCGTAAGCATTCGCTCCAACAAGCGGAATGGCGGCTCCACATGCACGATGCCTTGCTTGACGTTCCATCGCGCGAAACCGGCGACTTCGCTTCTTTCCTTTACGGCAATGGTGCGGTCCTGATGCCAATCGAGCCCCCAGTTGGCGTGCGGATTCTTGTCAAACAGGATGGCTCGAACGGAGCGAGGCGTGGCACCCATCTTCTCCGCAACAACCGCCCCTATCGCGTAGTCGACTGACAGAATATCTGCGATAACAGGTTTATCGGCGAGCCGCGTTCCGGCGCGGTCCATGGGGATTCCGGCAAGAGCATTCTCAAGCTCAGACAACATGCTCGATGCAAGTGCAGGAAAGCGCTCAGCACCATCCCGATCGAGCTTGAGCAACGTCGATAGCCCTTAGTCGTTGGTCGTCTGGTATCCCGGCCAGACCACGGCTTGCGCTACTTTCATCACGCCCTGCTCGCTGTCGAAGGCCAGCGATGGTGATCCGTGCAGCCGCCAGCCTTCCTCAAGAGCTTGCGACACGCGTTCACAAAAGGCCTTGTCGTCCTTGCCGGTGAGGCAGCGGTAGATCAGCTTGCCGTCAGGTGGCGTGTTCGACATCTCTCAGTGCTCCGTCACAGGATATATTTGGACAGGTCGGTATCCTCGGCGAGGTCGGTCAGCTTGTCGCGGACATAGGCCGCATCCACCGTCACGCTCTCGCCCTTGCGGTCCTCGGCATCGAAGCTGAGTTCCTCGAACAGCTTTTCCATCACCGTCTGCAGGCGGCGGGCGCCGATATTCTCGACGCTCTCATTCACCTGCGCGGCGATCTTGGCGACTTCGGCAATGGCGTCTTCGGTCATGGTGACCGTGACATCCTCGGTCCCGATCAGCGCCTTGTATTGTTCGACAAGGTTGGCCTTGGTTTCGCTGAGGATGCGGACGAAGTCCTCCTCGGTCAGGCTGCGCAGTTCGACGCGGATCGGCAGGCGGCCCTGCAATTCGGGCAGCATGTCGCTGGGCTTGGCGACATGGAATGCACCGGACGCGATGAAGAGCACGTGGTCGGTCTTCATCGGGCCATACTTCGTGGCGACCGTGGTTCCCTCGATCAGCGGCAGCAGGTCGCGCTGCACGCCTTCGCGGGAGACGGAGCCGCCGCGCACGTCGCTGACGGCGATCTTGTCCACCTCGTCAAGGAAGACGATGCCATTGGTCTCGGCATTCTGGAGCGCCACGCGGGCGACATCTTCCTGGTCCATGCGCTTTTCGGCTTCTTCATCGACCAGCTTGTCCCACGCATCGGGGACCTTGAGCTTGCGCTTCTTCTTCGGCGGGCCGCCAAAGGCCTTGCCCATCATCTCGCTCAGGTTGATCATGGTCGCCCCGCCGCCGAGGCCGGGAATGTCCATCTGCGCGGCAGGCGCATCGGCGACTTCGACCTCGACCTCGGTATCGTTCATCGAATTCTCGACAATCCGCTGGCGGAAGCTCTCGCGCGTCGCGGCAGAGGCGCTGGGGCCGACGAGCGCATCAAGCAGGCGGTCCATCGCCGCCTGGCTCGCCGCTTCGCGCACCGCCTCGCGGCGGCGGTCCTTTTCCAGCCGGATCGCCTCTTCGGCCAGGTCGCGGGCGATCTGCTCCACGTCGCGGCCGACATAGCCGACTTCGGTGAACTTGGTCGCTTCCACCTTCACGAAGGGCGCTTGGGCGAGCTTGGCCAGCCGGCGGCTGATCTCGGTCTTGCCGCAGCCGGTGGGGCCGATCATCAATATGTTCTTGGGCGTCACCTCGTCGCGCAATTCGGGCGCAAGGCGCTGGCGGCGCCAGCGGTTGCGCAGCGCCACGGCCACGGCGCGCTTGGCGTCCTTCTGGCCGATGATGTGCTCGTCGAGCGCGGCGACAATCGCCTTCGGGGTCAGGGTATCAGTCATGTCGTTCCGTGAAATCAGATCGTTTCCAGGGTGACCTGGTCATTGGTGAAGACGCAGACTTCCGCCGCCACCGCCATCGCGCGGCGGGCGATCTTTTCCGCATCATCCTCATAATCGGAGAGGGCGCGGGCGGCGGCGAGCGCATAATTGCCGCCCGATCCGATCGCGGCGATACCGCCTTCGGGCTCCAGCACGTCGCCATTGCCGGTCAGCACCAGCATGACTTCCTTGTCTGCCACGATCATCAGCGCTTCGAGGTTGCGCAGGTACTTGTCCGTGCGCCAGTCCTTGGCCAGCTCCACCGCGGCGCGCAGCAGCTGGCCGCTATGCTGTTCCAGCTTGCGCTCGAGCCGCTCGAACAGGGTGAAGGCATCGGCGGTGGCCCCGGCGAAACCACCGATCACACTGCCGCCATCCCCGATCCGGCGAACCTTGCGGGCATTGGGCTTCATCACCGTATTGCCCATGGAGACCTGGCCATCGCCGGCAATCACCGTTGTCCCGCCGCGCTTGATGCCGACGATGGTGGTGCCATGCCACTGGACCAGGCCGTGGCCGTTATTCGTATCAGTCATGAGCGGCGATATGGGACCACATGCCGCGCTGTGCAAGCAAGCGGGTCAGCGCGCCCCGGTGCCCGGCGCTCCGACAGTGCCGATATTGCCGAACAGGTCCTGCAACAGCGAGCGGTCGCGGCCCAGCGTCGGCGTGGCATCGCCATCGGGATCGAGCCGGACAACCTTGTCCATGCCAGTACGCTCGGCCGTTGCAACATTGCCCGCCTCGTCGAAACGGATCGCCAGCACCGAATGCGCATTGATGCGCGGCGTGGTGAAAGGCGCCTGCGCCGTGCGGCTGGAGATGTAGTACCACACCGGCTCACCAAACTGGCTGGTCAGCGTGGGCCGGCCCAGCGTCTGTTCCACCGATTCGCGATTGTCGATGCCCGGCTGGACCGATGCGACCAGCACCTCGTCCACCAGATAGCCGCGCGAATTCCGGATAGAGGAGCAGCCCGTCACCAGCGCCAATGCGCCCAGTACCGCTGCAATCCGCATAGTGGCATGCATCTGTCAAACGTCCTTCAAACCTGGCCGAAGCGTGGCGCACCCGCGCCCTGGCGATATTGCGGCAATCGCCCCACTTCCTATATGTCTTGGGCAATGCCTTACGGGCTGGTGCGCCCCCATGCAATCCCGCGTGCCACGCGCTTGCCCACAGGGCGTTGAATGCCTGCTTAACGATGCCCGCGGCCCTCGCGGGCGGATACGACCAACAGCGCCGGAACCCTTAGCAACCATGTCCTTCCTATCCCGCCTTCTCGGCCTCGAGGCCGATCCGCGCGATGCGCTTCGCCCCCTATGGTTCCGCGTGGTGGAGATCAGCCGCCTGCCCGAATACTACGCGAAGAGCGGCGTGGCAGACAGCGTTGACGGGCGTTTCGACATGGTGGTCCACGTGCTCGCCATCATCATGCTGCGGATGGAAAAGAGCCGCGGCCTCAACCGCAAGAGCGCGCATCTGACCGAGCTGTTCGTGGAGGACATGGACGGCCAGTTGCGCGAAAGCGGCGTGGGCGATGTGGTGGTCGGCAAGCATATGGGCCGACTGATGGGCGCCCTCGGCGGCCGCATGGGCGCGCTGCGAAGCGTCTTAGGCACGGGCGATACCGAACAACTCGCCGAAGCGCTCGAACGCAATGTCCATTGGGGCGACAATCCCGATCCGCAGAGCCTCGCGACGCGGTTGCAGGCACTCTATGACGACCTGTCCCGCCGCAGTGACGAGGACGTGCTGGCAGGACGGATCGCGCAATGAGTGCGGAGAACGGATCGCCCGAATTCCGCCGCATGATGGACCGGCGCGAGATTTCGGACGGGCCGGTTGCGCTGGAAGCGAACGAGGCGGAGCGCGCGGCGCTGGCCGAACGCTTCGGCCTGATCGCCATCCATGCGCTGACAGCGGAACTCACGCTCGAACCCGAGGGCGATCGCATCGCCGCCAAGGGCACGCTCGCCGCCGATATCGTGCAAAGCTGCGCCATTTCGGGCGACGACCTGCCGCAACGGATCCGCGAGAATATCGCCTTCACGTTCGTCCCCGACATCGCGCCTGCCGCAAGCGAGGAGGAGATCGAGCTGGAAGAGGGAGAGCTTGACGAAATCCCCTATTCCGGCATCGCCTTCGACCTCGGCGAAGCCGTGGCGCAATCGCTGGCGCTGGCCATCGATCCCTACGCCACCGGCCCCGATGCCGATACCGTGCGCGAAGAACACGACCTTGCCGAAAAGGCGCCGAGCGGCCCGCTGCAGGACGCGCTGGCGAAGCTGAAGAAGGGGTGAGCTTCCGTAATGCTGCAATTGAATCTCGTGTAAGTCGCCCTCGTCGGGATGCAACCACAGCGCTTCTTGTCACTCATTCCAAGTGTATCTGAACATCCGTCTCAGTTGGTTCCTTCGCCCGGATTGAGATTCCCCTCATGCTAGGCACGCTCAGAAGCTCGAGCCAGACAGCTTCCTCTGACGAACCGCCAGCGCCCGTCATCGCCATACCCTCTGTAAGGAACCCAACGCCCATTAGGTTACGACCAATGACCGTCACCCTAACCTTTGAAACCATGCCGGGGTTCGTAACACGCATTTCCAGATCTTTGTAAAATGCACCATCTCGTTCATACCATGGGGAATGACGCCCTTGCTCCACGCTCGGCTCCGCCTGATTGACATAAAGGCCAGCAGTTACTCCGCCACTTTGGTTATTGCTTGTCACATGAAACTGCCTGTTCTTGGCCATGTCTGGGCTATTGAATTTGCTATTCGTCACTGAAACATCCTGCCCATCAATCTGCATCGGTTGTTCAAATCCGTCGAAATCGCATTCATCAATCCAAATTCGACTTGCACCTGGCCCCACTCCAATTGCCGGAGCTGACAGTTCGGATTGGGAGATAGGTTTTTTCTTCTTCATATAAAACTTATCCCAAATCCACGAAAAGAAAGCAAAAATACCGATAACTGCGAATGTGAAACTTGCGATCGCTAATGTATTGTCAGCCGCAGATGTCGCCAAGAACTGTGGGGGATCGTCCCAACCCAACCATTGAAGGTTAGTCGCTAGGATTCCATCAGCCTCTTCAATTGTGTCGGGAATTGAGTTGGTTGCAAACCAAAGCGTCCCTGCTCCTATAGTGCCGCCCAGCATCATGGCGAACCGAACGTGCTTCCTCATGCCTTCTTATATCAGTGACGTCCCTTTGTGAGGAGTCTGGTGCTGTGGACACGTAGCAAGCGGATTAGCCGCAAGTCTCTTTTACATTCTCGCCCTTTCGCGCAGAAAAAGCCCCGGAGAATCGCTCTCCGGGGCCCTTGAAGTTCGCGAAATTGGCGAAGGCTCAGAACGGGATATCGTCATCCAGATCGTCGCCGAAGCTGGAGCCGCCACCTGCACCGCCTGCGCCGCCGCCTGCAGAGCCTCCGCCGCCCTGGTTCCAGCTGGAGTCACCGCCCCCGCCGCCTTGGCCGCCACCGCCCTGATCCCAGCTGCCGCCGCCCTGGCCGCCGCCTCCACCGCCGCCACGGCTACCACCGCCGCTGGCACCGTCGAGCATGGTCAGCGTGCCGTTGAGGCCGCGGATTACGACTTCGGTGGAATAGCGGTCATTGCCCGACTGGTCCTGCCACTTGCGCGTCTGCAGCTGGCCTTCGACATAGACCTTGGAACCCTTGCGCAAGAAGCGTTCAACCACGCCGACGAGGCCTTCGGAGAAAATGGCCACGGTGTGCCATTCGGTCCGTTCCTGCCGTTCGCCGGTATTGCGGTCCTTCCACGTCTCGGTAGTGGCAAGGCGCAGGTTCGCCACGCGGCCGCCATTCTGGAAGCTGCGGATTTCCGGGTCGGCGCCCAGGTTACCGATAAGCATGACTTTGTTGAGGCTGCCGGCCATCGAATCTCTTTCCTCTAATGGTGTTCGGCCAAGAGGCTTATCGGATGGTCGGTCGAGTCGCCACCTCGCAAGGCGGCTTTCCACCGTTTGCGGTCAGAGCCCAAGCGCCGTGGCCGTCCAATAGGTGATGCCGGCAAAGATATAGGCAAGGCCGAAGAGGTATCCGACCATCACCAGCGGCCATTTCCAGCCATTGGTCTCGCGCCGCGCCACCGCGATGGTGGACAAGCATTGCGGGGCGAAGACGAACCAGGCGAGGAAGGCGAGCGCGGTGGGCAGGCTCCAGCCCGCCTGCAGGCGCGGGATCAGCCCTTCGGCCTGCGCATCCTCGTCATCGGCATCCACGGCATAGGTAGTCGCCAGTGCGGAGACCGCGACTTCACGCGCAGCCATGGCCGGGACCAGCGCCAGGCTGATCTCGCGATTGAACCCGATGGGTTCCATCACGACATGCAGCCCGTCGGCAATCTGGCCGGCGAAGCTCGCATCGACCTGACTCTCGCCCGGCTCTGCCTTGGGGAAGCTGAGCAGCAGCCACAGCACCACCGTGGCCATGAAGATGATCGTACCGGCGCGGCGCAGGAACACCCAGGCGCGCTGCCACAGGCCGATGGCAAGGTCGCGCAGCGGCGGCCACTGGTAGCGCGGCATTTCCATGATGAAGCCCGATGCCTCACCCTTGGTCACCGTGCGGCGCAGCACCAGCGCCGCCAGCATCGCGCCGACAATGCCGAACAAATAGAGGCCGAACAGCACCAGCCCCTGCAGCCCGATGCCGGGTCCGACAGTGGTTGCGGGGATGAAGGCGCCGATGATCACCGCATAGACGGGCAGGCGCGCCGAACAGGTCATTAGCGGGGCAATCAGGATCGTCGTCAGCCGGTCCTTGGGATCGGCAATCGAACGCGTCGCCATGATGCCGGGAATGGCGCAGGCGAAGCTGGAAAGCAGCGGGATGAAGCTGCGCCCGGACAGGCCGACATAGGCCATCAGCCGGTCCATGATGAAGGCGGCGCGCGCCATATAGCCCGATTGCTCCATCGCCAGGATGAAGGCGAAGAGGATCACGATCTGCGGCAGGAAGACCACGACCGATCCGACGCCGGTCAGCAGGCCCTGCGTGATGAGGTCGCGGACGAAGCCTTCGGCCATGGTCGCCTCGACAAAGCCGATTGCCGCCTCGATCCCGCCTTCGATCAGACCGATGAAGGGATCGGCCCAGGCAAACACCGCCTGGAAGATCACGAACAGCAAGCCGAACAGGATCACGGGGCCGAGCCAGGGATGCAGCAGAACCTTGTCGAGCTTTGCATGCAGCTGGTGCGCCGCACTTTCGGTGATGATCGCCCCCTTGGCGATATTGCGCGCTGACAGACGCCGTTCGGGCAGGGTCAGCCGCGCGACCTGGTGGCGGGCGGACATGTCCTGCGACCCGGCACCTTCCATCGCTTCGGCGAGCGGTTCCAGCCCGCGCTTGCGCACGGCCACGGTGGGGACAACCGGAACGCCAAGCGCATCGGAAAGGGCGGCCGGGTCGATGACCAGCCCGTCCCGCTCGGCCAGGTCGACCATGTTGAGCGCGATGATCGTGGACTTGCCGAGGCCGATCAGCTCCTGCGCGAAGACGAGATGCTGTTCGAGGTTCGCCGCATCGACCACGATCACGAAGAGGTCGGGCGTTGCCTCGCCCTCGAACTCGCCCATCACCACGCGGCGGGTCACTTCCTCGTCCGGGCTGGACGGGTCGAGCGAATAGGAACCGGGCAGGTCCACCAGCTCCACCGGCTCACCCGAAGGCAGGACCATGCGCCCGCTCTTCCGCTCCACCGTGACGCCGGGATAGTTGGCGATCTTCTGCCGCGCGCCGGTCAGCGCATTGAACAGCGCGCTCTTGCCCGCATTGGGATTGCCGACCAGCGCGGCGGTGCGCAAAGTGCTCATACTTCCTTCACCGTCATGGCCTGCGCATGCACGCGGCGCAGCGCCACCGTCATCCTCCCGATCATGATCGCGATCGGGTCCTTGCCCAGGAAGATGCCGCGATGGGCAATGGCGACGCGCGCGCCTACATCGATGCCCAGCGCGCGCAGGCGCTTGGCCTCATCGGGCGCGAGCGTATCCCAGTCGACGCTGGTGATTTCGGCTCTGGTGAGCGGGGGAAGTGTATCGAGTGTCATGGGCTTTCGAATCTGTGGCAGGCGGTGCCAGAGACGAAAGCTAATTGCAACTGGTTCTCAATATTATTGCCTCAGGCGCCGGCGGCCCGTTTCCAGTGCAATTCTCTCTTTCGTCATTGCGAGCGAAGCGAAGTAATCCAGGGCGGGATGGCACGGCCCTGGATTGCCGCGTCGCTTCGCTCCTCGCAATGACGGAGATTTGAAGTCACGGCAGTCATAGGCCGAACGGCCGCCTGCAGGTGCCCCGCACCCTGAGCTTGTCGAAGGGGGAGGGAATAGCACCGAGGACGCTCGCCCGGATGGGCGAGCGAAACATCAAGAAGAGGGATACCGCAGCCGCCCCAGAAAACGCGCCACGTCGAAATGCTCACGCTCGCCACCAAGCCATTTGGCCTTGGCCTTCTCGAACTTCATCACACCTTCGATCCGGCGGTCGAGGAAGGCGCGGCTGTCGGCCTTGCCCTCGCTCTCGTCATTGACGAAGACCGCCAGCGTGGCGGCATAGATCGAGGCGAGGATCGCGCGCTTGGTATAGTGGTTGTAATCGGTCGCCGTATCGCCAGCGAGGCGCCACATCCTGTCCGCGCTGGCCCAGCCCATTTTCAGCGCACGCGCGACGTTCTGCGGCATGGCCTGGATGGCGAGTGCGCGGCTGAAGGCTTCCTCCAGCCCCATCACCTGTTCCAGCCGGAACCAGACGAGGTCGCGAATGCGGTCGCGAATCTTCACATTGTCGAGCGCGCCATTGCCGAAGCGCGCTTCCATCCTGGCATCGACGCTGCCAACCCAGGCCTCGATCATGTCCATTGCGCCGCCGGGAAAGGCGAGCCGGGCGAGCGCAGGATCGACGCCCTGCGCCTTGGCGGCAGCGAGCAATGCATCGTCACTCCAGCCATCGAATACGGCGGACAGCGCGATTTCGGGTGCGAGCCGCAGCCGCAGATCGTCCAGCGTTTCCTCATCCGCCTGCGCCATCAGAAGCTCGGCCCGTAAGTCGTGCCGCTGCTCGCGCGCTCTCCCTCGGGACGCTCATAGCGGGTGATTGTGCCATTGGTGACGTCGTTCGCACCGCGCAGTCGCGCATAGTCGCGCGCCGAGCGGCCCGAATTGTCATAGCGGTCCGGATCCGCCCCCGCTTGCAGCAGCACGCGCATCAGCTCCGTATTGCGGCCATGCACGGCATACATCAGCGGCGTTTCGCCGGAGGAGTTGGTGACATCCACCCGCGCGCCATGGGCGATCAGCTTCTCCACCCCTTCGACATAGCCGAGCTGTGTCGCCAGCATCAGCGGGGTCATGCCGTCATTGTCGGCGATGTTCACATTGGCGCCTTGCTGGTAGAGGAAATCGATCCACGTACCGTCGCGCCGCGCCACCACGATATGCATCGCGCTGCGCCCGGTGGAGAGGTCGCGCGCATTGACGACGGTGGAGCCTGGCGCGTCGAGCAGCTCGGTCACCTTGGTGCCGTCCTTTTTCTCGACCGCTTGCAGGAACTCGTAGCCGTCCGAATAAAGCTGCGCCGCTGCCGGCATGGCCAAGCCGATGGACAGGCCGGCAAGGCCGGTGAGGATGCCGGTGCGAAGAATCGTTCGAAGAGGAGCCATGTCGCCCCGTGCCCTCCTTGAAAAACGCTGGGGACAGCACAATTGCAGCCCCGCTTTCACTCTTGTCGCCTGCCCGTTAGCAGAGCATGAACCGGATTGTCATGTCCATGCGCACCATTGCCCGTATCGCCGCCTGCCTCGCACTGCCGCTCGCTGTCGCCTGTCAGGAGGCTCCAGCCGTGCCGCCGCCGCTTGAAGGCGCGGCCATTGGCGGGCCGTTCGAACTGGTGAACAGCGCGGGCGAGACCGTGCGCTGGAGCGATTTCGACGGAAGCTATCGCATGGTCTATTTCGGCTATACCTGGTGCCCGGACGTGTGCCCCTTCGATCTCAACCGCATGATGTCGGGCTATCGCCAGTGGGCGGAAGGCAATCCGGATCTGGCCGCCCAGGTCCAGCCGATCTTCATCACCATCGATCCGGAGCGCGACACGCCCGAGAAGATGGCCGAATATACCGCCAATTTCGGCGATAACCTCATGGGCCTCACCGGCTCGCCCGAAGCGATCGCCGAAGCGGCGCAGAATTTCTCCGTCTTCTATGAGCGTGGGCCGGATGACGCGAATGTCGGCTACCTGATGCAGCATTCCAATGCCGGTTACCTGATGGGCCGCAATGGCGAGCCGATCGCGCTGCTCTCGGTCGACGAATCGCCCGACATGGTCGCCGCCGAGCTGGGTCAGTGGGTGCGATGAGGGAAGGTTTCTGGGACCTCCCCCTCGATGCGCTGACGCGCGAGGAGTGGGAGGCCCTGTGCGACGGTTGCGGCCGCTGCTGCCTGCACAAGCTGGAGGATGAGGATAGCGGCGAGATTGCCGAGACCAATGTCGCGTGCAAGCTGCTCGATACCACCACTGCGCGCTGCAAGGACTACAAGCATCGCAAGGCTTTCGTGCCCGATTGCCTGCGCCTCACCCCGGCGCTGGTGAAAAAGGTGCCATGGCTGCCGAAGACCTGCGCCTATCGCCTGCGCGCAGAAGACAAGCCGATCCCCGAATGGCACTATTTGCGCACGGGCAGCCGTGAGGCCATGATCGAGGCAGGCATCAGCGTCGCCCATCGCGTGATCAGCGAGGACGATGCGGGTCCCTTGGAGCATCACATGGTGGAATGGGGTATATGATCGACTGGCTGCGCGCCGATCTCCAGAACCCCTCGGTCACGCTCGATGATGACCGCACCCTCCCCATCGCAATTCGCCGCCACTCACGCGCCCGGCGGCTGGTCATGCGCCTTGCGCCCGACGGCAGCGAGCTCAGGATAACCCTGCCGCCATGGGGCCGCACGCGCGATGCGCTGGTCTTTGCCGAGGCGCGCAGGGAGTGGATTGCCGCGCAGCTCGACCGTATCCCGGGCCGCGTCTCTATCGAGCCGGGCACGCGCCTGCCCTATCGCGGCGCACCCGTGCTGATCGACTGGCGCGAGAAGGCGCCGCGCCGCCCGCGCCTTGCCGAGGACAGGCTGGAGCTTGGTGGCCCCGAACATTTGCTGGAAGGCCGCGTGCGCCGCTGGCTGGAGGGCGAGGCGCTGTCGCTGATGCGCGCGGACCTCGCCTTCTATTGCGAGCAGGCCGAGCATGACGACGTACCCGAACTGCGCCTCAGCCGCGCGAAAAGGCGCTGGGGCAGCTGCACCGGGGAACGCGATACAGGCCGCACCATCCGCATCAACTGGCGCCTTGTCATGGCGCCCGACCATGTCCGCCGCTCGGTCGTCGCGCATGAAGTCGCCCATCTCACCCATTTCGACCACTCGCCTGCCTTCCACGCGCTGCTCGGCGAATTGTTCGAGCATGACATCGCCAAGGCCGACCATTGGCTGAAGCATGAGGGGCGCGGGCTCTACGCTGCTTTCGGCTGATCGCGGCAGGGCTGGCACTTGCGCCGCCCAGCGCCTATCTAGCCGCCCATGAAGCAATTCCTGCGCCGCATTTCCCCCAAGCGTGCCCTTGTCGACCTGTGGCAGGTATGGACCGCGCCGGAACAGTCCCACCGCTGGCCGGTGCTGGGCGTGAGCATTGCGCTGACCTTTGCCATGTTCATGCTGTTCATCCCCGAAAGCCAGCGGATCGAGCCGCGCCCGCCGGAGGTGACCTGGATCTCCACCTTTTCGGAAGACCGGACCGAGCAGCAGATCATCGCCTCCAATTGCCGCAACCAGCAGTTGAAGGATGCGTTGCAGGCACGGCTGGACCAGCGTGCAGAGATCCGCCGCGATTTGTGGATGGCGCTGGGCCGCGCGACCTTCATCGATGTCGATGCAATCGAGGCGGAGGCCGAGGCGACGCGCGCCACCGCGGAGCAGTCTGGCAACGCTCCGATCCGTTCCGATTCGCCGCTCGCTGCGCTGACGGTGGAGGAATATTGCGCCAGGGCCCTTGATGCCGCGCTTGGCTGAGGACAATCGCTGGCTCGACGCCGCGGCCAGCATTGCCACCCGCAGCAGGGCGCTGAGCGCGCCCAACCCTGCCGTCGGCGCGATCATCGTGAAGGATGGTATCGTCGTGGGTCGCGGCTGGACCGCCGCCGGGGGTCGCCCGCATGCAGAAGCTATCGCGCTGGAACAGGCGGGAGAGGCCGCGCGCGGCGCGACGCTTTACGTTACGCTGGAACCCTGCGCCCATCACTCCGAACGCGGCCCGGCCTGTGCCGATATCGTCACCGAGGCTGCTCCCGCCCGCGTCGTTATCGGTTGCGGCGATCCCGATCCGCGCACCAATGGGCGCGGTATCGCGAAACTGCGGCAGGCGGGTATTGCGGTAGAGCTGATCGACCATGCCGCCAGCTGCGAAAGCCTCGCCGGTTTCCTCACCCGCCAGGTCGAGGGCCGCCCGCATGTGACGCTGAAGCTGGCGGTGAGCGCGGACGGCTTCATCGGTCCGCTATCGGGAGAGCCGGTCACGATTACCGGCGAAGCGGCACGCGCGCATGTCCACCGCCAGCGCGCTTTGTCCGAAGCCATCGTGGTGGGTGGCGCGACCTTGCGAAACGACGCCCCGCGCCTCGACGTGCGGCTGCCGGGGCTGGAGGACCGCTCCCCCCGCCGCTTCGTTCTGACGCGCGGGAAAGCTCCCGAAGGCTGGGGCAAGCTCTCCAGCCCGCAGGCCATTCGCGGACTCCTGCCGATGCAGCATGTCTATGTCGAAGGCGGCGCGGCCACCGCCAATGCCTTCCTCGAAGCAGAGTTGGTCGATTGCCTGCATGTCTATTGCGCCGATCACGAGTTGGGCGACGGCATTCCCGCCTATGGCGCGCTGGGTCCCGCTCCGGATGGCGCAGCCCCGCCCGGCTTTACCTGCGTTGACCAGCGACGCATTGGCGGCGATAGGCTGTTCACCTACCGACCGGACTAATCAGGGGAACACGGATGTTCACCGGCATCGTCACCGCCATCGGCACGATCGAAAGCATCGAACAGCGCGGCGATATGCGCGTGACGATCAGCTGCCCGTGGGATCCCGCCACCATCGATATCGGCGCCTCGATCGCCTGTTCGGGCGTCTGCCTCACCGTGGTGAAACGCGCCCGTCGACAGGCTCAGGATGAGCGGGGTGGAGCCTCCTTCACCGTAGACGTCTCGGCGGAGACCGTCTCGCGCACTGCCGCCGGCATGTGGACCGAAGGCCGCAAGATCAATCTCGAACCCTCGCTGCGCATGGGCGACGAGCTGGGCGGCCATATCGTCACCGGCCATGTCGATGCGGTCGGCCGCGTCCTCCATTGGGAGCCGCGCGGAGATTCGCACCACGTCACCATCGAAGCCCCGAAAAAGCTCGCCCCCTTCCTCGCGCCCAAGGGATCGGTGACGGTGGACGGCGTCTCACTGACGGTAAATGCGGTCTTCGACCAGCCCGACGGCAGCGTCCATTTCGACCTCAACATCATCCCGCATACAGCGGAAGTCACCACGCTGGGTGACCTCGACAAGGGCAGCGAGGTGAACCTCGAGATCGACGTGGTTGCGCGCTATTTGCAGCGGATGGCGAGCTTGCGGGGGTAGGCAGGCTCAGCCCGGCACCCCACGGTCAGGCAGCTATCGCAACTCTGTTGCGGCCGTGCTTCTTGGCGGAATAAAGAGCAGCATCGGCATCGCGATAGGCCGCCGCCATACCGCGCTCATCGATCATGCCGATCCCGAAACTTGCCGTGATCCTGTGACCTTTGAGGTCGATTTCGGCATTGGCGCCAAGTTCGATCTGCGCCCGGACAAGGTCCGCCTGGCCTTGCGCGTCGGATATCGTCGCCGCCGGCAGCAGCAGGGCAAATTCCTCTCCGCCGATACGATAGGCAGCACAGTGATCGACGGAGCTCAGTACTTCGTTGAGTATCCTGGCGACCGACCGCAACACATCGTCGCCTGTTTGATGCCCGTAAGTGTCGTTGATGGACTTGAAGTGATCGAGATCCAATATTGCCAGCGCGCGGCCTGACGCAGGAGGGTCGACATCATCGAAGGCACGCCGGTTCAACAGCCCAGTCAGGCCATCCCGCTCAGCCAGGCGAATAAGCTTGGCCTCCTCTTCCTGCGCCCTATCCCGTTCCCGTCGCAGGGTCATGAATCGATCTGCCACACCCAGGGAGGTCACGATAATTTCAATGCATAATGCGATGTACATCATGTCATCCAGCGCTGCTGGCGCTTCGGAAAGACCCAGCCCCCGGGTGGCCCGCTCGAGACCGGCGAAGACAATCCCCGCCCAGCCCGCGACAAGGAACTTCGCTGAACGGCTTCCCTGCTTAAGCGCCGCGGAAATGGCGGCAAACAAGACCGCAACCACCGGAACATAGGAAATAAAGTAGAGTTGGTTGCCCCAATATCGGGTTGCTTCGCCGCCAAGATCGACAAAAGCCGTGACACTAACCAGGAAGACTGCGGTGACGGCCATGGAGCGCTTCATCCAGCGCCCCAGCAATCCCGGCTCGATAAAAGACCGGGCAAACATCATTGCCATGGCAACGCAAATGGCGAAGCCCCACAAGCTGATGGACCAGCGTGTGCGCAACGCAATTTCCGGCAGCAGGATGAACAAGAGGCCAGACGAAGATGAAACATAGGCGACCATCGCCACGGCCATACCCAGATGGAGCAGGTTGAAACGCTCCTTCAGCACATAGAAGAACAGGCAGTCGTAGAGAATTGGCAGAAGGAGCAATGCCAGCATCAACATGTAGAGCAGTGACCGGTGATAGTGCAGTTGATCCGCCGTTTTCCGGTCGACGATCCTGGCAGACGAGAATGTCGCCCGCGCCTGGGCTCGATCGAAACCAAAGGCAATGCCGGTCAGTCGCGCATCGCGATGAGGGATATCGACGCCAAACCTGGTTCCGGCAAACCAGTTCGCAACCGCGATCCGAGGGCCGTATTCCTGGCGAATGCGTTCACCGTCCGCGTATTCGAATACTAGCGTCAGTCTTTCAAAACTTGTCGGGTCCGCTTGCCAGACGAGCGGCCCATCGGGCAGCGACGTTGAAGAAAGGTCGGAATATGACCACACATGCGCCGATCCGTCAGAAAAGCGATCATCGCCGCAATTCAACGTTCTCTCGCTAGCCTCAACCCAGGAAATTGGCTGGTTGCTGCCCACGGTACAGGCGATCGGGCCGAGGGGAAGGCTTTCGCCTGGCTCTGCATTGAAGGAAACAGGTGCAGCGGCAACCGCGTTCGCTCCAAACAACGCAGCCAAAAGCATCAGAAAGACAAGTATTTTACGAGTTAGTGCTCTCACTTGCCCCAAATCCCAGCCCGCCAGCAGGTTCCGGGTTAAAAGACCTTGGTTTCTTTTGAGTTAAATTAAATATATTGCCGAATATAGAGATTCGAAGTCTTTATTGGCGCACCAGCCGGGCAGACGCCATGGTCATCGCGCAGGGCGAAGATCTTCTGCAAGAAAAGCGGCAGGATGGCGATCAGGCTCCGTGGAAAGAGCACTTCTTCGCTGACGCTTGTAATCACCGCGCGGCGTCACCATCTTTATATGAGCTACCAGTCGCAACCGACGGTCTAAGCGCTCACGATCGAGCGCCCTTTCCTTCTCTTTCGCCTCTTAGCCGCGGCCCTGGCCAATCCCGGCAAGCTGCACAGAAGGAAAGGAACGGGAAATGACCTATCTCGGTCACATCAAGTCATACGACAACAGCAATGGCATCGGCCTGATCAGCCCCGACGATGGGGGCGACGATCTCCCCTTCAAGCGGGCCGACCTCCAGGAACAGGAACGGGCCCCCGTGACCGACCAGCGCTTCTGCTACGAAACCAGCGAGGTCAATGGCGCCAACAGGCGGGCGATCAACCTGCGTGAACCCGACGGCGCCCGGATCAAGATGGAACAGGCCCGCAGCCAGCGCGGATGACGGGAATCGGCAGCTGCGTGTCCTGACACGGGCTGCCGCATCCTTGAACTCAAGAGAGGCACCGCAATGGACATGAACCAGTTGCTCTACAATCATGAGTTGGCGAAGCTGAATGCGAAACGGGCCATCCTGCTGGATGATCGCAAGACCTATTTCGACCTCGTGAATCACTATGCCAAGCGGATTGCCGAATACCGCACCGCCCGGGGCTTGCCCCGAACCGGCTGGCCCGAAGAATAGCGTTTTCCCTCATACCCGGATTCAAACAGGAGCAAATGCATGACCGATGGCCCAGTTCGTCCCTTCCTGATCACCAAGGACGAAAGTGGTGCGTTCCGACTGACCGTGCGCGACACCCGCTATAATTCGCAGGATTATCCCGTCGTGACGTCGCATCTGCAGGACGAGATCTTTCCCACGGCAGGAGCGGCAAAGGCCTTCGCGAAAGAGAAGTTCAACGCGAAGACGGGCGAATATGCGATGAAGTAGACCTTGCGCGGCAACCATGCGCTGCGCCGCCCCTCTCCCGTCAACGGAACGTCTTCGGAGCTTTCCTACACTGTGACTTATCTGGCGCAGATGCAGCCATGTCGCCGCATCCGTCCTTTACGTCCGGGCCTGTCACGGCCGTCTCAGACCGCGATGTGCGGTTCGCGAAAGGTCACACCCCTTCGCTCCGAAAGCACGCGCGAAGCTGCCTCCCGCGCGGGATTGGCGCGGAAGGTCACAGTCGCCTGAATGCGCTCCCGTGTTCCGCGCGGTCAGCCGCTGACGGCTGCGAGCGCGCTCACGAACTTGTCGATATTGCCCATGGTCAGGCCGGCCACGTTGATGCGGCCCGATCCTGCCATGTAGACGCCATGGTCCTCGCGCAGGGCAAGGATCTGCTCCTTGGAGAGCGGGAGGATCGCAAACATGCCCTGCTGCGTGCCCAGCGGGGCGAGGTTGACCGCGCCTGCATTGGAGCTGGCAGCCAGCTTCTCACGCACCTGGCGGATGCGCGCGCGCATGGAGTCGAGTTCATCGGTCCACTGCTTGGTCATCGCCGGGTCGGTCAGCGCCAGCCGCACGGCGGACGCGCCGTGATCGGGCGGCATGGACCAGTTGGCGCGGGCGAGCGCATAGCCGTTGGACATGGCCTTGGCGGTGTCCTCTGCATTGGCGGTGAGCACGTAGAAGGCGCCCACGCGGTCGCGATAGAGGCCGAAGTTCTTGTCGCAGCTATAGGCGATCAGCACTTCGGGAACGGCGGCCACGACCTTGCGGGTGCCATAGGCGTCCTCCTCCATGCCATCGCCCAGGCCCTGATAGGCGAGGTCGACGATCGGCAGCACGCCGGTCTCCGCCAGCAGGCTGGCAATCTCGTCCCACTGATCGTTGGTGTAATCGACGCCGGTGGGGTTGTGGCAGCAGCCATGCAGCAGCACCGCATCCGTGGAACCGGCTCCGCGCAGTGCATCGCGCAGCGCATCCATGTCCGCCGTGCCGTCCGCCTTCGCATGGTTGAAGCCGACCATCTCGACGCCAGTGTCTGCGAGGATCTGCGCATGGTTGGGCCAGCTGGGCGTGCCCATCAGGATGCGGGTGACGCCGGCCTTGCGCGCCATGGCGACGGCGAGGCGCACCGCGCCCGTGCCGCCCGGCGTCTGCATGCCATCGATCCGCCCGCCCAGTGCCGGGTCGGACCCGCCGAAAATATGCGGCATCAGAGCATGGACGAAGCCCATATCGCCTTCGGGGCCGAGATAGGCCTTGGTGTCCTGCTCCGCGACCAGCTTGGCCTCCGCCGCCTTGATGCAGGCGAAGACCGGCGTGCCGCCTGTCGCGGTGCGGTAGACGCCCACGCCGAGGTCGATCTTGTCCTCCCTCGGATCGGCATCGTGGAGCTTGATGAGCGCGAGCAGCGCGTCGGCGGGTTGTTGTTCGAGTCTGTCCAGCATCACGGCGCGCTCAATGCCGCTGCATGCCTCCTACCGCAAGATGGAATGTGCCGTAGCGGACGGCTTTTTGCGCAATCTTCAGAAAGGCAGCCAGCGCTGCTTGTGCGAAAAGCGCATGTAACCGGCATTCACGCCAAGGCGCAGGCCCGCGCCCACGCGGATCGGGATCAGCACCGTATTGCCCTTGCGAAGGTAGGATGCGTTGAAGCCTCCGACGAGGTAAGCTTGTCCCTCACCCGCCGGGAAACGCTCATAGAGCTGCTCGGTATCGTCGACATTGTAGACGAGGACAAAGGTGTTGCCGGCATTGGCACCCGCATCGAAGCCGATGGAGGGGCCGGTCCAGTAGATCGGCTGGTTGCCCTCGATCCGGTGGTACAGCGTGCCCGAGCCATAGCGCACGCCGAAGACGAAGGCGCCGCCGCCCTCGCGGCCGACGATATAGGCATCGGGTTCGCCCTGCTCTTCGAGGATGTCCTCGATCAGGCGGGCAAGGCCTTCCGCGCCGCGCCCGAACAGCCCCTCTGCCGCACCGATCAGGTCATCCTTGGCATAGGTGGTTTCGGACTGCGTGGTGGCCGGGACCGGCTGGGGCGCCGCAGTCGTCGCCGAGACTGGAGCGGGATAGACTTCCGGCGGAAGTTCGTTCGACGCATCGGGATAGGTGGGCGTGGGCTGCTGCGTGTAGCGCGCGGAGGGGCCATCGACCTGGTAGGGCGTATCCGCCGTCGCACCTGCACGCGAGGATGGCTGCACAAGGTCCGCATCAATCGCCATGTCGGGATCAACGGTCTCGATCTGCTGCGCGCTCGCACCGGCCGCGCCGGTGACGGCAAGTGCTGCGGCAGCAAGCGCCACGACACCCTTGCGGCAGATATCGGCAAAACTCTTCGGCATGTCGGCCCCCTCTTTCCACGGGCGGATTGGCTTGGTGTCCGGCATCGGGCGCGAGGCGCAGCGCGCGGACCACTTCTGCGGCAAACAGAGTCCTCTGCGCGTGAAGCGGCAATGAACGCGCGGCAAGGTGAGTCCGTTTTGCGGCGAAGCGAATCGGAAAGCGGGGCAAAACGCCGAAATGTGGCAATTTCCGGTGGCTACTTGCGGCGGACCGACACCCCCGTTATAGCGCGCCCCGTTCGCCCCTTTGGCACATTGGGGCGAACGTGGAGACGTGGGTGAGTGGCTGAAACCAGTTCCCTGCTAAGGAACCATACCTCTATCGGGGTATCGAGGGTTCGAATCCCTCCGTCTCCGCCACCTCACCTTTCCCAGAAAGTCTGATATAGTCCCAAAAACCCCGGAATTGCGGGACTTTTGGCCACACTACTGTCCCAGATCTTCCCAAGAGTTCTTGCTGATTACCACACCACTTGTGGGGCTACGCGTGGGTCAGAAAGGAATCGGGATTGGGAAACTTGACCGCATCGGGAATCAAAAACCTGGAAAAGCCCAGCCGATATTCGGATGGTGACGGTCTGATCCTGAAGTTTCGTGGGTCTGGGAAGGGCAGCTGGATCCTTCGGGTTCAGAGGCAAGGCAAGCGCCAGACACAATGGATAAGAACCCTGGAAACCTATGCCTTCCCCAAGCTGGGTGACCGATTGGTCTCGGATATTGGGGTTCCATTGATTCGGGATACGCTCGCTCCGATCTGACTTACCAAGCCGGAAACCGCTCGCCGCGTGCGGCAACGGATAGGTTCAGTGCTGGACTGGGCGCGTGCCAAAGGGTTCAGAGACTCAGAAGCTCCGATGCTCTTGGTCATGAGAGGGCTCCCGCGCCAGCAAAAGAAACCCAAGCACCATGCAACAATGCCCTACCCCGAGATTCCCCAGTTTCTGGTTTCTCTACGAAAACGATCTTCGGTTGGACGATTAGCGCTGGAATTTCTCATCCTGACAGCGGCGCGATCAGGTGAAATGCGTGGCGCAACCTGGAACGAGATTGATCTTGCAAAGAAGCTTTGGACGGTCCCCGCGGAAAGGATGAAGGCAGGCAACACTCATGTTGTGCCGCTCTCGCGCTCAGCGATTAATGTCCTCCGGCGTGCCAAGCAATTCCGATCCCCCCGCAGCGATCTGATTTTTCCCGGGCAGGTCTCTCGAAGACAAATGTCAGATATGACCTTGCTCAAGATTCTTCGGGACAAGGGTGAGGATTTCACAGTTCATGGCTTTCGTTCCTCGTTCCGTGACTGGGTCGCAGAAAAACTGACTATCCAGGAGAGGTAGCGGAAGCGGCTTTGGCTCATACGATCGTAAATCGGGTCGACGCCGCATATCGGCGCACCGACTACATCGGCAAGCGCCGCCCCATGATGGAGGAATGGGCCGAATTCTGCGGCGGCAAATAAGCGCTCGTCAAGCAAACCATACGCGAGTTCGACGAAGCTTGCCTTGCACCTGCGCCAGTCCTTTCGCCCGACAAAATCAGGGCCATCCGCGAGGCAGAGCATGTCTCCCAGCCTGTGTTCGCACGCTATCTCAACGTTTCGAAGAACCTGGTGTCGGACCGGGGGCGCGGGGGAAAAACCGGGAGGTTCAGCACTGCGCCTGCCGTCGATAATCCAACGCAATGTGCTGGACGCTGTCGCTTGAGTAGGCAGCTGCGGCGGGGTCGACCCATGTGTCGCATCGGCTGTGTCCGAAAAATGTAGCAGAATTTCGGACAAGGGCCGGGAGCGCGATCATTGTTGGCTGCGAAACCAAGGAGCTGGAATAGCCGAGAACTATAGTCGATCGTGCAACGGCTAGTATTCCCTTCTGAAAGCGAGTCTGCGTTCGGTCCGGTCAACAGCACCCTTGTCTGGTCCCGTTGCGCATGCACCAGATAAAGGTCTGAAATCATGGCGCTAACAGAGGTTGCAATTCGCAAGGCTAAGGCTGGTCCGAAAGACTACAAAATGGGCGACTCGTTAGGCCTATTCCTTTTGGTGCAGCCAAGCGGCGGAAAACTGTGGCGGATGACCTAGAGCAAATCCTCCCTTCGTCCCGCAGTCTATGCAATCCGGCGCTTTCGGTTCCGAAAGACCATTGACGGAACAAGCAGATTCGTGGGAGTTTTACAGAACAGCAAAGTAATGACTCTCGCGATTCGTTAACTAACGGAATAACCGCGAGAAAAATTCATTCAGATGCGAGTTCGCGGGTCGCACTGGGAGGATGGCATCAGATGCTTCCTCGCAATCGGCAGGCCGGAGACTCGATGATGCAATCAGACCACTTACGGTTACCCGAACTCACTTTGGGTTCGCGCGAAAAGCCCGCCTCACACACTGTTCTGATCGCCAGCGAAGTGGCGCTGGTTTCCGAAGGCCTCAGTCTCCAGCTCACCCGAACCGGGACGGTTCAAGTGCTGGGTCACGGCAAGCCCGACAGCGCCATGCTCCATCGCATTCTTGAATTGCAGCCCGATGCGGTGATCCTCGATTTTGGTTCGCGCAGCAGTGGTCTGCTTGCCGAACAGCTTCGTCAGGCCCAACTCTCACGCCGCATCGTAGGCGTCGCAATTGCCAATGGTGCGATCGAGGTGGCGGACTGGGCGAGACTGGGCGTGGCGGGGTTCGTCGATAACGAAGGCACTGTCGAAGATGTCATTACTGCCATCGACCTGGTGGCGAGGGGTGAATTCAGTTGTTCGCCCCGTACCGCTGCCCGGCTGGTCTCGCGATTGGTTTGCAACAACGGCCCGCGCGCCAATCTCTTGCAGCGCCCGCATCTTGGCACCGAAACCGACCTGGGCCGATTGACCCCGCGCGAAACCGAAATCCTGTTCGATCTCGAACGCGGCGCGACCAACAAGGAAATCGCCAGGCGGCTTGGGGTGAGCGTCTCGACAGTGAAGAACCATGTCCATCACGTGCTCGAAAAACTGAACGTCGATAGGCGGCAACAGGCTGGTGCATTGGTCCGCTCGGTCGCAGACTGACGCGCCGCATTTCCTTCTGATATTGTCGGACTGTGCCGCGACCCGGCGGAATCGATACTGCTGGGCGCGGTGCTGAGTCGGTCGGATCAATGGTCCGGGCCAGTTGGCCAGAAAGCGATCTAGATCCTGGCGGTTGGGGTTCAGATCACATTTGAACCGTTCGGACCATTTTCAGAAGCATCTCCAGCAAAGACAATCCGAACCTCGTTGAGACGGAGGCAGGACGATATGGAAGAGGTGCGGGTCCTGGCCGACAGCATTCTCCCCATGCGCTGGGGCCTGGTGGCGGAAGCGATCGACCAGTGCCCGCAAACCCGCATTGTAGCGCACGGAATTTCTCCTGAAGGCATTCCCGCGGCGATCGAGCAGCATCGACCGCAAGTGGTGATCCTGGGATCGCAGGAGTCCCTTTCCCGCGGCAACGACTTCGCGGAAACCCTCGGTCATCTGGTCAGTGTGCGACGCGTCATCACCCTGTTCGATCGGGGCGGAGTAGCGCAGCTGCGCGAGTGGCGGCAATCGATCAACACGATCGAAGAACTATCCATCGAGAGCCTGTGCGCAGCCATCAGGGGGAGCCACTAGGATGGCGGACTCTGCCGGGATTGGTCATGTGACGCAGAGCCTTGAGGGTGCTTTGCGCGCCGCGGTTAGCAATTCCGGGCCCTTCTCGGGGACAGTGATCGACCTTCGTTGCCCCACCGAAATCGACACCCCGGCTGCGGGGGCGATGACCCTGTCGCTGTGGCTTTACCGTGTGCGCCGGTTTGACGACATGGAGAACCGCCCGCCCAGCGTCGATGCCAACGGGCGGCTGGTGCCCGCACCCCTGCCCCTTGTTCTGCATTACCTGCTCACTCCCTTTGCAGCCGGAGAGTTGGCCCGGCAGCGTTTGCTCGGTCACGCGATGCAGGCGATGCACGCGCAGGCGCAACTCGGAACCGAATTCACCCGCGCAGCCCTTCTTGGACCTCTCGATAGCGCGATCGGGATACATCTCGAACAACAGAGCTTCGAGGAAGCAACGCGTGTCTGGCACGCGTTGAACGAGGTCTACCGCCTGTCTGTCTCCTACTTTGTCCAATACGTCCCGATCGAAGCGTCCCGCAGTTTTGCCCAAGGCAGCCCGGTGCTCGACCGCAGCTTGCGTACGGCAGCAATCGAGGAGGTCCTGTGATGGACGCGCAGATCTCTGCCGGTGGCCGAACCTATGCAGTTTGCCGCGACGGGGAAGGACGCCGACTCGCCTTTGTTGTTGGCCAACTACTCGACGATGCCGACGGTACGGGTCTTGCCCGTCAGGCAATCCTTTCCTGCGACGAACCATTGCTGGGAATTGCCCAGTCGGACAAGGAATATGCGCTGGCTGGTGAACGCGGGGTCGCGCTGGTTGACGAGAGTGTTGCGCACAACTTGCCAGTAACGGTGCGCGTTCCCGGATACCGCGACGCGAGCACGACGATCACGGTTCCCGCGTTCGCTGCCCGTCCGATACGCCTCGATCTGGCGCTGCGCCGACGCCCACAAACCATCCGCGGAAGGGTGTTGGGCCATGGAGCCGGGGCCAATCCCCCGCTGCTGCCGGTCGCGGGGGCCAGCCTGACCATTTCCGGACCATCACTGCCAGGCGGCGAATTGCCGCTGTTGCTGCGGCAGCCTTTGCCCGTCGACCCGGCTCCCGGCGCAACGCTGCGAAGCCGCGCACTGGCTGCGCAGCCGGAACTGTCGCTGATCGAGCCGGCGGAGCGCGATTCACAGGCGATCTCGATCGCCGATCCTCAGGCAGCAGGGCCAGGGACGATAATCCGCTTGGGTCCGGCCGAAGGCGGATTCTGGGCAGAGATTGCGCAGTTGGTTGCCCACCCGGACCGTGCAGCACCTGCGGTTCTGGCCCTGCTGACCGCCCCCTTGACTGGATCGGCCCCGAACGGATCGACCATCGATGCCTTTTCACTGGCGGGATACTCTGGGTCCGTTGCGACGCCGCAGGGCCCCTGTCACGCGGGCGAGGCAGTCATCTGGGTCAACAGCCTGCCCGCAGCAAGCGCGGTGCTCGTTCTGCGGCAGCCGGGACAGCCGGACCGATACTTTGACCGAGATGCCATCTCCGGCCCGCTCGGGGACTACACAATTCACGGCTTTGCCCGGATGGATCTGCCGGAGCTACGCGTTTCTGCCGCGGGGTTTGCGACACAAAGCCGCACTCTGCCGGTCGCACGCGCGCTGTCCGGCGACCTGGACTGGGTCCTGGCGCCATGACCGTGCGCTTCACCCCCAACCCGAAATCGTACCGTTCACGCTTTGCTGAAAGGACCGCTGACCATGGCTGAGTATCTCGCACCCGGGGTCTATCTGGAGGAAAAGGACCTCAAGGCTCCTTCGATAGAGGCCGTCAGCACCAGCACGACCGGGATGGTCGGCCATGCCCAGCGCGGCCCGACCAACGGTCCGCCGGTGCTGGTAACCAACATGCTGCAGTTCCGGCAGCACTTTGGGGGGCCTCTGCCCACCACGACGGCGGATTCGGAAATGTTCTATGCCGCGCAGGGCTACTTTGCCAACGGTGGACGCCGGCTCTATGTCATCCGCGCAATCGGCGGCGGGGCCGGAGCAACCCAGTTCGCCACGCAAGGCGGCATCATCACCCGGCTTGCTGCGGGATCGGACGCAACGGTCGACACTCCGAACGCCCGGCTTGCCAGCACCCTTGGCCTTCGCGACGGGACCAACCTGACCTTCTCCTTCGTGCAGGAAGGCGTCACGCACACCTCGAGCGCGCGTGCGATTGCCGCCAACGGAGTGAATTCGGCGACCGGCGATATCACCCTTACCGCCAATCTCGACGTTTCTCCGGCAGGACCTGCCGTCTTTCCCGCTCGTGCCACCGCAGTTGCGACCGGCATTGGCAGTCTGAACGCGGCAGGCGTTCCCACCAATGCAGGCCGACCGGCCAGCGTGACCTTCGCAGCGGTCGATCAGGGCAGTTGGGGGGACGCCATTGTCATTACCACGCGGCACGTCGCACCGGCCCGCAGCACCTCGGTTGCTCTGGTTGGACCAGGCGCGGTGGACAACAACCGCCTGCGCCTCGCGTCCGCCGCCGGCTTCTATCCGCTGGCATGGGTCCAGATCGACAGAGGGGCGGGTGCGGACAAGATCTTCCGCCAGGTCCTCGCGGTCAACGGCACGATAGTGACACTGTCCGGCCAGGCGATGAACGCGGCGTCGATAGCCCCCGCAGCACCGGCTACCGAGACAGTGGTTTCGGTCTGCGAATTCGCCATGACAGTCAGTTACGACGGCGTGACGGAAACGTACAATTCGCTCACCCTAGCCAACGTTCCCGGCAAGTTCGTGATCGACCAGATCAACAATCGCTCATCGATCATCACCGCGCTTGCCGCATCACTGCCCGCGCAAACGCACCCGATCAATTTCCCGGTCGGCGACGACGGTCTCAATCTCAGACCGACCACGGCCGGAGTGGATGCCGCGCCGAATGCTGCGGCGATCCGCGGTACCGATGCAGGTCCGGGCGCAAGGACGGGGCTGCGGGCGCTTGAGGAAGTGGAGGACATTTCGATCATTGTTGCACCCGGGTGGGGAGACGCGAGCGTGCAGGCCGCCATGATCGAACAATGCGAGCGCCTGCGTTACCGCGTGACCTTGCTCGATCCGGACCTGGTCGGCGGTGTGGCCCCGACCTTGCCCCAGATCCAGGCGCAACGACTGCGCTACGACACCAAGTACGCAGCGATCTATTATCCCCGCATCCTCGTCCGCGACGCGAATGACCAGCTCCGTGCAATTGGCCCGTCGGGTCACATGGCAGGGCTATGTGCCCGGATCGACAACGAGCGCGGGGTATTCAAGTCGCCCGGCAACGAGACGATGCGCAATGTCGAGGAACTGGAAGCCATCGTGACCAAGGGCGAGCACGAAGTGCTCAACCCACAGCCCAACAATATCAACGTGATCCGCGATTTCCGCCCTAACGGGCGTGGTATCCGCATCTACGGCGCACGGTGCATCACGAGTGCCAGCGACTGGAAATATCTCGCCGTGCGGCGGTTGTTCATTTTCATCGAACGCTCGATCGACATCGGCACCCAGTGGGCCGTGCTGGAACCCAACGACCAGCGGCTTTGGGACCGCCTGATCGATAGCGTGGATGGTTTCCTGACAACCCAGTGGCGAGAGGGAGCCTTGCTCGGGTTCGAAAAGAGCGATGCCTTCTACATCCGCTGCGGCACCAGCACCATGACCCAGGACGATATCGATAACGGCCGGTTGGTGATGGAGATCGGTATCGCGCCAGTGAAGCCAGCCGAATTCGTCATCATCCGCATCAGCCAGACGGCGAGCGGTTCCTTCGCAACCGAAGCTTGAGAGGGGCAGAACCATGCCTGACAGAAATCGTGCCGATCCTTTCCGCGGCTACAACTTCCGCGTGGAATTCGACGGGATCACCAGATGTGCCTTTCGTGAAATCTCCGGCCTGACATTCGAAGTCGATCCGGTCGAATACCGCGAAGGTGACGAGCAGTATCTCCACGTGCGCAAGCTGTTCGGGCTGCGCAAGTTCACCAACCTGCAGGCGAAGCGCGGGATCACGACCGACCTTCAGCTCTACAAGTGGTATCACGAGATCCTGCGCGGCGGCGCCCGGCTGCGCGATGGCGCAATCATCCTGACCAACGAACTGCAGCGTGACCAGCTGCGCTGGTCGTTTCGCAACGGCTTCATCTGCAAATGGGAGGGGCCAAGCCTCAATGCCACATCCAATGATGTAGCTATCGAGATGATCGAGATCTGCGTCGATCGCGTCGAGCTTGCGGCTACGGTCCAATAGGAGCGACGCAAGGTGGCAACCGGCCTCAATCCCGGCGCTCACGCCAGCTGGCAACGCAAGGAGGCTCCGCCCCAGGTGCGGATTGACGTGCCGGCGTTTATCGGGATCGCCGAGCGCGGGCCGCTCGGTGCGGCCGTATCGGTCGAAAGCTGGCTTCAATTCACGGCCGTGTTCGGAAGCTTTCTGCCGAACGCGTTTCTTGCCCAAGCGGTGCGAGCCTTCTTCGAGAACGGCGGGGAGCGATGTTTCGTTGCCCGCGTCGCCGCTGGCGAGATTGCAAGCCAGACTGCGGGGGTTCAGCCAACCGACCGCAGTTCGAGCGTTGTGGCAGACGCTGCAGGGTTTTTCGAAGGTGTCATCGCCACCCTGCGCCAGAGGGTTGAAACCGTAATCGCCGGACTCCAGCCCGCCGATCGCGCGACCAGCGTGGTCGCTGCGACCACCGGGCTTGTCCCGGGCGACGCCGTGATCCTCTTGCAGTCAGGTACCGCCCCCGTTCAGGCCACGATCCGGACGCTTGATCCGGTAGCCCAGTCGATCGCCTGGGAGCAGCCCCTTCCGATCACACTCGACCTGACGCAGCCAATCATTGTGCGCGCGGACGCTGTGGACGAAAGGGTGGTACAGTCTGTCTCGGGTTCGACTGTTCACTGGCATCGACCGCTGGACCTGCGCTTCAGCCTGGCTGCCCCAATCGACATCGCAATAGGCTGTGCCTCTGCTGCGGCCAGTGCAGTCGACGCCGAAGGCCGCGAAATTCTCTACTTCGGCGCGGCAAGCGCGGGTCGTTGGGGAAATCGCCTGACCGTAAGGCTGACGACCAGCCTCGATCCGGAAATCGCAACCCGCCGGCTCTCTGTTCCCGATCTGCCCGATCGACTGACGCTGGATCGGCTCGATCAGTTGAGGCCGGGCAGCACGGTTGAGATCGCGCAAGATGGCGCAACCACAGCCCGAAACGAGATCGCCGATGTCGACCGAACCGAGCTGCGGGTCAAGCTGCTTAACCCATTGATCGGCTTCGACCCGCTGGCGGCCGCGAACGGTACCAAACCGATCCGCGTCCGCCGTCTGGCTTTGACGGTGTCGGTGCGCGAGCGGGGCAGGCTGGTGGAAACGCACCCGGCCCTGGACCTGCCGCGCATCACAGAGCCGGACAACAGCCCTGTCAACGAGCGGTCGAGGTTCATTCGCATCCGGCGCCTGCCCGGCACTTCGTTGGGCTGGCCGGACCCGGATTCCCCGCTCATGCGGTTTGGAGAATTGCATCCCACCGGCGGGCGGGATGGTATTGCCTTGCTTCAATCGTCGGACTTCACCGGATCGGCCGATGCCTCACCCGTCGGCATGCGCCTGTTCGAGGATATCGACGAGCCCGCAGCCCTGGCGATGCCCGACATCGTGCTGCCTGCGATGGCTGCCCGCGAAACGCTGGCACCAGAGCCGGACCTTCCCGACCCGTGCAACATCTGCGCGCACCCCACACCGCCTCTTGCATCGCCGGCCGGGAGCGAACTGGTGGAGGCCACACCCGGGTTCGGCGAGTTCGAAGTCCTTGCCATACAACAAGCGATGGTGGAGCACTGTGAAGCACGAGGCGATCGCATCGCAATTCTCGATCCGCCGCTTTCGCCTGACCAGCGCGCGCTCGACTGGCCTAGGCTAGCGAGCTGGCGGCAGCGGTTCGATAGCAGTTACGCCGCGACCTATTTTCCATGGATCGGTGTGGTCGATCCCCTGGGCGGTCCGAATGCGGAATTGCGCTTACTGCCGCCCAGCGGACATGTTCTCGGTCAGATCGCTGCTGCAGACCGCGATCCAGGAAGCGGTGCCCCCGCCAACCGATGGCTCGCCTGGACATCTGCAGTGCAGGTCGATTTTGATGATGGGCGGCATGCGATCTTGAACGAAACAGGCATCAATGCGATCACGTCGCGACCCGGGCGCGGCATTCGTGTCATGGGCGCGCGCACGCTCGCCAGCAATTCGCTCTGGAAACAACTCGCCGTGCGACGGCAGTTCCTTCGGCTCAAGCGGCTGATTTCCAAGGCCATGGCCTGGACGGTTTTCGAACCTGCCAACGTGCATTTCGAACGCTGTGTTTTCGCCACCCTCGAAGGGTTGCTGGAGCAGGAATGGCAAAGCCGGCGCTTGGCCGGAAACAGGGCAGAAGAAGCATTCCGGATTGCGATCGCACGAAGCGCCGCAGATATCGATGACGGACGCTTCGTAGTCCACATCGCGGTCGCGCCAGTATTTCCGGCAGAGTTCGTACTCTTGCGGCTGGTGCGCTCGCATGATCGCCTGCAACTGGCGGAATCCACTGCAACGGGAGGCTGGCCAACATGACCCGCCCGAGGGATCCCGCTTTGGCCTACAACTTCTCGATCTCGCTGGCCGAGAGCGCCGGCACTGGAGCGTTGATCCAGACGACCGTAGGCCTGCCGCCGCAAGGTGGGTTTTCTGAGTGCGCGGGACTGGAACTGACCATTCCTGCAGAAACCTACGCCGAGGGTGGCAACAACGGCACATTGCTCAAGTTCACCGGTCGCGCCGCATGGTCGAACATCAAGCTGAAGCGCGGCGTGGTGACGTCGGCGGACCTGTGGCGTTGGCACTATGACTACATCGAGGGGCGCGGAAAGCGCCGTGACGGCGTGATCGCTCTGCTGGACGATCGGGGCAAGGCCGTGCGCAGTTGGCGCTTCGTGCGCGGGCTGCCGGTGCGCTGGGCGGGACCGGGGCTTGATGCGTCTCAGTCACGGGTCGCGATCGAGGAGATCGAGATCGCACACGAGGGGTTGCGACAGACCGGCGCTGGCAGCGGCTCGCTCGCCGATACCGTTTCGAACCTGTTCGGATGAGGAGCTGAGCGTATGGAAATCGAGATTGGCGAAGTATCCAGCGATGTCACCGCGATCGACCTTGCAGCACTCAAGGCCGAACTGGTCGACCAGATCATGCGCCAGATTGCCGAAGATCGCCGACTGCAGGACCGGATCGATTCCGACCGCCGCTTGCGCAACAGCGCCACCAACCGGCCAGAGGATTTGGTCTGATGCAGTGGCTCGCCAAAGCTCAGGTTCAACGGCTTCGGGCGGAAGGCACGCCGGCAGGAAACCCGATCGACGTGTTGTTCAACCCAACCGAATATACGCTGGCAAAATCGGCACAGTTTGCCGAAATCCCCATCCCGGGCCTGGATTCCCCTCTGCTTCAGTTTGTCCGCGGGCAAGCGGAAACGTTGACTGTCGATCTGTTCTTCGACACCACAGATGCCAAGGGCACCGGTGCGGATGCCGAGCCCGTTACGGTCAAGACCGACGCATTCTATCAGCTGATCAAGATCGAGGCCGAGAGCCATGCCCCGGCGGTTATCCTGTTCAGCTGGGGCGGCGAGGCGTTTCCGGGTCATCGGACCTATGAAACCCTCGCAGGTCAGAACCGCTACGGCTTCAAGGGCGTTGTGGAAAGTGTCCGGCAGCGCTTCACCATGTTCTCGTCGCTGGGCGTGCCCTTGCGGGCCACACTGTCGCTGACGATCAAGGAGTACAAGACCCTCCACGAACAGATTGCCGAGCTCAATCGGCAATCGCCCGATCGCACCCGGATGCATGTCGTCGCCCAGGGCGAGACAATCACCCGGATCGCCGAAATCGCCAACGATCGCAGTGCCGACTGGCGCATGATCGCCCTTCACAATGGCATTGCCAACCCGCTCGCTCTCGAGCCCGGGCAGGTTCTCGAAATCCCGCCAGTGGCCTCGATGAGGGGGCGGCAATGACTGCGGAGATCATCCAGCTTTCGGAACAGCGCAACGCCTTTTATGCGCCGGCGTTTGAAGTGTTCATGTTCGGAGAAGCGCCGCCGCCAGACGTCAATTCCGATAGCCCGAACTACCCGCCCGACCTGTCGGGGGCAGTCCGCAACATCGTGGAGGTAAAGTACGAAGACGGTCTCGAACGGATCGACGGCTTTACGCTGACGGTCAACAACTGGGACGCGGAACGGCAGGTGCCGATCTATTTCGGACACGGCGAGGCCCGCCGCAATGCTTCGGGCAACCGGATTGCCGGCAGCCGGGAGCACCCGGATGTATTCGAACCGGGCAATGAGCTCGTGCTTTCGATGGGCTACACCAACGATACGCGCACCATGGTGATCGGCATGGTCACTTCTGTGGACGTGCAGTTTGCCGAAAGCGGCCATTCGAAACTCGTGGTCAGCGGCCTCAACGTGCTCGAGAAGCTGCGACGCCAGCAATACACCTGGTCATGGCCCGATGATGGATCCGCCGATATCCGCGACAGCGACGTCGCGCTGCTCCTGTCTCCGCCCGCCGACGAAACGCAGCACAAGCCAGGTTTGGGAATCCGCGTGGCTGTGGATGAGGCTGCCCAGGGGCGCGAGCCGCGTGTCTCGAACATATTCATGAATAACCAGTACCCGATCGTCTTCCTCATGCAGCGCGCCCGCGCGCGTGGTTACCAGGTCGTGCTGCGTGACAGCGAAGACTACGACGACGCCGGAAACCCGTTCCCCGAACTCTATTTCGGCCCAACCGATCTGGAACGCGAGATCACATACGTGCTGGAGTGGGGCAAGTCGCTGGTCTCGTTCCACCCGACCTATTCCAATTCGCGCCAACTTTTCGCGGTGAAGGTGTGCGGCTGGGATCGCGCAGCCAAGCAGTCGATCGAGGTGCGCAAGACGCTGGACGACCTGCCGGAGACAGACTGCCCAAACCGGGATCATATCGCCGTCGCACGGCTGGCCAACCGCGAAGAAGTGATCGCCGAACCGCCCGCCCGGACAGTGGCGGAAGCGACAGAAACCGCGCTGCGGGCCCTGCGCCAGAACCACGAACGGATGGTCGAAGCTTCCGGCGCATGCGTGGGGCTGCCCGATCTCAGGTCTGGCAAGACCGTCCATATCAGGGGGACAGGCTGGCATTTCGACGGCATCTATACCGTGCTGACGACCAGCCACGTCATCAACGAACAGGGCTATCGCACGAGCTTCACGGCGCGGCGCGTGAACCCGTTGCCGCCCGAACCGGCCTCTGGAGGTGGCGCATGAGCACTAATCCAGGCCTCCTCACCGGTCTCGTGGTCGATGTCGACGACCCCTCGCGCATGGGCAGGGTAAAGGTCGATATCCAAGGGCTGCCCGGGCGTACCCGCACCGACTGGGTTCCAGTTGCATCTCCCATGGCCGGCAACGGCCGGGGCATGTTATTTTCGCCTGAACTCGATGACGAGGTGGTGCTGGGCTTTATCGGCGGCGATACCGAACAGCCCATCATCATCGGTTACACCTGGAACGGCCAGGATCGCCCGCCCACCGAGCACCCGCGCGAACGGATCATCCGTTCGTACAACGGGCATACCATCCGCATGATCGACGAAACACCCGGTGCAAACGGATCGGGATCGGTCAGCATCGAAGATGCGAATGGCAACGTCGTTTCGCTATCGAACGGCAAGATCCGGCTGGATGCGGTGGCCGTGATCGAGCTCAATGCGCCAGTCATCAAGTTGTCCGGCCCCGGCTGGCAGCGTGTCGTCAGCCCCACGGCCACACCCATCTAAGGCGCGAGGACCATGCTTCACGAAGACACCATTCCGGTTTCAGAAGACCTCCAGAAACTCTTCGCAATCCCGGCCTGCGCAGAGATTTCCTTGCCGCAGGTGGGTGAACTCAAGCTCAATCTGCCCAACGGCGCAACGCTCAAGGCCATCCCTGATCTGAGCAAGGGTATTCCGACAGATTGCTCGCTGGCGACCAACCTGCTTCTCCAGCTCGCGCCGTTTCTCGCCAGCATCGAATGCCTGCTCAAAGTCCTCGCGCTGCTTAAGCCGCTGATCGACGTGGTCAACTCGCTGGGCCCGCCGCCGGATCCCATCAAGCTGCCCCAGGCGATCGCAGACTTCGGGAAAGCAGCGGCGGACCTGCTGCCCTGTTTCGGCATGATCATCCCAGGACCCACGATCTTCCTGTTCATCAAGGATCTGCTGAACATCATCATCAAGATCATCAAGTGCATGATCGGCCAACTCAAGACGATCCTGGGGATCATGCAGGACATCGGGCTGCGGATTGAAGCCGCTGAACAGGCGGGCAACACCCAGCTTGCCGAAGTTCTCAAGTGCGCGCAGGAAAACGCAACGTCTGCGGCCCAGCACGCGCAGGCCTCTCTCGGGCCGGTCACCAATATCATGCCGCTGATCGCCAGCTTTCTGGAACTCGCGGGCGTATCCTTCGAGTTGCCGGAGCTGGGCGATCCCAGCGACGCCGAAGCGCTCGCAGCAACGATCCAGACACTCGAGGATACGATCACCACGCTCGAGTCCATCATCGAGACGCTGCCATGAGCGGGTCGCGTCAATTCCTCGGATCGGGCTTTGCCTTTCCCCTGCGTGTCGATCCACGAGGTTCGATTTCTCGGGCAAGCGAGGAACAACTGGTCCAGCAATCGATCTGGGTGATCCTTGCCACAGCCAAGGGCGAACTGCAGCGCAACCCAAGGTTCGGCTGCGGAATTCACGACTTCGTTTTCGCCGCGAACACACCGGCAAACCGCGCACAAATCGCGCATCAGGTGCGGCAGGCCCTGCTGCAATGGGAAGCGCGGATCGACCTGATCGACGTTCGCGTGACCGAAGGCGAAGCGCCGACCCAGCTTCTCATCAGCATCGATTATCGCCTGCGCGCAAACCACGCGTTCGGCAATCTCGTCTATCCCTTCTACCTCTTCGACCAGGGGAGTGCCGGCAATGCCGCTTGAAGCCCCCACTCTCGACGACCGCCGGTTTGATGACATTGTCGCCGAGGCGTTCCAGCTGATCCCGCGTTTCGCGCCGGAATGGACCGACCGCAACGACAGCGATCCTGGAGTCGCCCTGACCAAGCTGTTCGCCTGGATGAGCGAGCTGACCCTGTTCCGGCTCAACCAGGTGCCGGAACTCAATTACATCCGCTTCCTCCAGATGGTTGGGATCGATCGCATTCCTGCCTCCGCCGCACAGGCAATCGTGACCTTTGCTGCTTCGCGGACCGATGTTTCCGAGATCTTTGTACCGCAGGGAACGCAGCTCGCCGCGCCGCCAGACGACAACGGTCAGATCATCTTCGAAACGACGGAGGCCGTCAGCGTACTCGGGACCGCCCTTGCCGCGCTGCAGGTTTGGGACGGTTTTTCCTACAGCATCGCCACCAGCGCAGCCGCCGCAGACGGCCAGAGCTTCCATGCATTCGGTCCGCGCGCACGCGAAGGTGCTGCCTTGATGTTGGGTTTCGCTGGTCCCGCATCCATGACAGCCGGACCCATCAGCCTCTACGTCCGGATGGCCGAACGGCGAGGTGCGCCGCCCCCCGTGAGCCGCGCCGACCCTGCCGCCGAGGCGAGTCTGCCCCCGCCTGCCAGGCTCGTCTGGGAATACTGGGACCTGGCAAACTGGCAGCCGATGACCGTTTTGCGAGACGAAACCTCTGCAATGACGCGGTCAGGCCATGTTCGCTTGCGCGGCCCCGGCAACACAGCGCGCCTTGCGATCCGCGGAGATGTGGCCACGCCGCTCTACTGGCTGCGGTGCCGGGTCGAAACGACGGCCTGGGAAGCAACGCCTCGGGTGGACGCCATAATCCCCTCAAGCGTCCCGGCCATTCAGGCAACAACGCAGCGCGATGAGGTTGTCGGGCGAAGCGACGGAACGCCGGGACAGGGTTTCACGCTGGCACTGGCCCCGGTTTTGCCGCTGCCTTCGGCGGATACGCTCATGGCAAGCGATGGCCGCGCCGTTACGCTTCATGCAGTCCATCTGGAGGTGGACGAAGGAAGCGGGTTCGAGCCCTGGCAAGAAGTCGAGGATTTCCATGCATCGGGCAAGGACGATCCTCACTTCACCCTAAACCGTGCAACGGCGACGATCCGCTTCGGCGACGGGGTCAAGGGCCGCATCCCCGCTGTATTCATGCCAGCAGGCGGGCGGGGCAATATCGTTGCCCGGCGCTATCTCAGCGGGGGCGGGCTCCGCGGCAATCTGCCCGCTGGTGCCATTGCCACGATCCAGGGTTTCTTGCCGGGCATAGCAAGCGTCACCAACCCGTTCGCTGCCACCGGGGGCGCGCAGGAAGAAACGGTAGGCGCCGCCAAGAAGCGCGCTGCCGCCCATATCTCGGCCAATGGCCGTGCCGTAACCGCGACTGACTTCGAAACGAATGCACTCGAAGCGGGCGTAAGGCGAGCCAAGGCATTGGCGCTGACGCACCCGCGTTATCCGGGCGTCAGCATACCGGGATCAGTCACCGTCATTGTCGTTCCCGACGGCGACGAGCCGAATCCGATGCCGAGCGACCACACTTTGGCCAGCGTAGCGCTTCAGCTTGACCAGACGCGGCTCATAACAACCGAAGTCCACGTCGTCGCTCCAACATACAATGAAGTGTCTATCGAAGCCGACATCGTCGTCAAACGGACGGCTGCGCCGGAGCTGGTCCGCGCCGATTTGGAAGCGCGCCTCAATCGCTTCCTGCATCCGCTGACGGGGGGAAGCGAGGGGCTGGGGTGGCCGTTCGGCGGAGATATCTACTACTCCGACATCTATCGTCTCGTCATCGAAACGCGCGACGTGGTACGGTTGCGCGACGGTCAACTGGGATTGCGGGTCAACGGGGAGCTCGCACCATTCTGTCGCGACGTAACAATCTGCCCAGGCGAACTGGTCTTCGCCCGCACGCATCGCCTGGCGTTCTATCCGGACGGCAGCGTGCCATGACACGGCAACGCGCCTATCGGCTCGACGGCCGTATCGGCTGGCGCATTGCCGGGAGCACCGGCGTCATGGCTGCCCGCGATGCCTTGCGCCTCGCCCCCTTGCCCGGGGCGGCCCGACCGCTCACTGCCCCCAGCGGAGATTTTGGCGGCCATGCATTGCCAAGGAAGGTGGCGACCGGCCCAGGGGGTCTCGTCTTCATGATCGACAACGCAGGCACCATCCTGCGGTTCGATCCCTGCACCGAACGGTTCGAACCACTGGCTTGTTGGCAAGCGCAGCCACGCGTCATCGGATTGGCTGCCCCCATCGCATTGGCTGTCCATCCTGATGGACACCTGCTGGTGCTCGACAGCGAAGCGAGAACCATCTCGCTAATCTCGCTGCTGGATGGGAACCTCCGCCATCGATGGGGACCGTTTGCAGTGGACGGCATGGCTCTGGCCGCAAGCCCGATCGTCGCCAACATTGATCCGCTGACGGGCGCGCCAAGCCCCGGAGCCGCCCTGCCTGCCGATGTGTGGGAACCCGTCGATCTCGCTGTTCTGGCTGACGGTCGCCTTGTTGTCAGCGATTTCAGGTCAGGGGTGCTTCAACTGTTCGACCGGCGCGGATGCTGGATCGCTTCCTGGAGCGGTGAGACGCCCGATCAACCTGCGCTGGACCGGCCAACGGCGCTCGCAGCGAGCGAGGATGGACTGCTGTATGTGGTAGAGGAAGCCCGCCAAGCAGTGGCAGTGCTCGATCGCTGTGGGACGATCATCGCGCGTACCGCAGATGCTTCGCTTTTGCCCGATCTCGTCGAAGGCGCATCGCTCGCGACAGACGCGGATGGAACCTTGTGGATTTCCTCGCGCAAACCCGGTCCCGCCATGCTGTTCCGCTGCGATTGCGCCGGTATGGCACTGGGCGGCGAGGAAGTGCGATTGGTACCGGAACAATGCGAAATGCTCGCCTTTGCTTCCGACGGTACGGCAATCATGGCAAGCGGAATGGATCCATGCGTCCGGCGCAGCACTTCCATCGCTCGCCAGGAAGCCGGACGTGTCGCCTTCGAGCCTCTCGACAGCCATGTGACAGCGACCGTCTGGGACACCCTGCGGCTCGAAATTGACCTGCCCATGGGCTGCCGGGTCGTGGTTTCCGCCTTTGCCAGCGACGCCGCTCTGGGGCCCACTGAAGTCGAAGCGCTCGGCCCATCGTTCTGGACCGAAACGGAAGTCGCGGTTTCCGGCCCCGAAGTCTCGCTGGCCCTCCGCACGAAGCCGGGTCGCTATCTGTGGTTGCGCATCGCCCTGTTCTGTAACGGCACCGATACGCCCACTATTTACGGGTTTTCGGTCGGCTGGCCACGCAGGAGCTCGGCACGCTATCTGCCCGCTGCATGGCAGGCCGAGCCCACGCATGCCGACTTCCTCGAACGCTTTCTCGCCATTTTCGACGAATTGCGGCTGGACATACTTGCGCCCATCGAAACCATGCCCGCCCTGTTCGACCCAAAAGCCACACCCGCAGCCGAACAGGGCGCGATGGGAGAAGATTTTCTCGACTGGCTGGCCGGTTGGATCGGACTGGTACTCGAACGCAACTGGCCCGTAGAACGGCGTCGACAGCTCGTTCGCGAGGCACCTCGGCTGTTCCGCATCAAGGGCACATTGAAGGGGCTGGCCCGGCATATCGAAATCTACACCGGTATTGCCCCGAAGATCGTCGAGCACTTCCGGCTGCGCCGATTCTTGACTCTCGATGAAGCCACGCTCGATGGTCAGGAAAAGCTATGGGGCCCGGATATTGTTCGCCGCCTCCAGCTCGATGGCTATGCCGAGATCGGCCGGTTTGCCCTGGTCGACGGAGGCGACCCGCTGACCGATCCCGTAGCAGCGTTCGCTCACCGGGCAACGGTCTATGTCCCTGTCACCGATGAATTCGGCGATGCCGACCGCGCGGCGCTGGAAGAAGTGATCGCTGCGGCCAAGCCGGCTCATGTGGTTGTCGACATCCGCCTGATGCGCCCTCGCTTCGTCATCGGCTGCGACCTGTTGCTGGGGGTAAACACGGTAATCGGCACAGACACCCGCCTAGCCCAGACGGATGTTTCGCAACTCGGCGAGGACATTCGCCTGGCCGGTCCGCCGTCAGCCTTCACCCTTTCGCCCGGCCTCCGCCTGGGTCCGGACACCACCCTACCATGAGACTCGCATGAACAAGGAGCACGCCATGATCCACGGATGCGAACCGGTCGACTGCCCGACCTGTGATCCACCGCAGCTTGCCCGCAACACCCTGTTCGACGGCAAGCCGATGAGCGCGCGCGATTTCCTCGACGAGCAAACCTATTTCCTCGGCAAGCATCGGCGCCACAACCAGTACCTCCACGGCTGGGGAACTGCCTGCGGACTGGCCGTGCACCAGCACCCAAACCCTGCCTGCCGCGAGCAATTTGTCGTTGTTGAACCGGGTTATGCGATCGACTGTTGCGGTCGTGAGATCATGGTCCGCGCCCCCGCGATGGTGGACTTGAGGGACCTTGTGCTGACGGCCTGGCGCAAGCGGCATGGCGCCGATGCCGAGCCCGATGATACGCCGCACCGGATCAGCTTGGCGCTGCACTACGACGAATGCCCGACAGAGCCGGTTCCGGCGGTATTCAGCGGCTGCGGCGGACCCGAAAACGCCTGTCTGCCCGGAAAGCTGGTGGATGGATATCATTTCGAAGCGCAGATCGATCGCCCCGTGACCGAAAGCGGCCTCGGGCTCGAGCAGCTCGATTGGACCGCGACGAGCAACATCGACCGGACCGTGGCCGTCGCGGTCGATGGAGCCAACGATGCCGTCTACGCACTTACCGGTGATGCCCCTGCACAATTGTTGCGGATCGATCTCGATAACGGAACGATCGCGGGTGGCACGGGATTTGCGGGAAAACGGGGTCTGGGGCTTGCCCTTTCGGCCGATGGGACGCGATTGTTCGTGGCGCTCGCCCCGTCTGGCAGCGGAGAGGCGGAAATCGCCGTTCTCGACACCGCCAACCTCGCCGCAGCACCGATCAGAACGCTGGCATTGCCTGATTCGGCCGGCAATGCCCTGATGCAGATGCTGAGCGACGGTCGGTTGGCGGTGGCCATAGCGGCCACCAAGAAAGTGCTGGTTTGGGGTAGCGACGCAGGGGGCAGTGCCAGCCCGGCCGCACCCAGCGAAGTCACCCTGGTGCACAACCCGGTCGCGATGGTGGAAGGACAGGTATCGGCTCACCTCTACGTCGCGTTCGATGACATCGCGGAAGTGGCTGCAATCAGGCTTGCCGACCTGACGCTCGTTACCATGCCGCTCGCCGACACGGTCGTCCGCGCGTCGGCCCTTGCCGCCAGCGTGCGGGAAGGCCGCGACATGTTGGCCCTGGGCGACAAGGCGGGCGGCAAGCTGCACCTGTTGCTGGCGCGGCCCGAGGAAACCACACCCGCCAATCGCCTGGCCGATGCCGGTCCAAGCTTTGCCGACCTGACCGGTACGGCGACCGCGCTACAATTCTCGCCCGGCGGCAACTGGCTCTATGTTCTCTCTGCCGCGGCAGATGGCACTCGCACCGTGCGGATAGTGTCGGTCGCCCGACGGATCCTGGGCCATGAGCCGGCGATCAGTGCGGCAATCCCTGCTCCGCCAGGAGCATCGATGATTGCCCTTGCCAGTGATCGAAGACTGTTGGTGGCGTTTGCCGGGGATGATCCGACCGCCGATCCGCGCATCCCTGGGGGCGTTGCAAGCTATTCAATCACTGGCGATCGCTGCATCGATCGCTTCGCCGAGGTCTTGGAACCCTGCGACTGTTGTGGCCCGGAAGATGCGATCATTCTCGCCACAATCGCCGAGTTTCGCTGGGGAGACGCCTTCGTGGACGAATCCCTCGACAACCGCGCAGAACGCAGACTGCTGGTTTCCACGCAACTGCTGAGCGAAGTGGTCGCCTGCCTCGCCGACCAGACATGCTCGGGTGGGGACGGGGAACAGGGCGAGCCCGGACCCGCTGGTCCCGCAGGCCCCGCGGGCCCGGCCGGACCAGCCGGGCCGACCGGCGGAACCGGTCCCGCCGGACCGACTGGCCCAACTGGCCCAATCGGGCCGATTGGGCCGACGGGTCCAGCCGGACCGGGGCTGCGCGATGACTTACCACGGATCGTCGGTATCAACTGGCCTCACAACGGCGAAATCCAAATCGACAGTGATGAGTACAAGCGCCTGTTCGAGGATGGCATCGTCATCGCATTCGACAACCGGTTCCCGATCTCTGCCGATACGCTGACCACTCAGACAGTGCAGTTGCTGCGAGAAGCAGACCCCGACCCGGGCCCGGGCGGATTGCAGATCTATTCATATCCAAACGTGCTGGTGAGGATTGAAGGGCTCAAGATCGAAGCGCGATGTGGCGATGAGTTCGATGTACCTTCCGCTCCCTCGCGGGCGCGCGAGGTCACCGGTGTGCGGATGCGGCCCATCGGTCGGGACAACCGTGCCGTTCCCTTGCCGCCTGGGCTCTACCGGGTAATCCTGGAAGGCGACCATATCCTGGGCGCGCAGGAAATCGAGATCGAGGACATCGACCAGCCTGGCCAGAAGCGCAAGGTGCGCCCGGCGCTCGACGGCAATCACTTCGCACCCGGCCTTTCCGACCGTTGCCCGACCGGCGACCGGATTGAAGGCGGGCGCTTCCTAGGGTGGTTCACCTTGGGCCGCGAACAGATCGGATGAAGGAGCAGCAACCATGTTGACCACGAGCAAGACCCACACCGCGGATCCGTGTTGCTGCCCTGCCTGCACCGGTCTCGCCACGTTCGAACGGCCACTTTTTGCCACTGGCCAGACCCTGACGGCGTCGGATCTCACAGCGCTGCAAAGTTATGTTGCGGGCAAGAACCGACTGCACAATCGTTACCTGCATGGTTGGGGCGTAGTTTGCGGGTTGGAGGTTCTGTGCGACGACTGCGAAGGGTCGGTCAGCATCCATCCGGGATATGCGATCGATCCTTGCGGGGAAGATATCGTCGTGGGCGCCCCGACCCGGTACGACGTGGCGGCCGCCATCCGCGATTGCGCAGGCAAGGGAAGAAGTCGCACCGGCGATTGCGATCCATGGGTACCGCCGCCTGATCCGGGCTGCGCCGATGCACTCGCTTATTGGTGTATCGCGCTCAAATATCGCGAAGTCGAAACAGCGGTCAGCCAGCGGCTCACCACAGGTGGCAGCGCCTGTGTCACGATCGGCAAGGGCGCCGCGGGACCATCCTGCGGATGCGGTGGCAGCTGGGGCTGCGGGTGTGGCGGCGACGGCAATTGCGGATGCCAAGGCGCAAAAGCTTCGACCAGCTACGCGCCGAATACGATCGTGGCGAGCAATTCCTGTGCGCCGCGCCGTGTGAAGGAATGCTTCGACATTGTATTGATCCCATCCGATGAGCCGTGCGGCCCGCAGCTCAAGAATTTCCGCGGCAGCATGCGGGAAGACAAGAACCCGCTGGGCCTGATCGGCTGGTTGATCCCGGAGAAATCGCTGCTTCGCAACATCATCGACTGCGTCCTCAAGGACATCAAGGCGCTGACCGATGGCCTGAGCGACGACGAAGGACAGATCCTCGCCGCACTGGCGACAACCGAACCCGCCGCCCTTGCCGCTTCGACCCTGACACTCGATGATACCCATGCCGCTGTCTGCAAGTTGCGCGGATTGGTGCTGGGCCTTTTGCAGGGCGACGCAGGCACCACAAGGTGCCAGATGCTGCGCGCTGTGGCCGAAGCTACCCTTGCCCCGCCAACGCGCGGAAACGACGCAATGGGCATTCCGGCTGATGATCGGGCGACGTATTTCGCGAGAGCCAAGCAAGTGCTGCTCGATCTGCTGGCAGCCTGGCTGCAACTCGTACTGGACTGCATTTGTCGCGCATTCCTGCCGCGATGCGAGGACGACGCTTGCGATGATCGGGTCGAATTGGCCTGCATCACCGTCAAGCAAGGCAAGATCATCGACATCTGCAACCACAGCTGCAGGCGCTATGCCGGAGCCTTCCCCTCGACCTTCTACTGGATGTCGTTGATCCCCATCGTGCCATTGATTGCGCGCATGCTCGCGATGGTGTGCTGCCAACCCGCGCTCTTGCGCAAGAACTCGCCGCTCGTGAACGACCTCGTTCCGCTGCTGGCAACAGTGGACCCAAGCGGCCGCTTGGCCCGCGCCATAACGGACGATGACTTTGCCCTCCCACGCCGACTGGTCGGTATGGCAGCGAAGTTTGCCGAAACTCCGGTGGTGCCGGCGCTGGCAGCGAGGCTCAATGCGACCTCCGCCGAAAACTACGCTCCAGGGAAGCCACGTTCGACCAGCGCCGTCGAGGGCAGCGAAACTGCCGCACTGCGACAGGATGTGGCTGCCCTGCGCGAGGAACTGACCGCGTTGGCACGGAAATGCGAGGCAAGGCCGGCGGCCAAGCCGCGCAAGCCCGCCAAACCGAAATAGGACGTCGAGAACGATTCAACGGAGGCTGGCATGGCCGACAATGTGATTGAACGGATGAATTACTTCCAGTTCCAGCAGATCGGGGCTGAAGATTTCCGGATCGAGCAATCCTTCAATCGCGAAGCGCGAGCGCGGCACGATCTGGGTCCGCATTCCTGGGGCATTATCGAAGGCTGCCGGATCGTCGAAACGCCGCGCGAAGGCGACGCGAGCAGCGTGGACCTCAAGGTAACCCCCGGATTGGCCGTCGACGGCTTTGGACGCCGCATCGCAGTGCTTGAAACGATTCCGGTCACGCCCGAACTCTTCGCCGCCTTCGACAGTGAACGGGTGATCGAACTGTGGCTGCACTACGATGAGTACACCCGCCGAACCGACAACGACCGGGGCGCGATTTGCCTCGGCGATCCGGCCTATAGCCGCATCATAGAAAGCCATCGGCTGTTGGTGGGCACATTCATCCCCGAACACGATTCCCTGGTTGTGGAAGGGGTGGAGGCTCGCCCGGCCCTGGCCGATGGTTCCGCCGATGAAGGCGCTCCGATCCTGCCCGCCGATGTGACCATTGCAGCGCAGGACTTTCCCGAAGATCTGCCGTCCGCATTCTGGCCCATAAGGCTTGGCAGCGTGCGATGGGATGGGGCAGCCAACCGGTTTCGCCCCGTTGCTTCCCCTGCCGTCCTTGAACAAGGCCGCCGCTATGCCGGTTTCATCGGTGGTTCGTTGCTCGCCGAAGGACAATTGCTGCGCCTTGCACCGCGTGTTCCGGTTCTCGCCGGACCGGATGCGGAGGATTTCGCTACCATCGAGGGGCGTGTGCAAGTGGACGGGCGCATCATCGCCAAGAAGGACGTCTTGCTGCACGGCGGAATGCTGTCGTTCCAGTCGGTAGGGGGCAGCGACGAGACCGTCCCGCTGACCATGCGGCGTGTCCCCGACGCGGTCGGCAGCGGTGCGGACCTGCGGGTTCAGATCGGCGACAATCCCGCATCCAATGTTGCCCGGTTTACCGTTGCCACCGGCGTGCAGTCTTATGCCGCAGAAACAACCAAGGTGGTGGCGTCATTCCGTGCCGACCATCGCATAGACATCCCCAATGGCCGGCTGCGGTTCCCCGGGACCGCCCGCCAGGCCATCGATCTTGGCGTCGCAAGCGATGCTGACCCCAGCGTCTGCGGCATCGGCTGGCAGGGCAGCAGCGTGTATCAGCGATCAGGCGCGGCATTCTACTGGTACCGCGACGGAAAACACGATCCCACTCCCGGCGACCCCGGAACTGGGGGTTCGCAATTGATGCGGCTCTCGACGGGGGGCAGCCTTTATTTCGGCAATGATTACCGACAGGTGATCAACTTCGACATGGACTCCGGCCAGTCATTCGGGCTCGGAATTCAAAACAATACCCTGTACGCGCGCAGCGCACAGCATTTCGCTTGGTATCGGGGAGGCGGGCCGGACCCCGCCGCCCTGTCGCCCGGCGGAGGCGCCAAGGCGATGGTGCTCGACAACACCAGCCGTCTCACAGTCGAAGGCGGCATCACCTCGCGCGGCCGGGTGGAATTGCACGGCGTGCCGCTGGACTTTCGCATGTCGGACGGATCCAGCGACACCGATGTGCTGCAAATTGCGCGCGATAACCGCGGCGGCGACCAGAACGACCTTCAGGTTGTGATCGGCGACAATCTGAGCGGTGATGACCGGTTTGTGGTCGGGCCGCGGGTTTCCGGGTCGTTTCAGGAAAAATTCGTGGTTGCCAACGACGGCACAACCCGCGTGGCAGGCGACCTGTTCGCACGCGGGCACAATGTCTTAATCGACATTGTCGCAGGCGAGTTCGAATTGAACCGGCTCAGTGCCGGTTCCGGGACACAGCCGCTTGAACTTTCCTCCAGCAGGATTGCCAACGTGCGCGATGCCCAGATCATGGTCGCGCTCAGTCACATCCACAATGAATTCTCCGCCAACGACGCCCGGTGGAAGGTAAGCTATGCGCCGAATTCGCGGATCCTGCTGGGCGGCAACCGTGTGCGGTTCCCGATTGCGTGGGAGGTCGGCGATTCCGACGGTCACCTGCACACCTTCTCCTACATCGCCATTTTCCTCGCTTAGCGATGCCGATCGAAGCCGCTCTCGAAAAACCGGCAAATGGCAGCCGCATCGCATTGGGAAAGGTTCGGCTCAATGTTCGCCATTTCTCGGGGCGGTGGCCCCCCGCCGTTCCCGACGAAGGAAAACTGGCACGATCGCTGGGCCGAGCCTTCGATCGTCTGGCAGATTCCGGCGACAGCTCCTTCTGGGTCATCCGCCATTTGCGCGCCAGCACCAGGGTTGCCGGCGATATCGACCCGGATGGGCTTGCAGACGCAGCTGCCGCGAGCCTCGCAGAGGCATTGCGCAAGGTGCTGCGGGGTGAGGTTGTGGTGGGCGTGCGCCGTTACTCCAATCGCGCCGCCTGGCTGGCGGACCTGCTCATCGATCATGCCAGCGGCCTTGCAAGCGGGCACTGGGCCTACGCCCGACATCGCCAGCTCGAGGCTCTGCCGATCCGCTTCATCCCGCGTCAATTGCTCGCAGCCGAACCGTTCGATGGGCCAAAAGCTTTCGTGCAGCTTGCTGACGATGGGCGGTTGCCGGCGCTGCTCTTTCGACTGCGGGAAGATGGCGCAAAGGTGCTATGGCAAACCTTGGCCGATCTGGCGCCGCGCGAATTCCGGCCGGCTTCTACCGAGAGATTCGAGGCGATCTTGCTCCAGTGCCTGGCGCGAGATCGTGCTCGCCCGCATGCCGCGACGGTGATGGCGCTCACCACGGTCCTTGCAGAAAGTGGAATTGCCGGTCTGCCTGCGCCAAACCGCACACGCGCCATTGTCGCCAACCGACTGGTGGGCCCGAGGCGCAGTGAATCCGCCGTCGTCGACGCCAATCCACGCACCAATCGGCAAGTCCATGAGCCAGGGCCGTTGCCGCCGGATCGTCCGCCACCGAAAAAACCAACAACGGACGAAGACCATTCTGATCCGCAATCACCAATCCATCTTTCCGGGATCATCGAGACACCCTTCGCCGGCGTATTCCTGCTGTGGCGGTCCGTGGTAGAACTCGGATTGGAGGCGATCTTCCCTCCGCATTGCGACCGGGGTGCTGCGGCTCTCACGCTGGCGGCAGCGCTCACAGGACCTGCGCGCGAAGACGCTTGGCACGATCCGGCGCTTCACTGGCTTGCCGGCTACTTTCCTGCTGACACCGATAAACCGCTTGCCGCCGATGGCGGAATGTCTGAGCGAACGGTGGATTTGTGGACACAATGGCGCGCTCCACGCCGGGTTGAAACCTGCACCGCGAGGAGTGGTCGACTCACCTTGGTTCAGGATGTTGGGACGGAGGACTGGCTCGCCTGCGGGAGCTCGCGGGAATGTGCGGTGGCGACAAGGCGGGTGCCGCACCCTGCGACGGGCAGGCCCGTCGGAATGCGCGACCCCCGTGTCGACATCGATTGGCTTGGAGCTCGCAATCGGACCCATCGACCCTGGGCTGTGTTGGCCAGGCTGGCCTATGGTGATTTCGCCCGCCGGCTAAGCGGACTTGAGCGCTCGAGCGCCTGTTGGCTGTGGCCCAACCTCCTTTCAGGATGGGGAAGCCTGGAAATTTCGGACCGATCGACCGCATCGCTTGCGCGGGTACCGCTCGACCTCGTGCTGAGAATGGCCGGCGTGGACGGGATGAGCGTTACCAATGCGGGCGGTGAAGCCTACCATATTCGGCTCCCCGGAGGCTTCGGTTGATGCGCCTCGATACGATCCCTCGCATCGGTTTTGCCGATCCAGCGGAGCATTTGCAGGCCGAGTTTCACTGGCTTGAAGCGCGGCTCGCCGATCACATCCTGCGAATGCGGGACGACGGCCGCTTTACAGACGATCCGATGCGCGGCCTTTTCCTGTCGGAGCACGAAGTCCTGGCCGGCCTGAGTGGCTTGCCGAGGCAGCCGGAAGCACATGATCCGCTTCGCGGGATAATCGACTTGCGGGTGCAGGCCGGCCAGCCGCCCCCGCTTTATCGCGTGGCGCAGGACTTTGGTCTGGATGTGATATCGCGCGATGCACTTATGATTGTGGTCGCCGCTGCGCTCGATCGCCGCTTCCAGAACGCGATTGGCTTTGCGCACAATGATGTTTCGCGCACTCTTCCCACGATCGGGCTGTTGCTGGATCTGCTGGCGCCCGATGACAGGAACGCGGCACTTGGCCTGTTCAGCCCGGAAGGCCTCTTGATCGACAATGGCTTGCTCCGCGTAGCTGACGGCCAAAATGCAGTGCCACTGACTGACCGGATTCTGTGCGCTGGCGACCGGATCGTCTTCGCGATAGCTGGTCAGGCCGGCGGCATTGAGCCAGCCCTCCGGGCGGCATGTTCAACGCTCGATCATTCAATCGAGGATTGGGCAGCAGACCTCATGCCGTTGCATCTGCCACAGAGCCGCATTCTGGTTATCGAAGGACGCGGCGACATCGGCCAGAGAGCCTACGCGGCACGCCGCGCCAAGACCGGGGGGCTTGGGCTCATCGCAGTAGATTTCGAACGGGCGCAATCTTTCTCCAAAGACATGCATGAACTCGGGACCGCGCTTGCTCGCGAGGCTCGTCTAGAGAGCTGCGCACTCCTGGTCGAGATCGAAAGCAGCGAGAGTGGACATGCCGAGGGTCTGATCGAGCGATTAAGCGACTTGGGCATCGAAGCGATCTTTGCCGTTCCTCCCAATCTGCTCGATTTGCGGCGAACCGCCGCAGCCGATGTGCAGCGCTGCGCCCTGCCAGAATGGGAAGCTCCCGATCGCCGGGGGCTGTGGCAACGCGCCTTAGGAACCCGCAGCGGGGCCGACCCAGCGCGTTTGGCCTGGTCGACCCGGCTTGGCCCGGCGGCGATTGCCGCGGTGCGCCAGCTACCACCTGAGAACTGGGAAGCCGCCAGCATGGCCACTGCGACGCGCCAGCTTCCAGCGATTCTAGAGCTGGTCAAGCGCGCATGGCTGCGTGACGACCTGCTCGTACCGCCGCGCGTGGCCCGCGAGCTTGATGAACTGACGGCAACCGTCAAGCACTGGCCCAAAGTTGTCGGCGAGTGGGGGTTCGGGGCGGGAAACCCGCAGGCACGTCAATGCCTGGCACTCTTTTCCGGTCCATCGGGAACGGGCAAGACCATGGCCGCTGGAATCGTGGCGAACGAGGCAGGTGTCGCGCTTTACCGCGCCAACCTTGCCAGCGTGTTCGACAAGTATATCGGCGAAACCGAAAAGCACATCGACAGGCTCTTTTCTGCTGCTGCGGATGCGGGTGTTGCCTTGCTGTTCGATGAAGCAGACGTCTTGTTTGGTGCGCGTACCGAAGTGCAGGATTCGCATGACAGATATGCCAATCTGAGCACCGCCTATCTGCTGCAAAGGGTCGAAACCCACGAAGGTCTTGTCATCCTTTCCAGCAATATGCCGTGCAACATGGACGACGCATTTGCCCGGCGCCTGACCTGCACAATCCATTTCCCACTTCCAAGTTCATCCACGCGGCTTGCGCTTTGGGAGCAGGTCTTCCCGCCACAGGCGCAGCGGTGTCCTGACCTCGATCTCGCGGAAATAGCGGCCGTGTTCGAACTGTCTGGCGGCGCTATCCGAAATGCTGCGCTTTCGGCCGCCTACCTCGCTGCGAGCCAAGGCACGTCAATCGGCATGCCCCACCTCTTGCGCGCAATCGAGCGCGAACTGGAGAAGACGGGCAGGAACCCGATACCGGCTGATTTCGGTTCGCTGGCAACGGCGCGGTAATTGCCATGGCGAGCCGCCCGCCACGCGTTCGTGAAGCGCCCGGCGAAGATGGCTCGGCGTTCGCGCCCGACCCGGTCAGAGGTCCATCGCATGGCAGGCTGACATCTGGCGCCCTCATGCGAATACTCACCGACCCGAGGCGACCGGGTCGTTTGCGCGAACTGGCCGGATCGACAGCCCCGATCACCGCCCTTGCCCGGGAACTGCAGAGCACTGCGGGCAATCGGGTGACAGCGGATTTGCTGGGCAGTTCAGAAGCCATCGACGAGAGGCCGGTCGAGGGATCTGCCCCGCCCTTTCCTCAAGAAGGCTCTGACGCCAGCCCAGACAATAGGGAGCCTCCGGATCCCGATCGTCCGAGCGCTGCCGATCCGGCCAGCTCCACCGCAACGACAGAAGGCGAAAGTTCCGCCCGCGCCGCCGCGACACCTGCCGTTCCGGCTCATGGGCCGGGTGGTTCTGCTCCTTCCAGCGCATCTGGTCCGGCCAGCCCAACTGGCAATCCTCTCCCGACAGGGCCTGTGAGCCTGCCGGGAGAGGCCACGGCGGAATCCGTTTCTGCCAGTGCAGCCGCAACCGCCAACAGCATCGCCTCTCCTCCCGGTGCAAGCCCGCGCGGATCGCGAGGCGGCGGTGGCGGCGGTGCGAGTACGGCTCCCGGCCGCGCACCTGCAGCACCCGGCGGTCGCGCGATGGCGGCGCCAGCTCGCCGCAGCGCCGCAAGGCGCATTCCCGGTCCCCCACCGGTACCCACGGTCGAACCAAGCTTTGCCGATATCGAGGACCCGATCCGCCCGGCGACCGAGCGCATCCATGAAGTTGCTGGGCGCTTGCTGCCGGATCAGGCCTTGCCACCGGTCGAAGCCAGTCCTCGCGGGCACATGCCCGTCATTCCCGACCGTCCCATCACCCCCGCCGAACGCCGACTGATCCTGCGCGGCGATGCGGGAATGGATGAAGCTGGGTTGTCTAGGGTCGGGGATCCACCGATACCAGGCGATCCCAACGACCCGGGTGCAGAAAGGACCCGCCTGACCAGGCTTCGCGAGCAACTTCTTGCCCCGCCCGCTGCCACTACCGATGGCACCCCGCCGGCACCGCTCGTCCCGCCGCCGATTACCGTCACCACCCGGCCGCTGCCTCCTGCCGATCTGACCGTTGCGGAGCAACAACTGCTTACTTCGGTCCTGGCACGGGTTATCGCCGATCCGGCCGAGACCGCCACGCGGGTGTTGCGCGACGTCAAGAAAGACATGCGCGAATACCCCAACGACACCTTGAACAATACCAATCAGCCGACGCTGGACGGCCTCGGCTCAAGCCTGCGCGACGGCCTGCAAACCCGCCTGGGCGACCGTGTGAGAGCGACTGCCCGGATCATGGGTTCCGCCGGTGCGATGCTCGACAATGCCGTGTCCGCGCGTCGAACCGAACTGGCGGATATCGCCGCAGGGCGCACCCGCGACGCTGCAGCGAGCGCCGCCGATAGCACGTCCGCTGCGGCCAGCACCGCCACCACACGGCTCGGCGATGCCGCGACCGCCCGAACAGCCGGGGCGGATGCAAGGCGGCGGGCGGGGGCTGCCGGGAGACCGCCGCGCCCGGGCTTTCGCCAGATTGCCGAGGCGGCCGTACAACGGATCCAGGCCAAGGTTTCCGAAGCCATCGCCGGCTTCCAGTTTCAGGAACGCGAGCGCCGGCGCGAACTCGATACAGCGCTAGCCCGGCTGACCTCTGCCTATGAACTGGCAGCGACGGCCGATGAGATCGTAGCGCAGCGGGAAAACAACCTGGCGCCGGGCCAGACCCCACCCACGGACGTCACACAGCTGCTCGCGGCAAGGCGCCGCCTGAGCGACGCGATTAACCGGGCGCGCGAATGGAAGGAGGGCCGGGTGCGCGCCGCGACTGCTCAGGTTCGCCAGATGAAAGCCGATGTGACCGCAACAATTGCGGCCAATATCCGCGATGTCGAGACCGAAGGGGCCACCGCCTTTCGCGCCCTGCGCGATTGGGGCGCAACGCAGGAGGGTGCAAGCGAGCAGTGGTGGACCGATACAGTTACGGACCTCAATCGGTGGGCCGACAATGCCCACGAAACCGCGACGACCTGGGCCGATACAGAGGCCCGTCTCGCCCGGCTCGAGCTCCAGGCGGAATTGCGCCGGATTCGCGACCAGGTCGAAGCGCAAATCAATGCCGACGCCGATCAGGCGGCTGGATACGCGCGGATGAGCGAAGGTCAGAAACGCGATTTCATAGCCGGGATAGCAAGTGGATCGCGCGGCGGAGAGGCGCTTGGCGGGATCGCCGACTCGATCATTTTCCGTCAGATCGAACTCGAAAAACCGCTCATCGAGACGACTGTCCAGAGCGAACTGGACGCTCTGCCGAATTCCGCATGGGAAGCCGTGGAGTTCGCGGCAAAGGCCAAGAATTCGGGTTTCAGTGCCAGCGAGCGGGCCAACGCGATCTACGCCGCCGGCGAAGACAAGATCGGAACCGACGAAGCGACGATCTACCGCCAGTTGGAAGGACTGCGACCGATCGAACTTGCGGCGGTAACCAAGTGCTACAACGACCGTCATGGCAACAATGCGCTCTATCGCCATCTCGATAGCGAATTGTCGGGCGACGAATGGCGTCGCGCGCAAGATCTTATGCGCGGCGACGCGGGGGCAGCCGCGGCTGAAGCCATCCACGATGCAGTGTGGGGACCGGGCACCAACGAAGCGCAGATCATGGACGCGCTGCGGGCGCTCAACAACCTGCCAGAAGATCAGCGCGCCGCGGCACGCGCGCGCGCCAATGCCATCTACCTCGAGCGCTATGGTGAAACGCTCGACAGCGTGCTCAGCGGCGACCTTTCCGGCTCGGAATTGGGACAGGCGCGCGCACTCGCCGAAGGGCGCATGGACGACGCCAATGCCTATGAAATGGACTATGCGCTGCGCGGCGGCTGGGGGCGGGATGCCGGGGCTGCGGCCGCAGTCTACGAGCGAATCCGCACAGAAGCCATTGCCGAGGCCCGCGCCAACAACTGGACCGCCGCCGAATTCGATGCGGCGGTCGCTGCCCGCAATGCTGCCATGGACGCGAGCTTCGGTCGACATTTTGCGAACGTCCCCAACTACAATTGGGGATCCGGCAGCACGCTGGAAAATGCAGTTGGCTACACCTTCGCCTTCGATCGCGGCAACCGCGACATGCTCAACGCCTTTGCCAACAACGATCCCGAAGGGATCGATGCCGGGCGGATGGAGGCCGAGCGACGCGGGGTCTATGCCGACGACGAGGTCATGGGCGGGGTTGTCCGGGCGCAATACACCCGCGCACTCGACCGCGCTCAGCTCGACCGCGGTCCGGAACTGCGAGCCGGCGTAGACGCCTGCCTGATGCGCGAATTCGGCGGTCCGGCCGAGCGGGCGCGGCGCCATATCTCCGAAGAGACGGTTGAAAATCGCCGGATGGAGCTGCAGCGCGAGATGGATGCCACGCTGGCCGACGATGCCTTTGATCGTTCGCGCGCTTCGGTGGCTCGGCTCGATAGCCGTTTGCAGGACCGCTACGGCATCACGCTCGATACCATGCTGTCGAGCACCATGTCGGACAATACGTTCGGGCGGGGCGGGGCGCTGAGCGACGCGCGCGGGCGCCTGGCCATCATGCGCCGCGATGCCAACGATCCGGCGGCCCGGCGCGAGCGACGGTTGGACTGGGCCTACGCCCGCGTGCGTTTCGGCATCGAAGGCGTCGGTACGGACATGGGTGAACTGCGCGGCGGTATGGAAGGCCTCACCCGCGAAGACATGCGTGAGCTCAACCGGCGCTGGCAAAGGGACCATCCAGGGGAAACCCTGCGCGAAGCGATCCAGGGAGACACCAGCGGGCGGGAGGAAGACGACCTCGTCGATCTCTACGATCGCGGCGCCCCGGCAACCGTTGCCGAACGCGTCGACGAGTTACGCCGGCGCTTGCGGCGCGACGAAGCAGGGGTCGGCGCTTGGGGCGCATCCGCTTCGCGCGCCGAATCCGCGGAATCGCACCGGTCGCTGGAACGGCTCGAGGCGCTGCACGCCCGCATGCGCGACCCCAACCTTCCACCGCGCCAACGCGAGGGGCTGGTCGATGTGTTCAACCAGCGGGTCGACAATGCCCGCTTCGCGATCGAGGCTCAGCGCACCCGGGTCGATAGCTTTGCCGATACGATTACCACGATCCTGCAGTACGTGGTTGGTGCGATCGCGATCGTGGCCGGGGCCATCGTCTCAGTCGTCTCCGGTGGAACGGCTCTGCCCGCAGTTATCGCCATCCTGGGATCTGTGCTGGGCACGATTTCCGGCATGGCAGCCAAAGCAGCGATCAAGGGCAGCGCATATGGAGCCGAGGAGATCGGAACCGACATTGCCGTTGGGGTGGTCGATCTGGCCGTCACCATGGCGACGCTGGGTCTCTTCAAGGGAGGTATTGGCAGGTTCACCACCAACGCTTCGACCATGATGCGAAGCGCGGGTCTCCAGATGAAGGAAGTAGCCCGTATGGGTCTGCGCAACGGACTGCGCACAGCTGCCCGTCAAGCCACCACCAGTGCGGCCGAACAGGCGGTGGCAGCAGGCTTGCGGGGCTCGGCGGCACGCCGGTTTGCCGGCAGGGCGGCGGAATTTGGACGCAACTTTGCCGTTGAACAGCTGCGCGACGTGGGCCGCGCGATCCCGACAGTGGTTACCGCGAACCTGCTCAACGAGCAGAACTGGCGCCATGGCAACTTCGCCGCCAACATGGCTCGTGGGGTGTGGGAGGGGAGCCTCGAGAACCTGAAGAACGGGGTGATCATGGGCGGGGCCGGTGCAGTGGTCCACGCCGGGGTCAGTCGCTTTGCGGTGCCGCCTCACCTGACTCCAGTGGAAGCACGCGCGCGCGAATTTCGCATGTGGCAGGATGAGAACCCGGGCGGCTCGCGTGCCGAATTCACCGCAGAGATCGAAGCCCGACAGACCGCCGAAAGCGCCCGTGCTGATGCCATGCTGGCAGCAACCCGCGAAGCTCGACGATCGCTCCTGTCCGACATTCCGCCACGTGAGCGTGGCGCGATCTCCGATGTCCCGATCCTGCATGTCGATGCCGCTCAGTTCCGTACCCTCAACGGCGGCAACATCGGCGATGCAATGGTCTATGTGCGCGACGGACAGGCGGTGATTGTCGTGCGCGAAGGCGCTCCGCCTTCATCCCTGCGCGGGCTGGCAAGCCAGGTTCGCGAGGTGGTCGCGCCGGGCACGGCAGGGCGCACCGTCAACCCGGCGGATTCGCTGCCGCCGCGCCTGCGCAATCGGGTGCCGGTCGAAGTAGTGAACGATCCCGGGTTCGGGCTGGACGAAGTTCGCGCAGTGCCGCACCGCGATGCCGACGGCAACATCATAGGCGTGGCCCTGCAGGTGGGGCCCAACGCGCGTGCGGCCGATATCCAGAACCACATCGCCACGGTCGACGCGATGCGGCGCTACGCGGGCGTTGCGGGCCAGGCGCGGATGCTGCTGGGTGATATGGCGCGGGCGGCTGGCATTGACGTCCTCAACCCGCGCGAGCGCGGCAGGTGGGAAGCATCGCTCGAAGTCGCAAAACTGCCGCGGATCATAGAAGAACGGATGCTGCGCCTTTCGGAAAGCGGGCTGGACCCTCGGCGCCGGGCGCTGGTCGAACAGGAAATCGTCGCATTGCAGAGCCAGTTGGCCCGCGAGCGTGCGCGCTTGGCGCTGGGTGTCGATGCCGCCGAGCGAGGCTACATCGCTGCCGAATCCGGCGGCCGAAAGGCACCTCGGCGCAGTGAAACGTCGGCAGAACGGGCAGCGCGCGCAGCCGAGGAATCGAATGCTGCCCGGCAACGCGCAGAAGCGATCGCGGCAGCTCGTGAGGTGCGCGACCAGTTGAGCAAGGCCACCGACGTCGAAACAGAGCTGCGGCGCGCGGTCAATGCGCTCGACGCGCCCTACGAAAACCTCGAGCGCCTGGTGGATTTTCACGTATCGCGCACGGGGCCCACCAGGCTCTTCCCTCGCGACATAGAGGTCTTGCGCCAGGCGGACCAGCTTATAGCCAATGATCGCCGTGCCGACGCCATCCGACTGATAGAGGAACATTTCGGCGAACGCATGCGCAGCCTGCCGCCCGGGCAGAGCGACGTCGCGGCAGGTGCCTTGCTCAAGGCCGCCGAAGCGGCAGCTCGTATGGAGACGGTGCGGCAGGAACAGATGCCCGAACTCGCGCGTCGCTTGCACGAGGCGTCCGAACGAAGGGCAGCGCTGGAGGCGCAATGGCGCTCGTCCCGGGTGTTCGACCCGAGCAACCCGGCAAACCTGGGCGATCCGGTGCGGATGCCCTGCCTTGCTGCCGAAACCCTTGTGCAGACAGACGTCGGTCTCCGAACCCTTGAATCCCTGCAATGTGGCGAGCGCGTTGCGGCGCGCGATGGCCGGTTCCGCCCGGTCGACGAAGTTCTGGAAGGAGTGGCGATCCACCAGGTGGTGATTCAAGTCGAAGGTGGAGAAGAGATCCTTGCTACCCGCAACCACCGGTTCCGGACGGCGGACCGAAAGCCTTCCTGGCGACCCGCCCGCATGCTTTATCCCGGTCTCCTGCTGCAGACCATGCGCGGGACAGCACAGGTCAAGGCTGTGACAGTATTCCAGTCGAGATTTCGCACCCGCAATCTGATCGTTGGCCGCGACCATGTCTTTCATGTCGGCAAGGTCGGAGTCCTGGTTCACAACGGACCGGGCGACAGCTCGGGCTGGACCGTGACCGCAAGGCGCATGTCGCGGATCTACATCGTCTATGCCAAGGACAATCCCAACGTAATCCTGTATGTCGGCAAGACTGTGCGTCCCTCAGTCGCCAACCGCTTCGATGAACACCTGCGGTCCGAGTCGAAACAGCTTGAAGACGTGAACTGGACTGACGCGACACACGAAATCAAGGAAGTGGCAAGCGGGATGTGGAGCCCATACGAGACGGCGATCTGGGAAGAGCACTTCATCCGTCAGCACGGGGGGCTGTCGAAAGAGCATCCGGAGTCAAGCCTGATCAACGACGTGCACGCCATCAAGGACGAGAACATCACGGCCTACGCTGCACTGCACGATCCCTGCCGGTAGCCGCGATGGGCTGGTGGCGGAAAAACGGGCTGGCGCTGGGAGACGATCCCGCCGATGCCGTAGGCGATTGCCTCGACCGGATTCTTCAACGGCAGCCGACAATACTCTCGGAATTGTTGGGCGCAATCGATGCAGCACTACGCCGAAACCCTGGCGAGTTCGTCAGCGACCCGCTGCCGCGCCTTGGCAGTCTGGTGGCAATTGCGGACAGTCGCGCAGATCCTGTATCCGCTCAGCCTGCGCCGGAATGGATGATCGACGAGTGTCACTCAGCGCTCGAAACCATCGCCATGCATTACCGGGACAGCGGGCATGATCGTGTGCCGACGCTTGCCGAATTGCTCGAAACGTTTGCCTTTGTCCTGCGCCCGCTCGTCCCCGTAGCGGTGCTGGCCGAACCCGGCTTCGCCCTGGCGAAACTGGAATATGGCGATGGCGCAACCGAGGTCCGGATCGCCGGGGTCGGGTGGCGCGGCCTGGAAGCGGTGCTGGAGCAATGGCAATTGCGCCGCGACCCCGATGCAGTGCCGCAGGGCGCGGATCCGCCAGCCTTCGCCAGCTGGACCCGCCAGCCCGACCTGGGCCTTGAAGTCGACTGGCACGCCCCGCCAGCAGAGCCACCGTGGATCGAGGTTCGCGGTGCGGCAGCCGGCCAGATCGCTGCCGCGATCGCCGAACATCTGGGCGGGCGCATCCTGCCAACGGGGGAAGCGGCGCTGGCCGAACTGCTGACTATCCCCACTGCCCGCAAGGGACCGGTTTCGCCGCGCAACGCCGAAGACCGGTGGAGCCTGGTCGCCGCGATGGCGGCGACACCGGAAGCGCCCGAGCCCACACTTGCCCGCCCGTTGGTCGCCGCGGGCCTGGTGGATAGCGATTGGCGCGTGCGGATGGTGGCCGCCTGGGCGGTGGGGCGGTGGCGCTATGGCGAGCTGGCCGATGCCGCGCAGTCAGCCGCACTGCCTCCACCGGACTTTGGCGGGCTGAACGGCGAAGACCGCCACACTCTGCTCGCCCTGCGCGACTGTGCGGCGGCCCGGGCACGCGGAGCGGGCGTGCCGCACGGCGCGGACCCGGCCAAGCAGGCCTTTCTCGACCGGATCACGGCGCTGCTGGACGGCCTGCCCCATACTCCCGCATCGCGCAGCGAGGCGCTGCTGATCGCGCTGCTGCGCCGCCCCGGCATTCCGCCCGACAAGGTGCCGCGCGCCTGGCAGGCATGGTACGCTCCGCCGCCGCCCGAACAGCCTCCGACGGAGACCTAGCCCGCGCTCTAAATACATTGGCGGAGCAGGAGGTGACAAGTTGGGCAAGTCAAGCACTTGTTCTCAAGCAGGAATGTCGCTCTCGCTAGGCAGCTGCTCCCCCCAATTCTCCCACAGGAGCAGCGCATTGGCGCGACCAAGTCCGACTGTTTGACTATGGGGCAGGCATGTGCCTTCCTCATAGTTCGATATAGGGAGTTCTAGAAGTCGAAGGACACGTCGACGCTCACCTGCCTGCCCTTGCTTACCTAAGAGTTCAGCTGAAAGCGAACGATCGCAGTCTCGTGGAACGAAAGGCAAGTTCCGGCACCATCCCGACAAGATCGGAATGACCGCTATTGGGGCGCAAAGCTGCCTAATCGCTTGCGGCCTGCGCGGTCGGATTGATGCCAGTCGGCCGAATGGTCGGGCGTACCCGCGCCAATATCTCGGCTGCCGAACGCTCTGAACAAAATGACCGCATCACACTCCAAACGATGCACAAGCTGGCCGAGGCGATGGGGTGTAAGTTCGTCTACGCCATTGTTCCGCAACAAGGCAGCATTGAAGACGTACTCCAACGGCGGGCACGAGAGAAAGCTCATAAGATTGTCTCGCGCGCCAGCACGCACATGGCACTGGAAAAGCAAAGCCTGACGCTCGACCAGATCGAAGACCAGATTGAAAGAATGGCGCTGGAACTGCTGCGCGATCCACCTTCCGACTTCTGGGAAAATAAATGACCGGCATTAGCGAAGAGCCCGATGGTGCAACGCCGCCCGATCCCGATGAACTCGAAGGGTTGAAATTCAGGCACATCACCACGCGAGGTGAAAGCAGGTCAATGTCGAGAGCGGCCTGCAAAGGCTGCAACGCCGCCGAAAACGGGACGTGCTAAGCGAGGAATTCGTACGCGAACTCCACCGTCGGCTATTCGGCGAGGTGTGGGAATGGGCGGGAACCTTTCGCCTCACCGAAAAGAATATCGGTGTCGATCCGATTCAGGTCGGGGTGCGACTGCGCGCCTTGCTGGATGACGCCCGCTACTGGGCCGAGCATGGGGCCTATCCACCGTTAGAGGCCGCGGCGCGATTTCATCACCGGCTGGTTCAGATTCATTGCTTCGCCAATGGCAATGGCCACCACGCGCGTATTATGGCTGACGAATATCTGCGCGATCATTTCGGCCACCCACTGATTGACTGGGCGGCAGGCAATGACCTGAGCATGGTAACGAAAGACGCGACGCCTACATCGCCGCGCTGCGCAGATGGACACGACCATGGCCCGATCCTCAAGTTTGTAGGGACCGCTGGAGGATAGCCAAGCGCAGCGGCCGATCAGAAGGCCATGAACTCGGCATTCAATCGCGCGCCCTGCCCCTCAATTGAGAGATTTGGTCGAACTGACCGGTAGATAGGCTACCTTTCTGTGTATCCAGGGATCGAACTTGTGGGACTGCATGGAAACATAGGTGGAATTATAATTATTTAATATCAAATATATAAGTTCACAGTTCCGAATCCCTCCGTCTCCGCCACTTTGCCGCGGCTGACATCTCCCCTTCGGAAGAGTTCGTCCAAGCACGGTAATCCGTGCCGCATTTCGTCATATACGAGTCACATCGCGATGGCACCTGACGCTGACACCGGCAGGGGAATGCATGCGATGAACCGCGTAAGTATCGTCACCACCAATGCAGATGCGGCGCGATACGCCCCCTTTTCCAATGGCGACAGCGAATTCACTTTTGGCCTGCTCACCTCCGAAGGTCCGCAAAAGCTGATCGAGGGCAGCGTGTGGGCGTTCGTCGATTGGGTGATGGACGATCTTTCCGGCCTGGAAATGTGCCGCCGCCTGCGGGCCGATCCGCGGCTGAGCGATGCACATGTGACCATCGTGCTGGAGGCAGACGATGCGGAGGACCGCCGCCGCGCCTTGAAGGCGGGTGCCGACGATTACGCGGTGGGGCCGCTCGACCGGCAGGCCATGCTCGACAGGGTGCTGGCGCTGCAATGCAATGGGCGCAGGCCCGCTGGCGTGCAGACCGTCGATATTGGCGAATTGCAGATCAATGTCGCGGGTGAGCAGGCGCGCTGGAAAGGCGCCCTCATACCCCTGAGGCCCAACGAGTTCCGCGTACTGCGCTTCATGGCCGAGAACGCCAATCGCATCCTCTCCCGCCAGGAACTTGTCGATGCGCTGGGCAAGGCCGGCGATCCCGAATACCTTCGCACCGTCGATGTGTGGATCAAGCGCCTGCGCTTCGGCATGCGTGAAGCGGGCGCGGGAAGCCTGCTGCGCACGGTGCACGGCAAGGGCTACGTGCTCGACCTGCCCTGAGCAGGCACCTGCTCACACTCACTGACAGCCACACAAAAAAGGACCCCGTCCCGCGAGGGACGAGGTCCATTCCAGTTTTGTCCCGCCGGCCTTGGGGAGGCCGCAGCCGACGGCGCAGGTATCAGAAAGTGAAGGAGATCGAAGCCGACAGCTCGGTCCCCACGTCATAGGTGTTTATCTCGGCCCGATCGGTGCCGTTGGTCTGGAATTCCTCGTTCGGACGGCCGAAGATGTTGCGCGCTTCGAACTGCAATTCGCTTTCCACCCCGAACAGGTCGATGCCCTGGCGGAAGACCAGGTCGACCTTCAGGCCCGGATCCTCGACGATATCGGGCAGGCCGGACGTACCACGGCTGGTCACGCGCTCGCTGGCATAGTTCAGCATCACGGTGAACTGCTGCAGCTGGTCGATATCCTCCAGGCTCATCTGGAAATTGACCAGGTGGTCCGACTGACCGGTAAGCGGCCTGCCATCCGCGAAGAGGTTCGTCGCCGCAGTCTCACCATTCGGGAACAAACGGGCGACATCGCCATCCTGCACGCTGATGTCCGACTGGGTATAGGTATAGTTGGCGAAGACCAGCAGTTCCTTGCTTTCAAAGAAGCCGCCCAGGTTGAACAGATCGAACGTATATTGCGCATCGGCTTCCACACCCCACAGCTTGGCACTGGGAGCATTGGCGAAGCTGGTGATCTGCTCGTTGTCGGAGAAGCTCGAGAAAGCCTCGATCGGGCTGTCGATGTCCTTGTAGAAGCCGGCCACCGCGATGCGGTCCGTGCCACCGAAGTAATATTCGGCGCGCACTTCATAGTTGGTCAGTTCGCTGTCGGTCAGCAACGGGTTACCCACGAACTGGCGGTTGGTTTCCGGATCGTAATAGGACTGGAAGATCAGCTCGCGGAACTGCGGGCGGGCGATCGTGCGGCTGGCGCTGGCGCGCAGCTGCAGCTGCTCCATAGGCTCGATGGTGACCGTCGCCCCCGGCAGCCAGTAGTCATTGGCGAGCGAGGTGGCGCTGCCCGAATTGGTAGGCGTGTTGAACACTTCCACCGGGTCAACGCTCTGCGTCGCATCCTCATAGCGCACGCCAAGGTCGATATTGACCATGTCGTGCGGCTGCAGGTTCACCTTGCCGTAGCCGGCATGGATCTCCAGCGCAGCCTGGAAGGCCGGGTCCGACTGGGTGGATTCGATCAGGCCGATATTGAAGTAATCGATGATCGCGTCGCCCAGCAGCAGGTCCGGCCGCAGCAGGCCCACCGCATCGGGAAAATCGGACGGTGCGTTGAACAGGAATTCGCGCCGCTCCGAATAACGATCAGTGTCGCTATAGGCATAGCCGACGGTCAGGTTCGCCCAGTCGAGCACCGGGTAGCTGAGGTCGATACCGCCGTACCACAGCTCCTCCTTCAGCTCCGAGAAGACCACCCTGGCATCGCCGGTCTGGCGATCGAGCACGTTGATGAAATAATCAGACAACGGCCCCTGCGCGTTGTCGCGCACATAGGTGAAGGTGTATTCGTACGGCGCCTCGCGCTGCGTCTGCGCATAGCCGCCGCGCAGGTCCACACCAAGCTTGCCGAATTCCATTTCCGCCACCAGCTGGCTGTCGATCAGCTGGCGTTCGTACCAGGCGGTCTGCTGCTGCTGGATGCTGTCGTCGTCCTGGAAATCCTCACCCTGGCTGAGGCGCGCCTGCTTTACCGTGTCGCGGATGAAGAGGTTGGTGAAGCGGAAGACGTGGTCACCCGCTTCCAGGCCAAAGCCGAGCATGGCGTTGGTGAGGAGGCGGTTGTCGGTGACGAAATCGTTGAAATCCTGGTCCAGCGTGAAATCCGCCAGCACCGCTTGCGAGGTGATGTCGCGCGTGCGCCACTTATTGCTGATCGAAGCCGTGGCGACCACGCCAAGGCGGCCATCATCGAAGATGTCGGTCGCGGTGCCGGCGGTGATGCTGGCGGACCAGTTGGCCGGGACGTCGCCCAGTTTCTGCAACAGGATCAGGTTCGGATTGCCGAGGTCGCGGGCAATAGCCTGCTGGTCGACTTCGAGGTCGGTCATGCGGTTGCCGCTATCGAAATAGGCCTGGACTGCCGGGGCGAGGTCGCGCGTGCCGTCATCGAAGCCGAACCAGTCGAAGTCCGAACCGTAATAACTGAGGCCATTGTGGAAAGTCGTCTCGGTATCACCCGAGACGCTGCCGCCGACCTTGAGGAAGCTCTCATCGGGAATGGCGCGGGTGGTCAGGTTGATCACGCCACCGCCGAATTCGCCGGGAAAGTTCGCCGAATAGGTCTTCTGCACCAGCGAGCTGGCGACGACATTGGTCGGGAAGATATCCAGCGGCACCACACGGCTCAGCGGCTGCGGCGAAGGCAGCGGCAAGCCGTTCAGCAGTGCCAGCGAGTAGCGGTCGCCCAGGCCGCGGACATAGACGAAGCCCTGTCCCTGGACCGAAAGGCCGGTGACGCGGCCCAAGGCGCCGGCAATGTCGCCTTCGCCAGTACGCGCAATCTGTTCGGTGGAAAGCACGCTCACCACCTGGGTGGAGGCACGCACCGGATCGCGATTGATCCGGCCGGTGACAATGATCGTGTCGCCGCCGGGCACCGAGATATCCGGCTCCTCGAATTCGTCCTCGGGTTGATCTGCGCCATCATCCATTGCTTCCGCCGGATCGGCGGGCGCATCGGAATCTTGAGCAAGAACCGCGCCCGGAAAGGTGAGCGCGGTGGTGAGCAGAAGCAGCGCTACAAGCTGCTTGCCAGTGTTCATGGTGTCAGATTCCCTCATGACTTGGTTCCGCAGGATTGGGCGGGGCCAAGCTCCCGCACATATTAGAAGGCAGGGAGGGGCGCCGGGCCTTCTGGCCATGCGCCCCTCCCCGCTCACAGGCCCTTAGTTAAAGACCGGGATGGCGCCACAACTGCCGGTATTGTTGGTGAAGGTTATGGCCGCGGAATCGCAGGTCCAACCCTGGGTCCAGTCATCGCTCGCGGTAACCGCACCGATAAAGGTGGAAGCCTCGAAGAAGCCGCCCGGCAAGGTGGTCACGTCGAAGAGCGGGATGAAGTCGTCTTCGTTCGGACCGTTGAGGTAGCCAGAAGCGATCGTGCTGGTGAAAGCCTTGTCGTTGCCGACGCCCAGGTCGAACAGAGCCTCTGCTTCGGCGGCGGTCGGACCGCCATCGCTGCCGTCGCGGAAGTTGGTGGCGCAGTCGAGCGCGACCGAGTTGAAGACCGGCGGGCCGTTCTCGTCGGTCGGGGCGTCAGCCGGTTCGGCGGTTTCGGCCTGGTCGATGCGGATGCACGGCGTGGCAGCGCTGCCCTGATCGATGATGACCGAGTTGTAGATGCCATAGTCGGCAGCACCGCGGATGCGGACGACCTGATCATCGACCTTGCGCTGGATGAGCGTGGCGTTGACCAACTGCGTGTCCTGGCGCGGCAGGTCATCATACAGGCCGTTGTTGGAGTCGGCCTCGATGATAGCGTCGCCGATGTCCTGGCGCTGGGCGACCAGCACATACTGCATGTTCAGCTTCACACCGGTGTCGCTGTCGAGCGAGTCGTCCTCGGCGCCGGCGACGATAATGTTCTTGGCGTTCACAACGCCGCCGAAGAACTCGATGCCGTCATCCGAAGAATTGACCGACTGGATGAAACTGATGTCGGTTCCCGAGCCAATGCCACCGGTGGTCAGCGACTGCAGTTCGTCGTCGCCCGAAAGGACAAAGCCGGAATAGCGGATCTGCATGTAGCTGACCGAGCCTGAGCTATCGTCCTCAAGCTCACCGCCAAAGTAGGTGTCCGGCGTCGCGCCTTCGACGCGTCGATAGCAGTCGTTCGTCCCCGGCGCTGCAGCGGGCAGGAAGCAATCGGTGACCGGCGCACGGCCTGACAGGACCAGGCCGCCCCACTGGCCGGAGGAGTTGGCGTTGTTGAGGCCCAGCACGTTGTCGCGGCTGGTCATGATGATCGGCATGTCCTCGGTGCCGTTGGCATTGATCGAGTTGCCGCGCGTCACGTTCAGGAAGGCCGCGCCGCTGGCATAGATGATCACGCCGGGCTCGATGGTCAGCTCGACATCCGTATCCGCGCTGGTGGGAACCGCACCGCCATCGGTGCCGACGTCGACGCGGCCGGGCAGGCGGTAAAGCAGGCCGGGAACGCGGGGCAGCGTGGAGGAAACGTTGATCACGTCGGGCAGCGCGCAAACGCGCCATTCGCCCTCGGGACCGGTGATCGTGTCTTCATCGGTCAGGCCCTGCGGGTCGGCGATGGTGGGGCAACCCGTGGCCGGCGTCACCAGCGTGCCGCCGGTGGAAGTCGGCGTCGGGGTGGGAGCCGGCGCGGCGGGGTTGTTGATGGTCACATTGCCACCGGTGCCGGGCGAAGCGATTTCCTCGGGGCCGCAGGCGGAAAGCGCCAGAATCGAGCAACCAAGGACAAGAGAACGGGAAAGGTGTGTCACAGCGTGCGGTCCCCTCAAAAAACCGAGAATCGAAAAGAATGCGAAGTCATGTCGCGACTCGCCAGCTAGGGACCGGGTGTGACAGTTTGCGGACTGTGTGACGGTGATTTGTCACAATCCACAGCCTTCCTCTCCCGAGGGGGTGTGACCCCTGCGGGACAAAATTGAGTCAACCGGAAAAATTGCTGGAAGAACCCGCAGCGCAGCTCGGGAAGGGGCAATATTGCGCTTTTGTGACATTATGACGGTTTTGTTGCGAAATCGTCTTGTTCGGCGCATCTACGGGGCCAAGAAACAAACAAGGAGAGATGCCATGATGGCCAATCTGGTGATGGGAGCCCTGCTGTTCGCGCAGGCCGGTTCGGTGGCGATCATCGGTGCACCCGAAGGTACCGAGACGACCGAAGTCGCTTACGAGACGCTGGCGGCTGGCCAGGCACGAGAAGCGATTGCCAACCTCGAAGCGCTGCGCGCCGAAAACCCCGGTGACCCTGCCCTGCTGATCAATCTCGGCAGCGCCTATGCCGAGCTGGGCGATACCGAGCGCGCCGCTGCGCTCTATCGCGAAGCTGCGGAAAGCGACATTCGCTACCAGCTCGAACTGGCAGATGGGAGCTGGGTCGATTCGCGCCGCGCCGCGCGCACCGCCCTGCGCCAGCTGGAAGGCAATGCGCTGGCAATGAACTAACTGCGGCCCGGTTCCAGCGCCCCCTATATTATAAAGTCGCACAAAGTCCCTTTGGCCCCAATTACCTCCGGGCCGCATTCGGGGATCGCAAGAAGGGCCCGGCGGATTGCTGCCGGGCCTTTTTGCTGCTCCACTGTCACGCGCGTGTCATTTGTTGTACGCAAATGCACGGGATTGGAGGCTCCGACCTAAGTGATTCTGCAACGCGCCCTCATTGCCGTGCTCCTTGCCGCACCCGTGCTGCTGGCCGTTCCCGCGCATGCCGATGTGTTGGAAGTGGGCAATGGCGGCGAAGCGCGCTGGGTGTCCGGACCCGGCGTCGCTGCCGAGGCCGCCGCTGCGGTGATGGCCGCGGAACTGGTCGAAGTCCCCGAACACATGCAGGCCCTGCCCGATGCGGCGGTGGCCGATCCCGCGCGCCATACAGGCGGCATCCCCGAACGCTATGCCCCGCTGGTGGCGCAGCTTTCCGCCCGTTATGACCTCAGCCCCGCATTGATCGAGGCGGTGGTCTGGCAGGAGAGCCGCTGGCGCGAAAACGCCGTTTCGCCCGCAGGGGCGCGAGGCCTCGCCCAGCTGATGCCGGGCACCGCGCGCGACCTGGGCGTGAACCCTGACGATCCCGCCGCCAATCTCGAAGGCGGCGCCCGTTACCTGCGCGAACAGCTCGACCGTTTCGACGGCGACCTCGAACGCGCGCTTGCAGCCTACAATGCCGGACCCGGCCGCGTTCAGCGCGCGGGCGGCATCCCGCGCATTCGCGAAACACAGAACTATGTCGGCTCCATCATGGGCCGGCTATCGAACCATTCCCGGAGTACCCAATAACAATGTCGCTTACTGCCCGCCTGCTGGCGCTCGTCGCGCTGTTCCTTCCCGCCACCGCCCATGCGCAGAGCACTGCCGGATCCGGCCCGATCGAGGCTGCCGTCTTCTGGATGCAGGGCACGCTGCTGGGCAATATCGCCACTGCGGTTGCCGTGATGGCCGTGGCCGCAGTCGGCTTCATGATGCTGACGGGGCGGATGAACTGGCGCTTCGGCGCGACCGTGATCATCGGCTGCTTCATCATCTTCGGCGCTGCCACCATCGTGGCCGGCATCCAGAGCGCAGCAGCGGTGGGCTGAGGGAAACGTGACGCAGCTGACCCGCCATCCCGTCCACCGTGCGCTGACCCGCCCGCAGATGTTCGCCGGGGTGACATATAACTATTTCATCATCAACATGCTGGTGACGACCGAGGCCTTCCTGATCCTGAAGAGCCTGTGGATCATCCCGGTGCCGCTGGTGATGCATGCGATCGGCTATTTCGCTTGTCTGCGAGAACCGCGGATTTTCGACCTCTGGATCACCAAGGTCAGCAAGTGCCCGCGCGTGAAGAACTACAAGCGCTGGGGCTGTAACAGCTACACCGGCTGACAGCGGGCGCGAACCGGAACCGCCGCGTATACGGCAGGGAGTGAAGTGATTATGAGCAAGTGGCTGGGAGCCGCGGCATGGAGCGCCAAGGAAGCGCATGCAGGCGAGCGCCTGCCCTATGCCCAGCTGGTCGACAGCGACGTGGTGCTGCTGCGCGACGGATCGCTGATGGGCGCGCTGCAAGTGCCCGGCCTGCTGTTCGAGACCGAGGATACCGAAGCGCTCAACGCCCATGCGGCCACGCGCGAGGTGATGCTGCGCTCCAACCTCGATGCGCGCTTCGTGCTCTATCACCACGTCATACGCCGCCGCGTGTCGGTGGAGCTGGAGGCGAGCTTCGACGATCCGCTTTCCGCCCATATCGATGCGCGCTGGCGGCAGAAGCTGTCCAGCGGCTCGCTGTTCGTCAACGACCAGTTCGTCACGTTGGTGCGCCGCCCGGCGCGCGGCAAGGCTGGCTGGGGCGAGAAGCTGTCTAAACTGGTCAAGGGCAGGGCTACGGAGGCCGAGGAGGTCGATCCCAAGGACCTGCGTTCGCTGAGGGCGGCATTGCAGGCGCTGGCCGCATCGCTCGGCGAATATGGCGCGCAGACCCTGGGCGATTACACCGGCCCCAGCGGCCATGCGAACAATGAGCTGCTGGAGTTGCTCTCCGCACTCTACAATGGCGAGATGCGCCCGGTGCGCCGTCCCGACGACGCCACCGATATCGGCAAGATGCTGCCCTATCGCCGCGCCAGCTTCGGCATCGATGCAATGGAATTGCGCGGGGCCGGCGGCGCCGATTTCGCCTCCATCCTCAGCCTCAAGGATTACCCGGACGCGACCAGCCCCGGCCTGCTCGATGCGATGCTGCGCCTGCCGCATGAGATGGTCGTGTCCGAAAGCTTCGCCCCGCAGGAACGTCAGAGTGCGCGCGAGCGGATCGACCTCGCCTTGCGCCGCCTGCGTTCCGCCGATGAGGAAGCGCAGGCAGAGCGGGCGGACATGTTCTCCGCGCGTGACGAGCTGGGCGCCGGCTCGGTCGCTTTCGGCGATCACCACCTCTCTGTGCTGGTGCGCGAAAGCACCCTCGACCGACTCGACGATGCCACCGCGCGCATTGCCGCGGCGCTTGCCGATACCGGCGCGATCGCCGTGCGCGAGGATACCAATCTGGAGCCCGCTTTCTGGGGCCAGTTCCCAGGCAATGAGCAATATCTCGTCCGCCGGGCGATGATCTCCACCGCGAACATGGCGGGCTTCGGCTCGCTCCACGGCTTTGCGCTGGGACAGGCGGACGGCAATCACTGGGGGCAGGCGGTCACGCTGCTGCAGACGACCAGCGCCACGCCCTTCTTCTTCAATTTCCACCATGGCGACCTCGGCAATTTCTCGGTCATCGGGCCGTCGGGTTCGGGCAAGACCGTGGTGATGAATTTCCTCGCCGCCCAGGCACAGAAGTTCAGCCCCCGCACGATCCTGTTCGACAAGGATCGCGGTGCGGAGCTGTTCATTCGCGGCATCGGCGGCAGCTATGACCGCGTGCGTTCGGGCGAGCCTTCGGGCTTCAACCCGATGGCGCTGGAAGACACACCCGCCAACCGCGCCTTCCTGCGCGACTGGCTGGGTGTTGTCCTGAAGGTCGAGGGACCGGAGGAAGAGGCAACTATCGCCCATGCAGTCGACGCGGCCTATGCCAACGACGCCTCGCTCCGCCGCCTGCGCCACTTCAAGGAGCTCGTCTCCGGTTCGCGCCGCCCGCAGCCGGGCGACCTTGCCGATCGCCTCTCCGCCTGGATCGAGGATGGCGAGAATGGCTGGCTGTTCGACAATGCGGAGGACAAGCTCGACCTGTCCACCCGCGTACTGGGTTTCGACATGACCGCGCTGCTGGAAAACCCCAAGCTGCGCACGCCGGTGATGATGTACCTGTTCCACCGCATCGACGAGCGGCTGGATGGCCACCCGACGATGATCCTGATCGACGAGGGGTGGAAGGCGCTGGATGACGAGGTTTTCGCCGCGCGGATCCGCGACTGGCTGAAGACGCTGCGCAAGCGCAACGCGCTGGTCGGCTTCGCCACGCAGAGCGCGCGCGACGCGCTCGACAGCCGCATCTCCACCGCGCTGGTCGAACAGACCGCGACGATGATCTTCATGCCCAATGCCCGCGCACGGGCGGAGGATTATTGCGAAGGCTTCGGCCTGACCGAGCACGAATTCGCGCTGATCAAGAGCCTGCCCGCACATAGCCGCTGCTTCCTGGTGCGCCAGCCCGATGCCAGTGTCGTGGTCCGCCTCGACCTGTCGGGCGCGCCCGAAGTGCTCACCATCCTCTCCGGCCGCGAAAGCTCGGTCCGCAGGCTCGATCTGCTGCGCGAAGCGGTGGGCGATGATCCTGCACAGTGGTATCCTGCGCTCACCAACCGCCGCTGGCCGGGCACGCCCGCCAGCGACGGCGATATCGACGCAAACTGGGAAGCCGCCGAGTGAACGCTGCGAATGCCTCGATGACCCAATGCCAGGGCGCGCTGGAAGGCGTCGGCGCTGGCATTGGCGCAAGCCTGCGCGCGATAGACTGCGCGGCGAGCGAGATGTCGCAGGCCGCCTTCAATCGCATTTTCGGTGCTGATGGTGCCTTCCTCCTGCCGCTGCAGGCACTGTTGGTGGTATTTGTCGCCTTGCTTGGCTTCGGCCTGATCACCGGGCGGCTTCGGATAAGTCTGTCATCGCTGACACCACAAATGTTCGTGCTGGTCGCGGTAGTGAGCTTCGCCACCAGCTTTGTGCTGTTCCAGACGGTCTTCTGGAATATCCTTGTTTTGGGACCAGATGAGATCGCCGGCGCGCTTATGGGCACCGATGGCTCTGCCACCATCATTTTCGCCGACAAGCTCGACGTGGTGATGTATTCGCTGATGGAAGCATCGGGCGGCGATGCCATGGGCGAAACCACCAGCATCTTCTCACCGCCCGGCCTGCTATGGAGCGGCGGCACCATGCTTCTGCTGGGCACGGTCGGCGTGCTCGCCACCTGCAAGATCGCGCTCGCCGTGCTGATGGCGCTGGGGCCGATCTTCATCGTCATGGCGCTGTTCAAGGGCACGCGCGGCCTGTTCGCCGGCTGGCTGAAGGCTGCGGTGCTGATGGCGCTCGCCCCGCTTTTCGCCGTGCTGGCGGGATCGCTGATGCTGGAACTGGCGACCCCCGTGCTTGCCGCCTTGATGGCAACGCCCGGCAAGATCGATGTGCGCCCGGCCATGGCCTTCTTCATGATCGGCGCGGTGCACCTGGCGCTGATGTTCATGGTCACCAAGGTCGCAACCACAATGGTCAGCGGCTGGACCGTCTTCGGCATGGCCTCCGGCTCCGACCGCACCGACGATGCACGCGACCGGGCATTGGCGCCCGACCGCGCACCCGCTCCCGCGCTTACGCAATCGACCGCGCAGCAGCGCCAGCAGCAGGTGGCCACCGCCGCGTCCCGCGATATTCGCGTGGCGCAGGCCGCACCCGTGGCGGCCAATGATACCGGCTCCTCCACCCGCGAGATTTCGCGTGAGACGACGGTGATCGCCGGACAGGCTTCATCCCCCGCTCAGGCGGGAGGTTCCACCCCTTCACGGACGCGCGGCATTGGCAGCCGCTTCAAGTCCGCCCCCATTCGTTCGACGGAGAAACCCAAGCCATGACCCGCGCCCTTCTCGCCGCGGCCCTGTTCGCCACCAGCGCCATCGCGCTTCCCGCTGCTGCCGAAGGCGATCCGCGCCTTGTCACCCGCGATTATAGCGATGCCGAAGTCTTGCGCGTGGAAGGCCGCGTGAACGTGCAGGCCACCATCCGCTTCGGCGAAGGAGAGGCAATCCAGAACGTCGCCATCGGCGATTCGCAAAAATGGCAGGTGACCCCCAGCCGCAGCGCCAACCTGCTATTCGTGAAGCCGCTGGCCGAACGCGCCGCCACCAACATGACCGTGGTGACCGATCGCCGCGTCTATTTGTTCGACCTCGTCGCCAATCCGGCGCATCGCAACCCGCTCTACGTGCTGAACTTCCGCTATCCGGAGGAAGAGGCCGCGCTGGCCGAAGCGGAAGCCGAGGAACGCGAACTGGCGAACGAGACCGAAATGGCCGCCGCCAATGACGATCTGGCGGTGATCGATCCCGCCACGCTCAATTTCGACTGGAGCAGTGACGGCAGCGCCGAACTTCTGCCCGAAAGCATCTATGACAATGGCGAAGCGACTTTCATCGCCTGGCCGGTGGGCGAGCCCATGCCTGCCATATTGGTGAAGGATGAGTACGGTGTCGAAGGCCCGGTGAACTTCGCCGTGCGCGGTGATCTGGTGATCATCGATGCGGTGCCGGTGGAAATCATCCTGCGATCGGGCGATGATTCCGCCCGCCTCTTTTACAATGGCCCGGGCCGGGCAGAGCGCGGCGAGCAGCAGACCTCGCTCGCCGGAGCATAGGAGACAGGCCCATGAAACTGGCAATGCGTCTTCCCGAAAAGAATGGCGGCTCCGCCGCCGATAGCGATCCGCGCGAGGATGCGACGACCGAGATCATCGATCTCGCCAGCCGCACTTCTTATCCGGCGGTCGCCAATCGCAGGGGCAAGTCCGATGCGCTGGGCCTCACCGCCGGCATCGGTTTCGTGGCCCTGCTTGGTGCGGCCACGCTCTATGGCCTCAATGCCAGCCGTGGCGGCGAGGAGGCAGCGAACGATGCGGTGCCTGCCGCCGTGCCGCCGCAGCAGACCGCCGTGGCCACGCCTCCGCCTGCGATCGAGGGCCTCCCCAGCGCCAATGCCGGCGCGCCGCAGCCTGTCGACGCAAATGCACCTGCCCCGGTGCTCGCGCAGTCGCCGGTTGAAGGCTACCAGCCGGTATCCAATCCCTATTCCTCACCCGCCGTGGTCTTCGATGCCGGTGCTGCTCCCGGCGCCGCGCTAACCGGGCCTGCTGCAGCGGCCGCCGCAGCGGCAGAGGGCGGTCCGATCCCCGGTTCGAGCTCGGCAGGCGACTTCGCCGCGCGCATCGGTGGCGTGGGCGGTGGCCCCGCCACCGCGCGTGTCGACATCAACCCGACGACCACGGTCACGCAGGGCACGATGATCCCCGCCGTGCTGGAAACCGCGATCAATACCGACGTGCCCGGCTATGTCCGCGCCGTGGTGAGCCAGGACGTGCGCAGCTTCGATGGCAGCCGCATCCTCGTGCCGCGCTCCAGCCGCCTGGTCGGCCAGTACCAGTCCGGCCTGCAGCAGGGGCAGAAGCGCGCCTATGTGATCTGGACGCGGCTGATCCGGCCCGACGGCGTGTCGGTCAACCTCGCCAGCCCGGCGGTCGGTTTCGACGGCACGACGGGTCTTGCGGGCGAGGTGGACAGCCACTTCTTCCAGCGTTTCGGTTCGGCCATGCTGCTCTCGGTCATCGGCGGCCTCACCACCATCGCCAGCGGGGGTGCCTCGATAATCATGGGCGGCGGGGAGAATGCCGCCAGCGCCGCGATCCAGCAGGACGGCCAGCGCCCGCCCACGGTGCGCGTGCGCCAGGGTGAGCCGATCCGCGTCTTCACCGCACGCGACCTCGATTTCAGCCAGGCCCCGCGGCTCTAAAGGCACGATGCGATGAGTGCGGAGATCCACAGGCTGGCGGGCGAAGAGCCGCAATCGGACGAAGCTCCGGTGGCAGCCGGTGCGCCCGAAGCGCCGCCCGCGGTCAGCGGCTCGGTCTATCTGGACGCCTATCTCGCGCCTTTCCGCGAATGGCTGGACCGCGACACGGTGACCGAAGTCCTCGTCAACGGCCCCGGAGAGATCTGGGTGGAGGATGCCGCAAGCCCCGGCATGCAGCGCATCGAAGCGCCGCAGGTCGATGACAAGCTGGTGCAGCGCCTTGCCGAACAGGTCGCCCGCGTCAGCCACCAGGGCATCAATCGCGAACACCCGCTGCTCGGCGCGACCCTGCCCGACGGTGCGCGCGTACAGTTCTGCGGCCCGCCCGCCACGCGCAAGCACTGGGCCATGGCAATCCGCCGCCACCGCCGGCTGGACCTGCCGCTAGACGCCTATGATTCCGGCCCGCTCGCCGGCCACGTCGAACCCGTCATGCCCGATCCGGTCGAACAGCCGATCGACTTCCTGCGCGCCGCGATAAGGGCGAGGAAGACCGTGCTCATTTCCGGCGGCACCAGCACCGGCAAGACGACCTTCCTCAACGCCATGCTTGGCGAAATCCCGCGTGAGGAGCGTGTGGTGCTGGTCGAGGATACGCCCGAACTGAAGCTTCCCGGCGCCAACGGCGTGGGACTTGTGGCGGTAAAGGGCGAGCTGGGCGAGGCGAAGGTCAGCGCCAACGAGCTGCTGCAGAGCGCGCTGCGCCTCAGGCCAGACCGCATCGTGCTGGGCGAATTGCGCGGGCAGGAGAGCGTCTCCTTCCTGCGCGCGATCAATACCGGCCATCCGGGCAGCTTCTCGACCATCCACGCCAACAGCTTGCGCGGCGCGCTGGAACAGCTGAGCCTGATGGTGATGCAGACCGGCATCGGCCTCACCCGCAGCGATACAATCGCCTATGCCGCCAGCGTGATCGACGTGATCGTGCAGCTCGACCGCAGCCAGGGCAAGCGCGGGATCTCCGCCATCGCGCAGGCGAAGGACTTGCTCTGACAGCCCGATCCGGGCCTGTGACACCTCAGGGCTTTTCCTTGCGCCAGATCAGGGAAACCACCACATTCTCTGCCACATTAGGCAGGCAATCACAGGGATAGACAGCAGGCGATGGATACCGCCACCAGCACCGACGCGCCCGATCTGACGGCCCCCGAAAACCGCTATTTCAACCGCGAGCTTTCGTGGCTCTCCTTCAACGAACGCGTTCTGGCAGAGGCGCGCAACCCCGCCTACCCGCTGCTCGAACGGCTGCGCTTCCTGTCGATCTCGGGCAGCAATCTCGACGAATTCATGATGATCCGCGTTGCTGGCCTGGCGGGACAGGTCCGCACCGGCGTCGGCCGCGTGTCGATCGACGGCAAGACGCCGACCCAGCAGCTCGCCGCGATCAAGGCCAAGGTCAGCGAGCTGGAGCGCATGCAGCAGGCCGCACTGTCCGAACTGCGCCAGCTGCTGGCCGCCAACGGCATCCATATCAAGGGCAAGGATAGCCTCACGCCCGAGGCGGACAGCTGGCTGCGTGCCTGGTTCCTCGACCATATCATGCCGGTCATCACCCCGCAGGCGATCGACCCGGCGCATCCCTTTCCCTTCGTCGCCAATGGCGGCATCGGCGCGCTGTTCAACCTCGTGCGCGAGGAGGATGACAGCCGACTGGTGGAGATGGTGCTGGTCCCCTCCATGCTGCCGCGCTTCGTGCGCGTGCCGGGGGAAGAGGCAACCTATGTCGCGATCGAGCGGCTGATCTGCCGCTATGCGCAATTGCTCTTCCCCGGCTTCAGGATCGAAGGCGACGGCGTGTTCCGCGTGCTGCGCGACAGCGATATCGAAGTGGAGGAAGAAGCCGAAGACCTCGTCCGTTATTTCCGCAGCGCCATCCAGCGCCGCCGCCGCGGCCAGGTGATCATGCTGGAACTGGACGAGAGCTTCGATCCGGCGGCGGAGGAGTTGCTGCGCGACAAGCTAGGGCTGGAACAGGCGCTGGTGAACAAGACGATCGGCATGATCGGCGTCTCGGGCCTCGCCAAGGTGGTCGACGAGGATCGGCCGGACCTCAAGTTCACGCCCTATACGCCGCGCTATCCCGAACGGGTGATGGAGCATGATGGCGACGTCTTCGCCTCCATCCGCGAGAAGGACATCGTGATCCACCACCCCTATGAGAGCTTCGAGGTGGTGGTCGATTTCCTGCGCCAGGCGGCGGCGGACCCGGCGGTCGTGTCGATCAAGCAGGCACTCTACCGCGCGGGCCAGCAGTCACCGGTGATCAACGCTCTTTGTGCTGCAGCCGAAGCGGGCAAGTCGGTCACCGCCGTGGTAGAGTTGAAGGCGCGTTTCGACGAGGAGCAGAACCTCAAATGGGCCGCAGAACTGGAACGCGCGGGCGTGCAGGTGATCTACGGCTTCATCGACTGGAAGACGCACGCCAAGATCAGCATGGTCGTGCGCGAGGAAGAGGGGGGCTATCGCACCTACTGCCATTTCGGCACCGGCAATTACCACCCGGTGACAACCAAGATCTATACCGACCTGTCCTACTTCACCGCCGATCCTGCCTTCGGGCGCGATGCCGCGCGGCTGTTCAATTTCATCACCGGATATGTCGAGCCGCAGCAGACCGAGCTGATCGCGATCAGCCCGCTCAACCTGCGCGAGCGGCTATACGAACATATCGATCAGGAAATCGCCAATGCCGAAGCGGGCAAGCCGGCGGCGATCTGGGCCAAGGTCAATTCGATCACTGAGAAGGGTATTATCGACCGGCTGTACGAGGCGAGCCAGGCGGGCGTGCATATCGTGCTGGTCGTGCGCGGCATCTGCTGCCTGCGCCCGGGCGTTCCGGGCCTGTCGGACAATATCAGCGTCAAATCGATCATCGGCCGCTTCCTCGAACACAGCCGCATCTGGGCCTTCGCGAATGGCGAGCCACTGCCGAGCGACCGCGCGCGGATCTATATCTCAAGCGCCGATGCGATGAGCCGCAACCTCAATCGCCGGGTGGAAACGCTGGTCCCGATCGTGAACCCGACCGTGCATGACCAGGTGCTGGAACAGGTGCTGCTCGCCAACTTGCTCGACACGGAGCAAAGCTGGCTGCTCGACGGGGAAACGGGGGAATATGAGCGGGTTGAGGATGACGGCGAGCCTTTCAACTGCCACGATTATTTCATGACCAACCCCTCGCTCTCCGGCCGTGGCGGCGCATTGAAGGACAGCCGTGTCCCGCGCCTTAGCTTGCGCAAGGGCGGCGCGTGACGCGCAATTCCGCGTCGGGCAGCAGCTCGGTCCGGTATGACAAGGCGGACCGGGCGGTAATCGATATCGGCTCCAACACGGTGCGCCTGGTCGTCTATTCGGGCACGCGCCGCACGCCCGATGTCTGGCTGAACGAGAAGGTGACAGCCAAGCTGGGCCGCGACCTGGAGGCAACCGGCAAGCTGCCGGACAAGGCGATGGACATGGCGCTCTCCAGCCTCGCCCGCTTTGCCGCGATCCTGCGCGACCTCGAAATCCGCGACGTGCAATGCGTCGCCACCGCCGCGGTGCGCGATGCGAAGAACGGCGCCGCCTTCCTCGACAAGGTGCGCGCGCTGGGGCTGGAACCGCGCCTGCTCTCCGGCGAAGAGGAGGCCAATATCGCCGCCATGGGCGTGATCGGGGCTTTCCCCGGTGCGCGCGGCGTGGTGGCGGATCTTGGCGGCGGCAGCCTGGAGCTGGTCGCGATCGGTGATGGCACCTGTCATGACGGAATCAGCCTGCCGCTGGGCACGCTCCGCCTCGGCCCCATGCGCGAACAGGGCGAGCGCGAATTTCGCAAGGCCGTGGCGAAGGAGCTTTCCGCCGCCGCCTGGGCCAAGGGGCAGGCCGGGGAACAGGCGGGCCCGCTCTACCTCGTCGGCGGCACCTGGCGTGCCCTCGCCTCCTTCGCCATGCACCGGACGAAATACCCGCTGACCGATCCGCATGCCTTCCGCCTTTCGCGCGAGGATGCGGAGAAGGTGGCGAAGAAACTCGCCAAGATGAACCCCGACCAGCTCACGTCGATCGACGGCATATCGAGCTCGCGCGCGGCAGGCCTGCCCGATGCGGCGGCAATGCTGCGGGTAATCCTCTCGACGCTCAAGCCCGAGGGGCTGGTGGTTTCCGGCTGGGGCCTGCGCGAAGGGCTGCTGTTCGATAGGCTGGAACAGGCCGCGCGCGACCAAGACCCGCTGCTGGCCGCCGTTACCCATTTCACCGCGCCACGCGGTGCCTCGCTTCCGCACGCGACGATGATCGCGGGATGGACCGCGAAGGTGGTAACGCCCAATGGCGGGGGGACAGAGCGGCTGCGGCTCGCCGCGATCATGCTGGCGCAGGCGCAGCGGCGGCTGGAGCCGAACATGCGGCTGAAGCACAGTTTCGACTGGGCGATGGACAAACGCTGGCTCGGCCTCGAACACCGCGAACGGGCGCTGATCGGCGCGGCCCTGCGCGGGGCCTGCAACCGGCCCGAGCCAACGCCGGAGCTGCTGCAGCTCGCCAGCGAGGATGCATTGCGCGAGGCGGCCGGCTGGGGCCTCGCCTTCCGCCTGTGCCGCCGCATCGGTGCAGGCTCGCGCACCTCGATGCTGACAAGCCACCTCTCGCGCGAGGATGGGCAGCTGACCTTGTGGCTCGACAAGAGCCGCGCGGAACTGGCCTCGGAGCATGTGGTGTCGGACCTGAAGGCGCTGGCGGATTGGCTAGGCTGTGCGCCCGACCTGCGGATCAGCGAGGATCGCGACTCGAGCGATTGAGGCTCGGCATCAATTTGACACTTTTGTGACTATCGTCCTCTGAACTTGCGGCGATCGAGCTTCACGGCCAATTGCCGTCAAGAGAGATTGAGAGGAAGACAATGGCCACAAGCCAGACCAAGACACCTGCCCCGGCAAACGATGCCGCCGATGCGCCGATCGACCAGGATGCGCTGGACCTGAAAGCGCTGGCGAAAGGCGTTCTCGCGCGCGACTTCCGTCCGCGCGTATCCTCGGTGCGCCGCCTCGCTGAAGCTGTGCTGGGGGAGCCTGCGGCCCCCGCCAAGGCGAAGAAGAGCAACAAGAAGAAAAAGGCCAGTGGCAAGAAGTCCGGAAAGAAGCGGCTGGCCAAAATTCCCGGCCAGAAGTCCGGCAAGAAGAAGGCCTAAGGCCCCTCCCAGCCCCGCGTCAGAACGGGTCCCTTGTCTGCTCGTCGAACGGGCGCGTATCGGCGGGCGGCACCTGGTAGGGCGGGCGCTGGGGTAGCGTGCGATCACCCTTCCACGGCACCTGGTCCACTTCGGTCCAGGCATTCACGTGCAGGCGCCAGAACTTCCACCGCCCATCCTCGCGGATCAGCTTGTCGTCGCGCGTGCCGATGCCGAAGACGAAATTGGTCCGGTAATCGGCATTCCACTGGATGATCTGGAAGAAGCAGCGCACCCGTGCGCCCTGCTCCATCGGGTCCATGATGAAGTGGTTCATCATGTGCTGGCGGCCGTACCACCAGTGCTGGCGATCGTACCACAGGCTGCGCAGGTTCTTGCGGATCGCCTCATGCCCCTGCACCTTACCTTGCCACAAGTGATCGAATTCGGCATCGCGTGCGAAGGTGGCGATCGCCTGCTCCTCATCCGCCAGGTCGATCCCCCAGGCATAGCGGGCATAGAGCTCCTCGATCTCGCCGCGATCCTCCGCCGGCATGATCTGCGGAACGCCTTCCGGCCAGCACTGCTCGCTCATTCCCCTTGTCTCCCGTCAAATGCGCGCTTGATTTGCGCGGCTAATAGCCTTTCAATTGACCTTATCAAAAGGGAGAGAGCAATGCCGGAAGTATTTCAACCATTCGCCAGTTTCGGCCTGCAGCACCGCATGCCGATGCGCTTCGAGGCCGATGTGTTCGAATGCGAGGTCGAGGGCGAGATACCCGAGGCGTTGAAGAACGGCGCCTATTACCGCACCGGCGGCGACCGGCTCTATCCCACGCTGGAGGAAGACATCATCCTCAATGGCGACGGCATGTTCTCCATGTTCCGCTTCGAGGACGGCCATGTCAGCTATCGCAGCCGCTATGTGCGGACCGAAAGAATGAAGGCAGAGATGGAGGCGCGCCGCCGCCTCTATGGCAAGTACCGCAACAAATATACCGATGACGAAAGCGTGGGGAACCTCCCCAACCGCGACAATACCGGCAACACCTATGCCTTCGCCCATCATGGCGAGCTCTATGCCCTGCGCGAGGATTCGCGGCCCTACCGGCTCGACCCGCAGACGCTGGAAACACTCGATATCGGCGAGTTCGGCGACCTCAAGTCCTCCGCCCTCACCGCCCATCCCAAGATCGATCCGAAGACCGGCGAATGGTGGAGCTATGGCGTCTTCGCCGGCGGGGAGCCGACCACCGATGCCAGCATCCATGTATTCGATCGTGGCGGCAAGCTCATCCGCGAACAGTGGTTCCACACCCCCTATCCCGGCCTGTGCCATGACTGGGGCGTGACGCGCGAGCATATCGTGCTGCCGATCATGCCGCTGGTGGCGGATGAGAAGCGGCTGCGCGAAGGTGGCGATTACTACCAGTACGATCCCGACCTGCCGAGCAAGTGGGGGGTGATGCCGCGCGATGGTGATCCCGCCACCGACATGCGCTGGTTCGACATCCCCGGCATCGTGATGGGCCATGTGATGAATGCCTATTCCGAAGGCGACACAGTCGTGATCGACACGCCCTGCTCCCCCGGGAACTGCTTCAGCTTCTTCAAGGACAAGAACGGCAACCAGCCGACCATGCCCGAGACGATCACCCAGATCACCCGCATCACTTTCGACCTGTCGCAGCCCGATGCGGAAGCCGTCACGCTCGAACCGCTCAACGGCGCGCTGGGCGACATGCCCAAGATCGATGACCGTTTTGCAATGGAGAAATACCACACCGGCTATTTCGCCCTGCGCGATTTCCCGCAGATGGGCATCGGCCAGATCGACTGGGACACCGGCGAGATCAAGGTGCACGAACTGGAAGGCGCGGCCAGCCAGGAACCCGTCTTCGTCCCCCGCGCACCCGATGCGCCCGAAGGTGACGGCTATGTGCTTGTCGCAGTGGACCGCATGGCGGAAAAGCGCATGGACCTGCTGATCCTGGACGGGAACGACGTGTCGCGCCCGCCCGTTGCAACCATCAAACTGCCCTTCCCGCAGCCAATGTGTTTCCACGGCTGCTGGGTTCCTGCTTGAGGAGAAACGATTTCATGGCCGATCTTGCCAAGGCAAAAGAGCTTCTCGATTCCCAGCTTGCCGAAATGAAAGCACGTCTCGAACATATCGAGAGCGACCTTGCCGAGCCCATGGACGCAGACAGCTCCGAAAGGGCGGCACAAATGGAGGATGATGAGAGCCTGGAAGGCCAGGCCGCCGTGGTCTCGCGCCGGATCACCGCCACCCAACGCGCCCTGCTGCGCGTGGAAGACGGAAGCTATGGCGAATGCCTCGAATGCGGTGCGGATATTTCCGAAGGCCGGTTGAATGCGCGGCCCGAAAGCGTGCTCTGCATCGCTTGCGCGCAAAAGGGATAAGCGAAAACGCTTTTTCCACCCTTCGCGGCCTAGGATCCCCTCTCCCACAACCATCGGCAGAGGGGAAACTGGCCGTGACACGACGATTGGCTCTGACGCTGGCCGCCTGTGCGCTGGCAGCCACACCGGTACATGCCCAGCAGCAGAGCCCGGCCGAAGCCGTGGTGCAGGCGCATATCGATGCCTATCGCGCGGGCGATTTCGAGGCCTTCCTCGCCACTTTCGCGCGCGATGCGGTGCTCTCCTATGATGGCATGATGTTCTACGGCCGGACGGAAATCCGCGAGGCCTATCACCTCAACTTCCAGCCGGGGGCGCCCAGCTTCTACCTCGTCAGCAGCGGAACCAAGGGCAATCTGGTGTGGCTCCGCGCCGGCTACACTTTGGCCGACGGTACCGACATCTGCTGCAGCGACACCGCCTATGCGGTTCAGGACGGGCACATCGTGCGCGCCGACGTGGCGGGGCCCTGATTAACCATCGCGATCCTTGATAACAGCGTCTTAACCAAACCTGTTGCATGGGTAGGGGAAGAACGCATCGGGATGGGCTGACTATGGACGAACTGCTCGGCGAATTCGTGGCTGAATGCCATGACCTGCTTGAGACGCTGGCCGTGGAAATGGTGGAGTGGGAACGCGACCCCTCCGACCAGCAGCGGCTGGATACGGTTTTCCGCTTCTTCCATACGGTGAAGGGCAATTGCGGCTTCTTCGATTTCCCGCGCCTCGAAAAACTCAGCCATGCAGCCGAAGATCTGCTGTCCGATTTCCGCGCCGATCGCCGCAAGCCCGATCGCGCCGCGGTGGATGCCGTGCTGGCGACGATCGACAAGATCCGCGAGCTGGTGGGAATTATCGACGCCGGCCAGCCGCTGCCCGAGGATGACGATGCCGAACTGATCGCCGCCCTGCGCAGCGAAGGTGAAGCACCCGTCGCCGAAGATGGCGAAGCATCGGACGAGGTGATCGAGGACACGGCGGAAGAGCCCGCGCCCGCCGCCGAAACTACACCGAAAAAGGACGCCGCACCCAGCACGCCGGTAACCCAGCAGCAGCGCACCATCCGCCTGCCGGTCGAACTGCTCGACCGGGTGATGAGCGGCGTGTCGGACATGGCCCTGGCCCGCAACGAATTGAACCGCATGATCGCCATGCAGGTCGACGATCCGCAGGTGCAGGCGACATTCTCTCGCCTTTCCACCCTGCTCGACGAAATGCGCGATGCCATCCAGCGCATCCGCATGCAGCGCGTCGACACGCTGTTCGCCAGCTTCCCGCGCCTTGTCCGCGACCTGTCGCATGAATTGGGCAAACAGGTGATGGTCGAGCTGGAAAGCGGCGATGTGGAACTCGATCGCGAGCTGATCGAGGTGATCCGCGACCCGCTGATGCACCTGCTGCGCAATGCCGTGGATCACGGGATCGAAAGTCCCGCCGAGCGGCTGGAGGCCGGCAAGCGCGAAATCGGCATGCTGCATGTCAGCGCCCGCCAGACCGGCAGCGAAATCCGCATCGGCATCGTCGATGACGGACGCGGTATCGATACCGAGAAGCTGGTCGAGAAGGCGATCGCCAAGGGCATCATCACCGCCGAAGAGGCCGAGATGATGAGCGAGCGCGACAAGACGGCGCTGATCTGCGAGCCCGGCTTCAGTACGGCGGAAAAGGTCACTTCCATTTCCGGCCGCGGCGTGGGCATGGACGTTGTGCGCGCCAATATCGAGAATATCGGCGGGTCGCTGGTCATCGACACCTCGCCCGGATCGGGCACGCGGATGATGCTGAACGTGCCGATGACGCTGAGCATTGTGCCCGCGATCACCGTTCGCTCCGGCGGGCGCCCCTTTGCCCTGCCGCGCTCCTATGTGCAGGAAATCGTGCGCGTGAACGCCGACGACAGCGGAAGGGCGCGTATGGGCGGTCGCGACTTCATCACGCTGGACGACAAGCGCATGCCTTGCGTCGAACTCGCCGACATCCTGGAGATGGACAGCGACCTTTCCGAACTGGATGAGCGGCTGTTCCTGATCGTGCGGCTGGTCGGCGGCGATGCCTTCGCGCTGGGCGTGGAAGAAATTGTCGGGCTGGGTGAGCTGGTGATCAAGCCGGTTGCCCCCATGCTGCAGAAGACCGGCTTCTATGTCGGCATCACCCAGATGGACGATGGCAGCCCGGTCATGGCACTCGACGTCTCAGGGATCGCGCGGGACGCCGGCATGATCGGCGATGTGAAGAAGCGCGTCCGCGTGAGCGAAGAGGCAGGCAAGGAACGCGCAGAGGTGCTGCACAAGGGCCTGCTGTTCGAACAATTCGATGGCGCAATGCGACTGGTGGCGATGGATTCGATCCACCGTATCGAACGCGTCGCGAGCAGCCAGATCACGCCGGTCGACAACGGCTATCGCGTGGCGATCGACGGTTCGGTCATGCCGGTCGGCGGCCTGCTGGACGAGATGCCCGGTCGCAAGCGCCTCGAACTGCTGCACTTCCATGTTGGGGGCCGTTCGATCGCCCACGCCTTTGCCCGGATGATCGACATCGTGGAATTCAAGGCGCCGACCGGCGGCGAGCGCGACGTGGTGCTGGTGGACGAGAAGCCCGTGCGCCAGCTTCATCCCGAACAGATGGCCGACGGCCTGACCGCAGTGGTCGAACTGGAGAGCTGATATGGCCGAGATGGTGCTGATCGTAACGATGGCCGGCGAAAAAGTCGCCGTCAGGACCACGCTGATCACGACCGTGATTCAGCTGGCAACCGTGTGCCCGGTGCCACGCGCGCCGGAGCATGTGGCGGGCATCACCGCGCTGCGCAGCCGCGGCATGCTGGTGATCGATTGCCGCGTCTCCCTTGGCGAAAATGAAGTAGCCGAATGTTCGGTCGATAATCATGCCGTCGTGATCGAGATGGAAGGCCATGCCTATGCGCTGGCGGTCGATGGCGTGCACGATGTGTCCGAAATCATCTCCGGCCCTGCCCCGGTCCAGGTGTCGCTGCCAGGCAATTGGAAGAACGCCAGCGAGGGCATGGTCGAACTGCCAACCGGGTCCGCCATGCTGGTGGATCCCTTCCGCCTGATCGCCGGCCCTGTGCAGGAAGTCGATGCTGCCTAAGGCACTTTTTAAACCTTTGTAGTTAGGACGAGGCCGGGAAAGGTTAGTCGGGAAAACATGAAAAACTGTCTCATCGTCGATGACTCGCGCGTTATCCGAAAGGTGTCCCGCCACATCGTGGAAGGGCTTGGCCTTGAGGTATCGGAAGCGGCTGACGGCAGCGAAGCGCTGACCAAGTGTGGCGAGGCCATGCCTGACGTTATCCTGCTCGACTGGAACATGCCCGTCATGGACGGGCTGGAATTCCTGACCGCGCTGCGCAAGGAACCGGAAGGCGGCAAGCCCAAGGTGGTCTTCTGCACCACCGAGAACGACGTCTCCCATATCCGCCGCGCAATAGAGGCGGGTGCCGACGAATATGTGATGAAGCCCTTCGATCACGACACGCTGCAGATCAAGCTGCAGCTGATCGGCGTGGACACGGGGGCCAAGCAATGAGCGCGCCTTTCGCCACGGCAACGCGCCTGCGCAATGTCCGCGTGATGGTCGTCGATGATTCGGCGACGATTCGCGGTGTCTTCTCGCATCTGGTTAACGGCGCAGAAGGGCTGGAACTGGTCGGCGCCTTCTCCAATGCCGAAGACGCATTGCAGCTGCTGATGGACGAGCGTGTGGACGTGATCCTGCTCGACCTCGAAATGCCCGGCATGACCGGTTTCGAAGCGCTGCCGCGGATGATCGAGCGTGCCCGCGAAGCGCGCATCATGATCGTCTCCAGCCTGACCGCCGACGGCGCGGAACAGACCGTGCGCGCACTCAACCTGGGTGCGGCCGACACGCTGCAGAAGCCGCAATCGGGCGGCTTTACCGACGAATATCGCGAAAGCCTGCTGAAGCGCATCCGCGCCCTGGGCCGTCGCCCGCTGCGCAAGGCCGCGGCAGAAGCCGGCCAGCCTGCGGCACCTGCCGCGCCTGCGCCGATATTGCGCGCGGCATCGCGCACCCGTGCCCGGATTGTGGCCGTGGGCGCTTCGACCGGCGGGATCCATGCGATCGGCCAGTGCTTCAGTTGCCTGCCCGAAAGGCTGGGTGTGCCCATCCTCGTGACGCAGCACCTGCCCGAATCCTTCATTCCCGCCTTCACGCAGAAACTGGCGGAGATCGCCAATCGCGAAGGCGTCATTGCGGAAAGCGGCATGGTCCTGCAGCCCGACGTCATCTATGTCGCGCCCGGCAATGCCCACCTGACGATCGTCAAGGATGGCGACAAGCACGTGATCAAGCTCGACCGCAGCAAGGTCGAGGTCAACTGCATGCCTGCGGTCGATCCGATGTTTGCCTCCATCGCCAAGGCCTATGGCCCCGGCGCCTTGGGCATCGTCCTCACCGGCATGGGCCGCGACGGCACGCTGGGCGCAGCCGATATCGCCACGGCCGGCGGGACCATACTGGTCCAGAACGAAGCCACCTCCGCTGTATGGGGCATGCCGGGTTCCGCAGCCCGCGAAGGCTTCGCCTCGGCCATCCTGCACCCGCACGATATCGGCTATCGCATTGCCGCTGCTGTTCAGGGCAAGGCGCAATAATGGATCCGGATGAGGTCGCCGTCGGCATTATCGCTGGCCTGCTCGAGGCGCAAACTGGCCAAAAGATGACACAGGACCGCCGCTGGCGGATCCGCTCTGCATTGGGCGGAATCTTTCGCGATCGCGGGATCAGTTCCAACCAGGACCTGGTCGTCCTGCTTACCCAGCCCGACCAGTCGACGCTGGCACGCGAAGTCGTGGAGGCCTTGTTGAACAACGAGACCTACTTCTTCCGCGATCGCCTGGTGTTCGAGACACTGGCACAGAAGGTGCTGCCCGAACTGGCGCGCCAGCGCCAGGCGCAGCGCAGCCTGTCGATCTGGTCGTGCGGCTGTTCGACCGGGCAGGAAGTGCTTTCGCTCGCCATGATGTTCACCGAGCAGCGGCATCGCTGGGACGGCTGGAACATCCAGATCCTGGGTACGGACGTCTCCAGCTCGGTGGTCAACCATGCGCGCAAGGGGCTCTACTCGCAATTCCAGATCCAGCGCGGTTTGGGTGTGAGCCAAATGCTTGGCTTCTTTACCGAAAAAGAGGAAGGCTGGGTCGCCGGCGAACAGCTGCGCAAGATGATCCGGTTCGAGCGTCACAACATGCTCGATCCGCCACCCTACCCTGGCACGTTCGACCTGATCCTGTGCCGCAACGTCATGCTCTATTTCGACCAGGAAACGCGCCAGCGGGCGGTCAAGCGCCTGCACGAGGCGAGCCCCGCCGATGGCTGGCTGCTGCTGGGCGGCGGCGAAGGCGCGGTTTCGGACAATTCGCTGTTCACCCCCAGCGAACACCTGGTTTCCCTGTTCCGCACCGCGGGCAAGGGTGACGATACGCGCAACCAGGCATCTTCGGCGCCCTCGGAAGCGGCCTGACGCGGCCGGAACGCCGCGCACCGGGCGACCTGCGGAACACAGTAAACACGGACTTAACCGATGTTTAATTGGTCCAGCCTATTCCTGCAGGCGGGTAATACGATAACGGGGGCCAATCGCCAGTGATCGAAGACAGCGCCACTCTTGCCAGGTATCGGAGGCTTGCTCCGTTTGCCGTGCTGGCAGCGGCGCTGGGTGCGCTATCGGCCTATGTTGCGATCTTTCGCGGGCAGGCGATCGGTATCACCGGCGTCCTTGCCTACGCCCTGGCCGCCACCTTGGTGCTCCACCACGTGCTGGGCCGCATGCGCAAGATGGAATCGCTGAGCATGACCGACAGCCTCACGGGGCTGCCCAACCGCCGCGCCTTGCATTCCGACCTCGTCGACCTGCGCGATCCGGACGCCGAAATGGCGCTGGCGCTGATCGATCTCGACGGGTTCAAGTCCATCAACGACCATCATGGCCACCTGCTCGGCGATGCCCTGCTCAAGAACTGTGCCGATATCCTGCGCGAAGTGTGCGGCGACGAAGGGCGCAGCTATCGCCTCGGCGGCGATGAATTCGCCGTGCTCGCCACCGGCCAGCTGGCAGGAACGATCCTGGAGGGCATCTGCCGCCGCTACATGGAACGCCTGGCGCGCGCGCAGCGGATCGAGGGCCGCTCGCTCGCCATCGGGCTCAGCGCGGGCCTTGCGCGTTTCGAAGCCGGCACCGAACTCTCCTCCACCGAAATGCTGCGCCAGGCAGACGTCGCCATGTATGCTTCAAAGGCCAGCGGGCGCATGCGCTGCACCTGGTTCCACCTCGATTTCGACATCCGCCGCGAAGCGACGCGCAAGCTGGAGGCCGATCTCGCCACCGCGCTGCGCGAAGGCGAGCTTCAGGTCGAATACCAGCCGCTGGTCGATGCCAAGGACAACAAGATCGTGGCAGTGGAAGCGCTGGTGCGCTGGCCGCAGCCCGACGGCACGCAGATCAGCCCCAGCGTCTTCATCCCGATCGCCGAGGAGTGCGGCCTGATCGAGCATCTGGGCGACTGGGTGCTGGAACAGGCATGCACCCAAGCGCTGGACTGGACGGACATTACCTTGTCGGTGAATGTCTCGCCCGCACAGCTGCGCGATCCGGGTTTCGCCGTGCGCCTCGGCCATATCCTTGAGCGCACCGGCTTCCCGCCCGAACGGCTGGAGCTGGAAGTGACCGAAACATACCTGGTCGGCGATCCGACCGTTGCCGGCCGCAGCCTCGACCTTATCCGCCGCTTCGGTGTGGGCGTGGCACTGGACGACTTCGGCACCGGCTACGCCTCGATCGGCTTCCTGCGCAAATTCTCCTTCGAGAAGCTCAAGCTGGACCGGTCGCTGATGGTCGAAGCGGCCAATGACGAAGGCAGCCGCACGATGATGGTGTCCACCATCGCGGTGGCGCGCGCACTGAACATGGATGTGACGGCCGAAGGGGTGGAAACCGCCGACCAGGCGGACCTGGCCCGTGCGGCCGGCTGCGACCAGATCCAGGGATGGCTCTATTACAAGGCCATCCCGGCCAATGAAATCAAACAGCTTCTCGCCGGGTCAGGCGTGAATGAGAGGGATGAAAGCGAGGTTGGAAATGGACATGTCGAACGCGCCTGAGGCGCCGGAAACCGAATCCATCGAAGAGCGGCTGGCCAAGCTCCAGGCGCAAAATGCTACCGCTGCCACGGGCTGGTGGGCGCAAATCAGGCATGGCACTATCGTGCAGAAGCTGCGGCTGCTGTTTGGCGCCTCGGCCCTGCTCTCCGTTATTCTCGCGCTGGCCGCTTTCGCGCTGGTGGCGATTGTCGCCAATGCGCAGCGCACGACCAGCCAGCTGTCCGAGACCGGTCGCGAAATCGCGGCCATCGACCAGGAAATCTACAACGCCCAGCAATACTACCAGAACTATTTCACAGCCGACGATACGTTCAGCCTCGAAGAAGCCGGCGCATCGCTCGACTATGCGTCGTCCTTGGCGGACGAGCTGCAGGCGGACCTTGCTATCGTCGAGCTCGTGCCTGGGTCGGAAGCAGCGACGCTTTCCAGCGCCATCCGCGACCTCAAGTCGCAATATGAGGTGCTTGTCGGCATGGGCAATGTCGATCCGGATAGCGCGGATGCGCTTTCCGCCAATGACGAACTCTCTATTCGCAGCACGGCCGTGGTCGACCAGACCAAACGCATTACCGGCCTGATCGGTGAAGAGATGCTGGCACTGGAAGAGCGTGGTTCTGCCGCCATGTTCTGGATGGTCGGGCTGGTCTTCATTCTCGTCGCCGGTACCATTGCCGTAACGATCCTTGCCAACCGCATGGTTCACCGTGACATCTCCGCTCCGCTGGAGCGCGTGACCGGCGCGATGACCAGGCTGGCCGGCGGCGATCGCGGGCTGGAGCTTCCGGAAATGGAACGCGCCGACGAGATCGGCGACATGGCCCGTTGCCTCGGCTTCATCCGCACCGCGACCTTCAAGTCCGAGGAAGCACGCGAGCAGGCCAAGCGCCATGCCGAGGAAGAACTCGCCCGCCAGATCGAAATGGAGAAGGAACGCGAGGAAGCGCATCGCGAACAGTCGGAGAAGCTGCACCGGCTTGCCGACAAGTTCGAGCAGACGATCGGCGAGATCGTCTCCAGCGTTGCCGCCGCGTCGAGCCAGTTGCAGGCGACCTCCACCGAAATGGCAGGTTCGGCCGAGGAAACCTCGCGCCAGACCAAGGACGTGTCGAACGCGCTGGGCGAAGCGACCGCGGGCGTGACCGCGGCCGCCGCCGCCAGCGACGAGTTCGCCATGTCGATCGGCGAAATCAGCCGCCAGGCTTCGACCAGCGCCGAGCTGGCCCGCGAAGTGAACGGCGCGGCCAAGGAAGCCGACGGCACGATCACCGCGCTGATGGAATCGACCAGCCAGATCGGCCAGATCGTGGAGCTGATCTCCAGCATCGCCAACCGCACCAACCTGCTCGCGCTCAATGCCTCGATCGAGGCGGCGCGCGGCGGCGAAGCGGGTCGCGGCTTTGCCGTGGTGGCTTCGGAAGTGAAGGACCTGGCAACGCAGACCAGCAAGGCGACCGAAGAGGTGGCCGCGCAGATCCGCATGATCCAGGACACGACCGGCGCCAGCGTCGATGCGCTGCGGCAGATCTCCAAGCAGATCAAGCAGCTGGAAACCACTGCCGTCTCGATCGCCGCCGCGGTCGATCAGCAGTCGATCGCCGGCCAGGACCTGGCGCGCAGCATCGACATGGCCGCGTCCAGCGCCGAGCAGGTGGCATCGACCATCGTCAAGGTGCGCGAGCATTCCATGTCGACCGGCAGTGCCGCCGGCCAGGTGCTCACCAGCTCGACCGACCTGGAACGCCAGGCCGCCGCGCTCAAGACCAAGGCGGACGAGTTCGTCTCGCAGGTGCGCAGCGCCTGACGCGCCTGCCACCTCGCCAAATTCTCGCAAGCGGCCCGTCCCCATACCGGGGGCGGGCCGTTTCGCTTATGGCCCTAGCCCGTCACGCGTCCGACGAAGCCCGCCACCATGCGCTCCACCTCGCGCTGATCGCTGCCGATGGATAGCGCGGGGCTGAGGTGATTGTGGCCTGACAGGTATTGCATTTCGGGCAGGCGGTGCTTGGTCGCGGTCCATTGCTCGACCACTTGCGCTGCCTGCTGGTGGAAATCGTCCGGATCGAACTCGGCGACCGAGAACTGGATCGGCACTTCGCTCGCCAGCAGGCCGGCCATGCAGGATGCCGGGCCCCAGCCCTTGCGGTCCTTGCCGTAATAGGCCTCCGCGAACTGGTTGGGCTCGCAAGTCATGGTGTCATAAATGCCGCTCATCAGCACCGCCCCCGCAATGCCTTCCGCATGCTCGCGCCGATGGGCGAGATAGCCCGCCACATGCGTCGCCCCGGCCGACTGTCCGGACAGCACGATGCGCTCCGGATCGCCGCCATGGTCGGCCACATTGGCGCGCAGCCACTCCACCGCGGCCATCAGGTCGTCCGGGCCGGAAGGGAAGCGATTGTCGGGCGCGAGGCGATAGGTGATCGTCACGCCCACCCAGCCATGGCGCGCGGCGAAGTCGCCCATGTTCGAATAGAAGGGGGAGCCTTCGGTGTGCTTGTCCCCCATCACGAAACCGCCGCCATGGACGAAGACGAAGACCGGCGCGCCCTGCGGCGAACCTTGCGTGAAGATGTCCAGCCGGTTGCGCTCATCCGGACCGTAGCTGATGTCGCGCACCACCTTGGTATCGGCATGCATGCCATTGTTCATTTCGGCCATCATGGCTTGCGTGCCGCCAAGCATGTCCGGCGTGAGATTGGGGCCGAACGCTTCCAGCTTCTTGCGGATTGCAGGGGTCATTCGGCAGTCTCCATCAGCAGGACAGGCTTGATCGCCTTGCCGCTATGCGCATCGGCAAAGGCACGGTCGATCTCGGCAAAGGGGTAGAAGCTGAGCATGCGGTCGAAGGGGAACAGGCCCTGCCGCCAGTAGTCGGCGATCTTGGGCAGGAAGGTCCGCGGATTGGCGTCGCCGCCCAGGATCCCGCGCAGCTGCCGCCCGCCCGCCAGCATGGCGAACATTTGCGGCGCCCATTCGCCCAAGGGGGCCGCCACGAAGCCCGCCGTACCGTTCATCGCCAGCACGTCCAGCGCCAGCGTGTGAACGGCAGGCGCGTTGGTAGTGTTGAAGGTGAAGTCCAGCCCGCGCCCGGTCACACCCCGGATCTTGGCCGCCAGGTCCTCCGCATCGCCCCGGAAGCAATCGGTCGCGCCCAGTTCGTGCGCCAGCTCCAGCCGCTCGTCCGAGAGGTCGACCGCGACGATGCGCTTCGCCCCGACCAGCTTCGCGGCCATCACGGCTGAGAGGCCGACGCCGCCCGTGCCGAACACCGCGATCGTATCGCCGAAGCCGACCTTCAGCGCCTCGATCACGCCGCCCGCGCCGGTCACCACGCCGCAGCCCAATGGGCCGAGCTTCTCCAGCGGCAGGTCCTTGTCCATCTTCACCGCCGTGCGGACGGGGACGATGGAGTGGGTGGCGAAACTCGATTGCCCGAAAAAATGCGAATGCACCGCACCCTCGTCTCCGCACAGGGCGGTGGAGCCGTCGAGCCGCTTGCCGCCGAAGCACAGCGGCATGGCAAGGTCGCAATAGGTCGGCCGTCCCGCGAGGCAGGAGGGGCAGCGCCCGCAGCTATTGCCGCTGAGGATCACATGGTCGCCAGGCTCGAAACCCGTCACCCCCTCGCCCAGCGCCTCCACCACGCCCGCGCCTTCATGACCCAAAACGATGGGTTGCGGGCTGTGTCGGCCCGGATGCTCATGCAGGTCGGTATGACAGATGCCGGTGGCGACGAGGCGGATGCGCATCTCGCCCGCGCGCGGTTCCTCCTGCTCAAGCTGTTCGAGCATCGGCGCATCGCCGCCTCTCCCGCTCACGGCTGCGGTGATCTTCATTGCATCACTCCATTCAGCGTCATTGCGAGCATAGCGAAGCAATCCAGAGCGGCTCCGCATGGAACCCTGGATTGCTTCGTCGGCTCCGCCTCCTCGCAATGACGAACAGCTGGAAAGCTCACGCCTCCTCGTCCAGATGATGGTCGTTGCGGATATCGGCCACGGCTCCGGTCTGCGTCAGCAGGCTCTTGCGCCTGAGGAACCGGCGCAGGCTTTCCGGCCCGATGCGTGGGCTCCCATATCCCGACCAGCCGAAACTGTCCGACCCGAAAGTACGCAGCTTGGCAAAGGTGAGGAAAGTGTCCTGCAGGAAGATGCCGCCCGCATTGATGCGCCGGCCGATGGCCTTCGCCTCTTCAGCATCGCCCGCGATCACGCTGGCGGTGAGGCCGAAATGCGTATCGTTGGCGAGGCGGATTGCCTCCTCGGTATCGGAATAGGCCATTACCGGAATGCACGGACCAAAGGTCTCGTCCTGCATGATCAGCATGTCGTGGTTGACGCCGGTGAGAATGGTCGGGCGCAGATACAGCCCCCCGCCGATATTCTCGACCTCACCGCCGGTCACGACGGTCGCACCCTGCGCCACGGCATCGGCGATATGTGCGGTCACGATTGCCGCCTGCGGGGCGAAGGTGAAGGGGCCAATATGCCCCGCCTTGGGATTCTCGGCATTGAACCGCACCTCGCCCGCCTTTTCGGCCAGCAGGGCGACGAACTGGTCGTGCACGCTTTCATGCACATAGACGCGCTCGATCGAATAGCAGACCTGCCCGGTGGCATAGACCGCGCCGCGCAGCACGGCGGTGGCCGCGCGTTCGAGATCGGCGTTCTCGGTGACGATGCAGGGGTCCTTGCCGCCCAGTTCAAGGTTGCAGGGAATGAGCCGCTCGGCACAGGCGACGGCGACCTTGCGGCCGGTCGGCACGCTGCCGGTGAAGCAGATCGTGTCGACCTCCTCGATCACCGCCTGTCCGACTTGGCTAGGACCGGTGACATAATCGAACACCTTGGCCAGTTCGGGCACTTCGCGCACCGTCTCGAACAATGCCTCGATCACGCGCGGGGTGACTTCGCTGGGCTTCAGCAGCACGGCGGAACCGGCGAACAGGGCGGGGATCGCATCGAGCAGCGCCAGCATCAGCGGCGCGTTCCACGGGGAAATCACGCCGGTGATCGGATAGGCGACCACCTGCGATTCCACCTCGACCGTGGGCATGGAGGTGCTCATCCCCTTCCATGCGAGATCAGCAAAGGCTTTCGGAGCATCCTCCAGCCAGCCACCGATATTGCCCATGGTGATGAAGCCCTGGATATAGGAGGTGTGGCAGCCGCCGGTATCGACCGCATCGGCCTCTCCGATATCAGCCGCGCGCGCCTTCACCGCACCCAGCCAGCGCGCCATCACGCCGCAGCGTCCCTCCACGCCCATGGCTTCCCATGCGCGCTGGTTTTCGCGCAGGGCGGCGGCCTTGGCGGCGACCTCCTCGCGCGAGCTTACCGGTATCCTGTGATCGGCCTCACCGGTGCGCGGATTGCGCACCTCGAGCATCTCTGCGGCTGACGCCATTTCTCTCTCCCTCTGGCAGGACCATGCCTAACGGCTCGCCCTGCCAGAGGGTAGTGGAGAATTGTCAGAAACCGTAACGCAGCCCCACCCAGAAGGTCTGCGGAATGCCGTAATCCATCGACCCGCCCTGGTTGCGCGTGACGATCAGTTCGTCGAACAGGTTCTCCACCCGGACAACGGCGGACAGCTTGTCCACCAGCGGCACCTGCGCGAACAGGTCCACCGTGGTGGCCGCGGGCAGAACGTCACTTTCCTGGTCGTCCTCGAACTGGCTGGAGACATGGCGCAAGGTGGCGGCGAAGTTCATGCCGTTGGCTGTGCGGTAGCTCGCCGTGGCGCTGGCCATGAAGGTCGGCGTCTGCGGCGGCTTGTTGCCGTCGAGATTGCCCGCCGGGCCGGTGCCGCGGATCTCCGCATCGGTCAGCGCCAGGCTGCCATTGAAGCCCCAGGGTCCGCGCTGGATCGAGGTCGATGCCTCGACGCCCAGCGCCTCTATCGCATCGAGGTTCTGGCGCTGCCGCAGGTTCGTGTCGATGGTGACGTTGGCGATCGCGTCCTTCACCTCATTGTCGAAGACGGTGAGCGAGAAACGCGTATTGTCATCGGCATCGAAATCGACGCCCAGCTCGAAGCCTTCGAGCTTCTCCGGCACGAGGTCTTCATTGGCGAGCGTGGTGACGGGGAAGACCACGAAGGGTCGATAGAGCTCATTCAGCGTGGGCAGGCGGACGCCGGTATAGGCGGCGGCGCGCAGCGTGACCACTTCATTCGCTTCCAGCAGCGCGCCCGCGCGCCAGGTGACCTCCCAGTCCGAGCGGTCGGCGTAGCTATCATTACGGACCGGCGCGCCCGATCCGTCAAAGCTGCGGTAATAGCCGTCATTGATAGAGTAGCGGTCCGCACGCAGGCCGCCGGTCAGCGTCAACGCGCCCAACTCAATATCGTTCTCGACGAAGAAGCCGAGATTGGTGTTCACCCCGCCGGCGAAGCGTTCCTCGGTGAGGTTGCCTGAGAAGGCGGAATAGGCATCCTCGAACAAATCGCCCTCGCCGCGGCGATAGTCGGCGCCCAGGCGCAGGGTCATGTCGTCGCCAACGGGCGGGCGAATCTCGATCTTGCCGCCCTGGCCTTCGGCCGGCGTGTCCTTCTGGTCGAGCACGCGCACGAAGCGGGTGGAGCTGATCACGACATTGGTGAAGTTGCGCCACTGGGCATAAGCGAGCGCATCGACCTGCCACGGGCCACGGCTGACGAGGCGCAGCGAGAGATCCTCCCCGCGCACCGAGTTGTCGGCGCCTTCGAAACGCAGCGTGCGATTGTCCTCGAAGGCCATGCCGCGCAGCTGCAGTTCCATGTCGCCGACGCGCTGGACGAGCCGTCCGCTGGCCGACCAGGCATCGTAATTCGCGCGGCTGGTGGCGGGCACGCGGTCCGCTTCGGGCGTGGTGTAGAAGCCGTCGCCCTGGTCCCAGCTGCCGCTGATGACCGCAAAACCATCACCCACCTCGGGCGCGATGGAGGCGGACATCTGCGTGTCCCCGCGATGATTGACGAGGCCCTGTCCGGTGACGAGGCCCAGCGCATTCGCATCGGCGCTGTTGAGCTCGATCGTACCCGCCAGCGCGCCCGAACCGAACGGGCCGGAACCGCCGCCACGCGTCACGTCGATCGTGCCAAGCCGCTCGGGCGCGATGGCGCTGAAGGGGACATGGCCGAAGAAGGGATCGACCATCGGCACGCCGTCGAGCAGCACCAGCGCGCGGCTTGACGCATTGCCGCCCAGCGCACGCAAGGTCGCGCCCTGTGCCGAAGGGTTGGCGGAGCGGCTGTCCGAACGGCGGAACTGCTGGAAGCCGGCGGCATTCCCCAGCACGTCTTCAAGGCGGCCGGAGCCAGAGGAGACGATCTGCTCTCGCTCGATCTCCAGCGTCGAATAGGCGGGCGTCGCGGGCGTATCGGGCAGGCCGTCGCCCAGCACCACGATCACGTCTTCGTCGGTGTCGCTATCGGCATCCTGCGCCATGGCAGGCGCGGCGATCAGGGCAGCGGCGGTGCTGGCGAGCAGCAGGGTCTTCATGCGGATTCTCTCACCCAAGTTGATTTTGTCCGAAACGCCTCTAGCCGCTCCATCTTGCCGCGTCACCCCGCAAATGGCAGGAAGGCGGCGGAGAGGGGAATTTCATGCGGATCATGACCACGGCGCTTGCAGCTGTCCTGCTGGCAGGCTGCGCTGACACCAATCTGACAGACGAGGAAGCGGGCGACGCCGAGGGCGCGACCGAACTGACAGGAGCAAACGAAATGGCCGCCACGCCGCCGGCAGTTGCCGAGGATCACGAAGCCCTGCTGGCGAGTGCCGACCCGCAGCTCGCCGCCAACAAGCGGCTGGTCTATGACATGTACCGCATAGTGCTGCAGGCGGGCCTGGCCGACCGCGCGGGCGAGTTCATCCGCGATGACTATATCCAGCATAACCCCAATGCCGCGCAGGGCCTGTCCGGCGTGCAGGATTATATCCGCGCCACCCGCCCGGAGCGGGAGATCGAGGAGAAGCTGGAACTGCCGCTGATCCACCTGATGGCGGAAGGCAATTACGTTCAGACCGCCTTCGTGCGCACCGAGACGGGCGCCAATGGCGACACCTATTACTCCACCTGGTTCGACCTCTACCGCATCGAAGACGGCAAGATCGCCGAACACTGGGACCCGATGCTGAAGAGTGACGTGCCCATCGATCCCAATGAGCAGCGGCTGGAGGACTGAGCCCATGCGCATGATGAGCAAGCTGGCACTGGGAGGCGCGCTGGCTTCGCTCGCGCTGGCACAGGCATCGGGCCAGAGTATCCAAGGGTCCTCCGGCAGCTTCACCCCCGTCACCGACACGGAGGTCCAGAACCCCGATCCGGCTGACTGGCTCAGCTGGCGGCGTACGCTCGATAGCTGGGGCTATTCACCGCTCGACCAGATCACCCGCGAGAATGTCGCGGACCTGCGCATGGTCTGGGTGCGCCCGCTGCCTCCCGGCCACCAGGAAGGCACGCCGCTGGTGCATGACGGGGTGATGTATTTCCCCGGGCCCGCCGACGTGATCGAGGCGATCGATGCGAAATCGGGCCAGTTGATCTGGCAATATCGCCGCCAGCTGCCCGAGGATATCGGCGACTATTTGCCGGTCTATGACACCAACCGGAACATCGCGATCTACGGCAACCTCATCATCGCCGCCTCGGCCGACGATTACATCTACGCCCTCGATGCCCGCACGGGCGAGGTCGCGTGGGAAACCAAGATCCTCGATTACCGCCACGGCGCCAAGCAGAGCAGTGGCCCGATCATTGCCGAAGGCCTCGCCATTACCGGCCGCAGCTGCGAGCCCGAAGGCGGCCCCGAAGCCTGCGTCATCACCGCGCACAATGCGCTGACCGGCGAGGAGGTGTGGCGCACGCCCACCATCGCGCAAGGGTCCGATCCCAACGACGCCACATGGGGCGACGTGCCGCTGGAAGACCGGCAGCAGGTCGGCGCATGGATGATCGCCAGCTACGATCCCGAATTGCGCCTGGTCTATATGGGCACGTCGGTCACCGCGCCCGCGCCCAAGATCGCGCTGGCGGGGCCTGAGCACACCTATCTCTACCACAATTCCACGCTGGCTCTGGATGTGGAGACCGGCGCAATCCGCTGGCATTATCAGCACATGGTCGACAATTGGGATATCGACCATCCCTTCCCCCGCATGCTCGTCGACACCGCACAGGCACCCGATCCGGCGGAGGTCAGCTGGATCAATCCCGATATCGAGCCGGGCCGCACCTACAAGGTGCTGACCGGCGTTCCCGGCAAGACCGGGGTGATCTACACGCTCGACCGCGAGACGGGCGAGTTCCTGTGGGCGCGGCCGACGATCGAGCAGAACCTTGTCGGCGATATCGACGGAGCAACGGGCCGGGTGACTCTTAATCCCGAGACCGTGCCCACCGAATACGGGAAGGCGCTGTATATCTGCCCCAGCCCCGCTGGCGGCACCAATTACCCGGCAGGCGCGTTCAGCCCGCTGACCGGGATCATGTATCTCACCTCCACCAATACCTGTTCGGAAGTGACCGCGCTCGATCCTGCGACCAATCCAGGCGTCTATGCCATGTCCAACCGCCAGCACATCGCACCGGGCGCGGAGGACAATGTCGGCGTGATCCATGCGGTCAGCGCCGAGAACGGGCGGACCGCATGGGAATGGTCCACCCGCGCTGGAATGCAGAGCCTGATGACCACGGGCGGCGGCCTGCTCTTCGCGGGCGATGCCGGCGGCTATTTCCGCGCAATGGACCAGTTGTCCGGCGAGATATTGTGGCAAGTGAATTTGGGCTCCAGCGTCACCGGCTATCCGGCCACCTTCATGGTCGACGGACAGCAATATGTCGCCGCCTCCACCGGGCGCTGGCTCAACGATACCTTCACGCCGGAACTGACGCATGGGGCGCAGAACACCCTCTTCGTCTTCGCCCTGCCGCAAGCGGGGATCGGCCATGCCGGGCCTTATCGCGCGCCGGTGAACCCGGCGGGCCGCGCCATTGCGGTCGATCCGGCGCAGAATAACGGGCAGGGCGCGAGCTTCAGCCGCAAGGTGGGTGACGGTGTCTATTCCGCAGCACAGGCACGCGCGGGCGAAGCGCTTTATCGCCAACGCTGCGCGGCCTGCCATGGCACGGACTTCCAGCCTGCGCCGGGTTCACCGACCCTTCGCGGCGGGGCCTTCCTCACCAATTGGCGCGGCCGCTCCGTGGGTGACCTCTTCGCCTATACGCGCGACAACATGCCGGTGGGCCAGGGCGGATCGCTCAGCGACGCGCAATATCTCTCGCTTGTCGCCTATATGCTGGAAATCAACGGATATCCGCATGGCGAGGAGCTCGATCCGGACGAGGCGATGCTCGCCGCCATCGGCTTCGAGTGAAACCGGACTGGGAATCGCAGCGAAACACGGGATTTGAGGAATGGATGGCATGAGACTGATTATCGCCGCCGCCAGCGCACTCACCCTGCTGGCCGCCTGCACGCAGGAAACGGGCGAAGATGCCGATGCGACAGCCGAAATTGCAGCGGAAGGCCCGGTCCAGGCAACCAGCGCGGTGACTTTCGACGAGCATATCGGCACGTGGAACGTCACCTATGCCGATGGCTCCACCGCCGTCACCACCAATCGCGAGGATGGCAGCTTCACCACCGAACTGGGCAGTGGCGAGGTGATCGAAGGGCTGTGGGCGCTGAGCGATGACGGCACCACCTGCTGGGACTCGGGCGGCGAGGAAGGCGCGACCTGCTACACCGTCAGCCCCGCTGCCGAAGACGGATCACGCACGCTGACGTTGGAAGACGGCACCGAAGTCACGGTGACGCCTGCGGAATAATCGGCTCGGAAATGCAAAAGGCGGCACTCCTTCGCGGGAGGGCCGCCTTTCTCTCGTCTCAGTCCACCATGGCGGCGACAAGCTGTCGCAGTTGCACGGGGCTGAGGATGGGCGCGGTATCCTTGGCGGATGCGCGCTTGTGCTTGGGGCCACCGAAATTGAGGCCGAGCACGCGGCGCGGTTGATGCGCCATACTTACGGTATTCATTCTTATCCTCTTGCGGGCGTCAGCCTTTGCTGCACCCGTCTGTATTCTAGCGCCTGAACCCCCGGCCGCGTGGTCCGCCCGGGCCCTGCCCCGGCGTTTTCTCGCGATAGACGATGCGGCCTTTCGACAGGTCATAGGGCGTCATTTCGACGTGTACCCTGTCCCCTGCGACCGTACGGATACGGAAGCGGCGCATCTTGCCGGCGGTATAGGCGATGAGACGGTGGTTATTGTCGAGGAGAACGCGGAAACGGCCGTCGGGCAGGACCTCTTCGATCTCGCCTTCGACTGTAAGCAGTTCTTCCTTCGCCAAAACGTACCTCTCATTCAAAATAATATGCTGCGCGCCGCGCAATCAGGGGCGCGGCATGCAAGTGATGTTCAATTTGGAAATGATGGCGCGAAAACGTATTTTCAGGCGGCCATTTCCTGTCGCGAACGACGTTGGACAAGGCTCATATAATACGACACCCGCAAAATTACAATGCGGGTGCCGATTATTTCAAATTTGTGCGCTGAAATGTTCAGGCTGGGGCGCCATCCAAGAGGATAGTCTTGGTCTCCAGATAACCCCACAAGCCTTCATCCCCGCCTTCGCGGCCGATGCCGGACTTCTTGTAGCCGCCGAAAGGCGCTGTCCATTCCATGCGCATGCCGTTCTGGCCGACCACGCCGGTGCGGATCTGGCGGGCGATGTCATAGGCGGCCTGCGGATCATTGGTGAAGACGCTGCCATTGAGGCCGAAATCGGACTCATTCGCGATGCGGATCGCGTCGGCTTCATCCTCCGCCGGGATCAGGCACAGGACGGGACCGAAGATCTCCTCCTGCGCGATGCGGCTCTGGTTATCGACGTTCGCGAACAGAGTGGGCTCGATATAATAGCCCTTGTTCATATGCGCCGGGCGCTGGCCGCCGGTGATGAGGTCCGCGCCGGACTTCTTGCCTTCCTCGATATACATCTCCACGCGGTCACGCTGGCGACGCATGGCAAGCGGACCAAGCTGGCTTTCAGGATCGGTCGGATGGCCGATCTTCACGCCCTTCATCACGCCGGCGATGGCCTCGGCCAGCTCGTCATGGCGCGCCTTGGGCACGATGGCGCGGCTGAGCATGGCGCAGACCTGTCCGCTCATCACGGTAATCGTATTGCCGAGAATGCCGGCGGCCGCCTCGGTCGGGAAATCGTCGCGGATGATCGCGGCCGACTTACCGCCCAGCTCGAAAGTCGCGCGGGTCATGTTGGCACCGCAGACGCTCGCGATATGCGCGCCTGCCGCCGAGGAGCCGGTGAAGGTAACCTTGTCGATGAGCTTTGAATGGATCAGGTGATCCGCCGCCTCGCGATCGGCGGGAACGAGGTTCACCGTGCCAGGAGGCATGCCTGCAGCTTCCGCCGCCTCGGCAATGATGAAGGCCTCCAGCGGAGTTTCGGGCGAAGGCTTCATGATCACGGTGCAGCCTGCGATCAGCGAGTAGAAGACCTTGTTGGCCATGATGGCGAAAGGCCCGTTCCACGGCGCGATCGCGGCGACAACGCCAACCGGTTCGCGCACGATGCATACGGTATCGACCGCCATGCCGGGGCGGCGTTCTTCCCACTGGAAGCGCTCACCCAGCGAAGCGATGCCGCGCAGGCCCGCAACCGAACCGGCATGCATCGGCCCTGCCGCCGTGGCGAGGCCACCGATCTGCGCGGTCCATGCCTTGGCGAGTTCCGGCGCACGCGGTTCGAGCTGGTCGACGAACTGCATCAGCTTCGCCATCCTCTCTAGCGGGGGCGTGCGCGGCCAGGGTCCGTTGTCGAACGCCTCACGCGCGGCGGCGACGGCGCGGTCCATGTCCACATTGTCGGCATGGGCGACGCGGGCAACGATTTCCTCGTCCGCCGGGTTCTCCACCTCGATCGTGTCGGTACCATGCGGGGCGACCCATTCGCCGCCGATAAACAGCTTGTCGGGGTGCTTGATGTTCACGCCTTCGGGGGTCATCGGGTCTCTCCTCTTCAGGGAATTCTATCAGTAATTGGACAGGATTGTGAGCGACTGCGTGTCGAGCGGCAGGCCGCGGCGCTGCAGTTCGAGTTCGCGGGCGCGCAGGCTTTGTTGGCTGTCGATCAGGAAGGCATGGATGGCCTTGACCTGATCTTCGTTCAGCCGGTCATCCCAGCGCGGCATGCCATTGGGCACGAGCAGGCCTTCCAGCACGATCTGCTGGAAAGCACCGTGCACGCCGCTGTTCATGCGCCTGAGGTCCGGCAGCGGAGCGCGCGGCTGGTTCGAATGGCAGATACTGCAATTCGCGGTGAACAACCCGCTACCCATGGCGATCATCTCGGGCGTCGCGTCTTCATATTGCGCGGGCGGTTCGTCGGCAGGCTGCAAGGCAGGCAGGTCATCAGGGATCGGCACTTCGCCGCCACCCAGACGGAACACCAGCAGGCGGTTGCGATTGCCCTTGTGATAGGCCGCTGCATAGCCAGGCACGAAGCCCCAGCCGCCGCCGCCCCAGCCGGTCGCCACGGCGACATATTGCACGCCGTCGACCGAGTAGGTCATCGGCGCGGCCATGATTGAGGAGCCGGTGTCAATCCGCCAGAGCTCCTCGCCTGTATCGCTGTCGCGCGCGAAGAGCTGTCCGGCAAGGTTGCCGTGGAAGACCAGCCCGCTCTTGGTCGCGAGCGCGCCGTGGCGGTCCTGCCAGCCGAGCGATTCCACCGCCCACTTGGTCTCGCCCGTCATCGGGTCGATCGCGCGCAGCTCGCTCTTGAAAGGCTGGTCCTTCACCCATTGCCACTGCGGGTGGTTCTCCACCGCCTCACGCACCGGAGGCGGCAGGGTGGGCACGGCAGCCTCAAGGTCGGGCGTGAAGAGGATGGCGGCACCGGCATTGAGGAATTTCTCCTGCCGCTCCACATTGTCGACAGGCCCCGGCAGCCACAGCAAATTCCCCATGTCGAGGACATGCGCGAAATAGCTGTTACGCGTGGGGTCGTATGCCGCCGGATACCAGTTCCGCGCGCCGGGCGATCCGGGGAAGACGATCTGCGGACCATTGGTGTAGTCCGACGTCTCCAGCGTCATGTTCGGGCGACCAGCTTCGAGGTCCCAGCCATCGGCCCAGTTCGTGCGCACGATCGGATTGGCGGCAAGCGCCTTGCCCGTCTCGCGGTCGATCACGAAAAAGAAGCCGTTCTTCGGCGTGTGCATGATGACGGGGCGCTGCTCGCCATCCACTTCCATGTCCGCCAGCAGCATGGGCTGGGTCGCGGTAAGGTCCCAATTGTCCTGAGGCGTTTCCTGCAGATACCAGTTCATCTCCCCGCTCTCGCGGTCGAGCGCGACCAGCGAGTTCAGGTAGAGATTGTCCCCGCCGCCGGGCGAACGGATCGCCTGCGGATAGGGGCCGCCATTGCCGGTACCGATGATCACCTGGTCGAAGGTCGGGTCATAGGTGATGGCATCCCAAACCGTGCCGCCGCCGCCGATATCCCAGCGAGTCTCCTCGCTCCAGGTCTCCAGCGCCGCGTCGAGCTCCGCATGCTCCTGAGCGCCCTCGGCCGGATCGTGCGGGATGGTGAAGAAGCGCCACGCCTCCTCGCCATCGTCGACGTGATAGGCGGTGACATAGCCGCGCGTGTCATATTCCGCGCCAGCATTGCCGATCACCACCAGGTTTCCGGCGAGTTCCGGTGCTCCGGTGGAAGTATAGCCGCGGCCATGATCGATGATCGTGTCGACCGACCATTCCACGGCGCCACTCTCGGCATTAAGCGCATAGAGCATGCCGTCAGCCGCGCCGACGATCACCTTGCCTTGCGAAACCGCAATACCGCGATTGGCCCAGTCGCAGCAGATCGAGCGGGCGATCTGCATGTCCATTTCAGGGGTGAAGGTCCACAGCTCCTCCCCCGTCGCAGCGTTGAGCGCATAGACCTTGCCGAGCACACCAGAGGTAAACATCACCCCGTCGATGACGACGGGCGTTGCCTCCTGCACGCGAGCGGAGCCGAGATCATATTCCCATGCCAGCCCTAGTTCGGCGACATTGTCCGCATTGATGCCTTCCAGCCGCGAGAAGTGGCTTTCCGCCCAGTCGCCGCCGGGATTGTCCCAGTTCTCGCCCGCGCCGTAGATCGAGGTATCGACTTCGGGCACGTCCTCGCCGCAGGCGGCGAGCGCCAATGCGGCGGCGAATGCGATTGAGATGCGCGCGATCATGCCGGCCATGCTCCCTTATATTGCTCCAGCACCGATTTTAGACTGCGCGGTCTCTTGCCGGTGATGCGCTCGACATCGTCGGACTGCACATCGAAATAGCCTTCGCGGATCGACTGGCCGAAAGTCACCATGCCTTCGCTCGCCCACGGAATCGGTCCGTCGGGCACCACGTCCGATGCCTTGCGCGGAACGCCGAGCGAATCGAAATACTGATACATGCCCTCGTCATCGACATGCTGGAGGTCGATGGGCTTTCCTGCCATTTCGGAGATCATCGCAACAGCCTCCGGGATGGAGACGAGTTCCGGTCCCGTCACGTCATAGGCCTTGTTGGCATGGCCATCCTGCGTCAGCACTGCGACCGCGATATTCACGCAATCCTCGCGCGCAACCATGGCGACCTTGCCGTGCCCCGCATTGTCGGGCTTGCTGCCCGCCTGCAAAGCCGGGATCGCCATCGCAGTCGCCACGGCATCGGCATAGAGGCTGTTACGCAGGAAGGTGTAGTCCGCGCCGCTCGCCTTGATGATCTGTTCGGTATCGTAGTGGTCGGTCTGCTCGACGCCCGGATGGTCCTCCAGCCCGCCGCCGATCACCGAGGTATAGACGATGTGCTTCACGCCATTGGCGACAGCGGCCTCCACCGCGTTGCGGTGCTGCTCCACGCGGGTGCCAACGCGCAGGGTGGAGATGAGTAGCATCTTCTCCCCGCCTTCCATCGCTTTGACGAGGCTCTCCGGATCGTCGAAATCGGCCTGCCGCACCACGGCGCCCTTGGAGGCGAGGTCTGCCAGCTTTTCGGGCGAGCGGGTCAGGCACACCACATCTTGCGGTGCGACCTTCTGCAGCAATTGCTCGGCTGCTGCGCGCCCGAAATTTCCCGACGCGCCGGTGACGATGATCTTGCCCAAACTGCCCTCTCCTTCTTGGCAGGCGATATTAACGAGTGTTACGGTTGTGGCAACCTGAGAGGAGAGAGAACTTGCCGCAAATTTCCATCGAGGACCGCCTTGGTCTGCAGGACCTGATCGCCGACTATGGCTGGGCGCTCGACACGGGCGATGTCGAAACGCTGGTCACTTGCTTCACCGAAGACTGCGTGATGAGCGAGGAAGTGTTCGAGGATCCCGATATCTGGGAGGGGCATGATGGGATTCGCGGCCTGATGGCCCATTACGCCAATGCCCCCGGCTTCCCCGGCCGCCAGCATCATGTGACGCAGACGAAATACTTCCCGCAGGAGGATGGATCGGTGAAGCTGAAGAGCTTCGCCTTCGTCACCGAATGCCATGACGAGCCGCCTTACGAACTGCGCTTCTGCGGCTGGTATGACGATCACGCGGTGAAGGGCGCGGACGGCAAGTGGCGCTTCCATCGCCGCATCGTGCGGCTGTGGGATGGCGAGGTGCTTCAGCGCTTCCCCGGCCATGGCGAATGGAAGCCGAGGAAGCGCCCCGACAGCCTGATCATCAAGCGCTGATCTGCCCGCACCACTTGCACATTCCAACGCGGTTCTTGGACCATCACCCATTGCCGCTTTTCGCCGCGCCCGCCTCGCGTAAGATGGCGGACAAAGGGGAGGATCACATGACATTCCGGACCATTCTTGCCATTTCCAGCGCCAGCGCCGCGCTGGTACTTTCTGCGCCCGCTATGGCGGCTTGCGAGGACCTTGCCGCGATGGATCTGGACGGCGGCACGATCACTTCGGCCGAAGTGGTCGCCGCCGGTGCCTTCGAGGCGCCTGCCACGGGTTTCGGCCCGCCGCCGGGCGTCGCCGCATCGCCCTTTGCCGATGTCCCGCAATTCTGCCGCGTGCGGATAACGCTGACGCCAAGCGACGATTCGGACATCAAGAGCGAGGTCTGGCTGCCGCTGTCGGGCTGGAACGGCAAATATGTTGGCGTCGGCAACGGCATCTGGGCAGGCTCGATCTCCTACGCTGAGATGGGCCGCAACCTCGCCCGCAACTATGCCACCGCCGCCACCGATACCGGCCATGTCGGCACCGGCCTGACCGCCGAATGGGCGATCGGGCACCCGGAAAAGCTGGTCGATTTCGGCCATCGCGCGGTCCACGTCACCACCGTCGCGGCGAAGGCCGTGGTCGAGGAATTCTACGGCCGCGGGCCGGACCTGTCCTTCTGGAATTCCTGTTCCACCGGCGGGCGGCAGGGGCTGATGGCGGCGCATCGCTATCCCGATGATTTCGACTCTATTTCGGCCATGGCTCCGGCTAATCCGATGACGGATTTGATGACGCAGAGCATGTGGATCGGCTGGCAGGCGCAGCGCTTCGGCGTCTCGCTCGATCCCGCCGCGCTCGGCCTCGTCCATGGCGCGGTGGTCGCGCAATGCGATGCGCTGGACGGGGTTGAGGACGGCGTCGTCGGCCGCCCGCTCTCCTGCGGTTTCCAGCCCGCCAGCCTGCAATGTGCGCCCGGCCAGTCGGAAGGGTGCTTGTCCACGGGGCAGGTGCAGGCCGTCCAGGCGATCTATGAAGGTGTGCGGGCGAGCGACGGCAGCTGGCTGCTGCCCGGCTGGCCGCGCGGCTCCGAAATGCAGATGCTGGCGCTGACCATGGGCGCGGAGCCCTTCCCCGTCGCCATGAGCTATTTCCGCGATCTCGTCTTCCAGGGGCAGGTCGGCTGGGACTGGAAGACGATGGATTACCGCAGCTACACCGATCTCGCACGTGAGTATGGCGGCGACATTCTCAACGTACCGTCGACCGGCCTCGACGCCTTCTTTGCACGCGGCGGCAAGCTGCTGCTCAGCCATGGCTGGAATGACGGGCTGATCCCGGCGACCAACACGCTCGCCTTCCATCACGGCCTCTACAATGCCCTGCCCGCCAGCCAGCGCGAGAGCCAGCTGCGGCTGTTCATGGCCCCGGGCATGGATCACTGCTCCGGCGGCGAGGGACCAAGCGAGTTCGACACTCTGGGCACGATCGACAGCTGGGCGAGTACGGGGGCAGCTCCCAACCGCATGATTGCCACAAGGCCGGTTCAGGCGGCAGGCGGCTTCGGCGGTCCTCCCCCGCCGCCGCGCGATCCGATGGAGCGCCCGCTCTGCGCATGGCCCACAGTCGCCATCCATGACGGCGAAGGCGATCCGGCGCTGGCGAGCAGCTTCAGCTGCGGGATGGAGTAAGGCTCAAGCGCGCGGGACGAGCACCCAGCCGATCGCCATTTCGCGATCGCTTGTTGCCGGTCCCGTAGCAGCGGGCCATTCGCCGCGCTGCGGGTTGACCGCCCATGCGGCCAGCGTCTCCGCCCAATTGCCCCGCGCGGCCACGGCCATGCGGTTGAGCGGCAACCAGTGCGAATGGCAGGTATTGGCGCTGCAGCCATCGGCCTTGCCGAGGAATTCGCTCGCCAGCACATAGCCCGCTTCCGCCGCGACTTCGCCCAGCAGAAGCGCTTCGGCATGGCGGCTGATCCCGGCGATGAGGGCAGGCGCATCGGCCACCACCTCTCGCCCCAGCCGCACCATGTCGCCGGTAATGGCGCGCGAGTAACCGCCCGAAGCGCGCGCGGCATCGGCAAAGCGGCGCCCTGCGGCGAGCGTATCGTCATGCAGCAGCGAGGAATTGCCGCCCATCTGCCATTGCCAATTGGCAAGGCCTGCCGCTGCGGGGACGGCGAGCGCCCCCAGCATCATGCCCCTGCGCGTAACCTTCATGGCGCCACCTCATGCGGACCGGCGGCAAGGTAGTCGGCGATTGCCTGCATCTGCTCGTCCGAGACCTCGCCGCGCGGGATGGCGGGCATATTGCCGATGCCGTTGCGGGCTGCGGCAATCACGAAGGCGGCGGGCAAATTGTCGCGCAGTTCCAGCAAGGGTTGCGGACGGCCAGCGCGCTGCAACAGGCCGGTGCCCATGCCGTTGGCGGTGTGGCACATGGCGCAATATTCGACATAGAGCGCCTCGCCGCCGGTGGCATCGGGGCGCTTGGCCATGGTGATCGGCTGCGGCATGCCCGGGCGCGGCGCGGGGGCTGCGGCTGCTTCCGGCGCATCATCCGCCTGCGCAGCAGCAATGCCGGCGCATCCGGCGAGAGCAAGGGCTGCCGCACCCCACCCCGTCATCCCCGCGAAGGCGGGGATCCAGCCGCGGATGCCGCGCTTGCGAGCCTCTGGATTCCCGCCTTCGCGGGAATGACGATTGAAGAGGTTACTCATTGTCCGCGCTCCCCTGCAAAGGCACTCGGCCAGATGCCGCTCTTGCCCGGCGCGATGATACCATTGGGGTCGAGCGCGTTCTTCACCTTCTCGTTCAACCGCAGCAAGGCATTATTGTTGAAGTCATAGCTGCCCGCGACAAGGTCCATGTAATCGAGATGCGTGCGATATTCGCCATACCCTTGCGCCTTCGCATCGGCGACCAGCGTGCGGAAGAACGGGTCTATCCGCCCCATCATTGCCGGGTCGTCCTTGTTGAAGACCATGGCGTTCACGTTGGTCAGGTGCCGCTCGCCGAAAGCGAAGCTGCCCTGATAGTCCATCCCGTATTCCTGATAGCGGGCATAGGTGCGGCGGAATTGCGCCAGCGCCGCATCGCCATCCTGCGGGATGATGGGGCTGAAACCGATATGCCCGCCGCGACCGCCATACCAGTTCACATTCTGCATCGGGAAGGTCATCGGCGTGCCGGTCCAGCCGGTATATTCCAGCGGTTCGCCGCGCCGCCAGCTGGTGGGCGTGATCTTCATCGGTCCGGCATTGCCCATCGCCTCTTCGAGGATCTTGTAGGCCGCCTTGTTCACGTCCTCGCGGCCATAGAGCCTGAGCGAGACGCCCCACCAGCCGATATCGAACTGCTTGCGGATGGCATCGATCACCGCATCGGAGAGCGCGCCCGGCTCGTCGGTCCAGTCGGTGCGTCGGGTGAGGACGGCGGCCGCGCGCATCCAGTTGCCGATGGAAGGGGACTGCGTCAGCACGCGCTCGCGCCGCAGCGGGGCGATGGTATCTACCATCACCTTCAGGTCCTCCGGCCGGTCGAATTCGACATCCATGCCCATCAGGCTCTCGGGCTCGGGCATCATCCACATGCCCATCTTGGTGACGATGCCGAAGTTGGACTGGACGAACATCTGGTCCCAGCCCGGCCCGAAACCGAAGGGATAGGCCTGCCAGGTCGGCGCATTGCTGAACGCACCCATGCCCGTGCGGACGAGGTCGCCATCGGGCATCACCACTTCGAGGCCGCAGATATTCTTCGTATGCTCGCCATAGGGCGTGTAGCCGACGCCGCGATCGAGGGCGTTGCCCATCACCGAACCCCAGCTATTGCCGGGGGTGGAGAGCCAGTAGGGCAGATTGTTCTGCTGCACGAAGTCATAGAGGTCGTAGAAGCTGACGCCCGGCTCCACGATCACCGTGCCCTGCTCCGCGTCGAACTCGATCTTCTTCATGCGGCTTAGGTCGAGCACGACCGAACCTTCGAGCACAGGCGCGGTGCCGCCATAACCGAGGTTCTTGCCACGGCTGATCGGGAATAGCGGCAGGCGATACTGGTTGGCGATACGCACCACCGCCTGCACTTCCTCTACGCTCTCGCAAGCAACCGCGCCGGAGGGATGATGCGCCTCGTCATCCACCGCGAACTTGTCGAGATAGGAGGTGCGGTCGAGATCCTCGAAGAACACCTTGTTCGCACCCAGCACGCTTTCGAAAGCGCGCTGCGCCTGGGTCAGCTTCTGCAGGGTGAAATCGGGGGGAAGGCGAAGGTCTGCCATATGTCTCTACCTTGTCAGCCTGCCGACCACTGGGTTCGGGCAGGTGGGCGCGTGCCGGCGTCGAGCCGGATCACCTCGCCATTGATGAGCGGGTTTTCGATGATGAAGAGCGCGGTCTTGGCGAACTCGTCGGCCCGTCCGGCGCGCTTGGGGAATTCGGCGTCCTTGAGCAGTTCGGCGACGAAATCCTCCGGCAGGAAGGAGACCATCGGCGTTGCCATGAAGCCGGGCGCAATGCCGGCGCAGCGGACATGATACTGCGACATGTCGCGCGTCCATACCAGTGTCAGCCCCGCGAGACCCGCCTTGGCGGCGGTGTAGGCGCTCATGCCCTCCTGCCCTTCGAAACTGGCGATGGAGCAGGCATTGATGATGACGCCGCGCTCTTCGTCCTCGCCGGTCGGGTCGTTGGAGGTCATACGATGGGCGACTTCGGCAGTGACATTGATCGCGCCCATCAGGTTGACGTCGATCACCTTGCGGATCGCTGCGACATCGCCCGGACCTTCCGCACTGGCGATGGGGCCGATGCCGCCAATGCCTGCGGAATTGACGAGGATGTGGATCGCGCCCTGCGTGGAGGAAATGCGCTCCACCGCCCCTTTCACCTGCGCCGGATCGGAGACATCGCAGGCCACGCATTCCGCGCCATCGGGCGGCGTTCCGCCAAGGTCGAGCGTCACCACGCGGCACCCGCGCGCAAGCAGCGCAACCGCCGTCGCCTCGCCAAGACCTGAGTTGCCGCCGGTGACGACAGCCAGCTTTCCGCTAGGATCCATTCCTTCTCCCAGGAAACAATGCACACCGCGATTCCCGTCGCGACTTTAACGACCGTTACTTTTGAGCTAGCACCGCGCCAAGTCAAGGTGAGGGGGAGAGGAAGTTGGCGTCTCGCGAACAATTGCTTGGGGTGTGCGATGCCTATCTGGCATCGCTGGCAGCACGCGCGGTGGGCGCGGCTCCCCTGGCGAGAGAAGTGTTCAACACGGAGAATAATGTCCAGCTCGATCCGGGGGACGGCTGCTGGAACACGATCACGGAACTCCACAATTACCGGCTGGTGCTGGCCGAGCCGGAGGCGAACCAGGTCGCCGTCTTCACCGCGATCGAGGAGACCGATGCGCTCAATCCTTGCTGCATCCGCATGGAGGTTGATGCGGACGGCCTGATTTCGGGCGTGGAGACGGTGGTGGCGCGCAATGAGGACGAAGGTTTTCCCTTCGGACCGCAGTTCTTCAAGGACAAGCCCGCCATGCTCGCGCCCGTGCCGCCGGAAGAGCGGATGAGCCGTGAGGAGCTGGTGCGCATCGCCGATGGCTATTTCGAGACGATCGAGCGCAATGACGGTACGATCAACACGGTCTTCGCGCCCGATTGCAACCGCGTGGAAAACGGCGTGCAGACGACCAATAATCGCGACTTCCCGTTGCAGATCGCGCGGCTGGGTTGCGAGGAGCAATTCGCGCTCGGCTGGTATCGCTATGACGACGATCTGCGCGCGCGCCGCTTCCCGCTGGTGGACGTGGAGCAGGGCATTGTGCTTGCCTATGGCTTTATCGACCATTCGGGCGCGCTGGGCTCCTACACGCTCACCAATGGCGAGGTGGTGACGAGCCCGATACGCCGTCCGCACAGCTATTACCTTGCGGAGGCGTTCAAGATCACCGGCGGGGCGATCCGGCAAGTGGAAGCGGATTTCCTGACCGTGCCCTATCGCATGCCGAGCCCCTGGGATGCGCGGTAACCGCCGTTCGCCCTGAGCCTGTCGAAGGGCCGCTTTTCCTTTGACCCGTCGCGAGAAAACAAGAACGATGCTTCGACAAGTTCAGCATGACCGGGCTTGGGAGGGGATAGACAGAAGATGACCAATACGGGCCGCATCGCCGCGCTTGTCTTCCTGGCGGGCGTATTCGTCATGGAAGGCTATGACATTGCCGCCATGGGCCTTGCCGTGCCGCGGCTGGGCGATGCGCTGGAGCTGGAGGCGACGAGCTTCGGCTGGGTCTTCACCGCGCTGCTGGTCGGCATCGGCATTGGCGGTGCGGGCCTTGCGCCTTTCGGCGACCGGCTGGGCAGGCGCACGCTGATAGTCGCAGGTTGCATCGCCACCGGCATCTTCACCCTCGCCACCTCGACCGCAACGAGCATCGGCGAATTCCTCGCCTGGCGCGGGCTGACCGGTATCGCGCTGGGCGCGGCACTGCCCAATGTCAGCGCGCTTTCGGCAGAGATCGCACCGGCGAAATGGCGCGCGACGGTAATGGCGATTGTCTCCGCCGGCATCCCGCTGGGTATTGCGGTGGCCGGAGTGATGGCACGCTATGTGATCGATGCGGCAGGCTGGCAGGGCCTGTTCTACGTCCCCGGCCTGTTTGCACTGGTGCTCGCGGTGGTGCTTTACCTGCTGCTCGAGGGAGGCCCGCCGGAATCGGCGGCGGGTGCCGACAAAGCGGCCTCCGTCCCGCAAGTCCAGCTGTTCCGCCAGCCCTGGGTGCTGCCCTTTGCGGTCTTCGCCACGATCCTCGCGCTGAATGCGCTCAACCTTTACCTGCTCAATAGCTGGGTGCCGACAGTGCTGCCGCTGGCGGGCTTCAGCCTTGACGATGCAGCGACGATTTCGGGCATTGTGCAATTCGCCGGCCTCGGCATCGGCGTGGCAGCGAGTTTCGGGGTAGACCGCTGGAACAAGTCCTTGTCGCTCGTCCTCATGTTCGGCGCGATGGCGCTGTGCTTCCTCGGCGTGAGCATGACCGCGCCCGAGCCGACGCTTTGGATCGCCCTGCTCTGCGTAGGCGTAGGCGGGGCCTCTGCGGGCGGCATGGTGTTGCCTGCGCTGTGCGTCTACCTCTTCGCGCCGCGCCTGCTCTCGACCGCGATCGGCCTTGGCGTGATGGTGGCGCGGCTGGGCGCCTTTGCCGGGCCGCTGGTGGGTCAGGCGATCCTCGATGCCGAAGCCGGCCCCAACGCCTTCTTCTTCGCCGCCTTCGTGCCGGCAGCGCTCTGCGCCGTCATGGCCCTGCTGGTGCCGATGGCGCTGAAGGTGAAGCAGCGGGAAGAGGCGGAAGCCGAGCCCGCCTAAGGCCGGAAGTCCAGCGCGCCGACGCGTTCCTTGAAACGCCAGCCTTCGGGCGTCAGCACGCAGAGGTCAGTGAAGGTGCCGATCAGCGGGCTCTTCGGGTCCTGCACCGGCAGGCCGCCATCCTCGGACACGTCGCCCATATAGAGCACGATCACGCTTTTCGCCCGCGCGGTCGCGGGGCCTTCCACGCTGACGAGGATATTGGCGATAGTGTGCCGCTGCGCCCGCGCGGGCCGGGCACGGAAGCCGTCGAGGATCGCCTGGCGCCCGACGATGGGATCGCCGCCGCTCGGCCGCCGGAAGGTCGCATCCTCGGTATAGAGCGCGGCACATTTCTCCCAGTCCTGCTCATCGTTGGCCCAGGTATATTCGTGGATCAGCCGCGCGATTTCGGCCTCGACAGCCTGCCGCTCGTCATCATGCATGCCATAGGGATTGCGTACCATGTCTCAGTCCTCTTCCGGCTTCGTCGCTTCGAGGAAGGCGGAGCGGCCCTCTTCGTCCTTTTCCTCCAGCCGGTCGATCAGCCGGCCGACCAGCGCATCGAGCGCACCCAGTTCCGCCTCATCCATCTCGGCGAGGAGATAGTCAGCCACCTTCTCGCTCTGCGGGCGCATCACGTCATAGAGGGCCTGCCCCTCCTCGGTCAGCGTCAGCCATTTGCGGCGGCGATTGCCGGTATCGCGTTCCACATGCACGCGGCCATGACGCTGCAGCGTGGCGACCGCGCGCGACACACTCATGACGTTCACGCCGGTCAGTTCCGCCACTTCATGGCTGGCTGTGCGGCCCAGCGCACCGATCGTCATCAGCAGGCGGAATTCATTGAGCGAGATGCGATAGCGATGCGCCAGATGCGTGCTGAAAGGCGCCATCAGCCGGTTGTTCAGCTTCAGCAGGTCATGCAGCAGCGCGCCCTTGAAGGTCATGCCGCCGGCCAGCCGGTCCTCTTTCCGCTTTGCATTGGCATTCGCCACGCTCTTCCCCTCATTCGGCAGCAATCGCTGTTTCCCGCAACCGTAACAGCTGTTAGCGTTGTATGCGAGGAATCAGAGAAGAGAGGAAGCCGGGCATGAGTGCCTTTCCGCAGACAATTCATTTCATCGGCACCAATACGCCGCGCCGCGTTGAGATGTCGGTACGCAATCTTGAAGTGGAGGGAGAAATCCCCGCCGACGTCAACGGCGCCTTTTTCCGCGCCGTGCCCGACAACGCCCATGCGCCGATGTTCGATGACGATATCGCGCTCAACCACGATGGCATGATCGCGCGCTTCAATATCGAGGACGGCGCGGTCGATTTCGACATCAAATATGTCGAAACCGAACGCTACCTCGCGGAGAAGGAAGCGCGCCGCGCGCTGTTCGGCCGCTATCGCAATCCCTTCACAGACGATCCGAGCGTCGAGGGCAAGGACCGCACCGTGGCGAACACCACGCCCGTCTGGCACGCGGGCCGCCTGTTCATGACCAAGGAGGACGGGCGCGGTTACCAGGTCAATCCGCACACGCTGGATACCGTCGGCCGCTGGGATTACGAGGGCAAGCTCAAGTCCCAGACCTTCACCGCCCATCCGCGTATCGATCCCGAAACGGGCGAGATGTTCTTCTTCGGCTACGAAGCTGGCGGCCTGTGCACGCTCGATGTCGCCTATTGCATTGCCGACAAGGACGGCAACCTCGTGAAGGAGCAGTGGTTCGACCAGCCCTATTGCTCCACCATCCATGACTTCGTGATCACCGAGAAATACGCGATCTGGCCGATCTTCCCGACGCTGGCCGATCTCGACCGGCTGAAGGCGGGCGGCGCGCATTGGGCGCATAACCAGGACCTGCCGAGCTATATCGGCATCATGCCGCGCTATGGCGATGTGTCGGAAATCAAGTGGATCGAGGGGCCCAAGGGCGTCTCCGTCTTCCACGAGGTAAACGCTTACGATGACGGCGACCTCGTCCATATCGACATGTGCCTGACCGATACCAACGCCTTTGCCTTCATGCGCGAGGCGGGCGGCATTCACCGCGAGCAGCAGGATATCCAGGGCGCGCTCACCCGCTGGACGCTCGACATGTCGAAGGACGAGCCGACACTGGAGGAACGCCCGATCGGCCCTCCCGGCGACCTGTGCCGGGTGACCGATGCCGACCAAGGCCGTCACTACAACCGCGCCTGGTATCTCAGCATGAACCCCGAAGCGAAGGGCCCGCCCATGCTCGGCGGCCCGGTAGGGGCGAATTTCAACCTGCTGATGCGGATCGAGCCCGGCAATGGCCGCGTCACCGCGATGGAAGTACCCCCCGGCGGCGCGATCAGCGAACCGGCGCATATCCCCTCGTCCGAGGAAGGCCATGGCGGCTGGCTGGTGATGGTGATCGACGTTCCCAACGGCCCGCCCGGCGGCAATCCGGCGGATTACTCGTCCGAGCTGTGGGTGGTCGAAGCCGATGCGGTGGAGAAAGGCCCCGTGGCCAAGGTCAAGACCGGCCTGCCGCTGCGCAGCCAGGTCCACGGCACCTGGGTCAGCCGTGAAAAGCTCGATAATTCGAAGGTGAAGTAAAGGGCGGAGGCTGCGCGCCCCGACCCGCAAATGAACATCGAATTAAACCGCCACCTCCCCCCTTGTGTCATCGCGCAAGGGGGGCATACTCTCCGGCGGAGGAGAGATGCGATGAAGACTCATGTTTTCGCCGCCGCGCTGGTTTTGTCGCTTGGTGCGGCGATGCCCGCCGCTGCGCAATTCACCCAGGAGGAAGAGGACGCCATGATGGAGGCGCGCTTCGACGCGCCGCCTGCCGGGTGGGAAGTTCCGCGTACCGACTGGGACGACCCGGACCTGCGCGGAAAATGGCCGATCGATTACCTCGCCGGAACGCCGCGTACGCGCCCGCCGCAACTCGGCGACCGCCGCTTCCTGACCGATGAGGAATATCAAGCTGCGTTCCGGACCGCCGAGAGCATGATCGAGCGCTACGACGAGGAAGACGAAGCGAACATGATGGCCATGGGCCATTGGAACGAACGCGGCCATCCGCTGCGCCAGACCTCGCTCACCATGGAACCGGCCAATGGCCAGATGCCGCCGCGCACCGCGGAAGGCGAGCGGCGCGCTGCCAATGAGAAGACCAGCTGGAACACCTATGTCTTTGACACGATGGACGATTTCGGCGTTTTCGACCGCTGCCTGACCCGAGGAATGCCGGGCTCCATGCTGCCCGGCGCCTATAATATGGGGATCGAGATCTTCCAGTCGCCCGGCCTGGTGGCGATCACCGTGGAGATGATCCACGAGACGCGCATGGTCTATCTCGACGGGCGCGATCCGCCACCTGCCGATGTGCAGTTCGACCTCGGCTATTCCATCGGCCATTGGGAAGGCGATACGCTGGTGATCGAGACGACCAATTTCCGGCCGATGATGTCCGGCGGGAACAGCGAGCAGATGCGCGTTGTCGAGCACCTGACCATGAAGAACCAGGACCAGATTCATTACGAAGCATGGGTCGAGGATCCGGTCGTGCTGACGGGCCCGTACAAACTCGACTTCCCGTGGGTCCGCAATGACGATTACGGCATGTATGAATATGCCTGCCACGAAGGGAACGTGCAGGTGCGCGGCTACATCATGTCCACCTCCGCGCGGTTTGCGGAGGAGCGCGCGGCGACCTGGCGCGCCCGTGGTGAAGAACCTGAATCGGGTGTCCCCGTCCGGTGAGTTCGACAGCACAGCAAACGGGCGAGGAGCTTCCCGAAGCTCTGCCGGGCCCAACCATCAAATGGATTTACCACCTCAGCCGCATCATCTTCGGCGGCTGGTGGGTCTATTCGGGCGTCATGCCCTTCATCGACCCGGCGTGGCAGCCGCTGGGGCAGGAACAGGCGGCGCGCGATTTCAGCATCGCGATGATCGACAGCGGCCTGATGACCTGGGTGAAAGTGGCGGAGATCGTGCTCGGCCTGCTGATCCTCGCCAACCGCATGATGCCTTTTGCCGTCATCGCGATCGTGCCGATCAACTTCGTGATCCTCTACTGGAACTTCGTGCTCGACGAAGGGACGGTGGAATACACGTTCGGCGCGCTAACGATCTTCTTCAACGCCGTGCTCATCTGGCCCTGGCGCCGCTATTACTGGCGGCTGTTCAGCTGGCGAGGCAAGCCCGATTTCTCGACGGAGCCGGGCATTCAGGACTGACGCTTTCACACGCATTTGCATTCAATGGGGGAGAGGAATTGATGCGGAAATGGACTGGGCTGCTCGCAGCCACGGCGACCATCGCGCTGGCCACACCGGCGCTGGCGAACAACCACGCAGCGCCCGTTTGCGACCGCGACTGCCTGATCGCGCTGGGTGAGGCTTACGCGCAGGCGCTGATCGCTGACGAGCCGGGCGCGGTGCAATGGGCGGCGGGTGCAGTGGTGATGGAAGCGCTGGAGCCGATCACGGCGGGCGACGGCGCGTTCGATACGATCACCGGCGATGGCGATGACCATTACCTCGTCACCGTGCCCGATCCGGTCAGCCGACAAGTGGGAGTGCTGCGCATGATGGTGGAAGGCGATGCGCCGGTGCTGGTCGGCTTCCGCCTGCAGCTCAATGAAGCAGGCGTGATCGAGGAGGCTGAACACCTGATCGCCCGCGACCTTTCCGAAGGGCAGCTGGAGAATTTGCAGAAGGCGCGTAAGGGCCTGCAGCGCAAAGTCCCCGAAGCATGGGCGGATTCACGCGGCCGCCTGATCTGGCTGGGTGAGAGCTATTACGATGCGCTGGACCGCAACAATTCGAACTATTCGAACATGGCCGACGATTGCGTGCGGCATGAGAACGGCTTCCAGACCGCGCGCAACAGTTTCACCCGGCCGGGCGATGAGGAGAGCGCGTTCTCCTATCTCGGCGGGCTGGGCTGCGCGGCGCAGATGGACACGAATATGTGGGAATATATCGACACGATCGAGAACCGCCGGGTCGAAATCGCCGATACCGAAACGGGGCTGGTCTGGGGGATGAGCCATTTCCACCACGACATGGCGGAAGAAACGACACCGCTGATCAATGTGCCCTTCTCGACCGAACGCGACATGAGCCGCTTCGACGCTTTCGATATGCCCGCGATCCACATCTACAAGGTCTGGGGCGGCGCGATCCATGAAATCGAGGCGCTGGGCGTGGTGATGCCCTACCAGTCGGCGCACAGTTTCGAAGACTGATCGCGACCGACGCGCATCGCGAACGAAAAAGGGGCGGGAGGATCGATCCTCCCGCCCCCTTCTTTTTCATCACCATCGCGTGGCTCAGTCGCCCGCGGCGGCTTCCTTCGTCAACGCACCAGCCAGCTTCTCCGATACGATACCGAAGAGCGCGCCGATGATGACCGAAACCACGGTGGGCACGAACGCGCCGACCGGGTCCATCCCCTCTTCGCCCGCCATCAAGAACGTGGCACCCGCCACAGCCGCAAAGCCATAGACGCTGGCCGGGATCGTCGCCAGCAGCGGAATCTTGCTGGCCAGGCAGATTACGAAGGCGCCAAGACCCACGGCCACCGGCCCTGCGAAGTCGCCCAGACCCGCCAGCGGGCCCATCAGCGCCACTATAGCCGCCACGCCGACCGCTGCGCCAAAGGTCATGCCGGCAATGGCCGTGGTCATACCCTTCATGCCAGCACCCGAATGGAAATGGCACCCCCAAGCGATGAAGCTAACCCACACCAAGCCCGGCAGAAAGCCCGCCAACGGAACACCGAACAGCCAGGTATCGACCACGGCCAGCAGGCCGACGGACACGGCAAGCGCAAGATATGCAGACATGAAATTCCCCTCCAGACGATTGATTATCGTTCTCTCCCCGCGCCGGATCGGTCCGGCGACAGGCGCGCAGGGTAATTCAACCGTCCCCCCCGGTAAATAGCGGCGGAAGTGGATAACTTGTGCTGCGCTTCTTTGGTGCAGTAAACATCTGTTTCTCAATGCTTTCCATCCTTCCCCTCTATCCCGAACACCACGATCACGCGCAAACTTGCGATTCTGCGCGGCGCTGGCATGATCGCGGGTGAGAGAGGGAGAAACAGCCATGAAAGCCATCACCATTTCCGCCGCCGCACTCGCCGCGGTAACGCTTGCCGCATGCGGCAGCGTCGAAGTCTCGAACGAAGTCGATCCGGCCATGCAGGAGGTCATGGACCGCGTCGCGATCGAGGACATGGTCACCGAATATTACGCGCATCTCGGCGGCGGCGATGCGAGCGCCTTCGACGAATATTTCACCGAGGACGCGATCTTCGACGTCAACGGCATCGTCGCCAATGGCCGCGCGGAGATCGAGGAAATCTATGCAGGGATCGGCGAGGATGCGACCAGTGCCAGCAATGGCGGCGGGCAGTTCCACATGATCCTGTCCAACCCGGTGATCGAGGTCGATGGCGACGCCGCCACCGCCAGCTTCATCTGGACCGGCATCCGCAACGCCGACATTTCCGCGCCGCCCGTCTTCGTCGAACAGGGCCGCGAATATGACAAGCTGGTCAAGGTCGATGGCCAGTGGAAATTCCAGCACCGCGTAGTGATCGCCGAAAGCGGGCTGCCGGAAAACCAGTATGAGGACTGGACCCCGCGCCTCGATTTCAGCTTCGACGATATGGAGTGAGGGTCACACCGGCTTCACCGGCTGCCTGAGCACCGTCTTCAGCTTCTCCGGCGCGCTGCGGCGCGGGTCGGAAAGGTATATCTCGTGGTGATGGCCGTTAAAGGTCAGCCCGTGTTCGGGCATGATCCGGTTGTGCAGCGCGTCCAGCTTCGGTCCTTCTTCCGAGAATGGGCCGAGGTGGAGGTGCTGCATGCATAGCCCTTCCTCCAGCGCCTCCATGCGCACCTTGCCAAAGTCGAGATCGGGCTTCTTCTTCGCCTGTGCGGCCTGTGCCGCATCGACATGAGCCTGCGTGATCCAGGCAGGTAGCATCAGCATCAGAGTCCAGCGCCACTCCTCGCGCCGATCGGGGTGGGTATAGGCGCTGAAGTCGTCGGCCCACCACAGGCCCTCTAGCGGCGGCACGCCGTAATCGCGCCCCAGCTCCAGCTTGCTATGGAACTTGGTGCCGTAAGCTGCGGGATAGAGCACTTCCAGCGCGGCCACATATTCCGGTCCGCCGGGCGCGCCCTTTCCATCCACCATCAGGTAGGCGAAGGCCGGAAGAGTGATCTCCTCCCAGTCCTTCTTCGAACCGGTGAAATAGCTCTTCAGTTCGCGCTTGAGATCGACCTTGTCCGCCATGGCCAGTTCCTCCCGGCCGTGGATCCTAGCACACAGGTCAGGTCAGCGCGTAGTAGCGCAGGCGGTTGCCGTCGCTCTTCCTCTCGCCAACGCCGATGAAGACATGCTTGGTCAGCCAGTCATGCTTTCCCACCGGGCATTCGAAGGTGGTGCTGGAGCGCAGGTAATATTCCTCATGCGCGACGGGATCGCCATTGGCGAAGGCCCAGTCGCGCAGGCGCTGCATCGTGTCAGGCTTGCGGCCCCAGAGGTGGCCCTTGTTCTCCAGCAGGATCACCGTGCCATCCTCCTCCTCGAGCAAATAGCGCGCATCGAAACAGGCGACGTCGTCGGGGCGGAAATAGGCATAGTCGCCTCCCGATCCGGGAATGGCGCGGCCCTTCAGGTGCGGGCCTTCGAAGGTCCCGCCTTTCACCAGCACTGCGCTGCGCATGCCGCCGCGCGGAACGGGGGCCATGGAATAGACTTCGGGGAATTGCAGCCGCACTTCCATCACGAATTCCATGCGCGGATTGTCGAGCGCGGAATAGGGCGGCTGGAAAGGCGTGGTGTCGGAGAATTCGGTCATTGTCGGCTCAACTCAAGTTGATCAGGCCACCATCCACGAGGATGTCTTCCCCGGTGATGAAGCTCGCTTCGTCGCTGGCGAGGAAGAGCACGGCACGCGCCACTTCCTCACTCTCGCCCATGCGGTGCATGGGGATGTTCTGGATCATCATTTCCTTCAGCCGCGCGACGTCGTCCGGTCCCATGCCGGGATTGCGGTGGAGCAGCGGCGTGTCGATCGGGCCGGGGCTGACCATGTTAAGACGGATCTTCCGGGGCAGCAGCTCCCTGGCGAAGACCTTCATCGCCATGGCAAGGCCCGCCTTGGCCGCGGCGTAGGTGCCATTGCCTTCCAGCGGCCCATGCGCGCCGATCGAGCCGGTGACGACGATGGAGCCGCCCTCGCCCATGATCCGCACCGCCTTTTGCAGCGCGAAGACGCAGCCTTTCAGGTTGATGCCGTGGACGAAGTCCCAGTCATCCTCGGTAATGCCTTCCAGCGGCGCGAAGCCGCCGACGCCGGCATTGATATAGAGCACGTCGATCCGGCCATCGGCCTGTTCGACCTTCGCCACCACCTCCTCGGTGGAAGCGATATCGGCGATGTCGGACTGGTAGCCGGTCGCGCCGGGAATGGAGGCGACCGCCTCGTCGATCGTTTCCTGGTTGCGGCCGGTCAGGTGGACCTTCGCCCCTTCGGCCGCAAAGGCCTGCGCAGCAGCGAGGCCCATGCCTGAATTGCCGCCGAGTACCAGGACGATCTTGTTGGCGAACCTGTTCATTCCGTATCCTTTCCCGTCATTGCGAACGAAGTGAAGCAATCCAGGGCGTCACGCGATACGCAATGGATTGCCGCGTCGCCTTCGGCTCCTCGCAATGACGAACCTCCATCTAAAACACCGAATTGGGGTTCGGCCCGCCTTCGACCACATCCTGCATTACGTCCCAATGCTCGGCGATCAGCCCGTCCTGCACGCGGAAGATATCGATCACCGCCCAGCCGAGATCGCCTTCATGACGGCGCACATGGTAATGTACGGTCACATGGTCGCCATCGACGAAGGCGCGCTTCACATCGTGAACGGCCTCAGGCGTTTCCGCCTTGATCATGTCGAGAAATGCCTTCAGCGCATCGCGACCCGGCGGGGCGAGCTGGCTGTGCTGGATATAATCGGGCGAGACGAAGCGATCGACCGCACCGGAATCCATCGGGTTCAGCACATGCTCGAACATGCCGAGCACGAGGTCGAGATTGGCCTGCTCCTGTTCGGTGCGGCTCATGCCGCGGCCATCCGCGCCGGGATCTCGTCAGCGGGCAGCTTGCGGCCGCGCATCGCATCGGCGGCCTTTTCCGCGACCATGATCGTGGGAAGGTTAGTGTTGCCGCCCGGCACGGTGGGCATCACGCTGGCATCGACCACGCGCAGGCCCTCCACGCCGATCACGCGGCATTCCTCATCAACCACGCTGCGTTCGCCCATGCCCATGGCGCATGTGCTGGTGGGATGCTGCGCGGTGTAGCAGGTGGCACGTATCAGGGCGTCGAGCTCCGCGTCGCTTTCCGCCCCGGCGGTCGGCGCGCGCTCATCGCCCACCAGCTGGCCCAGCGGGTCGCTGCGATAGATGCGCCGCGCGGTGCGGATCGCCCGGCGCATCTGTTCGAGGTCCGCCTCCTCGCTCATCAGGTTGAGCGTGACTGCCGCTTCTTGCAGCGGATCGTCGCTCTTCAGCTCCACCCGGCCGCGGCTTTCGGGATGCAGCTGCACCACGCCCGCCCAGAAGACATGCTCCTGTTCGGGCTTGATCAGCGGGAACCAGGTCTGCGCGTCGAAGCGGATCGGGTTGACCATGATCTGCATGTCGGGCCGCTCGAGATGGTCGGCAGTGCGCACCACCACGTTGCAGCTGTTGAGCTGGCTCGCCATCGTTCCCTTGCCCGTCAGCGCCCAGCGCACGGCATTGATGGCGAGGCGATCCCAGCGCAGCTGGCGCAGGAAGGTGACGGGCTTGTTGGCCTTGAATTCAAGGCTGGCGGTGGGATGCTCCTGCAGGTTCCGGCCCACGCCCGCGCTGTCATGCAGCACCTCGATGCCAAAGCTGCGCAGATGCTCTGCCGCGCCGATGCCCGACAGCATCAGCAAATGCGGCGAGTTATAGGTGCCGCCCGAGAGGACGACTTCCTTGCGCGCGCGGACCTGCTGCGGGCCATCGGAGGTGTGCAGTTCCACACCCACCGCGCGCTTGCCCTCGAAGATCACACGAGTGACCTGCGCATTCTGCCGCACATCGAGGTTCCGGCGCGAAAGGGCGGGCTTGATATAGGCGCTGGCGGCGCTGACACGGCGGCCCTTGTCGTCGACCGATTGCTCGCCCTGCGCAAACCCCTCCGGCACCGGGCCGCCCAAGTCGTCGGTAGGGGCAAAGCCCGCATTGGCAGCGGTCTGCATCACCACGTCATGCAACACATGGGGCGAATCGATCGGGCGGATGCGCACCGGACCGTCACTCCCGTGATAGGGGCTCTCACCCCGCCAGCTGTCTTCCAGCTTGCGGAAATAGGGCAGGCAGTCGGCATAGGACCAGCCGCGCGCACCCATTTGCGCCCACTGATCGTAATCCGCCGGATGGCCGCGCATGGCGAACATACCGTTGATCGATCCGGAGCCGCCCATCACCCGCCCGCGCGGCAGCGGCATGCGGCGATTGTCAAGGTGCGGCTCTTCCTCGGTCCAGTAGTTCCAGTTGAACTGCGGCCTGGTCATCGCGCGCAGGAAGCCCAGCGGCATCTGGATGAAGGGGTGGTCGTCGCTGCCGCCCGCTTCCAGCAGCAAGACATTGTCCTTGCCATCCTCGCTCAGCCGCGCGGCCATCACGCAGCCCGCGCTGCCGCCGCCCACGACGATGTAATCGAATGCTGCCTCGCTCATTCCAGGACCTTCCTCTGCCTGCCGCCTTGCTAACGATCGTTACGATTGCGTGCAAGCAGCGTGGCCCGGCCAATCGCTCTCCTATGCGAAGCGCTTGCCAAGATTGCCAAGCGGAGTCACATTCCCCGGCGGGAAGAGATGGAGGGGACTCGATGGCAAGGGGAATTGCCGTGGCTACTGCATTGGTGGCCGCCACGCTTGCATCGCAACAGGCAAGCGCGCAGATCGGCGCCGAATGCGACCGCGAATGCCTGATCGGCATGATGGATGCCTATTTCGATGCGCTCGAAACGCATGATTCAGGCCGCCTCACGCTCAGCAACGACATTAAATATACCGAGAATGGTGTGACGCTGGCCCTGACAGACGGGCTCTGGAACACGGTGCAGGCACAGCCCAGCTACCGCTTCGACGTTGCCGATCCCGTGAACGGGGAGGTCGCCGCTCTCGCCATCATCAATGAGAATGGCAACCAGAACAATATGTCGATCCGCCTGCGGGTGGAGAACCGCCGGATCACCGAAATCGAGAACCTGGTGGTGCGCAATATCACCAGCGGTGGCAGTGCCGGGGCGTTCGTGACGGTGGAGCGGACCGAAGTCCTGCCGATCTTCAACCGCATAGAGCCCGAAGACACCCGCGTGCCTCGTCACAAATTGCAGGAGGCAGCCGATCGCTATTTCCGCGGCATCGAATCCGAAGTGACGGCCGGCGCAACACCGTTCCATCCGGATTGCCAGCGCATGGAGAACAATAGCTGGACGGCCAATTCTCCAGACGGAGGATCGAACGAGATGGCGAAGCTCGATTGCGCCGCGCAGTTCGATACCGGCTTCCAGACCATCGTCACCAATATCCGCGCGCGCCGTTTCCCGGTGATCGATGAGGAGCGCCAGCTGGTGTATGCGCTCGGCTTCTTCGACCACGCGGGAACCGTGCCTGCCTATGCCGAGCCTAGCGGGGAGGCGCAGGCCGCAAGCGGCGCTTTCGCCCAGCCCTTCAGCTTCATCATCGCCGAGGTTTTCAAGCTGGAGGACGGAAAGCTCCGCCAGATCGAGGCGGTGCTGACAACGGTGCCCTATGGCATGCCCAGCGGGTGGTAGAACAATATTCGTCTTGGGAGAGATGACATGAAGACCATGCTGAAATTTTCCGCCGCCCTGCTTGCGGCAACCGCTATGAGTGCTTGCGCCGATAGCGGCGGCGAGGATGAGGCCGCGCCCGTTTGCGACCGCGAATGCCTGATCGGCCTTGCGGCCAGCTATGTCGCCGGGCTGGAAAGCAACAATGCCGGCACCGTCGCATTCTCCGACGAGGTGCGCATCGTCGAGAACCTCCAGCGCATCAATGCCGGCGAGGGCCTGTGGGCCGAGATCACCGGCGCAGGCACCAACTTCTCCGTCGTGGTCCCGGACGAGGTGAAGCAGACGGTCGGCTGGATAGGCATGGTCGAACGCGAGGGCGAGCCTACCGTGGTCGCACTGCGGCTGAAGCTCGATCCGGCAGGCTCCATCGTCGAGGCGGAGCATCTCTTTGCCGCGGTGAACACGGAATCGCCCTTTGGCGGCCCTTCCCCGCTCGGCAATTTGCAGACACCGCGCGCCGGGCTGCTGGCTGTGGTGCCCGAAGCGGACCGCAAGAGCGAGGCGGAACTGATCGCCCTCGGCGCCACCTATTACGATGCGCTGGATGACAATGACGGATCGCTGATGCCCTTCGCGCCTGACTGCCAGCGGCATGAGAACGGCATCGAAACCGCAGGACCGGGAGAGAGCCAGGGCAATTTCGGGAATAGCGAACATCCGGTTGCCCGCGATTGCGCCGGACAGCTTACCTCCAACACGATGGCCTATATCACCACGATCGATAACCGGCGGGTCTTCGCCGCCGATCCGGTCACCGGTCTGGTCATGGGCCTGTCCCACTTCCGCCATCCGATGGATTTCGAGCCCTATCCGGTCACCGCGATGGACGGGACGGTGACCATGCGTTCGGCGGATGAAGGCATGTTCGCCGACCTCGGCCCGTTCGACCTTCCCGCCGCGCATATCTTCAAGGTGGGCGCGGACGGGCTGGTGCACGAGATCGAGGCGATGGGTTTCACCACCGATTACAACGCGCCCACCGGTTGGGAGGAGTGACGCCTGCTGGAGCGCCCGGTCTTTCATACTTGCGTTGAATTCGCATATATGAAATGACTGGCGTTCCAGAAGGAGCGCATTCCCCAGTGATTGAAACTACCCATGTCGGCAGCCTTCCGCGCGGCGACAAGCTCGTGCCGCTGCTGCTCGCCCGCGACAAGGGCGAACCCTACGATGAAGCCGAGTTCGACCGCGTGGTGCAGGAAGCGATCGATGACGCCGTGCGCCGGCAGGTGGAGGCGGGCGTCTCCATCGTCAGCGACGGCGAGCTCGGCAAGGTCGGCTATTCGACCTATATCATCGAACGGCTTTCGGGCTTCGGCGGACATACGCCAAGGAAGCCCGCGATGGACCTCGCGCAAGTGCCCGAGCTGGCGAAGAAGCTTAGCGCGATCATGGGCAGCCAGGAGTTCACCCGCGCCAGCGCGATCGACAAGGTTGAGCTGGTCAACCTCCAACCGCTGCATGACGATATTCGCCGCTTCAAATCCGCGCTGGAGAAGCATGGGCAGGACGTGAAGGCCTTCCTCAACACTGCTTCCCCCGGCCTCATCACCGCGTTCCAGCCGAACCAGTATTATCCCAGCCACGAGGCCTATCTCGCCGATCTCGTCGCCGCGATGCGCCCCGAATATGAGGCGATTGCCGAGGCCGGGTTCCAGGTGCAGTTCGACTGCCCCGACCTCGCGATGAGCCGCCACACGGGCTATCAGGACATGAGCGAAGCGGAATTCCTCGCCACCATCCAGGCCAATGTCGATGCGCTGAACGAGGCGACCGCGAACATCCCGCCGGAACAGATGCGCATGCATGTGTGCTGGGGCAATTACGAAGGCCCGCACGATTACGACATCCCGCTGGAGGTGATTATCGACGTGGTCCTCTCCGCCCGTCCGGCTACCATCCTGTTCGAGCATGCGAATCCGCGTCACGAGCATGAATGGAAGGTCTGGCGCGATACGGACATTACCGGCAAGATCCTAGCCCCCGGCTTTATCGACAGCTGCTCCAACTACATCGAAACGCCCGAACTGATCGCCCAGCGGATCGAGCGCTTTGCCGAATTCGCGGGCAAGGAGCGGGTGATCGCCAGCAGCGATTGCGGCTTCGGCACCTTCGCCGGCTACGGCAAGATCGATCCTTCGGTCGCATGGAAGAAACTCGCAAACCTGCGCGCGGGCGCGGATATCGCGGAGGAGCGGATCGGCTGACATGGCAAGCGAAGCAGGCCCCGGCGCAAGCAGTTCGCAGGTCAAGTCGGCCACGCGCACGCTCGACATCATCGAATATGTGGTGGCGCATAATCGCCCGCTGGTGGCGCAGGAAATCGCCACTGCGCTGGGCATTCCCGTCTCCAGCCTCAGCTACCTGCTCTCCACGCTTGTCGACCGGCAATATTTGGTTCGCGACGGCCGCCGCTATTCCGCCGGACCCGGCCTTGCCCGCCTGCAGGCCTCCACCGAAAGCTTTACGCTGGCCGACCGCGCCGCGCCGCTTGTGCGCACCCTGCGCGTGCAGCTGGACGAGACGACCAGCTTCTTCATCCGCGTGGATTGGGAGATCGAGGCGATCGTGACCGAGAGCAGCGAACAGGCCTTGCGCTATTCGGTGCCGCAGGGCCGCCGCCTGCCCATGCATGCGCTGGCGGCCGGCAAGGTGCTGCTCGCCGCGCTCGAACCCGAAGAGCTCGAGCGCTATTTTGCAGAGACAGAGCGCGCACCCTTTACCAATCATACGGTCACCGACGAACCGACGCTGCGCAAACAGCTGGACGAGGCACGCAAGACCGGTTTTGCGATGACCGACGAGGAGTTCTCGCTCGGCATCGTGGGCATCGGACGGCTGGTGACCATGGACGGCGCGCCCGTCGGCTCGCTCTCGGTCGCCGTGCCCAAGGTGCGCTTTACCGACGACCTGCACGCACGCGTGGCCGACCTGCTCGATCGCACGGCGAGCCTGCTCGAGGATAGCTGAGAACGCCTGCCGGTCGCTTGCAACCGGCTCCAGACATCATTGCAAAGCAAAAGGGGCGGCCACTCGCGTGACCGCCCCTTTCTGTGTCGGGTGTGGAACCGATCAGACGTTCTTGCCAACGCCCTCTGCGCGCCAGCTGTCGGCATAGGCCGTACGGGCGACGTTCGAGTACGGAACCGGGCTGATCACGGCAGTGATCTCGGTCTGGACGTGCGGCTCGACAGTCGGCTTGGTGGTGCCGCCATTCGGCTCGCCCCACACCAGCTTCACTTCCTTGCCCATTTCGACCTCATCGGGATCGATCATGGCGAGGGTGAGCATCTTGCCTTCGTTCGAGCTGTAGCCGACCCAGGTCGACACGCCGATGAACTTGCCGTCCTTCGTGCGCACTTCGTCGAACGGGTGCATCGCGTAAACGGCGCTCGGGAATTCGAAGTACTTCGCACGGTCGCCTTCGGCATAAAGCGAGGACAGGACGCGCATCATGTCTTCATTGTCGAGAGCCAGCGTGACCTTCTGCTTGTGCTTCTGGTTGGCCATCTTCTCGAGAGCTTCGCGGCCGACGAAGTCGTGGTCGAACTTCACGATGTGGCCGTATCCGATATCCCACGGCGTGAGGTAGTAACCCTCGATGCTGTCGGGAACATAGGAACCGCCGATCGAGCACATGCCGGCATAGGACTTGTCCGAAGACCAGGCGCGGAAGTCCTTCATCATCTGCGAATCGCCGGTGTAGAAAGCGGGCAGCGGCGAAGGCAGCCAGCCGGATTCCAGCGTGTTCGAGGAGTAGGCGCGGCCGCCCACCAGCTCCAGGCCAAAGCCCTTGCCGGCTTCGACCAGCGCGCTGTGCACGGCTTCGTAATCGGCCCAGGGACCGAACAGTTCGTAACCCGGCTGACCGGCCATGCCGTGGCGAAGGGCGATCACGTCCTTACCATTGATGCCGACATGCGCCATGTTGAAGAACTTCAGGTCCGGCGGGGTCTGGCCCATCGCCTTTTCCAGGATCGACATGGCGTTGGGGCCCTGCAGCTGGAAGCGATAGTTCTTGCGGACACCGTCGGTACGCATCGCGGTGCGTTCGTCACGCTCCACGGTCACGTTCCACTTGGAACCGTCGGGCTTGGGATACTGGGCGTGGAATTCGACCCATTCGATGGCGGGCGCACGGCCGACCAGGGAGAATTCGTTCTCGTCCAGATAGAACAGGATCACGTCGCCGATGACATAACCGTCCGGGGTGACCGGGACGTACTGCTTGGCCTTGTTGACGGCGAAGTTCTTGAAGCTGTTGATGGCAGTGTATTCGAGCAGCGCCATGGCTTCGGGGCCGCGCACATAGAGCTCGACCATGTGATAGGACTGGTTGAACAGCACCGCGCTCTTGGCCCAGCCGCGCTGTTCCTTGCGCCAGTTGGAATATTCGGCGGGGACGCCCGGATAGACGTTCGGGCCGACCTGCTGGTTACGCAGGAAATCGACGACGTTGGACTGCGCGTCCAGCTTCGACTGCAGATTGTTACTCATGCTACTCCCTCTCCTAGAGGCTTTCAGGGTTGATCAGGATGCCGGCGTTTCAAGCCAGCGGGTGATGGCTTCGTTGACCGCAACAGGTGCTTCCATCTGGATCATGTGTCCGGCACCGGGAACGATAACGAGATGCGAATTGGGGATCGCCGCGGCGATCTCTTCATGCTGCGCGGGCGGAGCCCATGTATCGAGCGCGCCCGTCATCACCAGCGTCGGGCAGGTGATCTTCGGCAAGAGGTCGGCAACGTCGGGGCGGGTGACCAGCGCATTGATCTGCGCGTCGAACACGTCCTGCCCCATTTTCATGCACATCTCCCACATGGGCGGGTAGATGGATGGGTCCGTGCGGTTCTGTTCGGCGACCATGGGCGGCAGCCAGTCATCGACCAGTGCCTTGAATCCATTGTCATGACCCACAGCCTTCAGCGCCTCGCGCTTGGCAGGCTCGTCCTTGCCGACCGGATGGATGCCGGTGGAGACGAGGGCCAGCCGCCGCACGCGTTCGGGCGCCTGACGATAGACTTCCAGCGCCACGCGGCCGCCCATCGAATGGCCGAACAGGTCGAATTGCTCCGCCCCCAGCCGGTCCGCATCGGCGAGCGCGATTCGCGCCATTTCGGGCAGCGAGTCGGCCAATCCGTATGAATCCACTGCATGCGAATCCGCAAAGGCCGCGGTTTGCGGGGCATAGATGCTCGCATCGCAAATCAGGCCAGGCAGGAAAATCAGCATGAAAGGACCATGAGAAAGACGGGGACTCGGTGTATTGTTCGCTCTTATGAAAATTTCGTCTATACGAATAAAACCCATTGCGCTAGGGGGTTTTGCGACAGCGCCCTACGGGCGTTAAGAGCCCCAATTCGCGCCCCCGGGCGCTATGGTCATGCCGCCGCGCCATGCGCGCGCGAGTCGAGAGGAGAGAATGCGATGAGCTATGCCGCGATCCACCCGAACTGGGAAAAGAATGCCGAGAACATGGTGGACGGCTATTCGCTGGAAATGACGGCCAAGGAGATCGAAGGGCTGCGCGAAGCTGCCCCGCTGATCCGCCCGAACACGCAGGTCGCCGTCACCTTCCTGCCCGGTGAGGAACTGGAACAGCGCGTCGAAGCCGCCGTGCTGGTGCGTGAGCTTGGCTTCGAGCCGATCGTCCACCTCTCTGCCCGCCGCATCGAGAGCGAGGAACAGCTCGACTGGTACCTGGGCGAAATCACCAAGAAGGCGCAAGTGAAGCGCGTCTTCATCATCGCCGGTGACCCGCCCGAGCCCGAAGGCCCCTATTCCGATTCGCTGCAGATCATCGAAACCGGCCTGCTGGAAAAGCACGGCATCGAGATCGTCGGCGTCGGCGGCCACCCGGAAGGCCATCCGAACAACACCCCTGCCGAACTGTGGGACTGGATGGAACGCAAGATCGCAGCCGTCCGCGCCCATGGCATGACCCCGCTGGTGGTCACCCAGTTCGCTTTCGACGATGACGCGATCGTCGCCTGGCTCGCCGAAATGCGCGAGCGCGGCATCGACGTGCCCGTGCGCCTTGGCGTTCCCGGCCCGGCCGGCATCAAGCGCCTGCTCGGCTTCGCCAAACGCTGCGGCGTTGGCGCCTCCGCCTCCGTCATGAAGAAGTACGGCATCAGCCTGACCAATTTGATCGGCAGCGCCGGTCCGGACAAGCTGGTCGACTCGCTCAACAGCAAGCTGGGTGAGCAGCACGGCCGCGTGCGCCTGCACTTCTACCCCTTCGGCGCGCTGACCGCGTCCGCCGAATGGATCAACGCCTACCACGCCAAGCACAGCTGAGCCGCCGGCTCCCCGGAGACAGGAACAGACATGGCCGATATTATCGATGGCCGCGCGATCGCGCGCCAGCTTGACGAGAAGACCAAGACGCAGGTGGACGAGATGCTCGCCGCCGGCATGACCCGTCCGGGTCTGGTAGTGATCCTGGTGGGCGAGGATGGTGCCAGCCAGGTCTATGTCCGCCGTAAGATCAAGGCGTGCGAGAAGGTCGGCATCAATTCGATCGAACACCGCCTGCCCGCCGATGCCAGCCAGGAAGAACTCCTCGCGCTGATCGACCAGCTCAACAAGGATCCCGAGGTTCACGGCATCCTGTGCCAGGTGCCGCTGCCCGAGCATATCGATACGCGCCTGGTGCTGCGTTCGATCAGCCCGGACAAGGACGTGGACGGCTTCCACCCGGTCAATGTCGGTCGTCTGTCGACCGGCACCGGCGGCATCGTGCCCTGCACTCCGCTGGGCGTGATGATCCTGCTGCAGAGCGTGGTCGACGATTTCGTCGGCAAGGATGCGGTGGTGATCGGCAAGTCCAACATCGTCGGCAAGCCGGTGGCGAACCTGCTGCTGGATGCCGAATGCACCGTCACCGTCACCCATATCTACACCCACAACCTGCCCGCCATCTGCCGCAAGGCGGACATCATCGTGGCCGCCGCAGGCGCGCCCAAACTGGTGAAGGGCGACTGGGTGAAGGACGGCGCTGTCATCATCGATGTCGGCATCACCCGCATCATGGATGAGGAGACCGGCAAGGAGAAGCTGGTGGGCGACGTCGCCTTTGACGAAGTCCAGCATGCCAAGGCCGTCACCCCCGTCCCCGGCGGCGTGGGACCGATGACCATTGCCTGCCTGCTCGCCAATACGGTACAGGCTGCACGAGCGCTGCAGGGCGACAAGGACGCGTCGAGCGATTATGCCGATGCCCCGTCGCGCACCATGTTTACCGAGGCGCTCTCGGCCAAGTAAGGGAGGCTAAGGGAGGCCATCGCGCCTCTCGGCCTGTCAGCGGGTGAAAGCGCGACCGATGGTCGCGCGCCCCGACTTTCAAAGCCAGCCGATCCTCCGGAAGCGCCAGAACAGCAATGCGCAAATGAGCGCGATCGCGCCCAGCACGATGAAATAGCCGTGCCGCCAGGCAAGCTCTGGCATGAAAGCGAAATTCATCCCGTAAATGCCGGCGATCGCCGTTGGCACGGCAAGGATCGCGGCCCATGCGGCCAGTTGCCGCGTAATCGCACCCTGGCGACTCTGTTCCAGCAGGCTCGCTACCTCGAGAAGGTTGCCCAGCGTATCGAGCAGCGCGCGCGTGCGCATCAGCACGCGCCTCGCATGGTCATGCACGTCGCGGAAATAGGGACGCGCACGCTGGTCTATCGCCGGCTGTTCGACCTGCGCCAGCTTGCCCGTCATTTCTTCCATCCGGCCCGAGATTCCCTCAAGCTGGCGGAGTGTCCGCCGCAAGCGGAAGATGCGGCGGATGCGCGCCTGGTCGGGGAAGGCATCTATCGCGCCATCTTCCATCTTGCCCATCGTCTCGTCCAGCCGATCGAGCAAAGGATCGAAGCCCTCCACGATGAAATCGAGCAAGGCATGGAGCACGAAGTCCGGCCCTTCCGCCAGCCGCTCCGGATTCGCTTCCAGCTGCGCGCGCAGGTCCACATGTGCGCGTTGGCTGCCCAGCCTGACGGTGATTATGAAATCGTCGCCTACGAAGATCGCGGTCTGGCCATAGGCGATCGTGTCGCCCGGCCCCTGCGCCGCCGTTCGGGCGACAACGAAGAGGTGCTTGCTATAGGTTTCCGCTTTGGGCGGGTGGCGTTGTGTCACGGCATCCTCGACCGCGAGAGGGTGCAGGTGGTATCGCTGGGCGAGCGCGTCGATCTCTGCTGGTTCGGGATCGAGCAGACCGATCCAGTCGAACTCGCCCTTGCCAGGGGCATCGAAAGGCGCCTCCGCGATGTTGCGCTGAATCTTGCCCTGTCGATAGCGCCGAGCGGTGACAACTGTCATGAAAGGGTGGTGACACGGGCGCCTCCGGCTGGCAATCCTGTTATATGGCAGACCACCTCGATGTGCTGATTGTAGGCGCCGGCATTTCCGGTATCTCCATGGCGGCGCATCTGAAAATGATGTGCCCCACGCGCAGCTTTGCGATTATCGAACGCCGGGCGCAGATCGGCGGGACGTGGGACCTGTTCCGCTACCCCGGCGTGCGTTCGGATTCGGACATGCATACGCTCGGCTTCCGTTTCGAGCCGTGGAAGCATGAGGATGCGATCGCGGACGGGCCGGCGATCCTCGAATATCTCAATCGCACTGCGGATGAGCGCGGGATCACCGAACATATTCGTTTCGAAACCACCGTAGTTTCGGCGGACTGGCATTCGGATGAGGCGCTGTGGCACGTCACGCTGGAGGATGCGCAAGGTTGGCGGACCGAGACCACGCACTTCCTGTTCTTCGCCTCCGGCTATTACGATTACGACAAACCGCATGAGGCGGATATTCCCGGCCTGGCGGACTTCGGCGGCACGGTCGTGCATCCGCAATTCTGGCCGCAGGACCTCGACTATACGGGCAAGCGCGTGGTGGTGATCGGATCGGGCGCGACTGCCGTCACCATCGTCCCCACGATGACCGACAAGGCCGCGCACGTCACCATGCTCCAGCGCACGCCGACATGGATGGCGGCGGGCCCGCGGCAGGACCGGATCGGCAAGGTCCTCCGGCGCTGGCTGCCCGAAAGCTGGGCCTATTGGCTGACCCGCCAGAAGAACATCCGCCTGCGCGACTATTTCTTCAAGCTCTCGCGGCGCGATCCGGAAAAGCTCGCGAAGAAGCTGCGCGAGATGCTGCGCCACGACCTCGGGCCCGCCTATTCGGCAGAACATTTCGAGCCGCCCTACGACCCCTGGAAGCAGCGCCTCTGCCTCGTTCCAGATGGCGACCTGTTCAAGGCACTGAGGAGCGGCAAGGCCGATGTCGTCACCGACCATGTGGCGGGCTTCGATGCGGGCGGGGTGAAGCTGGCGTCAGGCAAGTACCTGCCCGCCGATATCGTCGTCACCGCCACCGGCCTGCGCCTCGTGCTGGCGGGCAAGGTCGCCGTGTCGATCGACGGGAAGAAGGTCGAGTGGCCGGAGCATTACTACTATCGCGGGACGATGTTCTCCAACGTCCCCAACCTCGCGGTCACTTTCGGTTATCTCAACGCCAGCTGGACATTGCGGGCGGACAACAACTCCGAATTCGTCGCGCGAGTCCTCAACGAGATGGAAGCGGAGAACGCTACGGTCGTCATCCCGCTGCTGGCCCCTGAGGACGAGCCGGAGGTGGTCGAACCTTTCGACTACACATCGGGCTATCTGCATCGCGCAAAGCCTCTGATGCCCAAGAGCGCGGCCGAACTGCCCTGGCGGCTCAACCACGATTACCTCGCAGACGTGAAGGACTTCCGCCAGCGCCCCGTTGCCGATGGCGTGCTGCGCTTCACCAATCCGGGCGATCCCGCGCTCAGCGCTGCCCTGCCCCAAAGTCCGGTGGCGCGCACCGAGGAACCGGCCTAAGCCGCCGTCATGTCTGCAACAGACCGCATCTGGACCGCCGCGCTGCTGGTGATCGGGGACGAGATCCTCTCCGGCCGCACGCATGACAAGAACATCGCGCAGGTCGCCAGCTGGCTACAGGTGCAGGGCATCCGCCTCACCGAAGTACGCGTAGTGTCGGACGGCATGGACGCGATCGCCCAGGCCGTGAACGCGCTGCGCAGCACTTACGACTACCTCTTCACCACCGGCGGCATCGGCCCCACGCATGACGACATCACCGTGGACGCAGTGGCACAGGCGCTGGGCGTGCCCGTCGTCATCCATCCCGAAGCGCGCGCGATCCTTGAGGACTACTACAAGCACCGCGAGGGCGGCCTGACCGACGCCCGCCTGCGCATGGCGCGCGTGCCCGAGGGCGCCGAGCTGATCCCCAACCGCATGTCCGGCGCGCCCGGCATTCGCCACGGTTCCATCTTCATGATGGCCGGCGTGCCGACGATCTGCGCGCAGATGCTCGATGCGCTGACCGGCACGCTGGAAGGCGGCGTGCCGCTGATCTCCGAGACCGTCGGAGGCTGGATCAAGGAGAGCGAAGTCGCCGACCTGCTGCGCGCCGTGGAAGCCGCGCACGAAGGCGTCCAGATTGGCAGCTACCCTTTCTTCCGCGAGGGCCGCATAGGCGCCAACTTCGTCATCCGCTCGACCAGCCGCGACACGCTCGATGCCTGCATGGCCGCGCTGTGCGAGGGGCTAACTGAGCTTGGCCTCGACTACACGCCCGGCGGTATATAGGATTCCTGTTCCTCAATCGCCGGCGGGGCATCCGCCCCTTGGCTTTCCTCGGTGCTGTTCCCTCCGCCTTGCTGCGGGGCACCTGCGGACGGCCGTTCGGCCTTGCGAGCCTTGCAGGCTCGTCATCACTCCTCCCTTTCCGCATACCACTCCGCCAGCACATCGAAGGCCAGCTTGCGTTCGCCCTCCGGCCCGATCAGGCCCTTCCGGTTCCAGCCATCCTGCACACCGGGCAGCTGGCGACGGGGAGAGAGGAAGTCCTTCAGGATCCATGGCGAGAGGCCCGCGAGCGTCTCGATCCCCTCGGCCATTGCCAGCGTATTGCGGTAATAGGTCGCCTGGTATTCCTCGGTGAACTTGATCGGCTCCTCACCCTGCGCGGCGTGGAGGCCCGGCTGCGCGCCCGCCCCCATTTCGGAGAAGACCAGCGGCCGGCCGGCGGGCACATCCCACGCGATACGCGGCACGTCCTCAGGACGATCCGGCCCGTACCAGCCATTATAGGTGTTCACCGCCAGCACATCGAGATGATCGGCCAGCGGATCGACCAGCCGCATCACCGGCACCTCGCCGCTATCGTCGCGCTCGGTCAGCAGCGCCGCGCTCACCAGCCGGTGCGGGTCGAGCGTGCGCGCATCGGCCACCAGCTGCGCCATGAAGGCATTGCGCGGCGCGTCCACCGGCGTCTCGTTCCCCACGCTCCAGATCACGACGCTCGCCCGGTTGCGGTCGCGCAGCACCATCTCCGACAGCATGGTGCGCGCATGGGTGAGCACGTCCGGATCGGCGAAGGCGATGCGCCAGTAGACGGGGATCTCGCTCCACACCAGCAGGCCCAGCTCGTCCGCCGCGCGCACCATCGCATCGCCATGCGGGTAATGCGCCAGCCGCACGAAGTTGCCGTTGAGGTCGTCCCTTACGATCGTGAGCAACGCACGCGCCGCAGCGGGCGTCATGTTGCGCGTCGGTTGCGCCCCCAGCTCCTCCTCATGCAGGCTGATGCCGCTGAGGAACACAGGCTCGCCATTGAGCAGCACCTCCGACCCGCGCACGGCAATGGTGCGGAAGCCCACGCGGTCGCGCCAGACGTCCTCGCCCGTGCGGATCTCGATATCGTAGAGCTTGGGGTTCTGCGGCGACCAACGCTCCAGCCCTGACGGCGGCGTGATGCGGAAGGTGACGCGCCCCGTGGGATCGGCATTCGTGGTGAGGCGCAATTCCAGTCCGGGGATGGCGATCTCGACCGGCGCGCCTGCCGCCTGCGGCCCGTCGAGCGCGATGTCCATGGTGATCCGGCCGTCGGGCGTCAGCCGCAGCCATGCATCGTCCACATAGGTCTCCGGCACCGCGATCAGCGAGACGGGGCGGGTGATCCCGCCATAGGTCTCCCAATCGGTGACGGGCGGCGGCACGTCCTGCCAGTCGCGGATCGAGTCCGCGCCGACCAGCAGCCGGTTGCCCTCTGCCCGCAGCTTGCCGGTCACCTCGAAGGCGAAGGGGGTGAAGCCGCCCTCATGCCTCCCCAGGAACTCGCCATTCAGCCACACCTCGGCCGCGTAGTTGACCGCGCCGAAGCGCAGGAACTGGCGCTCGCCCGCGACCGGATCGGCATCGAAGCGGCGCTGGTACCACACCAGCCCCTGATAGTGCCGCATCTCGGGCGCATGGGTCAGCCAGCTGGAGGGGAGCGTCGCGCGGGGCGCGCGGTCCATGTCGTATTCGTAGAGCGCCGGCGGATCGGCCCGCCGCGCCTGCTCCACATCGGTATCGTCATAGCGGCGATGGCCCGTGCCCGCCGCGCCACCATGGAAGCCCGCCATGCCGTCGCGATAGGGATCGATCGAGTAGGTCCACTCGCCCGAGAGGTCCTGCCCCTCGCGCATATCCGCCGACGCCAGCAACGGCCCATCGGGCAGCACTTGCGCGCCGGCCCTTCCCCCATGCAGCAAGGCCATGGCAAAGGCCGCCGCGATCATCCCGAGCATCCTCATGGTAGCGCTATCTACGACAGGCGCGGCCCAGCGACAAGCGAGGGGGCTTGGAACACGCAAGCGCCCTCTTGCGACTGTGACCTTCCGTCCTTCGCAGCCCTGCGCCGCAGCGCCTTGCGCCCCTCCCGCATGGCGCGGTCGATCTGCGCCAGCCAGCTCAGAAGCGCGGAATTGGGCGATTCCCGCACGCTGCCGCAATAGCGCCCGCGCCGCATGACCACGCGCCAGCGCCCGTCCACGATCGCCCGCCACGGCTCGTCATGTGTGACCTTTCGCGGCCCACGCCGTTCCATCGCCGCAGCGGGCGGCGCAGGAGGCCTGCCCCGCCGCGCATAAGCGAGCGCCACGTCCCAGGCCCAGGCAAACTCCTCCGCCCCTGCCCGCCGCCGCAAGCGATAGGCCGTCTCCCGCGCCATCCCCACAAACCGCGCCGCCGCCGCGACCGAGCCTGTCTGGGCGAGCATGCCGATAAACTCGGCCTGCCTGAGCGGCGTCCACCCGTCCGAACGGGCGCGCAGCGGAACGGGAGCAAAGCGCGGAATGCGCGGCGGAGGGAGGGTGCGTGTGCGGGTCATGCCGCCAGGCATGGCGGGGTGGTACGCCTGTAGGAAAGGGGCCTGCCTCAGGCCATCCGGGCGCTCTCAGGCCAAAGCGGCCCGGTAACGCGCGTCCACCACTTCCCAATCGAGGTTTGCCATGAAGGCATCGACATAGCGGGCCGCAGCAGTGCCATAGTCCATGTGGTAGGAATGCTCATACATATCGAGCGCAATCAGGGGCGCACCGCTGACCGCGCCATGCATGTGATCCCAGGCCCAGTAATTGTGCAGCGATCCGGTGTGCCGGTTGTAACTGAGCACGCACCAGCCTGATCCGCCCGAAAGCGACATCGCGGTGCGGCGGAACTCGGCTGCCCAGGCATCGACACTGCCGAAAGAACGGGCCAGTTCCTCGGAAATCGAGCCACCGGCACTGCCGTTGCCGCCGAGGCCTTCGAAGTAGAGTTCGTGCAGGATGACGGAACCCGTGCGATGCAGTTCCTCGCGCTTGAGCCCGCCATAGACCACCGGAGGAAATTCGGGATCGGCCAATGCCTCCGCGAGCCGGAGCTCGATCGTGTTCAAAGCCCTCACCGAACCCTGATAGTTGTTTTCCCAATGCGAGGTGATGAGGCGTTCGGACAGGCCGGTGAGCCCGGCGGGATCGAACCGGAGCGGCACGGGCGCGTGATTGCCGGCGAATGCGGCGATGCGGGCCGGCTCCTGGGCACCGGCAGGCTGGGCGGTTCCCGCCAGCGCGATACCAGCTGCGCCAGCGGCCGCCCTCCCGATTGCATCCCTGCGCGTCAAATTCATCATGTCAGCCTCCTTACAGGAAAAGACCAAGAACCAGTCCGCCCGCCGCGGCAAGGGCGAGCACTTTCGGCACGGACCATCTGGCGCCGAAGACAAGCAGGCAGGCAAGCATCGCCAGCAAAGCCGCGCGCCAATCGAAACTGGACCATTCGGGCAGATAGATCCGCAACGGACCCGCCGTGTCTTCACCCACCTGCCCGAACAGGACATGCAGGGTAAACCATGCAGTGAGATTGGCGATCACTCCTACCACGGCCGCCGTCAGCGCTGCCAGTCCGCCTTTCAGCCTGACCGCGTGGCGCAGCCGGTCGATCCATGGGGCAAAGGCGAAGATCCACAGGAAGCAGGGCGCGAAAGTGACCCATGTCGTCAGCCCCGCTCCGATCAGTCCGGCGACTAGCGGGCTGAAGGGTTCGGGCGCGCGGAAGGCGGCAAGGAAGCCGACGAATTGGGTCACCATGATGAGCGGCCCGGGCGTCGTTTCGGCGAGGCCCAGCCCATCTGCCATCTCCCCCGCCTGCAACCAGCCGAAACCCTGCACCGCTTCCTGCGCCATATAGGCGAGCACGGCATAGGCTCCGCCAAATGTAACGACCGCCAGTTGCGAGAAGAAGGCGCCGATGTCCCACAGCACGTGATCGCGCCCCAGCACCAGGAACACGATGACCATGGGCGCCGCCCAGATTGCTCCCCACAACAGCGCCGCGCCCAGCGTCGCCCGCCAGGGACGCGGGGCGCTGGGCGGCTCGCCCCCCGCCGGCTTCAGGGCCAGCCACTGCGGCAGCACCGCCGCCACAGCGATGCCGAGGACTCCGGCACCCAGCACGATCAGCGGGAATGGCAGGTCGAGGAAGAACAGCGCCACGAAGGCGGCCAGCGCCAGTGCCTGCTTGAAGCGCGTATCCAGCGCCCGTCCTCCGATCCGCAACAGCGCCTGCGCAACGATTGCCAGCACCGCCGCCTTCACGCCCAGGAACAGCGCCGCGAACCACCCGAGATCGGCAGCAAGAGCATAGAGGATGGAAAGCGCGAGGATCACCAGCGCGCCGGGAATGACGAAGAGCAGGCCCGCGGCAAGCCCTCCGCGCCAGCCATGCAGCCGCCAGCCGATCCATGTCGCCAGCTGCTGCGCCTCGGGTCCGGGAAGCAGGTGGCAGAAATTGAGCGCGTGGAGATAGTCCTCCTCGCTCACCCAGCGCCGCTCCTCCACCAGTTCGCGATGCATGAGCGCGATCTGTCCAGCAGGCCCGCCGAAGCTGAGCATGCCGACGCGCACGAATGCTTTCAGGAGAGCGGGGAAGCTTGGGCCGGCACCGGTCTCGGTCATCATCACCTCGCAAAGCACCGCCCGGCCAATGCCGGGGAGACGAGGCAACGCTTGGGCACTACGTGCCTGACCGGGAGGTTGCTCGAACCCGCAGCGCGATCATACAATTCGGGACCTGTAGTGGGAAGGGCCGATCAGCACGCGGCGGTGCAAAGAAAAAGGCCGGCGGATCGCCCCGCCGGCCCCTTCTGCCTTATTGCGATCCCGAAAGGGCTTATTCGGCAACCTCCACCTTCTCGGCGCCCGCACGTTCGGCGTCACGCTTGCTGACGACATAGGCGTAGACCAGCCCGGCCATGAACAGCACACCCACGCCGCCGGTAACGAAAGGCGGCACGTCCATCACCACGGCGAGCAGGAGCAGCGTCACGGCTGCCAGGAAGATCGAAAGTGTGGTCTTCGTCATTGCAGATCCCCTTGAATGGCGGTCCGGCACTCGCCGGTCCGCGATCGGGGCGATTCCACGCCTTTTGGGTTACTTTGACCTTAACAAGACTGGTGAGGGTGGAGTTAACTCTGCGGAGCCCAGCAAAAAGGGCCGGCGGATCGCTCCGCCGGCCCTTTTTATTTGGTTTGCCTCAAGCGCCGGCGGCTGCATCCGCAGCCTTGGCTATCCTCGCTTACGGGCAGGCAAGCTTCCCACGCGCAGTTTATCCTGAGCAGCTGCTGCAGAGCCGTTAGCTTGCTTTACGCGCCTTCGACTTCCGCCAGGTCCACCTTCAGGCCGGGGCCCATGGTGGAGGTCAGGGCGATCTTCTTGACATACTTGCCCTTGGCGCCCGACGGCTTGGCCTTCACGACCGCTTCGGTCAGCGCCTTGAAGTTCGCCTTCAGGTCCTCGTCCTTGAAGGACAGCTTGCCGATGCCCGAGTGGATGATGCCCATCTTCTCGACGCGGAATTCGACCTGGCCGCCCTTGGCGTCCTTCACGGCCTGTTCCACGTTCGGGGTGACGGTGCCCAGCTTCGGGTTCGGCATCAGGCCCTTGGGGCCCAGCACCTTGCCGAGGCGGCCGACGACGCCCATCATGTCCGGCGTGGCGATCACGCGGTCATAATCGAGATTGCCGGCCTGCATGTCTTCCATCAGGTCTTCGGCACCGACCTTGTCGGCACCGGCGGCAGTCGCCTTCTCGGCATTGTCGCCACGAGCGAACACGGCAACCTTCACGTCCTTGCCGGTGCCCGAGGGCAGCGACACCATGCCGCGCACCATCTGGTCCGCATGGCGCGGATCGACGCCGAGGTTCATCGCGACTTCAACGGTCTCGTCGAACTTCGCCTTGTGCTCGCGCAGCAGGGCGATGGCTTCGTCCACCGTGTAGAGCTTTTCCGCATCGAGAGCGGAAACGGTCTTCTGCTTCTTGGTCAGCTTTACCATGATCAGCCCTCCACCACTTCGATGCCCATCGAACGGGCGCTGCCGGCGATGATCTTGACCGCCTGGTCAACATCGTTGGCGTTGAGGTCCTTCATCTTGGCTTCGGCGATCTCGGCCAGCTGGCTCTTCTTGATCGAACCGATGATGTTCTTGCCCGGCTCCTTCGAACCCGACTTGATCTTCATGGCCTTCTTGATGAGGAAGCTGGCGGGCGGGCTCTTGGTGACGAAGGTGAAGCTGCGATCCGCATAGACCGTGATCTTGGTCGGGATCGGGGCGCCCTTTTCGAGATCCTGCGTGGCGGCGTTGAAGGCCTTGCAGAATTCCATGATGTTCACGCCGCGCTGGCCCAGTGCGGGGCCGATGGGCGGAGAGGGGTTTGCAGTGCCGGCGGGCACCTGCAGGTTGATATAACCGTCGATCTTCTTGGCCATGAGGCCACTCCTTTCTCACTGTCGCCCCGGAGCATGCCCCGAAGCTCATGGTAAGCGGTGCTAACGGCCCGCAAGCAGGCCTCCCGCGTGGATTCCCTTTCGGGAAGGCGCGCACATAGCGAAAAGCACACGGAATGCAAGGCGTAGCGCCGCCCCGGGCGATTTCCCGAATGTTAAGGCGCTGCTCGTTATGCTGCCCCGCGCGCGAGCGAAGAGGGGAAATAGCGATGATCGAGAGCGTTCCACCATCGCAAGCGCCATCCGGCTGGCGCAGGAACTGGGCCCTGCTGAGCGCCCTTGCCCTCGCCGCGATCCTTTCCCTGGCTATGCTCGCCACTCCGCGCGCGCAGACGGGCAGCAGCTCCAATAGCGCCGCCTGTTCGGACAGGCCGGTTACCCCGCCCGTCGCACCCGTCAGCAGCTGGGGCCGTGACATGAACCCCGGCGGCCGCGTGCCCGCCTGCGGCTTCGCGGCCTTCTATTTCGACCGCGCAAACCTCGGCGCGGGAAGCCACCGCCATCACGTAAACAGCATCGCCATCAACTACTCCTGGGACGACTTGCACGGCATCTCCTCGGAGAGCTTCGCCGCCTATTGGGTGGGTTTGGTGCATTTCGACATGCCCGGCATGCAGACCATCGCGATCAACCAGGGCCGGTCTTCCGCGCGCATCTTCATCGATGGCCAGCTGGTTTACCAGGGCAACGACGCCGAAACGCTGTCGATCGACATCAGCGAGGGAACGCACCTGGTCGAAGTCGAATACATCAACAACTGGCACACCACCGAATTCAAGGTGACCCTGGGCGGTTCGGGATCGGTTATCGCCCGCGAGGATGTCGGCACATTCATCGATCGTCACGCGACGTCATCGGCGCCGGTCTATTACATCGGTCTTTATGAAAGCGATGCGCGGGATACGCGGGTCGACGTCCACCTGCCCGCCAATGCGAGGAATGCGGTGGTATGGCTCGATTCCTACGAGGCGATCGACTGGGTCATTCACTCAAGCGCGCCCGTCGCAGCCGCGATCATCGCCTCGCATTCGCCCGGCTCACGCGTGGCCGGGGTGGAGGCGAACCGCGTCGCCGGGATCGGCCGCGGCCTGCGCGTGACCAGCGAAGGGACGCGCGGCTGCCATTGCACGGCCGGCCGCTTCCATTGCGAGGGCGAGAGTGGTCTAGATGACGTCGCCACCGAACTCGGCACCCTCACCGGTCGCGGAATGGCGGGATATGCCGTCGCCTATTCGGCCAGGCAGGTGTCCATCACGCCATGGACCAACGGCATGCTCGCCCGCATCCAGGCGCGCGAACAGGCGGTTTTGCGCGAGGCAAACCAGTGCCGCGCGCTGGCCAATCCCGATTTCGATACGATGTTCGAGTGAGGCGGTCGCTGGCCGGTCCGCATGCCCAACGTTGCTTATCGGATGTTAGCAATTGCATGCACAGATAAGCGGGTAAGGGGAATCAGCGGGGGAATATTGTGAAGATTGCAATCCAGATTCGGGAACTTGTGTCCAGCAATGTTTCGGGATTGGTCGAAGCAGCGACCGACCCGGCCAAGATGCTGAAGCTGCTGCGGAAGCAGATAGAGGAAACCGTGATCTCCCTGCAGGGCGACCTCTCCCGCACGCGGCGCCGGTCGGAAAGACTCGCGAATGACGCGCAATCGCTGCTTGCCAGCGCTGACAGCTGGCAGGACAAGGCAAAGACCGCCATGGCCCATCAGCGCGAAGACCTGGCCCGTGCCGCGCTTCTTGCCAGGGAAGACGCCGCGCTGCTGGGTGCCAAGCGGCAGCAGGAGGCGAAAGATGCGGCCGCGGAAGTCGGCGAAATCGAGACGGCTCTTGCCCAGCTTGAGGCCAAGCATGCCGAAACCTGCGAGAAATTGCGTGAGGTTACCCAGGCCGCTGCCGGCCATGGTGGCGAGAGTGGTGGGAATCCGCTCTCTTCCATCTTCGCCGATCGCGGCAGCGCGACGGAACGCAAGCTGGAAAGCGTGGAGCGGCTGGAGAAGCGCGTCGCATTCGCCACCGAGGGCGAGGACGAGCCGAAGTCCGCGAATATCGAGCAGGAAATCGAAGGCCTGCAGCGCGAAGCCCGTGTCGAAGCCGAATTGGCGCTGCTCAAATCCGAAGGTGCGCAGCCGGCTAAACCGGCAACGCGCAAGCGCAAGGCCAAGGGCTGACCGATCGCCGCGTGAGACAAAAGAAAAGGGCCGGCGCAAACCGGCCCTTTTTCGTACGGCACTGGTAGTATTCTTACTTGACCAGTTCGACCTGTTCGAAGTCCAGCTCCACCGGCGTCGCGCGGCCGAAGATGGAGACCGAGACCTTGACCTTGGCCTTGTCGAAGTCGAGCTCTTCCACCACGCCGTTGAAGCTGGCGAAGGGGCCTTCGAGCACCTTGACCTGGTCGCCGATCTCGTAATCGACGTGAATGTCCTTCTTGGGAGCGGCCTTGGCCTCTTCCACACCGCCGAAATAGCGCGCGGCCTCTTTCTCCGAAATCGGCTGCGGCTTGTTGTTGGTGCCGAGGAAACCGGTCACCTTGGGCGTGTTCTTGACCAGGTGATAGATGTCATCGGTCATGTTCAGCTTGGCCAGCACGTAGCCGGGCATGAACTTGCGTTCGACCTGCACCTTCTTGCCGCGCTTGATCTCGGTCACGGTCTCGGTGGGAACTTCCACCTCCTCCACGCCATCGGACAGGCCCAGGCGCTCGGCCTCGGCGAGGATCGAATCGCGGACCTTGTTCTCGAAACCGGAGTAGGCGTGGATGATGTACCAGCGGGCCATCTGAATTCTCTTTCCCTGTCAGTCGTAATCGCGTGCGTGGTGCAAAGCGTCAGGCCAGCGACAGCAGCCAGCGCACCAGCGCGCTGAACACCGAATCGACGCCGAGGAAGAACAGCGAGAGGATCACCATCATGATGAAGACGAAGATCGCCGTGCGGATCGTCTCCTCACGCGAGGGCCACACAACCTTCGAGGTTTCCGACTTCACCTGATTGAGGAATTCGCCGGGGCTGGTCTTCTTGCCGTCCTGAGCCATTGCTCTTGCCTTTGTTCGCTTCGCGATAATTCGTGATGCCTTTCGCCATAGGACCATCGCCGCCCCGATCCAGTTCTGATCGGGAGGGGCTGCGATGCTCCGATGTCGGAAGACGATGGGCTATTTAGGACGCGCTCGCGCCCTTGGCAAGGCTGGCGGTGATTCGTCCCGTGTCACGCGTGCGCACGAAGCCGGTTACAGATGCAACATTGGGGCTTTCCACGCTGGCGGCGCTTGTATAGCCTCCACCGCTTACACGGGATCAATCACAGATGGGGGTCGCCAACTTGGCACAGGCGCAGCAGACGGTCACATTCCTCGACCAGGTCACCAATGTTTCGGACTTCATCTGGGCCGGCCTGTGGAACGGGCAGGAAGTGCTTCCCTTCCCGCCGATGGTCATCATCCTGTTCGGCGTGGGTCTGTGGACCATGGTGGGTCTGCGCTTCTACCCGATCGTCAAGCTGGGCAGCGCCTTTGCCGGGCTGTTCAAGGGCCGCAAGGGAACGGGCGCGGGCGAGATCAGCCCCTTCGCGGCGCTTTCGACCGCACTTTCCGGACAGGTGGGAACGGGCAACCTTGCCGGCGTCGCCACCGCCATTGCACTGGGCGGGCCAGGTGCGATTTTCTGGATGTGGATCACCGCATTGATCGGCATGGCGCTGGCCTTTGCCGAAGGCGCGCTGGCGATCCGTTATCGCGAGAAGACTTCCGACGGCGTCTATCGCGGCGGCCCGATGAGCTACATCATGATCGGTCTTGGCCCGAAATGGACCTGGCTGGCCATCGTCTTCTGCCTGGGCACGCTGTTCTCCGCGCTGGTGACGGGCAATGCCGTGCAATCGAACGCGGTGGCTGACGGCATCAACGAGCTGTTCGGTATCGAGGAATGGATCGGCGGGCTGGTGGTGGCCATCGCGGTCTTCATCGTCATCATCGGCGGCATCAAGTCGATCGGCAATGTGGCGGAGAAGGTCGTGCCCTTCATGGCCGCGACCTATATCGTGATGGCGCTGATCGCTATCCTGCTCGACATCCAGGACATTCCCGAAACTTTCACGCGCATCTTCGACGGTGCCTTCAATCCGCAGGCGGCGACCGGCGGCTTCGTGGGCGCGGCGATCATCATCGCCATCCGTGCGGGCGTGGCGCGCGGCCTGTTCTCGAACGAGGCGGGCCAGGGTTCCACTCCCATCGCGCACGCTGTGGCGCAGACGAACGATCCCGAACAGCAGGGCCGCATGGCCATGCTGGGCACCTTCATCGATACGGTGGTGATCTGCACGATGACCGCGCTGGTTATCCTGACCGTGGAAGGCGATTTCACCGGCAATGGCGAGGCGGTAACGCATGCATGGCAATCGGACCTCACCGGTTTTGCCATGACCAGCGGCGCCTTTGCCGCAGCCTTCCCGTTCGATATCGCCAGCATCCCGGTGGGCACGCTGATCGCCAGCATCGCGCTGATCCTGTTCGTGTTCACCACGCTGCTGACGTGGAGCTATTACGGCGAACGGGCCATCACCTTCATCTATGACCGCGTGCCGGGCTCCACCCGTCGCGGCGAGAAGATGCTGCATATCGGCTGGCGGGTAATCTGGTGCCTGGCGATCTTCATCGGCGCCAGCCGCCCGTCGGAGGAAGTGTGGCGCATGGGCGACATCTCCAACGCCGCCATGGCGCTGCCCAACCTGCTGGCCCTCGCCCTGCTTTCGGGCGTGGTGTTCAAGCTGGCAAAGGGCGACCGCACCGCCGGGCCCGATCACCATGCGGATACCCCGGAAGAGCCCGAGGAGTATTAGGGGAAGCCTGATTGCGTCCACCCATCCGGGTGGACGTCCTCGGTGCTGTTCCCTCCCCCTTCGACAGGCTCAGGGTGCGGGGCACCTGCGGGCGGCCGTTCGGCCTTGCGGTCGCTGCGCGACCGTGCTGCCGCCAAATTGCCGTGACCTTGGTACAGGGCCACGCTGGATTGCCGCGTCGCTTCGCTCCTCGCAATGACGGTGGATACCGAGTCACGGCAGTCGCAGGCCGAACGGCCGCCCGCAGGTGCCCCGCAGTCCAAAGGACGGAGGGAACAGCACCGAGGACGCTCGCCCGGATGGGCGAGCGAAAAGCCAAAGATAAATGAAAATGGCAGGGGTGACAGGATTCGAACCCGTGGCCCTCGGTTTTGGAGACCGATGCTCTACCAACTGAGCTACACCCCTGCAGCGGACCGGGCCTCTATAACGCCTTTGCCGCAATGGCAAGCGACGAGCGCAATACCGCGTGTTAGAAGCCCGATCATGCATGCGCCCGTCCCTCCGAAAGAGCCGCAGATCATCCCGGCAGAGATGCTGATGCTGGCCTATCGCATGGGCGTGTTCCCGATGGCCGATTCGCGCGATGAGGAGGATATCTTCTGGGTCGAGCCGCGCGAGCGGGCGATCATCCCGCTCGATAGCTTCCGCGTCTCGCGCTCGCTCGCCAAGGTCATCAGGCAGGATCGCTTCACCGTCACCTGCAACAAGGATTTCCCCGCCGTGATCGCCGCCTGCGCCCAGCCGCGGCCCGACCATCCCGATACCTGGATCAACCGCCGGATCGAGGCGAGCTACATCGCGCTCCACCAGCAGGGCCATGCCCATTCTGTGGAATGCTGGCAGGATGGCGAGCTGGTGGGCGGCCTATATGGCGTCGCCTTCGACCGGGTGTTCTGCGGGGAGAGCATGTTCAGCCGCGCCAGCAATGCCTCCAAGGTCGCGCTGGCCTGGCTGGTGGCGCTGATGAAGCGCGCGGGCTTCACCGTGCTCGATTGCCAGTTCATGACCGGGCATCTCGGCTCGATGGGCGCGGTTGCCTTGCYGCAGGCGGACTACCTGAAATTGCTGGAAGAGGCCTGCGGCGACCATTTCACCGCCAGCCTGCCCTGGGCCCATGCTCAGTTGCTGGAAGATGCCGAGGCGGCTTCCTCTTCACCTGGGAAGCTCATCGCGCAGTCCTTCATCCACACGTCGTAGATCGGGTGTTCGACGACGTTGACGGCGGGTGCTTCCTTGTAGAGCCAGCCGGAGAAGATGCGGTTCCATTCCGGGTCGCTGTTCACGTCGGCGCGTTCCTGCACCAGCACCTGCACGAAGCCGCCCGTCAGCGGCGGGGTTTCCCACGGCGCGGTCCGCTCGCAACTGGCGAGGCGGATGATGACATCGCCCACGCGCTGCTGTTCGCCGGGGCGCAATTCGATATCGCGCGAGATGTTGTTGCGCTTGTTGATGAGGCCGATCGTCGCCACCCGCTCTTCCAGCGGCGTGCCGATACTCTCATCCACCTCTACCTGCGGCATGGGCTCTGCCGCCAGTTCGTCAGGGATCTCGGTTTCTTCCGCCTCGGGCGGTGGCGCACCGCTGTCGCAAGCCGCCAGCACGAGCAGCGGCAGGCAGGTCGCGGCGAGCCGCAGGCGCATCACGCGTCGGGCGTCCAGGCTTCGTAATCGCCGGTGGCGGCGGCGCGCTTGCCGCCGCGTTCCAGCGCACCCGCCGGGCGGTACGCCGCAGCAGTGCCGGTGGCATTGGGCGTGAAATCGGTTTCCCAGATGCGCGGCGGCGGCAAATGGCTCTCAGGCAGCTCGTCATAGGAGCCGTGCAGCCAGCCATGCCATTCGGCCGGTACGCGGCTGGCATCGTTGGCGCCGTCATAGATCACCCAGCGCCGCTCCTTCTCGCCATCCTTGACGTTCTTTGAGCGGTAATACTTGTTGCCCTGCGCATCGGTGCCGACATGCTCGCCCTTGCGCGCAGACCACAGGAGGGTGCCGATCGTGGCCCCTTCCCACCAGGTGAAGATCTTCATCAGGAAATTCATGCCCGGGCGGTTAGCCGGTTTTGGGTGACTCGCGCAAGCACATGTGCGCGCGAGCCGCTACCCCTCACCATTCCACCATATCGCCTGCCGCAATGCCCAGCTCCGCGGAGCGGCCCGCGTTCAATTCCAGCACCGCCCCGGCGATATCGACCGACCGCACCGATTCTTCCGAATAGGGCGTGGTGTCGGCCGCGATATTGACGATGCGACCATCGGGGCCGATGAAAATGATGTCCAGGGGGATCACCGTGTTGCGCATCCAGAAGCTGGCCATGCGCGGCTGGGTGAAGGGGAAGATCATCCCCTCATCCGCGCCCATGGCAGTGCGGAACATCAGGCCGCGCTGCTGCTCTTGCGCGGTGGCGGCGACTTCGACGCGGAAGGAATGCTCCTCCCCGCCCTGCGTGGTCACGGTCAGCGGGATGACTTCGAGGCCGGATTCGGGATGCACCGCGCTTTCGGCCAGGACTGGAGCGGTCTGTGCCTCGCTAGCCGCCTGAGTGGAACAGGCGGCCAGCATTGCCGCGCCCGCCAGCCCGATCATCCGCGTCCACTTACCAGTGATCATCCCTGCTCTCTTCCTCATCCAGTTCATGCGCCCATTCCTCGGCCGCCTCGACGGAGGCTGCATCGACCATCTGCCGCGCAAAGTCGAGCGTGTGCCCGGCGCGCAGCATGGCCGCTACCTGCTTTTCCCTTTTGTCCCTGTCGAGAGCTTGAACGCCGAAGGGGCCGAAGCGCCTTTTCTGCGCCATGGCGAGCGCGGCGTGGCGCAATTCCGCCTCACCCGGAGCCACTTCGTCGCGAATTTCGGGCGCTATGCCGTCCTGTCCCAGCACCTGCCCAACTCGCCTGGCACCATAGCCGCGCCGCAGCAGGATGGCGCTTTTCGAGCGGGCGAATCCCTTGTCATCGATATATCCGAGCTCGGAATAACGGGCGGTCAGCCCCGCAATATCGGGCGGATTCTCCTCATCCTCCCACCCGCGTTCGCGCAATTTGCGCTTAAGGTAGCGTTCAAGCTTGGCCGCAGAAGTGGCGTATCTCGCCACATAGGAGAGCGCCAAATCGCGCAATTGCGCCGCATCGAGCGGCTTTTTCGCCCGTTTTCTACGCTGACACTCTTGTTCATTGTCTGCCATCGGCCTTATTCGTGCCACACTTCCTATCAAATGGGAAAGATTGACACGGGGCCGGCTACCTAGTCGGCGCCGTTTTTTGAATTCGGGAAGAGCGCAAACAAGGCGCATAGATAGAATGAGGGTTAGCCTGAACGTCCATGACCGAACTCGTCCCCACACCCAATAATTGTGTCCTGCCGCGCATTCGCGCGGATTTCGCCACCTTCAATGACGCGATCGATTACGCGGCGAAGAGCGAAAAGGGCATGAACTTCCACGACATGCGCGGCACGCTGACGCGCGTCTATCCCTATTCCGAAATGCGCGCCGATGCCGTGCAGATGGCCTATCGGCTTGTCGATGCGGGAATCGGCAAGGCCGATCGCGTCGCGCTGATCGCGGAGACGGGTCCCGATTTCGCAGCCTTGTTCTGCGCCTGCACGCTGGCCGGCGCATGGCCCGTGCCGCTGCCGCTGCCGACCACTTTCGGCGGCAAGGACAGCTATATCGACCAGCTTTCGGTGCAGCTGCAAAGCGCCGATCCTAAAGTGCTGATCTACCCGCCGGAAATCGCCGAGATGGCTGCCGCAGCGGCTGAGCGGCAGGGCTGCGAAGGCGTGGACTGGGACACATTCGCCCAGCGCCCGGCGCCCGAAGTCGAGCTGCCCAAGGCCGATCCGGAAGATATCTGCTATTTGCAATATTCCAGCGGCTCGACCCGTTTCCCGCAGGGCGTTGCCGTCACCCATGCTGCGCTGCTGCACAATCTCTATGGCCATGCCGCCAGCATGGATATCGGCAATAACGACCGCGTCGTCAGCTGGCTGCCCTGGTATCATGACATGGGGCTGGTCGGCTGCTTCCTGTCGCTGATCGCCAACCAGGTCTCCGCCGATTACCTCAAGACCGAGCATTTCGCGCGCCGCCCGCTAGCATGGCTGGACCTGATCAGCCGCAATGAGGGCACGACGCTCAGCTATTCGCCGACCTTCGGCTATGACATTTGCGCGCGCCGCATTTCCAGCCAGTCCAATGTGGAGGAGCGGTTCGACCTCTCCCGCTGGCGCACGGCAGGCAATGGCGCGGACATGATCCGCCCGGACGTGATGCAGAATTTCGTCAACGCCTTCTCAGCCGCCGGTTTCAAGGCCAGCGCCTTCACACCGTCCTACGGCCTTGCCGAAGCGACGCTGGCAGTCACCGTCATGCCGCCTGGCGAAGGCATCAGCGTAGAGCTGGTCGAGGAAGAGCGCCTTTCCGGCACCCGCCGCGATCTCTCGCGCCCGGCCCGCTATCGCGCCATCGTCAATTGCGGCAAGCCGCTGCCCGACATGGATGTCGAAATCCGCGGCGAGAATGGCGAGGTGAAGTCGCACCACCAGATCGGCAAGGTCTGGTGCCGCGGGCCTAGTGTGATGCATTCCTACTTCCGCAACCAGGAAGCGACCGACGAATGCCTCGTCCCAAGTGAAGATGGCAAGGGGGCCTGGCTGGATACGGGCGACATGGGTTATGTCGATGCCAAGGGCTATCTGTTCATCGTCGGCCGGGCGAAGGACATGATCATCATCAATGGCAAGAATCACTGGCCGCAGGATATCGAATGGGCGGTGGAGCAGCTGCCCGGCTTCAACCATGGTGATATCGCCGCCTTCGCGGTGGAGACCGAAAATGGCGAGGAAGCCCCCGCCGTGCTGGTCCATTGCCGCGTCTCCGATCCGGACGAGCGGGTGAAGCTGCGCGACGAGATCCGCGACAAGGTGCGCGCGATCACCGGCATGAATTGCGTGGTCGAACTGGTGCCCCCGCGCACCCTGCCGCGCACCAGCTCGGGCAAATTGAGCCGCGCCAAGGCAAAGAAGCTCTACCTCTCGGGTGAGATCGAACCGTTCCGGCTGGCGGCCTGAGCGGAGCTTCACACCGCTGCAAATCCGTCCTATGCCTCCCGCTCTTCAAGGGACGGGAGGCTAGTCAATTGGATCATTCATACCGTATCACCCGCCGCGCCTTTGCGGCGGGCGCAATGACGTTCGGCATCTTCGGCGCCAGCGCGGCACGCGCGCAATTCGGTTTGGGTGACCTGCTGGATGACGGTCTGGGCCTGGTCGGCGACCTGGGCGTCGGCAAATGGCTCGAAGGCGAAGCGCCGGTAACGACCGCATTGAGCGATGCAGAGTGGGCCAATCCTGCGCTCGACAATGTCGACCCGCCTTTCACAGCGCAGCCGCTTGCCAGCCTGGAGCGGACCGACGATGGCGGCTTCATCCTTCAGCCCGGCTGGTGGCAGATCACCGCGCAAAGCTATTGCCTGCATGCCGGAACGCATGGCCCGGGCGGCGGCGACGGCTATCTCTATGCTCCGCTGAAGGGTTCGGCTGACGAATATGTGCGCGACATCTTGCGCAATTCGGTCTCTCGGCCCGATATCGAACAGCGCCAGATCCAGCTGCTGATCTGGGCGATCCTCGCCCGCGCGAAGTTCGAGGATTTGCGGCGCGAGCTGCAGGTGGTCGCGTCGCAATTGCTTTCGCGCCGCCAGCTTGCCCGACTCAACCGCTCGGCCATGGACCTCGTGCCAAACGGCATGATGGGCGAAGTGCTGGGCGAGGTGCCCGGCCCGCTGCGCACCGCGTTCGAGGCGGAGGCGGCGCTGCGCCGTGGCCTGACCGTGGGCGGCGCCAGCTATGACGAGCTGGAAGCGATCGCCGTGCTGGGCGGCGACGTGCCGCTTGGCGCAGGCAGCCGCGAAATTCCCTCCGGCCGCTGGAGCGATCACCCGGACGGCTATCGCATCCGCTACTTCCCGTCAGGCTATAGCGAGACGCGGACCGATATCTGGGTGGCTGAGGACAGCGATGCCGTGGGCGAGGAATACGATCCCTCGATCCAGGTCGCCGTACCCGGCAATACCTCGCGCCAACGCCTCGCCCAGTCGGGGCGCGAGCGCTAGGGCGGCTCAGCCGAGCAGCAAAATCGCGACGATCCCGAGCAGCGCGAGCAGGCCCACGGCCCATACCAGCGTGCGCAGTCTGGGAACGCCCGTCCAGTAAAGCGGCAGGTAGACGAGCCGCGCGCCTAGCCAGGTCCAGGCCAGCGCGGCCGTCACAGCGCTTGTGCGGCCCGTCGCTTCCACCGCCAGCAACGCGATGATGGCGATCGGCCATGTCTCGAGGAAATTGCCGCGTGCCCGGTCCAGCCTTCCGGCAATGTCGTTGAGCGGCGGCAGCGCCTCGTCGCGCGCGCCCATGTTCCATTCGACGCCATATTGCTTCGTCTTGAAATGCGCCGCCAGCAGGATGTGCGCGAGCGCCAACAGCGTGCTGAGCAACAGGACGGTAAGTTCGCCGGACATTTTCTATTCTTCCTCCGTACTCCAGCTCAGCGTCACGTCGGAGAAGCCCGCGCGGCCGGGCTGTGTCTGCACCTCGATCCCACGCTCCTCAAAGGCAAGGCGGGCGGCTTCCACGGCATCGCGGCGGCCTTCCAGCCGGATCGGCAGCTCAATGCGCGCTGCGGCCCATTCGGCAAGGCCGAGCGCTTCCTGCGCTTCGGGTGAAAGTTCGCCATTGGCGAAGGTGAGCGTTGGCAGGTCGCGCAGCGGCGGCGTGAGGCGGATGTCCCAGTCCTCCTGCTGGCCGGCGACGATGCGGCTTTCGAGTTGGCGATAGGCGGCCAAGGTCGCACCTTCCAGCGGGCGCGCGGTGACCGTGGCCCGACGGCGTTCGCGATCGACGGTCACATCATCGGTGGTCACGCCCGCGATCAGCGCCAGCCGCTCGGCCAGAGCGGCGGCTTGTTCGCGATCGGCCTGCTGCTGCTCCAGCGCGGCGGAAAGCTGGGCCTGCTCGGCCGCCTGCGCGCTGGTGCCGACGCGATACTGGTTGATCTTCACTTCCACCGGCGCACCGAGCGTGCGGCTCATCGCGCGTGCGGTGATCCGCTCCGCATCGCCTTCCAGCACGGGGGTAAGGACGGTGGCGGAAACCTGGATCGGGTCGGTGTTGAAATTGGTTTCGATCTGAGAAATACGCGCGCGGCTGTCGAAGGCATCGAGCACGACGCCGTTGATCTGCCGCGTCGCATTCGCCTCCCAGGCAATCTGCCGCAGCGAAATGCCCAGCGGGATGGCCAGCGCGACAAAGGCGGCGACGATCACGAAGGTCTGCAACGCCGTCTGCCTCTCCGACAGGGTGGTGCGGAAGCCGTAGAGACGCGCCATGACCGCCGCCGACAGCGCGATCGTCATCAGGTTGGTAACGAACAGCATCAGCGCGCCGGAAAACACCGTCCAGTTGAAAGTGGCGAGGCCGAAGCCCACCACCGCCAGCGGCGGCATCAAGGCGGTGGCGATGGCCACGCCCACGATCGTCCCCTCGCGCCCGCGGATCATCGCATAGGCGCCGGCGACGGCGGAAAACAGCGCCACCAGCAGGTCGAACAAATTGGGCTGTGTGCGCGCGGCAATCTCGCTCGTCACGGTTTGCAGCGGCGACATGAACACCACCACCGCGCAAAACGCCACCGCCGCCAAGGTGCCGAGAGCAAGCGAGCGCGCCGATTGCTTCATCCACTGGAAATCGCCGATCGCCAGCGAAAATCCGAGCCCCATGATCGGGTCCATCAGCGGGGACAGCAACATGGCGCCGATCACTACGGCAGGCGAGGAGAGCAGCAGGCCAAGGATGGCGATGCCCGCCGACATCGTAATCATCAGCAGGTAGCGCGAGCTGATTTCACATTCGGCGCGCCGCTTTTCGATCACCGCCGCCTGGTCAACCGTCGCGGTCACGGCCATGCGCCACCAGCGGCGCCAGCTCATCAACACATTGCCGAAACCATAGGAGCGGTCGGCCTTTACCGCAGTCGCACCCTGCGCCTCCACACCATCCGTACCAGCATCATTCGCCATAGACATCGCCTCCAAGGGGGAAACACGATATAAACCCATTGAAGCGGAGGGAAACTTGAAATGCGTGTCTTGCCTCACTAATACAGTAGCAAGACTTACGAGGGGAATTGCACTTCCATGGCCACATCCAACGATACGACCACCAAGGTAGCCACCGATCTGGACCTGGAGCTGACGCCTCCCGATCCGGTGCCGCAGGTCGCGCCCGAAAAGGCCTCAGGCCTCGTCCCCGTTTCCGAGGAGAAGAAATCCGCGCTGGAAACCAAGGTCGACGGCTTTGTCGACGAGCTGGTGGAGCTGGACGCCAAGTCGCCCGATTTCGGCAAGAAGGTGGACCAGATCACCAATATGGGCCGCAAGGAAATCATGGCGGCCGCCGGCATGTCCAACCGCTTCCTCGACCGCCCGGTGCGGGCGATGGACCAGGAAACGGGCGTGGGCGCGGATCTTTCCGAATTGCGCCGCACGGTTGAGGATCTCGATCCCGGCCGCCGCGGCAAGATGACCGGGCGCAAGCTGTTCGGCATCATTCCCTTCGGCAACAAGCTGAAGAACTATTTCGACAGCTACACTTCCGCACAGGGCCATATCCAGGCGATCCTCGCCCGCCTCGCCAGCGGCAAGGACGAGCTGCTGATGGACAATGCCGCGATCGACGTGGAACGCCAGAAGCTGTGGGAGGCGATGGGCAATCTTGAGCAGATGGTCCACATCTCCAAGACGCTCGACATCAAGCTGGAGGAAAAGGCGGCAGATCTCGACGCGACCGATCCGGATAAGGCCCGGGCGATCCGCGAGACCGCGCTCTTCTATGTCCGCCAGCGCACGCAGGACCTGCTGACGCAAATGGCGGTGTCGGTGCAGGGCTATCTCGCGCTCGACCTGGTGAAGAAGAACAATGTCGAGCTGGTGAAGGGCGTCGATCGCGCCAGCACCACCACGGTCGGCGCGCTGCGCACCGCCGTCACGGTAGCGCAGGCCATGACCAACCAGAGGCTGGTGCTGGGCCAGATCACCGCGCTCAACCAGACCACCGCCGGGATCATCGATTCCACCGGCCAGCTGCTGCGCGAGAATACCGCGCAGATCCACGAACAGGCCGCATCCAGCACCATCCCGATGGAAACGCTGCAGCGCGCCTTCCAGAACATCTATGACACGATGGACGAGGTCGACAGCTTCAAGCTGCGCGCGCTCGATTCCATGAAGCAGACGGTCGAAGTACTGTCCGGCGAAGTCGAGAAGTCGAAAGGCTATATCGCCCGCGCCGAAGGCCAGGCGCAGGCCGCCAAGGAAGTGAACACCAGTTCGCTGCTGAGCCTCGATAACTGATGAGCAATGACCTCACCCGGCAGAGTGAACGCCTGATCGAAGAGGGGCGATCGCTGGTGCGCGACAACCAGCACGGCGGCAGGCACCGGCGCGAAGGCATTGCCGAAGGGTCGCGCCGCCTGCGCCGCCAGCATTTCGGCAAGAAGCTGAAGTCGATTGCGCTGGCCGTAGTCGGCATCCTGGTCGCCGCATCGGTGGCGGGCGTCATTATCGACGGGATCGGCTTTGTCGGCGTGATGGTGACCTTCTTTGCGATCCTGGCCGCCGTGGGTTTCTTCTCCAGCCGCAAGATCAAGATCCCGCAGCGCGCCGACCTCACCCGCACGCAGGATGCGCGCCAGCTGGTCGCGCGAACCGAACTGTGGCTGGAAGCGCAGCGCCCCGCCCTGCCCCCGCCAGCTGTAAAGCTGGTGGAGGATATCGGCGTGCAGCTCGATGGATTGGGCGTGCAGCTCGAACATGTCGATCCGGCGCATCCGGCGGCGGGCGAAACGCGCAAGCTGGTAGGCGAAGTGCTGCCCGAGATGATCGACAGCTATCGCAAGATCCCGCAGCATTTGCGGCGCGAGCAGCGCGCGGGCTCCACCCCCGATGCGCAGCTGGTGGACAGCCTCGGCAAGATCAGCAAGGAAATCGACCACGTCACGCGGCAGCTGGCCGAGGGATCGCTGGACGACCTCGCCATCCGCACGCGCTATCTCGATTACAGATATGGCGGCGCCGACGGGCTGCCGCCGCCCGAAAAGTCCCAGGAGAATAACTGATGCAGGTCGCAATCCCCCATCAGCTCGGCCGCGAGGAAGTGCGCCGCCGGCTGAAGAGCAACAGCCATTCCATCGCCGATGCCGTGCCCGGCGGCATGGCCGAAGTCACCACCGACTGGCCGAGCGAAGACCGCATGGTGATGAACATCAAAGCCATGGGCCAGGACCTGACAGGCCATGTCGACATCGCCGATAGCGAAGTGGTCTTCGTGGTCGAACTGCCCGCAGCGCTGGGCTTCATCAAGCCGATGGTCGAAGGCGCGATCCGCCAGCAGGGCGAACGCCTGGTCGCTCCCCCGCGCGAGGACAAACCGGCGGACGAAAGCTAGAGCTTCCGCTCGATCTCCAGGTAACTGCGCGGAATACGCAAAGCCGCAGCCGCCTCGCGCGTCTCCTTCAGGAACAGCAGCAGCGCCGCCATCAGCAGCATGATGGCGACGATGAAAACGCCTGCGGCAAGGGGCTGCAGGCCGAGATGCGCGAATTCTTCCAGGAACAGCAGTGCCACCGTGGTGCCGATGCACACGCCGGACATCACGAGCAGCAATATCGCCTTGTTCAGCAGCGCCAGCCGCGCGTCGGCCATGCGTATCTCGCGCACAATGGCGTCATGCTCGGCGCCCTCGGTCTCGCCATGCCGTTCCTGCAAATCGCGCGCGCGATCGACCACACGGCCAAGGCGGCTGGAAAGGATATTCATGATCGATCCGATCGCCACCAGCACGAAGACGGGGGCTAGCGCGAGCTGGATCGTTTGCGCGATCATGGTGGGCATCACGTCTCCCGTCACTGGTTCGATGCTCCGCCAAGCTTGCCGACCTTCTGCGCGCCTTCCATCGTGGTGACGAGCACCTCGTCCCCGTCGACGATCACGGCCACATCCTCCAGCCCGATCACCGAGATGCGCGGCCCGTCGCTTTCGGCAAGCACATTGCGGCAATCGACCAGCTCCACCCGGCCCGCCACACGGTTGCCCTCGCCATCGCCGGTGCGCGCATCGCGCAAAGCGTGGAAATTGCCGATATCGGACCAGCCCATGGCGACGGGCACCATGGCGGCGCGCGCGGTCTTTTCCATCACCGCGTAATCGACCGATTCCCCGTCGATCATGGCGAAGCTTGCCGCGTCGGGGTGGAAGCTCGCGCCCTCCTCGCGACCCTTGGTCACGGCAGCTTCCACCGCCTCGGCAATATCGGGGCGATGGCTGCGCAGCTCGTCCATGAAGGCGCCCGCGCGGAAGGCAAAGATGCCGCCGTTCCAGCTGTATCCGCCGTCTGCGAGGAAGGCCTTGGCGCGCTCGAGATCGGGCTTCTCGACGAAACGATCCACCTTGAAGCCACCCTCCAGCGCATCGCCACGCCTGATATAGCCGAAGCCCGTTTCGGGCGCGTCCGGCGTGATGCCGAAGCTCACCATCCAGTCCTGCGCCGCCAGCGCCGCGGCCTTGCCCGCAGCCTCGCGGAAGGCAGCGACATCGGCGATATGGTGATCGCTGGGGCAGACCAGCATCACCGCCTCTTGCGGCAGGCGCGCGGCGGCGAGCGCGATGGCGGCGGCGGTGTTCTTCGCCTCGGGCTCGACGATGATAGAGGCATTCGCGCTGCCGGCGATCTGCTCGCTGACATGCGGCAGGTGCGCCGCCCCGGTCACCACGATGGGCGCGGCGAATTGTGCATCATCGGCGCAGCGATCGAGCGTCGCCTCGAACAATGTCCGCTCCCCCACCAGTGGCAGGAAGGGTTTGGGTTTGGTCTTCCGGCTCTTCGGCCACAAACGGGTGCCGCTGCCGCCGCACAGGATAACCGGATGGATGAGGCTCATTGTGTCGATCTGCTCCTGTGGGCCTAGCGGCGGAAGAAATCCTGCCGCCACCCATAACGTGCCGGCACCGGATTGCCGAGTGCGTCAATGGCGGGATTGAAGCGAATGCGTTCGATCACCAGCGGGCACACCAGCGCATTGGTCTGCGGGTCCGGCCCCGGATTGCGCACGCTGCAATCGGAGGCCCTGCCGTTGACCCCCACTGTGAAGACCACGGTGACGGAGGTTCCATCGCGCACCCGCCGCCCACCATCGGGAATGGGAAAGTCGCGCGCCGAATCGATGGTGCCGGAACGGACCGAGGGACCGGAGACCGGCACGCCGCCACGCCCCTGCCCCGACCTGCCGCTGCCCGTGCCGAAGCCCTCACCCGCCGCGCCCGTGCCCTCGCCCGCATCGGTGGCGCCCGCAGCATTCTCATTACCGGTGGAGGCCGCGCGCGGGATCGGCGTGGGACTGGGGGAAAGGTTTTCCGGCGCCGCCTGCTCGCGCGCCTCGGCATCGCGGCCGGCTTCGGCCGCAGCGCCTTCGTCCGGGTTCTCGTTCATCACCGGCTCCGGCTCGTTCTCCGGCTCGTCGGGCGTGGTGATGATAACGGTGATCTGCGAACTTGCCCGCTCGATCACCTCGGCGGTGAAATCGGGCGCGAGCAGGCGCATCAGCAGCGCCCCCAGCACCAGGTGGCCGAGCACGATCACCGCCACCAGCCACCAGCGCGGACGGCGGCGCGGATTGTAGCCCCGGCGCTCGACAGTGCCTTTCGCGGCGATGCTCTCTGGCTCTGTTGCCATGCTCCTCACCCTATCGGGTCCGCCCATTCCGTCAATCGCCCCGCAGTCGCGACGGACCGAGGAACGATGGCCCTATTATCCTCGTTGATAAGGCGTAAGTAACGAAAAATAGGAGGAAATATCATGATCGACAATATTATCGACAAGATCCGCATCAAGGAACACATGGAAGTCACCGACAGCAATGGCCAGCATCTGGGCACGGTCGACGAGGTCGAAGGCGACAACATCAAGCTGACCCGGTCGGACAGCAAGGACGACATGCACCACTACGTGCCGCTCGAATCGGTCGGGAAGATCGATGACAACCGTGTCTATCTCAAGACGGGCGCCGCTCTCCCTCCCGGCGTCTGATCTCGATAGCTCTCCTCGCCCGGCATCTGGGCGAAGGAAGCAAGGCCCCGGCCCGCGTCCCCCTCGCGGCCGGGGCCTTTTACGACCATGGCCAGAGCGGCAAATGCCGCTATAGTTAGCTGCGGGAAGTATATCTTGGGGGAGTACGAGGGATGAGCGACGGCAGATTTACGCGTCGCACCGCATTGGGCGGCGCGCTGGGGACGATGGCACTCGCAGTCACGCTGCCGGGTTGCGCGCGGCAAGAGGGGCGCGAGCCGAGGGCCAAGCCGAACTTCCTGTTCATTATGGCCGACGACCTCGGCTATGCCGACCTGTCCTGTTACGGGCGGCAGGAATACCAGACGCCGGTGCTCGACCGCCTCGCTGCCGAGGGGATGCAGTTCCTCGATGGCTATGCCAATTCCGCCGTCTGTTCGGCTACCCGCGTGGGCCTCATCACCGGGCGTTACCAATACCGGATCGAAGCCGGGCTGGAGGAGCCGATCGGCCGCCCCGGCATCGGGCTGGAGCCGGAACATCCCACGCTCCCCTCGCTGCTGAAGGAGCAGGGCTATCACACCGGCCTCGTCGGCAAGTGGCACCTTGGCGGCCTGCCCGATTTCGGCCCGCTGAAGAGCGGTTACGACGAATTCTGGGGCAATCGCGGCGGCGGCGTCGACTATTTCACCCATGAGGTGTTCGGCCAGTCCGACCTGTGGGATGGCGAGGTCCAGATCGAGGAGGTGGGCTATTACACCGACCTGCTCGCCAATCGCTCGATCGAATATCTCGAGGCACGCGCGGCGGAACCGGACAAGCCATGGCTGCTCAGCCTGCATTTCACCGCAGCGCACTGGCCGTGGGAAGCCAATAACGAGAAGGGTCGTGCGGAAAGCGCGCGCATCGCCGCACAGGAGCCCGGCGTGGACGAGCCGGAATGGGGCCACTCCGGCATCCTCCATTATGATGGCGGCGACATGGAAACCTATGCCGGAATGGTCACCAGCATGGATGGCAATATCGGCCGCGTGCTGGAAAGGCTCGCCGAGCTGGGGATGGAGGAGGACACGGTGGTGGTCTTCACCTCCGACAATGGCGGGGAGCGCTTCAGCTACAACTGGCCCTTCACCGGCATCAAGACGGAGCTGCTGGAAGGCGGCATCCGCGTGCCCTTGATCGTCAAGTGGCCGGGGCTGACCGAGCCGGGCTCGACCAGCACAACGCCTGCCTTGTCGATGGACTTCCTGCCCACTTTCCTGGCGGCAGCGGGCAGCGCGCCGCATCCCGACTATCCCAGCGACGGCATGGACCTCGCCCCCACGCTGCGCGGCGAGGAAACGCCCGAGCGCACATTGTTCTGGCGTTTCTGGAGCAAGGACCAGAAAGCCGTGCGGCGCGGGCAGTACAAGTATCTGAAGATCAACGATAACGAATATCTGTTCGATATCGTCGCCGACCCGCTGGAACGCGGGAATTTGAAGGATCGCATGCCCGGACTCTTCGCCGAGCTGAAGGCAGCGCATGAGGCGTGGAATGCCGATATGCTGACCGATCCCAATGCCGCCAGCTTCGGCTGGACGCCAACGCAATTGGCGGACCATTATGGGTGGAACGATTGAGCCGACCATGTAACGTCATTGCGAGGACCCCGGACTTGTTCCGGGGGACGCGGCAATCCAGGGCAGCGCAATACCGCCCTGGATTGCTTCGCTACGCTCGCAATGACGAGAGGGCTCAGGCCGAACTCAGCCGCTCGATCAGCCAATAACTGGCGGTAGTGCCAAGCCCATAGGCGGCGAGCGTGCGCAAGGGCGCCGTCTGCGGCAGTGCGGGGGCAATCCGGCGGGTGAGGTGCCATGCGCCGAACAGCGTGGCGGCGAAGATCACCTGGCCGATCTCGATCCCGACATTGAAGGCGAAGAGCGCAGTCAGCAGCCCCTCGTCCGGCAGGCCGATCTCGCGCAGCACGGAGGCGAAACCGAAGCCGTGCAGCAGGCCGAAGCTCGCCGCCACCGTCACCGGCCTGCGCCATGTCAGGCTGTCGCGCCGCCCGCGCGCGATCTCCACCGCAAGGAAGACGATGCTGAGCGCAATTACCGCCTCCACCGCGCGGGTGTTGAGGCGGATCACGTCGAGCGCAGCCAGCGCCAGCGTCAGCGAATGGGCGAGCGTGAAGCCCGTCACCGTCACCAAGATGCGCCGCCATGTCCCGGCGATGATGATGAGGCCGGTGACGAAGAGCAGGTGGTCGATCCCTTCGCGGATATGCTCGAAGCCCAGCACCACGAATTCGGCGAATGTCGAGCCGGTGCTGGCCTCCTCGGGCGCGGGGATGCGCAGCACATGTTCGCCCGGTTGCAGCAGCAGCGTCTCCACCCCGCCGCCCGCATGGACGCGGGCGATGGTCGCAAGGTTGGGATTGGCGAGCGGATAGGCGATGGCGATATCGGAGCCGGCCAGCCCTTGCGCGCATGTCCATTGCTGCTGACGCCAGTGCCCCAGCGCATCGGACCATTGCCGAACCTGCTCGCCCTCCACGCAGGCTTCGGGCGCGACGAGATCGGGCAGGAAGGCCCTCTCGACATTGGGCGGGACCTTCCACACCAAGTCATAAGCGCCATCGCCCTCCTCGGTGATCGTCACGGTGAAGGGCCGGTTGTCATCCGCCCGCGCGGGAAGCGCCGCCAGCGTGGCGAGCAGCGCCAGCACCGCCGCGAACAACCGGATCATTGCCCGCCAGCCTCGTCGTGGATTTCATAGCTTTCCATCAACCGGTCGATCGCCGCCATGGCGCGTGTGGAGCGTGCTTCTGCCAGCGCATCCTCGGCGACGCGGGCGGCGACATCCTCGAAGGGCGGCACGCGCGGCTCGGCCTTGGCGCGCAGGCCGACAAGGTGCCAGCCATGCGAGCTTTCGAGCGGGCCCTGCCAGTCCTCGCCCGGCTCCAGCGCATAAAGCGCCAGTGTGAAACCCTCGCCGAACTGCCCGGCAATCTCGCGCGCGCCAGCCTCGGCATAGTTCAGCTGGTAGAGGAAGCGGTCGCCATATTGCCCGGCATTGCCGAAGGGTACATCGCCCGAATTGAGCTGCGCCAGCGCCGCGCGTGCATCGGCCTCCGCCGCATCGCCGCGCCGGTCCTTCGCGAAAAACACATGAGTGAAACTCGCCCGCGCGCCTTCGGCATAGCGCTGGCTGTTGGCGTCGTAGAAGGCGCGCACATCCGCGTCGGACAGCGCCACCTCCGTCGCCTCCTCCTCCATCACCAGCAGGCGCATCTGCTGGATCACGCGCTGCTTCACCATCGGGTCTGCCTCGGCGAGGCCAAGCGCCTGCCCTTCGCGATAGAGCGCCTCGGCCACCGCCGCATCGCGCACCAGCTGCACGCGTTCCTCATCGCTCATGTTCGCGAGGAGTTCGGCAAAGCCCTCCTCATCATAGAGCTGCGCCCTCGCCTGCAGATGGTCGAGCAATTGCGCCTCGCCAATGGTGATGACGCGACCCGCCTCGGGCGCAGGCCAGATCCAGCTGGCGAGCGCAAACAGCGCCGCACCGGCGGCGAGGAAGTGGACCAGCGGCTCTTTCAACCAGCTTTTCACATTCACGGGTTGTACCAGACGGGCGAGGACCAGGCGCGTTCCTGGATGGTGGGCGTGATGTCGATACTGGCAGGATCGATCCCCAGCGCCAGCGCATCGAACAAGTGGTGCCGCGGTGTCGGGATTTCGATCACGCGGACATAGTAGAAGGCGCGCTCGGCAGGATCGAAATCGGGATCGGTCCATAGCGTCGCCAGCTCCGCCGCGCCGATACTGTTGGTGTAGCGTGCTGTCGCCAAGTCCACCGTATTGCCGACATCGGGCAGTGAGCCATCGGTGCGCAGCGAACGGCCAGCCGACCAGGCGACGTTGTAGATGCGCTCATGCATTTCCCCATCGGTACCGATCCAGCCCTTCACCACCTGAACGCGGTCGAGATTCGCGCCCTCCGGGTCCTTCACCGCGCGGATCGCCAGCTGGGGTACGCGGCCATTGGCAGGCAGCAGGTTCCCGCCCATCGGCACGCCCATGCGATAGCCGTGATGGGCAAAGTCCCGCCGCTCCACATCGCTCGCCGCAAAGCCGTATCCGGCGAACAGGCGCAAGCTCATGCGCGGGCCGGAGGTGCCGTAGACCTCGCGCCGGCGGAAGGCATCGAAGATCGATTGCCGGTCGTTCCGGTCGGCCCAGACACCCGCAAGGCCCGAAGCGCTCATCTGCGCAGACGGGAAAATGATGTTCACCGCATCGGGGCCGAGCCGATCCTTCGGCAAATAGTCCTCACCCAGCTTGCCGAGGAAATTGCTCTCCTCTTGCGAGGAGAAGCCGGTATGCGAATCGCTCGCCCCGATAATGCCGTACTGGAACGGGTTCACCCCGATGCGCGACTGTTCGGCCATGCCGCGCAGCAAGGCACTGCGCAGGTAGGAGCCGCCCAGCGGATCAGTCGGCACGCCGGTGAGCAGCATGTTCCTGAGCTCGAAATCGGCGAATTCGTCATTGGGCGAGAGCGCCGGATGCGTTTCGGAAGAGCCCTTGTACTGGGTGATCTCGACCACCGGCTCCCACGCATTGCGCAGCTCGGCATAGGCGGCATCGAAGGGATCGCCATTCTTGTCGGTAAGCTCGAACATGCGCCCTTCGGACAGGTTCGAGTTGTGCGGGATGGCGACGAAATCGGCGCCCGTGCGCGTGCGCGTCTGTTCGAAATAGGCGTAGAGATCCTCCGGCCCCTCCGTCTGGTAATTGGCGAGGGGGAGGAACTGGCTTGCGACGTCGCCACCGGCATTGGTGAAGACCACGCGGTGCATGTTCCGCAGGGCGGGCGCGAAGGTCCATTCCCAGCCGATCAGCGCGGTGAATTCGCCGGGGCGGTTGTGCCGTTCGGCGGCATCGATCTGGCCCTGCCAGCTGCCCGCCATGACTTCGTCAGAGCGCATGTCGCGCATGAAGGCCGCGCGCTCTTCCTCGGTGAGGTTGCTCTGACCCATCGCCGCGGTGGTGAGCGCGCGGCCGCCCTCCTCGGTCAGCAATTCCCGCAAGCGCTGCGCGATCGGATATTCCATGATCGACGGATCATTCGCGGCAATCCGGCTGGACACCGCGAGGCCCACCGCATGGTCCGCCATGACGAGGAAATCGAGCGGCCGGTCGATCTGCACTTTCTGCCCGGTGCGCGGGAAGATCACCGGTATGCCGCGCGCAAAGCGGTATGCGCTGTCGATATCGGCATTGGCGGTACCGCTGGAAAAGGCGTCGATCGAATTGATCGAATGCACATGCGTATCGCCCCACAGCAGCACGCGGTCGCCCACGGGCATGGTGGCGGGCGCAGTTTCCGTCACGCTGGCGGATTGCGCGGCGGCAGCAGGCGCATCGGCCTGGTTGCAAGCGGAAAGCGCCAGCGTGGCGGCTGTTGCGAAGAGGAGGCGCATCATGAGGCACCTCCCATGGGCGTGTAGTAGACCGGCGATGTCCAGGCGCGCTCCTGCAGCCAGGGGCTGGTGCTTTCGGACAAGGGTACGCCGCTCGCGACCGAGAGATAGGTCGCCCAGCGCGGGGTCGGGATCTCGATCACGCGGGCGTAATAGAGCGCGCGTTCTGACGGGTCGAAATCGGGATCGGACCATGTGGCGAACAGCTCCGCCGCACCGATCGTGTTCTCATAGGTGGCCTTGGCGGCATCGACGGTATTGCCCACGGCGGGCAGCTTGCCGTCCTCGTCCGGCTGGCGCTCGCCGCTCCAGGCGACGTCATAGATCCGCTCGAAGCTCTCCCCGCCCTCACGCCAGACCTTCACGATCTGGATGCGGTCGAGATTGCCCGATTCCGGGTCCTTCGCCGCCTGCATGATGAAGGTCGGGCCACTGCCGCTCGCAGCGCCGAGATTGCCGCCCATCGGCACGCCCCAGCGATAGGCCTGGGCCGCCCAGTCGGACGCATTGGCAAAGCCCGTAGGATCGCTCCACCCGGCGAACAGCCGCACCCGCATGCGCGGGCCTGAAGTGGCGAAGGTCTCGCGGCGCTGGAAAGCAGCGAAGATCGCCTCGCGCGTATTCTCATCCGCCCAGACGCCGGTCAGGCCCGAGGCGGAAAGATTGGCGAGCGGGCTGCCGATCACCGGCGACAAATCGCCCAGGATCGCGGCGGCGTTCTTGTGATCATCCGACAGGCCCAGCGCGCCGGGGTAATTGTCCTCCTCGGTGGAGGAAACGCCCGAATGGTAATCGGTCGCGCCGACAAAGCCCTGCTCGAATGGGTTCACTCCCAACGCCTCAGCCAGTTCCATGCCGCGCGCAAGGCCGGTGCGGACATAGGCGCCGGCAAGGTCGCCATCGGAGTTGATGATCTCGAAGTCCGCGAACTCGTCATCGGGCGAGAGTTCGGGCCGCGTCTCGCTGGTGCCCTTGATCTGGGTGATCTCCACCAGCGGCTCATTGGCGGCGCGGCGGCTGGCGTAGTCGACCGAGATCGGATTGCCGTAAGTATCGTTCCACGGGAAGGCGAGCCCGTCCGACAGGTTCGCATTGTGCGGGATCATCAGGCTCTCGATCCCGCGCGACCGGTTGGTTTCGGCATAGGCCCACAACGCCTCGTGATTCATTGAATCGAGCGCGGAGAACGGCATTGCCGGGTAAGTCGGACCGCGGAAGATCACATTGCGGTGCAGGTGCGCGCCATTGCTGCGATAGGTGGGCGAATATTCGAAGGCGACGAAGCTGGTGAATGTGCCCGGATCGTTGTGCCGCTCCGCCGCCGCGATAGTGTCCTGCCACGCCTCGTAGCTACGCGCGGGATCGACCAGGCCTTCGTTCGCCTCGCCGTAAAGGCCGCGTACGGCATAGCCGAACAGTTCGAACATGGTCGCGCCACCTTCATGCGAGGTCAGCCGCTCCCACTCCTCCTCGTCATAAGGCACGGGGATCTCACCCGCCATCGCCCGGCTGACATTGCCGAGATATTCGGCATGGTCGGTGACGGCGAGGAAATCGAGCGGCGTGCGCCGCTGCACCATGCGGCCGAGATAGTCGACCGCCTCGCCCTTGGCATACATGTAGGCATCGTCGGGCGTGGTGTTGGTCTTCGCCGCCGCCGCATCGAGCGAATAGCTTGTGTGCAGGTGCAGGTCGCCGAAATAGACCTGCCTGTCGCCGGTGTTGAGCAGGCTGGGCGGGCCGTCGCCCATGCCTTCTCCATCGCCGTCAGCCTGGCTGCAAGCCACCAGCGCCAGCGCTGCGCATGTCGTCGCAATCGTGCTGCGAAAATCCGTCCAGTACCGCATGCCTCTCCCCTTGCATTTCCGGTTTTCACGGCCTGTCTAGGGGCAAGAAGAGACCAAATGCAAAGGCAATCAAGAAGCTATAAAGGCACGGTTATCGAAGCGATAAAGCCGCCCTTATCGCTTGCTGCTGCGGATTGGGGAAAAGGTGGTGAGCCCTGCTGGGCTCGAACCAGCGACCTACTGATTAAAAGTCAGTTGCTCTACCAACTGAGCTAAGGGCCCACTCACCGGAGGCGTCACCTAGGGACAGGGCGGTTGCCGGTCAAGCGCGCATATAGCTGGCCGAGGGAAAGGCCTGTCAGCGGGTCGCGCCAGTCGCGGGCGATGGCCGCCGCGGGGCCGAGCACGAAGTCTCGGGCACGGAACAAGGGATGCGGGATCGCCAGTTGCGGCATGGCGACCACGCCGCCCGACCACAGCACGATATCGAGGTCGATCACGCGGCTGCGCCAGCGTTGCCCGCGCCGCTCGCGGCCCATCGCCGCTTCGGCTTCCTGCAAACAATCGAGCAGGCCGAGCGGCTCCAGCCTGCTCCCCAGCACCAGCGTGGCATTGGCATAGCGGCGCTGCGAAGGGCCGACGGGCGCGGTTTCGATGATCGGCGAGCGGGCGAGGACATCGCCCAGGGTCTCGTCCAGCAAGTCCATCATGGCAGCCACCACTTCGCGCGGGGAGCCCAGCTGCGGATGGCGCTGGTTGGAACCCAGTGCGACCAGATAGGTGTGGCGGGTCAAATGTCCTCTGCAATCCGGCCGTAAAGCTGCGGGCGGCGATCGCGGAAGAAGCCCCAGCTGGCGCGGTGCTTGCGCGCGGCGTCGAGGTCGAGCGTCGCCACCAGCACGCCGGTCTCCTTGCGGCCGAATTCGGCGACCATGTCACCCCATTCGTCACAGATGAAGCTGTGGCCGTAGAAATTATTGCCGGCTTCCTGCGAGCCCTCATGGCCGATGCGGTTGGCGGCGACAACGGGCATGCAGTTGGAGACCGCATGGCCGATCATCGCGCGGCGCCACATGCGGCTGGTGTCCATCTCCGCATCCTTGGGCTCCGACCCGATGGCGGTGGGATAGAACAGCACCTGCGCGCCTTTCAGCGCCAGGCAGCGCGCGGTTTCGGGATACCACTGGTCCCAGCAAATGCCGATGCCGATGCGCGCGGTGGCATCGCCCGTGGGCACGTCCCACACCTTGAACCCGTCATTGCCCGGGCGGAAATAGAACTTTTCCTCATAGCCCGGCCCATCGGGAATGTGGCTCTTGCGATAGGTGCCCTGGATCTCCCCATCGGCGCCGATCATGGCCAGCGTGTTGTAATAGTGATGTCCGTCGCGCTCGAAGAAGCTGGTCGGGATCGCAACCTTCAGCTGCGCGGCGAGCTTGCGCATCGCGATTACGGAGGGATGTTCCGCAGTCGGGCGGGCGAGCGCGAAGAACTCGTCCTTCTCCTCGCGGCAGAAATAGGGGCCGGAGAAGAGCTCCGGCGGCAGGATCACCTGCGCGCCCTGCCCGGCGGCCTCGGCCACCAGGTCGGACACGGCCTGGATATTTTCGGATTCGTCCCCCGATCCCAGGGGAAGTTGCAGCGCGGCGACGGTGAGCTTGGTCATGCCACGCCCCTTATTCCGCCGCCGCGCCGGTGTAAATCAGGGACGCTTGCGGAAGAGCAGCGTCATCCGGTCGCTCTCGCCGATTTGGGCGCGGCGGGCGCGTTCCTCGCTACCTTCCTCCGCCCCGGCAAAGCTGGGCGGCAGCGACCAGACGCCGATCTCCCAATCGGCGGGGTCGGCGGGATTGGCGTTCACTTCGCTACGGGCAACGAGGTCGAAGCCATAGGCGGAGAAGAGCGCCGCCACGTCCTCCTCGCGCTGGTAGCCGCGATCGCCCAGCACGTAGGAGGCCGGCGCATCCGCATTCGCGCGATGCTGCACCACGCCCAGCAGCCCATCGTCCTTGAGCAATGTGCGCGCGGCGACGAGAGAATCATGGAACCAGCCGAAGCGGCGCATATTGTGGATCTCGCGGAAGATCAGCACCCGATCGGCGCTGCCCTCCCATGCGGCAAGATCGTCATCGGTATTGAGGCCGACGACGCGGGCGCCTTCATTGCCCACCCAGCTCCGGGCATCGGAGGGGATGCGGCTTGAGGCGTTGCGATACATGTCCCAATAGCCGGTCAGGTCCGGATGCAGTTCGGGGTTGAGGCCGATATAGGTCCCCTGCGTACCCAGATACGGGATCAGCACGCGCGAATACCAGCCGCCGGCCGGCATGTAATCGACCACCGTCATGCCCGGAGCGATGCGGAAGAATTCCAGCGTCTCGGCAGGATGGCGCCAGGCATCGCGGACGCGATCCTCCGCCCTGCGTTCATGGTCGAGCGCTGCCGCCATGGCCGAAATGGTGGCCTGGTCGGGCGGAGACTGCGCCTCCTCCTCCGGCCCCAGAACGGCATCGAGCACGCGGCCGAGCAGCCTTTCGCCGGTGGACGGTTCTTCATCCTGCGCAAGGGCAGGCGCGGTGAGGGTCATTGCGGCGATGGCGGCAATGCTGGCAAGCAAACGCATGAGGGGCTCTCCCATTACTGTTTTCGCGGGCAGCCTAATATGCTCCCGATGGATGACAAGCGGGTCTTTCGTCCCCATCTACGCCGCCAGCAAGGAGAGCGTTACATGGCTGTTGAGCAGGCAATTGTCGCCGGCGGATGCTTCTGGTGCACCGAGGCGGTGTTCAAGGATGTGATCGGCGTTTCCGGGGTGGAAAGCGGCTATATCGGCGGTACGGTGGCGGACCCGACCTACAAGCAGGTCTGTTCAGGCAGCACCGGCCATGCCGAGGGAGTGAAGCTGACTTTCGACACCGAGGTCGTGACGCTGCCGGAAATCTACGACATGTTCATGGGCACCCATGACCCGAGCCAGCTCAACCGGCAGGGCAATGATGTGGGCACGCAATATCGCAGCGCGATCTTCCCACTATCCGATGAGCAGCGGGCCGAGGCCGAAGCCGCCATCGCGCGCTGGAATGCGGAGCATGCCGGTAGCGAGGCGGTGACGACCATCGAAGGACTCGATGGAGATATCCGGGCGACCTGGTATCCGGCGGAGGATTACCACCAGGAATATTGGGCAGGCGAAGGCCAGCGCAATCCCTATTGCCTGGCGGTCATCCCGCCCAAGCTGATGAAGCTCAGGAAAAGCTTTGCCGGCAAGGTGAAGGGCTGACGCGCCCGCTTAGAACAGGTCGCGCAGCCAGCACACGAAGCGATCCCACAGCGATGCGCGGATCGGCTTGACCTCGCGGTTCTGCAGCAGGCGGCGGCGGATGCTGGAAACCTCGCCGGCCTGGATCATCAGCTCGCGGCGCTGTGCGGGCATCATCCAGGAAAGGTCGGGACCTTCGTCCTCCCATTCCTCGACCTCATCGACGCTCTCGATATAGCTGTGATCGGCGGCAACGGGCTCGGCTTCTGGTGCGGGCTCGACCACGTCCTCGGCGGCAGGCACTTCGTCCCACACCGGCTCGTCGCCCCAGCCTTCTTCGACCGGCTCTTCGAGCGCGGCTACCGGTTCTTCCAGAGCCTCTTCGACAACGGGTTCCGGCTCGACAGCAGGCGTTTCGTCCCAGACGGGTTCGCCAGTCCACTGCTCTTCCGCAGCAAGTTCGTCCTCGAGCACCGCTTCTTCCAGCGGCGCTTCCTCGACGAACTCATCCTCGGCGAGTGCTTCTTCGACCGGCTCGGGCTCGGCAACGGGAGCTTCGCCCCAGACGGCTTCGTCGGCCCACTGCTCTTCCGCCACAGCATCGTCTTCGGCGACGGGCGCTTCCTCGACCGGCGCGACCTCTGCAGCAGGAGCCTCGTCCCAGACGGGGCCTTCCGCCCATGCCTCGTCAGCAGCGGCTTCGTCTTCGACGGCCGCTTCTTCGATAACCTGTTCGGGCTCGGCTGCAGGCGCTTCGTTCCACACCGGCTCTTCGTTCCAGCCCTCGCTGACGGCGGCATCGTCTTCGATCACCGCGTCTTCGACGGGCACGTCTGCAGCGATATTTTCTTCGGGCAGGTCCTGCTCGATCACGTCGAGTTCGACTTCGTCCGGATCGACCGGAGCGGAAAGGTCCTCGGCGGTTTCGAAGCTGTCCTCGATCACGCCAGCATCGGCTTCGGCATCGCCCTGATCGAGTTCGGCTTCCTCGAGGACGGGCTCAATCGCCTCTTCCTCGAACGATTCTTCAACAAGCTCGAGGGGCTCAATTTCCGCTGCCTCTTCGACGACGGAGCTGTCCTCGAAGGCAGGCATCTCGTCGATGACCGGCTCTTCCTCGAAAGCTTCGGCGGGAGCGGCCTCTTCAGCCTCAACTTCGATCTCTGCAACCGGCTCATCGTCGACAGCAGGCTCTTCGAGCACAGGCTCGTCGAAGTATGCGGTCGGGATTTCTTCGGCGACATCTTCGGGTGCCGACAGTTCTTCGGCGGGTTTGAACTCTTCGGTTTCAGCGAATTCCGCCGGGGCCTCGACGTCCCCTGCGCTTTCGAATTCGTCTTCGACGAGCGGCTGCGCATCGTCTGAAGCGGGAGCATCGCTGCCCATCTCCTCGATCGCGCGGCGCAGGTCGTCGAAAGCCGCCTCAGCCTTTTCGGCACCCTCGGCACTCGTCAGCTCTTCGGTCGCAGGCGCCTCGAGAACGTCCTCATCCTCGACCACCTCATCCGAGAAAGGCTCATCCAGGTCCGCCTCGCTATCGAGAGCCTCTGCTTCCGGCGCGTCCTCGAAACCCGTCTCTTCCTCGATCGGCGTTGCATCGAAGGCAACAGGTTCCGCGACCGCTTCATCCTCGAAGGGCTCTGTGTCGAACGCGGCAGGCTCTTCGAAGAAGCCATCCTGCGGCTCTTCCTCGCCCGGCACCGGCGCGGCATCCTCGGGCACGGGATTTTCGAAACTGATGGGCACGTCGATGCCCTGGAGGCCCTTGCCCAGCGGATAATATGCGTCCGCGTCGAATGCGACCGGTTCTTCCATGCCGAAATCGGTCGGCACTTGGGGCTGGACCGGCTGCTGGCCGGCGCGGCGGCCGAAACCGCCCTGGCTGCCGAAGTCCTGCGGCAGGAACTCGTTCATCATGTCGCCGAGCAGCTCGCGCTCGATCTCTTCACGATCGGGGCGCGGCATGCCGGGCGACATGCCCATGAGCGAGCCATAGCGCGAGGTCGACTTCGGCGCGTCTTCGTCCTCGTCGTCGAAGCTGTCGAAAGCCGAGGCATCGTCGTCGTCCTCGTCCGGCTCGGCGGTCTCGTCGACCGGATCCTCTTCCGCCTCGTCTTCATCCTCTTCGGAATAGGCCATGTCGGCGGAGGAACCGGCAAGCGAGGCATAGCGCGAGGGCAACTTGCCCGCGTCTTCCTCGACAACCTCGTCTTCCTCTTCCGCCGCATCATTGTCGAAGCCTTCGAGGATCGCATCATCCTCTTCGCTTTCGGCATCAGCGGTGGAGCGCCAGTCGACGAAGGGAGGCAGCGCGTCCTCATCGACGGGCTCGTCGACGGCGTAATCGTCGACGGCCGTGTATTCATCGGCGGAGAAATCGTCGGCCAAGTGATCGTCGGCAGGCTCGAAAGCCTCGGGCTCGGCAGCGGCAGCTTCCTCCGCATCGGGCAGCTTGCGCATGCGCTGCAGCTGTTCCTCGATGGAGGGGACCGAAGCTTCGGGATCCTCGTCATCGGCCAGCTCTTCCTGCGAAGAAGGGCGCAACAGGCGATCGAGATTGAAGGAGGCTTCCGGCAGCACCTCTTCCTCGGCCTCGGCGGCGAAATCTTCGGCAGCGAAATCTTCGGCAGCAAAGTCTTCGGCGATCTCGTCTTCCGCGCTTTCGAGGCTTTCGGGAGCGATCGGCTCCTCGTCGGTCGCCGCGGCGATTTCTTCTTCGGTCGGCAGCACGGGATAGACGGAGAGATCCTCTTCCACATGGTCCGCGTCCATCGGGGCGAGGCCGAGCATGGCAGAAGGCTGGCGGATACGCTCTTCAGCGGCAGGATCGCCAGCGGCTTCCATGATCTGCGCGCCGCCCGTTGCCATGGCGGCATGCGCCTGGTCGAGCTCGTCCTGATCCACGACCAGCACCATCTTCTTCTTCTTGCGCGCTCCGCCCAGCGAGGAGAGGCTGCCATATGCGTCTTCGCGCACGCCCCCTCTGCGGGACATACGGGAAGCGAGAGAAGATTCAGAACGCGCCGGAACTGCCATGAAAGCCATCCTAATGCCGATATGGTCACCTTAAGATTGGCGATCTTGGTTATGATCGCGTTAATATTACACTAAATTTTCAGCTTTTCTGCGGCTTCCAGCGAGCGATGAAGAATCCATCCAGCCCGCCTTTTTCCAAGAGCATCCCCGGGTGAGTACGTACCCAGCCCTCCACACCTGGCATTAGCCCGTCAGGCAATTCATCCCGGTTAACGGGATCGGGCACCAGCTCCACTGCCCCGGCCTGCTGCTCGCCCTCCTCCGGCTCGAGCGAGCAGGTGGCGTAAACCAGCCTCCCGCCCGGCTTCACACAGCGCGCCGCACGGGCCAGCAACAGCGATTGCAGCTCGGCCATTTCGGCGATGTGCCGTCCGCCGATACGGTGGAGCACGTCGGGGTGGCGGCGGCAGGTGCCGGTGGCAGTACAGGGCGCATCGAGCAGCACGGCATCGAAACCCTCCTCCGGCTCCCACTCCAGCGCATCGGCAACGACGATATCCGCCGAAAGCTGCGTCCGCGCGAGATTCTCGCGCAGGCGCTCCAGCCGCTTGTCGCTGATGTCGAGCGCGGTCACTTTCCAGCCGGCCGCGGCCAGTTGCAGCGTCTTGCCTCCGGGCGCAGCACAGAGGTCGAGCACGCGCCGCGCCGCGCCTTCGCCCAGCAGGCGTGCGGGCAAGGATGCGGCGAGGTCCTGCACCCAGAAGGCGCCTTCCTCGAACCCTTCAAGCTTCTCCACCGCAACGCCGCGCGGCAAGCGGATATGGCCGGGCGCAAGGCTTTCGCCGCCGAGTTTCGCCGCCAGTTCATCGGTTTGCGACCAGTCGCGCAAGGTGAGGTCGAGCGGCGGCGGGGCGGCGATGGCGGGTGCGATCTCCTGCGCCAGCTCTCCCCAGCGCGCGAGCACGCGATCGGGCAGGGTCGGCACTTCGGGTAGCGTCACCTGCTTGCGGGTGAGCGTGGAGAAAACGCCATGCGCCAGCCTCCGCGGTCCGCCATCGAGCAAGGGCAGGCCGGTGGCGATCACAGCATGCGGAGGAGTATCGAGCCGCAACCAGCCCGCCAGCATCAGCCGCAGCACCATGCGCGGCTTGGCATCGTCGGGCAGGCGCTTGCGGGTGGCCGAATCGATCAGCGCGTCGAGATCGGCGAGCCAGCGCAAAGCCTCCCCTGCCAGCGCGCGAGCCAGCGCGCGATCGGCAAAGCCATCCACGCCCTTCAGCGCTGCGCGTTCGGCCACATCCAGCGTCTCCCCCCGCCGCAGCACCGCGTCGAGCAGTTTCAACGCCCCGCGCCTGGCGGGAAATCCGGCGGGAGTATCGGTCAGGAATTGCGGACGTTTGGCCATGGCACGGCCCTTAGGGTGCATTGCATCGCGGCGCCAGTGCGCCCATGATGGCAGGCATGACGAAGCGCGCCACCACACGCCCTGAGGGCTTCACCAAGCCCGCGCATTGGAGCAACGATCCGCCGCCCGCGCCGGAGAAGGCGAAGGATGACGAAGAGCTGTCACCCACCCGCTATGGCGACTGGGTGAAGGACGGCATCGCCATCGATTTCTAGGAGTCCGAGCGCTCGTCGCGCGGTTCCGCCGGTCCGAATATCCGCTCCCACGGAATGCGCGCCAGCGCCACCAGCATACCGATCATCACCACTTGCAGCCCAATCCCCCAAGGGCTCGCGAGCGTCTCGCGGAAGGTGTCACCCAGCGTATATTCCTCCACCAGTTCGGCCGATCCGGCATAGATCGAATAGGAGACCAGCCGCCCGGCGAAGAAGGCCAGCGTGAAAGGCAGGATGCGAATATTGGCCAGGCCGACCGCTGCGAAAAGCTGGGCGGATGGAACGGGTGACAGCGCGAACAGGGCGAGCGCGGCAATGCCATGGCCCTTGCGCCGTTCGAACGCCGCGCGCGCGGCAGCAAGGTTGTCCTTCGTCCTCTGCGAGACATGGTGCGACAGCAGGCGGAAGCCATGCGCCAGCAGGAACCGCCCCGATGCAGCCGCCAGCGCGCCCACCAGCACGATGCCTGTCGCCGGCAGGTCGGTCGACAGGCCGAACAACACGATCACAGACCATGTCGGCGGCCCGAAAGCGGGCAGCAGGTTGATCGCAAAGACGACCGCGAAAAGGATCAGATATTCGGTCACAGCCCGCACATGTGGCGGGGAATGCTGATCAAATCCAGCCCGCCAGTTCGCGGCGGACGAGCGCTTCCAGCATCGCCATGCCCACCTCGCCCGCATTGAGGCAGCTTAGCGCGGCGAACTGCTCGCCGCCCGCCTCGGTGAATTGCTCCTTGCCCCGGATCGCCAGCTCTTCCAGCGTTTCGAGGCAATCGGCGGAGAAGCCCGGTGCGGCGATGGCGAGACGCTTCGTGCCCTTCTTCGCCTCTTCCTCCAGCACTGCGTCGGTGGCGGGTTCCAGCCATTTGGCGCGGCCAAAACGGCTCTGGAAGGTGGTGACCATGCGGATATCGGGGCGCGCCATGGCCGCTTCCAGCAGGCGCGCGGTCTTCCTGCAATGGCAGTGGTAGGGATCGCCGAGTTCCAGCGTCCGCTGCGGCATGCCGTGGAAGCTGAGCAGCAAGACTTCGGGCGTGAAGTCCAGCGCATCCAGCTGTGCGCAGAGGTCCTTCGCCAGCGCATCGATATAGGCCGGATCGTCGTGATAGGGGGGCATGACCCGCAAGCTCGGCTGCCAGCGCATCGCCCTCAGCGCATCGCCTGCCTTGTCCACCACCGTCGCCGTCGTCGCGCCGGAATATTGCGGGTAGAGCGGGGCGAGCACGATGCGCTCGCAGCCCGCTTTCATCATCGCGTCCAGCTTGTCGGGGATCGAGGGATTGCCATAGCGCATCGCCCAATCGACCTGCACGCCATCGCCCAGCAGCGCCTGCAACTTCTCCGCCTGTTCGCAAGTGATGGCGGCGAGCGGCGAACCCTTTTCGGTCCACACCTGCTGGTAGGCATGCGCGCTCTTCTTCGGGCGGACATTAAGGATCACGCCGCGCAGGATCGGTTGCCAGGCGATTTGCGGGATCTCGACCACACGGGGATCGGAGAGGAACTCTGCCAGATAGCGCTTCACCGCCTTAGGCGTAGGCGCATCGGGTGTGCCGAGATTGACGACGAGGACGCCCACGCCGCCGCTCTTCACGGGCGGATGGTCCGAAGGAAGCTGCTGTTTCTGCCAGGTCATTGACGCGTCCTTAGCGCCAAAGCGGCGCTTTGCACTACGGCCTTAGAGCCCGCCCGAAAGCAACGGCAGGCGGCGCAGGCGCAGGCCCGTGGCGGAAAAGAGCGCATTGGCGATGGCGGGCGCGACGGCGGGAACGCCGATTTCGCCGGGATCGAAACTCTCCTCCTCGCTCTCGACAAGCTCCACGCTGATGCGCGGCATGTCCGCCAGCGTGGGCAGGTTGAGGTCGGCCAGGCGCGCGGCTGTCGGCCACCCCTCGTCATATCCGGTGGCGCTGCCCAGCGCGAGCGAGAGGCCAAAGACGATCCCGCCCTCGATCTGTTGCATGGCGATGTCGCGATTGACCACGCGGCCGATATTGACCGCCGCGGCAATGCGGCTGACGCGCACGCCGCCTTCGCCCGCTGCCGCCGTCGCGACCACCGCCACCCGGCCCCTCGCCCCGCCGCGCTCCATCCGGTGGCAGGCAATGCCCTGCCCCGTGCCACGCGCGCCGCCATCCCATTCGGAAAGCCGCGCCGCGCGTTGCAGGCAATCGACCAGCAGCGCGTCCTGCCCCAGCATGGCGATGCGGAAGCTCACCGGCTCGAACCCGCCACGCACGGCCACTTCGTCGATGAAGCTCTCCAGCATGAAGCAGGTCATGCCATGCGCATTGGCGCGCATCCGCCCGGACGGCAGAGGCAATTTAACGGGAATGTGATCGACCGCGAGATCGGGCACGGCATAGGGCATGTCGAGCCCTTCCACCGCCATCGGATCACCCTCTCCCGCCACCTCCTCGATCGCGGACCAGCTGGTCTTGTTGTCGAACAGGCGGCAGCCGAATTCCTTTGCGGCAGGCGGCGTCGCCACGCGCACGCGCATGGCGGCAATGCGCCCTTCCTGCGTCAATTGCGCGCCGATCAGCGCAGCGGCTGGCGGGCGCGGATGGGCAGCGAGCTGCTCCTCCGCGCGCGACCAGACGAGCTGCACCGGGCGTCCCAGCTCGCGCGCGATCAGCGCGGCCTCGATCGCCTGTTCGTGCTCCAGCCGCCGGTCGAAGCTGCCGCCTGCGGGCATGGGATAGAGCACGACATCGCCCAGAGAGAGGCCGATGGCCTTGGCCGCCGCAGCGCGCGCCGCCTCGGGCGCCTGGCTCGCCATCCACAGCTCCAGCCTTCCGGCCAGCAGCCGCGCGGTGACAGTCGCGGTTTCGGGCGTGGCGTGGATGGCGGGCGCGATGTCATAGCGCAGCGCGAAATCGGGCGTGTAGGCGGCATCGCCCTGCCCACGCTCCACGATCCGCTGTGCCGCCCCGCGCCGCACGCCATTGTCGAGCGCGGTCTCGATCCGCTCGCTGCGAACGATATTCTCTGCCGCGAAGCGCGGGTTCATCACGGTGAGTGCCTGCTCCGCCGCCCACCAGTTGGTCGCCGCCGCCGCCAGCCAGCGCTTGCCGCGCACGATGCCCACCATGTCGCGAATGCCGCCAGCCCGCTCGACATCGAAGCCGATGAGCTCGCTGCGGTCGCGGGGGCCGTGACGGATCGCGGCATAGACCATGTCGGGCAGGCGCACATCGCCCGCAAACTGGAAGCTGCCGTCGATCTTGGAGGGCAGGTCGAGCCGGGGAAAGGCGATCTCTCCGCTATCGTCATCCGCATCGGCTCCGGCCGCGAAGGACGGATCGCGCGGCGGCTCGGGCCGCAAGGGCGGGGGATCGGGCGGGGAGAAGTCGGCCGCTTCCAGCGCCAGCTCGCCGAAGGTCAGCCGGTTTTCGCCATGGGTGACGAAGCCGTCGGAGGCATCGCATGCCTCCCAATCGACGCCCCAGCGCTCGGCCGCAGCCATTTCCAGCATCGCGCGGGCAGAGGCGGCGGCGAGGCGGCAGGGCATTTCGTAAGCCGCCATGCTCATGCCGTCGGCAGTAGCAGTGAAGCGGCTCCCCTCGGCCCAGCGGCGAACCATGAAATCGTCCGCATCATCGGCCAGCGCGGGGATGGCGGGCCGCCACAGTGGTGCCCAGCGCGCGGCGAGAGGCAGGTTGGCATAAGCGCCGCTCACCGGCGCGGGCTCCACCGCCACTTGCCGCCAGTCCGCCCCCAGTTCCATCGCCATCACTTGCGGGAGGAGGGTAGTGATGCCCTGCCCCATTTCCAGCTGCGGCACGGAGACAGTAATCACCCCGTCGCTGGCGATCTTCAGCCAGGCATCGAAAGCGGTTTCGCCCTCGGACGGGTCGAGCGGGCTGTCATAATCGCGCGGGAGCAGGGACCAGGCGACCAGCAGCCCGCCGCCCACCGCGGCCCCCGCCAGCACATTGCGCCGCGTCAGCTTCACCTGCCCGATCCCTTTGTCACGGCGCTATTATTGCCCTCAGGACCTGGACGCGTCCAGCCATTCGCCCAGCCGGGCGGCGATGGCCAGGAACGCCTCGCCCTGTTCGCCATCATTGGCGGCAGGCGGCGTGCCCGTATCGCTGGCGACGCGAATGGCCATGTGCAGCGGAACGCGGCCGAGGAAGGGGTGACCCATGCTGGTCGCCGCGACTTCCGCCCCGCCCGCGCCGAAGGGGTCGGACAGCTCGCCGCAATGCGGGCAGACATAGCCGGCCATGTTCTCGACCACACCCACGATCGGGATTTCCGCCTGGCGGAACAGGTCGATCGCGCGCGTGGCATCGATCAGCGCAAGGTCCTGCGGCGTGGTGACCACCACCGCGCCATCGGGCTTGAACTTCTGCATCATGGTCAGCTGCACGTCGCCCGTACCCGGCGGCAGGTCCACCAGCAGCAGCTCGGCATCGTCCCATTCCGCTTCCATCATCTGCGTGAGCGCTTGCCCGACCATCGGCCCGCGCCAGGCGATCGCCTTCCCGCCTTCGACCAGCTGGGCCATGGAGAGGAGCTTCACGCCATATTCGCTCTCGACCGGGATCAGCGTGTTGCCTTCCGCCCTGGGCTTCCCGCGATCGGGATCGAGCAGCATGACCTGCGAAGGGCCGTATATGTCGGCATCGACCACGCCGACCTTCTTGCCCTGCCTGGCCAGCGCCACGGCGAGGTTGGCGGTGAGCGTGGACTTGCCCACACCGCCCTTGCCCGATCCGACGACGATGATGCGCCGCTTCACCTTGTCCGCCATCAGCGCCACGCGCACTTCATGGACGCCTTCGACGGCGCCGACCGCCTCTTCCAGCTCCTTCTGCAATTGCGCCGCGGCGCTGCGGCCAAGGCCGCCGGCATCGGCGATGATCGTCGCCACACCGTCGGCGAATTTCACCGATCGGACCATGGCGGAAAGTTCTGCGGGAATGGCTTGCTGGACGGTTTCGGTACTGCTCATGGCGCCCCTGCTAGCGCCTCGCAGGCGCACTTGCAGCGAAAATTGCACGCCCCTCCCCTGTTTTTTGCCGATTTCCGACCTATACAGATAGCCATGGAAAGACTGGGCGGATTAATCGAAAGGATCGCACTGGCAATGGCCGGCAAGCGGAACCCCTGGGGCAAACCCCAAGACGGCGCCGGTGACGGCGGTAATGACGGTGGTGATGGCGGCGACGGCGCGCCCTCCGGCGAAGGATCGTCGGGCGGGCCGCGCAATCCGTGGCTGCCGGGCGGCGGCGATGGCAGCGGCGACCGTCCGCGCCGCTCCGCCTCTATCGAGGATATTTTCAAGAATCGCGGGCCCGAAGGTCCGCGCCGCGCCGGTGGCGGCGGGGGAGGCCCGTCCTTCCGCCTGCCCGAACGGCCCGGCGGCGGCAGCTGGTTCCCGCTGGCAATTGCCGGGATTGCGGCGATCTACCTCTTCATCACCAGCGTCCATCAGGTCGCACCGCGCGAGCAGGGCATCGTCACCTATCTCGGCGGCAAATATGCGGACACTCTCGATCCGGGCCTGCATTTGACCATGCCCTGGCCGCTCCACACGGTTGCGATCGAGAATGTCAGCCAGATCCGGCTGGAGCGCATTCCCGACAGTGCGAGCGAGGAGAAGCTGATCCTCACCGCCGACCAGAACCTGGTCGACCTGAGCTATCTGGTGCGCTGGAACATCAATGACCTGGCGCTCTATCGCTACCAGCTGGCAGACCCGAACGACACGATGACCGAAGTGGCCGAGGCCGCGATGCGCGCCGCCGTTGCCGAGCAGGACCTCGATACGGTGCTGACCGGTGAAGGGCGCGCCAATATCGAGCTCAACGTGCGCACCAATATGCAGGCGGTTCTCGATGCGCTCGAATCGGGCATTGCCGTGCAGGGTATCGAGATCGAGAAGACCGACGCCCCGCAGCAGGTGATCGAGGCTTTCAACGACGTGCTGGCCGCGCGCCAGGATGCCGAGCGCGACCTCAACGAGGCGCGCCGCTACGAACAGCAGCTGCTCGCGCAGGCTCAGGGCGATGCCGCCGCCTTCAACAATATCTATGAGGAATACCGTCTGGCCCCCGAAGTGACGCGCCAGCGCCTTTATTACGAGACCATGGAAAACGTGCTCGCCAAGACAGACAAGACCATCGTCGAGACGGATGGGGTCGCCACCTATCTGCCGCTACCCGAAATCCGCCGCCGCGCGAGAGAGAGCGCCGCCGCGCAGAATGCCGGGGGACAGTAACATGTGGGAAAATCACAAGTTCACCATCATGGCACTCGTCGCGCTGACTGTAGTCGCGCTCAGCACACTCGTCATCGTTCCCGAAACGCATCAGGGCGTGAAGATCCGCGCGGGTAACCCCGTCTATACGATCAACCGCTTCGACCCCAGCCAGCGCTATGGTGAAACCGGCGCCGGCATCTGGTATCGCATCCCGATCTGGGAACGCATCCAGATGGTCGACCGCCGCATCCTCGACCTCGACATGGAGCGTGAGCAGGTGCTGGCGAATGACCAGCAGCGCCTGGAAGTGGACGCCTATGCCCGCTTCCGCATCATCGACCCCGTGCTGATGGTGGAAAGCGCGGGTGACGAAGACCGGCTGCGCAACCAGCTTGAGCCGATCCTGCGCTCCGTGCTGCGGCAGGAACTGGGGCGCCGCACCTTTGCCGACCTGCTGTCCGATGCCCGCACCACGGCGATGAGCAACATCACGGCGCAGCTGGACCGTTCCGCCCGCCAATATGGTGCGCAGGTTCTGGACGTTCGCATCAAGCGCGCCGACCTGCCCGAAGGCACGCCGCTGGCCGCCGCCTTCAACCGCATGCGCTCCGACCGCGAGGAAGAGGCAGAGACGATTCGCGCGGGCGGCCGCCGCGATGCGCAGATCATCCGCGCCGAGGCCGAGGCCAACGCAGCGCGCATCTATGCCGATGCCTATGGCAAGGACCCGGGCTTTTACGACTTCTACCGCGCCATGCAGTCCTATCGCCGCACTTTCGAAACCGGCGAGGGCGAAAGCGCGATCATCCTGAGCCCGGACAACGAATATCTGCGCCAGTTCCGCGGCAACCGCTAGATCGACTACAATTGTCGTTCAAAACCCGTTCAGGCGCGGTAGCCAGATTGCGCGGTCCGGGACTCGGAACCAATTTACCGCCTCATGCGATGAGGCCGGTGGAAGATAAAAGAGGATGAACAAGGACGTGAAGCCAGTGCGATATTCTTACGGTATCACTTCGGCCCTGCTGCTCGGCGGGGCGGCGTTGACCTTGGTAACGGGCTTTCCCGCAGGCGCGCAGGTGGCGCAGAACGAGCGGCCGGAATTCCACGCCGCCGCCCCCGCGGCAGGCGCTCCGGGCAGCTTTGCCGACCTGACCGAGGCGCTGATGCCCGCTGTGGTGAACATCTCCACCCGCCAGAGCCTGACGATAGAGGGGCGCGGCAACCGGCCGATCACCCGCGAAGGCCAGTCGCTCGGTTCGGGCTTCCTGATTTCGGCGGACGGCTACATCGTCACCAACAACCACGTTGTGCGCCCCGATGGCCGGCTGACGCTGGAACAGGCAACCGTCACGCTGTCCAACGGCACGTCCTACGATGCCGAGCTGGTCGGGGCCGACCCGGACAGCGACCTTGCCGTACTCAAGATCACGCGTGCCGAACCCTTCCCCTTCGTGCGGATGGCGGGCGCGCATGATGCCCGCGTGGGCGACTGGGTAATCGCGATCGGCAATCCCTTCGGACTCGATGGTACGGTGACCGCGGGGATCATCTCCGCGACCTACCGCACCACCGGGCGTCGCGGTGCCTATGACCGTTATATCCAGACCGATGCCAGCATCAATTCGGGCAATTCGGGCGGTCCGCTGTTCGACATGTCGGGCAATGTCATCGGCATCAACAACAACATCATCTCGCCCACCGGCGGCAGCGTGGGCATCGGCTTTGCCATTCCCACCGACGTTGCCGCACCGATCGTGCAGGCGCTGATCAACGGCGACGATATCCAGCGCGGTTACCTGGGCGTGCAGATCCAGCCGGTGAATGCCGATTTCGCCGAAGCGCTGGGCATTCCGGAAAACAGCGGCGAATTCATCCAGTCGGTGCAGCCGGGCGAAGCCGCCGAAGCGGCCGGGCTGGAAGCGGGCGACGTGGTGGTGAGCGTGAACGGCCAGCCGATCACCCGCGACCAGAGCCTGTCCTACCTCGTCGCCAATGTCGAACCGGGCACCACCGTACCGGTCGAATTCATCCGCAATGGCGATCGCCGCCGGGTGAATGTGACCGTGGGCCGCCGTCCCAGCCAGGATGAGCTGAACGCGCAGGCCTTCAATCCCGATGCCGAGCCGGAAGAGCCGCTGGATGCGGAAAATTCCAGCAGCCTGATCGAGGATGCGCTGGGCGTGCAGGGCCTCACCATCACGCCGCAGATCGCCCGCCAGCTGGGCGGCGATGCGGACATGACCGGCGTGGTCGTGGCCAATGTCGATCCCAATGCCGATGCGGCGCGCAAGGGCCTGGCGCGCGGCGCGGTGATCGAAAGCGCCAATTACCAGCGGATCGAGAACCTCGAGGACCTCGAAGCGCAGATCCGCACCGTGCGCGAGGAAGGCCGCGATGCCATCCTGTTGCGCGTGCGCCCGCGCCGCGGCCCGTCGGCAACCGTGCCGGTGCGCCTGCGCAATTCGGACTAGACCGGGCGGCCCAGGGGCCAATGAAAAGGCCGCCTTCCCGTGTTGGGGAGGCGGCCTTTTTCACGGGCGCTCTCTTGGCGCGTCAGGGCGCACCCCGCGGCGGATCGCTCCCTCGCCTCACAGTCACATTGCCGCGGCCATTATCCTGCGGCAGAGCGCCGCCGATTGCCTGTTCGAGGAAATCGTCGCTCGCCGCCTGTGGCGGGTTGGGTAGGCCGATGCCTTCCACGCTGTCGCCGGGGCGCGGCGCGTTCGGATTCATCGGCGGATCGCCCGGCCCGGTATCCTCGCGGGAAGAGCCGCCGGGCTCGATCAAATTGCCCTGCTCATCGATGAAGTAGTAGTCGCCCGGCTCGCCGTAATAGAACTCGTCATCGGGCTCCAGCTGCCATTCGGGCAATTGCAGCTCGGTATCGAAGTCCTCTTCCGGCCGATCCTTCACGGCATAGCGCATATAGGCGGCGAAGGCGCGTGCGGGCGCGGTGCCGCCCTGCAAGCCGGAGACACGCGCATTGTCGTCGCGCCCCATCCACACGCCGGTGGTGATGCCGCTGGAAAAGCCGACGAAATAGCCATCGCGATTGTCGCTTGTGGTGCCGGTCTTGCCTGCGACCGGGCGGCCGATCTGCGCCGCTCGGCCGGTGCCGGTATTGACTGCCGTCTGCAGCAGGTCGGTGATCCCGGCAGCGACATAATCGGGCACCAGCGTATAGCTGCGCGCCTCCTCATGCTTGTAGAGCTCTTCCCCATCTGCGCTGGTGACGCGGATGATGCCATAGGGTTCCACAGACTTGCCGCGCGCGGAAACGGCGGCAAAGGCGCGCGTCATGTCCAGCAGGCGGACCTCGTTGGTGCCAAGCACCATGGAGGGAAAGGCATTGATCTCGCTGCTGATGCCGAAGCGGCGCGCCATATTGGCGACATTGGTGAAGCCGACCTCGTTCCCCAGCTGCGCCGCCACCGTGTTCACCGAATAGGCAAAGGCAGTGCGCACATCGATCTCGCCCGTGTAGCGGCCGTTGGAATTGCGCGGGCTCCATCCGCTGATGGTCACCGGCACATCGCGCACCATGGAGCTGGGCGTATAGCCGGCCTCCAGCGCGGCGAGATAGACGAACAGCTTCCACGAAGAGCCGGGCTGGCGCAGCGCGGTGACCGCGCGGTTGTAATTACTCTCAACGTAGTCGGTGCCGCCGACCATCGCCAGGATCGCCCCGTCGCGGTCGAGGCTGACGAGCGCGCCTTGCGTTCCGCCGGGAACGTTGGACTGGATCGCGGTGGTCGCCGCCGCCTGCATGCCGGTATCGATCGTCGTCCACACCTCGATCGGCTCGAACGAATTGCTCGGCAGCAGGAGGTCGAGCTGTGGCAGCACGTAGTCGGTGAAATAGCGGACCGAGTTCTGCCCCGTCTCCTCGCGCAGCTTCACGGCGGAAACGTCCACCTGCCGCGCCAGCGCCGGGTCGAGATCGCCATAGGCGACCATCTGGCCGACGACGACATTCGCGCGGCCCACGGCGGCGTCGATATCGGCGGTGGGGGAATAACGGCTGGGAGCCTTCACAAGTCCCGCGATGATCGCCGCTTCCTCAAGGCTCAGCTCGCGCGCGGAGTGGCTGAAGAAGCGGCGGCTGGCGGAATCGATGCCATAGGCACCGCCGCCGAAATAGACCTTGTTGAGGTAGAGCTCGAGGATCTGTTCCTTGGAGAACTTCCATTCCAGCGCCATCGCCAGAACCGCCTCGTTCAGCTTGCGGTCGAGCGTGCGGTTGGAATTGAGGAAGACGTTGCGCGCCAGCTGCTGGGTGATGGTGGAGGTGGCGGAGACCTGCCGATCCTCGGAAAAGGCATTGAAGACCGCGCGCGCAAGGCCCAGCGGATCGACGCCGAAATGTGAATAGAAGCGATGGTCCTCAACACTGACCATCGCCTGCTTCATGACTTGGGGGATCTCGTCATCGCGCAGCCATTCGCCATAGGACGGGCCGAGCGAGACGATCTCCGACCCGTCGCGCGCACGCACGACGATGGACTGGCCGTTCTGGCTGCCCATCAATGCCGAATAGGAAGGGATTTCGCGCGCAGCGAAGAACACGGCCGTGCCCAGTGCTATCGCCGCAAGCACACCAATAGCGACGCCGGCGATCGCCAGCCGCTTGAACCAGCGCGCGAGGAAGCCCTGCCAACCCTGCTCCCTGCGGGACTTGGCGCGGGACTTCGCATCTTTTTCGGCCCGTGCCGCCCGTCTCGCCCGGGAGCGCTTGCCACGCTGGATCGCCATTCTAGTGGTTACACCTCGTCAACCGGGCGGGGCGCGCCCGTCACATATTCTCTCTCAAGCTGTGCATAGGGCAAACGTAACGCAGGGTGAACGCCGCGTTTACGCCGCGCGCTCACTTATCCTCCGGATCGAACTCCAGCGAGGCGGAATTGATGCAATAGCGCAGGCCTTCGGGACCGGGCCCATCGGGGAAGACATGGCCCAGATGCCCGTCGCAGCGCGCGCAGGTCACCTCGGTGCGGATCATGCCGTGCGTGATATCGCGATGCTCGTCCACCGCATCATCGCCCGCAGGCGCGGTGAAGCTGGGCCAGCCGGAGCCGCTGTCATATTTGGTCTCGCTCACGAAGAGCGGCAGCCCGCAGCCGGCGCATTTGTACATGCCTGCCTGCTTGTTCTTCTCATATTTGCCGGTGAAGGCCCGCTCGGTGCCCTTCTGGCGCAGGATCGCATATTGCTCGGGGCTGAGCTTGGCGCGCCATTCGTCGTCGGTCAGGTTCACCTTGTCGGTCATAGGGAAGCTCCTTCACCGCTTAGATGGTGATACGCCGCGCAACCTCAACTATTTACATCGGCATAGTGCCGGGGCGGCGGCAGGCCTTCCATCTTTTCGGTCAGCAGGGGCCGGAAGCTGGGGCGGCTCTTCATCACGCGATACCAGCCATGCGCCTCGTCATGACCGGACCAATCGAGGCCGCCGAGATAATCGACGACAGAAATCTGCGCGGCGGCGGCGAAATCCGCCAGGCTCAACTGCGCGCCTGCCAGCCAGCGGCGATGGGCCACCAGCCAGTCGATATATTCAAGATGCTCATGCGCCAGCCGCATCGCATTGCGCAGCTGGCCGGAATCGGGCGCAGCGCGCAGGATCAGCCGCTTCTTCATCTTCTCATGCAGCAGCGGATGGGTGACATCGGCGAAGAAGTTCTGGTCGAACAGCGCCACCAGCCGGCGGATCTCCGCTCGCTGGGTCGCATTGCCGAGGATCAGCGGCGTCTTGTCCACCGTCTCCTCGAAGAATTCGCAGATGGCCTGGCTGTCCACCAGCGTGGCGCGGCGATCCGGATCGTGCAGCACGGGCGTGCGGCCGGCCGGGTTCATCTGGTAGAATTCATCCGGCGCATCCCACGGATAGACGCGCTCAAGATCATGCCCCACGCCCTTTTCGGAAAGCGCGAGCCGGGTCTTGCGGGAAAAGGGGCAGAGGGTGAAGTGATAGAGTCGCCACATGGAGTGGCTGCTCTAGCCTTTCCGCCCCCTTTACTACAATCCCGATTGCGGAAGCAGCGGCAGGCAGACGGGCATCATCGCTTCGACCTGCTGCTTGTCCACCAGATCCTGCGCCTCGCGCTGGAGGACCACGGTTAGCTCCTCGATCGACAAGCCGGTCTCGTCCATCACCCTCGCGCTGGCCTGCACGAAGAATTCGCGCCCGCTTTCGGCAAGGGGCGGATATTGCAGCGCCTCTGCATTGCCGGTCTCCTGCCCATGCGCGACCATAGCGAAGGTGGCCGAACAGCGCAGCAGCATGCGCTGCTCAAGGCTGAGCTCGGGCGCAGGAGCATCCTGTGCGGATAGCGGAGTTGCCAGCAGCAAGGCGGCGAGCGGGAGAAGGCGTCTATGCATAGCTCCGCCTAGAGCCCGCTTCACGAACCCCCGCTTAACGCCGTCTCGGCCTTCGCATCCATCGCGAGCACGGGATTGACCTTGCCGCTGTCGCGCCCGTCGAGGAATTCGTTGCGGATATCGCGATAGGCGAATTTCCACTCCCCATCCACGCGCACCAGTTCGTCCTCGTAAATGCCGAAAGTGCCGAGCGTGGGGGTGAAGCGTCCCGATGCTTCGCGCGGGCCGTCATTGGCGCATTCGAACCAGAAGCCGGTGTGCCAGGCCTTGTCGCCCTCGACCCGGATGACCGACTGGCACAGCACGTGGCGCAGGATGGCGGGGTTGCCGTCCACGTCCTTGTAGATGCCCGCCACGGCTTCCTTGAAACCCTGCGCCGCCGCGCGGATATTCTCGCGGCCCGTCACCGCGCCGCGGGCGAATTCCAGCGTCCCGCCCTCGGTGAACATGTCGGCGTAGGAATCGAAATCATTGTAGTCCATCGCCATCAGGTAGCGTGCCATCAGGTCCTCGATCTCGGCGCGGTCCCGGGCGTATGTGGCGGCGTATCTGGTCATTTTTCCCTGCTCCTCTCCAAGCCTTGTTGACTCTATCCATCGTCTCTCACAATTGTAAGTACAACATACGATTTTGGGAGAGAATCGACGATGTCCGACGATCGCATTGCCGCGCTCGAGGCGAAGCTTGCCGAGATGGAACGACGCCTGACCGTCCGCGAGGACGAGCTGGACGTGCAGAAGCTGCAATACCTCTATGGCTACCTGATCGACAAATGCATGTATGACCAAGTGGTGGACCTGTTCGCCGACGATTGCGAAGTGCGTTTCTTCGGGGGGGTCTTCAAAGGCAAGGCGGGTGTCAAGCGGCTCTATATCGAGCGGTTCCGCAAGCGCTTCACGCATAACAACAACGGACCCGTCGACGGCTTCCTGCTCGATCATCCGCAAATCCAGACGATCGTCGACATCGATGAAGACGGCAAGACTGCGCGCCTGCGCGGCCGTTCGACCATGCAGGCCGGTCGCCACAAGGACTATACCGATGAAGCTGCCGGCCTGGGCGTTCGCCAGTGGTGGGAAGGCGGCCTCTACGAGAACATCTATACCAAGGGCGACGACGGCAAGTGGCGGATCAAGCTGCTAAACTATTTCCCGCACTGGCATGCCGATTTCGACAAGGGCTGGGCCTATACCGATCCCGAATACGTGCCGTTCCTGAACACGCTCTACCCGGAAGATCCCGCCGGTCCGGACGAACTCTATGACGACTTCTTCCTGTGGCCGACGCACAAGCTGCTGCCCTTCCACATGAAGCACCCGATCACCGGCGAGGAAATGGTGGCGGAGCGTTGGGAAGGCGATATCGCCCGCGAGAAGGCCAAGGGCTGAGGCCCTTTGCGCCGACTCACCTGACATCCTAGACAACCCGAAATCCCCGCCTTCCCGGCGGGGCTGGGGAGAGTGACATGACCGATTATCCTTCGCTCCACATGATCATCGATGGCGAGAAGGTGTCCGGCGGGGGCCGCCGCACTTTCGACGTCGTCAATCCCGTCACCGGCGAGACGCTGGCCGAACTGCCGCTGGCCGATCCGGCCGATCTCGACCGCGCACTGGAAGTGGCCGAGCGCGGTTTCCGGATCTGGCGCAAGTCCACCCCGCAGGAACGCGCCCATGTGCTGCAGGGCGCGGCGCGGCTGATGGTGGAGCGGCAGGAAGATATCGCCCGCATCGCGACGATGGAGGAAGGCAAGCCGCTGGCCGAAAGCCGCATCGAAGTGATGATGAATGTCGGCCTGTTCAACTTCTACGCCGGCGAATGTTCGCGCCTCTATGGCCGCGAGCTGGTGCGGCCCGAAGGCATGCGTTCGACCGTGCGGTGGGAACCGGTCGGCCCCGTCGCCGCCTTCGCCCCGTGGAACTTCCCCATCGGCAATCCCGGCCGCAAGCTCGGCGCGCCCGTCGCCGCCGGCTGTTCGGTGATCCTGAAGAGCGCCGAGGAAACCCCGGCATCGGCCCTCGCCATCCTGCAATGCCTGCTCGATGCCGGCCTGCCCAAGGAAGTGGCGCAAGCCGTGTTCGGCGTGCCCGATGAAGTGAGCCGCCACCTGCTGGGTTCGCCCATCATCCGCAAATTGAGCTTCACCGGCTCGACCGTGGTCGGCAAGCACCTCGCCAAGCTGGCGGCGGACAATATGATCCGCACCACGATGGAGCTGGGCGGGCACGGCCCGGTCCTCGTCTTCAACGATAGCGATGTCGACAAGGCACTCGCCACCGCCGTTGGCGGCAAGTACCGCAATTGCGGCCAGGTCTGCGTCTCCCCCACGCGCTTCATCGTGCAGGAAGACGTGTTCGAGAAATTCCGTGACGGCTTTATCGAAGGCGCCAAAGCGCAGGTGGTCGGCAACGGCCTGGAAGACGGCACGACCATGGGACCGATGGCCAATGCGCGCCGGCCCGAGGCGATCGACAGGTTCATCGCCGATGCGAAGGACAAGGGCGCGAAGCTGGGCGCTGGCGGCAAGCGCATCGGCAACCAGGGCTTCTTCTACGAACCCTCGGTCATATCCGAAGTCCCGCTCGATGCCGAGATCATGAACGAGGAGCCTTTCGGCCCCGTCGCCATCGTCAATCCGTATCGCACGGAAGAGGAGATGATCGCTGAGGCAAACCGCCTGCCTTATGGCCTGGCGGCTTACAGCTGGACCAATGATGTTCAGCGTCAGCGCCGTCTGGCAGATCAGCTGGAAGCGGGCATGGTCGGCATCAACAGCCACATGATCGGCGGCGCGGACAGCCCGTTCGGCGGCGTGAAATGGTCCGGCCACGGCAGCGAGGACGGCCCCGAAGGCGTGCGTGCCTGCATGGTCACCAAAGCCGTTCACGAAGGGTAAGCACAATGGCTCACGAACTGAAGACCGGCGGTGACCGCGGTTACCTGCGCATCGCCACCGAAGAAGCTTTCGCCACCGCCGAACAGCTCGATGCGATCCTGCGGCTGGTGAAGGAAGGCAAGGCGGACAAGGGCACTGTCAGCCTGTGGGGCTTCTACGGCACCAGCCCGTCCGAACGCACGACCTTCATCCGCGAGCGGCTGCTCGACCTGGGCGAATTGCGCATCGGTGCGATGGACGCGGCGGGGATCGACAAGGCGGTGCTGGCGCTGACCAGCCCCGGCCTGCAGTCGCTCCACGACGTGGAAGAGGCGAAGGGCATTGCAGCCCGCGCCAACGACCAGCTCGCCGCAGCCTGCGAGAAATATCCTGACCGCTTCTACGGTATGACCGCCATCTGCCCGCAGGACCCGGAATGGTCTGCTGCGGAATTGAAGCGCGGCAAGAATGAACTGGGCTTCCACGGCGTGCAGGTGAACAGCCACACGCACGGGGCTTATCTCGATGAAGAGCAGTTCGACCCCATCCTGCGCACCTGCGCGGAAGAGGGCATCCCGCTCTATATCCACCCGCAGGGTCCGCCCGACGGCATGATCGGCGGCATGGTCGAAGCCGGGCTTGAAGGCGCGGTGTTCGGTTTCGCGGTGGAGACGAGCTATCACGCGCTGCGCCTGCTCACGACCGGCGTGTTCGACCGCTATCCGGACCTGCAACTGGTGCTGGGCCATGGCGCGGAAGGCCTGCCCTTCTGGATCGACCGCCTGAACTACATGTTCAATGCCGGCGTCCGCTCGCAGCGTTACGAGCGGTTGAAGCCGCTCAAGCACAGCCTGCACCACTACCTGCGCAACAATGTCTGGGGCACCACCAGCGGCCTGCCCTCCCCCGCCTCGATCAAGCTGATGATCGACGTGATGGGCGAAGACCGGGTGATGTATGCGATGGACTATCCCTACCAGTATGTGCCCGCCGAGGTGGAGCTGCTGGACGATATGGACCTGCCCGCCGCGACGCTGAAGAAATTCTACCAGTCCAATGCGGAGAGGCTGTTCAAGCTCTGATATCTGGCGCAGGATCGAGGGGAGAGGAGAGACCCATGACGACCTATGGCGTAACCGGTGCGAGCGGCCAGCTGGGCAAGCACGTGCTCGACGAATTGCTGCAGAAGGTGGATGCGGGCGACGTGATCGCCTTTACGCGCGACACCTCGAAGCTGGCGGACTATGCGGCGAAGGGCGTGACCGTCCGCGCAATGGATTACGACAAGCCGGAAGAGATTCCCGCCGCGCTTTCCGGCGTCGACCGCTTGCTCCTGATCTCCGGCAGCGCGCTGGGCGAACGCCCGCGCCAGCATGCCAATGTGATCAATGGCGCGAAGGAAGCGGGCGTCGGCTACATCGCCTACACCTCGATCCTCGATGCCGAGAACACGCCGATCAAGCTGGGCGCGGAACATCTCGCCACCGAAAAGACGCTGGCCGAAAGCGGCATCTCCCACGATATCCTCGCCCATGGCTGGTATAATGAAAACTATATCGGCGCGCTGAAGCCGCAGGTGGAAGCGGGCGTCATCACCGGCGCGCAGGGACAGGGCAGGATCTCGTCGGCCACCCGCGCGGACATGGCCGCCGCCGATGCCACCGTGCTGGTCAGCGGCAAGGGCGGGGAGCGCTACAACATCGCCGGCGATGAAAGCTGGACGATGGAGGACTTCGCTGCCGAGGTCAGCCGCCAGTCGGGCAAGGAAGTGAAGTATATCGACATGGCCGAGGGTGACTATGCCAAGTCGCTGGAAGAGCATGCGGGCCTGCCCGGCTTCATCGCCGCCGTTGTCGCCAATTCCGCCGCTGCGACGGCCAAGGGCGCGCTGGAGGACAATAGCCGCACGTTGAGCCGCCTTGCGGGCCGCCCGACCACACCTATCGCCGAGACGATCGCGGGGGCGCTGGCGTAACTATCGTCATTGCGAGGAGCAAAGCGACGAAGCAGTCCAGGGCTTCGTACGAAACGCTCTGGATTGCTTCGCTGCGCTCGCAATGACGACTGAGAGGTTCTAGCGTGGGCCATGGCCTTTCCGGGAACGGAAAGGCTCTTGGGAGGAAGAGGAAAGAATATGGCATCCGATGCCGCTGCTGCGAACACGGCCGAGGCCAACAAGATCAGCCGCCATGCCTGGTATGCGCTGACGCTGGTCAGCTGCGCGCAGGCGATGAGCCTGCTCGACCGGCAGATCCTCTCCATCCTCGCCACCGATATCCGTGAGGATCTGGGCATTGGCGATGCCGAGCTGGGCCTGCTGTACGGCACGGTCTTCGCGCTGTTCTACGCGCTGTTCTCGCTGCCGCTTGGCCGCCTGGTCGATGGCTGGGTGCGCACCAAGCTGCTAGCGATCTGCCTTGCCGTCTGGTCTCTGTTTGCCGGGATCGCCGCCTTCGCATCGGGCTTTGCCCTGCTTGCCATTTCGCGCCTTGGCGTCGGCATCGGCGAGGGGGCGACGCAGCCTGCGGCCAATTCGATCATCTTCGACACCTTCCCCAAGAGCCGCCGCGGCGTGGGCATGGCGGGCCTGGGCATCGGCCTTGCGCTCGGCCTTGGCCTGTCGATGACGCTGGGCGGCGTGGTCGCGCAGTGGTGGGACCAGCGCTATGCCGCTGGCGGCGCGCCGTTCGATTTCGCCGGCTGGCAATTCGCCTTCATCGTCGCCTCCATCCCCGGCTTCCCGCTCGCCTACCTCATCTACCGGTTGAAGGAGCCGGAGCGCGGCGCGATGGACGGCATTCGGGCAACGAAAGACCCCGCGCCGTTCAAGGCCAGCGCCAATGTGTTGGGTTCGGTCGTGCCGGGGACCAACTGGTATTATTTGTGGAAGCGCGATGCGGGCAGCCGTCAATGGACGGCGAACCTGATCGGCCTCGCCCTGATCCTAGCCGCCGCTGTCACTCTGGTGCGGGTGACGCAGTATTTCTCGCCGCGTCCGGCGCTCGATATTTACGGCCTGCATCTCGATCCGCACGTGCTGCAATGGGGTGTGGCGGCCTTCGGCGCCTTCGTGGTGCTGAACCTGTTCCAGAGCTTCAAGCTGACCGACCGGCCGGCCTTCAACGTGATCGCTTCCCCGACGCTGATCATGCTGATGGTGGTGGGCGGATTGCAGACGGCGATCAATTACGGCGTGATGGGCTTCACCCCCTCGCTGCTGATCCGCGACTTCGGCCTCACCCCGGCGCAGGCGGGCGTGCAGTTCGGCCTGCTGGCAGCGGCACTGGGCATGATCGGGCCGATCATCGCCGGGCCGCTATCCGATTTCCTGGCCGGGAAGATGGGGCAGCGCGGCATGGTCTGGCTGGTGCTGGCGAGCCTCTCGATCTCGCCCTTCTTCGGCATCTGGACCTATTCGTCCGAGACGACGACGCAATTCTACGTCCTGTTCTCGATCTATTCGATCATCCTCACGCTGTGGCTGCCGCCGACCTATGCGCTGATGCTGGGGCTGGTGCTGCCGCGCATGCGAGGGATCACCTTCTCCACCTACATGATCGTGCAGACGCTGCTCGGCCTCGGCCTCGGCCCATATTTCGTGGGCATCGTTTCCGACAGGAATGGCGGCGACTTGGCGCAGGCGATCATCTCCGTGAACATTGTCTGCCCCTTCATCGTCGCGCTGCTGCTGGTGGTGCTGTGGCGCTTCCGCAAGGATGAGGCATCGGTGCTCGAACGGGCCCGAGCCGGGGGCGAAGAGGTCTGAAGCCATGCCTAACGTAAGAGAAGCCGCCTTCGCCGTATTCGAACATTTCGGCGTCGACCGCCTGTTCGGCAACCCGGGCAGCACCGAGCTGCCGATGCTGAAAGCCATGCCCTTTCCATATGTGATGGGGCTGAACGAAGCGGTGGTGATGGGCATGGCCGATGGCTATGCGCGCAGCTCCGGCAAGCCCGCGCTGGTGAACCTCCACTCGTCCGCCGGGACGGGCCATTCGCTCGGCAATCTCTTCACCGCGTGGAAGAACAATGCGCCGATCGTGGTGACGGCGGGCCAGCAGGCGCGCAGCATCCTGCCTTTCGACCCGTTCCTGGGTGCCGAGCGGCCGACCGAATTCCCGCGCCCCTACGTCAAGTTCGCCATCGAACCAGCACGCGCCGAGGATGTGCCGCTGGCGCTGGCCCGCGCATTCGCCGTGGCGCTGACGCCGCCGATGGGTCCGGTCTTCGTCTCCATCCCGGTCGACGACTGGGAGCAGGAGTGCGACCTGCCCGCCCTGCCCGACCTGTCGCTGCGCACGCATCCCGATCCTGCCGGGATCGAGCGGATCGCGGCGATGGTCGAAGCTGCGAGCAATCCCGCGCTGGTGATCGGCACCGCCGCCGCAAATTCGGGCGCATGGGATGCCGCCGTTGCGCTCGCCGAAAAGGCGGGCCTCTCGGTCTGGGCCGCGCCCTATGCCGCGCGCGAGACTTTCCCCGAGGACCACAAGCAGTTCGCCGGCTTCCTCAATGCCTGGCGCGACCAGATCCGCGATGCGCTCGCACCGCATGACGCGATCCTCGTCGCCGGGGCGCCGGTCTTCACCTATCATGTCGAGGGGAGCGGCCCGCACTGGCCCGAAGGCGCACAGCTGATGGCGCTTTCGGACGATCCGCAGCACCTCTCGAACCTGCCGGGCGGCGGCGGCGTGCTGGGCGATATTCGCGCGGGGCTGGAAACGCTCACCGAACGCCTGCCCTCTCGCACCTTCACCGGCAGCACGCACCAGCTGGTCGATCCTCCGGCGGAGATGACCGCCAGCTACGTCCTGAAGCGCATCGCCGCGCTGCGCCCGAAGCAGGCCGTGATCGTGGAGGAGGCGCCGACCGCACGTCATCCTGAGCATGTGACGCTGCCGATCACGCGTGAGGGCGGCTTCTATTCCTGCGCCAGCGGCGGTCTCGGCTATTCGCTGCCGGGCGCGCTGGGCGTTGCGATGGGACAAGATGACAAGGTGATCGCCGTGCTGGGAGACGGTGCCGCGATGTATACGATCCAGGGGCTGTTCACCGCTTTCCAGGAGCAGGCGAATGTCAGCTTCTGCATCATGAACAATTCGGCCTATGCCGCGCTCACCGGCTTTTCCGGCGAGTTCGGCATGAACCATGTCCCCGGCTGCGACCTCACCGGCCTCGACTTCGCGAAGCTGGCAGAGGCGCAGGGGGTGGCCGCGCGCACCGTTACCAGCGTCGATGCGCTGGACGATGCGCTGGCCTGGAGCTTTGCCGAGGAGCGTCCGACGCTCCTCGACATTCGCATCGCCTGACGGCTTATTCGCCTGCAGCCAGGACGCCGCAAGCCATGCGGTCGCCCGCGGTGTCCTCACCAGCGTAGACGATCACGGCAGAGCCGTCCTCATCCATCAGGCCTTCCCAGGTCGCGGCCATGGAAAGCATGTGGCCGAGCGAGCCGGTGCCATCTTCGCCAATTTCCAGGTTGGGCAGGTAACCGGCCTGCTGGTCGTCGCTGGCATCGTCGGGGTTCCAGACTTCGCCGGCCGAGGAGAAGTCGCCCGCGCAAATGGCGGTTTCATGTACGCGCACGCTGTAGGTGCCCGGCTCCATGCCGGTCGCTTCAAGATTGATGGTCACGCCGCCGGCGGAACCGGTTGCGGTGACCGAAGCGATCGTCGCGCCTTCGGGCGTCATCAGCGTGGCACTGGCTGCCTGTGCATCGCCGGCACCCATATCCTCCACGCCCATGTCATCCATCGCCGCATCCTCGGCGGTGTCGGACGAGCCGCAGGCGGCGAGCGTCAGGGCAAAAAGGGAAACAGGCAGAATAATCTTGCGCATCGGTGATCCTTCGATTGCTGTTTGGGGGAAAATTCACGGGCCCCTTGAACGTTCAGAACCCAATGCGCAACCGGCTCTTTAAGCGGGGGACCAAAAGCACAAGCCTTACAGGCCCAGCTCGCTCAGCCCCGGATGATCGGCCGGGCGAGCATTGCCGTCCCAGCGGAAGAGGCGTTCCTCCTCACTGATATGGAGGTCGTTGATGCTGGCAATGCGGCGGCGCATCAGGCCTCGCTCGTCGAATTCCCAGTTCTCGTTCCCGTAGGAGCGGAACCAGTTGCCGCTGTTCTGCCATTCATAGGCGAAGCGGACGGCGATGCGATTCTCGTGAAAGGCCCAGAGTTCCTTGACCAGCCGGTAATCCTGTTCGCGCTGCCACTTGGCGGTGAGGAAATCGACGATCGCCTGCCGGCCGGTGAAGAATTCGGCGCGATTGCGCCATTCGCTGTCGGGCGTATAGGCAAGCGAGACGCGGCCCGGATCGCGGCTGTTCCAGCCATCCTCTGCCATGCGCACCTTCTCGGCGGCGGTCTCTTCGGTGAAGGGGGGAAGCGGGCAGCGTGGTATTTCCATCATTGGTCTCCTGTCGAATTGAGCCGGGCCCGGAGCGCGGCGTTTTCCTGTTCAAGCTGTCTTATCCGGTCGCCTGTCGCTTCGAGCATTTCGGCAATCTCCTGCTCGGTAAAGCGGCGAGCGATGTGCTGCGGGCAGTTCCAGTCGAAGGCTTTCAGCCGCAAGCGGAATATCCGTTCAACCTGCGCGCGATAGCCCGGATGCTCGAGTTCCCATGCAAGCTCGGGCACTTCGTCGAGGTCGAGCAATTCGGCATGGGCGTAGATCTTGAGGCGGCGGCGCTCGGCCTGATCGATCAGGAACAGGCACACCCTGTCATCGTCCAGCGCGTTGCCGGCGCTGATATATTGCCGGTTCCCGCGATAGTCCGGAAAGGCGAGCGTCTGGTCGTCGAGCACCTTGAGGAAGCCCACAGGGCCGCCGCGATGCTGCACATAGGGCCAGCCGCCGGGTGCGGCGCTGGCCATGAAAAAGGTATCGCGCGCGGCGATGAATTCCCGCTCCTGCGCGGTAAAGCGGTCGAAGGCGCGATTGCCGGAAAACCCGTCATAGGTCTTCAGGCTGCCGGCCTTGGCCTGCAATGACCGGATGGTGGGTGTGTAGGCGGTATCGAGAAATCCGTAGGCCATGGCGTGGCTCCGCGAAAAAGGGTGGTGGGTCGGGGTCAGGGGGTCGGGACTGGACCGTCCCCGGCCCACCGGGCCGTCATGCAGCGAGTTGGGTCTGCACGACGGGGAAATCGATGTCGGTCTTGGCGACTTCGTTCAGGTAATTGGTGAAGGTGTTCTCGGCCACGAGGGCGACGATCTCGACCACCTGCGCCTCACTGAAGCCGGCGGCGCGCACTTCGGCGATGTCGGCCTCGCTCACATGGCCGCGCTCCTCGGCAACCTTGCGGGCAAAGTTCACGGCGGCATGGGCCTGCGGATCCTGCGATCCGCCATTGCGCGCCAGTTCGACCTCTTCGGGAGCGATCTTGGCGAGGTTGGTCGCCAAATAGCTATGCGCCGAGAGGCAGTAGCCACAGCCATTGACCTGCGCGACGGCCAGCGCGATCCGCTCGCGGGTCTTGAGGTCGAGCGTCTTCGACAGCGCCGCATTGGCGCCGGTATAGGCAGTCAGCGCAGCGGGGCTGCTGGCGATCAGGCGGAACATGTTCGGCACGCTGCCGAGCTGGCCCTTGACCGCTTCGAGGATCGGCTTCGAGGCTTCGGGCGCATCATCCAGCGTGGGAATGGAAAGGCGGGACATTCATTCTTCTCCTGCTTGCTTTGGGGCCATCACCGGCCCGGCAGGCAAGGAAATAGGGCTTCCCATTTCTTGTGATAATCGGCTATTTCTGAAAATCATCTTTGCTATTTACGGGAATATCATGGACCGGCTCGAAGCGATGGAATTGCTGCTGCAGGCTGTCGAACTCGGCAGCTTCTCGGCGGTGGCGCGCGAAAAGGGCCTGCCGGTTTCGACCGTCAGCCGGCGGATCGCGGAGCTGGAAGCAAAGCTCGGCACCAAGCTGCTGCTGCGCACCACGCGCCAGCTTTCGCTGACCGATGCGGGGCAATCCTATGTCGAGGCGGCGCGGCGCATCCTCGAACAGGTCGAACAGGCGGAGCGGGAGGCTGCGGGCGAATACACCATTCCCAAGGGTGAGCTGGCGATCACCGCGCCGCTCTGTTTCGGACGGCTGCACCTGCTGCCTGTGGTGAGCGACTTCCTCGCCCAGTTCCCCCAGATCACCATCCGCATGCTGCTGTCCGACCGCAATATCCACCTGGTGGAGGACCATATCGACATGGCGACGCGCATCGGCCGCCTGCCCGATAGCGGGCTGGTCGCCACGCGGATCGGCACCATGCGCACCGTGGTCTGCGCCAGCCCTTCACTGCTTGCCCGGCATGGCGAGCCCGATCATCCGGAGGCCCTGCGCGACCTGCCCTGCGTCGCTTTCGATACGCCCATGCCCTTCCCCGCCTGGCAATTCCGCGATCCGGCGAGCGGCAAGGCTTTCGACGTGCCGGTGGCCCCGCGCCTCTCCGTCACCACCGCCGATGCTTCGGTGATGGCCGCCTGTGCCGGTACGGGTTTCACCCGCCTGCTGCACTACCAGGCCGAGGCCGCGATCGAGGCGGGCGAGTTGAAGATCGTGCTGGAGGATTTCGAACCCGAGCCTGCGCCGGTTCACATCCTGCATGTGGCGCGCGGCCAGATGCCGCTCAAGCTGCGCCGCTTCATCGACTTTGCCGCGCCGCGCCTGCGCGACAGGTTGGAGGCCTTCGCCTGATTACAGCACCCGCCAGACCCACAGCTTGATCGAACTGGCATAGCGCGCGCCCGCGCAGATGAAGATCGACTTATTGAGCCAGTCATAGGGCCCGTCGGCCGCGATGAATTCGGGCACGGTGCGGAAGTAGTATTCGGAAGGGTCGACCTCCTCGCCCATCACCAGCCGCTGCATCACTTCGGGTGGGCCGTGGCGCAGGCCCTTGTTGCGGATCTGGATGATCTCGCCGTCATCGGTCTCGATCGCATAGATCGCATCGGCCACGGTCACCCCGTCATGCCGGGTCACCTGCCAGTCCGCCGAATTGCCCATCAGCTTGCCGGAGATCTTCGGCCCCTTCACATAACCGCCAGCAATGATCGGGATGATCCGCCGCGTCCCGTCATAGGTCTCGCCGATCTGGCGCGGCTCTTCCAGATCGCCGCCCGCCTCATAGACGAATTCCAGCTCCGGCTTGATCATACCAGCTCCACCACATCGGCAATCGAATCCACCACGCGGCTGGGGCGGTAGGGGAAGCGTTTCACATCGTCCTTCTTCGTCGAGCCGGTCAGCACCAGAGTGGTGTCGAGCCCCGCCTCGATCCCCGCGACGATATCGGTATCCATCCGGTCCCCGATCATCGCGGTGGAGGCGGCATGGGCATCGATGCGGTTCATGGCACTGCGGAACATCATCGGGTTCGGCTTGCCGACGAAATAGGGTTCGGCCCCCGTCGCCTTGGTGATCATCGCAGCGGCCGCGCCGGTGGCAGGCAGCGGGCCTTCGGGCGATGGCGAGGTGACGTCCGGATTGGTGGCGATGAAACGCGCGCCATCGAGCACCAGGCGAATCGCCTTGGTGATCGCCGCGAAGGAGTAGCTGCGCAGTTCCCCGATCACCACGTAATCGGGATTGGTATCGGTCATGGTGTAGCCGACCTCGTGCAAGGCAGTGGTCAGCCCCGCCTCGCCGATCACATAGGCGGAGCCGCCGGGATGCTGCGTGTCGAGGAAGGACGCGGTCGCCAGCGCGCTGGTCCAGATCGATTGCTCGGGCACGCTCAACCCCGCCCGCTCCAGCCGCGCGGCAAGGTCGCGCGGCGTGTAGATGGAATTGTTGGTGAGGACGAGGAAGCGGCGCTTCTTCTCCTGCAATTTCGCAATGAATTCAGCAGCGCCGGGAATGGCTTCGCCCTCTTTCACAAGGACGCCATCCATGTCGGTGAGCCAGAATTCGGGCGGGTCGCGATCTGTTGTCATGGCCGACTAGGTGCCGCCCGCCGATCCCGAAAGCAATGGCCAAGGACGGATTCGCCTTGTACATTCGCCATTTGAAGCCCAAGGGCGCCCCATCCATGAAAACTGATCACCTCCCGCAGCCTCTCACCGATGCGCTCGCCGCGCGCGGCTTTGACGCGCTGACCGCCGTCCAGGACGCCGTTATCACTCCCGAAGCCGATGGCCGCGACCTGATCGTCTCGGCACAGACCGGCTCGGGCAAGACCGTCGCCTTCGGGCTGGGCATGGCGGCGCAATTATTCGACCAGGGCGCCCTGCCCCAGGCCGACCAGCCGCTCGCCCTGATCATCGCCCCCACGCGCGAGCTGGCATTGCAGGTCAGCCGCGAACTGGCCTGGCTGTACGAGAAGGCTGGCGGACGCATTGCCACCTGCGTCGGCGGCATGGATGCGAGCAAGGAACGCCGGGCACTGTCGCGCGGTGCGCATATCGTGGTCGGCACGCCGGGCCGCTTGCGCGACCATCTCGAACGCGGCGCGCTGCAACTGTCGAACCTGCGCGTAGCGGTGCTCGACGAGGCGGACGAGATGCTCGACATGGGCTTTCGCGAAGAGCTCGAGCAGATTCTCGATGCCACGCCCGATGGTCGGCGCACGCTGCTGTTCTCGGCCACCATGCCCAAGCCGATCGTCGCGCTGGCAAAACGCTACCAGCGCGATGCCCTGCGGATCGAGACCGCGGGCAAGGAACGCGGGCACGGTGATATTACCTACCAGGCCATCACGGTATCGCCTTCCGATATCGAACATGCCGCCATCAACTTGCTGCGCCTGCACGAGGCGGAAACCGCAATCCTGTTTTGCGCCACGCGCGACAAGGTCCGCCACCTCCACGCCAATCTGACCGAACGCGGCTTCCAGGCCGTGGCGCTTTCGGGCGAGCACAGCCAGAACGAACGCAACGCGGCGCTGCAGGCGCTGCGCGACGGGCGCGCACGGGTGTGCGTGGCCACCGATGTGGCCGCGCGCGGGATCGACCTGCCCACGCTGTCGCTGGTGGTGCATGTCGAAGTGCCGCGCGATGCGGAGACGCTGCAGCATCGCTCCGGCCGCACCGGGCGCGCAGGCAAGAAGGGGACTGCGGTACTGCTCGTGCCCTATCCGCGTCGCCGCCGTGTCGAATCAATGTTGCGCGGCGCGAAGATCAACGCCGAATGGATCGCCGCGCCCACGCCGGACGATATCCGCGCGCAGGACCGCGAACGCACGCTTGCCGCGCTGCTCGCACCGGTAGAGATCGACGATGAGGATCGCGCCCTCGGCGCTCGCCTGCTGGCGGAGCGCAGCCCCGAGGATATCGCCGCCGCGCTGGTCCGCGCGCATCGCGCTGCCATGCCGCAGCCGGAAGAGCTGATCGAAGCCAGCGCAGAGCCGCGCCGGGCACCGGGCGAACATCGCCCCGGTTTCGAGGATATCGTGTGGTTCAAGATGGATGTGGGGCGGCGCCAGAATGCCGATCCGCGCTGGATCCTGCCGCTGCTGTGCCGCCGCGGGCATGTTTCGAAAAGCGAGATCGGTGCGATCCGCATCTCAGATGGCGAGACCTTCTTCCAGGTGCCGCGCGCAAATGCCGACAAGTTCGCCGAGGCCCTGTCACGCACCGCCGACGCTGGCGACAAGGACGACATCGCCATCGCGCTCGCAGAAGCCCCGCCGCCACAGCGAACCCGCGGGCCTGCTCGCCAGCACGTCAAGGCCAAGCCGCGCAAGAGCTTCCCCGGCAAGAAGGGTCCCGGGAAACCGGGATTTGCCAAGAAGGGGCCGGGTTCCAAGGGGCCGGGCAAGAAGGGCGGCGGCGGGAAGCCGCACGCGCACAAGCCCAAGGGAAACAAGCCCAAAGGAAAACCGCACCGCCCGAGCTGAGGCAGGTCAACAAGCTCTATCGATTGTCGGCAATCCACGTATGGATCGGGGACGATCGAGGGCCATGACTGGACAGCGCAAAGCTCGCTGGCGTCGCAATTACCGGCTGCGCTGTCTGCCGGGATGCTGCGTGTAGATGGAATTGTTGGTGACGACGAGGAAGCGGCGCTCCCTCTCCTACAGCTTCGCAATGAATTCGGCAGCGCCGGGAATGGCCTCGCCCTCTTTCACGAGGACCCCATCCATGTCGGTGAGCCAGAATTCTGGCGGGTCGCGATCTGTTGTCATGAGGCTGGCGATAGTGGATCAGGATGTGGAGGGACAGGGCAAGGCAGGAGGCCCACAATAGAAGAAATCATCAACAATTGCCTCTTTGACCAATTCTACGCTCAGGCAGGATCACGCCAACCCCCATCATCTGTTGAGACTATTTTGATCGTCCACGGCGCAAGCGCTCGCGAATTAATTCCGCAATTTTGGACTAGTTGACTCGCCCTGTTGTCGCCCTCATAGTTTTGACAGTATCGCTGGAGCAAATTCATGAAATATGACAATTTGTTGGCCGCCTCGTTGGCTGCAGCACTTGTTGCGGCATGCGGTGGAGGCAGTAGCGGTGGAGGTATCTCCAGCACTCCGCCGCCGCCAGCTGCACCCACACCAAGTCCGACTTCCACCTCTGCGCCCACGCCGACACCGACCAATTCCAACGTCGGCAATCTGGTTGCAGACGAGGCCTTCTCGACACTTTCAAGTGGCAGCGACATCTCGCTTTCTGTTATCGATGCGGAAGTCGGTGGGGCAAGTGTCGAAGATCGGAAGGTGGCGATCTCCTACGATGCGAGCACGGACGGCTATACCGTCTCGCTCGGTGGGCAAGGGTCGACCTTCACGAGCGCCGGCATCATCGAACAGGGCGAGTATCCAGGGACCACGCGCTACTATACGGAGAGTGGCAATAGTTCGGAGTTCCTGACGATCTCCACGCGTGGCTACTCGCAGAACTCTGCCAACCAGTATGTTGCACTCGGATACTGGCAACGCAATGTTCTCAACGGCGTACAGCAAGAGACAGAGTTCGACACCTTCGTTTTCGGCTTCCCCGCCAGTTCCAGCGCTGTCCCGGTTTCCGGACTTGGGTCTTACACGATCGACATATTCGGCGCGCTCTCTGTGGTCGGCACCGAAGCGCGCGCACTTTCTGGTAGCGGCCTGCTGGAACTGGATTTCGGGACCGGCGCTTGGCGCGTTCGTACGACGCTCGGCGAATTTCCCCTGGCGGATTACGGCTACTTGTCCGGTGGCTCCCTCAAGTTCAACGCGGACGGATTCGTGACCAGCAATCGCCGGCTAGACGGTATCTTTACCTACACAAACCTTGATGGCGATTTCGTGAGCGGAGACGTTTCCGGTCAGTTCTACGGACCTGCCGCGCAAGAAGTCGGCGCGGCGTTCTCCGGTGGCACTGGTACCGGAGCAGTGCTCAATGGCGCGTTTACCGGCAAACGCGACAATCAATCTCGCGCAGGAACCTTGGCCCTTACAAATATTCAGGGCGACACGGTTGTATCCGGCTATCTCGCTGAGGCTCTCGGCACCATCCAAGACGACCTGACGCCTGCTTTTCGCGGCTTTTATGGAAATACTTACACCGAAAGGCCTTTTACACGCATCCATTTCCAACAAGACGGCACAATTAATGTCCAACTCGATGGTGCGCTGGTGGCTTCGATCGAACCCGGCGAACTTGTTTCGAGCGACGGCGCATATGACGTTTATGAAACCACAACAACTTCCGCTTTTGGAACTGCCGGACTGCCGCTGACCGCCCGCATTTTCAAACCAGGCACAGCCAATCCGGAAGTTCAACTTACCTATTCGAGTTTCGGAATTCTTGAGCAGGAAATATCGGGTTCCGACTATTTGCAGCAGGTACGGCGATATTTCACATATGGCTTCGATACGCCCGAGGGGCATATGAATGTTCGTTCGGGCAGCGCTAGCTATTCCGGAATTGCGGTCGGCACTACCACCAATAGCAGTGGCTTGGCTATCGACGTTGACGGAACTTCGTCATTCGTTGTCAATTTTTCGTCGGATAGCTACTCGGGCATGCTCGACCTGCAGGCCGACGATGGTGGTACTATCGTCGATCTGGGAACGTTCGAATTTGCAAGTACCATTACCAACGGTATCATGGATGCGGCAAACTTCGATTATCCCACTGCGCTCAGCGCAAGTGTGCAATCGCTGAACACCATAATCCCGGTATTCTACGGCCCGGATGGATCGGAGATCGTGGCCCCGTTCTCGATATTGCGCGGACCTCCCAACGCGATCGGGACTACGACCATAACCGGCGTTGCTGTCGCAATCGAAGACTGAAGCAGGAAACCTAGATTCCGGAGGCCGACTGGCCCCGAGCTCCGGGGTCCAGCCCGCTCAGCAGCGCCCCCTCAGGCCGCCTCCAGCTCCCCGGCCTTCAGCCCGATATCCTCGCTGCGGGCGAAGTTGCCGTGCAGGCCGAAGCGCAGGCGGATCGGGCACTGGATGGTCGCGACCGGGCCCTTCTCGATATCGAGCGCGTCGAACACCAGCAGGTCGGTGCGGTGTTCCTCCAGCCGGTTGCAGAGCATGACGATCCATCCGTCGCCCTCCGGCGCGTCCTTGGAACGGGGCACGAAGCAGGGTTCCTGCAGCGATGAGACGGGGCCGCACCACCAGTGCTGTTCGGCTCCGCTTTCGAGGTCCTTCAGGAACAGGCAGTTCATCAGGAAGCCGCCCGCGCTGCCGCCTTTCAGCTCGCAGGGGCGCTTCATGTCCATTTCGAGGCCCCAGGTGTAGCGGTTCTTCACGCCCGTGAAGCGGTCATCGATGCGGGGGAACTCGCTCGCGGTTTCGGTGAGCTGGACGATCTCGTCGAATTCCTCGCCATTGCTGGCCATGTCGACGGTCCAGCGGGTGAGCTTGCTCATCGCTTCCATGCCGTTGAACGGTTCGCCATGCACATCTGGGAAGAAGGGGAACATGTTGTTCTTCGCTTCGGGCACCACGAAATGGACCTTGGTGCCTTCCTGCCAGGCGTTGATGGTGTGGCTGGCGAAGCAATTGTCGCGCTTGAACCAGCGAATGTCCTCGTTCTTCAAATCGTCGCGGCGCGGGATGATGCCGAGATAGACGGGCATGGTGGTGTCGAAGCCGAAATGCGGCTTCTTCTGTTCCAGCCGTTCCCAGCTGCCGATGGAGGGCACGATATGGAGCACGAGGTAATCCTCGGTGATCGCGAAGTCGTGCATCATGCAGTAGTAGGGGACCTTGAACCACTTCTCGCGCACCAGATCGCCATCCGCGTTCACTTCCATGTAGGACACGTCATCGGTGCACAGGCCGCTCGCGGCATAGCCGATGGCGACCATGTTGCCGGTGTGCGGGTCGATCTTGGGATGGGCGGTGAAGGTCTGGCTCTTCATCGCGCCTTCGAAGGTCTCGAACTCCTCCGTCTCCATGGTCACCGGGTCCATGATCAGGGCAGGCGAATCTTCCTTCATCGCCCACAGCTTGCCGGCATAGACCCAGGCATTGGTGTTGGCGGTGGAGCGGATCATGCCCTTCACGCTGTCATCATCGGTCAGCGGGTTGCGATACATGCCGAACAACCCGCGGCCCGCTGCGTGCTCCGCCTTCCACTTGTCGGTCTTCGCCCAGCGCTGGCGGAAATCGCACTGGCCATCATGGAAGTGGAAGCGGGTGATCATCCCGTCTCCGTTGAAGGAGATGTCGTCCCCCAGCATGGGCGGGAATTGCGGATCGGGCTGCACGCGGAAGAAGGCGCCGTCGAGTTCCTTCGGGATCTCCCCCTCATGCTGCAGGTCGGCGATATCCGCCTCGATCCGGCTGGGGGTGTTGAATCCGGTGAAATTGGGTGTGTCGGGAAAATGCGCCATGATTGTTCGAGTCCTCTCCTTGCGCGAAATTGTATGCTCTACTAACAAATTGGCAAGACCGCCCATTACGGGCTTTAGGGGGCATGAGGACACCGGTTTGCGCGATCCTGCATTGATCGAAAGCAATGATGCGGATGAAGAGGACATCGGCGCGCTGGACGGAATCGTGGGCTTCCACATCCGCCTGGCGCATGGTGCCGTCTATCGCCATTTCACCGAAACCTTTGCCGACCTTGGATTGACGCAGAAGCAGGTCTCGGTCCTGTGGCTGGTCGGAGATCACCCGGAAATCGCCCAGATCGAGGTGGGGAGCCGCCTGAGGATGGACCGCGCTACCACCATGACCATCGTCAACCGGCTGGAGGAGCGCGGGCTGCTCCGGCGTGAGAGATCAAGCAGCGACGGGCGCAAGCAGGCAATGTTCCTGACGGAAGAGGGCGAGGCCGTGCTGGAGGAAGCGAAGCGTTGCATCGAAAGCCATGAAAGCTGGCTGAAAAGCCGCTTCAGCGAGGCTGAAATCGAAAAACTGGTGGAAATGCTGGCGCGAATCCACGATTGAGGGCGCCGGAGATTCAGGAGAGGACGAGAGAATGGCCGGAGCTTCCGGGGGGGCTAACCCCATCAATGTGATCAATGAGACGCCGATGAGCGTGCGCCAGTGGGCCGTCGTGGTCCTCATGGTACTGCTCAACGCGCTGGACGGGTTTGACGTTCTGTCGAGCGCCTTCGCCGCACCTGGCATTTCCGCAGAATGGGGTATCGAACGCGCAGCGCTGGGCATCGTACTCTCCGCCGAACTGGTCGGCATGGGCTTCGGCTCTGTCCTGCTGGGCGGCGCGGCCGACAAATACGGCCGCAAGATGACCATGCTCGCCTGCCTGGTCGCCATGGCACTGGGCATGTTCCTCGCCAGTATCGCCGATTCCGTGGCCCCGATGGTCGGCTTCCGCTTCCTGACAGGCATCGGCATTGGCGGCATGCTCGCCGCGACCAATGCGGTTACGGCAGAGAGCACCAATACCAAATGGCGCAAGGCCGCCATCGCCGCCTATGTCGCAGGCTACCCGCTGGGCGCGATCATCGGCGGCGTTGCCGCTTCCGAATGGCTGCTGCCGACCTATGGCTGGCGCGCCGTGTTCGATTTCGGCGCGATCGTGACTGCGGCCCTGATCCCGGTCATGCTGCTGGTGGTGCCGGAGACGGCCGCCTTCCACGCCTCGAAGGGCAACCTGGCGGGCGTCAACAAGACGCTGGGCGCCTTCGGCAAGCAGCCGATCGAGGCTTTGCCTGCCGCCGCTGCCGATGCGGCCAAGCCCAAGGTGACGGACATCCTGTCCAATCCGAAGCTGCGCCCGGTCACGCTGCTGCTGGCCTTCGGCTACATGTTCCACACGATCACCTTCTACTACATCCTGAAATTCGCCGTGCAGATCGTGGCCGACTACCCGCCGGGCTATGCGCCGGGCGAGGCGGCCACCGTGCTCACCTGGGCCAATGTCGGCGGCTTCTTCGGCAGCCTGCTGTTCGGCTTCGTGATGGCGCGCCTCGGCATCAAGTGGCCGACCGCGCTGATGCTGCTGATCGGATCGGTCGCCGTGGCCGCCTTCGGCCTCGGGCGCGAGACGCTGGATGGCTGGCAGTGGGCGACGATCCTGACCGGCTTCTTCACCAATGCCGCGATCAGCGGGTATTATGCCGCCTTCGCGCGCGGCTTCCCTGCCTATGCCCGCGCCACCGGCACCGGCTTCGTACTGGGTATCGGCCGCCTTGGCGCGGCAGGCAGCCCGATCATCGCCGGCGCGCTGTTCACGATCCTCGGCAATGACGAGCTGCTGACGGTCTCCATCATCATGGCGATGGGTTCGGTGGCCTCGCTGATCCTGTTCCTGATGCTGCCCGAGCGCGAAGGCGACGATGTCGTTGCCGAAGACGCGCAGGCTGCATCCTGATCCAATCCTGGGAGAATATCTGAAATGAAAACCCGTGCAGCCGTAGCATTCGAAGCCAAGAAGCCGCTGGAGATCGTGGAAGTCGATCTGGAGGGGCCGAAGGAAGGCGAAGTGCTGGTGGAAATCATGGCCACCGGCATCTGCCACACCGATGCCTACACGCTGGACGGGTTCGATAGCGAAGGCATCTTCCCCAGCATCCTGGGCCATGAAGGCGCGGGCATCGTGCGCGAGGTTGGCCCCGGCGTCACCAGCGTGAAGCCGGACGATCACGTGATCCCGCTCTACACGCCCGAATGCCGCCAGTGTAAGTCCTGCCTGTCGGGCAAGACGAACCTGTGCACCGCGATCCGCAGCACGCAGGGCCAGGGCCTGATGCCCGATGGCACCAGCCGCTTCTCCTACAAGGGGCAGACGATCTTCCACTATATGGGCTGTTCGACCTTCTCGAACTTCACCGTGCTGCCGGAAATCGCCGTCGCCAAGATTCGTGAGGACGCGCCGTTCCAGTCCGCCTGCTATGTCGGCTGCGGCGTGACCACCGGCGTGGGCGCCGTCACCAACACCGCCAAGGTGCAGGTGGGCGACAATGTCGTGGTGTTCGGCCTCGGCGGCATCGGCCTCAACGTGATACAGGGCGCGCGGCTGGCCGGTGCGAACAAGATCATCGGCGTCGACATCAATCCCGATCGCGAGGAATGGGGCCGCAAGTTCGGCATGACCGAATTCCTCAACACCAAGGGCATGAGCCGCGAAGACACGGTCGCCAAGATCGTAGCCATGACCGATGGCGGCGCGGACTACACTTTCGATGCCACCGGCAATACCGAAGTGATGCGTACGGCGCTCGAAGCCTGCCATCGCGGCTGGGGCACCAGCATCATCATCGGCGTGGCCGAAGCGGGCAAGGAAATCAGCACGCGCCCGTTCCAGCTGGTGACCGGCCGCAACTGGCGCGGCACGGCATTCGGCGGCGCCAAGGGCCGCACCGATGTGCCCAAGATCGTCGACATGTACATGACCGGAAAGATCGAGATCGACCCGATGATCACCCACGTGATGGGCCTCGAGGAGATCAACACCGCCTTCGACCTGATGCACGAGGGCAAGTCGATCCGCTCGGTCGTCGTTTACTGATTGGCAGGCGCGTGCGGCCAAAGCGGTCGCATGCGCCGCGACAGGTCAATTCAATCTTTCACAAGGCTGAAGTTTTCGGCTATGTGATAAACCGAGTCACGCGGGCTGGCCTTGCGGCGAGTGCGCACGACATATCGAGAGGAACTTTCACACCATGCTGAACCACGTCTTCCTGGGCACCAACGATGTCGAAAAATCACGTGCATTCTACAACGCCACCATGGACGCGCTCGGCGTAGCGCCCGCAGGTGAATATCCGCACCTGACCGTCTATGCCAATGAAGGCGGCGCGGTGGCCGTGGGCAAGCCTGCCAATGGCGAAGCGGCCAGCGTCTCAAACGGCGCGACGCTGGGCCTCAAGGCCAGCTCCTATGACCAGGTGAATGCATGGCATGCCGCCGGCCTCGCCAATGGCGGCAGTGACGAAGGTGCGCCGGGCGTGCGCGAGAATGCGCCGGGCCAGATGTATGGCGCTTACCTGCGCGATCCGGACGGCAACAAGATCTGCGCCTTCTGCCCTAACGAAAACGCATAAGCCAATGGGTCCGGCCATGTTCACCCATGTGCGAGTTGGCAGCAGCGATCCGCGTGCCTCGATTGCCTTTTACGACGCGACCTTTGCGGCGCTGGGCATTTCCGGCCAGCATCACGAGGCCACGCACGCAATGTATGGCACTCACGACTCGGGCATGTTCATGGTCGGCCCACCCGCCGACGGAGAGGCCGCGACCCACGCCAATGGCGGCACCATCGGGCTTGCTGCTCCAAGCGCGGAGGCGGTACATGCCTGGCACGCGGCAGGCCTGGCCAATGGCGGCACTTGCGAAGGCCCGCCCGGTCCGCGCGACTATGGTGAGATGCCCATGGTCGGTGCCTACCTGCGCGATCCCGCCGGCAACAAGCTCTGTGCCTTTTGGGTAGATCTGGGAGAGTAACAGCCATGTACAGCCACAACATGGTCGGCAGCGACGACCTTGCCGCTTCCAAGACCTTCTACGATGCGATCTTCACCGCCGTGGGCGCGCCAGAGGGCGTGGCCGACCCGGTCAAGCCGCGCGTGCGCTATACGCATAAGGACAATGTCTTCATCGTCACCAAGCCGCTCAATGGCGAACCGGCTTCGGTCGCCAATGGCAACACGATCGGCCTGGTGATGGACAGCCCCGAACAGTGCGATGCTTGGCATGCGGCAGGCCTCGCCGCTGGCGGCACGGCTTGCGAGGACCCGCCCGGACCGCGCGATTTCGGCGGCATGAAGCTCTATCTCGCATACCTGCGCGATCCCACCGGCCACAAGCTGTGCGCCCTGCACAAGATGGATTGAGAGTTCGGCAATGACATTGGAAACGGTCAGCGAGGCAAAGGCTTTCGGCGGGTGCCAGGGCGTCTACTCCCACCAGAGCGAGGCGACGGGCACCGGGATGACTTTCGCCGTCTACGTCCCCGACCATGTGGCGGGGGCGAAGCTGCCCGTGCTGTTCTACCTCTCCGGCCTCACCTGCACCCATGCCAATGTCATGGAAAAGGGCGAGTACCGGAAGGCCTGCGCCGAACACGGCATCATCTTCGTCTGCCCGGACACGTCCCCGCGCGGTGACGATGTGCCCGATGACGAAGGCTATGATTTCGGCACCGGCGCGGGCTTCTATGTCAATGCGACCGAGGCTCCGTGGTCGCAGCATTACCATATGCGCCGCTATGTCGAGGAAGAGCTTCCCGCGATCATCGCGAAGCACTTCCCCGTCGATATGGAGCGGCAGGGCATTACCGGCCATTCGATGGGCGGGCACGGCGCGCTGACAATCAGTCTGCGCAATCCGGGCCGCTACAAGTCGACCAGCGCCTTCGCCCCGATCGTCAGCCCGATGAACTGCCCCTGGGGCGAGAAGGCGCTGACCGGCTATATCGGCGCCGACAAGGCCGCCTGGCGCGAATATGATGCCTGCGCGCTGATCGAGGATGGCGCCCGCCTGCCCGACCTGCTGGTGGACCAGGGACATGCCGACAATTTCCTCGAAGAGCAGCTGAAGACGCACCTGCTCGACGAAGCGGTCACCAAAGCCGGTATGGACGCGACCATCCGCCTCCACGAAGGCTACGACCACTCCTACTTTTTCATCTCGACCTTCATGGCCGATCACATCGCCTGGCACGCTGCAAAGCTGAAAGCCTGAGAGAGAATATGAGCACCAAAGAACAGAAGATCGGCGAGATCATCGCCGAACACCAGGGGCGCGAGGGGCCGCTGCTGCCCATCCTGCATGACGTGCAGGAGGAATTCGGCTGCGTCGACGTGGAAGCCGAAGCGATCATCGCCAAGGCGCTCAACCTGTCCCGCGCCGATGTGCATGGCGTGGTCAGCTTCTATCACGACTACTCGCCCGAAGCCGATCCGCGCCCGGTGGTGCAGGTCTGCCGCGCGGAAGCCTGCAAGGCACGCGGGGTCGAAAAGATCATCGAACAGGCGAAGGCCGCAGCCGGCGAGCGGGTGAAGATCTCGACCGTCTATTGCCTCGGCCTGTGCAGCGCCGGCCCCGCCGCGCGCACGGGTGACGACCTCCATATCCGGCTGGACGAACAGTCGATTGCCAAGCTGGTGGACAACGCATGACCCAGATTGTGAAGATTTCCGACGACGCGCTGGCCCGCGCCGGTGGGGCCGACAAGCTCGCCGCCGCCTTCGAGGCGAAGGGCTGCGAAGTGCACCGCACCTCCAGCTGGGGCATGCAGTGGCTCGAACCGCTGGTGGAGATCGACGGCAAGGGTTTCGGCCCCGCCACGCTCGATGATGTCGATGCGATCCTCGCCGGTACTTCCGACAAGGCCATCGGTGTGATCGAGGAGCATCCATTCATCGCCGGGCAGACGCGCCTGACCTTCGCCCGCGCGGGAAAGACCCGTCCGCTCTCGCTCGAAGACTACGCAGCGCATGGCGGCTGGAGCGGCCTGAAGCGCGCGCGCCAGATCGGGCCCGAGAAGATCGTCGAGGAAGTCACCGAATCCGGCCTGCGCGGCCGCGGCGGTGCAGGCTTCCCGACCGGCATCAAGTGGAAGACCGTGCTCGGCGCACCGGGCCCGCAGAAATACATCGTCTGCAATGCGGACGAAGGCGATAGCGGCACTTTCGCCGATCGCATGGCGATGGAAGGCGATCCCTTCGCCCTCATCGAAGGCATGGCGATCGCGGGCGAAGCCGTGGGTGCGGACCAGGGCTATGTCTACCTGCGCAGCGAATATCCCGATGCGATCCGCAAGATGAATGCCGCGCTGAAGCTGTGCGCGGACATCATCGCGCCGTTCAAATGCGAAGTGCGCGTGGGTGCGGGCGCCTATGTCTGCGGTGAGGAAACCTCGCTGCTGAACTCGCTCGAAGGCAAGCGCGGCGAAGTGCGCGCCAAGCCTCCGCTGCCCGCGCTGGAAGGCTTCATGGGCCGTCCGACCGTGGTCAACAACGTGCTCAGCCTCGCCGCCGTGCCGCATATCCTGATGGAAGGCGGCGCCAAGCAATATGCCGAACGCGGCATGGGCCGGTCCAAGGGCACCATGCCCGTGCAGCTGGCCGGCAACATCAAGCATGGTGGCCTTTACGAGGTTCCCTTCGGCATCACGCTGGACGAGCTGGTGAACAAGGTTGGCGGCGGCACCGCATCGGGCCGCCCGATCAAGGCGGTGCAGGTTGGCGGTCCGCTGGGCGCCTATATCCACCCCGACCAGTTCGACATTCCCTTCGACTACGAAGCCTATGCCGCCGCCGATGCGCTGATCGGCCATGCCGGTATCACCGTGTTCGACGATACGGCCGACATGGGCGAAATGGCCCGCTTCGCGATGGAATTCTGCGCAGCGGAAAGCTGCGGCAAGTGCACGCCCTGCCGCATCGGCTCGGTCCGTGGTCAGGAGATCATCGACCGCATCCGCACCGGCGGCCGCAAGCGTGACGAGCTGGAGCTCGCCCCGCAAATGCACAATGCGAAGAAGAATGAAGGCCGCAGCGTCGAAGAGGAAATCGGCCTGCTGACCGATCTGTGCGAGACGATGAAGTTCGGCTCGCTCTGCGCGCTGGGCGGCTTCACCCCCTATCCGGTGATGAGCGCCCTGAAGCACTGGCCCGGCGACTTCGTGAACAATCCCGAAGCCGTCGAAAAGGCGCTGGACGCGGCGGAGTAGCGTGGTGACCCTTTCATCCGTTCGTGCTGAGCTTGTCGAAGCACCGCTTGTCTTTTTGGCACAGCGCCAGAAGGAAGTGCGGCCCTTCGACAAGCTCAGGGCGAACGGGTTTGGGGGAGCGACACTGTGATCCTCGGCGTCGTCCTTGCAGGGGGCTTGAGCACCCGTTTCGGCAGCGACAAGGCGCTTGCCGAGCTGGACGGGCGCACGCTCATTTCCCGCGCGGTGGAGGCGCTGTCCGCCTGGTGCGACAAGGTCGTGATCGCCGGGCGCAAGGAAGGAAGCGAAACGGGAACGACTCGCTGCATCCCGGACTGGCCGCGCGCCGGAATGGGTCCCCTGGGCGGTATTGCCGCAGGCCTGCGACACGCACAGGGTGAAGGATATTCCAGTATCATCACCTGCGGGGTCGATTCTGTCGCCCTGCCGAGTGATTTGTTGTCAGAACTTTCACCACCTCCGGCATATCTTGAAACTCAGCCGGTTATAGGCCATTGGAATGTGGAAACCGCGGATGCGGTAGCGGCGATCCTCCAGAGTGAAGGACGCCACTCGATGCTGGCCTTTGCAAAGTCCGTGGATGCACGGGCGGTCACAGCCGCATCCACACCGGCAAACATAAACACCCCGGCGGATCTCGCCGCGATGGAGCAGAAGTAATGGGATACGAACGCCAGAAGGACTTCGGCACGCCTGAGGTCGAATCGGACGAGATGGTCACGCTCACCATCGATGGCCGCAAAGTCACCGTGCCTGCGGGCACATCCGTGATGCGCGCCGCTGCCGAAATCGGCGGCGACATTCCCAAGCTCTGCGCTACGGATAATGTGAAGGCCTTCGGCTCCTGCCGCCTGTGCCTGGTCGAGATCGAAGGTGCGCGCGGCACGCCCGCAAGCTGCACCACTCCCGTCGCCCCCGGCATGGACGTGAAGACGCAGACCCCGCGCCTCGAAAAGCTGCGCAAGGGCGTGATGGAGCTCTACATCTCCGACCACCCGCTGGACTGCCTGACCTGCTCGGCCAACAATGATTGCGAGCTGCAGGACCAGGCCGCCAATGTCGGCCTGCGCGATGTGCGCTATGGCTATGAAGGCGCCAACCACCTGGGTGAGGCGACGGACACCTCCAACCCCTATTTCGATTTCGATGCTTCCAAGTGCATCGTCTGCAGCCGCTGCGTGCGCGCCTGTGACGAGGTGCAGGGCACTTTCGCGCTGACCGTGGACGGACGCGGCTTTGCCAGCATGATCAGTGCCGGCCAGGGCGTGGACGATTTCCTCAGCTCCGAATGCGTCAGCTGCGGCGCCTGCGTGCAGGCCTGCCCCACCGCGACGCTGCAGGAAAAGAGCGTCAAGGCGATCGGCAAGCCCGAACGCTCCGTCATCACCACCTGCGCCTATTGCGGCGTGGGCTGTGCGTTCCGCGCCGAAATGCGCGGCGAGCAGCTGGTGCGCATGGTGCCGTGGAAGGATGGCAAGGCGAACCACGGCCATTCCTGCGTGAAGGGCCGCTTCGCCTGGGGCTATGCCAATCACAAGGACCGCATCACCAAGCCGATGGTGCGCGAGAGCATCGACCAACCCTGGCGCGAAGTCAGCTGGGACGAAGCGATCGGTTTCGCTGCCGACCGCATCAAGAAGATCAAGGCCGAGCATGGCCCGCGCGCGCTGGGCGGCATCACCTCCAGCCGCTGCACGAATGAGGAAACCTTCCTCGTCCAGAAGCTGATCCGTGCCGGTTTCGGTTCGAACAACACCGATACTTGCGCCCGCGTCTGCCACAGCCCGACCGGCTATGGCCTGTCGACCACTTTCGGCACCAGCGCCGGTACGCAGAACTTCGATTCCGCCACCAAGACCGATGTCTTCCTGGTGATCGGCGCGAACCCGACCGACGCCCACCCCGTCTTCGGCAGCCGCATCAAGAAGCGCCTGCGCGAAGGGGCCAAGATGATCGTGGTCGACCCGCGCCGGATCGACCTGGTGAAGTCGCCGCATATCAACGCCGCGCATCACCTGCCGCTGCAGCCGGGCACCAATGTTGCCGTGCTGACCAGCATCGCACATGTCATCGTGACCGAAGGCCTCGCCGATGAGGACTTCATCGCCGAACGTTGCGACGCCGATGAATATGCCGAATGGGCCCGCTTCGTTTCCGACGAGAAGCACTCGCCCGAATTCCTCGAAGCCGTGACCAAGGTTCCCGCCGAGACGGTGCGCGAGGCAGCCCGCCTCTTCGCCACCGGCGGCAATGGCGCGATCTATTACGGCCTGGGCGTGACCGAGCATTCGCAGGGTTCGTCCACCGTGATGGCGATCGCCAACCTTGCCATGGTGACCGGCAATATCGGCCGCGAAGGCGTGGGCGTGAACCCGCTGCGCGGCCAGAACAACGTGCAGGGCGCCTGCGACATGGGCAGCTTCCCGCACGAACTGCCGGGCTATCGCCACATCTCCGATCCCGAAGTGCGCGGCCTGTTCGAGAAGGATTGGGGCGTGACGCTGGACCCGGAACCCGGCCTGCGCATCCCCAACATGCTCGATGCCGCCGTCGATGGCAGCTTCAAGGCGATCTACATCCAGGGCGAAGACATCCTGCAGTCCGATCCGGACACGCATCACGTCGCCGCCGGCCTTGCCGCGATGGACTGCGTGATCGTCCACGACCTGTTCCTGAACGAGACCGCGAATTACGCGCATGTCTTCCTGCCGGGCTCCACCTTCCTTGAGAAGTACGGAACCTTCACCAATGCCGAACGCCGCGTGCAGCCCGTTCGCAAGGTGATGGAACCGGCCAATGGCTATGAGGACTGGGAAGTCACCCAGCTGCTCGCCAATGCCATCGGCTGCGAGTGGAACTACACCCACGCCAGCCAGGTGCTGGACGAGATCGCCCGCCTGACGCCGGGCTTTGCCGGCCTCAACTGGGATCGCGTCGATGCGAACGAACAGCTGCAATGGCCGGTCAACGACAAGGCACCGATGGGCTCGCCCGTCATGCATGTCGGCGGCTTCGTGCGCGGCAAGGGCAAGTTCGTGGTGACCGAATATGTGCCGACCGACGAGAAGACCGGTCCGCGCTTCCCGCTGCTTCTGACCACCGGCCGCATCCTCAGCCAGTACAATGTCGGCGCGCAGACCCGCCGCACCGGCAACAATGTCTGGCATGACGAGGATGTGCTGGAAATCCACCCGACCGATGCGGAAAATCGCGGGCTGAAGACGGACGATTTCGCCCGCCTCGCCAGCCGTGCGGGTGAGACGACCCTGCGCGTACTTGTCACCGATCGCGTGGCGCCGGGCGTGGTCTACACTACCTTCCACCACCCGGACACGCAGGCGAACGTCGTCACTACCGACAATTCGGACTGGGCGACCAACTGCCCCGAATACAAGGTGACCGCGGTGCAGGTGACCCCGTCCAACGGGCCGAGCGAATGGCAGGAGGAATATGCAGACCTCACCGCCATGGCGCGCCGGATCGAGACCATGGAGCCTGCAGAGTAATGGACATCGCGAAGCTGCGCCGCATGGCCGACCAGATCGCCGTCAATTTCGCTGCCATCGGGCACGATAACGCGGTGCTCGCCACGGCCGACCACATCAAGAAGTTCTGGGACCCGCGAATGAAGGCGCAGATCTTCGCCGACGACCGCTCCCGGCTCTCGCCCATCGCCGCCGCGGCGATCGACAAGCTGGCTGCGGGCGCGGATCCCGCCCCGCAGACCGGCGCGACCGATTTCAACGAGGTGGACGAAGTCGGGCATATGGACGCGGGATAGGACTTATCCTGACCTCCGTTCGCCCTGAGCTTGTCGAAGGGCCGCCCTTCCTTGTGTCTGCCTGCCCGAAAGAAAAGCAGGGCTTCGACAGGCTCAGCCCGAACGGATTTGGGATATGAGCAAGGCAACCCAGCATTCGCGCGACGGCACCGTGGGCGAAGTTCAGCGCGAGTGGGTGCCCGAAGTCCCGGTGGCGCTGGAATATAACGGCCTCGCTTATGCGGTGATGATGGCGACGCCATCGGACCTTGCCGATTTCGCGCTGGGCTTTGCCCTCACGGAAGGTCTCGCTGCCACTCCCGCCGATGTGACCGATCTCGACGTGGTCGAAGTCGAAAAGGGCTGGATCTGCCGCGCGCAGCTGACCGGCCTCGGTATCGAAAAGCTGACCGAACGCGTGCGCACCCGCGTCGCGGAGAGCAGCTGCGGGCTGTGCGGGATCGAGAACCTCGATGCGGTGGCGAAGCCGCTGCCCAAGGTACCCGCGCATGAGGCGCTCGATCCGCAGGCGATCTTCGCCGCGCTTTCCAAGCTGCGCGATCACCAGCCGCTGACCAAGCAGACCGGCGCGGCCCATGCTGCCGCCTTCTGCACAGTGGATGGCACGATCCTCCACGCGCGCGAGGACGTCGGCCGCCACAATGCGATGGACAAGCTGGTCGGCGCGCTCGCCAAGGCGGGACAGAACCCAACCAACGGCTTCATCCTCTCCAGCGCCCGCTGCTCCTACGAAATCGTCGAAAAGGCCGTGCACGCAGGGGCGACGCGGCTGGTGACCATCTCGCTCCCGACCAGCATGGCTGTGGAGCGCGCCGAGGCTGCGGACCTCAGCCTGTGGTGCCTGGCGCGCGACGACAGCGTGATTTGCGTGAGCGGTGGGGTCAGTTGAGCGGCAAAGGCGACGAGCGGCCTCGCTTTCCGAATGACCCGGTCCCGGCAGAGGCGTAAAATCCGACTCGTCCCAGCGACCGAGTCGGCTCTCGGCACCCGACATAAAACATAGCAAGGCCGGAGACGGCTCCTTCGCGAGACAGCAGCACCGGCCCTGCCGGCCGGCTTCCTATAATCGCGAAAGGATCATCGCATGCCATTCATCACGACCTCTGACGGCACCGAAATCTTCTACAAGGATTGGGGGCCGCAAGACGCGCAACCCATCGTGTTCCACCATGGCTGGCCGCTCAGTTCCGACGACTGGGACAGCCAGATGCTGTTCTTCCGCGAACAGGGCTATCGCGTTATCGCCCATGATCGCCGGGGGCATGGCCGATCGAGCCAAAGTGACATTGGCAACGATATGGATACCTATGCGGCCGACGTGATCGAGCTTGCCCGCGAGCTGGATCTCGAAGGCGCGGTCCATGTCGGCCATTCGACGGGCGGTGGCGAAGTCACGCGCTATGTTGCCCGCGCCGAAACCGGCCGGGTGGCAAAGGCGGTGCTGATCTCGGCCATCACCCCGGTCATGGTGAAAAGCGACACCAATCCCGGCGGCTTGCCGATCGAGGTGTTCGACGGCTTCCGCGCAGCACTCCTCGCCAATCGCGCGCAGTTCTACCTCGATGTCGCGTCGGGGCCGTTCTACAATTTCGACCGGCCCGGCGTGGAACCGGTCGAGGGCCTGATCCGCAACTGGTGGCGGCAAGGCATGATGGGCGGCGCCAGCGCGCATTACGATTGCATCGAGGTCTTCTCGGAAACCGACCTGACCGAGGATCTGCAGCAGATCGACGTGCCGGTGCTGCTGATCCACAGCGAGGATGACCAGATCGTGCCTTATGCCAACAGCGCTGCCCTGGCGGTGGATCTGCTGCAGGACGGCACACTCAAGACCTATCAGGAATTGTCGCATGGCCTCATGTCGACGCATCCTGACCTCATCAACGCCGATATTCTCGCCTTCATCGAGGAGGAAGGCGACGCCTCTCCGGAAGAGGAAAGCGCCGAGTCCGAAATGGCCTGACAAAGGGGGCGGCCCGGCGCTTCGGCCAGTGCCGTATGCCGGGCCGGCCTACCTGCTCAACCGGAACACCGCATGTTCGGCGCGCCAGTTGGCGTTGCTGCCGCCGATCTCCTTGCCGTCCGCAAAGAACCAGCAGCCTTCCACCGTCACGCCCTTGTCGGCGATCAGCTGGCGGAAATCGTCCACGGTCAGGTGGTGGATGTTCTTGGTCTCATACCAGCTGACCGGCAGGTGGCGCGTCACAGGCATGCGGCCGTTCATCAGCAGGCTGAGACGCATCTTCCAATAGGCGAAATTGGGAAAGCTGACGAAGGCGGTGCGGCCGATGCGCAGCAGCTGGTCGAGCATGTAATCGGGGCGTGAGGCGGTCTGCAGCGTCTGGCTGAGGATCGCCACGTCGAATGCGGCGTCGGGATAATCGGCCAGGTCGCGGTCGGCATCGCCCTGCACTACGGAGAGGCCGCGGCTGACGCTCTTCTCCACCAGTTCGGGATCGATTTCCATGCCGCGCGCATCAACGCCGCGCTCGCGTCGCAGCACGTCCATCAGCTCACCCTCGCCGCAGCCGACATCGAGCACGCGCACACCCTCGGGCACTAGCTCGGCGATCTTGGCAAGGTCGGGACGCAGGCTCATGCGGGCACCGGGTAGAGATTGGTGAAGACGCGTTCCATCATGCGGTCGGGCGTTGCCTGTCCTTTCCAGCCCAGTTGCGTGTAGAGCCCGTGCGCATCCAGCGTGTGGAGGCCCCAGCGGCGCAATCCCTGCAGCCGCGGATGGTCCTGCAATGCGGCAACCATGGCTTTCGAGAGCCCGAGCCCGCGATGGTCTTCCAGCACATAGACATCGGCGAGCCAGGCAAAGGTGGCATAATCGGTGATGACCCGCGCAAAACCGACCTGCGCACCATCGTGCCGCACTGCGGCGCACAGGCTGTTCGCCAGCGCGCGCTGCACCGTCTCCAGCGGGATGCCCGGCGACCAGTAGCTGCGCGTGAGATAGGCGTGGGTTGCCTCCACATCGATGCGCGACTGGTCATCGGTCAGCTCATATCCGGGCGGTAGCGCGATCATCCCAGGAACCCCTTCACCACACGGTCCAGCGCCGGGCATTCGAGCAGGAAGCTGTCATGGCCGAACGGCGCGGAGAGTTCCACGAAACTGACCGGTGCGGCCACGGCATTGAGCGCGTGGACCACATTGCGGCTTTCGGATGTGGGATAAAGCCAGTCCGTATCGAAGCTGACCACGCAAAAGCGCGTGTCGCTCGCCTCACGGAAAGCATCGGCGAGCAGTCCGCCATGCTCCTCCGCGAGGTCGAAATAATCCATCGCGCGGGTGATATAGAGGTAGCTGTTCGCATCGAAGCGGTCGGTGAAGGCGAGGCCCTGGTAGCGCAGATAGCTTTCCACCTGGAAATCGGCATCGAAACCGAAGCTCTTCGCGTCACGATCCTGCAGCTGGCGGCCGAACTTATCGGTCAGCCCCTGCTCCGAAAGATAGGTGATATGCGCCGCCATGCGCGCCACGGCGAGGCCCTTTTCCGGACCCTTCCCGCGTGCGTAGTAATCGCCGCCTTCCCAATCGGGATCGGCCATGATCGCCTGCCGCCCCACCTCGTGAAAGGCGATGTTCTGTGCGGAGTGGCGCGCGGTGGTGGCGATGGCCAGCACACGCTCTGTCCGGCCGGGGAAATTGGCGGCAAAGCTCAGCGCCTGCATCCCGCCCATCGATCCGCCGACGACTGCATGCAGCCGCTCGATCCCCAGCGCATCGAGCAGGCCGACCTGCGCGCGCACCATGTCGCGAATGGTGATGACGGGAAAGCGCATGCCGTAAGGCTCGCCATCCTGCGCCGCGCTGGCAGGGCCGGTCGAGCCGAGGCAGCTGCCGATCACATTGGCGCAGATCACGTGGTAGCGGGCGGTGTCGATCGGCTTGCCGGGGCCCACCATGCGATCCCACCAGCCGGGCTTGCCGGTCAGCGGATGCGTCTTGGCCACGAACTGGTCACCCGTCAGCGCATGGAAGATCAGGATGGCATTGGACTTGTCCGCGTTCAGCTCGCCATAGGTTTCATAAGCAAGCTCGACATTGGCGAGCTGTTTGCCGCTGTCGAGCGCAAGCGGAGCGCCCAGCGTCAGGGTGGTCAGGTCGGATGCAAGCGCGGTTGCCATGGGCCTGCGACTTGGGGCCTCATGCGCGCACTGTCAATTGCATGCGCGAGGCGCTAAGGGCGCTGCCTTGAGCAAGGACGCGACCGCAATGAGTGACAGCAAGGCCCCCGCAAACGCCCCGCAGATGAAGCCGTGGATCGCCGCGATCCATGCCTATGTGCCGGGCAAGAGCAAGGGCGCGGACGGCAAGGCGCTGGTCAAGCTGTCGGCGAACGAGAACCCGCTTGGCACCAGTGCGCAGGCGCTGGCGGCGCGCGCCGCTGTGTCGACAAGCGCGGCCTATCCCGATCCCGATTCGACCGAGCTGCGCGCCGCAATCGGCAAGCTGCACAGCGTGGATCCCGCGCGCATCGTCTGCGGCACCGGCTCGGACGAATTGCTCAACCTTGCAGCCCAGGCGTTTGCCGGGCCGGGGGACGAGGTGGTGTTCAGCCGCTATTCCTTCGCCGTTTACGACATTGCCGCGCGCCGCTGCGGGGCGGAGCCGGTGGTGGCGCCGGACAAGGACTATGCCGCCGATGTCGATGCGCTGCTGGCGCATGTAAACGAAAAGACACGAGTCCTCTTTCTCGCCAATCCGAACAATCCCACCGGCACTTTCCTGCCGCGTGCAGAACTGGCGCGGTTGCATGAAGGGCTGCCGCCGGACGTGCTGCTGGTGATCGATCGCGCCTATGGCGAATATGTCGATCCGGCCCATGACGATGGTGCACTGGAGCTGGCGGCACAAACGAACAACGTGCTGGTCACCCACACCTTCTCCAAGATCTACGGCCTTGCGGGAGAGCGGATCGGCTGGGGCACCGGCGCTCCGCATATCGTCGATGCGCTCAACCGCATTCGCGGGCCGTTCAACGTGACCACCAGTGGACAGGCCGCCGCGCTTGCCGCGCTGCGTGACCAGCAATTCGTTATTGCCAGCCGCGAGCATAATGCCGCGACGCGCGCCGACTTCGTCACAGCTCTGGAGGCGCTGGGCAATCACGGATTGCGCGTGGTGCCGAGCGAAGCGAATTTCGTGCTCGTGCTGTTCGAGGGAGAACTGACAGCGGAGGCGGCGCAGGATGCGATCGCCAAGGCAGGCTATGCCGTGCGCCACCTCCCGGGCCAGGGCCTGCCGCAGGCGCTGCGCATCACCATCGGCACAGGCGCGCAGATGCAGGCCATTGCGTCAGCCCTGCGCGACGTGGCAGGTGACGCCGGATGAGCTTTGAAAAAGTTGCGATTATCGGCCTCGGGCTGATCGGTGGATCCATCGGCCTCGCCGTGCGGCAGGATATGCCGGGCGTCGCCACCAGCGGCTATGACGCCGATCCCAAAGTGCGCGAGCGCGCCCGGGAACGGCAGCTCGCCGATGTCATCGCGGATAATCCGGCAGAAGCGGTCGAAGGCGCGGACCTCGTCATCCTTTGCGTGCCGGTTGGCGCCATGTGCAAAGCGGCCAAGGCGATCGCGCCGGGGCTGAAGGAAGGTTGCGTCATCTCCGACGTCGGCTCCTCCAAGAGGTCGATCACGGAGGCGCTGGTGAAGGCGCTGCCCGGTCGAACGATCATTCCCGCCCACCCGGTGGCGGGCACCGAGCATTCCGGCCCCGATGCAGGCTTTGCCACGCTGTTCCACCAGCGCTGGTGCATCGTCACGCCACCGGAGGATGCCCCTGAAGACAAGGTCGCCGAGCTGGTCGATTTCTGGGAAGCACTGGGCGCGATGGTGGAAACGATGGATGCCGCCCATCATGACCGCGTGCTCGCCGTCACCAGCCATATCCCCCACCTCATCGCCTATACGATCGTCGGCACTGCCAGCGACCTGGAGGAAGTGACGCGCAGTGAGGTGATCAAGTACTCCGCCGGCGGTTTCCGCGACTTCACCCGCATCGCCGCGAGCGACCCCACCATGTGGCGCGACGTGTTCCTCAACAACAAGGACGCGGTGCTGGAAATGCTCGACGTCTTCCTCACCGACCTTGCCCTGATGCGCGAGGCGATAAGGGCGGGCGATGGCGAGATGATGCACGACACCTTCAGCCGCACCCGAGCGATCAGGCGCTCCATTGTGGCGCTGGGGCAGGACGATCCGCGGCCCGACTTCGGGCGCGAACACGATTAGGTAAAGCCCTCCCCCGAGGGGAGGAGCAACCGAGACTACTCCGCCGGTACGCTGTCGCGTTTCGAATCCTCAAGCTCCGCCAGGAAGCGTTCGGCATCGAGCGCGGCCATGCAGCCGGTGCCCGCAGCCGTGACCGCCTGGCGATAGGTGTGGTCCATCACATCGCCGCAGGCGAAGACGCCGGGGATCGCCGTCTTGGGCGTGCCGGGCTCGACCACGATATAGCCGCCTGCATCGAGCTCCAGCTTGCCCTTGAACAGTTCGGTCGCGGGGGCATGGCCGATGGCGACGAAGGCGCCGTCCACTTCCAGCGTGGAGGTCTCTCCCGTCACCGTGTCGCGCAGTTCGAGGTGGCCCAGCGTACCCTTGTCGTTCGCCACGAAGCGGGTGACGGTCTTGTTCCACAGGGTCGAGATCTTCTCATTCGCATGCAGGCGATCCTGCAGGATCTTCTCGCTGCGCAGCTCGTCACGGCGGTGGATCAGCGTGACATCGTCAGAATGGTTGGTGAGGTAGAGCGCTTCCTCGACCGCGGTATTGCCGCCGCCGATCACCGCGACCTTCTTGCCGCGATAGAAGAAGCCGTCGCAGGTGGCGCAGGCGGAAACGCCCTTGCCGCCCAGCTCCTGCTCGCCCGGAACGCCCAGCCACTTGGCCTGCGCGCCGGTGGCGATCACCAGCACGTCGCCCACATATTCGTCGCCGCTATCGCCCACGGCCTTGAAGGGCGAGCCGCCCGACAGGTCCACATCGACGATCGTGTCCCACATCATCCGCGTGCCGACATGTTCGGCCTGCGCCTTCATCTGCTCCATCAGCCACGGGCCCTGGATCACGTCGGCGAAGCCGGGATAGTTCTCGACATCGGTGGTGATGGTCAGCTGGCCGCCGGGCTGCAGGCCCTGCACCACGATCGGTTCCATCCCCGCACGCGCGCCATAAATGGCGGCGGAATAGCCAGCCGGGCCGGAGCCGATAATGAGCATGCGGGTCTTGTGGGTAGTCATGGAATCGCCCTGTTGGTGATCGGAAATCGGTTTTCGAGGTAGGCGGCGCGGGGGGTCATTTCAACCGCGCGCTGGACGGCGTGCCGGGGACAGGCTGTGGAAAGCGGCGGCCTGAAGTCGCCAATTGTATCATCTGTTAGAATGGCCTTGCTTTCGCGTGGGCTTGGCGCGACCATATGGGCGTTCACGGGAGAGGACGAACATGACCAAGGATATCAAGGGACCGCGTCTCGACAGGCGCGGCTTCATGGGCGCATCGACGCTGGGCACCGGCGCCGCGCTGGTGGGCCTCGGCGCGGCGAGCAGCGCTTTCGCACAGCCCGGCACGGCCAATCCGGCGGCTGGCGCGCCGCAAGTCGATTTCCCCGAGGATCCGCGCATGTTCGGCGGCAGCGGCACCAACCGCACCGAGATGGATTTGCGCGATTGCGAGGTGGAGGGCGCTTGGCCCAAGGACCTGAACGGGGCGTTCTACCGCGTGGGACCGGACCCGCAATATCCCAAGGCGCCCGAGCATGTGGGCGACATTCCCTTCGATGGCGAAGGCCATGTCTCCATGTTCCGCATCAAGGACGGGCATGTCGACTACAAGACGCGCTATGCCAAAAACGCTCGGTGGAAGGCGCAGGCAGAGGCGCGGCGTTCCCTGTACGGCATGTATCGCAATCCGACGACCAATGATCCCAGCGTCGAAGGGCTGAACCAGGGGACGGCCAACACCCAGCTTTTCACCCATCACGGCAAGCTGCTGGTCTTCAAGGAAGACAGTCCGCCCGTGGCCATGGACCCGCTGACGCTGGAGACCACCGATCCCGAATATACCTTCGGCGGCAAGCTGGAGAGCAAGACCCACACCGCCCACCCCAAGATCGATCCGTATACGGGCGAGTTCATCAGCTTCGGCTATGAAGCAAACGGCTTCCTGTCGAAGGACGTGAACGTCTTTACTGCCGACAAGGACGGCGAGATCACCTGGTCGGTGACGGTCGAGGCGCCCTATGCGGGCATGATGCATGATTTCTGCGTCACGCAGGATTACGTCGTGCTCTATCTCGTCAACATGGTCGCCGATCCGGACCGGATTGCGGCGGGCGGCGTGCACTTCTCCTATGACAGCAAGACGCCTTGCTACATGGGTATCCTGCGCCGCGGCGGCGATGGCACCGACATCCGCTGGCTGACAGGGCCCAACCTGTTCTGCACCCATGTGATGGGCGGCTGGAACGATGGCACGAAGATCACCGTCGACATGGATGGCGGCGAAGGGAACCAGTTCCCTTTCTTCCCCAGCCTGCATGAGCCGTGGGACCCGGTAAAAGGCACCGGCTATTTGCGCCGCTTCACCGTCGACCTGGCCGATGGCGGCAACACCTATCAGGCAGAGACGATCTTTCCCGAACTGACCGGCGTGCTCGCCCGCCAGGATGACCGTTTCCACACACTGCCCTATCGCTGGGGATTCCTGCAGGTGACCGGCCCCAATGGCGGCTGGGGAATCGTCGATCACCAGACCGGCACCAGCAAGATCGCCCGTGTGGAAGGCTATTCGCTGTCCGAAATGTGCTTCGTGCCGCGCACGCCCGATGCACCGGAAGGCGATGGCTATCTGATCGGGCTTGGGTCCAGCCAGGCCGAGAATGGCAGGTCCAACCTGTTCCTGTTCGACCTCGCCGATATCGAAAGCGGGCCGCGCGCATGGGTGAAGATGCCCTATGCCTGCGTGGGCCAGGTCCATGGCTGGTGGGCGGACGCCGAAGCGATCGGAGCAGCCTAGGCATGATCCGCAAGCTTGGTGTGGTGCTGGCAGGCGCGCTGCTGGCGGGCGGGATCGGCCTTGCCTATGCGCAGGACAGTTCGCCGGCAAATGTCGACTGGGCGCATACCGGGCTGGAAGCGAACGAACAGCGCTTCAGCCCGCTCGATCAGATCAATGCGGAGAACGTCTCCGAGCTCGGCCTTGCCTGGTATGTCGATCTCGACACCGATCGCGGGCAGGAGGCAACGCCCATCGTGGTCGATGGTGTGCTGTTCAATATCGAGCCGTGGAACATCACCACCGCCTATAACGCCGCGACGGGCGAGCAGCTGTGGCGCTTCGACCCGCAAGTGCCGCTGCGCTTCGGCAGGCTCGCCTGCTGCGACATCGTGACGCGCGGCCTCGCATACCATGAAGGCAAGGTGCTGATCGCCACGCTGGACGGGCGGCTGATCGCGCTCGATGCGCAGACCGGCGAGGAGGTGTGGTCCACCCTCACCGTCGACAATGCGATGAACTACACGATCACCGGCGCGCCGCGCGTGCATGGCGACATGGTCTTCATCGGCAATGGCGGCGCCGAAATGGGCGTACGCGGCTACGTCTCCGCTTACGATACCTCCACCGGAGAGATGATCTGGCGCTGGCACACCGTGCCGGGCAATCCGGCGGACGGGTTCGAGAATGCGGCCATGGAAGCCGCTGCCGAAACGTGGTCGGGCGAATGGTGGCAAAGCGGCGGCGGCGGCACGGTGTGGGATTCGCTCACCGTCGATCCCGAGCTGGGCCTTCTCTATATCGGCACCGGCAACGGCTCGCCCTGGGTGCGCAAGTGGCGCAGCCCCGAAGGCGGCGACAATCTCTACCTCGCCAGCATCGTAGCGCTGGATATCGCGACCGGCGAATATCGCTGGCACTACCAGACCGTGCCGGGGGAAGAGTGGGACTATACCGCCACGCAGAACATGATCCTCGCCGATATGGAGATCGACGGGCGGATGCGGCAGGTCATCATGCAGGCGCCCAAGAACGGCTTCTTCTACGTGCTCGACCGCGAGACCGGGGAGCTGATCAGCGCCGAGACCATCGCCCCGATCAGCTGGGCAACCGGCATCGACATGGAAACCGGCAGGCCGATCGAGAATCCGGAGGCACGCTATGGCGAAATACCCGTCATGGTCAGTCCCGGCGCGGGCGGCGCGCATAACTGGAACCCGATGGCCTATTCGCCAGAGACGGGCCTTGCCTATGTCCCGGTGACCGAAACCTACATGGCCTATGCCGCGGCGCCGGATTACACGCCGGGACAGGGCCTCGGCACCGCCTTCGCAGGGCATGACGAGATCCGCCGCGAGATCGCCGAATATGCGGACGAACATTCCAAGGGCTGGCTTTCCGCCTGGGACCCGGTGACGCAGACCGAACGCTGGCGCGTGCCCTATGCCAAGAAGGGCTCGGGCGGCGTGCTGGTGACGGCGGGCAACCTCGTCTTCCAGGGCACCATCGGCACCAGTTTCGCCGCCTATGATGCTACCACTGGCGAGAAGGTTTGGGAGATGCCGGTGCAGAACGTGCCGATCGCGGCGCCCATCACCTATATGGTCGACGGCGTGCAATATATCGCGGTCAATGCGGGCTGGGGCGGCGGGCTCGCCCATGTCGAGCGCGCTTCCTTCTCCGAACTGCATCTGGGCAAGCCGCGCCTGCTGGTCTTCAGGCTGGGCGGTACTGTCGAGCTGCCGGCCATGCCGGAAGAAGGCTTCGTCGTACCGGCCATGGCGGCGCGTCCACCTGCGCTCGAGGCGGGACCCGAAGTGGTCGCGCAGGGCGAACGCCTGTTCGGCGCAAATTGCTCCATCTGCCACGGCAATGCCGCGCGCGGCGGGGTGAAGGATTTGCGGCACATGTCGGCCGAGACCCACGCCACTTTCGCCGATATCGTCCTTGGCGGCAGCCGCGCGGCGAATGGCATGGCAAGCTTTGCCGACGTGCTCTCGTCCGAAGAGAGCGAGGCGATCCATCACTACCTGATCGCCCGCGCGAACGAGGACTGGGGCAGCTGAGACATCATCGAGGGGAGAGGATCATGACCATCTGGAGAAACGCGAAGCTGGCGCTCGGCGCTGCGGGACTGGCACTGGCGGCAACGGCCCCTGCCCCCGCGCTGGCCGAACAGCCCGCCTACAATGCCGGCTATGCCGAGGACCGCGCGCAGATCGAGGATTTGATGGCGCGCTATCTCTTCGCCATCGATTTCCATGACTGGGATGCCTATGTCGAAACCTTCGCGCCAGACGGCACGATCGAATTCGCCAGCGGCACCTATACCGGGCGCGAGGCGATCCGCGAGGCGGTGACGCGCTTTGCCGAGGGGATCGGCAATTTCTACCAGACCGAGGACGGCCAGCCCGCCAAGCTGCGCCATGTGATCCTGCAATCCACCGTGCGCGTGGAAGGCGACCGCGCCTGGGCCACCTCGCTATGGGTGGAAATGGCCAATGACGGTCCCGGCGACAGCCTGAAGATGGGCACGTTCGGCACCTATGAGGACCAGTTGGCGAAGATCGACGGCCAGTGGCTGCTGACCTATCGCAATGTCCTCAACGACTTCATCCCCAATCGCAATCCGGGCCCCGAAAACCCGGTGCGCGCGATGGATGCCGCGGCCGAGGCTTACCGCAACCGTTAGGACCTGCTTGCCAATCCCCCGCGATGCACTAACCATGCGCGTGGGGGAGGGTTGGTGATGACGGACAAGGTGGCGGGCGGCGCATCCGCGCCCTACCCGCCCGCGCGGCAGGCATGGTACGCCATCAGCCTGTTCGCCCTGGTCAATGCGCTGGACAATGTCGATCGCGGGATCATCTCGATCCTGATCGAGCCGATCAAGCGTGACCTGCAGCTGACCGATACCGAAGTCAGCCTGCTGGTGGGCTTCGCCTTCTCCTTCTTCTACGCCATTGTCGGCCTGCCCATGTCGCGTTTTGCCGACACCGGCAATCGCAAGGCGATCCTTTCCTTCGGCATCGCGCTGTGGAGCCTCGCCACTGCCGCCGGGTCGCTGGCCAAGACCTTTCCCACACTCTTCATCAGCCGCGGCATGGTCGGCGCGGGTGAGGCGTTGAAGGGCCCGAACGCGATCTCCATGATCTCCGACCTCGTCCCGCGCGAGAAATATCCGCGCGCCATGTCGCTCTACCAGTTCGGCATCTCGCTCGGCTCTGCCCTGTCGCTGATCATTGGCGGCGTGCTGATGGGGATTGTCGGCGGCAAGGTGTTCAACGTGCTGGGCGTCGAGATGAGGGACTGGCAGTTGGTGCTGCTCATCGTCGGCCTGCCCGGCGTGCTGGTCGCGCTGCTGGTCTTCACCACGATCAAGGAGCCGGTGCGGCGCGGGCGGGAGCGGTCGGACAAGCCGCCAGTGACCGAGGTGTTCCGCTTCGCCTGGCGCGAGAAGGCCTTTTACCTCCCCTTCCTCCTCGGCGCGGCCTTCCTGCAGATCGAGATCTACGGCCTGCTGCAATGGCGCATTCCCTTCTACCAGCGCACCTATGGCTGGGGTCCGGAAGTGGTTGGCCCGATCCTGGGGATCCTCAGCATCGCCATCGTGCCGATCGGCCTGGCGCTGGGGGCATGGCTGGGCGAGCGCATGGCGAAGAAGCATGCCGGCGCGATGATCCTGCTCTCGATCATCGGCACCTGCCTGTCGCTGCCGCTGATGATGCTGGTGCTGCTGATGCCCACGGCCGAGCTGGCGCTGGCGCTGACGACGGTGAACTACCTTGCAATGGGCATTGGCGCGCCCGCCAGCACGGCGGCGCTCTCCACCGTGACACCGAACGAATATCGCGGTCAGGTTTTCGCCGCCTATGCCTTCACCATCAGCGTGGTGGGAACGGCGCTGGGCCCCTTATGCGTGGCGCTGTTCACCGACTTCGTCTTCGCCGACGAGGGCGACATCCGCTACGCCATGTTCGCCACGGCGGGGATTTTCGGTGCCATCGGCCTGTGGCTCAAATTCCTCTGCTACGGCCCCTACAAGCGCAGGGTCGAAGCGATCATCGCGGCCGAAAACGAGGCGCTTGGTTAGGACGACGGATTGGTCCGGCGCGGCGCGGGCGCAGGATTGCTCCTTTGCGGCGTGGGCTCCGGATTGGTGCGGCGCGGCGGCGGGTTGGTCCGCGTGGGCGCGCTCCAGTAATCCGCCTGCATCCGGTACTGGTGGCTGCAGGTCGTGTCGTCGTGGCAGGAAAAGTCGATACCGTCGGGCGGCAGGCGCACGGCCAGCTGCGGGAACCAGACCGGCCAGTCCCAATGATTGGACCACAGGCTGATATCGACGAAGGCGCGGCCGATCAGCCCGGGCGTCAGCTCGAAGCCGAGATTGTAGACCGGATCGCTCACCGAAAAGCGGCTGACATGGTTGGCGTTCACCGCCAGCGGATAGGCCTCGCCCGGCCGGTTCATCCGCGTCTGGCTGTCGGCGACATGGTCGCGCAGGGTGAAGCTGAGCCCGTCCGAGACCAGCCGCAGCTGCACCGCCGGATGGACGCGCGCGCCGACCGCGCCGAAATTGCCGCGATTGAGCAGCAGGTCGACGGATTCGAATGCCCGTGCAACCGGATCGGTGCGATCGCCGGGAGAAGGGGGAAGGAGCTGCCCGTTGGCGAAAGGTGCCGGCAAGCGGTCGGTCAGGTCGAGGCCGACGTCGAACAGGCTGAGATCGCCCTGCCGCCCATGCGGAAGCTTGTAGACCAGGCCCGAATTGGCGGTCGCCTCGGCCACCAGCTCCTGCCCGCCGAACAGCTGTGAATTGGCTATGCCGGCGCGCGAATAATCCTGCACGCTGCCGTCGATCGGCATGAATTGCGGCACGAAGGATGCCCGCTCGTTCCCGTTCTGGTGGCGATAACGATAGGTTCCCTCCATGCGGATCGGGAAGCGCAGGCCGAAGCCATAGCTAAAGCCCGCATAGGGCTCGACATAATAGGTCCGCCGGCAGCCGGTGAAGCACCATGCGATGGTGACCGAAACGCGCCGGCGCCATTCGTATGCGCGGCCATAGGTAAATCCGGTGAGGTAGATTTCGCGATCGATCGCGATGTCCTCGGAGATATTGAGCGGCTCGCGCGCCCTGAAATCGCTCGCGCCGGTGATCGGGCCCGCCTGCACCCTCAATCCATCGGGGCCGCGCCTGTGCGCGGGCGGCAGCGAACTGGCTTGCGGTCCGCCCGATCCGGCCAGCCCGAACTCGCCTCCCCCTGGCGGGCTGGACCGGCCGAACCCCGGGCGCGCCTCGATCTGCAGGTCGCGCGCCGCGACATTGGGCACGAACATCACCTCCTCGATCTCGACCTCGGCGGTGTTGATGATTGCGGCCTGCAAGTCCTCGTCACTCAGCGTTTCCAGCCGGGCGATTTCGGCCGCGCCGATCTGCGCGGCGATCTCGGCGCGCTGGGCGGGATCGGCGAAATTGGCACGAAGCTGGGCGATGTCGGCGTCGATCTGCGCCTGCTGCTCGGCCTCTGCCCGTCCGGCTTCGGCCAGCGCGCGCTGGCGTTCGCCCCGGTCGCCCACGAAACGCGCGGAGTTCTCGCTGGATGCGAAAGCCTGATTGCGTTCGGCGGGCGTACTGCGCGTGAAACACTGCACGCCCTGCTCCGCCACGGCGCGGCGCTGCGCCGGATTGCTGCATGCGCCAGGCTGGAGCGAATAGGCGACATATTGCCGCACCACGATGCCTTGCGGGACTTCCGCGATCTCAAAATTATCGGCCTCGACAGAGACAAGCTGGGGCGAGGCGCGCAGGCGTTGGGCGAGATTGACCGGCGCGGCGCGGTTTTCCAGCACCGGGCGCATATCCGCCGTGCCCTGCTCCAGCTCGATCACCGGCTGCGCGCGCACGGCCTGCAGGGAGAGGCGCCGCCGCACCGGCATGGCCTGCAGCAAGTCCGAAGTGTCCCGCTGGCGCAGCAGTACCGAGTCCTGCGGAACCTGCACATCGAGGTCCGCCGGCCGCGCCACTTCGGTGCGGTTGGCGCCGATCGTCTGCGTTTGCGACTGCTGTGCCGCGGCTGCGATCGCCATCGAGCCAAGGCCCAGGCCGATCGCGGCGGTAACCCGCTTGCCCATGGTCATCTCCCCGGCCTCAATCCGCGCGCTGGACAGCTTCGTAGGTCAGCGTGAAGGACCCGTGCGCCCGGATCTCGCTTCGCAGGTTCCGCCGCTGCTCGTTCTGGCGGATGGACACTCCGGACAGGCGATACGTCCTCCTCCCATCGCCCAGGGCGAGTTGGAGCGCTCCCCCGCATTGCGCCAGCGCATTGATCGCTTCGACCGATTTCGCGTCCCCCGCCTCGATGGTGATGCGGCCGGGGCCTCCGCTCCTGGACTGGCGCTCAATGGCCGAACCGACGGAGAGCAGGTCGATCCAGCGTTCGTGCTCTGCATCCGCCGCAGCGGCGCAGGCGCTTCCTTCACTGTCCAACACGCCAACTCCAATGCCTCCCAGGCCTGCCAAACCGGCCATCTGGGCCGCTGCCGGGCTCGCATGTGCCAGCGTCATTCCGATAACGGGCAAGAGAGCGAGGGTTCTATGTCGCATGGTCCATCCCTTTCGATCTGGATAAGTCGCGACCAGTCTAGTCGTCCGGTTTTCGCCAGCTTCGGTAGCCACCCCCAATTTTCGCCAAGGCCGCACCCAATTTTTGCGGCAAGGCTGTTCCGCCCCGGAATAATGCGGCAAACTCCAAGCCATGCTCGCCGAACGGGATAGCGAACTGGCACGGCTGGCCGAACTGCGCGATGCCGTCGGCACGGGCGGCCATGTGGTCGCGATCGGCGGTGAGGCGGGGATCGGCAAGACGGCGCTGCTGCGTGAATTCGCCGCCGGGCTGGGCGAGGATTGCGATTGCATCTGGGGCATGTGCGATCCGCTCCTCACGCCGCGTCCGCTAGGCCCGGTGCATGACATCATCGCCATGCTGGGCGGTCTGGGTGAGGACTGGGATACGGCCGGGGGCACCACGCTCTTTTCGCGCCTGCTGGCCCATCTGGCGGAGCGGCCGAACCCCGTGGTGCTGATCCTGGAGGACGTGCACTGGGCCGATGCCGGGACGCTCGATTTCATCCGCTTCCTCAGCCGCCGGATCACCATTTGCCCGGTGCTGCTGGTGATCAGCTATCGCAATGACGAGCTGGGCCGGAACCACCCCCTGCTGCGCGTCTTCGGCGATATTCCGGGCAGCCAGCTCGACCGGATCGAGCTGCATCCGCTCTCGCTGGCGGCGGTCGCGCGGCTTGCGGACGAGAGCGGGCGCGATGCCGAAAGCCTGCTGCAGATCACCGGCGGCAATCCCTTCTTCCTCACCGAGATCCTCGCCAGCCCCGAGGTCGGCAAGTCGGTGCCCGTCTCGGTGCAGGATGCGGTGAACAGCCGGCTGGCGCGGCTATCGGCGGATCATATCGCACTGATCGAGGCGCTCAGCATCATCCCGGTGCCGATCGACCCGGCGCTGCATTGCCGCTGGATCGAGGATCGGGAACGCCTGCTGCAGGATTGCGTCGACCTCGCTATCCTCGTCGAGGATTCGGATGGCCGCCTGCGATTCCGCCACGAACTGGCGCGCCTTGCCACGAACAATCGCTGTTCCTCCATCGACAAGCGCAACCTGCACCAGCAGCACCTCGCCATGATGCTCGAAAGCCCGGAGCGCTACGACACGGGCGAGCTGGTGCACCATGCCTGCGGTGCGGGCGATGCGGCGCGCGTGCTGCAATTCGCGCCCCTGGCGGCGGAGAAGGCGGCGCTGCTGGGGGCGCATAAGGAAGCGGCCGATTACCTCGAAGCAGCGCTCGATTATGTCGATGAGGCCGAGCCCGCAGAGGCCGCCCAGCTCTATGAGAGCTGGGCCTATGAAGCGGCCATTTCGCACCGCATCGACGACCGCGTGATCGAGGCACGCCGCCATGCGCTGACCATGTGGCGCGCGCTGGGCCGCAAGGAGAAGATCGCCGACAACCTTCGCCACCTCTCGCGCCTGCACTGGTATCGCGGCGAGGCGGTGCAGGCGAACCGCTATCTCGACGAGGCGATCGCCCTGCTCGAACAGATCGAGGATACGGGGCTGCTCGCCCTCGCCTATTCGATGCGCTCGCAGATGCACATGCTGTCGAGCCGGATGGACGAGGCGATAGAGTGGGGCGAACGGGCACTGAAGCGGGTCGAGGGGCAGGAGAGGCCCGAGGTAGAGGTGCACGCGCTCAACAATATCGGCACCGCGCGGCTGTTCATGGGCGATGCGGCGGGCATTGCCGAGCTTCAGCGCAGTCTCGACATGGCGCTGGAGAACCACCTGCATGAGGATGCCGCGCGCGTCTTCACCAACCTTTCCGAATATGCGGTCGACATGCGCCGGCTGGAGCTGGCCGAAGACATTCTCGAACGCGGCATCGCCTTCGATACGGAGCACGATCTCGACAGCTGGACCTTCTACCTGCTCGGCCGGCAAGCGCAGCTGCGGCTCGAACAGGGACGGCTGCAGGAGGCGGAGGAGATCTGCCGTTCGGTGATCGGAACGCCGGGCCAGACCTTGCTGATGAAGCTGCCCGCGCGGATTATGCTTGCCCGCGCGCAGGTGCGGACAGGCGATGCCGAGGCTGCGCAGCTGCTCGCCAAGGCGCACAAGGATGCGCTGGCGACGGGCGAGGTGCAGTATACCATCCCGGTGCTGCTGGGCATGGCCGAGCGCGCCTGGCTGACGGGTTCGGAGACGCTGGCCGCGGATGCGCTGGGCGGGCTCGATCGTCTCGGTGCGTCCTGTTTCAGCCGCTGGACGGCGGCCGAATATGCCTTCTGGAAGAGCCTGCTAGATAGGGAGGTGTCGCCCGCCATGACGGCAAGCGCAACCGCCTTCGGACCCGCACTCCACGGCGACTTTACCAGCTCCGGCATGGCCTTCGCCCGGCTCGGTGCGGACTATCTCGCCAATCTGTGCTTCGGGCTTGCCGACAACCCGCAAACGGTCACCTCCGGTCTCTCCGCCCTTCATCGCCAGGGCGCGAAAGCGGTAGTCGCGCGGCTGACCGAGTTGCTCGAAAGCCGGGGGCTGACGCGCGATGACGTGACCCTGCCGCGTGGCCCCTACAAAGCGGCGCGCGAAAATCCCTTCGGCCTCACCGCCAAGGAGATGACCGTCCTCGAATTCCTCGCCCAAGGCCTGAGCAATGCGCAGATCGCGGACGAGATGTCCCGCTCTCAGCGCACGGTCGAACACCACGTCTCCGCAATCCTGCAAAAGCTGGAGGCGGAGAACCGGCTGGCCGTGCTGCTGAAGCTGCGCGAGCAGCCATGGATCATCGGCGAGGCGCAGGAGAGCGCGCCCTAGCGCAGCCAAAGCTGGCGGTGCACGATCCCAAAATTGGGCATGCATACGGATGACGGGTGGCGGAGCCCGGCACATCTTCGCTTCCGAATTCGAGAAACGATCCGGGAGATATGCCTTGCACCACCCTCGCCTTGTCACTTGCCTTGCCCTCGCCTTTGGCCTCGCGGCACCCATGCCAGCCGCCGCGCAGGAAACGCCGATGGACCAGCTGGAGCGCCGCCTGACCGAGGAATTCCAGCGCCAGTTTGTCGGCTATTCGATTGCCATCGCGCGGCATGGACGGGTCCGGCGCACGCTGGTCTCCGGCCTCGCCCGGCGCGATGCGGACGGGCGCAGGGACTGGGCGCCGCGCACCAGGGCGAATGTCGCCAGCGTCTCCAAATCCATCACCGCCATCGCCGTGCTGCAATTGCTGGAAGCGAACGGGCTGACGATCGAGGAGCCGATCGCGCCCTACCTGCCTTCAGCCTGGGTCAGGGGGCGCGGCTTTCGCGAAGGGCAGAGCGTCACCTTCCGCCAATTGCTCACCCACACATCGGGCATGGGGCAGCGCTTCGACCGGCTGAAGGACAATGGCAATGAGGAGCCCTGGGGCAATGACTGGGACGGGCTGAAATTCGCCGTCGAACAAGGGGTCGCGCAGCGCTTCCTCGAACCGGGCAGATATGCCGAGGAGAATTACAGCTACAAGAATTCCAACTACGCCCTGTTCCGCATCATCGTGCCCAGGCTGTGGCGCATGTCGCAGGGACTTGACGGATCGGATGTGCGCAAGGGCAATCACGGCGCGCTGTTCAGCCTCTATGTCGGTGAGCATATCTTCCAGCCCAGCGGTGTGGAGCAGGCAAGCTGCGTCGAACCGGCAACCGCCCGCCATGCCTATGGCTATGACTGGACGGATCCGACCGGGGCCGGGTCCCGCTTCAACGGCATCCAGGAAAATTGCGGCGCGCATGCGGGCTGGCGGCTGTCGGCATCGCATCTTGCCCGGATTGCCGGGCGCGTGGACTGCAACTCGGCCAATAACTGGCCGCTCGAACGGCGGCTGCTTTCGCAGGGAGCGTGTTTCGCTCGGACCGTCCGCAGGCTGGGATGGGACGACGCTTCGAACGGTGTGACCGATCGGACAAGGAACCGCTACTGGCATGGCGGCGACATGTTGTCGCCGAAGCAGCCGCCACGACGGGCGATCCACAGCTGCATGGTCGTGCTCCCCGATGGCTTCTCGGTCGGAGCAATCGCCAATTCCGACAGCCGTGACGGGGAAACCGTCTGCGGCAAGATCCTCGACGCGGCCGAGTTCCTGTGAGCGGGCAGACGCAATCGCGGGGAGGAGACGGGGCCGGTTAACAGCGCGGATCGCGTTTCGCGAGTCATGCGTTGCAATGCTGCAACGCAACAATGGGGCCAAACCGGCCTGTTGGTGACCGGCATTTGTCCGCAAATGTGACCTTCCAGGCAAGCGATGCGCGTGCCGCAGGCGATCAGTGTTGCAAGGCGCGCAAGTCACGCAACCTGGTGGACGCAAGCGGGTCAGCTGCATGCAACGGAACAGTCTCCGGATTGCCATCACAGCACAACATATCTCCCCAATTGGGCGCCGACTTCAAAGGAGGAAGGTTCCCATGCAAAAAAGAAATTCCCGGATCGCACTCCACCTCGCCGCCAGCACGGCGGCGCTGGTGTGGGCCGCACCCGCGCTCGCGCAGGAGGAAGATCAGTCCGACACGATCGTGATCACCGGACAGGCGACCACCTACACCAACACGCAAGTGTCCGAGCCGATGCTCGACCAGCAGACGCCGATCACCAGCCCGCTGGCGCTGATCGACAATTTGCCCGGCGTGAACGTGCAGGAAGGCGACACGTTCGGCTTCGACGACTGGTCGACCGCCATTTCCGTGCGCGGCTTCCAGACCAATCTCGACACGCAGGAAATCGGCATGACCGTGGACGGCCTGCCCAATGGCGGGTCGAACTATGGCGGCGGCTCCAAGGCCAACCGCTACATCGACACGGCCAATATTGGCGGCATCGCGGTGAGCCAGGGCACGGCCGATATCGGCTCGCTGTCGAACGAGGCGCTGGGCGGCACGATCGATTTCATGACCGACGATCCCACCTTCGACCGCCGCATCCGCTTTTCCGGCTCGGCTGGCGAGTTCGACGCGCTGCGCTTCTATGCCCGCTACGACACGGGCGACCTCGGCGGTATCCGCGCCTGGGTCTCCGCCTCGCACCAGGAAGCGACCGACCACGTCAATGGTTCGGCCGAGAATGAGCGCGACCATTTCGCCGCCAAGATCATCGCCGATGCGGGGGCCGTCACGCTGACGGGCTATGCTAGCTATGACGATACGCATGAGGACAATTACGACCAGCTGTTCACCCTCGAGGACTTCGAACAGCACCCGGACTATGACGGCCTGACTGCCGAATGGACCGGCATCCCCTATATCGACCAGGTCTATCGCAAGGGGTGGTCGACGCTGCGCGAGAACTTCTTCAGCTACCTGATGGCCGATGCCGAGATCGGCAGTGGCGTGACGCTGCACGCGGCGGGCTACTACCATCACAACAAGGGCCGCGGCGACTGGGTACCGCCCTACATCGTGAACGTGACCGACGATGGCGCGGGCAATCCCGAAAGCGAAATCATCGGCAATGGCACGGTGAACGGGGGCGCGCCGCTCGGCCGCATCTACTTCATCGATGGCAATGGCGTGGCGCTGACGCCGATCGACGGCTGCGTTTCCTCGATCACCTTCCCTTATGGCGGTGCTGGTCCCGAATACGATCCGGCCTGCTACGCGGCAGGTGCGATCGGCGCGCAGTCCTATCGCAACACCGAGTATAAGAAGGACCGCCTGGGCGTGACCGCCGACTTTGCGTGGGCCGCGGATTTCGGCGCGGCGATGAACACGCTGCGCGGCGGCATCTGGTACGAGGATGCCGAGCGCAAGGAATTGCGCGACTGGCACCAGATCATCGATACGCGCGTCGGCTATGAGTTCGAAAATCCGGCCTACTGGGTGCAGTATAGCCGCGAATATCCGCAGAGCACGTTCAAGTGGTGGATCGAGGATACGGTCGAATTCGGCCCGGTCACCGTCAGCGGCGGCATCAAGCAGTTCCACAACGATGTGGAGCGGTTCGACGTCTTCGGAGAGTCTCCCACGGTCGAGCTCAATACCAATTCGGACGTGCTGCTATCCGGCGGCATCCAGTTCGAGCCGATCCCGGAACTGAACATCTTCGCGGGCTATGCCGAGAACTACAAGGCGCTGGGTGACGAGATCCTCGAACGCCTGGATGCCGACCTTGCCGATCTCGAGCCGGAGACGAGCGAAAACTGGGAAGCGGGCATGCGTTTCAACAACGGGTTGATCCAGGCTTCGGCGACCTATTTCAACACGTCCTTCGACAACCGGATCATCTTCCTGGCCGCCAATACCGATGCCGGCCCGGATTACCTGATCGGCACCAATGGCACCTACTTCAACGCCGGCGGTATCGATTCCGAAGGCTTCGAACTGCTCGCCAATGCCGAGGTGGTGGAAGGCCTGACGCTTTACGCGTCCTACACCTATATCGACGCCACCTTTAACGGCACGGGCGACGCGCAGGTCGATGCAGCCGTGGGCATCATCCCGGGCAACAAGGTGACCGGCATTCCGGAGAACATGTTCGTCCTTTCCGCCGATTACCGGGACGAGATCTTCCGCGTCGGCATTTCGGGCAAATATACCGATGAGCGCCCGGTCAATGTCGCCAACACCTTCATCACGCCCGATTTCTTCACCGCGGATGCCTATATCGGCGTCACCGGCGAAGCGATCAGCGACAGCTTGAAGGCGGTCGATCTCAGCCTCGTCGTCAACAATGTGTTCGACGAGGATTATTTGGGCGGCATCTCCGGCGGCGGCGCCTGGATCGGTGCCCCGCGCACGGTGGTGTTCACCGCGACGGTGGACTTCTGATCCGACCCTGAAGGCAAGGGGGCGGTCCGATTGGGCCGCCCCCTTTCGCCATTCCGACCCAATTTACCCGTAAGCCCCGTGCAGCAGGAGGTCGCCATGCCCCATTTCCTCAAGCCTTCCGCCTTTCCCGTAAGCCGCCGCGCCACGCTGGCGGGCATGGCTGGCGGGGCGATGCTCTCCGCGCTGCCGCTCAAGGCACACGCGCTGCCCGAGAACGCCAGTTTCCGCCATTCGGTGGCGAGCGGCGATCCCGATCACGAGAGTGTGGTGATCTGGACCCGCATTACCGCCGAAGGCCCGCAGGAGGTGCGCTGGCAGGTGGCACGCGACCTCGATTTTACCGACGTGCTGCAACAAGGCACCGCCAGCACCGGACCCGAGCGCGACCATACGGTGAAGCTGCTCGTCGCCGGGCTGGAGCCGGGCGCGACCTATTACTACCGCTTCATCCTCGGCGATGCGGTGTCCCCCATCGGCCGCGCGCGCGCGCTGCCTGCCGGATCGCTCGAGCGCTTGTCCATCGCGCTCGTCTCCTGCAGCAATTACGCTTTCGGCTATTTCAACGCCTATGACGCGATTGCCCGCGATGCCGAGGTCGATTTCGTCCTCCATACGGGCGACTATATCTACGAATACGGGCATGACGGCTGGGGCGACGATGTCGCGCAGGCCATTGGCCGCCGCCACGAGCCTGCGCATGAGATCGTCAGCCTCGCCGACTATCGGACACGCCACGCGCAGTACAAGACGGATTACGGCTCGCGCGCCATGCATGCGGCGCACACGCTGCTCGCCTGCTGGGACGATCACGAGAGCGCCAACAATCCGTGGAAGGGCGGCGCGCAGAACCACCAGCCGGACAGCGAAGGCGATTGGGAAGCGCGCCGCGCGGCCTCGATCCAGGCCTATTTCGAATGGATGCCGGTACGCGAGCCCGAATGGGCCGGCGGTCCTGCCAGCCGGATGCAGTTCTGGCGGAGCTATTCCTTCGGCGACCTTGCCACGCTCAACACGCTGGAGACGCGGCACACGGCGCGCGCGGAACAGATCGACTATCTCGAATGGTCGACGCGCCTGACCTCTCCGGAAGAGGTAGCACGCTTCAAGGCCGAGGTGCTGGGCGAAGAAGGCCGCGCCATGCTCGCACCCGAGCTGGAGGCCGAACTCGACGCATCATGGCGCGCCTCGATCGCGGCGGGCCAGCCATGGCGGCTGATCGGCAACCCGATGCCGATTGCCAAGACGGACGTGCCCGATGTCGTCGGGCTGGGCATCATGCCCGATCCCTTTGCCGAGGACGCGCCGTTCGAAGGCGAAGCGCTTTCCGCCGCGCAGGCGCTGGGGTGGAAGGGCAAATGGAACCTGCCCTTCTATCCCGACACATGGGACGGTTACCCCTGGGCGCGCGAAAAGCTCTACCGCCTCAGCCGCGAGGCGGGCGCAGGCGACCTGATTTTCCTGACCGGCGACAGCCACAGTTTCTGGGCCAATCAGCTGGCGGACGATGCGGGACGTCCGGCCGGGATCGAGCTGGGCACTGCGGGCGTGTCTTCGCCCGGCGATTTCGTCGCGAGCGGCTTCGGGGATGCGCTGTCACGCCAGCTCGACACTGTGTTCGCACAGCACGTTCCTGAAGTCGTCTGGACCGACAATATGCACCAGGGCTATGTCCGGCTCGACCTGACGCGCGAGGAAGGCACGGCGAGCTTCATCACGGTCGATACCGTGCTCACGCCGCAATACCGGGCCGCGATCGGCCAGCGTTTCACCATCCGTCGCGAGAATGGCGCGCTCACATTCGGCTAAGCCTGCCGCCGAGCGGCGCGGTGATACTGGATGGCCATGCTTGAATGGCGATGGTGCGGTCGAGAAGACTCGAACTTCCACGGGTTATTCACCCACAACGACCTCAACGTTGCGCGTCTACCAGTTCCGCCACGACCGCACATCGCAATAGGGCGGCTAGGTGCCGCCCGACAGGTAGGAGCGCGCCATTAGCAAAGGGGTCCTGCCCCTGCAAGCGCAGTCTTGGCCTCTTTTTCAGCGAAGGTGAATTATTGGGCCTTCCAGCCGATCTCGGCGATCCGCGCCGAACGCGGCACGTCCACCACGGCGCGCATTACGTCGAGGCTTTCACCGGGCGCGAGCGAGGATTGCTCGGGCACGATCTCCAGCTCGAACACCTTGCGCTCGCGCTCGTCACGCAGGATCACCAGGATCGGCGGAACCTCGCGTGCCTGGCTGCCGATATTGGTGATGGTGCCGTTGACCGAGAAATATTCCTGCCCATTGGGCATTTCGCGCTTTTCCTGCTGGTCGATCGGGAAATCGAGCTGCAGGTCTGGCTCGCCCACCGCGAAATCGGGGCGAGTGACCGGCACCCAGTCGGGCAGGCCCCAATAGCTGACCGCAAAGATGATCGCCGCCGCGAACACGGCGAAAATGCCTGCGAACCAGGTCCAGATCTTCAGCCAGTTGCGGCGCGGCCGGAAAGGCGGTTCGGCATCGAAGGGCGAATGCTCTTCCAGTTCCGGCTCGGGCGCGGGGCGCGGGGCGGGGACGGGCGGCACGGGAAGCTCGTCCTCGAACGGCTCCTCTTCCGCGATCTCCGGCTCAGGCACAGGCTCGCGATCAGGCGCGGGAGCCGGCGGCGAGAAGCGGTCTTCCTCGACCACTCGCTCAGGTGCGGGTTCAGGCGGCGGGAAAAACTCCTCGCGCTCGACCGGCGGCGGTGCTGGCGGAGGAGGCGGTGCCGGGGGAGGCGGTGGCGGAGGTGGCGGTGCTGGAGGTGGAGGTGGAGGTGGAGGAGGTGGAGGCGGTGGGGGAGCCTGCTCCCTGGGCTGCTCTGGCGCCTGTTCCGGCACATCGATCGCCGGGCCTTCCTGGAACCAGCTGTGGCGGCACTTGGCACAGCGCACGGTGCGCCCTTCAATGCCCACGGCATTGTCCGGTACGGCATAGCGCGTAGAGCAAGCGGGACACTGAATGATCATCTTGACCGCAAACCCTAGAGCGCGGCGCGTTAACCAACAAGCTGTGGAGCAAATTTGTTACGGCCGTCCGTGGCTTTTTTCCACATCGAACACTAGCTATAGCGGCAGGCCATGTCGCAGTCCCAACGCCTCGCACCCCTCGCCGGGAACGCTCGCCACAGGCGGCTAGCAGGCCGTTTGCCGGCATGAGCGAGGACAGTGGGGGCATCGTCCAGTTCGACAATGTCGGGCTGCGCTACGGCACCGACAAGGAGGTGCTGAGCGACATTACCTTCACGCTTTATCCCGGCAGCTTCTATTTCCTCACCGGCGCCAGCGGCGCGGGCAAGACCTCGATGCTGAAGCTGCTTTACCTGGCGCAGCGCCCCTCGCGCGGGATGATCCGCATGTTCGGGCAGGATCTGATCACCCAGCCGCGCAGCCATTTGCCCGATTTCCGCCGCCGCATCGGCACCGTGTTCCAGGATTTCCGGCTCATCCCGCACCTCTCCGCCTTCGACAATGTCGCCTTGCCCTTGCGCATTTCGGGCATGCACGAGGATGAGGTGAGGAAACCGGTGGATGACATGCTGCGCTGGGTCGGCCTCGACCATCGCAGCGGGGCGCGGCCGGAAACGCTTTCGGGCGGGGAGCAGCAGCGCTGCGCCATCGCCCGCGCGGTGATCGCCCGGCCCGAAGTGCTGGTGGCGGACGAGCCGACCGGCAACGTCGACCCCGACATGGCGCTGAAGCTCATGCGCCTGTTCGAATCGCTCAACCGGCTCGGCACCACCGTGGTGGTCGCCACCCATGATGTGCATTTGCTGCGCAAGGTGCCGGATTCGCTCATCATGCGGCTCGACAAGGGGCGGCTGTCCGATCCCACCGGCGCGCTGCGCTATCCCCCGCGGCGGGAGGCGGTGCGCAAGTGAGCTTGCCCGGTTTCCTCAGGGGCCGCGTGCGGCTGGGTGGCGAGAGTGCGCGCATCCTCCCGCAGGCGCGGCTCTCCGGCCCCATGCCGTGGGTGATCGCCATCATGATCGCGCTGACCGTGATCGCGGTCGCCATGGGGCTGGCCCTTTCCAACCTGGCGCGCAATGCGCAGGCGGAAATCGCCGGCGGAGTAACCGTGCAGGTGGTCGAGGCGGCGCCCGCAGAACGTGAGCGGCAGGCGGAAACCGCGCTGTCCATCCTCAATAATCGCGAAGATGTGGTGCAGGTGCGCCGCGTTCCGGACGAGGAGCTGGCCGCGCTGCTCGAACCCTGGCTGGGCAATGCGGCTGCCGATGCGGAGGCCATTCCCACACCCGCGCTGATCGACCTGCGCCTGCGCGGCGCGGTGACCGACGGGCGGCTGGAGGACCTGCGCGCGGCTCTCGCTACAGCCGCACCTTCAGCGCGTGTGGATGCACAGGCGAGCTGGCTCGCGCCGGTCTTCAGCACTATCGCCTCGCTGCAATTCCTCGCACTCGGCCTTGTCGTGCTTCTGGCGGCGACGAGCGCGGCAGCGGTGTGGTTGGCGGCGCGCAGCGCACTCGGCTCCAATCAGGATACGATCGAGGTGATCCACCATCTGGGCGGCACTGACGGGCAGATCGCCGGGATCTTCCAGCGTTCGATCGCCAGCGATGCGCTGTTCGGCGGGTTGGCCGGGCTGATGATCGGGTTTGCCGCGATCCTCCTGCTCGGACGGCAATTCGCCGCGTTGGGGTCGGGCCTTGTGGCGGGAGGCGGGCTCAACCCGCTCGACTGGGTCATCATCGCCGCCATTCCCTTTGCCGGGATGCTGCTCGCCGTCGTCACCGCGCGGCTGACCGTGCTCGCGGCGTTGAGGCGCATATTGTGATCCGCCGCACCGCCGGAATGCTCGCCATCGCCTGGGCGCTGGGCTTCATGTGGTTCGCGCTCGCGCTGCCACAGCCCGCCGATGCGGAGCGGACCGATGCCATCGTGGTCCCCACGGGCGGCAATGGCCGGATCCAGCGCGGGCTGGAAGTGCTGCGCGCTGGCGAGGCGGAGAAGATGCTCGTCACAGGCGTCGACCTGGACGTACGCCCTGGCGAATTCGCCGCTGAATTCTCGGTGGAGCAGGAGCTGCTCGATTGCTGCATCACGCTGGGCTTTTCCGCGCTCGACACCCGCGGCAATGCGCGCGAGACTGCGGAGTGGATGACGGAGAACAGCTACAGTTCGATGCGGCTCGTCACTTCCGACTGGCATATGCGGCGCACCGCGGTGGAGCTGTCCGATCGCTTGCCCGACGGAGTGGAGGTGCTGCGCGATGCCGTGCCCACCCAGCCAAGCCTCGGCACGCTATTCGTCGAATATCACAAGCTGATCGCCGCTTGGCTGCTGCATCTGGGATGACCAAGGCCAAGCCATGTCCGTGATCCGCAGCATCGCCTTCTACATCGCCTTTTACCTGGGCTCCGTGGTCTATGTGCTGGGCACGATGACCGCACTCGAATCGCCCGCGCGGCTGCGGCGGATCTGTGACGGCTGGTCGCGCTGGCACCGGCGCTGCGTCACCGGCCTGCTGGGAATCGAAGTGCGATGGGAAGGCGAGATGCTGGATGGGCCCGCTCTCTATGTGATGAAGCACGAGGCGTTCTTCGAAGCGATCGATATGCCCGAATTCTTCGACTACCCCGCGCCTTTCGGGAAGAAGGAGCTGTTCGCCATTCCCGGTTGGGGCAAGGCGGCGGAAACCTATGGCGGCATCGAAGTCGCCCGCGACGAAGGCGCCAAGGCGCTGCGCAAGATGCTGAAGCTGGCGAAACAGCGTGTGTCGGAAGGCCGCCCGCTAGTGCTGTTCCCGGAAGGGACGCGCGTGGCGCATGGGACAAGGCCGCCGCTCAAGTCCGGCTTTGCCGCGCTCTACAAGATGCTCGGCGTGCCGGTCGTGCCGGTGGCGGTGAATAGCGGGCCGCTCTATCACCGGCTGTGGAAGCGGCGCGGGACGATCACCTATCGCTTTGCCGATCCGATCCCCGCCGGGCTCGAACGTGAAGAGGCCGAGCGGCTGGTGCATGAGGCGATCAACGCGCTGAACGCGCCAGCCCCCGAAGAACCCTAATTCATCAGCGCGAGCACGCGGTGCGCCCATTCATGGGCTTCCTCGTCATTCCCGATATCGGCAACGAATTCCTGGCCGCGCGCCACGCTTTGCAGGCGGCCCTTGCCCAGCCAGCGTTCGGGCTTGTCATGATAGGATAGCCCGACCCGTTCGAGCCATGGCGGCACGCGCCAGAAGCTGGGCGGACCACCCTCCTCCGACAGGCGCAGTTCGGGATGGGTGGAGCGAGCTTCCGTGCCGCGCCCGACCCAGATCGCATCGTTGGAGCCGTGCGGGGTCAGCGCATGCGGATGGCCGAGTTTGGCAAGCTGCTCCATCTCGGGGTCGCCGTGGCGGACCACTTCCTCGACCCACATCCAGCCGAAGATCCGGTGATGCGGCCGCTCTTTCCCTTCGCGGAACAGGCCGAAGAAGAGGAACAGGTCGCCCGGTCCCACGCCCTGGTTTTCCAGATGGGTCTGCGCCGCGCTGCACTGGCCGAACAGGCAGGTGCCGTCATCGCGGAACATCGGATCGAGATGCGCCTTGTCTTCCCCGCCCAGCGAACCCCCGCTCGCCTCCTCGACATAGTGCGCCATGCCAAGCGAGGCATAGCTTGGCCCCGGCATGCCCTTGCTCGCCGGGATCGGCAGGCTGAGCGGGCGCCCGTCCACGACAGGCGAAGGGCCGCCTCCGGAAGAGCTGTCGAATCCTTTGCGGGAGAGCACGATCTTCATGGGTGAGAAGTGCCTAGCGCGCCTCAACGCTCTCTACTAGCATCTCCAGCAAGGGGAGAGAAAAATGCAGCCGATAAAGCTCGGGCGGATGACCATCCACAAGGTCCACGAGATGGACTCGCCCACACCGATGACGATGAACCTGCCCGGCGTCACCCCGCAGGACCTCGCCCGGCTGAAGCAGTGGTACGACCCTGAGGACGGCGAGATCACGCTCGATCCCGAAACCTCGCAGATGAATTTCTCGGTCCACAGTTTCGTGATCGAGGTCGATGGCCAGACGATCCTCGTCGACACTTGCGACGGCAATCACAAGAACCGGCTGGTCGAAGCGGTGCACCAGCTCGATACCGACTACCTCGGGAACCTGCGCCGCGCCGGCTTCGCGCCGGGCGATATCGACCTCGTCATGTGCACGCACCTCCATTTCGACCATGTCGGCTGGAACACCATGCTGGACGGCGGCAAGTGGGTGCCGACCTTCCCCAACGCCAAATACCTGTTCGGCCGCAAGGACTATGAGTATTTCAAGGAGAACCCGGAGGGCGAGGAAGCGCATCACGAAAGCTTCGCCGATTCCATCGTGCCGGTGATGGAAGCGGGACAGGGCATCATCGTCGATGAAAACCATGTCGCGCACCGCGAGATTGGTGACGGCGTGTGGCTGGAGCCCGCCTTCGGCCACTCCCCCGGCTGCTGTACGATCCACGGGCAAGCGGGCGGCGAGGAAGCGATTTTCTGGGGCGATGTGATCCACCACCCGGTGCAGATGATCCGCTACGACCTGCCCTTCGCCTTCGATGCCGATCCGCCCGCCGCCAGCCAGACGCGCCAGCGCGTGATGAAGCGCGCGGCGGAAGAGGACCTGCTGTGCTTCCCAGCCCATTTCCGCAAGACCAGCGCGGGCCGGGTGAAAGTGGATGGCGATGTCTATCGCTATGAATGGGTGTGAGGATAGGTTTCCCCCGTCATTGCGAGCGACTGAAGGGAGCGCGGCAATCCAGAGCGGATAGCGAAAATGCCCTGGATTGCTTCGTCGGCTCCGCCTCCTCGCAATGACGAATATTGATTACACTTGAAACGAGGTGCAAAGGCGAATCATGCCTCTCGAACGCACCGTCCTTCGCAACGCCTATCGCATGGAGGAGGCCGCCTGCGTCGCCGAGCGGCTGGCGCAGGCGCAGCCCGCTTCGGACCGCCATGACGAAGCGGCCGCTCTCGCCGCGCAGCTGATCGAGGGCGCGCGGGCCAGCGATAGCGGCGGGCTCGATGCCTTCCTCGCCGCCTATGGCCTCGGCACGGAGGAAGGCATTGCGCTGATGTGCCTTGCCGAAGCGCTGCTGCGCGTGCCCGATGCGGAGACCGCCGACGCGCTGATCCATGACAAGCTGGCAGGCGTGGACTGGTCCGAACACCTCGGCGAAAGCAGCTCCACTTTCGTCAATGCCGCCACCTTCTCGCTAATGCTGTCGGGCGAAGTGCTGCGCGGCGGATCGCGTGCGGAGGCGGGCCTCGCCAATGCGCTGCGCCGCGCCGCCGGAAGGCTGGGCGAGCCGGTGATCCGCCAGGCGACCCTGCAGGCGATGCGCATCCTTGGCGGGCAATTCGTTTTCGGCCGCACGATCGACGAAGCGCTGAAGCGTGCCAAGCCGGAGCGGGCGAAGGGCCTCGCCCACAGTTTCGACATGCTGGGCGAGGCCGCGATGACCTTCGAGGATGCCGAGCGCTATCGCGCCTCCTATGCCGGGGCCATCGCGCGGCTGGCGAAGGAGAAGCAGCGCGGCGTTCGGGGTGGCCCCGGTATCTCCGTAAAGCTCTCCGCCCTTTATCCACGCTACGATTTCCTCCACGCCGATGCCGCGCGGGAGGCGCTGGTGCCCGTGCTGAAGGACCTCGCCATCGCCGCACGCGATGCGGATATCCACCTCACCGTCGATGCCGAGGAGGCCGAGCGGCTGGAACTGAGCCTCGACATTATCGAGGCTCTGGTGGCCGATGACGAAGTCTTTGCAGGCGGCTGGGAAGGCTTCGGCCTCGCCCTGCAAGCCTACCAGAAGCGCGCCGTTCCCCTGTGTGATTGGGTGGCGGAACTGGCCCGCAAACATGACCGCAAGCTGATGGTGCGGCTGGTCAAGGGTGCCTATTGGGACAGCGAGATCAAGCTGACGCAGGTAGGCGGGCATGAGGACTACCCGGTCTTCACCCGCAAGCTTTCGACCGATGTCAGCTACCTCGCCTGCGCCGAATGGCTGTTCGCCGCGAGCGACGTGATCTACCCCGCCTTCGCCACGCATAATGCCTATACGATCGGTGCGGTGAAGGCGCTTGCCGCTGGCCGCCCGTTCGAATTCCAACGGCTCCACGGCATGGGCGAGGAGGTTTACGAAACGCTCGCTGAACTGGAAGACGAGCCGACGCCCGTGCGCATCTATGCGCCCGTCGGCGGACACAAGGATTTGCTCGCCTATCTCGTCCGCCGCCTGCTGGAGAACGGGGCGAATTCCAGCTTCGTCAATCGCATGGCCGATGCGGATGTGCCGGTGGCCGAGCTGGTGCATGATCCGGTGGCGGAGCTGACCGCGATGGAACCGAAGCGCAATCCGGCGATCCCACTTCCCGCCAATATCTATCCAAACCGGCTCAATTCCGCCGGCGTCGACCTCGCCCATCGCCCGACAATGACCACCCTGCGGGAAAGGCTGGCGGAGCTGGCGCGCGACTTCCCCGAGGTGAAGCCCGAAAGCATCCAGCACGGCCTGATGCGCAAGGTGCGCGGCCCACAGGATGCCGCGAGCCTGGTCGGCACGATCCACGATGCGACGCTCGCAGATGTCGAGGCGATGATTCCCCGCGCCCTTGCCGCGCAACCGGCATGGGACGCTCTGGGCGGCGTCGAACGCGCGGCGCTGCTCGACAAGGCGGCGGACCTGTGCGAGGAGAACTCCGACCGCATCATCAGCCTGTGCCAGCGCGAAGCGGGCAAGACGCCGGTCGATGCCGTGCTCGAACTGCGCGAGGCAGTGGACTTCCTGCGCTATTATGCCTGCGAGGCGCGGCTGCTCTTTTCAGCGCCCCAGCCGCTGCCCGGCCCGACGGGTGAGGAGAACCTGCTGCGCCTGCACGGTCGCGGCGTTTTCGCCACAATAGCCCCGTGGAATTTCCCGCTCGCCATCTTCATCGGCATGGCCAGCGCCGCCATGGCTGCGGGCAATAGCGTGATCGCCAAGCCTGCCGAACAGACGCCGATGATCGCGGCGCTCGCGGTCGAGCTGTGCCACCAGGCGGGCATTCCGGCAGACGTACTGCAACTCGCGCCGGGTGACGGAGCCATCGGCGCCGCCCTCACCGCCGATCCGCGCATATCGGGCGTCGCCTTCACCGGCTCGGTCGCGACCGCCCAGGCGATCAATCGCGCCATGGCCGCACGCGAGGGACCGATCGGCAAGCTGATAGCGGAGACGGGCGGACAGAATGCGATGATCGTCGACAGCTCCGCCCTCCCCGAACAGGTGACGCGCGACGTCATGTCCTCCGCCTTCCAGAGTGCAGGCCAGCGCTGCTCCGCCCTGCGCGTGCTTTATGTGCAGGAGGATGTGGCGGACACCATGCTCGCCATGATCAGGGGCGCGTTCGAGGCGCTGGTGATCGGCGATCCGGCGGACCCCGCCACCGATGTCGGCCCGGTGATCGATGCCGAGGCCAAGGCCAGCCTCGATGCGCATGTCGCGGAGATGGCCGCGCGCGGCTACACCGTCTGGCAGCGCGATCTACCGCCCGCATGCGCCAAGGGCACCTATGTCGCGCCGACCATCATCGAGGTTGGCTCGATCGCAGATGTCGGCGAGGAGCATTTTGGCCCCGTCCTGCACATTGCGCGCTTCCCGGCGGGCGGGTTGGAGCAGGTGATCACCGATATCAATGCGACCGGATACGGCCTGACCCTGGGCGTGCACAGCCGCATCGGCGCGGTGCGGCGACTGGTCGAGGCGAAGGCGCGCGTCGGCAATCTCTACGTCAACCGCAACCAGATCGGCGCGGTTGTCGGGAGCCAGCCCTTTGGCGGCGAGGGCCTGTCCGGCACCGGTCCCAAGGCCGGCGGTCCGCATTACGTGACCGCCTTCGCCACGGAGCGCGTCACCTGCGTCGACACGACCGCGGCGGGCGGCAATGCCAGCCTGCTTGCCGGTGGATAAGAATCCCGCGCGCTTGCCCTGACAGCGCTTGTCGGGAATCCCTCTCCCATGGCGATTCTTTCCGACAAGTGGATCCGCGACAAGGCGCAGAACGAAGGCATGATCGAGCCTTTCGTGGAAGCACAGCGTCGCGATGGCTGCATTTCCTACGGCCTCAGCTCCTATGGCTATGACGCGCGCGTGGCGCCCGAATTCAAGATCTTCACCAATGTGAACAGCGCGGTGGTGGATCCCAAGAATTTCGATGGCGACAGCCTGGTCGACCGCGAGACCGATGTCTGCATCATCCCGCCCAACAGCTTTGCGCTGGCGCGCACGGTGGAATATTTCCGCATCCCGGAAGACGTGCTGGTGATCTGCCTGGGCAAGAGCACCTATGCCCGCTGCGGCATCATCGTGAACGTCACTCCGCTGGAGCCGGGCTGGGAAGGCCATGTGACGCTGGAGTTTTCGAACACCACGCCGCTGCCTGCCAAGATCTATGCCAATGAAGGCGCCTGCCAGTTCCTGTTCCTGCAGGGCAATGAACGACCCGAAGTCACCTATGCCGACAGGGCGGGCAAATATATGGGCCAGAGGGGCGTGACCCTGCCTCGCCTCTGACCCGGGAGAGGACACGAGAGATGACCACAACCAAGGAACTCGCCGACCGGCTTGACCGGCTCGAAGCCCGCGCGCGCAAGGCGGAGGACTGGACCGACATCGCCAATCTCCAGGCGGCCTATGGCTATTATGTCGACAAGGGATTGTGGGACAAGGCGGCGGATCTTTTCGCCAAGGACGGCACGCTCGAGATCGCCGGGCGCGGTGTCTATGTGGGCCAGGACCGGGTGCGGGCCTATCTCCACCAGCTGCCCGAATACAAGGACGGCGTGATCTTCAACCACATGCAGCTGCAGCCGGTGATCCATGTCGATAGCGAGGCGGGCACGGCCAAGGGCCGCTGGCGCACGCTGATGATGGTCGGCTTCCTCGAAAAGGAAGGCCGCTGGGGCGAAGCGACTTACGAGAACGGCTATGTCCGCGAAAACGGCCGCTGGCGCATCGCCTCGCTGCACGGGATCATCAACTTCTATTGCGAATATGACGAGGGCTGGCACCGCGGCGGCGTGCCGCTTTTGCGCTCCACCCACGGTATCGAACCCGACCGGCCGCAAAGCTTCGAATATGAAGCGCACCCCAAGGCGGTGATCGCGCCCTTCCACTACGACGAGGTGTAAGCCTTCTGCTTTTCGCACCCGCATCCGCGGGTGCGTCCTCGCTAGACGGGCAGGCGAAGCGAAGCTGACCCTGTAAAACAGGGTCAACCTGCCCCCGCTGCGGGCGGCCGTTCGGCCTTGCGGGCCTTAGGCCCGTTCCCCGACTTGGCATTCAAGGCGCGGCAGCACGGTCGCGCAGTGACCGCAAGCGCGACCGCGCGCCCGCAGGTGCCCCGCAGCGTAGCGAAGGGAATTGCACCGAGGATGCGGCCCGGATGGGCCTGCGCAAACTCAAAAACGCGTGCGCACGCTCACCTTGAAGTTCCGCCCTGCCAGCGGGACGAAGTCCTTGGTGTAGCTCGCATGGCGGCGGCCTTCGGCATCGAAGATATTGTCCGCCTGCAGCAACACGCTCAGCCGTTCGTCGCCGAAGGGGCGGAAATTGGCGGAGAGGTTCACATGGGCAAAGCCATCGGTGGCGGTTTCGTTGGGCGCGGTGCGGTCCTGCGCATCGTACCATTCGACCTCGCTGCGCAGGTCCAGCTTCTCCCCCTGCCATTCCAGCGCGCCGGTAAGGCTGAGCGGCGGGATGCGCGGCACGGGGGAGCCATCGTCCAGCGTCGCGCGGATATAGGAGCCGCCCACATCACCCACCAGCACGCCATTGCCGGTTGAGAAGAGCGGCACGCTCGCCTCTCCCTCCACGCCAAACCAGTCGGCATCCTGCTGCAAATATTGGGTGAGCGCCAGCCCGTCCTCTTCCAGCCCGGTATCGAACAGGTAGATGAAATTGTCGAACCAGTTGCGATAGACGGCAAGGCGCATGTCCGCCCCGCCGATGGAAGCACGGACATAGCCCTCCACGCCCCAGGCCGCTTCGGTGCCAAGGTCAGGATCGCCCAGCTCATACTGGCTGGTGGCGATATGCGGACCGTCGGCGAACAGCTCTTCAGCCGAGGGCGCACGTTCGGCCCTGCTGAAGTTGACGCCTGCGCGAATTCCGGAATCGAAGCTGTAGGAGAGGCCCAACGCCCCCGAAAACGTGTCGAAGCTGCGGCTGACCGCGATCGTATCGGCCTCTTGCGTCGTGTTTTCCCAGCGCGCGCCCATTTCCGCCTCGAACGGCCCGGCGCGCACTTCCTGCAAGGTGAAGAGCGCATATTGCTCGGTGCTGTTGGGCGGCACGAAGGCTTCGGCCCCTGTCGCAACGAAATCGCGATAGAAGAACTGCCCGCCAAGGGAGCCGCGCAGCGTGGTGCCACCGCCAAGGTTCTGCTCGCTCTGGATCAGTTCGACACGGCCCTCGACGCCTTCGACGTCGAACACCGTGCCGACTTCGTCACCTTCGAATTCGGTGTGGGTGTAATCCGAATAACCCCAGCGTGTGACGAGGTCATGGAAGAAGCCTTCGCCGAGGTGGAACTCGCCGCGCAGATCGGCGCGGAATTGCTCGAGGCCGATGGTGACCGGCTCCTCGCCATGGTCGTGACCTTCTTCCTCCTCATGCTCCTCCTCGTCGTGATCCTCCTCTTCCTCACCATGGGCATGACCCATGCCGGGCGCGATGGGGATACCGTAATCGGTGTCGTAATAGGAGACGGACACGCCGATCGAATTGAGGCCCGAAAACCAGGTGAGGCCCGTGCCGAGCGAGAGCGTCTCGCTGGCACTGTTGGGAACGATGCCGGAAAGGTTGGCCGCCTCGATCAGTTCATCGGCTTCTTCCTCATGCCCTTCCTCGAATTCCTCGGCCGCGTCGGCCAGCAGGTCGGCGCGCAGTTCATCGGAGAGCGTGAAACCGGCGATCTCAAGGTCGTCCGTCTCGCGGAAGGAGCCATCGACATGCCATGCGAAATTGCGGCCGAGGCCGACATCGAGCGATGCGCCCACTTCGCGCAGGTCGGTAGCGGTATCGCCGGAGACCACGCCATCGAAGCGGAGGCCATCGATGGGAATGCGATGCGGGATACGCCGGTCGATCACATTCACCGCGCCGCCGATCGCGCTCGAGCCGTAGAGCAGCACGGCGGGGCCGCGGAGCACCTCGATGCTCTCGGCGGTAAGCGGGTCGATAGTCACGGCATGGTCGGCGCTGGTGTTGGAAGCATCGATGCTGCCGATGCCGTCGACCAGCACGCGCACGCGCTCACCCTGGAAGCCGCGCAGGACGGGGCGCGAGGCGCCGGGGGCAAAGCCGGTGGCGGAAACGCCGGGCAGGCTTTCCAGCACCTCGCCCACCTGACCCGCCATGTTCCGTTGCAGCTGCGCATCGGTCACCACCGAGGTGCCGGCGAGCATGTCGAGCCGCTCCAGCCCGCCTGCGGTGACTACGATCACGTCTTCCTCGTCATGCGGGTCATGCACATGGGGTACGGCACCCTCGTCCTGCTCCTGCGCAAGAAGGGGAGCTGCGGGAAGACAGGACAAGGCAGTGCCGGCCAGCAGGGTGGCGAGGGGACGACGGATCATGAAACAGTGCACTCCGCAACTATGTAATGGTATAACATTTGCCCGCCTAGCGAGCTTTTCGCAACTGCGAAAGGGGGTAAATGTCACCAATTGTCGTTTTTAGCGAACGCCCCGCGGGATCAGGCGGCGGCGCGTTCCAGCCGGGCCTTGGCTTCTGCGGCCCCGATCAGCGGGAGCAGGCTGGCCATGTCGGGCCCGTGATCCATGCCGGTCAGCGCCTGTCGCAATGGCAGGAAAAGCGGCTTCCCCTTGCGGCCCGTGCTCTCCTTCAACGCAGAGGTCAGCGCCTTCCAGTCATCGCCCGTCCGGGCCAGCTCTTCGGCAGCCTGCGCGCAATAGGCCTTGTCCTCTGCCTCCAATGCGGGCGCATCGATAGGGCCGGTGACGATGGTCCACCATTCGCCCACATCGGCGAGCGTTTCGATATTGGGGCGGATCGCCTCCCAGGCGGCTTCGTCCATTCCTTCGGGCAGGCGGCCTGCGACCTCTTCAAAGGGCATGGCGTGCAGCAGTGCCGTGTTCACCCGCGCCAGCTCGTCATCGTCGAAACGTGCGGGCGCGCGGCCGAAGGTTGAAAGGTCGAAGCTGTCGACCAGCACCTGCCGGTCCGCAATCGCTTCGACCGGCAGCGATGTGCCCAGCCGCGCCAGCATGGCGACAAGGGCCTGCGGTTCGATCCCCTGCTCGCGAAAGGCATCGCAGCCGAGCGAGCCGAGCCGCTTGGACAGCTTGCCTTCGCGGCCCACCAGCAGCGCCTCATGCGCGAACGCCGGAGGTGCAGCATGAAGTGCGGTAAACATTTGAATTTGAACGGCAGTGTTGGAGACATGGTCTTCACCGCGCAGCACATCGGTCACGCCCATATCGATGTCGTCCACCGCGCTCGGCAGCATGTAGAGCCATGACCCGTCGGCGCGGCGAATGACCGGGTCGGAGAGCTGTGCAGGATCGAACTTCTGCGGTCCGCGAACACCGTCTTCCCATGTGATCGGCTCGTCTTGATCGAGCTTGAAGCGCCAGTGCGGTGTGATGCCCTCGGCTTCCTTGGCGGCCCGCTCCGCATCGGTCAGGGCGAGCGCGGCGCGATCATAGATCGGCGGGAGGCCGCGCCCCAGCTGGATCTTGCGCTTGAGATCGAGCTCCTGCACAGTCTCATAGGCGGGGTAGACGCGGCCTTCCGCCTTCAGCTTTTCGAACGCGTCTTCATATAGCGCCAGCCGCTGCGACTGCCGCTCCTCGCCATCGGGATCGAGGCCAAGCCAGGCAAGGTCGGCGCGGATCGCCTCGACATATTCCTCCTTCGACCGCTCCGCATCGGTATCGTCGATCCTCAGCAGGAAGCGCCCGCCCGCCTTCTTCGCCAGCATCCAGTTATGCAGCGCCGTGCGGATATTGCCGACATGGAGGCGCCCCGTGGGCGAGGGAGCAAAGCGGGTGGTGGTCATGACGGGGCCTTTAGCGCGCTGACACGGCGATGGCGAGCAGCGAGCTGGATCAGTAGTCACTGCTCATGCGGAATTGCTGCAGTTCCTTGCGAACGATCCGGTCAACCAGCAAGCGATTGGCGTAAATGCCGAGAGCAAACGCCAGATAAGCAGCGACAAACAGCCAACGTACAAGTTCCGACGCTTCGAAATAACCCATGGTGGAAAGCACCATCATATATCCCAACCACAGGCCCCAGGCGAACCACAACAACCAGCGATTGCCCAGCCGGCGCAGGAAGCGCGCAATGTGCCAATAGATCCCGCCGATAAGATTGCGGGAGAGCTTCACTCCGCCCATCAGATCAAGCGCCTCGGCATTATTGGCATCGATAGAAAGGGCAGACATGACCAGGCGATACGCCTCATCCACGTTCCCGCGATCACGGCAAATCTCACCCAGTAGCACCAGCGCGCCAACGTCCCGGGGATCCTCGGCCACCAGCGTGCGCGCTTGCTGCTCTGCTGCATCAAGCCGACCGCGCGAATGACTAACCCGCGCCTTTTCCAGCAAGGATGCGCGGTTGCCCGGCGATATCTCCAGCGCTTCGCTGATGGCATCATCGGCCGCCTGCCAATCCCCGCGATCACGCAAGAATTGCGACTTCATCTGCAAGGCATCCACATCGCGCGGATTGATCGCCAGCACCTCGCCCAGCCGGCTGAGCGCGCTCTTGCGGCGGTTTTCGAAGAAATCGCATAGCGCCAGAGCCATCATTGCCAGCGTGTTTTCGGCATCCAGCTCCAGCGCACGGGTCGCCTCTGCTCTTGCTCCTATCATGCGGTGTTCCTGTATCAGGCATTGCGCAAGGCCAGCATGGGCATCAGCAATCATCGGATCTTCGGTCAGCACATCGCGCCAAGCCTCAATCGCCGCGCCATACGCACTGCGGCGAGTGAGTTCCTGGGCCCGCGCCATGGCATTCCACAAGGCCTCACTCATAGCGCCATCGCTTCGCGCAATTGCACTGTACGCTGTTGCTGCCAGACAGAATAGAACAGCGGCAGAAACACGATCGCGATTATCAAATCAGTCAAATAGAACAACAGCAGGACGTGCTCCAACCCAAGTTCGACGGTCGTGACGATCACGAAATTGCCGAAAATGTTCAGCAGGAACGTCAATACACCCATCAGCGGATCGAACCAGCGATGCCGCCCGCCGATAAGTAGACCAATGGCACCAGGAATGAAGGCGAACAACACCGCGTATCGGAGGCACAAGTAGACTGTCAGCGGCAGGGAAAGGAAGATCAGTAGCTGTGTACCGGGAACGGGCAAGCGCGCAGCTTCATCGTTAATCCGGTATCGCCCGTCATCACGCATGGATGTCACTTTCCATGCTTGGCGACGAATTCGGCAATCTCGTCATATTGGCCCCCACTATTGCCATATTTCGCAAAATTTCGGGCCGTAGTGAGCCATTCGAACGTGGTGGCCTTCACCTCTTCCAGCGCTTCTGCAAAATGGGCTTTGGAGATGGGCACCTCTCCTCCTGCATCAATCGATTCCTCGATTGCGAAATCGGCCGCCGTGTCGACAAGGTTCTGGATATCCGCGCCGGAAAAGCCCGACGTCTTGGCGGCAATAGCATTCAAATCGAGCGTTCCCGCTCCAGGCCTTCCATCCAGTTGCAGACGCAGGATTTCGGCGCGCGCCACCTTGTCGGGCGGAGGTACAAACAGCATGCGATCGAACCGACCCGAGCGGCGAAACGCCGGGTCTACGCCCCAAGGCATGTTGGTCGCCGCCAGAATCAGCACGCCCTCATTGTTCTGCGCAAAGCCATCCATCTCTGAGAGGAAGGTGGAGACGATCGCCATCTCATGATTCGAGCTGGAAGTGCCGCGCTTGGACGCCAGCGCCTCTATCTCGTCAAAGAACAGCACGGTTGGCGTTTCCCGACGCGCATCTTCGAAAATGGCTGCCAGCTTCCGCTCGGGTTCGCCAATGAACTTGTCGAGCACATCAGTGACCGGCACGTTGATGAAACGCGCCTCACATTCGCCAGCCGTGGCGCGGGCGAGCAAGGTCTTGCCACAACCGGGCGGACCATAGAGCATGACACCGCCGCCCGACTTGCGACGAAAGCGCGAAAAAAGGGCAGGCTTGCGGAAAGGGGCGATAATCCGGCGGTCGATCTGTTTCTTGACGATCTTGTGCCCGCCAACGTCCTTGAACGTAACGCTAGCCGCATCGGTGAAGGAAAGCCGCGCATTGTCCAATTCGGCATTCGAAGTCGGGCCGCGGGCGGGGGCATGGCTTCGCGTTGTGGCGAGCTGCACCACATTGCTTTCTTCGCCGGCGTCATTGCGCGCGACCATCAAGCGCTCCAGCAATTCCGGCTGTTCCAGCGCCGGATTTTCCGCCACCACCTCACGATAGCGAGATTCCGCCTCGTCCAATACGCCCATGTAAAGCAGCGCGCCCACCTCGCTTGGCATGGCTTCGGGCAGGCCCGCTGAAAAACGCAGGGCCAATTGCGGACGACCAGCCTCCAGCGCAGCACGCGCCAACCGCACCGACTCCGCATCGGACAGGCTGTCTTGTGAAGTCTCTTCTGCCAGGTCGAGCACGCGGGATATGTCTTCCTCGCCAGCGCAGACATCCAGAGCGGGCACAAGCATGCGCGCGTCCCCGCTGGCGGCATGGGCAGTCAATATCGCATCAAGTGCTGGATTGCTCATGGCTTTTGATATGCGTGAGCGCGGGGCACTGGGCAAGGGTAGAAAACGAAAGCCCCGCCGGAGGGTTCGCTCCGGCGGGGCCAATTCGTGTCAGCCGTGGCTGGCGGTAAGGAGCTTACTCCTCGCCGCCCTCTTCAGCTTCTGCTTCGGGCGCTTCGGCGGGAGCGGCAGCGCCGCCCATGGCCGCAGCCATCGCCGCTTCGCTCGGCACGGCATCGGCCGGTGCTTCTTCCTCGACCGGAGCTTTGACCGGAGCCGCTGCCTCGGCCGCTGCTTCGATCGCGTCCTGCGCCTTCTTGTACTGTGCACGCAGGGCAGCGTCGCGGCTGGAAGCGGTGACGCGGATGCGGTTCATGCCCGCGCCGGTACCGGCGGGGATGAGGCGGCCCACGATCACGTTTTCCTTCAGGCCGATCAGCGTGTCCTTCTTCCCTTCGACCGCCGCCTGCGTCAGCACGCGGGTGGTTTCCTGGAACGAAGCGGCAGAGATGAAGCTGCGGGTCTGCAAGGACGCCTTGGTGATGCCGAGCAGGATGGGCGTACCGCTTGCGGGCTGCTTGCCCTTGCCGAGCTTGGAATTGTACTCGTCCATCTCGGCGCGATCGACCTGTTCGCCCGGCAGCAGCGTGGTGTCGCCGCCATCGGTGATCTCGACCTTCTGCAGCATCTGGCGAACGATCACCTCGATGTGCTTGTCGTTGATCTTCACGCCCTGCAGTCGATAGACTTCCTGGATCTCGGTGCAGAGATATTCGGCCAGCGCTTCCACGCCCAGCACGTCCAGGATGTCATGCGGGTTGGGCGAGCCGGAAATCAGGGTATCACCCTTCTTCACGAAGTCGCCTTCCTGCACGTCGATCACCTTGGTCTTGGGGATCAGGTACTCCACCGGATCACCCTCTTCCGGGATGATCGCGATCTTGCGCTTGGCCTTGTAGTCGCGAACGAACTCGATCTTGCCGCTGATCTTGGCGATGACCGCATTGTCCTTCGGGATGCGCGCTTCGAACAGCTCGGCAACACGCGGCAGACCGCCGGTGATGTCGCGCGTCTTGGCAGCTTCGCGAGAGGCACGTGCCAGGATGTCGCCGGCGGCCACTTCCTGTCCGTCCTCGACCGACAGCGTGGTGCCCGGCGCCAGCATGTAACGTGCCGCTTCGGACTCGTCGCCAGCTTCGTTCAGCAGGGTCATGCGCGGACGCAGATCCTCCTTCTTCGAACGGCTGGTGGCGCGATATTCGGTCACAACGCGCTGGGCGATGCCGGTGGCTTCGTCCACACGCTCTTCCAGCGTCTTGCCTTCGACAAGATCCTGGTAGCGCACCACGCCCGACTGTTCGGTGATGATCGGCAGGGTGAACGGATCCCATTCGGCCAGGCGATCGCCTTCCTTCACCTTCGCACCGTCCTTGTTCATCAGCACGGTACCGTACGGCACGCGGTGGATGGCGCGTTCGCGGCCTTCCGCGTCGACCACCACCATCTCGCCATTGCGGGCGAGCGACAGGATGCGGCCCTTCTTGTCGACGATGGTCGGCATGTCGCGATAGACGACCTTGCCGTCAGAGATCGATTCCAGATGGCTGGTTTCGTTCAGCTGGGCGGCACCGCCGATATGGAAGGTACGCATGGTCAGCTGCGTGCCGGGCTCACCGATCGACTGCGCGGCGATCACGCCCACGGCCTCACCGATATTCACCGGCGTACCGCGTGCAAGGTCACGGCCATAGCAGGTCGCGCAAACGCCCTGCTCGGCTTCGCAGACCAGCGGGCTGCGGATCTTGGCGACCTGCGTTTCGGCTTCCTCGATCGCCTTGACCATCGGTTCGTCCACCAGCGTGCCGGCCTTGACGATCACTTCGCCGGTCGAAGCGTTGATGATATCCTCGGCCAGCGTGCGGCCCAGGATACGCTCGCCCAAAGATGCGATGACAGAACCGCCCTGGATGATGGCACGCATCTCCAGCGCATTGTCGGTCTTGCAGTCCTCGTCCACGATCACGCAGTCCTGCGACACGTCGACCAGACGGCGGGTCAGGTAACCCGAGTTTGCCGTCTTGAGCGCGGTGTCGGCCAGGCCCTTACGGGCGCCGTGGGTCGAGTTGAAGTATTCAAGGACGGTCAGGCCTTCCTTGAAGTTCGAGATGATCGGCGTTTCGATGATCTCGCCCGACGGCTTGGCCATCAGGCCGCGCATGCCGGCCAGCTGCTTCATCTGCGCGGGGCTACCACGGGCGCCGGAGTGGCTCATCATGTAGATCGAGTTGACCTGCGCCTCGCGACCGTCGTCGTCCTTCGGCGTGGCCTTGATCTTGTCCATCATGGCATTCGCCACCTGGTCGCCGCAGCGGCTCCAGGCGTCGATCACCTTGTTGTACTTTTCCTGCTGGGTGATGAAGCCGTCCTGGTACTGCTGCTCGTAATCGGCAACCAGCGCCTTCGTTTCCTCGATCAGGCCTTCCTTTTCGTGCGGGATGATCATGTCATCCTTGCCGAAGGAAATGCCGGCCTTGCACGCGTGGCGGAAGCCCAGCGCCATGATGGCGTCGGCGAACAGCACCGTGTCCTTCTGGCCGGTGTGGCGATAGACCTGGTCGATAACGTCGCCGATTTCCTTCTTGGTCAGCAGCTTGTTGATGACCGCGAACGGGACCGTGTGGCTCTTCGGCAGGCATTCGCCGATCAGCATGCGGCCCGGCGTCGTTTCGACGCGCTTCATGTACTCGTTGCCGGCCTCGTCCGTCTGCGGGACGCGGGTGTGGATCTTCGAGTGCAGCGTGACCGAGCCGACATGCAGCGCCTGATGCACCTCGTCGATATCGGCCAGCACCTTGCCCTCGCCCGGCTCGCCTTCGCGGTCCATGGAGAGGTAGTAGAGACCCAGCACCATGTCCTGCGAAGGCACGATGATCGGCTTGCCGTTGGCGGGGCTGAGGATGTTGTTGGTGGACATCATCAGCACGCGCGCTTCCAGCTGCGCCTCGAGGCTCAGCGGGACGTGCACGGCCATCTGGTCACCGTCGAAGTCGGCGTTGAAGGCGGAGCAGACCAGCGGGTGCAGCTGGATCGCCTTGCCTTCGATCAGCACGGGCTCGAAAGCCTGGATGCCGAGGCGGTGGAGCGTCGGTGCGCGGTTCAGCATCACCGGGTGCTCGCGGATCACCTCGTCAAGGATGTCCCAGACTTCCTTGCGTTCCTTCTCGACCCACTTCTTCGCCTGCTTCAGGGTCATGGACAGACCCTTGGCGTCGAGGCGGGCGTAGATGAACGGCTTGAACAGTTCGAGCGCCATCTTCTTCGGCAGGCCGCACTGGTGCAGCTTGAGTTCCGGACCGGTGACGATGACCGAACGGCCCGAATAGTCGACGCGCTTACCCAGGAGGTTCTGGCGGAAGCGGCCCTGCTTGCCCTTCAGCATGTCGGACAGCGACTTCAGCGGGCGCTTGTTGGCACCCGTGATCACGCGGCCGCGGCGGCCATTGTCGAACAGCGCGTCAACAGCTTCCTGCAGCATGCGCTTTTCGTTGCGGACGATGATGTCCGGCGCGCGCAGCTCCATCAGGCGCTTCAGGCGGTTGTTACGGTTGATGACGCGGCGATAGAGATCGTTGAGATCGGACGTCGCGAAACGGCCGCCGTCCAGCGGGACCAGCGGGCGCAGTTCCGGCGGAATGACCGGTACGACTTCGAGGATCATCCATTCGGGACGGTTGCCCGAATCGATGAAGCTTTCGACGACCTTGAGGCGCTTGATGATCTTCTTCGGCTTGAGCGCGGACTTGGTGGTCGCGAGCTCTTCCATCAGATCCTCGCGCTCCTGCTCGAGGTCGAGATCCATCAGCATGATCTTCACCGCTTCGGCACCAATGCCTGCGGAGAAGGCGTCTTCGCCATATTCGTCCTGCGCTTCGAGCAGCTCGTCCTCGGTCAGCAGCTGGAACTTCTCCAGCGGCGTCAGGCCGGGCTCGATCACCACATAGCTCTCGAAATAGAGCACGCGCTCGAGCTGCTTCAACTGCATGTCGAGCAGCAGGCCGATGCGCGAAGGCAGCGACTTCAGGAACCAGATATGCGCGACGGGCGCGGCCAGTTCGATATGGCCCATGCGCTCGCGGCGGACCTTGGTCACGGTCACTTCGACGCCGCACTTTTCGCAGACGACGCCCTTGTACTTCATGCGCTTGTACTTGCCGCACAGGCACTCGTAATCCTTCACCGGGCCGAAGATGCGGGCGCAGAACAGGCCATCGCGCTCCGGCTTGAAGGTACGATAGTTGATCGTCTCGGGCTTCTTGATCTCACCGAAGGACCACGAACGGATGCGCTCAGGCGAAGCGATGCCGATCTGGATCTGGTCGAACGTCTCCGGCTTGGAGAGCTGGTTGGTGAATTTGGTCAGTTCGTTCATTTTTCGAATTCCCGTTAGGGGTTCAACAGGGGGCAGCTGGGGGTGGGCGACCGTCAGGCCGCCCGCTCCCTGTTATTCGGCCGCGATCTGGGTGGCGTCGCCTTCGTCCTCGTCTTCATCTCCCAGCGAGGAGAGTTCGACATTGAGGCCGAGGCTGCGCATTTCCTTGACGAGCACGTTGAAGCTCTCCGGAATGCCGGCCTCGAACGTGTCGTCGCCCTTGACGATCGCTTCATAGACCTTGGTACGGCCGACCACGTCGTCGGACTTCACCGTCAGCATTTCCTGCAAGGTATAGGCAGCGCCGTATGCCTGCAGCGCCCAGACCTCCATTTCGCCGAAGCGCTGGCCACCGAACTGCGCCTTGCCGCCCAGCGGCTGCTGGGTGACGAGCGAGTAGGGGCCGATCGAACGCGCGTGGATCTTGTCGTCCACCAGGTGGTGCAGCTTGAGCATGTAGATGATGCCCACGGTCACCTTGCGGTCGAACGCCTCGCCGGTACGGCCATCATACAGCGTGGACTGGCCGGAGCTTGCAAAGCCGGCATTCACCAGCATGTCGGTGACGTCCTGCTCCTTCGCGCCGTCGAACACCGGGGTGCCCATCGGCACGCCGTAGCGCACGTTTTCAGCCAGCTCGATCACTTCGTCGGTCGAACGGCTGTCGAGGTCGTCGAAGTAGCTTTCGCCATAGGCGGTCTTGAGCTTGTCCATCAGCGCTGCCGGCGGCTTGCCGGCTGCCGCGTTCGGATTGGCCGCGCGCCATTCGTCGAGCTGCTCTGCGATCTGCATGCCCAGACCGCGCGCCGCGAAGCCCAGATGCGTTTCGAAGATCTGCCCGACATTCATGCGCGAAGGCACGCCCAGCGGGTTCAGCACGATGTCGACCGGCGTGCCATCCTCGAGGAACGGCATGTCCTCCACCGGCAGGATGCGCGAAATCACACCCTTGTTGCCGTGGCGGCCGGCCATCTTGTCGCCCGGCTGCAGCTTGCGCTTCACCGCGACGAAGACCTTGACCATCTTGAGCACGCCCGGGGCAAGCTCGTCACCGCGTTCGAGCTTCTCCTTGCGGTCCTCGAACTTGTCCTTGATGGCCTTCATCGCCTCGTCATACTGGCTCTTCACCGCTTCGAGCTGGGCCTGCATGTTGTCGTCGGCAACGGCGAACTTGAACCACTCGTGACGTTCGATGTCCTCGAGCAGCGCCTCGTCGATCACCGTGCCCTTCTTCACACCCTTGGGAGCAGCCGAAGCGGTCTGGCCGACCAGCATGTCCTTCAGGCGGTTGTAGGTCGCACGGTTGAGGATGTTGCGCTCGTCCTCGCTATCCTTCTTGAGGCGTTCGATTTCCTCGTTCTGGATGGCGCGGGTACGGTCGTCGATTTCGATGCCGTGGCGGTTGAACACGCGCACTTCGACGACGGTACCGGCAACGCCCGGCGGCAGGCGGAGCGAGGTGTCGCGCACGTCGCTGGCCTTTTCACCGAAGATGGCGCGCAGGAGCTTTTCTTCCGGCGTCATCGGGCTTTCGCCCTTGGGCGTGATCTTGCCCGCCAGAATATCGCCCGGATGCACCTCGGCGCCGATATAGACGATGCCCGCCTCGTCGAGGTTGCGCAGGGCTTCCTCGCCGACATTCGGGATGTCGCGAGTGATGTCTTCCGGGCCGAGCTTCGTGTCGCGGGCCATGACTTCGAATTCCTCGATATGGATCGAGGTGAAGACGTCATCCTTCACGATGCGTTCGGAAATGAGGATGGAGTCCTCATAGTTGTAGCCGTTCCAGGGCATGAAGGCGACGAGGCTGTTCTTGCCCAGCGCCAGTTCACCCAGATCCGTGGAGGGACCGTCGGCGATGATGTCGCCCTGTTCCACCACGTCACCCACCTTCACCAGCGGACGCTGGTTGACGCAGGTGTTCTGGTTGGAGCGCTGGAACTTCTGCAACGTGTAGATGTCGACGCCCGGATTGCCGGCATCGACCTCGCCCGAAGCGCGGATCACGATGCGCGTGGCGTCGACCTGGTCGACGATGCCGCCGCGGGTGGCGGAGATCGCCGCGCCCGAATCGCGGGCCACGGTCTCTTCCATGCCGGTGCCGACCCAGGGCGCTTCCGCCTTCACGAGCGGCACGGCCTGGCGCTGCATGTTCGAGCCCATCAGCGCGCGGTTGGCGTCATCGTTTTCCAGGAACGGAATGAGCGATGCGGCGACCGAGACGAGCTGCTTGGGCGAAACGTCCATCAGCGTGACCTGGTCGGACGGGCTCATCACGAACTCGCCGTTCTGGCGGGCAGAGATCAGCTCTTCGACGAACTTGCCGTCATCATCGGTATCGGCGGAAGCCTGCGCGACCGTGTGCTTCTGCTCTTCCATGGCGGAGAGATACTGCACGTCGCCCGAAACCTTGCCGTCCTTCACTTGGCGATACGGCGTTTCGATGAAGCCGTACTTGTTGACGCGGGCGAAGGTCGACAGCGAGTTGATCAGGCCGATATTCGGGCCTTCAGGCGTCTCAATCGGGCAGATGCGACCATAGTGGGTCGGGTGAACGTCGCGGACTTCGAAGCCGGCGCGCTCACGGGTAAGGCCGCCCGGGCCAAGCGCCGAAACGCGGCGCTTGTGGGTGACTTCCGACAGCGGGTTGGTCTGGTCCATGAACTGCGAGAGCTGGCTGGAACCGAAGAACTCGCGCACGGCGGCCACGGCAGGCTTCGCATTGATCAGGTCGTTCGGCATCACGGTCGACACGTCCACGGAAGACATGCGTTCCTTCACCGCACGCTCCATGCGCAGCAGGCCGACGCGGTACTGGTTTTCTAGCAGCTCGCCCACCGAGCGGACACGGCGGTTGCCGAGGTTGTCGATGTCGTCGACTTCGCCCTTGCCGTCCTTCAGGTCGACAAGTTCCTTCACCACGGCGAGGATATCTTCCTTGCGCAGGGTGGTGACGGTGTCTTCGGCATCGAGGCCGAGGCGCATGTTCAGCTTCACGCGGCCAACGGCGGACAGGTCGTAGCGCTCGCCATCGAAGAACAGGCCTTCGAACAGCGCTTCGGCGGTTTCCTTGGTCGGCGGTTCGCCGGGGCGCATGACCTTGTAGATCGCTTCCAGGCCCTCGTCGCGGTTCTCCGCCTTGTCCGCCTGCATGGTGTTGCGGATCCAGGGGCCGGTGGTGACATGGTCGATGTCGAGCAGCGCGAGCTGGTCGATACCCGCGGCATCGAGCTTCTCGAGGTTCTCAGGCGACACTTCCTCGCCCGCCTCGATATAGATGCGGCCGGTCTTCTCGTCGATCAGGTCGGCGCTGGCATAGCGGCCGAAGATTTCCTCGGTCGGGATCAGCAGCGTTTCGAGGCCGTCCTTGGCCGCCTTGTTGGCCGCGCGCGGGGAGACCTTCTGGCCGGCGGGGAAGACTTCCTCGCCCGTCTTGGCGTCCACCAGCGGGAAGGCCGGCTTGGCACCGCGCCAGCTTTCGGCGACGAAGGGAATTTCCCAGCCGTCCTTGCTGCGCTTCCAGGTGACCTTGTCATAGAAGAAGTCGAGGATTTCCTCGGAATCGAGGCCCAGCGCATAGAGCAGCGCGGTGACCGGCAGCTTGCGCTTGCGGTCGATACGGACGTTCACGATGTCCTTGGCGTCGAATTCGAAATCGAGCCACGAACCGCGATACGGAATCACGCGGGCGGCGAAGAGGAACTTGCCCGAGGAGTGCGTCTTGCCGCGGTCATGGTCGAACAGCACACCCGGCGAACGGTGCATCTGCGACACGATCACGCGCTCGGTGCCGTTGATAATGAAGGTGCCGTTCCCGGTCATGAGCGGCATGTCGCCCATGTAAACGTCCTGCTCCTTGATATCGAGGACGGAGCGGGTCTCGGTCTCCTGGTCCACCTCGAACACGATCAGGCGCAGCGTGACCTTCATCGGGGCGGCATAGGTGATGCCGCGCTGGCGACACTCGGTGGTGTCGTATTTGGGGTCCTCAAGCTCGTAATGAACGAAGTCGAGCTCGGCAGTGCCGGCGAAGTCGCGGATCGGGAACACGCTGCGCAGCGTCTTTTCGAGGCCGGAGACATAATCGATCTCACGGTTGGAGCGCAGGAACTGTTCGTAGCTCTCGCGCTGCACCTCGATCAGGTTCGGCATCTGCACCACTTCGTGGATGTCGCCGAAAATCCTGCGGATGCGCTTCTTCTTGGTGCCGGTGTTTGCCGGAGCTGCCTTCTTCGCCATGGAGGAATATGCCTCTTGCCTTGGGCCGGTCCCGGGATCGGGAGCGGCGGAAAATCTTGTGTGCAAGCGGGATAGCGAGACGCGAAAAGGACCGCGACAAGCGCACCTTAACCGGTGCTGCTACGCAGCCTTTCCATCATGTCTCACGGAAACCGGCGCTTCCATCCTGTGGCACACCCCCGCGAAAGGCGGCCTTGCTCGAAGCTGTCCGGTCGAGGGCGCATATAGGGAGAGGGGGGCGACAAGTCAAACCTGTTTCAGGCGAAATCGCCCCGCAAACCCGCGCAAATCCGTCATTTTCGCGAAACGATAAGCGATATATTGTTTTTCGATATTATCGATTGACAATAAGGGCGACTCGGCATATTGAATATCGATATCGACATGCAAGGAGATCGATAAATGACACGCTTTTTCGAAAATGGCATCGCCGCAATGGCCGCCATCGCCATCGTCGCCATCAGCTTCAGTGCGATGGTCCAGGTCCCGGCCGATTCGGCGATCGTCGCCAGCGCAATCGCATTGCCCGTCGCGGCCTGATCCCGACAATGACAACGAAGAAAGGGGCTTCCATGTCCAAGATATTCGACGACCCGCTGCTCTCCGGCCTACGCGGAATTCTCGCAATCCTGATGGGGCTTCTCGTCTTTGCCATGGTGGTGATGGCCATCGCCGCCGGCGCGATCGCCTTCTTCCCGGAACATCTGGAGGCGCATATCGCCGCTGCCGAACCGGGCTGGCTGCGCTTCGCCATCGCCGGATTGGTTCTGACAGCAACCGGCCTCGTCTACATGGCCTACCGCTTCGTACAGGAGCTGCGCCGGATCGTATGGACCGTACATGAGGGCGATCCCTTCGTCGCGCAGAACGCCGACAGGCTGCGCAATATGGGCTGGCTGGCGATCGCCATGCAGGGCGGCGGCATCTTGCTGACGATCATCGCCAGCATCGTACAGAAGGCGGCACCGGCCATGGAAGTCGAAAGCGGCATAGACCTTGGCGGCATAGTGCTTGGCCTGGTGCTTTTCGTCCTCGCCCGTGTGTTCCGCCGCGGTTCGGAGATGCGCGAAGACCTGGAAGGGACCGTGTGATGCCTGCTGAAGAAGGAGCCAAGATCGTGGTGAAACTCGACGACCTGCTGCACGACCGCCGCATGACGCTGACCGAACTGGCCGAGCGCGTGGGCCTGACCCTGGCCAATCTGTCGATCCTCAAGACCGGCAAGGCCAAGGCGATCCGCTTCTCCACGCTGGAGGCGATCTGCCGCGAACTGGACTGCCAGCCGGGCGATTTGCTGGGGTATGATGGCAAAGGGGAGTGACAGGCCGCTCGACCATCACAGCCACTTTAACTTGACTTTCGGGGCGTGCGAGCTAATTGCGCGCCCCGACTGCTTTATGCGGTCATCCGTCCGAGACAGTTGCTGGCAGGGATTGGCCCGGCCTTAATTTGCAGCCTAGACGGGGAAAAGAGATTTCCTGGCGATGGCCATTGGCCTTCGCTCCGTACGCCTGGCGTGCACTCCTTCCCCATCAACGGACCTTGCCTTGTCGCATGAGCGGCGAGGTGATTTGAGCCGGTCGCGGCCGTGTCTTCGGGCATGATCGCGGCCATAGTGAAGGAGTACGGCATGGATCGTTCGCAGAAAACCGAAGCGGTCGCCCAGCTCAACGCTGTGTTCAACGAAGTTGGCGTGGTGGTTGTCACCCGCAACCTCGGGCTGACGGTGGACCAGTCCACCGATCTGCGGAACAAGATGCGTGAAGGTGGTGCGTCCTACAAGGTTGCGAAGAACCGTCTCGCCAAGCTCGCCCTGAAAGACACCGATTACGCCGGCATCGAGGAATACCTCACCGGTCCGGTCGGCCTCGCCTGGTCGGAAGACCCGGTCGCGGCCGCCAAGGCAGCAGTCGATTTCGCCAAGTCGAACGACAAGCTGGAAATCGTCGGTGGCTCGATGGGCACGCAGGTTCTCGACGAAGCCGGCGTCAAGGCACTCGCCTCGATGCCCAGCCTCGACGAACTGCGCGGCAAGATCGTGGGTCTCGTCAACGCCCCGGCAACCAAGATTGCCCAGGTCGTCAACGCCCCCGCGGCCAAGCTGGCTCGTGTCTTCGGTGCCTATGGCGCCAAGGACGCTGCGTAAGACGTTTCTCGCATTCGAGACGAAACATCATGGGGCAGAAACCTGCCCCGCCTCAATTTGGAGTGAAGCACAATGGCCGATATCGCCAAGCTTGTAGAAGAACTGTCGTCGCTTACCGTCATGGAAGCGGCTGAACTCGCCAAGGCACTGGAAGAAGAGTGGGGCGTTAGCGCCGCTGCTGCAGTTGCCGTTGCTGGCCCCGCCGGTGGCGGCGATGCCGGTGCCCCCGCTGAAGAGAAGGACGAATTCGACGTCATCCTGACCGGCGACGGTGGCAAGAAGATCCAGGTCATCAAGGAAGTCCGCGCCATCACCGGCCTGGGCCTGACCGAAGCCAAGGGCCTGGTCGAAGGCGCGCCGAAGCCGATCAAGGAAGGCGTGAACAAGGCCGAAGCCGAAGAGATCAAGGGCAAGATCGAAGCAGCCGGCGGCACCGTCGAACTGAAGTAAGCTTTTCGCTTACGCTTCGATCCGATACCGGATCACCAAGGGGGCGGTGCCGCAAGGCGCCGCCCTTTTTGTTTGCGCGCACCCGCCTGCGCGGCGCATCGTGTCGCGATGGACCCCATGAAGCTCTCCGGCCATGTGATGGCGGTTGCGGCAGGCGCCTGGCACCGGTTCTCCAAGCCCTCACTTGCCTCGATCGGGATTGTCGCCGGGCACGGTGTGGATGGCGATGCCCATGCGGGGAGCGCGGTGAAGCACCGCTCGCGCGTGGCGGCGGATCCTGCGCAACCCAACCTCAGGCAGGTTCACCTGATCCATGGCGAATTGCTCGATGCACTGGCCGACGAAGGCTTCACCGTCGCGCCGGGCCAGCTCGGCGAGAATGTGACCACGCGTGGCATGGACCTGCTGACCTTGCCCACGGGGACGCTGCTTCGCCTCGGCGATCAGGCAGTGCTGGAAGTGACGGGGCTGCGCAACCCGTGCCGCCAGATCGAGGCTTTCCGGCCCGGCCTGCTCGGCCGCCTTGCCCGCAAACGCGGCGACGGTTCGATCGAGCGGCTCGCGGGCATCATGTGCGTCGCGCGGAAAAGCGGACGGGTGGCGCCCGGCGATCCGCTGAACGCCGAACTGCCACCCGCTCCATATCGACCACTCAAGGCGGTCTGACGCGTTAGAGCGTCTTCAGATAGTTGATGATCGCCGTGCGCTGTTCCGCGCTGAGCGGGCCGACGGCCATAGTCGTGCCCGGCACCACGCCCGAGGGATCGGAGAGGTAGCGGTTGAGGTTCGCCTCGTTCCAGGTCAGGTTCGAGCTGCGCATGCCTTCGGTGTAGGAGAAGCCCGCCTTCTGGCCCGCGCGGCTGCCGAACACGCCTGCGAGCGAGGGGCCGATGCCGTGCTTGCCGGGCGCGACCTGGTGGCACACCTGGCACTGGGTGAAGGCCTGCGGAGGCCCGGCCGGAGCGGCGGCGCGCGTCGGCGTAGGTGTGGGCGTCGGGGTGCGAGTAGCCGTGGGCGTCGGGCTGGGTGTCGGCGCAGCGGTGGCTTCGGCGGCAGGTTCCTCGCCTGCAGCTTCGCCTTCTTCGCCGGCAGCCCCTTCGCCTTCAGCTTCGGCGGGAAGCGCGTCGCCACCGGCTTCCACGACCTCTTCCGCCTCGATGGCGGCGACGTCCTCTTCAGCCTCCGGCCCGCCGCAAGCGGCGACAGCGATGGCGAGGAGCGATACGGCGGCAATACGACTGGTGTGACGCATGGAAATAGTCATCCCTTCCGGTGAGATTCGAACCCGCTGTTAGCTTCCAACAGGCCGGAGGGGAAGAGCCCTGTGTCCCAACAGCCGCAGGGGGCGTGACAAATATCTTGCGCAACCGGATTCGCCTTCCTCGCAGGGCCGAGACCCTATATCCGGGCCGGCTTTTTCGATGGCGCATGATGAGACCGATAGCCCATCCCCACCCGCTCGGCTGGAAGGCCGAATGCATCGAGACCCTGCGTCTGGCGGGGCCGCTGGCGGCTGCCAATCTGCTGCAGATGCTGACCTATGCGGTGGACGTGATGTTCATCGCCCGGCTGGGACCGAACGAATTGGCGGCATCGGCGCTGGCCATCGCGGTCTTCGGCATATTGGTCGCCTCGCTCAATGCCTTGGTCAGCGCGGTTTCTCCGCTCGCCGCCGCAGAGCTGGGCGCAAGAGCCCCTGCCCTGCGCCCGATTCGCCGCGTGGTGCGCATGGCCATGTGGCTGGCCCTGGGCGCCTCGCTGGTGGCCATGGTGCTGTGCACGCAGGCAGAGGCGATCATGCTGGCAACGGGGCAAGATCCGGTTCTGTCCAACCTCGCAGGCCGCTATACCGACATCCTGCTCTTCTCGCTGGCGCCGATGATATTGGCGGCGGTATTGCGCAATTTCGTCTCCACGCTCGGCCGCCCGGTCTTCGCCACCGCGATCACCGGCATGGGCGTGGGCGTGAACGCCTTGGCGAACTATGCCTTCATCTTCGGCAATCTGGGCGCACCTGCCATGGGGCTTGAGGGCGCGGCGATCGCGACGCTCATCTCCTCGCTGACGATCCTTGCGGCCTACATAATTGCCATCCGCCTCGACCCGCGGCTGCACCGTTACCATGTCTTCGGCTTCGTCTGGCGGCCGGACTGGCAACGGCTGGCAGAGCTGGTGCGGATCGGCACGCCCATAGGCCTCACCGTGATGGCGGAGGCGGGCATCTTCGGCGCCGCCGCGCTACTGATGGGCCGCGTTGGAACAGAAGAACTCGCCGCGCACACGCTGGCAATCCAGCTCGCCGCGCTCGCCTTCATGGTGCCGATGGGCGTTGGCCAGGCGGGTACGATCCGTGTGGGCTATTTCTACGGCGCGCGCGAGAACGTGGGCATCCACCGCGCCGGCTGGGCTGCCATCGTGATGGGCACGGGATTCATGGGGCTGACCGCCATCGCCATCCTGGTGGTGCCGGAATATATATTGTGGCTCTATCTCAATCCGTGGGAGCCGGAGAACCGGGCGGTGGTGGGCCATGCCGTCGCCTTTCTGGTCGTGTGCGCCGCCTTCCAGCTGTTCGACGGCTTGCAGGCAGTTGCCGCCGGTGCCTTGCGCGGGCTGAAGGACACGCGCGTGCCGATGTGGATTGCGATCTTTTCCTATTGGGTTCCGGGCTTCGGCACCGCCGCATGGCTGGGGCTCTACACCCCGCTTGCAGGAACCGGGATATGGATCGGCCTTGCCGCGGGCCTTATCTGCGCGGCCGTGTTGCTGCTGTGGCGCTGGCACCGGCGCGATGCGCTTGGGCTGACCGCCAGCACTATCTGACGCAGGCGCAAAAATTTTCCGTGCGGACTTGTTGACTCTGCGCAGGGACCACCCCATCTGCCCGCCCGTTGGCACTCTCATGGGGGGAGTGCCAAGACAGACATCAACTAGAATCAGGAAGAGGTCATTATCATGGCATTCCGTCCGCTGCACGACCGCGTTCTGGTCCGTCGCCTCGAAGCCGAGGAAAAGACCGCCGGTGGCATCATCATTCCCGACAGCGCCAAGGAAAAGCCCAGCGAGGGCGAAATCGTCTCCGTTGGCGAAGGCGCACGTGACGACGACGGCGATCGTATCCCGCTCGACGTGAAGGCAGGCGACCGCGTATTGTTCGGCAAGTGGTCCGGCACCGAAGTGAAGATCGACGGTGAAGACCTGATCATCATGAAGGAAAGCGACATCATGGGTGTGCTGGGCTGATCGCCCGCCTTCTCTGACACGCATTCCCCCACCAAGAATTCTCAAAGAGGAAACAGACAATGGCTGCCAAGGACGTTAAGTTCGGCCGTGATGCGCGCGAGCGCATCCTGAAGGGCGTCGATACGCTCGCCAATGCCGTGAAGGTCACGCTGGGCCCCAAGGGCCGCAACGTGGTGATCGACAAGAGCTTCGGTGCTCCCCGCATCACCAAGGACGGCGTTACCGTCGCCAAGGAAATCGAACTGAAGGACAAGTTCGAGAACATGGGCGCGCAGATGCTGCGCGAAGTGGCTTCCAAGGCAAACGACGCTGCCGGTGACGGCACCACCACCGCTACCGTGCTGGCGCAGGCGATCGTGCGCGAAGGCATGACCGCGGTTGCCGCCGGCATGAACCCGATGGACCTGAAGCGCGGCATCGACCTCGCCGTGTCCAAGGTGGTGGAGAACCTGAAGGGCCGTTCCAAGGACGTCTCCGGTTCCGCCGAGATCGCCCAGGTCGGCATCATTTCCGCCAATGGCGACAAGGAAGTCGGCGAGAAGATTGCCGAAGCCATGGACAAGGTCGGCAAGGAAGGCGTCATCACCGTTGACGAGTCCAAGGGCCTCGAATTCGAACTCGAAGTCGTTGAAGGCATGCAGTTCGATCGCGGCTACCTGTCGCCTTACTTCGTGACCAATCCGGAGAAGATGACTGTCGAACTCGACAATCCCTACATCCTGATCCACGAGAAGAAGCTGTCCAACCTGCAGCCGATGCTGCCGATCCTGGAAGCTGTTGTTCAGAGCGGCCGCCCGCTGCTGATCATCGCCGAAGACATCGAAGGCGAAGCGCTGGCCACCCTCGTGGTCAACAAGCTGCGCGGCGGCCTGAAGATCGCTGCCGTCAAGGCTCCGGGCTTCGGCGATCGCCGCAAGGCCATGCTGCAGGATATCTCCATCCTGACGTCGGGCGAGATGATTTCCGAAGATCTCGGCATCAAGCTGGAAAGCGTGACGCTGGGCATGCTGGGTGAAGCCAAGACCGTCACCATCGACAAGGACAACACGACGATTGTCGATGGCGCCGGTGCAGCCGACGACATCAAGGCGCGCGTCGAGCAGATCCGCTCGCAGATCGAGAGCACGACGTCCGATTACGACCGCGAAAAGCTGCAGGAACGCCTGGCGAAGCTCGCCGGCGGTGTTGCCGTGATCAAGGTCGGTGGCGCTTCCGAAGTCGAGGTGAAGGAACGCAAGGACCGCGTCGACGATGCGCTGCACGCAACCCGCGCCGCCGTCGAAGAAGGCACGGTTCCGGGTGGCGGCACGGCGCTGCTCTATGCCACCAAGGCGCTGGAAGGCGTGAAGGGCGAGAACGACGACCAGACGCGCGGTATCGACATCGTGCGCCAGGCCATCATGGCCCCCGTTCGCCAGATCGCGACCAATGCCGGTCACGATGGCGCCGTGGTCTCGGGCAACCTGCTGCGCGAGAACGATGAGACGCAGGGCTTCAACGCTGCGACCGACACCTATGAGAACCTCGTCGCTGCCGGCGTGATCGACCCGACCAAGGTCGTTCGCACCGCCCTGCAGGACGCGGCTTCTGTCGCCGGCCTCCTGATCACCACCGAAGCGGCGATCAGCGAAGTTCCGGAAGACAAGCCCGCCGGCGGCGGCATGCCCGATATGGGCGGCATGGGCGGCATGGGCGGCATGGGCTTCTAAGTCCTGTCCTGAGCCCGTCGAAGGGCCCAACCGTCATTCCGACACGAAACGGGGCCGGAGGGAGCGATCCTTCCGGCCCCTTTTCGTTAACTATCAATATTCTTGACGCGGCGCCTTTGGCCCCATAACGCGCGCCGCCATGTCTATCCGCGTGAACAATTATGCGCTCCATCTGACCGTCTTCGCAGGCGGCAGGGGCGCGTGCGCGTAGGATAGGCGGAAACCCAGTGGGTCCGCCGGGATGGCGGACCTTGGTTTCTTTTCGGCTTCGCCATCCTTTTGGATTCGCTGCAATGCGAAGGAAAGAAGGATGACTACCCAAAGCAGGCATTTCGCCCGCACCATCACTTATGACGAACTGACGTCGGGGCTCGAAGCCGCCCGGTCCGAAGGCGCGATCTATTGCAGGAAGCGCGAAGACGGCCTGCTGATCTGGAACTACACCAACGCCTGCGTCTACGATCGCATGTGGGGGCCGTTCTCGCTGATTGCGCGCGGCCTGATCATCGATCCCGCGCGGCGCGAGATCGTGGCAACGCCTTTCCCCAAGTTCTTCAACCTGGGGGAGCAGGACAGGGTGTTCCCGGATGAGCCGTTCGAGGTCTTCGAGAAGCTCGACGGGAGCCTGATCGTGCTGTTCCACCACGATGGGCGGTGGCAGGCGAGCACCCGGGGAGCCTTTGGCACTCCGCAAGCCGTGTGGGCGGAAGCCCATATGGCGCGCTTCGACCTGTCCGCTCTGGACCCGGAAACGACCTATCTGGCTGAGGCGATCTATCCGGAGAACCGGATCATCGTCTCCTATGATGAGGAAGCGCTGGTGCTGCTCTCGGCCTATGACGCCGAGGGCCATGAGCCGGACTTCGCCGCCTTGCAATCCACCGCCGAACGGATCGGCTGGCGGACTGCGCAGCGGTATCGCTTCGCGAGTGCGGGCGAAATGGTGACCAGTGCGGAGCAGCTTCCGGAACAGGAGGAGGGCTATGTGGTGCGCTTCGCCAGCGGTTCGCGGCTGAAGGTGAAGAGCCCGGCCTATTGCCGGCTGCATGCGATCATCAACCGGATTACCCCGCTGGGCATCTGGGACATGTTCCGGGACGGCGACGACCTCGAAGCCGTCCGCAGGAGCATCCCCGAAGAGCTGTGGGGCGATTTCGATGCCCTGGTCGGGGCGACGCAATCCTTGCTGGATTCGCGCCTTGCCGAAGTGGCGGATGCCGCAGCGCGCTATGAGCGTCTGAGCAACAAGGAGATCGGCCTGATGCGGGACGAAATCCCGCCGCGCATCTTCAGCTACTTGTTCGCCTATCGCCAGAACCCCGACCTTTTGTCGGATGGCAAGGCGCGCGAGAAGCTAATGCGGGAAATCCGCCCGACCGGGAACGTGCTCGAAGGTTACGAACCGTCGAGTGCGCTGACCCACATCATCGGCGACGCCGAATGACGGGCCGAGGCGGATGGGCCGGGAGGAGCGATCCTTCCGGCCCTTCTTCTTGTCTAGCCAACGAAAGTCAGCCGCCCTTGCGGCTATCCTCCACGCGCATCACCACCTCGTCCGGCCAGGTCACTGGCAGCTGGGTCTGCGGGTTGAAGGTTTCGCCCATCTCGGCAGCCTCTGCCGCGGCGATTTCCTCGGCGGTGAGGAACTCGCTCGGCTCCAGCGCGAAGACGTCGATCCCGCGGGCGATCTCGGTCGCGTAGATGCGGCCGTTATACCAATAGGCGGACCAGTACCCGCCCATCGCCAGCTGGTCCTCGGCAATCGGGCCGCGATCGAAATAGGCGATCTCGAACGGGTTGGCCGGATCGGTGAAATCCATGATCGAGATGCCGCCCTGGTACCATGCCTGGACGAAGATATTGCGTCCCGGCACGGGGATGATCGAGCCATTGTGGGCGACGCAATTCTCCTTGTCGGACTGCGGCGCGGGCAGCTTGTAGAGACTGCGGAACTCCAGCTCGCCATCGACGATCTCGTAGATCGCATCGGCGCCCCAGTTGCGCGGGTCCGATGCCTGGCAGCGCGGACGCCCGCCACCGCCCCATTCATCGGTGAACAGCACCATCGTCCCGTCATTGTTGAAGGTGGCCGAGTGCCAGTAGGCGAAGCCCTCATCCACCACCTCGTCGATCCGCACCGGGTTGAGCGGGTCGGAAATGTCGAAGATGATGCCGTTGCCCGAACAGGCGCCCGCCGCGATGTTCAGCGTCGGGAAGACGGTGATGTCGTGGCACTGGTCGGTCCGTCCGGTGTCCTGCGTGTCGTCGCCATGGTCGCCGCCCTGCCACAGCCCCGCCAGCCGCCCGGTTTCGGGATCGGCGAAGACGCGCGGGCTGGAAACGATGCGCGACAACGAGGGATCGGCCAGCGGGATCTCGATCACGTCGATGCTGAAGAGCGAGGTGCGGTCATCGCCCGGCACGTCCCCGATGCAGCCTGCCAGCTCCTCCTCCTCGCGCACGCGCGAGGTGCCCGAATTGTAGACGATCAGGCTGGTCGGCGTCTGCGAGACCACCGAATGCGTGTGCGAGCCGCGGCAGGTCTGCACCTGGCCGACCTGCACCGGGCGGCGGATGTCGGAAATGTCGAAGATGCGCAGGCCGCGGAAGCGATCCTCGCTGACCTTCTCGGTCACGCCCTGCAGCCCGCAATCGACGCGGCCGCGCGTCTGCTCGACGCTCATGATGAGGATGTCGCCGACGATCGAGACGTCGCCCTGCCCGCCGGGGCAGACCACGCTGCTGAGCAGTTCGGGCACGCCGTCCGCGCCCAGGCGATAGGCGTTGAAGCCGTGATAGCTGCCTGCGACCATGACATCGCCCGAAAAGGCCATGTCGGTATTGGCGAAGGACAAGGGCGCGCCGCGTTCGCCGAAGCGAGGTTCGGCTTCTTCCTCTTCCCCCTCGGGATCGGCGGGTGCTTCGCCATCCGCTTCCATATGCGCCATGTGGGCGGCGTGCTCGTCAGCGGCATCGGCAGCGGTCTCGCCGGTTTCCGTCTTTTCGTCTTCGTCCTCCTCGATGAGGGGCTGTTCGCCGGAAGGGTTGTTGGCATCGAAGAAGCCCGCAGGCTTTTCGAGGAAGGCGACATGCCGCAGCCCGCTGATCGCCTCGCCCGCATCGAGGAAGCCGGATGCGAGCCCTGCGCGCGGATCGTCGGACAGGCTGGCGAGCACGGCGATCATTCGCTCGATCTCGGCATTCTGGTCGGTCACCACTTCATTGGTGAATTCGAACATGCGCGGCTCGTAAGCCGTGCCGGGCAGCTCGTGCAGCTCCTCCACCATGGTCACCGCACCCTTGTGGTGCTCGATCATCAGTTCGAGGAACAGCCGGTCGAAATTGATCCCGCGCGCTTCGGCAAGGCGCGCCATGTCTTCGGGCGAGGCCATGCCTTCCATGCCCGAATGCCCGGCATGGCCCATGGCGGGCATGTCCTCCACCTCGCCATGGCCGGCCAGCCATTCGCGCATGAAGCCGATCTCGTCCTCCTGGCTGGCGTCGATGCGCCCGGCGACAGCGACTATCTCCTCGCGATTGGTGCGGTCCGCCACCAGCGCGGCCATGTCGACCGCCTGCTGGTGGTGCACGATCATGCCCTGCATGAAGGCGACGTCGGCAGGGGTATAGCCCGCGCTCGCCAGCGCGGTCGCCTCCTCGGCGCTCAGCTCGCGCGGGGCTTCGCCGGGCGCGCCGGGCTGGACGATGGAGACTTGCGCGATCGCCGGCAGCGATGTGCCCAGCAGGGCGGCGGCAATGACGGTGGCGGAGAAAGAGCGCGCGGCGCCGGTGCGGTACATGGCAGAAGGTCCCCCGGTGGTTTCAGCTGAGACGATGGAGACCGCAACCGCGCCCCGCGTCAAGCCCCGATCTACGCGCGCATTCGCGCCGCCTTCCCAGCGTGACCGATTTGTCCTAGCCTGCGCGCGGAATAACAAAAGAAAAGGGGAGAGAACCAATGAAGAAGCTGCTTGCCGTGGCGCTGGCCGCCACCATGCTGACCGCTTGCGCGAGTGAGGAAGAGGCGGCTGTCGAAGCGCCCGCCTATACTGCCAGCCAGTATGGCTCTGCCGTCAACGATATTGCCCGAACGCCCGAGGATCGCGAGCGTGACGAGGCACGCAAGCCCGGCGAATTGCTCGCCTTTGCCGAGATCGACCGCGGCGACGTGGTGGGCGATTACATCATGGGCGGCGGTTACGTGACGCGCCTGCTCGCCATGGCCGTGGGTACAGACGGCAAGGTCTATGCCTTCCAGCCGGAGGAATTCATCGCCTTCCGCGCCGAATATGCGACCGAGCAGGACGAGGCCATGGCCCCCTATGCCGATGTGGACGGCAGCCCGGTACAGGCCGTGCCGCTGCGCGCCCCGCTGGCGGAGCCGGGTTTCCCGGAACCGCTCGACACCATCATCACGGTGATGAACTGGCATGACCTCTATCTGGAGCAGATGCCCGAGGGAACGCCCGAGACCGTCGCCGCCATGCTCTATGATTCGCTCAAGCCCGGCGGATCGCTGATCGTGGTCGATCACCTGGCCGCAGAAGGTGCCGGGGCGGAGGCCGCCAATACGCTGCACCGCATGGATGCCGCGCTCGCACGCGAAGCGCTGACCGGTGCCGGCTTCGTGATCGAGGAAGAGAGCGACATCTATTCGCGGCCCGAAGATGCGCGCGATACCAATGTCTTCGACGAATCAATCCGCGGCCTGACCGACCAGTTCGCCTGGCGTCTGCGCAAGCCGGCCGAAGCCACGGAATAGGGCCGTATGCGGCCTCACCTGCCCCTGAATTTTCGTTCGGGCGAAAATTGGAGTCGTTTCGTCGCGCGGTCGCTTGCCGCGCGACGACGGCTCGTTAATTTTTCCACAACCATAAATTCCGTAGTCTAGGGCCCATGAAAGATTCGATCTTCGCACGCATTGCCGCCGCCGCCGCGCTCGCCATCGCGTCGATCGTGCCTGCGCACGCGGAAGAGCAGACGATCGAAAGCGCCTTCGATGCGCATTTCGGCACAGAGCTGCGCGAGCCGCGCGACTATTCCGCCGCCTATGACAATCCGCTGGAACGGCACATTGCCTCGCTTGCCGATGGCAGCCAGGGCCGCATCGGGGTCGCCGCCATTGACCTGGCGACCGGACAGCAGATCTCCATCCTGGGCGACCAGCCCTTCCCCATGGCCAGCACCAGCAAGATCGCCATCGCTGCGACTTATCTGGAGATGGTCGATAAGGGGCAACTGAGCCTGACGAGCGAATTCCCGCTGCTGCTGCCGGTGCGATCGCAACGTTTCTCCACCGCGGTGGCGCCGGTGCGCAACGGCGAATACATGCCTGCGCACCAGCTGATCGACCTGATGATCACGCGCAGCTCCAATCCCGCCACCGATGCGCTGATCGCCGCAGTGGGCGGCGTCGACAAGGTCAATGACTGGGCCCGGCGCGCGGGGATCGACAATTTCAACCTCACCCGCGACATCGCCACATTGGTGCGCGACGATGGCGAGTTCGACCCGGCAGTCCATATCGACCTGCGCGACAGCTCCACGCCCGCCGCCATGGTGGAGCTGCTCTCCGGTATCTACCAGGGACGCTGGCTCTCGGCCGAAAGCCGCGCGGTGATTATCGATGCGATGGAGCGTTGCCGCACCGGCACGCGCCGCATCCCGGCGCTGATGCCGGACAATGTGACCGTGGCGCACAAGACCGGATCGCTCAACAACACTTCCAGCGATATCGGCATCCTGACCGGGCCCGATGGACGCTCCATCGCGCTGGCCATCTATGTTACCGGCCAGGGCACGCGCAGCAATCGCGAGGCGCGGATCGCCTCGATCGCGCGCGCCATCTATGATGGATATGCCTTCCCCCAGCGCAACTACGCCAATGCGGAATACGGGGGCGGCAGCCGCTGATCGCAGGCTGATGCCGGATAAGGAAGGGCGCCTCGCAGCGCCCTTTTTCTTGGCTGCAAGGGCCGAGGGCGCCTGCGCCCTTCACGCAAAAGAAAAGGGCGCGGCCCGCGAAGGCCACGCCCTTTCTATGCGTTCAAAGAACGAGAGCGGATTATTCGCCCTGCATTTCTTCGCCGGCAGCTTCAACAGCTGCGCCAGCTTCGTCAACTGCACCGTCGACCGCAGTGCCGGCTTCGTCAGCAGCAGCTTCAGCGCCTTCAACGGCTTCGTCAACGGCGCCTTCCATGGCGTCGCCCATGGCGTCGGCATTGGTTTCGAGGTCAGCAGCAGCGCCTTCAGCAACGTCTGCAGCAGCGTCTTCGGTGCCTTCCGAGCAGGCAGCCAGGGTCAGAGCGGCGCCAGCAGCGGCAGCGGCGAGAATGATCTTGCGCATGAATGATAATCCTTACACAGCAAAAAATGTGAATCGCAGTGAAATCCAGCGATCCAAAGCCAGCCAAGGCGGCCAACCTGCTGCCTAAATACTGCCACAATTGGGGCAGCGCAAGCAAAATGTGGCGCAATTGGGGCATATGGGGAACAGCAGCCTTAAAGGCCGGCTAACCACCCTATCCCCCGTCACGCGCGATTCCGCCAATGACCCGCCTGCAATTGGCTGCTAGCAATTCGCGCATGAGCGACACGCAGCATCTCTACCTCGTCGACGGGTCTTCCTACATCTTCCGCGCCTATCACCGCCTGCCTCCGCTGACCGATCCGGAAGGCACGCCTGTGGGCGCCGTCTATGGCTACACCACCATGCTGTGGAAGCTGGCAGAGGACCTCGACAAGGCCGAGGGACCCACGCATCTGGCGGTGATTCTCGACAAGGACAGCAAGTCCTTCCGCAACGAGATTTACGACCAGTACAAGGCCAACCGCCCGCCGGCGCCCGAAGACCTGGTGCCGCAATTCCCGCTGATTCGCGACGCCACCCGTGCCTTCAGCCTGCCCTGTATCGAGGAAGCGGGGCTGGAGGCGGACGACCTCATCGCCTCCTATGCCCGCGCCGCGGCGAAGCAGGGCTGGGACGTCACCATCGTCTCTTCCGACAAGGACCTGATGCAGCTGGTAAGCAAGGGTGGCGACGGCGTCGGCGAGATCGACATGCTCGATACGATGAAGAACCAGCGCATCTCGATTCCCGAAGTGGAGGAGAAGTTCGGCGTCGGGCCGGAGCTGGTGGGCGACGTGCTGGCGCTGATGGGCGATTCGGTCGACAACATCCCCGGCATCTTCGGCATCGGCCCCAAGACCGCGACCAAGCTGATCCAGGAACATGGCAGCCTCACCGCCGCGCTCGATGCGGCAGAGGGAATGAAGGCATCCAAGCTCAAGGAAAGGCTGATCGAACACCGTGCGGATGCGGAGATCAGCCGGGTACTGGTGACGCTGAAGGAAGATGCCACACTCCCCCAGCCGCTGGAGGAATTCAAGCTGGACGGCGTGCCGCCCGAACCGCTTGCCGCCTTCCTAGAAAAGCACGGCTTCACCAGCCTGCTGCGCCGCCTCGATGCGGGCGCGGGCAGCCCGTCTAAAACCAACGACCTCAACCCCGCCAAGCAGGACAACAAGAGTGAGGCGCATGCGCCCACAGGCAATCGGCAGGAGCTGCCCGAATGGCCCGACGTCGACCGCGACGCCTATGAATGCGTGCAATCGATGGAGCGGCTGGAACACTGGGTCGCCCGCGCCATGGCCGCACGCGTGGTGGCGGTGGATACGGAAACGAGTTCGCTCGATGCAATTTCGGCGGACCTCGTGGGCGTCAGCCTTGCGCTCGGCCCCAATGATGCGTGCTACATCCCGCTCGCCCATGGCGGCAGCGACATGTTTGCGGAGAAACCCGATCAGGTCCCGCTCGAGGATGCCGTCGCGGCGCTGAAGCCGCTGCTGGAAAGCGATGCGGTTCTGAAAGTCGGGCAGAACATCAAATACGACCTCAACGTGCTTGCCCGCCACGGCATCCATGTCGCACCCATCGACGATACGATGGTGATCAGCTTCGCGCTCGATGCCGGACGCGGGACGGACGGGATCGGCGGCGGCCACGGGATGGACGAGTTGGCCGAACGCCACCTCGGCCACACATGCCTCTCCTTCAAGGAGGTCTGCGGCACGGGCAAGAAGGCCATTCCCTTCGGCGAAGTCCCGCTCGACAAGGCGACGCAATATGCGGCCGAGGATGCGGACGTGACCTGGCGGCTGTGGAAGATGCTGAAGCCGCGCCTCCCCGTCGAAGGCGGCACGCGGATCTATGAACGGGCCGATCGCCCGTTGATCCCGGTCGTCGCCGGGATGGAGCGCGAAGGCATCAAGGTGGACCGCGCCGCCCTCTCCCGCCTGTCGGAAGAATTCGCCACCCGCACCTCTGCCATCGAGGGGGAGATCCACGCAATCGCGGGCGAGGAATTCACCATCGGCAGCCCCAAGCAGCTGGGCGATATCCTGTTCGACAAGCTGGGCTACAAAGGCGGGCGCAAGGGCAAGAGCGGGCAATATTCGACCGACCAGGCGATCCTCGAACGCCTGGCCGGCGAAGGCGCGCCGATTGCCAACAAGGTGCTCGAATATCGCCAGCTGTCGAAGCTCAAGAGCACCTATACCGATGCGCTGCAGGACGCGATCAATGCGCGCACGGGCCGGGTGCACACGTCCTATTCGCTGGTCGGCGCACAGACCGGGCGCCTGTCCTCCACCGATCCGAACCTGCAGAATATTCCGATCCGCACGGAGATCGGGCGCGAAATCCGCAAGGCCTTCGTCCCCGAGGATGGCAATGTCCTGCTCGCCGCCGACTATTCGCAGATCGAACTGCGCCTCGCCGCCTATATGGCCGACGTGCCGCAGCTGAAGGAGGCCTTCGCCAATGGCGAGGACATCCATGCGCGCACCGCCCAGGAGATGTTCGGCAGTGTCGATCGCGACACGCGCGCCCGCGCCAAGACGGTGAACTTCGCCATCCTCTACGGCATTTCGCGCTGGGGCCTTGGCGGTCGGCTGGGGATCGAGGCGGATGAGGCGCAGGCGATCATCGACACCTATTTCCAGCGCTTCCCCGGCATCCAGAACTACATTCACGAGACCTTGGAGAACGTGCGCGAGCGCGGCTATTCCGAAACGCTGTTCGGCCGCAAGACCTGGTTCCCGCGCATCAATTCGAAGAACCAGGCCGAACGGCAGGGCTCCGAACGCGCAGCGATCAATGCGCCGATCCAGGGCACCAGCGCCGATATCATCAAGCGCGCCATGACCCGGATGCTGCCTGCGCTGGCCGAGGCGGGCCTGCCGCGAGTGCGCATGCTGCTGCAAGTGCATGACGAGCTGGTGTTCGAATTGCCGACAAGCGACGTGGACGCCGCCAGCCCCGTAATCGAACGCGTGATGGCCGAGGCGGCACAACCCGCCGTCATGCTCGACGTTCCGCTGGGTGTCGAAATCGGCACGGGAACCAGCTGGGACGCGGCGCACTGACAGTTTGATGTTGCCGCGCACAGGCCATAGGCTTCCCGCATGAGGGAATGGTTCGCTGAACTCGCCGCGACGCTTGCGGTCGATATGCAGGAGCTGGGCACTGCACTGCTGCTCGCCGCCATCGGCGTGATTGTGGCGCTGATCGCTCATCGCATCTTCTTCGGCATATTGCGCAGGCTCGCCCATGCCAGCGAGAGCCAGGCGGACAATGTTGTCGTCTCCTCGCTCGCCCGGCCGACCAAATGGGCCATGGTCGCCCTCGGACTCGTGCTCGCCGCGCGCGAGACGCCGCTGCTGGAAAGCGCGTGGGAGAAGGTGGCCGGTTTCGTGATGCCCGCGCTGATCGGCTGGATCGCGCTCGCCATCATGCGCGCGCTGGTGAAGTCGATGGAACTGAAGCTGGACCTGCAGGCGGCCGACAATCTCTACGCCCGCCGCAGGCAGACGCGGCTGACGATCTTCAGCCGCATCGCCACATTCCTCATCATCTTCATCACCATCGGACTGATGCTGCTCTCCATCCCCGGCGTGCGCGATATCGGCGTGACGCTGATGGCTTCGGCCGGCCTGGCCGCGCTCGCCGTGGGCGCCGCCGCGCAACCGGCGCTGAAGGCGCTGATCGGCGGGCTGCAAATGGCGCTGACCGAACCGATCCGGCTGGACGATGTGGTGATCGTGGACGGCGAATGGGGCAGGATCGAGGAGATCCGCACCACCTATGTCGTGGTCAAGGTGTGGGACGAGCGGCGGCTGGTCGTGCCCATGTCCAAGTTCCTCGACGAGAGTTTCCAGAACTGGACACGCCGCAGCTCGGAACTGCTCGGCACCGTCTTCCTCCACCTCGATCCGCTGGCCGAGATCGACCCGATCCGCGCCGAGTTCGAACGGCAGGTGACGTCGAACCCGCTATGGGACGGCCGCGTGCAGGTGGTGCAGGTGACCGAGACAAGCGCGAGCTCGATCGAAGTGCGCCTGCTGATGAGCGCGAAGGATGCGCCGACGCTGTTCGACCTCAGGTGCCAGATCCGCGAAGGCATGCTGGCATGGATGCGCGACAACCAGCCTGACGCGGTGGTCGTGCGCAAGAACATGCCGGTGATCGCAGCGGATTAGGCTGCCGCGCGGCTTGCGGCGGCGCACAGGCCGCGCAGGCAAACCAACCCATCTAGCCTGCCTAGTCGTGCTTCTGGTCCCGCGTCGATTCCACCATGCCTTCATGGATGAAGCCGATGGGTTTCACTTCCAGCGCCTTGCGCTTCAGCTCGCCCTTCATCCTGGCATATTCGGCTTCCATCCGTTCGGTGACGGTGGGGCGGCTGTCTTCCAGCGCCTCCTTGAAATCGGCGGCGGTGACGTTCTCCGGCTCGTCGGTCCGGCGAATGGCGTTGAGGCCGGCGCGGCGCACCACGTCTTCCAGGTCCGCACCCGTATAGCGCTCAGTCTTGGCAGCGAGGGCAGCCAGATCAACGTCATCGGCCAGCGGCATGTTCTGCGTGTGGATCTTCAGGATATGCTCGCGGCCGCCCTTGTCGGGCGCGCCGACATAGATCAGCTCGTCGAAACGGCCGGGGCGCAGCAGCGCAGGATCGACCAGTGCCGGGCGGTTGGTGGCGCCGATCACGACGATGGAGTTCAGTTCCTCCATCCCGTCCATTTCGGCCAGGATCGTGTTGACCACGCGCGCGGTCACCTGCGGCTCATTGCCTGAGGAGCCACGTGCGGGGACCAGCGAGTCGATCTCGTCGATGAAGATCACGCAAGGCGCGACCGCACGGGCGCGGGCGAACATGCGGCTGATCTGCTGCTCGCTCTCGCCATACCATTTGGACAAGAGGTCGCTCGACTTCATGGATATGAAGTTAGCTTCAGCTTCCTTCGCGACGGCCTTGGCGAGCAAGGTCTTGCCGGTGCCGGGCGGGCCGTAGAGCAGGAAGCCCTTGGCCGGACGGATGCCCAGCCGCTCGAAGGCCTTGGGGTTCTTCAGCGGCAGCTCAACGCCTTCGCGCAGCTTCTCCTCCGCCTCGTCCACGCCTCCAATATCGTCCCAGCCGATCTTCGGCGCCTGCACCATCACTTCGCGCATGGCCGAAGGCTGGACGCGTTTCAGCGCCTCGCGGAAATCGTTCTTCTCGACTTGCAGTTCCGCCAGCACTTCGGGCGGGATTTCGCGCGCTTCAAGGTCGAGCTTGGGCATGATCCGGCGCACCGCCTCGATCGCCGCTTCTCTCGCAAGCGCCGCAAGGTCGGCGCCGACAAAGCCATGCGTGGAGCGCGACAATTCGCCCAGGTCCACGCCCTCGCCCAGCGGCATGCCGCGCGTATGGATGGCGAGGATTTCACGGCGGCCGCTTTCATCGGGCACGCCGACCACGATCTCGCGGTCGAAGCGGCCCGGACGGCGCAGCGCCTCGTCGATCGCATCGGGACGGTTGGTGGCGGCAATGACGACGATGTTGGACTTGGTGAGGCCGTCCATCAGCGTCAGCAGCTGGGCGACCAGCCGCTTTTCCGCCTCGCCCGACACGCGCTCCCGCTTGGGCGCGATCGAATCGATCTCGTCGATGAAGACCACGGCAGGCGCGGTCCGCTCGGCTTCCTCGAAAACCTCGCGCAGGCGCTTCTCGCTCTCGCCATAGGCGCTGCCCATGATTTCGGGGCCGTTGATGGTGTAGAATTCGGCGTCGCTTTCATTGGCGACCGCCTGGGCAAGACGCGTCTTGCCGGTGCCGGGCGGGCCATGCAGCAGCACGCCCTTGGGCGGATCGACGCCAAGGCGGGTGAAAAGCTCGGGGTAGCGCAGCGGCAGCTCGACCATCTCGCGCAAGGCGGTGATCGTGTCCTGCATACCGCCGACATCGTCATAATTGACCGTGCCGCGGCCGTCGCGCGGTTCCTCGAATTCGGCGCGCAGCTCGACCACCGTCTCGTCATCGATATGGACGATGCCCTTGGGCACGGTGGAGATGACCTGCAGGCGTATCTGCGTCAGCGCATAGGCGGGCGCGTTGAACATGCGGCGCACTTCGGGCGGCATGTTCTGCACCGGCTGCTGCCCGTGCGTGGCGACAAGGTCGCCAGCGGTCAGCGGGTGGCCGAAGAAGACGCGCTTCAGCGCCTCGGTCGGGCCCTGCAGGCGCATTTCGCGGCGCGCGGGGGCGAAGACAACGCGCGTCGCGGGCTTGGGCTGCGCACGGCGGACCTGCACATGCTCGCCGCTGGCGGTTTCGGAATTGGCGCGCTGAAGGCCATCCAGCCGGATCAGTTCCAGCGCCTCGTCCTCCTCATAGGCAGGCATGGCGATGGCGGCGGAGACGCGCTTGCCTTCGATTTCGACGGGATCGCCTTCGGTGATCCCCAATGCCTGGAAGGCCGAACGCGGCATGCGGGCGACGCCGCGGCCCGATTCCTCCTGCCGCGCGGCAGCAACCTGCAGCTTGATCGTGCCTGCTTCGAGTTCGGCTGCTTCCGCATTTGCCATTAGGGGGGTTCCGTTCCTGCCTCTTAAAATCCGTTACGCTGAAGCTAGGAAGCGGACCTGCCGAATGCAAACTGCCTTTTGATATGGACCGTTGGCAGATTGGCCGCTTCCCGCGCCGGAGCGATGCGGTAAGTGTAGAGCCCATGAAAAGGCTTATCGTTCCGCTCTTGCTGCTGCTCGCCCTTTTTCCGGCGCGCGCGATGGCGCAAGAGGAGCCGGAGCCTTTCGCTGCCGAAGTGGTGCGCGATGGCGATGCGTGGCGCGCCACCTTCCACATTCCCGGCAAGGCACCGGTCTGGGCCTTCTCACGCTCGGCCCTTCAGCGCATCAGCGGAACTTCATGGCGCCCGGACAGCTGGACCGTGCTGACCCCGGGTGTCACGCTGGAGCGGATCGGCCGCTTCGACGCGCTTGTGGCGGAAGGCGGCGCCATGCCCGCCACGGTCGAGATTGCCTTCACCCCCCTCGCCGTCGATCTCGTCGCCGATTACGATCCGGCCATCATCCTCTCCAATGGGTCGCTGGCCATCTATACAGGGCATTTCGGCGCCTTTCCGGTCGCGAGCCGCGCGGAGCTGGAGGCGATGCCCGGTCCCGGCAGCTATCCCGAGCGCGTCAGCCTGCGCGACGAAGGCGGCGAGGTACTCCATCGCGGCACCCGCTATCGCAGCGCGACGCTTTCCGGCGGTGGTTATGTGATCTTCGGCGATGTCGAAGTGATCGAAAGCGAGCATGTTGCGACCATCCTCGATCCCGGCCTGCCGCAATGGCTCGCGGACGGCATGGGCGCCTTCGCCGACGAGGCCTTCACTTTCTACACGGACCGGCTGGGCGATCATGCGGAGAGCCGGCCGGTGATCCTGGCCAGCTGGGCCGGGCCGACGCCCGAAATCATCAGCCTTGGCGGCAGCGTTGCCGGGAATATGATCGGCATGAGGCTGGAAGGCGCAGGGCTGGTCGATCCGGTGCCGCAGGCGCTCGAACGCGCACAATGGTTCGTCGCGCATGAAGGCGCGCATTTCTGGCTGGGGCAGACAATCGGCTATCGCGACCGGCGCGACATGTGGATCACCGAAGGCGGTGCGGACCTGCTCGCCATGCGGCTGATGGAGCGGCAGGAGCTGAGCGAGGGTTCGGACATGCTGGCACTGGTCGACAAGGCGCGCGAGGATTGCGCGGCGCTGCTGCCCAATGGCGGTATCTGGTCCGCAGACGACCGGGGTGACAACCGCGCCTATTATGCCTGCGGCATGTTGTTCGCATTGGCGGTCGATCGGGCGGGCGCGGCGCGCGGGGAGGATTTCTTCACTTTCGTCACCGGCCTGATTGCCGCACAACCTGAAGGCAAGGTCGGCGCCGACGAATGGCTCGATGCCGCTGCCGATTTCGGCCTGTCGCAAGAGATGCTCGCGCTGATGCGCGTACTGCTGGAGGAAGGCAGCAATGATGGCCAGGGCGCGGTCGCCCGCCTGCTTGGCCAGAATGCCTGACCAGCTCCGTTGCAGGCAAAAGAAAAGGCCCGGTTAGAAAAACCGGGCCTGGAAAGTTTTGGGAGAGGATGCCTGAAAGGCAGGTTTGGTATGCTGGAGGGCACTTTATTTCGCAAGTGCGAAAAGCGCAACTGGAGTTGACTTTTATGCAACTCTATATACCTATTTGATTATAAATTATTTTCATGGTTTCAATCTGGTTAACAGGTTGCTTTGGATACTGGATTTTGCCGCTTGCGTGCCCGCTATGTTGCGTTGCACTATAAATGAACTGCGGGTGACAGGGCTGCGGGAGACGCCTATTGTTCGCCCCTGGATCAACCCGGTCGGAGGCGCCCTTCCCATGCAGAAACTCTTTCCCGATGCAGCTTCCGCTCTGGACGGCCTGTTGCATGACGGCATGCTGATCGCGAGCGGCGGCTTCGGCCTGTGCGGCATTCCCGAACGGCTGCTGACCGCCATTCGCGACAGCGGGGTGAAGGACCTTACCTTCGCCAGCAATAATGCCGGGATCGACAATGAAGGCATCGGCATGCTGCTGCGCAGCCGCCAGGTGAAGAAGATGATCAGCTCCTATGTCGGCGAGAACAAGGAGTTCGAGCGGCAGTACTTGGCGGGCGAGCTGGAGGTGGAATTCTGCCCGCAAGGCACTTTGGCCGAACGCATGCGTGCAGGCGGCGCGGGAATTCCCGGCTTCTACACCAAGACCGGCGTCGGCACGCAGGTGGCCGAGGGCAAGGAAGTGAAGAGCTTCGACGGCCCGCACGGACCGGAAAACTACATCCTCGAACATGGCATCTTCGCCGACCTGTCGATCGTCAAGGCGTGGAAGGCGGATGAGACGGGCAACCTCATGTTCCGCAAGACCGCGCGCAATTTCAACCTGCCCGCCGCAACCTGCGGCAAGGCCTGCGTGGTCGAGGTGGAGGAAGTGGTGCCTGCCGGATCGCTCGATCCCGACTGCATCCATTTGCCCGGCGTCTATGTCCAGCGCATGGTGGTCGGCGCGCCTTATGACAAGAAGATCGAGTTCACCACCACGCGTGAGAGGGAGGCGGCCTGATGATCGGCAAGAAGACAGGCGGTCATCCCGGCGCCATCGATGCCGAGCGTGGCCATAACACCACCGGACTCGACACGGTGCAGGACTACCGGAAGCCCAACTGATGCGTCGGCGCACCCGCTTATTCGCGCTGATGGCGCTCTCGGCCGGCATGTTGCAGGGCTGCCAGACGCTGGACAAGGTGAACATCCTCGCGGCGATCGACGGGCCCTTCGTCCCGCGTTCCGAACGCGGCGCAAATGTGCAGGAGCAGTCGCTTGCCGCAGCAGCAGCCTCGGAGGAGGAAACCATCATCGCGGCCCCCGCGCCGGAAGAGGAGGCGACGGACGTCGCCACCGCCTTTGCCGACTTCAGGGCTCCTGCCAGAACGGAGAGCACTCCGGCCCCTCCTCCCGTAACCGCCCCCCGCCCCGAACCTGCGACACGGGAGCTGCCTGCATTGGCTGCCAGCGTCCTGGAGATGGCGCCCGCCCGGCGGCCGGCCAGCCAGCCGGCACTCACCCTCCCGTCGCCGCTTACCGGCTTTCGCAGTTTCTACGAATTCACCCTTGCAAGTCTCGCCAAACCCGGTGATCGCGAGAGCATGCTGCTGGCCGATCCGCCCAGCCTCAACCCGGCGCTCAAGAGCTGCGAGCGCCTGCCGCCTGCCGTGCTGATCGATCTCGATCCCGCTGGCGGCCTCATCCCGCTCACGAGCAGCAGCGCACCCGATCCGGAATTCGCCACCTCCCTCGCCACGCTGCGGCGGCGCGGGGCGACGATCTACTGGATCAGCGGCCACCTGCCCGATGCCGAGCCGCAGCTGCGCGAACTGCTGAAGGAAAGTGGCATGGATCCCGGCGGCATCGACCCGCTGATCGCCACCGGCCTCGGCGCGGAGAGGAAGCAGGAGCGGCGCCACGCGCTGGGCGAGAGCCACTGCCTCATCGCCATCCTCGGCGATAACCGCGGCGATTTCGACGAACTCTTCGACTATTTGCGCGACCCCGCGCTGGCCGAGCCGCTGGAAGTGCATATCGGCCAAGGCTGGTTCATCGCTCCCCCACCACTCGACTGAAGGATTGCACCTGTATGCCCCAAGAGGCCAAAGGATGGACCCGTGACGAAATGGCTGCCCGCGCCGCGCAGGAGCTGGAGGACGGCTTCTATGTCAATCTCGGCATCGGCATTCCCACGCTGGTCGCGAACCATATCCCGGCAGGTATGCAGGTCACGCTGCAGAGCGAGAACGGCATGCTGGGCATCGGCCCCTTCCCCTATCCGGACGAGGTGGATGCCGACCTGATCAATGCCGGCAAGCAGACGATCAGCGAGCTGCCGCACTCCGCCTATTTCGACAGCGCGGCCAGCTTCGCCATGATCCGCGGCGGGCATATCGACCTCACCGTACTGGGTGCGATGGAAGTGTCCGAGAAAGGCGACATCGCCAACTGGATGATCCCCGGCAAGATGGTGAAGGGCATGGGCGGCGCGATGGACCTTGTCGCGGGCGTGAAGAAGATCATCGTGGTGATGGAGCATGTCTCCAAGCATGGCGATCCCAAGTTCATTCCCGAATGCACGCTGCCGCTGACCGGGCAGAACGTGGTCGACATGATCGTCACCGACCTCGCCGTGTTCCAGCGGCCCGACCACGACGCCCCCTTCAAACTGGTGGAACTCGCCCCCGGCGTGACGGCGGAGGAAGTCGCCGAGAAGACCACCGCCCATTACGAAAGCTGACCGGAAGTGACCGCCTACACGCTCATCACCGCCAACCGGAATTACTCCAGCTGGAGCCTCAGGCCCTGGCTGCTGATGAAGGCGTTGGGTATCCCCTTCGCCGACCGGATCGAGCCCTTCCTCAAGCCGGTAAACTGGGAGGAATTCCGCGCCTTCTCGCCCAGCGGACAAGTGCCCGTCCTGCTCGATGGCGACCGCACGATCTGGGATTCGCTCGGCATCACGCTCTACCTCGCCGAGCGGCATAAGGGCGTGTGGCCCAAGGACGAGGCGGCGCGCGCCTTCGCCATGTGCGCGGTCACCGAAATGCATGGCGGCTTCTCGGCCCTGCGCAACCAGTGCCCGATGAATGTCGGCGTGCGGGTGGAGCAGGAGGGGCAGGACGCCGCGCTAACCAAGGACGTCGCCCGCATCCGCGAATTGTTCGAGGAAGGGCTGGAACGCTTCGGCGGCCCCTGGCTCGGCGGGCCGGACTTCACCGCCGTGGACGCCTTCTTCGCTCCCGTCGCCTACCGCGTGCGCACCTTCGGCCTCGACGTAGGCAAAGGGCAAGCCTGGGTCGACCACGTCATCGCCCACCCCGCCATGCAGGAATGGGAACAAGCCGCCCTCGCCGAAACATGGCGCGAGCAGAGCCACGAGGCCGAGATCGGCGCGGCGGGACGGATCACCGAGGACTTCCGTCAATAGCCCTCCGTTCGCCCTGAGCCCGGCGAAGGGCGAGTTGCCGCGCTCCCCACCGAAAGCAGGCGCTTACCATTTCGCGCTATGATGCTGCTCTGATCATTGCGCCTGTCACAAACAGGCCGGCGAGAGGAGAATTGGGCGTGATAGGGCGGTTTCTGGTGGCGGCACTGATGGCGCTCTCGCTCGCTTCGTGCGGCGACGATGCGTTCCCGGACTATCATTACAAGATGACCGTCTATGTTGGCGGGCAGGCCTTCTCCTCGGTCCGGGCAGTGGAGCAGGAGGAGGTGTCCAGCGTTGTCGATTCGACCGGACGAACCGTCAAGACGTCCATGCGCGGTGAGGCGGTGATCATCGATCACCCCAACGGGCGTACCTATTATGCCCTGATCGGCAAGTCAGGCAGTCCGCAATACGGTGCCTTTGCCGCCGAACTTGCACTGATGCCACTGGTGACGAAGGCACAGAGCGCCTCCACCGACAACTGGACGGGGGAGAACCAGTCGGGCGATCTCGACCTGCGCGCTCGCGACCATCAGGCGATGGTGGCGATCGAAGGGCCGCAGGAATTGCGCCGCCGCGTCCCGGTGGACGAATTGCGGCGCCACAGCGGCTCGGGCGACCCCGACTTCCCGGCCTGGCCGATGTTCGTGACCTTCTCCGATCCCGCCGACCCGCGCACCGTGCGCGAGGTGTCTCCCGACAGCTTGGGCGTCGAGCGCATCACCATCGAGATAACCGATGAGGATGTGACGACGGGGATTGAGGAACGTCTTGGTTGGCTCAGTCGGCTCGGGGGCGGTTATCTGAGTGGTCGAGGGACGGCGGTCGGATCGCCTTACGGATTGAGTGGCAGTGCCTTCAGCGAAGGAAATGGCATATGAATAGAGACCTCTTCCTCGCCATTCTTGCGTCACGCCTGCCAACCGATTGACATTGCGCGTCAGATCAGTCATTTCTGAAACGACAGAAATCCCCAAGGACGCAGCCGAGCCGTGAAGATCACCGATATCCCCGAGGCCGAAGCCTTTATCCTCCATTGGGGGGAGATGGGCAGCCATTGGGGTGTGAACCGCTCGGTCAGCCAGGTGCACGCGCTGCTCTATTTGTCCGACCGGCCGCTGCATGCGGAGGAGGTTTGCGAGACGCTGGGCCTTGCCCGCTCCAACGTCTCCAACGCGCTCAAGGAATTGCAGGGCTACGGCATCATCCGCCGCCAGCATGTCGCGGGCGACCGGCGCGACCATTTCGTGGCCGAGACGGACCTGTGGGACATGCTCATGCGCATCAGTGCCGAGCGCAAGAAGCGCGAGATCGACCCAACCATCGAGACCCTGCGCGAGCTCGCCGAGAAGCTGGAGGGCCGCAAGGACGTGCCCGCCCATGTCCGCGAGCGGATCGGCCGGATGCACGAATTCATCGGCACGCTCGCCAATTGGTATGAGGATGTTCGCCGCCTGCCCAAATCCACGCTCGTCACGCTGATGAAGCTGGGCGGCAAGGTCGCGCGGCTGATCCCGGGGAAGTCTGGGAAGGGGTGACCCCAACCCAACCAGAAAGCTGAAAAGGAGACGCCAGACCCACCTTCCCCGAACTTCGCAAAAATATTTCTGTATTTACCGAAACAACAGGAGGAAACGATGTTGATCGAAGTAAGCTATGCCCTCTATCTCGCCTTCAGCATCGGGCTGACCGTCTGGGTCGCCCGCACGCTCAGCTCCAATGGCGAAATTTTCCTGATCGACTGCTTCGGCCATGACGAGAAGCTGGCGCGCAGCACCAACCACTTGCTGGTGGTCGGCTTCTACCTCGTGAACTTGGGCTTCATCTTGCTCGCCCTGCAATTTGGACGCGAGCCGACGACCGGGCCCGAGGCAATCCGCTTCATCGCCACCAAGGTCGGCCTCGCCGTGCTGGTCCTGGGCGGATGGCACTTCTTCAACATGCACGCGATCGCGAAGTTCGGGCGCAAGGTCGGACGCTGGATCCGCGAAGCGCATGTGCTGAACGGATGATGCGACAGGGGGCAGGCGAAAGCCTGTCCCCGCCGGTCGCGTAAGGAGGCTGATATGAGAGATGCAATCCGCAACCTGGCCGCAGCTGTGCTGTGGGGCACGTCGGCAGGCGGTGCGCCATTTCTGCTCATAACCATTCCCGTCTTCTGGTCGGGGTTGGAGCACAGCGGGGTGGAAATGATCTGGGCCGCTTTCCTGCCGCTCGTCTATGCTGGCCTGCTGGTGCTCGCGGCAGCAATCGCAATCGGCTTGCCACTCACTGCACTGCTTGGTGAAGCAGGCATGGAAAGCCCAGTAAATTACATGATTGCCGGGGCGCTGTTTGGGTTCCTGATTCCGGCGACGCTACTTGCCGCACTTGTAGGAGAAGGCGCGGTGGGCCTTCTCTTTGGCATTCCGGGCACGCTGGCGGGCACGGCGACGGCATTCCGCTGGAGCATGTGGAGGACGAAGGTCCAATCACAAGACTGCGGACTTGAAAGCGAATAAACGCTCCGCTCTCGTTTAGGCGGAAAGCACCCCCCTTTCCTACACACCCCTGACCCCTCCATCCGGCGCGGCATGACCCGCTCCGCATCAAGCTGGCCACGCTATGCGCGTGTACCGCTCTTCCTCCCCGTCCCCTTGCGCGACCGTCGCGATGGCTGGAGCTATGAGCGGCAGGTGCGCTTTATCGGCTTCCTCGCCGAAACCGGGTCGGTGGCGGAAGCTGCGGCGCGTGTGGGGATGAGCCGCATGGCCGCCTATCGCTTGCGCCGCTGCGAGGGGGCGGAGAGCCTGGCCCATGCGTGGGATGCGGTGATCGCGCTGCATCGCGGGCGGGACGTGCCGCAGCGGAAGGTTACACTCGGGGAGCTGCCCGAACATGCCTTTGCCGGGCCGGTGCGGATCGCGATGCGCCGGGGCCGCTTCCTCCGCGCACGGCGCAAACCGGGCAATTCCGCGCTGTTGCAGTTCCTCCGGCGGCTGGATGCGGCGGAGCGTCGCGGCGGGATCGGGGCTGGGAAATGAGCCGCAAGACCCTTTCACATTTACCCCGCTTTGGCGTTCCACGCGCCGTCGCGCTTGCAAATGCCCGCGCTTGGTGGGAGCCATGGGGCAAGCGCCCGAAGGCGCGGGGGAGAGGGAGAGACGACCGACATGGATATGCGGCGCAATTCGCCATGGTTGGCGCTGGTGGTGCTGGCGGCGATCAGCACGGTGGGCTTTATCGACCGCATCGTGGTCAATGTGTTGGTGGAGCCGATCAAGGGCGAGTTCGGCCTGTCGGACGGGCAGGTCTCGCTGATGGCGCTGGCCTTCACCGTGCTCAATATCGGCGCGGGGCTGGTGATCGCACGGCTGGCGGAACGGGTGCGGCGCTTGTCGCTGATCTCCGCCGGGACGCTGGTGTGGTCGGCGGCGACGGCCTTGTGCGGCTGGGCCGGTGGCTGGATCCAGCTGCTGCTGGCGCGCATGGGCGTGGGCCTGGGCGAGGCGATCGGGCTGCCCAGCCTGCAATCGGTGATCGCCGACTACTTCCCTGCCAATCGCCGGGGCCTTGCGATCTCGATCCTGATGCTCGCGCCGCCCATTGGCGCATTCGTGGGCTTCGTTGGCGGCGGGTGGATCGCGCAGGAATATGACTGGCGCTTCACCTTCCTGATGGCGGCGATCCCCGGCGGCTTGCTGGCAGTGATCGCCTGGTTCCTGGTGGCAGAGCCGAAACGTGGGGCCTTCGACGGCGCGGCCGCCGATGAGGATGTGCCGCCGATGGGCGCGGTGCTGAAGCGGCTGCTGGGCCTGCCGAGCGCGCGCAACCTCGTCTTCGGATCGGCGCTGGCGGCGATGCTGGGCTTCGGGCTCAACTACTTCTTCACCTCGCTGATGATCCGCAAGTTCGAGGTCGGGCTGGCCGAGGCGGGGTTCTATGCAGGCGTGATCGCCAGCGCGCCCGCCGCTATCTCCGTGATCGTCAGCGGCATGCTGGGGGACCGGCTGGGGGAGAAGAACCCGGCCGCCTATGCGCTGGTGCCCGCCGTGTGCCTGCTGCTGGGCGGGCCGATCTATGTATGGGCGATCACGCGCGAGGAGCTGGTGACGTTGCTGGCTCTGGTGAGCGTCGCGACCTTCCTGTGCTTCGGCTATCTCGGCATCACCTTCGCCGCCTTGCAGAACCTGATGCATCCGCGGATGCGGGCGACGGCCTATGCGGTGCTGCAGGTGTTCTATGGCCTCGCGAGCGCCTTCGGGCCGATCCTGCTGGGCTATATGAGCGATGGCTTTGCCGCGAGCCGGGGCGAGGTCGACGGGCTGGTACTGGCGATGGCGATTACCGGCGCGCTCTATGTCTGGGCGGGGGTGCACTACCTGCTCGCCGCGCGGCACTATGCGCGGGATCTGGCGAGCACCAAGGGAGCCTCGGGCGCATAGATAAAGGGGCGAGGCCTTGTGCGGCCCCGCCCCTTCAGAAACTCACGAAAGGAGAATGTCCAATCAGCCAAGCGCGGCCTTGAGATCGTCCACCAGGTCGGTCCGCTCCCACGGGAAGAAGTCGCCTTCCGCCTTGCGGCCGAAGTGGCCGTAAGCGGCGCTGGTGCGGTAGATCGGCTTGTTGAGGCCCAGATGCGTGCGGATGCCGCGCGGGGTCAGGCCGCCGAGCTTCCCGATCGAATTGATCGCCTCTTCCAGTCTGTCGTCGCCCACCGTTCCGGTGCCGTGCGTATCGACATAGAGCGACAGCGGCTTCGACACGCCGATGGCATAGGCGAGCTGGATGGTGCAGCGCTGGGCAAGGCCCGCCGCGACGATGTTCTTGGCGAGGTAGCGGCTGATATAGGCGGCCGAACGGTCCACCTTCGTCGGGTCCTTGCCGGAGAAGGCACCGCCGCCATGGGGCGATGCGCCGCCATAGGTATCGACGATGATCTTGCGCCCAGTCAGGCCCGCATCGCCATCCGGACCACCGATCTCGAAGCTGCCGGTGGGATTGATGTGATAGACGGTCTCGTCGCTGAGCAGCTCGGCCGGGATGACGTCGGCGATCACCGACTTCACATAGTCGTGCAGCTCCTGCTCCTTCTCGCCCTGGTCGTAGCCCGGCGCATGCTGGGTGGAGACGACCACGGCGGTGCAGGCCACCGGCACGCTGCCTTCATAACGCAGGGTGACCTGGCTCTTGGCATCGGGCTCCAGGAAAGGCGCCTTGCCCGAGTGACGGTCCGCCGCCATCTGCTGCAGGATCTTGTGGCTGAAATCGAGCGTGGCGGGCATCAGGTCGGGCGTATCGTCGGCGGCATAGCCGAACATGATGCCCTGGTCGCCCGCGCCCTCATCCTTGTTGCCGCTGGCATCGACGCCCTGCGCAATATGCGCGGACTGGCCGTGCAGGTGGTTCTCGAAAGTCAGCGTTTCCCAGTGGAAGCCATCCTGCTCATAGCCGATGTCCTTCACCACATTGCGCACCGTCCGCTCGATCTCCTCCAGCGCGCCGGGTGCCCACTCGCCATTCTCGTACACGCCCTTGCAGCGGATCTCCCCCGCCAGCACCACCAGCTGGGTGGTGGTCAGCGTTTCGCAGGCGACGCGCGCCTCCGGATCCTTCGACAGGAAGAGGTCGACAATGGCGTCCGAAATCTGGTCGGACACCTTGTCGGGATGGCCTTCGGAGACACTTTCAGACGTGAAGAGATAGGATTGGCGCATGTCGTGGTGCTGTCCTTAGGGAAGATTGGAAAGGAAATTTCGCCTTCGAGGTCTAACGCTGCGTTCTATGCATTGCAACGGATGCGAGGAGCAGAAGCAAGAACGCCCAGGCGAGCGGCAGGAGATTGCCGAGGCGAGCAAAGAGCGTCGGCTCTGCGGCGGGAGGGAGCATGACATCGATCCGGCCCGCATGATGGCTGGGCAGCATCGCCCGCACCACGCCGCGCGCATCGATCACGCCGGAGATGCCAGTGGTGGTGGCGCGCAACACCGGCAGGCCTTCCTCGATCGCGCGCAGCCGGGCTTGGGCAAAATGCTGCGGCGGGCCGAAAGCCCCAAACCAGCCGTCATTGGTCGGATTGAAGATAAAATCGGGGCGGTCATCGCGGTCAACGACCTGCCCTGAAAAGACGATCTCGTAGCAGATCTGCACACCCGCGCGGCCATGGGGTCCAAGGTCGAGCGTCGCGGGGCCGGGACCGGTCAGGAAGTCGATGGAACCGGGGACAAGGCGGCTCAGGCCGATGGGCTCCAGCAGTGGGCGCAGGGGCAGGTATTCGCCAAAGGGCACAAGGTGAGCCTTTGAATACACGCCTGCAATCCCGCCCCGGTCATCGAGTGCGGTCACCGAATTCCACGCCCCGACCAGCCGTCCTTCGGCGAGTTCGAGGCGCTGCCCGCCGGTCAGTAACATGCTTCCCTCGCCCAAGGTACGAGCGATACGCATCCGGGCGTATTCCGGGCTGCCGAGCGCGGTGGTGCGCGTGTAATAGCGCTGGGGATAGCCGCTCTCCAGATAGTCGGCCAAGCCCGATTCCGGCCACAGCACAAGCCGATGCTCGCCAGGCTCTCCGCGCGGCAGCGAGAGCTGGGCAAGCCTGAGAAAGCTGTTCTCATATTGGCGCGGATCATGGAGCCATTCCTGGCGTATATCGGGCTGCGCAATGGTGACGGGCAGCGTGCCTTCCTCACCTTCGCCGGCAGGCCAGTAGATGCCCAGGGCGAGCAGCAGCACCGCCAGCACCGATGGCAACCAGCGCCGCGCAAGCAAGAGCCACGCCAGCCCGGCTGCCAGCAGGGCGGCAAGGCCGGACAGCGCATAGGTGCCCAGAACGGGTGCCAAAGCCGCCAGTCCCGGCCGGTCCATCGGCCCCAGCAGCATGATACCGAGCGGGTTCCAGGCAAAACCGGTGAGGACCCAGCTGCGCAGCCATTCGGCAATGATCCAGCACCCGGCAAAGGCCAGCGCAAACGCCATGCCGCCAGCATGCTGCTTCGCGATCAATCGCGTGCCCAGCGCCGCGAGGGCGGGAAAGGCCGAAAGGGGAATTGAGAGCAATGGCACGGCCGGCCAGCCGAGCACGGCGGGCATGTTCGCCTGGTAGGTGAAGGCGACGGCGATCCAGTTGTTGCCGAAGGTGAAATGGCCCATGCCGAAGAGCCAGCCGAGCCATGCCGCCTGCCTCCAGCCCGATGTGGCCGGGATCATGGCCGCAAACAGGCCGGTTGCCAGCAGGCCGAGCGGCCACAGCGCCAATGGCTGGAAGCCGGTGGCGGATAGCACTCCCAGCAGCACGGCGAGCCAGCCCGCGCGGGCCGGAAGCCTGCCCTCTGCGATGGCACTGAAAATCCCGGCGAAGCGCGTCATCGGCGCTTCACTGGACCGGCTGGACACGGCTGACAAGTGCTAGCGGAAGCTATCGCTCGCAGCGCGCCTTTCAGCGCGCAGCGGCGATCAGCCTACGGCCTGCAGCTCGTCCTCGCCGCCGTCATCGCTGCTGCGCGGCTTGCGAGCACGCGAGCGGCGCGGCTTTGCCTCCGGCTCGTCATCGTCATCGCTGTCATCGCCGCGCGCGATGGAAGGCGGCAGCATGTCCGGATCGAGCCCGCCATCGCTGTCGCCATCATCGGCCTTCTTGCGGCTGGTGCGCTTCTTCTTCGGCTTTTCGGCGAAGGGATTATCGCCGTCATCGGCGTCGCCCTCATGGCCGCGCTGGCCCTGCTGGTCGCCATCGTCCTCGGACTTCTCGCGCCGCGAGCGGCCGCGCTGCTTGCGCTGGCTGCGATCCTCGGTGCGATCGTCCTCGTCACCGTCATCATCGTCGCGGCTGTCGCCACGCTCCGCATCGCGCTTGGCGCGCTGCTCATCCTTCTGCGCCTTGCTGTCGGCAATGACGCGGAAATAGTGATCGGCGAATTGCAGGTAGTATTCGGTCTGCACCCGATCGTCGTTCAGCGACGCTTCGTGCGCCAGCTTCTTGTACTTTTCGAGCAGCTGCGGCGCATTGCCCCGAGCGCGCGAATCGATCCGGTTGGACTGGTGCCCCCCGCCTCCACCGCGAGAGCTTCCGCGGCCACGGCGACGATTGTTATTGCGTTGATTATTCAAAGGAAATTCCGCTTCCTCGCTGGGACCGGCATTTTCATTCTCTCCGGTCGCATGACCCCGCGTTGCAGCGCCTTACGCAGCTGCACGTTCTCCGATTTGCGTAGGCTAAGGGCGTATCAGCGCCGCTTACACAGCAAATTGAGGAGTTTCAGGCCCCAGGTCATGGCTAAGACGCCTTTTGCACCATGGGCCTGTCAATAGAGGTAGCTACTCGCAAATGGTTTGCCAAGTCCTAATCTGAAGAGGACTCAATCGCCGGTAAGCATTAGCACCAGCGCACGCGGCCTGCCGGCAAGATCGCGATGTAATTTTGTCGAAAAACCAGCCGCTTGCGCGATCTTCGCCACCGAATCCGCCTGTGCCGCGCCGATTTCGAGGACGGCCACCCCGCCTGCAGCCAGAAGGGCGGGCAATTGGGGGATGAGGATGCGGTAGTCGTCCAGCCCCTCCGGCCCGGCGAACAGCGCTTCTGCCGGCTCCCAATCGGCAACATCGGGATCGAGCGTGGCGGTGGTTTCGACATAGGGCGGGTTGGCGAGGATGAGGTCGAACTGGCCGAGCTCATCCTTCCAGTCCGGCTCATGCCAGTTGCGATGGAGGATATGCACCCGCTCCTGCAGCCCCAGCCGCGAGGCATTGAGCGAGGCGACGGCCATGGCGCCCAGCGAACGGTCGATGCCGATCCCTTCCGCCTCCGGACGTTCGGCCAGCACGGTAAGCAGGAGCGCGCCCGTGCCCACGCCGCAATCGAGCACGCGCGCCTTTGCCGGGGCATGGGCGAGCGCAGCTTCGATGATCGTCTCGCTATCGCCGCGCGGGATCAGCACTTCGTAATTCACGACGAAATCGCGGCCGTAGAATTCCTGCAGGCCGACAATGTAGGCGACCGGCTCGCACTGCATGCGGCGGGCGAGGAGATCGGCGAAGCTGTCCGGAACGTCGGAGTCCATATGCTTCAATAACAGGTCGGAGCGAGTCACCCCAAGCGCATGGGCCATCAGCACTTCGGCGTCGAGCCGCGCCGTGCCCGATGTCGCTTCCAGCTGCCGGGCCGCATCGCGCAGGGCCTCGGCGACCGTCACCTCAGGCCTCCATCGCCGCGAGGCGCTTGGCCTCGTCTTCGGCGGTGAGGGCATCGACGATCTCGCCCAGCGCCTGCCCCGCCAGCACCTCGTCCAGCTTGTGCAGGGTGAGGCCGATGCGGTGATCGGTCACGCGGCCTTGCGGGAAGTTGTAGGTGCGGATGCGTTCGGAGCGGTCGCCCGATCCGACCATGGCGCGCCGTGCCGCGGCCTCCTCGCCCTGCGCTTCCTCACGCATTTTCTCATAGAGGCGCGCGCGCAGCACCTGCATGGCCTTGGCCCGGTTCTTGTGCTGGCTGCGCTCATCCTGCTGGATCACCACGAGACCAGTGGGCAGGTGGGTGATGCGCACAGCAGAGTCGGTGGTGTTGACGTGCTGTCCGCCCGCCCCGGAGGCGCGGTAGATATCGATCTTGAGGTCGTTATCGTTGATCTGGACATCGACCTCGGTCGGCTCGGGCAGCACGGCAACGGTGGCGGCGGAAGTATGGATGCGCCCGCCGCTTTCGGTCACCGGCACACGCTGCACGCGGTGCACGCCGCTTTCCCATTTGAGCTTGGCGAACACGCCTTGCCCGGTGATATTGGCCACGATTTCCTTGAAGCCGCCCGCATCGCTCGCATTCATGCTGACGGGTTCGACGCGCCAGCCCTGCTCGGCCGCGAAGCGCTCATACATGCGGTAGAGATCGCCGGCGAAGAGCGCCGCTTCATCGCCGCCGGTGCCGGCGCGGATTTCGAGCATGGCGGGGCGCTGGTCGGCCTCGTCCTTGGGCAGCATGGCTATGGCCAGGTCGCGCTCGGCCCCCGGTAGGGCCTTCTTGAGGCCCGCTAGCTCCTCCTCGGCCATGGCCTTCATTTCGGGATCGGCGAGCATTTCGGTGAGCCCGGCAATCTCCTCGCGCATCGCGGTGACTTCCGCCGCCGCCTTCGCCACCGGCTCCAGCTCGGCATAGTCGCGGGAAGCCTGCACGAACGCCTCACCCTCCAGCTGGCCCGAGGCCATGCGCGCCTCAAGCTCCGCAAAGCGGTGGGTGATTTGCTGCAGGCGTTCGGCGGGGATGGTCATTGCAATCTTCTCTATTCGTCATTCCCGCGAAGGCGGGAATCCAGTTCGCTCGGCATCATCTGGATCCCCGCCTTCGCGGGGATGACGAGGTCTAGGACTCCTTGAGTGCGCCGACCAGCCGAATACCATCAGCGTCGCCAGCTTTGATCCGTCGATCAATCGTCCCGTCGCGCATAGCGTATGACACAATGGATCGCGCGCCGGATTTGACGGCCTTGTCGAACCTCTTGCGCGGGCTCCCCGTAGCGAAGAGCTCTGCCGACATGCCCGCACGACGAATGGCCCCGAGTGCGCCGGTCGCCTCTCCCAGCGTGGCATCGTCCTCAACGACCACCGCCCAGTCCGCGACATCCTCACCGACACCTTCGACCAGCATCGCCAGCCGCTCGATCCCGGCAGCCCAGCCGACCGCAGGCGTTGCGGGACCGCCGAGGCTCTCCATCAACCCGTCATAGCGCCCGCCGCCGAGCACCGTGCCCTGCGCGCCCAGCCGGTCGGTGATGAATTCGAAGGCCGTGTGGCGATAATAGTCGAGGCCGCGCACCAGCTTGTCGAGCCGCTGCCACTTCACGCCCGCCGCATCGAGGCCGCTGGTCACCGCGCCGAAGAAGTCCTCAGCCTCGGCAGTCAGGAATTCGTCGATCTTGGGCGCATCGGCAACGAAGGCCTGGTCGCGCGGATCCTTGGAATCGAGGATGCGCAGAGGGTTGCGCTCGAGCCTATCCTGGCTGTCCTCCGACAGCTCGCCGCGCACCGCCTGGAAGTAGGCGAGCAGCGCCGCGCGCCAGCTGTCGCGGCTGTCGGCATCGCCCAGCGTGTTGAGCTGCAAGGTCACGCCATCGGCGACGCCCAGCTCCTTCAGCAACTGGTCCGCCATGCACAGCAGCTCGACATCGGCCTGCGGTTCGGCGGCGCCGATGATCTCCGCATCGATCTGGTGGAACTGGCGATAGCGGCCCTTTTGCGGGCGCTCGTAACGGAACAGCGGGCCATGCGTCGCCACCTTCAACGGCGCATATTGCTGCCAGCCATCGGTGAGATAGGCGCGCGCGATTCCGGCGGTGAATTCCGGACGCAGCGTCAGCGATTCCCCGCCGCGATCGTCGAAGGAATACATTTCCTTGGAGACCACGTCGGTCGTCTCGCCCAGCGAGCGGGCGAAGACCTCGGTCTTTTCGAACACGGGCATTTCCACGCGGCGGAAGCGGTAAAGCTTCCGCACGCGCTCGAATGTCTCGACCACGAAGGCAAAGGCCTCCGCATCGGGTCCGAAAATGTCCTGCGTGCCGCGAATGGGGCGCGGCGTTTCTACCTTGCTCATGGGGAGCAGCCTTTAGGCATGCTGGCCGCCAAGGGCAATTCCCCGCCGCGCGTCATTGCGAGCGGAGCGTGGCAATCCAGGGTGGCACGCGAACTGCCCTGGATTGCCGCGTCGCCTGGCGGCTCCTCGCAATGACGGTTTGAAGTGCGCTACTCCGCAGCCTCGAGGAACAGGTCGTCGATGCTGGTTTCCGCCTTCCAGCTCTTCAGCTCGGGCATCACCTCTTCCGCGAACATGCGGATGGAGCGCACGCAATCGTCCTGCGGCATGCCGCCGAAATAGACATGCGGGAAGAAGCCCTGCGGGTTGTAGATTTCCTTCAGCTCCCACAGCCGCTCGAGGATATCCTTCGGCGTGCCGGTGACCGCGCCCTTGCCGAAATTCTCGCAATATTCGTCGATCTGTTCGGGGGCGAGCATCATCTTCTCATAATGCTCATACCCCTTCACATTGGCGAAGGTGCCGGGCTTGTCGAGATGGTAGTTGGTGATCGCCGCACGCATCGTGTTGGCGAGGTATTTCTGCCCCTGCTCATGCGCATAATCGCCATCCTCATGGATGTAGAAATTGCCCGAGAGCATGGGCGGCGGCGGGCTTGAGCCGTCAGTGTGCACCTCGTCCCACACGCCCTTGTACTGGTCCGGCGGAGCCTCCTTGCCGCGCTGGGGGAGCATCAGGACCATGTTGCCGAAGCCGTGCCTGGCCGCCGCATACATCGAATTGCCCGACAGCGAGCCGCAGAACTTTCGGCCGGCAAAACTCTTGACCGGGCGCGGGCGAAGCTCGCTGCGCGGGATGGAGCCGAAAGCGCCCTCGCCCTCGATCACGCCGGTTTCCAGTGCCGGAATCAGGACGTCGAGGATATCGTTATAGAGCGCGCGGCTATCGTTCTGATCGATGCCGAGGCCGGCGAATTCATGCGGGGCCAGCCCGCCGCCGAAGCCGAGGATCGCGCGGCCGCCGCTCATGATGTCGAGATTGATGATCTTTTCCGCCAGCCGCGCCGGATTGTGCCACGGCACGATGATGCATTGCGTGCCCAGCTTCACATTCTTGGTCTTGCCCGCAAGATAGGTGAGCAGCTGCAGCGGATCGTTGGACATCGAATAGTCGGAGAAATGGTGCTCGGTGATCCACACCGAATCATAGCCCAGCTCGTCCGCCAGGATCAGGTTCTCCAGCTCCTCGCGCACGAATTGCGCATCGTCATAGCTATCGCCGCGCTGGTGCGCGAAGCCGGTGGCCAGTCCTACATGCATGGTCTCTCTCCCTCTCCACTGGCCGGCCACGGTCCTTGCGACTCTTCAGCCCGCCATTATCACGCCCGTTAGAATGACTCACTTTGCCTATTGGAGCAATTCGGCTGTGGCATTGCGCGGCCTTATGTTCTAACCCCGCGCCGGATTTTGGGAGGGGGTGCCGCCACGAATCTCGCGAAAGAGGACGAGCAAGCATCCATGCGTATCGAACATATTCCGGTCGGTGATAATCCGCCCGAGAGCCTGAACGTGATCATCGAAGTGCCCACCGGCGGCGAACCGGTGAAGTACGAATTCGACAAGCCGAGCGGCGCGCTGTTCGTCGACCGCATCCTGCACACGCCGATGCGCTATCCGGCGAATTACGGCTTCATCCCGCATACGCTGAGCCCCGATGGCGATCCGCTGGATGCGCTGGTGATCGCCCGCTCGCCCTTCATCGCCGGCTGCGTGGTGCGCGCCCGTCCGATCGGCGTGCTGAACCTCGAAGACGAGCATGGCGGCGACGAAAAGCTGATCTGCGTGCCGGTGGACACGACCTTCCCCTATTATTCCGACGTCGGGGAAACGAAGGACCTGCCGTCGATCATCTTCCAGCAGATCGAACACTTCTTCACCCACTACAAGGATCTGGAAGCCGAAAAGTGGGTCCGCATCGGCGCCTGGGGCGATGCCGCCGAGGCTAAGCGGGTGACGCTGGAAGCTATCGAGCGTTACGAGGCGGATAAGGCGAAGGGCTGAGGGTTCTTTTGACTTTTGGCAGGCGCATTCGCGCTTGCGGCCCCCTTTGGGGCCGTAGCTGCCTATCTTCCTCCCTTTCGCACAGCGATGGGGGCCTCTGCATACAAGCAGCTGACATTCGCGGGATCGCGCGGCTCGGCCTCGCGGTCCCTTTATCTGTGCCGTGAGTTTGCCGCTATCAGGCGAAGAGGAACGCAAGACCCTTGAACAGGCCGGTCAGCGCAAAGGGCAGGCCAAGGGCGCTGAGCCAGACCAGCGCGCGGTCGCGCTTGAACAGCGATTCCAAGGCGGGATCGGCAGCCTGCGCATCATCGAGTTCGGACCAGCGCGCTTCGAACAGCCGGCAGGCCGGGATAACGGCGAACACCAGCAGGATGAGCGCGAAATAGGGCAGGATGGAACTGTGGTTGGTCTTGAGCACCAAAGTGGTCAAGGCGATTTGCAGGCCGGTATAGACCAGCAGCCCGAAAGCCACATGGTCACTCATACGCTTACGCCAATCCAGTTGATCCGTCGTGGTTTTATGCGACCTTTCGACGGAGCTTGTGATTGCCCTTTCCATGGCAATGCTCCTTATCCAATCCCGATACGATTTATTACATTTCGGCGGCGCCGTTGCAAGAGTGGTAACCATATCGCCAAGGACAGCGGCGGAGGTGTCTCCACGGGGGACATGCAGGAATCTTGCCAATTCCCCTTCAAAGCGCCGCTGAAGGTGCTAGATGGCAAGCTATGAGCATGGATGATCCCACTCTCGATGAAGCTGGCCTCGACACCGAGTCGCTGGCGGAAAGCATGGAACATGCGCATGAAGGCGCCGCGCCCGACCTGCCGCCCGAAGGCGGGCTGGAAGTCGTCTCCATCGCCAAGAGTTACGACAAGCGCGCGGTCCTGACCGATATCTCGCTGACCGTGGCGAAGGGCGAGGTGCTGGGCCTGCTTGGCCCCAATGGCGCGGGCAAGACCACCTGCTTCTATTCGATCATGGGGCTGGTGAAGCCCGATAGCGGGCGCATCATGATGGACGGCGTCGATGTCACCAGCCTGCCCATGTATCGCCGCGCGATCCTGGGCCTTGGCTATTTGCCGCAGGAAACCAGCATCTTTCGCGGCATGACGGTGGAACAGAACATCAATTGCGTGCTCGAAATGGTCGAGCCCGACAAGGCCACCCGCGAGGCGGAGCTGGAGCGACTGCTCGAGGAATTCCACATCACTCGCCTGCGCGACAGCCCGGCCATGGCGCTGTCTGGCGGTGAACGCCGCCGCTGCGAGATCGCCCGCGCGCTGGCCGCCAAGCCCTCCATCATGCTGCTGGACGAGCCCTTTGCCGGCATCGACCCGCTGTCCATTGCGGATATCCGCGACCTGGTAAGGGACCTGAAGCGCCGCGGCATCGGCGTGCTGATCACCGACCACAATGTACGCGAAACGCTCGATATCGTGGACCGCGCCTGCATCATCTATGGCGGGCAGGTCCTCTTCGCCGGCAGCCCGCAGGAGCTGGTCGCCGACGAGAATGTGCGCCGCCTCTATCTCGGCGAATCCTTCACGCTGTGATGGCTGTCGGGAGGAAGTAGCCGATGGCGCTGGGACCCAGGCTGGACCTGCGGCAAAGCCAGTCGCTTGTCATGACGCCGCAGCTGCAGCAGGCGATCAAGCTGCTGGCGCTGTCCAATCTGGAAATCGAAACCTTCATCGGCGAGGCGCTGGAGAGCAACCCGCTGCTCGAAGCGGGCGAAGTCTCGCGCGAGGCGGGCGATGACGCGCCCGACGCTGTTGCGGATGGCGATACGCCGCCCGATGCCCCCACTTCCGACGAGCTGATGCTGGCGGGCGGCGGTGAGGGCGACGCCCCGCTCGATCTCGATCCCGCCGCGCTGGATATCGATCGCGACACGGGCGACTGGTCCGCAGCCCCGGGCTCCGGCGGCGGCGAGGACGGGCCCGACATCAGCGAACATGGCGATGTGGAGGCGGACCTTGCCGCGCATCTCGAAACGCAGGTCGGCCCCGCCGCGCCCAATGTGCGCACCGCCTTCATCGCCCGACACATCATCGGCCTGCTCGATGATGCCGGCTATCTCGCCGCTTCCTTGCGCGATCTTGCCTCCGACCTGAACGTTCCGCTGGCTGAAGCGGAAGCGGCGCTGGAACTGGTGCAGTCGCTCGATCCCACCGGCGTCGGGGCGCGCAGCCTGGCCGAATGCCTCGCACTGCAGGCGAAGGAGGCGGACCGCTACGACCCCTGCATGGAAGTGCTGCTCGCGAACCTGGACCTGCTGGCCAAAGGCAGCTTCGCCCAGCTCAAGCGCATTTGCGATGTCGATGACGAGGATTTCGCCGACATGCTTGGCGAACTGCGCAGCTACGATCCCAAGCCGGGCCTCAAATTCGCCCGCAGCGACAGCGCGCCGGTCACGCCCGATGTGCTGATCCGCGCGAGCAGTGAAACGGGCTGGGACATCCAGCTCAACCAGGCGACGCTGCCGCGCCTCATCATCAATCGCGAATATTATGTGGAACTGCGCGGCGGCTGTACCGACAAGCAGTCCAAAGGCTGGCTGAGCGAGAAGCTGGCCGATGCCAACTGGCTGGTGAAGGCGCTCGACCAGCGGCAGAAGACGATCCTCAAGGTCGCCAGCGAAATCGTGAAGCAGCAGGACGGCTTCTTCCGCCGCGGCGTGTCCGAACTGAAGCCCCTCACCCTTGCCAAGGTGGCCGAGGCGATCGAGATGCACGAAAGCACGGTCAGCCGCGTGACCAGCAACAAATACCTCCATTGCGAGCGCGGGACCTTCGAGCTCAAATACTTCTTCACCTCCGGCGTCGGCGGCGGTGCGGATGGCGAGGGCGCCAGCGCCGAAGCGGTCAAGGCCCGCATCAAGGCGCTGACCGATGCCGAGGACCCGAAGAAGATCCTCTCGGACGACAAGCTGGTGGAGCTGCTCAAGGCCGAAGGCTTCGATCTGGCGCGGCGCACCGTGGCGAAATATCGCGAGGCTATCGGGATTGGGTCGAGCGTGCAGCGAAGGCGGCAGAAGAAGCTGGAGAGTATCTGACCGCCGGCTACCGCCGCGCAATCCTTGCGCGAAGGGAGGCCAATAGCCGCCTGGGTGAACGCCCCGATACATCGAGGGCAAGCCCTATCGCCAGACAGGCTACCAATGCCTGATAGGCCAGCTGCGAGAGCGCCGGACTCCAGAGAGCCCCCAGCAGCGCAAGGCCATCCGAATGCACCGCCAGGACCAGCGTGCCGGTCCACGAATACATGGCGTAGGGCAGGTTCCAGTTCATCGCGATCGAGGCGGCGGGGATCGCTAGGTACTGGTTCGCCATGGCCGAGGAAAACACCACCAGCCCGATCAGGTAGATGCGCAGCTTCTCGAAATCGTCGCGTTCGCGGACGCAATAGCCCAGAGCCAGCAAGGCGCCGATAAACAGCAGGACGACCGGGATGCTGTCCACCAGCGCATCGGGCAGGAGCAGGCGCCAGAGAGGCGCGGCATTGAACGAGCGATAGAGGAAGACATTGTCGAGAATGCCCCTCCACCCGACGGGGGCATAGGCGGCGAAGCCGAGCAGGAAGAGAGTGTAGGGAACGCCGACAACCAGCAACCGGTCGCGCCAGCTCTGCCGCTTCATCGCCAGCCAGAGCGGAAAGACGAAGAGCAGGTGCTTGGCCATCAGTGACAGGCCGAGCCCCAGCAGCAGCACCGCCTGCCCGCGCCAGCCCTGCAGCTTGCCGACATAGAGGATGGCGGCAAAGCCGATCAGGACCGGCAAATTGTCGAACTGGCTGTGATAGCCGGTGATGATCACCGAGATCGGATTCAGGAAGAACAGCGCCGCCACCTTCAGCGAAAAGCGGCGCAGCAGGATGGCAAACAGGCCGACATCGACCAGCGTCAGGAAAGCGGCGATCTTGAAATGCAGCGCCTTGGTCGGATCCGCACCGGGCGGTGAAGGCAGCAGGTCGAGCCAATGGACGATGTTGAACCACACCGGCCCGTAATTATAGCGCGGCGTTTCGGCATAGACATTGCCGCCGGCCGCCATGATGTCGGCCACGATGCGATAGGAATCGACATCGAAATTGTGCTCATGGAAAGGCAGCAGCAAGCGCGCCAGCACACCGGTGGCGAGGACGAGCGCGACCCATGCCGCACCCGGCCTTGCTTCCACCCCTGCCCGCTCGTCACGCATCATTTGCCCCCCGATCCTCCATAGCCGCTGCCACCCGATATCGACAATCGGTGCGCACACTGGACCTTGTCATTGCTTTTCGCCCATACGACCAGTCCAGTGAAGCCGGCGTTACCCGGCCTTCGGAATGGAGCGGGACATGAACACGCGAAGGGTTTCGGACTGGCAGGCTGGACTTGCCGCCTATGCGGCCGCCGCCGCGAAGCTGGCAGCGGCGTCTGCTATCGGCTTCACCCTGTTTCTCGGCCTGGCCGTGATCGGCGCGGGCAGCCAGTTCGACACGGTCTTCTACCGTGGCGTAGTGCTGATCGCGGCAGCCTGTCTGCTTCTCTTCCTGGCAATGATAGCGGTGAACAGGCGATGGCAGCTGTTCTCACCCGATCTCGTGGTCGCCGCCATCGCCACGACCTTCAGCCTCAGCATCGGTTTCCTGATCGTCTTTCCCGTAACGGTCGACCGCTCGATCACGGTTTACCTGCTGAGCCATATGGACCGCCATGCCGAGAGCAGTTTCACCACCGGTGAGCTGCAGGCGGAGTTCCAGCGCACCTATCTGACCGATTGGGAGCAGATCGCCCGGCGCATGGAAGAGCAGACCACGACGGGCAATATCATTGAGGTGGCGCCCGGCCGTTTCCGGATTACCCCCCAGGGGCAGGCAATGGCTGGCACCTTCCGGCGGATTGCCGCCGCTTTCGATACGGACCCGCGCTTCGTTGGCGACGGGCCTGCGCAGGGTGTTGCCAGAAAGACTCAGCAGTGAATCCGCATTGCGTTAAACCTGTTATTAACCTTTTTTGGTGACAAGTTGCGTGGTTAATTCGCGGCAACCTCTCCTAAGGAGGGGTTACCGCCGGGGAAACAAGGGGACACCCACAATGCGCGTGCTGCTGATCGAAGACGAGCCGACAACCGCCAAGGCAATCGAGCTCATGCTCACAACCGAAGGCTTTAATGTCTACTCGACCGATCTTGGCGAAGAAGGCCTCGATCTGGGCAAGCTGTATGACTACGATATCATCCTGCTCGATCTTAACCTGCCCGACATGCATGGCTACGACGTTCTGAAGAAGCTGCGCGTCGCGAAGGTGCAGACCCCGGTCCTGATCCTCTCCGGCATTTCTGAAATGGATTCCAAGATCCGCAGCTTCGGCTTCGGCGCCGACGATTACGTTACCAAGCCCTTCCATCGTGACGAGCTGGTCGCCCGCATCCACGCCGTGGTGCGCCGTTCGAAGGGCCACAGCCAGTCGGTCATCCGCACCGGCAAGCTGGCCGTGAACCTCGACGCCAAGACGGTCGAAGTCGATGGGGCCCGCGTGCACCTGACCGGCAAGGAATATGCGATGCTGGAGCTGCTCTCGCTCCGCAAGGGCACCACGCTGACCAAGGAAATGTTCCTCAACCACCTCTATGGCGGCATGGACGAGCCCGAACTCAAGATCATCGACGTCTTCATCTGCAAGCTGCGCAAGAAGCTTTCCAGCGCTTGCGGCGGCGAAAACTATATCGAGACCGTATGGGGCCGTGGCTATGTGCTGCGCGATCCCGATGCGGACGAGGAAATCGAAGCAGCCTGAACCAAATCTCTCGGTACCCATCGAGATTGGTGTGAACACAGCGAGACGGCCCGTCTTCCATCAGGAAGGCGGGCCGTTTTCGTCGTTGCTGCTTTTTAGGGATCAGGCGATCCGCATTTCCTTCACGTCCAGCCCGCTCGGCTGCTGGTAGAGGCGCAGGCCGAATTCGGGGAGGATCGCGATGAGGTGGTCGAAGACATCGGCCTGGATGCTCTCATACTCGCCCCAATCGGTGGTCGAGGTGAAGCAGTAGATCTCCAGCGGCAGGCCCTTGGGCGTCGGCTCCAGCTGGCGCACCAGCAGGGTGAAGCCCTTGGTGGCGAGCCGGGGATGCGCCTTCAGGTAAGCGATCACATAGGCGCGGAATGTGCCGATATTGGTGATCCGCCGCGCATTGACCGGGTTGGTATCCCCCGCCAGCTCACGCGCGTTCCATTCCTTCAGCTCCTCGTCCTTCTTGGAGAGGTAATCGCCGAGCAGGCGGAAGCGGCGCAGCCCGTCCACTTCCTCATCCGTCAGGAACCGCACCGAATTCTGGTCCAGCGGCAGCGCGCGCTTGATCCGCCGGCCGCCGCTCTCGCTCATCCCGCGCCAGTTGCGGAAGCTGTCCGAAATCAGCTTGTGCGTGGGGATGGTGGTGATGGTCTTGTCGAAATTCTGCACCTTCACCGTGTGCAGCGCGATATCGATCACATCGCCATCGGCATTCATGCCGGGCATCTCGATCCAGTCGCCCACGCGCAGCATGTCGTTGCTCGACAGTTGCACACTGGCGACGAGTGAGAGGATGGTGTCCTTGAACACCAGCATCAGCACCGCCGCCATCGCGCCGAGGCCGGAGAGGAGCAGCAGCGGCGATTCCTCGATCAGGACGGAGACCATCATGATCGCCGCCGCGCAATAGACGAGAATCTTGACGACCTGGACATAGCCCTTGATCGGGCGCGTCTTCGCTTCCGGCCGGCGGCGATAGAGCTCGTCGATGTAGTCGAGCCCCTTGCTCATCGCCATGGCGATGGACAGCACGATGCAGGCACGGGCGATATTGGTGATGAGCGCCGCGACTTCCGGCGGCAGGTTCGGCACCAGCTCGATCCCGCGCGAGACCATCAGCAGCGGGATGACGGTGGCGAGCCGCGCGGCGGCCTTGTCCGCAGTGCTGGTCCGCGTATCGAGGAAGGGTGCGGCGATGCGCAGGATCACCTTCTTGAGCAGCCAGTTGACCGCAGCGGCGCCCAGCAAGAGCAAGGCGAGCGCGATCAGCGTCTGCACCCAGGGCATCTGTTCGGCGAAGAATGTTGTCGCGTCATTGATCATGGCCGCGCGACCTAGCGTGCCTCTCCGGGCAATCCAACCCTTGCAGTTTGTTTGCTTTGCGAAGGCGCATCCGCGCCTTCATCCTCGCTAGACGGGCAGCAAGCTGCCCCCGATGCGGACGGCCGTTCCGCCTTGCGGTCGCTACGCGACCGCGCTGCTGCAGCTCCTCCTCCAAGCTCCGGAACGGGCCGCAGGCCCGCAAGCGCGAACGCGCGCCCGTAGCCGCCCCGTAGCGAAGCGGAGGGATTCAGGCGAGGATAGCCAAGTGCCCGGATGGGCACGCCGGCGCTTGAGGCGTACCAAAAAAAATGTATGCGCAGCAGACATGACAGCGCACAAGGAAGGCGATCCGACTACGCTCAACCGGCTCTATGGCCGCAGCCAGGGCAAGCCTTTGCGCGCCTATCAGCAGCAGCTGGTGGAGGAATTCCTGCCCAGCATCGCGGTGCCAGCGGAAGGTCTCGTGACGGCCGAACGGCTGTTCGGTTTCGATTGCCCGCTGCATTTCGAGATCGGCTTCGGCGCGGGCGAGCACATGGCCTATCGGGCGGACCTGCTGCCCGATCACGGCTTTATCGGCGCAGAGCCCTTCCTCAATGGCGTGGCGCAGGCGCTAAACCATGTGAAGGAAGGCAACCTTGGCAATGTGCGCATCCATCATGGCGATGCGCTGGAAGTGCTGGCGCGCATTCCCGATGGCGCGCTGACCATGCTCTACCTGCTTCACCCGGACCCATGGCCCAAGGCGCGCCATGCCAAGCGGCGCATGATGAACGATGGCCCCGTGAAGTTGATCGCCGACAAGCTGAAGCCCGGCGGCGAATTCCGCTTCGGCACCGACCACCCGGTCTATCTTCGCCACGCGCTGATGGTAATGCGCCGCTTTACCGACGAGTTCGAGTGGACAGTCGAAGGACCGAAGAGCTGGCAGGTCCGCCCCTCCGGCTGGCCCGAGACGCGTTATGAGCACAAGGCGCGCAACACTTATGGCCACGAAGTCTGGTACTTCCGCTTCCGCAGGCGCGGCTGACATGACCGATCCGATTACCATCAGCTTCTGCACCACCTGCAAGAACCGGCTTTACCAGCTGCGCGAAACCCTGCCCGGCAATCTCGAAGCCATCGGCGCGGGCGAGGAGATCGTGCTGGTCGATTATGATTCGCCCGATGGCCTCGCCAAATGGGTATGGGACAACTTTCGCGAGGCCATCGAGGCGGGGCGGCTGCGCTTCTTCCGGGTGACCGATACAGCGCCTTGGCATGTCTCCAAGGCCAAGAACCTCGCCTACCGCCTTTCGCGCGGCGAATACCTGTTCAATCTCGACGGCGACAACTTCCTCACCGCAAGCGACCTCGAAAAGATCCACGAAGCGAGCGCCGCAGGAACGGGCTGCCGACAGAAGACCGAAAATCTCACTGACGGGACGCCGGGGCGAATCGGCATGGCGCGGCGCATCTTCTTCGAGCTCGGCGGCTATGACGAGGGCTTGCTCGGGGTGATTCTCGAGGATTTCGACCTTGTCACGCGCGCCGAGATGATCGGCTACGCTTTCCGCCAGCTTGGTGCGCCCGAGAGGCTGCCCGTCCAGAACAATGTTCGCGAGCGGCTGGGAACCTATGCCCCCGAGAAAACGCCCGGACGCGCCGAGCTCGGCAAGCTGTGGATGACCAATCTTGCCGTTGCCGAACTGAGGCGCGAACTGGAAGGACCGCGGCGGCACCAGAACTTCGCCAGCTTCCGTGGCCGGCTCAACGGTCAGCCGGTGATCGTCGATGGGGCAGGCTTCATCCGCGCCGATCACACGGTCGCCAATACCCAGCCTTGACCTGGCAGAGCTGGGCGGTTGCATCACGCGCCGCGCAACGTCTCCAGCAGCGCCTCGCGATCCGCATCGTTGTTGTAGACATGCGGCGTTACCCTCAACGAAGACCCGCGTAGCGAGACGAAGACGTTCTTTTCCGCCAGCCGGTCGGTCAGTCCATCGGGCACGCCCTCGGGAAAGCCGAGCGAGAGGAAATGCGGTGCGCGCTGGCCGATGGGCGCGGAAGTGAGGCCGAGCTTCGCCGCCTCCTCCGCGATCCTGCCGGTCTCCTCCGCCAAGGTGTGGGCAATCGCTTCGACGCCGAATTCAAGCAGGAAGTCGAGACCTGCGCTGGCGCCGAACATCAGCGGAGGATTGGACTTCTCGCCCTGGTCGAAACGCCTCGCGCCGGGCTGGTAATCGTCGCGGTAATCGACCAGCCGGGTGAAATCTTCCGACCCGCCGCGATTGATCCAGTTCTGCTCGACCGGCTCGCCATCATGGTGGCGCGGTGCGACATAGAGCATGCCGGTGCCATAAGGTCCCATCAGCCATTTGTAGCAGGCGGCCACGGCGAAATCGGGATCGACCTTGGCAAAATCGAGCGGCATGGCGCCAAGCGATTGCGTGAGGTCGAGCACGAGCGCAGCGCCATATTCGCGGCATTTCGCCCCCACCGCTTCGAGATCCACCACACGGCCATCGGCCCAATGCACATGCGGCACGGCGACCACGGCAGTGTCCGGCCCGATCGCATCGAGCACCGCATTGGTCCATGCCGCATCGGCGTCCCGCTCAACCGCCACCACGCGGCCGCCCCGCTCTGCCGCCAGCTGGCGCCAGGGATAGACGTTGGACGGGAACTGGTCGCCCAGCATCACAACCTGCTGCCCCTTGGCCAGAGGCAGGTTGCGCGCGGCGATCGCCAGCGCATAGCTGACCGACGGGACGATCGCGATGCTGTGGGCGGCAACATCGCACAGCCGCGCCGCCCTATCGCGGAAGGCCTCGCAGATGGAGAAGAAGTCGTCGGGCTTGTAGGTCCAGGGCCTCTGCTTGCACGCTGCACCATCGACCATGGCCTGCGTGACCACATTGGAGAGCGGCGACATGTAGGCGCAGTTGAGATAGTGCACATCGTCAGGGATGGCGAAGCGATGACGCTGGCTCGGAACTGATTGCATGGGCCATGTGTATCACAGGCAGACCTGCCCACAATCACTCCGGAGCAATACCATGACCAGCCCATCCGCCAGCAAGTCCGCATGTATCATCGGGGCCTCGCGCGGGCTGGGCCTGGGGCTGGCGCGCCGCCTGGCGGAGAAGGGCTACACGGTCTTTGCCACGCAGCGTTCTCACTCGGCGGAACTGGCCGATGCTGCCGCAGCAAGCGATGGCGCGATCAAGGTGCATGAGATGGACGTAACCGACGCAGCCAGCATCGCCGCGCTGGCCCAGGCGATCCCCGCCGGATCGCTGGACATCCTCGTCCTCAATGCCGGCGTCTATGGCGGCGGCGAGCAGGACCTCGCCGATCTCACGCGCGACAATGTCGCCGATATCCTCATGACCAATGCCGTCTGCCCGGCGCGTGCGGCGGTGGGCCTGCTGCCGTCCATGAAGGATGGCGGCACGATCGGCATGATGAGCTCCAAGATGGGCTCCATCGATGACAGTTCGGGCGGATCGAACCTCTATCGCCTCAGCAAGGTCGGCCAGAACATGCTCTCACGCTCACTGTTCGAGAAGCATGCGAGGCCCCGCGGGATCGGCGTGATCTCGCTCCATCCCGGCTGGGTCCAGACCGATATGGGCGGCCCCAATGCGCTGATCGATGTCGATACCAGCGTATCGGGCATGATCGATGTGCTGGAAGCCGAGCGCGAACCGCGCCACGCCTTCCTCGCCTATGACGGGCAGGCCGTGCCCTGGTAGCGGTTTCGATCAAGCCGCTTCGGGTCGCATCCCGGTAAAGTATTTCTTCCTTTCGTGACGCCGCGAAAACTCACATCGGGCAGGTGGTTCAACTGCCTGGATTGCCGCCGATGTTTGGCGAATTCGACTGGGTTTCCCTGCTTCCCTACATCGCCGTCGGCTTTGCCGCCCAATTGGTGGACGGCGCACTGGGCATGGCCTTCGGCGTCATTTCCAACGCGCTGATGGTGGGCGTACTGGGCGTTGCGCCCGCCGTCGCATCGCAGCGTGTGCATGTGGTGGAATGCTTCACCACCGCCACGTCGGGCATCAGCCATCTGCTCAACGGCAATATCGACAAGGCGCTGTTCTGGCGCTTGCTGCTGCCCGGCATCGCGGGCGGCGTGCTGGGCGCCTATGTGCTCACCAGCGTCGATGCGGAGGTGGTGCGGCCCTTCGTGCTCGCCTACCTCACCGGCATCGGCATCTACCTGCTCTATCGCGGCTTCACCTATCCCCCTGCCCCGAAGCGTCCGCGCCATGTCGCGGTCCTGGGCCTGACTGGCGGCTTCCTTGATGCAGCCGGTGGCGGCGGCTGGGGGCCTGTGGTGACTTCCAACCTGCTGGTTCAGGGCGCCGAACCGCGCAAGGTGGTGGGCACGGTGAATGCGGTGGAATTCTTCCTGACCGTGACGATCTCTGCCGCCTTTATCATGCAGCTGGGCTTTGCCGATCTTGCCGGGGCGACGCTGGGCTTCCTGATCGGCGGCGTAGCGGCAGCACCCATAGGGGCCTTTGCCGCGCGCCACTTCTCCACCCGGCTGATGCTGCTCACCGTGGGCCTGGCGCTCACGCTGACCAGCGCGATGGGCATCTGGGCGGCGCTGGGCTGAGCCAGCTGCCGCCTACGCAGATCAGCCGACTATCCCCGCACTCGCCAGTACCGCCAGCGTCAGCACATCCGGCGCGATCGAGGTCATCGGCGCGATCTGCACCGGCTTTTCGCTGCCGATCAGCATCGGCCCGATGATCGTGTCGCCCGACAATTCGCGCAGCAGCTTGGCCGAAAGGTTGGCCGATTGCAGCCCGGGCATGATCAGCACATTGGCCGGGCCGGACAGGCGGCTGAAGGGATAGAGGCTCATCACCTTGGGATTGAGCGCGGCATCGGGCGCCATCTCGCCTTCATATTCGAAGCCCGGATCCTCCGCATCGAGGATCGCCACGGCATCGCGGATATTGCCCAGCCACTGGCCGGAGGGATTGCCGAAGGTGGAGTAGGACAGGAAGGCGACGCGCGGCTCATGCCCCATGCGGCGGGCGACGGCAGCCGTCTCCTTGGCGATATGGGCCAGCTGCTCGGCGCTCGGCCGCTCATTGATCGTAGTATCGGCGAGGAAGGTGGTGTGGTTCTTGCCGATTACCATGTGTACGCCAAAGGGCGTTGCGCCCGGCTTGGCGTCGATCACCTTGGCGATCTCGCGCGCTGTCTGGCTGTAGGTACGGGTGAGGCCGGTAATCATGCCGTCGCCCTTGTCGAGCGCCACCAACAACGCGGCAAACACGTTGCGTTCCTGGTTCACCATGCGGCGCACATCGCGCAGCGTGTAACCGCGCCGCTGCAGCCGCTTGTAGAGATAGTCGACCATCTGCTCGATGTCGGGATAGTTGGCCGAATTGGCGATCTCGAAGCTGTCGGGATCCTCCACCGCCAGCTCCACCAGCTTTTCGCGCACCTTCTCGGTGCGGCCGACAAGGATCGGTTCGCCATAGCCGAAATCGCGGAACTGGATCGCCGCGCGCAGGGCGACGTCCTCCTCCGCCTCGGCAAAGACCATGCGCTTGGGATGGGCCTTGGCCTCGTCATAGACGCGGGTGAGCACCGAGGTCGTGGGATTGAGGCGCGAACGCAGCGCGAGCGCGTATTCGTCGAAATCCTCGATCCTGTCCTGCGCCACGCCCGAATCCATCGCCGCCTTTGCGACGGCGCAGGAGACGCGCTCCATCAGGCGCGGATCGAAAGGCGCGGGGATGATATATTCGCGGCCGAACTGGTGATTGGTGCCATAGGCGGCGGCCACTTCTTCCGGCACACGCTCGCGCGCCAGCTCGGCAATCGCCTTTGCGGCGGCAACCTTCATTTCCTCGTTGATCGTGGTCGCCCGCACGTCGAGCGCGCCGCGGAAGATGAAGGGGAAGCCGAGGACATTGTTGACCTGGTTCGGGAAGTCCGACCGGCCGGTGGCGATGATCGCATCGGGGCGCACGGCGCGCGCCTCGTCCGGCATGATTTCAGGCGTGGGATTGGCCATGGCGAAGATGATCGGCTGGTCGGCCATTTTCTCCACCCACGCGGGCTCCAGCGCCCCGGCGGCGGACAGGCCGAGGAAGATGTCCGCGCCCACCAGCGCTTCTTCCAGGCTGCGCGCTTCGGTCGGGACCGCATGCGCGCTCTTCCACTGGTCGACATCGGCGCGGCCGGGATAGATCGGGCCCGAGCGATCGCAGACGATCACGTTCTCATGCGGCACGCCGACCGACTTGATGAGGGCGGTACAGGCCAGCGCCGAGGCGCCCGCACCGTTCACCACCATCTTCACGTCCTTCAGGTCGCGGCCCGTCAGGTGGCAGGCATTGATCAGACCGGCTGCGGCGATGATCGCCGTGCCGTGCTGGTCGTCATGCATCACCGGGATGTTCATCCGATCGCGCAGCGCCTGCTCGATGATGAAGCATTCCGGCGCCTTGATATCCTCAAGATTGATGCCCCCGAAGCTCGGCTCCATCAGCGCGACGGCATTGATAAAGGCTTCCGGGTCCTCGGTGTCGAGTTCGAGATCGATCGAATCCACATCGGCAAAGCGCTTGAACAGCACCGCCTTGCCTTCCATCACCGGCTTGGAAGCGAGCGCGCCGAGATTGCCGAGGCCGAGGATAGCCGTACCGTTGGAGATCACCGCGACGAGGTTGGAGCGCGCGGTATATTTCGCCGCCAGCGCCGGGTCCTCGGCGATCGCCTTCACCGGGGCGGCAACACCGGGAGAGTAAGCCAGCGACAGATCGCGCTGGGTCGCCATCGGCTTGGAGGCGATGATCTCGATCTTACCCGGGCGAATGGTCTCGTGATAGAACAGCGCCTCGCGCGTGGTGAAATCGTTCGTCTCGTCGGCCAAGTGATCCTCCTCTTCGCGTCAGACCCCTTAATGGGCAATTCCCGCGCGCGATAGGGGAAAGACTGCGCCCCGCCCTTCCCGAATCATATTGCGGCCTATTACCTCGCGCATCGCAATGGCCGGTTCCGCAACTCCGATGATGAAGCAGTATCTCGACCTCAAGAAGGAGGCCGGAGACTCTCTGCTGTTCTATCGCATGGGCGACTTCTTCGAGCTGTTCTTCGACGACGCGAAGACGGCCGCCGGCGTGCTCGATATCGCGCTGACCAGCCGCGGCGAACATGGCGGGGAACCGGTGCCGATGTGCGGCGTGCCCGTGCATTCGGCGGAAGGCTATCTCGCCCGCCTGATCCGTGCCGGTTGCCGCGTGGCAATTGCGGAGCAGGTGGAAACGCCCGATGAGGCAAAGGCCCGCGCCAAGCGCGAAGGCACGCCAAGCTCCAAGGCGCTGGTGAAGCGCGATATCGTCCGCTTCGTCACCGCCGGTACGCTGACCGAAGAGGCACTGCTCGAACCGCGCCGCGCCAACATGCTCGCCGCCGTCGCCGATTTGCGCGGGACTTGCGGCGTGGCCGCCTGCGACATCTCCACCGGGCGGATGGAGCTGGAAGAATGCACAGCGGACCAGCTGGGCGCGGTACTGGCACGCATCGGGGCGAGCGAATTGGTTGCGCCCGAGGGATGGGACGAAGCACCGTTCGACGCGATCGCCCGCACCCGCACAGACTTTGCCAGCGAGGCGGGAGAGGCGGCGCTCAAACGCGTGCACGGTGTTGCCACACTGGACGGTTTCGGTGACTTCAGCCGCGCAATGCTGGGCGCGGCAGGCGGCCTCATCGCCTATCTCGACCATGCCGGTCGCGGGAAACTGCCGCTGCTCCTGCCGCCGGTCGCGCGCAGTTCCTCCGCCATCATGGCGATGGACGAGGCGACGCGGGCGAGCCTGGAGATTGTCGCGGCGCAGAATGGCGGACGCGCGGGATCGCTGCTGGGCGAGGTCGATCGCTGCGTCACCGGCGCGGGCGCGCGGCTTCTGGCGGAGGACCTGTCCGCCCCGCTCACCGATCATGCCGCCATCGAACAGCGGCTGGCGCTGGTGGCGGAGATTCACCGCGATCCGCTCCTGCGCGCGGACATGCGCGAGATGCTGCGCGCGATCCCCGACCTTGGCCGCGCGCTGGGCCGGATCGTTGCCGGGCGCGGCAGTCCGCGCGACCTCGGCCAGGTGCGCGACGGATTGATCGAGGCACGGCGGCTGCATGGCGTGCTCCAGAGCCGCAAGGACCGCCCCGCCCTGCTCGACGCGCTGCTGCCCCACCTCACTGGGCATGGCGCGCTGACCGATTTGCTCAGCCGCGCGCTTATCCCCTCCCCGCCAACCGAGCGCAGCCAGGGCGGCTTCATTGCCGGGGGCTATGACGAGGGGCTGGACGAGCTGCGCGAAGTCTCCGGCAATGCCCGCCGCGCGATCGCCGCGATGGAAAACCGCTATCGCAGCGAGACCGGCATCGCCTCGCTGAAGATCAAGCATAATGGCGTGCTCGGCTATTTCATCGAAGTGCCGAGCAAGCATGGCGACGCGCTGATGACGGCGGACAGCGGTTTCATCCACCGGCAGACCATGGCCAATGCGGTGCGTTTCAATTCGCTCACACTGCATGAGGAAGCGAACCGCATTGCCGAGGCGGGCGGGCGCGCCATCGCTGCCGAGGAAGCGCATTTCGAAGAGCTGGTAGGCGAAGTCTCCGCCAGCCGCGAGCGCATCGCCGCCACGGCAGCGGCCCTCGCCCGGCTCGATGTCAGCGCGGGACAGGCGGAGCGGGCAGCAGAGGGCGGATGGTGCCGGCCGGAGGTCACCAACGATACCTCGCTCGCCTTCACCGGCGGGCGGCATCCGGTGGTGGAAGCCGCGCTAGCGAAGCAAGATGTGCGCTTCATCGCCAATGATTGCACGCTGTCAGGCAGCGACCGGCTGTGGCTGGTCGGCGGCCCGAACATGGGCGGCAAGTCGACTTTCCTGCGCCAGAACGCGCTGATCGTGCTGCTGGCGCAGGCGGGCGGTTTCGTCCCTGCCGAAGCCGCACGGATCGGGCTGGTGGACCGGCTGTTCAGCCGCGTCGGTGCGTCGGACAATCTGGCGCGCGGGCGCTCTACCTTCATGGTCGAAATGGTCGAGACTGCCGCCATCCTTTCCCAGGCAGGCGAGCGCAGCTTCGTCATCCTCGACGAGGTAGGGCGCGGCACATCGACCTATGACGGGCTGGCGCTGGCATGGGCGGTGGCAGAAGCGATCCATGAGACCAATCGCTGCCGCTGCCTGTTCGCCACGCATTATCACGAAATGGCGCGGCTGGCGGACACCTGCCCCGCCCTCTCGCTCCACCATGTGCGGGCGAAGGAATGGAAGGGCGAGCTGGTCCTGCTGCACGAACTGGCCGAGGGCGCGGCAGACCGGTCCTATGGCCTCGCGGTCGCACGGCTGGCGGGCGTGCCGAAGGAAGTGGTCGCCCGCGCCAAGTCGGTGCTCGACAAGCTGGAAAAGGGCCGCGCGGAAACGGGCGGGCTGGCGGCGGGCCTTGGTGAATTGCCGCTCTTCGCCGCTGCTGCCGAGGCAGAGGAAGAGGAATGCGACCTCTTGCGCGAGGAGCTGCAGGCGCTCGATGTCGATGCGCTGAGCCCGCGCGAGGCGCTCGAAGTACTCTACCGCCTTAAGCAGGAAGCGGGAACGGCAGGCGACTGACAGCCGTTCATCGAGGCATGAGCGACAAGCATGCCTATGACCATGGCGAAACCTGCGAGGAAGACGAGGCCAGCGAAGCGCTCGCCCGCGACCGGACGGATATGGCCGAAGACCGCACGATCATGGCGGTCGAGCGGACATTCGCCGGCTGGATCCGCACCGCCTTTGCGGCGATCGGTATCGGCCTCGCCTTCCGCGTGCTGTTCGGCGAACTCCAGCCGCCATGGCTGGCGAAGGCGATTGCCAGCATGTTCATCGGCTTTGCCATCTTCCTGGCGCTCAATGCCGAAAAGCGGGCACGGCGCTCACTTGAACGGATGAAGACGCATGCGGTGGAAGGCCCGGACCATCCGCGCTTCCGCCTGCTCGCATGGGGCGTTTCAGTCGGAGCGGCGGTGCTGATCGCGGGCCTGTGGATCCTCAATGACGGGGACCTGACGGGCTAACTACGAGCCATCGCCGCGCAACCCGTCGAGCTTGGCCTGCGCACCGAACTTGTCGACATTGTCATCATGGTTGGGCTCGCCGCGATAGGCGTCCATGTCCACGCGGCCGCTGCTTTCCATGTCGCGCATGTGATCGATCACGTCCTGCGTGGAATCGCCGAGGATCTCGCTGGAATTCGGACCCTTGGTGCTCTCGGTCGGGCTGCGGACTTCCTGCGTCAGGCCCTGCGCATCCTGCGCAATGGTCTGCGCCTGCATGCGGTGATCGTCCTGCTCGTCATTATGCGTCTCGGGTGCGAGGCCGGACTGGCGCTGCTCGTAAGACGGGATATTGCTGTCGGTCATGCGAATTCTCCTTTGCCCGATCAACGGGAAAGGAGGGGTGCGGGTTCCGACCCTGCGCTCGGCTAGCGGTTGGCCCCTGGCTGCCAGAGAATATCGCCCTTGCCGCCATCATTGGCCGCGCGGCACAGCACGAAGAGATAGTCCGACAAGCGGTTGATATAGGCGAGCGCCGCCGGGTTGACCGCCTCGCCCTCCGCCAGCGCGGTCACCGCGCGCTCGGCGCGGCGCGCGGCGGTGCGGGCGAGATGAAGGCGCGCCGCGGCTTCATTGCCACCGGGCAGGATGAAGCTGGTGAGCGGCTCCAGCCCTTCATTCAGCGCATCGATCCGTTGCTCCAGCCATTCGGCCTGCGCGGGTACGATTCGGAGCACCATTTCGGAGGGTGAGAAGTCCTCTCCGGGCGTCGCCAGGTCGGCACCAAGGTCGAACATGTCGTTCTGGATGCGGGTGATATGGTCTCGCGCTTCCCCTTCCAGTGCCAGCACGGCAAAGCCCAGCGCGGCATTCGCCTCGTCCACCGCGCCCACTGCGTCCATTCGCGGGGCGTGCTTGAGCAATCGCGAGCCATCGACAAGGCCCGTCGTCCCGTCATCGCCGGTGCGGGTATAGATGCGGTTGAGCTTGACCACGCGCCCCTCCCCCGCGTGCCAGCCGTCAGCTGTTGATGGCGAGCAGGATGACCACCGCGACGATGGCCAGCGCCTGGTACTTCACGCGGTTGAACATCATCTTGTTCTGCCGCGCGTGCATCTCGGCGATATGCGCCTCGTTTTCCTGATTTTCGAGGTCGATCTTGGTCGTTTGCAGGAATGCGACAATCCCGCGCACGAGCGAATAGACGACGAAGCCCATCAGGACGACGATGGCGAGGGTGAGAATCCAGTTCATGGGGCGATATCTAGGGATTGCGAGAGGGTAATGCCACCCGGCATTTGGCCCATGCGCAATTGCTGTGCCAGCGCCGCACCATCCTCCCCCGCCATCCGCCGGTCGGCGAGCGAGGGTGAATTTCGCCTTTTGGCAAGTTTCCTGCCCTCCTCGTCGAGCAGCAGTGCGTGGTGGTGCCAGCGCGGGACCGTCAGGCCGAGCAGTTCCTGCAACAGGCGATGGATATGCGTGGCGGCGAACAGGTCCGCCCCGCGCGTCACCAGCGTGATGCCGTCCGCCGCATCGTCCAGCGTCACGGCGAGGTGGTAGGAGGCGGGCGTTTCCGCATCCTTGCGGACCAGCACGACATCGCCCGCAAGATCGGGCCGCGCCTGCTGCTCTCCGGCCAGCTCGTCATGCCAGGTCAGCGGCCCGCAGCGCGCCATGGCGGCAGCGACGTCGAGTCGCCATGCCACGGCTTCGTCCGGACGCGGCAGATCGGCCTTGCAGGTACATGGATAGACCGGACCGTCCGGCCCAGTCCTGGTGGCGGCGGCGGCAATTTCCGCCCGCGTGCATTTGCACGGATAGAGCAGGCCCATGGCGGCGAGCGTGGCGGCGGCGACCTCATATTCGTCCACGCGGCTCGATTGCGCAGGCACTTCCTCCCATGAAAGGCCCAGCCAGGCGAGGTCCTCGCGAAACTCTTCTGCCAGCTCTGGGCGCGATCGGGCTCCGTCGATATCCTCTATCCGCAGCAGGAAGAGCCCGCCCGAAGCACGGGCGAGATCATGCGCGACAATCGCCGAATAGGCGTGCCCCAGGTGCAACGGTCCGTTGGGGCTAGGAGCAAATCGGGTCACAACCAAGACACAACTACTCCCGCCAGCCCTTCGCGACTCGTGAATATTCCTGTGGATTCGCTATTTGTAACAGTCTTGACGCTTTTTGGCGCAAATGCTCCACCTGTACGTATCAGGGAGGACACAGACAGTGTTCAAAGCCGAACTGATCGAACGCGCCGCGCATTTCCGAAGCGCGCAGGATGACCCGACGAGGAAGCTGGAAAGCTGCCCCGCGCTGGTGCTCAATGCGGATTACACGCCGCTCTCCTATTACCCGCTGAGCCTGTGGCCCTGGCAGACCGCGATCAAGGCGATCTTCCTTGAGAGGGTGGACGTGGTGGCGAGCTACGACCGGCAGGTGCACTCGCCTTCGCTCGACATGAAGATCCCCAGCGTGATCGCGCTGCGGCAATATGTGAAGCCCAGCGAATTTCCCGCCTTCACGCGCTTCAACCTGTTCCTGCGCGACCGCTTCGCCTGCCAGTATTGCGGCAGCGGCCAGCACCTGACTTTCGATCACGTGGTCCCGCGCCGGCTTGGCGGCAAGACGACGTGGGAGAACATCGCCACCGCCTGCGCGCCCTGCAACATGAAGAAAGGTGGGCGCACGCCCGAACAGGCACATATGCAGCTGCAGGTGGGCCCGATCCGGCCGACCAGCTGGCAATTGCAGCAGCAAGGCAAGAGCTTCCCGCCCAATTACCTGCACGAAACCTGGCGCGACTGGCTCTATTGGGACATCGAGCTGGAGGCATAATCCTCCCGCCCGCTGCAATTACCCCTCAATCACGCGATCGGCAGGGTGGTGCTTGTCGAGATGCTTGCGGATAATCTTGAGGTTGCGGCTGTTCGAGCGGAACAGGAAGTCGAACAGGTCGCCCGCCACCGGCACCGCGCCAACCGCGCTATCGAACAGGACATTGCCCGCCATGCGTGCGATCTTCCACTTCGGCAGGCCGAGATTGCGGGCTTCCCACACGATATATGCGCCCATGGCCGCAGTCACGACGTCGCCGACCACAGGGATCAGGCCGGCAAGCGCATCGAGTCCGACCGGGCGATTGATGCCGGGAATGATGAAGCTGCGCTCGAGGATCGCCTCCATCGCCTCAACCCGCTGGCGAATGGCCGCCGGTTCCTTTCCCAGCGGCAATTCGGGGGTGAAGGGACGCGGGCGCTGCGGTTCTGCCATCGAAATGCTCTCCATAGGTGCCTTATCTGGGTATGACAGCAAGATCCGGCAAGGGGTGGAAGGCAAAACGGTTGCCGGCAAAGCCTGATACATTGCTGCGCACCAGCGACCATCTGAGCGGAGAACCCAAGGGAATATAGACATTTGCTGCAGTCAGCGACACTTCCGCCTGACCCAGCAACTGCGCCCGTACCGCCGCATCCGCCTCATCCGTGGCATAGCCTGCCAGCACGTCCGCATCCTCGCTGCACAGGCCTTGACCAAGGCTGCAATTGAACTGGTTGAGGAACCAGCGCGAGGATGGATAGCGAGCGACGCGATCGAGCAGGGCGAGGTCCGCATCGTCCCGCTCTTCCGCCCGCACCAGTGCGACACCGATCGTCGCAAGCTGGCGCGAAAGCGTGTTGAACAGTAGCGCATTGCCGGGCGCATCTGCGATCAGCAGCGAGAGCGTGGCGCCCTCGCTTACGGCATCTTCCTCCGCTGCGTTCCGCCAGGCGGCGACGCGCGTGGCGGCTATACGCCGCCGATCCTCGATCGAAAGGTCTGTCCAGCGTTCGCCCACCATGCCGGAATCGCCAGCAAGACCCGGCGCGACCACGCGCGTGGTCGCAATCCAGCCGTCGATATTGAACAGCGCCGCCAGCTCGCCACGATCGATCGCCATGGCGATGGCCTCGCGCGTCTCGGGAGTTTCCAGCAGCCCGCGGTCACGCAGCACTTGCAGCCCGAACAGGCCGAGCGCCGCATCGGCGCGAATGGTGCCGCGCGTCAGCGGGCCGGTATCGGCCAGCGGCAGCGAACCCAGCCGGCCGCCCAGCACCACATCGACATTTCCTTCGCCGAACTGATCGATTGCTTCCCGCGCAGAAAGCGCTCGCAGGTTGATATCGCGCGTATATTCAGCCCAGTCCTCGGTCTGCGGCAAACCGCGTTCAGCGGGAGGCTTGAGCGCCAGCAGCGCGTCACCTCCCTCGCCACGCTCCAGCGCCATCGGCCCGGTCTCGCCCTCGCCATTGGTCAGGCCGAGTTCGGGCTGGGCGAGCAGCAGGAGCAGGTCGGGCACGGGGCTGGCGAGGCGGATTTCGATCACGCCCGCAGCCATGGCGCGCACCTCGTCGATCGGCGCGAGGTCGATGCCTAGCGACGTGCCGCGCAGTTCCCTGATCGCCCGCAGCAGAGCCGTACGCACGCTTTCGCCCGTCAGCTCCTCACCATTGGGCCAATTCCCATCGCGCATGCGGAAAACAAAGATCTGTCCGTCCTCCAGCACATTCCATCGGTCCGCCAGCGCGGGCACGACCTCGCCGTCGGCATCGAGCGCGACGAGGCCCGAGCGCGTCGCCGCACGCAAATGCTGGCCGCTGTCCGCAAGGCGGATGCCCTCGGCAAACAGGTTCTCTTCGCTGTCGATGAAGGCGACATTCAGCGTGCCCTCAACCGCATTGTCGCAACCGGCAAGGGCAAGGGCTGCAGCAAGCGCGGCGGTCAGGGATGCGCGAAAAGACATGGCCTCGGCTTAAGCGGGCCTGATCGCCGCATCAACCGTGAAGCGATCATATCTTGCGCAGGCGATCCTTTGGAGTTGGTGTCGGCGCAGGCGCCTGGCGCAGATGCGGGGTGCCGCCGGTCCTCTCAACGGGCGCAGCGGCAACCGGCGCCCGGGCGCTGCGGGGATCGATTTCGTCCATGAAGGCGATGCCGAAGCGGTTGTCCTGCTTCCACGCCACCGACCCTTCGACCACGCCGATATTGCGCAGTTCCACCTCGACCCGCTGGCCGCGCGCAACCCTGACGGTGCCTTCGGCCATCATGCCCCCGGCGGAAAGATTGCGCACCTTCACCGGATGCGTTTCGGATTGGCCGTCCACACGGACCTGCGCGAGCAGGAACAGGCTGTCCCTTCCCACCTGGCGTGTATCGACATTGCTCATGGTCTGCTTGTTACCCTTGGTTAGACGTCCTCGCAATCGGCCGCCCCAGCCGTCCAAGCGGATTGGCCGGGCGCGAATGCGTTGAGTGCCGGGTGCACCCCCAAGTGCTAACCAGATATTAATCCGGGGGCAGGGGCGGCAGACTTGTCCCGGATCGGGTCAATCGTCGCGGGAAATCTTTTCCCGGCGCTCATGCGCCTGCTGCGCTTCCACCGTCATCGTGGCAATGGGCCGGGCGATCAGGCGGTTGATACCGATCGGGTCGCCAGTCACTTCGCACCAGCCATATTCGCCTTCCTCGATGCGGCGCAGCGCCGAATCGATCTTGGCAATCAGCTTGCGCTGGCGGTCGCGCGTGCGCAGCTCGATCCCCCAATCGGTCTCCGACGAGGCGCGATCATTGAGATCGGGCTCACGGATCGGGCCGTCCTGCAGGTTCTGCAGCGTGCCTTCCGATGCTTCGAGAATCGATCTTTTCCATTCCAGCAGCAGCACCCGGAAATAGGTCAGCTGCTGGTCGGACATGTATTCTTCATCTTCGCCCGGCGAATAGTCATCGGGCAGGGCCCGCTTCGCTTTGGCAAGAATATCAATATCGTCCCGGGGAACCGAGGCCATCATTTACTCCGCATCCTGATCCTGCCGACCTGCCCTGCGTCAGTAGCGCCTTGCCCTTTTGGGTCTGTCAGCCGCCTGAACCAGGTCGGAGTAGTGGCGCGCCTATAGGGGTCACGTAAAGGTCGCACAAGCGGCAATTGGAGCTAGTCGTGGAGGGGATTCCCGTGATCCGCCAAAAGCGCCGAACATCAAGGTGTAAGGCGCGTTAACCATTTATTGAGCATGATCGTCAAAACCTGTTGTCAACGAAGGCCACGGATAAGGGTCCCGCGGCCAATCATGGGGGTACACGATCATGGAACTTGCCAAGATCGAGACTTTTGCGAAGACCGAACCTGCCGACATGGCCGGCTACGACATGGTCGTTGCCCAGTGCCTGGCCGATGCCGCCGGTGGCAACCACACCGCCTATTTCGACCTCGGCGTGATCTATTCGACCGGCAGCCACGGCGCCGGTTGCGACCTGATCGAAGCGCATAAGTGGTTCAACCTCGCCGCCAGCCGCGGCCATGAGGAAGCCGCCTGGTGCCGCGCCGATATCTCCGACGAGATGACCGCCCGCGAGATCGCCGAAGCCCAGCGCCGTGCGCGCGAATGGCTTGCCGCCGGGACCCGCCGCGCCGCCTGATCAGCCTTTGCGGAACGGGGTGTGCCGGCCGATATGCAGCCGGTCCATTTCCACGCCCCGCCGCTCGCGGTCGAGGAAATCCTCCACCGCCGCACGAAAGCCGGGATCGGGCAGGTAATGCATCGAGGTCGTGGCCACGGGTTCATAGCCCCGCGCCAGCTTGTGACCGCCCTGCGCGCCCGCTTCCACTCGCTTCAGGCCCCGCGCGATCGCGATATCGATGGCCTGATAATAGCATAGCTCGAAATGCAGGAAGGGCTTGTCGACGAGGCAGCCCCAATACCTGCCATAAAGCGCCTCCTGGCCGATGAAATTGAGCGCGCCGGCAATCGGCCTGTCATCCTCGAAAGCGAGGATTAGCAGCACGCTCTCCCCCATCCGCTCCCCGAACAGCTCGAAGGCTTCACGCGTCAGGTAGGGCGTGCCCCATTTGCGCGCACCGGTGTCTTGGTAGAAGAACCAGAAGGCGTCCCAATGTTCGGGGCGGATCTGGTCACCCACCAGATGGCGAATCTCCACGCCCTGCTGGGCCCGCTCACGCTCCTTACGCACCGCCTTTCGCTTGCGTGAGGCGAGAGCGGCGAGGAAGTGGTCGAAGCTCGCATAATCGCGGTTCTCCCAGTGGAACTGGATGTCCTCGCGCTTTAGCCAGCCGGCCTGTTCGAACAGGTGATGCTGTGCAGGTTCTACGAAGGTCGCATGGGCGGAGGACAGCTCCGCCTTGAGGCACAGGCTCTCGGCCGCCTTGAGCAGCGGCAGGGCATATATCTCATCGCGCAGCAGCAGCCGAGGCCCAGTTGCCGGAGTGAACGGCGCAGATATCTGCAGCTTGGGGTAGTAGCTGCCGCCCGCCCGCTCCCACGCATCGGCCCAGGCATGGTCGAACACATATTCGCCCTGGCTGTGACTCTTGGCATAGCTGGGCATGGCGGCGAGGAGCTTTCCTGCCGAATCCTCGATGACGATGGGCACAGGCTGCCAGCCGGTCCCCTCGCCGACGCTGGCGGATTCCTCCAGCGCGGCAAGGAAAGCGTGGCGCATGAAGGGGTTGCCGCCGCCGGTCAGCGCGTCCCATTGGCTCGCATCGAGCGAGGCTACGGAAGGAGCAATACGGGCGGTGAGATTGCCTTCGGCCATTACCGCCAATCTAGGGCAGCGCAGGCGCGATTGCGAGGGGTCCTAAAGACCCTCTCCTTCGGCAATGGGGGCATCGGCATGCGCGGCAGCACGCTCGCGCAAGGCCGGGCTCTTTACCGTCCATGTCAGCAGCGGCAGCCCGCGGCGGCGCTGGCGGGCGGGGAACGCGCCGGGCAGGTCGCGAATGTCATAGGCGAGGAATTGCGCGCGCGAGGTCCAGAGCGAGACATGCCGCTCCACCGCCGCTTGCCATGTCCGCTTGTCCTGCTCGGTCACCACCAGCCCGCGCACGATTGCCGGGGCCTTGCGCGCGAACCAGCGGCCGACGCGCGGATCGAAGGACATCACCGCCACCGGCCCATGATAGCCTTCGAGGTCACGCCGTACCGCGCGGCACAACACCTCGATGTCGCGCCCCTTGTCGCTTTTGATCTCGAGCAGCAGGGGAACCTGTCCCACCACTTGGTCGAGCATGTCGCGCAAGGTCGGGATGGTTCCGCCGCCATCGCGGAGGGCGATCTGCGTGATCTCCCCCACCGGCAAGTCGTCCAGCCGCCCCTGGCGATTCGTCAGGCGTTCCAGCGTCGCATCGTGGAAGACAATCGCCTGCCCATCCTTGCTGCGGCGCACGTCGCACTCGATCCCCAGCCCCCGTGCAATGGCCCCGGCAAAGGCAGCGGTGGAGTTCTCCGCCACCCCCTCTTCATGCAGACCCCGATGAGCATAGGTGACGCTGCCGAGCCACGCCGCCACGTCGGCAGGCGGAGCCGGCGCGCGCCAGCGGTCAATCAGCGCGAAGGGCAATGACCGCGTCCACTTCCACTGCCGCACCCAGCGGCAGCACCGGGACGCCGACAGCGCTGCGGGCGTGCCGCCCGGCCTCGCCGAAGATCTCGAACATCAGGTCGGACGCGCCATTGGCGACCTTGGGCTGGTCGGTGAAATCGCCGGTCGAATTGACGAAGGCGCCGAGCTTCACCACGCGCTCCACCCGTTCCAGCACGCCGGCGGCCTTCAACTGCGCCGCGATCATCAACCCGCAGGCGCGGGCCGCGGCGGTGCCCTGTTCCAGCGTCACGTCCTCGCCCAACCTGCCGGTGACGAGCTGCCCGTCGATGAAAGGCAGCTGGCCCGAGACATGGGCTAGCCCGTTTGCGATCACCACCGGCTGGTAGCTGGCAACCGGCGCCGCCGCTTCAGGCAGGGTAATGCCGATCTCGGCAAGGCGGGATTCGACGCTCATTTCTTCTCTCCATGCAGGGTTTCGAGCAGCCAGGGCAGCGCCTCGGCCCAATTGTCGATTCGCGCATGGGCGTCACCCGCCTCCAGCGCGCAGGGGACATGCGGGGCGATCGCCGGTTCGCCGCAGAAATGCAGGCGATGGACATGCGGCACTTCGGCCCGCGCCGATTCGTGATGCGTGGCGATATCATCGATGAAGATCGCGCGCGCCGGATCATGCTCGGCGACGATTCGCGCCAGCGCCCCGCCCTTCGGCCCTTGGTTGGTATAGACAGGCACGGTGATGCCGAATTCGCGCAATTGCCGCGTGCGCGCCTCGTTCCGCTTGTCGACCAGGTTGGTGAGCACGACGACATCCGCCTCGCGCTGCAGTTCGGCAATCGCTTCCACCGATCCGGCAATCGGCGTCTGCCGCCCCATCTGCGTGTCGAAAAAGCCGCCCAGAAGCTCCCACACCTCGTCCTCGGACATCGCCACGCCGCTGTCGCGCCGTTTCATCGACTGGACGAAGGGATTGCCCTCCAGCTCGAACAGCACGTCATGCTCCTCGTCCAGCCAGTCGCGGAAGTGGCGCACCATATGCAGCAGCACTTCATCGCAATCGGTGATGACCAGCGGACGTTTCATTGGGACAGGGCTTCCTTCATGCGGGCAAGTTCGGCGGGTTCCATATCGAGAGCGCGCGCCGCTTCGACAAGGTCCGGCTCATGAGCGCAGAGGAATTCGAACACTGCGCGATGGGTGGCAACATCGTCCACCGCCGTGCGCAGCCCGTCCACCGTCAGGCCAGTCAGGTCGAGGAAACGGTGCGCCCGGCGCTCCTCCGCCAGAATCCAGCCGAGAGCGCCCAACGCGACAACCGAGGCATGCTTCACCAAATCTTCACCGCCGGTAATAATTGTACACAGTCCAAAAAGAGGGTAAGGGTTGCGGTAACAATACTTCCGTGGGGGACGGAGGATCGGGGACGCAATGACCAAGCGAATTCTCGTTGTCGAGGACAACGACCTCAACCGCAAACTTTTTTGCGATGTGTTGCAGGCCGGCGGCTTTTCGGTGGAGCCGGTTGCAGATGGCAGCAAAGCGCTTGAAATGGCGCGCGGATTCCTGCCGAACCTAGTAGTGATGGATATTCAATTGCAGGATGTCTCCGGGCTGGACTTGATCGCCCGGATGAAAGGCGACTCCAGCCTTTGCGAAGTGCCCGTGCTGGCCGTGACGGCCTATGCCGGCAAGGGTGACGAGGAACGGATTCGCGAGATGGGCGCCGAAGGCTATCTTTCCAAGCCGGTATCGATCGGTCCGTTCATGGCTGCGGTAAAGGGCCTGATCGAACGGCCCGCCTGATCAGCGAGAAAGCCCTAGTTCCACTGCGAACGCAGTCAACGTGACGAACAGCCCGCCAATGAAGATACGGTAGGCGAGCGACAGGTAGCGGTATTTGCGCCGCTGCAGCACCTGGCCGTTCTGGTAGATGTCATGCAGCATGACACGGAACAGGTGATCGTCATGGCGCATCTGCTTCAGCACATCCTCGGTCCATTGCCCCTCTTCCATCCCGCAGAAATGCCCGAAGAACAGCAAGTTCGCCCGGTCTCCAGGATCGGCCTTGCCGACCGAAGGCAGCACCGCCATCACCGCGCAAAGCGAGCTGAGGAAGGCGAAGACCGCCAGGATCGCCAGCGAATAGGGCAGGTCGCCCGCCAGCGAGCGGCTGACCGCGATCGAGAACACCAGGAAGGTCGCCCCCATCAGGATCGAAGCCTTCTGGTCCGCCATTTGCGAGAGCATCAGCGTATTGACCTGCACCGTGCGCAGCATCTGCACCGCTTGCGGCGTATATTGCGGCAAACCGGCCGGCGCCTCGTCCTCAGCGCCGCTGCCCTGTTCCGAAGGCTGGGTCATCATGCCCCTCAATTCCGCGAATTTGGCCTTGGACGGAGAGTCTGCCAGTGTGCGCCAAGCTTGACAAGCAGGCCGAAGAGCCGCTTTTCCGCCGCAATGGGATGGCAGCACGTCGCTGCCCCTTATCAGAACTGGAATAATACGCATGGACCGCGCCGCAACCGACAGCACCATCCGCTCGCTGATCGAGCCCTTCAACAAGAAGCTCGTGGAGGTTACCGACGCCACCACTTTCGCCGGTGACCTCGAATTCGACAGCCTGACCGTGATGGACTTCGTCGCAGCGATCGAGGACGAATTCGACATCATCATTTCCATGAACCAGCAGGCCGAGATCGAAACCTACGGCCAGCTGGTTGATGCCGTCACGAAGCTGCAGGGCGAGTAATCCAGAACATGAGCGAAGGTGTGACGCAGGCCGACCAGCCGACCGTGCGCGAGGGCGAATCGCGCGACCTGTTCTCCAAGTTCGACGAGACCATCAAGGTCCGTGAAACGCTGCTCGCCAGCGGGGTGGAGGATCCCTTCTCGCTGGTGATGGAAAAGGTGCTCTCGCCCACCCGTGCGATCTGCAACGGGCGCGATACGATCCTGCTCGGCACCTACAACTATATGGGCATGACCTTCGATCCGGACGTGATCGAGGCGGGCAAGCAGGCGCTGGAAGACTACGGTGCGGGCACCACCGGCAGCCGCGTGCTGAACGGCACCTACCAGGGGCACAAGGAGTGTGAGGAGGCGTTGAAGGAATTCTACGCCATGGACCACGCCATGGTGTTTTCGACCGGCTACCAGGCCAATCTCGGCATCATCTCCACGATCGCCGGCAAGGGCGATTACATCGTGCTCGACATCGATAGCCATGCGTCGATCTGGGACGGCTGTTCGATGGGCAAGGCCGAGATCGTACCCTTCAAGCACAACGATATCGAAGCGATGGAAAAGCGCCTGAAGCGCATCCCCGAAGGCGCAGGCATCCTGGTGGTTCTCGAGGGCGTCTATTCGATGCTGGGCGATATCGCGCCGCTCAAGGAGATGGTGGCGGTCGCCAAGAAATACGGCGCCATGGTGCTGGTGGACGAGGCGCATTCGATGGGCTTCATCGGCGAGCATGGCCGCGGCGTGTGCGAGCAGGCCGGGTGCATCGACAATGTCGATTTCATCATCGGCACCTTCTCCAAGTCCGTCGGCACCGTTGGCGGCTTTTGCGTTTCCAACCACCCGAAGTTCGAGATCATGCGGCTGGTCTGCCGCCCCTATGTCTTCACCGCCTCACTGCCGCCCAGCGTGGTAGCGACGGCGGCGACATCGATCCGCAAGCTGATGCATGGCTCCAACAAACGCGCGCATCTGTGGGAGAATTCCAAGCGGCTGCATGGCGGCCTCACCGAAATGGGCTTCCAGCTCGGCACTGCCGAGCCGCAAAGCGCCATTGTCGCGGTCATCATGCCCGATTTGGAGCGCGGTGCAGCGATGTGGGAAGCGCTGCTGAAGGAAGGCCTGTACGTGAACCTCGCGCGCCCGCCGGCAACGCCTGCGAACATGACCCTGCTGCGCTGCTCGCTCTGCGCCGAGCATTCGGAGGAAGAGGTCGAGACCATCCTCGGCATGTTCGAACGCGCCGGCAAGGCGGTGGGGATCATCTAGTCCCCGCTGCCTTGCATTACTGCGCGAACCGGCCCCTTGTCCTGTTCGCCAGCGCAACGAGCGACAACATCACCGGCACTTCCACCAGCACGCCAACCACGGTGGCCAGCGCCGCGCCGCTGGTGAGTCCGAACAGGCCGATGGCCACGGCAACCGCCAATTCGAAGAAATTGGACGTGCCGATCAGGGCGCAGGGCGCTGCAATCGGGTGCGGCACCTTCCATGCCCAGGCGGCGGCATAGGCGACGGCGAAAATTCCGTAGGACTGGATGATGATCGGGATGGCGATCAGGACGATCAATAACGGTTGTCCAACGATGGTCGTGGCCTGGAAGGCAAAGAGCAGCACAATCGTCGCCAGCAACCCAATGATGGAAAACGGCTTCAGGCGTGCCGTGAAGCGATCCACTGCACCACTATCGCCTGCATGCCGTTCGACGATCCGCCCGCGCGTCACCCATCCGGCTCCCAGCGGCACGAGCACGTAGAGAACGACTGAGAGCAGCAGCGTCTCCCACGGCACGGCAATGTCGGTCACGCCCAGAAGCAGGGCAACGATCGGCGCGAAGGCAAAGATCATGATGATGTCGTTCACCGAGACCTGCACCAGCGTATAAGCCGGATCGCCCCGCGTCAGTTGTGACCACACGAACACCATCGCGGTGCATGGGGCTGCACCCAGCAAGATCAGGCCAGCGATGTATTGCTGCGCATCTTCCGCCGCAATCAATCCGGAATAGATGACATCGAAGAAGAGGACGGCGAGCGCCGCCATCGTGAAGGGCTTCACCAGCCAGTTGACCACGACGGTGATAATGAGACCGCGCGGCTTCGTCCCGATCTGGCTGATGCTTGAGAAGTCCACCGCGGTCATCATCGGGTAGATCATCGCCCAGATCAGCACAGCGACGATGAGATTCACGGACGCGATCTGGAATTCGGCAAGAACCGCGAACAGGCCCGGTGCAACGAGGCCCAGGATTACACCCGCGGCAATGGCCAGCGCCACCCACAGCGAAAGCCAGCGTTCGAACAGTGCCATCAGGTCGCCCCCTCGGAATTGCGCCCGATCGCAGTCAAGGCATCGCGCCAATCGCGTGCATCGAGCTGGTCTTCGTCGAGCTTGAGCATGGCGTCGACCCTGCGGGACAAGCGGTCATAGGCAATGCGAAAGTCTTCGGGTCTGCCATCGTCTTGCATGCCCGCCGGATCGGGAATCCCCCAGTGGGTCTGGATGGGATGTCCGGGCCAGATGGGGCAAGTTTCACCCTTCGCATTGTCGCAAACCGTGATCACGCAATGGAGGAAGGGCGCGTCCAGCGCAGCGAATTCGGTCCAGCTCTTTGAGCGGAGGCCCGACACGTCATGTCCCTCCTGCTCGAGCAGCTCGATTGCCAATGGATTGGGGACACCTCGCGGGTGACTGCCTGCCGAATAGGCCTTGAAGCGCCCGGTGCCCTTCTGGTTGATAATCGCCTCCGCCAGGATCGATCTGGCGGAGTTACCGGTACAAAGGAACAAGACATTGCGTGTCATGGTTGCCTGGTCTCCATTGGCATGGCTGTCGTTTCGCAATCGCCGCCGCCGCAGCAGTTCTCGGTGAGGAAGTCGACAAGGCCGCGCATCGCGGCGAAGTCAGCGCTGTAAATTAGGCTGCGCCCGTCGCGCCGCTGGTGCACCAGCCCCGCCTCCGCCAACTGGGCCAGGTGGTGCGATAGCGAGGAATTGGGGATGTCGAGCTGCGTTGCGATCTGCCCGGCGGGCAAGCCGTCCGGCCCCGCCTGGACGAGCAGGCGAAAAGCAGAAAGGCGGTGGTCCTGAGCCAGCGCGGATAATGCAATGACGGCGTGATTCGCTTTCATTTCGATATTTATCGAAATGTTCGCACCATCATGCAAGCCTTATTTCGACAATTGTCGAATTATCTCTCGATCGAGGTCACATTGCCGCAAGGATCGTCCGATCCTCCTTCGCCGCCGCCAAGCTGCGTCAGGATCAGGAAGCCGCCGATCAGCAACACCGTGAAAAGTGCGGTCAGCCAGCCGAGATACTTGTCGACGAAGGTCTTGATCGGCGCGCCGAAGAGCTGGAACAGCACGCCCACCACCATAAAGACGAGGCCGCGCCCGCCAATGCTGGCGAGCAGGAAGGTCACGAAATCCATCGAGATGAAGCCGGCGGTGATCGTCAGCAGCTTGAAGGGAATCGGCGTGGTCCCTGCAATCAGGATCGCCTGCCAGTCATTCTCGCGCAGATAGCAGGCCGCCTTGGGGAACGCCTCCGATAGGCCCAGCACGCCGATCAGCCATTCGCCGATCGCCTCATAAAGGAAGTAGCCGATCGCATAGCCGAAGATGCCGCCCAGCACGGAGAAGGCGGTACAGATGAAGGCGAAGCGCAGCGCCTTCTTCGGTTCGGCCAGGCACATCAGCCCCAGCAGCGGATGCGGGGGAATCGGGAAGAAACTCGATTCGACGAAGGCAAAGAACGCCAGCCACCGCTCCGCATGGGGATGCGCCGCCTTGGCCATGGTCCAGTCATACAAGGCGCGCAGCCACTTCATCCCACACTCCGATCCCGCGGTTTTCCGGGAGTTAGGCGAGCGCCGCCGCCCGTGCAAGCTGGAAAACATAACCTATTTGGCACTTTTATATTGACATTGTCACGCTGTTTGGTTAGAGAAACGGAACATCGCGATAGACCGAGTCGACAAGGGCGGCCCTGACGGGGACACCGCCCTTTTTCGTGCCCGCCATCGCGCAGACGGGATTGACGAACCATGGCAGGAATGAACAACAGCAACGAGGGTGGCGAGGATCCGAAACTGGATCGCCACTGGCGCAAGCGGTTCCTCGATGCGCTGGCCGAAACATCCAACGTATCGGCCGCCGCCCGCGTGGCCGAGGTGACACCCAGCCGCGCCTACAAGGTCCGCCGCACCGAACCGGCCTTCCGGACCCAATGGAACGAGGCGCTTCTGGAGGGTTACGAGCATCTGGAGATGGAAACGCTGCACCGCCTGCGCATGGGCGTGGACAGCGGCAAGGAGGATCGCAAGTTCGACATCGCCAATGCGCTGCGCCTGCTCTCGCTGCACAGCCAGACGGTGGCGCATGAACGCGCCCAGCGCAGCCAGCAGGACGAAGACGAGGTTCTCGCCGCGCTCAACGCCAAGATCGATGCGATGCGCGCCCGCGAAGGCGCGTTGAAGGAGGCGGGCGAAAAGGGCGACCATGACGCTGGTTGAACGGCTCGACTGGATCGTCGGGCGCCGCTGGGTGGACCGGCAGAATTTCCTCGCCCAGCTGACTACGGCGGAGAGGCGCAAGCTGCTCGCCCATTGGAGCTTCTGGGCGCGGGAGGAGCAATTGCCTCCCTCGGGTGACTGGCGCGTGTGGCTGATCTGTGCCGGGCGCGGCTTCGGCAAGACGCGCGCAGGCGCCGAATGGGTGAACGAGATTGCCCGAACCACACCCGATGCGCGCATCGCGCTGATCGGCTCATCCATCGGGGAGGCGCGTGCGGTAATGGTCGAAGGCGAAAGCGGGATCATGGCCTGCAGCGCGGATCACGCGCGGCCGGTGTTCGAAGCTTCCTTGCGGCGGCTGACCTGGCCCAATGGCGCGCAGGCCTGCCTCTATTCCGCCGCCGAGCCGGAAGGTCTGCGCGGCCCGCAGCACAGCCATGCCTGGTGCGACGAGATCGCCAAATGGGATAATTCCTCGGATCGCGCCTTGTCATCTTGGAACAATTTGCAGATGGGCCTGCGCCTGGGCAAGGAGCAACGGTTGCTCGCCACCACCACACCGCGTGCCGTGCCCTTGCTGCGCCGCCTGTTCGATGAGCAGGAGAAGCTCGGCATGGTCGTGACCCGCGGCAGCACGCATGACAATGACGCCAACCTTCCGGCGAGCTTCATCGAGGCGATGGATCGCCAGTTCGGCCAGTCCATGCTCGGCCGGCAGGAACTGAATGGCGAGATGCTGGAGGATATCGAAGGCGCGCTGTGGAACCGCAGCCTGCTCGAAAGCTGCCGCCAGGCCGTCTCTCCCGAAGAGGTGGTGCGCATCGTTGTCGGCGTCGATCCGCCGGCCTCCGCGCATGGCGATGCCTGCGGCATCGTGGTGGCGGGCGTGACGGCGGAGGGTCAGGGCAAGGTGCTTGCCGATCGCTCTGTCGCCAATGCCAGCCCCGAGAAATGGGCGCGCGAAGTAGCCGCCACGATGAGCGAATGGCAGGCCGACCGCGTGATTGCCGAGGCGAACCAGGGCGGGGCGATGGTGGAAAGCGTGCTGCGCGCCGCCGACTGCCAGATGCCCATCCGGCTGGTCCATGCCAGCCGCGGCAAGGTCGCCCGCGCCGAACCGATCGCCGCGCTCTATGAAGCGGGCCGGGTCAACCATGTCGGCCAGCATGCGATGCTGGAAGACGAGCTGTGCGGATTGATGACCGGGGGCAGCTATCAAGGCCCCGGCCGCAGCCCCGACCGCGCCGACGCGCTGGTCTGGGCTCTCACCGAATTGATGCTGACCGAACGCAAGGATCCGCGCGTCCGCCGCTTCTGACAGACGCGCTAATCGATCACGCGGCGCGAGAGGACACGATCTACGACGATGTACGGATAGACCTCTTCAAGCCCGCACAAGGGACGCCGTCCGACGAATTCCACTTCGAGGACGGCGTCCCTTCCCGTGCGGACGACGTCCTCCAGCTGTGTGCCTTCATAGACGAGCCTGCGGGTCCCTGACCCCTCTTCGGCGAAGGCATCGCCTTCAGCGTCCAGCGTCCAGGTGCCGGTGATCCGCTCGACCGGAGCCAGCGGGACACAGCTTTCCATCAGCGCCCGTCCGCTGAGTTCCCGGCGCAACTGGACGCATTGATCGAGGTTCTCGCGTGCGCCCTCGCAATCGGGTCCCTCGGGGCGCGACTGCGCGCAGGCCGTGAGCAAGAGTGACGCAGACAGAACAAGGGTGAGCCGCATGATCCCAGCCTAGCGAGGTTGGCACGGCTCGCCAATCGCGGTGCTCCAAGCGCCCACAACGAACGAACAAACCGCCCCACCCAAGGAGATGTCCATGTCCTTCCTCGATGCCTTCCGCTCCGCCTTCAAGGGCGGGGGCGCGGGCCACGTGCCGCTGGCGCGCAATTACACTTCGCCCTGGTACTGGTCGCAGGACCCGGCCGGCACCCGCCCGCCTTTCGATTACCGGCGCGATGTCGGCACCGCCTTCCTCGACAATCCCGTGGCGCAGCGCGCAGTGCGCATCGTTTCCGAAAGCGTGGGCAGCGTGCCGCTCAACCAGGTGGACGAGCGCATCGCCAAGTTGGTGCGCGCCACCAGCGCTGGGCAGTCGCTGCTGGAAACGCTGGCGGCGCACCTGCTGCTGCATGGCAATGCCTATATCCAGATCATCCGCGATGGCGCGGGCGTTCCGGTGGAGCTCTTCGCCCTTCGCCCCGAGCGCGTCAGCGTCCAGCCCGGCCCCGATGGCTGGCCCGCCGCCTGGCGATACAAGCTGGGTGACAGCACCATCACCATTCCGGTTGAGGATGAGGATGGCTGGCCCGGCCTGATCCATGTGAAGGCCTTCCACCCTTCGGACGATCACTATGGCGCAGGCTGCCTCTCCGCCGCCGCGCCTGCCGTGGCGATCCACAATGCCGCCGCCGAATGGAACCGCGCGCTGCTGGAAAATGCGGCACGCCCCTCCGGCGCGCTGGTCTATGAAGGCGGGGCGGACACGTCCGGCCTCACCAATGACCAGTTCGACCGGCTGAAGGCGGAGCTGACCGCGGCCTATGCCGGCGGCGGCAATGCCGGGCGGCCCATGCTGCTTGAAGGCGGTCTCAAATGGCAGAGCCTCTCGCTCTCGCCCGCCGACATGGACTTCGCCGAGCTGAAGGCCGCCGCAGCGCGCGACATCGCGCTCGCTTTCGGCGTACCGCCCATGCTGCTCGGCCTGCCGGGCGACAATACCTATTCGAATTATCGCGAGGCCAACCGCGCCTTGTGGCGGCTGACGCTGCTGCCGCTGACGGGCAAGATTCTCTCCAGCATTTCCGAAGGCCTCGCCCCGTGGTTCCCCGGCACCGCGCTCTCGGTCGATCTCGACCAGATCCCGGCGCTGGCGCAGGACCGCGAAACGCTCTGGTCGCAGGTCACCTCGGCCGAATTCCTCACCGACAGCGAGAAACGCGAAATGCTCGGGCTTCCCCCGGCGAAAGGACAGTCATGACCAATGAAGACATGCTCGCCAAGCTGATGGCGCAGGCCAGCACGCAGGGCAGCGACCTCATCACCTTGCGAGCGATCGTCGAGGAATCGAGCGAGCTGGGCGCGAACCGCGTGCTCAACAAGCTCGGCCTCGAAGACGATGACGCGCATCAGGACCTCAACGAACTGCGCGAGCTGCTCGCCGCATGGCGCGCGGCCAAGACCAGCGCTTCCAAGGCGGCGATCGAATGGATGGTGCGCGCAGTCATGGCGCTTCTGCTGATCGGCATCGCCGTGCGCCTGGGCGTATCGGAACTGCTGCGGTGAGCGGCAGGACCCTTTCCATCGCCGGCTATGCGGCGCTGTTCGACATTCCCGATGGCGCGAAGGACGTGATCGTTCCCGGCGCTTTCGCCCGAACGCTGGCCGATCGGCAGCAGGCCATCCCGCTCTACTGGCAGCACCGTCCCGAACAGCGCATCGGCACGGTGCGGCTGGCCGAGGAGGATGGGCGCGGCCTGCGCGTCGTCGCCGATATCGACAATCCGGACAGCCGGGCGGTCAGCGCGCTGCTCGCCCGCGAGGTGAACGGCCTGTCCTTCGGTTATCGCGCGCGCGGTTTCCGCCGCACCGCCGATGGCCGCCTGCTGGAAGATATCGAACTGCTCGAGGTCAGCCTCGTCACCCATCCGCTGCAACACGGGGCGCGGGTCCACTTCGTCCAGTGATCGCAGCATCCAACCCGTTTTCGACCGGCCGCCACTGGGGCGGCCTTTTTTGTGCCCCCCAACCTACCCCACGTGAAGAAAGGTGAATGTCCCAATGGATATCGCAAATGAAACCGACACCATGGCTGCCAGCTTCGACCTGGTCGCCCGCCAGGACCAGGCCGAGAAGGACATCTCGGTTCTGCGCTCCGATGTCGACGAGGTGAAAGCCCGCATCGACAAGATCGGCCGCGCTGCCGCCCGCCCCGCCATCGAAGGCGCGGCCAAGGACAGCCCGGAAGTGAAGGGATTTGTCGACGGCTACCTGCGTCGCGGTTCGGAGACCGAACTGAAGTCCATTTCCGGCATGGTGCAGAGCGAAGGCGGCTTTGCCGTCCCGCGTGAAATCGACGCCATGATCGCTTCGGAACTGAAGGAAATCTCCCCCATCCGCCAGCTGGCGCAGGTCGTGCAGGTCGGCAGCGCAGGCTATCGCAAGCTGGTGACCACCGGCGGCACCCGGTCGGGCTGGGTCAGCGAGACTTCGGCGCGTCTCGAAACCGAGGCCCCCGAATTCGCCGAGATCGCTCCGCCCGCAGGTGAGCTTTATGCCAATCCGGCGGCGAGCCAGGGTATGCTGGACGATGCCGGTTTCGACCTCGAAGGCTGGCTGGCGAACGAGATCGCGATGGAATTCGCCCGCGCCGAAGGCAGCGCCTTCGTCAATGGCTCGGGTGCGAACCAGCCGCTCGGTTTCCTCTCCTCGCCGACCTCCATGGCCGGTGACGCGGTGCGCCCCTTTGGCTCGGTCCAGTATATCGGCTCGGGCGATGCCAACGGCTTCTCGACCAACCCGGAAAGCGGCCTGATCGACCTCGTCCACACGATGAAGGCCGGTCATCGCCAGGGCGCCAGCTGGCTGATGAACTCCTCCACCCTGTCCGAAGTGCGCAAGCTGAAGACCAGCGACGGCGCCTTCCTGTGGCAGCCGGGCCTGGTCGAAGGCCAGCCCGATCGCCTGCTGGGCTATCCGGTGGTCGAGGTCGAGGACATGCCCGACGTCGCCGCCGGCACTTTCCCGATCGCTTTCGGCAACTTCAAGGCCGGCTACCTGGTGACCGAACGCAGCGCGACGCAGATCCTGCGCGATCCGTTCACCAACAAGCCCTTCGTCCACTTCTACGCCACCAAGCGCGTGGGCGGCCAGGTGCTCGATAGCGCCGCGATCAAGCTTCTGAAGATCGAAGCGTAATTTGTTTGCGCCCTCAGGCGCCGGGCGCGGCCCATCCGGGCCGCTAGGCTCGGCCTAACCGGCCGGCGCGCATTCGCGCTTGCGGGCTGCCAAGGCAGCCCGTGTCCCGCGCCCTGAGGATAGCAAACACGCGCCTGCGTGGTGGGGGTCCCTTCCCCTCCCGCCCCTGCCGCGCAGGCGCACCCTTTTTCTCCCTTGCAGACAGGAGGCCGCCACATGAAGCGGGCAATCCTCGTGCCCCCGGCCCTTGTGCCGGGCGCTCTTGATGAACTGAAGAACTGGCTGGCCATATCCACGCCGCAAGACGACATCAGCCTTACCGCACTGCTGACCAGTGCGCTCGACATGTGCGAGGCTTTCACCCGCCAGATGCCGCTGGAGGCGCAGTGCGAGGAAGTGCTTCCCGCCGTGCGTGACTGGCAGCGCCTTTCCACCACGCCCGTGCAATCGGTGACCGGCGTCGAACAGATCGCCACCGACGGCGCGCGCACGCCGCTTGGCGCGGGCGACTACGCCCTGGACCTGGCGGCAGACGGCACGGCGCGCATTCGCCTGCTCGCGCCTGCCGTGCATGGCCGCATCGCCGTGCGCTTTGCCGCCGGTATCGCGCCAAGCTGGGACACGCTGCCCGAAGCTTTGCGCCACGGCATTATCCGCCTCGCCGCCTACAACTATCGCCAGCGCGATCTCGACAGCGTCAAGCCGGTTCCCCCGGCCGCCGTCGCCGCGCTGTGGAGCCCGTGGCGCCGGTTGCGGCTGGTATGATCGCGGCAAGCTCCGCCCACCTCGGCAGTCTCGCCGCGCGCCTTTCTGCCCGCGCCGAACGGCTCGCCCGCGCCCATGCCGAAATGCGCCTGCGCCGCCGCAAGGGAGACCCTTCCCGCTGGCGCAAGCCCGGCCTGCTCTGGCCGCTCTTCACCAAGGACTGATCCATGTTCGAAACACGATTGCGCAGCGCCCTGGTGGAATGGCTGCGAGACGATCCGGCGCTTGCCGGCCAGCTCAATGCCGTGACCGAGGAAGCACCCGTGCGCACTTCCGCGCCCTGGCTCGGCATCGTCGCCAGCGCCAGCAGCGACTGGAGCGCCAAGGACCGCAAGGGCCGCGAAGTGCGCGTGGCGATAGAGCTGCATGTGCGCGGCGATGCGCCCGACACGGCTGCCGACCTGACGAGCGCTATCGAGGCGCGGGTCGAGACGCTGCCGCCGGCGCAATCCGGCTTCACCGTCATCACCACCCAGTTCCTGCGCGCCCGGGCCGAACAGCGGCCCGCCAATCTGCGCGCGATCCTGATCGAATACCGCTTCCGCCTGCTGGAAGCCTGACCCACCCCCCTATTCGGAGACATGCCCATGACTGCCCAGAAAGGCTCCGCCTTCCTCCTCAAGATCGGCGATGGCGGCAATCCGCCCACTTACGAAACCGTCGCCGGTCTGCGCACCACGCAGCTTTCGATCAATGGCGATGCCGTTGTCGTCACGCACAAGGAATCGGGCGGCTGGCGCGACCTGCTGTCCGGTGCGGGCACACGCTCGGTCTCCGTAAGCGCGGCTGGCATCTTCCTTGGCAGCGATGCCGAAAACGCCATCCGTGCGCATGCCCTGGCGGGCACGATCGACGAATACGAGCTGTCCTTCGAAGACGGCAGCAAGCTGCGCGGCCGCTTCCTGGTGCAGCGGCTCGACTATGCCGGCGACTTCAATGGCGAGCGCAATTACACGCTGCAGCTCGAAAGCTCGGGCGCGGTGCTGCCCGCATGAGCCTGAGCGAGACACCCGCCAATCCCGAACGCGGCGAGGCACTCCTGCTGGTCAATGGACGCGAGCATATCCTGCGCCCCAGCTTCGCGGCACTGGTCGCGGCGGAAGAGGAGCTCGGCCCGCTTTTCGCCCTGGTCGAGAGGGCCGGCGAAGGCCGCCTCTCGCTGCAGGAAATCGCCGCCCTGTTCCACCACTGCTGCCAGGATCGCGCGGCAGTGACACGTGAGCAGATGGGTGAAGGTGTGCTTACCATGGGCCTTGCCTCCGCCGCCGTGCCGCTGCGGATGCTGCTCAAGCAGATTCTGCAAGGCCGGGGGTGAGCGAGCGCTTCGCTGCCGGAGCGCGTCGGCTGGCCGGCCTTGCCACGCGGCAATTCGGCTGGACGCCCGACCAGTTCTGGCACTGCACCCCGGCCGAGCTGGCCGCGATCCTGACTATCGAAAACCCCGCGAGCGAGGACCCGCTGAGCCGGTCCGAACTCGCCGCCCTGATGGAGCGCGAGAACAATGGATGATGAAATCGACACGCTGATGGTGGATGTGCGCGCCAGCACCGATGGCTTTCGCGCAGATATCGAAGGCATGCGTACCACGCTCGATTCGAACCTGGTGGACGGGTTCCAGCGCGCCGGCGCCGTGCTCGAACGCGGGCTGCTTTCAGCCGTGCGGCGGGGCAGCCTGGGTTTCGACGACCTGAAACGCGTGGCCTTAAGCACGCTCAACGAGATTGCGTCGCAGGCGCTTACCAGCGGCATTTCCCAGCTGTTCGGCTCCGGCGGCGGGCAAGGCGGCGGCGGTGGCTTCGGCCAGTTGTTCTCCAGCTTGATCGGTACGGTGCTGGACCTTCCCGGTCGCGCCACTGGCGGGCCGGTTGCGCCCGGCCAGGCCTATCTCGTCGGCGAGCGCGGGCCGGAACTGTTCGTGCCCACATCGGCAGGCCGCGTCGAAGCCAATGGCGCGGCCGCCCAACCGCAGCGCGACGTCCGCGTGGCGATCAACCTTGCCAGCCCGCGCGGCACCGATGTGCCGGTCGCCCTGCGCCGGTCATCGCGCCAGCTCGCCAGCCAGGTGCGCCGCGCGCTGCAGCAGGCTTGAGGAGGGAGACAGGACATGGCCTTCTGGCTCGCCCGGTCGAGAGACGGGCAACAGACCGATTTCATCCAGCGCTTCGACCCGCGCTTCTGGACCGTCGACTTCCCGCGCCCGATGATGGCGAGCGTCGTCACCACCGGCCCGGATTCGCTGCGGATGGATTTCGAATTTCACCACCGCGACGCGCTGGCCGGCTTGATCTGGTGGAGCGAGGACACGCTCGACCACCCGCTGCTCGCCTATGATACGGACCGCGACTACTCACGTACCACGCTCAGCTTCCGCTGGCGTTCGGGCGGTGTCCTGCCGCTCGATGCGGTCAATGGTCCAACACTGACGATCGAAGGGCGCGATGCAGCGGGCAATGCGCGGACCTGGTATGTCCGCATGTGGAACTACGCCACCGGATCGCCGCAGGACGCCCAGATCGTGCTGCCCTTCTCCGACCTGTTCGGCGGCTGGGACATCGGGAGCTCTACCGACCAAGTCTACCCGAATGACATCGACCGGATGTTCATCTCGCTCGCGCCGCCGCTCTACGATTCGACCGATGAGAGCCTGCTGCCCGCACGTGTCGATGGCTGGGTGGAGATGAGCGAAATCAACTGCGATGGCGACCGCGCGCTGCTGGAGATCGGCGACGTGATGGTCCCGCCGCACGGCGTACGCATGGCCACTGCCTATGACGACAGTTACAACCAGACGCCCGAACGCCTGCTGCGCAACCTTCGCGGCCTCGGCTATCGCGACGAGATCCTCCATTATGTCGGCATGAGCCACTACTACCGGGTCGTGCCCGGCCCGGGTGACACGATGGTGGCGGATGACCCGGCCGTGTTAGCCGAACCGGCGCTCGCCTGGCATCGCGACATGCTGGCGAAGGCGAAAGCGCAAGGGTATGATTTTATCCTCTCCTTCTCTTTCGAGCTGCTGGCGCAGAATTGCCCGAAGGACTGGACGCAGCGCGCGCATGACGCCTCGCCCGCTTTGACCGGCTGGGACCCGCCATCCTCCCTGCTGGCCCTTGGCAATAGCGAGGCCGTGACGCATCTGCGGCAGCTGGCGCTGAAGCTCGCGCAATTGCAGGCCGCCGCCGGCTTGCCGGTGAAGATCCAGATCGGTGAACCCTGGTGGTGGGTGAAAGGCAGTTACGCGCCCTGCATCTACGATGCCGCGACAGCCGCGCTGTTCGATCCGGCAGTGCCCAGGATCACCGACATGCGTCAGACGCTGTCTTCCGCGCAAATCGGCGTACTCAATACGGCCCGCGATTTGATGGGCAGCGTCACACGCTCGATCAAGCAGGACATCAAGAACGCGCATGGCTCCACCGCAGAGGTCCTGCTGCTGGCCTTCACCCCCACGCTGCTCGATCCGCAAATGCCGGCCATGACGGAGCTCAATATCCCGCTGGAATGGCAGCATCCGGAATTCGACCGGCTGCAGCTGGAGGATTACGACTGGCTGACCGGCGGCGCCGAGGCGCTGCGGCGGCAAGGCTACCAGACCATGGACGCGCTGCTGCAATATCCGCTCGACCAGCAGGATTACATGTCCGGCTTCGTCCTGAATGCAGAAGACGCCGACGCCTTCTGGCCGCTTATCGATGCGGGCCTGGAAGAGGCGAAGGAACGCGGCGTGCCCCGCCTCTATGTCTGGGCGCTGCCGCAGGTCTGCCGCGATGGATACACCCGCCTGCCGGACAGTCCCCCCGACATTGGCGAATATGAGGATGACGACATGCAGGCTTTCGATGATGTGCTCTATCCACTGGCGCTCGGCCGCGACGCCGGTGTCAGTCCGGAGTTCTCCACCTCCATCGTGCTGACCGCATCGGGCCATGAGAGGCGCAACAGCCTGTGGAGCGATGCGCGCCTGCGCTACGACGTCGGGCCGGGCATCCGCTCCGAGAGCGAGCTGGGCGTTCTGCTGGAATTCTTCCGCGCCCGGCGCGGTGCGGCGCGCGGCTTCCGTCTCGCCGACCCGTTCGATTTCAGTTCCAACGGCTTGACCGGCAGCCCGTCCATGTTCGACCAGCGCATCGGCGTGGGCGACGGCCTTGCCGGCGTGTTCCAACTGACCAAGTCCTATGGCGAGGGCGCCGAGCCGCAAGTGCGCCCGATAAGCCGCCCGCGCCCGGGCACTATCACCATCAGCGTGGACGGCGCGCCGGAAACCGGCTGGACGCTGGAACCGGGCGGCAAGATCGTCTTCACTCATGCGCCGCCCGCAGGAGCCGTGATCCGCGCGGGCTTCCTGTTCGATGTGCCGGTCCGCTTTGCCGAGGATCGGCTCGACATCACCGGCGCGGCCTTTGCGGCAGGCGAAGCGCCTTCCGTTCCACTGGTTGAGATTCGCGAGGAACTATGAGCAAGGTCTTCTTCCGTCAGGAGCTGGAAGGCGTCGCCACATTCTGGCGCATCCTCCGGCGGGACGGCTGCACCCTGGGCTTTACCAGCCACGACCGCGACTTGCGCTTCGGCGGCGTGCTACACCGCGCCGCGCCCGGCATGGTACCTTCCGCCATCCGCCGCAGTGGTGATATCGCCAATGACAGTGCCGAGGTGGAAGGCGTGCTGGCGCATGACGCAATCCATGCCGCCGACCTCGCCGCTGGCCGTTATGACGGTGCGCGCTTTGCCGTTGGCGTGGTCGACTGGGAAACGCTCGAACACGCCGTGCTCTATCACGGCGAAGCGGGCTCCATCGCCGAGGAGGATAATGGCTTCCGGGCGGAGTTGCAGTCTGCCAAGGCCGCGCTGCAGGCAGACCTCGTCCCGCGCACCAGCCCAACCTGCCGCGCCAGCTTCTGCGGACGGGAATGCGGCCTGAACACCAACCGGCATACGCATGAGCTGCAATGCGCCTTCGTCGATGCGGAAATCGGCCTCGTCCGTTTCAGCAGTGCGCCCTCGGCGGAAAGCCTGCGCGATGGCTGGGTTCGCTGGATCGACGGCCCGCATGCCGGACTGACGATGCAGATCATGCGCTCCGATGGCGACGGCCAGCTACTCGACCGGGCGCTCTCGCCCAATCTGGTGCCTGGCGCGCGGGCGCTCCTCCGTGAAGGCTGCGATCATACGCTGGCGACCTGCCACAGCCGCTTTGGCAACGCCGCCAATTTTCGCGGCGAACCCTTCCTGCCGGGCAACGACCTGCTCGCCCGCTATCCGACCAGCTCGCAATGAGCACGCCCGGCGAGCAATTTGCCGCCATTGCCCACTCCCTGCTCGGCACGCCCTTTCGCCTCCATGGGCGCAGCGCATCCAGCGGCGTGGACTGCGTAGGCCTCGTTGCCCTGACCCTGCACGCAACGGGCAGGACGTCGCGGAGCCCGGTCGGCTACACACTGCGCAATCTCGCCGCCGATGCCTACCTGCCGTTGCTGGAGGCCAACGGCTTCTTCCCGGCCACTGACGTCCCGCTGACGGGTGACCTCGTCCTTGCGAGGCCGGGACCTGGGCAGTTCCACCTCCTCATTCAATCCGGCTGCGGCGGGCATATCCACGCCCATGCAGGGCTGGGCCGCGTGGTCTTGACCCCACCCCCGCTCTCCTGGGCAACCCTCGGCCGCTGGCGGCTTGCACCCGACTGAAAGGCATCTTCGCATGGCTACTATCGTACTTTCCGCCGTCGGCCAGGTGGTCGGCGGACCGATCGGCTCGGCCGTTGGCGCACTTATCGGCAGCCAGATCGACCAACTGATTTTCAAGCCGGGTGATCGCGAAGGCGCGCGCCTCAAAGAACTGCGCATCACCACCTCCAGCTACGGCACGCCCATGGGCCGGCATTACGGCAAGATCCGTGTGCCCGGCAGCATCATCTGGGCCACCGACCTCGCCGAAAGCAGCGAGAGCCAGGGCGGCGGCAAGGGCCAGCCCTCGGTCACGACATACAGCTATTCCTCCTCATTCGCCGTCGCGCTGAGCAGCCGGCCGATCAAGAATATCGGCCGCATCTGGGCGGACGGAAACTTGCTGCGCGGTGCCGCGGGTGACCTGAAGGTCGGCGGCGAGCTGCGCATCTATCTCGGCCATGGCGACCAGCAGCCCGACCCATTGCTCGCCTCTGCGATCGGCCCCGAATGCCCTGCCTATCGCGGGCTTGCCTATTGCGTATTCGAAAGCCTGGAGCTGGCCGACTTCGGCAATCGCATCCCCAGTCTGTCCTTCGAAGTCATAGCCGATGACGGCGAGGTCTCGCTGGCCGAAATGATCCGCCCTGCCGGAAGCCAGATCGAAGTCGACCGCCCGCTGCCCTCGCTCGTCGGCTTCAGCGAAGAAGGCGGGCCCCTGATGTCCAGCCTCGAGAGCATCGCCACGGTCTATCCCTTTTCGTGCGATGCCAGCGGCCAGACACTGACGGTAAAGTCATCCGATACGCTCCCCGGAAATCCCGCCCTCCTGCCCCAGACCGCCACCGATCTGTCAGGCGATGGGTTCGGACCAACATCGGGAAAGAGCCGCAGGCGGCAGGCGGACTTGCGCGAGATTCCCGAAGGGCTGCGCTATTACGATCTCGCCCGCGACTACCAGGCCGGACTGCAGCGCGCAGACGGCCGCGCGCGCCCGGGTCGCAGCCGGGTGATCGACTTCCCCGGAGCACTCGATGCAAGCGATGCACGCGGCCTCGCCAACCAGGCCGCCGAACGCGCGACCTGGGAGAAAGAGACGATCCTGTGGCGGATTGCCGAGCTCGACCCGGCCATGGCGCCAGGCAGGATTGTCGTTCTGCCCGGAAAGCCCGGTTTGTGGCGCATCGAGAACTGGGAGCTGCGCGAAACCGGCGTCGAGCTGGAGTTGCAGCGGATGCCGCATTCACCCGCGCGCATCCAGCCAGCGGATCCGGGCATTTCGTTGCGGATAGCGGATATCCAAGCGACGCCGACCGAACTCCACGCTTTCGAGCTGCCGTGGGACGGCACGGGCAGCGGAACCGATCGGCAGGTCTATGCCGCTGCATCCTCGACCACATCGGGCTGGGCTGGGGCAGCACTCTATGCGGTCGTCGACGGGGGACTCGAACCGGTTGGCACTACCGGGCGGCGACGTACGATCCTCGGCACGACCAGCACTGCACTCGCCCCGGGCAATCCCGCCCTGCTTTCCAGAGTAGAGAGCATCGAAGTCGAACTGGCATCGGAGGATTTCCAGCTTGTCGGAGCAACCGCTGCAGGTCTTGCCGGGGGCGCCAACAAAGCGCTGCTCGGAAGTGAGATCATCCAGTTCGCGCACGCCACCCCATTGTCGTCCACGCGCTGGCGATTATCGGGACTTCTGCGCGGTCGCGCCGGGACGGAACGTCATGCTACCGAACGTCACCCCTCCGGCACACGCTTCGTCCTGCTCGACAACAGGCCGATGCTGCTCGATCCCGCCCGCATTGCCTCGGCAACTGCTATTGCCGCAACCGGCCTCGCCGATATCACGCCCGTGACCGCACCGATCGAGCTGGCAGGTACAACGTTAAGGCCGCTCTCTCCCGTCCATGGGCGCGCGACCCCGGCAACGGACAACTCCCTGACTCTCAGTTGGACGAGGCGATCACGCGGCGCATGGGAGTGGCCCGACCTCGTCGATGCCCCTCTGAACGAGCAAGCCGAGCGCTACCTGGTCGGCTTGGGGGACCCGCAGAGCCCCGACCTTTTGTGGGAGGTAAGCGAACCAGCGCTGTCGATTGCTCCGGCGACCGCGGCCACTCTGGCAGCCGACCATGCGGGCAAGCCCATCTGGGTACGCCAGGTCGGCAGCTTCAGCGCATCCGATCCACTGCTCCTCCACACCATCGCCTGACCCCACATAACGGAGATACCTACCATGGCAGATCCCATCAGCTTTACTTCGGCCAGCCCACGCTTCGGGCTTCCCTTCCTCTTCCCCGGACAGGCGCAGAAAGAGTTCTTCGTGAACGAGGCGCATGCGCTGGCAGACCTGCTCTTGCATCCCGCCATCGAGGGCGAAGCCGGGACACCCCCCGCCAATCCCGCAGATGGCGAATGCTGGCTCGTGGCCGCGGGCGCCAGCGACGGATGGGCTGGCCATGATGGCGAGCTCGCCTGCCATCAGGCGGGCAACTGGATCTTCGCGACACCGCGCAACGGCATGACAGTGCTCGATCAGGCCGCTGGCCAGCTTCGTCGCTATGCCGATGGCTGGCACATGGCGAGCACGGTTGCGGAACCCTCCGGTGGCAGCGTCGTCGATACCGAAGCGCGCGCGGCAATCACTGGACTGATCGCGGCGCTCGTCGCAGCAGCTATCCTGCCGGATACCTGATCAAGATGGTGCGTGCGCGACGCGCGCCAGCGATGCCGGGTAGTGATGCACGGCCATCCACAAGGCCAGCATGCCCGGCACCACCGCTACCAGTGAGAACATCACACCGCGCCCCAGGCTCCCAGTGGTTTCGGAGATCAGACCCGCAATGAACGGGCCGAAGGCTAGCCCGATCAAGGTCGCGCCGAGCAGGAAGACCGCCGTGGCCGTTCCACGCATACGCGGCTTGACCAGCGCGAGGCTGGCCGCCGCACAGGCTCCCAGCGCCGATGAGGTGACCATCTGGCCAAGGAAGTTGCAGACCAGGAATAGTGTGCTGGAGGCCGTGGTGTAGCCGACCAGCAGAAGTGGCACCGACGCCAGCAATGCGATCGCCGGCACCAGCACGCGACCTGCCTGGAAGCGACGGGCAAGGCGGTCCGCCAGCCAGCCGCCCATGATAACGCCAAGGAAGCCGCCCAACGCATTGGGCGCGCCGATCAGCCAGCCCAGCTCCGATTTCGAAAAGCCAAAGGCACGCTCTGCATAGGGCGCCGCCCAATAGGTGATCGAATAGCCGATATAGCAAACAGCGGCATAGATCAGCACGATCTCAACGAACGCGGGAGCCTTGATGGTCATCGCAAAGGTTTCGGCATCTTCGGCGTGCAGCGCGCTGGCCCAGCTGAACACTGCGTAGTAGCCGACGGCCACGAACCAGAATTGCTGGGCGTTTCCGAACAGCAGTGAGGCTCCAAAAGCGAGGATGGCGAGCGCAGCTGCTACCGAGAGGTTGATGGCGAGGGATGAGCCACCGCGCCGTGCGGCACCCACCAGCGTGAACGGCGGGACGATCTGCACAACCTGGCCGGCAAAGTCGCGCCATGCATTGGGATTTCCTTCAGCCTCCCCCCCGTCCAATACGCCGCGCTTCGGTTCCCGAAGGGACAAAACCCAGACTGCGAGCAGCAGGCCGGGCAACCCAACCATGATGAAGGCAGCCTGCCATCCCGCAAGGCCCAGCAGCCCGCCTTCTGGGTAGGTGGTATTCCAGCGCTCGACAATCGTGCCGCCGATCAGCAGCGACAAGCCGCTGCCAACGAACAGGCCGGACGAATAGATCGCCAACGCCGTCGCCCTGATCCGCTTGGGAAACCAGTCCGAAATGAGCGAATAGGCACACGGGTTCGCGCTCGCTTCCCCTACACCCACGCCGATCCGCGCAATGGTCAGCGTAGTCATATTCCGCGCCAAACCGGACAGGATTGTCATGCAGGACCACAAGGTCAGGCCAAGGCTCAGGAGCCGCACGCGCACCCAGCCATCGGCAAGACGGCCCAGCGGGATGCCGAAGAGAGCATAGAAGATCGCAAACGCCGTTCCGTAAAGGAATCCAAGCTGCGCATCGTCGATGCCAAGGTCCGCACGGATATCGTTCGCCAGGATCGACAGGATCTGGCGGTCGACGAAATTGACTAGGTAGACAACGAACAGGACGCCAAGGGCATACCAGCTGTAGCCGGGAACCTTGTCGTCGTCGCTGTGCTGTTCCTCTCCCGCTTCAGCCATCAACCCGGTCCTGGCCGCGCAGCGTAAGGCGTGGGGTCTTCAAGCCCCGCTTCCGCAAAGCCCTTCTGACGTAGACGGCAGCTGTCGCACAATCCGCACGCCATTCCTTCGGGCGTGGGATCATAGCAGGACCAGCTCATGACCGGATCGAGGCCGAGCCTCTCCGCCTCCTGAGCAATGCGGGCCTTCCCCCAATGCTGCAGCGGCGCATGAATTGTGAAGGGCTTTCCCTCGACCCCGTCGCGCGTTGCCAGCCGCGCCGTTTCCTGGAAGCTCGCAATGAAGTCCGGGCGGCAATCGGGATAACCGGAATAGTCGAGCGCGTTGACGCCGATGAAGATGTCATGTGCACCGATCGCCTCCGCCCAAGCCAAGGTGAGCGACAGGAAAACGAGATTGCGCGCCGGCACATAGGTTACGGGGATGCCTTCCCCCACGCCGGTCTTCGGCACTTCGATATCGTCCGTCAGCGCCGATCCGCCGAACTGGCTAAGGTCCAGCGGCAGGACCACATGCCGCTCTGCACCCAGCGCTTCGGCAATCTTCCGCGCCGATCCGATCTCGCGACGATGCCGCTGGTTGTAGTCGATGGTCAGCGCATAGATCGCGTAGCCCTGTTCACGGGCGATCCCCCCGGCGACCATCGAATCGAGGCCCCCCGACAAGAGAATGACTGCCTTGGGCGTGGTTTCTACCATAGGCCACGGCTAGGCAGCTGCGCTGCATAGAGCAAGAGCGCTCTCGCCTTTCGGCTCAGCAGGCACCCGTCCTGCGCGCTTCCCCCTCAAGTGAAAACGGTGCCCCGCCCTGGATGCCCTGGCTGCGGATCTGCACGAGCGCATTGCCTTCCCGGCGAATTGTCGTGCGGCCATAGCCGTCACCGCGGCAGGTATATTGCACCGTAACTTCGTTCGGTTCGTCCTGAACGACGAAATGCGAGCAACCCGATTGACGGTGCCGAATCTGGATCAGCTCGCGGCCAGTACGCACGCAAATGGAGCGCTGCGAACCATCGGTCCGCAGGCGGAGCTGCCAATTGCCCTTGTCCAGCTGATCGAGCATCGCAAGTTCAGGTGCCTGTGCGGCGACTGGCCACGACATGGCGAAAAAGGCCGCGGCGGCGGCGAATGCCAGTCTGACTGCCCTTTCTCTTACCATGTCATTCTCCAAAACCTTTTCGACAGCACTTTGTACATCACGCAAGATGAACGGCCAATTGCCCTCTACCTGCGACGAGTTGCCTACCTTCGTGATCAATCCTGAATCGGGAACTGCTTTGAACAGAATGCGCAGTCGACCATGATGATCCCGTTTTCATCCGCCATGTCGCGACGATCCTCTTTCGGAAAGCGAGCCAGGACCTCCTCGAAATAGACTTCCGAACAGCGGCATCCGCGCATGAGCTTGGCCCCCTGCTCGACGCGAATCTCTCGCTCATCGTGATACAGGCGCCAGAGCAGTTCTTCCAATGACAAACCCTGTTCGATCAACTCCTCGTCGCTGAGGCTTTCGGCCAGCACGGCGACATGCTCCCAATGTGGGTGATCGAGCTGGGCATGCAGGCGCTCACGCCCTTCCTCACCTTCGGGAAGATGCTGCACCAGCAGCCCGCCGCCGATATTGCCGGACGCGCCGGACTTTCCCGCCGTATGGATGAAAGTGGGCACCTGCTCGCTCTGCGCGAAATAGGCTTCGACCGCATCGGTCAGCGATTCGCCTTCGAGCGGCACCACGCCCTGATAGCGTTGCCCGGTCTTGGCGATGTCGAATGTGATCGCGAGATAGCCGGTGCCGAAGATATCCGCCAGCGTCGGGTCCGACCCGAGCGTGTCGAACTCCGCCGGATCATGTTCGACATAGCCGCGCAGCTCGCCCTGGCGATAATCGCACACCAGCAGGGTGATAACGCCGTCCTGCGCCTGCGCCTGCATGGTCAGCTGGTCTTCCTCCTCCTTGAGCAGTCCGCCCATCAGAGCGGTGAGCACCAGAGCTTCGGCCAGCACGTGCTTGATCGCAGGCGGATAGTCATGCGCGCCCAGGATCGTGTCCAGCACCGGCCCCAGCCGCACCATCCGCCCGCGACAGTCGCGTTCGGGGATGGTGAAGCTGAGGATCTGGTCGAAGCCGGTCTGCGGCTGTTCGGAAGAGGATTCTGCCATCGCCCGAATATGGGGATAGTCTGGCGCGAAGTTAACCCGCGCCGTCACCCAGCAAGCCGAAACTCCACAAAAGCACCGATTTCTGCGCGTGGATGCGATTTTCCGCCTCGTCGAAGACCACCGATTGCGGTCCTTCGAACACGTCCTCGCTCACTTCCTCACCCACATGCGCGGGAAGGCAGTGCAGGAATTTCGCACCCGGCTTGGCCTTTGCCATCAGCGCCGCATTGACCTGGAAAGGCGCAAGCTCAGCCAACTTCGCTTCTGCATGCTCCTGCCCCATCGAGATCCAGGTGTCGGTGACCACCACATCCGCACCCGCCGCAGCTTCGGCCGCATCATGAGTGACGGTGATGGTGGAACCCGCAGCACGCGCCGCTTCGATATAGAGCGGATCGGGCACGTAGCCCTCGGGGGTGCCGATCGCCATGTCGAACTTCATCAGCCCGGCCGCCTGGACCAGCGAATTCATGACATTGTTGCAGTCGCCCAGCCAGGCGAGCTTTAGCCCCGGAAGCGCCTGCCCATGCTCGATCACGGTCAGCAGGTCGGCGACGATCTGGCATGGATGCGAGCGATCGGTCAGCCCGTTGATGACCGGTATACCCGCATGGCGGGCCATTTCCTCGACCTTCGCATGATCGTCCGTCCGGACCATGATCGCATCGGCCATGCGGCCGAGCACGCGCGCTGTATCGGCCACGGTCTCTCCACGACCGAGCTGCGATGTCCCCGAATCGAGGATCAGCGGCGTGCCGCCCAGCTGGCGAATGGCGATATCGAAGCTGACGCGCGTCCGGGTCGAGTTCTTCTCGAACACCATGGCGAGCACGCGCCCGGACAGCGGCGCATCGGCATCGGGATGGCCCTTGGGCCAGCCCTTGCGCGCCGCTTTCCGGTCGATCGCGTCATTGATCATGGCGGCAATATCGTTGCCGCCCGCATCGGCGAGGTCGAGGAAATGCCGGTAAGCCATCAGCTTTCCTCGTAATCCGCAGTGCCGGCGGAGAGCTTCTCGAAGAACTCGTCCATCTCCACATCGCCGATCACCAGCGGCGGCAGCAGCCGCAGCGTTCCATCGCCCGCCGCGACGGTCAGCAGCTGGTGATTGTCGCGCAGATGCACCATGAAGGGACGCGGCTCACCCTTCATCTTCAGGCCGAGCATCAGGCCCATGCCCCGCACGCCTTCGAACAGCTCGGGATAATTCCCGATGAACTGTTCCAGCCGCGAGCGCAGCCGCTCTCCCTTCTCGCGCACCTGGGCAAGGAAGTCCTCATTTGCCACGGCATCCATCACGGCACTGCCGGCCGCCATGGCCAGCGGGTTGCCGCCATAGGTGGAGCCATGCGTGCCGAAGGTCATACCGCGCGCAGCCTTTTCGGTGGCGAGGCAGGCGCCGAGCGGGAAGCCGCCGCCAATCCCCTTGGCAGTCGCCATGATGTCGGGCTCAATGCCGTACTGCTCATAGGCGTAGAGCGTGCCCGTGCGGGCGACGCCGGTCTGCACCTCGTCGAACACCAGCATCAGGTCATGCTCGTCCGCCAGCTGGCGCAGGCCCTCGATGAATTCGGGCGTGCCAACGCGAATCCCGCCTTCACCCTGGATCGGTTCCACCAGGAAGCCGGCCGTATGCGGACCGATGGCTGCCTTCGCTCCTTCGAGATCGTTGAACTCGACATATTTGAAGCCGGGCAGCAGAGGGCTGAAACCCTTGTGCATCTTTTCCTGGCTGGAGGCGCTGATCGTCGCCATCGTCCGGCCGTGAAAGGCGTTGTTGAAGGTGATCAGCTCGAACCGATTCGAATCACCCCCCTCGCTCTGGTGATAGGCGCGCGCGGTCTTGATCGCCGCTTCGACGGCTTCGGCGCCAGAGTTGGTGAAGAAGACGGTGTCGGCGAAAGTGGCGTCGACCAGCTTCTGCGCCAGCGCCTCCCCCTGCGGACTGCCATAGAGGTTGGAGACGTGCATCAGCGTTTCCGCCTGCTTCTGGATCGCGCCGATCAGGCCGGCATGCGAGTGCCCCAGCAGGTTGACCGCGATACCCGATGCGAAATCGAGATAGCGCGTGCCATCTTCGGAAATGAGGTGGCAATGCTCGCCCTTGACGGGCCGGACGCCGCACCGGGGATAGACCGGCATGAGCGGGGTGATGGACATGAACAAATTCCTTCGAATCGATATCTGAAACGACAAATGGCGGCCGGTTGGCCGCCTCGTCATGCCTAATCATCTATGACGGGGACGGCGGCCGGTCAAACACGCGGCCGCCGAACCGGATGTGCCCGCAGGCCTAGCCCTGCACCGGCACCAGATTGACGGCCGAGTACTTGCCTCGTCGGTCGACTTCGAGATCGAACTCGAAGCGGTCGCCTTCGTTGATTCCGGACAGGCCGGAACGCTCCACAGCCGTGATGTGGACGAAAGCGTCTTCCTTGCCGTCATCACGGGTGATGAAGCCAAAGCCCTTGATCGCGTTGAAGAATTTCACCGTGCCAACGGCCTTTTCGCCGGTCAGCTCACGCTGCGGCGCACGAGCAGGAACTTCGATCACATCGCCCACGACCTGAAGGTCGGCTGCGGAGACCTTGCCCCCGCGATCGACCAGGTTGAACTGCAGCTCCTGCCCTTCGGCCAGCCCTTCGAGGCCCGCACGTTCGACCTGGCTGATATGGACGAATACATCCTCGCCGCCTTCATCGCGCTGGATGAAACCGAAGCCTTTCTGGGCGTTGAAGAACTTGACCTTGCCCTGGCCGGTGCCGACGACCTGGGCAGGCATCCCACCGCCGCCGCCGCCGCCGCGCGGTCCACCGCCGCCGCCGCGACCACCAAAGCCGCCGCCGCCGCGATTGCCGCCACGATCATCGTTGAAGCGGCCACCGCCGCCTCCACCGAAGCGGTCGCCACCACCGCCGCCGCCGCCACGCCAATCGTCGCCGCCGCCGCCGCCGCGCCAGTCGTTACCGCCCATCGGCGGCATGCCGCCTTCCTGGAAAGGATCAAATCCGTCTTCGCCGAAACCGTCCCGCTTGTCGCGTCCCCGGCCGCGACGACCTTTGTCGTAACCCATGTACTCAATAAACCTTCATTACCGCCCTGATCGTTCACCCCGCGGACCGGACGAACCGCCCGCGAGGAGGAAGCGAAGGACCTGCCCACCACTCCAGTTGCGGTTATATATAGCACTTATGACCCGCTGGCGAACATTTTAAGATTGCGCTCTTGTTACAGCTATTCGGCATTTGTGGCAGGCGGAGAAGCCAAGGCCCTTGCGTCACGCCGATCAGCGGGCTTTAGAAAATGCACAACAGCAGCCGCGCAATGCGCAAACAGCAAGGCGGTAGCAGGTGGAGCAGGAACAATGAGCGACTTTCGGGAAGTAACAGAAGAGTTCTGGGCAAGCCCGCAAATCACCGTCGCGGATGTTGCCGAGGCGGCCGAGCAGGGCTTTGTCACCATTATCAACAATCGCCCCGAAGGCGAAAGCAGCGACCAGACAGAAGGCGCGAAGATCCGCGAGGCGGCTTTGGCGACGGGTATGGCTTACCATGCCATTCCCATCACCCATGCCGGTTTCAGCGAACCGCAGGTGAAGTCCATGGCCGACCTGCTCGATACCGCGGAAGGGAAAGTCCTCGCCTATTGCCGCTCAGGCACGCGCTCCACGCTGCTGTGGGCACTAGCGCAATCGAAGACCGGCGGCGATCCGGAAGAGCTCGCCAAGGCTGCGGATCGCGCGGGCTACAACGTCGCTCCCATATGGGAAAAGATGCAGGATTACGCTGCCAAGGCCAAAAGCTAGAGAGGCTTGCCTTGTCGCTTGCCGCCATCGGCGCCACGATACTTGCCGTCCTGTTCCTGATCGGACTGGCGCGCTGGCTCGGTTTCGCCGGAAAGCCGCAGCTGACCGATGAGGCGGAGGCTGCAGCGCTGGCGGCATCGCTTCCCGGAGGCTTCGCAGCGCGCGATATCGCTCTGGATTGCGTGGGACACGGGGCATTGCTGGCCGATGCGGACGGGCGCGTGGCGGTGATCATCCCCCACGGCGCGCATTTCATGGTCCGGCTGGCAGGCCCGGGACTGTCCGTCACCCGCGATGCAACCGGCATCACGCTGGTCGATCCGCTGTGGAAGTTTCAGCTGGCGATCGAGGACGATCAGGGCTTTTGGATCGAATCGCTTGAAAAGGCTATTGCTGCCGCATGACGGCTTTCGATCCCCTTCCCTATGCCATCCCCTTCTTCGTGGCACTGATCGCGCTGGAGATCGTCTGGGCGCGACGCACCGGGCGCCAACGCGCCTATGAGAGCCGCGATACTGCGGTCTCGCTCGGCATGGGAATGGGTAGCCTGGTGGCGGGGGCGCTGGCCGCACTCGCCACCGTGCCGCTGCTCGGCTGGGTGCACGGCTTTGCGCCTTTCGCGATCGGCTGGGCCTGGTGGGCCTGGGCCTTGTGCTTCATCCTCGATGACTTCGCCTATTACTGGCAACATCGCACCGGGCACCGCGTGCGCTGGTTCTGGGCTGCGCATGTGAACCATCATTCGAGCCAGCATTACAATTTGTCGACTGCGCTGCGGCAGACATGGACCAGCTTTGTCGCCCTGTCCTTTATCTTCCGCCTGCCGCTGGCGCTGATCGGGTTCGAGCCGGGGATGATCCTGACCTGTGCCGCCTTCAACCTGATCTACCAGTTCTGGATTCACACCGAAGCGATCAACCGCATGCCGCGCTGGTTCGAGGCGGTGATGAACACGCCGTCGCATCACCGCGTCCATCACGCGACCAACGGCCGCTATCTCGACCGCAATTATGCCGGCACCTTCATCGTCTGGGACAAGCTGTTCGGAACCTTCGAGCTGGAGCGGGATGACGAGGTGATTCGCTATGGCATCGTCCACCAGCTGGGCAGCTTCAACATCGTGAAGGCCGCGTTCCACGAATGGGCAGATATCGCGCGCGACGTCCGGTCGGCGCCTTGGAAGCACAAGCTTTCCTATATGTGGCGCGAGCCCGGCTGGACACATGACGGCAGCCGCGAGACCTCCGACATGATCCGGCAGCGAACCGCCTTGGCTGAGCAAGAGACTGCCGAGAGTTGAGTCGCACCTGATACCCACAAAGAAATGGCCGGGAGTTCGCACTCCCGGCCCTTCTCATATCGCCTGGCTGCTAGCTTGGCTTAGTTGCCCGAGCCCGGACCGTAGGTGATTTCCACGCGGCGGTTCTGCAGCTCGCGCACACCGTCGGCGGTCGGCACACGGGGCATGCTTTCGCCGAAGGCTTCGCTCGAGATGCGCGCCTGCGGGATGCCGCGAGCGGTCAGGTAGCCCTGCACACTCTCGTTACGCCGTTCGGACAGGCCGACATTGTAGGTCGTCGAACCCGAGCGGTCGGCGTGGCCTGCCAGCATGATAGCTGCCGTAC
>NZ_SSHH01000002.1 GCF_004965515.1 Alteraurantiacibacter aquimixticola | reverse complement strand
ATGCCGAGCATCACGCCCACCGGTTCGCGCAGGGCCATGGCGATGGTGCCTTCGTGATCGGAGGGGATAACCTCGCCCGAAATCTGCGTGGTGATCGCTGCTGCTTCGCGGACCATCCCGGCGGCCAGGCCCAGGTTGAACATGGCCCAGCCCGCCGTCGCGCCGATTTCCCCCATCATCGCGGCGACGAAATCGTCCTTCTTCGCCATCAGCGCATCGGCGGCCTTGTTCAACACCGCGCGGTGGGCATTGGGGCCCAGCTTCGACCACTCGGCAAAACCGGCCTGCGCCCTGGCGGCGATTGCGGGAATATCGCCCGGCTGCATTGCCTCGGCACTGGAGGCGACATCGCCGGTCATCGGGTTCAGGCGGGTGAATTCCATGGGTGTGTTCCTCTCGCTTGTCGCTATTCCAGTATCCAGTGAGCGCTCAGCCCACTTGCTCCGGCTTCGTCTGCATTTCCCCGGATAACGGCTTTTTGCGGACCACTTCCAGTCCAAAACCAGCAAGACCGGTCAATTTCCTGCGTCGTTAGTAGCTCAGAGCTCGGCCAGTACCTGCGCGCCGGGACCGTGATCGGCGACTTCGCCAATGCATTGTTGCAGCAGCCCGGACCGGAGCCGGCCTGACCAGCGTGCTGCCCTTGTGGGTTGCCAGCGGAAAGGGCTCGGTGCGGTCGCTGCCACCAAGTCATGGTGAGCCTTCTTGAGCGACCACTCTCGGGAAAGGCCCGGCTTCGAAGCCGCTCAACAATTCCGCTCCACCAGTCCGTCAACGACTCTCCATAATCATCCTTCCAGACATATTAATGAGAATCAGTTGCATTAGCAATTCGATCTGTTAGAGCGCCGCTCGAATCAGATTGGAGATGCATCGATGGACCCGATTACCCACTTCCTTCTCGCCACCGCCGCCGCAGGTGCGGTCGCTGCCAGCGATGACCAGCCGCGTGACGAGATCGTGGTAACGGGCGTACGCTCGGAAGGGCGCGAGGATTATGGGGTAGAGGAACAGCGCACCGCCTTTCGCCTGCCGCTGAGCCAGAAGGAAACGCCGCAATCGGTCAGCGTCGTGACCCGCGCGCAGATCGAGGATTTCCAGCTCAACGACGTGAACCAGCTGCTGACCACCGTGCCTGGCGTCAGCGTTCTCGCCGCGGAAACCGACCGCGTCTATTACTCGGCGCGCGGCTTCGACATCCAGACCTTCCAGATCGACGGTGTAGGCCTGCCCTTCGCTTTCGGCATCCAGACCGGCTCGATCGACACCGCGATCTATGACCGCATCGAGGTTGTGCGCGGCGCGCCGGGACTGCTCTCGCCCACCGGCAACCCGTCGGCATTGGTCAACTTCGTGCGCAAGCGCCCCTATCGCGACTTCGATGCGGGTGCGGCCGCGCAATACGGATCCTTCGATCACTTGCGTTTCGACGCCGATGTCAGCGTGCCGATCACCTCGGACGGCAGCGTGCGTGCGCGCGGGGTCGGAGCTTATCTCGACACGGACAGCCATCTCGACCGCTACAAGCTCAAGCGCTGGACCGGCTACGGTATTGTCGAGGCCGACCTGGGCGAGGATACGGTGGTCAGCGTCGGCTATGCGCACCAGGACCACCAGAGCAGCGGCGCGCAATGGGGCGCCGTGCCGCTCACCTATACCGATGGCACGCGCGTCGAATTCGACCGCTCCGACAGCACCGGCCCCGAATGGGCGGGATGGGGCGTGATCGACCGGCAGATCTTCGGCGACATCACCCACGACATCGACGACAACTGGTTCGTGCGCGCCACCGTAATGCGCCGCGCCGCGAGCGAGGCCGACGAACTGTTCTACGTCTATGGCAATCCCGATCGCGAGACCGGGCTCGGCATCTTCAGCTACCCGGGCAAGTTCTCCGGCGAGACGCGCAACCTGACGTTCGACGCGCATATCGGCGGCAAAGTCACCGTGGGCGGGCGGGAGCATGACGTGATGCTGGGTGCGGTGCGCGGCGACCAGGAGTACGTGCAGTCATCGGCCTACGACTACTCGGTTGTCGGCCTCTCCGTGCCCCTGTCCGAACTGTTCGACGGCACTTTCCCGCGCCCCGACTTCCCGGAGCTTGAAGAAAGCCTCACCATCGATTCCGTGCGAGAGAGCATCTACGGTCTCGTCCGCCTCAATCCGGCGGACGCCTTCAAGATCATGGTCGGCGGCAGCTATTCGCATGCCAGCAGCGAAGGTGTGTCCTATGGCGCGCCGCAGGATTTCGACGAGAGCAAGTTCCTGCCCTTCATCGGCGCTACACTGGAACTGACGCCGTCGATTTCAGCCTACGCAAGCTATGCGACGATCTTCAACCCGCAGACCGAATTCGATGCCGACAATCAGTTGCTCGATCCGGTCACGGGCGACAATATCGAGGCGGGCTTGAAGGGCGAATGGATGGGTGGTCGTCTGTTTGCCAGCGCTGCCGTCTTCCGCGCCAACCAGAAGAACACCGCCGAAGCGGCGGGCTTCGATGCGGATCTCGGCCGCTCGATCTATGCCGGTGTCGATGCGAAGTCCGAAGGCGTCGAGTTCGAGATCGCCGGAAGCCCGGTCGAAGGCCTGCAGCTGACGGGCGGCTTCTCCGCCATGCGCGTCCGCGGTGAGGATGGGGAGCCGGCGCGCACCTTCGTTCCGCGCCGCACCGCTCGCTTCAACGCCGTGTGGTCGCCCCAAGCGCTCGCGGCGCTGAAGCTGGGCGCATCGCTGCAATATCAGAGCGACTTCTACTTCGAACCCGGCAGCGTGTCGGTGACGACCGGCGATCCAATCCGCATCGAGCAGGGCGGCTATGCGCTGCTCGACCTGATGGCGCGTTACGACGTGTCGGACAATATCGGGCTGTCCGTGAATGTGCGCAATGTGACCAATGCACGCTACCTGTCCTCGCTGACTTACGAGCAGAGCTATTACGGCGCGCCGCGTTCGATCATCGGTACGATCAGCGTCGGCTTCTGAGGTGATCGCGCTCCCCCTCTTGCTGCTCCTTCCCGCCGTGGCGCTGCTGCGCGCGGGCTGGGGCGGCGACCGCCGCCTGGCCTATGCCGGTTGGGCGCTGGGCGCGGTCTCGCTCGTCTGGTTGGGCGTGCTGGAGGGAGCCTGGGGCGTCGCGGTGGGTTTCACCCTCGCGATAGGTGCGGCGCTGGTGCCGGTGCTCTACGCCGCTGCCGTTTCTCCAGCGCGGGCGAGGCGCGATGCCAAGGACCCGGCGATTGCACTGACTTCTGACGGCGCAGCGATCGGACGCCGCCTGCTCGTCTTCCTGCTGGTGGTGCCGGTGTCCTTCCTCGCCGCACAATGGTTCGCCTTTACCCTGAACGCATTGATGAAGGGCGATGCGCCGCTGGAAGCCAATTCGGTCGCTACCGCTTTCATGGTGCAGCCGATCGTCTGGACGGGCCTGATGGCCTGGCAGATGTGCCAGCGCGGCCCGGTTGACATGATCAAACCGCCCTTGCTCATCGCGGCGCTGGGCGCATTGCTATGGATCTTCGCATGAGTGCTGCCGCCAAGGACCAGACCCTCGTCCAGCGCGCCTTGTCGGGTCACGCCGCGCTCGGCCTGCTGGCGGGTGCGCTGATCTATCTCATCGCGCTCACCGGAACGATGGTGGTCGTGCTGGAGAAGTGGCAGCGCTGGGAGCAGCCGAATATCGCCGAGAGCATCGTGCTCTCGCCCGAGGCGGCGCAGGCTTCCATCCCCAATGTGCTCGCACGAGAGAGCGAGGCCCCTGCGACCGAGCATCTCTATATCCGCATGCCGACCGAGGACCTGCCTCGCGCAGTCGTCACCACCGACAACAAGGCCTGGTATGTCGACGGTGAGGGCGAAGTGGTCGGCCGGGAGGCGCATACTTGGACCGAATTCGTCGCCGCGCTGCATATCAACCTGACGCTGCCGATCGTGTGGGGCATGATCCTGGTCGGCGTGCTGGGTGTGGTGCTTGCCGCCCTGCTGGTGACGGGCGTTCTGGCCCATCCGAAGATATTCAAGGACGCCTTCCGCCTCCGCTCGCGCCACGATCCGCAACTGGCGCGCGCGGACTGGCACAACCGGCTGGGCGTCTGGACGCTGCCTTTCGCGCTGGCGATCTCCCTGACAGGCGCTTTCATCGGCCTCAGCTATACTGGCGCTGGCACGCTGGCCTACGCCCATACGGATAGCGATCTCGATCGGGTCTACTCCACCATCTTCGGCGACGAGCCCGAGCACGATCCCACGTCTGCGCCGATGGCCAACATCGCCCGCGCAATGGAGACGGTGGCGGAGCGTTTCCCCGAAACCTTCCCGACCTATGTCGTGGTCCACGACCCGATGACCGAAGGCCAGTTCGTCCAGATCATCGCCGAACATCCGCGCCGCCTGATCTATGGCGAGGTCTACAGCTTCAACGGCGCGGGCGACTATCTCGGCAAGGTCGGCACTTCGGACGGCGAAATCGGGCGGCAGGCAGCTGCCTCGACCTACAACCTCCACTTCGGCAACTATGCCGGGCTTCCCGTGGAACTGGCCTATATCGCCTTCGGCCTGGCGCTGTGCGTCATCACCTCGACCGGCACGACGCTGTGGCTGCGCAAGCGCCGCCGCAAGGGCCTGCCGACCGAGCGGATGGCCGCAGCCTGGACGGTTACGATCTGGGGCATTCCGCTGGCATTGCTGGCCATGGCCTGGCTGCGCTTCCTTGGCGGGCCGGACGTGCCCTTGGTGGCCAGCTTCTGGGGGCTGTTGATCGCCGGCCTGCTTGTTGCTGTCCTGCGGCCTTCAAGCATGGCGGACGACTTGGTCCGCCGTGCTCTCGGCATTGCCATGTTGGTGAGCGCCCTTGTTCACGCCACATGGTTCTGGAACGCTCCGATAGAGAACCTCTTGCTCGATGTAGCGATAGCGATCATCGGCCTCATCATCTGGCGGCCGAAGTTGCGCGACACCGCTGCGCTCGCGGCCTAGCTGTTCTCCCAGCCGCCGCCCAGTGCCCGGAACAGGTCGATCTGCGCGCTGGAAACCGCAGCATCCTGCGCGGCGAGTTGCGCTGTGGCTTCGGCCAGTGTGCGTTCGGCGTCGAGCTGTTCGAGCGAGTTGATCGCGCCCTCGCGCTGTTGTGCCCGGGTGATGCGGGCGGCGCGCTCTGCCTGTTCGCGTGCGGAGGAAAGAACGCGGCGGCGTTCCAGCGCATTGCTGTAATTGGACAGCGCCGTCTCGGTCTCGCCCAAGGCGGACAGGACCGTGCCGTCAAAAGCGGCGAGCGCCTGCTGCGTCTCCGCCTCCGCCGCTGCAATGCGCGCGCGGGCGGGTTCCTGATTGGGGAAGGCCCAGTCGATCAGCGATCCCGCCAGCCAGCGCAGCGGACCGCCGGTGAAGAGGTCGCCCAGGCTCGGCCCGGTCGCGCCGATGGAAGCGCCTAGCGTGATGCGCGGATAGAGGTCAGCGGTGGCCACCCCTATCCGTGCCGTATTCGCCGCCAACTGCCTTTCGGCCGCGCGGATATCGGGCCGGCGGGCGAGCAGCTGCGCCCCGTCGCCGACGGGTATCGCTTGTTCCACCTCAAGCGCTATGCTGCGCTCCCCGGCAATGGCGGGCAGTTCCGACGGCGCGCGGCCGGTCAGCGTGGCAAGGCGGAAAAGCGCTGCATTGCGTCCGGCCTGTAGCGAAGGGATCTCCGCCGCGCGCTGGTCACGCAAAGCGGCGACGCGGGCCACGTCGAGCCCGCTCGAAAGCCCGGCATCGTGCCGCCTTTCGGTGAGGGCCAGCGAACGGTCGAGCAGGGCAACGATATCTTCGGCCACGCGCAAACGTGCCGCGCCCGATGCTGCATCGGCATAGGCGCGGGTGGTTTCCGCCACCACGATCACCCGCACCGCATCGGCATCGGCCTGACTGGCGGCAAGGTCGGCTCGTGCCGCTTCGATACCGCGCCCGACGCGGCCGAAGAGGTCCACTTCATAGGCGACGCTCAGCCCGGCATCATGCGTCCAGCCGTCGCGGTCGGCGCCCGGCGCGACCTGCGTTTCAGGAACGCGGCCATAATTCGATCCGGCGGAGATACCTGTCTGCGGCAGGCGCCCGGCATTCGCGCCGCGCAGGCCTGCGCGGGCGCGATCGATCCGGGCAAGGGCCTGGCGGATATCGGTATTGGCGGCCAGCGCCTCCTCCACCAGCCCGTCCAGCACGGGATCGTCATAGAGCCGCCACCAGTGGGCGGGCAGCGGCGCGGCGGCGAAGGCCGGGTCGTCTGCGGAAATGAAGGGGCCGGACGCCGTCGGGGGTGACGAGTGGGGGGTGACATAGTCCGGCCCCGCCGCGCACCCCGAAAGGGCGAGCGCGGAAAGCGATGAAAGGAGGATGCGGTTCGTGATCATGGCTGCACCTATTCCGCCGGCTGAAGCGCGGCATGGCTGTCATTGTCGCCGCTTCCACGCCGCCGCAGCTGCGCCAGGCGATCGCCCAATGCGCGGCTGACGACGTAGAAGGTGGGAGTGAAGATGAGGCCGAAGCCGGTCACACCCAGCATGCCGAAGCACACTGCCGTGCCCAGCGCCTGCCGCAGTTCCGCACCCGCGCCGGTCGCGATCACCAGCGGCACGGAGCCGAGGATGAAGGCGAAGCTGGTCATCAGGATTGGCCGCAGGCGGGCGCGGGCGGCATGGACCGCCGCCTCCGCCGGGCTCATTCCTTCCAGCTCGCCCTGCCGCGCGAACTCCACGATCAGGATCGCGTTCTTCGCCGCCAGCGCGATCAGCACGATCAGGCCGATCTGGGTGAGGACGTTGTTGTCCATCCCCATCAGGTTCACCCCGATCATCGCGGCGAGCAGGCACATCGGCACGATCAGGATGATCGATAGCGGCATGACCAGGCTTTCATATTGCGCCGCCAGCACCAGGAAGACGAGCAGCACGGCAAGGCCGAAGACCAGTGCGGCCGTATTGCCCGCCGTATCCTGCTGGTAGGCGATGCCGGTCCATTCGAAATCGTAGCCGCGCGGCAGCGTTTCGGCGGCGACATTCTCCATCGTCGTCAGTGACTGGCCGGTGGAGAAGCCGGGCGCGGTATCGCCGTCCACCGCTACGGCGGGGGCGAGGTTGTAGCGGGTGACGCGGTAGGGGCCGGTGGTGTCGCTCAGCGTCGCGATCGATCCGATCGGCACCATCGCACCGTTGTCCGAACGGGTCTGCAGATTGGCTATGTCCGCCGCGCTTTCACGGAAGGGCGCATCGGCCTGCGCGGTCACACGATAGGTGCGGCCCAGCAGGTTGAAGTCGTTGATGAAGGTGCTGCCGAGATAGACCTGCAGCGTCTCGAATACGCGCGAGGGCGGCACGCCGAGTATCTGCGCCTTGTCGCGGTCGATATCGGCGCGCACGCGCGGCGTCCCGGTATCGAAGAAGGTGTAGACCCCGGCCAGGCCCTGCTGCTGGTTCGCCTGGGCGATGGAGGCATTGGCCACTTGCTGCAGCGCGCGATAGCCTTCGCCATTCTTGTCCTCGATCATCATGCGGAAACCACCGGCCGAACCGATGCCGCGAATGATCGGCGGCTTGACGATCATCAGGCGCGCCTCGTTGATGTCGGCGGTGGCCGCCTGCGCTTCGGCGATCAGTGCATCGATGGTCTGGCCCTTGCCCGCACGTTCCTCGAAATCGTCGAGCACCCAGTATGCGGCGGCGGCGCTGGCGGACTGGGTCTCGGACGTCCCGTCAAAGCCGGAGAGCATGACGGAGCCGGTGATGCCCTCAATCGGGAGCATGCGTTCGGCCACTTCCTGCATCACCTCGTCGGTGCGCGAGGTTGCACTGCCCGGCGGGAGCTGGATCACGGTAAGGAAATAGCCCTGGTCCTGCTGCGGGATGAACCCCGTCGGCGTCGCGTAGAGTGCCGCGCCGGTCATGGCGATCAGGGCTGCATAGGCCAGCGTCAGCCGCCGGGGCATCGCCACCAGCCGCGCGGTCCAGCGGCCATAGCCGTCGCTGAAACGCTCGAAACCGCGATTGAAGCGGTCGCCCGCTTCCTCGATGACGCGACGCCAGCGCGGCGCATCCTCTCGCACATGCTCATGCGGGCGCAGCAGGATGGCGGAGAGGGCGGGCGACAGCGTGAGCGACACGATCAGCGAGATCACCGTCGCGGTCGAAATGGTGACGGCGAATTGCTGGTAGAAGGCGCCCGAGAGCCCACCGATGAACAGCGTGGGCACGAAGACGGCGCACAGCACCAGCACGATCGCGATCAGCGCGGCGCCGACTTCATCCATCGAAGTGCGCGCGGCCTCCAGCGGGGTCATGCCCTGCTCAAGGTTACGCTCGACATTCTCGACCACGACGATCGCGTCGTCCACCACGATGCCGATCGCCAGCACCAACCCGAACAGGGATAGGTTGTTGATCGAAAATCCCAGCATGGCAAGCACGGCGAAGGTCCCCACCAGCGACACGGGGATCGCCAGCACGGGAATGATCGAGGCGCGCCATTTCTGCAGGAACACAACGATCACCAGCACCACCAGGATGATGGCTTCGACCAGCGTCTTGATAACCTCGTCGATCGACTTCTGGATGAATTCGGTGGGGTTGTAGACGATGCGGTATTCGAGGCCGGCGGGGAAATCGGCGGAGAGTTCCTCCATCAGCGACTGGACTTCCCCGGCCGAGGCGAGCGCATTGGAGCCGGGCTCCTGCAGGACGGGGATGATTACCGATTCCTGGTCGCTGAGATAGGCGGAGGTGCTGTAATTGTCCGCGCCGATCTCCACGCGGGCAACGTCGCCCACGCGCACCTGCCGGCCATCGCTGTCGGTACGGATGACCACGTCGGCGAATTGCGATGGGTCGGTGAAGCGGCCCTGCGTCTCGACATTCAACTGGAAGGCGCTGCCCGGGCTGGGCGGCTGGCCCAACGTACCGGCGGCGACCTGCACATTCTGCGCGCGCAGGGCGGAGACGATATCGCCCGCCGTCAGGTCCAGCGCCGCCGCGCGGCCCGGATCGATCCATACGCGCATGGCAAGCTCACGCTGGCCGAACAGCTGCACGTCACCCACGCCTTCGATGCGTGCCAGCCGGTCCTGGATCCGCGTTTGCGCATAGTTCGACATATATTCGCGGCTGAGCGACTGGTCGGGCGAGATAAGGTTGATGACCAGCAGGAAGTCCGGCGTGGTCTTCAGCGTCACGATGCCGAGCCGCCGCACTTCTTCCGGCAGGCGCGGTTCGGCGATGGCGACACGGTTCTGTACCAGCACCTGCGCCTCGTCGAGGTCGGTGCCCGGCTCGAAAGTGACGGTGATCGTGACCCGCCCGTCGCCGGTGGACTGGCTGGAGAGATAGAGCATGCCGTCGACGCCGTTGATCTCCTGCTCGATCGGGTTGGCGACCGTATCGGCCACGGTTTCGGCCGATGCGCCGGGATAGACGGCGGAGACGGTCACCGTGGGGGGCACCACTTCGGGGTACTGGCTCACCGGCAGGAAGAAGTAGGAGATCGCGCCGACCAGCGTGATCACGATGGCGATCACGGCGGCGAAGATCGGCCGGTCGATGAAGAAGCGGGAAAGGCGCATCGGTTTTGTCCCTGTCTGGGGGTAAGGGGTGCGGCGCTCAGTTGCCGATGGTGATTGCGGAAGCGGGCAGCGGCTCGACATCGGGGCGTGCTGCCGCCTCCTGCGCGGGCGCGATGGTGCCCGGCCTGGTGGTGACCGTCGCGCCGGGGAAGGCGAGCTGCGTGCCGCTGATGATGACGCGGTCCGTCTTGGCAATGCCCGACCGGATCACGCGCAGCCCATCGGCCACCGGCCCGAGTTCGACTTCCTTGGTGGCAACCGTTCCTTCCTCGTCCACGACCAGCAGCAGCTTGCGCGTCTGGTCGGTGACGATGGCGGTATCGGGCACCAGCAGGGCCAGGGTGGTGCCACCGCTGGCAAGGCGCATATTGCCGAACATGCCGGGGGTCAGGAAACCTTCCGGATTGGCGATCACAGCGCGGGCGCGGATCGTGCCGGAGCGCGCGTCGAGGCCGTTATCGGTGAAGTCGAGCGTGCCGGTCCACTGGTAGTCGGCCTCGTCCTGCAGGCGGATCTGCACCTCGGTCCCACGATCCACGCCTTCGCGGCGCGCCTTGAGGAACAGGCCTTCCGAACCGTCGAAAGTGAAATAGAGCGGGTCGATCGCATTGATCGTGGTCAGCAGCGTCGAACCTGCCGCGACCTGGTTGCCCGGGTCGATCCGGCGGTCCGAGATGCGGCCGGATATCGGCGCGCGCACAGTGGTGAAACCGGCATCGAGCGAGCGCGAGGCAACGCGCGCCTGTGCCGCCGCAAGGCTGGCATTGGCGGCATTCACCCTTGCGCGCAGCGTGTCGATCTCGCTCTGCGCGACGGCGTCCTCTTCGACCAGGCGCAGCGCGCGGTCGAGGTCGCTCTGCGCCAGCGCGAGGTCGCTGCGTGCGGTGGCGACGCCCGCCTGCGCCTCGGCCAGCGCGGCGCGATAGGGGCGGGGGTCGATGGTGAAGAGCGGCTGGCCCTGGCGGACGAACTGGCCGTCGCGGAAATGGACCGCGGTGATCTCACCCGAAACGCGGGGTTTCAGCTCGACGCTGCGGCTTGCCTCGAAGCGGCCGATATAATCGTCCCACATCGTCACCTCGCGCTCGATCGGCGTGGCAATGGTCACCACGGGGGAGGGCAGTGCGGCGGCGGGGGCGTCGTCGCTGTTGAGAAGGAAAAAGGCAGCCCCGGCTGTGAGCAGCCCTGCCAGGATGGCCAGGACGGGCCTGCTGAGCCAATTGCGTCTTTGCGGGCGGTCGCCGACCTCGTGGTCCACATCGTCGGCAGTGATGGGCGTCATCTCCGTCATGGCATTTCCCTGCATGTTCCCGGCTCCGCGTCCGGATGATTGATCGAGGGCGTAGACCACCGTTCCCGGAAGCGTGGTGCTCCCGCGGCAGTTTGCGCGAATAGTGATGCTTCCTGGTCCTGCTCAGGCAGGCCAAGTACGCGAATGACCGATGGGACTCGTCCCCCTCAGCCTTCTGTACCGATAAGTATGTAATGTGAGGTTCAGGTCAAGCGATAATTTCATACCGCCCGATATATTTTTTTGCGGCGCAGCAAAATCAGCCGCTTGGAAGGCGAATTATTTGCTCGGCCACATTGCCAAAGCGGCCTTCGCGACCTCCTGCAGTTCTTCCACGCTCGCGCCGGCGCTTGCCTGGACCGACAGGCCCTGCATGACGGTGGTCATGTAGCGCGTGATCGCTTCCGCATCGACCGGGACCAGGAAGTCCCCCTCATCGATGGCGCGCTGCATGCGCTGCCGGATTGCGGCGCGCGATGATTCGGCGCGGGCGAGAACTTCGGCCCGGATCGGCGAATCCGGATTGCTGCAATTCACCGAAGCGATAACGCCAAGGCAGCCACGGCAGCTGCCACCGGCCACGTTGCCGATCGCACCTTCGAGGAACCGTTCGACCACGCCGCGCGCTGTCGGTGCTTCCAGCGCGCCCTTCACATAGCTCAGCTTCTCGCTCTCATAGAGGTCGAGCGCCTGCTTGAAGAGTTCTTCCTTGTTGCCGAACGCGGCATAGAGGCTGGGCCGGGTGATCCCCATCGCCTCGGTAAGATCGGTCAGCGACGCGCCTTCATATCCCTTGGTCCAGAACACGCTCAAAGCCGCCGCCAGCGCCTGGTCGACGTCGAATTCCCGGGGGCGTCCTCTCGTGGCAAGCTTTTCCATATCAAGCGGTATATAATGTGATGGAGGGGCCGGGTCCAGCCCTGCCATGTGATTTCTCGTCTTTGCTCCGAGACTTGCGTGACGGGAGGTAGCGTGCGGAGCACGAGGAACGACGGAACTGCTCGCCGCGGCAGAAAGGCGTCGAGGTCGTCCTCCCTATCCAGAAGGTCCAAATCGTCGAAGCCGCTCATGTCGATATCTCCTCCAGGTATTCACTGGCCAGCCGGACCCGGCCGTCCTCGAGGAGCATCGTCTCAATAAGGAAATGGGCGCGGATAGTCGCCCGCACGTAGTGGTCAGGCTGTGTTCCCCCGAACAAGCTACCCTGTCAGGGTGATGCAAGTGCCTGTTGGAGGGTGATAGGGAAGGGGCGCCGCCCGCGCATTACAGCGCTTGGGCGACGCCCTCATCCTCTCGCGTTCCTGTTGTGCAAAATCGGCGAATTCCGGCGGTATGGAGCTGGTCTTGCCGGCCTTGCCGCAGGCTTATTGCGGCAATGGGATCCGCTGCCGCATCACTCCGTCGCTCCCGTGGGATAGGCGATGCCCAGCTGTTCCAGATAGCTGTCATAGCGCTCGGGATCGTAGTAATATTCCTGCATTTGCGGCCGCATGCGCGCCATGATCTCGGTATTGAGATGGATGCCGGGCATGTCCTCCTCGCTCAGTACTGGGGCATAGGTGTCTTCGGCGAACTGCACTTCCTCCTGGTAGCGCTTGGCTTCGGCGAGCAGTTCGGGCGTGGTCAGTAGGTCGAGCGTGGTCAGCGCCACCGCCTTGGCTCCTGCCACAGCGCCCTTGTGCGCGATCGGGGTTGCCATCGCCATGGCGGCGGTGACGTTGTGGCCGATCATGCTGGGCACGTTGGAAGGGAAGCGGATGGTGATGGTGGGCACGGTCCACATGATGTCGCCGATATCGTCCGAGCCGCCGCCGGTGGGAGTGAACTCCTCATCCGCCTCCATCTCCTCGATCTCTGTGACGAGCGGCTCCACATCCAGTTCGTTGGTCTCCTGCAGCATGAGGGCGAAGGCCTGATCTTCCTCGGTCCACTCGGGCATGCCGACCGCCTGGATATTGGCGAAAGCGGCTTCTGCCATCGGCTTGTTTGCCCATTGCGGCGCGGCATAGCCGAGCGTGCGGCGTTCAACGGTGGTGCCGGTGGCGGCGGCGGCGGCCTCCGAAATCGTGTTGCCGATGTCGTAGAGCTCGCGGATCCCCTCGAACGTATGGTCGCGGAAATAGTACCAGACGGAAGCCTCGCCCGGCACGATGTTGGGCTGCCCGCCGCCATTGGTGATGACGTAGTGGGAGCGCTGCGTGATCGGCAGGTGTTCGCGCCGCATGTTCCACGCGATGTTCATCAGTTCCACCCCGTCGAGCGCGCTGCGCCCGGCCCAGGGCGCGCCTGCACCGTGGGAGGTCTTGCCGTGGAAAGTATATTCGACGGAGACCATGCCATTGCCGCGCCCGCGGCCATAGCTGGTGGAGAAATCCCGGCTGACATGGGTGAAGATGTTGGCATCCACCCCGTCGAACATGCCCTCACGCACGAAGAAGGCCTTGGTCGCCAGCAATTCCTCGGCAATGCCAGGCCAGATCATCAGCGTGCCGGGAATATCCTCTGCCTCCATGATGTCCTTCACCGCCAGCGCGGCGGCGACCATCACGGCCATGCCGGAATTATGACCTTCCCCATGACCAGGTGCACCGGGGATCTGGGGTGTGACTTCCCCTACACCGGGCACCTGGCTGAGGCCGAGCAGGGCGTCGACATCGCTGCCTAGCCCGATCTTGGGGCCACCTTGCCCATGCGTCCAGGTGGCTGTCCAAGCGCTCGGGATGCCTGCCGAACCAAGTTCGATGGTGAAGCCGTTGGCTTCGAGGATTTGCGTGACATAGGCCTGCGTCTGGAATTCCTGGAAGCCAGGTTCCGCGAAGCTGAAGATGGAATCGACCATCTCCTGGACCAGCTCGGCCCTGTCATCGACGCCGGTAATTGCTGCCGCGCGCATTTCCTCCGTAGGTTCGGCCGCCGCCGGAGCGGCGACCATCATGGCCAGTGCGGATGCGACCGGAAGGGCCCGTGAACTGAAGCGTTTCATCTGTTTTCGTTCCTTGTTCATCGCGTGAAGGGACCAGTTGGCCTGGTTCAGTAACGGACGTTCAGGCCGAGGCGGAACGTCCGGCCCAGCGTGTCGTAAAGTCCGCGAGAGGTTTGCGGATAGGCAGGGGTGTTGTTGCCACTCGGCCCGTTGCCCACCAGCACCGGATCGCGATCGAACACGTTCTTGACCGAGAACAGGGCCTGCGCTTCCACGCCGGCCAGCGTGAAGTCGTAAGTGAAGTTCGTATCGACATAGAGGATGCCGTCGATATCGTTCTCGTTGATCGTATGCGCGACCGGATCGTCTGCCGGGCACCCGCTGGCGCATTCGATGAAGTCGTTGTCATAGACGCCATCGCCGAAGCCACGGCCCACCAGGATGACCGAGAAGCCGCTCTCGAAGGCGTAGCCTGCCGAGACGCGGTAAACGAGGCTGGGGATGCCACTCCAGTTGACCCCGGCGCTGTCGTCGATGCCGCCTTCGAACCCGTTATCGGTAACGTTCTCGATAGTGTAGGTCGCCAGCCCACGCAGCGTCAGCATGCCCGGCCCGACTGGCGCACGATAGCTCGCCTCGAAATCGAAGCCGCGCGTCGTCTGGCTGGAGAAGTTCACCGGACTGAGATCGATCGTGTCGATATCGGTCGTGGATCCCGGCACGTAGTTGATGTTGTCGCAGAATTCCTGCTGGTTCAGGTCGAAGCACAGGTCGATCGTCTGCTGCGCGCTGACGAAGGAAATCGCGCCCGTGATGTCGATGTCGAAATAGTCGACAGAGGCCGTGAAGCCGGGCAGGAAATCGGGCGTGAAGATCACGCCGAGGCCCAGCGTCTCCGCCGTTTCGGGATCGAGCATGGTATTGCCCGTCAGGTTCTGGACGAACTGTTCCGCCCGCACACCGCCACCCGGAAGCGGGACGTTGACCGAGTTGGTACGGGCCGTACCCGCATCGAACAGCTCCAGCAGGTTGGGCGCGCGGATGTCGCGAGACAAGGTACCGCGCAATCGGATGTCGTCGATCGGCTGCCAGATCAGGCCGGCCTTCCACGTCGTGACCGTGCCCGAGAGGCTGTAGTCGGTCAGGCGCACCGCACCGTTGAACTCCAGACCCAGGCCTAGCGGCACCAGCGCTTCGGCATAGGCTTCCTTCACTTTCACGCCGCCGGTGGTGACGCGGTAATTGCCGTAGAGGAAGCGTTCGAAGTTGATCGGGTCGACATAGCCGTCGACCGAATCCTCGCGATATTCGCCGCCGATGGCGAAAGATACTGGGCCTGCCCAGGTGCTGAACAGGTCGTTGGTCGAGAAGTTGATCGCGAAGACGTCCTGCTTGATCTCCTGCTGGCGCGAGGGGAAAACCTCGAACAGGAAGTCGAGCGCTTCCTGCGTCACTCCGCCCACGCCGATGCGGTTGATCGGGATACAGCCCGGCAGGTCATTGCTGGGATCGGCATCCACATTCACGCGGCAGACGATATTCGCGCCGTCATAGACAGCGTCCGTCATCGCATCGATGCGGGCGACCTGCCAGGTGTTGACCAGCATTTCATCGGTGCTGGTTTCGCCATGCTGGAAATACAGGTCCCAGTCGACGTCCACGCCGCCAACGCCGAAGAACCCTTTGGCGCCGGCCACGAAGCGGGTCACTTCGCGCGTATTGCTGCCGCCTGCTGCGGAAACGCCGGCATTGGAGGTGCCGATCGTGATCGAGGTGATCGGATCCTCTCCCGGCCCAAGTCCGGCATTATAGGCATCGACCATGGCCACGAATTCGGGCGGCAGGAACGCATTGTCCATCTGGATGGTGTAATTGGTCGTCGGCGTCTGCTGGTAGAAGCTCTCGCCTTCGAACCGGTTGTAGGAGGCTTGCGCGAAGATCTCCAATGCCGGTGAGAACTCGTAGCTCGCCCGTCCGAAGATCCCGATACGCTCTTCGTCATTGGCGAGCGAGTTGGAACCGGCATGGCCAAGGCTGGCATATTCGTAATCGCCGCCGATCATCCACTGGCCGGATACCTGACCGTAATTGAGCTGGCCAAGTGATGCGAGGCCAGTGCCGAGGTCGGTCGTGCCGAAATAGGTGCCCTGGAACGGGCCGCTGACAATCAGGCCGCCCGGGGTGAAGTTCGAAGACCCGATTCCCGACTGGACGATGCGCGCCGGCAGCCCGTTGGTGGGCGTATAGGCCGGGTTTTCGATCTGGAAATAGCCGGACTGGTTCCAGTCCCGATCGTTGCGGGGTTCACCCGTTTGGTGGAAATATTCGCCGCTCACCACAATGTGGCCGCGACCGTCTGCGAAGTCGGTCCCGCCGGTCAGCTGCACCAGGTGGTTGGGAACGTCCGAATAGGTGGTGACGCCATATTCGTAGCTCGCCTCGACCCCGGTGAAATCCTTTTTGAGGATGAAGTTCACCACGCCGGCGACAGCATCGGAACCATAGACGGAGGACGCGCCCCCGGTGACGACCTCAACCCGCTCGATGAGTGCCTGCGGGAAGGTGTTGATGTCGACAAGCCCGCTGGAGGTCGATCCGACCGAGCGTTGTCCATCGAGCAGCACCAGCGTGCGGGCCTGGCCCAGGCTGCGCAGGTTGAGCGCGCTGATGCCCGATTGTCCGTTGGACAGGCTACCCGAGTTCGAGATGGGGGTCTGGCTGCCATTGACCGAGGGGAGCGTGTTCACGAAGTCGGCGATGTTCGCCGGCGCCTCGGCATTGATTTCCGCGCTGCTGATGACGCTGACCGGTGTGGGCGCTTCGGAACCGTCGCGAAGGATGCGCGAGCCGGTGATGAGGATCGTGTCCTCGTCGTCATCACTTTCGGCTGCGGCGGCGGGTGCCTCCTGCGCCATTGCGACGGTTGGAATGGCGGAAAAGGAACCGAGGAAGATGGCGGCTCCGGCCATCAGGCGGCGGCGATAGAAAGAGACGGCCTCCCCGCCGCCAAGCTGGTTTCGTGCTGTCGATTGCATGGATCAACCCCCTCATTTGCAGGTGTGTCGATCCTCCCCATCAAGAGGCATTCTTTCGGGGCAACCGCGATTTGCGACCGATGATTGCCCTTCCCGTGCCTTGAGAGAATTTATAGTTCAAATCGCACTTACATAATCACGAAACTTTGCCATCGATCTGTCGCATTTTGGCGATATCCAAACCATACTTCGCGATTGGTGCAGGATTTCAAACCTGAATGGCCGATGCGATCACGGAATCCTTACTGGCCAAGCCGATCTTCGAGGACAATGGGCGCGATTCGCCTCTGTGAGACTTCGCGCATCAGGAAGCTGCTGCGGATCTTGGCGACATAGGGAAGCTTGGAGAGCTCGCTGCGATAGACGGAATCGTAATGGTCGAACGATCGCACATTGATCATCATCATGAAGTCGTTCTCGCCCGAAATGAAGCTGCAGAATGACATGGAGGGGCAGGACAGCACCGCCTCCTCGAACTCGACCAGTTTACTTTCCTCTTGAGAACTGAGCTCGATCAGCACCAGCACGGTGATCGAATAGCCGAGCCGCGTCTGGTCGAGCTTGGCGCCATAGCCGGTGATGACCCCGGCCTCTTCCAGGATGCGGCGGCGCCGTGCCACGGCCGTGCTGGACAGGTTGACCTGCTCACCCAATGCCACGTCGGCGGCGCGTCCATTGTCGACCAGGGCGCGAAGGACTCGCAAATCGGTGCGATCCAGAGAGTGCACTTCTGATTTCAAACCTTTTCCCCTGATTTTTGCTGAAAAACGTCAATAGCTTCATGAATACGTTTCATGTTTCCCCGGAAATGAAAAGCCTTCGATGATATTCCAAAGTGGAAACGGAAATCGGAGCGGGGGCGTAGCATAATGACCACAGTGGGACGGGGTTCGCGGGCACTTGCTGCACTGACGATTTCGGTATGCTCCTTTGCTCTCTTGCCCACTACCGCATGGGCGCAGGGCGAGGCGGCGATGTTCGATGCGGAGGCCGATGCGAGCGCAGGCCAGGTCCATTTCACGCTCCCGCTCGCCGATGAAGACGGGAAGTTGGGCTGCTATATCTATGCCACCTCGCTGCGTAGCGGGCTGGGTTCGCCCAATATGCGCCTCGATCGCGGCATGCTGGGGAACGAGCAATTGCTCTGCTTCCGCCGCATTGGCCCCAACATTGCGGCGGTCTTCGAGAACCCCTCCTTCCGCGCCACCGGCGATGCCATGACCGAGACGGGTGGCAGGGAGAGCTTTCCCTTCACCGTCGCTGCCATGCTGCCGGTCCTCTCGGACGATGGCGCGGATGGGCTGGTGGTGGATATGACCCCGTTCCTGACACGGGACTCGATCGACATTGCGGGCGCACTCGACAGCGGCGGCGACTATCGCCACGATGCCGGCCTTTCGGGCGTCGATACCGCCTCGCTCCGCGCCTTTCCGCGCAATGTCGAAGTAGACGTTGTGCAGACCTTCACCACCGGCAATCCGGGCCGCGAGATATTCCAGCTGTCGACCGAACCGCGCCAGTTGAGCTTCATCGTCCACCAGAGCTTCATCGCGCTGCCCGAGGACGGCTTTGTCATGCGGCAAGTCGATCCCCGCGCGCCCGTCTCCGGCCCGGTGATCTACGATTTCGGCGCGGAGCTGGGCGAACCGGTGGCGGTCCAGCTCGCCTCGCGCTTCCGGCTTGAGAAGACCGACCCGCAGGCGGAGCGGTCGACCGTGCGCAACCCGATCGTCTTCTACATCGATCCCGCCGCGCCCGAGCCGGTGCGCACCGCGCTGATCGAAGGCGTCAATTTCTGGGCACCCGCCTTCGAACGCGCGGGCTTCATCGATGCCTTCCGCGCCGAGCTGCTGCCCGAGGGGGCGGACCCGCTCGACGTCCGCTACAATGTGGTCAACTGGACCAACCGGCTGACGCGCGGCTGGTCCTATGGCGGCGGCATTCGCGATCCGCGCACGGGGGAAATTCTCAAAGGTAATGTTGTGCTCGGTGCGCTGCGCGTGCGGCAGGATATCGCCATTTTCGAAGGACTTGTGGGAACAGCGCAGAACGGGACCGGTGACCCCAACGATCCGGTCGAGGCGGCGCTCGCGCGCATCCGCCAGCTGGCTGCGCATGAGGTGGGTCACGCGATCGGCTTCATGCACAATTTCGCCGGCAGCACGCAGGATCGCAGCACGGTGATGGATTACCCCGCCCCGCGCATCGGGCTGGTGGACGGACGGATCGACCTGTCCGACGCCTATGCCCCCGGCGGCGGGGCGTGGGACGATTTCTCGGTCGACTGGCTTTATGGCGATCCCGCCCCCGGTCTCGACCCCGAAGCCCATGCCGATGCCAAGGCGCTGGCGGCGGAGGAGGCGGGGCTCGCTTTCCTGAGCGATATCGACGGCCGCGATCCGGCCGACCCTGGCGCACTTGCCAGCATGTGGGATGACGGTCCGGAGCCTCTCGGCGCCCTCGAACATATCCTGGCGGTACGCGAAGTGGCGCTGGCCAATTTCGGCGAGCAGGTGCTGCTGCCGGGCGAGCCTCTGTCCAATCTACGGCGCAAATTCGTGCCGATCTGGCTGTTGCACCGCTACGATGTCGATGCGGCGGGCAAGCTGATCGGCGGGCTTGACTATGAGTACAAGGTGCGCGGCGACAACCACCCGCTGCCCGCGCCTTTCCCCGCAGCGACGCAGCGCGCCGCGATCGACCTGATGCTCGATACGCTGTCGGCCGAGCGACTGACCGTGCCCGACCGGCTGGTGCCGCTTCTCTCCGTCCCGGTGACGCGGCTGCCCGATCCGCAATTCAACACCGAAGTCTTCCGCAATGCCGGGGCCGCTGCCTTCGATCCGCTGGTCGCCGCCGATGTTGCCGCGCAGATCACGCTGGACTCGCTCCTTGCTCGCGACCGCCTGACGCGGCTGGAGGAACAGCACCGCCGCAATGCTGCGCTTCCCGGCGCGGCGGAGCTCGTGGACAGCCTGATCGAAAGCGCGATCCGCCAGCGGTCGGGGGAGGTCGGACGCCGGGTGGCCTGGCGCACGGTGATGGCCCTGGCAGAGACGCAGCGCAGCGAGGATATCTCTCCGGGGGTTGCCGCCATCCTCGACAGCCGCGTCTCCGCGTTGGGCGAAGAACTCGCCCGCGGCGGACGCGGCGCGGATGGCGACTGGGCCGCCTATGTCGGCGGGCTGCTGCTCGATCCGGACAAGCTCGCCCCGCTGCTCTCAGCTGATGAGGCGGTGCCGGAGATCCCTCCCGGAATGCCAATCGGCGGCTTCGGCGGCTGGTTCGATGACTGAGGGCGCGACGAAGGAACGGACAATGGCAGAACAGCCGCCCGCCGAAAGCCCCGTCAAGCTCCCGCTCGATAGTTGGCACATCGCCCTTGGCGCGCGCATGGTCCCCTTTGCGGGCTATTCCATGCCGATCCAGTACGAAGGCATCATGGCCGAGCACGAATGGACACGCAGCCATGCGGGCCTGTTCGACGTGAGCCATATGGGACAGGTCACCATCGCGGGCGAAGGCGCGCGCGAGGCGCTGGAAAGCCTGATCCCCGCCGATCTCGCCGCGCTGGCTCCGGGCCGCATGCGCTATTCTCTGCTGCTGGCGGAGGATGGCGGAATCCTCGACGATCTCATCGTGACAGCCCTGCCAACCGATGGGGGTGAGGCTTTCGGACTGGTCGTCAACGGTGCGATGAAGGGCGAGGATATCGCGCACTTGCGTGCATGTCTGCCGCAGGCCGTCGCCATAACATATCACCGCAATCTGGCGCTGCTGGCGCTGCAGGGCCCGGAAGCGGCGGCCGTGCTCGACGATGTACTGCCTGGTATCGACGCGCAGATCGGTTTCATGCAGTCCGTTCGGACCGAATGGCAAGGTGCGCCGCTACAGGTCGCCCGCTCGGGCTATACCGGAGAAGACGGGTTCGAGATTTCGCTGCCCGCCACCATGGCCGAAGCCTTGGCCGATGCGCTGGTGGCCGACGAGCGGGCTCGCCCCGTGGGATTGGGCGCGCGCGACAGCTTGCGGCTCGAGGCGGGCCTGCCGCTCTATGGCCATGACCTGACGACCAGGACCGATCCGGTCAGCGCGGGCCTCGCTTTCGCGATATCGAAACGGCGGCGCGCGGAAGGCGGTTTCCCCGGCCATGCCCGCATCATGCGATTGCTCGAAGAAGGGCCGCCCGCCTTGCGTGTCGGCCTGGCGCTGGAAGGGCGCATGCCCGCACGAGAGGGCTCGCCCGTCCTCAATAGCGATACCATAGTCGGCCAGGTCACCTCGGGCGGCTTTGCCCCTTCGCTCGGCCACCCGATCGCCATGGCCTATGTCGATGCCGCCCTCGCCGCACCCGGAACCGCGCTGGAAGTGGAAGTGCGCGGCCGCCGCCTGCCCGCGCGCGTCACCCCCATGCCTTTCGTCCCCCATAACTACCACCGCGCAGGAGCCGCTTGATGACTCGCTATTTCACCCAGGAACACGAATGGATCGAGGTGGAGGGGAGCCTCGCGACGGTCGGCATTACCGACCACGCCCAGTCCCAGCTCGGCGATATCGTGTTTGTCGAGGTGCCCGCTGTCGGCACTGAACTCGCCAAGGGGAAGGAGGCCGCGGTGGTGGAATCGGTGAAGGCGGCATCGGACGTCTACAGCCCGGTCTCGGGCACCGTCAGCGAAGCCAATAATGCGATCGAGGAGGACCCGGCGCTGGTCAACAGCGCAGCCGAGGGGGAGGGCTGGTTCTTCAAGGTCGAACTCGCCGATCCGGGCGAGCTCGAGGACATGATGGGCGAGGAGGAATACCGCGCCTTCGTCGCCGATCTCGGTTAGCTCCCAGCAGAAAGCCACCGCACGATGCGCTACCTCCCCCTCCATGACCGCGACCGTTCGGAGATGCTCGCTGCTATCGGCGCGCCTTCCGTGGATGCTCTGTTCAGCGACGTTCCCGCCGATGCGCTGCTGACCGAGCCGATTGCCGAGCTGCCGCCGCATGCCTCCGAACTCGCGGTCGAACGGCATATGCAGCGCCTTGCCGGGCGCAATGTCTCGGCCGGAAGCGTGCCCTTCTTCCTTGGCGCGGGGGCCTATCGCCACCATGTTCCCGCCAGCGTTGACCACCTGATCCAGCGCGGCGAATTCCTCACCGCCTATACGCCCTACCAGCCCGAAATCGCGCAGGGCACGCTGCAGATGCTGTTCGAATTCCAGACGCAGGTCGCGCGCCTGTTCGGCTGCGAGGTCGCCAATGCCTCCATGTATGACGGTTCGACCGCCGCGTGGGAGGCGGTGACCATGGCGCGCCGCATCACCAAGCGGAACAAGACGGTGATCGCGGACGGGCTGCACCCGCATTACGTCTCTTCCATCACCACCATGGCCCGCTTCACGCAGGACCGGATCGACTACGCGCCGCCCGCGCTCTCACCCGATTGCGCGATTGCGGAGCTCGCCGCGCGGATCGACGAGGAAACCAGCTGCGTACTGGTGCAGTATCCCGACATCCTAGGCCGCCTGCCGGATCTCGCTGCATTGGCCGAGGCAGCGCATGAGAAGGGCGCGATGCTTGTGGCTGTGGTGACCGAGCCGGTGGCGCTGGGTGCGATCGCGTCACCCGGAGAGCTGGGTGCTGATATCGTGGTGGGCGAGGGCCAGGCGCTCGGCGTCGGTCTGCAATTCGGCGGCCCCTATCTCGGCCTCTTCGCTTGCCGCGAGAAGCACTTGCGGCAAATGCCCGGGCGCGTCTGCGGGGAGACGGTGGATGCCGATGGCAAGCGCGGCTTCGTGCTCACCCTCTCGACGCGCGAACAGCATATCCGCCGCGAAAAAGCGACCAGCAATATCTGCACCAATTCGGGCCTCTGCGCGCTCGCCTTCTCGATCCACATGACCTTGCTGGGCGAGCGCGGGCTGCGGGCGCTGGCGGCGGAGAACCACCGGCTCGCCTGCATCGCTGCCGACCGGTTGGCGCAGGTGCCGGGCGTGAGCTTGCTGAACGAGAGCTTCTTCAATGAGTTCTGCCTCGTGCTCGACCGCAATGCGCGCCAGGTCGTGCGCGAGCTTGCCGCGAAGGACGTTCTGGCGGGCGTTTCGCTCGGGCGGCTCTATCCGGGTGACGATGCATTGTCGCGCGGCCTGCTGGTGGCGGTGACCGAGACGACGACGGAGGAGGATATCGAGGCGCTTGCCTCCGCGCTCGAGGAGATAGTGGCATGAACGCGAACCCTGCCGGCTGGCGTCCCTCCATGCCCGATCCCGGTCCCTGCGCCGAAGCGGGCGAAACCGTGACCGGCAATCGCGCGCTGATGCTGGAAGAGCGGCTGATCTTCGAGATCGGCGATGGCGAGACCTGCGGCGTCGACCTGCCCGATCCGGCCGCAGACGCCACCAACCGGCTGGGCGGTCTTGCTCGCACTTCGCCGATCGGCCTGCCCGGCCTGAGCGAACCCGAAACCGTCCGTCATTACACTCGCCTGAGCCGCCAGAACTACGCGATCGATTGCGGGATATTCCCGCTCGGCTCCTGCACGATGAAGCACAATCCGCGTCTGAATGAGAAGGTCGCGCGCCTGCCCGGCTTTGCCGACCTGCACCCGCTACAGCCAGAAACCACCGTACAGGGCGCGCTGGCGGTGATCGACGAGCTGGCCACCTGGCTCCTCACGCTAACCGGCATGCCCGCCGTGGCGATGAGCCCCAAGGCGGGCGCGCATGGTGAGTTGTGCGGTATCTTGTGCATTCGCGCCGCTTTGGAAGCGCGCGGGGAAAGCCGCGAGGTGATCCTCGTTCCCGAAAGCGCGCATGGCACCAATCCAGCGACCGCCGCCTTCGCCGGTTTCCGCGTCGAGGCGATACCGGCCGGTCCCGACGGGCGCATATCGCTCGAAGCGCTAACCGGGAGGCTCGGCCCCGATGTGGCGGGGCTGATGATCACCAACCCCAACACTTGCGGATTGTTCGAGCGCGATATCGCGACGATCTGCGATGCGTTGCATGATGCAGGCGGCTACGTCTATTGCGACGGCGCGAACTTCAACGCCATCGTCGGGCGGGTGAAGCCGGGCGAGCTTGGCGTCGATGCGATGCACATCAATCTGCACAAGACCTTCTCCACCCCGCATGGCGGCGGTGGCCCAGGCTCAGGCCCGGTGGTGCTGTCCGAAGCGCTCGCGCCTTTCGCCCCGCTGCCCATGGTGCTGCGCAATGAGGACGGCTCCTACCGGCTGGTCGAGGAGGAAAGCGCGGGTGACGACCTACCTGAGAGCTTCGGACGGATGAGCGCCTTCCACGGCCAGATGGGCATGTTCACCCGTGCGCTCGCTTACATGCTCAGCCACGGCGCGGATGGCTTGCGGCAGGTGTCGGGCGATGCGGTGCTCAATGCCAACTACGTGCTGCGCCAGCTGGAAGACGTGCTCGAAGCGCCTTTCGCCGCCTCGGGCCCCTGCATGCATGAGGCTTTGTTCGGCGACGGCACCTTGGCCAAGGGCGTCTCCACGCTCGACATCGCGAAGGCGCTGATCGACGAGGGCTTCCACCCGATGACCATGTATTTCCCGCTGGTGGTGCACGGCGCGATGCTGGTCGAGCCGACCGAATGCGAGAGCAAGGCGGGCCTCGACGAGTTCATCGCCGCGCTGCACAGTATCGCGGAACGGGCGGCGGCAGGCGACTTGTCGCTCACACAGGCCCCGCGCTACGCCCCGCGCAAGCGCCTCGACGAAGCCCGCGCCGCGCGCTCGCCCGTGCTGACGTGGCAGGAACCGGGGCAAGCGTAGACCGTCCACGGCATCGCCAGCGATTGCTTTCATCCGGGCAGGGCCATAGGCTGCGCGGGCTGCAATGGCAGGAGGGGCTGTGGCGCGCTTGGGGGCATTTCTGGAACGGTTGGGACCGGCACTTGCGGGCTTGGTCGCGCTGGGGCTGGTACTGCTCCTGTTAGCGATCGACCCGGTGCCGATGCAGCGCATGCAAATGCAGTTCTTCGACGCCTATCAGCGGGCGGCTCCCTGGGAAGGGAGTGAGGATGCCGGGGTCGCGGTGGTCGATATCGACGAGGAATCGATTGTCCGTCTCGGCCAGTGGCCCTGGCCGCGTACCGACCTCGCCACGCTGACGCGCCGCTTGGGCGAGGCTGGCGCCGCGGCAGTCGCCTATGACATCGTCTTTTCGGAAAGCGACCGGACGTCGCCCGAAGCACTGGCTCAGCGCTATTCCGGCAATGCGGTGGCGGAGGAATTGGCCGCCTTGCCGAGCCACGATGAGCTGTTCGCCGAAAGCTTTGCCGGGGTCCCGGTGGTGCTGGCCTATTTCCTCGAACGCGGGGAGATGGGGCGCGCTGTCGAGCCGCGCATGGGCATTGCGGTCAGCGGAGGCCCTCCGACCGGCTATGTCGAAACCTATCGCGGCGCCTTGCCGCCGGTGCCGGTTCTGGAGGAGGCCGCCGCAAGCACCGGCTTCGTCAGCCTCAATGCCGATGATGACGGGCTGGTTCGCCGCGTTCCGCTCGTCGCCTATTTCGGCGAGACGCTGGTTCCATCGCTGTCGCTGGAGGAAGTGCGCGTGGCGATTGGGGCGGGCTCTCCCAACCTGCTGACCAGCACAGGCAGCGGCGAGACGAGCTTTGCCGATAGTGCGGCGGCCGTTGCCATGAGGCTCGACAGTATCGAGATCCCGCTCAACAGTGCCGGCGAGATGTGGGTCCACTATCCCGCCGAGGGTTCGCGCGCCATGCTGCCGGCATGGCGGATCATTGGCGGAGACATGACCGACGCCGAACTGGCCGAGGCGGTGGAGGGGAGGATCGTTCTGGTCGGCGGCAGCGCCGTCGGGCTGCAGGATCTCATTTCGACCCCGCTCGCCGAACGAACCGCGGGGGTCAATGCCCATGCGGCGGCAATCGAGCAGATGCTGGCCGGACATTTCCTCGAACGTCCCGACTGGGCGCGCGCGCTGGAAGGGGCGCTTGTCATCTTGCTCGGTGTGATGCTGGCGCTGATCCTGCCAAGGCTGGGCGCCGCCCTGGGTGCACTGGCCGCGCTTGCGGGCGTTGGCGGGGTTATGGCGATGAGCTGGTTCGCCTTTACCAATGCACAGTACCTGCTCGATCCGACCTGGCCGCTACTGGCGATCGTCGCGGTCTATGCGGTGCAAACGGTGGCGGTCTTCTATCGCGAGGAGCGGCAGCGCAGCTATATCCACTCGGCCTTCGACCGCTATCTCTCGCCCGAACTGGTGCGTCAGATCGCCGCCGATCCGCACAAGCTGGAGCTGGGCGGGGAGGAGCGCGACATGAGCGTACTGATGTGCGACATTCGCGGCTTCAGCCGCATTTCCGAACGCTATTCACCGCATGAGGTGATCGACTTCCTGATCACCTTCCTCACCCCGCTCAGCGAGGCGCTGCTCGCCCGCAAGGCGACGCTCGACAAATATATGGGCGATGCGATCCTCGCTTTCTGGAACGCCCCGCTCGACGATCCCGACCATCCCGCCAATGCCGCTCGCGCGGCGCTGGAAATGATCGCGCTGACCGAAGAGTTGAACCGCACCATGCCGGAGAGCGAGGGTACGGTCTGGCCTGGCGAGGTGAAGATCGGCGTGGGCATCAATGCGGGGACCTGCTGCGTCGGCAATATGGGTTCGCGCAAGCGCCTCGCCTACACGCTGATCGGCGACACAGTGAATGTCGCATCGCGGCTGGAGGGGCTGACCAAGCTCTATGGCGTGCCGATCGCGGTGGGTGAGACGCTGACCGGGCGGCTGGAGGAATTTGCGCTGCTGGAGCTCGACCGCGTGCGCGTGGTCGGGCGCGACCGTCCGGCGACGATTTCCGCGCTGCTCGGCGATGAGGCCATGGCTTCGGGTGAGGACTTTCAGCGCCTGCGCAGCTCACACCTTGCCATGCTCGAAGCCTATCGCATGCAGGACTGGGATCGCGCGCTGGCGGCGCTGGAGGCGGGCAAGCAGGATTACGAGGGCTTCGGCATTCCGGGCCTCTACGCGCTGTTCAACGATCGCATCGCGGGGCTGCGCGCCGATCCGCCCGGCGAGGGGTGGGATGGCGTCTATCAGGCAACCAGCAAGTAATCACGCGGTCTGTCAGCAGTCGGTGACGCCGCCGTTCGCGTCGTAGCAAACCTCGTTCGGGCTGGGTGCAGGCACACTAAGGTTGATCCCATTGCCATTGCTTCCGGTGTTCGCAACGCTGCCGGTGGCGCCATTTCCGCCCGTGGCGTCACCGCCGCGATCGTTATTGTTGCGGCGCGTGCCGAGGATAATGCCGATCACTGCCGCTGCGGCCGCGCCGGCAACCACCTCGTCGGGAATGCCGCCATCGCGAAAGCTGCGCGCCCAGCGCGGGGCCATCTCATCCTGCACCTTGGCAAGGCCCGCATTGGAGATACGGAACGGCCCGATCGGGGCGGCGCCTTCGCGCGGGATATAGGCGGCCAGGCCCGGCTCATCGAGCACCACCGTCACCCCGGCGCCGGTCACTTCCGCCAGTCCGGGGGTGAGGCCGCTGAGCGTATTGGCACCCGGGCCGCGCAGGATCACCAGCGTCGCCTCGTCATCGTCGCTGCGTACGCTGCCGACGAAGTCTTCATCCTCGGCAATGTCCTCGGCCTCGCCGCCCACCAGCATGTCGATGGCGGTGCCGCGAATGCCGATACGGCCGGCAGGCGTAGTGACTTCCGCGCTATTCTCACCCTCATCGGCGCCGGAGAAGAAGCGTAGCGCGCCCTTGAAGAAGCTGGCGAGCACCGAGCGTCCCTCATTCGGGTCATAGACATATTCGTCGATCCGCACTTCCGAGCGTGCGCCGATCCCGAAGGTAGAACGATCGAGCAGCAGGATCTGCAATTGCGAATTACGCCCGGTCTCGATCAGATCGCCCCAGGCGATGCGCTGGCGGCGTTCGACGTCGATCGGCCGCCGCAGCTGGTCATTGTCGAGCGTGACATTGCCAACCACGCTGGCGGCATTGCCCACTTCCACACGTTGCGCCGCGACGGGCGTGGCCATGAGTGTGGAGGCCAGCAGGCTGGCGATGGTGAGCGAAGTGACAGTGCGTCCAGGGTTGCGCATGGCCTAGCTCTCCCTTGTGGCGGAGCGGCAATTGTCGCGCGCCTGTTGCAGCGCGCCGGGGGCGTAATCGTCCTCGTCCAGCCGCTCGAATTCGACTTCCGCGCCTTGCGGGTCGTCCACCCAGCACAGCAGCATGGCATGGTTGAAGCGTGCCTCATCCGATTCCGGATAGGCCGCCAGCACACGTTCGAGCGTCGCCAGCGCTTCCAGCAGCTCGCCGCGCGACGACTGCTCCTGCGCGAAGGCGATGCCGGCCGCTTCATCGGCGGACCGGTCGGACAAAGTGTCGAGCGCTTCGAGCGTCTGTGCAGCCAGCGGTGCGCCGGCGGCAAGCAGGACGATCGCCAGCGCGGTGTGGACAGGTCGAAGTGCCATGAGTTTTCCCCCTTTGCCATCTATTATGCCACATGCGCCCTCCACACGGCAAGGACACCACGCTTGCGCAGCCCCGGCGCAGCTTCCCGGGCGAAGAGAATCACCGGCTTCGGCCTCGCCGGGGTCCAGCTTGCTCTCTCCGGCAGGCTCTTGCCGCAGTCGTGTACCGGATCGCCCGATCTTGTTGCAGCGCAGCAACAGTTGCACTTGAAACGGTTTCATATGTCCGTAAAATGACCTCCCAGCCCAGCGCTGTCATTTACCTGCAACGAATCTGTCCTCATGCGCGGCTACCTCACGGTGATCGACTCCTCCGGGTGATCACGGCCCTCCAATCAGGGAACTCTGGACATGAAAATCAGGTATCTTCTTGCAGCCAGCGTCGCGAGCATCGCCGCCAGCGCCGCCATCCTTCCGCAAGCCGCCCAGGCGCAGCAGATTACGTCCGGTGTACAGGGCACGGTTGCCGATACGGACGGCAATGCACTGCCCGGCGCGACGGTAACCGTAATCGATACGCGCACCGGTTCCACCCGGACCCAGACCACCGGTGCGGACGGAACCTTCCGCGTCGGCTCGCTGGTTTCCGGCGGCCCCTACACCGTTACCGTGACGGTCCCGGGCTTCGAAGGCCAGTCGATTGAAGACCAGTACCTGAACATCTCGGGCAACACCGCCTATTCCTTCGAACTCACCGCCGCGGCCAATGCCGACGTCATCATCGTGTCGGGTACGCGCGTGAACGTTCAGCAGCTCGCCGTCGGTCCGGGCATCGCATTCGGACAGCAGACGCTGGAAGACTTCCCGTCGCTTTCCCGTGATATCCGCGACATCATCCGCATCGATCCGCGCGTCAGCCTCGACCGTGACAACGAAGTCGATCGTATTTCCTGCCTTGGCGGCAATGACCGCGGCAACACCTTCACCGTGGACGGCACGATCCAGGCCGACGTCTTCGGCCTCAACGGTACGCCTTTCGCCGCGCGCAACGCGCTGCCGTTGCCGTTCGACGTGGTTCGCGAAACCTCTGTCGAATTCGCCCCGTTCGACGTCGAATATTCCGACTTCACCGGCTGTCTCGTCAATGTCGTGACCAAGTCCGGCACCAACGAGTTCCACGGCAGCGCCTTCTTCAACTATCGCGACTCCGGCCTGCGCGGCGATTCGATCGACGGCGACGATTTCAGCGTCGACTCTTTCCAGGAGAAGCGCTGGGGCGCGACGCTAGGCGGCCCGATCATCCCCGATCGCCTGTTCTTCTATGCCGGCTATGAGGAAACCGATCTTGGCAGCGCCAACGATTTCGGTCCTTTCGGCGGCAACTTCCCCAACGAAGCCGAGTTCGTGACGGAGGAACAGTTCGAACAGTTCTCGCAGATCGCCAGCAGCGTCTACGGCCAGGAAACCGGCGGCTATCCCAGCACGCTGCCCGAATCCTCGGTCCGCTATTTCGGCCGTATCGACGCCTACATCACCGAAGACCACCGCTTCGAGGCGACCTATCAGCGTCTTGAGGAAACCAATGTCGAGAGCGATTTCGGCACCGACAACCTGACCGGGCTCAATTCCTTCGAGGATGAAGGCACGATTTCCGACTATTACGCGGCGCGCCTCTACTCGCAGTGGAACGACGTGATCTCGACCGAGATCCGCATCAGCCGTGCCGATGTGACCGACGTGCAGGGCCCTTTCGGTGGCGGTGAAGCGCAGTCGGATAACCCGATCGTGCGCCTCAATGTCGGCGTGACCGGCCCCGGCGAGGACGGCATCCTCGGTACTGCGGACGACCGCAACGGCATCCTTTCGACCGGCCCAGGCATCTTCCGCTCCGCCAACGAGCTCAACACCAATGTCGACCAGGCGAAGTTCCAGGTGAACCTCAACCTCGACCGGCACCAGGTGAAGGTCGGCGCCGAGGTGAACGACCTTGAAGTCTTCAACCTCTTCGCGGTCAATGCGACGGGTTCGCTCTACTTCTCCAGCCTGGACGACTTCGCCGAAGGCTTGCTGTCCGACGGTTCGGAGCTGTTCCCCGATGCCGACGACCTGGTTTCGGGCGCAGCCTATGGCGCGGATATCAACGCCACCCCGACCGGCGACATCAACGAAGCTGCCGCCAGCTTCAATCGCCGCATCTACTCGGTCTATGTGCAGGACGAGTTCCAGGTGACCCCGCAGCTGAACGTTGCCGCCGGCGTACGCCTGCAGGCCTATGAAGGCGATACGCCGCGCGAGAACCCGGAGTTCTTCAACCGCTATGGCTTCACCAATGCCAATTCCTTCAGCGATCTCGATCCGCTGATCCTGCCACGCCTTTCGGCAACCTATGACCTGGACAATGACGGCTTCTTCCATAACACCAGCGTGACCGGCGGTATCGGCCGCTTCGCCGGTGGCGACCCGGTGGTCTATTTCTCCAACGCCTTCTCCAACAACGGTTTCTCGACCGGGCTGGGTGCGCTCTCCTTCGGCTGCGACACGCCGAACGACAGCGTCCAGGTCGATGTCACGCCGTCGGGCAGCTTCACCGGCTTCCCGCAATGCGTGACCGATGTCGGTTCCGCAACGGCGGCCGCGGGCCTCGCCGATACGCAGTCGACTGATCCGACCTTCAAGATCCCGAGCGTGTGGCGAGCCAATTTCGGCATCTCCACCAATCTGGGAACGCAGGGCGGTTTCTTCAGCGACTGGAACCTGAAGCTCGACTACATCTACAGCCGATATGTCGACACGCTGAACTTCGTCGACCTCGCGCAGTCGCCCAACATCACGCGCGGTATCAATGGCTATACGGTCGATGGCCGCCCGATCTATTCGGCAATCGACCCCACCGATCCCGATGCTGCCGGATGCGACGCGACGCTGGTCTATCCGGGCGGTACCCCGCCGGTCTGGCAGAATGTCACCGCCGAATGCTTCAACCGCATCGGCCGCGATGACGAGATCCAGCTGACCAATGGCCCAAGCTATTCGAGCCACTCGGTTTCGGCGATCCTCTCCAAGGGATTCAATGGCGGCCTGTTCACCGAAACTGGCAGCGCGCGGCTGACCTTCGGCTATGCCTTCACGGACTCGAGCAACAACCGCAATGTCGGCTCCTCGACCGCGACGTCGTCTTATGACGTGACCGCGGCCTTCGACCGCCAGAACCCGGCTGTCTCGACCTCGAACTACGAAACCCGCCACAATATCACCGCGGCGATTTCGCTGACCGAGGAGTTCATCGAAGGTTATGACACCAATCTCGGGATCTTCTTCTCGGCGCGGTCGGGCCGTCCCTACAGCCTGACTTTCAATGGCGGCGGCGTGTTCAACGACAGCTCGTCGGGCAATGACAACGCGCTGGTTTATATCCCCACGGGCATGAGTGACCCGAACCTGTCGCCGCTGTCCGATTCGGATGCAGTGCAGTCACTGATCAGCTATGTCGATGCCAGCGGCTGCGGCTACACGCCGGGCGCCTCGATCGAACGTAACACCTGTCGCAATGACTGGTATTACGACCTCGACCTGCGCTTCAGCCAGGAACTGCCGTTCCTCGGTTCGGTCACCGGCCTGGTGGACGATCGCGTGGAGCTGTTCTTCGACTTCGACAACTTCCTGAACTTCCTCGACGATGGCTGGAACGTTTTCCGCCGTCGTGGCGGTGGCCAGCAGACTGTCGAACTGGTCGATGCAGCGGTGGATCCGGAAGGCCGCTACATCATCAGCAACTTCAACCCGAACGACCAGAACTTCATCACCACCTCCTCCTCGATCTGGAAGATCCAGCTGGGTGTGCGTTACGAATTCTGATCCGGGGCAGTCCGTCACGAGAAGGGGCGGCGGCGTTCAAGAGGACGCCGCCGCCTTTCTTTTTTCGCGCCTTGGATACCGGCTACCGTCGTACCGGAGAGGAAAACTAGCGCAGCGGCGGTTCGTCGAAGCTGCGCAGCTTGCGGCTATGCAGGCTGTCGCCTTCCTTGCGCAGCAGGCCGAGCGTCTCGATACCGATCCGCAGGTGCTGGCTGATCGATCGTTCATAAAAGGCGTTGGCCTGTCCCGGCAGCTTGATCTCGCCGTGAAGCGGTTTGTCGGAGACGCATAGCAAGGTCCCATAAGGCACGCGGAAGCGATAGCCTTGCGTCGCCACGGTTGCGGATTCCATGTCGATCGCTACCGCGCGGCTCTGGTTGAAGCGCAGGGCCGAGCGTGTGTAGTGCAACTCCCAGTTGCGGTCGTCGGTCGTCACCACCGTGCCGGTGCGCAGGCGGCGTTTTAGCACCTCGTCGGTGTCGCCGGTGACCTTGCGTGCGGCCTGGTACATGGCGGTCTGCACTTCGGCGATTGGCGGGATGGGGATTTCCGGCGGCAGGGCGGAATCGAGCACGTTGTCGTCGCGCAGATAGGCATGGGCAAGCACGTAATCGCCGATGGTCTGGCTCGGCCGCAACCCGCCGCAATGTCCGATCATCAGCCAGACCTCGGGCCGCAGCACGGCGATATGGTCGCAGATCGTCTTCGCATTGGAGGGCCCGACGCCGATATTGACCAGCGTGATCCCGGCATTGTCCGGCCCGACCAGGTGATAGGCGGGCATCTGGTGCTTGCGCCACGAGCCTTCCGCGATCCGCGTGCGCGCACCGTCCACCGTGCTTCTGTCGATTTCCGCGCCCGGGCAGATGAAACGCTCATAGGGGCTGTCCGGTTCGGCCAGGGCGGCCAGCGCATAGTCGATGAATTCCTCGACATAGCGGATATAGTTCGTGAACAGCACGTAGCGCTGGAAATGCCTGGGCGATGTGCCCGAATAATGCAGCAGGCGGGCAAGGCTGAAATCGGTGCGCAGCGCGTCGAACAGCGCCAGCGGGCGCGAGCCGCCGGGCGGGCTGGCCCAGACCCCGTCGACCACCTCGTCCCCGATATGCATGAGGTCGGAGGAGGGGAAGTGCCGCGTCAGCTCTGCGCTGCTCGCAAGCTCCATCCCCAGGCCCGCACCGCCGAGGACATATTGATAGGGTATCTCCTGCTGCGATTGCGAGACCTCCAGCGTCACCGCGTAATCGCGCACGAGGTGCCGCAGCTGCTCTTTCAGATAGGGGCGGAACAGCGCCGGATCGGCGATCGAACTGCGATAGGTGCCCGGCTGGTTGAGCCGCGCATAGGCGCGCGCCGGATAGGTTGCCGCCTCTTCCCCGGGATAGTGGAGCACCAGCTCGGGATAAGCGAATATCCCCTCGGCGCGCGCGGCGGGATCGGGCGGGGTCTGGTCACTGGCGTAGCGGCGTAGCGCCGCGATCAGGTTGGCGCGGGAAGCTTCCCAGTCCGCCTCCAGCTGGTCGAGGATGGTATCGATATCGACGCCCGTGCTTGCCACAAAAACTCCGTCTGCTTGATGCCTGTCTATCCGCCCTAGCCGATAACGGTGTCACAGAGGAGTGGCGAGTTTACGGCTCTTCGGCAAACACAAGGTCGAGATAGGCGGCAAGGCGAATGCCTGCCATGGCCAGCCGTTCCTCCACCACCGGCATCCATTCCCAGTGATAGCGGTATTGTAGCACGGCAGGCGCCTCGAACGTGCCCATGCCCGCTTCGCCGCCGGTCGCGGGATAGATGCGGTCGCGCAGAGCGGCGCTTTCGGTGATCCAGCTTTCGGGGCGCGGGTCCCACCAGGCGATGGTCTCCGCCGGACCGATCCGCCCTTCCAGCCGCTCGGCATATTCGGCGGCGGACAATTGCTGGCGCAGGATCATGCCCTCGTCCCACACCCAGTGCAGGTTGGTTGGTGTGTCGAACCAGCTCACGATGAAGTCATTGCCGCCGCGATCGGTGCCACTGCCGGCGTGGAGCGGCTGGTGGAGGTCGGCCACCAGATGGACGATAAAGCGCAAGGCCACCGCTTTGTCTTCCTGCGAGGCATTGTCGTCGCGCAGTGTCGCCGCGAAGCGGTCGAGCGCGGTCAGCGCATCGCCTTCGGGCGGATGCACGATGTCCTCGGCCACCTGCCCCGGCGGCAAGGTCACGTAATGGAAAGGCGAGGCGACCTCCTGCCAGAAGACATCGGGGTTCGACCGTTCCTCGTCGGGCGCGGTGCTCGCTTCGGGCAGGCCCTCATGCCCAAGGATCTCGGCGATCTTGGCGCGCGTGTGACCGCTGATATTGTTCTCGGCGATCTCTGCACTGGTGCGGTGGCCGATGGGCCCCCAGGCGAGCGCCGGTTGCGCGAGGAGCAAAGCGGCGAGGGCAGAGAGCAGTGCGGTGTGGCGTTTCATGCCGCAATCCTATGCATGCAAGATGTCACGGCTGTGAAGCGAAATCGCGCCCATCCGCCTCTGTCAGAGCCAGCAAGGGCTGGCCCATGCGCACCTTCTGACCCTCTTGCAGCGCCAGTGGGCGGCATTCAGGAGGGGCGAGCACGACGATGGTCGAGCCATGTTCGAACCAGCCCATCTCCTCACCCTTGGCAAAGCGCGCCGTTGAGCGGCGGACGCCTTCGCCGCCTTCGCGCACACCTGCCTCTGCATCGAGGAAGGGCAGGCGGATGCTCGCGACGAGCACGGCGGCGACCGGCACCAGCACCAGCCGCGCTCCCGATTGAACAAGGCGCACGGTGACCGGCGCGCGCTCATTCTTGCAGAACAACCGTTCGATCCGCTTCAGCGCGATCGGATTCACGTTCCACGTATCGCCGGAGATGTAGCGCACCTCTTCGACTGCAAGGTCGTGAGGCGCATGGAAGCGGTGATACATGCCCGCCGTCAGCCGCAGCGTGATAAACCAGCCATCGGCGAATTCGCGCGCCAGTTCGGCATCGTCCAGCAGGTCCGCGAGCTCATAGGGAAAGCCCTTGATCTGGAAGGCGCGGCCCTGCTCCACGCGCCCGAAGGCACCGACAATGCCATCACAGGGCGAAGAGACGGTTGCCGAATCCATCGCGATTTCGCGCGCACCGGGCCGCAAGGGGCGGATAAATGCAGCGTGCAGGCTGCGAAAACGCATTTTCGGGCTGTCTGTCGAATCTATGTCACAGAAGAAGCGCCATAGGGCGATCGAAGGTATCCGCACCAGCGGGTGCTCGATCTTGCTGAACCAGCCCATGAAGCGCGTCAGCGCGTGGCGGGGGATGCGGTTGGTCAGGAGGAAGTTGATGTCCTCCTGCGCCAGGAAACGCATGATGGCGGAACGGGCGCTCATGACTGTGCGCTCCCGCCGGGACGGGAGTGCTTAGAGTGAAACGAAGCAATTGGTTCCTGGCGGCCTGCGGCACTGCGGCAGGGCTCGTGAGTGCGCGGGCCGTGCGCCGCCGCGTGCAGCTTTCGCGCGCCAAGCACCGCTCGCTGGCGGGCCATTCGCGCATGGCGCGCCGCGCTGCGCGGCTGGTGCCGAGCTATTCCTTTGCGGAAGAGGAGTTCTTCGCCGCCGACGGCGCGCCCGATGCGATCGTGCAGCAGCGCCGCGCCGGGTTCGAACAGCTGGCTGCCATCTACCGGGAGCGCTTCGCAAAGACCGCCGCCTATACTGCCGAGATCGCCGACGGCATTCCCGATATCCGCTTCACCAGCACCTATCGCGTGCCCTTCCAGTTCAGTCCGATTGTGCGCGAGAACCTTTCCGCCGGGTCCTTCTACCAAGCGTCCTCCGGCGTCATGCTGACCGACCTCGACGGGAACGAGTTCTACGATCTCACCGGCTCCTACGGCGTGAACCTCTTGGGTGTGGACGCCTATCGCGAAACCATTGCCGAGGGCGCCGAAACGGCCGCCGACCTGGGCCCGACGCTGGCGGGACTTCATCCGGTGGTGGCCGACAATGTCCGCCGCCTGCAGGCGATCTCCGGCCTTGATGCGGTGTCCTTCCACATGTCGGGGACGGAGGCGGTTATGCAGGCCGTGCGGCTGGCGCGCTATCACACCGGGCGCACGCATCTGGTGCGCTTCGCCGGGGCCTATCACGGCTGGTGGGACGATGTGCAGCCGGGTGTTGGCAACCCGCTGCCGGCCGAACGGACCTATACGCTGGCCGATATGAGCGAGAAGACCCTCAAGGTACTGGCGAGCCGGAAGGATATCGCCTGCGTCCTCGTCAACCCGCTGCAGGCGCTGCACCCCAATGCCAATGCGCCGGGGGATTCTACGCTGATGGGCGCGCGCGAAAAGCCGCTGGCGGAACGGCAGGCCTATGCCGATTGGCTGGCACGGCTGGCGCAGACCTGCCGCGCCAACGGCATCGTGCTGATCATGGACGAGGTCTTCACCGGCTTCCGCCTCGCCGCGCGCGGCGCATGCGAATATTTCGGCGGGATCGAGCCCGACATGATCACATACGGCAAGACGCTGGGCGGCGGGCTGCCGGTCGGCGTGTTGTGCGGCAAGGCGGATCTGATGAAGCGCTTTCGCGAGGACCGACCAGCGGATATTTGCTTCGCCCGCGGTACCTTCAACTCGCATCCCTATGTGATGGGGGCGATGGATGCCTTCCTCCGCCGCATGGAAAGCGATCAGGGCAGGGTGCTCTATGACGGCCTGGACGAGAACTGGAACGCCCGCGCCGCCGCTCTCAACGAGCGGCTGAAGGCTGCGGGGCTGCCCTTGCGCGTGGCCAATCTCGGCACGATCTGGACCGTCCATTACCTGCAACCGGGACGCTATCACTGGATGCTCCAGTATTATTTGCGCGCCGAGGGGCTGGCGCTGAGCTGGGTTGGCACGGGCCGCTTCATCTTCAGCCTGGCCTATGGCGAGGCGGAGTTCGCCAAGGTTGCCGACCGCTTCATGGCGGCGGCTCAGGCGATGGACGATGACGGCTGGTGGTGGCTGCCCGAAGGCGATGCGCGCAAGGTTCTGCGCAAGCGCGTGGTGAGCGAAATGCTGCACCACGCGCTGCGCTAGGGAACCACTCAGCGCGCCCGCGCCGGGAGCCGCGCCAGCGCCCGGCGGGTCAGTTCCGCAGGGGCCTGGCGATAGAGCCGGAAGTCGTTGAATGGATCGGTCAGGATTTTCGTTGCCCAGACCAGCCCGGTATCGACATCGCGGATGAAGAACAGCTGCACCGTGCGGAAGACAAGGCCGCCGACACCCAGTACGAGCCACAATTTGCCGAGATGGTCGAGGAATTCGAGCACGCCAACATGTGGCACGAAGATGCCGAAGAAGGTGGGGTCCAGAAGCAGGACCAGCGGGATCGCCGCCCACAGCGCCATCAGGATGACCTTGCGCACCAGGTTGTAGCCGACCTTGATCTCTTCCTTGTGCTCATGCGTGCAATCGTTGACCTCGTCATAGCCGCGCGGCTCGAAAAAGAAGTGCCCCGCCTGGCGCGAGGTCATGGCGACGCCCCAGCCCAGCAGCGCGGCGATCGCGGGCTCCCGCCAGACGATCAGGTAGGCGACAATGAAAGTCACCGCGCTTACGAAGTGCAGGCTCTGATTGATCACGCTGTGATGGTAATAGCGGTGGTCGTCCCAGCGCTGTTCGTGCAACTGGCCGCGCAGCTCGGACAGCTTGGCGCGTGGTGCTGCGAATTTCTGTGTCATGCCGGTTTTCCTGCGAGTTTGCGGTAACGAACGAGTGAGAAGTGGCCGAGAGGCGCCAGCGGGCGCTGTTCGAGCAGAAGTGCCTGGGGATTGCGGGACGCCCAGTTTTCGTAGCGTGCCCAGGGAAAGTCGGTGCGGAATCCCAGCCTTGTAGTGAGCGGCATCAGCGCCTTTTCGATCTTTCCGCGCATGCCGTGGCCGGCCCCAACCCTGGTGGTGATGATGATCTCGCCACCCGGGCGCGTCACGCGCACCAGCTCATCCATCGCCTTTTCCGGATCGGGTACGGCGGTGATGACATATTGAGCGACCGCCACGTCGAATGTCTCGTCGCCATATTGCAGGTCCTCGGCATCCATCCGGGCAATTTCGCGCACGCTCGTGAGGCCAAGGCGCTCGACGCGCTCGCGGGCCTTGTCGAGCATGGCATCGGAGATATCGACACCGTAAACCTGGCTGTCCGCGCGGTAGAGCGGCAGTGAAATGCCGGTTCCTATGCCGATTTCCAGGATTGCGCCGCCAACGCGTTCGGCAGCGTCGATCGCTTCCCGGCGCCCGCCGGCGAAGACGTTTCCGAAAACCAGATCGTAGATCGGTGCCCACCTGTCGTAAGCGGTGGCTACCCCAGTAGTATGCATGTCAAATCCGTCATGCGATTTCCGTCGCAGCGGATTTGGGGCACAATTGTTGAACTAATGCGACACGTGGCAGGATTTGGTCACGAACCCGACACTGTTGGCTCGTGTTTGCCGGTCTGGCGATCGAGAAAGCTGTCGATCCGGTGCAGGCACTCATGGCGCGGTAGATCCTGCTCGCGCAGCAATTCGTGCCCGGCATTGTCGATCACGCCATAGTCCCAATGCGGGAGCTCCCGATGGGCGGCGCGGATCGACTGCAAGTCGATAACCGGGTCGCGGCGGGCGGAGAGGATGAGCCCCGGGACCTCCAGTCGGCGGGCGCGCAGGAGCGGATCGAGCGTCGCCATGGAGCGACCGGCGGCCGCCACCCATCCCCAGCTCGGGGCACCGCGCGCGAGGTCGGGGTGGTGCGCCTTCCACCACAGCTTTTCCGCGTGCCGGACCGGGCAGGAGGTTATGCGACCCGGCATGGGGCTGCCGCTTCCTTTCCACACCGGCCGGTGGCGCAGGCCCGGGACATTGCCGATCCGCGCGATCCGCCGGGCAAACTGCGCGCCGACAGGACCTGCCCGGATGCCGATCATGGGCGATAGCAGCACGATCCCATCGGGTGCGATCCTCTCCTCCGCCGCCGCGCGGAGGAGGATGTGCGCGCCCATGGAGTGGCCGATCGCGATATGCGGCCCGCTGGACGAGGAGCGCCAGTCGGCCCAGAAGTCGCCGAGATCGCCAAGGAATTGGGCAAAGTCGTCGATATGGCAGAGCCCTTCAGGATGCAGTCGTCCCGAACCGCCCTGCCCGCGCCAGTCGAAGCCGGCGACATTCCAGCCGCGTGTGGCCCAGTGCTCTATCGCCTCGACATATTTTTCGAAGAAATCGCCCCTGCCGCCAAGGAACAAAAGGCTTCCGGCCGCATGACCGTGGGCGGGGAGGGCGAAGGAGCGCAGCGGCCAGTCATCGGCGGCGGACCACTGCCCGATCGTCATGCCATTTGGAAGGCGGCAACGGGGTGAGCGCGATACTGTGTGATCGGTCATGGAGGCCATTGAAAATCGAGCTTCCTCTCGTCGTACCGCCAGCGCGACATGGCACGAGGTCCCAATTCGCCCAAGGATCGCTTGAACTTGTCACACAAGCAAGGAAATCACCTGCGCGAGCTCGTCCGGGTAAGCGGTCAGGCCTTGTCGGGCGCGGTAAACTGCTTTGCTTCGGCCAGCAGCTCGACCACTTCGGAATCCTCGACCTGGTCGAAATCGTCATAGCGCGCGCCGACGGCATAGAAGGGATCGGGCATGGTCAGGCACACGACCTCGTCGCACAGCTCTTTCATCTCGTTGATCGCGGAACGCGGGGCGACCGGGACGGCGAGCACGATATGCGCCGCGCCCGACTTGCGTAGCGCCTGTAGCGCCGCTTTCACCGTGCCTCCCGTGGCGATGCCGTCATCCACCACGATCACGTTGCGGCCCTTGGGCGAATTCGCCATGCTCGAGCCATAGGCGGCGCGGCGGCGCTCCACTTCGGCCAGCTGCCTCTGCACTTCTTCCTCGATATATTCGGGCGTGGCGCCGACCATTTCGGCGTGCTCCTCGTCGATCACCACTTGCGGGGAAGCGCCGTCCACCAGCGCCCCGATCCCGTATTCCTTGTGCCTGGGCGCGCCGATCTTGCGCACCAGCAGGATGTCGAGCGGGGCCTTGAGCACACGCGCCACCTGGAAACCGACCGGCACTCCGCCGCGCGGCAGGGCGAAGACGATCGGGTCCTCGATATCGAGTTCGGCCAGTGCGTCGGCCAGCTCGCGCCCGGCTTCGCGTCGATTGGCGAAAAACCTGCTCATGCCCTCTCTCCTTGAAGATGGTGAAGGAACCAAGCGGCGGCGAGTTGCACCACCTCGTCAAGCGTACCCGGCTCCTCGAACAGATGCCCCGCACCTTCGACGATCGCCAGCCGCTTCTCGCAATGCATGGCGCTGGCGGCATCGCGGTTGAGCTCGATCACGATGCCATCAAGGCTGCCGACGATCAGCAGCGTCGGCGTCTTGACCGTGGCCAGCGCATTGGCGCCGGCAAGGTCGGGCCTGCCGCCGCGCGAGACGATGGCGGCGATCCTCTCATCGCCTGCCGCCGCCCGGATCGCCGCGCCGCCGCCGGTGCTCGCTCCGAAATATGCGGGCCGCAAGTGCGCGATATCCTCCCGCTGCGCCGCCCAGTCGACCGCGAGGCGCAGGCGCGAGGCGAGCAGCGGGATATCGAAGACATTGCGCCGGTCGGCTTCCTCTGCAGGATTGAGCAGGTCGAGCAGCAAGGTCGCCAGCCCCGCCTCTCGCAGACGCCCGGCCACGTAATTGTTGCGCGGGCTCAGGCGTCCGCTGCCGCTGCCATGGGCGAAGATCACCAGCCCCTTCGCATCCTCCGGTACACCCAGATAGGCGCCCAGTTCCAGCGGCCCGCTCAGCGTGACCTCGCTGCATCCGGGAGGGGGTGCGGGCGCGCTCATAGCCCGAACGGCCAGGTATCGGCCGCCCCGCTCGGTTTTTCCGGCCCCAGTGGTGTCACCGCGCGGCTTTCCTCGAACCAGACGAAGGCATCGAACTGGTCGGCCATGACCGCTTCGAAATAATGGTTCGTGAGTTCTGAATGCGGGCGGTAGACGACGCCGATCGCCCGTTCGAGCAGCACTTCGGAGAGGGCGGAGACAAGCTCTGCATCCTTGCGGGTGCGCCAGTCGGTCAGCGATCGGGCGAGGCCGGTCAGGCGGAAGGCCTTCTCCCAGCTATCGTCGCGCGCCGGGCGGACTTTCATCACCTGCATGTGCTCGCCCCAGTCCGATGCTGCGGCCACTGTGCCGCGATCGGTGCCGAAGCCGATCAGCACCGCCTGGTCGCCATAGGACTTGCGGACCAGCTCTCCGATGTTGAATTCGCCCTGCCAACCCATCGCTGTCGCCGAGGCATTGCCGATATGCGAGTTATGCGCCCACACCACCGCGCGCGCTTCCTTGTGATGCGCCATCAGCTGCTGGAGCGTATCGAACATGTGCCGGTCGCGCAGGTTCCAGCTCTCCGTCGCGCCGCGATACATGGAGCGGTAATAGCGCTCCGCCGCGCGCACGATGCGGGCATTCTGTTCGGCATCGAAATAGCGCTCGCCATCCTCGGCGATGAATTCCATCCGCCGCTTGAGCATCTCGTCGAGCTGCGAGACGACGATGTCCTCGCACTCTGCAAGGCCCGAATATTTGACCGCGCGGCCATAGAATTGGGGCTCGTCCTGCCACGGGGTCAGGCAGCCATAGCGGCGGCGCGCCTCGGCGGCTTCATCGGCGCAATGCTCGTCGAGATAGGCGATCACAGAATGCATGGATTCGCGCAGGCTGTAGATGTCGAGGCCGCGCATGCAGGCGCGCTGCTCTTCGGGCAGCTCGGCATTGTGGCCGCGCAGCCAGTCGGCAAAGGCGAGCACTTCCTTGTTGCGCCACATCCATGTGGGGAAGCGGGCAAAGGGTTCCCCGGCGCGCGGGCGTGCGTCGCCATGCCGCACATATTCGTCGAGCCGGGCGATATCGGGCCAGTCGCCTTCGACCGCGATAATGTTGAAGCCGTGCTCCTCGATCAGACGCCGGGTGATCTGTGCCCGCGCGGTGTAGAACTCATGCGTGCCGTGAGTCGCCTCCCCCAAGAGCACGATCCGCGCATCGCCGAACCTGTCGAAAGCCTTGCCGAAATCGGGCGTGTCGGGGGAGGGGAGCAGCTCTGCCCGTGCCCGCAGCGTATCGGGCAGGTCGGATGCGATGGTCCGGATCGGGCTGTGGGCTGTCATGTCTCCGCTCCAAAGGCAGCGATTGCCAAGATTACGGATAGGGCCGCGCGATGGGTAGCGCATTGATCCGGGTCAACCACCTGTTCGCGTGCGGAGGCTTGACGCGCATCAAGGCTGTCGGGCGGATGCGGGCTTAGGCTTGTGTCGGAAATGGCGGCCTTTCACCACGGCTGCGCTGTGTTATCCTCGCCATTCGCAGGAGGCCCATCATGTATAGTCGCATCCTGATACCCGTCGACCTCGACGAGCCCAGTTCCTGGGGCAAGGCGGTGCCGGTTGCGCAGGCCATGGCCGCGTCCTTCGGTGCCTCCATCACCCTGTGCACGGTGGTGCCCGACAGCGTGGCGCGAATGGAAGCGCAGTGGTCGAGCCTCTCCTACAAGGCGCTGGTCGACAAGGCGGCGGCGCGGCTGCTGTTGCTGGCTGGCGAGTTGGGGGCAGAGGATGCGGCGACCGAAGTCGGCATGGGCAGCATTCCCGGCGGCATCCTCGATATCGCCGACCAGATCGATGCCGACCTTATCGTCCTTTCCTCGCACCGGCCCGAAATGAAGGACTGGCTGCTGGGCGCCAATGCTGCGCGCGTGGCCCGCCATGCGAAATGCTCGGTCCTGATCGTGCGCGATTGAGCGGGATGAAGCGCCCCGACCGCGATCTCGCCGACGAGCATACGCTCCACCGTATCCACAAGCGGCTGGAACGGCCGCGCGGCCAGAGCCCGCTTGCAGATTTCATGTTGGGCGGCGTCGACGGTGTCGTCACCACATTCGCCGTGATCGCGGGCAGCGCCGGCGGCCAGCTGACGGCGACCACCGTCATCATCCTCGGCGTCGCCAACCTGATCGCGGACGGCTTCAGCATGGCAGTGAGCAATTTTGCCGGGACCCGCGCGSGCCAGCAGGAGATCCGCCAGAGCCGGGCGGACGAGGAATGGCAGATCGAGGAATTCCCCGATGGCGAGAAGCGCGAGATCAGGGAGATTTTCGCGCGCAAGGGGCTGGAGGGCAGCACGCTCGACGAAGTCGTCGAGGTAATCACCTCGGACCGAGAGGTCTGGGTCGATACGATGATGAACGAGGAACTGCAGCTCAGCGCCGCCTCCGCCCGTCCGTTACGCGCGGCCGCGACCACCTTCACGGCCTTCACGCTGTGCGGGCTGATCCCGCTGCTCCCCTTCCTCTTCGCCATCGGCGATTTCGACACGATGTTCCTTGCCAGCACCGTGCTGGGCTCGACCGTCTTCTTCCTGCTGGGGACGGGGAAGGGGTGGGTGCTGGGTCTGTCGCCCGTGCTGTCGGGCCTGCAGACGCTGGCGATAGGTGCCGCCGCCGCTTCGCTGGCTTATTTCGCCGGCCACCTGCTCCATGCCACTTTCGCATCATGACAGGCGTGCCCGCCATGGTGAGCCCGCAACCTCATAGCGAGACCGTAGAACGCCTGCTCGCCTCGCATGAGGTGCGGATGGAAGGCGGGCTGGAGGAGGCGGAGGTGCGGCGCCGCGCGCAGCAATACGGCCCCAATCTGATCGATGCCCCGCGCAGCATGCCTGCGCTCACCATATTGCTGCACCAGCTGATCAATCCGGTCGTCTACCTGCTCACGGCCGCTGCGATTGTCGCCTTTGTCTTCGGGCAGGTTCTGGAGGGTTCTGCGGTCCTGTTCGTGCTGCTGGTCAACACCACCATCGGCTTCGTGGCGGAAAGCAAGGCCACGCGCTCGATGGAGGCGCTGCGCCTGCTCGGCCACCGCTCGGTGCGCGTGCTTCGCGAAGGACGACAGCGCATCCTTCCGGCAGAGCAGCTGGTGCCCGGCGATATCGTGCTGGTCGAGGCGGGCGACATGGTTTCCGCCGACTTGCGCATCATCGAGGCATCCAACCTCGCATGCGACGAATCCACTTTCACAGGGGAGTCGGCTCCGGTCGAGAAATCCGAGTCCCAGGTTCCGGCCGATGCGCGGCTGGCCGACCGCTCCAGCATGCTGTTCAAGGGCACCGCGGTTACGCGAGGGACCGCCACCGGCCTTGTCGTCGGCATCGGGCGTGATACCGAGCTGGGTGCGATCTCGCAATTGGTGCGGGAGGCTAGCCCGGCCCGCTCGCCGCTGGAGAAGCGGCTGGCTAAGACCGCCGGCCAGCTGGTCTGGCTCACGCTGGTGCTGGCGGGTGCGATCATCGTTGCCGGGCTGGTGCGCGATGTCGATCCCTTCCTGATGGTCACCACTGGCATTGCGCTGGCCGTCGCCGCCATTCCCGAAGGGCTGCCGGTCGTTGCGACGCTGGCGCTGGCGCAGGGCATGTGGCGCATGGCGAGGAAGAATGCGCTGCTGCGTCAGCTTTCCGCTGTCGAGACTTTCGGTTCGGTTTCGCTCATCCTGACCGACAAGACCGGCACGCTGACCGAGAACCGGATGGCGGTGGCCACGGTCTGCCTGCCTACCGCCACGCTGATGCCCAAGGATATCGTGGCCGGTGCGGCGAATGGAGCGGATGCACCGCTATTACAGGGCCTGCTGACGATCGGCGGGCTATGCTCGTCCAGCGACTATGACGCGCAGAAGGATGAAGGGGTGGGCGATCCGATGGAGATCGCTCTGCTGCGGGCGGCGGCCAATGCGGGCGTTCCGCGTGACCAGCTGTTGGCGGAGATGCCGCTGGAGCTGCAACACGCCTTCGATACCGAGACGCGCATGATGGCGACGGTCCACCGGCAGGCGGATGGCTTCCTCTATGCGGTGAAGGGGGCGCCCGAAGCCGTCTTCGCCCATTGCACGCTGGTTCACTTTCCCGATGGCGATGCGCCGATGGACGCGGAGGGGCGGGAGGATTGGCAGCAGCTTGTCCGGCGGCTGGCCGATGATGGGCTGCGTGTGATTGCGCTGGCGAGGAAGAGCGCCGCCACTTCCACCGAGGAGCCCTATGCTGAGCTGGTCCTGCTCGGCGTCGTGGGCCTGCGCGATCCGGCGCGCGCCGATGTGAAGGAGGCGATCGCGGCCTGCCGCAGCGCGGGGATCGAGGTGGCGATCGTGACCGGGGACCATGCCGTGACCGCGCTCAGCATCGGGCGGCAGGTGGGGCTGCCGGTCAACCAGTCCGGAGCACTGGAGGGCCACAGCCTCGCCCGCATGGACTTCGACGGCGCCCTGCTACGATCGACGACCGTCTTCGCTCGCGTCAATCCGACCGAGAAGCTGGGGCTGGTGCGCGCCTTCCAGGATGCGGGCGAGATCGTGGCGATGACCGGCGACGGGGTGAACGATGCACCCGCGCTGCGGCAGGCGGATATCGGCGTCGCCATGGGCAAGCGCGGAACCGATGTCGCGCGCGAGGCGGCAGCGATGGTGCTGCTCGACGATTCCTTCAGCACCATCGTGGCGGCCATTCGCGAAGGGAGGATCATCTTCGAGAATATCCGCCGCTTCGCCACCTACCTGCTCGCCTGCAATCTGAGCGAGGTGATGGTGATCGGCCTTGCCGTGCTGCTGGCCCTGCCGCTGCCCCTGCTGCCTTTGCAGATCCTGTTCCTCAACCTTGTCACCGACGTCTTCCCGGCCTTCGCGCTGGCGACGGCCAAGGGCGACGATACGATCATGCAGCGCCCGCCGCGTCCGGCGAGCGAAGCCATGCTGGGTTCACCGCAATGGAAGCGCATCATCCTCCACGGGTTGGCGCTGACCGGGGCGACCTTCGGCGCCATGGCCGTGGCCGGAGGGCCGCTCGGTCTTGAAGGTTCCACATTGGTGACGGTGACCTTCCTGACGCTGGCCTTTTCGCAATTGTGGCATGTCTTCAATTTGCGCCATCCGGACTCCGCCATGCTGCGTAACGAGATTACCGCCAACCGCTGGATCTGGGCGTCGATTGCGCTGTGCAGCGCGCTGCTCGTCCTCGCCGTCTATGTGCCGCAACTTGCCCATTTGCTCGGCCTCGTCCGGCCCGACATGATGATGTGGACGGTAGCGCTTTTGGCCAGCCTTGCGCCGCTGGTCGTGCTCCAGCTTGCCAGCCTGGTCCTGCGCGTTGCGAGGGGGAGGGCAGCGATATGATGGCCGCGCTGATCCCCTGGCTGCAACTTGCCGCCTGCGCACTGGCGATCGGCTTCGCGGGCGCGAAGCTGACGCGTTATGCGGCGGTGATCTCCGACCGGACAGGGCTGCCCAGTTCGTGGATCGGGCTGGTGCTGCTGTCGACCGCCACCTCGCTGCCAGAGCTGTTCACTGGCATCAGTTCGGTTGTCCTGTTCGATGCGCCCGATATCGCCATGGGCGATGCGCTGGGCAGCTGCATCCTCAATCTCGGCCTGCTGGTGGCGCTCGATGCGCTGAGCCGGGATGAATCGATCTATTGCCGGGTCGACCAGCGCCATGTCCTGACCGCCGGTTTCGGGCTGATCCTGATCGGTATCGTCGGCGCGACTATCCTGACGTCGGGCACCATGATCGGAGGCGCGCTCTATCACGTCAGCGTCTATTCGCCGCTCATCATCATGATCTACCTCGTGTCGGTTCGGGCGAGCTTCATCCATGAGCGGCGCCTTGCGATCACCTCGCCCACCGTGGGCGAGCCCGACCCGCTGACGTTGCGGCAAGCTGCGATGCGCTATTTGGCTGCTGCCGCGGTCGTCGCCATTGCGGGCAGCCTGCTCCCCTCTGTCGGCCTGCAGATCGTGGCCCTGACCGGCTGGCAAGTGAGCTTCGTCGGCACCTTGCTGGTGGCCATGGCGACATCGTTGCCCGAATTCGTGGTGATCGTCACCGCCCTGCGGCGCAATGCGGCGGACATGGCCATCGCGGCGCTGCTGGGCAGCAATCTGTTCGACATATTGGTGATCGCGCTCGACGATATCGCCTATAACAAGGGCAGCATCTTCGCGGCTGTCTCCCCCGCCAATGCCGCATCCGCCCTCGCCGCGGTGATCATGTACGGGATCTTCATCGTCGCCTTGCTCTACCGCCCGCGCAACCGGTTCTTCGGCACGCTGAGCTGGGCCAGCCTCTCCCTGCTGACGGTCTATTTCTTCAGCGCCTATTTCATCTATCTCTACGCTGCCTGAGCGAATTGATCTGAGACCCAATTGATTTGAGACAAGGCCAGCGGGGCCGTCTATTCCCTAGGGAAAGGCCGAGAACGACAATGGATGGGAAGAGAGACCAATGCTGCGCGTGAAGCGCCTCCCGATAGATACCTATCCCGACAACACGGCCTTCATCCTGCGCCGGAGCGACGGCTATTCGGCGGAACAGTTCCAGGCCCTGCGCAAGATTCGCGTCACTGGGGATAGCTGCGAAATCCTGGCGACGCTCGCCGTGGTCGATGACGACAAGATAATCGGCAATGGCGAGATCGGGCTGGGGGAACAGGCCTTCCGCCGGCTTGGCCTTCCTGAAGGTGCCGAAGTGGAAATCGCCCAGGCCCGGCGGCCCGCCAGCCTCGAATTCGTGCGCCGCAAGATCGATGGCGACAGCCTCGGCGAGGCGGAGATCGGCGCGGTGATCCGCGATATCGCCAATTACCGCTACTCGCCGATGGAGATCGGGGCCTTCCTCGTCGCCTGCGCCAGCTTCATGAGCACGCAGGAAACGCTGGCGCTGACCCGCGCCATGCTGGATGTCGGCAGCCGCCTCAGCTGGGATTCCCCGCTGGTGGTCGACAAGCATTGCATCGGCGGCATTCCCGGCAACCGGACGTCGATGATCGTGGTGCCCATCGTGGCCGCGCACGGGCTGATTTGCCCCAAGACCTCCTCACGCGCCATCACATCTCCCTGCGGCACGGCGGACGTGATGGAAGTGCTGGCGCAGGTGGACCTTTCCTCCGAGCAGATGTCTTCGATCGTGAAGAAGGAAAACGCCGTACTCGCATGGGGCGGGCGGATGAACCTGTCGCCTGCGGACGATGTACTGATCTCGGTCGAACGACCGCTGCGGCTCGACCAGTTCGAGCAGATGGTCGCCTCGATCATCTCAAAGAAGGTTGCCGCGGGTTCCACGCACCTCGTGATCGACATCCCGGTCGGCCCCACGGCCAAGGTGCGCACGCAGGGTGACGCGGTGCGCCTGCGCAAGCTGTTCGAATATGTCGCGCGGCATATGGGACTCGTCACCAAGATCGTCTTCACCGACGGTTCGCAGCCGGTCGGGCGCGGTGTCGGGCCGGTGCTGGAAGCGCGGGACGTGATGGCCGTTCTGCGCAACGAACCCGATGCGCCGGAAGATCTGCGCGACCATGCCGTGGCGCTGGCGGGCCATATGCTCGACTTCGATCCGGCGCTCGAAGGCGGCAAGGGCTATTCGCGCGCGCTCGAACTGCTCGCCTCGGGTGAGGCGCTGGCCGCGATGGAGCGCCTGATCGATGCGCAGGGACGCAACCCAGCCAAGCCCGAACTTGGCCGGCTGCGGCGTGAGGTCGAGGCCACGAAGGCAGGCACGGTCACATCGATCGATTGCGAAAGGATCGCGCGGATTGCCCGCCATGCTGGCGCGCCGATGGACCAGGGGGCGGGGATCGACCTGCTGCACAAGGTCGGCTCCACCGTGCGCGAGGGCGATGCGCTCTATCGCATCTATGCCAATTCGGCGACCGGCATGGGCTTCGCGTGCGAGTTCGCGGGTGAGGGCTCGGGCTACGAAATCGGCTGATGGCGGCAGTTCACGCCTTTCCCGAATGTATGGGACCAGCAACGCGCCTGGCCGGTGAGCTGGATGTGGAATGCCGCGCCGTGGAGGTGCATCGCTTTCCCGATGGCGAAAGCCGTGTGCAGGTGCAGCCCGGTGCGGGAGCCGCGATCCTCTACCGCTCGCTGAACGATCCAAACGCCAAGCTGGTGGAGCTGCTGCTCGCTGCCTCCACCCTGCGCGAGAACGGGGCGGAGCGCGTAGTGCTGGTAGCACCCTATCTCGGCTATATGCGGCAGGACATTGCCTTTGAGCCCGGACAAGCGGTGAGCCAGTGCGTTGTCGGCAAGCTGCTGGCCGAGCATTTCGACGCCGTGCTGACGGTCGATCCGCACCTCCACCGCATAAGCGCGCTCTCCGAAGTCATGCCCGGGTGCGATGCGGTGAGCATTTCCGCCGCGCCTGCGCTCGCCGGATTCATCGGGACCGAAGGCGACCCTGTGCTCGTCGGCCCCGATGCCGAATCCCGCCAATGGGTGGAGGGCATTGCCGGTCCGCTCGGCCTCACGGTCCTTATCGGTGAAAAGCGGCGGCTGGGGGACCGGAAGGTGGAACTCGGCTTTGCGGACCTCTCTTGCGTCGCGGGCCGTCGTGCGGTGCTGGTGGATGATGTAATCTCCAGTGGTCGCACACTGGAAGTCGCGGCGGCGCAACTGCTCGACGCAGGGGCGACAAGCGTAGAGGCGCTCACCGCTCATTGCCTCGCCAGCGATGAAGACCTCGAACGCCTGCGCGCGGCGGGCATTGGGAACATCCGTTCGACCGATTCCGTTGCCGGGCCGACAGTCGCCATCCCGCTCGCCGGATTGCTGGCCGATGCGATCATGGAGCGCGGCTGGCTGGAGGAGAAAGCATGAGCAAGGATTTGACGGTGCGCTTCCACGGCGCGGCGGGGACGGTGACCGGCTCCTGCATGGAATTCGCCTATGACCACCGCCACGTGCTGGTCGATTGCGGCATGTTCCAGGGCTCGCGCTCGCTCGAGCACCTGAACCTGGAGGAATTCGCCTTCGATCCCGCCCTGATCGACGCCGTGGTGCTGACCCATGCGCATATCGATCACAGCGGGTTGCTGCCCAAGCTGGTGAAGGACGGGTTCAAGGGGCAGATCCACTGCACCTTGCCCACCGCCGACCTTCTCGAACACATGCTGGCCGATTCCGGGCGTATCCAGGAGTACGAGGCCGAACGCCGCAACCGCCGCCGCGACCGGGCAGGCGAGGACCCCTTCGTCCCGGCCTATACCAGCGCCGATGCGCGCGATGCGTGGGAGCAGTGCCGCCCGGTCGAACTGGAGCAATGGTTCGCGCCCGCGGAGGGTTTCCGCGCGCGGCTGTGGAATGCGGGCCATATCCTCGGCTCAGCCTCGGTGGAGCTGGAGGTGGACGGCGTTCGCGTGATCTGTTCGGGCGATGTGGGGCCGGACAACAAGGCCTTCCAGCTCGACCCGGAAGGGCCATCGGGCTTCGACCATGTCGTGTGCGAGGCGACCTATGGCGACCGCGAGCGCGAGGCCGTGACCATCGCTGAGCGGCGCCTGCTGCTGCAATCGGAAGTGGAAGCGGCGATAACTCGGGGCGGTAACCTCGTCATCCCCGCCTTCGCCCTCGAACGCACGCAGGAACTGCTGCTGGACCTGCACCACCTGTTGCTGTCGGGTGCGATCCCGAATGTGCGGGTCTTCGTCGATTCACCGCTCGCCAACCGCGTGACCGAGGTGTTCGAACGCCATGCGAAGGAGCTGGAGGATACGGGCGAAACCAACATCTTCGACAATCCCTCCTTCCATTTCGTGACGGATGTTTCGCAATCGATCGCCCTCAATTCAGTCTCCGGCGCGATCATCCTGGCGGCCTCCGGCATGTGCGAGGGCGGGCGCATCCGGCACCATTTGATCCACAACCTCCACCGCAAGGATTCGACCGTCCTCTTCGTCGGCTTCCAGGCGCAGGGCACTTTGGGCCGCGTGATCCTGGAAGGCGCCGAGCGCGTGCGCATCAGCGGCAACGATGTGCGCGTGCGGGCGCAGATCCGCCACATCCACTCCTATTCCGCTCATGCCGATCAGCGCGAACTCCTCGAATGGGTCGAGGAACGGTCCCCCATTTCGGGCAGCCTGTTCCTGGACCATGGCGAGCCGGCGGCGCTGGAGGCGATGCGCCGCGAATTGCAGCGGCGGCAGCCGGACCTGAACGTCAAACTGCCGCAGATCGGGGAGAAGTACCTGCTGTCGCCCTCCGCACCCGCCAAGCGGCTTGAAACGGGCCGCTCCGACCTTACCGAGGTGCTGGGGCATGACTGGCAGAACACCTATGCCGACTTCGCGACCTCGCTGAAGGCTGATCTCGCGAAGCTGCGCAGCGACCGCCAGCGGCAGGAGGCGCTGGAGCAGATGCGCCGTGTGCTGGCATCCTATAATGCCCATATGGCGCGCAAGAACGGGCGCTAGCATCGTGCGGTAGTCGGCTTGATCCCAATCAAGGCGGTTTGGGTGGAAATCGCGAGGATGGCATTATGAGCAATCGCTTCGTCATTCCCTTCGAACAGGTAGGCATCGCCGATGTCCCCTCGGTCGGCGGCAAGAACGCCTCGCTGGGAGAGATGCTGCGCGAACTCGGCGCGAGCGGCGTGCGCGTGCCCGCCGGCTTTGCGACCACCGCGGAGGCCTATCGCCATTTCATTGCAGCCAATGCGATCGAGCCAGCCATGGCGGACTGCTTCAGCCGCTTCTGCTCGGGCGAGGCGAATTTGCAGGAAACCGGTGAGGCCATTCGCGAACTGGTTCTGGGCGGCACCATGCCGGAGGAGCTCTCCAAGGCCATCGCCGCTGCCTACGCCGAACTCGGCAAGCAATTGGGCAAGGCCGAGCCCGCCGTCGCTGTGCGCAGCAGCGCGACTGCCGAAGACTTGCCCGATGCGAGCTTTGCCGGGCAGCAGGAAACATTCCTCAACGTGCGCGGCCAGCGCGCGTTGGCCGATGCCTGCCTGCGCTGTTTCGCCTCGCTCTTCACCGACCGCGCCATCGCCTATCGCGAGGCCAAGGGCTTCGACCACCTCTCCATCGCGCTTTCCATCGGCGTGCAGCAAATGGTCCGCTCCGACCTTGCTGGGTCGGGCGTCGCCTTCACCATCGATACCGAAAGCGGCTTTCCGCATGTTGCCATCATCAGTGCCGCCTGGGGGCTGGGGGAGACGGTGGTGCAGGGCTCGGTCGATCCTGACCGCTACATGGTCTTCAAGCCGTTGCTGGAGGTGCCGGATGCCTGCCCCGTGATCGAGAAGACGCGCGGGGAGAAGGCGATCAAGATGGTCTATGCGGTGGGCGGCAGCAAGCGCACGCAGGTGGTTGAGACCGAACCGGCTGAGCGCGAGCGCTTCGTGCTCAGCGATGCCGAGATCGTCGAACTGGGCCGCTGGGCTGTCGCGGTCGAACGCCACTATGGCCGCCCGATGGACCTCGAATGGGCGAAGGACGGGGAGAGCGGGCTGCTCTACCTCGTGCAGGCGCGCCCCGAGACGGTGCAATCGCAGGAAAGCGGGTCGAGCTTTCGCAGCTGGCGGTTGAAGGAGGAGGGGACGCCGATCCTCTCCGGCAGCGCGATCGGAACCGCTATCGCTTCGAGCGAGGCCTGCATCATTCGCGATGCGGCGGATATCGCCAGCTTCCGCGACGGGGCGATCCTGGTGACGGGCAATACCGATCCCGACTGGGTGCCGGTGATGAAGCGCGCATCGGGCATCGTCACCGATCATGGCGGCAATACCAGCCACGCCGCCATCGTCAGCCGCGAGCTGGGCGTGCCCGCCGTGGTCGGCTGCGGCAATGCGACCGAAGTGCTGCGCGATGGGCAGGCAATCACCCTGTCCTGCGCGAAGGGCGAGGAGGGGATCATCTACGAAGGGCTGCTGCCATTCGAGAGTGAGGAGATCGACCTCGGCTCGCTGCCCGAAACGCGCACCCATGTGATGGTGAACATCGCCGAACCCTCCGCCGCCTTCAGCTGGTGGCGCCTACCCGCAAAGGGCGTCGGTCTCGCGCGGATGGAATTCATCATCAACAACCTCATCAAGGTGCATCCGATGGCGCTCCTCCACCCAGACAAGGTGAGCGCGGAGGATCGCAGCCGCATTCGCGAGCTGACGTGCGGCCATGCCTCGGCGGAGAACTATTTCGTTGAGCTGCTGGCGCGCGGCATCGCCAAGCTGGCCGCGCCTTACTACCCGCATCCCGCCATCGTGCGGCTGAGCGACTTCAAGACCAATGAATATGCCCATCTGATCGGCGGCGAGGCGTTCGAGCCGGAGGAAGAGAACCCGATGCTCGGCTTCCGCGGCGCATCGCGTTATTATGACGAGCGTTATGCCGAGGGCTTCGCGCTCGAATGCCGGGCGCTGAAGCGTGTGCGCGAGGAGCTGGGTTTCACCAACCTCGTGGTCATGGTGCCCTTCTGTCGCAGCCCTGCGGAAGCCGACCGCGTGCTCGAGGCGATGGAGAAGAACGGCCTAAGGCGTGGCGAGAACGGCCTACAAGTCTACATGATGTGCGAGATCCCCTCCAACGTCGTGCTGGCTGACCGCTTCGCCACCCGCTTCGATGGCTATTCGATCGGGTCGAACGATCTGACCCAGCTGGTGCTGGGGGTGGACCGGGATTCGGACCTGCTGGCCGGCCTGTTCGACGAGCGTGACGAGGCCGTGCAGCGCATGGTTGCGCAGGCGATCACGGGTGCGCATGAAGGCGGCATACCCATCGGAATTTGCGGTCAGGCGCCGAGCAACTATCCCGAATTCGCCGCTTTCCTTGTCGAGTGCGGGATCGATTCCATCTCGCTCAATCCCGACAGCTTCGTGCGCACGATCCATTCGATCGCGGAGGCCGAACGGCGGCAGTAGCTGCTTTCCGTTCAGTCGTCGTGGAGGTCGATAGCCAGCACTGCGTGGTCGCTCGCATGCGGGCGATGCTCGCCCACGCCGGGGAGGTGCCGTCCCTCGTATCGGGCGATGTCCCGCTCCAGCCCGCAGCGTAGGTAGAAGGGCTTGGCCGTGGCGTAGCGCGCGGCGAGGGCGGGGGAGGCGAGCATGGCATCGGGATGCGAGTATGCGCCGCTGCCCGGGTCCCGGAATGACCAGCGCTCCTCCCCTTTGAGTCGCCCGAGCAAATCGACCGAGAACGTAGGATCGGTCAGCGGGGCGATGGCCTCTTCGTCCCCCTCTCCGCCATCCGGCTCGTTGAGATCGCCCAGCACCAGCCACAGCGGGTTGTCCTCACCGGCTGAATAGCGCTCCACCAGCATCCGCACCGCCTGCGCCTCGCGCCGCCGCAGGAACCATGAGCGTTCGGCATCGGGGTAGGGCGCCTTGAAATGGCAGACGTAGAGCGTGATCCCGCCCACCGTCGCGACCAGGCAATCGCGCCGGAAGATGCGTTCATCGGGGCCATGTCCGGGCTGCGGCTCCAGCCCCAGCTCGCCGCAGGTCAGCTCCGCATGGCTGCGAATATCGCGCGGGGCCTCGCGGCTCATCAGCGCGACGTCGAAACCGCGCCCGTCATTTCCGGGCAGGCAAATGCGATGGGGCCAGGGTCGCAGATTTTCCGCCAGCAGGAAGTTGTCGTGGAAGTGATCCAGCGTCGCCTGGTCGAAGACTTCCTGCAGCGCCACCACATCGGCATCGAGTTCCGCCAGCACGCGCGCGGTCAGGACGCGGTCCATCCGGTCGAGCGCGGGGGTCTCACCCTCGCCTCCGGGCCGCCAGTCACCCTCGCGTGCGCCGTCCAGCCGCTCCCCGCCGTCGGTGCTTCGCAGCCGCATGCGCTGGACGTTGAAACTCGCAATCCGCATAATCGCATCATTGCATAGATGTCCTTGGCACAGTTTGACACGGGTCAGTGACCCATGCGCAGTGCGGGCTATCAGATATGCAGGTTCGAAGCCTTGGCCGCCGCTGGATGGAGGGAATTGTCGATGGAAGCGGGGCAGGCCGAACTGGCGTTCCGCGGGGTGGGCCTGCGCAAGATCTATGTCACCGGCGAGACGGAGGTCCATGCCCTGCGCGGTGTCGACCTTGCCATCCATCCCGGCGAAATCGTGGTCCTGCTCGGCCCCTCGGGCAGCGGCAAGTCGACGCTGCTCAACATCATTGGCGGGCTCGACCGGCCGACAGAGGGTGAGCTCTTTCATTTCGACACCCAGCTGACTGGCATCGCCGAAGCCGACCTCACCCGCTATCGCCGCGAGAATATCGGCTTCATCTTCCAGTTCTACAATCTCATCCCCAGCCTGACCGCGGAAGAGAACGTGAGGCTGGTGACCGACATCGCGCATGACCCGATGGAGGCGCGCGAAGCGTTGGCACTGGTAGGCCTGAGCGACCGGGCGGACCATTACCCGGCGCAGCTTTCCGGCGGCGAGCAGCAGCGCGTGGCGGTGGCTCGCGCCGTCGCCAAGCGGCCCGGCATCCTGCTGTGCGACGAGCCGACCGGCGCGCTGGATTCGCAGACCGGCGTGCGCGTGCTGGAAACGCTGGTGCGCGCCAATCGCGAGCTGGGAACGACAGTGCTCATCATCACCCATAATGTCGGTATCGCCGCCATTGCGCACCGGGTGCTGCATTTCCTCGACGGGCAGATCGCCCGGGTGGTGGAGAACGACACGCAGATCGAGCCGGTGGAGATCACCTGGTGAACGCGCTCGACCTCAAGCTGACGCGAAACCTGTGGCACATGCGCGGCCAGGTCTTCGCCATTGCGATGGTGCTGGCCGCCGCCACGGCGACCTTCGTGCTTTCCATGGGGACCTATCGTTCGCTGGTCGACACGCGCGATGCCTATTACGCGCAAAGCCACTTCGCCGATGTCTTCGCCTCCATGACCCGCGCACCGCGCTCCATAGTGGACACGGTCGGCCAGATCGAAGGCGTGCAGCGGGCCGAGGGGGTGATCCAGCAATATGCGACGCTCGATTTTCCGGACCGCAACATTCCGGTGCGCGGGCTAATCAATTCGGTCGACGAAAATGGACGGACTCGCCTCAACCAGATTGTGCTGCGCGAAGGCCGTATGCCGCGCGCGGGCGAGCCGGGCGAAGTGGTGGTGGACGAGCTTTTCGCCCTCGCCAACGGGTTGGGACCGGGGGACAGCGTGGAGGCGCTGATCTACGGCAGCAGGCAGCGGCTAGACATCGTGGGGACGGGGCTGGCCCCCAATTTCATCTATGCGCTTCCACCGGGCGACATCATCCCCGATGACGAGCGCTTCGGCATTTTCTGGATGGGGCGCAAGGCGCTGGAAGCAGCGACCGACCGGACCGAGGCGATCAACAGCATTTCGATCACGCTGGAACGCGGGGCTTCGGAACCGGAGATCATCCGTGCGCTCGACCGGATTCTCGAACCCTATGGCGGCCTTGGTGCCTATGGGCGCGAGGATCATCTGAGCCACGCCTTCCTCGACAATGAGCTGATGCAGCTCGATGCGATGACGCGGGTAATCCCGCCGGTCTTCCTGCTGGTGTCGGTCTTTCTGGTCTACATCGTGCTGGGCCGCATGATCCGGACCGAACGCACGCAGATCGGCCTGCTCAAGGCCTTTGGCTATTCGAGCCGGCAGGTCGGCATGCACTATTTCAAGTTCGCGCTTGTCATCGCCATGCTGGCGACGGTGCTAGGCTCGCTGGCAGGGATCTGGATGGGGCACGGGATGACCGAGCTTTATGCCTCCTACTACCGCTTCCCCTTCCTCAACTACAATATCTCTCCCGGTGTGTTCCTGGGCGCAGCGGCGCTGTCCACCGGATCGGCGGCGCTGGGCGCGCTGGCGGGGATGCGCTCTGCGATCAGGCTCGCGCCCGCCGTCGCCATGTCGCCGCCGCCACCGCCGGTCTATCGCGCGGGTATCGTCGAGAGGCTGGGGCAGCGGGCGGGCTTTTCCGCCATCGGCCACATGATCGTGCGCCACATCGCCCGCTGGCCCGGCCGCTCGGCCATGACGATACTGGGCGTCGCCCTCTCGCTCGGCCTGCTCTTCTCCACCGTCCAGTTCATCGATTCCAGCCGCAACATGCTCGATTCCTACTTCTTCCGCGCGCAGAAGCAGGACCTGAGCGTCAGCTTCACCGAAGCGCGCAATGAGGACGTGCTGTTCGAACTGGCGCAGATACCCGGCGTGCAGCGGGTGGAGGGAACACGGGCGATTGCCGCGCAGATGAGCAACGGGAACCTCACCGAGCGCACCGCGCTGGAGAGCGCGCCGGAGAACTCCATCCTCACCGCGCGCATCGATTCCAGCGGGGCCGAGATCGATATGCCGATCTCCGGCCTGATGCTGAGCCGCCAGCTAGCCGACCAGCTGAAGGTCGGGGCGGGGGATAGTGTCTATGTGGAAATGCTCGGTGGAAGGCGAACCGCGCGGATGATGCCGGTTGCCAGCATTGTCGACGAGTTCATCGGAGCGCGTGCCTATGCCGGACCTGCCACGCTGGAGGAGCTGGTGCGCGACCGGGCGCCTTTCGCCACGGCGCTGTTGCGGATCGATCCTCTCTTTCGCGATGACATTCTGACCGAGCTCAAGGAAATGCCGGTGGTACTCGGCGTAACCGAGCGCGATGCCGCGCTGGTCAAGTTCGAAGAGATGATCGACGACAACATCTTCACGATGATATTTTTTTACATTGCCTTTGCCTCGGCCATCGCGGTCGGCGTGGTCTATAACAGCGCGCGCATCCTCTTCTCCGAACGCGCGCATGAGCTCGCGACGCTGCGCGTGCTCGGCTATCACCGCACCGAAGTCGGCATTGTCCTGCTGGGCGAGCTGGCGCTGCTGGTGATCGCCGCCGTGCCGTTGGGCTGCGTCATCGGCTACTGGCTGGCGCAGCTGATGACGACGATGTTCAGTTCGGACCTCTTCCGCCTGCCGTTCGCGCCCAACCGCGCGACCTATGGCTATGCTTCGCTGATCGTCCTGTTCTCTGCCTTGGGTACCGCCGCGCTGGTGGCGCTGCGGGTCTTGCGGCTGGACATGGTTCGGGTACTCAAGGCGCACGACTGATGATGGATCTTGTGAAACGCTGGCGCTGGGCGCTTCTGGTCGCGGCCCTCCTTCTGCTGGGGCTGCTCTATGCCTTCTGGCCCGCTTCCACGCTGGTGGACATGGGCGAAGTCGATCGTGGCCCGATGGCGGTGGGCGTCACCGATGACGGCGTCACAAGGGCGGAAGAATACTATTCGGTCTCGGCCCCGGTGACCGGCTATCTCGACCGGATCGAGCTGGAAGCGGGGGACCAGGTCGAGCGCGGGATGCTGATCACCCGCATGCGTGGCCGCCCGGCAACGCCGCTCGACCGGCGTAGCCTGCAGGAATTGCGCGGTGCGCTCTCCTCAGCCGAAGCCGCTGCCGCTTCCGTCACCACTTCGCTGGAGCAATCGCGCCGCGACCTTGCACGGGCGGAGCAATTGTCGGAGCGTGGCTTCCTCGCCAGGGCGCAACTGGAAGCGGCGCAGACCCGCGTCGCCACTGGCGAGGCGAATTTGGCGCAGGCGCGGGCGGAGGCGGTGCGTATCCGTGCCCTGATGGCCCAGCCCGGCGGCGAGACGGGCGGCGCACCTGTTCCCGTGCGCGCTCCCGCGAGCGGATCGGTCATGTCGGTCATCACCGAAAGCGAAGGCGTGATCGCGGAGGGAACGCCGCTCATGACCATCGGCGATTCCGAGCAGATCGAAGTGGTCGTCGACCTCCTCTCGCGTGAGGCGGTGCGGGTCTCGCCCGGCGATCGCGTGGAAATCCACCAGTGGGGCGGGCCGGATGCGCTGATCGGGATTGTCGACCGGATCGAACCCTACGGCCGGCTGAAGATCTCGGCGCTCGGCATCGAGGAGCAGCGCGTCAATGTCATCATCCGCTTCGCGCCCGAAGCGCGGTCGGAAGCGGCGCGGCTGGGCCATGGCTACCAGCTCGATGCCACGATCGTGCTCGAACGGCGGGACGACGCGCTGCGCGTCCCGATCGGCGCGCTGTTCCGGGGCGGCGATGGCGGCTGGCGCGTCTTCGTCGACGATGGCGGCCGCGCGCGCGAAAGGGCGGTGTCGCTCGGCCTCATCAATGATGAGCATGCCGAGGTCCTCGACGGCTTGGCGCAAGGTGATACCGTGGTGCTCAATCCCGGCAACATGCTGGAAGACGGCATGCGCATCAGCCGGCGGTGAGGACGGGCGGGCCCCGCTCGCTCACCTGACAAGACGCCGCGCACGGCCTGTCGCTGTACTGGTGACAGCATGCGCTTCCGCGCTATCAGGCCCGCCATGCATATCTTTATCGTGACGCGCGGTTATCCCAGCGCAGAGCGTCTCTACAACCATGCTTTCGTCCATCGCCGCGTCCTCGCCTACAGGGAGCGCGGCCATCGGGTGACGGTGATCTGGCTGCATCGCCGTCCGCCGCAGGCCGAGTACGAATTCGATGGCGTGCCGGTGCTGATGCGCACCGCCGACGACTGCGTGGAGGTTATCCGCCAGCAGCGGCCCGATGTCGTGGCCTTGCATGCCCCGGCTGATGACTTTGCGCCGGTGATCGAGAATGTGCCTCTGGACATCCCGGTCAATGGCTGGATCTACGGCTCGGAAATCATGCCCTTCTACGAGGTTACCGAGAGGCGCGAACATAATGAGAAGCGCTGGCTGAAGGCGAAGGCCGTTTTCGAGCGCCGAATCGCCTATTGGCGGCGGCTCGCTGCGGACTGGCCCGCCAATTTCCGCATGGTCTTCGTCTCGCAATTCGCCGCCGACGAGGCGTTCCGGGCGGTGGGCCGCGAATTGCCGCGCTGGACGGTCTCGCCAAGCCCGGTCGATACGGAGCTGTTCCGCTACAGCGAGAAGCAGGCGGACGACCGCTTCAAGGTCCTCTCGATCCGCCCTTTCAGCGACTGGCGTTATGCGAATGACCTTTCGGTTGAGGCGATCCTGCTGCTGGCCGAAAAACCGGGCTTCGACCGCTTCCACTTCCATATTCTGGGCGAAGGCTACCTGTTCGAGGAAATACTCGCCCCGATCCGCCATCTGCCCAATGTGCGGGTCGAGCAGCGTTTCCTAACTCAATTTGACGTTGCAAAAATGCATCAGGCGGCCGGAATTTTTCTCTGCCCCACACGCAATGACGCCCAAGGTGTCACACGTGACGAAGCAATGAGCTCGGGCCTTGTGCCGGTGACCAACGCCGCTGGAGCCGTGCCTGAATTTGCTGATGAGAGTTGCGCCTGGCTCGCTCTGCCCGAGGAAAGCGGGACAATTGCCCGCGGGCTGCAGGCGCTTGCTGACGATCCAGCTCTCTTCCTTCGATTATCATCAGCGGCGGCGCGGCGAGTCCGGGCAAGGTTAAGTATTGGCAAGATCGTGGCGCATGAAGAAGTGTTGATGAAATCTTAGAGTGTGGGTGCTCAGCTTTGACATGGCCGCCGCCCATGGTAGGTGCCGATCATCCGATTGGTGGGGCTCAAACACCGGGCAAGTGGGTGCCGGGTGTCTTGCGTTGAATGCTTCAAGGGTCTTTTTGTTTTGCTCCAAACTGAATGTATTTGTGTGGTGGGCCTTGGTTATGTTGGCTTGCCGCTTGCCTATTCCTTTTCCCGCAAATTCGAGAATGTCGTGGGCTTGGATGTTTCCGCCAGGCGCGTGGAGGAGTTGAAGGCCGGTATTGACCGGACGGGCGAACTGTCCGCTGGGGAGCTGCGTGACATGCGGCTGCAGGTCACCTGCGACCCCAAGGTGATTGCCGATTGCGGTATCGTGGTCGTCACTGTGCCGACGCCGGTCGATGCAAACCGTGCACCCGATCTCTCCATACTAACCGGCGCATGTCAAACCATCGGTGAGCATCTTGCCAAGGGCGCAATCGTGATCTTCGAATCCACGGTATTCCCAGGTGCGACAGAGGAGATTTGCGCGCCCGTGATAGAGAGTGCCTCGGGCATGGTGGCGGGAACGGATTTCAAGCTTGCCTACAGTCCCGAGCGGATCAATCCGGGTGACAAGCAGCACCCGGTCGAAAAGATCACCAAGGTGGTCGCCGGTCAGGATGAGGAGACGCTCGAGAAGGTCGCCGCGCTTTACGGTGAGATCGTCGAGGCGGGCATCTACAAGGCCGCCTCGATCAAGGTCGCCGAAGCTGCCAAGGTGTTGGAGAACACCCAGCGCGACATTAACATCGCACTTATGAATGAAATGTCGAAGATCTGCCGCATGGCGGGTATCCGGACTGCCGACGTACTCGATGCGGCGGCGACCAAGTGGAATTTCATGCGCTTCACGCCGGGTCTCGTTGGAGGGCACTGCATTGGCGTTGACCCCTATTATCTCACCTCCAAGGCGGAGCAGCTGGGCTATCATCCGGAAGTGATCCTGTCGGGGCGTCGGATCAACGATTCCATGCCGCGCTACATCGCAACAGAGATCCTGCAAATGTTGGCGACTGGGGGCTACTTCATCCGCCGTTCACGCGTGGGGGTGTTGGGGGCAACATTCAAGGAGAACGTGCCTGATATCAGGAACAGCAAGGTGCTGGAAATGATTAGGGAGCTTGCAGGCTTTGGAATTCGCGCGGTGGTGCACGATCCCTTGGCCGACGCCGAAGAGGTCATGCAGGAATATGGCATTGCGCTGCAGGACAAGGCCGAATTGAAGGACCTGGACGCGCTGATCCTGGCGGTGCCGCATGAAGTTTACCGCGACGAGGTGGATACCTTCATCAAGGAGCACCTCAAGCCGGGAGGAGTGTTGGTGGACCTGAAGTCCGAGCTGGACCCGGTCCAATATCGTGAGAAGTACAAATATTGGTCATTGTAGGGTTTGCCGCAGGAACAAATGCTTACCATTTGCCCGATCGGAACATGCAGGATCCACACGCCTTTCCGGCGCGCGCGCGAAACGCACGAATTCGTTTTCATGAAGGCGCGCAACTACGGGTTCACGCACACTGCCTATGAGGCGGTCCAGCAGCTGCGCTTCATGCGTGGTGTGCTGGATGTTCCCGAGGCCGTCCGCGCGGTGATTTTTCGTCATGGTACACAGACTGACTTTGCCGATGAAACTTTCATCGAACCCGATCTCTATTTCGTTGAAGTTTCCTCGGCGAAGCTCATTAGGGTCGGCGAAGATGCGATCCAGATAAACTATCTGTATGCCCGCTATCCGGATTTCTTTGCCGATCATGATCGCAAAGTGAAATACTGGGACCTTGCGAGTCCGAGCAATGCGGCGGGCCTTGATCAGTGGCTGGAACAACAGCCTTCATTCGTCGCACTGGCGGAGTGCGACCGCGAGATTCTGCGCAACGCGCGGGTTACCGTCGAGAGTGCGCAGAACGTCGTCGACTCGCTGTCGCAGTTTGTCGACATGGTCGGTCGCGACAGAATGATCGTGACAACGCATGTCAATGCGCGCTCGCAGCTTGGTTCTACCCTTCCGCGTCGCGAGCAGCTGATTGCCGATGTAGAGGCGGCTTGCGAACAACTGGACTTGCGCTGCTACAATCCCACGGCACTGATGAACCAGCTGGGCCAGCATAAGGCGTTGAAGGATCAGGGGCGCGACCTGACCCATTTTACGGACAGCTTCTCCGACGCGTTATTTCGGGACTGGAATGCCCATTACTTCGCAGTTCCCGCGTTCGCGGTTGCCGACTTCGGGGATGGCTCGATCTTCGATCCTGCTCGCCTTGATGAACTGCTCAAGAAAGGCGCAAGACAGCAGGCCGTTGAATATCTGCGTGATGCGGTCGAGGTCTATCCGGCGAACGCGCGGTTGCAGCGCCAGCTGGCCAAGCTGGAGTTTGAGCAGGGCAGCCTCGACAAGGTTGCCGCCATCTTCGGTGCGACCGGAGCGGGCGAACAATTGGCCCAGAGCGATCCTGAAGCCTTTCTCCTCGCCACTTTCGCTGTGGGCGATCATGTCAGGGCGCTGGAGTATGGCGAAGGACTGCTGGCGGACGAGCTGGAAAGTCCAACGATCTACGCGGTCATGGTTCAATGTGCCGAAGCACTGGAGCTGGAGGACAAGGCGCTCGGCTATTGGAAGAAGCTCTTCTTCTTCGGTGGCGAACAGGCAGGCAAGGCCGTCAGCAAGGTCTTCGCCCTGCTCGATGCCACGGGCGCGGATCGGCAGGTGGTGCGCGAATGGGCCGAGCTAGTGCATGAACGCTATCCCGAACAGGAAGGTGCGCTGTTGGTGCTATGGCAGAATGCCATTGCCGACAAGGCCAGCGCGAAGTTGGTGGCGCTGCGCAAGCATTCGCGCAATCTCTCGGGCGAAAGCATGCGGGTTCTGGCGGAGGCCTGCGATGAAGCTGGATTTGAGGCGCTTGCGGCCGATCTGATGAGTGGAGGCGCGGACGAGACAGCGGCGAGTGGCAAGCGCCATTCCTGGCTCGCCGCCCATCGCGATGGCTGGCGCAGACGAGGTCTCGCGGCTTTGGAAAAGGGCGACAAGCCGCACTCCCTTCAATGTTTGCGCGCGGCTGAAATCGCTGGCGACCGCACTGTGCGCAGCCACCTTGCCAAGCTTGAAGAAGCTTACCTGGTCGATGCCCGCGCAGCCTATAAGGAACGCGATCTGGACCGCGTACTTGGTCTTTTCGACGAAGCTGATGGCAGCCTCGTCAGCTTCTACCAGATGGACCTACTGGCCGGACGTACGCATTACATTCTCGGGGATTTCGAGAAGGCGACCGATCACCTGCATGTGGAGGTCGAGAAGAGCGAGTTCGACATCCGGATTTCGCGCCAGCTGGCGCGCGCCGCGTTCCGCGCGGGCCGCTATGGCTTGGCCATCGACCAGTTCATGCTGGTGAGTGATCGGGCCGATGGCGATGAAGAGATTGTTGCTGACTGTAATGACAAGTTGCAGCGGCTTGTTGCCCGCAGCATCCGCCATGCACGCGACATGATCGACCGTGACCGCGTTGCCGAGGCTCAGGAACTACTGGTAAAGGTTGCCAGGATTGATGGTAGCGCAGCACGGCTGGAAAAGGAGTACGGGCGCCTTGCCTCGATACTGCGCAGGAAGATCAAGACCTTGTCCGCTAGCCAGGTGGAAGAACGCTTCGATCTCGGCAAGCGCCTGTTCGCACTCGATCCTGACTCCGCACTAGCAGCGAAGGCCGTGGCCGATGCGGCGATCCGGCTGGGGCTCTATGCAGAAGCGATCGAGTATTTCGAGGCCTTGCGTCCCCTTGCCGGGAATACGAGGCAGATCGATCGCCAGATCGAAATGTGCCGGTCGCGTTTGATGCAGGCTGCGGCATGACCGCATCGCCGCTCACTCTCCTTCCCCCAGTAACCCCTATCAAGAGTACCCCCCTATGAGCAGTCTTGCCCACAAAGCAGAGCCAGATCCCATCGATCCTGCAGAACTGATCGCAGCTCTTACCGAACTGTACGAGTTCTCCACCAAGCCCGGGCTGCGGCCAGCTCTCAAGGCAGCCGAGATGGCGCGCCGCTATGCGGATGACGTGGCCGGTGACTTGAAGGCCAGCATATTGCTGCTGCAGATCCTGGACAACGCGATGCTGGTCTCCGAGACCGCGCCGAAATGGGAAGCACTTTACCGCGCCAATCCCGACCACCCAAAGGTGATCCGCCACCTCGTCTCCTCCTTCTGGAAGCGCAGCATGAAGGACGAAGCGATGGCGATCATCGACCGGCATTATCCGGCCGATAGCGATGACCGCAGAGAGCTGGCGCGGCGCGCGGCACTTTACGATGCAATCTACCACTACGACGATTGCTTCGCACTTTTCCGGAAAATTCTCGCCGCGCATCCGGACTACCTGTCCGCGCGTCTGGATCTCGCCGTTCGCCTGGCCAAGGTGGGCTTCCTGGTCGATGCACTTGAAGTTCTGGAGCCGGCCGCTGACGAATTTGCGCCAGACAGCCGTGGGGGCCTGCTGCTGGTGCAAGTGCGCCACCAGGTTGAATGTCTCGAACGGCTCGCGCCGGGACGCGCAAAACACGGTGAGGACTGCCGCCTTCTTGCGCTCGAATGCCTGCTGCGATTCTTCGAGAACCGGCCGCTGCGTCCCACCAAGGACCCGCAAAAGATCTCGCTCGTTACCGGCGGTCTGGGTGCGGGCGGCGCGGAACGGCAATTGTCCAAACTCGCCTGCCTGCTGGCCGAAAATCTCGGTTCACCCGACCTCGTCAGCGTGGCGGTGAAGACGCTGGGCGTTGAACACAAGCCTAACGATCACTTCCTGCCCGACCTGCTGGACAACGGGATCGAAGTAGTGGAGCTGGAGGAAGTGACGCCCACGCCTGTGAGCGACCATCTCGACCTTGATCCGGACATGGCGACCTTGTGTACCATGCTCCCGCCACAGGTGAATTACGGTGCCACCCGCCTGACCTCCTATTTCCTCGACCGCGATTTCGACGTCGCCAGCATCTGGCAGGATGGCGCTACGCTTTATGGTGCACTGGCCGCACTGCTTGCGGGTGTGCCCAAGATCCACCTGGTTTTCCGCGGCCAGCCGCCCATCGTGCGCACCGATCGCAACCAGCCGGAATACGAAATTCTTTACCGCGCCATGGCGCGAATTCCGGGTGTCACACTGATCAGCAACTCCAGTCTCGTGGGTAATGTTTATGCGGATTGGCTCGACCTGCCTTCCGAGCGGGTAAGGACCCTCTACAATGCGGTTTCCCCCTGCGTGGAGCCGCCGCTGGAGGAGGAGATCGAACGCTGGGAACGCTTCGTGGCGCAGACCGCCGACGCCGAGACCACGATCGGCGGTGTTTTCCGCCTAGAACATGTGAAGCAGCCCCTGCCATGGGTAGAGTTGGCCGCAGTCTACAGCCAGCGCTACCCCGCCTCGCGCTTTGTACTCGTCGGCGACGGGCGCGCCCGCGGAGAGATCGAGGAACTGATCGCACACCACGGCCTGACCGACCGCGTACTGATGGTCGGCCGCTCGCGTAGCGTCGGATACTGGTATGAGAAGATGGATGTGAAGGTCCTGCTCTCGCGTTTCGAGGGCCTGCCCAACGTGCTCATCGAGGCGCAGGCCGCCGGCTTGCCGGTGGTCGCGACGCCTGCGGGCGGCTCGGTCGAATGCTTTATCGAGGGCGAGACCGGTCATGTGCTCGATTGCACCGAGAAGCCCGACCTCGTCGCCGCGAGCGAGAAAGTCCATCGCCTTGCCAAGCGCTTCCAGGCCGATCCCACGGCTAGCGACCGTGCGCGCGATTTCGTGGGCGAGCGTTTTTCGGACGAGCAGTCGCTGCGCACCTTCCTGCACATCTGCTCGACCTGATTTTGCTTCACCGGTCCCGGAAACTGGCATACTGATCGCAGCCCATGACCCCGTTTCGTATCCTGACTGCCGCCCTCCTTGCCTTTGTCACCTCCGCCTGCGCCCTGCCGCGCGGCGGACCTTCGACGGGCGAGGTGGTGGAGGCCGGCCAGTATGACGTTGAGGTGATGCCGCTTGCGCAATGGCAGGCCGAACCGATCGAGATGCCGGCGGCAGCCAGCGTGCCGGTGGAGTTCCTGTCCGGCCCATCGACCGATTTCGAGGAGCTACGCCGCGGCGACGTGCTGACTGTGACGCTGACCGAATCCGCTGGCAACGGCCGCTTCCCGGTCACCATTGCTTCGCCGGTCACCGTCCCTGCGGTCCAGATTGCCGAGGACGGTTCGATCATTTTGCCCTTCGCCGGGCGGGTGGAGGCCGTGGGCCTGACGACCGCAGAACTGACCGAGCGGATCCGCCAGAAGCTGGTGCGGCAGATCTACGGCCCCGAAGTGGTGGTGACTCGCACGGGGGCAACGCAGCGTTCGGTGACGGTGATGGGCGACGTCGCGCGCGGCGGTGCTGTCGAGCTGACCCCGCAATCCTCGCGTCTCGGCGCGGTGATCGGCGGGGCGGGCATCCAGCGTGAGCCGGGATCGGAGTATATCGTGCAGGTGCATCGCAACGGCGTGCTGGCGGAGATCGGCCTCGACCAGCTGTTCTCCGATGCCGCCTATGACATTGCCCTACAGCCCGGCGACATCATCTCGCTGCGCCGGGACGATCGCTACTATGTCATCATGGGTTCGGTGGGACGCCCGGCGCGTGTTCCGCTGCCGCGCAGCGAGTACATGTTGATTGACGCGTTGGGCAATGCCAGCGGGCTGGATGAGCGCACCGCCGATCCCACCGGCGTCTTCGTCTTCCGCCAGCGCGATGCAGGGCAGCGCGACGTGATCTATCGCATGGATATGAGCGATCCGGCCAACATCCTTATTGCTGGCGATTTCCCGCTGCTGCCAGGTGACGTGGTCTATGTCAGCTATGCGCCCTTCACCCAGACGCAGAAGGTGCTGCAGGCGATCGGTTCGGTCACGCGCCTTACCAGCGATATAGAGCGCATCAGCCGATGAATGATTGGCCTCCGGTCCGCGTGCTAGAGGCGGCGCCGCGCTGGCTGCGCAAGGTCAAGGCTATCATCCTGCGCGAGATCGGCTCGCGCTATACCGGGGATGCGCTCGGCTATCTCTGGGCCTACCTCGTGCCGTTGGCCTGGGTGCTGGCCGTTTACGTGATCTTCCTGCTGCTTGGCCGCCGGATACCGATTGATACCGATATCGGCAGCTTCATCTGTTCGGGTGTCGTGCCCTATGTCTGTTCGCGCTATGCTGTGAATGCGATCCTGCGTTCGAGAACCGCCTATCGCCACATCCTCTCCTTCCCGACAGTCAGCCCGAACCTGGTGGGCGGTGCGGTCTTTGCGCTGGAGATGGTCAACAGCCTGCTGATCTTCGGCTTCCTGCTGCTGCTCAATTATTCGGTCTTCGGCTTCTTCGAGATGCACGATCCGGTGCTGGCGTTGTGGGGCTACTTCCTCGCGGTGACTAGCGGCGGGGCCTTTGGATACCTGATGGCATCGCTATCCACCATTGTACCCGCCCTGTCGCGTGCGACGCCGATCTTCCTGCGTCCGTTGTTCTACATTTCAGGGGTCTTCTACACCGCCAACGAGCTGCCGCCCACGCTGCGCGACCTGTTCGTCTGGAACCCGCTCTTTCACGGGATCGAGATCCTCAGGAACGGTCTTTTCATCGGCTATGAATCGCTGTTCGCCATGGCTTGGGTGCCGATCACCTTCATCCTCGTCTGTGTCGCCACCGGCTATATCGTCCAGCGTCGCCGGCTGTCGGGCGCGCCGGTCGAGGGCGATGCCTCCTGGGCGATCTGATGATCGGTTTCGAACAATGCACCAAGCACTATGTGCTCGATGATGAGGAGCGCGTGATCCTCCGCGAAGCGACGCTGTTGTTCGAGCCTTGGGACCGCATCTGCATCCTAGCGCCGCCGGGCGTTGGCAAGACGACGATTGCGCACCTCTTGGCGGGCTTCACTCGGCCTACGGAGGGCAATGTCCACCGTAGCGGACGCATTTCCTGGCCGCTGGGCTTCACCGGCGCGCTGCATCCTTCGATGACGGGGGAGCGCAACGTCGAGATCATTGCAGACCTCGCCGAAGCGCCGCGTAACCGCGTAAGCGCCTATGTTGCGGAGTTTTCCGAGCTGGGCGAAGATTATCACCGCAAGGTGGAAACCTATTCCTCCAGCATGCGCGCACGGCTCGGTTTTGCGCTCAGCATGGCGATCCCGGCGGATACCTATGTCGCCGATGGCAATATCGGGACCGGCGCACCCTCCTTCCGCACGCGCTGCGAGGTGGCGCTGGAGCAGAAGCTGAACGAGGGTGCAGGCCTGTTCTTCCTCACTCATTCGCCGCGGCTGGCCGAGCGCTTCGGCCGTCGCTTCGCGGTGCTGCAAGGGGGCAAGTTCGTCCTCACCGCCGATGCCGAGGAGGCCAAGGGAATTTTCGAGACGCAGCTGGTCGAACAGGACAGTCTGCAGCAACTGGTGGAAGGATTTTCCAGTGAGTAGCGGCTGGGGCATGATACCGCTAGGTAGCCGATATGGATAACAAGCAACGCCTGCAGGCATGGCGCCGCTCACGCGCGTCCGGAAAGGGGGCGGACTATGTCACGCCCGATGCGGATACTAGCGCCAGCGAGGACGTGTCCGACCTGATCGGGGAGGGCGATGCCGAGGTAGACCTGCTGAAGGAGGCGACCGACAAGATGGCCGAGCAGGCGCGTGAGGCCGAGCTCGAAGCCGAGCTTGAGGCGGAGGCGAAAGCTTCTGCAGCCGTTGCTGGATCTGCCGCCGCTGCCCCAACCGCTCGCGCCTCCGCTTCCGGCACGCAGGTTCAGCACGCCGCGCGCTTGCGGGCCGCGCGCCGGGACGAGGAAGACCGGCGGCGAGAGATCGAGGCCCTGCTGCCCAGCGAGGCGGACATTTCCGCGCGTCTCGCCACGATCAACCAGCGCGACCATGAACGGCGCGTGCGAAGGCTACGCAACCTCGCGCTCTTCGCTTTCCTGCCGGTACTGTTGGCGCTCGGCTATTTCGCCTTCATCAAGTCCTATTACTACCAGACCGAAACCTCCTTCGCGATCACCACGGTCAGCCCCAGCGAGGGGATTTCGGGCGCGGCCATGCTGGGCGTGAGCACCGGCGGCGGCGGGATGACGGACGGTTACCGTGTGCGCGACTACCTGCTGTCGGAAGAAGTGCGCCGGATCATGCAGGGCGAACATGCCTATCTCTCGCATTTCGACGGGCAGGATATGCCGGGAGCTTCCGACGCGGGCAGGGGGCTCGGCTTCTATCGCGACCGCGTGCAGGTGATTGCCGACCAGCAGGAAGGCATCATGACGCTGCAGGTCGAGGGCGTCACGCCGGAGATGGCGGTGCGCTATGCCGAAATCCTCCTCGACCTCGGTAAGCAGAAGGTGCGCGATATCTCGCAGGCGATCGACGAGGACCAGATGGCAGACCTTGTGGTAGCCGAGCAGGAGGCGCGCGACCGGCTGGCGCAGGCACAGGGGCGCGTGGTCGAAGTACAGCAGCGCCAGGCAGAGCTCGATCCGCGCATGTCGGCGCAGGGCATTTACACGATCATCAACGGGCTGGAAGTCGAACTGGCCGAGTATGAGGCGCAGCGCAGCGCGCTGCTCGCCAACGGGCTTAGCGAAAGCGCCTTCCTGCCGCGTATCAATGCCCGCATCCAGGCGCTGGAGCGGCAGATCGCCCAGCAGCAGGAGCGGCTGGTCAGCTCGCGCGAGGACGGGACTGTCGGTCGCACGCTGGCGCAGTTCGAAGCCGCGATGGCCGAACGCGAGGCGGCGCAGGAAGAACTCGCCGCCGCGCGTACGACGCTCGAACAGGCACGGCTGCGCGGGTTGGAACAACGTAAGTACCTGGTCGTGATCTCGCGGCCGATGGAACCGCAATCGCGCAATGAGAGCCGTTTCCTCGGCATCCTGACGGCGCTGGCCATTGCGCTGGCCGCCGTGCTGGCGCTTGGCTGGCTTACGCTGCGACGCTCCGCCACAGAAGAGAACTAGTCTATGGAATTGAAGGCTATTGACCGGATCGCGGCGAAAATCCGCGCCGGGGCAGAGATTTCTGCAGGCGATCTCGACACGATCGACGTTACGGATGCGCTCGCCTGCGAGGAAGTGCGCTTCGCCATCCTGCGCCCTCTGGTCGATCGCGGCGAGGACCGGTTGGCTGCTGCCATCCTCGACCGGATGGTGCAGGGCCCGCACGCCACGCAGGCGGACCGCGTGTTACTCGCGCGGCTGGTGTGGGAATTCGATCCCGACCGCGCCCGCTCGACGTTCGACGATCTGATGAAGGATCACCGCGGCGATCCGCGCGGACTCTCCATGGTGCTCACCCGGTTGATGATGGCGGGCGAGGTCGACGCAGCTGCCGACTATGCCGAGAATTACGCCGACTGGCCTGCCGATGCGCGCCTGACGGGCCTCGCGCTCAAGGCGCTCACCCGCGCTGGGCGGGAGGATACCGCGATGGCGATGCTTGAAGCGCGCGACGCGGGCGCGGGCGAAGAACAACTGGAACAGCGCCTGCAAATGCTGAACGCGCGCGGTGAATTCGACAAGGCGATCGCAATCGCGCCCGCCACTACGGACGACACGATCACCAGCCCGGCGATCCATATCGAGGTGGGCGATGCCATGCTTGGCCGCCAACGCAGTGTGGAGGCGGTGGAGCATTATACCCGCGCGTTGGAGCTGGAACCGGGCAACCTCCGCGCCCTTCTGCGGCGCGGAGAGATCTTGCTCACCAAGGGTGACCACCAAAATGCACGGGCGGATTTGGAACAGGCGCTGGAACAGGCGCCGCACCTGCCGCATCTGCGCGTCTGGCTCGCGCGCGCGTTGAAGGCAACGGGTGAATATGATCGCGCGGCCGAGTTGATGACCGAGGCGTGCCTTGCCGATCCGGAGAACGAAACGCTGCGCCGTGCTGCCGCTTCCGCGCTCAACCAGGCCGGGCAGCAGGAAGCCGCGATCCGGCTCTACGACCACCTGATCGATGCACGCCGGCGCCGTCTGCCCAATGATTTCGAGAGCGGGCTCGATGCGCTGTGGGACCGGCTGGAGGATGCCAATATCCCCAAGGCGCGGTTCGATTGGGCCTGGCGTTTCCGCGATCCGGAAGTCTGGCCCGATTCTCGTCGCGCCGAGTGGGAAGACCGCGGCCGCTGGGGCCTGCTGGCTGACCGGCTGATCTATGATTGGCTGGAATGCCGCATGGACCAGGCCGAACAGCTGGTGGAGCGTGTCGCCGAGCTCGACCCGCTGGAAGCCATGGTCCGCCCGCTGGTGGAGCAGGGGCGGGGGCTGGTCTTCGCCTCTGCGCATATCGGGGCAATGTTCTCCGGCCCGCTGGCGCTCGAATTGCTAGGCTTAGAAAACCGCTGGCTCGCTTCGACGCCCGGCCTGCCGACGGTCGATTTCGCCCGCCAACTGATCAGCACTAGCGACCAGACGGAGGCCCAGGTAGCCCGCCAGGCCATGCGCGTGCTCGGTCAGGGTTGCACGCTGACCATTGCCATTGACGGGGCGATGAATGTTGCTGCGCCGCGTATTCCCTTCGAAGGGCAGGAAATCACCTATTCCAGCTTCGCCGCGCGGCTCGCCTACAAGCAGCGTGCGCCTTCGATCTTTGCAGTGCCGCAGTGGCATGGCAAGACGATCGAATTCCACCTGACGATCATGCCTTACCCTGAGGAGGGCGAGACGATGGAGCAGTATACAGCCCGCTGGCGTGAGGCTTACCTCGAGCAGTTGCGCATTGCCATTTCGGGCGCGCCGGAGAACCTGCGCCTCGCTGGTGGCATTTGGCGCCACATCCAACCGGGATAGCAAGACCGGTGGCCTCCACCGTACCGGTTTTGCGGGACCTGCGCTTCGCAGTTTCGGGTTTTGCCATCCTGCTCGGCCTTGCAGTAATCGCTGCCTGCGCGTCGGTGCCGCCGGGCACGTCACGAGCCGTAGAGCGCTGCGAGATTGGGCTCACCATTGCAGATGGCCGGGTCACTGCGGCGCGCTACATGGCGGCGATGGAGGGGTTTGCGCGGCAGGCCGGGACGACCGGCGGCGTCGGACAGCGCCTCTGGCGCGTCACCAATGCGAAGGACGACCGACGCTCACCACCGGAAGGATCGCTACGCCACGCTATCGCAGGCGCGCGTGCGGCGGGTGGGGGCTATATCCTCTTCGATCTGCCTGCGGATGAGCGCGAACTGGTGCTGGCAGCGCCGCTGCGGCCGGGCTCCAATGTCACGCTCGATGGCGGGTGCAGCCAGCCGCGTATCATCGATCCGAGCGCGGGGTCGGCCTTCTATCTCGCCGGTGTCGCCAACCTCGTCCTGACGGGCTTCGCGATCACGCAGACTGGTTTCGAGGACCTTGAGGAGAGCGGCGATTGCGTGACCGTGCGCGGCGGTGCTGACCGCATCTGGTTCGCCTTCATGGCGCTTTCGGCCTGCCGCGACGGGATGATCGACATCACTGGAAGTGAGGGAAGGGGGCAGGGACGTTTCACCATTTCCGACAGCCGCTTCAGCGAGCATGACAAGGTCATGCTGATCGATGGCGGTGGAGCGTCGGGCGAGAGCTGTTTCGCCCTGCCGGACAAGCCCCTCCAGGTGCAGCTTAGCGTGCTGCGCAACAGCTTCACCGAGGTCGCCCAGCGCATCCCGCGCGTATCGGGTAGCGCCTATGTCCACTTTTACGGAAATGACGTCGCCTTCGCGCCGCGCCAGCGGGCAAGCGGGGCATGGAGCGGTGCCTATGGCTCGCTGGTCACGCAGGGCGGGCGGTTGCTGGTCGAACGCAACCGCTATCGCAGCCCCGACAGCGCGCGCCGCTATCGCGCTACCGCTTCGCAGGCACTCGAGCGTGCCGATGCGCCCGGCTGTGCCGCCGATGGCGCGCTGCGCGGCGTGGCGAACGATGTGGGCGAGGGCCTGAGCGTGCAGGACATGCGTGTCGAGGAGGTGCCTTCGCCTACCTACACACTGGCGGAGAGCGCAACTGCGTGGGGCCGGGAGCGCGCCCCCGGCCACGCCTTGCGTGGCGGCCCCTTCATCCAGCCCTAGGGCTTACTTCCCCTTCGCGATCGCCGGATATTCGTTGACGTACCAGGGCATGGCCTTGGTCAGCCCTTCTGCAATCGTGTGCGTGGGTGCATAGCCGATCATATCGCGCGCCTTGTCGATCGCTGCGAGCGAATGGCGCACGTCGCCCTTGCGGAAATCGCCATGCACCGGATCGCGGTCGTAATGCACCTGGTAGCCTTCCAGCTCGCCGCGGATCATGGCGAACAGGTCATTGAGGCTGGTCTGCTGACCCACAGCGACGTTGAACACTTCGTTGCGACCTTCCAGCTCCGCCATCGCTGCGCGCAGATTGGCCTGCACGGCATTATCGACATAGCAGAAGTCACGGCTGGTAACGCCGTCGCCATTGATCATGATCTCCTTACCCTCGATCATCCGGTCGGTCCATTTGGGGATCACCGCGGCGTAGGCGCCCTGCGGGTCCTGTCGCGGGCCAAAGACGTTGAAATAGCGCAGGCCGACCGAGCCGAAATCATACACGCGGCGATAGATATCGGCATAGATCTCGTCGAACAGCTTAGTCGCTGCATAGGGCGACAGCGGGTTGCCGATGCGGTCCTCCACCTTGGGCAGGTTAGGCTCGTCGCCATAGGTGGAACTGGAGGCGGCGTAGACGAAGCTTTCGACACCCGCGAGCCTCGCGGCGTCGATGATGTTGAGGAAGCCCGTCACGTTCACGTCATGGCTGGTGCGCGGATCGTCGATCGAGCGCGGGACCGAGCCCAGCGCGGCCTGATGCAGCACGATCTGGACCCCGTCCATCGCTTCGGCGCAGGCATCACGGTCGCGGATATCGCCCTCAATTAGGCGGAAGTTCTGCCATTGCTCGCCCACACGGGCCGCCACATGGTCCAGGTTGAAGCGATGGCCGGTGGCGAAATTGTCGAAGCCCGTCACACTCTGGCCGAGGCGCAGGAGCGATTCCACCAGGTTGGACCCGATGAAGCCAGCCGCCCCTGTGACCAGCCAGTGGCGGGTTGTGGAGGTGATGCGGTTCTTGAGATAGGCCTGCTGCTGATCGTCGAACCAGAAAGTGTTGTCCATTGGTGGGTACCAGCTGTTTACATTGCGGCGCTGACGCGCCTTGCGGTCCCCTTGCCTTCGCGCGCGCAGTTGCGCAAGCAGGGGCAACCCTCAACGCACAGGCGCGCTCGCCAAAGCACCCTGCATGGCGGCCAGCATCGGCTTGGCGGCCAGCTGCTGGTCGAAGGGGTGGCCGCGCAAGGGCAGGCCGTCGGCCCGGCGGCGGCGGCGGGGATAGCTCCTGCGGTTCATGTAGCTCGGCCCGTCGGCCAGCGACCATACGAGTAACTCGCGCACATTGGTGAAGCTCAGCGTCAGGTCGAGATAGGCGCGCACATGCGCCGCGACTTCGGCATCGCGCTGCTCCCTGCTGCGCGCGGCAATGTTACGGTCGCTGCAATCGAATTCGGTCAGGATCACGTCGACCCCCATGCCCTCGACTTCCTCCAGGAAGCGCCGCCAGGCCCGCTCGTCACGCCTGCGGCCTAGCGTCTTGCCGATGTGGCTCTGGATTCCCAGCGCATGGATCGGCACGCCGCTGGCGAGCGCGCGTTCGAGCACGCGCAGCACCCCATCGCGGTGCGTGGGGTCTGCCTCCCAGCTCATCGTTTCATTGTAGACCAGGTTTGCGGAGGGAAGCCGCTCGGCCATGATGTGGAAGGAGAGGTCGACGTAATCTTCGCCCAGCAGGCGGGTGAATTCGGTTTCGCGCAGTTCCCCGGTCGTGGGATCGACCGCTTCGTTCATAGCATCCCAGCAGGCGATGTCCGGGAAGGTTCGCGCCAGGAACGCGCCATGGCGCCACATTTGCCGGGTCAGTTCGCCATGGTCGCGCGGGGCGAGACCGGCTGCCTTGTCGACCAGCCAGCGGGGCATGCGGTCATGATGGTTCCAGCAGAAGCAATGACCGCGCAATCGCTTGCCGCTGTTCTGCGCATAAGCCGCGATCCAGCGCGCTTCAGCGACCTCCCGCTGGTTCTCGCGCCGTTCCATATGGCGCCACTTGAAGGCATTTTCACCCACCAGCATGTCGCACTGGTGGTCTACCAGTTGCCGGTAGCTGCGATCGCCCAGCACGCGCTGCGATACAGCGCTGCCGAAGGAAATTCCCCGGCGCGCAGCGTGTTCCGCAAGGGGTATACTCGCTGGTGCTGCCGCATCTGCGGGAAAGGCCGCCGCTGCGATTCCGAAGCCGGCCAGACTGACGAATGCCCTTCTGTCCATATCAACAGACTCGCATTAATTTGCCCAATTCTCAAGTTTTTCAGTCGAATGACAATAGCACTTGGTAGAGCGGGAGGGCGCTTGGACGCGCGGGAGCCATCATTCGTCGCAAGCTATGGTGAATAATTTCTTTTCCGCATGGGTATTCGTCTAGAGTGCCGGGAGGGGGCCGAACAGTTATTGGATCGGCACATGAAAGTTATTGTTTTTGGCGGCGACGGCTTCTGCGGCTGGCCAACCGCATTGCACCTTTCCTCCCTTGGCCACGACGTCACGATTGTCGACAATCTCTCGCGGCGCCGCATCGACGATGAGTTGGGGCTCAAAAGCCTCACGCCGATTGCCAGCATGCCCGATCGCCTCCGTGCATGGCAGGAACTGCAGGGGCGCCCGATCGAATTCGTCGAAATGGACATGGCGCGCGACATTTCCGGCCTCGACCGGCTGCTGGGCGAAACGCAGCCCGATGCGGTGGTCCATTTTGCCGAACAGCGCGCCGCGCCCTATTCGATGCGCGGCCCGGAGGAGAAGCGCTACACGGTCGACAACAATATCAGCGCCACGCACCACTTGCTGGTTGCGCTGGTCGAGCGGTCTCCCGATACGCACCTTGTCCATCTCGGAACCATGGGCGTCTATGGCTATAGCGGGGGCGGTTTCTCCATCCCCGAAGGCTATCTCGATGTGGCCGTGCGCGACGAGGAGGGGGAGCTGCAGCAGCGCGAGATCCTGTTCCCCACCAGCCCGGGCAGCGTCTATCACATGACCAAGTCGCTCGATCAGCTGATGTTCCAGTTCTATGCCCGGAATGACAGGCTGAAGATCACCGATCTGCACCAGGGTATCGTCTGGGGTACGCAGACCGATCTCACCATGCGCGACGAGCGGCTCATCAACCGTTTCGATTATGACGGTGACTACGGCACCGTGCTCAACCGCTTCCTGGTGGAATCGGCAATCGGCTATCCGCTCACGGTCCATGGCTCGGGCGGGCAGACGCGCGCCTTCATCAATATCGGCGATACGGTGCGTTGCGTTGCGCTGGCGATCGAGAACCCGCCCGAGCGCGGGGAGCGGGTGAACATCCTCAACCAGGTGGCAGAGACCTTGCGCGTCATCGACCTTGCCGAGCTGGTCTCGAAGCGAACGGGCGCAGAGATCGCCCATGTGCCCAATCCGCGCGCCGAAGCGGACGAGAACGAACTGGTCGTCAGCAATGAAGGGTTCCGCTCGCTGGGCCTTGATCCGATCCTGCTCGATTCCAGCCTGCTGCAGGACACGATCGACCTGTCGCGCCGCTATCGCGACCGGATCGACCGCGAGAAGATCCCTGCGCGTTCGGCCTGGAACGCCGAACGCCAGCGCGAAATTGACGGGGACATGGCCATCGCCTGACCGGCGGCGCGAAATTAGGGGGCACAGATGCGCATAATCGGAATCGGCCTGCTGGCACTGCTGCTGATCGGGACACTGGTGGTACTCGGCCAGCGCGGCGCGTTCGACGATGCCTGGCAGCGCGTGACGGGCGAAGAGGCACAGGAGTACCAGGATCAGGACCGGGCGGCGGCCGATAGTTTCGACACCAGCGGCCGCGACGTCTTCGCCGCGCCCGCCAGCGTGGATGGCCCGATCATCCTTTCCGGCTTGCCGTCCTTCGCCAATATGACCTTCCACATGCCGAGCGAGCAGCGGCCCGTTTCAGGGGCGCTGGAACTAGGTTTCTCCTCGCGCGTGGCGGACGGGGTCGAAGGCGCATTGCGGGTCACGGTCAACGGCTCGCGCCGCGCGGAGTACCTGTTGCGAGAAGGCTCGGCGACGGGCGAGCTGGTGATCGGGCTGACGGCGCAGGACCTCGCTTCTTCGGTGCTCGATATCGGCGTCAGCCTGCAGGGCAGGGGCGTGATCGCGGAATGTTCGAGCGATGACTCCATCGCGGCGGTGGTTGAGATCGAGCCGGCCACGGGCCTGCGCCTGAGGCTCACGGGCGAGCCGACATCGGTGGGTGACCGGCTGGCGCTGTGGGGCGGGCGCGTGCCGGTCGAATGGTCGGCAGGAATGGCGGATGGGGAGCGGACCAGCCGCATCCATCAGGCAGCCATATTGTTTGGCAAGGGCTATCGGCCGCTCTTCGTCGAAAGCGGCCTTGCCGGGGAAGAGCTGGACAATCTGGCAGGACAGGCCGGCACAAACCGCCTCTTCGCCTTCCCGGCGGACGCACCCGTGGTCTTGACCAGCGACCCGGCCAACAGGGGAGTGCGCCGGTTCGGTCGCCGTATCAACTGGCGTTACAGCTACAACGATGGCGAGCTGCCCGAAGGCATGGTTACCTCCGCGCTCGACCTGCGCCTGCTCGCCAGCCCCGCGCGCGGCGGCATGGACCGCGACTTGACGGTGACGCTGAACGACCGCCTGCTCCTGTCGCGCCGGGTGCCCGGCGACATGGAGCGGATCAATCAGTCGATCGTTATCCCGGCGGGACTTCATGGCTGGGACAATACGCTCGACATTACCCTGTCCGCCGATGACGGCGCGACCCAGCGTTGCGGTGAGGTTGCTCCGTCAAGTGCCGAACTCCTCCCCGAGACCGTGCTGCGGCTGCGGCCAGCGGCGGAGGGTGACTTGGGACCGCTGCTGCAATTGCGCCGGGCGCTGAGTGAAGCTGGGCAGATCACGCTGGAGGTGGATGAGCTGACCGCCGTCGACGCCGAAGCCGCAGCCCGCCTGCTGGCGCGGGTGGGCGCGGCGGACTGGGTCGCTGCAGCGAGCGGCGGGGAGGCGCGCGTGCACATCCTTTCCGGCGCCGATGTATCCGCCACTGTGTCCTCTGGTGGCGATGCCACGGGCCGGCAATGGCTGGTCTATCTTGAAGCTGGTAGCAACGGCACTGTGATCGCGCGGCGGCTCGACAACCCGCCGCTGGGCCAGCCGCCAGCCCTTGCGCTGCTGGTCACGCTTCCATCTGCCTTGGCCGGGCCGCAGCTACAGACGGGTCAGTCAGCCCCGTGAGCCCGTCGCACGACATCGATACGCGGCAAACGGTCAATTTCCGGTCCGTCGACAGCCAGCCGCGCGGCCTTTCGGCGCCGGTTTCGCGCCTGCGCGCGCCGGCTCTCTTGCTCACCTTCTGCATCCTGGCGCTGATCCAGCTGGCGGTGTTCAGCACCGGCAGTCTCGACTGGCTGTTCCCCCAGCGCGACTATGTCTTCACGCCCTATGTTGGCGAGCATTCGATTGCGGTGAGGACCTATATCGTCTCCTTCTACGTCGCCTATTCGATCTACGGCTCGGGCTCGGCCACGGCGCGCGCACTGTTCGCGCTGGAGCTGGTTTTCCTTTTCCTCACCATCTGCGCGCTGCTCGATGTCGCCAACACGCTGTTCCTGGTGCTGTTCGGTTCGCCCTATCCGCTCACTTTCGTGCAGATCCTGGCCGGGCTGATCGGGTTCGGCTTGTTTTCGTTGATGCTGGTACAGCGCGGGGTCATGCCGCCCACCAAGCCGGTGGAGACGGGCGAGCAGCACAATCTGCGCATGCTGTTGCGCATCGTGGCAGTCGCGACCACGGCCGGGGCCGCTTCTGCATATGTCGGCTTGCAGGACTGGCGCCTGATCGAAGGCATGCGCGAGCTGACCCTGCTGGGCGGCATCGGGCCGGGCATCCTGCTGTTCCTGCCGACCTTCTTCCTGCAGCTCTATATCATCGGCCTTCTCGAGCGGCGCCTATCGGCGGCCAGCGGCCACGCCGAGCCGATCAGCGTGATCGTGCCGGCGCATAACGAGGCTCCGATCATTGCCGAGACCATTCGCCACATCGACGAGGCAGCGCAGCAATTTGCCGCAGAAGTGGAGCTGATCGTGCTCGACAACAATTCAAGCGATGACACCGCCGAAATCGCGCGCACGGCGATTGCCGAGGGGAGCGCAATCACGGGGAGGGTGGTCGCCGTCCCCCGCCCGGGCAAGGCGCATGCGCTCAATCGCGGGATCGAGGAGGCGAAGCACGCGCTGGTCCTGCGCATCGATGCCGACACGCAGATCGGACCGGACAATATCAGGCTTGCCGTGCAGAACTTCCACGAACCGCATATCGGCGTGGTCGGCGGCGTTCCCCTGCCGCCCGGCGGCGGGATGTTCGATCGCGCGCGGCTGGTCGAAGTGCTGGTCAAGCACGGCTATTACTCGCCCGCGCTCAGCGCTTTCTGGGGCCTGATCGGCGTGCCCGGCATGTTCGCCATCTACCGCGCTGAGGCGCTGCGCAAGGCAGGCCGCATCGCAACCGGCATGAATGGCGAGGATACAGACATGTCCTTCCGCATTTCCGAGCTCGGCTATCACTGCATCGTCGACTATCGCGTCAGCTATGTTTCGGAGGTGCCCGCCACCTTCGCCCATATGCGCGAACAGCGCATGCGCTGGTTCCGCTCGGTCTATCACGTATCGGCGCGCGGGCGTTCGGCGATCCTGTCCAATTCGACCACTATCAGGGGAAAGCTCGTCCTGCCTTATATGCTGCTCAATTCCGGTCGCCGGGCGATGATGGTGCCGATCCTGTTCTTCGGCCTGCTGCAACTGCTCACCGCCAGCGGCACGGACAATGTACTGGTGTGGCAATCGATCATCGCCGTGCTGGTGGGCGCGCCTGCGCTGGTGGCTGTCGGGGCGATCCTGCTCAACCGCCACCCGGCTGCGCTGCTGGCGATGCCCGAATACCTTGCCTTCCGTGCGCTGCGTTCCTGGTACACGCTGGAATCGGTTCTCTCGATCCAGATTTCGCGCCGGTCACGGCGCTATAGCGAGATGATGGAGCGGGTGGCATGAGGACGCGGTGGATCGCTGGCCTGCTGGCATTGCTCGCCCCGGCTCAGGCGCGGCCACAGGATGATCCGGCGGAGCTTACCCTGGAGGTCTTCGGAGGGGCCGATGTCGTCCCGCCCGACGTCGTCGAGAGCGGCATTGCGCAGGACCGCATCGAGGGCGTCCTGGGCGCCAATGCGTTGGTGACCTATTCCATTGGCGACACGCGCATCGTGGTCGGGGCGGGGACGGAGATCTATCCTGTCGACGGGCGCTTCGATCGTCACACGATCGGCGCGGCGCTGCGTCATGACATCCGCCTGTCATCTGACGGACGCACGAGCCTGCGCCTGGGAGCTGGCTACGATTACGTCTTCGGAGAGGACGGGCGCGTGTTCGACCGCGTGGAGGGTGAGGTCCAGCTGATCCGCCGCCACAGTCGCGAACATGCCACGACAGCCCGCATACGCTACGGCTATCGTAACCAGAGCGAGGAGCGCTTCACGGGCTTCGACCAGGACGAGCTGCTGGTCGAGCTGCGGCACAACTGGCGGCCGGGCGGCGGGCGCGCCGCCTTCAATGGCTCGCTGATCTGGCTGGAGCACGATGCCGAGGCGGAGCGGTTCAGCTACAGCGGCTATGGCGCGCGGCTGACCGGGCGGTTCGAATTCTCTGACAATCTCGCACTCTATGGCCGGGCATCCTGGGTGGTCCGCGACTACAAGGCACCGTTTAGCGCGCAGTTCCCGGTCGAGCGTGAGGATGAGCGCATCCAGCTGAGCGCGGGCGTTGAAGCGGGCGTAGCCCCGGGCCTGCAACTGTTCGGAGAAGCGGGCTATGTCGGCAATCCCTCCAACATCCCGGTGCGCGATTTCTCGGGCGTGACTGGCCGTGGGGGACTGCGTGCCGCTTTGTGAGTGCGTCGCGGCACGGCGGCGATCCTGCAAATACCGCGAAACGCTGCCTTCTCTCGTAATCGCGCGATTGGCGCTTGCCGAAAGGTTAACGACGTGCGCCGGTCCGCGCCGTTCATGACCTCTTTTTGACTGAATATTCTATGCTCGTGCAATTGGCCAGAATGTGTTGCATTGTCGCATCACCCCACTGAATATGGCGTTTGCCGCGCAGCATTCCCGTGGGCTCGCGGCGGCCCTTGGCGTTGAGCTTGTGAACACCTTGTCAAAGGACCCATGCGGCCACGCCGGAATTGGCAATTCTTGTATGAATGCGACAGGCAGCTTGTATGAATGCGACATGTCGATTGCGTGCTCCCCTCGGTGGAGCCTGTTTGGCCAATTGCGCGACAAAAATCGCCTCCGGGATCGAAAAACATCGTTCGGGCCAGTTCCCGCTTTGCTTTTGCAGGATGCAAAAGTGGCACTTTTTGCCATCGGCAAAACGGACCTGTTGAGCGCTGGCAATAGTAAAGAGCATGTTAGGTTTTTGACCTGCTTGCGGCTTTAGGTCCGAAAACCTCTTTGTCCGGATGTGGAACACATTGTTCGCGGGTTGACCGGCGTTGCAGATTCGGCAATTACCGCCCCAAACAAGCTTTTGTTTGAGGAGGTAATTCACGTGAGGAATTCGAAAGGCGCTCTAACTATAGGCGTTTCGGCGATTGCCTTGGCAGTCGCCGTTCCGGCCATTGGCCAGACAGAGCCCGGCATCGACCAGGTAAACACCAATGCGGACATCAACGCCACGCTGACCATCAGTCAGGTGGACAATGACTTCGAATTTGGTGTTACGGATGAGGGGGCTACCGCTACCGCGAATGTCATCTCTGTCCCGACCGGCCAAGTGCTCCAGAGCGCAAATGCCACCGGCACTGCCACCGGTGAAGGCGATGCCAATATCACCCTCTTCAATGAAGGTTCGGTCGCTGTGCAGGCGATCGCCACCGGCACCAACGGTGGGGCAAATGCCGCGATCGATTCCGACGCTGGCCTGCGCCAGACCGGTATCGCGACTTCGGACGCCGATCTGCTGCTGGACAATACCGGCAACCTCGAAATCAACGCGATTGCCAATGCCGCTTCGGGCACTGCCAATGCATATGTCAGCCAGGGTGTAGTCCAGTCTGCGGATGCGGTTGGTAATGCCAATGTGACGCTTGCGAATACGGCAACCGGGGCCTTGGCTGTTTCGGCGCGTGCTAACACCACCGGTGAAGATTCCGCCGCTTACGCGCAAATCAGCGACGGCATTATCATTAACGCTTCTTCGGACGAGGGCGAGGCAAATGCCACGCTCGCCAATGATGGTGCTCTGTCCGTGCTGGCGGAAGCCGATGCCGTGGCAACCGATGGCTCGGCCTATGCTTCTGCGTATCTCGGCAATGGCATCTCTGTTGGGGCCAGTGTTGAGGTTCTTGGTGATGCTGTGGCGACCGTGGCCAACACCTCCACGCTGTCGGTCGCGGTTGACGCCAATGCCGGCGCCACGGAAAGTGGCTGGGGCTATGCTTCCATGCAGAACGGCTTGCTGATCGGTGCTGGTGCCGCTGACGGTTCCGCGACAGCCAGCCTTACCAATTCGGTTGATGGCGTTCTTTCGATTTCCGCCACTGCCGTGGGTGCAGGTGACACCGGACAGGCTTATGCTGACATCGTGCAAGGTGCCTACATGAGTGCGGGCGCTAGCGGCGAGGGTAACACTGCTTCGGTCACTGCGACCAATGACGGTGTGCTGTCGGTGACTGCTTTGGCCGATGCGGATGGCGCGTCGAGCGGGGCAAATGCTCAGGCCCGTGTCGATGGCATCAGCCAGCAGGCCTATGGCTATGCCGGCGCCGATGCCATCTCTTCGGTTGCCAACTCGAATTCGATCGTGGTTTCCGCTACGGCTGATGCTGCGGCCGTTGCTCCGCCCGCCTCTGAGGGGGATGAGCCTACGCCGACCGGAGAGGCCATTGCAGATGTCAATGTTACTGATGGCATCTATGGCTATGCGAGCGCCGTAGACGGCGGCGATGCTACTGCCGCTATCACCAATGATGCTACGATCGACGTCATGGCCAATGCGTCGGCTGCGGGTACGGAAGCGGAAGGCGAGGCTGACCTGTATCGCGGGATCGCTGGTTATGCCAATGTCGGGCTGAGCACGCTGACCGCGTCTGAAGGCGCGCCCGGCATTGCCTCTGTCGTCTTTACCAACAGCGCTACGGGCACGGTGGACGTCGGTGTCGACGTCACCGCTCTGGGGACTGGTACTGCCGATGCCTTGGCGGTCCAGGGTTCGGCCATCTGGCAGGTTGCGCAAGGCAACCAGGGTGGTGATGCGACCGTGCAGGTGGACAATTCCGGCACGATCAACTTGCATTCCGCCGCCTCCGCTGAGGCGACCGATGGTGATGCATATGCCGACAGCAGGCTGTTCAATGGCGTTTTTCAGTCAGCCAATACCAATGGCGGCGGTGATGCTACGGCCGCTGTCGTCAATGGTGGCCTCATCGACGTCCTTTCATCCGCTAACGCAGAAGGTGCCGGTTCCGGCGCGGCGTTTGCCTATGTGGGCCGTGTCGTAGAGCAGAATGCGAATGCATACCCCGCCAGTTCGCTTGAATCGGGCGATGCTTCGGTTTCCTTCGCCAATGCGTCTGAGGGTGTGCTTTCGGTTACTGCCGATGCCAATGCGCTCGCAGGTGGAACCAGTGCCTCCTTCTCCTTCGTCGGAGAGGCCGATGCCTCCGTTCACGTTGTCGACCAGTATGCATTCTCCGTCGACGGCTCTGCTGCGGCTAATGTAACCAATGACGGCGCCATGAGCGTTATGGCCACTGCCGCGGTGACGGCACACAATACCTCTTCTTCCGCGGACTACGCCCGGGGCGAAGCGGATATTGATGTTGTCCGTCAGTATGCGCAGACCGCCAATGGCGGTGACGCTTCGGCCGACTTTGCCAATAATGGCAGCCTGGACGTTGTTGCCAGCGCCGATGCTGTGTCGGACACCATTGCCTTGGGTGAGGCTGACGTCGACCTTGTCGTCGAACAGGATGCCTATGCCAGTAATGGCGGCAACGCCTCGGCAGGCGTCAACAATGCTGGGGCGATCGCCGTAACCGGTGCGACTACCGCTTCCGGTGCCAGCGCCCAGGCTCTGGCTGGAAGTTCGTTCTTCTCTTCGGGTGGCGCGATCATCGATCAGGATGTGTTTGCCTATGGTTCCACCAGTGCTACGACATCGGCCGTTGGTGGTATTGCATCGGCGAACGTGACGAACGCCTCGAGCGGCGTCATCGATGTCAATCTCAGTGCTACTGCCGAAGCCTCTGAGATGGTCGGTGTTGCGATCGCCAATGCTACTCTTGTCGATCAGTACGCATATTCCGAAGCTGGCGACGCTTCCGCAGTGCTGCAGAATGACGGCTCCCTTGCACTTACCGGAAGCGCGACCGCCGATGGTGGCGTGTTTGGCGAGGCCGATGTTGGCCTGACTGGTATTGAGCAGTATGCGTCGGCCCCCGACGGTGCCGCTCTTGCATCGGTGACCAATGCCGGATCGATCAGCGTTACCGGCTCGGCATCGGCTTCGGGTGCCCTCCCGACCGGCACGACCACGATAATGGCCCCGCCTTTCGCGTTTGCCTTCGCGGAAGTCGCTGGCGCATACCAGGATGGCTATGGCGTTGCCGTGGAGTTCACGAACTCCGGTTCGATGACTGTCAGCGGTTCGGCTACGGCCACCCAAGATGAAATCGCCGTGGCCTATGCTTCTGCGCTTGGTGTGGGGCAGGATGTTGGAGAGGACGACCTTTCGGCGACCTTCGTCAATGACGGCTCCTTCAGCGTTTCCGCGGATGCCAGTGCCGTTGCAGGTGAAGGTGATGTTACTGCACGCGCCCAGGGCGTCTACCAGTACAACAGCATCACTTCGGAAGGTTCGAGCACTTTCAGCAATACCGGGGACTTCTCGGTCACTGCGACGGGTACGACGACCTTCGATGATCCGGTTGTCGGCACGAGCGTGTCTGCGCCTCCGGCGCCGGTGGACCTCTACGTCATGGCTGGCGGCTATCATCTTGATGACTACGGCAGCTCGCCCTTCGATGCCTCCAACTCGGGCACGATGGACGTGACTGCGGTTGCATCGGGCGGTGGCGTGGCCCTTGCTCGCGGCATCTCGATCTACGACTCCAACGGTTCGCCTTCGGCTACGGCTGAGGCCGTGCCCAGCCTGAACGGCACGGTGGCGAACAGCGGTACGCTCAACGTTGCAGCCGTCGCGACCGGCGGTACGGCTGATGTCGCTTCCGCCATTGGTGTCCTCGTGGAAAGCTACGAGACCACGGGTACCACGGTCACGAACAGCGGCACGATCAATGTCATGGCCACGACGGTTGACGGTGACTCGTCCGCTACCGGTATCCTGGTCACCGCACCGGGAGTATTGATGGTGCCAGGGCCGGGTCCGGTCTCGATCTTGGCACTCGATCCGGCTGACTCGATGGTCATCAATAATGACGGCGGCACCATCTTCGCCGGCGTTAGCACCGATGGCGGTGCAACGACGACCTGGGGCACTGCGATCGATGTCACTACGGCGCCCGAACCGGTGCAGATCAACCTGACCAATGGCGGGTCGATCTACGGTAACATTCTCCTGTCGGACAATGGTGCCGAAGAGCCTGACACCATCAGCGTCTTCGATGGTGAGACCGCCTTCGACGGTACGGTCAATCCGGGAACCGCTGGTGCCATGATCGGTGTGCTCGAGATTCTCGATGGCGGCACGTTCTACATGCTGACCGATCCGACGAGCCCGAACTACTCGGGTCCGTCGCAGGTCTACGTCGATGACTTCCTCGTCGCGCCCGGCGGTACGCTTGCGATGCAGGTTCCGGCTAGCCCCACGCTGGTTGGTACCTACCCGCAGGTCTTCGCCAACACGGCAGACATTACGGACGCGACCCTGCTGGTCCGTCCGATGTCGGAAAGCGGTCTCTTCGTGGAAATCTACACCGCGCAAGACATCATCGATGCGGAAGACCTGACCGGTACCTTCGGTTCGGTTGCGGTTGACTCGCCCACGCCGTTCCTGGTTGCCTCGGCGACCTACGACAATGCGGACAATGTCGACCTGACGATCCAGCGTCTGGCGTTCAACTCGCTGCCTGGCATGACGGTCAACCAGACTGCCGTGGCTACCGATATCGAGCGGACCTACTCGCCGACCATGACCGGCCCCTATGCCGCCATGGTGGCTGACCTGTTCACGCTCGATGCGGCAGGCTATATCGGCGCGATCGACCAGCTGACTGGTGCTGACTATGCGAGCTACATGCAGAGCCTGCGTAACAACAGCATGCAGGTGAACTCGCTGATCTCCGACCAGATCGATTGTGCGATCTCGATCGAGGGCGTCCAGAAGTGCGGTGAGCGCGACGGCGAAGTCCGTCTGTGGGCACACGGCACCTATAACGACGTCGAGGTCGATACGGACATCAATGCCGCCGGTTACGACGGTAAGGGTCTGAGTCTGCTGGCTGGTGTCGATTATACCTTCGGTCAGTTCACCGTCGGCCTGTTCGGTGGCTATCGCGAGATGGAAACCGAATTCGACCGCTACGGTTCGGAGATCGAAGGTGACGGTTGGCAGATCGGTGGTCTGGCCGCTTATGATACGGGTGACTACTACGTCCGTGCCATCGGCAGCATCTCCGACATGTCGGCCGATGCGATCCGTCAAGTGAACTTTGCCAACACCGTGGGCACGATCACCGCATCGCCCGATGCCGACATCACCTCGCTTTACGGTGAAATCGGTGCCCGCCTGGGCTTCGGTGGCAGCGCATGGTTCACGCCGTTCGTCGCGATCGACTACACCGATGTGAACTACGATGCCTTCGATGAGACCGGCCTGCCGGGCGCCAACCTGGCGCTGGGTGACCAGGGCTTCGATCAGACGGCCCTGCTGGGTGGTATCAAGTTCGCCGGCACCATGGGCAGCATCATTCCGGAAGCGAAGGTCGCGTATCGTTACGACCTCGATGATGAGCCGTTCTCGGTTCTCGCGAGCTTCATCGGTGCACCGGCGGGCAGCAACTTCCGCGTCTATGCTCCGGAAACGGATCGTGGGTCGCTGGTTGCGGGCCTGAGCCTCGCGGCTCTGCTGGGTGAACAGATCACCGGCCGGCTCGGCTATCAGGGTCGTTACAACGACCAGGTTGAGGATCACGCTATCTACGGTAGCCTGACCTACACCTTCGGTGGACGTGAAGCGGCCGCGCCGCCTCCGCCTCCGCCGCCGCCGCCGCCTCCCCCGCCGCCCCCGCCGCCTCCGCCCCCGCCGCCGCCGCCTCCGCAGGCAGTGTGCAACGAGGGTCCGTACATCGTGTTCTTCGACTGGGATCAGTCGGACATCACGCCGGAAGCGGCCACGGTTCTGGACTCGGCGATCACCGCCTACGGTGATTGCGGCTCGGCAGCGATCATGCTGGCAGGCCACGCCGACCGCTCCGGTACGGTGACCTACAATATCGGCCTGTCCGAGCGTCGTAACGAATCGGTCCAGGGTTACCTGACCGAACGTGGTATCCCCCAGGCCCGCATCTCGAGCGAAGCCTTCGGCGAAAGCATGCCCCGCGTGCCGACCGCCGACGGTGTGCGCGAGCTGCAGAACCGCCGCGTGGAAATCACCTACGGCCCCGGCTCCGGCAACTAAGACCGGGCCCAGACCGAAACTGATAAAGGGGAGGAGCAATCCTCCCCTTTATTGCTTTTGATGACCTGAAATTTTTCGCTAATGGATCTGGAATGGCACTGAAGAACAAGACCGAAGCGACCGAGGAAATGATCAAGCGGGTCCAGAAGGGCTCGCAGAAGATGACCGAGCCGCAGGCGCTGGACATGGCCGGCAAGCTGTATGGACGGGGTCAATTTCAGCAGGCCGAACGGGTCTGCCGCCAGATCATCCAGCACAAGCCGTCTCTGGCCGATGCGCACAATATCCTCGGCGTGGTTCTCAACGCCCTGGGCAAGCGCGACGAAGGGATCGCCAGCCTCCGCAAGGCGATCGAACTGTCGCCCCGCAATGCCAATTACCATTCCAATCTCGGCGAAATCCTGCGGATGGGCGGTGACCTGGAGGAAGCGCGCAAGGCGCTTGAGATTTCGCTCAAGCTCAATCCGGACAACCCGCAGGCGCTCAACAACCTTGGCATCGTCCATTACGAGAACAAGGAATATGAGGAGGCGACCGGGCTCTATCGCAAGGCGCTGAAGTTCAATCCCTCTTTTGCCGAAGCTTACAACAATCTCGGCAATGCGCTGCGCCTGATCGATGAGCGTGACGAGGCGCGCAAGGCCTATCAGGAAGCGCTCGCCATCCGCGAGACCTATCCCGAGGCATATAACAACCTTGGCACGCTTTTGCGTGAAGAGCGCAAGGTCGACCAGGCCGAACATGCGATCCGAAAGGCGATCCAGCAGAAGCCGAATTACATCGACGCCTACAACAACCTGGCCACGCTGCTGCATATCGAGGGACAGGATGTTGAAGCTCTGCGGCAGATGACCGAGGCGCTGAAGATCGAACCGCGCAACTCCAAGTCATTGCTACTCACCGCCCGCATCCAGCTCAAGCGCGGTAACCACGAAGCGGTCGAGAAGGCCTGCAAGATGGTGCTGCATGACGATGCGGACAACGCGGAGGCGCGGCACGTGCTCGCCCAGCTGGCCCATGAGCGCGACCATTTCGATGCCGCGGTCAAGCTGATGGAAAGAGCAGTTGAGCTGTCGCCCGAAAATCCCGAACTGCGCAACTTCTATGGTGTCACCCTGAAGTCGGTCGGCCGCCTCGACGAGGCGCGGGACCAATTGCGCAAGGCGATCGAGCTCGAGCCGAACAATTACGGTAGCTATTCCACGCTGAACGATCTCGTCGACTTCTCCGAGGAGAAGGAGCTCTACGAGAAGCTCCAGGAACTGATGAAGGATATCGATCCCGAAACACCCGAACGCAACATCCCGCTTTATTACGCCTATGCCAAGGCGCTGGATGACAACGGCAAGAAGGCCGAGGCGCTGAAATACTACATTTCCGGCGGCAAGATGAAGCGCGAGCAGCTCGCCTATGATGAGGCGGAATCGGCCAAGTTCTTCGACGATATCAAGAAGGCCTTTCCGGCCAAGCTGTTCAAGAACCGCCCCTTTGCCGGTAACGACATCGATCGCCCGGTCTTTATCGTCGGCATGCCGCGTTCAGGCTCCACGCTGGCGGAGCAGATCATCTCGGCCCATCCCGAGGTCCATGGCGCGGGCGAGGTGAAGCATTTCAGCAAGGCCGTGCACCAGCTGCGCGACCGTTTCCCTTCTCTCTCCGCATATCCCGCGATCATGGGTGAGATGGACGAGCGGCAATATGCCTTGCTTGCAGACACTTATCTCAAGGCCATTTCGCAAGGAGCGGGCAATTGCTCGCGGGTGACCGACAAGCTGCTGACGAACTACTTCTTCTGTGGCCTGATCAACATCCTGTATCCCAACGCCAAGATCATCAACACGCGGCGCAACCCGGTGGACACCTGCCTGTCGGCCTTCACCAAGCTGTTCAAGGACGACATGCCGCACAGCTATGATCTCGGCGAGCTGGGCCAATACTACCAGCGCTATGCAGCCCTGATGGACCATTGGCAGAAGGTCCTGCCCAAGGGCGCGATGATGACTGTGCAGTATGAGGACGTTGTTGCCGATACCGAGGCGAAGGCCCGCGAGATCATCGATTTCATCGGGCTGGAATGGGATCCTGCATGTCTGGAATTCCACACTTCGAAACGCCCGGTGAAGACGGCCAGCGTCGCGCAGGTACGTAAGCCGATCTACAAGACGGCCGTCGAACGCTGGCGCAAATATGGCAATGGGCTGAAGCCGCTGATCGATATCGTCGGATAGCGTAACGGTCCTCTGAGACAACAAGGCGGCCGCGCGGAAAGGTATCCTGCGCGGCCGTTTTCTTGTCCGGCTATCTAGCGAGTGCCTTAGCTGCCCACATCGCCGGAAAAGGCGAAGGGCATGCCGCTATCGCGGAAACGCGCAGGCAGCAGCTCGCGCCCGATCGGCGGGGCGGAGCGCGCGACGCAATTCGGCCGGTGGCAGATGCGGCAGGAAATGCCGATAGGCGTCGGCTCTCTGTCGGTCAGGGCATCGCCATAGACCAGTTCGCCCATGCGATCGGCCGAGCAGACCAGCGCAATGGCGCGCATCGCATTGGGCGCACCAAAGGCGCGTGGACCAGCCGTGACCGTACGCACCACCGACAGGAAATGCTCACCGTCGGGCAGGGAGATCAGCTGCGCCTGTGGTTCGCCTGGCGTGGCGAAGACAGTGTGGATGTTCCACAGCGGGCAGCCGCCGGCATGGCGGGCGAAAGGGAAGCCCGCTCCATCGAGCCGCTTGGAGACATTGCCCGCTTGGTCCACGCGGAGGAAGAAGAAGGGTACGCCCTCCGCGCCCGGCTTCTGCAGGGTGGTGAGGCGATGCGCGGCCTGTTCGAAGCTGACCGAGAAGCGCGCAGCGAGGAGCTCCACGTCATAGCGCAACTCGATGGCCGCCTTGCGGAAGGCATCATAAGGCATCAGCAGCGCAGCGGCCCAATAGGCCTGCAGCCCGCGCAGGACCAGCGCCCGCGCATCTTCGCTGGCGAAGCGCCCTTGGTCGAGCAGTGCTTCTATCGCGCCGCCCTGCTCGAGCAAGGCCAGTTGCAGGCCAAGCTGGAAGCGCCTGCCTGAATGATCGAGCCATTCGCCGATTGTGATGCGGCCGCGGTGAAAATCGTACCAGCGCACCGCTCCGGCGAGCAGCTTCGCGTCTGAATAGCGGACCTCCAGCCCGTGCTTTTCCGCGATCCGCGCTTCCATATCGACGAGCGATGCGACCTTGCGCGCCAGTACGCCGGCGCTGTCCTCCAGCGTGGGGAAGAAATTGCGACGCGCGGCCAGGAAGGCGCGCGCTTCTGCCACAGGATCGGCGGGGCCGTCCGTGCTTGCAACGGTACCTTCCGCCGCGCGATCGGCCAGCGCCATCCGCTCTTCGCTGAAGGCGGTGTGCAGGCGGATCATCGCCTCCGCCATACCGGGGAAACTGTTGGCGATATCGGCCTGGTCGAGTGTGGGCAGGTCGATATCGGCAAAGAGAGGGTCATTCATGACACCCTGCAGCCGTGACGCCAGTTCGTCACCGTCGGAGGAGGCAAGATCCGCGATGTCCACGTCATAGGTGGTCGCCAGCTTCATCAGCAGCTCGGCTGTGACGGGCCGCTGGTTGCGCTCCATCAGCGCGATATAGGATGGCGAAATCTCCAGGTCGGCGGCCATATTCGCCTGTGTCAGACCCAATTCGCGCCGCATCGCCTTGAGGCGGGGGCCAAGATAGAGCGCCTTGCGCGCCATGGGAATCTCCCTCGTCAATCGGCGTTCGTGAACCTCCTTACAACATTACAACCAATAATTGTAAAGTTTGACAACATTACACCAGGCGCCATTCCGCGCGCAGGGCTCCGGTGCGAAAAGGTGGGCATCACCCATCTCACTCAATTTTGCACCGGGACACTGCCTGAATGACCTATTTCTCCGAAATCCACCGCCAGACCGCCATCCGCAAGGAACATGGCGGTAACTGGAAAGCTATCGACTCCGAATTTGCCGCGCGCCTGCGTGTGCAGAACCGCTTCGCCACGGGCCTCGACATTGCCCGCTACACCGCGAAGATCATGCGCGCCGACATGGCGGCCTATGATGCGGACCCGGCGGCCTACACCCAGTCGCTCGGTTGCTGGCACGGCTTCATCGGCCAGCAGAAGATGATCAGCATTAAGAAGCATTTCGGCAGCACCAAGAGCCGCTACCTCTACCTCTCAGGCTGGATGATCGCCGCCCTGCGCAGCGAATTCGGGCCGTTGCCTGACCAGTCCATGCATGAGAAGACCAGCGTTCCCGCGCTGATCGAGGAACTCTACACCTTCCTGCGCCAGGCCGATGCGCGCGAGCTGGGTATGCTGTTCCGCGATTTCGACAAGGCCCGCGAGGCTGGCGACGAGCTGGAGGCCCAGCGCATCCAGCAGGCGATCGACAGCCACGAAACGCATGTGGTGCCGATCATTGCCGATATCGATGCCGGTTTCGGCAATGCGGAGGCGACCTACCTCCTCGCCAAGAAGATGATTGAAGCGGGCGCTTGCGCTCTCCAGATCGAGAACCAGGTGTCGGACGAGAAGCAGTGCGGCCACCAGGACGGCAAGGTCACCGTGCCGCATGAGGACTTCCTGCAGAAGATCCGCGCGATCCGCTATGCCTTCCTCGAACTGGGCGTTCCGGAAGGCGTGATCGTTGCGCGCACCGACTCGCTCGGCGCGGGCCTGACCAAGCAGATCGCCTTCTCGAAGGAGCCGGGCGACCTGGGCGACCAGTACAACAGCTTCCTCGATTGCGAGGAAGTGGACGCCTCGCAGATCGGGAATGGCCCGAATGCAAATGGACAGGTGCTTATCACCCGCAACGGCAAGCTGATGCGCCCCAAGCGCCTGCCGTCCAACCTCTACCAGTTCCGCAGCGGAACGGGCGAGGATCGGTGTGTGCTCGACTGCATCACATCGCTGCAGAACGGCGCCGACCTGCTGTGGATCGAAACCGAAAAGCCGCATATCGAACAGATCGCCGGCATGGTCGATCGCATCCGCGAAGTCGTTCCCAATGCCAAGCTGGTTTACAACAACTCGCCCAGTTTCAACTGGACGCTGAACTTCCGCCAGCAGGTCTTCGATGCCTGGGAAGCCGAAGGCCGCGACCTGTCGGCATACGACCGGGCGAAGCTGATGAGTGCCGATTATGACGGCAGCGAGCTGGCCGATGTGGCGGATGAGAAGATCCGCACCTTCCAGCGCGATGCCGCGGCCCGCGCCGGCATCTTCCACCACCTGATCACGCTGCCGACCTATCACACGGCCGCGCTCAGCACCGACAATCTCGCCCGCGAATATTTCGGCGAGCAGGGCATGCTGGGTTACGTCAAGAACGTCCAGCGCCGCGAGATCCGCGAAGGCATCGCCTGCGTGAAGCACCAGAACATGGCCGGTTCCGATATCGGCGATGATCACAAGGACGCCTTTGCCGGTGAAGCCGCGCTGAAGGCCGGTGGTGCCGACAACACCATGAATCAATTCGCCGCATAATAATTAGAATTGCAACTATTCACAGGAGAAGTATCATGTCCGAACCAAGGAGTGCTCGTCCGGTTTTCTCGACCGAGGATTTCCGTCTGGTCCGGCGCGCGGTGGCCGATTTCATCCGCATGCATCAGGACGATCCGGAGGCGAGCAAATATGTCAGCCTGCACCACCGCCTGGGCCGGTTGGGGTAAACAATGGCCAGCCTGCCCACGGAGGATGAGACGGCGATGACCGGCGATGCGATGATCGAACGAAAGGGTCTCCAAATCGCCGCGAGCCTTGCCGCGCTGGTGGAGGATGACATCCTCCCCGGCACCGGCATCGCGCCCGATCACTTCTGGGGCGGGCTGGCCAGGCTGGCTGCACGCTTCACCGGGCGCAACCGCGAGCTGCTTGCCGAACGCGAGCGCTTGCAGGCTGAGATCGATAGCTGGTTCGCCGCGCAAGCCCGGGGAACGCAAATGCCCGAAAGCGTGCTGCGCGATATCGGTTACCTGGTCGATGAGCCGGCACCTTTCACCATCGGCACCAGCAATGCCGATGCGGAAATCGCCACGATGTTCGGCCCGCAGCTGGTGGTGCCCGTGCTCAATGCGCGCTTCCTGCTCAATGCCGCCAATGCGCGCTGGGGCAGCCTCTATGATGCGCTCTACGGCACCGATGCGCTGGACGGCTCGCAGCCGCCAGCCGGGCCGCTCGATTCCGCCCGCGCTGCCAAGGTCGTTGCCTGGGGCCGCGACTTCCTCGACGAGGTGGCTCCGCTCGCCGATGGCAGCTGGCACAGCTGGCAGGGCGGCATGCCGGTGCTCGCCGATACCTCGCAGCCGGTCGGCTGGGCGGGGGACAATATCCTCCTGCGGCACAATGGCCTGCATATCGAGATCCTCGTGGATCGCGCGCATCCGGTGGGGCGCACCGATCCGGCGGGGGTAGCCGATATCCTGCTCGAAGCCGCGCTGACGACCATCGTCGATTTCGAGGATTCGGTTGCCGCTGTCGATGCCGAGGACAAGGTCGCGGCCTATCGCAACTGGCTTGGCCTGATGCGGGGCGACCTGCAGGCGAGCTTCATCAAGGGCGGGCACGAGATGACCCGCGCGCTGGAAGAGGACCGCATTTACAGCGGGCGCGACGGGCAGGAACTTGTCCTGCCTGGCCGTAGCGTGCTGCTGGTGCGCAATGTCGGCCACCTGATGACCAATCCCGCGATCCGGCTGCCCGATGGCAGCGAGATTCCCGAAGGCATCATGGATGCGGCAATCACATCCGCAATCGCTTTGCACGACCTCAGGGGCATCGGCCGCTTCAGGAACAGCCGCGCGGGCTCGGTCTATATCGTGAAGCCCAAGATGCACGGCCCCGCCGAATGCGCTTTCACCAACGATCTGTTCGATGCCGTGGAGGATATGCTCGGCCTCGCGCGTCACACGATCAAGGTGGGCGTGATGGACGAGGAGCGGCGCACCAGCGCCAACCTTGCCGCCTGCATCCACGCCGTGAAGGACCGCATCTTCTTCATCAATACCGGCTTCCTCGACCGTACGGGGGACGAGATCCATACGGCGATGGAAGCAGGCCCGGTGCTGCGCAAGGGCGATATCAAGCAGACCGGCTGGATCGCCGCCTATGAGGATCGCAACGTCCAGATCGGTCTCGCCTGCGGCTTTGCCGGGCGCGCGCAGATCGGCAAGGGCATGTGGCCCGCGCCCGACCGGATGCAGCAGATGCTCACCGAGAAGATCGGCCATCCGATGAGTGCGGCAAGCACCGCCTGGGTCCCGTCACCCACCGCCGCCGTGCTCCATGCGACGCATTACCACCGCTGCGACGTGGCGGAACGCCAGCGTTTGCGCGCGGCAGAGCCGGTCGAGGGCCTCGACCGGCTGCTCACCGCGCCGCTTGCACCCGCCGCCGACTGGAGCGCGGAAGATATCCGCGCCGAGGTCGACAACAATGTGCAGGGCCTGCTCGGCTATGTGGTGCGCTGGATCGATATGGGTGTGGGCTGTTCCAAGGTTCCCGATATCAGCGATGTCGGCCTGATGGAGGATCGCGCGACCTTGCGCATCTCCAGCCAGCACCTCGCCAACTGGCTACGTCATGGCGTCATTGATGAAAGCATGCTTGACGCCGCTCTGGAGCGGATGGCGAAAGTGGTCGACGCGCAGAATGCGGGCGATCCGTCATATCGCCCGATGGCAGGGCGCAATGATCCATGCCTGCCGCTGGAGGCTGCGCGCGCGCTGGTGGTGGAAGGGACGAAGCAGCCGAGCGGCTATACCGAACCGCTGCTCCATGCCTTCCGCCAGCGCGCCAAGCTCAGTAGCCGAGGATAGCCTTGGTCTCGAGGTAATCCTCGAGGCCATAGACCCCGTATTCGCGGCCATTGCCCGACTGCTTGTAGCCGCCAAAGGGGGCGAAGCCGCTCCATGCCGGATAGTTGATATGTACCTGCCCGGCGCGGATGCGCCCAGCCACGCGGCGCGCGGCCTCCTGGTCTGCCGACTGGACGTGGCTTGAGAGGCCATAGACAGTGTCATTGGCGATGCGGATCGCGTCTTCCTCATCCTTGTAGGGCATGATGCAGAGGACGGGGCCGAAGATCTCCTCCTGCGCGATGCGCATGTCCGGGGTTACTTCGGAGAAGACGGTCGGCTTGACGAAATAGCCTGCGTTGAGCCCGTTCGGACGGCCCGTGCCGCCGCAGACCAGCTTCGCGCCGCCATCGATGCCCGCCTGGATCAGGTCCTGCACCTTGGCGAATTGCGGGCCGTTGGCGAGCGGGCCGAGCACAGCCTTCTCGTCCAGCGGGTTGGCAACCACGACGCCCTCTGCCGCTTCCGCCGCCAGCAGCTCGACATCGGCGAGCCGGTCGGCGGGAACCAGCATGCGCGTGGGCGCCGCGCAGGACTGGCCGCAATTGCGCATCGCGCCGAGCACGCCCTTGCCGACCGCTTCTTCGAAATTCGCATCGGGCAGGAAGATATTGGGCGACTTGCCGCCCAGTTCCTGTACCACGCGCTTGACCGTGGGCGCGGCGGCCTTCGCCACGAGCACGCCCGCGCGGGTGGAGCCGGTGAAGCTCACCATCTCGACATCCTTGTGCGCGGACATCGCCTCGCCCACTTCCTCGCCCGTGCCGTGCACCAGGTTGAACACGCCTGCGGGCGTTCCCGCGTCATGCATCACCTGCGCGAAAAGCTGCGCGGTGAAGGGCGACATCTCACTCGGCTTCAGCACCACGGTGCAGCCCGCGGCGATGGCGGGCGCGACCTTGGCGGTAATCTGGTAGAGCGGCCAGTTCCACGGGGTGATCATGGCGACCACGCCGATCGGCTCTTTGCGCACGGTGATGCCATTGACCTCGCTCCGGAAGGCGAAGTCCTCCAGCACCTTGATGGCGACGCGCACATGCTCGATGCCGAAATAGACCTGGCCCGCGCGGGCAAAGCTGATCGCCGCGCCCATTTCCTTGACCACGGATTGCGCGAATTCCTCTGCGCGCTCCTCCAGCAAGTCCCGGATACGCTTCAGCAGCGCGAGCCGCTCTTCCACCGGTGAATAGCCGAAGCCGTCAAAAGCGCGCCGGGCGGCGGCGACCGCGAGATCGACATCGGCAGAGGTCCCGGCGGCGATCTGGCCAAAGACCTGTTCGCTCGCTGGATCGATGACGTCGATCAGCTTTGCGTCGGGCCGGTCGGTCCATGCGCCGTCGATGTAGAAACGCGTGTCTTTTTGCACTGGCTGAAGTCCTCTCCTTATGTGCCGCCATACCTGCGGATGGGGAGCCACGCGGTCAAGGTCGCTTCGTCGATAATCATGGGCCATTGCCCGATGGCGGGGGGCGGTGTTAGCTTCCCCGCCAGAGGCCGAAAATGGCCCAGCCTCTTGGGAGAGGGACACTATGGCATACCAGACCCGCACGGGTTCGCTCGACGCTTACGAAAAGGGCGTGATCGAGCTCGACGACGACCTCAGGAAATACGCCTTTTCCAATATCTTCGAGGTGGCCAACGCCTCGCAGCCCTTCGAGCGTGTGGCGGTGGTGCAGAACCTCGAATACACCGCCGAAGTGGTACGCAGCGAAGGCGAATCCGGCTGGTACGCCGCCCCGCATGACGAATTCGCCATTGTGATGGACGGGGAGATCACCTTCCATTTCGTGAAGCTGGAGGATGACCAGGTCCCCTCGCACGAAGGCGGCGCGGTACGGCTGGGTGCCAAGCCCAATGGGCCGAACATGGGCCGGGTAACCGCGCGGCGCGGACACCAGGTGCTGCTGCCCAAGGGCGCGGCCTACCAGATCACTTCCGCCAGCCCGGCGGTCGCCATCCTGCAGACCTGCGACGGGCCGGAAACGGTGAAGCGGTGGTCCGAAATCTGCGTGACGGGAAAGGAGAAGGCGTGATGAGCAATGTCCTTGAAGCGAAGGTCGCCAAGGTCGGGACCGATGAGGTCACCGGCTATTCCAGCTACCAGCTGGGCAGCTTCACTTTCCGCCGCGACGAATATTTCGCCCATGTGAGCTGGCCCAAGGGCAGCCATATCATGGAGGTGGACCGCTTCCTGCGCGCGATGGTGCGCGATATCGGCTGGGGCTTCTTCTACGGCTGGATCTTCTTCGACGATATCTTCGGCACCACCAACCATTACGGCACGGTCGATATCTTCGCCGGCTCCTACGACCGGGGCTGCAAGGAAGCGGGGATCGACTTCCTCGAGACCTTCAAGGCGGAAGCCGTCTCCGAGGCCTTCGAGACGATCAGCCGCGACTGGATCAGCGAGGGCTATGACCCGCTCAACGCGCCGCTCGAAACCGGCACGCCGATCGGGCCCAAGGGCAAGGAGCGGACCGACCCGCTGCTGCGGGCCTTCATCGCGGCGGAGCGCATGCTCGGCCTGGAAGGCGATACGCCGCTGCGGTCAGAAGGGGCGGGGCAGGGCATCAATCGCGCCTTCGCCGATCTGGAAATGAGTGAGCCGGATATCGAATGCGAACCGGGCTTCGAAGGCCAGCTGCATGCGATCAACCTGTTCGACCATATCGCCCGCTCGGACGTCACCTGGAACCCGTCCATCAGCGCGGTGACGCGCGCGAATATCTGCTGCGTCACCAGTGAAGAGCACATGCTGCCGGTGATCCACGGCAATGACCGTAACGAGTGGTTCATCCAGCTCACCGACGAGATCCACTGGAATATCGCCGACAAGGAAAGCGGCGCGCCGCGCGGTCGCGTGGTGATGAAGGCGGGGGACGTCTGCGCCATGCCTGCCGATATTCGCCACCAGGGCTTCTCGCCCAAACGGTCCATGCTGATGGTGATGGAGAACGGCACGCCCGACCTCGAGAAGCGCTATGCCAGCGGAGAGCTGAAGCCCTATCCGGTCGATTTCGGCTGACCGAACGCGCGAGTCCCGATCCGGATGATGGCAGCCTGTTCGTCGAAGTGACGGCAGTTGGCCTCGATGGCACCACCGGCCTGCCCGAAACGCTGACCCTGTCCGATTGCCGCGATGCTGGCAGAAAGGCACGGGCTGGAGCTGGAATTGCTCCCGCGCGGATCTCCCGGCACTTCGATCGCGCTAGTCATCGGGCGCCGCAAACCTGTTACAATTGAGCATATTGATTAACTTGCATTGGCAGGCTTGCGCTGGCGATATGCTTCGCGGCAAATTGAGAAGAAGGTACAACACTCTTGAGCACCGCAGGCGAGCAGACCCGTGCCAGGCTTCTGGCAGCAGCGGAAAGCATACTCGTCCGGCACGGTATGACCGCGCTGTCGGTGCGCAAGGTGGGAGAAGTAGCCGGTCTCAACCCCACGCTGGTCACCTATCATTTCGGCAGTATCGGCAGGTTGCTCGAAGAGCTGTGCCAGAGCAATCTCGACATCCTGCAATCGGGCTGGGACGGCTTGGAAGAGCAGGACAATCTCGACGACATCCTGCGGACCTGGCTGGAGCCCATGTTCCTGCCGGCCGCCTTCACCTCAGAAGGTCGTGCGCTACTGGTACTCGATGAGATCGGCGCACATGGTGAAGGGGCGTTGCGGCAGATTGTGCTCGATACCACTCTCGCTCTCGCCCACCGACTGGTTGCCCTGGTGAAGCCCTATTGCCCTCATCTGGAGGAGGTCGAAGTGATCGCGCGCCTGCGCCTGATCGCCGGGGCAGTCCTCGGCCCTCCGCCTCGGAATCGTGGCGAGCCGCTGATGCAGGATGGCACATCGCTGGTGGACATGCGCTTCGTCCTGCCCTTCGCCCGCGCCGCGCTGGGGTGCTGACCGGCTGAGCCAGCGAGTGGTTGCGTAAACGGCTTGGTAGCGCAATCTATTCGTCAGTCAGCAGGATTGCCGGGGATAAGGAGTACATGTGAACATTCCGGCGCCGCCTCCCGATGCCCGACCCGATGTTCCTGGCTATCGTATAGAGCGACAGCTTGGCAGCGGGGCGAATGCGGCTGTGTTTCTTGCTCTGGACAGGCAGCAGCAGGTCGCAGTCAAGATCGTGCGGCCGAGGATTGCGGACAAGCACCTCCATGATCGCCTGCGCGATGAAGTCGCCGTGCTGCGCCGGCTGCAACATCCCGCGATCATTCGCCTTGTCGACAGTGTGGAACTGGCCGACGGCCAGCCTGCCGCGATCCTCGAATATGTCGGCGAAACCGACTTGCGCAGCTGGCTGAAGCGCGAGCGGCCCGGCCTCAAACGGCGCCTGCGGCTATTCGCGCAAATCGCCGATGCGCTCTCCCACGCCCATGCGCGCGGGGTGCAGCATGGCGACCTTGCGGCGAGCAATATTCTCGTCGACGGGGACGACCGTGTGACCGTGATCGATTTCAGCCTCTCGCGCGCCTTGAGGCCCGGACACGACATTCCGCGGGCGGACATCTTCGCGCTTGGCGGCATGCTGGACTTGCTGGAGCAGGACGCTGGCAAGCCGGAGCTTCGCGCCATTATCGAGCGGGCAAGGTCAGGCGGCGAGGGACTTGAATTCACGAGGATCGAGGCGCTGGCGCAGGAAGTCCTGCGCTTCCGCAAGGGCAAGCCGGTGGATAGCTATTCCACGCGTTTCTTCTATCGCCTGCGCAAGCATCTCTGGCGCCTCAAATGGTGGCTTCTGGGGCTGGCGGCTTTGGTTTTTGCAAGCGAGGGGCTGGCGCTGCTGGAGGCCCTCAGTCCAGCGCCCGAGACGCCAGTATCAGCGCGCCGGTGATCCCGGCATCGTCGCCCAGCTGCGGCAAGCAGATTATGCCGGTGAGGTCGCGATCATAGGCGGGGATGTAGCCCGCCAGCTTCTCGCGGGTGAGGCGGCGTATCGCCTCGATCAAGCCCCGCGCCTTGCTCACGCCGCCACCGAAGATCATCACTTCGGGCATATGCGTGAGCGCCAAGGTCATCGCATATTCGGCGAGGTAGGAGGCGACGAGTTCCACCTCCTCCACGCTCGCGCTCGACAGGTTGTGTCCCCAGCGCGCGGCAATGGCGGGGCCGCTGGCGAGGCCTTCGAGGCAGTCGCCGTGATAGGGGCAATGACCCGGCCAGTCGTCGCCTGTGGGGCGGGCAGGGCGGATATGGCCGGCTTCGAGATGACCGATGCCGCCCAGCGTGCGGCCATCGCTGATCACGCCTGCGCCGATGCCGGTGCCGACAGTCGTGTAGGCCACGCAGCTCTTGCCTGCTCCTGCGCCGGCCTTCCATTCGCCCAGCGCGGCGCCGTTCACGTCGCTGTCAATGGTGACGGGCACATTCAGTGGAGCGAGCGCCTCGCGCCATGAAAAGCCGCTCCAGCCCGGCTTGGGCGTGGTCGTGATCGTGCCATAGGCTGGCGAGGCGGGATTGGTGTCGAGCGGGCCGAAGCTGGCGACGCCGAGGGCCGAGATCGCGCCTTGTGCCGCGAACCAGTCCCGAATGTCCGCCAGTGTCTCCGCTGGATCGCGCGTGGCAATGCGCTGGCGGGCGAGGATCGTCCCGTCCTTCCCCGCCAGCGCCAGGATCATTTTGGTGCCGCCCGCCTCGATGGCACCGATCAGCATCGCTCGCGCCTCAATGCGCCGTTGTCGCTTCGGCCACGCGCACAGGGTTCGCCTTGCGTGCCGCATAGGCAAAGACGCACAGCAGCGCATAGCAGGCCGCGGGCAGCACCAGCGCGGTGACGAGGCCCAGCGCGTCGGACAACATGCCTGTCAGAAGCGGGATGAAGGCGCCGCCGACGATGGCGGTGCATAGCAGGCCCGATGTCGCCTGCTCGCTGGCGGTCGAGCGCTCCAGCGTCAGGGTGAAGATCACCGGGAACATGATCGAGTTGAACAGGCCGATCGACAGCGCGACATAACCCGCGCTCACGCCGCCGACGGAAACGACATAGAGGACCATGGCGCATGCGATCGCGGTGAACAGCATGAGCAGCTTCGCCGCATCGAAACGCGCAAGCAGCAGCGACCCCACCGCGCGGCCCACCATGGCGCCGCCCCAGTAGAAGGAGACGGCCTTCCCCGCTTCTTCCAGCGGGACGCCCCAGATGCCGTCGGAATTGAGGAACAGCGCCATCTGCGTGCCGATGGCGACTTCCGCGCCGACATAGAGGAAGATGGCCGCTCCGCCGAGCAGGCACCATTTCGAGGAGAAGGCATCGGCGATCATCGCGCCGACGCCCTTCGCCGGCGCAGGTTCGGGCGCGGCGGCAGCGACCGTTCGGCGCGAAAGGAAGAAGAAGGCGAGGAGCAGCAAAAGCAGACCGCAAATCCAGAAATAGGCCTTGTCGATACCGAGCAGCGCGTTCTGCCGCACCTCCTCGGTCACCACCGTGCCTTCCGCGACTTCGAGGCCGCCGAGGAACAGTACCGCGCCAAGATACGGGCCGATGAAAGTGCCGAAGCTGTTGAAGGTCTGCGCCAGCGTCAGGCGGAAATGGCTGCCCTTGGGATCACCCAGGGCGGCGGCGAGCGGGTTGGCCGCGACCTGCAGCACTGTGATGCCGCTCGCCAGCACGAACAGGCCCAGCAGCACTATCGAATAGTCGGCGATGTTGGCCGCGCCCAGCATGATCAGGCAGGCCACGATCATCATGCCCAGCGCGACCAGGATCGATGGTACTGCCTTCCACCGCGCAATCAGCACCGCCGCCGGGAAGGACACCACGCCATAGGCGATGAAGAAGGCGAAAGCGGAAAGCTGCGCCTCGGTATTGCTGAGCGTGAAGATGCCCTTCACCGCCGCCACCAGCGGGTCGATCAGCGAGGTGATGAAACCCCATGCGAAAAACAGCGTGGTGACGGCAATGAAGGCGGCTTTCACGCTGCCGCTTTGCGGTTGGCTGGCCAATCTCGATCCCCTCTCAAATCCCTTGGTGCGCGGGTCGTTTCGTTCGACCTATGGTAGCGCTCCCATGCGGCATGCAGGAGGAGCGCGGACGTGCCGGAAAGTCAATCCCCCAAGCGGCGGGCGATGGCAAGGGGGTGTGGGTTCAGCGTACGGTTCGCACGAACTGGAGGGCGACGCCGCTCGCGAGCGCCAGCGCCGCGCAGATCATGAAAAGCGCGCTCAATTGCTGCTGCAGGGCGGCTTGCTGGTAGGCGACCAGCGTTAGCCCCGGTGCGATCATCGAAGGCAGCGTGTTGGTGAGGTTCATGATGCCGAGCAGGGCGCCGCGATTGGGATTGCCGGATACCAGTTGCGCCACCAGCGCCGCCTCGATCGAGAGGAAGGTGGAAAGGCCGGCGGAAAAGGCGATATAGCCCGCCATCAGCATCGCGAGGCCGTCAGCCTGGGCAAGGGCTGCGAGCCCGGCAGCGACCGCCAGCGACGCGGCCAGCAGCGGCAGGCGGCGCAGTCCCATCCGGTCCGACACGACGCCGCAGGCCAGCGTGATGACGATCGCGATCACCGCTGCCGGACCGGTAATGGTAGACAGCAATCCGGTCGATGTCCGGTCCGGCAAGCTCCCGCCATTCGCCGCCACCTCGACCAGCAGGGCTCCAAGATAGAGGTAGATATAGCCATGCACGAAGGCTGCCCCCAGCTGCATGGCAAGGCGAGCGGACCAGCAGATTGCGAAGTCGCGACTGGCGTGGCGGGGCTTTTCTGCGGGCGGGACTCGCTCCGTCACATCGGCCTGCTGCAAGGCACCCATGTCCCAGCGCATCAGCAGCGGGAGGAAGCAGGCGATCGCCAGCGCCCCGGCGAAGAGGAAGGCGCTCGCGCTGTCTTGCGGGAAGAGCCAAGCGATGAACACGACCGAGAGGTTGGATGCCGGCAACGCAGCGAAAATTGCGCTGCCCATGCGGCCTTTCTGCTCATTGCGGAAATGGTCGGAGAGCAATGCGGCCAGCGGAGCGAAAGCGATATTGAGCGCCACCTGGAAGACCAGGATCGCCGCCAGCGTCTGCCAATAGGTGACGGTAATGGCCAGCAGCACATAGCTTGCCGCCAGTGCGCCTACCCCGACGGCGATCAATCCGCGCCGGTTGCCATGCCTTGCCAGCCAGCGATCGCTCATATGGCCGGCATAGATATTGGATGCGGCGGCAACCACCGCGCCCAGCAGCAGCAGCCAGCTCAGCAGCTCCGCGGCGGAGGCAGGCGCGAACCCCTCTATCCGGCGCGGGACCAGCAGTACCAGCAGGGGCATGAAGCCGAGGTGCACGCCCAGGTAAGCCAGGCAATATTGCGCCATGGCAACACGGGGCAGCGGACCTGGCATGGCTAGATGCCGGATCCGGTCATTAACGGCGCGCCTCGATCCGGTCCGTCGCCTCGGCCTCGATCTGGCGCAATTCGCGCATGGTCTCTTCCAGCGCCGCCTTCTGCGCGCGCAGTTCGGCCAGCTTCTCGCGCACCTGTCCGCGCAAGTGTTCCATCTGCTCGATGTGGCTGGGATCGGAATCGTAGAGGTCGAGGAATTCGCCGATCTCGCGCAGAGAGAATCCCAGCCGCTTGCCGCGCAGGATCAGCTGCATGCGCCCGATATCGCGCTTGGAATAGATGCGCGTGCTGCCGACGCGCTGCGGGCTGATAAGGCCGTTATCCTCGTAGAAGCGCAGCGTGCGATGGGTAACGCCCAGCATCGCGGCGACTTCCTTGATTCCCTTGTGATCGCCCGAAGCGTTGTCGTCATTCGCGGCGGCGGGAGAAACGGCAGGTGCGTTGTCGGCGTCAGCCATTGCGTTTTGCTTCCTCCTCCTCGACCAGTTCCTTCTTCGACAGCTTGCCGACCATGGTCTTGGGCAGGCTGTCGCGGAATTCTATTTCCTCAGGCATTTCGATCTTGTTGAGACGGATCTTGAGGAATTCTTCCAGAGCCTCGGGCGTGAGGTCGGAATCGCCGCTGATGGCGACGAACAGCTTGGGTGCCTGTCCGCGATATTCGTCGGGAATACCGATGGCGATCGCCTCCTTCACATCGGGATGCTGGTAGGCGGCATCCTCGATTACGCGCGGATAGACATTGTATCCGCTGCACAGGATCAGGTCCTTGATGCGGTCGACGAGGAAGAGATAACCGTCCTCGTCCAGGTAGCCGATATCGGCGGTGCGCAGCGCGCCCTTGTAGAAGGTCTTCTCGGTCGCTTCGGGATTGTTCCAATATCCCTTCATCAGCTGCGGCCCGCGCGCCATCACTTCGCCGCGCTCTCCCTGCTTGCACAGATGCTCCGGGTTTTCAGGATCGCGGATCTCGATCGTGGTGCCGGGGAAGCGGGGACCGGCGCTGTTGTTTTTCACCTGGCCGAATAGCGGGTTGCAGGTGATGATCGGACTAGCTTCGGACAGGCCATAGCCTTCCACCACGCGCGTGCCCGAACGCTCCTCGAACGCCTGGCGCACTTCCAGCGGCAGTGGCGCGCCGCCCGAAATGCAGCATTGTACGCTGGACAGGTCGGGCATCTGGCCCTTGGGCAGGTTGTTGAAGGCGCTCCAGATCGTCGGCACGCCATAGACCTGCGTCGGCGGCTTGCGCTTGATGGTGGCGAGCACCTGCTTCATCTCGAAACGCGGCAGCAGCACCAGTTCCCCGCCCATCTCGATCGCGAAATTGAGCACGGAGGTGAGGGCGAAGACGTGAAACATCGGCAACACGCCAAGCGTGCGCTGCTGTTCCTCCACCATGCCGCCGAAATGCGCCAGCATCTGCCCGCAATTGGCGGCCAGGCTGGCATGGGTCAGCATCGCGCCCTTGGGAATGCCGGTAGTGCCGCCGGTATATTGCAGCACGGCCACGTCATCGGGATCCATCTGGACCGGATCGGGCTTGCCGCCATTGGCGATGAGGTCCGCCATCTCCAGCGTGATCTCCGGATCGGATATCTGGATATGGTCGGCGCGGCGGAACAGGCGGAAGCCGATGTTCTTGGCGAAGGGCAGCATGTCCTTCATCCGGCACACCAGTACCTTTTCGACGCCCGCCTTGCGCGCGGCATGCTCCACCTTCTCATGCACGAAGCGCACTTCGGGCACGGCGACGATCTTCATGCCCGCATCGCGGAACAGGTGGTCGAGCTCATATTCGGTGTAGAGCGGATTGAGGTTCACGACGATACCGCCGACCTTCAGCACCGCGAAATAGAGCACCACGTGATAGGGCGAATTGCCCAGGCACAGGCCCAGCCTGTCGCCCTTGCCGAAGCCGCGATCCTGCAACCCGCGCGCGGCCTTGTCGACCAGCTCGCCCAGCTCCGCATAGGTCCAGCAGCGGCCGAAATAATCGATCGCCGGCCGCTCGGGCCAGCGCGTCACCGCATTGTCGATCAGCGAGGTCAGGAGGCGCGGCGGGAAAACATATTCGCCCGCATCGTCCACGTAATAGGGCAGCGGATAATCGGGGATCGGCGTCGCCTCGCGCGCGAAAATCATCTCACCCGGTGGATTGACCTTCCAGGCCAGCGCCTGATCCATCGAACCTCTCTCCTTTGTCACGGCCCGGTCTTGCGGGTCCGTCATCATCACTGCGACTTGCCGGAACTTTCTCCCGTCCGGCTCGCTTCTCGACTCATAGAAAGCACAAAAATCAGTTGACGTATAGGGAAATTTGGTCACCATTAGGGAAACGAAACGCCGAGGACCCGATTCCCGGCATTATGGAGAGGCAGATTCATGCGCGAAGTCGTTATCGCGGGCTATGCCCGGTCCCCCTTCCACCTCGCACACAAGGGCGCTCTGGCCCGTGTTCGCCCGGATGACATGGCAGCGCAAGTTATTCGTGGCCTTGTCGAACGCACTGGGGTGAAGGCGGAGGATGTCGAGGACCTGCTGATGGGCTGCGCCTTTCCCGAAGGCGAGCAGGGTTTCAACATCGCGCGCCTCGTCGTCCTGCTGGCCGACCTGCCGATCTCCATCGGCGGAATGACGATCAACCGCTTCTGCGGTTCGTCGATGAGCGGCATTCACTATGCAGCCGGCCAGATTCAGATGGGCGCGGGCGAGGTGTTCATCTGCGCTGGCGTAGAGTCCATGAGCCGCGTGCCGATGACCGGCTTCAACCCGATGCCGAACCCCAAGCTCGCCGAAAAGAGCGCCGCCTATATCTCCATGGGCGACACGGCGGAAAACGTCGCCAAGAAGTACGGCCTCAGCCGCGAGGAGCAGGAAGCTTTCGCCGTGCTGAGCCAGCAGAAGACCGCCGCCGCCGTGCAGGCGGGTAGGCTGAAGGACGAGATCGTGCCGATCGATACGGGCAAGGGTGTGGTGGATGCAGACGGAACGCCGCGTCCGGACACTACGGCTGAAACACTCGCCGGGCTCAAGACTGCTTTCCAGGCCGATGGCACGGTGACCGCGGGCACCTCCTCCCCGCTGACCGATGGCGCGACCGCCGTGCTGGTTTGCAGCGCGGAATATGCCGCGGCCAACAATCTCGAAGTGATGGCCAAGATCAAGTCGGTCGCAATCTCCGGCTGCCTGCCCGAAATCATGGGCATCGGCCCAGTCGGCGCATCCGAAAAGGCGCTGTCGCGCGCGGGCATCAAGGCGGCCGACATCGACGTGGTCGAACTGAACGAGGCCTTTGCCAGCCAGTCGATCGCCACGATCCGCGACCTCGGCCTCGACATGGACAAGGTGAACATCGATGGCGGTGCGATCGCCATCGGCCACCCGCTGGGCGCCACCGGCGCGCGCATCGTGGGTAAGGCTGCTGCGCTGCTGAAGCGTGACGGCGGTAAATATGCGCTCGCCACCCAGTGCATTGGCGGCGGGCAGGGCATCGCCACCGTGCTGGAGGCCGCATAATGAGCGGCGACATCAAAAAGGTCTGCGTTATCGGCGCGGGCACCATGGGTGCGGGCATTGCGGCGCAGGTCGCCAATGCCGGCGTGCCCGTGCTGCTGCTCGATATCGTGCGCGACCCGGAAAACCGCAATGCGGTGGCTGAAGGCGCCGTTGCCAAGATGCTCAAGACCGATCCCGCGCCCTTCATGTCGAAGGCGGCGGCGAAGCTGGTCGAGACCGGCAATATCGAGGATGACCTGGGCAAGGTCGCCGAATGCGACTGGGTGGTGGAAGCCATCATCGAGCGGCTCGACATCAAGCAGGATCTCTACGCCAAGCTGGAAGCGGTGCGGAAGGACGGCACGGCCGTTTCCTCCAACACCTCCACCATCCCGCTGGCGCAGCTGACCGATGGCCGGTCCGACGCGTTCAAGCGCGACTTCCTGATCACCCATTTCTTCAATCCGCCGCGCTACATGCGGCTGATCGAGATCGTCTCCGGCCCGCAAAGCGACAAGGCGACGGTTGCCAAGGTCACCGAATTCGTCGACCGCAAGCTGGGCAAGACCCCGGTCGATGCCGAGGATTCCCCCGGCTTCATCGCAAACCGTATCGGCACATTCTGGCTGCAAGTTGCAACCAATTCGGCTGTCGACATGGGCGTGACCGTGGAAGAGGCCGATGCGATTGCGGGCAAGCCGATGGGCGTGCCGAAGACCGGCATTTTCGGCCTGATCGACCTCGTCGGCATCGACCTGATGCCTTACCTGCAGAAAAGCCTCACCGGCACGCTGCCCAAGGACGATCCCTACCAGGCGATCGCCCGCAGTGAGCCGCTGATCGAGAAGATGATTGCCGAGGGCTATACCGGCCGCAAGGGCAAGGGCGGTTTCTATCGCCTCAACCGCGAAGGCGGGCAGAAGGTCAAGGAGGCTATCGACCTCAAGACTGGCGAATATGCTCCCGCCGCCAAGCCTCCGCGTATTCCGGGTGCGGCCGCCAAGGGTGACCTTGGCGCGCTGATCGAGCTGAAGGGCAAGATCGGCGAATATGCCTGGGCGATCCTGGGGCCGACGCTGTCCTATTCCGCCAGCATCGTTCCCGAAGCGACGGCGACGATCCTGGGCGTCGATGACGCGATGAAGCTCGGCTACAACTGGAAAGCCGGCCCGTTCGAGATGATCGACAAGATCGGCCCGGCCAAGCTGCGGTCTAAGCTGGCCGAGAGCGGCCTACCGGTACCCGAGCTGCTGGAGAAGGTCGGCGAAGGTACCTTCTACCGCGTCGAAAACGGCAAGCGGCAGTATTTCGGCCTCGACGGCCAGTATCACGATGTGGAGCGCGCCGATGGCGTGCTGCTGCTGGAGGATATCAAGCTCAATTCCGAGCCGCTGCTGAAGAACGCTTCTGCCGCGCTGTGGGATGTGGGCGATGGCATCGCCTGCCTCGAATTCACCGGCAAGATGAACGCGCTCGACACCGACGTGATGAAGCTGATCGGCGATGCGATTCCGCTGGTGGCCGAAAAGTACAAGGGCCTCGTCGTCTATAACGAAGGTTCGAACTTCTCCGCCGGCGCCAATCTCGGCCTTGCAATTTTCGCGGTGAACATCGCTGCATGGAGCGAGATCGAAAAGCTGATCAAGGGTGGTCAGGATGCCTACAAGGCGCTGAAATACGCGCCTTTCCCGGTCATTGGTGCACCCTCCGGACTGGCGCTGGGCGGCGGCTGCGAAGTCCTGCTCAATTCCGATGCCGTGCAGGCGCATGCCGAAAGCTATATCGGCCTTGTCGAATGCGGCGTGGGCCTGATCCCCGGCTGGGGTGGCTGCGGCGAAATGATCGAGCGTTGGCGTGACATGCCCCGCCAGCCGCAGGGTCCGATGCCCGCCGTCGCCAAGGCGTTCGAGATCATCTCCACCGCTACAGTGGCGAAATCGGCGGCCGAAGCGAAGCAATACGGCTTCCTGCGCGCCAGCGACGGTGTGACCATGAACCGCGACCGGCTCCTCTCCGATGCCAAGGCAAAGGCGCTGGAGCTGGCCGATGGCTATACTCCGCCCGAACCGCCCGAATTCCGCCTGCCTGGCCCCGCCGGCATGGCTGCGTTGCAGCTGGCGATCGACGGCTTCCGCGCACGCGGCCTCGCCACCGAATATGACGAGGTGGTCTCCGGCCGCCTTGGCAAGGTGCTGACCGGGGGCGACACCGATCCGACCGAGGTCATGACCGAGGAAGAACTGCTCGAACTCGAACGGACCGAATTCATGCAACTCGTGCGCGACCCGCGTACGCAGGCACGGATCGAACACATGCTGGAAACCGGCAAGCCGCTGCGCAACTGATCGCAGCGTAACAAGAATACAACTCGCGACCGGCCGCCTCCTCCCCCCTCTCTCAAGCGGCCGGTCGCAACCTAAGGAGTGGATGCGACATGCAGGTCTATGAAGCCCCCTTGCGCGATATGCGTTTCGTGCTGGACGAGCTGTGGGAAGAAGACGGCTTCGGCAAGCTGGAAGCGCTGGAGGAATTCGATTCCGACCTGACCAGCGCGATCCTGGAAGAAGCGGCCAAGTTCAGCCGCGAAGTGCTGCTGCCGCTCAACCGCTCCGGCGATGAGGAAGGCTGCACGCTCGAAAACGGCGTGGTGCGGACGCCCGAAGGCTTCAAGGACGCTTACAAGCAGTTCACCGAAAGCGGCTGGTCCGCGCTCGCTTCCGATCCCGAATATGGCGGGCAGGGCCTGCCCGAACGGGTGAACAAGCTGGTCGAGGAGATGACCTGCTCCACCAACCTCTCCTTCGGCCTCTATCCGGGCCTGACGCATGGCGGCTCCATCGCGATCGAGGCGCATGCGACCGAGGATTTGAAGAACTTCTACCTGCCCAAGATGATCAGCGGCGAATGGTCGGGCACCATGTGCCTGACCGAAGCGCATTGCGGCACCGATCTGGGCCTGCTGCGCACCAAGGCCGATCCGCAAGACGATGGCAGCTACAAGATCAGCGGAGCCAAGATCTTCATCTCCGCCGGCGACCACGACTTGTCGGACAACATCATCCACCTGGTGCTGGCCCGCCTGCCCGATGCGCCCAAGGGCGTGAAGGGCATCTCGCTGTTCCTGGTGCCCAAGTTCCTGCCCAAGGACGATGGCTCCGTCGGGCCGTCGAATGGCGTGACCTGCACGGCCATCGAACACAAGATGGGCATCAAGGCCTCCGCCACCTGCCAGATGCAGTTCGAGGAATCGACCGGCTGGCTGGTCGGCGAACCGCACAAGGGCATGGCGGCCATGTTCACCATGATGAATGCCGAGCGCCTGTCGGTCGGTATCCAGGGTCTGGGCATTGGCGAAGCCGCCTATCAGTCCGCCGTCTGGTACGCGAAGGATCGCCTGCAGGGCCGCTCGCTTTCGGGTGCCAAGCACCCGGACAAGCCGGCCGATCCGATCATCGTCCATCCCGATGTGCGCCGCATGCTGATGACCATGCGGGCCAATAATGAGGGCTGCCGCATGCTCGGCGCATGGGTTGCCCGTGCGCTGGATGCGGAAAAGCATGCGACGGACCCCGAAGTGCGTCAGCGCGCTTCCGATTTCGTCGCACTGATGACGCCGGTGGTGAAGGCGCTCTTCACCGATCTCGGCCATGAAAACGCGAACCTCGCTGTGCAGGTCTATGGCGGCCACGGCTACATCCGCGAAAGCGGCGTGGAGCAATATGCCCGCGATGCCCGCATCGCGATGATCTATGAAGGTACCAATGGCATCCAGGCACTGGACCTCGTCGGCCGCAAGCTGGGCGCGCATACGGGACGTTACCTGCGCAGCTTCTTCCACCCGGTCTCCGACTTCATCGAAGCGAGCAAGGGCGACGGGCCGATGAAGCCGATGATAGAAGGGCTGGAAAAGGCCTTCGGCGCGCTGCAGCTCTCCACCGCGACCATCGCCCAGCGCGGGCTGAAGGATCCGGAAGAGGCGGGCGCCGCCGCGACCGAATATCTGCGCCTGATGGGCCTTGTCGCCATGGGCTACTGCTTCGCCCGCGCGACGATGATCTCTGGCATGAAGCTCGCCTTCGGGACCGAGGAGAAGGAATTCTACGACGCCAAGATCAAGACGGCGACCTTCTACTTCGAGCGTATCCTGCCGCAGGTTTCCGCGCACTTCCTGTCGATCAAGGCCGGCAAGAAGTCGATGATGGCGCTTGAGGAACACGCGTTTTGAGCAAGGCGAACGCCCTGTTCGAAGAGCTGGCGATCCCCGCGATCGTCGCGCCCATGTTCCTGGTTTCGGGGACGGAGCTGGTGGTGGCCTGTTCATCGAACGGGCTGCTCGGCACTTTCCCGACGCTCAATGCGCGCACGACCGAGGACCTCGATGCGTGGTTCGGCGAGATGAGGGAGCGGCTGGACGGCAAGCCCTTCGGCGCCAACCTGATCGTGCACAAGAGCAACCCGCGGCTGGAGGAAGACCTGGCGCTGGTGGTGAAGCACAAGGTGCCGCTGGTCATCACCTCGCTGGGCGCGGTGCCCGATCTGATCGAGGCGGTGCATTCCTATGGCGGCGTTGTGATGCATGACGTGATCGGTATCCGCCATGCCAAGAAGGCTATCGGTGCCGGGGCGGACGGCCTCATCGCCGTGGCGGCGGGCGCGGGCGGCCATGCCGGCACGCTCAGCCCCTTTGCGCTGACCAGCGAGATCCGCGAATTCTTCGACGGGCCGCTGGCCCTGTCAGGCTGCATCACCCATGGCCGCCAGGTGCTGGCCGCCAAGGCGATGGGGGCGGATTTCGCCTATGTCGGCTCCCACTTCATCCCCACCGTCGAAAGCATGGCCTCCGATCCGCAGAAGCAGATGATGATCGAGGCGAAGGCGACGGATATCGTCTACACCGACAAGGTCACCGGCGTCGGCGCCAATTTCATGCGCGCCAGCCTGGAAGCCGCCAGCCTGCCCGATGGCGGCCACGGCGAAATGGCCTTGTCTGACGAAGCGAAGGCATGGAAGAATATCTGGTCCGCCGGCCATGGCGTTGGCGCGACCCATGCGATACGGCCTGCCGCGGAAATCTGCAGCGAGTTGATCGCACAATATAACGAAGCCCTGAAGGAACTGACCGCATGAAGATCCTTGTCCCCGTAAAGCGGGTCATCGACTACAACTTGAAGCCGCGCATCAAGGCGGATGGCTCGGGTGTGGACCTCGCCAATATCAAGATGAGCATGAACCCGTTCGACGAGATCGCACTTGAGGAAGCCGTGCGAATCAAGGAGGCAGGTAAGGCCGAGGAAGTCGTCGCCGTCTCCATCGGCCCGGCGAAGGCAGGTAGCGATACGCTCAAGAGTGCCCGCGCCATAGGTGCCGACCGTGCGATCCATGTCGAGACAGACGAGGAGGTTGAGCCACTTGCGGTCGCCAAGATCCTTAAGGCCATTGTGGACGAGGAGCAGCCGCAACTCGTCATTATGGGCAAGCAAGCCATCGATGACGACAACAACCAGACCGGCCAGATGCTCGCCGCGCTCTTGGGGCGGCCACAGGGCACTTTCGCCAGCAAGGTGGAGATCGACGGCGACCATGTGGCAGTTACACGTGAGGTCGATGGCGGCCTTGAGACGGTGCGGCTGGCTCTGCCCGCCGTGGTCACCACCGACCTGCGGCTGAACGAACCCCGCTTTCCTGCGCTGCCTAACATCATAAAGGCGGCTAAGAAGCCAATGTCTACCAAGAGCCCCGCCGATTACGGTGTCGATACCGCACCCCGCCTGAAGACGCTGAAAGTGGCCGAGCCGCCCGTGCGCCAGGCGGGCGAGATCGTGCCCGATGTCGATACGCTGGTCGCCAAGCTCAAGGCCATGGGCGCCGTCTGAGCGCCGCCTTCACCCGTAGAAATCTGATTTTGGAAGAATGACATGACTTCACTGGTTCTCGCAGATCATGAAGGCGGCACGCTGAACCCCGCCACGCTCGCCACTGTTACCGCCGCTGCCGCGCTGGGCGGTCCCGTGCATGTGCTGGTGGCAGGGGGCGGTGATGCCACCGCCGCAGCCGATGCCGCGGCCAAGGTCGCCGGCGTCGAAAAGGTGCTGCTGGCGTCCGACGCTGCCTACGCTCACCAGCTGGCCGAGAATGTCGCGCCGCTCGTGGCGGGGCTGATGGATGGCTATGATGCCTTCCTCGCTTCGGCCACCACCACCGGCAAGAACATCGCCCCGCGCGTTGCCGCGCTGATGGACGTGATGCAGGTCTCCGACATTATCGGCGTGGAAGGCCCCAAGACCTTCACCCGCCCGATCTATGCCGGCAATGCCATCGCGACGGTCGAAAGCTCCGACGCCAAGCTCGTCATCACTGTGCGTGGCACCGCCTTCGACAAGGCTGCCGCAGAGGGCGGTTCGGCTGCGGTCGAGAATGTCTCCGGTGCGGGCGATGCGGGGCTTTCCAGCTTCGTCGGCCTCGAAGCTGTGAAGAGCGACCGGCCCGAACTGACCAGCGCAGGCACGATCGTATCCGGTGGTCGTGCGCTGAAGGACGGCCCGACTTTCGAGCAGGTCATCACCCCGCTCGCCGACAAGCTGGGCGCCGCCATCGGCGCATCGCGCGCCGCGGTCGATGCGGGCTATGTGCCCAATGACTACCAGGTCGGTCAGACGGGCAAGATCGTCGCGCCTGAGCTTTACATCGCCGTCGGCATTTCCGGCGCGATCCAGCATCTGGCGGGCATGAAGGATTCCAAGGTGATCGTCGCGATCAACAAGGACCCCGACGCGCCGATCTTCCAGGTCGCCGATCTCGGCCTTGTAGCGGACCTGTTCCAGGCCGTGCCGGAACTCACGGAGAAGCTGTGACAACCGCCATCGTAACCGGCCTCGACAAGCTGAAGGCCGGTATGGACAGGGAACAGCCCCACGGCCTGACCAAGTTGCTCGGCATCGAGCTGGTGGAGGCGGAAGAGGGCTATGTCGTGCTCACCGGCACGGCGACGCCCGACGTCTACAACATGCTTGGCATTGCCCATGGCGGTTTCGCCGCAACGCTGCTCGATTCCGCCTGCGGCCTCGCGGCGACGTCGGCGCTGCCCGATGCTTCGCATTGCGTCACGCTGGAAGTGAAAGTCGCCTATCACGCGGCGATCACGGAGGATGCGGGCGAATTGCGCGCGATCGGGAACGTGCTGTCGCTAACCAGGCGCACCGCCTATGCCGAGGCCAAGCTGGTCGATGCGAATGGCAAGCTTTACGGCTCCGCGACGTCCACGCTCTACATCGCCCCGCAGCGGACATAAGAGCCACCGGGCATGCCAGCGTCGGTAGCCCGCTAGCGGCCCGACGTCCTGCCCCGCATCGCATCGCGCCGCCATTGCGCGGGCGAGGAACCGCATTTGCGGGTGAAGAAGCGCGAGAAATAGGCCGGGTCGCCAATGCCCACCGCCTCGCCGATTTCGGCAATGCTCATCGCCGAAAAAGCGAGCAGGCGCTGCGATTCCAGGATCGCGCGCTGGTCACGCATGGCGATGGGGGGCTGGCCCATGGCGGCGCAAGCCTCTCGCAAGGCGGTCTGGCTCACGCCCAGCTCGCGCGCATAGGTATCGACCGGCTCGCGCTGGCGATAGCGCTTTTCGAGCAGCTGGCGGAAGCGCGCCACGATGTCGCGCTGGCGCGTGGTCCCCTGGATCTCACCCTCGACATGCTGCAGCCGCCTTGCCGCCTGCACCATCACCATCAGCAAGCCGGCCTGCAGGGCTGCGGATTGTCCAAGACCTTTCCATGACAGCTCGCGCGCAATCAGCGTCATGCTGTCATCGATCGCCTCGCATTCCCCGGGCTCGAGGGCGATGCAGCGCGATGTCTCGAACAGCTTGGCGAACTCGCCATGTTCGGAGCACAGCTGCTGCAATTGCACATCGGCGATGGTCAGGACCTGCCCGCCGGATTCGGTGTGCCATTCGAAGCCGTGGATGGCCCCGGCCGGGACGACCAGCAGGGCCGGGGCAATAAATTCCGAAAAATCAGATTCATACTGGATCACGCCGCCGCCGCTGGAAATCAGGATCAGGTGGTTGAGATCGGCATGTTTGTGCGGCGAGATGCTCCAGCCGCTGGGGCGCGAACGCGCGGCTAGGTCCTCGATATGGACGAAGTCGGGATTAGCGACCTGCTCGGCTTCGCCATAGAGGAAGAAACTGGGTGGAAGCTGCGTGGCCATGCATTCCCTATAGCATCAGGCTTGGCGAAAAAGCCAAGTCCTGCGTTGGGATTGCCATTGGGTATGCGCGCGCGCGTTCCTAATGTGCTTGCGAAATCGAACGATCCGGGACGCCCATGACAACACAGGTTTGCATTATCGGGGCAGGGCCTGCGGGCCTGCTGCTGGGCCATTTGCTGAAGGCCGAGGGCGTGGACTGCGTGGTGCTGGAGCGGCGCGCGCCCGACTACATCCTCTCGCGCATTCGCGCCGGCGTTTTGGAGACGATCACGGTCGAGCTGATGGAGCGGCTTGGCCTCGACGCCCGGATGAAGTCCGAGGGTCTGTGGCATGACGGTTTCAACCTCGCCGATGGCGACCGGCTGATCCGCATCGACATGGCGGACCTCGTGGGCAGCCGTGTGATGGTCTATGGCCAGACCGAGATTACCAAGGACCTGATGGATGCCTGCGACGAGCGCGGACTTGAAGTCGTCTACGAGGCCGAAGACGTGGCGCTGCATGATGTGGAGGGCGATGCTCCTTACGTCACGTATAGCAAGGACGGCGCCGAGCACCGCGTGGATTGCCGCTTCGTTGCCGGTTGCGACGGCTTCCATGGCCCCAGCCGCAAGGCCATCCCGGCCAGTGTCGGTAAGGAGTTCGAGCGCGTCTATCCCTTCGGCTGGCTCGGCATCCTTGCTGATGTGCCGCCCTGCAATCACGAGCTGATCTACGCCAACCATGAGCGTGGCTTCGGGCTTGCCTCCATGCGCAGCGAGACGCGCAGCCGCTATTACGTGGACGTGCCGCTGACCGATGCGGTGGAGGATTGGGGCGACGAGCGGTTGTGGGATGAGCTCGCCATCCGCCTCGGTCCTGAGGCTGCCGCGAACATCACCCGCGGCCCGGCGCTGGAGAAGAGCATCGCCCCGCTTCGCAGCTATGTCTTCGCGCCGATGCGGCACGGCAGGCTGCTGCTATGCGGTGACAGCGCGCATATCGTCCCGCCGACCGGTGCCAAGGGGCTGAACCTCGCCGCATCGGATGTGCATTATGCCTCGGCCGCGCTGGCGGCGTTCTTCAAGGCGAACGATCATGATGCGATCGCTGGCTATTCGGACAAGGCGCTCGCCCGCGTGTGGAAATCGGAGCGCTTCAGCTGGTCGCTGACCAAGCTGATGCACCGCTTCCCGGAGGACGGCCCCTTCGAACGCGCCATGCAGGTGGCGGAGCTCGACTACATCGCCTCCAGCCGCGCGGCCCAGACCAGCATTGCCGAGAATTACGTCGGCCTGCCGGTCTGATTCTGGCCGGTCTGACCGCTAGGCCTCAGCGCGGGCGCATGCCGTAGGGCAACTCGCTGGTGAAAGCCTCCACCCGCGTCACTCGCCCATCCTCGAACCGGTAGAGTTCGATGACCTGGTAAGTGAGCGGATAGCCCTCTCCGCCCGCGGCAGGCAGGTCCTCGAAGAACTTCACCACGGCAAGCCCGCGCTCCTCGTCAATGGCGAGAATCTCGCGGTCGCGCGTGCGCTCCACGCGGGCGAGGATCGGGCCGCCAAAGGGGGAGGTGCAATCGCCGACCGGCTGTCCGTTGACGAACCACTGGCAGTCATCCGCCGCCGCCTCTGGAGCAGGGCCATTGTCGCTGATCGCAGCCATGAAAGCGCCGGCAGCCTGCACCATCGCCTCGCGCGGGGTGCGGCGATTGGCGGGCAGCACGCTGAAGTCGCTGGCCGAGACCGGCTCCGCCCAGGGCGCGCCATATTCGCTGCGGCGGATCGTCGCATCGACGCTGCCGACCGCATCGCCATCGGCGGACACGGTGAAGGCCGCCCAGGCGGGCTGGCCGTGTTCTTCGATCCGGCCGATCCACACGCCCTTGCCGGTTGCCGCATCGGCGACGACCAGCGGCGCGCTGTCGATCGCGGTCACGGTCCGCCAGATGCTCTCGCCCACGCGGATGCCGACGCTGTTCTCGGTGTATCCGACCTGCTCGCCCCAGTTCACCGATTGCCAGTCATCCCCGACCATGCCCTGCGGCACCGAATTGGTGAGGCCGGTCAGGCAGGCACTGTCGCAGGCATCCGCATCGGGTGCGAAACGCGGCATGGGCGCGGCCTCGCTCCAGAACGGATTGTGCATGAAATAGGGGACGTAGGTGAACGTCGCCTCGATCCGCTGGATCTCCGCATCGCGAATGCGGAAGGCTTCGATCAGCGTGATGGAATTGGGCCATTTCAGCGCGGTGCGCATCTCGCGCCCATTGGTGAGGAGATAGCGGTCGAATTCGTTCGCATGGTCGAAGAAGCCGGTGCCGACGACCACACCGCGCCGCTCGTCCACCAGCGGCAGGTCGCGGCGGATGCGCTTGTTGATGCGGTAGAGGCCCAGCTCGAACTGCGCGCGGCAGCCCGAAGCTATGGAAGCGGCGCTTTGCTGTTCGCCGGGTCGCGGAGCCGTGGTGGTGATGCCGTTTTCGAGCCGGCTGCAATCCTCGCTGAAGGGCGCGAAGACCTGCCCGTCATTCAGTTCCACCGTGTCGAAATAGGCGTCCGCAATCGCCAGCATCCGCTCGCGCGGGCGGCGCTCTTCCTCTGGCAGCACTTCGTAGAATTCGGCGAAATGCTCCATGTTCTCCCAGTCGCCGAAGGGCGCGGGCAGGCCGGTGCGGCGGTGGACCACGGTCTCGATCTCGTCGATCAGCCCGTCCGAGACATGGATGCGCAGGGCGTAGAAGGCGGCGGTGCCGTTCTCCCGCACCGATCCGAACCATGCGGCATGGCCGGTGCTCTCATCCGCCACGGCGAGGCCATTGTCATCGACCTCGTCCACCGTGCGCCACAGGCCCTGGCCGATTTTCAGCGGGACATTGTTCTCGGTGAACATGACATCGGTAGCGAGCGGGAGGCTGCCATAATTGCGGCTCTCCAGCGCCGCCATATGCGCGCGGACCGTCTCGATCAGGCAGTCATACTGGCAGCTGGTGTCGGGTACCGCGCTGTCCTCTCCCGGTGCCTGCGCCAGCGCGGGCATGGCCAAAGACAGGGACGTTGTGGCGGCCAGCGCCAGTGCGGCGGCGGATGTCAGCAGTTTCATGTGGTTGTCTCTCCCCTTGTGCCCCGCGCCCTTACGGATGGGCGGCGTCGGCATAATCCTCATTCGCGCGGGCGATCAGGAAGGCGTGGATGGCACTCGCATCCTCTTCCGACAGCACGTCGCCAAAGCCGATCATCCCGCGATCGGCATAGATGCCGCGCAGCACGATATCGTTGAACTGGGCGCGGGTTTCCTGCGTCATCCAGCGCAAGTCCTTCATCCCGCCTACGGCGTTCTCGCCATGGCAGCGTACGCAGCTATCGCCATAGAGCGCGCGGCCGCGCTCCACCTGGTCCTCGGTGGCGGTCAGCCAGGGCGGGCGCGGCAGGTCGCTCGGCGGCGGGGGCGGGGGCAGTTCCACGCCCGTCGCGCCGAGGCGGAAGACCAGCAGCTTCGCGCTCGAGGTGCTGAACGGGCCGAGATTATAGACCGGCGATCCGCCCCAGCCGGCATTGATGGCGATATATTGCACGCCGTCGACCATATAGGTGATCGGCCCGGCGACCGGCGCCTGGTCGATATCCATCTCCCACAGCTTCGCCCCCGTATCGGCGGCATAGATCGCCAGCGTCTTGTCGATCGTTCCCTGCACCAGCAAATTGCCCGCTGTGGCCAACACGCCGCCGCTGCCCGGCACGCGATAGGGCACGCGCCATGCCTCGCTCTGCGTCACAGGGTTCCATGCGAGGAGGTAGCCCTTCTCGGCCGCGTTGATCTCTTCCTGCAGCTGCGCGCGCAGTTCGGGCATGTTGGTGCGCTGCATGCCGGAATTGCTGCGGTGGCGCACGAAGGTGAACTCGCCATCCTCGGCATTGGCATAGACCGATCCCTGCTCCTGCGCGGAGAGATAGACGAGGCCGGTATCCGGGCTATAGCTCATCGGGTGCCAGGTATGCGCGGCGAGCCAGCTGGGATTCATGATGTGCGGCGTGGTGGTGTTATGCGCGCCCGGCTGCAACACGGGGCGGCCCGTCGCCATGTCCACATGGCTCGCCCAGGTATTGACCGAGACATAGCTCTCCGCGCTCACCAGTTCGCCCGTGGCGCGGTCGATCACGTAGAAGAAGCCGTTCTTTGGTGCCTGCATCAACACCTGCCGCGTCTCGCCGCCTATCTCGAGGTCGGCGGTCACGATCGGCTGGGTGCATGTGTAGTCCCAGTCCTCCTCGGGTACCATCTGGTAGTGCCACTTGTATTCGCCCGTCGTCGCATCGACCGCAACGATCGAGCATAGGAAGAGGTTGTCGCCCCTTCCGTCGCTGCGGAAATGCCACATCTGGGGCGAGCCATTGCCGGTGCCGATATAGACGAGGTTGAGGTCCGGGTCGTAGGCAAAGCTGTCCCACGCCGTGCCGCCGCCGCCATAGCGCCACCATTCCCCATGCCAGGTGGGCATGGCGATTTCCATCGCGCTGTCCGACGCCTCGCCATCGGGGCCATCCGCCGGATTGCCAGGGACCAGGAAGAATTTCCACAGCTGCTCGCCGGTCTCGGCATCAAAGGCCGAGACAAAGCCGCGCACGCCGTAATCCGCGCCGCCATTGCCGATCACCACCTTGCCGTCATAGACGCGCGGCGCGCCGGTGATCGAATAGGCGCCCAGCAGGCCTTCGGTGCTGAAGGTCTGGGTGGTCCAGACTTCCTCGCCTGTAGCCGCGTCCACGGCGATCAGCCGCCCGTCGAGCGCGCCGATAATGATCTTGCCGTTCCACGCCGCGATCCCGCGAGAGGAGGGTCCGCAACAGGCCAGCCGCGCCCATTCGGGGCCGACTTGCGGGTCGTAGGTCCACAGCTTTGCGCCCGTCGCCGCGTCATAGGCGGTGACGATGTTGTAGATGCTTTCGTTGTAGAGCACCCCGTCAATCACCAGCGGCGTCGCCTGCACGCCGCGTGTGGTGGCGAGATCGTCATACCAGGCGAGGCCGAGCTCGCCGACATTGCCGTCATTGATCTGGTCGAGCGGGCTGAAGCGATCCTCGCCCCAGGTGCGGCCGTGGCTCATCCAGTTGCCGATGTCGGCGGTGCTTTCGGTGGCGAGCATGCGCGCGGTATTGACCGCAGCGGGACCGGCAGGTGCGCTTGCCTGCTGCGCGACCTCCACCGGCGGCGCCGACATTGTGCAAGAAGCCAAGGCCAGCGCGGCCCCGGCGGACAACAGATGCATGTGACGCATGATGATGCGGCTCTCCCCTCCCAAATCCCTCAACTCCCTCGCTAACGCGAAACCATGGGCGGGGACAAGGGCAAGCTGCCAACGCCCCGCCAATCATGCGGCTGAGAGGCGACATGGCCCATGCACGGTTGATTTTGTTCGGTCGAACGAATATCGACCCGAATCATGAGGGAAAAGCTCATCCACGTGGCGATCGAGAAGTTCGGCAAGCGCGGTTTTGACGCGGTTGGCACGCGTGAGATCGCGGCGGCAGTGGACACGCCCATGTCCTCCATCACCTATCATTTCGGAGGCAAGGAAGGCCTCTATCTCGCTGCGGCCGAACATATTTTCGATCATTTGAAGACCCATGTCGCTCCCCCGGTAGAAGACCTGCCGTCAGAAGGAGCTTCAGATGAAGAGCGGGTGGTTGCCATTTGCGATGCACTGCGCCGGATTGGCGGCTTCATGCTCAGCGATGAAAGTGCCCCCTTTGCGCTCTTTATCGGACGCGAACAGCAGGATCCGACACCGGGCGTGCTTGAGTTGAAGCGCGAACGGATCATGCCGATCATGATCCATCTCGCGGCGCAGGTACGCGTCCTGCGTCCTGAACTCTCGGAAGAAGAAGCGAAAGCCGTGGCCGTCTATCTCTTCGGCATGGCGATCACATTGCGTCACGCCCGCGCCTCGCTCGGCATGCTGCTGGAAAAGGAGACGCTGGACGATGCGACCAAAGCCATGTTGCTAGACCAGCTCGAACAGTCTGCCCGCGCGGTGCTGGCGGGGAACGGCAAATGAGCGCGCGCTACTTCGCCATCCCGGCCATGGCGCTGCTCGTTTCCGGCTGTATCTCCATGGCGCCCGAGGCGCAGGTTTCGCCGCAAGTGGAGGCGATGCCGCAGGCCTTCGACATGGCCGAGGTGGAGGGCGATTACCGCCCCGCCGCCTGGTGGAGCCACTTCGAGGACCCGGTGCTTGATGCGCTGGTGGACCGTGCACTCGACGCCAATCTCGATATCGCGCAGGCCGCAGCCCGCGCCGAACGCGCCGCTGCGCAGGCCCGTGTCAGCCGCGCGGGCCTCTTGCCTGCGCTCGAAGCCACGGCAGGCGCGAGCTATTCGGACACGCCGCTTTCGGGCGGGGCCTTCAGCAATTTCCCCGGCGCGCCCACGCGGCTGTCGAACGAGACCTATTCGCTGGGCCTCGGCGCCTCCTACGAACTCGACCTGTTTGGCCGTGTACGCAACGATTACGCCGCCGCACGTTCCGATGCGCTGGCGGCTGAGCAGGATTTTCGCGCCACCCGCCTTGCCACGGCGGCGGAGACCATCTCCGCCTATTTCGACGTGGTCGATGCGCGCTACCAGATCGCCAACAGCTTGCAGTCGCTCGACGTGCTGAGCGACCGCGTGGCGCGCACGGACGAGCGCTATCGCCGAGGCCTCGCCCAGAGTTTCGAGCTCTACCAGGTGCGCCAGGAACTGCGCGGGCTGGAAGCGAGCCTGCCGCAGCGCGAAACCGCGCTTGCGGCGGCGGAAGGGCGGCTGGCGCTGCTGCTTGCGGACTATCCGCAAGGTGTGGATGCGCTGCTTTCCGAACCTCTGCAACCGCGCCTCACTTTCGATCCGGTGCCCATGGGCCTGCCGGTCGAACTGCTTGCGCAGCGCCCCGATGTTGCTGCTTCGTGGGAGCGGCTGGAGGCGGCGCGGCTCAGGATTGGCGCACGCCGCGCCGAACGTTTCCCCGCGCTGCGCCTGTCGGCCTCCACCGGTACGCAGGGCGGTGCGGTGGACGATGTGCTGGACCTTGGCCAGAACTGGCTGCTGCAGCTCGCCGCCAATGTCACCGCGCCCATCTTCGATGGCGGGCGTATTTCCGCCAATATCCGCGCCGCGCGTGCGACTTATGACGAGGCCGCTGCCGCCTATGGCCAGAGCGTGCTCAATGCCTGGCGCGAAGTGGATCTTGCCGCGACCGATTACGAGGAACAGCGCCAGCGCTATCGCCTGATCGCCGCGCAGCTGGCCGAAGTACAGGCCAATGCCGATTTGCAGGCCGAACGCTATCGCGCGGGCGTGGCCGATTACACCGCCTATCTCGATGCGCTTCGGGCGCTCTACCAGGTTGAAAGCTCGCTCTCCTCCGCCGGGCGCGACGTGGCGCTGGCTCGCTTGGGCCTGCACCGTGCGCTGGGCGGCGATTGGGACAATGAAGGGAATACGCCATGAACCGTCAGTTGCTCTGGGTCATCGGCCTGCTGCTGGGGGCGGTTGCCATTGCGGCGATCATGATCGGCCTGCGGCCGGAGCCGGAGGAGCAGGAACTGGTGGCGACCGTACCGCTGGTGGAAGTGCAGCCCTATCAGGTCCAGTCGGGCGCGCTGGAGATCCTCGGCACCGGCACGGTCGGCCCGCGCGAGGAAGTCTCGCTCGGCGCGGAAATTGCCGGGCGGCTGGTCTGGGTCAATCCTGCCTTCCGGGAAGGCGGAACGGTGGGGCAAGGGCAGGTGCTCTTCCGCATCGATGCCAGCGACTACCGGAACCGCGTGCGCAGCGCGCAGGCCGATGTGGCGGCGCAGGACGTTGCCGTGCTGCAGGCACAGGAAGAGGTCGCGATCGCGCAGGCAGAACTGGAGCGCTTCGCCAATCGTGAGAGCGCCCGCAGCGCGCTGGGCCGGGCATTGGATAGCAGCGACTACGCCGCGCGCATCCTGCCGCCCGATGGGCTGGACGTTGCCACCGCACCTCCAGGCACGACCGTCGAACCCAACATCCTCGCCACGCGTGAGCCGCAATTGCGCTCTGCCAGAGCAGCGCAGGAGCGGGCGCAGGCGCAGCTCGCAGACGCGCAGCTGGCCCTGAGCCGCACGGCGGTTCGCGCGCCGTTCAGCGGGCTGGTCCGCAGCGAAAGCGCCTCGGTCGGAACGTTGGTGCAGCCGGGGCAGGCGCTTGGCTCGGTGGTGGCGACCAGCGCTTACGAGGTGCGGGTCTCACTCTCTGAACAGGAGGCGGCTTTGATCCCCGGCCTGTTCCGCGTGGGTGGAGCCAACATCCCGGCGAGCGTGGAAATGGAATATGGCGGCAGGATGTGGCGCTGGTCCGCCGTGGTGGACCGGGCCGATGCGATCCTCGATCCCGAAACGCGGACGATCGACGTCTTCCTGCGCGTGCCCAACCCGCTGCGCGGCGGCGTGGCCGTGGACGATGCCGCAGCAGGTGCGGCGCCTCCACTGCTGTTGGGCAGTTTCGTTAGTGCCAGTATCACCTCGGGCGCGGCGCAGCCCTATGCGACCATCCCGCTCGAAGCATTGCGCGAGGGGGATACCGTCTGGCTGCTGGCACAGGGCAAACTGCGGATTGTTCCGGTCAACGTGATTCAGCGCACCGACCGGCTTGCTTTCGTCTCCGGCGAAGGGCTGGGCGAGGGCGGCCATGTGATCACCAGCGGCCTGCGCACCCCGGTCGAAAGAATGGACCTGCGCAGCGAAGCCGCCAATGGAGGCAATGCGGGTGAGTGACGAGGCCACTCCCGACGCTCCCGAAGGCGACGGCGCCGCGCTCGACCGCTTCGGCAAGCCTGCCGACCGGGCGCGCGACCGCAAGGGCGTGATCGCCTTCATGGCGCGCAATGGCGTTGCCGCAAACCTGCTGATGCTGTTCATGATCGCCGCCGGGATCGCGTCCTATGGCAGCATCGTGCAGGAGGTGTTTCCCGAAACCAGCCTCGATGCGGTCACCGTCTCCGTCGCCTATCCGGGCGCCACGCCGGAAGAGGTGGAGGAATCCATCGTCCAGAAGGTGGAAGAGGCGGTCCAGTCCATAGAGGGCGTCAAGCGCATCACCGGCACCGCCTCCGAAGGCCAGGGCAGCGTGCGGGTTGAGTTGGAGCTTGGTGAGGATCTCGACAAGGCGCTCGACGATGTGAAGGGCGAGGTCGACCAGATCCAGACCTTCCCGCTCGATGCCGAGGAACCTTCCATCACCGAGGCGACCACGCGGCAGAGCGTGATGCGTATCGCGCTGTTCGGCGATGTGCCGGAACGCACGCTGAAGGAAAGCGCCTATGCGCTGGAGGATGCGCTGAGCGCGATCCCGGAGATCAGCTATGTCGATAGCAGCGCGGTCAGGCAGTACCAGGTCTTCATCGACGTGCCGCAGGAACGGCTGCAGGCGCTGGGGCTGTCGCTCACCGATATCTCGCGCATCGTCGGGCAGAGCAGCCTCGACAGTCCGGCCGGCTCGATCGAGACCGACCGCGAGCAGATACGCGTGCGCACGGTGGGGCAGAATTACAGCCAGCACGATTTCGAGAATATCGTCCTGCGCACGCGGCCGGATGGCACGATCCTGCGGCTGGGCGATATCGCCACCGTCACCGACGGCTTCGAGGATTCAGACCTCATCACCCGCTTCAACGGCAAGCCTGTCGCCTTCGTCGATGTCTATCGCACCAGTGACGAGCGTGTGCTCGACGTGGCCGATGCGGCATTCGCCTTCCTTGACGAGAATGCTGCCAACATCCTGCCTCCCGGGATCGAATATGCGATCTGGGACGATACGTCCGAATTGTTCGACGATCGCCTGTCCATGCTGCTGAAAAACGCCGTGATCGGCCTCATCCTGGTGCTGGCGGCGCTGACCCTGTTCCTCGACGTGCGGCTGGCCTTCTGGACCGCTGCGGGCATCGGCGCGACCTTTATCGGCGCGATTTACGTGGTCGAATTGTTTGGCTCCTCGATCAACATGATGTCGCTCTTCGGCTTCATCATCGCGCTGGGCCTGGTGGTCGATGATGCGGTGGTCGTGGGCGAGAATATCTATGCCGAGCGAGAGCGCGGGCGCAGCGGCACGGGCGCCTCCATCGCCGGCGCGCAACGCGTGGTGGTGCCGGTGATCTTCGCCGTGGCGACCACCGTTGTCGCCTTCTCTCCGCTGCTGGCCGTGGGCGGCACGATCGGCAAGGTGCTGGCGGATATCCCCATCGTGGTGATCGCCGTTCTCGGCCTCTCGCTGGTCGAGGCGCTGCTGATCCTGCCCTACCACCTCAGCCACCTGCCCGCCGCCGGGGCGCATACCAAGAACCGCATCTTGCAGCAGTTCGAGCGGGTGCAGCGCGGTTTCGACAAGCGCTTGCAGGCCTTTATCGACGGGCCGCTGGATCGCGGGCTGAAATTCGCCGTGACCATGCCCTATGTCGTGGTCGCCGCAGGCATGGCGCTGCTGATCGTGATGGTCGCCATGATCCCGGGCGGTCTGATCAAGACTGAATTCTTCCCCGAGATCGAGGCTGACGTGGTCTCCGCCACGCTTGAAATGCCTTCCGGCACTTCGGTCGAGCGTACGGCTGCCGTGGCCGGACGGATCGAGGATGCGGGTGCGCGCGCGGCTGCGCGTTTCGACGAAGGCCTGCCCGAGGACGAGAGCTATCTCGAGGCGAGTTACACCACAGTTGGCCTGCAACAGGGCAACCAGGGCCCGCTGGGCGGCAATGACCGCCTGCAGCCCAATATCGCCAGCGTGCAGTTCAGCTTCATCAGCTCCGCCGAGCGTGATTTCTCCGCCGGTGACTTCGAGCAGGCCTGGCGCGAGGAACTGGGCGAGCTGGGCGAGGTTCGCTCCTTCTCGATCAGCGCCAGCCTTGTTTCCGCAGGTGACCCGATCAATGTGCGCCTGTCGCATCCGGACGAGGAGGTGCTGCATGGCAGCGCGCAGCGGATGATCGAGGCGCTATCCCGTGTCACCGGCGTCTACGATGTCGAGAGCGACCAGGATGAGGGCGTGCGGCAGGTGGACCTGACGCTCAAGCCCTCGGCCCGAACGCTCGGCATCACGCTGCAGGACCTCGCCGGACAGGTCCGCGCGGCCTTTTTCGGCGCCGAAGCCGTACGCGTGCAGCGCGGGCGCGAAGATGTGCGCGTCTATGTCCGCCTGCCCGAGGACCAGCGCGATTCCGTGACCGATATCGGCGATTACCGCGTTCGCGTGCCGGGCGGTCAGGTCCCGCTGTCCAGCCTCGCCAATATCGCCATCAGCAATGCGCCAACCGCGATCAATCGTGAGGATGGCTTCCGCATCGAGACGGTGACCGCCGATGTCGATACCGATGTGATCACCAGCCAGGAAGCGGCGAACCTGATCTCCGGCGAGATCATGCCCGCGATCCAGGCCGATTATCCCGCGCTGGTATACGAATTCGGCGGTGAGCAGGAACAGCAGCAGGAAAGCTTCGGCGATATCGGCACCGCCTTCTTGCTGGCGCTGGCGGCGATCTATGCGCTGCTGGCGATACCTTTCCGGTCATACATCCAGCCGATGATCATCATGGCGGCGATCCCCTTCGGCATGATCGGTGCGCTGATGGGGCATTTGCTGCTCGGCATATCGATCGGCATCGTTTCCATGTTCGGGATCATCGCGCTATCGGGCGTGGTGATCAACGGCGCGCTGGTGCTGATCGACTTCATGAACGAGAACCTCGCCAACGGCATGGCGCGCGAGGATGCGATCATCGATGCTGCCAAGTCGCGTTTCCGCCCGATCATCCTGACTGCTATCACCACTTTCCTGGGCGTCGCCCCGATCACTTTCGAGACGAACCTGCAGGCGCAGTTCCTCATCCCCATGTCGGCGAGCCTGGGCTTCGGCATCCTGTTCGGCACGGCAATGCAGCAATTGCTGATCCCTTCGCTGGCGATCCTGCAGATGCGCGCGGTCGACCGGATCAAGGGCTGGCTGGGCCGTGACAGCGGGGAAGCGGAACCGGCGGAAACGGCCTTGCCGGCGGAGTAACTGCTTACCGCTCGAGAGTTGCCATCATCGCATCGATCAGGCGGTGCATCTCGGCCATGTCCTCATCCGACAGATTGCCGAGGAAGCTCGTGCGCGTTTGGTCGTAGATGGTGAAAATCTCGCGCAGCGCCTTTTCGCCCTCCGGCGTGATGGAGAGCAACTTCACGCGCTTGTCGTCCGGGTTGGGCTTGCGTTTCACCAGCCCCTCGCGGCTCAATATATCGACCATGCGGGTTACCGTTGCGCCTTCCACACGCAGCCGCTTGGCGATGTCGCTCTGCGACTTCGGGTCGGGCATGTTCATGATCGCGCCCAGCGTTTCCATGCGGCTGACGCTCTGGCCGATCTTGCGCAAGCGCTCGTCCAGCAGGCCGCGAAAGCTGCGCACGGCCAGCACCATCTTGATCATCAGGCTGATATCGGGCGTCGTACCGCCACGGCGGTAGATCTCGAAATTGCCGCCGTCGGTGCCCATCAGCGGCCGTCCTCACCCTCGACACAGGCTGCAATCGCGCGTTCAAGCGCGGCAATCAGCTGCGCATAGTCTTCCTTGCCCAGTGCCTCCCGGATCGGTGTTTCAATGGCGTCGACGGCGGTAAACAGCCGTTCGCTCATCGCCTTGCCCTCATCGGTCAGTACCAGCATGTTGCGCCGCCTGTCGGTGGGGGAGCGTTCGCGCCGGACCAGCCCGCGCTTTTCCAGTTCATCCAGTATGCCAACCAGGCTGGGCCCCGTGATGCCGGCTTGGGTGGCCAGCGCGGCTTGCGAGCTGCCGGGATTGGCTTCCACCAGCGCCATGACGGTGAGCGATCCTGTGGGCAGGCCAAAGGGCTCCGACACATTGATCGAACCTGCCGCCAGAAGGTTTCGCAAGAGGCGGATACGCGGCCCCACCGAATCGTCGAGTTTACCCCAGTCCAGCGTCCCATCTCCCGGTTTACAAAATGTGTCCTTCCCCTTTGGTCACCAGAAAAGGCCGGAGGATGCAAGCATTTGGCGAGCGACCTTCAACCTGTGGGCACTTCCCGCAGCGCTTCAATGCGGTATGATCGCTTGCGAGAAGGCGCGCGGAGAGATGCGCCGGGGAGAGGGGAGAGATAATGGCAAGCGAAGCCTTGCAGGAAATCATTGCGGGCATGCGCGCAGGCGGACCCGACTTTTCAGGCGATCCGATCAAGGCGCGCGGCGACCTGGAGGAATTGCTGGCGACCATGCCGGCTGATCCGGCGCTGACCTACAGCCAGGTGGACCTTGGCGGCGTGCCGACGCTCGCCATCGATAGCGGCCCTGCCAATGCGGGCGCACTGCTTTACCTCCATGGCGGGGCCTATGTCGCGGGCAGCCCGCAGGGCTATCGCGGGCTGGTGGCGGAGATCGGCAAGGTGGCGGGCCTGCCTGCCTTTGCGCCCGATTACCGGCTCGCCCCCGAACACGTCTTCCCCGCTGCCGTAGAGGATGCGGTGGCCGTCTATCGCGCGTTGCTGGCGAAGGGCGTTCCGGCCAATCGCATAGTCATCGCGGGCGATAGCGCCGGTGGCGGGTTGACGCTGGCGGTGCTGGTGAAGCTGCGGCAGGAGGGCGATCAGCTCCCGGCCGCCGGCTATCTGCTTTCGCCATGGGCGGACCTTGGCTGCACGGTTGCTTCGATGGAGAGCAAGGCGGCGGCCGATCCCTCGCTCGACCCGCCCAGCCTTAAAGCGATGGCGGCGCTCTACCTCGCGGGACAGGATGGCGCGCATCCGCTTGCCTCCCCGGTTAATGCCGACCTGACTGGCCTGCCGCCGCTGCTGGTGCAGGTGGGCTCCTCGGAAATCCTGCTCGACGATGCACTTGTCGTCGCCGCGCGGGCAGGCGCCGCCGAAGTGCATGTGCAGCTGGAGGTCTGGCCGGAGATGATCCACGTTTTCCAGAGCTTCCATTTCCTGCTGGAGGAAGGCCGCGCCGCGCTCGACGGGGCGGGGGCATTCCTGCGCGCGCAGCTGGGTAAGGGATGATGGTGCGCAAGCTGGACGCGCTGGTGGTTGGCGCGGGGTTTGCCGGGCTCTACATGCTGATCAAGCTGCGCGAGGAGGGCTTTTCCGCGCAGGGCGTGGAGGCCGGATCGGGCGTGGGCGGTACGTGGTACTGGAACCGCTATCCCGGCGCGCGCTGCGACATTCCCAGCATGGAATATTCCTACTCGTTCGATCCCGAGCTGGAGCAAGAATGGGAATGGACCGAACGCTACGCCGCGCAAGGAGAAATCCTTTCTTATCTCGACCATGTGGCGGAGCGATACGATCTGAAGCGCGACATCGCCTTCGATACCAAGGTCACTTCGGCGCACTGGGACGAGGCGATGGGCCGCTGGCTGGTGGAGACCGACAAGGGCGAGAGCTTCGACGTGCAGTTCCTGATCCTCGCGACGGGCGCGCTGTCCGAACCCAAGCTGCCCGACTTGCCCAATCTCGATGCCTTCGAAGGCCAGGTGCTATTCACCGCCAAGTGGGATGACAGCGCGGACCTTGCCGGAAAGGCGATCTGCCATTTCGGTACTGGCTCCAGCGGCATCCAGGCGGTCGCGGCGATGAGCGAATATGCCGGGCAACTGACCGTGTTCCAGCGCACCCCCAGCTATGCAGTGCCCGCCAACAACCGCCCGCTGCTGCCGGGCGAGCAGGAGGAGCAGAAGGCACGTTACCGCGAAATGCGGGAGGCGGCGAAGCATTCGCCATTGGGCTTCGCTGCCCCGCCGCGCCCCGGCAAGGCGAAGGAGTTCGCGCCTGCCGACCGGCACAAGCGGCTGGAAGAGGCGTGGAATGCCGGGACCACCGGCCTGCTCAACGCTTTCGAGGACTTGCTGTTCGACGAGACCTCCAACGAATTCGCCGCCATCTTCGCCCGCGACAAGATTGCCGCCTCGGTTGACGATAAGGAAATGGCCCGCAAGCTGACGCCCGACTATCCGCTCGGCTCGCGCCGCATGTGCGCGGAGATCGGCTTCTACGATGCGCTCAACAAGCCGAATGTCGCGCTTGTCGATGTGCGCGAGGAGCCGGTGGTGGAGATCACCGCGAACGAAGTCGTGACCGAGAAAGGCCGCTACCCCGCCGATGCGATCACCATTGCCACCGGCTTCGATGCCTGCACCGGCGCGATCAAGGCGATCGACCTGGTCGGCCGCGACGGCCAGCGGATCGGGGAGGAATGGGCGGACGGGCCGCGCGCCTATCTCGGGCTGACCGTCTCCGGCTTTCCCAACATGTTCGCGATCACCGGTCCCGGTAGCCCCTCGGTGTTGTCCAACGTGGTCGTTTCCATCGAACAGCATGTCGAATGGGTGGCCCGCTGCCTTGCCGACTTACGGACAAGTGGCAAGGCGGTGATCGAGGCCGATGCAGAGGCCGAACAGGCATGGATGCGCCATGTCGACGAAGTCGCGCAGGCCACGCTCTTTCCCCGTGCCGACAGCTGGTACAAGGGCCGCACGCGCGACGGGGGAGAGGTTTTCATGCCCTATGTCGGCGGGGTCGGCGCCTATCGCGCCAAATGTGACGAAGTGGCCGCGAAAGGCTATCAAGGTTTCAGCTTGGGAGAAGCTTCATGACGTTCCGCAAATCACTGCTCACCGCCGCTGCCGTGCTGGCGCTGGCGACGCCCGCCACGGCGCAGGACGATCCGCGCGGTATGGCAATCAATGCCGGGGCCAGCGTGGGCGAGGCCGGCTGGCAGGCGCCGCGCACGCCATGGGGCGATCCGGACCTGCGCGGCACCTGGCCGCTCGACCGTGTGGGCCGCACGCCCACCGAACGGCCCGCGCAGCTGGGCGACAAGGCCTATCTCACTGACGAGGAATATGCCGAGGCGATGGCGCAGGCGGATGCGGTGGCCGCGAACTACGAGGAAGAGGATGCCAAGGACGAGATTGGCTCCGGCCACTGGTTCGAATGGGGCACGCCGCTGAAGCAGACCAGCCTGATCATGGCGCCTGCCAATGGCCGCATCCCGCCCTTGACGGAGCAGGGGGAGGCGATGTCCGCCGCCATGCGCTCCAGCTGGAACGTCACGCAGTTCGATGCGATCGCCGATTTCAACACGCTGGACCGCTGCATGTCGCGCGGGCTTCCCAGCTCGATGACGCCGTTCCCCTACAATAACGGCATCCGCGTATTCCAGGCGCCGGGCTATGTCGTGCTGAACCTCGAGCTGGTGCACGAGACGCGCATCATCCCGATCGCCGACGGGCAGGATTTGCCCGGTCACATGCGGCAATATCTCGGCTCGTCCTGGGGCGAGTGGGACGGCGATACGCTGGTGATCCACACCACCAATTTGACGGGCGAAACGCCGATGAACATCGTCGGCCCCGGCAACAAGCCGATCCCGACCAGCCGGCAGCAAACCGTGGTGGAGCGCCTGACGCCGGTGGGTCCGGACACGATCTTCTACGAAGCGACAGTGAGCGATCCGGTGGTGCTGACGGAGCCGTTCAAGCTCGCATTCCCATGGACGCGGGATGACGGGTACGAGATGTTCGAATATGCCTGCCACGAGGGCAATACGGTGGTGAGGAACTACATCCAGACGACCAGCCCGCGTTTCGTGGGCGAGCTTGAGGATCCCTCCGACCCGGCGGAATGGGTGCGCGATACGGTGGAGCGCTGAGGCAGCGCGGGCGCGCCTGCCTGTCCGACCTTACTGCGTGTTCATCGCGAAGATGGCGACTGCGCCGGCGAGGCCCAGCAATGCCAGAATGATGCGCTCGCGGTCGAACCGGCTGCGGCGCTCCTCCTCTCCATCGGGCGACATCTCGCGCCAGGCGCGGCGATCCCTCATTGTTTTTCTCCCGTCTCCGAAGCGGCGAGACTGCCACATGCGGCCCGCGAGTCAAGCCGGGGTGCGGACCTAGGGCCATGCTTGTCCCGGCAGCGGCACTCCCTATCTCGGTCGCGAAAGGAGCCTATCCCATGATCGAAGTCCGTCCGTTCGATAGCCTGGGCAAGGCCGACCACGGCTGGCTCAAGGCCAATTTCCACTTCTCCTTCGCCGGCTATTTCGACCAGCGCCGCATGCACTGGGGCAAGCTGCGCGTGTGGAATGATGACATCATCGCAGGCAAGAGCGGCTTTCCCCCGCATCCGCATGAGGACATGGAGATCATCACCTATGTCCGCAAAGGCGCGATCAGCCACAAGGACTCGCTCGGAAACGAGGGGACCACCGTGGCGGGCGATGTGCAGGTGATGAGCGCCGGGACCGGCATCGTCCATGCCGAGTACAACCTCGCCGAGGAGGAGCTGCAGAGCTTCCAGTTGTGGATCATGTCCGATCGGAAGGGCCTGCCGCCCAGCTGGGGCACCAAGCCTTTCCCCAAGGAGGCGCGCGAGGGCCAGTTTGCCGTGCTCGCGAGCGGTCGCGAGGAGGCGATGGATGAAGATGCGCTGCGCATCAGCGCTGATGCCCGCGTGCTGGGCGCAACGGTCAAGGCGGGCGAGAGCGTGCGCTACGACCTCGGCGGCCGCAAGGGCTATCTTGTGCCTGCGTCAGGCAAGATCGAAATCGCAGGCGAGAGAGCCAATGCGCGCGACGGTGTGGCTATCGCTGATCTCGATGTGCTGGAGGTCACCGCGCTGGAGGATGCCGAGCTGGTGCTGGTGGATAGCGCGTAATTCTTTCTTGCCTCAAGCGCCGACGGGGCCATCCGGCCAGTTCGGGAATGATCCTTCGAGGTCGTCATTGCGAGCAAAGCGACGCAATCCAGGGCGGGGTGGCTCAGCGCTGGATTGCCGCGTCGCTACGCTCCTCGCAATGACGAGGGAATAGCCCGAGGACGCATCCGCGGATGCGGATGCGAAAGACTATTCGTGCCGCAGCGCCTCGATCGGGTCGAGCTGGCTGGCGCGTCTTGCCGGGAAATACCCGAACAAGATGCCGATCAGCGCCGAGATCACGAAGCTGAGGATGTTGATGAAGGGATCGAAGATGAAGGGGAAGCCCAGCGCTCCGGCCAGGCTGTAGCTGAACACGAAGCCGAGGATCATACCCACAAGCCCGCCGAAGCAGCATAGCACCACCGCCTCTGTCAGGAATTGCAGCCGCACCTCTTTCGCCAAGGCGCCGATGGCGAGGCGTATGCCGATCTCGCGCGTTCGCTCCGTCACGCTCACCAGCATGATATTCATGATGCCGACGCCGCCCACCACGAGGCTGATCGCGGCGATGGCGGCGACCATGATCGTCATCGTGCCGACCGTGCTTTGCACCGTTTCGTTGATCTGCGCGGTATCGACGATGTCGAAATCGTTGGCCTGGCCTTCCAGCAGCACCCGCCGCTCGCGCATCAGGTCTACCAGCGCATTGGTCATGGTGGCGCTGTCATAGGCGCTGTCATAGCTCACCGCCATGTAGCCGATATTGTCATTGCCGGTGAAACGGCGCTGGACGTTGGTGAGCGGCATGAATACCGAATTGTCTTCATCCCCGCCGCCGCCTACGCTGCCGCGCGAAGCGAATACGCCGATCACCTGGCAGCTGACATTGTTGAGGCGCATGCGTTCGCCGATCGGGCTCTCGCCAGTGAGGAACAGTTCTTCCTGCACGGTCGGGCCGATGATGCAGACATTGGCGCCGGAGGTTTCCTCCGCTTCAGTGAAGCGGCGGCCGACATCCATTTCGATCCCGCGCGCATCCATGAATTCGCCGGAAACGCCCTCGACCGTCGTTTCCCAGTCCTGCCCGTTATAGATGGCAACGACATTGCTATCGACCTGGCCGGCGGCGGATTTCACCCCGGCGATCTGCTCGCGCACGGCGGTCACGTCATCCTCGTCGAACGGGCGGAACTGGCCGCGCTCGCCCTGGATGGGGAAGACGAAGAAGACGTTGGAGCCCAAGGAGCTGATCTGCTCCTCGATATCGGCGGTCACCCCGCGGCCCAGCGTCACCATGGTGATGACGGCGGAGACGCCGATGATGATGCCCAGCGTCGTCAGGAAGCTGCGCATCAAATGGCGGCGGATCTCGCGAAAGGCGAGCATGAGGGTGGTGCCGAACATTAGCCGTTCACCCCGCTGCCTGCATGCGCATGGTTGCGCGCGCCGTTTTCGATGCGTTCGACCAGCCCGTCCTTGAAATGGACGATGGTCTTGGCGAATTCGGCCATTTCCGGCTCATGCGTCACCATCAGGATGGTGATGCCCTGCCCGTTCAGCTCGGAGAGGAATTCCATGATTTCGATCGAGCGTTCGGAATCGAGATTACCGGTCGGTTCGTCCGCCAGCAGCACTTCGGGATCGGTCACCAGCGCGCGGGCGATGGCAACGCGCTGCTGCTGACCGCCCGACAGTTCCGCCGGTGTGTGGTCCGCCCAGGGCCGCAGCCCCACACGGTCGAGCGCGCGCAAGGCTGCCTCGCGGCGCTCCGCCTTGTGTTCGCCGCGATAGAGCAGCGGCAGTTCGACATTCTCCACCGCCGTGGTGCGCGCCAGCAGGTTGAAGCCTTGAAACACGAAGCCGAGATAGCGCCGGCGCAGCAGGCTGCGCTGGTCCTTGTTCAGCGATTGCACCTCGGTGCCGAGGAACTTGAACACGCCCGAGGTCGGCACGTCGAGGCAGCCGAGGATGTTCATCGTGGTCGATTTGCCTGAGCCCGAAGGCCCCATCACCGCGACGAAATCGCCGCGCTTGATGGAAAGGTCCACCCCCTTCAGCGCCTGGAACGCGGCCGCGCCCTCGCCAAAGGTCTTGGTGATGCCCTTCAGTTCGATGATCGGCTGTTCGCTCACCTGCTCAGTGCTCACTGGTTCCCGGCGCGGATGGCGGTGACCACCTGCATGCCCGGCTGCAATTCGTCCGAGCTCACGATGGTATGCCGCCCGTCGGAAAGGCCGGTGGTGACGATGATCGGGCGCAGCTCGTTCTCCTCGCCCAGCACATAGACCGTCTGGCGGCTGCCCGCGCCGATGGTGGCACGCTCTTCCTCGCGCGCGAGGCCGAAGTCATCGCCGCCAAGGTTCACGCCGCCGGCTTCCTCTTCCTGCGGCGGTTCGAAGCGCAGCGCGCCATTGGGCACCACCATTTGCGCGGCGGTGTTCTCGGTTTCGACATTGGCGGTTGCGGTCATGCCGGGGCGGAGCAGGCCGCTGGCATTGTCGACCGTCAGCCGTGCCTCATATTCCACCACATTGCTGCTGCCCTGCGTCTGGCTGGCAGTGGAGATATTGCCCGAGGCAAGGTCCACCCGTTCCACCGAGGCGGGGAATTCGCGGCCTGGATAGGCGTCCACGGTAAAGGTCGCGGTCTGGCCCGCTTCCACCTGTCCGACATCGGCTTCGTCCACCTTCACCCGCAACTGCATGACCGAGAGGTCCTCGGCGAGGATGAACAGGGTCGGCGTGTTGAAGCTGGCGGCCACGGTCTGGCCCGGCTCCACCTGCCGCGCGAGCACCACACCCGATACGGGCGAGCGGATCACCGCGCGATCGCGATTGGTCTGGGCGCTTGAGAGCGAGGCCTGCGCGCTCGTCACATTGGCTCTGGCAGAGGCGAGCGCCGCCTGGTCGCGCCGCACGGCGCCTTCCGCGGCCTGCATCTCCTGCTGCGAGGGAACGCGGCCGTCGGAAAGGCGATAGACTTCCTGCAAGCGCGCCAGCTGCGCTTCGTCCACTTCGAGAGTGGCTTGCGCCTGCTGCACTGCGGCGCGCATGGCGTTGAGGTTAGCGCGGCCTTGCGTGATCTGGTCGTCGATCACATCGGTATTAATCAGCGCCAGCACCTGTCCGCGGCGGACCACGTCGTTCACGTCCACCAGCACCTCGTCGATGCGGCCCGACACTTCGGAGCCGACCTCGACCTGGTTTGTCGGGCGCAGATTGCCGGTGGCAGTCACCACCAGGTCCAGCGAGCGGGTTTCCACCTCCTCGGTGATATAGTCGACCTGGTCGTCTCCGCCGCCGAAGATCGACCACAGAAGCAGCAGGGCAAGCACCACCAGCGCCGGGATCCAGACGATCTTGCGCTTCCAGAAGGGCTTCTTCTTCTCGCCCAGGAAGTCTTCGATATCCTGCATATTATCCATCGTCTGGTTCATCATTGCGTCCTGTCACTGGCAGGAAGGGGAAAATCCTCTGCGCTCCAGCCGCCGCCCAGCGCCTGTGTCAGGCGGACGAAGGCGCTGGCCCGGTCCGCCTCGGCGGAAACGAGCTGGTTGCGTGCCGACAGCAGGCTGTTTTCCGCTGTCAGCAGGGTACGAAAATCGGCGAGACCGGCCTGGTACTGGCTGCGCGCGAGGATGGCGGAATTGGTCGCCGCATCCACCGCTTCCTCGGTAATGGCCACCCGCTGGCGGGCGCTGCGCTGGTCCACCGCGGCGCTTTCGACATCTTCGAGAGCGTTCAGCACCGACTGTTCCCAGGCGGCATAGGCGGCGCGTGCGCCGGCCTCCGCACTATCCACCTGCGCCTGCGTGCGCCCGCCGTCGAAGATCAGCTGGCTGACCGAGGCGAAGACGCTGCCGGTGACGATATCGAACAGATCGTCGATGCCTAGCGAGCTGGTGCCCACTGAACCGGTCAGCCGCAGCAGCGGGAACAATTGCGCCCGCGCCACGCCAATGCGCGCGCTGGCGGAATAGAGGCTTGCCTCCGCACCGCGTACGTCGGGGCGGCGGCGGAGCACTTCGGCCGGAGCTTCGAAACCTGCCAGCGCGACCGGCTGCGGGATTTCCTCGGGCGCCATGAAGGCATTGCGCACGCGGCCCGGCGGTTCGCCGATCAGCGTGGAAATCGAATTGGCCGTCGCGGCAAGGCTGCTTTCCAGCGCCGGGATGGTCGCCGCGGTCTGTGCGCGTTGCGTGCGCGCCTGCTCGACATCGAGGCTGGAGACGAGCCCCGCCTGGTTGCGCCAGCGCGCGATCTGCAGGTTGTCCTCCTGGTAGGCGAGCGTGTTCTTCGCGATCTCCAGCTGCTGCGAAAGCGAGCGGGCATTGATCGCGGAAATCGCCACCTGCCCCACGATCAGGCGCTGCAAATCGGCAAGACTGTATCCGGCGGCGGTGTAGTCGGCGCGGGCGGCAGCGACATTGCCGCTGATCTGGCCGAACAGGTCCATTTCCCAGCTGGCGTCGGCGCCAAGGTCGAAAGTGAAATCGCCCGGGTCGTTGTCGAGGAAGCTGCGCCCCGCACCGCCGCTGGCGGTCAAGGTGGGGAACCAGCTGGAACGTGCCTGCACCAGTTGCGCGCGCGACTGGTCCAGCCGTGCTACGCTCTGTTCAAGGTCGAGATTGTTGGCAATTGCCGCCTCGACCAGTTCGCTCAGCAGCGGATCGTCCAGCAGCGTCCAGTATTCGGTAATGTCGAGCGTGATCGGCGCAGGATCGCTCTCGGCCCAGTCCTGCGGGATGTCGAAGCTCGCTTGCGGAGGCGCGATATCGGGCCGCGCGCAACCGGCCAGCCCCAGCGCGAGCGCCAGCGGCAGGGCGGTTCTACGCAGAACGCGTGCAGTCTTTTGGCAAGTCGACCCCAAGATCACCCCTCTCGATTCAGCAAAACTCACTTGTGCTGCCTATCCCCCGATAGAACGGCATCCAATTGCAGGCTTGTATCAAAGGGTAATAGGCTCGATAGCCGCATTATCCACTGCATGCCGTTCTTCATGAAACTTTCTGTCTTACCTGTCCCGTCGCTGCAACGCCGCTTGCTTGGCATTCTTGCCATGCTGGCGGTGCTGATTCTCCTCACCTTTCCGGCGAATGCCCATCCTGCCCCCTTCAGCTATCTCGACCTCCAGCTGGAGGAGGAGGGGATCGAAGGCACTGTCACCGTGCATGTCATCGACCTTGCGCATGAACTCCAATTGGACGAACCGGCGATATTGCTCGACGAAGGTGTATTAGAAGCGCAACACAGCAAAATTTCCCAGCTTTTGCAACAACGTTTCCGCATTGGCGAGGCCGGAGAGCTTCCCGATCCCGTTTGGCGGGACATCACTGTGGTTCCGGATGACGATGCGGTGCGCCTCAACTTCACCATCCCCTCCGCTCCGCCTTCCGCGCTGGAAGTGGAGGCTCAGCTGTTTACCTACGACCCGATCCACCAGACCTTCGTTAACGTGTGGGAGGGTGGCGAAATCCGCCAGCAATGGATCCTTGGCGTCGGAGCCGGACCGCGCACCCATTTCGCAGGGACCACGGCGGGGGTCTTCGCCGTGCTGGGGACCTTCATCCCTTCCGGCATCCACCACATCGCGATCGGTCCCGACCATATCCTTTTCATCATCGGGCTGATCCTGTTGGGCGGCAGCTGGCAGCGGCTGGCGATCATCGTGACCAGCTTCACCATCGGCCATTCGGTTACCCTCTCGCTCGCCGCGCTCGATATCGTGATGGTGCCCGCCCATGTGATCGAGCCGCTGATCGCGCTGTCCATCGTGGTGGTCGGCGCTGACAACTTGATGCGCGGGGAGGGGAAGGACTTTCGCGCCGTGATCGCCTTCGTCTTCGGGCTGATCCACGGCTTCGGCTTTGCCTATGTGCTGAAGGAATTCGGCCTGCCCGATGCGCAGCTTGCCTGGAGCCTGTTCGCCTTCAATTTCGGCGTGGAAATCGGCCAGCTCCTCATCGTTCTGGTGGTTACTTTCGCGCTCCACCTCGTCCGCCAGAGGTCCGAAAAGCTGGCGCGACGGATTGCGACAATTGGTTCGCTTGCGGTGATCGCGGCCGGTGCCTATTGGTTCATAGACAGAGTATTCCTATCGGGAGCGGGATGATGAAAAGAATTGCGGTGCTGGGCGCACTGGTCGTGAGCGGCTTGGCCGCGGTTGGCGTTACGGCGCAGGGCCTTCCGGGCATTACCGAGATCGAGCAGGTCAACGGCAATGTTTACAAGATCTGGGGCGCGGGCGGGAACACTACCGTGTTCGTGCGCGAAAACGACGTCGTTCTGATCGACACCAAGCTGCCCAATAGCGGCGAGGCGATCCTGGCCGAGGTGCGCAAGGTGACCGACCTGCCGATCGGCATGATCATCAACACCCATTCGCATCCCGACCACATGGGGTCGAACAATGAGCTGTCGGGCGACAGCGTGGAAGTGGTTGCCCATCTCAACTCGAAGAACCGCATGGAAGCGGAGGGCGGGCCCTTTGGCGTTTCTGAAGTCGACACCGCATTCTCCACTTTCATGGAAATTGGCGAAGGCGACGATCGGATCGAGCTTTACCACTTCGGCGCCGGCCATACCGATGGCGATGCCTTCGTGGTCTTCCCGAACGATCGCACCATGGCCGCTGGCGACATCTATGCCTGGCATATGAGCCCGCTGATCGATCCCGGCTCGGGCGGCTCCATGCTGGCTCTGCCGACCACGCTGACCGCCGCCTATTATGGCATCGACGGGGTCGATCACGTGATCCAGGGCCATGGTGACGTCTCCAGCTGGGAGGAATTCGGCAGCTTCGTTCAGTTCAACCGCGCGCTGGTGCAGACGGCCGAACAGACGCTGCAGTTTGGCGGGGACGAGCGCGCCGCGCTCGATGCGCTGGACGACAATCCGGGCTGGGCGATCTTCCTCGGCACCGAGGTGAAGCCGGGCCTCGAATATGGCGGCAGCCCGAAATCGCGCGCGCTGATCAACATCATGGTGGCCTTTGCCGAATTGCGCGGCGAGGAAGCGCCGCTGATCATGGGCCTGCCGCGGGAAGAATGGCCTGAATAGGGCAACCTCCACCGGCTTGCTGGCAAGCGATCATGACGCCCTGCGTGCGGCCTGCACGCAGGGCGTCGGCTTGTGCACCATAACCGGCATCGAAGGCAGCTTCTCGCGCCGTCTGGGCGCGCAGCTGGCGGTATCGCCCGATGGAAGCGTGACCGGCAGCCTGGCAGACGGGTGCCTGGAAAAGCAGCTGGCGACCGAGATCGCCTCTGGCGGCGAGCGGCGCGTGATGCGTTTCGGCGCGGGCTCGCCTCTCATCGATTTCCGCCTTCCGTGTGGCAGCGGGCTCGATATCCTTGTCGATCCTGCGCCCGACCATGTGGCCTGCCGCGAAGTGTTGGCCAAGCTGGAGGCGCGAGAAGAAGCGAGCCTCTCGCTGCCGCTCGGACCGCTGGCGGAGCGGCATTATGTCCCTTCGCTCAGGCTGGTGCTGTTCGGCGAGGGGCCAGAGCTGGATGCGCTTGCGCTGCTCGGCCGTTCGGCGGGGCTGGAGGTGGAGACCTTCAGCAAGGACGGATCGGACGGGTTGTCGCTCGGCAAGGCACCGGGCGGTGTGTCGGTCGATCGCTGGACCGGTGTGGTGCTGCTCTTCCACGATCACGAATGGGAGCAGGCGATCCTGCAATGGGCGCTCCAAACGCCTGCCTTCTTCATCGGCGCGCAGGGCGGCAGGTCGGCGCGTGAGGAGCGGGCCGAGCGGTTACTGGCCGCAGGCGTGAACGAAGATGCACTCGCCCGCGTCGCCAGCCCGATCGGCGTAGTGCAGCACAGCCGCGAGCCGATGGCGCTGGCGCTCTCCATCCTCGCCAGCGTCGTGGGCGAATATGAGGCGATCCATCCGCATCACGGGGTGAGCCGTGGCTGAGGGCGGCCTGCTGGTCGCGGTGCTGGCGGCAGGTGAGGCTGCGCGCTTCGGCGGCGGCAAACTTGACGCAGCGGTAGCAGGCAAGCGGCTGGCCCAATGGGTGCTCGATGCCGTTGCAGGTGCGGACCTCGATCCGGGTATCATCGTCGTGGGGGACAAGGTGCCCACGTTCGCCGCGGAATCCGGCTGGGAACTCTGCGTGAATGCCAAGGCGGCGGAAGGTCTGGGCACTTCGCTGGCCCTTGCCGCGCGCGAGGCACAGGCACGCGGCAGCGCTCTGCTGGTGGTGCTGGCGGACATGCCGCTGCTCGACCCCGACCACCTGGCCGAGCTGGCCGAGGTGGATGGCCTTGCCGCGACCACCTGGCCCGGCCACAGGCTGGGTGTCCCCGCGCTGTTCCCGGCAGATGAATTGCACGCGCTGATCAAGCTCAAGGGCGACCAGGGCGCGGCCGCGCTGCTCGCCGCGCGCGAGGATGTGCAGGCGATCCCGCCGCCGCCGCTGATGTGCCTGGATGTCGATACGCCCGACGACCTTGCGCGGGCCGAAGCGCTGCTCAGCCGGCGCGGGTGAAGACCGGCTCCCCGCCGCGCCGCGTGCGGATGTGGCAGATATATCCGTCGCGCAAAGTGTAGCTGGCAAGGATGGGGACATCGACCCAGTCCCCTTTGGCGAGCGCGCCGACCACGAAATCGGGCGCATCCTCAACAGCGGTAAAGCGGCTGGTGCAATCGACCTCGATCCTCTCGTCGCTCGCCTCGATCGAGTGGATCGTAAGCGTCTCGCGCACGCTCTTGAACATCGTGTCGTAGAATTCGGCAATGCCCTGAGCGGTCGCGATGGGAGGCAGGCTGGAGAGGTCAAGCACCACGTCGTCGGTATAGAAGCGCGTGAAGCGCTCCGCATCGCCATTGGAAAAGGCGGCGGCGTAGGCGTGATAGGCGGCAAGCTGGCTGGGATGCCCGCCCAATGGGGAAAGCTTCGTCACCTCCTGTTCGGGTGGCCACGCGGCGGTGACCAGTTTCGTGATCTTTCCTTCACCATTCAGGTCATATCGAGCGAGAAACTTAACCGTTTTGGTATCACCCGGATGCATCTCGCCGAAAGGGAAGTTGGGGCGATGCTCGGTCGCATGGAAGTCCATGTCGATATCGGCAAACACCACGTCCGCTTCCTGCACATAGCGCTGGATGCGCGGGCATTCGCGCACACCGTCATGCGCCCAGGCGAGGAATTCACGCATGCCCTGCTTCCCGCGCCTGACGCCGGAGCCGGAATGCATCTCGCAATCCTCGGCAAAGAAGCGCTCGACCAGCACCTCGTCATCGCCGGTCAGGAAACAGTCGATATAGGCCTCGTAGTCGAAGCTCACAGGGTGGCGAGCGCCGCGTCGATATCGGCGATGATATCGTCGATATGCTCGATGCCGACTGAGACGCGCACCACGTCGGGCCCAGCACCCGCGGCCACCAGTTCCTCGCCTTCCAGCTGGCTATGCGTGGTGGAGGCAGGGTGGATGATCAGGCTGCGCGTGTCGCCGATATTGGCAAGGTGGCTGAACAGCTTGACGCTGGAAACCAGCTTCACGCCAGCCTCGAACCCGCCCTTCACACCGAAGGTGAATACCGCGCCGCCCTTGCCGCCAAGATACTGCTTCGCCAGCGCATTGTAGTCGTTGGACTCGAGGCCGGAGTAGAACACCCAGTCGATCTTCGGATGCGCCTCAAGGTGTTTCGCCAGCGCCAGCGCGTTCGCACAATGCCGTTCCATCCGCAGCGCCAGCGTCTCCATGCCGGTGAGGGCAAGGAAGGCGTTCATCGGCGCCATGGCGGGGCCGAGGTCGCGCAGGCCCAACACGCGGCAGCCTATGATGAAGGCGATGGGACCGACTGGCGCCAGCGCATCGACCAGCACCGCGCCGTGATAGGAGCCGTTGGGCTGGGTCAGGCTGGGGAACTTGTCACCTTGCGCCTTCCAGTCGAACTTGCCGCTATCGACGATCAGCCCACCAATGGAATTGCCGTGGCCGTTGAGAAACTTGGTCGCCGAGTGCACCACGATATCCGCGCCATGTTCGATCGGGCGGCACAGCGCCGGTGTAGCCATGGTATTGTCCACGATCAGCGGCACGCCCGCATCATGCGCGACCTTGGCGATGGCGGCGATATCGCTGACCACGCCGCCCGGATTGGCGAGACTTTCGATAAAGACGCAGCGCGTCTTGTCATCAATGGCAGCGGCGACATTGGCTGCATCGTCCGCATCGACAAAGCGCGTTTCCCAGGCGAATTTCTTGAAGCTCTCACCCATCTGGTTGAGCGAGCCGCCATAGAGCTTCTTCGCCGCGACGATATTACAGCCCGGCTCCATCAGCGTGTGAAAGGCGATCAACTGCGCCGCATGGCCCGATGCCACGCCCAGCGCGCCGACACCGCCTTCGAGCGCCGCGATCTTCTTCTCCAGCGCATCAGTGGTGGGGTTCATGATGCGGCTGTAGATGTTGCCGAATTCCTGCAGGCCGAACAGCCGCGCGGCATGGTCCGCATCGTCAAACACATAGCTGGCCGTCTGGTAAATTGGCGTGATCCGCGCATTGGTCGTCGGATCAGGCTCACACCCGGCGTGAATAGTGAGTGTTTCGAGCTTCTGATCGGTCATGGGTTCTTCTCCGCTTGCGAAATGGACAGGGGGTCTGTTTCTGAAAGCCCTCCTGGAGCTGCGAGCCTTCTAAGATAGCTCTCTATATGAACAACGCGCTCCGCGTTCATCCGCGCGCGGCACGCGAGAAAGGCAAGCCGCGAGTCTATTTCTTGCAATATCGTCTCGAAGCGGCAGCTGGCGTTGCGGCTGTCGATCCATGCCGAGGCGGAATCGATAAACGCCTCCTGCGCTGCATTTTCGGAATCGGTTCCGTCCGGCTGGCCAGTCCCGTCCCATTCGCCCAGCACATTCACTAGTTCGAAATTGCGTGCGCCCATTGCCTCCCCGGTGCTGCCCTCCACACTGTAAACACATTCGAGAGCGGCCAGATCGTCAGGTAGCGCAATGCAGCGCTCAAGCTCGGTTGCGACGGCCTGTGCATATGCGAGGGAGGCAATCAGAAACATCATTGCGCCTTCTCCACAGCCTTGCACGCCCGAGCGGGTTCTTCGCCTTCGAGCGGCTTCATGCCGAGGCGCGCGAGCATGGCCGCATCCTCGTCGTCACCCGCATTGGGCGCGGTCAGCAGCTTGTCGCCGGTGAAGATCGAGTTCGCGCCCGCCATGAAGCACATGGCCTGCGTCGCTTCGGACATGCTCTCGCGCCCGGCTGAAAGGCGCACCATGCTCATCGGCATGGCGATGCGCGCAACGGCCACGGTGCGCACGAATTCGATATCGTCGATCTTCGCAAGCGGCGTATCGGCCAGCATGTCGCCCAGCACGGTGCCTTTCACGGGCACCAGCGCATTCACCGGCACGCTTTCGGGGTGCCGCTCCAGCGTGGCGAGCGTGTGGACGAAGCCCACCCGGTCCTCGCGCGTTTCGCCCATGCCGACGATGCCGCCCGAGCAGACATTGATGCCCGCCTGGCGGACATTGGCAAGCGTATCGAGCCGGTCTTCATAGGATCGCGTCGAGATCACGCGCTCGTAATATTCGGGCCCCGTGTCGACATTGTGATTGTAATAATCGAGGCCCGCTTCGGCGAGTTGCTTGGCCTGATGCGGCTCCAGCATGCCCAGCGTCATGCAGGTTTCCATGCCCATGGCGGAGACGCCTTTCACGATCTCGACGATCCTGGGCATGTCGCGATCCTTGGGATTGCGCCATGCGGCGCCCATGCAGAAGCGCTGCGATCCGGCATCGCGGGCCTGCGCCGCGCGCTGCAGCACCTCGCGCACATCCATCAGCTTGGTCGCCTCGACCCCGCTATCGGCCTTCACGCTTTGCGAGCAATAGCCGCAATCCTCCGGGCAACCGCCGGTCTTGATCGAGAGCAGCGTGCACAGCTGCACCTCGTCCGGCCGGTGGTGCTGGCGATGCACTTCTGCGGCGCGGAATAGCAATTCGGTAAAGGGCAAATTGAACAGCGCGGCGATTTCCTCGCGCGTCCAGTCGGTGCGGATGGTCTCGGTCATGCGCGCGGTGTTAGCCCAGTCCGCAGGCCTCCACCAGTTCGCCGATATTGGCGATCACCAGATGCGGTGTCTTTTCGGGCGGCTGCGAGCCGCCGCCGCGCGCGGGACCATTTCGTTGATGGAATAGCAGAGGGTCAATCCACACCTTCGCCGAGTTCGTCCTCGGTCATGTTCTTTCGGGCGATGCCAAAGCGGCGCAACTCGATCTCGCCCGTATGTTTGACGTGGCATGCCTGGATCAGTGCCCACATCGGCGTCTCTTGGTCGTAATATTCCCAGACATTGCAGTGATAGGATGAATTCTGGAGCAGGAACTCCTCACGGCCTGGCAGGGAGGCGATGAAGCCCGCCTCTTCGAGCTCAGCCACGAACAGGTCGGCATCACTGCTCAGATAGGTAAGCCTGTCGAAGTAGGCATCAATCAATTCATCGCCGGAGAGGTCCGATGCGAGGACATCCTCCAGTGGAATCGTTTCCCTGGATGCGCAGGCGGCAAGCGATAGCAGCACTAAGGTGGGCACAACAAGGCGCACAACTGCGTTCATGCCGCTGGCTTAACCCAGTCCGCAGGCCTCCACCAGTTCGCCGATATTGGCGATCACCAGATGCGGTGTCTTTTCGGGCGGCTGGGCGGCCCATTCCTCGGCGCTGGTGGAGCCTGAGGTGACGGCGATGCCGATCGCGCCAGCCTCACGCGCCATCAGCATTTCCGCCGTCGCATCGTCGCCCACCACGCCGACATCTTCCTTGGCGATGCCTAGCGTGTCGGCGATCACTTCCATTGCGTGTGCGGAGGGCTTGCCGGTCGGTTCCGGCTCTACCCCGGTCACGCGGTTGATCGCGCCGTTGATCGCGCAGGAATAGCCGAAGCTGCGGCCTTCCTTGGTGGCGAAGAAGGGCACGTCGCTGGCGGATAGGAAGGCGGCGCCGTCCATCACCCGCTCGCAGCCGAGGTGGATGTGGTCCATCACGCAATCGGGATGCCAGGCGACATAGACGGCGTCGGCATGCTTCGCGTCGTCATCGCCGAGCATCGAGCAGGAGACGCCCATTTCGGTGAGCGCCTCCGCCACGCTTTCGAGGCCGAGCACGAGGACGTTGGAATAGCCGCGATCGGCGATCACTTTGGCCGCTACGGAGTTAGGCGTGAACAGCTTCTCGTCCGGCACGGGCACGCCCGCATCGCGCAGGCGCGGGCCTTGCACGCGGGACGGATAGGCGCTGCCATTGGTCAGCGCGAGCCATGGGATGCCGAGCCGGTCCAGCTCGCCCAAGGCCTCCGCCGCGCCTTCGATGGGGTCATAGCTGCCCAGCTTGCGGTTGGAGAGGATCAGTGTCCCGTCGAGATCGAACATGAAGCCTTTCGGCTTGCGGATGGTCATGCAGTGTCTTCCCAATTCGTCATTGCGAGGAGCCGCAGGCGACGCGGCAATCCGGGGCGTCGCGCGCAACCACTCTGGATTGGTTGCCTACGGCGAGCTTCGCCGCCGCCGTTTCACTCCACACAATGACGGGAGTGGTGGGTCTCACGCGGAGACCTCAAGTTTGAAGTCCTCTTTCTCCAGCCCAAAGCTGTCGACATCGCGGCGGGAGAGGACGGTGCGCAGCAGTTCCATCACCGCCACCGTATCGGGATCGTATTCGCGTGGGGCAGGACCGGCGTCCTGCATGGCGTTCACTAGCTCAGCAGGCATGGTGGCGCGCAGCAGGAATTCTTCGTCGGACAGGGTCTCGCCGATCTTCTTCCTGAGCGTCTTCAAGTCCGCCATGCCTGTTTCGGCTTCCAGCTCCTTGGTGCGCGGATTAGACATGATGCGGTCCATCACGTCGGGATCGACGGGCGCATTGGGGCGGCCGAACTTGCCGATGGCGAAGCGGATGATCTCGTCCGGGATAATCTCCCAGCGTCCCTTGCCGGTCACGTTCATCATCGCCTGCGTCTGCAGCATCTGGGCGAAGGGCGTCATCACGATGGGCCAGCCAAGCTCCTGCCGAACGCGGCCCATCTCCTCGATCACCGCCTGTTCCAGATGCGGCACATTCTGGTCGGCGAGGTGGCGGCGCATGGTGCCGACCATTCCGCCGGGCAGGTTGTGCTGGAAATAGGCGGCATCGAAAGCCATCGGGCTGCCGGTGGGCAGGCCTTCCGCCTCAGCCGCAGCGGTCCAGAAGTCGGCGACTTCCTGCGCTGCCTCGTCGTCGATTTCCACCTCATGGCCTTGCGCGCGCAGGTTGCGGATCATGCGCATGATCGGCGGGTTGCTGGTCCCGTCCGCCGCGCCGCCGCTGGCGCATTGCATCGCCGCCACGCCGAGGTCCGCCGCCTCGAGGCAAGCCGGTTCGGCAAGGCCGATGGTGCAGTGATTGTGCAGTTCGAGCGGCTTGTCACCGATCTCGGCCAGGATCGCAGGGATCAGCGTCTGCGCGCGCTTGGGCGTCAGCAGGCCGCCGGGGTCCTTGATGTAGAGCGCGTCGATATCGGGGCTGGCGGCCATGATGCGGGCCGCCTCGGCATAATGCGCATCGTCATGGATCGGGCTGATCGAATAGACGAGCGCCCCCACCACCTGATCGCCGCCCGCGCGCTTGACCATCTTGGCGACGTCGGCGTTCGCCTGCGCATCGTTCATCGGGTCCGCCAGTGCGAAGCGGCGAATGCCGTTGGTGGCGAGCGTGCGGAAGGCCAGCTCCATGAATTCGGGCGTCGCCGTTTCCCATGCGATGAAGCGGAAGCCGGTGGAGAGGAACTGCAAGGGCGTGTCCTTGCAGATCTCCGCCATGCCGCGGATCCGCTCCCACGGGTCCTCCTGCTTGTAGCGCACCGCCACGCCCATATGAGTGGAGGTGGTGAAATCGATAGCGCGATAGCCTGCTCGCTCCATCGCAGGCGCGATGGTCAGCGTCTTGGCGGTATCCACACCCAGCGCGCCCCACAGGCACTGGTTACCGTCTCGCAGCGACGTTTCAACGATGCCAATCTTAGCCATGGCGCGAGTACCTTTCCGACCCGTTCGTCATCCCCGCGAAGGCGGGGATCCAGCGCGGAGCCACGAGCGCCTCAATCTGGATTCCCGCCTTCGCGGGAATGACGAGGAAAGAAACAATCGCCATCAGCCGTCCACCTTCACGCGGATGAGCGCCTGGCCTTCCTCCACCGCCGTGCCGTTTTCGGCGAGGAGTGCGGTGATCGTGCCCGCAACGCCCGCGCGGATCGGGTTCATCAGCTTCATGACTTCGATAATGCCGATGGTGGTGTCGGGGCCGACCTTGTCCCCCACGGCCACGAAGGGCGGTTCGCCCGGACGCGGCGCGGCGTAGAAATTGCCGAGCAGCGGGGCGGGGACGTCAACCTCGTCGCTGGCCGCAGCAGCGGGTGCAGCGGCAGAAGGTGCAGGCGAGGGAGCAGGCGCGGGAGCCGCTTCCACCTCGTCCACCTCGCGCTCGGACCAGCCGCCACCGCCGCCGCCATCGCGGCGGATGCGCAGCTTGAACTCGCCCATCTGCAAGTCGAGCGAGGTGAAGTGGCTCTCGTCGAGCAGCTTGGCGATTTCGGCAATGTCCTTGCCGGACAGACGGCTCACTTGCGCCCTCCGAAGATGTTCATCACATGCGCCATCGGATTGTCGACTGGCGCCGCGACGGGCTTGGCCTCGGCATCTTTCATCGACCATACGGTCTCCGGGCGGGATTGCAGCAGCAGGATGTTGCCCTCTTTGTCGAGAGCCCATTCGATATCCTGCGGCTTGCCGTAATGCCGCTCGATCCTGCGACCCACTTCGCGCAGGCCCATCAGCTCATCGTCGGTGAGGCAGGGCGCCTTGCGCATGTCCTCGTCATTCTCCAGCTCGACAATTCCGCCACTGTCGGCGGGTACCTGCCGCGCATGCTTGTCGGAGATGTCGCGCTGGCTGATCTCGCCGGTGATCTTGCCGAGCACCCATTTGTCCGGCGTCACCTCGCCCGAGACGACAGAGGAGCCGAGGCCCCATGCACCCTCGATAGTGATGACAGACTTGTCGCCCGTGGTGGGTGAACGAGTGAACATCACGCCAGCGCATCTGGCATCGACCATCTGCTGCACAACCACGGCCATCGCCACCTGGTCTTCAGGGAAGCCCTGCTTGCGGCGATAGGTCATGCTCTCGACCGAATAGAGGCTGCCCCAGCATTCGCGCACCTTGTGCGCCATGTCCTTCGGCGTCAGCACCCACAGGAACGTGTCCTGCAGGCCGGCAAAGCTCGCATCTTCGGCATCTTCCGTGGTGGCGGAGGAGCGCACGGCCACCGGCTCGCCATCCGGGCAGAGCTGGCGCATGGCATCGGTGATCGCCTGCTCGACTTGTGCCGGCATTGGCTCTTCCATCACGCGGGCGCGCAATAGTTCGGACAGCTTGGTCGCCGCGCCATGGTCCTGCGGGTCGAGCGCTTCCACCAGCGGGCGGATCGGCTCACGCGCTTCGAGAGCCGCAAGGAAAGTTTCGAAGGCTGAAGTGGTCACCACGAAGCCGGGCGGCACGGCAATGCCCGCGCTGGTCAATTCGCCCAGCGAACCGCCCTTGCCGCCCACGGTAGGGCGATCGGCAATGCCGACATCGGCAAACCAGGCGACGGCGTTGAAACTGCTCACAGCAACGACCTCAACCAATAGAACGCCCCATAGACCAGAGCAATCACTGTGCCGAACGCAATCAACCAGCCGACCCCTTCTATTAATGCGGTTAGATAGAGCGGAAAAACCCGTCCTCGAAATGCCCTAACCAAGTTGAAAAGGTTTATCGAAGCATGAAAGCGAAAGCCTCGATCCACCGGCGTTACAGCGTAAGCGTGAACTGGAATCACGGGCAGCCACAACGCAGTCAAAAAATATAACTTCACATGGCCGGCTGGAATTCTCGCATCATGGAGCCAGCCGTATAGTCCCCCTCCGAAACCCATCACCCTAAACAGCGGCGGCGGCGTTGAGACGGACGAGAAGAATCGAACGACATCAGGAGCCGATCCTCGAAGGGCAATCGAAGGGTTTCCCCTTCTCGAATCAACTTCGGTTCGAGAGCTGACCTTCCGCATCTGCCGTTCGGACCAGCCAGCCCCATCAGACGAGTCCTCGTCGCGTGTCATCACGCGTCCTCCAGCACCGGCTCATTATCGAGGATGCTTACCGTGCCCTTACCGCCATCGACACGGATGCGCGCGCCGTCCTTGATCTTGAGCGTGGCGGAGCCGGTGCCAACCACGGCGGGCAGGCCATATTCGCGCGCGACGATGGCCATGTGGCTCATCGATCCGCCGATATCGGAAACCGCCGCGCTGATCTTCTGGAACAGTGGTGACCAGGTGGGATTGGTGACCTGGCAGACGAGGATATCTCCCTGCTGGATACGGCTGATTTCAGCGACGGACTTGATCACGCGCGCCGTGCCTTCGACCACGCCGGAGCAGGCGGCAAAGCCCTTCAGCTCGTTGGGATCGCTTGTCCCATCGGACAGCCAGCTGTCGAGATTCTCGCGGGTGATGCCCCACAGCATTACGATGGCCGGATCGTCGATCACGTCGGGCACATGGCCCAGCGCCGGGGGCACGGTGTGTTCTGCCCAGGTGGCGATGGCTGCTTTCCGCTGTTCGACGATCGCGGGCCAGCGCTGCGGGCCGATCGGAGCGGAGCCGGAGGACCAGCTCAGCATCAGATCCACAATCGCGCTTTCGAGCTCGTAATGGGTGAGGTGGAACACGTCCTCCTCGCGAGCGAAGAAGCCGTGTTCCACCAACAGGGCACCGAATTCCCTGATCTTGTTGAAGAACAGGTTCGTGTACCAATGTTCGCAATAGAACTTGTGACCCTCGACATAGGGGAAGACGCGGTGCGCGAGCTCGATCAGCTGGTCATAGGTCGCCCTGTCCTCATCGGTATCGAGGAGTTCGCGATAGTCGGCGACGAGCTGCTCGCGCTCCTCCACCAGCCTGTCCATCGGGCGTTCGATATTCTCGCCCGCCTTGATCTTCTCGATATAGCCGGGAAGCGCCGCGAAAGGCATGGAGAGGTCATCGTTCCAGCTGCGGTGATAGTGGTAGAAACCATCGCCGACATTGACGTTGAACCACGGGTTGCGGCTGGTCTCCAGCTCGCCCAGCCATTCCTTGCCGCTGTTTCCAACCGCATCCAGATCGGCCAGCACCTTGTCGATATCCATGTCATCGGTGAAATGCTGATCCACGCCCAGTTCCACGGCGCGGCGGGCGAGGCGTTTCACTTCCTCGTCCGGCTTGAATATCTCGGCTTCCATACCGGCGACCATGCGGCTGATCGCCTGGTCGGAAATCTCCGGGAAGGCCTTCTTGCAGAAATCGAAGAAGGTCAGATAGGCGCCATATCCGAGCAGCAGGAACTCGAAATGGTGGTGCCACATGCGGAAGTAGCCTTCGAGCGTCTTCCGGTATGTGTCGATCAGCTCGTGATTGGCGGCCACGCCCTTGCCGGTATGGGTGGTTTCGATGGGCTCGAGATCGGGTAGATGCGGCGTCGGAAGCGCCTGCGCATCGGCGATCAGCGCCTTCATCTTGTCCTTCCACTGGTCGTAGAGCTTCTCCCAGTGCTCGTAATAATAGAAGGCGCGCTGCTGGAATTCGGCCGTGCGTGCCTCGATCTCGGCCGGATCGGTTACCGGCACGCCGCCGATAAAGACGCGGCCGTTGATGACGCGATGATCGATGCCCTTGGTGGTGGGCAGCACGTGTACACGGGTGTTGAAGCTCCCCAGCGCGCAATAGGCGGCTTCCGCCGTGATCATGTCGAAATGATGCATCGGCTCGGGGAAATGCATCGAATTGTAGAACCAGAAGCGCTCGTCATCGCCGGGCTGGAACTGGGTGTAATAGGGGTAGGCGGCCTGCGCCTCCTCCGTACCGGGGACGACCTTCACCGAGCTGGGAAGCGGGAATCCCTTTTGCGCATCGCTCATGCTGATACCTTTCAGACGGGTTTTGACGCGCCGCCCCGTCTCTGATGGACGGTGGCGGCGCGTGCAGGCTCCTCTCCAAGCCTTTTACTTATTGCGCTTCACGACCCGAAGCGCACGCGGACACGTTGTACTTGCCAGCAGAATACCGCGCTCTTCACGCCGCCCAAAGGATTCGGGCGCATGGCAAATGGGACAAAAGCGCATGATGTTTTGTCTTGTTTCTTCCGAAACAACATTGTTTCCAGCTAACCGACGGGGCCGGATCGACATTGCGTCCGCATTTGATTAGCCTTGCTAACGGTTTTTCGGGAGAGGGAAAATGCGATTCTGGAAGGATGCACGGCGTCTTGCCGCAGGGGTAGTGGCGGGTTTTCTGGGGGCTTTTGCCATGGCCCCCGCAGCACAGGCGCAGGATTGTGACAGGGCCTGCCTGTCGAACCATATTACGGCGTTTGCAGAGGCACTTGAGGCGCGTGACCCCTCGCGCCTGCCGGTAACCGATGACGTCCGCATTACCGAGAATTCGCGCCTCGTCGAACTGGGTGAAGGCGCTTGGGAGATCGTGACCGAACGGCTGGATTTCCGCCACGATTACATCGACACCGCCCACCAGGTCGCCGCCGCCCACCTCGCCTATCGCGATGGCGATGTGCCCGTGCTGGTCACCGTGGTGCTGCGCGCGGAAGGCGACATGCTCTCCGGCATCGAGACGCAGGTGCATCGCGTGACGCCCGACTCGCCTTTCCAGCCCAACCAGCTGCACACGCCCGTGCGCGGCATGGACCGGGCCGTGCCCGAAGGCGAGCGCATGTCGCGCGAGGACATGGTGGCGATGGCGCTGCTCTACACCGAGGGGCTGCGCATCGGCAACTTCACCGATGCCGGCGTGCCCTTTGCTCCGGAAACCTATCGCGTCGAGAACGGCGTGATCACCGCGGGCGAGGGCTGCGGCTGGGGCAATTGCGGCATGTATGAAGGGCGCATCATGTTGCACCCGGAGATCATCCCCAGCGTGGTCGCGGTGGATGAGGAGTACGGCACCGTCCTCCTCTGGATGAATTTCGGCGACACCGGCTCCTATGGCGAGGATATCGCTCTCATCACCTATGAGGCGTTCAAGATCTGGGGGGACGAGATCCACGCGATCAACGCCTTCTTCGATTTCCAGGCGTCGAGCACGCCGCGCTTCTGGGCCAGCGAGGATCCCGTCGCGCGGCGGTAATTCCGGACACGGCCGCGCATGAGGCCATGACGCCGGGAAAGGGCGATTTCCCTGCTTCCCATCGCCGGGTTTCTGGCGCATCTGCGCATGTCGGCCCGGTTGTTCGCAACCGGCGCTGCATGGGGAGAGTGGCTGACGCCGATGCCAAATACCGTCGAGACGTTTCTCGTCGCCCTGCTGGTGATTTTCGCGGTTCCGTGGAGCCTGTGGCGTTTCTTCAGGACGGACTATTTCGCGCCCCTCGTCGTGGTCCAGATCCTTGTCGGCATTCTGCTGGGACCGGGGGCGCTGGGGGCAGTCTATCCCGCATATTACCAGGCGATCTTCACGCCCGATGTGGTGACCGCGCTCAACGGCATTGCCTGGTGGGCCGTGATGCTGTTCGTCTTCGTTGCCGGGATCGAGCTGGACCTGAAAGCCGCGCTCGACGGCTGGCGCGACACGGCGGTCACCGCGGGCTTCGCACTTGCCACGCCCTTCCTGTTCGGCGCCCTTGCGGCGGCCGCCATCCTGCAGGCGCCCGGCTGGCTGGGAAGCGATGGCAGCTATGTGCAGGGAGTGGCGGGTATCGGGATGGCCTGCGCGGTAACGGCATTGCCGATCCTGGTGCTGCTGATGGAGCGGATGGGCATCTTTCGCCAGCCCCTCGGCCAGCGCCTGCTGCGCTATGCCAGCCTCGATGACATAGCGATCTGGGCGGTGCTGGCCCTCATCCTTCTCGACGGGGAGCGGATCGCGCGGCAGGCCGCATTCCTGCTGGTGTTCGCCTTGCTGGCATGGGCCTTGCGCCAGCTCATGCGCCGCGTGGCGGAAAGCGACCGCTGGTATCTCGGCCTGGTATGGCTGGCATTATGCAGCCTGGCAGCCGACTGGGCCGGGCTGCATTTCATGGTCGGCGCTTTCCTTTCGGGCTGCGTGCTGGAATCCGACTGGTTCGACCGCCGCAAGCTCGATGGTTTTCGCGAGATCGTCCTTCTCACCATCATGCCCGTCTTCTTTCTCAGCACTGGCCTCAGGACCGATTGGAGCGGTGGCGGATGGGCAGTCGCCGGTGTCGCGGCCATGCTGCTGGTCGCGGCAGTAGCGGGCAAGCTGGCTGGGGTTCACATCGCCGGAAGGGTGCTGGGCTGGCGTTCCGGTGAGGCATGGGTCATCGGCTGGATGTTGCAGACCAAGGCGCTGATCATGATCATCTTCGCCAACGTCCTGCTCGATCGCGCGATCATCGCCCCGCAGACATTCACCGCCCTGTTGCTGATGGCCATCGCCAGCACCATGCTGACCGTCCCGATGGTGACGCCCCGCCTGGCGCGGCTGGGGCAAGGCTAGCCAGCTCTAGCTCCTCGGCGCATTACCCGCGCGGAACTCGCGGGGGGTGATGCCGAAGCGCTTGCGGAACAGGCGGGTGAAATATCCCGGATCGAGGAAGCCGGTGCGAAAGGCGATATCGGCAATCGCCAACCCCACCGCGCGCGGGTCGGCCAGCAGCTCGCTCGCCCGGTCGAGCCGCGTGGCGTTGAGTTCCTGCACGAAGCTGGTGCCGCTCGCCGCCAGCAGCGTCTGGAGGTAGCGCTTGGAAATCCCCACCTGGCGCGCGACCAGTTCAGGCGAAAGGTCCGGGTCGGCATAGTCGCTTTCGATCCGCCGCAGGATGCGCGCGGCCAGCTGGTTCCTGTGCCGGGGAGCCTTGTCCGTTTCCTCCATGCCCGTCGCGAGCGCCAGCAGGCTGCCGAACTGCTCGGCAATCAGCGGGCGGGGCAGGGGGGCATCGTCCAGCCCGCCGTCGAGGATCGTCTCGATCAAGGCACCCAAGGGTGCACCCCATCCGGCGCTGGCGGAAACCGGCCTGGCAAGCAGGGTGGAGGGGTCGGGCAAGTATTTCTCCAGCCAGCCCTGCGGCATCATCAGGTCGATGCATTCGTGTTCGGTGGACATTTCCATCTGGTAGAAGCGGGTGTTGTCGAGCAGCACGAATTGCCCTGGCGCCACGTCGAACGTACGCCCGGCCATGGTGGTGCGCAGCACGCCGTGGCGCGCATAGACCAGCTGGATCGATGGGGAGGCGCGCATTGGTGCGCCTTCCTCGCCAATATGGGTGACGCGCTGCGCGGGTGCATTGATATGCAGCAGGCGCAGCTGGCCGATCCCGTGGCTGACCCATTGCGCCGCAAAGGCATTGGGGTCGAACAGCTCCACCTCGATCGGGGCGATCGTGCTCGCCGCCCAGTCACGCCAGGCGCTGATCGCATCGCGTTGGGCGAGCCCTTTCGAGCTCCAGCTTTCGTCCTTGGTCACGGCGGCGGGGCGGTTCATGCAGGCAAGGCTAGGCCGGGCGGAGGAACGGGGCAAGGTGTCACCGCCGGGGACCATTGCCTCGCCACTGCAAGGCGCTAATCTGCCGGACGGGGAGAAGAGGATATGGCCACCGCATCCACAGCCGGTGCCGCGCAGGATAAGTCCGTGCGGCGAGGTTTTCGACGGAGCTTCCACTTCTGGATGGTCCTGCTGATGTGCGCCTTCGTCTTCGCGGGCTTCGGCATGAGCTATCTCTACCCGACGGCCGTGGGAACGCGATCGGGCGATCCGCCTGTCGTCCACCTGCACGGGCTGGTCTTTTTCGCCTGGATGGTGCTGCTGCTTGTCCAGTCCGCACTGGTGAATGCGAAGAATTTGAAGCTGCACCGGTCGCTGGGCACTTTCGGCATCTCGATCGCCACGCTGGTCGTGGTCATGGGCGCGATGATCACGATCGTGGGAGCATCGGGCGCCATGGTGACGCGGTCGCTGGATGATCCGACCACCGCCAAGGTGTTCTTCCTGTCGGTCGTCGCGCCGCCCAGCTTCGCCGCCATCTTCGTCATGGCCATCCGAGCCGTGAAACGAAACATCGCCGAACACCGAAACCTTGTCCTGATCGCGACGATTGCCGTGCTGATGCCGGGGATCAACCGCACATATATGCACGGGCTGGGTGCCGAAGGCGTGCCTGTCTTCGCGACCTATATGACGATGAATGCGATGCTGGCCGCCGTGCTGTTTCGCGAATGGCGGGCATCGGGAAAGGTCGGCATTGCCAGCTGGATCGCAGCGGCCATCGTGGTCATCCCGCAGCCGGTCAACTGGCTGGTTTCCTCCACGCCGCAGTTTCACGAATTCGTCTACTGGCTCGGATCGCTGGTCTATTATCGCTAGGCCCCGCAGGTCAGCTGACGGGTAGCGGGGCGTCGCCGAAGCGGAAGCTGGAAGCGGTGATCGCCCCGAAGAAATCTTCCTGGTGGTAGGAGAGGTGCGCCTCCTCCTCCATCGCCGCGCCGACAGCCGCGTGAAGCGGCATCAGGTGATCCTCGCGCGGGTGGACATGGCGGGCGGCAGGGGCCTTTTCCCAGTCTAACAAGTTGCTGGCGCGCGGCTCACCCGTCGCGCCCAGCAGCGCTTGCTGCAACCAGCCGTCGAATGCGCGCGAGGCATCGCGACCCACCGGCCCCATGGCGCGCAGGTTGTGGAAGCTCAAACCGCTGCCAACAACCAGCACGCCCTCGTCGCGTAAGGGTGCCAGCAGCTTTCCGGCTTCGACATGCAGCGCCGGATCGAAGTCCTTGCGGATCGACATCTGCACGATCGGCATCGCGGCTTCCGGATAGATCGCCTGCATCAGGCTGAAGGTGCCGTGGTCGAAACCTCGCGCCGCGTCGATATTCGCGGTCATCCCGCCATCGCGCAGCAGGCCGGCTGCACGCGCGGCGAGCGAGGGCAGGCCCGGGGCCGGATAGGTGATCTCGTAGGTCTCCGGCGGGAAGCCGTAGTAATCGTAGATCATGCCCGGCCGCTCGGCGGCGGAGAAGGTAAAGTCCTCCGTCTCCCAATGCGCCGTCACCACCAGCACCGCCCGCGGTTTCTCGTCCAGTTCGCGGCGCAGCGCCTTCAGCGAAGCGTCGAGCACGGCATAGGCCGGAGCCATATTGGGCATCCACGGCCATGGTCCGCCGCCATGGCTGAGATAGTATGTCGGGAGCGTAGAGGCGGTCGTCGTTTCGGTCATGGAATGCAAATGGTGAGGCTGGCCGCATCCGGCAATACAGGAGGACTTTGGCGCACCCCACGAAAATGTTTGCGGCAGACCCATGCTCCGCCTTAGGCTCGCGCAAAAGAGGAGGGGGAGAGTTTAATGGGAAGCAAGTGCCGTCTGATCGCATGCGAGGAAGCATGGTCGATCCCCGAAGTCGCAGAGGAATTGCGCAAGGTTGCGCGCGGCCCCTCGCAAAGCTCTGACAAGCTGCTGGTGGGCGGGATCTACGACGCGGACCATGACACCACCGGTTATGGCAAGATGAACTTCCTCGAAGGCCTGAAGGACATCGAGAATCAGCGCCTGCCGCAAATGGACGAGTATGGCGTGGACATGCACCTGCTGACGCTGACGGCGCCGGGGGTGCAGATGTTCGATGCGGATACCGCCACGGAGCTTGCGGCGCTCAGCAATGACCGGATGGCGGAAATCTGCCGCAAATATCCGTCGCGTTTCGCCGGCCTTGCCAGCTTCGCCCCGCATTCGCCCAAGCGCGCCGCCAAGGAGGTTGAGCGCGCGATGACGGAGCTGAATCTCAACGGCCTGGTCGTGAACAGCCACACCAATGGCGAATATTTCGATGATCCCAAGTTCTGGCCGATCTTCGAAGCGGCAGAGGCGCACAATGCCACGATCTATATCCACCCGCGCGGCCCGTCAGACACGCTGAAGGGTCCGCTTATGGACTATGCGATGGATTCAGCCATGTGGGCATACGGCGTCGAAGTCGGCACCAATATGCTCCGCATGATGGCAGGCGGCGTGTTCGATCACTTCCCGAACCTGAAGATCTGCGTCGGGCATATGGGCGAGATGGTGCCCTTCTTCATTTGGCGCATCAATTTCATGAATTCCCGCGCGCAGGAAGTTGGCCGTGCCCCCAAGACGAAGCGCAGCATGGAAGAGTATTTCAAGGATAATTTCGTCTTCACCACCAGCGGCGTGGAAGACCCGCTGGCCCTGCGCTATGCGATTGACCGCATGGGCGTGGAGAACGTGATCTGGGCGATCGACTATCCCTACCAGCCGATGAAGCCGGCCGTCGATTTCATCAATGATTTCGAATGCACCGATGACGAAAGGCACGCCCTGTGTCATGGAAATGCCGAAAGGGTGTTCCATATAAATCCCGAATAGGGAGGTCCGTATGGTTGCATTTCTGGGTTTCGTGGCGGCGATTACGCTGGTGATGTGGCTCGCGCCGCAATCGCCGGCGGCCAAGGCGCTGAACGAGCAGCTGGTGGCACGGCCGCTTGCCGCGCTCGAAAAGGTCGAGCGGCATCACCTGCTCTATGCCGTGTTCCTGGGTGTGCTGATGCTGGGCGGCGGCGAGATGCTGGTCATCTTCGGGCCGGAATTCATCGCCGCCTATGCGATGGAAATGGCGATTTATTTCGATGCGGTGATCGTCACCTATGCGCTGTCGGCATGGGCAGAGATGCGCAAGGGCTTCGGCTATCTTTCGCGGCCCATGGCGGGCCTTTCCCGGTCGATCCGGCCACGCCGCAAGCGCACTGCGCGCAAGCCTGCGGGTGTGCGCAAGGCCTCCAATGACGATGACCCCGCGCCTGTGGAGATTGCAGCGTGAGCGGCGGCGAACCCCCTCTGAAAGGCATCAAGGTCGTCGAACTGGCGCGCATCCTTGCCGGGCCATGGGCGGGCCAGATCTTCGCCGACCTTGGCGCGGAGGTGATCAAGGTGGAAAGCCCCGAAGGCGACGATACGCGCCGCTGGGGGCCACCCTTCGTCGTCAATGCCGATGGCAGCAAGGAAGCCGCCTATTTCCACGCGGCCAATCGCGGCAAGACCTCCATCGTCGCCGATTTCAAGGATGCGGACGACCGGGCGAAGGTGCTCGACCTCATCCGCGAGGCGGACGTGGTGATCGAGAATTTCAAGACCGGCGGCCTTGCCAAATACGGCCTCGATTACGAGAGCTGCGCGAAGATCAATCCGCGCCTCGTCTATTGCTCGATCACCGGCTTCGGCCACACCGGCCCTTATGCGCCTTTCGCGGGCTACGATTTCATCGTGCAGGGCATGAGCGGGATCATGGACCTGACGGGCGAGAAGGACGGGCCGCCGACCAAGATCGGTATGGCCTATGCCGATATCATGACCGGGCTTTACGGCGTGATCGGCATCCAGGCCGCTTTGCACCAGCGGGAGAAAACCGGGCGCGGGCAGCATATCGACATGGCGCTGCTCGATACGATGGTGGGCACGCTCGCCAACCAGGCAATGAACTACCTCATCGGCGGGATGGTGCCGCACCGCATGGGCAATGCCCACCCCAATATCGTCCCTTACGAGGCTTTCCCAACCTCCGACGGCTGGCTGATCATTGCAGTCGGTAATGACCGGCAATTCGGCCGTCTGGCGGAACTGCTGCAACTGGTCCTCGAACCCGGATGGGAAAGCAATGAGGGCAGGGTGACCGACCGCGAGGACGTCTCCGCCGAAATCGCCTCCAAGACCCGCCGCTGGGAACGCGACAAGCTGCTCGTCCTGCTGGAGGAGCATGGCATTCCCGCAGGGCCGATCAACGATGTGGCAGAGGCGCTGAACGATCCGCAAGTGCAGGCGCGCGGCATGGTGATCGACATGGAACGGCGGGACGGGACCAAGGTGAAGGGCATTCGCACGCCGATCACCTTCTCCGATGCGGAGCTGGCATTGGGAACGCCATCGCCGCGCATGCCGAAACGCGGTGAATAGGCGCTAGCGTTTCGCCAGTGCCTCTCGCGCGGCCTCGACCAGCCAGGCAGGAGCACTGACGCCCGGTCGATCGGGGAGACAGATGAGGTCGATCGGGCCGTCCAGCTCCAGCTCCTGCCACTTGCCGGTCGCAATGCTCGCCGCGCGGCGGTAGTCCTTCCCGTCGGGACCGCGATAGGTGAATGCGATGCGTTTGCCGCTGGGGACGCCGCCCGTGCTGCCGGTGCGGAACTTCTTCACCACCGTGCCCGTCACCGGAACGCCGCGCCGGGCAAGCTCGCCGAACTGGCGCCCGCGCCACACCACGACCGCGATGATCGCGGCGAGGATGAGGGCAATGGGGAGGATGACGCTCATGCCCCCTCATAACTTCCGGAGCGGCAACTGGCGAGGCGCTTCACCGCCTGTCCTTCGCCGTTGGCGAAACCGCCCGGCCCCGCTAGGACATCGGGCAAGAGAGGGACAGGCATGGCTGGCCACACCAATATCCTGGGCGCAGAGTCCCGCCCCCGCTTTTTCGCGGTGGCTGGCGGTACGGCGAAGCTGTCCCCGCCGCCCAACCGCAAGGGCATTGCCGTGCGCTTTGCTGCCCGTTCGCTCTCCGTGATGCAGAAGGAAGGGCTGGTCGCCTCTAGCAATGGCGACACGGTCTGGCGGCTGGTTTCGGACGAGGGTGCCTATCTCGACGGTTTCGATGAGGCGCCTTGTCCGCTGTCGTTCCTCACCACCGGCATGGTCTCAAGCTACATGACCGAACTGCTGGCGCTGGCCGAACAGCGCGGGATCGCCATTCGGGATGTCACGCTGGTGCAGGACAATTTCTACACGATGAAAGGCTCCGCCCTCAAAGGCACGATGACGGGCGGGGCGAAGGATATCGAGCTGGAAGCGCGGATCGATAGCGATGCCGATGCCGAGGCCTTGCGCGCTCTGGTCTGCGATGCGGTAGCCGCTTCTCCGCTCAACGGCCTGATGCGCGGAGAGAAGGAGAGCCTCTTCACGCTCACGCACCACGGCAGGCGGGTAGTCCCCGACAAGGCGAAGCCGGTGATCGGTGATGTGCCCGATGATCCGGCAAAGCTGATCGAGGGCGTGGAGCCCGCCACAAACACTGAGTTGATCCGCCGCGCCGGCATGAGCCCGCTGACCGAGGAGGCGACCAGCTCGCAAGGTTCGTCGCTTGCTGAGGAGCAGGACCGCGTGCTGCATATTCGCGGCATCTGCACATTGCGCGATGACGGGGTGAAGAGGATCGAACAGCAGCTGTTCAACCCGCACGGTTCGATCTTCCATTACCTCTGCGACGAGCATGGCCGCGCGCCCGATGCGGCAAGCTATATCGCTGCTGGCATCGGCTTCTGCTTTATGACCCAGCTGGGCCGCTATGCGAAGATCGCGAAGAAGGACCTGGCGGCCTACAACATCGTGCAGGACGTTCACTTCTCGCTGGGCGGCGCGAGCGGCGGCACCGGACAGGCGGGAAGCGCCGATCCGGTGGAAACGCATGTCTATTTGCATTCATCCGAGGATGACGAATTCGCCCGCGCCGCGCTCGACATGGGGGAGCAGACCTGCTTCCTTCATGCCTTCTGCCGCACCGATCTGAAGGCGAAAGTGCGGGTGGTGAAGGCCTGAACTGGTCGGGTCGCGCAGGGGAGGGGCACAATTCGCAATCCGGCCAACCTGCTGACGGCCTATCGCATCGCCGCCGCCCCGGTCATCGCGGTGATGGCGCTTGCTGGATATCGCGACGCCTTCTTCATCCTGCTGATCGTCAGCTACATCACCGACCTGATCGACGGGCCGATCGCCCGACGTATGGGGCTGGCTTCGGACAAGGGTGCCAAGCGCGATTCCTTCGCTGACGGATCGACCGTTCTGGCGGGGCTACTGGGCCTGTGGCTCTTCGAATGGGAGACGGTGCGAGGCGAGCTGGCGTGGATCCTCTCCTTCCTTGCGATCTATGCGACCTCCGCGGGGTTCGGCTTGGCGAAATTCCGCGTCCTGCCCGCCTACCACCTCTATTTGTCGAAGATCGCTGCGAGCGGCGCGGGCCTGTTCGTCGCCTCGCTCTATCTCTTCGGATATTCGCGGATTTTCTTCATTGCAGCGCTGGTCCTCGGCATGCTGGCCAATCTGGAGACGATCCTCGTCACGCTCAGGCTCAAGACCTTCCGTGCCGATATCGGTAGCATCTTCCGGCTTCGCGAGGGCGAATAGGCGCCGCCGTCACCCGATCGCGCGGCGATAGAGGTGCCATGAGGCATGGCCCAGCACGGGCAGCACCACCAGCAGGCCAAGGAAGGCGGGAATGCTGGCGAGGAACAGCGCCACCGCGATCAGCAATGCCCAGCCGAGCATCACGGGCTTGTTAAAGCCGACCGTCTTCCAGCTCGCGATCATCGCGGTGATCAGGTCCACGTCGCGGTCGATTAGCGTCGGCAGGCTCATGACCGTCAGGCAGAAGGTGAACAGGGCAATCGCCGCGCCAACCGCTCCGCCGACCACCAGCATCGTCATCCCGGCAGGCGTCCAGAGCATCGCGAGCGATTCCGTGGTCAGCCCGGCCTGCGCCAGGAAGATGTAGAAAATACCGTGCGCCAGGATCACCCAGAAGGCCACGATCACGAAGATGATGACGCCAAGGCCCATGATCTGGTCATCCCCGCGCCCGCGCAGCGCGCCCAGCACATGGATCCAGCCGATGGGCAGTCCCGCCTCACGCCTGCGGCTGACCTCGTAGATCCCGACAGCGGTGAAGGGCGCGATCAGCGGGAAACATGCGACGGCCGGGACCAGCCACACCACCTGCCCATGCGTGACCAGCGCATAGGCGATGCCGATCCCCGCCAACACGTAGACCGCAGAAATCGCCAGCGCATATTGCGGACAGGCGGCGAAATCGCGCCAGCCAGCGGCGAGCGCGGTCGTAATATCCGACCATGCCAGGTCGCGTGCGATGGTGACGGGCTGTTTCGCCCGCTCGCTGTTTTCCATGACACCTCTCCCCCAAAGCGAAGTGCTCCAGTCTTGCCGACTACCCGGCAAGTCCCATGCAGAGAATGATCTGGCGCAAAATCGCGCACATTGCTTTGACTCGTGCCGGAAAGCGGCGATCATGCGGGCGTGCATCTTCTTGGGGAGGATCGATCATGTTGAGAATGGCTTTCGCGCTCGCGCTGTCCACCTGCCTTGCCACCCCGCTGGCGGCCGCTTCGGTGGAGGACCTGCCGATCAAGTCCTCCGTCATGGGGAGGGGCGAGACGGTGATCTTCGTCCATGGCTGGACTTGCGACGAGACCGCATGGGATGCGCAGGTCGAGTATTTCAGCGAGAATTACCGCGTGGTGACGCTCGACCTTCCGGGCCACGGCATCAGCGCCTCCCCCGCCAAGGAGGACTTCTCCATGGACCTCTTCGCCGCCGCCGTGGAAGCGGTGCGCAATGAAGTGGGGGCGGACAAGGTCGTGCTCGTCGGCCATTCCATGGGCGGCGCGGTGATCCGACAATATGCGGTGAACTATCCCGACCACGTGGCAGGGCTGGTCGCCGTCGATGGCCCGCTCGACATGCGCACCATGGCGGGCGTGAATTTCGGCGAGCTGACGCTGGAGCAGCGTGGCCAGTTCGTCGACAGCATGTTCGTGGAAGGCACCAGCGAGGAATTGCGCGCCGAAATCCGCGGCGTGATGCTCTCCGCCCCCGCCGACACCGCACATGGCGCGATGAATGCGATGCTCGATCCTTCGCTGCAGACCGACGATGTGATCGCCGCGCCCGCGCTGACCGTGCTGGCGGGCCAGACCAATTTCCCCATCGATGACAGCCAGCGCGAAGTCCTCACCGACTGGCAGCACACCAGCGTGCCCGGCACAGGCCACTTCCTGATGATGGAGAAGCCGGACGAGTTCAACGCGCTGCTGGAAAGCTTCCTGACCGAGCGCGCACAGTTCTGAAGGCGCGGGTGCGGATTACGCACCCGCGCCTTCAGTCGTATCAGCGGCTGGCGATGCGCACGCCGTCATGTTCGGCGCGGGCAATGGCGGTGAGCAGCGGGCTGTCGATCGCCGCGACATATTGCTGCACCAGGTTCCGCGCGCATTCGTGCTCCATGCGGATTTCCCAAACGGTGCGCGAGGGGTTGGCGCAATTGCGGCGGCTGTGCAGCTCGATCCGCTCGAACAGGGCCTGCGCCGCATCGGGCGTCGCCAGCTCTGCCTCGTGATAGCGGAAGCCGACTTCGACCTCCGAACCGGCCGAAACAGGAGTGGCCGCCACGAAAAAGGCCACTCCGGCCAGGGTAATAAGGGTACGCATTTATTCCTCCATCAATCTGTCTTGATGGAGCGCGAACTGGCTGTCTCTCGTGGTAGCTGCAGTGGTAACTATCGTGGAAAGGCCGCCAGCCAGCGTGGTATTTGCGTGGGATTGTGGGGGCTGGGCCTAACTCCGCGCCTCATAGACCACATGGCCCACTGCCGTATTGCTGGCGGGCACGCGGTAGAAGCGGTGCTTCTCTTCGACACCATAGCCGAGCGCGGCGCGCATGATCAGCCACATGATCAGCTCGATCCCCTCGGTGCCGGTCTCGCGCAGATATTCGAGGCGGGTGATATATTTCAGCTCCTCCGGCTCATGCGCGAGCAGGTCGATGAAGCGCTGGTCGAATTCGGCGTTGATCAGGCCGGCGCGCGTTCCCTGCAGCTGGTGGCTCATGCCGCCAGTACCCCAGACCTGCACGTCGAGGTCTTCGGGGAAGGTCTTCACCGCATTGCGGATCGCCTCGCCCAGCTTCCAGCAGCGCTCGCCACTGGGCGTCGGGAACTGCGTGACATTGACCGCGAGCGGGATGACCTTGCAGGGCCATTCCTCCGGTTGGCCGAAGACCAGGCTGAGCGGCACGGTCAGGCCGTGATCCACGTCCATCTCGTTGATCAGCGTGATGTCGAATTCGTCGATCACCAGCTGTTCGGCGATATGGGCGGCGAGGTCGAGGTGGTTCTTCACAACCGGCACGGGGCGGCGGCCCCAGCCTTCGTCGGCGCTCAGGAATTCTTCCGCAAAACCGATTGCGAAGGTCGGCACGATGTCGAGCATCAGCGCGGAGGCATGATCGTTATAGGCCAGGATCACCACGTCGGGCATGTTGTCCTTCACCCATTCCTTGACGAATTCATATCCGTCGAAAACGGGCTTCCAATAGGGATCCTGCGTCTTGCCAAGGTCGATGGCTGCACCGATGGCGGGGACGTGGCTGGTGGCGATACCGGCGGTGATACGGGCCATTTACTTGGCTTCCTTCTTGGAGCGGAGGCCTTCGGGCGAGCGGCCGCCTTCGAGCATCATTTGCGCATATTCGTCGGCCGACATGCCGGACATGGAGCTGACCGCCTTCTGCGCGCTCCAGCCGTCGGTGCTGGCGATCTTGACGAGGAAATACATGTTGCCGCCCAGCTCGATCAGCTTGGCGAGGTCGCGGTCGAGCACGGCCTGCTTCTGGTCCTCGGTCATCTTGAACTGGTCGAGATAGGTGCGTTCGTCCGCCTTGAACGCCTCGCGGTTCTCCGCTTTCATCAGGCTCATGCAGAACTTGTGCAGGTGATAGGCTTCGCGGCTGCGGCGCGCGTTGAACACCTTGGTGCCGGGAATGTCATCGAGCTCATCGAGCGAATAGAGCCTGGTGCGGGGCATGGGACGACCTCTTGTAGTTGGGCGCCCGCCCGTATCAGCCGGCGCGAGATACCTCCATATACGCGAAGTTGCGAAGATTGCATAAGCGCGTGCAAAAAACGCTGCCGGTTTTCGGGCAGTTAGATCTGGCGAGAGTTCAGGTACCAGTCGCGCGCGGCGCTGAAGGCGGCCTGCCGGGTGTGTTCCACCTGGCCGCTGTCGATGATCTGGCGGGTGCCGGTGACCACTTCTGGATCGAGCGGTTCGTCGAACTCAACCCCAGCCTGTTTCCCCAATGTCCAGACGACGCGTCCGAAGGCTTCGAATTCGAGCCAATTGAGCACGACGTCCTCACCCCTGACGAGCGCTTCGTCGCATTCGATATGCGCGCCCGTGCGCGACAGGTCGCGCAGGTTCATGCGGGGATTGGCACGCAGCGTGATAAGCTGGGCCGGGATCTCCGTGTGCAGGCGCGAATTGGTTCGCCTGCCGGTAGGGATGATGCGATCGTCCGCCATGGCCGGCCTGTATCGCCGGCCATGGGGAAACGTGGCGCGATGATGGAACTCGGTATTCCTACCTAACCTCCGCCGCTATTCGCTCAATCGGCGTTCGGATCCCTCCCGATCGGTGCGCCGCGCTCATCCACCTGCGGTCCCGGAATGGCGGTCAGCGTGTGGATCTGGCGGAACTTGCCGTCGATATAGCGGAAGGTGTGCACATCCGGACCGCCTGATTCCGAGCTGCCGAAACGCATGAACACGTTGATGACGCCCTTTTCCTCATCGATCAGGTAATCGCGATTGGTGAGGTAGAGGACGCCCGGCGGCATGCCCAGCTCGCAGGAGGCATGCGGATCGCCCGAGCGATTGGTGTAGGCACCGCCTTCCAGGCGCGCGCAGGGCGTGCCCCAGGGAATGTCCGTGAACTTGTCCATGAAGCCGTCGAGATAGGCGTTGGCGCCGCGGATCATCTCGGCCGGATCGGTCAGCTGGTACTTGAACAGGTCGGTCCAGTCTTCCTGCTGCGTGTAATAGAGATAGGCATCGGCGTTGAAGAGCCAGTCGCCTTCCTTGGTCACGATGGAATCGACCCGATAGACATCGCCTTCGTTCACGAACAGCCGGGTCCCGATCACATAAGGGACCGGGCCGGTGACGATGATTTCGGTGAAGGTCTTGCAGCGAACCGGGTCGTGGAAACTCATCGCATGGTCGATTTCCAGCGCCGTGTTCCACAGGCCTGCCGACGCATCCACCGTCTCCATATTCTCTAGGTAATGCGCATTGGAGACCAGCGGCAGGCCCGACAGGCTGCCGGAGCGCTGACCTTCGACATAGGCATCGGTCAGCGCCTTGAGCTCATCCTTCGTGCAGGTCGGCCGATCGACGCGCGTGGCGAGGCCTTCCACGCCGGGGCGCGCCTGTGCGAGCGCCGGACTTGCGGTGATCATCGTGCCGATGGCGGCGGCGGCGAGGGTAATTGCTTTCAGCATCGGTTTCTCTCCTCTCATCAGGTGTCAGCGCACGTCCATCGGTTCTTCGCTGCGGCACTGTTCGTAAGTGCTCCAGCCCGAGCAGATGCCGTAGGGACCGCGGATGAAGATCGCCTCGATCCGGCTGATGTCGCCATTCTCCACCTTGAACAGCTCGCCCAGCTGCCAGCTCCAGTTGATCGGGCGATGGTCGAAGAAGGCGAAGGCGAAGACCACGCCGCGTTCGACATCGACGGCAACGATGCGGCGGTCGCGGATCGAGGTGACCGCGCCGATCAGCGTGGTCTGCAGCTGCTCGCGGCAGCCCGCGCGCGCGCCCGATCCTTCGGGGCCAGCTGTGATGATGCCGTTTTCATAACGCAGGCAATCGTCGGTGAAGGGGTAGTAGTCATTGCCCGTATTGCGCTCCACCGCCTCGAAATAGGCGCTGGCGACTTCGACCAGTTCGGCGCGCGTGTGGCGTTCGGCTTCGGGCACGGCTTCGAGATAGCCGGGCCAGGGGCTGCCGAGTGCTTCCACAGCCTCGCCCGTTGCGGGGAAGGGGCTGGAGGGCGGGCCGGCATTGGGGCCAAGCGGGCGTTCGGGCCGCGCGGCGATCTGCTCGACTTCGGAGATCTTGCCATCGGTATCGATGCGCAGGCGCAAGGAAATGCCGACCGGATCGGATTCGAGCGTGGGCCCGGTGGCGGAGCTTCCCGCAGCCTCCTGCACGGTGACTAGCGCGGCGACCTGTCCGGTCACCACATCGGGCACGATCAGGCGATAGCCTTGGGGAGAGGACGTGGTTGCCCACAGCCCCTCATCGCCAAGCGGCATTTGCACGCCGTTTTCGGTGAAGCGGACGTTGCGGGCGAAGAGGTCGTCCGACACCTCGCCATCGCTCATCGCCTGCAGGTAACGCTCGACATAGCTTTCAAGGCAGGCGCGGTCACAAGACCGCGGTTCCATGTCGAGCGGTACGCCCGCCACCTGCGCGGCGGCCGGTGCGGCGAAAGCCGTGGTGGCGGCCATGACGGCGAGCGCACTCGCCAGACGAATCTGTCGGATCATCAATCCCCTCCCTATTTCCCGGGAGCGAATAGACCATGCGATCCGCGCTTAGGCCAGAGTGTTAATTGTAATGTAATGTGCCAGCGAGGCGCGCCTCACGCAGCCTGCGTGCGCTTGAAGGCAGGCCGCGCCTGCAGCCGCTGCCAATAGGCCGCGACATGGGCAGGCAGCGCCACTTCGCACTTCGTGAACTCGGCCAGCAGGAAGGCATAGCCGATCGAGATATCGGCGATGGTGAAGCGCTCCCCCGTTACCCATTCGCGCCCGTCGGCGAGGTGCCTGTCGAGAAAGGCGAGGCGCTTTTCTAGCTGGGACAACTGGTCCGCAATCGTGTTGTTGGTCTGCTCCCCAGTGAAGATGCGCGTGCGGAAAATCGTGCCCACGGGCGTCGCCAAATCCGCCTCCCCGAAATGCAGGAATTGCAGGTGTTCGGCATAGGCGGCGGGATCGGGCAGCGGGCCGGTGGTGAGCGCTATCGCCGCCTCGTTGCCCGCCACCAGCCTGCGCCCGGTGAGATATTGCAGGATCGCCAGGCTCTCGAACTGCGTGATCGGTGCATCGGCATCGTCGTCCACGATGGTGGGGACAGAGCCGAGCGGGTTCACCTTCAGGAAATCCTCCGGCACCGGAATGCCGAAGGTCTCGAGTTTATAGGACTCGCCCATCTCCTCCATCAGCCAGACCACGCGCTGGCTGCGCGAATTGGGCACGTGGTAGATCGTGATCATCGGCTGCAGTCCCTATTCGACCGGAAGCAGCTTGCCCGTTCCGCAATCGTAGATGAAGCCCCAGACCGGCACGTCCTTGGGCGCGAGCGGATGGTTGCGAATGCGTTCCACATCGTCGCGCACGCTCTGTGCCAGGTCGGTGAAGGTGAGCCATGCCATGTGATGGCCTTCGGGCGATCCGCCCTCTTCCTTCTGGTTGGCCCATTTCGTACCGTCGAAAGTCGCGGTGGCGCGGCTCTTTTCGAGCAATCCGGCCATCGTGTTCCCGTCGAACAGCAGCATGCCGCAATCGGTGTGGTGGATCACGAACCATTCCTTCGTGCCCAGCAGCTTGTGGCTGATCACGAGCGAACGGATCGCATCGTCGCTGGCACGGCCGCCGGCATTGCGGATCACATGCGCATCGCCTTCTGCGAGGCCTGCATATTTCGCCGGGTCGAGCCGGGCGTCCATGCAGGTGAGGATGGCAAAGCCGCGCGCGGGGGGCAGGGCAAGGTCACCCTTGTCGCCGAAGCTGGTGGCATAGTCGGAATTGGCCGACATCACCTCGTCATAGGTGGCGGTCGGCTTCGGTTCGCTGTGACGGTCGGACATGTTCTCTCTCTCCCTCGGGATCGGTCATAGCCGTTTGCACTTCGGGTGGCGAGCGTTGCGGACAGTTCCTAGCCTGCACCCTCTTCGTAGCAGGCGAGGTCATCGTCGATGGTGTCCCAGGCGGCTTTCGAGCCAGTCCAGACATGGGCGGTGATTTCCGCCTGCGCGCCGCGTTCCAAAGTGCCAAGCCGGACGCGGATGTGGTCCTTGTCCCGCTCGACGTCCGCATAGGCAGGAGACCCGCAAGTGCCGCAGAAGACTCTCCACGCACCCGGCGAGGATTCGTAGCGGCGCAGAGTGCCTTCATCCTTGGTTATGCAGAACATTTCGCGCGGGACCCTGCAGTTTGCCGAATAGGCGCTTCCGTTTGCCTTGCGGCAGAGGTCGCAATGGCACAGGCGGACATTGGTGAGCGGGCCCTCCACCTCGAACTGGAAGGCTCCGCAGAGGCAACCGCCCGCATATGTGCGGCCCTGTCCCATCACCCTTTCGCGTGCGGGCTGTTCGCCAGCAAATCGTCCACCACGCTCGGATCGGCCAGCGTCGACGTATCGCCAAGGTTGCCCGTGTCGTTCTCGGCGATCTTGCGCAGGATACGGCGCATGATCTTGCCGCTGCGGGTCTTGGGCAGGCCGGGGGCGAATTGGACGACGTCCGGCGTGGCGATGGGGCCGATTTCCTTGCGGACCCACTGGATCAGCTCCTTGCGCAGCTCCTCGGTATTCTCGACGCCTTCCATCGTGGTGACATAGGCGTAGATGCCCTGTCCCTTCACGTCATGGGGCATGCCGACCACGGCGGCCTCTGCCACGGCGTCATGGTCCACCAGCGCGCTTTCGACTTCGGCCGTGCCCATGCGGTGGCCGGAGACGTTGATCACGTCGTCGATGCGGCCGGTGATCCAGTAATAGCCGTCCTCGTCCCGACGGCAGCCATCGCCGGTGAAATACTTGCCCGGATATTGCGAGAAGTAGGTCTGGATGAAGCGGTCATGGTCGCCATAGACGGTGCGCATCTGGCCGGGCCAGCTGTCGAGAATGACGAGCGCGCCTTCGGTCGCGCCTTCGAGCACATGGCCGTCCGCCGGATCGACCACGGCAGGCTGCACGCCGAACATGGGGAAGCTGGCGCTGCCGGGCTTCAGCGCATGCGCGCCGGGAAGCGGCGTGATCATGTGGCCGCCAGTCTCAGTCTGCCACCACGTATCGACGATCGGGCAGCGTTTGTCGCCCACCACGTCATAGTACCAGTCCCATGCCTCGGGATTGATCGGCTCGCCCACGCTGCCGAGCACTTTCAGGCTCTTGCGGCTGGTCTTCTTCACCCATTCATCGCCCTCGCGCATCAGCGCACGCAAGGCGGTGGGGGCGGCATAGAATTGCTCGACCTCGTACTTGTCGACCACCTGCCAGAAGCGGGAGAAATCCGGGTAATTGGGCACGCCTTCGAACATCAGCGTGGTCGCGCCGTTCATCAGCGGGCCGTAGACGACGTAGCTGTGCCCGGTGACCCAGCCGATATCCGCCGCGCACCAGTAGATCTGGCCGGGCCGGTAATCGAAAGTGTATTCATGCGTCATGCTGGCCCACACGGCATAGCCGCCGGTGGTATGCAGCACGCCCTTGGGCTTGCCGGTGGAGCCTGAGGTGTAAAGGATGAAAAGCGGGTCTTCGGCGTTCATTTCCTCGGGTTCGCAATGGGCTGACATGCCAGCTACCGCCTCCGCCCAGTCCACATCGCGGCCTTCCACGAAGGGCACATCCGCGCCGGTGTGGCGCAGCATGATGACCGTATCGACCTTGGCCTTGGCACATGCCGCATCGACATTGGCCTTCAGCGGAACCTTCTTGCCGCCGCGCAGCCCCTCGTCGGAGGTTAGTACGATCGTGCTCTCGCAATCGGTGATCCGCTGGGCGAGGGCGTCGGGAGAGAAGCCCGCAAATACGATCGAATGCACCGCGCCGATCCGTGCGCAGGCGAGCATGGCCACCGCCGCTTCCGGCACCATGGGCAGGTAGATCGTCACGCGGTCGCCGCGCTTGACGCCCTTGTCCTTCAGCAGGTTTGCGAACCTGCACGTTGCCTCGTGAAGCTCGCGATAGGTCAGCTGGCGGTTCGGCGTATCGGGATGGTCGGGCTCCCACAGGATCGCCACATCGTCGCCGCGCGTGGCAAGATGCCGGTCAAGACAATTGGCGGCGAGGTTGAGCGTGCCGTCCTCGAACCACTTGATGCGGAAATTGTCCGTGTCGAAGCACGTATCCTTGATCTTGGTGGGTGCGCGCATCCAGTCGATCCGCTGCGCCTCTCCCAGCCAGAAGCTGTCCGGATCGTCCACGCTGGCGCGATATTTCAGCGCATAGGCGTCGGCATCGATCTTGGCATTGGCGGCCCATTCGGCCGGGACCGGATGGGTGACGTGCTCGTGCATTTTAAACGCTCTCCCCAATTCGTCGTCATTGCGAGCGGAGCGAAGCAATCCAGAGCGGTTCGCGGTAACGCCCTGGATTGCCACGGCGACTTCGTCGCCTCGCAATGACGAGGGTTAGAGAAGCGCGAGGCCTAGCGCCAGAGGGCATTCAATGCGGGCAGCAGGTGATCGCGATGTTCGGGCGGAATACGCTCGAGCAGTTCGGCCTCGAAAGCCTCGATGATGTCGCGCGCCTCGCGCGTCTTGGCCTCGCCGCTTTCGGTCAGCGCCAGGCCCTGCGACTTGCCGTCCAGCGGCTCGCGGAAAATCCACCCCTCATCCTCCAGCCGTTTCAGCAGCGGGACCATGTTCGCACGCTGGATATCGAGCTGGCGGCCGAGCGCGCTGGCGGTGACGTCGCGGTTTTCGCCGACAAGGATCAGGATCGAGGCATCGACCTGCTTGAGGCCGATATCCGACAGGCGCGAAGCCAGCTCCCCCGCCGTCGCATTGGCGGCACGGCGTAGCGAATAGCCGGGAAAGGCGGGAAGCGGATCACGCATGAATGATTCCTAGCGATTGTTGTTGTCTATAGCAATGCATATCGCTATGCGCGATAGCAATTCAAACGCGCGCGCGACTCGTGCGCCCAATTGTGGAGAGCCCCCATGGCCATGCCGTCCAAGCCCGATCCCCGTCCGCAGGAAGAAACCGTCAAATACGAGATCGTCGATGGCGTCGCCTGGGTCTCGCTCAACCGTCCCGACAAGAAGAACTGCCAGAGCCCGAAGCTCAACCGCCAGATGAAGGTGGTGCTGGACGAGCTGGAATTCCGTGACGACGTGCAGGTGCTGGTCCTTACCGGCGAAGGCGATGCCTGGTCTGCCGGCATGGACCTGCTCGAATATTTCCGTCACGCCGAGCAGGAAGGCCTGCACAAGGTCCGCCAGCACCAGCGTGAGGCCTATGCCTGGTGGGAACGCCTGCGCTGGTACGAAAAGGCGACTGTCGGCATGATCAATGGCTGGTGCTTTGGCGGTGCCTATGGCCCGCTCTTCGCCTGCGATATCGCCATTGCTTCCGACAAGGCGCAGTTCGGCCTGTCCGAAATCAACTGGGCGATCCTGCCCGGCGGCGGCGCCTCCAAGGTCGCGGCCGACCTCATGCCCTATCGCAAGGCCATGTATCACGCGATGATGGGTGAGAACCTGACCGGCAAGCAGGCCGAAGAGCAGGGCCTCGTCACCGAATGCGTGCCGCATGACCAGTTGAAGGCGCGCGTGCAGGAAGTGGCCGACAAGCTGAAGGCCAAGGACAGCCAGGCCCTGCGCGCCACCAAGTGGGCGATGCGCCGGGTCATGGAAATGACCTATGACAATGCCGAGGATTACCTGATCCGCACGCAGGAAGCGCTCAACGACTTCGGCGGCTGGGAAACCCGCAAGGAAGCTACCAAGCAGTTCCTTGACGAGAAGACCTTCAAGCCCGGCCTTGGCGCTTTCGACAAGAGCAAGGTCCAGAAGGACGATTGATCCAAATTATCGAAGCGGCGCGGGCAGTCTTGTTCGCGCCGCTTCTTCTTTCTAGGCACACTGGCAAAAGAACCGCCCCGGTCCCGCCGGGGCTTCGCATGTCCGAGGGGATGACAGCATGACCACCCGCCGCTTCACCAATGAACAGATCGACCGCCTGTTGCGGCCCAAATCCGTCGCCGTCATCGGCGCATCGGATCGCCATGGCGCGCTGGGCTGCACGCTGCTCAACAACCTCGTGCAGTACAAGTTCAAGGGCGACATCTACCCGGTGAACCCCAAGCGGGACGAGCTGCAGGGGCTGAAGGTCTATAAGGGCCCGCAGGAACTGCCGCACGGCGTCGATTGCGCGGTGCTGGCGATCCCGCGTCCTTTCGTGGTCGATACCGTCCGCGCGCTGGCAGAGAATGGCTGCGGCGCGGTGGTGATCTATGCCGCCGGCTTCTCCGAAGCGGGTGAGGAAGGCGCGAAGGACCAGGCCGAACTGGCGCGCATTTCCGAAGAACACGGCATCATCATCGAAGGCCCGAACTGCCTCGGCTGCACCAACTATGTCGAAGGCATCCCGCTGACCTTCGTCGAAACCAACATGAAGCAGCCCGGCCCGAACGACCGCGCCGTGGGCGTTGCCAGCCAGTCCGGCGCGCTCGCCGCCGTGCTCGCCACCACGCTGCATCCGCGCGGCTGCTATGTCTCGACCTCGGTTTCCACCGGTAACGAGGCGGCATCGGGCGTGGAGGACTATGTCGAATGGCTGGTCGACGATCCGGCCACCCATGTCATCGCCATGTATGTCGAGAACCTGCGCAATCCGCAGGCCTTCATCGCCGCCGCTCGCCGTGCGCGCGCGGCCGGCAAGCCCATCGTCATGCTGCACCCGGGCAAGAGCGACAAGGCGCAGGAAAGCGCCGCCACGCATACCGGCGCGATGGCGGGCGACTATGCGCTGATGAAGGCGAAGCTCAGCCGTGAAGGCATCATCTTTGCCGATACGCTGGAAGAGCTGGCCGATATCGCCACCATAGCGGTGACCTGCGAAAGCCTGCCCGGTGCCAACATGGCGGTGCTGGGTGAAAGCGGCGCGCTGCGCGGTCTTGCCTTCGACATTGCCGAGGATATCGGCCTCGACCTCATCGACCTCAATGACGAGAACAGCCCGAAGATCCGCGCTGTGCTGCCCGATTTCGTGCCGGTGTCGAACCCCACGGACATCACCGCGATCGGCCTGTCCGAACCGGAAATCTACACCAACCTCCTGCGCGCGCTGCTGGAGGATGACCGGATCGGCAGCGTCGTCGCCTCGATCATCCAGTCGGACCCGATCACTTCGAAGATCAAGTTCCCGCCGATCCAGAAGGCGCTGGAAGGCGGCGACCTCGGCAAGCCGCTGGTGTTTGCCGGCGTGGATGAAGGCGCGAATGTGCCGCAGGAATATATCGATGGCCTGGCCTCTGCCGGTATCCCCTATTTCCGTTCGACCGAGCGCGCCTATCGCGCCATCGCGCGGCTGGCGGACCTCTCCAAGCGCGACCTGAGCGACAACTCGGTTGCGCCGGTGACGCTGGCAGGCCTGTCCGATGAAAGCGGTGTGATCCCCGAATACAAGGCCAAGGCGCTGCTCGCCCCCGCCGGGATCGCTTTCCCCGAAAGCAAGTTCGCCGCCACCGCCGAGGAAGCCGCCTCTGCGGCCGAGGCCATCGGTTATCCGGTGGTGATGAAGGCGCAGGCCGCCGCGCTCGGCCACAAGAGTGATGCGGGCGGGGTGATCCTGAACCTCAAGAGCCGCGAGGACGTGGCCGAGGCCTTCGAGCGGATGTTCCAGAACGTCGCCAATTACGATGCCTCCATCGCGCTCGACGGCGTGCTGGTGGAGAAGATGGGCCGCATGGGCACCGAGATGATCGTCGGCGCCAAGTCCGATCCCCAGTGGGGCCCGGTCGTGCTGGCAGGCTTCGGCGGCGTGACCGCGGAAATCCTCAAGGACGTGAAGCTGTTCACGCCCGACATGGGCAAGGAGCAGGTCGTTGCCGGCCTGCTCTCGCTGAAGCAGGCGCCGATCCTCAAGGGCTATCGCGGCAGCCCCGCGCTGGACGTGGAGGCGCTGGCCGACCTGATCGTGCAGATGGGCGCGGTGATGACCGGCAATCCCGGAATTCGCGAGATCGACCTCAACCCGGTGATCGTCCATCCCAAGGGCGAGGGTGTGGTTGCGCTCGATGCGCTGATGCTGGTCGACTGAACGGTGACAGGAATATGACCGGCAAATGTGACCGGCATGGCAGAGTCTCCGAACTGTAACATTGACTGACCAGACCCTGTCCTTCGCCCGCATGGGCAAGGGGCAGGGAATGGAAGAGACAATCGATTCGCCAGACTGGGTGATGCAGGCTCACGGGCTGAGCGACGACGTCACCAGCGATGAAGCCGAATTGCTGGCGGAGCTTGCGGGCGTGGTCGACAGCTGGCCGGCCCGCAATATCGTCACCCGCAGGGCCCTGCACGAAGCGGCGATGGCGCTGCTTAACCTCGCATCGGAGAATGGCCAGCCGGCGGCCTGACGCTCCCGCCCGAAAGCCTAGGATCGGCCGTAGCTGATCCGGATGCGCACCCATGACCCGACCAGCGTTTCCCCGCCGCGCCGGGGCGGTCGGACCTGGAACTGCCATGCCGCTGCCAGCACCGCATTCATGATGTTGGAGCTGGCCGGATATTGGTCGATCGGGACGCAATCGACCACTGCCCAGCGCGGCGCCGTCTTGCAGGCGATCAAGGCCCATGCCGGGGCCTCTACGGTGGAAAGATAGCCCGACATTTCCTGCCGCGTGGGCTTGCGGAACCATTGCGCGGCATAGAGCGGCTCACCATCCGGCGCGGTGCCGACGATCTCGCTGTCCCCGCTTCTGCTGCGGCCACCGGTGTCGGGCGGGCCATAGGTGCGGTCTGCGCGGATGACGGCACGCGGCCGGTCGTCGGGCGGGGTGTCCACCGGTTCGGGGATCGGCGGCTGCACCGGTATGGGCCGCAACACTGGGCGCGGCAGCGGAACGATGTCGAGCGGGGTCGGACGGACCGGCGCAGGCCGGACTTCTGCAGGCTGCGGCTGTTCCTGCGCCGCATCGGGAGGCGTCTCGCCGCTATCCTCCTCCGCCGGAGCGGGTGATTGTGACGTGTCGAAGGTGGTGATCCGGCTCGCAGGCTGCACTTCCGGTGCATCGCGATACATGCCGAGCGAGAGCAGCACCGCCAGGAAAAGCAGCTCCAGCGCTATCGTGGCGACAAGTGCGAAGGTGCGCTCGCCCAGGCGGTCCCCCAGCCGCTCGCGCCACGCTCGGGTGACGCGGACAAGTGAAGGTAACGCGCTGCGAATGGAATCGGCCCCTGCGGTATCCGGCCGGTCGCGGTTCGCAGAAAGACTTGTAACGCCAGCTGAACGAGAAAGGGCGGCAGGTTTCCCTGCCGCCCTCTTCATTCCGGGATGCTGCGGCCGGTTGATCAGAGGCCGACCACGCCTCCCGTGTCCTTGGTCACCACGACCACGCCCGAACGCGGGCGGCCGGTGGCATTGCCCTCCTGGCTCTGCGGCCAGTTGCTGGTGATGTTTGCGGGATCGCCATTCTCGCCCGGATGCTGGATGCCCACGAACAGCGTGCGGCCGTCGGGAGTAGTGTCGACGCCGGTGATCTCGCATTCGAGCGGCCCGGTGAGGAAGCGCTTGAGGTTGGCGCTCGTCGCCGGCTGACCGGCAAAGGTCGCTTGCTGCGCAGTGCTGGTGTCCGCGGCGACATTGGTGATCGTCTTCGCCTCGCCATCGCCGACAAAGCCCGGCAGCGCGGCCAGCATCTGGTTGTTGGTGCGATCGGTGAAGGCGCCATCGTCGGTCTGGATCCACAGCAGCGGGTTGATCTGCCCGGCCGGGTTCTGTTCGCGGCTGAACCACAACCCGTCGGGAGACGAGAAGTCGTTATCCGCATCGAGGCCGGAGATGTTGACCGATGCGCCGGCATCGATCGAGTCCGCGCCGAACAGGTAGATGTCCCACAGGAAGGACGTGGCGGCACTGTTGTCACCCCCTTCGCGCAGGCGCAGGATATGGCCGTTCGGATTGCCCGTAGTCGTGCCGCTTCCGCGGGGTTCGACATAGTGGCGCGGATTGGCCGCATCGGTGCCGTCGATCGGGCGGTTGGATGCGTTGTTGTTGGTCAGCGTGAGATAGATCTCGCCGGTGACCGGGTTGAGCGCGGTCCATTCCGGACGGTCCATCGGCGTCGCGCCCACCGCATCGGCGGCGAGGCGGGTGTTGACGAGGATGTCGGCCTGGTCGGCAAAGACATATTCGGGCTCGCTGCCGACTGCCGGGCGGTTGGGGACCGAGCCGAAGACCAGCGGCAGCCAGGTGCCGCTGCCATCGGCGTTGAAGCGCGCGACATAGAGCGTACCGCTGTCGAGATATTTGTCGCCCACGGCCAGGCGGTCGGTACGGTGCGCGTCGGCCGGATCCCATGCCGCATCGGAGACGAACTTGTACATATATTCGCGGCGCGAATCGTCGCCCATATAGACGGCGACCTTCTGGCCGGAGACCAGCTTGCCCAGCCATGCACCCTCATGGCCCATGCGGCCCAGCGCCGTGCGTTTGCGCGGGGTGGAGGCCGGGTCGTAGGGATCGATTTCGACCACCCAGCCGAACTGGTTCATCTCGTTGCGATAGTCATCGGTTGCCGATGCGCCGGTTGCGCGGGCATCCCAGCGGCGGAAGATGTCCTGCGAGGGTTCGGCGCTCGACCAGGCATAATTGCCGGTGGAGGAGCGGACGCCGTAGCGGCGCAGCGCCGTCAGCTCGCGGGCGGTGCGGTTGGCGTTGTCGCTGCCGGGGCCATCGTCGTCGCGGCGGAAATAGCCCGCCCAGTTTTCCTCGCAAGTCAGCAGCGTGCCCCATGCGGCATAGCCATTGGCGCAATTGTTGATCGTGCCCCGGCCATCGGTACCGTTGGTGGAATACTGGGTGGCCAGCATTGCGCTGCCGCGAACCGGTCCGTTGATGGCCATCGGTGTCATCGGCGTGATGCGGCGGTTGAAGGCCGAGTTCTGGACATATTCCCAGTCGCGCGCGCCGGTGGTGTCCTGCACCTCGACCACGCTCAGGCCATGCGCTTCGATCTCCTTCAGGGCCTCGGCAGCGGGGCGCGGTCCATCGGAAACATTGGTCGGGCCGGCGGGGTGCAGGTACTGCTCGTTGAGGTTCTCGTGGTTCTGCACCAGCAGCCCGCGAACGGAGCTGTTGTCATCGCGCGAACCTCCCGCGTCGAGGCCGAAGTAATAGAGCGCATCGCCATGATCGCCGATGCGGGTGGCGAAATTCGCGTCGCTGCCATCGTTCACATAGTCGGGCGTGGCCGCATCGATCGGGTCGCCGAGGCGAGTGAGCACGGTGACCGAGTATCCGGCGGGGACGGTGACGATATCGTCCAGGTTCTTGGGCACGGCGCTGAAGGTGAGCGCAGCCGGATTGACCGTGATGACCGTCGAATCCGACACGCCGCCAGCGGTCAGGGTGAAGGTGAGGGCGGTGGGAGCGGCAACGGCTGGCGCGATGAACGTCGCCGTGTTGCCGGACCCCGTGGTCAGTTCCACTGCAGGCCCACCGGTTTGCGCGAAGCTGGCCGGGTTGATTGCACCCTGCGTGGCCGATCCCTGCAGGGTCACGAAAGCGCCGGTGGATACGGTCGCATCCGTGCCGGCATCGACCACCGGGTCGCCAACGACAACGTCGTCATCGTCACATGCCGCCAGCATGCTGGTGCCGACAAAGGCCAGCGCACTGGCGCGCAGGCCGCCAAGGATCGTCTGGCGGCGGTTGGCGACCAGCACGTTGAGGGAAGGGTTGTCGGTATGGTTGGTGTCGATATCCCCGTCGGAATATCCATTGAATGCGCGGTCCATGAGGGCCCCCGAGGGTGAGTGTTGTCTGAGGCCTCGCTGGATAGGTGGGGATCGTGACAGCGCCGGGTATGCGGTGCGACCGGGTCGGGTCTGACTTGTGTCAGTCAGAGCTGCCTTTTCGGACTGGCGCGTGCCGGATGTCACAAGGTTTCAATCGCAAGACAGCCGGTGCGACCGCGAATCTCCCAGTGTGTCGCTCATCTAATACAGTCATCCGCTCGTCTATCGCCGCTCGACCGGCACGGCGGCCCGTTCCAGCTTCCCGGCAGTGGGAGGTGAGGAGATGATGACATGGACAGGATGGCAAGGGGCGGGATCAGCCGCCGCACGTTCACAACCGGGGCAGCACTCGGCGCCATGGCCGCACCCGCAATGGCGCGCGCACAAATGAGCGGTTCCGTGGCGACCAATCCTGCTGCGGCGACCGTGCTCGACGCGCTGCTGGACGAACATCCAATCCCCGCCATTTCCGGCGCGGTCGTTCGCGATGGAGAGCTGGTCTGGGCCGAGGCGCGCGGTATGGCGGATCTCGAGCACGAAGTGGGCGCGACGCCGGAGACGATCTTCCGGCTCGGCAGCGTCTCCAAGGTCGTCACCGCCGCCATCGGCGCGCGGCTGGCGGCGGCGGGCGTAGTCGATCTCGACGCGCCGATCGGTACTTTGCGGCCCGAATTGCCCGAACATCATCGCGCCACCACGCTACGCCAGCTCTACAGCCATCAGGGCGGCGTGCGGCATTACACCGCGCTCGACCTCAGCCCCATGTCGCCCACCGGCAGCGTCGATGCGAAGATCTTTCCCAGGACGGAGGACGCGCTGGCGATCTTCATCGCGGATCCGCTGGTGGCCGAACCGGGGACTTCGGTGAACTACTCCACCTTCGGCTACACGCTGATCAGCGCGCTGCTCGAAAGCGCCAGCGGGGCGAGCTTCGTCGAACTGATCCGGCGCGAGGTTGCCGCGCCCCTGGGCCTTGCCACGCTGGCGGCGGAGGACGGGTTTGCCATCGTGTCCGACAGGGTCAGCTTCTACGATCCCGCCGCCATGTATCGCGCGGTGGTGCCCGACCTGCCGCTGCCCGAGGATGCCACGGTGATCAATTCGCTGCCGAGCATGGCGAGCTACAAATATGCAGGTGGCGGGATGCAGGCGACTGCCGCCGACGTCGCCAGCTTCGGCGCTGCGCAGCTGGCGGGAAGTTTTCTTGGCGATGGCGCGCGCGACACGCTGTTCACTGCGGTGACCGAGGCCGACGACCGCATGCCCGCATTGGGCCTCGGCTGGCGGATCGACAGCCACGACATGCTCGGCCGCCGCTTCCACCATGCCGGCAATATGCAGGGCTGCCGGGCGCAGCTGGCGCTCTACCCGGACCACGGCCTGTCGGTGGCGCTGATGAGCAACCTTGGCGGAACGCCGGGCCCGATCCTCAACTACACGGACCGGATCGCGGCGGGCTTCATCGCCTGATCAGAAAGCCGCAATCCCGGTGATCGCGCGGCCGAGGATGAGGGCGTGCACGTCATGCGCGCCTTCATAGGTGTTGACCGTCTCCAGGTTCAGCATGTGGCGCATCACCTGGTATTCCTCGGAAATGCCGTTGCCGCCGTGCATGTCGCGCGCGAGCCGCGCAGCATCCAATGCCTTGCCGACATTGTTGCGCTTGACGATGGAAACCATCTCGGGCGCGAACCGCCCTTCGTCCATCAGGCGACCGACACGCAGGCTGCCCTGCAGGCCCAGCGCAATCTCGCTCATCATGTCGGCGAGCTTCTTCTGGTAGAGCTGGTTGGCGGCGAGCGGCCTGCCGAACTGCTTGCGTTCCAGGCCATATTCGCGCGCGGCGTGGAGGCAAAACTCGGCCGCGCCCATCGCACCCCAGCTGATGCCGTAGCGCGCGCGATTGAGGCAGCCGAAGGGGCCCTTGATCCCCTCGACATTGGGCAGCAGCGCATCGCCGGGCACGGCAACCTCGTCCATCATGATCATGCCGGTGGTGCTGGCGCGCAGGGACAGCTTGCCGCCGATCTTGGGCGCTTCCAGCCCCGCCATGCCCTTGTCCAGCACGAAGCCGCGCACCTTGCCGCCATGCGCCTCGGACTTGGCCCAGACCACGAAGACATCGGCGAAAGGGGAGTTGGAAATCCACGTCTTGGAGCCTGACAGCTTGAAGCCGTCGCCATCCTTCTTCGCGACCGTGCGCATGCCGGCGGGGTCAGAGCCTGCATCGGGTTCGGTCAAGCCGAAGCAGCCGATCAGTTCGCCGCTGGCAAGGCCGGGAAGGTACTTCTGCTTCTGCTCCTCCGAGCCATAGGCAAGGATCGGATACATGACGAGGCTGGACTGGACCGAGGCCATGGAGCGGTAGCCCGAATCCACCCGCTCGATCTCGCGCGCGACCAGGCCATAGGCGACATAGCTTGCGCCCGCGCCGCCATATTCTTCCGGCACGGTCACGCCCAGAAGGCCCGCTTCGCCCATCATCGGGAACAGCTCGCTGGCGTCGCGCTCCTCGCGGAAATCGTCGATCACGCGCGGTTGCAGCACGCCTTGCGCAAAGCCATGCGCGGCATCGCGCACCATGCGTTCCTCATCGGTCAGCTGGTCGTCGAGATTGAAGGGATCCGCCCAGTCGAAAGGCACCATTCCGGCCATGAAAGAAGTCTCCTTTGAAACCGCCTTAGCGATCTCAAGGAGACTAGCCAATGGGAGTTCTAATGGTAGCCATTAAGGGCTGCCGGACGCTTCAATGTGTGGTGCCGATAGCTTTCCGGATCATGTCGATCAGTTCGCTGGGCGGGCATGGCTTGGACGCAGCCTGCGCATTTGGATAGCGTTCGCGCACCTCGGCGGGGGGCACATGACCCGAATGGAACACGATCGGGACGCCAGCCGCGGTCAGCGCGTCGGCCAGCGGATAGACCTCGCCATCGTCGGTGAAAATGTCGAGAATGGCGAAATCGGGCATATGCTCGCCGATGGCGCGAAAGGCGCCTTTGTTGCCGCTATGCGGGCCGTCTACCTTATAGCCCAGATCGCTCACCGTTTCGGCGAGGTCGAGGCCGATGATGAACTCGTCTTCCACAACAAGCACGCGCGGGTGCTCGTTCGGCGGGTGTTCTGTCTGTGCTTGCGTTGCCACGGGCGGCTCTCCTGCGTCTTGTGATTCTTTCGTTCGTCTACACCAGGTAAACGAGCGAAAGCGTCTGCAGGTTCCCGGCAGGCGCTCAGCTGCGGCCAAACTGGCTTTCATAGGCAGCACGATCACCGGCGGCGAGCAGGCGCGCCTGTTCCACCCAGTTGTCGCGCCGGATGCGGCCCTGGAAGCGGCCCAGCTGCGCATCGACACGGTCGATCTCCGCATCGTCCCAGGCAGCGATCTGGGCGAAGCTGGTCACGCCCATTTCCGCCAGCTGCATCTTCAGCTTGGGGCCCAGGCCCTTGATCTGGGTGAGATCGTCCGCGCCGGAAGGGGCAGGAGCGGGGGCGGGAGCTGGTGCAGGAGCAGGTGCCGGGGCGGGAGCGGGTTCCGCCACGGGCGGGGCAGGGGGTGGCGGGGCCCTGTCTGCAGCTGGCGTGGCGTCGATCAGCGCCTGGTTGCGCTTGGCCACCGCGGCATCCTCGTCCTTCGGTTCGAGCTCCACGGTAGTCTTGCGATTGGCGGCGAAGATCCACCAGGCGACCAGAATGCCGATCGCCAGCGCGATAACGATGAAGATCCAGTTGTCCTGCAGCAGTTCAGCCATGTCCCTATCCCGATAATTCGCGTGTCAGTTGCGGCCCCATATGGCCCAGCCAATGCCGATGCCGATCGCATAGGCGATCAGCAGGAGGACAAGCAGTTCGAGCCAGATGGGCATGGGCGCTCTCTAATCGCGGGTGGGGGTTATTGGCAATGGCGCTAGTCTGTGTGACCTAGCGCGGACCCGGCGTATCGACCGGTGTCGGCATGATCGGTTCGGTTTCGAGCACGGTGAACTCGATCCGGCGATTGGCGGGATCGGCGGGGTCGAGCCCTTCCACCGGCAATCGCGAGCCCACACCGCGTATCCGCAAGCCGTCAGCCGGGATGCCGCGCTCCACCAGCTCGTTGCGCACGGCGGCGGCGCGTTCGCGCGAGAGCGAGAGGTTGCCCGGCTCGGTGCCCGAACTGTCCGTATGGCCGGTGATTTCAATGATCGCGCCGAGGCAGGGGCGCAAGGCGGTCGCCACCTCGTCGACCAGCGGCTCGCTGCCGGGAACAAGGCGATCGGAACCTTCCTCGAAGCGGATCGAGCGGGCGCGCAGCAGCGCCTGCACGTCCTCCTGGCAATGCAGCGGCCTGAGAGGCGGTGCCTCGCCCTCGCTCAGCATGGTGCCATCGGCCCAGCGGATACCGCCGACGCCGGGAATGGCGGCCACAGCGCGGGCGATGCGGGCGCGGGTGGAATCGTCCAGCCCCTCGCCGCCCACCAGCAGCGGATGGCGGCTGGCAAGGCCGTTGGGAGAGCGGAACTGCGCTTCCACCGCGTTGCCGCCGCCGGCTTCGGCCACCACGGGCACGGTGCGCTCGGCCAGCCTGTCCGCCAGCGCGGGCCCGGTCATATTGCCGCCGATAATTGCCAGCGCGACCATGGCGGCGGCTCCGGCGGCAAGGGCGATGCGGGGGTTCTTGAGGATCCTCATCCCGCCCCCTTAGCGCGGCTTAGCGCCGTCCGTCGAGGGCATCTGCCAGCTGTGCGAGCTGGACGAATTCCTCGCGCCAATAGCCATCCTGCCGCCCGGCCAGCTCCACCGTATCGTCAAAGCCGAAGCCGTTGAGCAGCGTGTCACCCCGCAGGATCTGGCCATAGGCGGCCACCGCGCTGGCAAAGGCCATGTCGCCGCGGGCCGTACCGGCACGATCCATCAGCGAGGCGGAAACCGGCTGCTGCAACAGGATCGAGCTGTCGCGGCCCGGCAGCTTGTAGCGCAGCTGGACGAAGGCGACTTCGTCCGCCGACTGGCCGTTAGCGGTATTGGCAGGCGCGCTGTAGCGGCGGCCCTGCATCCAGCCGGAGGCCCCGGCAGGCACGATCTCATAGAGTGCAGTGACCTGGTGCCCCGCGCCGATCTCGCCGGCATCGACCGCGTCATTGTCGAAATCCTCTTCGCGAAGCGCGCGGTTCTCATAGCCGATCAGGCGGTACTGGCTGACCTTGGCGGGGTTGAATTCGACCTGGATCTTCACGTCATGCGCGATGGTGAACAGCGTCGATGCCATCTCCTCGGAGAGCACCTTGCGCGCTTCCATCGCGCTGTCGATATAGGCGTAATTGCCGTTCCCGTGATCGGCGATCTGCTCCATCATCGCATCGTTGAGATTGCCGGTGCCGAAGCCCAACGTGGTGAGCGTGACGCCCGAGCGCCGCTCCTTCTCGATCAGCTCCACCAGCGCGTCATGGTCGCTGACGCCGACGTTGAAATCGCCATCGGTGCACAGGATTACGCGGTTCACGCCGCCTTCGATGAAGCTGCCGCGCGCCACGTCATAGGCGAGGCGGATGCCCGCTCCGCCTGCCGTCGAGCCGCCCGCGCGCAGCGATTCGATCGCGCGCCGGATGTCGCATTCGTCATTGGTCGGCTCCAGCACAACGCCCGCCGCACCGGCATAGACGACGATGGAGACGCGGTCCTCGTCGCCCAACTCGCCCGCCAGCATGTGCATGGCCGTCTGCACCAGCGGCAGCTTGTCGCGGCTATGCATCGAGCCTGATACGTCGAGCAGGAAGACGAGGTTCGCTGCAGGGCGTTCCGCACGCGGCAGGTCGTAACCGCGCAAGCCGATGCGCAGCAGGCGCGTATCCTCGTTCCACGGCGTTACCGCCATGTCGGTGGTGACCGAGAAGGGCGCTTCGTCGTCTGCGGGCTCCGGATAGTCGTAACGGAAATAGTTGATCAGTTCCTCGGTCCGCACGGCGGCCTGCGGAGGCAGGTTGCCGTCCGACAGGAAGCGGCGGACATTGGCATAGGCGGCCGTGTCGACATCGACGGAGAAGGTCGAGACCGGCTCCTCATGCGCCCACAGCGCTGGCGCGACGTTCTCGCCTTCATAACGCTCGCGGCCCGGGTCGATGGCGGGGCGCACGGCGGGAATGAAAGTGGGGCCGGGACCGGCGACTCGCGCACCCGTGACGACGATGCTTTGTTCTGCAGAAGAAGCAGGCGGGGGCGGAGGTGCGGGCGGGTTCGGCCCGCTACCCGGCCTCCTTGCATAGGCCACAACGGGAGGGGGGCGGGTTTCGTCGGTCTGGGTCAAGGGCGATGGCCCGCAACGCTCGGGCCAAGCCGGTGCGGCGAGCGGCGCGCGTTCGAGATTGGCCAGCGCCGGTTGCGCAGGCGCGCTGCACAGAGCCGCTGCCAGCAGCGCGGTGGTGATCTTGCGATGTGTCGATGTCGGCATGCCTCTTCCCCCTCAAGACTCATGTAACACTGTCACGCGATCCTGCGCGAAAGCCGTGAACCGATTGTGAACGGGGGATTTGGGTGACGTTTAGCCAGCTATGAAGCAGGCGGCGTACCGGCGGCCTGCGCCTGCTTGTCCTTCTTGCTCATGCCGCGGAACAGCACGCGATCTTCCTCGCCAAAGCCGCGCGTCCAGATGACCCAGCCATAGACGGCGAGGATGGCGGGAACGCCGAAGGCCAGCTCCATCCATTCGGGCAGCATGATCGCGATCTGGCCGACGATCACCGCCGCGCCGATCGCCCAGACCAGCGCCCAGCGCCAGTTGTTGATCGAATGGCCGAGGATGCGGGACAGCATGACCGCCTTCACCACCGATGCCGCGCCCAGCGCCAGCATCAGCGCGCCCGCAGCGGCTGCGGCGCGGAAATAGTCGGCACGTTCCGGATCGGCGAAGTCGAGCTCTTCGATGCCGATCATCACCGCCACCGTCAGCAGCGCCTGCAGGCCGATCGTGCCTATCGAGATCCACAAATTGCGAACGCGGGCGACATAGATCAGCGCCGCCTCGGAAACGACTGCCGTGGCCGCCACAACCTCTGCCGCCAGCAGGAAGGCGAGCGCGCCCGTGCCGGGGACGAACTCGCCCCCGTCGCCGAACAGGCCCATCAGCGCTTCGCCCGGTATGCCCAGCGCCAGCGCGATGCCTGCCTGCATGGCGATGATCCAGAAGCCCACCTGGCACACCTGCCGGGCTATCGCGGCATAGTCCTTTTCCTTGAGCTTGGCGGTGATGACCGGGCCCAGGATCGGCTCGAAACTGGTCTTCAGCTTCTGCGGCAGGCTGGCGACCTGCTGCGCCATGTAATAGATGCCCACCGCCACTGGACCTGCAAAAAAGCCGAGGATGAACAGGTCGATGCGCCGCGTGCCCCATTCGATCGCATCGGCCACCGCCAGCGGCAATGCGCGCACCACCATCCGCCCGATACGGGCCGGGTTTGGCACCCAGCCATTGGGCAGGCCATAGGTTCGCATGAACGGGATGAGCGCGGTGGCAAGCCCGGCATAGATCGAGGCGAGATAGGCCATCGCAAGGCCCGATTCGGATATGGCGGGCACGAAATAGAAAGCACCGGCCAGGATGGAGATCGTCCACGGCTCCACCACCGCCCTTGCGCGCACGGTGGTGGCGATATCGAATTTATAGGCTTGGGCCGCCAGCACTATCTCGGTCAGCGCGTAGCCGGGGATGGCGAGCACGATCCAGCGGTCGAGCGGGCCGTCCATGCCATTGGGGAAGAGCGGTGCGGGCCAGATATAGAGTATCGCGGCGACGGCGGATGAGAACACCAGCGCCACCAGCATGGAATCGGCGATCAGCGGCGCCTGCTCGCCATCGCCATCGGTCAGCCGCTGCGCCAGCCCGCGCTTCTCACCGATCGAGCAGACCAGCGCTGTGAGCTCCACCACGACCAGCGCATAGGCATAGATGCCGACGCTCTCGGCGCCATAGAGCTGGCCAGCGATGAACAGGAAGGGCAGGCGCGCCAGCAGGCGCAGCAGGAAGCCGAAGAAATTCGTGCGCCCACCCTTGGCGAGCGCGGCCATGTCGCTGCCGGCGTCCTCGGGTGGTGCTGGGGTGCTCAACTGGGCGGCCCTTCGGCTTTCAGCGGGCGGGTGAGCAGGTCCTGCGCCACCGCGGCGACGTCGCCGCCTTCCAGCAGGGTGCAGACCGCATCGACAATGGGCATGTCCACGCCGTGCTTCGCGGCGAGTTCGCGCAGCACGGGCGCGGTATGCGCGCCTTCGGCCACGGTGCGCCGGTCGGTCATCAGCGCGGCGGCGCTCTGCCCTTCGCCCAGCGCCTTGCCGAGCGAGAAATTGCGGCTGGAAGTGGAGGAGCAGGTGAGCACGAGGTCGCCCAGGCCGCACAGCCCCGCCAGCGTATCGCGCTTGGCGCCGAGCGCCTCGCCGAAACGCAGCATTTCGGCATAGCCGCGGCTGATCAGCGCGCAGCGGGCATTGAAGCCGAGGCGCAAGCCGTCGACCACGCCGCAGGCTATGGCGAGCACGTTCTTCACCGCGCCGCCCACTTCGGCGCCGACAAGATCGTCGGAATAATAGGGGCGGAAGGTCGGCCGGGCGATTTCGCCAACCAGCCGGTGCCACTGTTCCTCACCGCCGCCACAGGCCAGCGTTACGGCGGCGGGAAGACCCGCTGCCACTTCATGCGCGAAGGTCGGGCCGGAGAGCACGGCGATATCGGAGCCGGGCGCAATCTCGCGCGCGACATCGTGCATCATCCGTCCGGTCGAAGCCTCGATCCCCTTGGAACAGAGCACGAGGTCGCGCGGGTGGGACGGCATTTGCCGCATCACGGTGCCCAGGTGCTGTGCCGGGGTGACCAGCAGCAACATGTCGAGCGCGGCCATTTCGGAAAGGTCGCTGGTCGCGCGGATCGAGGGCGCGAGCTCGGCGGAGGGGAGGTAGAGATCGTTGCGGTGCGTGGCGTTGATCGCGGTGACCAGCTCCTCCTCCAGCACCCAGAGCAGCACGTCGCGCCCGTCGCTGGCGAGCATTTGCGCGAGCGCGGTGCCCCAGGCGCCTGCCCCCACGACGCCTACTTTTGCCCCCTCACTCATGCCTTCACTCCTGCCCCGCGAACGGGTGCTGCATCGGGATCGAGCGGCCAGCGCGGGCGGGCCGAAATGTCGAGCGGGTCCGCGCTGCCGCCAGCCGCCAGCCGCTCTATACCCGCCCAGGCGATCATCGCCGCATTGTCTGTGCAGAGCGGCAAAGGCGGGGCGGTGAAGGCGAGGCCGTGCTCGGTGGCCAGCTCCTCCAGCGCGGCGCGGATGGCCTTGTTGGCGGCGACACCGCCCGCGACGACCAGCGCATTGACCGGGCCCATATTGCGAAGCGCGATCCGCATCCGGTCGAGAATGCAGTCGACGGCGGCCTGCTGGAAACTCGCGGCGATATCGGCGGGCTTGTGCTCCCCGCTCTCCGCCGCGCGCAGCACCGCGCTTTTGAGGCCCGCAAAGGAGAAATGTGGTTCGCCGCTGCCCACCAGCGGGCGGGGCAGGGGAACGGCCTCAGGATCGCCTTCCAGCGCCAGCTTCTCCATCGCCGGACCGCCGGGATATCCGAGACCGAGGATCTTGGCGCTCTTGTCGAAAGCTTCACCCAAAGCATCGTCGATCGTAGTGGCGAGGCGCTGGTACTTGCCGACGCCTTCGACGCGCAGGATCTGGCAATGCCCGCCGCTCACCAGCAGCAGGGCATAGGGAAACTCAAGCGAGGCATCGGCCAGCCGCGGGCTCAGCGCATGGCCTTCAAGATGGTTGATTGCGAGCAGCGGCGTGTCGCTTGCCATGGCGAGCGCCTTGGCGGAAACGAGGCCGACCATGACCCCGCCGATCAGACCCGGCCCGGCGGTCGCAGCTATCGCGTCGACCTCCTTCAACCCCAGCTCGGCCTCTTTCAGCACCTTCTCGATCAGCGGCGCCATGCGTGTCGCATGGGCGCGTGCGGCGATTTCCGGCACCACGCCGCCATAGGGGGCGTGCTCGGCCTCCTGGCTGGCGATGGCCTGCGCCAATATGCGCCTGTCCCCGTCCACCAGCGCGGCGGCGGTTTCGTCGCAGGAACTCTCTATGCCCAAGACAATGGTCATTGCGCGGCTTCCACTGGACGCAATTGCCATCTAGGGCAAGCGCCACGCTTATGAATACAACTGTCAAATTGAAGCTCGGGACCCGCCGTTCGCCGCTCGCCATGGCGCAGGCGGAGGAGACGCGCGCCCGGCTGTGCAAGGCGCATGGCTGGGATGAAAGCGCCGTGGAACTCGTCCCCGTGATCGCCAGCGGGGACAAGGTGCAGGACCGCCCTCTGTCCGAAATCGGCGGCAAGGCGCTGTGGACCAAGGAGCTCGACCAGTGGCTGGCCGAAGGCGCGATTGATGCCTCCGTCCATTCGCTGAAGGACGTGGAGACGGTGCGCCCCGAAGCTTTTACGCTGGCTGCAATCCTGCCGCGCGCGGACAAGCGTGACCGGCTGGTGGGGGCAAGCTCGATCTCGCAGCTGAAGCCCGGCGCGGTGGTCGGCACCAGCGCCCCGCGCCGCGCCGCGCAATTGCTGCACCAGCGGCCCGATTGTTCGGTGGTGATGTTCCGCGGCAATGTCGCCACGCGCCTGTCCAAGCTGGCGGCGGGCGAGGCCGATGCGACATTCCTCGCCGCCGCCGGGCTGGAGCGGCTGGGCGAGCATGGCGTGGGTCACGCGCTCGATCCCGCCGGCTGGCTCCCTGCGCCCGCGCAAGGGGCGATTGCGGTGGAATGCCGCGCCAATGATGCGGAGACGCGCGAATTGCTCGCCGCCATCGACCACGAGCCGAGCCGGGCGGAGGTGACGGCCGAACGCGCGCTGCTGCTGGCGCTGGGCGGCAATTGCCACTCGGCCATCGCGGTGCGTTGTGACTGGGAGGAGGGCGAGCTGGCGATGGAGGCCGCGCTCTACAGCCCGGACGGAACGCAGATGGTGCAAGGTGAGGCGCGCTTCACAGCCGAGGATACGGAAGCTCCCGCAAGGCTTGCGCATGACCTCCTCTCGCGCGCCAGCACCGCGATCCGCAGCCATTTTGCAGGCGAATAAGCGATGCACGTCATTACCATCCGCCCTGAACCCGCAAGCAGCGAGACGGTCGCCAATGGCGCCGCACAAGGCCTCGCAATCAGCGCATTCCCGCTCTCGAGCATTGAACCGCGCGCATGGCAGGGACCCGATCCCGCCGAAGTGGACGGGCTTCTCGCCGGCAGCATGAACGCCTTCCGCCATGGCGGCGAGGAACTCGCTCGCTACCACGGCAAGCCCGTGCTGGCGGTGGGCCCGACCACCGCCAAGGCGGCGCGCGAGGCGGGCTTCGAAGTGGAACTGGTGGGCGAGGGCGGCTTGCAGAAGCTGCTGGACCAGATGGATGAGCGCCCCTTGCGGCTGCTGCGGCTGGCCGGGGAGCGGCATGTCGATCTTGCTCCGCCCGACGGCGTGACGGTCGAAATGTGCATAACCTATGCTGCCTGCGACTGCGAAATGCCGCCAAAACTGGTCGAGACACTGCAGGCGGGCGATGCGCTGGTGCTGCTCCACTCGGCAGGGGCGGCCACGCATTTTCGCAATGAATGCGAGCGTTTAGGGATAGAAAAGGGCGGTATTGCCCTCGCTGCGCTGGGGCCGAGGATTGCCGATGCGGCCGGTTCAGGCTGGGGAAAGCTCCGATCCGCCCAACGTCCCGCTGCGGGCGCATTGTTGGCCTTGGCGAAGGAGATGTGCCAAAAGGCTGACTGAACCCGGAAGCGAGAGGCGCTGACAAGGTGCCCGTGAATGGATGGTCGGCGGGCTCGCAAAGGATAGTATGGACGAAGGTTACACCTTTCCCACGCAGGACAAGATGCGCCGCGGCATCGGCATGCGCGCGCTGGTAATCGCGGTTCTGGCCGCTTTCCTGCTTGGCGTATTGGCCGTGATGCTCTTCTCGCGCGGGGATGGCCTGGGCGTGGGCGACATGTTCCGCCTGCGCAGCGATACCGCGCCAGAAGCCACCATGCCGCTGGGCGCCATCGGCGATCCCCAACCTGTTACCGTGCCTGCAGGAGCCGCCGAAGTGGTGGTGCAGGAAGCGCGTGCGGCGGTGGAACGCGTCGAGCAGGTGGAAGTGCAGGCGGGCGGCATCGACCAGCGCGTTGCGGCCATGGAACAGCGGCTCACCAGGCTCGACCTGCAATCGCAGGCCGCCGCCGGCAATGCCGCGCGCGCCGAAGGCATGCTGATCGCCTTCGCCTCGCGCCGGGCTCTGGAACGCGGCCAGCCGCTGGGCTTCCTGGAGGACCAGCTGCGCCTGCGTTTTGGCGATGCGCGGCCCAATGCGGTGCAGACGATCGTCAACGCCTCGCAGGACCCGGTCACGCTGGACCAGCTTATCGTGCGTCTGGATGGCCTCGCGCCCGAACTCACCGATATTCCCGAGGGGCAAGGGATGATGACGCGGCTGGGGCATGAGCTGTCGCAGCTCTTCTCCATCCGTACCGACGATACGCCTTCGCCCGTCGCCGAGCGGCGGCTGGAACGCGCACGCATCGCGCTCGAAAGCGGGCGCACCGAACGCGCGATTGCCGAGGTGTCCGCGCTCCCCAATCCGGCGGCGGCGGCGGACTGGCTGGCAGATGCCGAACGCTATCGCGCCGCGCAGGCCGCGCTGGAAGTGCTGGAGACAGCTTCCGTGCTGGAACCGCGCGAGTTGCGTGACGCGGAAGGCCAGCGGGTGGAACAGCCGAGCCCCGCGAACTGATCTGGCGGCAAGGGCCTCAGCCCTTCAGCAGTTCGGGAACCTCGCCGCTCACGCCGCGCGCCTCATCCATGAACCAGCGCTTCAGCGGTGGTGTGCGCTGGACCATGCCCATGCCGAGGCGGCGGATCGCGCTGGGTAGCTTGCCGGGAATGCCGAACAGGCGGGTCAGCCCGTCGGTCGCGCCCATCACCATCAGCGAATCGAGCGCGCGCCACTTCTGATAGCGGGCGAGCATCTGCGCATCGCCGAAATCGAGGCCGAGCCGCGCGGCTTCGCTCATGACTTCCACCAGTGCACCGACATCGCGCAGGCCCAGGTTCAGGCCCTGTCCGGCAATCGGGTGCATGCCGTGCGCGGCATCGCCCACCAGCGCCAGGCGGTCGCCGGTGATCTGCACCGTATGCTGGAAGGAGAGCGGGTAGGCGCTGATATCGCCCTGCAATTCGATCTCGCCCAGCACGCCATGCATGCGCTTGGCTACTTCGGCGCGGAACATCGAACGCGGCATGGCGAGCACGCCGGCGGCATCCTTTTCCGCCACCGTCCACACCAGTGCGCTGCGATGCGAGCCGTCCTCGTCATCGAGCAGCGGCAGCAGGGCGAAAGGCCCGGCGGGATAGAAGATCTCCCACGCGACATTCTCATGCGGCTTGGAGTGCGTGAGGCCGACGATCATCGCACGGTGCGAATAATCCCAATGCGCCATGGTGATGCCCGCTTCCTCGCGTGTCGGGGAAAGACGGCCTTCCGCGCCGACCATCAGCGAGGCTTCCAGCACCGTCTCATCCGCCAGCATGGCCGTGACGCCATGGTCGCCGCGATGGCGCGTCAGCACATTGGTCTTCGGGCGATAGGAGATGAGGTCCTCGCCCTGCGCCGCCTCGAACAGGGCGAGGCGCAGGCGGCGGTTGGGGAACATGCGGCCAAGCGTGCCTTCATGCTCCTCGGGCTGGAAATCGATCCGGCCCGGCTTCATCCCGTCGGTCACCGCGATGCTGGCGATGGGGCAGCCGAACGGCTCCAGCGCATCGGCAATGTCGATATTGCGGAACAGGTTCCAGCTGGCCGTGGAAATGGCCGAGGCGCGCCCGTCAAAGCCCTCCGCAGTCAGTTCCGCCGGGTCGGCCCGGTCCACCACATGGCTGGAAATGCCCTTCTTCGCCGCTGCTATGGCCAGCGTCATGCCAACCAGGCCGCCGCCGAGGATCAGGAGATCGCGCTTGTCGCTCATGTCTGAGGCTCCTAGATCGTGCGCCATCATGCGCGCAAGAGTGATGGACCATTTCCGGTATCTGCTGGCCGTAATGCTGCTGGCCGCCGCGCTGCCCGCGCAGGCACAGCAGCAGAACCATATCGCGGCCGACCTCGTGGCGGAAGCTGCACCCGTGGCTGGCGAGGCGATGCAGGTCGCCTTCCTCTTCCGGCCGGAAGAGGGCTGGCACGGATACTGGTCGAACCCCGGCGATGCGGGGCTGGGCATGCGGCTCGACTGGAACCTGCCTGAGGGCTGGGAAGCGGGCGAGCCGCAATATCCGGTGCCGCAACAGCTGGTGATCGCCGGGCTGATGAATCATGTCTACGAGCATGATTACGCCGTGCTGGTGCCGATAACGGTGCCGGAAGGTGCGGCACTGGCGAACTGGGCGCCGGTCACCGTCGATGCCGAATGGCTCGCCTGTACCGACCAGATCTGCGTGCCCGAAAGTGCTACGCTGACGCTGCGCGTGCCGCAGGTGGAAGGCGCTGCCGAGGCGTTCGACAGCTACCGCGCGGCGCTGCCTCCGCTGATCGACAGCGCGGCGAGCTTCGCGCTGGCGGGAGATACCCTGCGCATTGCCATCCCGCTGCCCGCCAGCATGGATATCGCCGCGCCGCATGTGTTTGTGGCGCAGGACCGCATCAGCGCGGACCGCCGCGTTGCCTATGCCGAGCCGCAAGTGTTTCGCCGCACTGGCGACATGCTGGTGGCCGAGGTGCCGCTTGCCGAGCTTATCCTGCCGCCGGGTTCCGAATTCTCCGCTTTCGATCCGCTGGAGGAAGTGACCGGCATCCTCGCCTTCGGAGAGGTGGGCAACGGCATCCGTTTCGAGGCGGTACCTGGTGAAGTCCCGGCCGGCGGCGAACTGATCGGAGGTGCTTCGGGCCGCACGATCCCGCCGCTCTGGTCGCTGCTGCTGGCGGCGCTGGCGGGCGGCTTGCTGCTCAATCTTATGCCATGCGTCTTCCCGATCCTCTCGCTGAAGGCGATGACGCTCGCCCGCGCAGGCGAGAGCGAGGCGCAGGCGAAGCGCGAGGCTTTGGCCTATACCGCCGGCGTGGTGCTCGCCTGCCTCGCGCTGGGCGGCTTGCTTCTGCTGCTCCGCGCCGGGGGAGAGCAGGTGGGCTGGGCCTTCCAGCTGCAGGAACCGGGTGTGGTGGTCGGCCTGCTGGTGCTTGCCGTGCTGATCACCGCCAACTTCGCCGGGGTTTTCGAGCTGCCATCGCTCGCGATCACGCGTAAGGGCGGACAGGCGTCCTCTTTTGCCACCGGCTTGCTCGCGGCATTCGTCGCGACGCCGTGCACGGGCCCCTTTATGGCCGCTGCATTGGGAGCCGCATTGCTGCTGCCTCCGCTTCCCGCGCTGGTGTTATTCGCCGCGTTGGGCTTGGGGCTGGCGCTGCCCTTCCTCCTGCTCGGTTTCGTCCCTGCGCTGAGGAACCGCCTGCCCAAGCCGGGACCGTGGATGGAGCGCTTCCGCAAGATCATGGCGATCCCGATGGGGCTGACCGCGCTGGCGCTGCTGTGGTTGCTGGTGCAGGTCGGCGGGCGGCCCTTTGCGCTCGTCGCGCTCGCGCTGGCGGCAGGTTTGGTGCTCGGCCTGATGATCACCGGCCGCCTGCAACGCGCAGGCAAGATGGCATGGCCTGCCTTTGCTCTCATCGCAGCGCCCTTTGGGATCTTCGCGGCCTTTGCCCTGCCAGCGACATTCGATAGCGCTTCGCGTTCCGCTGAAAGCCTTCTCTCGCCCATCGACTACAGCGAGGCGGCTCTCGCCGAAGCGCGCGCATCGGGCCAGCCGGTGTTCCTCTGGTTCACCGCGGACTGGTGCGTCACCTGCAAGGTCAATGAGGGCGTCGCTCTGGAACGCGAGGCGACGCGCGAGGCGTTTGAAGCAGCGGGCGTGATCGCCATGCGCGGCGACTGGACCGTGCGCGACGAGGAGATCACGCGTTTCCTCACCCAGCAAGGCGTGGCGGGTGTGCCTCTTTACATGTGGTATCCGGCAGGTGGCGTGGGCGAGCAATTGCCGCAGGTGCTGACGCCGGACATGCTGGTGGAGCTTGCCGCGCGCTAAGCTACTCTGCGTCCTCGCCCTCTTCCGCCTCCACCGCAACCGTCTCACCGCCCGCGCGGCACCAGGTCACGAATTCGCCGGGAATACGGCTGCCGCGAATTTCCAGCATTCCGCGCCCCGGCAGGGTGGCGGTCAGGGCGCGCGTGCCGGTGAAGACGTCGAGCTGCGGGTCGTCGGCAGGCAGCACGCCTTCCCAACGCCACTCATTCTCCTCCAGCACCGCATCGACCATGAAGCGGCTGCGCATGCCGTTGCCGATTACCGGGAACAGGGCGGAGAGGCCGGGGCGCGCGGCGGCATGGCGGATCACTGCCATTTGCGGTTCCTCCCCGCCGAGGCGGCAGGCGAGGGTGAGCAGCGGGCCCTCCCCCAGATTGCCGAACTCGATCGATTGCCCGTCCTCATCGACGCTCCACGTGGCTTCGGAGGTGTCGGGAGAGACCGCCATCACCTCGGGCGCGGCAGGACGCGGCTCGCCCAGATCGACCCGCTGCTGCGGTGCAGGCGCCTCCTCGCCACAGGCGGCGAGAACAAGAACGGCTAAAGCCAAGGGAATTGCCCGCACTACCGCTTCCACTTCTTCTGCACCTTGCCGTAGCGCGTCTTGCGCGTGCCCGGCTTGCCTTCGTTAGACCGCCCCACAAGCGGCGCCTTCTTCTCGCCGTCGGGCAAGCCCAGTTCCTCGTTCTCCAGCCGGCGGATCTCGTCGCGCAGCCTTCCGGCTTCCTCGAACTCAAGGTCTGCCGCGGCGTTGCGCATCTTCTTTTCCAGGTCCTCGATATAGGCGCGCAAATTGTGGCCGACGAGGTTGTTGCTGCCGTCTTCGGTCTCGATCTCCACGGTCACGCCATCACCGGCGGCGGAGTGGGCGACGATATCGGCGATGGCGCGCTTGATCGTGGTCGGCGTGATGCCGTGTTCTTCGTTATAGGCGCGCTGCTTTTCGCGGCGGCGTTCGGTCTCCGCCATCGCGCGTTCCATGCTGCCGGTGATACGGTCGGCATAGAGGATCACCTTGCCGTCCACGTTGCGGGCGGCGCGGCCGATGGTCTGGATCAGCGAGGTCTCGGAGCGCAGGAAGCCCTCCTTGTCGGCATCGAGGATCGCCACCAGCCCGCATTCGGGAATGTCGAGGCCTTCGCGCAGCAGGTTGATGCCGATCAGCACGTCATAGACGCCCATGCGCAGATCGCGGATCAGCTCGATACGTTCGAGCGTCTCGACGTCCGAATGCATGTAGCGAACGCGCACGCCCTGTTCATGCATGAACTCGGTGAGGTCCTCGGCCATGCGCTTGGTGAGCGTGGTGACGAGGGTGCGATAGCCCTTCTCCGCCACCGCCTTTGCCTCGGCAATGCAATCCTGCACCTGGTCTTCGGTCGGGCGAATTTCCACCGGCGGGTCGATCAGGCCGGTGGGGCGGATCACCTGTTCGGCGAACACGCCGGCGGTCTGTTCCATCTCCCAGCTGCCGGGAGTGGCGGACACCGCAAAGGTCTGCGGGCGCATCGCGTCCCACTCGTTGAAGCGTAGCGGGCGGTTGTCGATACAGCTGGGCAGGCGGAAGCCATATTCGGCCAGCGTCAGCTTGCGGCGATGGTCACCCTTGGCCATGGCGCCCACCTGCGGGATGGTCTGGTGGCTCTCGTCCACGAAGAGCAGCGCGTTTTCGGGGAGGTATTCGAACAGCGTTGGCGGCGGTTCGCCCGGCAGGCGGCCGGTGAGGAAGCGCGAATAGTTCTCGATCCCCGCGCAAGAGCCGGTGGCAGCGATCATCTCGAGGTCGAAATTGGTGCGCTGTTCCAGCCGCTGGGCTTCGAGCAGGCGGCCCTCGGCATGCAGCTCCTTCAGCCGCTCCTCCAGTTCGAACTTGATGGCCGCGCTGGCCTGCTTCATCGTCGGGCCGGGCGTCACATAGTGCGAATTCGCATAGATGCGCACCTTGTCGAGGCTCTGGCCCTTCTTGCCCGTCAGCGGGTCGAATTCGCTGATTTCCTCGATCTCGTCGCCGAAGAAGCTGACGCGCCAGGCCATGTCCTCATAGTGGCTGGGGAAGATTTCGAGATTGTCCCCGCGCACACGGAAATTGCCGCGCGCAAAGGCGGCATCGTTGCGCTTGTATTGCAGGGCGACGAGCTTGCGGATGATCTCGCGCTGGTCGACCGTCTCGTCCTTCTTGATGTCGAAGATCATCGCCGAATAGGTCTCGACTGATCCAATACCGTAGAGGCAGGAGACCGAGGCTACGATCAGCACATCGTCCCGCTCCAGCAAGGCACGTGTGGCCGAGTGGCGCATCCGGTCGATCGCCTCATTCACCGAGCTTTCCTTCTCGATGTAAGTGTCCGACCGGGGGACGTAGGCTTCGGGCTGGTAGTAGTCGTAATAGCTGACGAAATACTCGACCGCATTCTCCGGGAAGAAGCTCTTGAACTCGCCATAGAGCTGCGCGGCGAGGATCTTGTTGGGCGCGAGGATGAGGGCGGGGCGCTGCAATTGCTCCACCACCTTGGCCATGGTGAAGGTCTTGCCGCTGCCCGTCACGCCCAGCAGAACCTGCGTCTGTTCGCCATCCTTTGCGCCTGCCACCAGCTCGGCAATGGCGGTGGGCTGGTCGCCAGAGGGTTCGTAGTCGGAGACGAGCTTGAACGGCCTGCCCGGCATCGACTTTTCGGGCCGTTCGGGCTTGTGGGGCTTGAAGCTGTCGGAAGTATCGGGCTCTTCGAGTCCGCGTCTGATCACGAGTTCGGCCATGCGGGAACATATGGGGGACGAATGGCCTATGCGCAATCGCATTGGCACACGGGATAACGCCTGATAGTCTCGGCGCATCTTTCGGGGGCGCGTTCGCCCCCATTACTTTGGGGGAATTCCATGCGAAAGACGATTGCACTTGCCACGCTGGCCAGCCTGGCGCTCGCCGCCTGCGGCAATGACGCCGGCGACGGGGAAGCGATGACGGCGGACGAAATGGCCGATGCCGTGGAGGAGGGCGATATGCCCCAACCCGGCCTGTACAGTTCCACGCAGGAACTGATCGAGCTGAGCATGCCCGGCGTCGAGGACGACATGCTCAACATCCTGCGCTCCGCTTTCGAGGAAGGCGCGCAGGAGGAAAGTACCTATTGCCTGACGCCGGAAGAGGCCGCCAATGCGCGCGAGGAAATGCTCAAGGGCATGGCCGAAAGCGATTGCACTATCACCCGCATGAACATGTCCGGCGGCAATATCGATGCTGCCATGTCCTGCCCCACGGGTCAGGGCGTAACGGGCGATGTCACGCTGACCGGCACCATGGCGTCCGACGGGGCGGATATGGAGATGGCCTTCGTAAGCGAGCTTCCCGGCATGGGCGATGCCCGCATCCGCATGCGCGTGAAGACCGAGCGTATCGGCGAATGCTCATAAGCAGGCGGCGCCGATTGGCGATCGCTGCCCTGGCGGGGCTGGCCCTGGCCGGCCCCACCGGCGCGCAAGTCGAGGGTGAAGGGCTGTCGGATGCGGAGGTCCATGCGGCGCTTGCCGATGCGCCGTTCCCGCAGGCGGGACGCTATTCCGGGCAGGTGCGCGAAACCGGCATCCTGCTCGATAGTCTGAACCCTCGCGAGCCCGATCCCAAGGTGTCACAGGCCACCCGCCAGCTCGACGGTTTTTGCCTGACACCGGAAGAGGTGGAGGCCGACAGGGGCGTCTTTCTCGAGAAGATGCTCGAGAGCGAGTGCGACTATCGCGGCATTTCGATCGATGGCAACGACTTCACGGCACAGCTAAGCTGCCGCGCCGGGGGCGACATCGCCGCCATCAGCCTCGACGGGGAGCTCTTTGAAACCGGTTCGCGCGTGAACATGGACGTGCGGCTCGATAACGATGATAGCTACGCGCGCTTCAGCTATGACGTGATCCTTAAACGCGAAGGCGAATGTTCCTGAAAGCTGCGACGTACTGAGCGATCCGGGCGATAAGAGGCGGAAATATGACCGCCTGAACGCGTTGCTGGCACAACAAGTCAGTTGTGTTACAGTATCATTATGAACGTCGCGAAATTGAAATATACCACTCCCGCCCGGGCGCTGGCCGACAAGCTCGCGGCGCTGGGCGACGGCACGCGTCGCCGCGCGCAATTGCTGCGCAGCCAGGCGCCGTACAATGCGGCGCGGCCCCCGATTGGCCTGTTCCTGGCGGAATCGGGCGCATTTTTCGAGCCGATCCTGCGCCACACCCGCGCTCCGCTGCAGGTGCCGGCGGCCGCCACCCGCAAGGTGGTGATCCTGCTGCCGGGCTTTGCCACCCATCCGCTGCGCATGCGCTACATGGCGCGGAAGCTGGAGGAAGCGGGCCACAAGGTTAAGCGGTGGGGCATGGGCTATAATTTCGGCCCGACGGAGGAGAATTTCGAATTCCTCTCCCGCCGCGTCGCCGCGGTGCATGAACGCTATGGCCAGGAAGTCGTGCTGGTCGGCTGGAGCCTTGGTGGCATCTTCGCGCGCGAGATTGCCAAGCGCCATCCGCAGCTGGTGGAAAAGGTCGTGACCATGGGATCGCCCTTCAGCCACACGCCCTATTCGAACAATGTCTGGCGCATCTACCAGCTGATCACCGGCCATTCGGTGGAGAAGCCGCCGGTCGAAGCACGCCTCAACGAAAAACCGCCGGTGGAGACCGTGGCGCTGTGGAGCCCGCGCGACGGCGTGGTGGCGGCACGCAGCGCCTGCGGCTGTGTGGGCGAGCGCGACCGTGCGATCGCCCTGCGCTGTTCGCATATGGGCTTTTCCAACTCGGCCGAAGCTATTCTGGCGGTCGCGGCGGAACTCGAACGCTCCTGAACCTTTGGTATTGCAAACGGGGTTGGCGGGGCTTGCCAATCGTGCAATGTTGCACCGCAACACAAAGGTGACGATTGAGCAGCGCGACCAGCGACAAGTTTGACGAAATGCACCGGGCCGACGGAAGCGTCCGGCCGGCCTACCGCGGCTACCAGGAGTGGCTTGAGGAGCAGGATCCGGCGCTGATGCGGCGCAAGGATAGCGAGGCGGAGAGCTTCTTCCGCCGAACCGGCATCACCTTCAACGTCTATGGCGATGACGATGCCGAGGAGCGGCTGATCCCCTTCGACATGGTGCCGCGGATCATCACCGGCAGCGAATGGCGGCGGTTGTCGCGCGGGATCGAACAGCGGGTGAGGGCGCTCAACGCCTTCATGCACGATCTCTATCACCGGCAGGAAATCATCCGCTCTGGTCGGCTGCCGGAACGCCTGTTCCGCAACAATGCCGCCTGGCTGCCGGAAATGGTTGGCTTCAGCCCGCCCGGCGGCGTTTACACCCACATCACCGGTATCGATCTGGTCCGCACCGGTCCGGACGAGTTCATGGTGCTGGAAGACAATGCCCGCACGCCCAGCGGCGTTTCCTACATGCTGGAAAACCGCGAGACGATGATGGCCATGTTCCCCGAGCTGTTTACGCGCATAAAGGTTCAGCCGGTCTCCAACTACCCGCGCCGCCTTGCGACCAGCCTTGCGGCCTGCGCGCCGGAGGGAGCGGGCAGCAAGCCCAGCATCGCGGTGCTGACCCCTGGCATCTTCAATTCGGCCTATTTCGAACACGCCTTTCTCGCCGACCAGATGGGTGCCGAACTGGTCGAGGGTAGCGATCTGCGCGTGGTCGGCGGCAAGGTGCAGATGCGCACCACCGACGGCTTCCGCCCGATCGACGTGCTCTATCGCCGGGTGGACGACGAATATCTCGACCCGCTGACCTTCAACCCCGACAGCGTGCTGGGCATTCCCGGCATCATGGACGTCTATCGCGCGGGGAATATCACCATTGCCAATGCGCCTGGAACCGGTGTGGCGGACGACAAGGCGATCTATTCCTTCATGCCGGAGATCGTCGAATTCTATACCGGCGAGAAGGCGCTGCTGCCCAATGTGGACACCTGGCGCTGCGCCGATCCCGACAGCCTGAAATACGTCCTCGACAACCTTGAGGAGCTGGTGGTCAAGGAAGTCCACGGATCGGGCGGCTACGGCATGCTGATCGGCCCGACCGCCAGCAAGAAGGAAGTGCGTGCTTTTCGCGCAAAGCTGGAAGCGATGCCGGAAAACTATATCGCCCAGCCCACGCTTGCGCTCTCGACCTGTCCGATCTTCACCAGGGCCGGACTCGCGCCGCGCCATGTGGACCTCAGACCCTTCGTGCTCTGCTCGCCAGAGGGGATCGACATCACGCCTGGCGGGCTGACGCGAGTGGCGCTGAAGAAGGGATCGCTCGTGGTCAATTCCAGCCAGGGCGGCGGCACCAAGGATAGCTGGGTGCTCGATGACTGATCAGGATATCACCTTCGCCATCGAAAAGCCGATGCTGGGGCGCGTCGCCAACGGTATCTTCTGGATGTACCGCTATCTCGAGCGGGCCGAGAACACCGCGCGCCTGCTGGCTGCCGGGCATCGCATGGCGCTGACCCGCGGGGTGGATGAAGCGAGTGAGGAATGGCGCTCCGTTCTCACCACGCTCGGCCTGCGCACCGGCTATGACGAGCATTATGACGATTATACCGGCGCGCATGTGTGCGATTTCGTGCTGCGGTCGAAGAACAATCCGGAAAGCGTGCTGTCGATGTTCGAACGCGCGCGTACCAATGCCCGTGCCTGCCGATCGGCGATCACGCTGGAAGTGTGGGAAGCGATCAATGAAGGCTGGATGACGCTGTGCGACCTCCTCGCCCGTCCGGTGCGGGAGAGCAATCTCAACACCGCGCTTGGCGCGATCCGGCGCGAGAGCTCGCTGGCGCGCGGGGCCACCCATGGTTCAATGCTGCGCAACGAGACATACAGCTTCGCGCGCGCCGGCACTTTCCTGGAGCGGGCGGACAACACGGCGCGTATCCTCGATGTGAAGTATTATCTGCTGCTGCCTTCGCTCGCTTATGTCGGCACCGCGCTAGACACCGGGCAGTGGGACAATGTCCTGCGCTCGCTTTCGGCGGAGCGCGCTTATCGCTGGCTCAATGCCGGGCGCATGGATGCGCGATCGATCGCCGACTTCCTGATCCTCGACGAACGCTTCCCGCGCAGCCTCGCCTTCTGCTACTCCGCCATGCGCGAGAACCTCTCCGCGCTATCCCGCCTGCATGGCAAGGAAGGAAGTGCGCATGAAGCGATGCGCATCGCCGACCAGCAGCTGACGGGCAAGTCGGTGGAGGACATTTTCGACCAGGGCCTGCACGAATTCCTGCTCGATTTCATTGGCGGGAATGCGAGCATCGCCTCGGCCATTGCGGAGGATTACCGCTTCGTTTCCTGAAGCACTGGACACCTGATCATGCGCCTCTCCATTCGCCACACCACCCGCTACAAATTCGCCGAACCGGTCGCGCATGGCATCCAGCGCCTGCGCCTGGCGCCGAAGGAGACGCAGGGGCAGAAGGTCCTCGACTGGACGATGGAATATAAGGGCGCGCGCGAGGAGCTGTCCTATGATGACCAGAACGTCAATCACGTCACGCTGGTGTCGGTAGAGGAAGGCGTGAAGGAAGTCGTGGTTTCCTGCAAGGGGACCGTCGATACGGAGGATTATGCCGGGGTGATCGGCCATCATGCCGGGCACATGCCGCTCTGGGCCTTCCTTGGCACCACCAGGCTGACCGAACCGGGAGCGAATATTCGCGAACTGATCGGCAAGGTGGAGCGCAGCGATGAGGGCATGGTCGCCACGCTGCACCGGCTCTCCGCCGTTATCCGTGAGGCGGTGGATTACGATACCGACGTCACCCATGTGCATACCACCGCTGAAGAGGCGGTGGCCGATGGCGGCGGCGTGTGCCAGGACCATGCGCATATCTTCATCGCCGCTGCCCGCGCGCTGGAAATCCCCGCACGCTATGTCAGCGGCTATCTGATGATGAACGACCGGATAGAGCAGGAAGCGACGCATGCCTGGGCGGAAGCCTGGGTGCAGGGGCTGGGCTGGGTCGGTTTCGACATTTCCAACCAGATCAGCCCCGATCCGCGCTATGTGCGCGTTGCCACCGGCCGCGACTATCGCGATGCGGCGCCGATTACCGGAATCAGCTTCGGCGCCGTGACCGAGGACCTGCATGTCGATTTGGCGGTGGAACAGCAGATGGTGGAACAGTAAGGCCGCCCATGGCGCTCGCCGCTGCGAATCTTAACTCACTTGGGCTAACGAATACTCGATCATGACCTATTGCGTTGGAATGATGCTGGACAAGGGGCTGGTGTTGATGAGCGACACCCGCACAAATTCGGGCGTCGATAACATCTCCGTCTTCCGCAAGATGTTCCACTGGAGCATCCCGGGCAACCGCGTCATCTCGGTAATGACGGCGGGCAACCTTGCCACCACGCAGGCGGTGATCAGCAAGCTGGAGGAGCGCAACAAGGCGCCCAGCGAGCGCCAGAATTCGCTGCTGGAACTGCCCACCATGTTCCAGGTCGCGGTCGAAGTCGGCAAGCTGCTGCGCGAGACGGTGCAGGCGACGCAGGAAGACAATGGCCCCACCGCAAGCAACCGCTTCACCGCCAGCATCATCGTCGCCGGTCAGATCGCCGGAATGGAGCCGCGCCTGTTCCTGATCTACCCCGAAGGCAATTTCATCGAAGCGAGCTTCGACACGCCCTTCTTCCAGATCGGGGAGACCAAATACGGCCGCCCGATCCTGATCCGCGGCTACGACCGCCATATGAGTTTCGAGGATGCGGTGAAGCTGCTGATGGTCAGCTTCGATTCCACGCTGAAGGCGAACCTCTCGGTCGGCCTGCCGCTGGACCTGATGGTGATCGAGGCGGATACGTTCGAGCCCAAGCACGAACGACGGATCGAACATGCCGATCCCTATTTCGATTCCATCTCCTCAAGCTGGGGCGATGCGCTGAAGACGGCATTTCATTCGCTGCCCAATTACAGCTTCTACCAGAAGACGGACTGATCCTGCCTGGAGGGCGACTGGACCGTCGTCCGGCCAGCCGGCAGCCATGTTCGCGCGCCTTCTATCGAGTCGTGCCTACCTTATCCCATTGGGATATAGGTATTAATCCATAGGTATATGGTTACTAAGAGGTAACCACCTAAGGGCAAATCCTGAAGTTCACTCCGGTTTGGATGGAATTTCAGCATGGATTTCTGCGGGTCGCACCACAACTCCCACGTAAAATTGCTTGGTTTCGGTTCTTGTCCGGCTCGCGTCGCGATCCGCTTGGGTTCAGGAATCTGAGCCATGGAACAGCGCCTCAAACTTCACATCGCCGGTGGCGACAGCCGCCTCAGGGCCGAACAGGCCCGCCTTGCCTTCGATCTCGGTCATCATGCCGAAGTCTATTCCGACTTTGCCGAATTGCTGGCGGTCGGACCTTCAGACGGCGTGATCATCGCCTGCGGGGACGTGCTTGCCCTGGGCATGGACCGCCTGCTCGAACGGCTTAGCAATGCTGGTATATGGCTGCCCGTTGTGGCCGCCTCGCATACGCCGGACGTCGACGAGGTCGTGCAGGCGATCCGCGCCGGCGCGCTCGATTACCTGCGCCTCCCGCTGACGAAGGAAGAATTCGCCCGCATGGCCACCCGCGTGCTGGAAGATGCCGGCCGCCATGCAGAGGCGCGCCGCCGCCTTGTCGAAGCACGCCAGCGGATCGGCACCCTCTCTCGCCGCGAGCGCGAAGTGCTCGACTGGCTCAGCGAAGGCTGCTCGAACAAGGCAATAGCCCGGGCGCTGGAAATCAGCCCGCGCACGGTGGAAATCCACCGCGCCAACATGATGGACAAGCTGGGCGCCAGCCATGCCGCGGAGGCCGTGCGCCTGCGGCTGGAAGCCGACTTTCGCGAAGAGCGTCCCCAGGTCGCGGACGAAGAAGATGCGCAAGATGTCCAGCGCATCGGACAAACTGGCGCTTGAGCGAGGCGAGTACGCCCGCAATCGCTAGCGGCAGAAGGAACTCCCCTCGATCACGCCTTCCAGGTGGAAATGGTCGCGATGGGCGGCATCGTATTCGGGTCCCAGTACCGTATCGAAGCGGCGGCATGCGCTGCGCTGGATAACCCGGAGGAATTCACGTTCCGCCGAATTGCCACCGTGCCAGCCCTCCGCCACCGACACGCGCCGCCCGTCCTCTAGAACGAAAGCGGCAATGTCGATTGCCCCGGCAGTGGCATGGGCGGACCGGCGTCCCGATCCCGCGACATTACGGCAGGCATAGCTGCCATAGGTTTCGATCCGCTGCAGCCGCGCGCCCAGATATTGCTGCGCCGCGCGGTCAACGCCGAAGCGCGCCCAGGCTGCGAAGGCGGCCCCCACGGCGCATTGCACCGGCCCGATATTGCTCACCGCCAGAGTCGAGCTGTCGCCGCGCAGCGCGCTCATCTGCACCGTGCCGATTGTGGAGCATCCCTCACCAGTATAGCTGTCAGGCACGGCGGAGAATTGCGCGCCCGCCTGTCCCAGCTCGGCCAGGCATTGGCCCGCCGCCGGTGACCGCGCGATGGGAGCCTGCGCCGCCGGGGCAGGGCTCGCGCTGCGCCGTTCCTGCGACTCGGGCAGGACCGAACAGCCGCTGGCCAGCAGCGATGCGATAAGGATGGCCGCGAAGCGTTTCATGGCGTGCAGTCTCACGCAAACATACTTAATATTTGCCGAACCCAAGGCGTAAACAGCCTGCCTCGTTTCAGCTGAAACTGCAAAGCTTCTTGACTAAGTCCGCCGCGCCACTAGTGCCGCCGGCGGGCCACGCGGTCCCAACGCCGCGCGTGCTCTCTGTAAGGAGAGAATACAGTATGACTACCGAACCTACGCTCCGTCCGGAGCGCCCTTTCTTTTCGTCCGGCCCCACCTGCAAGCCTCCGGGCTGGTCGCTCGAAAAGCTCGACATCAAAAGCCTCGGCCGTTCGCACCGCTCCAAATATGCCAAGGGGCGCCTGAAGTATGCGATCGACCTGACCAAGGAACTGCTCGGCATTCCCGACGATTACCTGGTCGGCATCATGCCGGGTTCCGATACGGGTGCCCTGGAATGCGCGATGTGGACCATGCTGGGCGCGCGCCCGGCCACCGTCGCTGCGTGGGAAAGCTTCGGTAACGTCTGGATCCAGGACGCGGTCAAGCAGCTGAAGCTGAAAGACCTGCAGGTGCTGGATGCCGGTTACGGCGAAATTCCCGATCTGACGCAGATCCCGCAGGAAAACGATGTCGTCTTCACCTGGAACGGCACGACCAGCGGCGCGAAGATCGCAAACACCGATTGGCTCGCACCGGGCCGTGAAGGCCTGGCCATCAACGACGCCACTTCCGCCGTCTTCGCGATGGAGATGGACTGGTCGAAGCTCGATGCCACCACCTATAGCTGGCAGAAGGTGCTGGGCGGCGAAGCGCAGCACGGCATGCTGATCCTCAGCCCCAAGGCGGTGGAACGCATCGAAAGCTACGATCCCGCATGGCCGCTGCCCAAGCTGTTCCGCCTGAAGAAGGGCGACAAGATCAACCGCGGCATCTTCGAAGGTGCCACGATCAACACGCCTTCCATGCTGGCGACCGAAGATTACATCGCGGCGCTGGAATGGGTGAAGTCGATCGGCGGTCGCCAGGCCATGTTCGATCGCGCCGATGCCAATGCCAAGATCGTCAAGGACTGGATCGAAGCGACGCCGTGGATGCGCAACATGGTTGCCGACCCGGCGCAGCAGACCAATACCGGCGTCTGCATGGTCTTCCAGGGCGAGTGGTATGACAGCCTGTCTGACGAGGACAAGGCAGCCGTTCCGAAGAAGATCGCTTCCAAGCTGGAAGAGATGGATATCGGCTACGATTTCAACGGTTATCGCGATGCCCCGCCGTCGCTGCGCATCTGGTGCGGCGGCTCGCTGGAAGCGGAAGATATCCGCCGCCTGCTGCCGTGGATCGAATGGGCTTACGAAGAGCTCAAGGCCGGCAATCTCTGATTGCCTGACAGCGTAGCCCCGCCGCCATGGCGGGGCGCGCAAGTCACCGACTTTTTTAAGAAACTTTAGCCGGTCGACGCCCGAAAACCATCTGCGCACCGGCACACCAAAGGGGAGAATTCCCATGACCAAGCCCAAAGTCCTCATCTCCGACAAGATGGACCCCAATGCCGCCCGCATTTTCGAAGAGCGCGGCTGCGACGTCGATGTGATCACCGGCGAAACGCCCGAACAGCTGAAGGCCCGCATCGGCGAATATGATGGCCTCGCGATCCGTTCCTCGACCACGGTGACGGCCGAGATCCTCGAAGCGGCGACCAATCTCAAGGTTATCGGCCGCGCCGGTATCGGCGTCGACAATGTCGATATCCCTGCCGCCTCCGGCAAGGGCGTGGTGGTGATGAACACGCCGTTCGGCAACTCGATCACCACCGCTGAACATGCCATCGCGCTGATCATGGCGGTTGCCCGCCAGATTCCGGCAGCCAATGCCCGCACGCAGGCTGGCGAATGGCCGAAGAGCGATTTCATGGGCGTGGAAGTCACCGGCAAGACGCTGGGCCTGATCGGTGCGGGCAATATCGGCTCGATCGTCGCATCGCGCGCGCTGGGCCTGAAGATGAAGGTCGTCGCCTTCGATCCGTTCCTGACTGAAGATCGCGCTGTCGAAATGGGCGTGGAAAAGGCCGATCTCGACACGCTGCTGTCGCGCGCCGACTTCATCACGCTGCACACACCGCTGACCGATGAGACGCGCAATATCCTCTCGGCCGAAAACCTCGCCAAGACCAAGAAGGGCGTGCGTATCGTCAACTGCGCACGTGGCGGCCTGATCGACGAGGCGGCGCTGAAGGAAGGCCTCGATTCCGGCCATATCGCCGGTGCCGCGCTGGACGTGTTCGCCAAGGAACCGGCCAAGGAAAGCCCGCTCTTCGGAACGCCGAACTTCATCTGTACGCCGCATCTTGGCGCATCGACCACCGAAGCGCAGGTCAATGTCGCGCTGCAGGTGGCCGAGCAGATGGCCGATTACCTCGTCAATGGCGGCGTCACCAATGCGCTCAACATGCCGTCGCTTTCGGCAGAGGAAGCGCCGAAGCTGAAGCCGTACATGGCGCTCGCCGAAAAGCTCGGCTCGCTGGTCAGCCAGCTGGCGCATGGCAACCTGACCGAGATCACCATCGAGCGTTCGGGCGCTGCCGCGGAACTCAACGGCAAGCCGATCGAAGGCGCTGTGCTGGCGGGCTTCATGCGCCGCTATTCGGACACGGTGAACATGGTCAACGCACCCTATCTCGCCAAGGAGCGCGGGCTGCAGGTGCGGTCGGTCCGCTTCGAGGGCGAGGGCGTCTACCACACGCTGCTGCGCGTCACCGTCGCCACCAGCGCCGGTCCGCGCTCGGTTGCCGGTACGCTGTTCGGCGAGAACGCGCCGCGCCTGGTGGAGATCTTCGGCATCGGCATCGAAGCCGATCTCGACGGCCACATGCTCTATGTCGTCAACCAGGATGCGCCTGGCTTCATCGGCCGCATGGGCGGCCTGCTGGGCCAGCATGACATCAATATCGGCACCTTCCATCTCGGCCGCCGCGAAGCCGGTGGCGAGGCGATCGTGCTGCTGTCCGTCGACCAGCCCATTCCCGCCGAGGTCATTGACCAGGCCGGCAAGCTGGAAGGCGTGAAGCTCGTGAAGGCGTTGTCTTTCTGACGCGTTAGGCGCTAGGGGCAGCATCGTTATGAGCGACCCGACTTCAGACCTGCTGCCCGAAGGGCTCGAAGACCGCCTGCCGCAAAGCGCGGCGGCGGCCGCCCGTATCGAACGCGATGCAATGGCGGTGATGGGCGCGCATGGTTTCGACCGTGTGCGCCCGCCGCTGATCGAGTTCGAGAAGAGCATGGCCACCCGCACCGACGGGCTGATGACGCGGCACATGTTCCGCTTCGTCGATCCCCGGAGCTTGCGCACGCTGGCCTTGCGCAGCGACATCACCGCGCAAGTCGGCCGCATTGCCGCCACCGGCCTCTCCGATGCGCCGCGCCCCTTGCGCCTATGCTATGCGGGGCAGGTCGTGCGGATCGCCGGCGACCAGCTGGAACCGCGCCGCGAGAACCTGCAGATCGGCGCCGAGCTGATCGGCAGTGACAGTGCTGCTGCTGCGGGCGAGATGGTGGAACTCGCGATCACCGCACTGGAAGCCGCGGGCGCGACGGGCATTTCGGTCGATTTCACGCTGCCCGACCTGGTGGACACTTTGGCCGCAGAGACTTTCCCGCTGGCCGAGGAAAAGCGCGATGCCGTTCGGCGCGAGCTCGATGCCAAGGATGCGGGCGGGCTGACCGATGCAGGCGGCGAGGCCTATATCCCGCTGCTCTTCGCCACCGGCCCGTTCGATGACGCGCTGGAGAAACTGCGCGCGATCGATGCGGGCGGGGCGCTCTCCAGCCGCCTTGAAGGTCTGCAGCAGATTGCCGACCGGGTGCGTGGCCGGGCGCGACTGACGCTCGATCCGTCCGAACGCCACGGTTTTGAATATCAGAGCTGGTTCGGCTTCACGATTTTCGCCGATGGCGTGCGCGGCGCGGTCGGTCGCGGCGGCACTTACCTGATCGGCGGGACGGGCGAGCCCGCCACCGGCTTCTCTCTCTACCCTGAAGAGCTGGTCGAAGCGGTCAAGGCGCAGGAGAGCCTGGGCAACAAGCTGTTCCTGCCGCTGGGTCACGACCGGTCGGCGGCAACGCGCCTACGCGGGCAGGGTTGGCGCACGGTTGAGGCATTGTCCGACGCCGACGATGCTGCGGCGCTGGGCTGCAGCCATTTGCTCGACGGCGGCGAGGCGAAACCGGTCTAGCCCCCCGGCACCCAGAGCGGGTGCTTGCGCATCACCTCGGCAAACAGGTCCGAGGCGAGATAGTCCGACAACCAGCGCTGCATATGCGGCCAGTCCTGTGCATCGAACCATTCCCGATCGGTATTGGCGAACTGCCGGACGAATGGCGCAATGGCCGCATCGGTGAAGCCGCGCGTCTGACCTGACAAGAAGGGCTGGGCGGCAAGGTGATTTTCCAGCCCTTGCAGGATTGCTGCACAAGCCGCGCGATGTTCCAGCGGGTCCGCGCCGTCATAGCGGGGCGCATATTTGTAGCGGTCGAGGTGGTGCTTGAACGGCCCGTCATTCACCGCAACCAGCTCTTCATCCACGCGACCGAGCCAGCTTTCCGGGTCATTCTGCTGCAAGGCCCAGCGCATGATGTCGAGGCTTTCCTCCAGCACCGTGCCATCCGAGAGAAGCAGAACCGGCACCGTTCCTTTCGGCGAGATTTCAAGCATATGCTGCGGCTTGTCGCGCAGCACGATCTCACGATGCTCATAGCTCGCGCCGCTCACCCGCAAGGCCAGCCGCGCGCGCATCGCATAGGGGCAGCGGCGGAAGCTGTAGAGGATCGGGTCAGCCATCGTCCTGTTCGGCGGCCGCCTTCCGCGCAGCCTCTTTCGCCGCCAGTTTCTCGGCGCGCCTGCGTTCCCTCAGGTCTTCATGGGAATCGCCGACATGCTGCTCCCCACGCTTCCTTGCCAGTCGCGCCTGCTTCTGCCGCTCGGCATAGCGGACGCGCTGCTCCGGGGTCCGGTCTGCAATGCAATGCGGGCAGGAGACGCCGTCCTCATATTCGGGCGATGCCAGCTCCTCCGGCCCCAGCGGATAGCGGCAGGCGCGGCACAGCACATAGGGGCCCTGCTTGAGGCCGTGGCCCACGCTCACCCGTTCATCGAAGACGAAGCATTCGCCGCGCCACAGGCTTTCCTCCTCGGGAATATCCTCGAGATATTTCAGGATGCCGCCCTTCAGGTGATAGACATCCTCGATCCCCTCGGCCTTCAAAAAGGCGGTCGATTTCTCGCAGCGAATGCCGCCGGTGCAATACATCGCGACCTTGGGCTTGTTGGTGCGCCCGAGCAGCTTCGCACGCTGCCCGCGGAACCAGGCGGGAAAGTCGCGGAAGCTGGGCGTTTCGGGATCGATGGCGCCTTCGAACTGGCCGATCGCCACTTCGTAATCGTTGCGCGTGTCGATCACGATCGTGTCGGGATCGGCGATCAGCGCGTTCCATTCCGCCGGATCGACATAGGTGCCGACATCCTGCGTCGGATCGACGCCCGGCTCGCCCAAGGTCACGATCTCCTTCTTCAGCCGCACCTTGAGACGGTAGAAGGGCATTTCCGCCGCGCCGGAGAACTTCACCTCGATATCGGCGCATCCGGGCAGGGCGCGGATATGCGCCAGCACTGCGTCGATAGCCTCAGGCGTCCCGGCGATGGTGCCGTTGATGCCTTCCTCCGCCAGCAGCAGCGTGCCGGCGATCCCCTGCGCCTCGCACAGCGCCAGAAGCGGCCCCCGGATCGCGGCGGGATCGTCGAAACGCGTGAACTTGTAGAGCGCGGCAACGCGGATGGGCAGGGCAGTCATGATGCCCGCGCCCTTAGCATGATAAGCGGCGATTCCCAGCCGGGCACTTCCTAGCGGCGGAAGACCCGCGCCAGGAAGCTGTCCACCATGGCCGTGCCCGCATAGTCGGGATCGCCCATGTCATGGTTGATCTGGCGATGGCCGCGCAATCCGCGTCCCGGCAGGTCGCGCACCTCCGCAGGTGTGCCGGCGCGGTTGAGGCCCTCGGCCAGTTCGTTGCTCTGCCGCCGCGCATCCTCGCGCTGGACATGCAAGATCAGGAAGGCGGGCGCATTGGGCGCGGCGGTGTGGAGATTGGGCGACAGGCGGCGCTGGCGCGCGGGATCGGTGCCGAAGGCCTGCTCGTAAGTCTTGCCCATCAATATGGCATTCTCGCCCATCTGGTCGGGCACGTTATAGGCCGCACCGTCGAGCGGGACCACGCCGACCACATCATCCATCGCCAGCCCCGCCGCGCGGAAATAGGCGGGATCGGTGCCGACAAGGGCTACCAGATGCGCGCCCGCGCTATGGCCGACCAGCGCGATCCGCTGCCGGTCGAAACCGAGCCGTGAGGCATTGTCGCGCAGCCATGCGACCGCATTGGCGACGTCGGCGCCTTGCTGCTCCACCGTATTGTCGGGGACGAGGCGGTAATCCACCGCTGCCACCGCATAGCCCAGCGCCTGCCAGTGCTCGAGCTTGCTGGAATCTCTCACCATTCGCTTGCTGCCGCGCTTCCACCCGCCGCCATGCACGAAAACCACCAGAGGCGCATCGCGGGTGGCGCCCGGCCAGAAGTCGAGCGTCTGCAGCCGGTCGCTGCCATAGGCATGGGTTTCGTATCCGCCACGCTGCTGTGCGGCGAGCGGGGCGGCCATGGGGAAGGTGGCCAGCGTGACGGGTGCGGCCAGCAGGGCCAGAGCGGCCAGGCGAACGGATCGGCGCATCGGAATACTCCTCATCTGAACCTTGCGACCCTGCATCCGCCTTCTTCCGACCATTTGCCAGTCGCGAATTGGCGCAAATTGTCACCTGCCGGTGCAATGATTGCGAGGTGGTGAACCGGCGCGGCAAGCGTGGTTCAGGCGATTGGCGGCGGTGACTTTCCTACAGCTGCCGGAAGGCGGCAGTGGTGCAGGGATGAACGCGCTGATTTCGCCTCTCTTTCCCCGTCAATCGGCCATCTCCCGGGCGTCCAGCGATTCTTGTATCAGGACAGTGTTCCATGTGTTCCATCGCCCCGCTTGACTCACCCGCCCACGCCGCTCTAACCCGCGCCGCGCAATCGGGAGCGCATGCGCACTCCCCCGTTCCCATCCCGGCGTCGAGTCCTGTCGAAGGACGCCTGCGGATCCGCCTGGCAGGTGGAGGAGTATACCCATGGCCAACGTAACCGTGATCGGCGCCCAGTGGGGCGATGAAGGCAAAGGCAAGATCGTCGACTGGCTTGCGAGCCGCGCCGATGTGGTCGTGCGATTCCAGGGCGGGCACAATGCCGGCCATACGCTGGTTGTGGGGGACAAGACCTACAAGCTGAGCCTGCTGCCTTCGGGCATCGTCACCGGCACGCTGTCGCTGATCGGCAATGGCGTGGTGCTCGACCCTTGGGCGCTGCGTGAGGAGATCGAGCGGATCGAGGGGCAGGGCGTCTCGATCAGCCCGGCGAACTTCGGTATTGCCGACAACTGCCCGCTGATCCTGCCGCTCCACCGCGAACTGGACGGCATGCGCGAGGCTGCGGCGGGCAAGGGCAAGATCGGCACCACCGGCCGCGGCATCGGCCCCGCCTATGAGGACAAGGTGGGCCGCCGCGCGATCCGCGTATGCGACCTTGCCCATCTCGACGAGCTGGAGCCGCAGTTGGACCGCCTGTGCGCGCATCACGATGCGCTGCGTGCGGGCTTTGGCGAGGAGCCGGTCGATCGCGCCGCGCTGCTGGAAGAACTGCGCGGCATCGCGCCCTTCGTGCAGCAATATGCCCAGCCCGTGTGGAAGCGCCTCAACGAACGCAAGAAGGCGGGTGACCGCATCCTGTTCGAAGGCGCGCAGGGCGTGCTTCTCGATGTCGATCACGGCACCTATCCCTTCGTCACCAGCTCCAACACGGTGAGCGGCACGGTCGCTTCGGGCTCGGGCCTCGGCCCCGGCTCGGCGGGCTTCGTGCTGGGGATCGTCAAGGCCTACACCACCCGCGTCGGCAGCGGCCCCTTCCCGACAGAGCTTGAGGACGAGGTCGGCCAGAAGCTGGGTGAGCGCGGCCATGAGTTCGGCACGGTGACTGCGCGCAAGCGCCGCTGCGGCTGGTTCGATGCCACGCTGGTGCGGCAGACCTGCGCCATCTCCGGCGTCACCGGTATTGCGCTCACCAAGATCGACGTGCTCGACGGGTTCGAGACGATCAGGATCTGCACCGGCTACACGCTCGATGGCGAACCGATCGACTACCTGCCCGCCAATGCGCAGGAGCAGGCGCGCTGCGTCCCCGTCTATGAAGAGATGGACGGCTGGGAAGGCACCACGGTCGGCGCACGCAGCTGGGCGGAGCTGCCCGCACAGGCGATCAAGTACATCCGCCGCATCGAGGAGCTGATCGAGTGCCCGGTGGCGAGCGTCTCGACCAGCCCCGAACGCGAGGACACGATCCTGGTGCGTGATCCCTTCGCGGATTGAGGCGGGCTAGAATCAGCTCATCGAGTATTGAATTCTTGACATAGTCCCTATTTGTTCTCATCCTGTTCGCATTCGAATCAGGAGTGGTTGGGGACATGGGGCACGTCGATTTCGCTTATGACACGCTGGCGGTTGCAGTGGGTGCTGCACCGTCGGTCTCGATCTTTGCCGATCGTGACGACTTGCGCGAACAGATGCGCGAGGATGCCGAAGCAGCAGGCATGATCCTGCGCGAGGCGGGCGACATGGAAACGTTGCTGGGCGACAATCCGCGCCCGCTCGGCGATGCGGTGTTGATCGATTGTCCTGCGCCCGATGGGGCAACGCTGGCGGCGCTCTCGCGGATTGACGAGCGGGCGGTGAATGCGGGCGCGCATCTGGTTGTATCGACCACCATGGGCGGGTTGGAGGAAGTGTTCGGCTGCCTGACGCAAAGCGATCCCCTGATCCTCGTTAACGCAAGCCGCGCGGACCGCGCAATCGCGATGGGCCAGATGCTGGCGCAAGTACCCAATATGCGCGTGCGCGAACTGTCCGACGAAGACCGGCTCTCGCTGTTGCGGCTGACCGAACAGGTGAACAGCCTTGCGGAGAAGCTGGAACGGCTGGGCGATGATGACGGGCAAGTGCGCAGCCCGGCCCTGGCCTTCCGTTTCGAGGAACAGGCTGGGGGAACGCTGCGCCAGCCGGGGGATCGGCTGGTCAAGTCGGCACGTCCGCCGCTGCCCGATCCGCGGCTCATTCGCCGGATCATCCACCAGCGCCAACTGCGCGCGCGCTTCTTCGATGGCGACCTGTTTGCCGATCCCGCGTGGGACATGCTGCTCGACCTGACTGCCGCGCAGGTGGAACATACGCGCGTATCGGTAACGTCGCTGTGTATCGCCTCGGGCGTTCCGCCCACCACCGCGCTGCGCTGGATCAGCCAGATGACCGATGCCGGCCTGTTGCAGCGCGTGGAGGACGAGACCGACCGCCGCCGCGCCTTCATCCAGCTCACCGACAAGGCGATGGATGCGATGGCGCGCTATTTCGACGAGATGGGCAAGAGCGCGGCCGCACTGGTGTAAGGCGCGCAGGTCTTGCCTCCGGCCGTCAGCCCTCTCCGTGGGAGGAGACGACGGCGGCCACGTCCTGCTTGACGCAGTGGGCGAGGTCCTTGTCGATCTCGCCGATCAGCCGGGCCTTGGTCTGGTTGCCGTAATATTTGCGCAGCGTGCCCAGCGTGCGGGGCGCGGCGGCGATGACGACATCCGATCCGGAACTGCCCGCCGCGCATTTCTCCAGCGCGCCTGCGGCCGCGCGGGCGAACTCGTCCTCCGCCTGCTGCTGCCAATCGGTTTCCTCATAGCTGCTGCGCCGTTCACCGGCGCTTGCCTGCGTCCGGCCCGGCGTATCGCTGCCCTGTTCGTGCGTGGCGAGCTTTTCGGCCTCGCCATGTTCCAGCACCTTCAGGTCCAGATCGTCGACGCCGCCATCATTGCGATAGACCAGCATCTTCGCACCATCGGCCACCAATATCAGGGTTCCGTTCTTGATCCTCATGTCCACGCTCCTTCTTGCTTGTCCTTTCTACCATGCTCCCGATCGCAAAGCATTGTTGTGATCCAGATCAAGAATCCCGCGCATATGAATGGTAAACTTTATTAATCGCGACTCCGGTGCCGGGTTTTCACTGGCAAGCTGATCTTGCCTCCCCGCGCCGGTGCTGGGAGACTGATCATGAGTACGACCGGACTCGAAGTATTCGACAAGACGCTGCACACCACCCATGTCTGGCTGGACGAGATAAACGGCAAGATCGGCCCCGACCGGGCCGTGGCCTGGAAGGTCCTGTCCGTCGTCCTCCACACACTGCGGGACAGGTTGCCCTTACAGGTCGCCGCGCATCTGGGCGCGCAATTGCCGCTGCTCGTGCGCGGCATCTATTACTACCAGTTCGAGCCGGAGAAGCTGCCGGGCGACATGCAACAGCCGGAGGAATTCATCCACGCGGTCCAGGCAGGCTTGCAGAACACAAGGACGGTCGATGCCAAGGATGCTATCGCCGCGGTATTCGGAGTGCTTTCCAACCACGTTTCCGATGGGCAGGTGGAGAAGGTCCGCCATGCCTTGCCCAAGAGTTTGCGGGCCCTCTGGCCTGAGGAGATCGGGGCCTGATCGCCAATGTGCGCCATTTCGCGCTTTCACTCGCCTGCGAAATCGTCTAGGCGCGCGCCCTCGCAATGCAGCTTGCAACGCATTGGGGCGGTTAGCTCAGTTGGTAGAGCATCTCGTTTACACCGAGAGGGTCGGCGGTTCGAGCCCGTCACCGCCCACCATTTTTCCGGCGCAGGCCATCTCACAGGCTGAGTGCGATCCGCCCGGTCCCGAAATAGCCGTTCGCGCCATTGTCGCTCAGCGCCAGCACCTGCATCGCGCGGACTTCCGCATCGCCATCGCGAAAGACGAAGTCACGCGCGATCGGCCAGCGCTCAAGATTGGCGAGACTGTCGCCATAGCGCGCATCGCTTTCATAGACCGCGCGACAGGCTTCCTCGGGAAATGCGAATTGGGAGGTGAGCAGGCTTTCCTCGCCCGATAGCGCCGCCTCCTCGCTGGCAAAGACCTCGAAATGGCAATGCGGGCTGCGGCCGCCATAGCAGCCGGGCAGGATGCTGGTGAAACGCACCATGCCTTCCGAATCGCTCACCTGCAGGCCGCGCAGATAGTTCACGTCGCGCCGGTTATAGAGCGAGTAATCGCCAGCGGCATCGTTCTGCCACAGATAGATCGCATGACCCGCGAGCGGCATGGAGCAATCGAAGCGCGCCTCGACCAGCTGCAATTCCAGTTCCAGCAGAACGCCTTCAGCTTCGCCTTCCATTCCCGCGAAGCACGGGCGGATATCGCGGCGAACAACGTCGCGGCTGGAGAGTACATTGATCCGGCGATCGCGCCCGCCGCGGCCATCGGCGGGGAAGGGGCCGTCGGTTTCCCACGGGCTCGCCCGGCAATTGGAATCCCCCGCAGCCTGCGCATCCGCCCGGCTGCCGCAACCTGCCAGCGCCAGCGATCCGATCCCTCCGGCCATGCCCAGCAGGAAGCGCCGCCGCGCCATATCGCGGGCGAATTGCGAGGGGAGGGGGTCAGCCATCTTCCTCTTCCAGCACCTCGCCCACCAGCGCACGCGCGTCATCGCTCGCCCAGTCATAGGCGCCGATCACGCGCCAGACTTCCTTGCCGTCCGCATCATAAAGTACGGTCAGCGGCAGGCCAGCCCCGCCGCCAAAGGCGAAGCCGAGCTCGTTTTCCGGGTCCATCCAGGCCGGCAGGTGGCGGAAATCATGCGCGGAGAAGAAAGGTACGACCTTCTCTGCGCCTTCCAGGTCCTCGCTCACGGTCAGCACGCGAACGTCATCGCCCAGTTCCCCGGCCAGTTCGTCGAGCAGCGGCATTTCGACCACGCAGGGCGCACACCATGTGGCCCAGAGGTTGAGCAGCACCGGTTTGTTGCCCGTCTCGCCCAGCCACAGCGTGATGCCCTGCGGATCGACCAGCCGTGCCTCGGGAATGTCCCCGCCGGCGAATTGCCGGTCCACGAAGCCGGTGAATTCGTGGGTTTCGGTTTCCGAAGAGACTTCTTCCCCGCCTTGCGCGGTGTCATCCGCGCCGGTATCGCACGCGGCGAGAGCGGCAGCCATGACGGCGGCCGCGAGGAAGGAACGGTAGGGCGGTTTGAGCAAGGGTAGTGCCTCCAACGCGATGTGGGGCGGGCGGTTCGCAGAAGGACCGTCTGCCATCATGCGCGAGATTAACGCATCGATCCCGTTCGACAAAGCCCTGTGGCGTCAGGATATTGCGGCTTCGCGCGCGCATGTGGCGATGCTGGCCGCCTGCGATATCGTGAGCGCCGGGGATGCCGAGGCTATCCTTGGCGGGCTCGAGACCATTGCCGCCGAGTATGAGAAGGACGGTGTGCCCGAGGACTGGGACCTCGAGGACATCCACATGACCACCGAAAGCCGCCTTGCCGAACTGATCGGCGCGGCGGCTGGCCGCCTCCACACGGCGCGCAGCCGCAATGACCAGGTGGCGACCGATTTCCGCCTGTGGGTGCGCGATGCGATCGACCAGACCGACGCCGGGCTGGAAGCGCTGCAGCACGCCCTCGTCACACAGGCAGACGCGCATGCCGGATCGATCATGCCCGGCTTCACCCATTTGCAGACCGCGCAGCCGGTGACGCTGGGCCACCACCTGATGGCCTATTACGAGATGGTCGCGCGCGACCGCTCGCGTTTCCATGATGCGCGGGAGCGGATGAACCTGTCCCCGCTGGGCAGCGCGGCGCTGGCCGGGACGGGGTTTCCGATCGACCGCAAGATGACCGCGCAGGCATTGGGTTTCGACGGGCCGACAAAGAACAGCCTCGATGCCGTGTCCGACCGCGACTTCGCGCTCGATTATTTGCAGGCGGCGGCGCAATGCTCGCTGCACCTCTCGCGCCTGGCCGAGGAATTCGTGATCTGGGCCAGCCAGCCCTTCGGCTTCGTGCGCATGGCGGACAGCCTTTCCACCGGCTCCTCCATCATGCCGCAGAAGAAGAACCCCGATGCCGCCGAACTGGTGCGCGGCCACTCGGGCCGCATCGTCGGCTGCCTCACCAGCCTGATGGTGACGATGAAAGGCCTGCCGCTCGCCTATTCGAAGGACATGCAGGACGACAAGCCGCCGGTGTTCGAAGCGGCGAACCTGCTCGGCCTTTCCATCGCCGCGATGACGGGCATGGTGGCGGACAGCACGTTCAAGACCGAACGCATGCGCGAGGCGGCCGAACTGGGCTATGCCACCGCGACCGACCTGGCCGACTGGCTGGTGCGGCAGGCGAACATCCCTTTCCGCGAGGCGCATCACATCACCGGCGCCGCCGTGAAGCTGGCCGAGAGCCGCGGTGTCGCGCTTGACGAATTGCCGCTGGCGGACCTGCAAGAGATCGACAGCCGGATCGACGAGCGCGTGTTCGAAGCACTCTCGGTCGAAGCCTCTGTTGCCGCGCGCTGCTCATTCGGGGGCACCGCGCCGGAGGAAGTGCGAAAACGCGTGGCCGAGGCTAAGGCGAGCCTGGATAGCGCGGCATGATGCGGCGTTCTGTCCCCCTTGCCCTGGCCTTGGCCCTGTCTCTGGCAGCTTGTGGGCGCGTGGGTGACCTCGAGCCTGCAGCCGGAGCCGGCCTGCCGCCTGCGCCCTATGGCGCGGACGATCCGCTGACCCCTGACGAGCTGCTGGAGACCGATCCGCTTGCCGCGCCAGAGCGCAGCGTGGAGCTGCGGCGCGAATCCGAAGAACGCGAGGACGATCCCTTCGATCTCCCGCCCGAAAGTTAGATTCGAAACACACTATGGACCATTTCCAACTCCGTAACGGCGAGCTTTACGCCGAAGACGTGCCCATGGCCCGCATTGCCGAGCAATATGGCACGCCAGTCTACATCTATTCGCGCGCGACGCTGGAACGCCACGCGCGCGTCTTCCGTGAGGCCTTGCAGCCGCTCGGCAAGATCCACCTGGCCTTTGCGGTCAAGTCGAACCCCAACCTTGCCGTGCTGCGCGTGATGCAGCGCGAAGGCTTCGGCGCGGACGTCGTTTCCGGCGGTGAGCTGGCACGTGCGATGGCGGCTGGCATGCCCGCTGAGGACATCGTCTTTTCGGGCGTCGGCAAGACTGCGCGCGAAATGATGCAGGGTCTCGATGCCGGGATCGGCCAGTTCAATATCGAGAGCGAGGAGGAAGGCGTCGAGCTCGCCCGCATCGCCGATGCCGCTGGCCGCACCGCCCATTGCGCGCTGCGCGTGAACCCGGACATCGATGCCGGCACGCATGAGAAGATCTCTACCGGCAAGAGCGACAACAAGTTCGGCGTGCCGATCGACCAGGCAGTGGCGATGTATATGCGCCTTGCCGAATTGCCCGGCCTCGATATGCGCGGCTTTGCCGTTCATATCGGCAGCCAGCTGTCCGACCTGAAGCCGCTCGAGCTTGCCTTCGAGAAGGTCGGCGCCATCGTGTCGCAGGTGCGCAGTCATGGCGGCACGGTGACGCATGTCGATCTCGGCGGCGGCCTTGGCGTGCCCTACAAGGCGGGCGAAAAGCTGCCGAGCCCGGCGGATTACGGCCATATGGTCGCGCGCGTAACCAAGGGCTGGGACGTGACCTTGATGTTTGAGCCGGGCCGCGTGATCGCGGGCAATGCCGGCGTGCTGCTGACCGAGGTGATCCGCGTGAAGCGCAATTCCAATCGTACCCCCTTCGTGGTGGTCGATGCGGCGATGAACGATCTGGCGCGCCCGGCACTTTATGGCGCGTGGCACGATTTCGATGCGGTGAAGCCCACGGGCGAAAAGATGACCGCCAATATCGTCGGCCCGATTTGCGAGACCGGTGACACCTTCGCCATGGAACGGAATATCGACGCGCTGGAAGCGGGCGACCTCGCCGTGTTCCGCACGGCCGGTGCCTATGGCGCGACCATGGCCAGCTCCTACAATTCGCGCGGCTTCGTGGCCGAGGTGATGGTGGACGGGGACAAGGTGGCGAGCGTTGCCGACCGCATCCTGCCCGAGGATATCTACGCCGCCGAACGCGTGCCCGAATGGCTCGACTGAGAAGCGCATGAAGTCACTCCCCCTCTTCCATCGCCTGGCCGGTCAACCCGTGATCGTACTGGGAGAGGGGGGCATGGCTGAGCCGAAGCGGCGGCTGATCGAGCGCGCCGGAGCGGAGGTGATCGCCGATTTGCAGGAGGGCGTCGACAAGGGCGCCCGGCTTGCCTTCATCGCGCATGAGGACGCGGCGATGTGCGAGGCCGACGCGATCCGCGCGCGCTGCGCCGGGCTGCTGGTCAATGTCGTCGACCGTCCGGACCTGTGCGATTTCACTACGCCCAGCATATTGGAGCGCGACCCGGTGCTGATCGCGATCGGCACCAGTGGCGCATCGGCGGGGCTGGCCAAGCAGGTGCGGCTGCGGCTGGAGCAATTGCTCCCCACCGATCTCGGCACTCTAGCGCAGCGCCTTTCCGACCTGCGCGACAAGGTGAAAGCTAAATGGCCTGCGATGGCCGACCGGCGACAGGCGCTTGATCGCGCGCTGTCGCCCGGCGGGCCGCTCGATCCGCTGGCGGAAGGCTCCGCCGACCGGATCGACGCATGGCTGGAAGGCGAGGGCGGAGATGCTGAGTCGGGGCGGATCGAACTTATTCTTGCCAGCAACGACCCGGAAGACCTCACTTTGCGGCAGGCGCGCCTGCTCGGCAGCGCGGATGTGGTGCTGCACGATCCGGCGGTGCCGCAGGCGATTCTCGATCGCTCCCGCGCCGACGCCTTGCGCTTTCCCTTGCCGTTCGAAGGCCGCGAGCCGGAGGGACTTGTGTTGGTAATCTCGCTCACAAGTCATTGATATAGAACACATTACAATCCTTTAATTTCTCCTCTCGCACACCTCTAGGCAGGTAGGCGGCAGCGGGGCGCGATGCCTCGCCTGCACAAGGAGAAAACTGGATGAAACTTCCCAAGATCGACCTGGCGAGCCTGCCCGATCTCAACACGCTGACCGGCATGTTCGGTTCCATGCGTACGCCCAATCCGGGGCATGACGACACCATCGTGGTGATCGCCACCATCGTCTATGAAACCCAGCCTCCGGGCAGCGGCATCATCTGACGGCCGGGTTGTAGCGATGCGTGTCGATCCATCCATCGCGGCGCTGCGGAGCGATCGTGCTCCGCAGCGCCAGGCCCAGGCCGCCATGGAAGCGGCGATGAATGCGTGGCGGGCGGAAACCGATGCCGCCAACGCGCTGGGCGAGTTCGAACGATTCGGCGAAGGGGCCGCGCTGGAGGATTGTCCTTCGCTCGAAGCGATCTTCACCGGGCAGGGGCAGGCAGAGGCGCTGATGCAGGCGCTGGTGCGGCATTTCTGCGCTGCCATCGCCGCCAACCCGCTGGGCCATCCGCCCTTCCGCAACAGTTTCGATGGCCGCGCTTCCACCTTGCAGCTGGCCAAGAGCGGGCGCGCGCAGATCCTGCTGCAATCGCGTGAGCCGGGACATTATGACTGTCCCACCGCCAGCTTCAGCGAGAACCTGCGCTACGACGCCCATCTTGCGGGTCACGCCAAGGGCCGCATCGTCCGGATCAGCGGTCCGCGTGAGCAGGTGCATTTCGGCGAGGAGGAAGTGGCGCTGCAAGGCGGCGCGCGCCTCGCCTTCGATTGCATGAGCGAGATGCTGCTGGTGGAGGAGGTGGAGACCCGCCTCGTCACATTGCGCCTGCTGCAAAGCGCCGAACGGCCGCAGCCGGTGCGCGAATATTGCCGCGATACGGGCAGACTGATCCATCAGGCTGCCGGCACACTGGCGAGTAGCCGCTGCGAGCTGATGGTGGCGATGCTCGGCCGCATGGATCGCGCCGATGCCGCGCCGGTGCTCGCCCAGGTGGCGCGGCGCGAGGGCGAGGATGGCCTCCGCTGGCAAGCCATGCGCGAATGCCTCGCGCTCGACACAGCAGAGGGCTTCGCTGCCCTGTGCGCAGTGGCGCGCGATCCCAACGATTCGCTGTCCGATACTGCCGGGGCGCTGCGCGCGCAGCTGGTCGAACAGCATCCGCAACTTGCCCGCTTGGAGAATGCCTGATGCCCCGCGTGATCGATTATCAGGACGATGCCGCCTGCTCGCTCGACGAATGCCTCTCGGCGCTGGAGCGCGACGGATTCAACCCGCTCGACGAAGACAGCCTGATGTCCGCCGCCCGCTGGCTGCGGCGGCTGCACAACAATCGCGGTTTCCTGGCCGATGTGATGATCGACCAGCTGAAGGATGCGGTCGATGGCGGCAGCGATGTCAGCGCCTACGGCGCGCAGGTCATCACCCTCTCGCCCATGGGCCGCGACCATTTCATGCGCGCCAATTTCTGGCCGGGCCGGGGCGACCACTCCTTCCGCGCCTCGGGCAATGCGGCCTTCAGCTACGAATTGCCGCATGACCACAATTTCGACTTCCTGACCGTCGGATATTTCGGGCCGGGCTACGCCTCGGACTATTACGAGTATGATTATGAGGCGGTCGACGGGGCGATTGGCGAGAAGGCGAATTTGCGTTTCGTCGAGCGCTCCACGCTCGATCCCGGCAAGCTGATGCATTACCGCGCGCATCGCGACGTGCATTCGCAATTGCCGCCCGAAAGCCTCTCCGTCTCGATCAACATCATGCATTCGAGCGGGGCGCAGGGCTGGCTCGACCAATATCGCTTCGATCCGGAGAAGGACGAGATTTCGGGCATCATCAGCGCCGGGGGGAGCGAGATCTTCCTGCGCGTGGCGGTGGGCCTCGATTGCCCCGAAGCGCATGACCTTGCCGAGAATTTCGCCCGGACTCATGTCAGCGAGCGGATGCGGCTGGTGGCGATGGAAGCGCAGGCGGGCGCGCTGGGGATCGAGGAGCGTGATGCGCTATGGCGGCGCGCGGAGAGTAATGGCAGCCGCCTTGTTGCCGGCGAAGCGAAGCGGCGGCGGGCGGAGCTTGAACTCGCCTAGAGAATCCCGCCAGCCAGCCGGTCGATCGCACCTTGCAGGATCACGGCGGCGGCATGGCTGTCGATCCGCTCGGCGCGTTTGCGGCGGCTGGTGTCCTGCGCAATCATGTCGCGTTCGGCGCTGGCGGTGGACCAGCGTTCGTCCCACAGCAGTACCGGCAGGCCCATCACGGCAAGATTGCGGGCAAAGGCGCGGCTTGCCTGCGCGCGCGGCCCCGCGGTTCCGTCCATGTTGAGTGGCAGGCCGATCACCACGCCCTTCACACTGCGTTCGGCGACCAGCGCCTCGATCGCGGCCTTGTCTTTGGAGAACTTCCCCTTGGGCAGCGTCTTGCCCGCCGTGGCGAAGCTCCAGCCCGCATCGCAGAAGGCGGTGCCGATGGTCTTGCTGCCGAGGTCGAGCCCGATCAGCGCGCCGCCCTCGGGCAGCGCGTCGCGGAATTCGCCCGCATTTTCGGTGATCAGTGGTTGGTCTGCCATGCGCTCACCCGGCGGACGACGTCCGCCTGCAAATTGGCCCAGAACAGGGGGATGTCGTAAACGTGGTAATTGTCTTGCGGCAGAACATGCGCGCCCATTTCGGGTGAATCGCCGATCAGCAGCAGGCCTTGCCCGTTGCAGCGCGCCGGCACCGCGCCGCGCACCAGTTCGCCGCTCGTCAAGTCCTCGTTCGGAACCAGTGTGCCGAGATTCGCTTCCATCGGGGCCGAGCCGCCTGCCGTGCCGGTCAGCGGATTGACGCAGAGGATCGGGCTATCGCCTCGCATTTCGCCGTCGAAGCCGTTGCTCTGCCGGTACTTCGTCAGCATCAGCGCGGGATCGCCATTGTCGGCAAAGCTCGCCCAGCTGACGATGCAGGCGGACTGGTCGGCTGCTTCGCAGGCGGGGAGGGGCAGGCCGGGCAGGTCGTGCTCGATCGAGATCGGCCAGCCTATCGGATAGGCCATGGCGATCCGCCCCTGCAGCTCTGTCCCCGCCACCTTCTCGCGCAGCAGGCGCAGCACGTGGAGCGCGCCCTGGCTGTGCCCGGCGAGCACGATCGGCGTATCGGCATCCACGGCGGCGAGGAAATAGTCGAAGGCAAGCGCGACATCGGCATAGGCCGCATCGCTCGCCTGCTGCGCTTCTTCCGATCCGGAAAGGAAAGCGCCGAAAGTCGCCTGGCGATAGCGCGGCGCCCAGATCTCGCTCGCCTGGTTGAAGGCGCTGCCGAGCCCCCTCACGAACAGGCGCGCAAATTCCTGCGATTCGCCGTCGTCGAGCGGCGCGTTCCAGCGCTGGCTGTCGAAGAAGCTGGTCGGGTGGACGAAGAACACCGCGAATTTGGGCGGCGCGGCGATGTCCGGCGTCGCCTGTGCCTCGGGTGTCTCGGCCCCCTCGACCTCGCGATAGGCCGGCTGCCAGCGTGCGGGATCGTTCGGCGCACCCATGCCGGGGCGCGAGAACCACATGGCGGGATCGGCATAGGCGCTGTCGGCCAGCTGCTCCTGCTCCACGAAAGCGGTGCTGGGCACCAGCGCGAGCTGCGTCAGCTCCTCGCTATAAAGCCGCATCGTGAAGAGCACGGCGGCCACCAGCAATATGCCGCCGACGATAATATAGAGGAACTTACGCATTGCCTGCCGCCGCGGCGGCCGCCTCCACTTCTTCGCGCGCGCGCCGGTCCGCTTCTTCCAGCGCGGCGCGATCGCCTGCCTCGTTCTGTTCGGAGCGCCGCTCCAGCGCGACCTTGATCATCGCCAGCAGCGGATCGGCCAGGAACAGGCCGAGTATGCCGAACAGTATGCCCATGATCAGCTGTGCGCCCAGCACCAGGGCGGGGGCGAGATCGACCGTCTTCTTGGCGATCATCGGGATCACGATATAGCCGTCGATATTCTGCACCAGCAGATAAACGATGATGGTGTAGATTCCCATCTCCGTGCCGCCGGAAAAGCCCACCATCACCATCAGCACGCCCGAAACCACCGCGCCGATATTGGGCACGAAGGCGAGCAGGCCGGTAAGGATGGCCAGCAATGCAGGCATCGGGATCGGATCGCCGGTCACCACGCCATAACCGATCAGCATGAAGTAGGTGAACACACCTTCCACCACCATGCCCACGATCCGCCCGGCCATCAGCCGGCGCATCGTATAGGCCATACGGACGGAGAGCAGGTGGAAATCGCGGCGCTTGCCCTTGGGCAGCATCCACGCGACGCCGCGTTCGTAGAGGCGCGGCTCGATCGCGATATAAACGCCGATAATGGTGATCAGCAACAGTGTGGTCAGCCCGCCCAGCAAGCCGCCCAGCGCGCGGGTAACGGTGCCGAAACCGCTGATCGCCTGGCTTATCATGCCCTGCAGGTCGGTAATCTCCACCGAAAACCCCAGGGAGCGCAGCCAGGCGAAGAACTTCGTTCCCTGTTCCTCGACGATTTCGGGCAATTGCGCAGCCTCGCGCGAAATCTGCGATCCGGCGAAATAGCCCAGCCAGACGAGGAACAGCACCGCACCGACCAGCACGATGGCGATCCGCCAGCCGCGCCCGATATTGAGCGCGCGTCCCAGCAGGCGCGCGCCGCCATCGATCATCGCGGCAAAGACCATGGCGCCGAAGATCACCAGCAGGCTCTGCGAGATATAAACGGCGAGCATGACCAGCCCGGCCATCGCGATCCAAACCGCCGCACGGTTCACCTCATGCCGCAATTCGGCGCTGGTGATGCGCGTGGGGCTGGCTGCCATCGACTCCATGTCGTCGGCGTCGGTCTCGCTATTCATCGGCGCTCTCTTCCCCTGTGCCGGCCCCGTCCAGCGGCGGCCTGAGGCTGGTCCATGCCCGATCAGGCCTGAGAGCGGGTATCCAAGTCAAGGGATTGAGCGTCGCCTGCCCGTCGAGCGAGAAGGTGATGAACTCCGCCCGGCCGCCGATATCGGCGATGGGAACCGGGCCGCCCAGGCCCTTACGGTCGACGGTGGCGCGGCTGTCCGCCGAATGGTCGCGATTGTCGCCCATCAGGAAGACATGGCCATCTGGCACCGTCAGCTCGTCGAAATTGTCGAGATACTGATCCATGTGGTCGATGATGAGGTAGCTCGCCCCATTGGGCAGCGTTTCGCGATAGGTGGGCGGTTCATATACCTCGCTGCCATCCTCCAGCCGCACGCGATAGGGTTCGAATACGTCGAGGCAGGGAGAGACGTAGAAGCCGTCATTGCTGCACATGTTCTGGTTTTCGGTCGGCAGCCGCACCGCCGGCTCGACGGCTTGCGGCACCGGCTCGCCATTGAGGATGATCTGCCCGTCGACCATCGCAATCCGGTCACCCGGCAGCGCGACCACGCGCTTGATGTAATCCTCCGCCCGGTTCGGCGGCACGGCAATGACGATATCGCCATATTCGGGCGTGGCAGGGGCAATCCGCCAGTCGTCGCGCGGCAGGATATGGAAGCTCGCGGAAACCCAGCTCCAGCCATAGGGATATTTGGAGACCACCAGCCGGTCTCCCACCATCAGTCCCGGAACCATGGAGCCCGAGGGGATGTAGAAGGGCTTGGCGATAAAGGTATGGAAGGCCAGCACCCCCAGCAGCATCAGCACCAGGCCGCGCGCTTCCGCCCACCAGTTGACGCCCTTCTTCTCGTTTCCGTCGTCCTCGCTCACAGCCGATGCGCCTCGATTATGACGAAGGCCTGCGCCCATGGGTGATCGTCGGTGAGGGTGAGATGAATGGTGACCCCATGGCCCTCAGGCGTCAGCTCCACCAGCCGCGCTGCCGCGCCGCCTTCAAGGCGGAGAGTCGGCGCGCCGGAGGGGGCGTTGATAACGCCAATATCCCGCATGAACACACCGCGCTTGAAGCCCGTGCCCACTGCCTTGCTGAACGCCTCCTTGGCGGCGAAGCGCTTGGCATAGGTGCCTGCGCGCGTATGCGGCCGACGCGCGGCCTTGGCATTCTCGATCTCGGTGAAGACGCGATTCGTGAACCGCTCACCGAAACGGTCGAGCGAATTCTGGATTCGCTCGATATTGCAGAGGTCGCTGCCCATGCCGATGATCATCGCGCGGCGTCCATCAGTTCGCGCATCCGCAGCACGGCAGCTTCCAGCCCGACGAACACCGCCTCGCCGACGAGGTAGTGGCCGATATTGAGCTCCGCCAGCTGGGGAATCGCCGCGATCGGCTGGACATTCTCATAGGTGAGGCCGTGCCCGGCATGCGGCTCGATCCCGTTCTTGGCGGCGAGCGCGGCCATATCCGCCACGCGCTTCAGCTCGCGTTCCATCCGTGCCGGATCACCGTCGAGATGGGCATGGGCATATTCGCCGGTGTGGAATTCCACCACCGGCGCGCCCAGGCGCAATGCGGCATCGAGCTGGCGCTCGCTCGCCTCGATGAACAGTGAGACGCGGATACCCGCGTCGGTGAGCCGGGTGACGATGGGCGCCAGCTGGTTGTCCTGGCCTGCCGCGTCGAGTCCGCCCTCGGTCGTGCGCTCCTCGCGCTTTTCGGGGACGATGCAGGCGGCATGCGGCTTATGGGCGAGGGCGATGGCCAGCATTTCCTCGGTCGCGGCCATTTCCAGGTTGAGCGGCAGGTCGGTCGCTTCCTGGATTCGCTTCAGGTCGTCGTCGCGGATATGGCGGCGATCCTCGCGCAGATGCGCCGTGATGCCGTCGCCGCCCACGCGGGCGACGATCTCCGCCGCGCGCACAGGATCGGGATGGTCCCCGCCGCGCGCATTACGGATGGTGGCGACGTGATCGATATTCACGCCCAGCCTGAGCTTTTCGGGGCGGAGAGTGCTGCTCATGTCACTTCTTTTCGGAGCGGCTGCCCGGCTTGGTGACGGGAATCGCGGCCAGATCTTCCGGCAATTCGTCCTCGGCATAGGTGGGGAAATTGATCGCCACCAGCGGGAAGAAGGGCACACCGAGATCGACCGATCCTGCTGAACGATCGACCAGCGCCGCCTCGGCGATCACCTCGCCGCCTTCGGCGCGCACGCATTCCATCGCCTCGCGGCTGGAAAGGCCGGTGGTCACCACGTCTTCCACCATCAGCACCTTGGCGCCTTCGGGAATCGCGAATCCCCGGCGCAGCTCGAAAGTGCCTGTGGGGCGTTCGACGAAAATGGCATCCTTGTTCAGCGCACGGCCCATTTCATGGCCGATGATGAGGCCACCCATGGCGGGCGACACGACAAGGTCGATCTTGCTCTTCACCTCGCGCGGGATCTTCTGCGCGATGGCGAGCGCCAGCCTGGAGGCACGCTCCGGATTCATCAGCACGCGCGCGCATTGCAGGTAATGCGCCGAGTGGCGGCCGGAGGAAAGTTTGAAGTGGCCTTCGAGCAGCGCCTGGCTGCTGCGGAATTCGGCAAGAACCTCGTCTTCGGTCATCGGTGTTCAACGGGCCTTTCGGTGATTTGTCGGGTGGCCGGACCTAAGCCCGCATCGCCAATCGTGAAAAATCTCCCTAGAAGCGCTTGAGGCATGGGGCAAGCGGGCGTATAGGCGCGCCCGGATTGCCCTTTTGAAGGGTTGATGGGCCATGTCTTGTGCCCGCAACAGAACGGAAAGCGTTGGACAGATGAATTTCGGCGAGATCGCCCGCAAGCGGCTGCATATCCTGACAATCCTTGCCGCGGCCTTCACCCTTGTGTTCGCTCCGCAAGCCGCCATGGCTCAGGATGCGGAATCGGCTGAAGCCGTGGTGGAAGAGGCTGCTGCAGAGGCGCCCGCATTCGAGCATTTTGGTGCCGACATGATCAAGGGCCAGCCCGAACCGGGCGGCCTGACCTTCCAGCAGCAATATTCGCCCAATGGCGAATATGCGCTGTGGATGCATGATGCGATCCTGATGCCGATCATCACCGTGATCAGCATCTTTGTGCTGTTCCTGCTGCTGTGGGTGGTGGTGCGTTATCGTCGTGGCGCCAATCCCGTTCCGTCCAAGACCAGCCACAACACGCTGATCGAAGTCGTCTGGACGGTGATTCCCGTGATCATCCTGCTGGTGATTGCCGTTCCCTCGATCCGCCTGCTGGCAGCGCAGTACGAAGCGCCGCCGGAAGATGCGATCACGATCAAGGCCAATGGCTACCAGTGGTACTGGACCTACGAATATGTCGACAATGGCGGGTTCGAGGTCATCTCGAACATGATGCCTGAGGCTGATGCGCTGGCAGCCAACCTGCCGGTCCAGCTTGCCGTGGACAACCGCATGGTCGTTCCGGTGAACACGCCGCTGCGCATCCAGACCTTCGGCGCGGATGTGATCCACGCCTTCGGCATCCCCTCGCTGTGGTTCAAGATGGACGCCGTTCCCGGCCGCATCAACGAGAAGATGCTGACCATCGAGGAAGAGGGCATCTATTACGGCCAGTGCATGGAACTGTGCGGCGCGCGTCACGGCTATATGCCGATCGCGATCGAGGCGCGGTCCATGGAAGACTACCAGGCATGGGTGCTGGCCCAGGGCGGCACCATCAGCGGCGAGGAAGAGCCCGCGGTCGAGGTTGAAGTGCCCGCCGAGGAAGCTGCCGAAACCGAAGAGGCTGCCGCGGAAGCCTGATTTCCGCCAGCGCAAGTGTAACGATACGAATTAGAGCAAGGTTGCGAGACGAACATGGCCACTACCGCAGAAGGTTTTGACGCCCACCACGACGAACACGCGCACGATCATGCCGATCACAAGCCCGGCTTCTTCGCGCGCTGGTTCATGTCGACCAACCACAAGGACATCGGTACGCTGTACCTGATCTTCGCGATTATCGCGGGTGTGATCGGCGGCGGCATTTCCGGCCTGATGCGCTGGGAACTGGCCGAACCGGGCCTGCAGATCATGGGTCAGATCGTCGAATTCCTCGGCGGTGAAGGCACGTTCGACCAGCAGGGCCACATGTGGAACGTGCTGATCACCGCGCACGGCCTGATCATGGTCTTCTTCATGGTCATGCCCGCCATGATCGGCGGTTTCGGCAACTGGTTCGTGCCGCTGATGATCGGCGCGCCGGACATGGCCTTCCCGCGCATGAACAACATCTCCTTCTGGCTGACCGTGGCCGGCTTCCTCTCGCTGATGTTCTCGGCCTTCGTGCCGGGCGGCGTGGGACTGGGCGCGGGCACGGGCTGGACGGTCTATGCGCCGCTGTCGACGACCGGGTCCGTGGGTCCCGCGGTCGACTTCGCGATCTTCTCGCTGCACCTTGCCGGTGCCGGCTCGATCCTGGGCGCGACAAACTTCATCACCACCATCTTCAACATGCGTGCCCCGGGCATGACGCTGCACAAAATGCCGCTGTTCGTGTGGTCGGTGCTGGTCACCGCATTCCTGCTGCTGCTGGCGCTGCCGGTGCTGGCTGCTGCCATCACCATGCTGCTGACGGACCGCAACTTCGGCACGACCTTCTTCGATCCGGCCGGTGGCGGTGATCCGGTGCTCTACCAGCACCTGTTCTGGTTCTTCGGCCATCCGGAAGTCTACATCATGATCCTGCCGGGCTTCGGCATGATCAGCCAGATCGTGGCGACCTTCTCCAAGAAGCCGGTCTTCGGCTATCTCGGCATGGCCTATGCCATGGTTGCGATCGGTGTGGTCGGCTTCATCGTCTGGGCACACCACATGTACACCGTGGGCCTCGACGTGAACACGAAGATGTACTTCACCGCGGCCACCATGGTCATCGCAGTGCCTACCGGCATCAAGATCTTCAGCTGGATCGCCACGATGTGGGGCGGTTCGATCGAGTTCAAGAGCCCGATGGTCTGGGCGATGGGCTTCATCTTCCTGTTCACCGTGGGCGGCGTGACCGGCGTGGTGCTGGCCAATGGCGGCATCGACGATAACCTGCACGACACCTATTACGTGGTGGCGCACTTCCACTACGTGCTGTCGCTCGGTGCGGTCACCTCGATGTTCGCGGGCTGGTACTACTGGTTCCCGAAGATGTTCGGCCGCATGCACAGCGAATTCCTGTCGCACCTGCAGTTCTGGATCTTCTTCATCGGCGTCAACATGGTCTTCTTCCCGATGCACTTCCTGGGCCTGCAGGGCATGGCGCGCCGCTATCCGGACTACACCCCGGCTTTCGAGCAGTGGAACCATGTTGCCAGCCTTGGCTATGTAATCACGCTCATCTCGGTCGCGGTGTTCTTCATCAACATCATCTACGCTTTCGTGGCCGGTAAGAAGGCTGCACCCAACTACTGGGGCGAAGGCGCGACGACGCTGGAATGGTCGCTGTCGAGCCCGCCGCCGTTCCACCAGTTCGAAACGCTGCCGGTGATCGAGGACCATCATTCGGCCGACGATCACATCAGCCCGGCCCCGGCCAAGGCCTGATGACAGCGCGCCCCGCACCTGCGGGGATGACAGTCAAGGGGTGGGGGCGCGCCGGCAACGGTTGCGCCCCTGCCACATGAACAGGATGGAAGACGAACAAGCCAGCATGGCCAGCACAGCTGCCCCAATTGCCACGATGCCCGCCGAATGGCGCGACTTCTACGCGCTGACCAAGCCGCGCGTGATGAGCCTGGTGGTCTTTACCGGCCTCGCCGGACTGCTCGCCGCGCCCGGCAGCATCCACCCGGTGATCGGTTTTACGGCCATTCTCTGCATCGCGCTGGGCGCGGGCGGAGCTGCTGCGCTCAACCAGTGGTGGGAAGCCGATATCGATGCCGGAATGAAGCGCACCGCCAAGCGTCCGCTGCCCATGGGCAAGCTGCGGCGCGAGGATGCACGCGATTTCGGCATGATCCTTTCGGGCGTCTCGGTGATGGTGATGGGGCTGGCCGTGCACTGGCTCGCCGCGATCATCCTTGCCGCCTCGATCATCTACTATGCGGTGATCTACACGATCTGGCTGAAGCCGCGCACGCCCCAGAACATCGTCATCGGTGGCGGCGCGGGTGCATTCCCGCCGCTGATCGGCTGGGTGGCGGTGACGGGCGAGATCACGCTGATGCCGGTGCTGCTCTTCGCCATCATCTTCATCTGGACCCCGCCGCACTTCTGGGCGCTCGCCCTGTTCGTGAAGACCGATTACGCCAAGGTCGGCATCCCGATGATGCCGGTGGTCGCGGGTGAGACGGCGACCCGCCGCCAGATTTTCGCCTATTCGATTGCCCTTCTGCTTATCAGCCTTGTCCCTTGGGCCATCGGCGGCACGGGCGCGATCTACGGCATTTCCGCGCTGTTGCTTTCTGGCTTGTTCCTGGCGCTGTCCGTCCCCGTCGCCTTTCGCGAGGCGGAGGAAGGCGATGCGATGAAGCCCGAAAAGCGCCTCTTCGCCTTCTCGGTCCTCTATCTCTTTGCCCTGTTTACTGCCCTCGTCGTGGATAGGATGGTGCTGTCATGACGCCCGAAGAGGAAAAGGAATTCACCCGCCGCCGCAAGGCACGTAACCTTGCGCTGGGCCTGCTGCTGCTGGGCTTTGTCGTGTTGTTCTACATGATCACGATCGTGCGGATGACCGACTGATGAGCGCCGCCACGCTGGACCATCGCAACCGCCGCACCATGCTGATCGCTTTCGGCATCGCGCTGGCAATGCTTGGTCTGGGCTATGCTGCGGTGCCGCTTTACGACCTCTTCTGCCGCGTCACCGGTTTTGGCGGCACCACGCAGGTGGCGACGGAGGCGGAAGCCGACCTCGCCGAACGGCTTGCGGCGAGCGCGGGCGGACGCAGCTTCTCGATCCGGTTCGACGCCAATACCGCCACCGACATGCCCTGGACCTTCCGTCCGGTGCAGGTGACCGACACGGTATCCATCGGACAGCGCGACATGGCGACCTATACCGCCCGCAACAATTCCAGCGTGCCCGTGACCGGGACCGCCACCTTCAATGTCGAGCCCGAACAGGCCGGCCGTTATTTCAACAAGATCCAGTGCTTCTGCTTCACCGAACAGACGCTCCAGCCGGGCCAGGAAGTCCGCATGCCGGTGCTCTATTACGTGGATCCGGCGGTGCTGGACGATCCCAATATGGAAGGCGTGGAACAGATCACCCTGTCCTATACCTTCCACCGTGCAAAACCCGAGTGATAGGCTCTGGACCCTTGGGGCATCGCGCTCTAAGGGCAGGGGCCTGAACGACTAACCAGGACTGAGACCATGGCTGGCGCCAAGAACCACGATTATCATATTCTCGATCCCGATATCTGGCCGATCATCGGCGCCTTCTCGGGCCTCACCTTCACCAGCGGCATGGTGCTGCTCATGCATGACATGGCCAGTGCGCACCTGGTACTGGGCCTCGGCATTGCCGGCCTGATCGCCACTTTCTTTGGCTGGTTCTCCAAGATCGTGAAAGAAGCGCAGCGCGGCGATCATACGCCGATCGTGCAGCTGCACATGCGCTACGGCATGATCCTGTTCATCGCCTCGGAAGTCATGTTCTTCGTCGGCTGGTTCTGGAGCTGGTTCGATTTCGCCCTGTTCCCCGCACCGCTGGAAGTGGTGGACGGGATCACCTTCAACCGCCTTGGCGCAGATGGCGAATCCGCGCTGCGGACCTTCCCGTCACAGGGCATCCACGTACTGGACGCCTTCGACCTGCCGTTGCTCAACACGCTGATCCTGCTGTGCTCGGGCACCACGGTCACCTGGGCGCATCACTCGCTGATCCATGGCGATCGCGAGGGCCTTAAGAAGGGCCTGTGGCTCACCGTCCTGCTGGGTGCGCTGTTCACCACCATCCAGGCCTATGAGTATGGCCATGCGCCGTTCCCCTTCGGCACCAATACCTACGGCTCGGCCTTCTACATGGCGACCGGCTTCCACGGCTTCCACGTGCTGGTCGGCACCATCTTCCTCGCCGTGTGCCTGTTCCGTACCTACAAGGGCCACTTCACGCCGAAGCAGCATTTCGGTTTCGAGGCGGCTGCCTGGTACTGGCACTTCGTCGACGTCGTGTGGCTGTTCCTCTTCGTCGTCGTCTATGTCTGGGGCGGCTGGGGCGCGCCGATCCATTGATCGCGTGACCGATAGTTCCGACACTTCAAAAGGGCAGCCTTCCTTCGCGGAGGCTGCCCTTTTCGGTCTCTGCCCCCGCTGCGGTGGGCGGACGCTGTTTATCGGTCCCGTGAAATTCGCCGACCGCTGCCGCGCCTGCGGGCTCGACTACGGGAAGTTCAATGTCGGTGACGGACCTGCGGCTTTCCTGACGCTGGGCATTGGCGCGCTTGTAGTGATCCTCGCGGTGTGGCTGGAGCTGGCGGTGGAACCGCCTTTCTGGGTGCATATCGTGTTGTGGCTGCCGCTGGTGGTGCTGGGCACTTTGGGCGGATTGCGGCTCGCAAAGGGCGCGCTGCTGGTGCGCGAATACACAGCGCGCGCCGAAGAGCATCGCCATGACGGGAGCGATTTGTCATGAGTGAGCGCAAAATCCCGCTCATCCCCACGATCATCGTCGCCGCGGCCATCGCGACCATGATCGGCCTCGGCATCTGGCAGCTTGGACGGCTGGAGGAGAAGGAGGCGCTGCTCGCCCGCTACGAGGCGGCGGCGAGCAATGCGCAGCCTCTCTATGAATTGCCGGAAGAGCCGCTCGATGCGCTCTATCGCCAAAGCGCCTTTACCTGCACCCAGCCGGGCGAATGGAACGCCATCGCGGGGCGCAATGATCGTGACCAGTCGGGCTATGTCCATATCATCTCCTGCCCCGGCGCGGATGTGGTGCTGGGCTGGGCGCGCGGACCGGACCGCGTGGAATGGGCAGGCGGCGAAGTCACCGGCATTATCGCCCCGGGCGGAGAGGCTGGTTGGCGGCTCGTCGCGGACCCGCCGCTGGCAGGCCTGCAGCCCAATGCCACTCCGGATCCGGCCGCCACGCCCAATAACCACCTCGCCTATGCCGGCCAGTGGTTCTTCTTCGCGCTGAGCGCTTTGGTGATCTACGTCCTCGCCTTGCGTCGGCGTTCGCGCGAGCAGGCCTGAACTATTTGTACAGGCCCTCGCGCAAGTTGATCCCGTGCTCGAGCCACGCCTTCATGGCCAGCAGCATGCCCGTCCAGCCCTCGCAATTGCCATAAGATCCGCGCAGTCCGCCGGGCGTTTCCTTCCAGCCTTCCTCGACGATCTGGACCAGCGTGCGGCCGTCATCGGTGGGCGTGAACAGTATGGTGACTGTGGTCTTGTAGTCAGCGCCACTCATCTTGGCACCGATTTCGCCACTTTCACCTTCATACGCATCCCATTGGAGAACGATCTTCTTGTTGGGGATCACCTCGACAACTTCGACCGGGAAGGCACCGGGGAAATCGTGGAAATCCCACATGACCGTTGCGCCCGTTTCCATGCGACCCTTGGCGCCGCCGGTAGTGAAGTAGCAGGACAGCTTGGCGGGATCGGCGACGGCTTCGAATACCTCTTCGACCGGTTTATCGATCCGGCCGGAAACGCGGAAATTGATCTCCATGAAACGCCTCCCTCTTGAGTCGCTCTCAATTATGTTATAAAAACATAACATGTCAAACGAAGATGATCTCGACCGTGTTTTCAAGGCGCTGGCCAACAAGCTGCGCCGTGCCATGTGCGATGAGTTGCGGCTGCGTCCACTGACGACGAAGCAGCTTTGCGAAGTGTTCCCCGAGATCGACCGCACCACGGTCATGATGCATTTGCGCGTGCTGGAAGAGGCGGGGCTGGTGGTCCCCGTGCGCAAGGGGAGGGAGCGCTTCAATCACCTCGACGCCATGCCAATACAGGCCATTCACGAACGCTGGATCGGCCCGCATGCGGCGCACGCGGCATCCGGGCTCCTCGCGCTCAAGCAGGAATTGGAAAGGGCGCCCGCAAAGGCGAAGCAACAGGACGCATAGCGCGCTTTGCTTGCCCTGCGGCACGGCTGCGGCTAACCGCGCTGGCCATGGAATATATCTCGACCAGGGGTGGCGCATCGGCGCTCGATTTCGAAGGTGTCACGCTGGCAGGGCTTGCCAGCGATGGCGGGCTCTACGTGCCGCGCGAGTGGCCGCGCTTTTCCGAAGCGGAGATCGCTGCGATGCGCGGGCTCTCCTATGTGGAGCTGGCGGTGCGGGTCATGCTGCCCTTCGTCACGCCCAGCCTGACCGAGGACGATCTGCGCGACCTGTGCACCCGCGCCTATGGCCGCTTCGCGCATGAGGGGGTGACGCCGCTGACGCAGTTCGACCAGCAGCAATGGCTGCTCGAGCTGTTCCACGGCCCCACACTAGCCTTCAAGGACGTGGCGTTGCAATTGCTGGGCCGGCTGTTCGAACACTTCCTGAAGCAACGCGACGATCACCTGACCATTGTCGGCGCGACCAGCGGCGATACTGGCTCTGCCGCCATCGACGCGGTGGCGGGGCGCGAGCGGGTGGACATCTTCATGCTCCACCCCAAGGGCCGCGTCTCCGACGTGCAGCGTCGGCAGATGACGACGGTGCGCGCGCCCAACGTGCACAATATCGCCATCGAGGGCAGCTTTGACGATGCGCAAGCGATGGTGAAGCGCATGTTCGTGGACGATGCCATGACCGGTCGCTTCCGCATCAGCGCGGTCAACTCCATCAACTGGGCGCGGCTGATGGCGCAGGTGGTCTATTACTTCGCCGCCGCGCTGCAGCTGGGCGCTCCGGAGCGCAAGGTCGCATTCAGCGTGCCGACGGGCAACTTCGGCGATGTCTTCGCAGGCTATGTCGCGGCAAAGATGGGCCTGCCCGTCGAACGGCTGATCGTCGCCACCAATGTGAACGACATCCTCCACCGTGCGCTCAGCACTGGCGACTATTCGGCGGGCACCGTCACGCCCACTGCCGCGCCGAGCATGGATATCCAGGTCTCGAGCAATTTCGAGCGGCTGCTGTTCGATTGCGGCGGACGCGACGGGTTGGCGCTGGCCGAACAGATGCACGGCTTCGAAGCAACCAAGGCGATGCAGCTGACCAATGCCCAGCGCGAGGGTGCTGCGGCGCTGTTCACCTCCGCGCGCGCCGATGCCGATGCGATGATCAATGCAATGAGCTGGGCGGCACAGAAATGTGGCGAAGTGATCGACCCGCATACGGCTATTGGCCTCCACGCCGCGCGTGAGGCAGGGATCGATCCTGCCGTTCCCGTCGTCACGCTCGCCACTGCCCATCCGGCCAAGTTCCCAGATGCGGTGGAACGCGCCACCGGTACCCGCCCGCCGTTGCCCAGCCGCGTAGGCGATTTGTTCCAGCGCGAGGAAAGCTATGCCGAGCTGCCCGGCGATTACGATGCCGTGGCGGCCTATGTGGCGGAGCATGCTACCGAGAGCGCCTGATGGCTGACCTCGCCCGCGAACCCGTCGTCATGGAAGGCGCGGCCTGGCCGGATTATGGCCTGGTCGATAGCGGGCATGGCCGCAAGCTGGAACGCTATGGCCCATACCGCTTCATCCGCCCCGAACCGCAGGCCATGTGGAGCCCGCGCATTGCCGACTGGGATGCGCATGGCGAATTCGTACCCGGCTCGGACGAGGATGGCGGCGGGCGTTGGCAGTTCACCGGCGATGTCCCGCAAGAGGGCTGGCCCCTGAGCTGGAATGAGGTGCGCTTCACCGCGCAATGCACGCCGTTCCGCCATCTCGGCTTCTTCCCCGACATGGCGCCGGTGTGGGAATGGATGCGCGCGCAGCTGGAAGGCAAGGCGGACGCGCAGACGATGAACCTGTTCGGCTATACGGGCGTCGGTAGCCTCGCGCTCAGCCAGTGCGGCCCGGTCACCCATGTCGATGCGAGCAAGAAGTCGGTCGCGCAGGCGCGCGAGAATGCGGCACTGTCCGACATGGAGGATCGTCCGATCCGCTGGATGATCGACGATGCGGCCAAGTTCACAGCGCGCGAAGTGCGGCGCGAGAAGCGCTATGATGGCATCATCCTTGACCCTCCCAAATTCGGGCGCGGGCCGAAGAACGAGACATGGCGGCTGGAAGAAAGCCTGCCTGGCCTGATCGGCGATTGTCGCCAGCTGCTCGATGCCGACAGCCGCTTCCTGTTCCTCACCGTCTATGCCGTGCGCATGTCATCGCTCGCCATTGGCGGCTTGCTGGCGGAGGCCTTTGCCGACTTGCCCGGCACGGTCGAACATGGCGAGCTCGCCGTGCGCGAGGAGGGCGAGGGCGGCAGGCTGCTTCCCACCGCGATCTTCGCCCGTTGGCGTAACGACTAGATACCGGATCTCTCACCGACGAATCCCGCTTTTCCCCGCATCGCGACTCGACTATATCGCTTGCACCAAACTTGGTGAGCGATGCATCCGGGCGCGCACGCTCCCTGCTTAAGGGGGTTTTGTCATGGGTTCGAAGTATCGCATTGTCGCGAGGGTTTCGCTCGCGTCCATTGCCGCCGTGCTGGCGATTGCGCCTGCCGTCTCGCAACAATCCGATCCGCCGATTGCACGTTACACGATGGATGCCGGGACCCTGTCGGGCATGGCTGCCATGGCTGGCGGCCGTGGCGGCGGGATCGGCGGGATCATGTCGATGATGAATGGCGGGGGTGGATCCGTGGCGCACGAGCTGGTGTTGCGGCTGGGCTCCAGCCGCACACCGGCTGGCGGCGATCCCGACGCCGATCATTTCATGCCGCAGGGCGCACGGCTGGGAACCTCGGTTCCGCTCACCTACCGGCGCACGCAGGGCAGGGAGGGGAGCGCTCCGCAGGGCGAGCTGCCGCGTGGCCGCCTGCTGCTGTTCTGGGGCTGTGGCGAACATGCCCCTGCAGGCCAGCCGGTCATCCTCGACTTCTCACGACTGGCGCGCGGCGAGATTCCGCCCGACCTCTATGCGCAGGGCCTCAACCTGCCCAGCGACTGGACCGTCCGGCCCGACAATTCAACGACCTATGGCGATTGGCCCAATAGCGAGGATGCGCAGGTCGTGCAGGGCAATGCCTCGCTGCTCGGCCAGCACCGCGTCGCGAGCAATTACGCGCCCGAGATCAGCTTCAACCTGGCGCAGGATTTCATGCCCGCGTTGCAGCCAACGGGCAGCGACCTGGCCAGCGGCGCGGTTGCGATGCGCTGGAACTCCATCGACGTGGCGACCGGATATTACGCCTGGGCCGTCGGCGCTGGCGGCAATGAGCGCGACATGGTGTGGTGGACCTCGGCCTCGACCCAGCAATTTGGCGGGCCATTTGCAGATTGGGTGTCCCCCGCCAGTGCGCGCCGTTACATCGAGGCGGGCACGGTGATGCCGCCGACGCAGACCAGCTGCACCATACCCGCCGAAGTGCGGGAGGCTGCGGGCGAGGGCATGATGAGCAGTCTTTATGCCTTCGGGCCGGAAGTCGATTTCGCCTATCCGCCGCGGCCGGAAGACAGCCGCACGCCATGGCGGCCCGAATGGATCGCGCGGGTCCGCTACCGCTCAATGGCGATGGTGATCCCGGGAATGGAAATGCCCGGCATGGATGGCAGCGACTTCGACAGCGCCGATTCCTCTGAGCCTGACGAGCCAGCCGGCCTTCCGCGGTGCCGTGGCGGCCTGCGCGGGATTGCCGAACGCGCCGCCGGACTTTGCAGCTGAAGCGTTAGATAGCCTGGCTCAGGCGGCCTGCAGGTCGGCGAGGAATTTGCGAATGCGGGCGGCGTTGTAGCCGAGGTCCGACACGCCCACACGGCTGACAGAGCGCATGTCTACGCGGCTCGAACCATCGGCAACCGGGGTCACCTCCACGACCACGTCGTCGCGGAAACGCAGGTAACCAGCATAGGCGGTTCCTTCGATATGGCCACGTTCGGTATCCACCAGCGCCACGTCCCAGCCGCGCTGTTCCATCAGCGCGCGGGCATCGCCCAGAACCTGCGCCGGGTCCTTGTCGACGATGATCGGCTGGACGTCGCCATAGGCTTCCGAATGGAAGGCGCGCCATTCCTCGATGGTGAAGGGGCCGGTGCTGGTGGTGGGGCGATCGAGCACGGCGAATTGCGGCGGATCGTCCATGTCGGTGGTGATGTCGTGGATCGGCGGCACCGATCCGCCGGGCAGCATCACCTGCGTATACATCACCAGCAGCAGGCCGAGCGAGAGGACCAGCGCGACAATGGCCTTCATCCGCCCCTTGGTCTTGCGCCAGAAGGTCAGCGCCAGCGCCAGTGCCGCGAGTAGCGCGATCACGGCGGCCGGCTGGAACATTCGCATGAAGGCCATGAAGCCGTCGATTTTCGCGATCACGTCGTAGCGAGCGAGTGTCAGTCCGCCCAAGGCGACCAGCACCGCGAGGATTGCCCCGCCAAGCGCGAAGTTGCTGAGCCATCCGATCCAGCGCGCTGCGGTCGCGCTCTCGGCAGATTCTGCTTCAGGTGTCGTCGCCATCGTCTTGCCTCCTCTTCGTGCGCGAAGTGGTCACAAACCGGCCCTCGCGTCAACACCGGCTATTGGCGGGGAAGGCGATGCTTGCTTGCCAAGCGGGCAGGGCTTTGCCAGTGGGGCGGGCATGGCAGACAGCCTCATTCTCGAACTGGCGGACTTCGTGCACGATATCCATACGGGTATCTATTCGGAGGAGACCGGCCAGCCGCAGCCCTTGCAGTTCACTGTCGAGGTGAAGCTGCGCGTGGAGGATCATTACGATCCCGACACGCCGCTTGATGCGTCCAAGAACTACATGGACCTCAAATTCGCCTGCTCGGAAGCGCTGGGGGACACGCATTACAAGCTGATCGAGGCGGTGGCCGATCACGTTTGCGAAACGCTGTTCCTGCAGGATGAGCGGGTGGAGCGGGTGAGCGTGAAGATCGTCAAGCTGGCGCTCAGCGAAGCGGATGAGAAGATCGGCATAACGCTGACGCGGGACCGGCGGTGATGGCGCAGGCGGTCTTCACGGTAGAGGGCCTGCCGGAAGCTCCGCTGGATGCAGCGGCCCATTTTCATGCAGAGATCGCTCCGAGACTGCGTGAGAATCTTGCCGAGGACATAGTCCTGCTCTTCGCACCCGCCGATCACACACATGACGGCTGGCGGCTCGCGGCGGTGCAGGAACTGGCGCGAGAGGCCGCCCCCGCGCGCGTCAATGCGGTGACGGGCGATGATCCCGACTCCATCGAGAAGCTGGTTACCTATCTGGCGCAGGCCCCCGGCGTGACCGGGCAAATCCTGCAAGCCAGTGCAATTCCAGCTGAAACGCACTAGATAGGCCGGCGCATGTCCTGTTCCGAACCCCTTGTCGACGCGTTCAACCGGCGCATTTCCTATCTCCGCCTGTCGGTGACCGACCGGTGCGACCTGCGCTGCAGCTATTGCATGCCGGAAATGATGACCTTCCTGCCCAAGAAGGACGTGCTGAGCCTGGAAGAGCTCCACAAGCTCAGCCTCGCCTTCATCGAACGCGGGATTACCAAGATCCGCTTGACGGGCGGCGAACCGCTGGTGCGGCGCGACGTGGTGGAGCTGATCGCGGCGCTTGGCCGCAAGCTGGGTGACGGGCTGGAAGAGCTGACGCTCACCACCAACGGCACGCAGCTGGAGAAATTCGCCGAGCCGATCGCGGCGGCGGGCGTGAAGCGGATCAATGTCAGCCTCGATACGATGGATGGCGAACTGTTCCAGCAACTCTCACGCCGTGACCGGCTGGTGCAGGTGCTGAAAGGCATTGCTGCCGCCAAGGATGCAGGGCTGAAGGTCAAGATCAACACCGTGGCGCTGAAGGGCGTCAATGAGGAGGAGATTCCCTTCCTCGTCGAATGGGCACATGCCAACGACCACGACATGACGCTGATCGAGGTGATGCCGCTAGGCGAGGTCGATGGCGAGCGTGTCGATCACTACCTCCCGCTCACCGCCATTCGCGACGAGCTGGAGCAGCGCTGGACGCTGGAGGAGAGCGATTATCGCACCGGCGGCCCCTCGCGCTATGTCACCGTGCGGGAGACGGGCGGGCGGCTCGGCTTCATTACGCCGCTTACGAACAATTTCTGCGCCAGCTGCAACCGCATCCGCGTTACCGCGACGGGTGAGCTCTATGCCTGCCTGGGCGGGGCGGAGAAGGTGGACCTGCGCGCCGCCTTGCGCTCCGATGCGCCCGACGCCAACCTCGCCGCCGCCTTGGACGAGGCGATGCGCATCAAGCCCGAGCGCCACCACTTCCGCATTGGCGAAGGTGAAGCGCCAGCGCAGCCGCGCCACATGTCGGTGACGGGAGGATAGGCGATGCCGATTACCGTCGTCTTCCTCGGCAAGCTGGCCGACCTTGCCGGGACGCCTGAGAAAGAGGTCGAAGCCCCGCTCGACTGGGAAGGGCTGCTGGACGAATTGCAGGGCCCGCTGGGCGATGCCGCCATGGCCGATCGCACGCGTGTGGCGGTGAATGGCGAGTTGCTGGCGGACAAGACCGCGCTTTCCGCACAGGATGGAGACGAAGTGGCGCTGCTGCCGCCCGTCAGCGGCGGATAGCATGGCGCGATTCGTCGAGCTGCTCACCGAACCGTTCAATCCCGGACAATTCGTCGGGCCCTTCACCAATGCCCATCCCGGCCTTGGCGGCGTGTGCACCTTCGTGGGCGAAGTGCGCTGCGACGCGGGGGTCGAGGCGCTGGAGCTGATCCATTACGAGCGTATGACTCTTAAAGGCATGCAGGAGCTTGCCGATACGGCCATCGCCCGTTTCGACCTGATGGGGCTGCTGGTCGTCCACCGTACGGGCGTGATGCGCGTGGGCGAGCCCATTGTGCTGGTCTCTGCCGCCGCGAAGCACAGGCGCGAGGCGATCGAGGCGGTCGACTTCGCCATGGACCACCTCAAATCCGACAGCTGGTTCTGGAAGCGCGAGAAGCGCGCCGATGGCTGGCACTGGATCGAACCGCGCGAGCGCGACCACAGCGATCTCGCCCGCTGGGCCTGACCTGACATACCTCGCCGCTTTTCCGCCGTTTTGACCTGCATCAAGGCGTCGCGGGGCGATTCGCACCATTCATGACCTCACTGGAATGGAGGTCCCGAAATGGTCGAGAAACTCAATCGCGAAACGATCGCCGCACAGGCAACCCTGCATGCAGAGGCGCCGGTCGCCCGCAAGCCGCATATTGTCGAGCGCACATTCGAGCTGCCGCCCGCGCTCTATGGCGCAACGGTTGCCTGCTATCTTGGCTTCCTTGCCATCACCGGGCTGGCCTTTGCCACGCCCGGCCTGATCCTGCCGATGGCGCTGTTTGCCTTCATCATCGTCGCCGGTTTCGCGCTGCCCACGATCTGGACCAGAATGGCTCCCGATGCGCCGATGAAGGCCAAGAGCTGGGCGAAGTTCCAGCGCGACGGAATCACCACCCTTACGGGACATAACTCCGCAGGCGGAGCAACAGTGCAGGTACTGATCCTCCCTGTACTGATCGTCGTCTGGGGTCTGGCGGTTGTGACCATTGCCGCCGTGGTGCGCTGAGGCTGGCCACGCGACCTGACTCTCACACATCACTGTCCCGTTTGCGCGGGGCCGGTCCAGGCCGGTCCCGCGCAATCCTTTTTCGGGAGAGCGCGGATCAGCTGCCGATCTGGCCGAGCAATTCGGCAATCAGCCGGTCTTCATCCGCAACCATCGCGGAGACATCCGACCGGGCCTGCTCCAGCTGCGCAACTTCCCCGCCGGAGACGGCCGCCTCGGCATAGAGGCTGTCGATTTCAGCCAAAGCCATGAGCGCTTCGCTGCGGACCGATTCCAGCGCGGCCACCTGCACCTGCGCCCGGGCCCAGCTATCAGATCCCACGGGCGATCCTGCAGCGGCGCGCACCGGGGCGCGGGCGTTGCCGGCTGCTTCCTGGAAGCGGGCATGGGCCGCGCGGGAATTGCCGACGAGCTCATCCAGCTGCGCCAAGGTCGCTGGGCTTGTTGGAGCGGGCGTGAAGATCGGCGCCGGCGGGGTGTCCATCGTCCCCGAAACACGCTCCGAATCGCGAATTGCGAGACTGGGATAGTCGTCCGGTGTTGCGCATCCGGCCAATGCGAGCATGCCTGACAAGGCGAGCGCAGTGAAACGTATGGGAGGCGGAAAAGCGCGCGGTTTCATGTTATGAGGCCTTAGCGATGGTTTTTCGCGCGTTCCAGCGCCAAAAAGGGTGCCGCGCTTGTTGACAGGGCGGGCGAGCTGGCTTATCGGGCGCCCCACTTGGCGGTGCCCTTGCTAGGGCGCCCTTTTTTGTCATTGCCGCGGGTTTTACCCTCGTCACTGGCACCATACGAAACGAAAAGAGAGCACCATGTTCGCAGTAGTGCGCACGGGCGGCAAGCAGTATCGCGTCGCCGAAGGAGACAAGATCGCAGTCGAGAAGCTGGCGGGTGACGCCGGTGAAACGATCGTGCTGGGCGATGTCCTGCTGGCAGGCGAAGGCGGCGATCTCGCCGACGCTTCGAAGGTCACCGTCTCGGCCGAAATCATCGCCCAGGCGAAGAGCGAGAAGGTCACGGTGTTCAAGAAGCGCCGTCGCCACAACTATCGCCGCAAGAACGGCCACCGCCAGCAGATGACCCTGCTGCGCATCGTGGGTGTTGGCGAGGGCAAGAAGGTTGCTGCCAAGAAGGCCGCTCCGGTGAAGGATACTTCCGAAGAGAAGGCCTCGCCTGACGTGCACAAGGCTGCCCCGGTGAAGGACGCTGCAGGCGAAAAGCCCGCGGCGAAGAAGCCGGCCGCGAAAAAGGCGGCAGCCAAGAAGCCCGCTGCCAAGAAGCCGGCAGCGAAGAAGGCAGCGGCCAAGAAGCCCGCCGCCAAGAAGACAGACAAGTAATCCGGCACGACCGGACGGATACGGAGTAAGACGAGATGGCACATAAGAAAGCTGGCGGTTCATCGCGTAACGGTCGCGACTCAGCTGGTCGTCGCCTCGGTGTGAAGAAGTTCGGCGGTCAGGAAGTGATCGGCGGCAACATTATCGTGCGTCAGCGCGGCACGAAGTTCTACCCGGGCACCAATGTGGGCATGGGCAAGGACCACACGCTGTTTGCGCTGGATGCCGGCCGCGTGCGTTTCCACGAGGGCAAGCTCGGCCGCAAATATGTATCGGTCGACGCCATGGCGGAAGCTGCCGAATAACCGGATGACTCGGTAAAGGGGTCATCCACCGGGATGGCCCCACCGGTCGCTACAGTACCGGAGCGTGGAAGGAGATGGGGCCGCCCCGTCTCCTTTTTTTGTTCTCCTTCGCAATACCACCGTCACGCGCCGCAGCTACGAAGCGGCTGGGGACGGGGGGTGGAGGAGAGATCCCATGTTCATGCGTACCGAACGCCTGTTTCTCAGGCCATCATTCCCCGAAGACTGGCGCGAGATCTATCGCGGCATCAACGATGCGGGTGTGGTGCGCATGCTGGCGAGCGCGCCCTGGCCCTATCGCGAGGAAGATGCGCAGGCCTTCTGCTCGGCCCGGCGTGATCCGCTGGACGTGCGGTTGGGAATCGCCTTGCCCGGCGCCGATGGCGCGCCGCTGATCGGCCAGATCGGCATGGATGCGACCGCGGACGTGCCGGAAGTCGGCTACTGGATCGCGCGCGGCTATCGCGGCAAGGGCTATGCCGCGGAAGCCTTGCGCGGGCTGGTCGATATCGCCCGCATGCTGGGCGTGAAGCGGCTGCAGGCCGGGCACTATCTCGACAATCCGGCAAGCGGCGGAGTGCTGCGGAAGGTAGGCTTTCGCGCGACTGGTGAGGTTACACCCACCCACGCCCTTGGCCGCGGCGGGCAGATGGTGCTGGGGCGCCGCTATGCGCTCGACCTCGGGGGTTCGGATGGCGAAAGCTGCTGCGACATGCGCGCCGACAATGGCTACAAGCCTGCCTGACAGGCAGGGAAGGGCAAGCCCGGTAACCCCCGCCGGGCTTGCCCGCCCGCCCTTCCGGCGATAATCCGCTGCCCCGAGGCGTTCGACGCCACAAAAATCGGCCGGGGAGACTGCCGAACATGGTTACGAGGAAGAGGCTCTCGCCTGAAGAGAGCCGGGCCGCTGCGCTTGCCGCAGCGCGCGTGTTGCTGATGGAAGCTGGACCGCAAGCGGTGACGCTGAAGGCGGTCGCCAGCAGGATCGGTCGGACGCATGCGAACCTGCTCCATCACTTCGGCTCCGCCGCCGGGCTGCAAAAGGCACTGGCGGGCCATCTTGCCGGAACGGTCTGCGATGCGATCGGCGATGCGGTGCTGGCTGCGCGCGCGGGAACGGCGACGCCGCGTGACGTGGTCAACATGACTTTCGATTCCTTCGACGAGCAAGGCGGTGGTGCGCTCGCCAGCTGGATGCTCGCTTCGGGGAATGAGGATGCGCTCGATCCCATCGTCGGGGCGATCCAGGAACTGATGGTCGATCTCCACCCGCACAAGCGCAAGCCTGGGGTGGAGAAGCTGATGCATGAAGCGACCTATTCGCTCGTCCTGCTGGCGCTGGGCGATGCGCTGATGGGGCCGCCTCTGGCGGAATCATTGGGCGTGGAACGGCGCACCGCGCGCGATGCGGCGACCGAGATCGTCGCCGCCTCCTTCCTGAAACCCGAGCGCTGAGCGCAGGCGGTCAGTCCGCCGGGTTTTCGCTCAGCTCCATCCAGTCAGGGATGAGATCGGCAGGAATGTCGTCTACCCGCAGGTGATCCACCGCATTGCCCAGCGCGGGATAGGCAACGCGCTGGCGCTTGGGATCGGATTGCTCGATCGGGACGACGACCAGCCGCCGGTTGACCTTCTGCCGCCAGTTCATCCGCGCGGTGTTTTCCTGCCCGACATAGCAGCCCTTGGTGAAGCTGACGCCGTTCAGTTCCGCAGCATTGGTCTCCAGCCACAGGATATCGCCCAGTTCCGCGCGCCCCTCGGGCACGCCCAGCGCCAAGCGATGCGCCAGCCAGGCGTCGTCCACGGCAGGCAGGTCCTCGCAACCCGAAGTCTCCACCGCGCGATGGCCGAGCGCGGATAGGCGCGGGTCATTGCCTTCCTCACCATCGGGCGCGGACCAGGTGACGCAGCAATCCGGATCCACCGCAATGTCGATCTTGCGGCGAAGGCGATAGAGCGAAAGGCGCTTCACCAACTCCTCCGCCACCTCGGCCTCGCAATCGAGCAGCAGCGAATCGCCATCGCGCCACACGATCATGTCGAACAGCGCCTTGCCCTGTGCGCTCAGCAGCGCGGCATAGGCGGGCAGGTCGCCGGTCACGTTGTTGGTCAGCAAGCCCTGCAGGAAGTCGGCAACGTCCTCGCCAGCCTCGCGGGGGGAGATGCGCACCACGGCGCGACTAGCCAGTCGTCCTTTAACCATGGGTGACAGATAGGTGCAGGCGCGGCATAGGCAATCCCATGACGACAACGCTTACGATTCCGCGCCCTGATGACTGGCACCTGCACTTGCGTGACGGGGCCATGCTCGAAGGCGTGACGCGCTATACCGCCCGCCAGTTCGCCCGCGCCATCGTGATGCCCAACCTCACCCCGCCGGTGACCACGGTCGATGCCGCGCGGGCCTATCGCGAGCGAATCCTGGCCGCCGTGCCGGAGGGGATGGACTTCACCCCGCTGATGACCGCCTATCTCACCGACAATTCCGATCCGGCGGAGCTGGTGCGCGGGCATGAAGAAGGCGTGTTCACCGCCGCCAAGCTCTATCCCGCGGGCGCCACCACCAATTCGGATAGCGGCGTGACTGATGTGGCCAATATCATGGGCGCGCTGGAGGCGATGGCGGAGGCCGGCATGCCGCTTTGCGTGCATGGCGAAGTGACCAGCGCCGATGTCGATATCTTCGACCGCGAGGCGGTGTTCATCGAACGCATCCTCGCCCCGCTGATCGACCGCTTGCCAGAATTGAAAGTGATCTTCGAGCATCTCACCAGTGCGGAGGGCGTGCAATTCGTGACCGGTGCGGGCGACAATGTTGCCGCCACGATCACACCGCAGCACCTCCACATCAACCGCAATGCCATGCTGGTGGGCGGGATGCGTCCGCATGCCTATTGCCTGCCTGTCGCCAAGCGCGAAAAGCACCGGCTGGCGCTGCGCCGCGCGGCGACGTCAGGCAGCGACAGGTTCTTCCTCGGCACCGACAGCGCCCCGCATGCGCGTGAAGCGAAGGAGAGCGCTTGCGGCTGTGCGGGCATTTTCAACGCGCCTTATGCGCTGGAAAGCTATCTCGCCGTGTTCGATGCGGAAGGCGCGCTCGACAAGTTCGAAGGCTTTGCATCGCGCCATGGCCCGGCCTTCTATGGCCTGCCGGTCAATGAGCAGACGATCACGCTGGAAAAGAAGCCTTGCACGGTGCCCGATGAAATCGATGTCGGTGCTGCCAGGCTGGTGCCTTTCCACGCGGGAGAGACGCTGGAGTGGTCGCTGGCAGGTTAGTCGCCCGCGCCGCGTGAGGCCGCTTCATCGGCAGGAGCGGGCTTTTCTCCGCGAAACAGGCCCCAGGTGAACAAGCTCGCCGCAGCCCAGATCGCCACGAAACAGGCGAGCTGCGCGGGCTTCAGCTCCTGTCCGAAAATGAACAGCCCCATCAGGAAAACGATGGTGGGCGAGATGAACTGCAGGAAGCCGATCACCGTATAGGGCATGCGCCGCGCGGCGGTGGCGAACAGCAGCAAAGGCACTGCGGTCATCGGCCCGCTACCCGCGACGGCAAGTGATGTGCCGAGGCTCTGCGCCATGGCGGTGCCTTGGGGGCCACTCCAGAACCAGCCGACGATCCCCAGCGCCACCGGCAGCAGGATCATCGATTCGACCGTCAGCCCCACCAGCGGCCCGGCGGCGACGGTTTTGCGCAGCAGGCCGTAAATGCCGAAAGTCGTCGCCATGGAAAGGCTCAGCCACATGGTGGTGAGCGCGCCCGCCGCCAGCGCCGATACGCCCACGCTTGCCAGTGCCACCGCGCCCCATTGCAGCCGCGTCAGCCGTTCCTTCAGGAAGACGAGGCCGAGCAGCATCATCGTCAGCGGCAGGATGTAATAGCCGAGGCTGGCGGCATAGACGTTGCCCGACTGGATCGCGAAGACATAGAGATACCAGTTGATGCCGATCATCGCCGAACTGCCGAGCAGCGTGAGCATGGCGCGGCCGTCCCGCAGCACGGTGCCGAGCTCGGCAAAGCTCGACCGCCAGGCGATGATGGCAAGGCACAGGGGCAGGGTGAAGACCAGCCGCCAGGCGACAAATTCCAGCGCCGGGACGCTGTGAACCAATATCAGGTAAAGCGGCATCGAGCCCCAAACGGCGTGCGCGCCAAGTGCATGGGCGAGGCCGCTGCCCCAGATCCCCTGCGTGGATGTCTCCCCATTCATCCCGTCACAGCTACGCGTTGTGGTGCTTCACGGCAAACCTTTCGGCGCGATTGTGCGTCATTCGTTAATTTCCCTTTACAGACAATGACATCGGATCAAGAGAGCCGACATCTCCAATTTCACGATTCGTGCCGGTCACCCCTGTTGGACCGGCAACGACGCGTGGCCCTCGGGTCGTATCCAGAAATGGGTCGCGCCAAGGCGTCCGGATGGCTCTGCTGTCCGGACGCCTTGAAGCCTTGCGGCACCGGATCGGCGGGGTGCATGATGGGGAAAATATTCACCCTTTCGTTAAACCGTCTTTGCGCGTCAGCACGCTATGCCTCGCCCCATGATCCACCTCCCGCGCCCTCTCCTGCACCACCCGGCAATGCTGTGCGTCAGCGCGGTGTTGCTGGCATCCTGCGCGGACCAGTCGTCCGAACAGCTGCCGGTGCAGCGTAATGCCGGCGATCCGGTGATGGATGCGGCATTGGCGGACCAGATCATGGTCGATCCCGACATGGTCAATCGCAACGGCGCGAACCAGCTGGCGAGCTATGGGACCATGAGCGGAGCGCTGCCGCAGACCGATCGCGGTGCGCAAGCCGCCCGCGCCGCGCGTGATGAGGCGTTGGCCCTGGTCGGCGGCACAGGTGCCATGCGCCGCGCGCCGCAGCCGCAGCGCATGGATGGTGAATTGCCGCCCGAGGCACGCCTGAGCGTCGCGGCGCGCGCTGCCTCTGCCGGAGAAGGGTCGGGTGATTGCGCCGCCAGCGCGCAATTCTCCGCCACATGGGCTGCGCGCCTGCCGCAAGCCTTTCCCGTCTATCCGCGCGGCGCGGTGCAGGAAGCGGCGGGAAGCGATGCGGGGGGGTGCTCGCTGCGAGTCGTCAATTTCACCACGCCGGTGGCGCTGGGTGACGTGATGGACTTCTACTACACCCGTGCCACGGTCGAGGGCTTCGAGGTGGAACGCATCCACCAGGATGGCGAGGATATCCTTGGCGGGACCAATGCGGGGCGCAGCTTCATGGTCTTCGCCCGCCTGCTCGATGACGGCATGACCTCAGTCGACCTGGTGACGACCGGCGGCGTCTGAGCCGCCAGCGCGCCGCTCTATCAGTTGTCCTTGAAACCCACACCCACGCTGGCGCGCGGCTGCTCCATCTCGGTGCTGGTGACCGGATAGGCGCAATAGTCTGCAGCATAGAAGGCCGCCGGGCGGTGATTGCCCGACAGGCCGATGCCGCCAAAGGGCGCGGCGGAAGAGGCGCCATTGGTGGGCCGGTTCCAGTTGACGATTCCGGCGCGGATATTGGCCCAGAAGCGGTTGTAATCCGCAGGCGTTCCGCCCACCAGCGATGCGGACAGGCCGAAGCGTGTATTGTTCGCCTCGGCAATCGCTTCGTCCAGCTCGTCCACCTTGACCACCTGCAGCAGCGGGCCGAACAGCTCGACATCGGGCCTCTCTTCCATCGCGGTGACATCGACGATGCCCGGCGTCAGGAAGGGCTTCGTATCGTCCGGCCTGCTCATATGCATGATCGGCTTGCCGCCATGCGAGAGGAAATAGAGGAAGCTCTCGGTCAGCTGGTCGGCGGCGGCATTGTCGATCACCGGGCCCATGAAGGGCTGCGGATCGTCGAACGGGCTGCCGATGATGATGCGCTTCGCCAGCGCCTTCACCTCGTTCACCACATCGTCATAGAGGTCCGACTTCACGATCAGCCGCCGCGCGGCGGTGCAGCGCTGGCCGGCTGTGGTAAAAGCGGACTGGATCACCAGCGCGGCGGCATCGCGGATCTTGGGTGTATTCCACACGACCAGCGGGTTGTTCCCGCCCATTTCCAGCGCGAGGATCTTGCCCGGATCGGTGGCGAGCTTCTTGTTGATGGCGATGCCGACCTGCGCCGAACCGGTGAACAGCACGCCGTCGATGCCGGGATGGGCGACCAGCGCCTTGCCTTCGTCGGGTCCGCCGATCAGCAGCTGGACCAGGTCTGCCGGGATGCCCGCGCGCTTGAGATACTCCAGCAGCCTTTCGCCCACGGCAGGAGTCTTTTCGCTGGGCTTGAGGATGATGGCGTTGCCCGCGATCAGTGCAGGGATGATATGGCCATTGGGCAGGTGCGCGGGGAAGTTGTACGGTCCCAGCACAGCCATCACGCCATGCGGCTTGTGCCGCAGCGAGGCGGAGCCCTGCAGCGCGCTGTCCAGCTTGCGCTGCCCGGTCCGCTCCGCATAGGCGCGGATGGAGATTTCGACCTTGGCGATGACAGCTTCGACCTCGGTCCGGGCTTCCCACAGGGGCTTGCCCGTCTCGCGCGAGATCAGCTCGGCGAATTCGTCCTGCTCCTTGCGCACTTCATTGGCGAAGCGGCGCACCAGTTCCATGCGATTGGCGAGCGGCTTGGCCGCCCATTGCGGCCAGGCAGCGCGTGCGCGGGCGACGATCCCGTCCACGTCACCGTGCTCGCCGCGCCACAATTCCTCGCCGCTGGCCGGTTCAAAGGATACCAGTTCAGATTTGCTCAAGGAATGCAGCCTTTTGATCGATCGATTTTGCGCGCCAGGCGCCTTGCGCGTCCCTTACGCGCAGATGCCGTTATTGCCAAATGCGGTTACGTGAGAAACCGCTCCCTCTCGGCACTGACAATAGAGTGTCCCGCATCCCTTCGCGGTGAACGGATATGGTAAATTTCTTATCTTTTCCGCCTAATAGCTTCAGGCGCGATCAGCTGCAATCGCCAGTGCGTTCCCCGCTGATGGTGGCGCTCATCTGCATCGAACCCATCGGTCCTTCCATCTGCATTTCCATGTTCATGTTCATGGTCATGTTATAGGTCGTGTCGGTGTAGGTCCCGGACATGGCCATATCCATCATGCCCTGCCCGGTATCGCACTGTGCCACCGCGTCCAGCTTTCCGCCGGACATATCGAACTGCGAATATTCGCATTGCCCGCCGGTCTGGTCGAACATCTGCTGCGGCGCATTGTCGATATCGGCCTGGGTCAGACAGGTGGTTGCTCTCTGCACGTTCTGCCCCATCTGCGTGCGGATCATGTCGGCAATTTCGGGCTGCAAGTTGCCCGGCAGCTGGATATCGGTGACGCGCATGTTCGATTGCCATTCGCCCGGCTCGATAGCGGCGGCGGCGCTGGCAGTGGCAAGGGCGATGACGGAACAGATCGCGATACGGCGCATGTTTTCCTCCCTGTGGTTCGGCGGGGAAGGTAACGCAGGCTGGCCGCTACGTCACCCTCCGCTTCCCAGCCCCGCAGGCGCGGGCGCCGGGCCGAGCGCCTCGCTCATATTGCGCAGTGCGGAGACCTTGGTCTGGAGGACGGACCAGTCGTCCTTCTTGTCGATCGCGTCCCAGATCGCCTCGACCTCCTCGATCAGCATGCTTTCGGGCTCCTCGCGGTCCCAGTAATCATGCGGGTCGCCAGCGGGCTGGTAACCTTCCAGAGCCTCTGCCAGCGCACCGGTGGCGTTGCGCCCAAAGCGGTAGGCGTGGAAGAAGGCGTCCGGCCCGATCCCACCTTCGCGCATCGTCACTTCGGCAGCGGCGATAAGCGCACCGTCGTTCTCCACCCCGCGGCTTTCGACGCCCAGCCGCCAGCAGAAGCGGCGCACCATGTTCGCCTCGTAGCACGGGCCATAGCGGTCGAGCGCGGCGATCAGCGGTTCGGCCTCCACCAGCGGGCGCAATGCGATGGCAAGCTGGCCGAGGTTCCAGCGCAGCGCCTCCGGCTGTCGGCCGAAGGCGTAGAGGCCGCTCTCGTCGAAATAGGCGGCGGTGAAGGAGGGATCCCAGTGCGGCAGCCAGCGCCACGGGCCGTAATCGAAGCTCTCCCCGCTCACATTCATGTTGTCGGTATTGAGCACGCCGTGGACGAAGCCCGCGACCATGTAGCTGGCGGCAAGGTCCGCCAGCCGCTCGACCACGAGGTGCATCAGCCGGATGGCAGGTTCGTCGCGCCCGGGCGCATCCTCGGGCGGCGGCGGGCCGGGAAATTGGGTGAGGGTGTAGTCCACCAGCGCGGCCAGCTGCTCATGCTCTCCCAAAGCGGCGAGGCGCTGGAAGCTGCCGATACGGATATGGCCGTGCGAGAGGCGCGTCAGCACGGCGGAGCGGGTCGGCGATGGCTCGTCATTGCGCCACAGTTCCTCGCCCGTTTCCACGACGCTGAAGGTCTTGGAGGTATAGACGCCCTGCGCCTCCAGCATCTCGGTGGCGAGGATCTCGCGCACAGCGCCTTTCAGCGTCAGCCGCCCGTCGGCCGTGCGGCTATAGGGCGTGGTGCCGCTGCCCTTGGTGCCGAGGTCGAGCAGGCGGTCCTCCCCGTCGCGCAATTGGGCGAAGAGGAAGCCGCGTCCGTCGCCAATCTCCGGATTGTACACGCGGAACTGGTGGCCGTGATATTTGAGCGCGAGCGGTTGCGGGAGATTGTCCGGTAACGGCTCGAACGCACCGAAATGGCGGGTCCAGTCCGCATCGGACAGGTCGTTCAGCCCCACCGCCTTGGCCCAGCGGTCATTGCGAAAGCGCAATTGCTGGCGCGGGAAACCGGCCGGCTCCACCGCATCGCCGATCCATTCGGCAATAGCGGTGATTTGCGGGTCGGGGCGATAGGCTGCTGCTTGCGGTTCGGCGCGCATCTGGCATTAGTGGCGATCGAAACGGCGCCGCGCAAGGCGGTGTCCGGCCAGCCACGCATAAAGCTCGAAGGGGCGCAATGACCGATCAGCCATGGCAGGACGGCAGCTGGGAAAGCGCCGACGGGCTTTCGCTGCACTACCGCGACTATCCCGGCGATGCCGCGCGCCCGGCGATATTGTGCCTTCCGGGCCTCACCCGCAATGCCCGCGATTTTGAGCCGGTGGCAGAGGGCTTCGCAGGCAAGCATCGCGTAATCTGCGCGGAGTTCCGCGGGCGCGGGGAAAGCGATTATTCGAAGGAACCCGCCACCTATATCCCCGCGCAATATGTGGCGGACATGCTGGCCTTTTTCGACCAGGTGCAGCCGGGCCGCGTGGTGGTGCTTGGCACATCGCTCGGTGGCATCGTTGCTACCTTGCTGGCGGCACAAACGCCCGAGCATTTTGCCGCGATCGGCATCAACGATATCGGCCCGGTGATCGATCCTGCGGGCCTCGCGCGCATTCGCGACCAGGTCGGGCAGGGGCGCAGCTATCCGACATGGATGCATGCCGCTCGCGCGCTGCGGGAGAGCATGGGCATGATCTATCCCGACTTCACCATTTCCGAGTGGCTGCGGCTGACCAAGCGGTTGATGGTATTGGGGCAGAGTGGACGCATCGCCTACGACTACGACATGCGCATTGCCGAGCCTTTCGACGAGGCCGGGGACGATCCTGCGGGCGATCTGTGGCCGGCCTTCCGCGCCCTGCCGCCCGTGCCCAAGCTGGTGTTGCGCGGCGAATTGTCGGACATCCTCTCCACCGCCACTCTGGGCGAGATGGAGCGCGAGATCGACGGCCTCGAGGCCGTGACCATTGCCCGCACGGGACATACGCCGACGCTCGACGAAGCCGAATCGCAGGCCGCCATCGCCCGCCTTCTGGAGCGCGCCGGATGAGCCGCTCCAAGCCGCGCATACTGCACCTGCATTCGACCTTCGATCCGGGCGGCAAGGAAGTACGCTCGGTCCGGCTGATGAATGTCTGGGGCAAGGATGCCGAGCATGCGATCGTCTCCGGCGACCTTGAGCGGCGCGGCGCGGCGAAGCTGATCGCGCCGCAGGTCAAGGTGAGCTGGCCCAAATTCCCGCCGCTTTCCGGGAAGCCCACGCCGGGCAGGCTGAAGCGGCTGGCGGCGGCGATGGCGGGTTACGACCTCATCTGCACCTATAATTGGGGCGCGATCGATGCGGTGATGGCGCACACCCTCTTCGCCGATGTCTTCGCCGTCCCTCCGCTCGTCCATCATGAAGACGGGTTCAACGAGGATGAAGCGAAGCGATTGAAAATGCGGCGCAACTGGTACCGCCGTATCGCGCTCGGCCGCACGGCCGCGCTTGTGGTGCCGTCGAAGAAGCTGGAGACGATTGCGCTCGATACCTGGGGGCAGCCGCGCAGCCGCGTGCGCCGGATCGCCAACGGCATCGACACGCGCGCCTTCTCCGCCTCGCCGAAGCGCGACTTCCTGCCCGGCCTTATCAAGCGCAAGGACGAATACTGGATCGGCACGCTTGCCGGCCTGCGCGCGGTGAAGAACCTGCCCGTGCTGGTTCGCGCGATGCAGAAGCTGGGAGACGACTGGCAGCTGGTGATTGCGGGCGAGGGGCCGGAGCGTGCCGCGCTGGAGCAGCTGGCGATCGATCTGGGTGTGGAGGACCGGGTCCACCTGCCCGGCTTTATCGAGAACCCTGAGAAGATCATGGGCCTGTTCGATATTTTCGCGCTCTCCAGCCATTCGGAGCAATTCCCGATCTCGGTGGTCGAGGCGATGGCGGCGGGCCTGCCGGTGGTGGCGCCGCGTGTGGGCGACATCCCAGAGATGGTCTCTACCGATAACGGCCCATGGCTCACCGCGCCAGGAGACGAGGAGGCGCTGGTGGACGCGCTGTGGCATCTCACGGCCAAGCCGGAGGATCGCAAGCGCATCGGCAAGGCCAATCGCGATCGCGCGCGCGCCGAATATGACGCGCGGGCCATGACCGACCGCTATCGCGCGCTCTATTGGGGCCTGATGGACCGCAATCGCCCGGACTGAGGGGCGCAGCAGCACTTCATCCAGCATTCACCCATTGGGGGACAGGCTGAATCAAACAATTGAATTGGTCAGCCCCAACGCCTAACAGCGCGGGCTCAACGGTTAACGCAATCCAGCAGACGAACGTGGCAACTACACCCAACGATCCCGACAAGAAGCGCGATCTTGAGCAGGAAATGCTCATGCGCGAAGTGGACGAAGCAGTCCGCACCGACGATGTCACCAATGCCGTGCGCCGTTTCGGCCTGCCCGTCGGCATCGCGCTGGTGCTGGGGCTTGCAGCCTTTGGCGGCTGGCTGTGGTGGGATCGCCAACAGGAAGGCGCGCTGGAAGGCCAGTCCGAACTGATCATCCAGGCGATGGACGAATTGCAGGGCGGCAATCTCTCCCAGGCGGATGAGGAACTGGCCATGGTGGATGGCGAGACCAGCCCCGGCGCGCTCGCTTCCGCCAACATGATCCGCGCCGCCATCGCGCTCGACGAAGGGCGTACGGATGATGCCGTGGCTTTCTACGAGCAGGTCGTGCGCAATGAAGGCGCGCCGCCGCCGATGCGCGATGCAGCGCTGGTGCGGCTGGTGGGCGCCAATTATGACAATATGGACCCGCAGGAAGTGATCGACCGCCTGGGCCCGCTTGCGGTTGCCGGCAATCCGTGGTTCGGCAGTGCGGGCGAGCTTGTCGTCCATGCCTATCTGGATCAGGACAAGGTGGACCAGGCCGGTCCGCTGATGATCGAAATCGCCCAGAACGAAGACGTGCCCGCCACGATCGCCGCGCGTATCCGCCAGCTCGCAGGCCGCTATGGCTTCGACGCTATCGACGATGTCGAAGAACTGCTGGCTGCGACTGCCTATACCGGCGCGGCAGAAGGCGCCGCTGCGGCGCAATGACACAGGAAAACCGCATGACCCGTTCCGTCCTTTCCCGCCGTCCGGCTGCATGGATGATTGCCGGCCTTGCCGCGCTTGCCCTCGGCGGCTGCAGCATTATTGGCGGTGGCGGCGATGACGAGCCGGATACGCCGACCATCGGCAACCGCACGCCGATCCTCTCGCGCATTGCGACCGAGATCGTGGCCGATCCTGCGCTGGCAGGCGTTTCCGTGGTTCTGCCTGCTGCGGAGGCCAATGCCGACTGGCCGCAGGGCGGCCGCAATGCCGCCAAGGTCACCGGCCATGTGACGCTGGGCAATGCGCCCGCGCGCGCCTGGACCGCTGCGATTGCCGGCACCACCAAGACCCGCCGTCTCGCTGCCGCGCCTGTGATCGGTGGCGGCATGCTGTTCGCGGTCGATGGCGAGGGTGTGATCCATGCTTTCGACGCGACGACAGGCGCGCGCCGCTGGACGCACCGAATCCAGGTGTCGGGCGATCTGCGCGATGCCACTTTCGGTGGCGGAGCAACCTACGATTCGGGCAATATCTATGCCACCAGCGGCACGGGTGACGTGGTGGCGCTCAATGCCGAGACCGGAGCCGAGCGGTGGCGCAAGAAGCCCGCCGGGCCGCTGCGCGGTTCGCCCACGGTGGCCTTCAATGCCGTCTACGTGATGACGCAGGACAACCAGATCCACGCGCTCAATTCCGCCAATGGCGAGCCGGTATGGCAGGATGCCGCAGCCTCCGGCCAGCAGGGCGTCTTCGGTGTGGCCGCTCCCGCCGTTGGGCAGGGTTCGGTGATTGCCGGCTATTCCTCCGGCGAAGTCGTCGCCTATCGTTATGAGAACGGCCGCGTGCTGTGGTCCGACGCCTTGGCGCGCACCTCGATCTCGACCGCGGTCGGGTCGCTGACGGACGTCGATGCCGATCCGATCATTGCCAATGGCCAGGTCTTCGCGCTGGGGCAGGGCGGGCGCATGGCCGCTTACGAACTGACCACCGGCCAGCGCATCTGGGAGCTGACGCTTGCCGGCATTTCCACTCCGGCGCTGTCGGGCGAATGGGTCTTCACCCTGACCGACGATGCGCGCCTGCTGGCCATCCAGCGCGGCACCGGCCGCGTGCGCTGGGTGACGCAGCTGGAAGCATTCCGCGATCCCGAGGATCGTGAAGGTCCGATCTTCTGGACCGGCCCGGTGCTCGCCAGCAACCGCCTGTGGGTCGCCAGCAGCGAAGGCGAGGTGCACTCGGTCGACGTGATGACCGGCGTCAACACGCTGTTCACCGAGCTTAGCGACGGCGTTTCGCTGCCGCCGGTGGTGGCGGGCAATACGCTCTATATCCTCGATGACGGGGGTCGGATCACCGCCTTCCGCTGAGTCAGGCTCGCGCCGGGCGTTAAGCCTTGCGCGAGTGCCTGTCCTGAATCGGGAAGCGGTAAATCCGTTGCCAGCGCCTTAACCTCTGTCACGCTAGGCAGCGGCGCATGAGCGCGACTTCGTCCCCATCGCCAACCACTTTGCGACTGCCCGCCAGCGACGTTTCACCGTGGGTCGGATTTGTCGGCCTGGCGGTGCTGCTGGCCTATATCCTTGTCTGCCGCAGCTGGCCGGAGATCGTGGCGACGCTCGGCATGCCCGGTCCGCAAATGCGCCTGTCCGGCCCCTTCTCCGCGCTTGCTGCCATGGCGTTGACCGGGCTGGCGATGGCCGCATGGTCCCTCTTTGTCGACAAGGTGCATCGCAATCCCTCGACCGGGATCGACTGGGACAATCGCCGCCCCGTGCGCGAGATCATCGATATCTCCGCCACCAAGCTTGCCGGGCTATGGGCGACATGGGCGATCATCGGCGGGCTCTATTGCATCGGTCGCTGGTACTGGGACGGGCAATATCTCTTCGCCATGGAAGTGATCGGCACGGCGGCCGTGCCGATGTTCCTGCTCTCCGTCCCCTATGTCATCTGGCTTGACCGGGTGATGGAGCGCCCGCGCGATGCCAGCTGGCATTTCGGCGCGCTGCTGCTGGGCCGTGAGGCCTGGGACATGGAGCAGGTGAAGAAGCACTGGCGCAGCTGGATCATCAAGGGCTTCTTCTCCGCCTTTATGATCTCCATCCTGCCCGCCGGTTTCCGCGGTATCGTGGAAGCGGACTTGGCCCAGATCGCGGGCAATCCGGTGGCCGTGGGCATGCATCTGTTCGAGCTGCTGTTCGTGGTGGACGTGCAGATCGGAACGGTCGGCTACCTCCTCACCTTCCGCCCGCTCGATTCGCATATCCGCAGCGGCAATCCCTTCCTCGCAGGCTGGCTGGCGGCGCTGATCTGCTATCCGCCGGTGGTCTATGGTTTCATGGGCAATGGCGGGATCATCCAGTACGAATACAACACCGCCGGGTGGAACCACTGGCTGGCAGGCTCCGACCTCGTGCTGTGGATATGGGCTGGCTGGCTGGCCTTCCTCACCGCTATCTATGCCTGGGCGACGGTGGCTTTCGGCATCCGCTTTTCGAACCTCACCTATCGCGGCGTCCTGACCAACGGGCCGTATCGCTTCACGCGGCACCCGGCTTACCTGTCGAAGAACCTGTTCTGGTGGTGCTCGGCCATGCCGTTCCTCGTCACCAGTGGCAGCCTGGTGGATGTGATCCGCAACACCTTCTTCCTGGGCGTGGTGAGCGCGATCTATTATTGGCGCGCGCGGACCGAGGAAGCGCACCTCTTGGGCGAAGATGAGAAGTACCGCGCCTATTACGACTGGATGCAGGAGAACGGAGCGATCACGTCCCGGCTGGCGAAGCTGATTCGCCGCTTCAACCCGCGTCCCGCGAGTCCGGCAACGCTTCAACCCGCCGAATAACCCTAGGCATTCCCCACCACGAAACAGGCCGCGGCGACCAGCGCGCCAGCCCAGCGGTTGGAACGGAAACGTTCGAGCGGGTTCGCCCCGTCCGCCGGATCGAGCGTTCCCACTTGCCATGCGAAATGCAGCGTGACGGGGATCAGCGCCAGTAGCGCGATCCAGTCTGCCCGCAGCAGCCAGAAGGCGAGGGCGAAACAGGCAATGGCGGCGGTGTAGAACAGGCCCACGCCCGCCTTCACACTCTCGCCCAGCCGCAGGGCGGAGGACTTGATGCCCACCAGCGCATCGTCCTCGCGGTCCTGCAGCGCGTAGATCGTGTCATAGGCCATGCACCAGAAGAAGGCCCCGGCGTAGAGGGCCAGCATCACGCCGAGGAGGTCGTCGCGCATCGCGATCCAGCCCACCGGCGCTCCCCATGTGAAGACGAGGCCGAGCCAAGCCTGCGGCCACCACGTGATCCGCTTCATGAAGGGATAGGCGGCCACCAGCAGCAGGCTCGCCAGCGCCACCAGCTGCGCTTCAAGCCGCAACTGGAACAGCACCAGCAGCCCCACGCCGCACAGGGCGAACAGCCAGATCCACGCGGCCTTCAGGCTTACCCTTCCACTCGCCACGGGACGAACGGCGGTGCGCGCCACCTGCCGGTCGAGATCGGCATCGACGATATCGTTATAGACGCAGCCCGCGCCGCGCATGGCGATGGAACCCAGCAGCAGCCACAGCACCAGCTGCCATTGCACGCCGGAACCGCTGAGCCACACGCCCCATGCACAGGGCCAGAACAGCAGCCACCAGCCGATCGGCCGATCGAATCGGGCCAGCAGGGCGAAATCGCGCAGCGAGGCGGGCAGCAGGCCCACAAACCCGCGATGTTCGCTGTCGGGCGTGATCTGGTCGCTCGTCATGGCTTGCCTCCTAGCGTGCAGCACAGCTAGTGCCTAGCCATGCCCGCTACTCCTGCATGGCCGCCGCGAAGCGCACCCCGTCTCTTCGTCGAGGCTCCCCTGGCCGAGGGCCAGGCGGTCGCGCTCGACGGGCCGCAGGCGCACTATCTCTCGCGCGTCATGCGCGTAAGCGAAGGCGATGCGGTGATCCTGTGCGACAATGTCACTGGCGAATGGGCCGCTAAGGTGGCTGAGGCAGGCAAGCGTAACTGTGTTCTCGAACCGGTCGAATTGCTCCGCAAGCGTGAGGAGGTGCCGGATTTCTGGCTCTGCCCCGCCTTGCTGAAGAAGGACCGTTTCGACATGGTGCTGGAAAAGGCGAGCGAGCTGGGCGTGCGCCGCATCGTCCCCGTGCTCACCCGCCGCTGCGTGGCCGACAAGCTCAATCCCGACCGGGCACGCACCATTGTGACCGAGGCGGCGGAACAGTGCGCGCGCACCGCGTTGCCCGAACTGGCCGAGGTGACGAAGCTCGATGTCCTGCTGCGCGAATGGCCGGCTGACCGTGCGCTGTTCTTCGCCGACGAACTGGGCGGGGAAAGCGCAGCGCATGCGCTGGCCAACCATCGCGGGCCGACCGGCTTCGTAATTGGCCCGGAAGGTGGCTTCGACGATGGCGAGCGCGAAGCGATCCGCGCCCATCCACAGGCACGTCCGATTTCTCTCGGTCCACGCATCCTGCGGGGGGAAACGGCGGCGCTTGCGGCCACCGCATTGTGGATGGCGATTGCCGGCGATTGGAGTGATGCAAATTGACGCAAATTGGCACTGGCGCGCAGGCCGTTAACATCCTAACGGCCTTGCCATGAGCACGCGCAAGGCGTCCGAGGGGGAAGAGCGGCCGATTGAGGGCCGCGATGCGCTGGTCGCGCCGATGCAGGCCGGCGAGAAGGCCCCTGACGCATGGAAGATCGGCACCGAGCACGAAAAGCTCGTCTTCAACAAGCAGGACAAGCACGCCCCGTCTTATGACGAGCCCGGCGGCATCCGCGACATATTGATGGCCATGCGCCAGTTCGGCTGGGAGCCGGTGGAGGAGAACGGCAAGGTCATCGCCATGAGCGGCGATGACGGCACGATCAGCCTCGAACCCGCCGGCCAGTTCGAACTGTCGGGCGCGCCTCTCGACAATCTCCACCAGACCTGCGCCGAAACCGGCCGCCACCTGAAGCAATGCAAGATCGTGGGCGAGGAATGCGGCGTCGGCTTCCTCGGCCTCGGCATGTGGCCGGACAAGACGCGCGAAGAACTGCCGGTCATGCCCAAGGGCCGCTATGATATCATGATGCGGCACATGCCGCGCGTGGGCGATCTGGGCCTCGACATGATGCTGCGGACCTGCACGATCCAGGTGAATCTCGACTATGCGAGCGAGTCTTGCATGGCGCAGAAGTTCCGCACCTCGCTGGCGCTGCAACCGCTGGCGACCGCGCTCTTTGCAAATTCGCCTTTCACCGAGGGCAAGCCTAACGGCTTCCTCTCCTTCCGCAGCCATATCTGGAGCGATACCGACCCGCATCGCACCGGCATGCTGCCCTTCGTGTTCGAGGACGGCTTTGGGTACGAACGCTATGTCGACTACATGCTCGACGTGCCGATGTATTTCGTCTTCCGCGACGGGAAATATATCGACGCCGCGGGGCAGAGCTTCCGCGACTTCCTGAAAGGCGAGCTGCCCGCGCTGCCCGGCGAATTGCCGACGGCGAGCGACTGGACCGACCACCTTTCCACCGCCTTCCCCGAAGTACGGCTGAAGAGCTTCCTCGAAATGCGCGGCGCCGATGGCGGCCCGTGGAACCGCATCTGCGCGCTGCCGGCGCTGTGGGTGGGCATTCTTTATGGCGAGGGCGGCGCGCTCGATGCCGCATGGGACCTCGTCAAGGACTGGTCGATGGAAGAGCGTGAGGCGTTGCGCAATGCGGTGCCGAAGCAAGCGCTCGACGCACCGATCCCCGGCGGCCGCAAGCTGCGCGACCTTGCCGGGGAAGTGCTGGATATCGCCCATGCGGGCCTCGCCGCCCGCGCGCGCCACGATGCCAGCGGTAATGACGAGACCGGCTTCCTCGAACCGCTGCGCGAGATCGTCGATAGCGGCAAGGTTCCCGCCCAGCTGCTGCTGGAGAAGTTCCATGGCGAATGGGGCGGGGATATCGGCCGGGTCTACGAAGAGGCGTTCTAGGCCAACCCAAGATCATCGTTATTGCGAGCGTAGCGCGGCAATCCACGGTGGCTTGGTGCGGCCTTGGATTGCCGCGCCGGCTTCGCCTCCTCGCAATGACGATCGGGAGGCCGGGCAAAGCGCTCCTCCGGCCTGCGCATCGGTTCAAACATAGCTCACCACTTCGAACTCGATGCCGTCCCAGTCGAAGAAGTAGAAACGGCGGCCGGGCTCGTAATCGTCATGGCCCCACGGCTCCAGCCCGTGTTCCATCACCACGCGTTCCGCCGCGTCGAGATCGTCGACCAGCAGACCGACATGGTTCATCGGCTTGCCCTTCTGCTGGCCCGCATGATCCTTGCGGTCGGTGTAGAGCGCCAGATAGGTCGCATCCTCGCCGACATGGATGGTCTCCCCACCATTCATCGCCTCTCCACGCCAGCGCTGGTGCCAGCCGAGCAGCTGTTCGAAGAAGGCGGCCGATCGCTCGATATCGGTCACGGTCAGGTTCACATGTTCGATACGTCCTTTGGTCATGTCACAAATCCTTGCGGTAAATCGTTGAAACGAAACCGTCATCACGCAGTCCGATGAGGGCGGTGCGAATCAGGATTTGCGCAATCTGCAACCTCAAGCTAAGTTGAGGTCAAGTATTTGGGGATAATTTTTCGTGGCAGCTACTCGCTTCATCACCATCGGCCAGCTGGCCAAGCGCACGGGCGTGGCCGTATCGGCCATCCGTTTTTACGAGGAGAAGGGGCTGCTCCATGCCCTGCGCACCAGCGGCAATCAGCGGCGCTTCATGAACGGCGATATCCGCCGCGTCAGCTTCATCCTGATCGCCCAGCGCCTCGGCCTGTCGCTGGAGGATATCGAGAAACAGCTCGCCGGCCTTCCAGAAGGCCGCAATCCCACGCTGGCGGACTGGCAGAAGATCAGCCGTTCGATGCGCGCGCAAATCGATGAGCGCATCCGCCTGCTCACCCGCACGCGCAGCCAGCTGGACCAGTGCATCGGCTGCGGCTGCCTCAGCCTGACAAGGTGCGAGCTTTACAACAAGGATGACCGGCTGGGCCTGAAGGGCTCGGGACCGAGGGCTGTGCTGGATTAGGCGGGCGATCCTGCTGGCCATGCGCAGGCGCAAGGTGCATATGGCCGCGCATGATACCCCTTGAACATCTGGCAAGTGCGCGCGTCCCCGGCGGCGAGGAATTGCGGCTGATGCGGCGCGGCGCGGATTTCATGATCGTGCTCGACCGCAACGAGCTGATGAACAGCCGGATGAGCGGTTCGGAAGAGGCGCTGGCGGAGCTTACTGCCGCGCGGCTGGGTGACCGGCCCAAACAGCGTTGGCTGATCGGCGGCTATGGCATGGGCTTCACCCTGCGCAAGGCTTTGGCCGTGCTCGGACCCGAGGCGCAGGTGGAGATTGCCGAGCTGGTGCCCGAAATCATCGAATGGGCGCGCGGCCCGATGGCGGAACTGACCGCCGGGTGCCTCGACGATCCGCGCGTCACCTTGCGGCAGAGCGATGTGGCATTCCCCATCGTGCGGGCGCGCGGCAGCTACGATGCGATCCTGCTCGATGTCGATAATGGCCCCGACGGGCTGGTGCGGGCGGACAATAACCGCCTCTATTCTCGCGAAGGCCTCGCCGCGGCGCGCAATGCGCTGACGCCCGGCGGCGTGCTGGCGATCTGGTCGGCCGCGCCCGATCCGGTCTTTGCCGGGCGGCTGCGCAAGGCAGGCTTCACGGTTGACGAGGTGGTGGTGCGGGCGCGCAGCAACGGCAAGGGGCCGCGCCACGTGATCTGGTTCGCCACGCGCCGCTGAGCGAGCGCGCTACTATTCCGCCGCCAGCGCTTCCGCTTCGCCAAGGTCCACGCTGACGAGGCGCGAGACGCCCTTTTCGACCATGGTCACGCCGAACAGGCGGTGCATGCGGCTCATGGTCACGGCGTTGTGGGTGACGATCAGGTAGCGGGTGTTCGTCTCGCGGACCATGGAGTCCAGCAGATCGCAGAAACGGTCGATATTGGCATCGTCGAGCGGCGCGTCGACCTCGTCCAACACGCAGATCGGCGCCGGATTGGTGAGGAAGAGCGCGAAGATCAGCGCGGTGGCGGTCAGCGCCTGTTCGCCGCCCGACAGCAGGCTCAATGATTGCAAGCGCTTGCCTGGCGGCTGGGCGTAGATCTCAAGGCCCGCTTCGAGCGGATCGTCGCTGTCCACCAGCGCGAGGTGGGCCTGACCGCCTTCGAACAAGCGGCTGAACAGCACGCGGAAATGGCCGTCCACCGCTTCGAATGCGGCGCGCAACCGTTCGCGTCCCTCGCGGTTGAGATTGCCGATGGAGCCGCGCAGCCTGCTGACCGCTTCGCGCAGTTCCTCCTGCTCGGCGGCATTGCTGCCATGCTCTTCCTCGATCCGCGACAGTTCATCGGCGGCGACGAGGTTGACCGGGCCGATGCGGTCGCGGCTGGCAGTGAGGCGGTCCATCTCCTCGCTCTCGGCGCCGGAGTCCTTCACCTGCGCTTCTTCGAAGGCGAACTTGCCGGCCAGCATGCGCGGCGGGCACTGGAAGCGCTCGCCCGAAATGCGCGCCATTTCCTCGCGCCGCTGCTCTTCATTCTCGGCGCGGGTGGCAAGGGTGGCGCGGTTTTCGCGCGCGGTTGAAAGCGCTTCGTTTGCCGTGTGCAAAGCGGTTTCGGCCTCGCGCATCTCTTCGTTGGCGGCATTGACCGCCGCTTCGGCCTTGGCGAGTTCTGCGGTGAGGCGTTCGCGCACCTGCTCGCCGCCCTCGATCTCCTTCATCAGCCCTTCGGGCTTGGCGGCGGTGACGGCGCGTTCCTGCTCGATTTCCTCGAAACGGGCGGACATGCCGGCAAGGCGCTGCGCTGCTTCGCCCGCGCGCGCTTGCCAGTTCGCCTTGTCCGAGCGCTGGGACGCGACGCGCTCGCGCGCCACGGCCAGCGCCTGGTCATGCGCGGCGAGCGTGGCCATCGCCGCCTGCGCCCCGTCGCGCGCCGCCTCGTTCTTCGCCCGCGCGGCATCGAGCTTCGCGCGCCCGCTTTCGGGATCCGGCAGGGCGGAGCGCTTGTCCTCGGCGGCTTTCACTTCGGCTTCGGCTGCCTTGCGCTGGTCGGCGAGGTCCTTTTCGCTTTCGTCCAGCTCGGCAAGGCGGGTGGCGAGGCGTTCGCGCCGGGCTTCGGCCTGGTCGAGTGCGCGCAGGGCCTGCCGCTCATCTTCCGCCGCCTCGTTCACTTCGCGCTCGGTGGCGATGAGGTTGCGCTGGAGATCGGAAGCTTCGGTGGAGAGGCGATCGTGCTGGCCTTGCGCGCTGGACACCGCATCTCGCAGGGCTGGAAGCTGGCTTTCGAGTTCTGCAAAGCGGTTGTCGGCTTCCAGCCGCGCGGCTTCCGCCGCCCCTTCGCCGCGTGCGACGAACCCGTCCCAGCGGCGCAGGAAACCGTCCTTGGTCACCAGCCATTCGCCGGGGCCGAGGTCGCGGCCATCATCGGCATCGGCGACATGCACCAGGGCGAGGCGGGCGGCGAGTTCGTCCGGGCATTTGGTGACATGGTCGGCGAGGCTGTCCGCCACCTTCTGGGGAGCTTTCGCGCCGGTCCAGTAGCGGCCATCTGCTCCCGCGGCAGGTGTGCCGAGTGGCGATTTGCCGTCGCGCCCCAGCACTGCGGCGAGCGCGCGCTCATAGCCCTTTTCCGCCGCCAGCCGGTCGAGCGCGGCAGGCATCCCGCCCCGGCTCTGCGCCTGCTTGGCGCGCGCATCGCGATCGCGCTGCATGGCGGTGAATTCGCGTTCCACGCCGGTCAGTTCGGCGCGGGCGGAGGAGAGGGCGCTTGCCGCCTGGTCCCGCGCGGTGGTGAGCTCGTCCTTGCGCGCGCGGCTGGCTTCCAGCTTCTCGCGCAATTCCTCGCGGGCGGTGGCGGCCTGTTCGGCGGCGGCCTTGGCTTCTGCCACCGCAGCATCCGGATCGCCTTCGCCGGTCAGGCTCTCGCGTTGCTGGACAAGGCGCGCGGCTTCATTCGCCAGCCTTTCAAGCCGCGACTTTGCCTGCGCCACCTCGGCCTCGGCCACGCGCCACTCGGCCTCGACGCCCGCATGGTCGGCGGTCGCCTTGGCCAATGCCAGCTCGGCTGCGCGGCCCGCGCGTTCCGCATCCTCGCTCTTGGCGACGAGGGTGGGGCGCTTGGCCTCATCCTCTTCCAGCGCCTTCGCCGCCGTGGTGAGCGACTTTTCGAGATCCTTCATCGCCTGCGCTGCATCGCGCGTCATGCGGTCGGCTTCGAACTTGTCCTCTTCCAGCCGCGCCTTCTGCCGGTCGAGATCGGCAAGGCGCTGCTGCGCTGCTTCGAGCTGGCTGGCGAGCGCGGCCATGCGGTGGCCATGGGCGCTGGCATCGTCGCGCCGGTCGGCCAGCTCGTCACGCAATTCGGCCAGCTTTTCGGCCAGCGCGTGCTGCGCCTTTTGGGCCGCCTTTGCCGCCTCCTGAGCCGTCGTCACCCTCTCGTCGGCCTGCTTTGCCTGCCCTCGGGCCGCTTCCGCCGCCTCCGCCGCATCGCGCCAGCGGGCGAAGAGCAGCCGCGCCTCGGCGACGTGGATCTTGTCGGTGAGTTCCTTGTAGCGCTCCGCCTGCTTCGCCTGCCGCCTGAGCGAAGCGATCTGGCCGTCGAGGCTGGACATGATGTCTTCCAGCCGCTCGAGGTTCTTTTCGGTCGAGCGCAGCTTGCTCTCGGCATCCCGGCGGCGGACGTGGAGGCCAGCGATACCCGCTGCCTCTTCCAGCATCATGCGCCGTTCGGCGGGCTTGGCGGCGATCACCTGTGCGATCTTGCCCTGGCTGACGAGCGCGGGCGAATGCGCGCCGGTAGCGGCATCGGCGAAGGTCAGCGCCACGTCTTTGGCGCGCACGTCATTGCCGTTTACGCGATAGGCGCTGCCCGCGCCGCGCTCGATCCTTCGGGTGACGTCGAGCGCCTCGCCCTCGTCATCGGCGGCGTGAAGCACGACCTCGGCAAAATCGCGCGGCGGGCGGCTGGCCGTGCCCGCGAAGATCACGTCCTCCATCCCGCCCGATCGCATGCTCTTGGGCGAGTTTTCGCCCATAACCCAGCGGATCGCTTCGAGAAGGTTGGACTTGCCGCAGCCATTGGGGCCGACGACGCCCGTCAGCCCCGGCTCGATCCTCAATTCCGCAGGCTCGACGAAGCTCTTGAAGCCCGACAGCTTGAGCTTCCTGATCTCCATCGTGCGAGCCTGACCCGCCGTGCCCTAGCGGGCGCCGGCGCCCTGCAGCGCGGTTTCCACCACGCTCCAGCTGGTGCCATCGAGGCGACGGTCGTTGAGGAAGAAGGTCGGCGTGCCGGTCACGCCCAACTCGTCGGACTGGGTTTGCGAATTCGAGATGATCGTATCGACCGCTTCGCTATCGGCGAGGCAGGCCAGGCCCTGGTCGCGGCTGATCCCGCGCGAGGAGAACCAGTCGAGCAGACCGGTCACTTCGCCAATCGCCTGCATGCGCGTTTCCGGCGGCTGGCTGGAAGCGGCCTGGAATGCCGCCTGGTCACCCAGCGCGCGGTCGCGAATGGCGTTGAGATCGGCCCATCCCTGCTTTGCCAGCGGAACGCCGGTGGCCGGATCGCCGCAACGCACCAGCGTGGCGAAGGTCAGGTCGAGCGGGTCATGTACCTGGTTGCGCAGCTCGAAGCTCACCACGCCCGAGGCGACATATTCGTCAAGCGCGCTGCCCGCCTGGTTGGCGAAATTGGCGCAGGCGGGGCAGGTGTGGCTGGCATATTCCACCAGCTTGAGCGGGGCATCGGGATTGCCCATCAGGATGCCGCCCATCTCGGTCATCGTGGCGGTCTGCGTCCAGCTTGTCCCTTCGGGCGCGGCGATCGGGTCGATCGGCTCACCGTTCAGCGACCCGCCGTCTTCTCCGGAAGCGCATGCGGCCAGCCCCAGCGCGAGCGGGGCTGCGAGGGCGGCAAGGGCGAGGCGGTTGATCTGTCTCATCACGAAAATCCTGTCTTTGATCGAGTGGAAGGCTAGCCCAAGGGGCTTGGGGGTGCAAAACGCGTCGACCACTAGGGGTGGTGTTTTTGCACAGGGATATACCCGGTTATTGTCCAGCGGTTGCGAGTCTCGGCCGCAGGCTGGCCCAGTCATGGACGCCCTCCTGCAAGGTGCCATTGACCACGAAGCTTGGCGTGCCGGAGATTGCCCACTGCTCTCTGTCGGCTTCCATCTGCGCCACCAAGGCGCGCGCCGTCGTCTCGTCGTTCAGGCACCGGTCGAGTTCGGGGCGCGAATAGCCGCGCCTTTCCAGAAGGTCGTAGAAATCGAGGTCGGAGGCGATGGCGCGCATCCGGCTGCCAAAAGTGCCGGTGGTCCAGCGCGCCCTCTGAGCAGGGGAGGCGTTGACCGCCACTTCCATCCACTCCTCCTGCGCGCGCAGCAGGGCGCGGTGATTGCCCCAGAAGCGATTTTCCGGACCGCATTGGGCAGCAAGCGCGGCGGCAATGTCCAGCGGATTACGGATCACGTTGCGCACTTCCATGTTGACCGTGCCGGGCTGGATATATTGTAGCCGCAGGGGCGCGTCCGACTGGACTTCGAATTGCGCGCAATGCGGACAGGAATAGCTGACGAAAGCGATCAGCTTCGTCGCCGCATCGGGATTGCCGAGCCGGTGGCCGGTCGGCGTTTCGACAAAGGTGGCGTCCCAGTTTTGTGCTGCCAGCCCTGCCAATGGTGCAACGGCGAGCAAGAACCCCGCCATCAGCGCCTTTCTCATTTTGTCTCGTCCTCTCTTGAACCCAGTGAACGGGCCAGCTTTTCCAGCACCGTGCGCAATTCCGGATCACCAATATCGCGCAGGCTTTCGCCAAGCTCCATCGGAATGGGCTTGAGCGAAGGCGGCGCGGTCCGCTCTACCTTGGCTGCATCCGGCTTAACCGCGCCTTGCCGCATCTTCACGCGAGCGACGGCCTTGTAGCCGAAGAAGCGGTTCACCCGCTCCATGATTTCGGGGATCACATGCTGGATCAGCGGGGCATGGGCGGGCAGCACCACCAGCTGGAGGATACCCTCGCTCTTCTCCCCCGGCGGGAAGCGGATCGATTCAGGCTGGCAGACCTTGGCATGCGCCTCACCCACGATTTCCGGCCAGCGGGTGACCACGCTCGCCTGCACGAAGCCGAATCGGCGGAAGGCCGCGCGGCCGATTTGCGGCACCAGGTCCGCCACCGGACGCGCCTCGCCCCCGCGCGGACGCTCATATGGCTTCGCTTTGGGGGCGGATTTGCGCTTGGCCGTGGAAGGCTTGCGTCTCTGGTCGTCATCGCGTGGCATTGCGCGGCGGGCTATGCCATGGGCAGACGGTAATGGATAGGGTCGCTGCTCTCCTTCTCGATTGGTATGATGGCCATGCGCGCAGCCTTCCATGGCGGGTGAGAGATGGCGCACGTCCCGATCCCTATCGCGTGTGGCTGTCCGAAGTGATGCTGCAGCAGACCACCACTGCCGCCGTCGCCCCCTATTTCGCGAAGTTTACCGAGACCTGGCCCACGGTCGAAGCGCTCGCCGCCGCGCCGGAGGAGGAGGTGATGGCCGCCTGGGCGGGGCTGGGCTATTACTCGCGGGCGCGCAACCTGGTGAAATGCGCGAAGCAAGTCGTGGAAATGGGCGGCTTTCCAGAGGCTGAGGCGGAGCTGCGCGAGCTGCCGGGGCTGGGTGATTACACTGCCGCCGCCATTGCAGCGATCGCCTTTGGCCAGCGCGCTGTGGTCATTGATGCCAATGTCGAGCGGGTCGTCGCGCGGCTCTTCGCCATCGAGGACCCGCTGCCGGGCGCGCGCCGCTTGATCCGCGCGCATGCGGACCGGATCACGCCTGACGAACGCGCGGGAGACTTCGCGCAGGCGATGATGGATCTGGGCGCCACTATCTGCACAGCGCGCAGTGCCAGCTGCCTGCTTTGCCCGGTGCAAGGCTTGTGCGAGGGGCGGGCGAGCGGCGATCCTTTGCGCCTGCCGGTAAAGGCGGAGAAAAAGGCCAAGCCGCGCCGCACCGGCACCGCCTTCTGGATCGCGCGCGAGGATGCGGTGTGGCTGGTCACGCGGCCGGGTAAGGGCATGCTGGGCGGCATGCGCGCGCTTCCCGACGATGACTGGTCATCGAAAGCGGACGGCCATGGCGAACCGCCGGTCAAGGGCGCATGGAAGGCTGCGGGCGTGGTGCGCCACTCCTTCACCCATTTCGACCTGGAGCTGGGCGTGGTGGTTCATGCGGGCGATGATCCCGTCGCGCTGGAAGGCGGCGAGTGGTGGCCGCTCGAACGGCTGGCGGATGCGGGATTGCCCACCCTTTTCGCCAAGGCGGCCGAACGCGTGCTGGCGGGGCGTTAGATTCCGCCCAGAAGTGTCAGCCTGAGCAGCGCGATCACGAAGATAACCAGGCACAAATTGCGCCCGGTATCCTTGCTCGACAGTGCGCCCAACACGATGCCCACCACTACCAGCGGCAGGGCAAAGATATTGGCCCAGCCGAGGAAAGGGATCTGCGCCGGAATAACGATGACCAGCGAGAGCAGGCCGATGAGGATGGAAGCGATGTTCAACATGTGTATTACATAGGTAATGCACCTGCGGTCTGCAAGACCCCGCACCGCCCCAGCGCGCACTTGAAGGTCGGTTGCGTCCTGCTACTCTCCGCGCCGTTCTTGGTGGGAGACGATGCGTGCGTTCCAGCGAATACCGGGCCAGCGAATATCGCGGCCTTGCCTTCAACCGTCGCCAGCTGCTGGGAGGCGGGGCTGCTGCGCTCGGCATGCTGTCCATGCCCATGGCGCTGCGTGCGCAGGGCGCTGCATCCGCGCATCCGGACTGGCCGGGTGTCTCCCGCTTCATCTCCGGTTTCGTCGATAGCGGGCAGGTGGCCAACATGGTCGCCACGCTCGGCTATGGGGAGGCGGAGGCCGCCGTGCTGGCGCGCGGCACCACCAGCTTCACCAGTTCCACCTCCGCGGATGCCGATACGCTCTACCGGATCTATTCGATGACCAAGCCCGTCACCGGCATGGCGACGGTGATTTGCATCGATGATGGCCTCATCTCCCTCGACCAGCCGATTGCCGAGATCCTGCCCGCCTTCGCCAAGATGCAGGTGCAAAGGGAATATGACGGCGCGATCACGCCCGGCAATCTGGAACCGGCGGTGCGGCCGATCACCATCCGCCATTGCCTGACGCATACGGCGGGGCTGGGCTATTCGATCGTCCAGCAGGGCCCGATCTCCACGGCCTATGCAGAAGCCGGGCTGGTGCCGGGGCAAGTCACGCGGCTGGATGTGCCGGGCGCGCTCAATGGCAAGCCGGTGAACAGCCTGGAGCTGTTCGCCGACAGGCTCGCCACCATGCCGCTGGTCTACCAGCCGGGCACCAAGTGGTCCTATTCGGTCGGGCTCGACCTGCTGGGCCGGGTGATCGAAGTGGTCACGGGCAAGAGCTTCGATGCTTTCCTGAAGGAGCGGATATTCGATCCGGTGGGTATGTCCTCCACCTGGTTCCGTGTGCCGCACGAAGAGGCGCATCGCTTAACCGCCAATTACTTCCTCGCCGATGGCACCTTGTTGCCGGTCGACCTGCCCGACAGCTCGATCTATCTTGATGAGCCGCCCTTTCCCTTCGGCGGGGCGGGCCTTGTCTCCAGCTCGCGCGATTATGACCGCTTCCTGCAGATGATCGCCAATTACGGCGAGATCGACGGGGTGCGGGTGATGAGCGAACCGGCGGTGCGCCTCGCCACCTCCGACCTTTTCGCCGATACCGTTCCCTATGAAGGGCGCTTCCAGTTCGGCGAGCGCCCATTGGGCTATGGCGCGGGCGGGCTGGTCGGTTCGGGCGATGCGGCGGGCCTGTTCGGCTGGTTCGGTGCGGCGGGTACATGCGGCCTCGTCAATATGAGGCGGAGCCTGCGGCATAATCTGATGACGCAATATATGCCCAGCACCGCCTATCCGGTGCAGAATGAATTTCCCGTGGTGGTTGAGGTCGACGCGCTGGCGCAGGACGCACGCGGCTGATGGCCAGCCTTGCCTTTACCGGGCACGGCATCGACCGTGCCGACCATGTGCGCGCCGATCCCGAACGGCTGGCGGAGTGCCGCGCTTCTCCGCAGGCGCTCGTGCTCGATAGCGACGGGCTGGCCCCCAAGCTTGGCAAGGATCGCCACCTCCTCTGGCGCAGCCTCGATGGACTAGGCGAAAAAGCGGAACTGGTCTTCCTCGGCATCCGCGAAGGCGCGCCGCTTTTCGCCGAAGTGCCGACTTCGGGCGACGATCGTCCCGCCTACCAGCAGCGCCCCGTCTGGCGCGAGATCGCGCTGCTGCCTGCACAGGACCTCGCCATCTATGGCGGCGCGCGCAGCCTGATGGACTGGCATGCGCGCCACCGTTTCTGTTCTCGCTGCGGTAAACCGACGCAGATCGCCAAGGGTGGCTGGCAGCGCAATTGCCCTGCTTGCGAGGCGCAGCATTTCCCGCGCACCGATCCCGTCACCATCATGCTGGTCGAGCACGAGGACGCACTATTGCTCGGTCGCGGCCTCAACTTTCCCGAGCGCCGCTATTCCGCGCTGGCCGGTTTCGTCGAGCCGGGGGAGAGCATGGAGGAAGCCGTCGTGCGCGAGGTGCTGGAGGAGGCGGGCGTCACGGTGCGCGATGTCTCCTATATCGCCAGCCAGCCATGGCCCTTTCCCAGCCAGCTGATGATCGGCTGCCACGCCATGGCCGAGGGTCGCGAACTGACGGTCGACACGACCGAACTCGCCGATGCCGACTGGTTCAGTCGCGCGGAAGTCGCCGCCGCCATGGGGGGAGACGAGAAGGACGAAAGCCTGCGTTTCCTTCCGCCGCCCGAAACGGCTATTGCCCACCACCTCTTGAAATGGTGGCTGGAACGAGGACGAGACTGATGGCGGATGAATTGCAGGTCGATGTGTGGTCGGACATTGTCTGTCCCTGGTGCGCGATCGGCATCACCCAGTTCCTGAAGGCGCGCGAGCAGCTGAAGGGGGAGGTCGACTTGACGATCCGCTTCATGCCGTTCGAGCTCAACCCCGACATGGGCCCCGAAGGCCACAACCAGATCGATCTGCTTGCCAAGGCATACAACAAGACGCCCGCAGACGTGCTCGAAATGCGCCGCACGGTGGAAGCGACAGGCGCGGATGTCGGCTTTCCGATGACATGGCAGGGCGAGGGCGAGGAGCCGGTGCTGATGGTGTGGAACACGCACAAGGCGCATATGCTGCTGCGCTGGGTGCTGACCGTTTCCGACACCGAAGCGCAATTGCGGCTGAAGCTCGCTTTTCTGCGCGCCTATTTCCAGCTGCGGCAAAATGTCTCGGACGACGCGGTGCTGCTTGATATCGCCGAGGCCGAGGGCTTCGATCGGGCCGGGGCAGAGGCCGCGCTCAAGGACGAGGCGCTCTCCACCGCGATCACAATGGAAGAACAGCGCGCCCGCCAGAACAATATTTCCAGCGTTCCGACTTTCGTGGTCGCGGGCAAATATATCCTGCAAGGTGCTGCAAAGCCTGAGGAATATTCGGCCGCGCTGGTGAAGCTCGCCAGCATGGAGGCGATGGCCTGACGCTCGTTGCGCCGGGTCAATGCGCGGCGTGCCGCCTGCGTCCACATAGTGTATGAGCGACAGAGCGGAGGCCTGAGGGTTTCGCACTGTCTCCCGCTATGCAGGATCGGGAGTTCCGGTCATGGCTGAAGGTAAAGGCACAGGAGGGATTTCGCGCCGCGCCGTCGTGATCGGCGGGGCCGGTGTCGCGGCCGCGCTGGGCGGTGTGGCGGCGGTCAGCTTCCTCACAACCGGTTCGGCCGAAGACTATGACCGCGCCATGCAGGCGCTGCGCGCCCCGCTTCCCTCGGGTGCCACCCGCCGCGACCTGGTGCGTTTTGCCACGCTCGCCGCCAACAGCCACAACACGCAGCCATGGCGCTTTCGGCTCGGTGAGGGGATGATATCGGTCGCCCCCGACTGGACGCGCCGCACCCCCGTCGTCGATCCCGATGACCACCACCTCTATGCCAGCCTCGGCTGCGCGGCGGAGAACCTGGCGATCGCGGCGGCATCGGCGGGCCTGCCCGGTGAGCTGCAGCATGACAGGCAGGATGGCACGCTGGCTTTCGTCCATTCGCAAGGGGAGCCGCTGCGCTCGCCCTTGCTCGATGCGATCCCGCGCCGCCAGACCACCCGAGCGCCTTTCAACGGCGCTCCCGTTTCGGCGGAGGACCTTGCCTTGCTGGAAGAGGCGGCACGGATCGAAGGGGTGAACCTCGCGCTCCTCACCGAAAGACGCGATATCGACCGGGTTCGCGACCTCGTGATCGCGGGCAATACGGCGCAGGTGGAGGACGAAGCCTTCGTGCGCGAATTGCGTGACTGGATTCGCTTCAATCCGAAGGAGGCGCTGGAACGTGGCGATGGCCTGCCTGCGGCCGCCAACGGCAACCCGGCCATTCCGCGTTGGTTCGGCAGGACGATCTTCGACATGGTCTTCACCGCCGAGGCCGAGAACGCCAAATATCTCGAGCAGATGGATACAAGCGCGGGCGTGGCCGTCTTCGCAGCAGACCGCGCCAATCCGTCGCACTGGGTGAGGGCGGGGCGCGCGTGCCAGCGCTTTGCGCTGCAGGCGACCGCGCTGGGCATCAAGACCTCCTTCATCAACCAGCCGATCGAGGTGGCAGAGTTTCGCGGAGAACTGGCAGGTATCGCGGGCTTTGGAGCGCTGCGGCCCGATATCGTGATGCGGTTCGGCTATGGCGATCCCATGCCCATGTCCCCACGCCGCCCGGTGGAGGCGGTGATCGACGTCTAGGCGTCAGACGAGGCCCAGCTTGGAGAGCTCGCTTACCAGCTTGCCGGGCATCGCATCGCCCGCGACTTCGCCTTCTTCGAGGTCCTTCGGCGCATCCTCGTCCTTCAGGTAACGCCAGCCCTGATGCGCCCGCTTGGCCTTGGGGTGGACGAGGTGGAGGCGGTTCTCAAGCAGGATATCCCAATGCCCGTCTGGCCGCTGCTCGAAGCCGAGAATGGCGGCGCGGGCGACCATCGCATGCTCATGAATCCAGTAGAGCGAGCCGCCTGTCATCTCCTCATGCCGCTTGGGCAGATACCGCGTGCGCAGGCGCCTCTCCGGCGACTTGCCGTCGAACCAGTCCTGCAATTCGCGCAAGCTGGAGGCGCGATAGGCGATCTTGGTCATGTGCAGCGGCATGGCGATAATGTAGGTCCTCGGACGGGGATTGCGAAGGAGGGGGATCATGCATTTGTGGAAACGCGCCTGGACGCTGGCGGCATTGGCGCTGGCAGTCGTGGCCAGCCTGCCGGCGCGCGCGCAGGTTCCGGAGATCGAGCAATTCCTCGAAACGGCGCTGCCGCAATCCGGCGCTCCGGGCGTGGCCTATGCCGTGGTCGAACAGGGCGCGATCCGCTCCGGCGCGCGGGGGGAGGCGCTGAAGGGCAGCGGGCGCGAGGTGACGCCGGATACGCCTTTTCTGCTGGGATCGATTTCCAAGAGCTTCACTGCGCTCGGCATCATGCAATTGGTGGAAGCGGGCGAGGTCGAACTCGATGCGCCCGCCTCCCGCTATCTCGGCGAATACAGTGACCGACCCTCGGGCGCGGTGACGATCCGCCAATTGCTGACCCATACCAGCGGCTATTCGACCAATCAGGGCAATCGCAGGCATGTCGATGCGGAGGGAGATTCGAGCGAGGTCGAACGCGACCTTGAGGAAGGACCGTCCTTCGCCCCCGGCACCATGTTTGACTACTCCAACGCCAATTACCGCATCCTCGGCCGCGTGATCGAGGCGGTGAGCGGCAGCGATTACCCGACTTTCATCGAGACGCGCATTCTCCAGCCGCTGGGCATGGAGAGCAGCTTCGTCTCCGATGGCGAAACCTATCCGCAGATGGCGGTGGGACACCGGCCGTGGTTCCTCACCAAGCGCCCGTGGGAGCCGGGCCGCACGCACCGGGTCAACGCACCGGCGGGCGGGATCGTCGCCAGCGCCAATGACGTAGCGCTCTACCTCGCCATGATGATGAACGGGGAGGACGATATCCTCAGCGCCGAGGGCAAGACCGCGATGATGCGCGCCTCGAGCGAGGCCGCGCCCGGCTACGGCTTTGGCTGGAACCTCGTGAACGGTGGCGAGACGGTCTATCACACCGGCACCACTCCCGGCGTGGAGACACAGGCGACGCTGATCCCGGAAGAGGGGATCGCCGCCGTGGTGCTGGTCAATGCGGGCAGCGGCATGGGGTTCGGCGAGACCGGAGCGCTGATCGGCGGTGTGACTGCGAGGGCCCTGGGCTACGAGCACCAGCCGGCGAGTGGCAGCCTGTTGCGCCAGTCGATGATGGCCCTGGTGGTGCTCTCGCCTGTCCTGTTTGTGATCTGCATCCTCTGGGCCTGGAAACACCGCGAGGTGCTGCGCGCCAAGTCCGGCGTGGCGGGTAGCTTCAGCCTGTGGTTCCCGCTGGTGATGACGCTGGTGCTGGCATGGTCGCTGCTGTGGCTGGTGCCCTATCTGTTCGGCACGAGCTTCACGACGCTCCACCTCTACCTGCCCGACATGGTGATCGCGATGATCGCCAGCTCCGTTACGGGCGTGACATGGGCCGTGCTCAGACTGGCGATTGCCTTTGGCGGCAAGCGGGGCGGAGCCTGATCAGCCCACCAGCCCGGTTGCGACGGCAAGGCCGAGGAAGGCGAAGAAGCCCATCGAATCGGTGATCATGGTCACGAATACGCTGCTGGCGACCGCCGGGTCCTGGTCCAGCCGGTCGAAGACCACCGGCACCAATACGCCTGCCATTCCCGACACGATGATGTTGATCACCATGGCTGCGGCAATCACCCCGCCCAGCTGCGGCGTGAAGATCAGCGCGGTCGCGATGCCGATGAGCACGGCGATGGTCGCCCCGTTCATCATCGCCACCTTCAGCTCACGCAGCACGAGCCGCCTGGTGTTCGAACGGGTGAGCTGGTTCATCGCAATTGCGCGCACCGTCACCGCCATGGTCTGGGTGCCCGCATTGCCGCCGATGCTGGCGACGATCGGCATCAGCACGGCCAGGGCCACAAGCTGTTCGATGGCGGCGCCGAACATCGCGATGATCGCACTGGCGACCACGGCAGTGCCGAGATTGGCGACCAGCCAGCGCACGCGCGCCGAATAGGCATCGCGCAGCGGCTCGTTGATGTCGCCTTCGCCGGCGCCCGACATCAGCAGCGCGTCCTCGCCCGCTTCTTCCTGGATGATGTGGACGATGTCGTCGACGGTCAGCTGGCCGACCAGCCGCCCGCTTTCGTCCACCACGGCGGCGGAGATCAGCGCGTATTTCTGGAAGCGAAGGGCGACTTCCTCCTGGTCCATGTCGACCGGGATCAGCGTCTGGTCGCGCTTCATCACGTCGAGCAGCGGGATATGGCGCGGGCAGCGCAGGATCCACGAAAGCTGGCAAGTGCCGATCGGATGGTGGCGGTGATCGACGATGAAGACTTCCCAGAACTCCGTGGTCATGTCGTCATTGTCGCGCAGGTAGTCGATCAGGTCGCCGACCGTCATGTTTTCCGGCACGGCGACCAGCTCGCGCTGCATCAGGCGGCCGGCGGTCTCTTCCGGATAGGAGAGCGCGCTTTCGATAATGGCGCGGTCATCCGCGTCCATTTCGGCAAGGATGGCCTTCTGGTCCTCGTCGTCCAGATCCTCGATCAGCTGGACGGCATCATCGGTGTCAAGCTGTTCGGCGATTTCCGCCACGGCGGCGGCGGGCAGTGCCTCGACCATGCTTTCGCGGACATAGTCGTTGAGCTCGGCGATCACCTCGCTCGTCATCAGGTCGGAGATGGCGGCGGCCAGCTCGCGCCGTTCCGTCTCGCTCAGCAGTTCGAGCAGGTCGGCAATGTCCGCCGGGTGCAGCGGCTCGACCAGCTCATAAGCGCGCGAATCGTCTTCGGCTTCCAGCGCCTCGCGGACCGAATCGACGAAGGCCGGTTTGAGCCGGTTGTCCTCGTCGAACTCCTCGCCCTCCTCGCGGACGGCGTCCTCATCCTCGCGGGGCTGGAGTTCGGTTTCGGCCATGGGGAGGGGTCTATTGTGCTGCGGCGCAAAAGCAAGCGGCGGGTGACATTGCCGCCAATCCGCTTATATCCGCCACACATTATTCAAAGGAGAACGATCCATGGCCGACGAAAAGCTGACCTTCACTCTCGACACCGGAAACGGGGAAGGCGGCGATGTCGTCATCAAGCTGCGCCCGGACCTCGCGCCCGGCCATGTCGAGCGGATCAAGGAACTGGTCGGCGAAGGCTTCTATGACGGCGTGGTGTTCCACCGCGTGATCCCCGGCTTCATGGCGCAGGGCGGCGACCCGACGGGCACCGGCATGGGCGGTTCGGACAAGCCGGACCTGAAGGCCGAATTCAACGACCAGCCGCATGTGCGCGGCGTGTGCTCCATGGCCCGCACGCAGGTGCCGGACAGCGCCAACTCGCAGTTCTTCATCTGCTTCGACGATGCCCGTTTCCTCGATCGCCAGTACACCGTCTGGGGCGAGGTCGAGAGCGGCATGGAGCTGATCGACGCGCTGCCCAAGGGCGAGCCGCCGGCAGAGCCGGGCAAGATCGTGAAAGCGACCGTCTCCTGATGAAGCGGCTGCGCCCCTTGTTGGGTGCGGCAATGCTGGCGGCATGCGCGCTGGGCGGGGTGACCGCCTGCGCACTGCCGCCAGATGCGCCCACGGTGCTTGCCAGCGCCAATGGGACCGGGCCGGGCGATGCCTATGTCGTTTACAGCCCGCAGCAGCGCGACGAGGTGTTCGCGCTGCTCGGCCTCGCGAGTGCGGGGCGCGAACTGCATGTGATCGACGGGCGGGCCTTCGATGTGCTGCGCGCGGTCGATCCAGAAACGAAAGAAGCGCGAGAGGTCTGGTTCGACATCTCGCGCTTCTTCAATCGCTCCTAGGCGGAGACAGGCTTAGTCGGGCGTCACGTCCCGGCTGCGGATCAGCCAGCTGCCGTCCGTCTGTTTCACCACCATGTCGCGGCCGCGGCCCTGTGCCAGCAGGACAGGCGTTGCCGCGCCGGGCGATCCGCCGGAAACGGTCTGCCAGTAATAGTTCACCACCGCCACGCTGGGCGAGAGGAACGAGATGTTCTGGTTGGACATCACGTGGAACAGCTCGGGCGATTCGTCATTCCGGTTGGCGGCGAGGTCCACCACCATCTGGCGCAGATTGTCGCGGCCCTGCGTGCCCAGGAACGATCCGTCCTCGGTAAAGACGGCTGCATAGGCATCGGGGTTCCAGCCGTCGATGGCGCGGACATAGCGCCACATCAGGTCCTCGATCTGCGCGCGGTCATGCGCTTCCTGCAGCGTCTTGTTGACGTCCAGCGCCTGTGACGGAACGGCGGTGGGCAGCGTGGCCGGGTCCCAGTGCTCGTCGGCCTTGCCGTCCACGAAGCGCCAGGTGTCGAACCAGGTAGTGGTGTAGGTCTGCGTCGGATCGTCGGCATAGGGCACGATGCGGCGGGTGAGGATGGTGACATAGTCGCCTTCCGCCATCACCGCGACCACGCCGTTCCCGTCTTCCGCGCTCAGCGCCGGGCAGGGATTGAGCGGCTGCACATTGGCAATCTGCGTGAAGTAGTAGATCACGCCTTCCAGCCCCGATGCGGCGACCGGGTTGTGCTGGATATAGGCGTCTGTCAGCCAGTTGCCGGCATCGGCCCAGTGCCCGCATTTGAGCAGGTCACGCTGGATGCGGAGCGCTGCCTGTTTGTTGCGATGAAGCACCGGGTCAGAGCTGGTGAACAGGCTCTCCGGGTCCGGATGCGGCACCACGGGATCGCTCAGCGCGCGCATTTGCGCCTGCGCGGCACCGGGCATGGCAAGGGCGGTGGTGGCCACCAGCGCGGCGGCCAGTGCGGTCTTGGCGAATTTCATATCTCTCCCCTCGAGTATCGAATGATTCCTCGGGGAAGGGTTCTGCCGCAATTGCCGCAGGTTGGCTAGAGTCGGAACCCTAAAGCCCGGCGGAGACCAGCCAGTCATGGAAGATGCGCACCGGCCGCGCTTCCAGGTCCACCGGCTTGCACAGGAACCAGTAGCTATAGGGGCTCTCCACCGTCACATCGAACAACTTGGCAAGGCGCGGATCATTGTTCCGGTCCATGTGATCGTCATGCATGATGGCGATGCCGAGGCCCTGCGCGGCCGCTTCCAGGATCAGCTGGCCCGAATCGTAATGGTCCACCGCCTGCGGCTGCAGCTTCTCAAAGCCCAGCGCCTTCTTCCACGCCTCGTAGCTCAGCTGCATGTCGGTGTGGACGAGGAAGGTCTGCTTCTCCAGCTCCTCGATCCCCGGATCGGGGCCGAGCTTTTCCGCCACGTCCTTGCTGCAGATTGCGTGCACCGTGTTCTGGTCCAGCTGCACCGCGTGGAAGCTGGGATCGGGCTGGGTTGTCAGCGTGATCGCCGCATCCAGCGTATCGCCCACCCGGTCGATCAGATGCGGGCCGGTATCGATGTCGAGATGCAGGCGCGGATGCAGCTGGCGCAGTTCGGGCAGCTTGGGGAACAGGCGCTGCGTGCCGAATAACGGCATCACGCCCAGCCGCAGGCGCAGCAGCTGCAGGTTCTCGCTCTGCGCTTCGACAGCGGCGGCCAGGGCTTCAAGGTGCGGGGCCACCGCATCGTAGAAGTTGCGCCCCTCGTCGGTCAGCTTCATCGCCTGTCCGGAGCGGGAGAACAGCTTGCGGCCGGTGAATTCCTCGAGATTGGTGATGCGCCGAGACAGGGCCGAAGGGCTAAGGCCGAGCTCATGCGCAGCTGAGCGCGCGGAGCCGAGGCGCACCACGCGGACAAAGGCCTCGAGGGCCCGTAATGGAGGTAACCGCCGCATCCCGCGCCCATGTTCACAAATTTGCAACTGCTGTCGAGTGGCATTTTTTACCTATCGGCAGAAAAATGCTGCATTGCGGGATCAGCCGTCCTCGCCCTCGTTCTTTTCGGGCTGCGGAGCATGCAGGCGCAGGCGCGTGACATGCGTTTCATCTCCGGCAGTTACTTCGATCCGCCAGCCGCTGGGGTGAGTAAGGACGCGGCCCGGCTCGGGAACTTCCTCTGCCAGCACGAAAGCGAGGCCGCCGAGAGTATCCACGGATTCCTCGACCTCGGCGATGCGCGAATCACCGATGATTTTGGCCACATCGTCCAGCTCGGCGCGGGCATCGGCATCCCACATGCCCTCGCCCATGGAGACCACCAGCTCGACCGGGGCCTCGTCATGCTCGTCCTCGATCTCGCCGACGATTTCCTCGACCAGGTCCTCGATGGTGATGATCCCGTCAGTGCCGGAGAACTCGTCGAGCACGATGGCCAGGTGCGTGCGATTGGCGCGCATATCGGCCAGCACGTCCAGCGCACCGCGCGCCTGCGGCACATAGAGCGGCTGGCGGATCAGCGTGGTCCAGTCCCCGGGCGGGTCCTTCTTCCCGGCGAGGAAGGCGAACACGTCCTTGATGTGCATCATGCCGATCACATCGTCGAGCTGGTCGCGATAGACCGGCATGCGCGAATGGCCGTGTTCGGCGAACAAGGCGACCATTTCGTCCCAGCTCGCGGAAGCATCTATCGCGACGATCTCGCCGCGCGGGATCGCCACGTCATCGGCATCGTGCTCGCTGAAATGCAGAAGGTTGCGGAGCATGGTGAGCTCCACCGCCGAAAGATCGCCTTCCTTGCGCTCTTCCCCGTCATCGCCGGAGGATTGCTCATCCTCGTGCTCGTCAATCGCCTCTTCCAGCTGCTCGCGCAGCGAAGGCCCCTCATTGTCATTGAAAAGAGCGCGAATTGCGTTCCACAATCCGCCGCTACTGTCCGCGTCTCCCGATTGGGTTTCGCCGTTCCTGCTATTGTCGGGCATCGCCCTCTTGCCTGCTCCTGTTCAAGCGCTTGAACCCTCATATGGGTCTGCAATTCCCAATTGTGCAAGCGCCTTTACTTCCAGCGCCTCCATCTTTTCGGCTTCTTCCGTAGAGATTTCGTGGTCGAAACCGGCGAGATGGAGCAGTCCGTGCAGCACCAGATGCGCCGCATGATCCTCTATCGAAACGCCTTTTTCCGCCGCTTCGCGCGCGCATGTTTCGTGGGCGAGGGCAATGTCGCCCAGAAAGACGGGGGGCATCTCGGGTGGTCCGTCTTGCGCTAGCTCCAGCAAGTCTTCGCGTTCCAGCATTGGGAAGGAGAGCACGTTGGTCGGCTTGTCGCGCCCGCGCCATTCGCGGTTCAGTGCATGCACCTCGGCATCGGACGTGAACAACGCGCTGGCGGTCAGGCGCGTATGGCCGAGTTCGGGAGCGACCTTGGCTGCGGCGTCGGCCACGCGCATGACCAGCGCCTCCCAGCCCGCAGCGGGCCAGGGCTCCTCGATTTCGATATCGAGTTCCATGTCAGCCGGCGCGCGGCTTCACGCCATCTTCCAGCAGCAGCTTTTCGGTGACGTCGTAAGTGTTCTGGTCGTCCACATCGACGGCGAAGCGGCCGCGATCGGTGATCTGCAGGCGGATCTTCTTGCCGAAGCGGCGCGAAACGCGATCGAGCATGGTCTTCGTCTTGAGCACCCCCAGGCGATAGCCGATGAGGTTGAGCACGCCGAAAGCACCGACGAAGCGCTTGGGGAATTTCAGGAACTGCCCGCCGCCGCGGAATATCTCGCCTACCGACAGTGCGTCGGCATCGCGGGCGAAGAAGGTGTTGCAGTTGGAATATTCGCCATCGGCAAACTTCCAGAAGCGTGATTGGCCGGTGGGATGTTCGGCCAGCACGTCTTCCTTATGCGCCATCATGGCGGCGACATCGGCCTCCTGCTCCAGCGCGGAGGCGTAGAAGTTGCGGTAGGCTTCGGCGGTGACCAGCACGTTGTCGCCCGTGGTCATCAGCAGCGGGTAGCTTGCGCCGCCGGCCGCGGCGAGCACGCTTTCGAGCAGGTTCTTGGCCGAGGGTACGATAGTCATCCGTCCAGCCTCGATGAAAGGCTGCGCCTCGGGCTCAGCCTCCAGCGCGGTGGGATCGTTGATCGAAACGATGATGCGGGCATCGGGGAAAGCCGCATTCACCGCATCGAAGACATAGCCGATCAGCGGGCGGCCCAGCATGGGGACCAGGCACTTGTGCTCGCGCTCATATTTGGCGGAAAGCGGATCGATCTTGCCAAGGCGCTGCCCGGCAAGGATGAGAATGGTGGGTGTTGGATGTGTCATGACTGCGGGCGCTCATCCTCGCATTGCGCGGATTTCGCAAGTGCGAAAGCTATTCCCCCTTGCCCTCGTAAGCTTCGACGATGCGGCCCACGATCGGGTGACGCACCACATCGGCGCTGGTGAAGCGCGTGATGCCGATGCCTTCCACGCCCTCCAGCCTTCCGACCGCATCGGCCAGCCCGCTCATGGAATCGCCGCCGGGAATGTCGACCTGCTTGGGGTCGCCACAGATGACCATCCGGGAATTCTGGCCGAAGCGGGTGAGGAACATCTTCATCTGCTCGCGCGTGGTGTTCTGCGCCTCGTCGAGGATCACGAAGGCATCGCTGAGCGTGCGGCCGCGCATGAAGGCGATCGGCGCGATCTCGATCTCGCCCGAGGCGAGGCGGCGCTCCACCTGCTCTGGCGGCATGCAATCGAACAGCGCGTCGTAGAGAGGGCGGAGATAGGGGTCGACCTTCTCCTTCATGTCGCCGGGCAGGAAGCCCAGCTTCTCGCCCGCTTCCACGGCGGGGCGGGAAAGGATCAGGCGCTGCACGCTGCCTGTGATCAGCTGGCTGACCGCCTGCGCGACGGCGACATAGGTCTTGCCGGTACCGGCGGGACCCAGCGCGAAGATCATGTCGCGGCTGGCGAGGAGGCGCATATAGTCCGCCTGGCGCGCGCTGCGCGGGGTGATGGTCTTGCGGCGCGTGCGGATCATGATCGGCGGGGCCTTGGTCTCCCCGGTTACGATGCCGTCCAGCGTGGGTTCGTTCGACATGGCGATCACCGCTTCGATGGCGCCGCTATCGATCTCCTCGCCTGTCAGCAGCTTTTCGTGGAGGGCCTGCAGCACCTGCCGGGCGCGGGCGACGTCATCTTCCGTCCCTTCGATCACCACCTTGTTGCCACGCGCGCCGATATAGACGCCGAGGCGGTTCTCTATGAGGACGAGATTGGCGTCGAATTCGCCAAACAGCGCACCGAGCATCGCCTGTTCGGCAAATTCCACTTCCACCCTGGCGCGACGGGCATGGTCGCGACGATCTTCCGGGTGGGCGATTGCGCCTGTATCTTCGGCGCTGTGTGCTTTGCGGGCCATGTGCTCCTTTCGCAAGCAAGTACGAGTCGGAAATGTAGGCCTCGCCGGGCTGTAGGCAAGTCAGGCCATGCGATGACTGGGGAAAGTCATGCAATTGCCATCCGGCCGGTCTTACGGTGCGACCGGCTCCAGCACCCGCCCCTTGAGCGAATTGGGCCCCGCATCGGCGAGTTCGACCCGCACCATGTCGCCGATAGCCGCTTCGCCTTCGAAGAACACCGATTGCAGCCACGGGCTCTTACCCAGCCACTGGCCGGGCAGCTTGCCCTTGCGCTCCACCAGCACCTCGCAGGTCCGGCCCACCGAGCCCTCGTTGAAGGCCAGCTGGTCGCGGTTGATCGCGGCTTGCAGGCGCTGCAACCGCTCGTCCATCACTTCCTTCGCAACCTGGTCCTCGAAGCTCGCGGCGGGCGTACCGGGGCGGGGCGAGTATTTGAAGCTGAAGGCCTGTGCGTAACCGACCTTGTCCACCAGCTGCAGCGTCTCCTCGAACTCGGGTTCGGTCTCGCCCGGGAAGCCGACGATGAAGTCACCCGACAGCGCGATGTCGGGCCGCGCGGCGCGGAAGCGTTCGAGCAGCTTGAGGTAGCTTTCCGCCGTGTGGCTGCGGTTCATCGCCTTCAGCACACGGTCGCTGCCACTCTGCACCGGCAGGTGGAGATAGGGCATCAGCTTCTCGACCTCGCCATGCATGGCGATCATGCCCTCGGTCACGTCGTTGGGATGGCTGGTGGTATAGCGGATGCGCTGCACGTCGGGCAGGGCGGCAATCGCCTTTACCAGCCCGTCGAAGCCGATCGAACGGCCCGCATCGTCCTCGCCTGTCCAGGCGTTGACGTTCTGCCCCAGCAGCGTGATCTCGCGCGCGCCGCTTTCGCACAACGTCTCCGCCTCGCGCAGCAAGTCCGCGAAGGGACGCGAGATCTCCGCGCCGCGCGTATAGGGCACCACGCAATAGGTGCAGAACTTGTCGCAGCCTTCCTGGATGGTGAGGAAGGCAGAGGGGCCGACCTTGCGGCGCTTGGGCAGGGCAGCGAACTTCGCGTCTTCGGGCATGTCGGTATCGGTCGCCCGTTCACCGGCAACCGCCTTGTCAATCATGTCGGGCAGGCGGTGATAGGCTTGCGGGCCCACGACCATGGAGACCGCCGGCGCGCGCGCCATGATCTCCTCGCCCTCTGCCTGGGCAACGCATCCGGCGACGGCGATCAGCGGCTTCCTGCCCGCTTCCTCGCCCGCCTTCACCAGCCGCCCGATATCCGAATAGACCTTCTCCGCCGCCTTCTCGCGAATGTGGCAGGTATTGAGCACGACGAGGTCCGCCTCCTCGCCCTCGGGCGCGGGCGTGATGCCTTTCGCAGCGAGCATTTCGGCCATGCGCTCACCGTCATAGACGTTCATCTGGCAGCCGAAGCTCTTGACCCTATAGGTCCTGGGGGGAGTGCTCTGTCGCATGGTGGCGGGCCTGTAATGCATTTGGCGCGGGCGTTCAAATGGAACGCGGGAACGCCATGTCGCGACTGTGACCTTCGGTGCTTGCCGTCCGTAAACCGCGGCAATCGCGCAATTGGAGTGTGACCTTTCGCGAACGGGCTGTGACAGGGTGTGAAACAGGGCCATCGCGCACCCCTGCCATCCGCCCGCGCCTGTAGGAAAGCGAGCGCCCACTCAAGGCATCGTCCGGTCCATCTCCTCCTCGCCGCCGATGGGCAGCACGTCGGCAATCTCCCGCTGGGCGACCGCCGCCATGATCTTGCGATTCTCCATCGCCTCGCTCGTCAATGGCGCGAGGAAATGGATGGTCAGCTCGATCGCCCGCATGCGCCCCATGATCCTGGCGAAGTTCTCCAGCCCCGGCTCATCGCCCACCCAGCACATTCCCGGTGCGTTCTCATATTCGAGCGCGACGGGCTGCACCACGACATCGCGCGGCAGGCGCTCCACCGCCGAAAGCAGCGAGGAACGAAAGGGCAGAAGGCGCGTGCCGTCGCTGGTGGTCGCTTCGGGAAAGATGGTCAGCCGCCCGTGGCCCAGCCGGTCCTGCACCTGGCCCACCTGTTCGGCTACCGATTGCCGCTTGTCGCGAGTAATGAATACAGTGCCGTTCTGGCGGCACAGCCAGGCGAGCGCGGCATTGTCCGCCAGCCCGCTATGCGCGACGAAAGCGGTGCGGCTGACACCCGCCAGCGCGAGGATATCGATCCAGCTGATATGGTTGGCGAGCAGCAGCGCATGGCGCTGCGGCCGCCCCTTCACCCGGATGCGCACACCGGCAATCCACGCCAATGCGCCAAGGAAGCGCGGCGGCACGATGTCGCGCCGGCCGAACAGCGTCAGCAGCAAATGGGGAATGACGATCGCGGCAAAGACCAGCACCCAGGCCAGTACCCGCGCAATCACGAGCAGCCAGCGCCAGCCGAGGCCCACGCCGCCTACTCCTCGCGGTCGATACGGACGCCGTAGAGCTCCATCCGGTGGTCGACCAGGCGATAGCCGAGCTTTTCGGCGATGACCTTCTGCAAGGCTTCCAGCTCCGGATCGACGAATTCGACGACCTTGCCCGTTTCCACGTCGATCAAATGGTCGTGATGCGCCTCGGGCGCAGCTTCGTAGCGGGCGCGGCCATCGCCGAAATCGTGGCGGTCGAGGATGCCTGCTTCCTCGAACAGGCGGACCGTGCGGTAGACGGTGGCGATGGAGATCTTGGGGTCGATGGCAGATGCACGCGCATGCAGCGCCTCGACATCGGGATGGTCGCTGCTTTCGGACAGCACCTTGGCGATCACGCGCCGCTGTTCGGTAATGCGCAATCCGCGCTCTGCGCAAAGTGCTTCAAGGTCGATCGGTGCTTGCGTCAAGGGGTTGATCCTGCTGCCGAAATGAAAAACGCCCTGCCACTATGAGAGCGGCAGGGCGCATTTTCAACTGGCTTGGGCATTTTCCCCCAGCCTCGCCAGTACGACAAAACGTGCCGTCAGCTCGCTTTCTTGCGGCGGCCGCGGCGCTGGCCGGGCTTGCGGCCGAGGCCGATCTTCTTGGCCAGTTCGCGGCGCTTTTCCGCATAGTCGGGCGCGACCATGGGATAATCGGCGGGCAGGTTGAAGCGCGCACGATAATCTTCGATCGACAGTCCGTGATCCGTGGTGAGGTGGCGCTTCAGCATCTTCATCTTCTTGCCGCATTCCAGGCAAACGATGTGATCGGGCTTGACCGAAGCGCGAAGAGAAACCGCCGGTTCGGGCGCCGCCTCGACTGCGTTCTGGGCCCCAAGCCCGGCCAGCGCGCCATAAACGCTTTCAATAAGCGGTGGTAAATCAGACACTTCCACGCTGTTGTTCGCGACATGTGCGGTGACGATATCCGCGGTTAGCGTGATCAACATCTCGCTCATGTCATTTTCGGGATTTTCCATCGACGTCCTCTATTTTTCTTTAGCGACCGAGTTATTTGGCGGTGCTGATTTCTCCACCCCATCCGCCGCGTACGCCCTGCACCATGTAAATACAGGTGACAAGGGGGACTTTTCCCGTACTGCAGGAAATTTCCTGCGCTTTTACTTTAGTCGATAGCTCTTGAAAAGGTTACCGCGTCGAACGGTCCTTCGCTGCCCGAACGGTAATAATCGCGTCGACGGCCCACCGGGAGGAAGCCGTGGTGCTCGTACAGAGCGTAGGCGGGATTGCCGTCGCGCATTTCCAGGAACAGGCGGTTGACCCCGCGTTCCCCGGCGCAGGCAATAAAGCGTCGCATCAATGCGGCGCCCACGCCCCGGCCGCGAGCATTTGGCGCGACCGCGATCAATAGTAATTCCTCTTCATCGGCCGCCTGGCGTGACATGGTGAAGCCCACCGCGTCCTCGGGCAGGGCGGGATTGGCGCCCTTGGCGTTCGCCAGCAGGTAGCGCGTATGCGGCATGGCCAGCGCATCGCTGACCTGGCGCCGGTTCCACGCCTCGCCATAGGCCGGGTCGAAAGCTGCCTCCATCACCTGCATGATCGCATCGACGTGATCCATCATGCGCTAACGCCTCCCGGAAGCTTGGCATCGGGGCCGCGGCCATAGATGGGGGAGAGGTCGGTGAGCAGCTGCGTCTCATGGAGGAGGTGGGCTTGCCTTGCGTCGGGCAGCAGGTCCAGCGCCAGCCGGTCATCGCCGAGCAGTTCGGCCAGTTCCTTCGCCCGGTTCCCGGCGATGGTGCCATGGCGGCAGGCCGCTGCGGCATCGGCGGGGGAGAGCGAGCGTACCTTGTCCTCCGCCTGCATGCTGTTGGCGAAGTTCTGCACGAACCATTCGCCATGCCCGCCATTCATGCACACGGTCACGGGGCGCGGGTCCGGCTGCCATGTGCGTGCGGCGACCAGCGAGAGGGTGGGATAGCCCAGCACTTCCGCGCCCCAGGCGATACCCAGCGCGCGAGCGGCGGCCAGCCCGATGCGCACGCCGGTGAAGCTTCCAGGGCCGAGCGAGACCACGATGCGATCCGCACGCCCCTTGTCCGGCAGTTCGGCGATCATCGGGACCAGCCGTTCGGCATGGCCGCGGCCGAGTATCTCGAAACGCCCTTCGACTAGTTGAGAACCGTCGAACAGGGCGGCCGAACAGGCTTCGGTCGCACAATCGATGGCCAGCATGCGCATGGGAAAACTCGTAAAGGTCAGATCAGGCGGTTGAACAGCGCGAAGCCGGGGCGGGGCGAGCGCGGAAAGAGCTTCGACCCGTCGCCATAGCCTACAGAGCAGATGAAATTGCTCCTCCACTTCGGCTCGTCAGCGAAGAAATCGGCATCGACGGCAGCGTTGTCGAAGCCCGACATTGGCCCGCAATCGAGGCCCAGCGCGCGTGCTGCGAGGATCAGGTAAGCGCCCTGCAAAGAGGAATTGCGCATGGCGCTGACCTTGCGGCCTTCCTCATTGCCTTCGAACCAGCTCTTCGCATCGGTATGCGGGAAGAGCTGCGGAAGGTGTTCGTGAAAGTCGATATCCATGCCCACGATCACGCAGACAGGGGCATTGCGGACCTTGTCCTTGTTGCCTTCCGCCGCATGGGTGGCGAGGCGCTCCTTGGCCTCCGCACTCTTGCACCAGATCAGGCGTGCGGGCAGCTGGTTGGCCGAAGTCGGCCCCATCTTCAGCAGCTCCCAGATCGCCTCGATCTGCTCGTCGCTCACTTCCTTGTCGAGGAAGCTGGAGTAGGAGCGCGCCTCGCGAAACAGCTGGTCGAGCGCGGCGTCGGACAGGATATCACTCATGGAAAGGGGCTCCGTCGCTGGGGGATCAGGCGGCGCGGACTTCGGTCACCTCGGGTACGTAATGCTTCAGCAGGCCTTCGATGCCGTGCTTGAGCGTCGCGGTGGAGCTGGGGCAGCCCGAACAGGCGCCCTGCATCTGGAGGTAGACCACGCCTTCGCGGAAACCGCGATAGCGGATGTCCCCGCCATCGCTCGCCACGGCGGGGCGTACGCGGGTTTCGAGCAGTTCCTGGATCTGCGCGACGATATCGGCATGGGCCGGATCGTCCTCGAACATCAGCTCGTCATCCTCGGGCGGCACGGCAATGCCGCTGGCGTCGCCGCCTGCAAACAGAGGCGCCTGGCTAACGAAATGGTCGAGCAGCACCGCCACCACCTGCGGCTTCAGCACGCCCCAGTCGGCGCCCGGTCCGGCGGTGACGGAAACGAAATTGCCGCCGAAGAACACGCCCGTTACCTCGCCCGTATCGAACAGCGCCTGCGCCAGCGGGGAAGCCTCGGCATCCTCGGGCGAGGCGAAGTCGCGGGTGCCCGAAGGCATCACCTGCTGTCCCGGCAGGAACTTGAGCGTGGCGGGGTTGGGCGTGGTTTCCGTCTCGATATACATGGTGGCCGATGTAGGAGCCTCGGCACCGCACCACAAGGCGGCAAAACTGCGGTGCCGACAAGCGGGGCTTGGCACGCTATGGTGATGTATTCACCAAGCCTTCATCCCTGACAGGCCTATTGCGCCCATGAATATCGTCTCGCGCGCCCTGCGCTTCCTGCTCCCCGCCACCCTGCTGCTGCCGGTTCCCGCTCTGGCGCAGGAATTCTGCACCGTCGGCATCGCCGGCGAGAACGATGTCCCGCAATATGCCCGGCCCGACGATCCGTGGATCTATCGCGGCACCGATATCCCGGTGGACGACCAGTGGCTGTTCGGAGAGCTGCCCAACGGCCTGCGCTATGCGGTCCGGCAGAATGGCGTGCCGCCCTGCCAGGTCTCCATCCGCGTGCGCATCGATGCCGGATCGCTGCACGAAGAGGATGACGAGCTCGGCTATGCCCACCTCATCGAGCATTTGCTGTTCCGCGAATCGCGCGATTTCGGGCCTGGAGAAGCGATCCCGCATTTCCAACGCATGGGCGCCGCGCTCGGCTTCGACACCAATGCGCTGACCAGCGCGACGCAGACGGTGTACCAGCTCAATCTGCCCAATGCCTCGCGCCAAAGGCTGGAGGACAGCGTGCGGCTGTTTTCCGGCATGATCCGCGAGCCTGCGCTTTCTGACGAGAATCTCGCCGCCGACGTGCCCGTGGTTCTGGCCGAACGGCGCGAGCGGTTGAGCCCCGCCATGCGCATCGCCATTGCCACGCGCGAGCTGTTCTATGACGGCCAGCGCCTCGCCAATCGTGCGCCGATGGGCACGGTGGAAGCCTTGCAGGCGGCGACGTCCGGGGATGTGCGTGCTTTCCACACGCGCTGGTATCGCCCGGAGAATACCGTCGTGGTGATGGCAGGCGATGCCGCGCCGCAAGTCCTCGCCGCTCTGGTGGAACGCCATTTCGGCGACTGGCAAGTGCCGGGCGAAGTCACCCCCGAACCCGATTTCGGCGATCCGGTGGTCCCTCCCGGCCTCGATCCCGCCAACCCGGTGGGCGAAACCGCGGTGCTGGTCGAACCCGGCCAGCCGCGCAGCGTCACCTATGCCGTTCTGCGCCCGTGGGAGCAGGTGGTCGACAACCTTGAATATAATCGCGGACTGCTGATCGATGCGGTGGCGCAGGCGATCGTCAACCGGCGGCTGGAGGAACAGGCCCGCGCTGGCGGCCATTACCTCTATGCGGTGGTCGAGCAGGAGGATGTCAGCCGCAGCGCGGATGCGACCTTTGTCTCCTTCGCGCCGCTGACCGAGGATTGGGAAAGCGCGATGACCGAAGTACGCGCGGTGATCGCCAACGCCCTTGTCCAGCCGCCCAGCGAGGCGGAGATTGAACAGGCCGTCGCCCAGTTCGACGTCGTCTTCCAGGACATGGTGGGGCAGGAGCGCATTCAGGCAGGCTCCGTGCTGGCGGACAATATGGTCAATGCAGTCGATATCCGCGAAGCCGTCGCCGCGCCCGAGACCTTCCTCTCCGTATTCCGCGGCATGCGCGACCGCTTCACGCCCGAGGCGATCCTCGAGCATACGCAGCGCCTTTTCGAAGGCCAGGTGATCCGCGGCCTGCTGCTGACGCCCGAGTTGGGCGAGGCCACGGCCGATGAATTGCACGCCGCGCTGGCCGCTCCTGTCGACGGCACGGCGATCGAGCGCGACGATGGCGAAGCGGCCGACTTCGCCGATCTGCCGCCCATCGGTGAAGCTGCCGCACCGGTGACCCGCGAGCCGCTCGGTCCCGGCATCGTGCAATCGACCGAGAAGCTGACCTTCGCGAATGGCGTGAACGCGCTGATCCGCGATAGCGAGAACGAGCCGGGCCGTGTGACCGTGCGCGTGCGCTTCGGCGCGGGCTGGCGCGGCTTTGCCGATGACGAGGCGGTCTATGCCCTTCTGGGCGAGCGGGCGCTGGTCGGATCCGGCCTCGGCCCGCTGGGCCAGAACGAGATCGACCGGCTGGTCGCCGGCCGCAAGATCGGTTTCGATTTCGGTATCGGCGAAGGCGTGTTCCAGTTCGAGGCGATGACCCGGGCGGAAGACCTTGCCGACCAGCTCTATCTCTTCGCCGCCAAGCTGGCGATGCCGCGCTGGGACGTCGCACCGGTCGAGCGCGCCAAGGCGAGCGCGCTGCTGACCTATGACTCGCTGGGCGGCGATCCGATGAGCGTGCTTAACCGCGACCTGCAATTCCTGCTGCGTGATCGCGATCCGCGTTTTGCCACACCCACGCCGGAGCAACTGCGCGCGGCGACGGCGAGCAAGTTCCGCGAAGTCTGGGCGCGCCAGCTGGCGCAGGGGCCGGTGGAAGTCTCCGTCTTCGGCGATATCGACCCGGAGGCGACCATCGACGCGCTCTCGCGCACTTTTGGCGCCTTGCCCGAACGCCAGCCTCTGCCGGCGGAAGTCGCGGCGCGCACGCTGCAGTTCCCCGCCGCCAATGCGCAGCCCATCGTGCTGCGCCATGATGGCGATGCAGACCAGGCTGCGGCGATCATCGCCTGGCCCACGGGCGGCGGCTCTGCCGGCCTTCCGCAATCGCGCAAGCTGGAACTGCTGGCCTCGCTGTTCGGCAACCGCCTGCTCGATGCCATGCGCGAGCGGGAAGGGGCGACCTATACGCCTTTTTCTACCTCCAACTGGCCGGTGGACGTCGAGGATGGCGGCTACATGCTGGCACTGGTGCAGGTGCGGCCGGAGGATGTGGACACCTTCTTCGCCCTTTCGCAGCAGATTGCCGAGGACCTGGCGACCACCGGTCCGACGCAGGACGAACTGGCGCGGGTGGTGGAGCCCGTGCAGCAGAACATCTTCCGTGCGCAGACCGGCCACACATTCTGGCTCAACCGCGTGGCGGGCGGCAGTTTCGATCCGCTACGGGTGGCCAATCTGCCCTCGCTGGCGGTTGATTACCTTGCCACCAGCGGCCTGGAGATCCAGGCGCTGGCGCAGCGTTACCTGCTGGGCCATGGCGGGCTGAAGGTCGTCGTGCTGCCGCAGGATGCGCCGCCACGCTGAAGTTCCTGTAGCTGCAGGCACTTTCCGCGGTCTGGTTAGGCGGCGCAACTATATACAATGTAACCTTTGCACCCGCGCCGACTCGGGCGTAGAGGCGAGGTTCGCCCACAGGTGAATCGCGAAATTCCGGCATTCCGGAAAACGCGCACTATATGGAAACTTGCAAGTAGAAGTCTGGAAACGAGAGTACAGTGGCACAGAATTGGACACCCGATAGCTGGAAGCAGGACAAATTCGTCGCAAAGCACCTGCCCCACTATGAAGACGCAGGCGAATTGCAGGCGGCAGAGGACATCCTCGCCGGCTTCCCGCCGCTCGTCTTCGCGGGTGAAGCGCGCGCGCTGAAGGGTAAGCTCGCGGACGTTACCGCAGGCAAGGCCTTCCTGCTGCAGGGCGGCGATTGTGCCGAAAGCTTCGCCGAATTCAGCTCCAACAATATTCGCGATACTTTGCGCGTGATCCTGCAGATGGCGGCCACGCTGACCTTTGCCAGCAAGATGCCGGTAGTGAAGGTGGCCCGCATGGCCGGCCAGTTCGCCAAGCCGCGCAGCGCGCCGACCGAAGTGCATGACGGGCAGGAACTGCCGAGCTATTTCGGGGATATCATCAACGGCATCGACTTCGGCCCGGAATCGCGCCGCAACGATCCGCAGCGGATGCTGCGCGCCTACAGCCAGGCCTCGGCCACGCTGAACCTGCTGCGCGCCTTCACCACGGGTGGCTATGCGAACCTGCGCCAGGTGCACCAGTGGACGCTCGATTTCATGGGGCGCAGCGCCTGGGCCGAGAAGTACCAATCGATCGCCGACCGCATCGGTGAATCGCTCGACTTCATGGAAGCCTGCGGCATCGACATCGAGGACCAGCCGCAGCTGAAGATGGCCAGCCTCTACACCAGCCACGAAGCGCTGCTGCTCCCTTACGAGGAAGCGCTGACGCGGCAGGATTCGCTGACCGGCGAATGGTATGACTGTTCGGCCCACATGCTGTGGATCGGCGACCGCACTCGCTTCGAGGATTCGGCGCATGTCGAATTCATGCGCGGCATCAACAACCCCATCGGCATGAAGTGCGGCCCGAGCCTTGAGCCAGACGCGCTGCTGAGGATGCTCGATATCCTCAACCCCTCGCGCGATCCGGGGCGGATGACGCTGATCGCCCGCTTCGGGCACGAGAAGGTCGAAGCCGGCCTGCCGCCGCTGGTGCGCGCCGTGAAGCGCGAAGGGCACCCGGTGGTGTGGAGCTGCGACCCGATGCACGGCAACGTCATCAAGGCGGATAGCGGCTACAAGACGCGGCCGTTCGACCGGATCATGGCCGAGGTAAAAGGCTTCTTCGCCGTCCACCGTGCCGAAGGCACCCATGCCGGCGGCATCCATGTGGAGATGACCGGGCAGGACGTGACCGAATGCACGGGCGGCGCTGTGGCCATCACCGATGCGGGCCTCGCAGATCGCTATCACACGCATTGCGATCCGCGCCTCAACGCCGCGCAGTCGCTGGAGCTCGCCTTCACGCTTGCCGAAATGCTCAACCTGGAGCTGAGCGAGCGGCAGGCGGACGCGGCCTGACGCTCGATCGAGGTTGCTGGCGCGCTGTGCGGACGCTCAGCGCGGCTACCTAGTCGCGACGTTCTCTATCCTTAAGGCGCGGGTAATAGTCTTGCCCGCGTGAGCGAGAATACCATACCGCGGGGTCGCTTCGATCCCTTTATCGCACCCGTAATTACGGGTGCGATCTGGTATGTCGCGGCTCTGGGCTCGATCTATTTGCGCGATACTCACGGCGCCGTGCTGATCCTGTGGCTGCCCGCCGCAGTGGGCGTGGCGGCGCTCTATGCCCATGACGTGCGGAAGTGGCCGGCGCATTTGCTGGCGATATTCGCGGCAGAGATGCTGGTCGCCGCCGCGATTCCCGTCCCGGTCGAAAGCGGCGTGGTCTTCGCCATCGCCACCGTGGCCGAGGCGCTGGTGTGCGCGCGTATCGGCATTTCGGTGCTGGGAGGGCGTGGCGAAATACCGCGCAGCCTGGCCCAGATTGCCGGCCTGTTTCTGGCTGCCGTCGTGGGCTCGGCCGCTGGCGCGCTGATTTCCTTTCCCTTCCGCACCATCCCCACGCTGCCGGAACTGGCCTGGTGGTTCCTCGCCAGCGTGCTGGGCATATTGGCGGGCACGCCGGTTCTTCTGTTCCTGCGCCAGCGGCTGGGTTTCGGCGACCAGGGCGTGAAGCTGCGTGGTGACAACTGGCCCGGTGGCATAGGCCTTGCGATCGCGCTGCTGGCACTGCTCGCCTTCCTGGTCCTGTCATTCCCGCTATTGCCGTTCACCGCGTTGCTGATGGTCGGCATGGCCGCTGTGGCGGTACGCTATGGCCAGCTGGGTGCGGCCTTTGCCCTCATCGCCTATGGCCTGGTGGGGACGGGATTGAGCGTAGGCGGGAACAGTCCCGTCGCCAATCTCGACATGTCGCCCCGCAATGCGGGCCTCTATCTGCAGGCGCTGCTAATGGTGATGCTGGCCGCGACCCTGCCGCTGGCCGCGCTGCTGATGTCGCGCGATGCGCTGGAAGGCAAGCTGCGCGGGCGCAACAAGGCGCTGCAGCAGAGCCTTGCGATCTTCGACCTGGCGGAAAGCGTCGCCGGGATCGGCCGCTGGCGGTACGACTTGCGCACGGGGGCGCAGGAGTGGTCGCCGCGCATGCTGGAACTGAACGGCCTTCCGCCCAGCCTTGCGCCTGATCCGGGCTATATTCGCGACCTGATGCCCGATGGCGGTTCCGAACTGTTCGGACAGATCGCCGTGCATCGCGGCGAACGCGAACCCTACGGCTTCACCTATCGCGTTGCCCCCTATGGTGAGGAGGAGGAGCGGATCCTGCACATCTCCGTCCTCAACGAATTCGACGATGCGGGAGAGCGTATTGCCCTCTTCGCCGTAGCAATGGACGTGACCGAACAGGCGCGGCGCGAAGAGGCATTGGAGGAAGCGCGCGGGCGCGCGGTGCAGCTGGCGGCCGAAGCGCAGAAGCTGGCCAATACCGATCCGTTAACCGGTCTCGCCAACCGCCGCTGTTCGATCAACCGGCTGCGCAGGCTGGTGGACGAGACGCGCGGTCAGGAGCAACCGCTGACCGTGGTGATGTTCGATATCGACCACTTCAAGCTGGTCAATGACGGCTATGGCCACCAGACCGGCGATGACGTGCTGGTCCATGTCGCCGAAATCGCTCGCGAGCAGGTGCGCGAAAGGGACCTTGTCGGCCGCATTGGCGGGGAGGAATTCGTGTGGCTCCTGCCCGGCATGAGCGCGGGACGAGCGACCCAATTGGCCGAGCGGCTGCGCTGCGCGATCGAAAAGCGCAGCGGCGATTCCAACCTGCCGCCCGTCACCGCATCGGTGGGCCTTGCCACATTGCGTGCCGGAGAGGATGCGGAAGGCGTGCTGGCCCGCGCCGACCGGGCGCTCTATCTCGCCAAGGATGCCGGCCGGAACCAGGTGCGCATGGCCGCGTGATCCGTGACCCCTATGTGGCCATCCGGCGCGCGATTGGTCTCACGCGGAACTTTCCGCTACTCTATTCCTTAAGCTTGGTAACGTTCGCCGCCTTTTGATCGAAAGGTGACGGGCAACCGGCAAGGGAGGGGTAATTGCCCGAAGCGCAGACCCGCACGTCCACTGGCGATAAAGCATCGCTAGCCACCCGCTTTGCCGAAACGCGCGCATTGACGGAGGCGCTGTGCGCGCCGCTCTCCGAGGCCGATGCCACGATCCAGTCGATGGAGGATGCCAGCCCCGCCAAATGGCACCTGGCCCATGTCACCTGGTTCTGGGAGACATTCCTGCTGCGCGACCATGCGCCCGGCTACACGCTTTATGACGAGGCGTGGCCCTTCCTGTTCAACTCCTATTACGAAGCCGAGGGCGACCGCATCTTGCGCAAGCGGCGCGGCATGCTCTCGCGGCCGACGCTGGCACAGGTGCTCGACTGGCGCGCTTGTGTCGACGACGCCATGGCGCCGCTTCTGGATCGCCCGGAGCTGGCCGACCTGATCGCGCTGGGCATCGCGCATGAGCAGCAGCATATCGAATTGCTGCTGACCGACATCAAGCACGCTTTCTCGAAGAACCCGCTCGGCCCGGCGATCTGGAGCGAGCCGCCGGAAGCCTCCTCGCAGCAGCAGGAGGGCTGGTACGACCATCCCGGCGGCATCGCCATGGTCGGCCATCAGGGCAGCACCTTTGCCTTCGACAATGAAGGCCCGGCGCATCGCGTGCTGCTGGAACCCTTTGCCCTTTCGCGCCGCCTCGTCACCAATGGCGAGTGGGCCGATTTCATTGCCGATGGCGGCTATTCCACGGCCTCGCTATGGCTTTCGGACGGCTGGGCCTGGGTCAACCGCATGGGCATTTCCGCGCCGCTCTACTGGCGAGATGGCGAGCAGTTTACCCATGCCGGCTGGCAGGCTCGTGATCCGGACGCGCCGGTGACGCATATCTCCTATTATGAGGCGGATGCCTTCGCTTCGTGGGCCGGTGCGCGGCTGCCTTCCGAATTCGAGTGGGAGGTGATCGGGCAGGGGCACGATGCGGCTGCGGGCAACCAGCTCGATACAGCAGGCCCTGTCGCCCCGCGCGGTACGGGCGAGCTGTTCGGCGATGTCTGGCAATTCACCCGCTCGGGATACCTCCCCTATCCGCGGTTCCAGCCTGCCGCAGGCGCGGTGGGCGAATATAATGGCAAGTTCATGTCCGGCCAATGGGTGCTGAAGGGCGCCAGCTGCGCCACCATGCGCGGCCATTCGCGCGCTTCCTACCGCAATTTCTTCTACCCGCAGCAGCGCTGGCAATTCACCGGCCTCAGGCTTGCGAAGGACAGCTGATGACGAAGACCGCTTCCATCCGCCTCGTCGACCTGGACGAGGATGGCGTTGACCGCGCTTTCCGCGCCGATGTGCTGGCGGGCCTCTCGCAGCAGCAGAAGGCGGTGCCCGCGCGCTGGTTCTATGACGATGCCGGATCGCAATTGTTCGAGGATATCACAAAGCTTCCCGAATATTACCCGACGCGTGCCGAAAAGCAGATACTTTCCTCGCGCGGGGAGGAATTCGCCAAGCTGATCGGGCCGGGACGCGCAGTGGTGGAATTCGGCTCCGGCTCCTCGGTCAAGACGCCGCTGCTGCTGGAGGCGATTGATCCGGCCGCCTATGTCCCGCTCGATATCGCCGGCGATTTCTTGCGCGCCGCCGCCGCCGACCTGTCGGCCAAGTTCCCTGGCCTGCCGGTGCATCCGGTGGAGGCCGATTTCACCAAGCGGGTAGTGCTGCCGCCTGAGGTGCGGGACACGCCGAAGCTGGGTTTCTTCCCCGGCTCCACCATCGGCAACATGGTGCCCTGGACCGCCGCCGACCTGCTGCGTTCGATGCGCGAGACCTTGGGCGAGGGGGCAATGCTTCTGATCGGCATGGACCTTGTCAAATCGAAGGACATGCTGATCGCCGCCTATGACGATGCGGCGGGTGTGACGGCCGAATTCAACCTCAACCTCGCGCGCCGGATCAATCGCGAGCTGGACGGCAGCATCCCGGTCGAGAAACTGCGCCACAAGGCCGTGTGGAACGACGTCTTCTCCCGCATCGAGATGCATCTGGAGGCCATGGAAGATATCGCCTTCACCGTGTCGGGTAGGCGCTTTGCCATGGCGAAGGGCGAGACGATCCACACCGAAAACAGCCACAAGTTCCGCCGCCGCAGCGGCAATTTGCTGTTGCAGGCAGGTGGCTGGACGCCGGTGAAGCGCTGGCTCGACAAGCAGCGGCGCTTCTCGTTGATCCTGGCCGAGGCGCAGGTGCAGCGCATGGCTCCCTGAGCGCGCGACGCAATGATACACTGCGTGCATTGACGCGGGGCCAGCCGCCCGCCACTCTGCTCCATCAGGATCACACCCTGGGGAGGGGACCATATGGCCGCAAGTGCCGCCGCGGATGGACGTTTCGACGTTGCCGCTTTCATCGATGACAGGCCAATCGGCGCGCGTGAGATCTTCACGCTGATCGTATGTTCGATCGTCCTCTTCATGGACGGCTTCGACATGTATTTCCTCGGCAAGATCCTGCCCGCCATTGCCGAGGGGCTGGGCGGGGAATCGGTCGATATGCGCCCCGTGGTAACGAACCAGCAATGGGGCATGCTGGTGGGCGCGATCATCATCCCGCCTTTGGCCGACCGGATCGGGAGGAAGCCCGTGCTGGCGCTGTGCCTCGCCATGTTCGGCACGCTCACCCTGTGGGCCGCATGGTCGACCGGCTTCACCATGCTGGCGGTGTTGCGCGGCATTGCCGGCATCTTCTTCTCCGCCATGCTGCCCGTGGGCCTGGCGATCATATCCGAGGCGACGCCAAGGCGGCGGCGCGCGCTGTTCATGTCGATCGCGCTAGTGTGCTTTTCGGGCGGCAATCTGGGCAGCGGCTTCATGGTCACGCTGCTGCTTGAGGATCACGGCTGGGAGATCTTCTTCATCATCGGCGGCATCGTGCCGCTGGCGGCTATGCTGCTGCTACTCGTGATACCCGAAAGCCTGGCCTTTCGTGTCAACCGCAACCCTGCCGATCCGCGCATTCCCATGATGCTGCGGCGGCTCGATCCGCAGCTGCAGCTGACGGGGAGTGAGCTGTTCCACATGGGCGACCAGGAAGAGGTCGAGCGTCTCGGCCCGCTCGCCATGTTCGGCCCGCGCTTCCGTTTGCAGACGATCCTGCTGTTCGCGATCTGCTTCTTCTCGCTCGGCAATATCGCGCTGCTGGCCAATTGGCTGGCGACCTTCATGCTGGAACTGCGCGACGTGCCGCTGACCGATTTCGCCTTCTACATGATCATCGGCTATTTCGGCGGCGCGGCAGGCACCTTGTGCATGGGCTGGCTGATGGACCGCATCAATCCCTACAAGGTGCTGGCGGTCTATTTCGTGGTCGATGCCATCGCCATTGCGATGATCGGACAGGTCGATACGCAGGTCGCCATCGTGCTGATCGCCGCGCTGGTGGTGTGGAACTTCTGCCAGGTCGGCGGGCAGACCGGGATCAACAATCTCGCCACGCTCGGCTACCCGCCCGAAATGCGATCGAGCGGGATCGGCTGGGCAGGCGCGATGGGCCGTTTCGGCGGGGTGATCTTCCCGGCCCTGGGCGGCATGGCGCTGGCCGCCTCGCTCTCGCTGGAGACGATCATGTTCGCCGCGGCTGTGCCTGCCATCCTGATCGCGATCCTGATCACCGTGCTGGGCGTTGTGAACAAGGGACGTATCAGCGCCACCGAAGTGCCGCGCGGCGCATCGCCCCAACCCGCGGAATAATCGGGCCTGCAGAATAAAATCAGGCGGGCCGGTTGTCCCGACCCGCCTGATTCCCCCTCCCAAGCCCGGGTGGACCGGTTGCCTTCAAGCCTTGAGGGTGATGGCAGCGGTCCTGAACTGCTATTCGTTCCAGTCGTAGCGATCCGGGAACATGCGCGGTTCGAAACCATAACTGCGGGCATTGGGATCGAACAGCATGTCAGCATTCCATTCGGCATGCGCCTGCTTCAACTCGGCGAACAATTCGGGCATCCTGTCCTTCAAATTGCCGCGTTCGAGCGGGTCGGCGACCACGTCGAACAGGAACTCGTTACTGCCCATCTTGAGATATTTGTGCCGCCCGCGCCGCACGGCCTTCTGGTCCTTGTTCCAATAGCGCCAGAACAGCGTGCGTTCGGGCATGGCGCGGCCAGCCAGGGCAGGACGGAAGTCGATCCCGTCGAACGGCGTGGCCGAAGGCGCGCTACCGCCCGCCGCCGCCAGGAAGGTGGGCAGGAAGTCCATCGACATGGCAGGCGCCTCGCTCGTCGATCCCGGCGCGGTAAGGCCCGGCCACTTGACGATGAAGGGCACGCGGATGCCGCCTTCCAGCAATTCGGTCTTGCGGCCGGAGAAGGGCCAGGTGTCGCTGAAACGCTCCCCGCCATTGTCGGAGGTGAACACGACCACCGTGTCCTGCTCCATCCCCAGCTCCGCCACGCGATTGAGGATGCGGCCGATATTCATGTCCATGCTGGTGACCATGCCGGCATAGGTTTCCTGCGTGCCGCCATCGAAATGCACGATGTCGAGATCGCTGCCTGAGGGCAATTCGGCCAGCCGCGCGCTTTCGCTGCGGCCCAGCGCGTCATTGGCTTCCCACGGCCAGTGCGGCGCGGTGAAATGCAGTGAGAGGAGCCAGGGCTTGTCCGGCTGTGCCGCGCGGTCTTCCAGGTAACGGATCGAGCGATCGGCAAGCAGGTCCGTGTAATAGCCAACTTCCTCGATCTGCACTTCGCCGTCCCACAGGTCCTCATTCCCGCCCACGCGGTGGGTGTAATAGTCGACCCCGCCGCCGCGATTGCCCCAGAATTCGTCATAGCCGCTCTTGAGCGGGCCGAAATTGGGCAGGCGGCCGAGGTGCCACTTGCCGACCAGAGCGGTGTGGTAGCCCTGCGCTTTCAGCAGAGAGGGCAGGGTGGGCAAGCCGGGCTCCAACCCAAGGTCGGGATTCTCCAGCGGCTCTTCCAGCCCGACAGGCAGGCGATATTGGTAACGGCCGGTGATCAGCCCCACGCGAGTGGAGGAGCATACGGCCGAATTGGCATAGCCATGGGTGAACTTCATGCCCTGCGCGGCAAGGCTGTCCAGTACCGGCGTGGTGTAGTCGCGCCGCCCGTAACAGGACAGGTCGGCATAGCCGAGATCGTCGGCCATGATGAACAGGAAGTTGGGCTTGCGGCCGGGCGTATGCGCCAGTCCCGGTACGGCAAAGGCCATGGCGGCGGTGCCCAGTGCCCCAGCCATGGCGTCGCGGCGGGTGATCCCGGTAAAAGTCTTCTTGTCAGTCACGGAAAAGCGATCCCTTGTCTTGGAAACCGAAGGGCAGGGCCGGCGCGTTGGTGGTGGGACACCGGCCCTGCCAAGTGGCACGGCTGAGGATGCCGTGCAACGGAGCGTTTCGGACTACACAGGGATATTCCGCTCCCCGTTCAGTCCAATATTTCCTCCTACCACTTGAGCCGCACGCCGAGCGTGTAGCGGCGGCCCAGCACGTCGTGCAGCGCCGTGTTGGTCTGCGTCGCCGCTGCAGTGAAGAAGCCGTAGCCGGGGATCACGGGCGGGTCCTTGTCGAACAAATTGTTGACCGACAGGTAGACCTGCGCATCGGAGCCGGCGAGTTCGAAGTCGTAATTGAAGCGGGCGTCCATGTAGAACACCGCCGGGATCTCGTTATCCGCCAGCGGATAGGTCGGCAGCGGCGTGATATCGAGGTTGTTGACCTGACTGCTGCCGATCACCCGGCCCGAGAAGTTCACGTTGAGCGGGCCATTGGTGTAATTGACCAGGCCCGTCGCGCGGAATTTCGGGAAGGAACCGAACCCGTCGAAACGCGTCACGGTCGGGTCGAAGTCGTTGCCCGCCGTGGCCGCACCGGTGTTCGAACGTTCGAGCAGCCAGGTGGCGAAGCCGCGGATCGACAGCCGCTCTTCCCCGCCGCCGAAGATGTTGATGTCGGTATTGTAGCCAATTTCGAGGTCGACGCCTTCGACATTGGACTGTTCGACGTTCACATACTGGTCGCCCGCGAGAACGATCAGCGGATAGCCGCCAGCCGGAGTGGTGTCCGACGGGCTTTCCGTGATGAGGCCGCAGAAGATCGGGTCCGCATCCTCGTAGCAACGGCGGGCCACTTCGGCGAGGCCGACCTGGCCGATCGCGCCGTCGATGGAGACCTTGAACCAGTCGAGCGACAGCTGGAAGCCGGGTAAGAATTCCGGCTGGAACACGAAGCCCGCAGTGAAGGTATCGGCCTCTTCGGGGTTCACATTGGGGTTGCCGCCCGAGAAGGTCGTCACCTGGTAAGTGTTGGTGCAGTTGACGCTGGTCGGGGCCGGGTTGGCCGCCTCGCAGGCGTCGATATCGGCATCGGTGATGCGCGGATCGACCACATTGCCAAGGCCGCCGGTCTTGTTGAACCGCTCGTTGAGGTTGGCGGCACGAACGTCGCGCGAATAGGTACCGCGCAGGCGCAGGCCGTCGAACAGCGAGAGGTCGACGCTGCCCTTGTAGGACCAGATTTCGCCCGAGCCTTCATAATCGGCCCAGCGTGCGGCGAGGTTGATGCCCATCTGCTGGCCGCGCTTCGTATCGAAGACCGGGATCAGCGTTTCGGCGAAGAGTTCCTTCACGTCAGCGCCGCCCTGGATGTTGGAGACCTTCGAATACTGGGTCGCCACCGTATTGGCGCACTCGTTACCGGGCACGCCGCGCAGGCCGGGCGATTCACCCGAACAGAGGACCGGATGGCCGTCCTCGTGATCGGAGGCCGGGTTCGCCGGGTCGCGATTGACCTGGTAGATCGAATCCTTGCGGTAGGAACCGCCGAAGGCCACCGCCAGCGGGCCTGCCGGCAGGTCGAACACATTACCCGCAAAGCTCAGCTCGGCGAAATGCTGCTCGAACGTGGTGATCGCGCGCTTGCCGGGGGTCGAGGTGTAGCTATCGGTGATACCCAGGTCGAAGCCGGTGTCGGCGAAGAACAGCGGCGTGGTGATCTGCTGGCCCGGATCCATGCCGGTTACGTAATCCACCGCTGCCGCGCTGGCATTGCCGCGACCGAACAGGTTGATCGGGGTACAGCCCGGGAAATCGGTGCTGCCCGCTGCCGTCACGCGGCAGATGATGTTGCCATTGGGCGCGCCGCCATTGAATTCGCCCTCATCCACCGCGTCGATGGCGGCGTGGATGCGGTCTACGCGCAGGCCGAACTGGTCCCACTTCTTCTTCGAATGGGCATACTGGTAATAACCGTCGACCTGCCAGCCGTCGAACCAGCCGCCGCCATTGTCGATTTCCGCTTCGAAACCGGCGGTGCCGATATTCTGCGTGCTCCATTCCTCGTAGTAGAGGTTGCCGCAGTCCTCGACCGAACACATGCGGCGCAGCGAGAAGGAGGCGATGCCTTCGTCCACCATCGCCTGGCGGACTTCGTCCGGCAGGAAGGCGTTGCTCTGGAAGATCGTCAGCGTCGTCGGGAAACCCACGAAGGACCCGCGCGGCGTCGCATTCTCATACAGGTGGCTGTAGCCGCGCATATATTGCGCAAAGACCGTGACATTGTCGGTCAGCTCGTAATCGGCATAGGCGAAGATCGAGTAGCGATCCGTGTCGGGCCAAACATTGCAGACCTCGCCGCAGCCGATGTCGTCACCGCTGCCGCCCGAGGTCCGGGCATCGAAGCCGCCCACCGCGCCGTTGGAGACCGAGCCCAGCTGGTAGGGGGCATAGCCGCCGCTGGGATCGAACTGGTATCCGTTGAGCGAGAAGCCCGGCGCGCTGATGATGCCATCGAAGCTCACGCGCGACGAACGCACGTCTGCGACCGCTTCGAACAGACCATCTCCATCGGTATCGATCGGACCGAAGGCCTGGTACCAGTCGCGGCCTTCATAGTTGAAGATCGGCTCCATGCCGTTCACTTCGCCGGCGACCAGGAAGTGTCCGCGGCTGCCGATCTTTGTGCCATAGGCGAGGCTGGCTTCGTAATTCTCGCCATCGCCGCGTTCGGTAATGCCGCCCTGCAGCTGCACTTCGAGGCCGGTGAAATTGGTATCGAGCAGGAAGTTGGTCACACCTGCGACCGCGTCCGTACCATAGGCTGCCGATGCGCCGCCGGTGACGTTCTCCACGCCGCGCAGCATGGCTGACGGGATCAGGTTGACGTCGGCGCCGCCGAATGCGGTGGTCGGCGCCACGCGGCGGCCGTTGAGCAGCGTCAGCGTGCGGTTTACGCCCAGGCCGCGTAGGTTGAGGTTGCCGGTGCCCGAACGGGCGAAGAAGCCGGCATTGCTGTTCGGCGTGTCGTTGTTGATGAAGATCGGCAGCGTGTTCATCGCCTGGATCAGCGTGCCCGGATCGAGATTGTCGATCTCCGCCTCGTCGATTGAGGTCACCGGCGTGGCGCTTTCCATGCCGGACGGGATCGCCAGGCGCGAACCGGTGATGACGATGCGGTCGTCTTCATCGTCGCTGATTTCGACCGCGTCCTGTGCCTGGACGCTGCCGGCGCCCAAAACCAGCGCCATCGCGCTCGCCCCGCAGGCGAGCAGGTTGCGCGAAAAGCGCACCGGACGGCGCGCGCGATTATTGCCAAGAGACATGCTTGGTATTCCTCCCCATTTATACTCCCGGGGACTGAAATGCCGCGCAAAGCCGCGTGATAGCAATGCATGGCAAAGTGATGACAATATATTGACGTGAGGTTATGGGTTTGCGAAAGACCCATAATGCCAAACCTGCCATTCACCTTGCGGCAGCTGGAAGTGTTCACCAGCCTCAGCGCGACGCGCAGCTTTCGCCGAACGGCGGAATTGATGGGGATTTCACAGGCTTCGGTCAGCAACCAGATCAAGACGCTGGAGGAGCAGCTGGGCGTCTCGCTATTCGACCGCAAGCCGGGCCGGCGGCCCACCTTGCGTTCCGAAGGCCTCGCATTCCTCGACGATGTGCGCGAGTTCAATCGCTCCGCCGAAGCGCTGGCCAGCCACCGCGTGGCCGACCCGTCTGAAGGCGGCCGGGTGCAGCGATACCGCGTGCTGGTGGGGCAGGGCATGTTCGATGCCTATGTCCGCCGCAAGCTGGACAGCTTCTTCGCCCAGAACCCCAATGTGGAGCTGGAGTTCGAAGCGCAATTGCCCTTCGGCCAGCTGATCCGCGCGGTCGAAAGCGGCTCCTTCGACTTCGCCTTGATCAACCAGCGCGCCGATTTCCCGGTGCATGAGGAATTCCGCGAACTGGCGATGGTGCGCGGCGGCGTTTACGGCCATCGCAAATATGCCGCCGGGCGGACCTTGCCGCTGACGCCGGACGAGCTGAACATGCTGCCCTTCATCCTCCCCAAGGCGACCAGCCGACAGGAACGCGAGGTGATGCGCAATTATGAGCTGCATGGCATCCGCCCGCGCAATGTGATCGGCCACACGCAATATTACGACGTGATGGCCGCCATGCTGGAACGCGGGCTGGGCGTGGCGAGCTTTTCTGAAGCGATCCTGCCGCCTTCGATGCGCGAAGAGGTGATCCAGCTGGTGTCGCTGGAAGATTGGCGCCTGCTGTTCTTCCGCAAGGACCATGGCATCGACGCGCGCTATGACATTGTGGCCGATTTCCTCGTCAACAGCGTGCTCGACGATCCGAATTATCCCGCGATCAGCCGCCCGCCTGCACCAGCTCGATCTCATGCCCCTGCGGGGAAGTGAGCAGGCAGACGCGGATGCCGGGGGCTACCTCGGTGATGTCCATCGTCTTGGTTCCGCCCGCTGCCAGCGCGCTTTCCAGCGTGGTGACGATATCGCTGCAGGTAAGACCGATGGGGCCGTGCCCGCCGCCCCCACTCATGTCCATTGCCGCCTTGGGCTTCACCAGCATCAGGCTCGGCCCCTCCGGCTGGTCGGGCAGGTTCATGATATGCTCGAGGAAAGTCGGCTCGTCATAGGTCTGGCGCACTTCGAAGCCGAAGGCGCTGCGCCAGAAGGCCAGCGCGCCCTCCATGTCCTCCACATTGAGCTTGATGAAAGCCAGGCGGATGCTGTTGTCGCTCACAATAATCTCCCTCTCCTCGCGCCTAGACCTACCGCAGCACTGCGCTTTTGCAATTGCGCGTTTTCTGGGGCAGGTGGCGGTGCATGATACGGCGCGCCCTTACCAATACCGGCTGGCTGATGGGTGCGCGCGGCGTGAATGCGGTGCTGAGCCTCGTCTACCTGGCGCTGGCGACGCGGGCGCTGGGGCTGGCGGGTTTCGGCCAGTTCATTCTCTGCGTCACCTTCGCGCAGGCGCTGGTCGGCTTTACCAGTTTCCAGACCTGGCAGGGCATCGTGCGCTGGGGGCAGACCAAGGAGGAGCTGCCCGATGCAACCGGCTTTGCGCTGGCGCTGGACGGGCTGACGATCATCGCGGGCACGGTGATCGCCGCGCTGATTCTCGCCTTTGCGGGAGACTGGCTGCCGCTGCCCGGCGAATTGCGGCTGGCGACATTCGCGCTGACGGTGATCTCGCTCCTCTCCATCCGCTCGACGCCGACCGGCATATTGCGCCTGCACGACCGCTATGCCCGTGCGGCGACGGCGGATTCGATCACCTCCATCGTTCGCGTGATCGGCGCAGTGCTGGTGTTTGCCATCGCCCCGTCGATCATCGCATTCCTCGCCGTGTGGGCCGCGGCCGAAGTGGCGACGGCGGCGCTCTACTGGCTCTTTGCGCGACAGACCCAGCCGCTGTTCCTCAAGCATGTCAGCCTGACGCGCATCCCCGCGCGCGAAGACAGGGCGTGGAGCTTCGTTTTCGGCACGGCGTTCTCCGCCATGGTCGTCATCGCCTCACGGCAATTGCTGGTGCTGCTGGTCGGGGCGTTGGGAGGCGCGGCACTGGCGGGCATCTACCGCGTCGCCATGCAAATTGGCGAGGGGCTGCTCAAGCTCGCACAGGCGCTGCTGAAAGCGACCTACCCGGAGCTGGTCCGCTCGCCCGAACTGGCGAAGCAGATCGCCGGGCGCATCACCCGCATCGCCTTGATCACCGGCATCGGCGCGGTGCTGCTGGCGCTGGTCGCGGGCCGCTGGCTGATCGGCGTGATCGCGGGCGAGGACTTCCAGCCCGCCTACACCCCGATGATCCTCCTCTCCGCAGCCGCCGCCTTCGAACTGGTCGGCGCAAGCCTGGAGGCGCTGCTGGTCGCAAGGGGCAAGGCGATCACCAATTTCCTGCTGCGGCTGGTTCCGACGCTCGTGGCGCTGGCAGCGCTGGGCTGGCTGATCGCGGAGCACGGCGCGGCGGGTGCGGGCATGGCCGTGCTGGGCGCGAGCGTGGTGACCGTGGCAGGCCTCTACTTCGCCAACAAGCGGATGGATGCCAAGGCTGATTGAGAAGGCCAACAGACCCACAGGGTTCGCAAGGCCGAAGGCCGCCCGCAGGTGCCCCGCAGCGAAGCGGAGGGAGCAGCACCGAGGACGCTCGCCCGGATGGGCGAGCGAAACGCAAAAAGGAAACAGATTGGCTGGGGCGGCAGGATACTCACCTGGATTTCCTATAATTAATTGATAATGAACGAATTTCTGCCCTCTGGGCTGTGTGTTGACCACGGCCCGATATCATGAAGGGGGCCAGTTGAATGAGCCGCATACAAAATGTCAGTCGCAAGGACGGGACCTACTACTTTCGCCGTGTTATCCGTTTAGGCAACGATAACCCTTTCCGCATACGTCTTTCGCTCAAGACTATGATCCATGCTCGTGCCAAAGTCATGGCGCCGGCTCTGAGTGTCGTAAGCGAGGCAATACGGTTGCGCATGACGCAGAATATTGGACGCGATGGCCTAAGCGCTTCCCAGCGCGCGGAAATCTTCAAGCGACAAATGTTGCGTGAGCGAGACCGGTTGGAAATGGGGCACGCCGAACTCCAGCTCGTCGATCAGCAGCAAGAGTTGCCGGAGGAGGCACTTCGCCTTAAGCTCGATGCCTGTGAGGCCGTCAGTTTAGATCGAGCCAAAAACGGGGAAATCGACCACCTCCTCGTGGTACGCATTCCTCCTGCGGATCCAGCTTCCTCGCAAGAGCCGCCGCTCGAAATCGTCACTTGGGAAGAATTTGAAAACCCGTTCGCCGCTTATGACGCCAAGGAAGTGGCGCGGGAGCATCTAGTGTCGCTCGGCATCTCTCCTTCGAAGCTCGCTCTACAGATGGCCACGAAGGTTGTGCATCAAGCTCGTGTTGAAGCTGTCCGCGAGTATCGGGACAATCTCGAAGATCCGGGTGCGGCCTTCCCAAGAGTGCCCGTGGCGGAATTCAGCAATGGGCTTTCAGCTACCGCTGAAGTTCGAATGCCCCTATTGGAAACAGCTGCTTCGTCCACATCGGGAGTTTGTTCACCTTGGAGCAGTATGACTCCATCCGAAGCCGCGCTAAAGTTCATTGAGTTCAATCCCCGTACGGGCGGCGAAGACGGCAAAGCCAGAAGACATGGTCCCAGTTGGACAAGCAAGACACGGGACCAGTTCAAGCTTCCAGCTCTGCTGCTCGGACAGGTCATGGAAGGCAGGCCGCTGGCGGCTGTGACTCAAGGGGAGTTGGTCCGCCTAAACGATTGTTTCAATCGCCTCCACGGGCCGAGTTTCAGAAAGTCTGAGCGCCAGCGTGGAATGACCATCCTTGAGATTGTTTCAGAAACTGAGACGCGGGTGAAGAAGGGGGAGCTTTCGTCCGCAGATACAGGACTTGGCATTGGGACCACGAACCGTCACTGGGGCTTCCTTCGGCAGCTGACCACTTGGTTCCAAAGACATCAATCTATTGCAGATCTCGATTATTCGGCCTTCATCGTTGATGATGATCGTGATCCGCGAACTCTGAGGGACAGTTATTCAGTTCAGGAAGGTCGATCACTCTTTTCCCTTGCTCCCTGGACAGGCTCGAAATCCCTGAGAAAACGGATGGAGTCTGGGAATTCAATTGTTCATGATGCCTGCTACTTCGTGCCGCTCATAGCTTGGTACACAGGACTTCGACGCGGGGAAATTTGCGGGCTGGAGTTGGCTGACCTAGTGGAAGATGGCGGGGAGTGGCATTTCAACGTTCGTGATAACTCCGTTCGAAAGCTGAAGACGAGGGCCTCCCAACGTCTTGTCCCTTTGGCGCCTGAATTGGTTCGCCTCGGCTTGCCGGGTTATGCGGATGCCTTGCGGAACGAAGGCGAGACATTGATGTTTCCGGAGCTTGTGTCGGAAAGCGGCAGAGGCTCAATGGGCGATGCCTTCTACAAGAGGTGGTGGACCAAGCTGGCTGTCCATCTAGACTTTCTTGAACCTGGTCAGGCGATGCATTCCTTTCGCCATACTCTGACCGATGAGCTCAAGGCGAAGTCAGTGTTTGAAGAGGTGCGCGCCGACTTGGTCGGGCATAGGATTCAGTCGGAAACCGGGGGGCGGTATTCCAAAGCGGCTCGCTTGACAGAACTTCGCAAAGCAGTCGCAGAGGTGCCAGAAGTCACAACGCACCTACAGGCAGCGCCGCTCGCAATTCTTCCAGCTAGTCTGAGGAGGCCGCGCCGCGCTTGCACCATTCGCAAGAGGTGATGCTCAACCGCAAGAAGACCCAGAGGACATACAAGGAGGAAGGGTTGGCGGTCACCAATGTCCTTGCATCCACAGTGGCACGTCCCAATGCGAGATATCGAACGTGAAGTCTGCACTTATGTGTCTTCTGCTTCTCGAGCGACCTAATTTACGCGTTCCGCGACAAGGAACTCGTTGGCTGATCGAGGAGATGGCAGCTTCACTTTGTGTAAATCACCGATGTCCCTCGCAAATCCGTATGCTAGTCCAAAACACAGCAGCCAGGCGCGCTTGCGCATAATGTTGTCAATCTGCGCGTATCGATTTTCGATGAGCCAGCGATGGCAAATGTTCCAGCACGCATCCGCTTTTTCCTTTGCTGTCCTAGCGCCAACAAATTCGTCGTAGAGTTCCTCATATCCGAACGCTGCAAGATCTGGTGAGGGAGGCAAGTTGCATTGGTCGAAGTCTTTCTTCGTCTCACCTGTTTCTACAAACTGCATCGCTTTGATTTCGAACTCAGGTGTTGAGACTAAAATCGTTGTCCATGGATTATGCTTGTTCGGAAGACCGTCCGAAGGAGCCAAGCTTGCTTTTTGCTTAGCAGAATCGCCTGAGTTGAACGAGGCAGAGCCCATCAGCCGTCTGATCTTTTTGACGCTGATGTTTCTGGCCATCGCACCAGTGAGACCCGCCAATTCAAATTTGCGGAGCAGTTCCTCTTTGTATTGCTCGATCGGTTCTCGCTCCAAGGTAACCAGCAGTAGATCTGTTTTTGCCCGCTCTACCTGAATCTCGAGCTTGCGCAGTTCCTCAAGCACAAGATCGCTGATTTCCTGCATACCTTCCCGTACGGCCGATAAGCTCGCTAGCTTGTTTGCGGCTTCGAATTGGCGTTGTGGGAGTGGGGAATTCGGCGCTGACGCCTTTGTTGGCGCTTGCCCATGCGCCTCTATTTCTGCCAACGCCCGCCCGATAATTGCCGACAACTTTTCTAGGGTGGGTCTCTCAGTCCTAAGTGCGGATGTTGCGTCGGCGAGCAATGGGTATTCAGCCTCCAGCGCGCGCCTCGCCGCGTCTGCTGATGCAGCACGTGATGCGTTGGTCTTACGACCTACGTTTGACATGTGTCATCTCTGCATCCTCCTCATGGCGACAAATCAATAGTACATAAAATCCGAAGTGCGTCGAGCAATTTCGAATTTTGGGTATTCATCTATGCGCATCCCAAAAGGCATTGTGATCGCAATGTCGCGACACTGGATGCACCCCCAACGCGGTGTAGGAGTTACGGCAAATGGATTTTGTCCAAAAAGCACAGGCGCTGAGCGCCAAACGGTGTCCAGTTCGAAATGTAGTCTCGGAGGAATGGTCTGACATTCAGGCAGCGAGAGCGGCCGGAGTTTCGCTAAATGCAATCTTTCGCCAGCTCAAGGTTGACGGGAAGGAAGTTGGCAAGGGGTATTCAAGCTTCCGGAATGCCGTGAGGTACCTAGACGAGAACTCGCCTGAGGTAGCCGAAACAGCGGTGTCGATTGAATCGAACCAGGGTGTCCCGTCACCAGTTACTCCAGAGCGGGGGCAGTTCGTTGACGATCGCTTCCAAAGCGACTTCTGAGGGGAGAGGAGCAATGAACGCAGCACAGAAACTCTATTTCATCCTCATAGTCAGCAATGCGGGCGGTGAGGGCAAGACGCTCATCGCGGAAGTGATCAAGGCGCTCTTCCAGTTGTCCGGCGAACGTGTATCGTTGCTTGATGCTGATGCTGGGAACGGCGCGGCAAGAGTTTCAGACAGCTCAGCACGGAGCGTTGGATGGGGTGTAGGAGCTATCACAGCTCCGAACATTCTCGACGCCTGCAGGGAACAGAATGTCATCCTTGATTTGGGAGCGAACAGCCTCGCTAGCCAGCGAGAAATCGTTGAGCTGATACCGGCTCTGAGGGATGGGTTCGTGTCCGCTGGCTATAACGCGCTGGCTCTTCTGCCCATCACCCCTCTCAAGCTTGGTGCAGCAGACGCGATCCTTAACCTCGCGGCAAAAATTGATGGCTTCGAGAAGGTCTTCATCCGCAATGATCGCAACAACACAAGACAGTTTGACGAGCGGTTCTATAGAACTAACGCGGCTCAGTTGGGCTATCTTCAGCCAGGGTTTATCGCGTATCTGCGTGGTCGTGACAGCTCAATGTCGGAGGCCGTTCTTGCTCCTTCACAAAACTATCGCTTGGCAGCGCATTGCATCGCTGCATGGATGCGCGACTTTGCAGAGGAGCCCGCCTTGAAAGGGATGTTCGAGCCTGCACTAACCCGTTTAAAGAGTCTTCCTCCTCCCCCGTCTCCGTTGGCCTACAGTATCAATAGTCTTACCTCGGCAACGGACGATGCCTTGGAGTCGAACGTAACGAAAACGCGCATTCTTGCGTCTATCGACGAGCACGGTTGGCATCCTGCTGGACTGCGGAAGGTTGCCGATGAGCTAACAAGGGCTGCAAGCTGATTTGGTTAAATTGGTAGGAGGGGGCCGGTCGACTGTAAGTCGACCGGCCCCCTTTTTGCATCCGCATTGGGAAAACATTTGCGGTACAACGCCAGCACATTGACAATGCAGCTCAGGACAACCGCTCACCAAGCGATATTAGCATTACCAAGACTAACCCTCAAACAGTGGAAATATAGTGTTTTCAGGCGCAATACCGCTAACCTGGCGAGGGCCAGGTTAGCTTGCTTCTTCGAGCTTGAGCGCAGCGACCAAACTAAGGGATCCAAACGAACCCTGTTCCGCCCGCGCTACCCTTAACTCCCAAGACGCGAAGCATGAATTTGACTCTCGGCCTCACCCGAATTCCCGACGGTTGGATTTGCATAAAATCCCTGAAAACACCGATCAAACCGCAATTTGTGCCAATCCGGCAGGCCAATCTAGAATGTCGTACGGAGGTAACGATGCCGACCAATCGACAGATGGAGAGCCGCGACGATTTCGAGGCTTCCCGTATCAGAATAAAGCTCATCAAGGATGGCATCCTTGATGATATTTCCAGAACGTCGAGCAAAGCGGGACGACACTCGCGGCGATCTAACAGTGCGAATGCGCAGGCCAATGCAGCAAGCAAAGTGCCTCGCTTCAATATCCCCGCTGCGCGGAGTTATCGCTTTTCAAATGCTGAGGGTGTCACGACATTTCATTTCGCACACAAAGCCATAGCCAAAGTTACCTTCGACACTTGCCGCGACGGCGTCCGCAACAAGCCTGGCGCAGCGCGCGGTCACGCCCGTTATATCGAACGCGAATGCGCTGTGGCGGACATCGCAAGTGACGTAGTGCCGTCACAAGAGCACACTGCCGTTGATGACGCGTTCGTACTGCAGGCTGCTTCAACCGTACCAAAGGTTGTTGAGCAGGATCGCTATGTGATCCGCTCTTCTGCGGTTGCGATGCAAACCGACGGCAATCGCGCTCTTCTCACGAATATCGACCCTGACGACGATGCTCGCGCCGAGTTCTGGTCGCTTGTCGAACAACACGAGAGAAACCCTACTCCCGACAAGATGAGCATGCGGTTCGCGGATCATCCTGAGTTCTGGTCGCAGGTCGCAAGCGACCCGAATTGCCCGAGAGAGTTGAAAGAGAAAATCCTAGGACCTGATCGGGATAAGGAAGCTCCGTTCCAGATCGGAAATGGGAAAAAGGTTCGGGCGTTCCTCTCCGGTCAGGAAGGCTGGGTCGGTCCAAGAACCAAAGAGCAGAACGCTAGCGCTAACTTCCCAATGGCGAAGTTTGCCGACGGGCGAGGTGGACGCACGCAATACCGCATCGAGTTTGAATTGCCTGCAGAACTCACTGCCAGGCAGAGGTTCGCACTGGTTCGGGATTTCGCAAAGGAGTTTGAGGGAAAAGACATTCCGTTTGTCGCCGTGATGCATGAGCCGGATCACCACAATCACAGCGCCAATTGGCATGCCCACTTCATATATTACGATCGGCCCTGCCGAAGGATCGATCAGAACGATATTCAGCGGCTGAAGAGGGAAGGGTTCGATACCGCATCACTCAGACCAGGAATGTGGGACTTCACCGTAGCGCTCGCTAAGCCAGGTAGACGCGGTCGAACTTCCTTTCCGCTCCGCCGAAAAAAGGTCGCAGTGGTGTCGCGAACTCGCATTTGGCCCAAAACGCTCCGCAAGAAGTTGGCAGAGGTAACGAACAACCATCTCGCGCTTGCCGGACGTACGCGAAGGGTCAGTCCTGACACCTTTCAAAGGATCGGGATAACAGCAGATCCCCAGGAGCATCTCGGATCTGCTCAGAACGCGGCGGAAACCAATGGAGAAGCCACCGCACTGGGCATTGCCAACGAGCGCAAACAGTGGCTCGCAATACAGGCTCAGGCTGAAGCTGACTATCGAAGTGCCCTCGAGATTTGTTCCGATCGAGTCAGAAAGTTTGTTGGCAAGGATGCCAACGCAGCCGAAAAAAGCGAGGACTGTGAAAAGCTGGAAAGTTGTCTCGTCGAGGCAGCTTATCATCGCAAGACGGCTTTCCTGATCCTGCAGGAAATGGAGCGCGCTGCATCCAGGGCGCTACTGATCCACGAAAGGAATAGTAAGCGCCTGAAGGCGTTTGAGGCCCAACCAGGCCATGGCCGTGACAATGAAATTGTTCGCTCCGCCCAGCTTGTGGAGAAATCCGCCGAATTCCTCGAACACCTTGATTCACGCCAGGCAGACGAACGCGTCTTGGTGGCCAATCGCTTGGCAAAGGCGGTGCAGTGTGAAGCCACTGCTCGAACAATAGAACGGGCCGAACGCTCTTTCGCGTCAGGGTCGGCGCAGTTGGCAGCGCGAGAGACCATGCCGGAGAAGTCGGCAGCGGCTGTCTCTACACCAGTTGTGACAAATATGACGTCCCCCACCCGAGGGGCCGCTTCTCAGCAGGACCAATTGGTGCCCAAAGAACCGCAGGTGCTGAAAGAATGGCGTGAAGCTGAGGAAACCCTGCACTTGGCCAAGCTTGAAGCCAGTTCATCGCGCGAAATTTCGCGTCATAAGGCTATGCGAGATCAGCGCGCTTGGATGCTTAGGAAGGCGCTCCGGCAACACCAAATCGATCCATCCTTGATCGATCCGAGACAATTGAAGCGGATCAAGGAGCAGGCCGCTGATCGCGACCTCTTCCTCCAGCAACAAAACGCGATGAGTTTAGGCATGGGGCGATAGTCTTGTTGACGGCACGGAATCAGGGCGGACTTTGCAAGCCATGAGCGAGGAGCGTCTTGTTCGCTCTTTGCAGACTGCGTTGGCAGTCACTTCTGATCCCTTTGGCGTGGATCAACACTAGGAAAAGCCAGAGCGTCAGCGCGACGAGGGTCTTGGAAGGGGTCTAGGCACTGCTCGCGTGGCGATGTCTCGCAAAAGATTTGGAAATTCCTTGATCAGTGAAATCGGTGAAGAGGGAGGAAAAGAGCTTTGCGCTCGGCTCCGACCTCGCCGGTTTCCTGAACAAGGAGAAACCGAATGAAAACTGGAAGCAGTGTTGCCGCGAGCGAGAAGCTCGCGCGGCAGTTGGAACGTGAACCTCGATACCGCGTCCTCCGCGCGGTTCCGGCGGCGCAATTCGCGATGCCGCCCGGACCGCCACCGGAAGGCCGGTGCATCGCTCTGGTCGATGTCGAAACGACTGGCCTCGATGTCGATGAGCACAAGCTAATCGAACTCGCCATTCTGCCCGCCTGGGTTGATGGGGATGGAGAGGTCATCGCCCACTACAAGCCTATCTCCTGGCTGGAGGATCCGCACGAACCGCTCGATCTGAAGATCCGCCAGCTCACCGGGCTTGTGGACCACGATCTGCAGGGCAAGTCGATCGACGACAACCTGGCTTGCGCGCTGCTCGAACGTGCCGACCTGCTGATCGCCCACAATGCCAGCTTCGACAGGAAATGGATCGATCGCCGATATCCGTCGCTCTCGTCCAAGGCCTGGGCTTGTTCGGCCTCCGAGATCGACTGGCTGGGCCTTGGCTTCGATGGTCGCGCCCAGCAGCATCTACTCGCCCAACATGGCTGGTTTGCGAATGCGCACCGCGCCGGCGACGATGTCTGGTCACTGATGCACCTGCTGCGGCAGGAAAGGCCGGTTCCGGGAAGCGGGGAGCAACGCTCGCATCTCGCACGCCTGATCGAGGCAAGCTCCCGGCCGACCGAACTCGTTGAGGCCGTAGGAGCGCCGTTTGCGAAGAAAGACCGGCTGAAGGCCCGTGGCTACCGCTGGAACGCCAGAGGCCGTGTCTGGTCCACCGAGCTCGATCCCGGCGATCTCGCTGCCGAGAGAGCCTGGTTCGTCCATCAGGGCCTGCCGCCCTTTGTCACGAAACAGCTGACCGCCTGCGAGCGGCATCGCTGATCCAACTATCACTGGCCCATCAAGGTCCGCCCATCCCGGCGGGCCTTTTCATTTTTGGAGAATACACATGACCGATCAATCCATGGCCTTCGAGACATCGCTCGAAGCCCAGGCCCGCCTGTTCTGCGAACGCAATGCCGGTTCCGAGCAGAAGGCGAAGCGCTTTCTCGTCCTCGACCTGGAGTACGAGTACGACAGGTCCCGCTACGATGCGTACTACGTGGCAGAAGGGAGGGGTGCCGAGGACAGCATCCGCTGGGCATTCCACCGCGTACGGGCCGCATCCTGGCTGCCGATCACGTTTCAGGCAGGCAAGGCCGAAGTCGAGTTCGGAAAGTCGGTCACCCTGACTGCCGACGACCACCACGAGACCGAGATCGTTGAGGCCGTGTTCGCGCAGCTTGATGCGCTGCCCGATGCCGCGGTGGTGACATGGGGAGGGGAGTGCAAGGACATCCCGGTCCTGCGCCGTACCGCTGCCGAGTTCGGGCTCGTCCTGCCGACCAGCCTCAGAGACCTGCATCCCTTCGCGCGGTCACGCATCGATCTCTGCAACGAGGTCGCCGGGCGCGCCGCCAATGTCCATCTTCCGGAATATGCCGCCGCGACGTCGATCCCGGCGAAGCCTTCGCCATCGAAGGATATCGGAGAGCTGGTTTGCCAGGGCAAATGGGACTTGGTTGAGGAGCAGTGCAGGGCGGACGTGCTGACGACCGCAATTATCCTCTTACGGCATTTGCAGAGCCGGGCGGAAATCGAGGTGAACATGGCTCAGGCATTGGAGGCTCTGATCGCCGCGGCGAGCGAAGCAGCTCCCCAGAGTTCGTTTGTGGATCGGACCCTTCGGCTTTGGGTGAAGGGGATTGTGGCCCGCTCCAAGCTTCGCGGCCTTGTGCCTCAGATGGCGGCTTGAGCTTGTTCTGAGGCCTCAAGTCGGAGCGCGCTTCGTTGCTGGACGAAGCGCGCTCCAACCTCGTTCTGAGCGGCTCTGGATGGCGTGATAAAGCTTTCTCCGACAGCACCATCTGGTAGAGTTTTGCAGGAGCGCTCTTGAGCAGTTGGGAAGCGAACATGCCAAAGAAACTGAACGGTCGCGATTTTCCTGGCGTGGGGCGCCAGGCCATCGCAGGCAACCCGCTGACAGACGATGAGGTCGCCATGTTTGAAATGTTCGAGCGGGAAGGCTGGTCTCACGAAAAGCGGAGGGCATACATTCTCGAGCAGATCGCGCGAGAGGTCAAAGACCAAGAGCGCTCCTGACTTTCAAGCGAGGGATTGATGGGATCAGGATTCAAGATTTGTACGTGGGCAAGATTCCGAACCATTGGTTGCCGCGCTCGGCCTACACCAGCCGGGAAAACCGTCCGAGATGCGTCTCACCGCCGCACCCACGGCTCCTCGGTCCGATCGATGGCGAGTTCGCCATCGTATGGGCGACACAGTCCAAACGCCTCCTCCGCCGTACTTCCCATATATGTCTCCCTGTCGGCCCCTGAGACGATGACCGGCATCCGGTCGTGGAAGGGCGTGATGGCTTCGTTCGCATCCGCCATGATCATGGAATAAACTGGCCCCCACTCGGCACTATCCCGCCACAATCCGGCGCAAGTCAGCACGCCATCTCCTGGCATTGAGAACCACGTGCGGGTCTTGCTGCCCTTTGGCCCCTCGGCCTCTGCGAATGCCTCAATTGGGATCAGGCAGCGCCTGTCGCGAAAACTCGCGCGCCAGAAGCCGCTGTCGAGCTTGTCGGTGCGCGCATTGTTAACGGGCTTGGGTTTGAGTTGCTGACCTGACTTGCCGCGAAGGACCAGCGGAAAGCCCCAAACCATGGATCGCACGCTCTCGCCATCGAACACGAGGCCAGGTTGCCCCGGATATACCTCGCCGGACACGTTGCCCACCATTGCAGGGACATCCGCAAACAGTGCGGCCAACTCGTCTGCGCTCTTCGACATCCGATAGAGATTGCACATTCCGCTTGCCTCGATGTTCTAACTTTGTTCTCTATGGGCAATGATGATTCGACCCGAAGACGACGAGATCGTTGCCGCAATCCAGATCGCCGTGAAACTCGCCCCTAATTACGCGATCCGTGGAGTGTTTAAGGGGCAGAAGCTTGAGCGCAAGGTCGCCATCGACACGATAACCCAGCGTGTGTTTGCGGCGCTAGGTCGGTACGAGATCACGCGCGAGGCGCGCGGTCACGAGGTGTGCTCGAAGACACTGCCGCTATTTCCGGAGCGGGAGGAGAGTGCCGGAACCCGCTAACGAGTTAGAACGAACCGTGGCGGAGCCCATTCAACGAGGGAGCTAGGCTCTCGACCTTCGATAGCCGGCTCGTTGTGCCTCGGATTCTGTACAGAACAGCTCTTCAGGCCGTGTCTCTTCGTAATAGGGCCTGCCGGGAAGGTGGTAGATCCATTCCCCGCGACGGCTGCGATTACCTTTGATCGCACAGCCGAACTCGTTGCGATATTCTCGCTCCTGCGTCGGTTGATTAGTGTCCCTTTCGGAGCGCGGCTCTCGATTGTTGGCTATCTCGCTTTGAGGCCTCGCCCTAGGGTGAGCTGCGCGCCAGTCTGCCGGGACCTGGAATTCCGACGCCCATATTCCGTACCGAAGTGCGCGCAGCCGGGCCTGAGCATCCGCCAACTCTTGGGGCGAGCCCTCCAGAGCGATGGCCAGCCCTGCCTGCACCATCGTCATGCCGAGATTTGTCGAGCCCGCATGGCATACCGCCACATAACGACCGTATACATCGATCGCCCGCGTCCGGCATATCACCGTTCTGTCGGCGACGAGCTCAGCAAGCACTTCGCCGGCCTCTGCACCGCATGCCCAATCCTCGCCGTCGCGGTTACAGGTTTGAGCGGTCTCAGGAGCGTCAATGTCGGCCAGGCGAACCCGGAGATCACCCATGGCAAGCGTGTCGCCGTCAATGGCTGTGGCAGGGCCTCGCAGGATCTGCTCGTTCGCGGCGGCTGGCGAAGCGAGCCAGAAGCATAGCAAAGTGAGAATGCAGCGTAACACCATGGCGGAACTCCCATCGCCCGGATGTTAGCAGGTGAGCCTAACTGAACCGTGAAACCCGATCATCACGGCAATCAGTCATTCGTTCAGAAGAATTCTTCTTGGCAAATGACCTGCGACTCAATGATCTCTAAGGACGCGAAAAAACCATTGCGCCTGTTCAGCTCTTCCGGCGAGACCCTTCCCGAACGCAGGCCCTCCTCATCAGACTCGCGCTGACGCTCCTTCTCAGCTCGGCGCAAGGCCGGGTCGTAGTAGTTTATCTGAGCCATGATGATTTTCGCCGGGAAAATACGCCGTGCACAGTTGGCAGTCAACCAACGACAAATCGGCTACTCTTGGGCCGTTTACGGACTGTCTGGTTCTCGACGGCAGACAATCGAAAGCCGACGTTCTGCTCCCGACCCAGAATTTGTCACTTTCTATTAGAGTCGCATTGACGAATATAAATGACCCCGTACAATAACTTGAACTTGCCAAGAAGATCTCAGTCTTCCGGGCGGTCGTACTTTACACTGTTGGGGGACAGGGTAATGAGGCAATCAGTAGTCGTATCCATTTGTGTCGCCGTCTGTTGCTTGATGGCCGTGCCTGCATCGGCATTTGGCTTGAAGACCCATCTCTGGATCGGCCAGTCTCTCCTTGTGGACATTAGCGACGACTGTGAAGTGAGATTGGCAGGAGTTGATACAAGGATTGATGAGCCGCTTTGCAACGCAATCAAGAACAATCCGGGGGCGTTTCTCGCGGGCAACTTAGGCCCCGACGCCTACCCTGACCTCATAACTGGCCAAGTTACCACCCATCCGGGGATCGAAGGCGGCTGGCAGACTCACGATTGGTTGCAGTATCTGCTCGCGAACGCGAACTCTGAGGAAGAGTTAGCGTTTGCAGCTGGGTATTTGATGCACGCAGCCAGCGATGCGTTTGCCCATACTTACGTGAATGCGTATGCGGGCGACACCTTTGAGCTAGCAGATGAGCGCGCGGTCGAAAGACGCCACTTCGCTCTTGAAAAATACATTGATTCCATCCTTCCGAGCGGAGTTCCAGACCCAGAGCTCATGACCGTTCCGACCTCGTTCTTGCGCGATAAATTGGTGCATTCGAGAGATGCCGGGCGTGAAGCCCGCCGATCGGGCATCGCTTTGCACATTTCTGCAATGTCGGAAGTTTGGTTTGGAGTGGTCGAACTTGAACGCCAACTTGAGAAAGTTGAAGGCTTAGCTGCAAGAGGCATCGCTGATCTCGCCGTTGAGCTTATCGACGTCCAGGCAAAGATTGCAACTGGTGAGACCTCTTTGAGTGCTGCCGAGGCTGCATTGGATATTCGAGAGGCGCGCCTAAGAGTCGAAAAGCAAGCCTATGATTCCGCGAAAAAGGCTCTCGACGATGCAATTGACGCAGTCGAAGAGAACGACCTTCTTGTTGTTACTAGTAACGCAAGAATTGAGGCCGCCGATCGTGCCATTGACGCAGCGCAGAGCGCCTTGAACAGCTTCACACGGGAGCAGGCAAACCTTGAGTCTCGATTGAATGACCTGAAACGGCGTATTCGGGATGTTCCCAGGCGAGTAACCAACGAAATCTGTCACGGTGCATGTCGCCTGAGCTGCAACGGCATTCCATTTAGTCGAGAACGTCGGAGGTGTAGGAACAGCTGCTACCGCGGATGCGAAGGCGTTAATGGTGCTTGGCGTCGATTAAACAATGAGATCTCGCGAGTGGAGAACAGCCTGACGAACCTCAAACGGAGAATTCAAACCGAGACTACAAACATTGCGGCTGAACAAGCAAAACGAGCCAATGCTTTGGAAGGGAAAATTCTGGGTGAAGCACAGGCTGCTGGTCTGTCTGCAACGCGAAGCGCTGCCCAGCTGGCATTTGAACCCGTTCGTTTAAGATATGAGGCGGAGCTCGCGCTAACCGAAGATGCGCGAGAGCTTGTCGAGAACATCCAAACGGAGCTAGCCAGCCTTCGAGAGGATTTTCTTGATAAAGACCGCCTAAGGGAAAAGATCCAAGAGCTGGTCGATGGCTCGAATATCATTTCCGGTTTTGCCAACAATTGGCGGAACACGCTCGAAGATTCCGGCGACGCCTACATTGAAGTTGCGCTACAATCCAGCATTGGGATTGTCAGTGGCGAAGGGGGCACTCTTGGTCGATATCGTGATTGGCTGAAGTGCCACGGCAGCGCTTACACGCCGCAGCCCTTACAGGTGTCGGCCAAAATCTGCGAAGCTGAAACTTTCTACAACGAAGTTCGGTCAGAGATCGATCAGATCGTAATTGACGCACTTCCTGAGCCGTTTCGTTCGATTTACGACGAGTATCTCGGACTTCGAATCCTTATTCGCGAGGAACTGGAATCAGTCGTCGATGATGCAACGGTTGAACTAATCAAGTTGGGTTCACCTGATGGAACGACGGAAGACTTCCTTGAACTTCTTTTCGTTGAACAGAACGTAGACCGATCAACTCTGAATCGAATTTTTGCAGAAGTTGGTGACTCAGGTGGGAAAGACCTTCTTACCTTTTCCGACATGGCTGCGAATGTGCAGGCAGACGCATTTGTAGAAGCTGGTGTGCTTGATCCCTCCCGCTTCCCCGCAATTCGGCATGGCAGGACGTTAAGTGCGTTGGCACTTCTATCCCCTTCGGAGTTGCGCCGTTTGGCTTGGCGGCTCGGTGCCAATCCGAATGAGTTGGAGTTGCCCAGCGAAACACAGGAAAGATATACGATCTTATCGGACATGCTCCGGTCAATCGACGGCAACCATCAGTGGCAGCGCTTTGGACTGCCTTACGCTCGCTCAAATGGGCAGGCCGTGCCAGACGATGCATCCCGCCGCGAATTTGGGCGTGCTAATGGAGGCGCAGGCTTTCCGTTCTTTGCAAATCCAAACATGCGCAGGTTCGTGTTCTCTCGTCTATTTCCAGACGGGATCAGCGGTACACTGAAGGACCGCCCAGAGCTTCAACACCCGCGTTATGCATTCCAAGAATGTGACTCCAATAGATTTCCACGCAGTACAGGTGACGATAGCGCCCCAGCTGAGAGCGATCTAGCCTGTGTAGATGCTACTACTCGCGAGAGAGGTGCAAGCGGCATTACCATCTTTTGGCGGCGCATTCTGGACGGCCTGGGCATCAAACCGCGATCCACTCGCTGAATAGCCAATGTCTGCTTCCACCCCCAATTTTGGTCCTTGAGCATAGGAAGAAGCTGGGCCGTGACCGGTCTGGCGGCTTGCAGTGCCACCAAGCAGGGAAGCAGACGTTGGCGGTTGGCATTGTCCACTCCCCCACGCCACTTGTCGACCGCAGGTTTCAATGACCAAACTCATGCACTAAGGGCAAGCGCAAACGCGGCTCAAAGCAGGGCAGGCGTTCATCCAAGGCCAGCCTCCGCGATAGACGGGGTCGGCTGGAGTCTCTCGTCAGTCTTGGGCATAACGAACTGTGCCGTGGCTCTTGTGGTGGCGCAAGAATGGCGACGCCTCGAAGCTCAATGCGCTGCACGATCTCCCGCTTGTGCACTAGGCGGCTTAATATCGGTCAGATCGTCGAACATATGGTCAAACGATCGATTGCGACGGGGCAGACTTGCGTGCAGCTCATCTGTATCGACGGTACGCTTGACCAGCAGGAAACGACCCCACTGCTCGCGGATCTCGAAGAAACGGACCGGTAGATCGCGCTTGGCCAACGCCTGGACCACCCCATAGATGACGGCCGACGGGCAACGCATGCCAAACACCACCTCCTCGAGTTCGAGGGGCGAATTCTGCTCGCCGCGCGGACCGATCAGGCGCCATTCCCGCTCATACGCCCAGGGTTTGGCCTTCTTAAGCAGAACCGCCTCATCGACACGGTGCCGGGCCTCCACATCGCCTGTCAGCATAGCCGCTACGTCACTGGCCTGGACGAGCCGGCCGCCGCCATATCGAATTTTCTGAATATCGCCGGTCGCCGCATCGGGAACGGAATAGCCTAGGCACAGCCCACGATGTTGGTCGCCATAATGGCTCCACATCAATGGGCAGTTGGCGCGCTCCGCCAAGGAAAACACGCCCTTGTCGTACCGCCGAAGCAGTTCCTCCTGGACATACTGCCCGAAGAGGAAGCGCTCAGGATCGTCCATCTTGTAATCGGGATTGGTCGCGTTGTAGCGAATGTCCGCCAGAAGGCGCTCTGCTGCCCTGCGGCTCTGACGGGCGATGTGATCGAGCGTCTTGGGGCCTCGATAACGGATCGTCTTCGCCGCAGCGGACATCTCTGCCTGGGTTCGTGCCTCGATCATCTGCGAAAGGATCGCTTCGAGCGCTTCGGCACTGATGTCGGTATCCAGCGCTGGCTTGGTGTCGAGCGGATCATTGAACGTCGACGGATCGGCAAAATAGACGGTGTCCTCGACGAGCATCCCAAGCGTCAGATTGCTGAAACTTCGATATTTGTAGAGGCGCTTCGGCAGCGTCCGCTCGGCCATCTTTTGTTTCCCCCGCGACTTCACTTTCACAATCACGAACCGGCTGCCCGCTGACGCGATCATTCATTCCAATATGGCGGATCGGTTACCGCCATGGGAAGAGGGTCGGCGAGGCCCCAGAAACGGGTCGTAGCTCTGATGTAGCGGATGACGTCTCTCTTTCGAATACGCAGATGCTCACTAGCAACGGGCGTGCCCGGCAGGAGGTCAAAATAATTCGTCGAGGCATCGTCCCAGAGTTGGGGCGCCAACGCTCGAAGTCGGTCGCACGATTGCCCCTCGCCGTGCCGCACGACATTGGCGACGACAAACATTTGTGTCAGCTCGTCTCCGAGACCATCGCAGGCGAGGTCGATACCGGCAACCTTCGCGCAGCTGCCGAGCAACGGCTCATATCCCCGGAGCTTAGTCATGTGGGCCATGCCCGCGTCCTGGATGGACCGCGCCCAGATGCTCAGCTGGCGCTCGAACACGCCCGCCAGCGTCAGCACGAACGCCTTGGCTACCTCATTGCCGGTATAGTTGTCGACCTGGGCTTTCGCGCGGTCGAGAAACTGGTCGAGGCTCGCAGCCTCGCCGGTCTCCAAGTCACCATGGTACGGCATGCTATCCATGACCGGGAGGATCACCCGGTCGTACAGGCGCGCCAGGTTCGCCTGGAAGACGCGGGGTAGCTGATCCTTGTACGAGCTCATCGAAACGCCTCGGTATCTCCGCCAATTGGGTAGAAGCGCGTGGCGATCGCGCGCGCATCGGTCTCAACCATCACGTCGTGCACAAATTTGCGCTTGGCGACCAGCCGAATGCAGCGCAGGCCGGACTCATCGTATGTGTCGAGCCGCACCAAGCGATCGTCGCCGAAATCGATATAGACTGGGCAGGCTGCGTCCAGCCAGGTTCGCCGAGGCCGCACCCAGTCATATTGATGATGACCTCGGTAGGATTGACGGACCTCGGCCTCGATCTCATGGATGAAATGATAGAAGCCGCCGCGTAGCGTCGCCTTGGTAACGACCTCCTCAGGAAATTCCGCTCGGCACTCCGAGAGCCGGAAAAAGATTCCGCGCGCTGTGCCTTGCATCGGCCGGCTTGCTTTTACCCACACCAAGTCTTGCGCAACGTCTGCCTGCGGGTCTGGAAGCAGATGATAGATGTCGAAATTGTCCCGAAAGCCGCGCCCGTCGATCACCCAAACGAGATTGCCGTAAAAGGCTTCGCGGGCCTGCCGTTCGGCGTCGGTCATCGCGGAATGCTGGACTTCGATGACGATGCCGGTCGGTGTCTTGATATCGGCTCGGTGGATCTCACCGTCGGCGGCCAAATGCGAAATCTCCCGACACTCGGCTGGGAAGAGGTTCTTCCACCCCCGATGCCACTCGGTCTCATTCTCCCACCATGGGTCGCAATTGCGCCGTCCGGCATGCGCCCAATGGTGAAGGCGCCGCGGACCGCATTTGGCGATCATCGCTGCGCCACACGTCGGGCAAAGTCCGCGATCGCCTGGAACGGCCTCACAGCGCAGGCCGTCGACTAGCGCATATTGCATCGAAGGATCCCCATGCTCATGGCCCTGTACCAGGGATAAGATGCTCGGCGAGATCCGACAGCCAAGACGACACGTCCTCGATCCGAACCGCGTCGGCATGGTCTGCATAATGAGCATCGACCGTGCGATAGCTGTCGCCAAATCGCTCCGTGAAGGTGCGCTGCAGCTTGTCGTTGTGGCTGAGTATGCTGCTGAGCACGCGGCCGCCCTGCAGGAATTTAACCGCGTGATCCGTACCGAGCAGATAGAGATATTTGCGCTTTATGGGCGGGCTCAGCGCCAGCAGCAGATAATCCTTGAATACGCCATTCTGCCGGATCGCCTCCGAGCCCCCGCGCCAATTGATGAACTTGAACTCGGCGACGCGCAGATTGGCCTCGAGATCGAAAGCGCGGCCGGTGTTGCCGGCGCCCAGCGACACATATTCGACGCGCTCGCCAGGCTCGAGTAGATGCGGAAGGCACCACAGGATGCCGAGCGCATGGATCGTCACATTGATCTGGGCGGCCTGTCGTTTCAGTTCGCCGGCAGCGCTCAAAGCCTCCCGACCGGCCTGCGCCCCATCAAGGAACATCTGGCAGTCGGTCGCCGTCACGCCTTGCACCGCCGCCTCGAGACGCGAAAGCGTGGCGGTCAGGTTCGGTCCGGTAAACCGACCCAGCGCACTGACAGTATCGCTCGATGTGATTCTCCCAGCCATGCGTCGAGCTAACATGGGCCGCGCCTGGACCAAATAGTCGCAGGCTCTGCGATCCTCCTTACGGCTGCATATGCTCCCGAAAACCCTTGTCGGTCGCGAGGGGCAGCTTGAAATGCTCCGACGCCATCGCCGTCACATGCGTCGTGACGGGCGACGACGTCAGGAAATCGAAGGCATAGTCCGCCGCCTCGCGCCGGGTTGTGAAACCTTCGCGCACGAAAATCTGGATGCAGGCACCAAGCAGCCCCAGCATGAACTGGCACTGTTCTTCGCCCTTGAGCCCTAGCCCCGCGAAGGTCGCGCCCTCATGGACGATGCGATTGCGCACGCCATAGCGCCGGTCGAAATCTCCCAGCAGCGTCGCAAAGCGGCCGGGATCGCCGCTGGCTCCGAACGCGCTGATCCACAATCGGTGTCGATCGCCGCGTAGCTTGTCCGGCTCGCACAAGGCGTCGATCGCATAAACCAGATGCAGAAACGATGCCTCCAGCTCGACCAGATAGAAGGCCCGGTTGAACGCGCGAAGCGCCGCCTTGAGCGCCAACGCAACTTCGTCGCCGCTCTTGTCGTCGACGACCATGCTGGCGAGTGGCTCGGCCCAGGAAAAGCCGCTCGGGTCCACTTCCAGTCCCAGCCAATTGTTCGAAACACGCAGCACATAAGGTTTACCCTGCAGCAGCCGGGGCTTCACCACGCGACCCTCGGGCATGACATAGGCAATCGCCGTCTCACCGATCCAGCCGGGCTTCGCCGGAAGATATTCGAGCCGCCGATAGTGACAAAGATCGTAGCGGATCGGATCGAGCGCATGATCGGCGTCCTCCATCACCAACCGCAACAGCGGGGATTGGCGGTCGAACGACGCCTGGGCTTCGTAGAACACCGATAGCGGCACTTCGACGCTGCGCTCGATTAGCGGATAGCCGAGCAACTCGGTCGTCCCTGACGCCCGTGCGCTCGGTACCCAGCTTGGGTCCACGTCGGCGCCCGGCACGTCGCACAGCGACTGCCAGGCATGATTGGCGAGCCGAACTTCCTCCCCGTCGACGGGCGCGTGGAAGCGTGTATCGCCGAGCAAGAACGGGCGCTCGAGCCGCAGCGCCTCGACCGGCACGAGGTAGGTACACATGATCGTGCGCCCCGCAGCGAGGCGAGCGAGAGCGCTGGCTCTGCCTTCGGCCGCATCGAGTTCCTCAATCTCCAAAAAAGCGAAAGCCGCCTCGAAGTCGGCGAGGCAAGCCGCAGCATCATGGCTGCTCTCGCCATATCGCTTGAAGGTGACGCCATCACCTTCAGGAAAGGGGCTGGCCCAATAGCCTTGCGCCCTTACCGCAGCGATTGACGCCGCCAACGCTGCCGCTTGATCAGCAGGGAGTACCCCCGGCCAGAGCAAGTTACCCATATGGTCGCCGCGCGGGTGAATCAGCACGGCACCGATGCGCGATAGATCGGTCATCGGCAGCTCGGCGTTAGCTTAGGAAGCGCGTGAAGGGCGCGAACGCTCATAGTCAGGTCTTCACCTTCTCGATTTGGCCAGGCTGTATGGTTTTAGCATTCCTGGATAAGCAAATGGCAGCTTTTGGGTCCGTCGGCGAATCAGGTGACCAGTGGAAATTGAGAAGGCACATTGCTGACTGGCGCTCATGCCCAATTAGTCGGACAGCTCGTGGGCCGGAAGGAGAAAGGCAGCTTTGCTTGAGCCGACAGTACACATCGGACATTCCGAAACTGGACCGCGATTTCTGAACTGCTATCCTGCGCCCCTCTTACTTCCTCTAGTTCATTGGGTTGCAGCTGGACCGCGATTTCTGAACTGCTATCCTGATGATGTTGATCCTGACCTTGTGTTGGCAAGTTGCAGCTGGACCGCGATTTCTGAACTGCTATCCTCGCGCCTCCACTAGATCATTGTCTGCTGTAGTTGCAGCTGGACCGCGATTTCTGAACTGCTATCCTCCCTTACCGCATCACCTGCACCTGTGGATGGTTGCAGCTGGACCGCGATTTCTGAACTGCTATCCTTTTTCTGTTAAGTGTCAGATGACGGTGTAGTTGCAGCCGGACCGCGATTTCTGAACTGCTATCCTCAAGGCTCATTCTTCTATCTCCATCTGACAGTTGCAGCTGGACCGCGATTTCTGAAGTGCTATCCTCTTATTCCTCCTCTTGAATGGATGCCTTGAGTTGCAGCTGGACCGCGATTTCTGAACTGCTATCCTGCGCGACATGCTGGTGTCCTTCCTGATCGCGTTGCAGCTGGACCGCGATTTCTGAACTGCTATCCTTGCGGACGGTGTTCTGTATTATGTGCGGAAGTTGCAGCTGGACCGCGATTTCTGACCTGCTATCCTCGATGTTCTCTCAAGGCATTGAATACGAATGTATTTGTGAGGCATCGAGGACAGTAAAACGGGTTTCCGAAACCTTCAGAACAAGGCAAGCTGACCGGGATTTTTGCGCTGACGGCGGCGTGACTGGCCGTTGAATCGTATGATGTTTTCATATTGCCGATCCGTGAAACCCAGAATGTGGACGTCGCCCTTGTCTGGCAGGTTGCGTTCGATCCGCCTCACATAAGCTTCGTATTGTTCCTTGCCGGAACAGAACCGGGCATAGATCGAAAACTGGCTCATTTCGAAGCCTTCGCCGAGAAGATACTCGCGAAACTTTGTCGCAGCCCGGCATTCCTCCTTCGTCCCGACAGGTAAGTCGAACATCACCAGAATCCACATCAGCCGATACCCGCTAAGATGAGCGTCGCCACGGAGCTTCACTGCATTTCGGCAGCGGGGATGTGCTGGGCAATGGCATTCCAAGCGAGCGGATCTGGAGGCTGGAACAGGGCCAGCTCGACACGCCCCTGTTCGAAACTGGTCGCCAGCGACTGGGCCAAGCGCTGGATGGCAGTGCTGGTCGGTGTCGTTGAGCCTTGCAGATCCAGGTCGGCGGAAAGCAATGAGGTAAGGCGGGCCTTGGCCAGGCCGTTAACCGGGATGTCTGTCAGTCACGCGGGCCGGGATCGTGAATACGGCCAAGCTCGTCTATCCGCACTTGCCGGGCCTTCGATGCTTTCAAACCAGAGGGAGACGAGGTGAAGTAACGAAATGGATCATCGCCTGCTTCATGACGTGACTTCAAAGCTCCCGTTTCATTGTGCTTCGCAAATGTAATTTCACCTCTGGCGGCAAACTTCACCACCCGCATGATCTCCCGCTCCCCGCCATCGTGCTCCACCGCAATCAAATCATTCTGCCGCAGGCTGAGCACCTTTTTCGCCGCCGGATGCGGCCGGGCTTCAACGAAATCACACTGGTGGGCGTCAAACATCGAGATGATGCTGGAATGTTCCTGGCCCTCGAGATCCTTCCACTTGGTCACCCACTTGCCATCGGGCAGGCGCCAAACGTCGAACCGGGCATTGGCATCGCCCTTCACCGCCTTGTAGGCGCGGCCTTCTTTGTCACGGATCAGGATGACGTTGAGTGGTTCGGTCAGACGAACGCGGCGGATGCCGTTGTAAGGTCCGTCGCGGGTGGCAAAGTCGCGCAACGACTTCTCGAACTCCTTGCCGCTTGTTCCGCGTGTTGCGGTATACAGCGCCTCCTGTAGATCGCGATCGGGCATCCTGTCCGGATCGGTCAGATCACCGGGCTTCAGGCTCAGCAGTGGCTTGCGGGTGACGACGATCGGCACGCCTTTGGCATTGGTCCGTCCGGTCAGGCCATAGGCGGTATCGTTGTGCAAGCGGCCCGAGGTGATATCGCGGTCCTTCTTTGGCCTGCCCTTGCGGCCGTGATCAGGCTTGAAACTGACGGTGGTAGTATAGAGCTTGTCACGTAGGTCCTCGCGAAAGCCCTCCCACGGGTGTGGCAAGTCGAGGAACTGACGATCCAGATCCTGGTCTTCGGCACGCCCCGCGGCAGTAGCGATCTTCTGGATCATCGCGGCATCGGTCGCCCCTACAACCGCCGCGTCGATCGCATGATGGCGATGATCGAGACGGTTCTTGGGCGCGTTGGAATGCTCGTTCTCCACCCAGTTGTGATCGAGCAGGATATCGTTCAGCCCCCACAGGCGGCGGAGCATGGCGGTCATCCGCCCGGTCACGGCATAGACCCGGCGTCCCTCGTCCGGCGTGTAGAGGCTGGAGAGATATTTGCCTGCGATGCGCGACAGATATTGCGTGTCGGTCAGCTGCCGGGCGACGAAGCCCCCACCGCGCTCAACCCGCTCCATCGCATCGGGGCCGAAACGCCACTGCTTGGACTTGTGCAGCCGTGCAACCTGATCCTGGATAACGGGCCAGCGGTCGGTTTCACCCCATCGTTCCCACGGAGTCTTGTTACCCTTCTGTCGGTTGCAATGGGTGTGGCTGACGACCTTGTTGCCCACGCTGTCATCAAGGCAGCGCGAATAGGGGATGATATGATCGATATCGGCCGATCCGTTCATAAGCATCTCGATGGAAATCATCTCGCCGCAATAAGGGCAGCGGCGGTCGAGCGGATTGGCGGGATTGAGCTGCTCCCAGATGCGCAGCAGCATGCGGTTGCCGCCTGAATCGCGCTCGCCGATTTCCGCAAGCTTCTTGCTGCGGGCCGCTGCCTCATCGGTGGTCTGCCTGATACGCCGGTTATGCTCGGCTTTCTGCTTTTCGTTGAGCTTCAGCTCACGCGCCAGTTCAACATAAATATAATCCGGCCGCCCGTATTGGCGGAGGATTGCATTCACCAGCCTGCGCAGTTGGTTGAGGCCGATATGGACGGTGGGATTTGTGATCTTGCCCCACTGGCGTTCGAGCTCGTCGGAATAGTCGTCCTTGCCCGGAGCGATCTCGCGGGCGAGAATCTCGCCATAATAGGGCAGCGCTGCGTGGCATTCTCCGGTGCGATGGTCACTGTGGTGATAGCCCGCGCGCTCCGCCGCTTGAGCATAGGTAACGACATGGGCCTTGAGTTGTTCGAGCAAAGCCGTGGTGGCAGTCAGGCCAAAGCGGCCATGCCCGTCAGGCAGATGGGCATTGGCGATAGCTTCTGCCGTTTCGCGGTACAGCCCATGCTCCGATTGCAGCCAAGCGAGCAGCTTCTCGGTATCTTCCTCCTCCAGCAGCCGCTCGATGATCGCCCACTGCTTCCCAGTGGAGAACGTCGTCCAGTCCGGGCCGAAACGGTCCGCGTGCATCATCTCGGCGCGCACTTCGTCACCGATCAGGTCCTTGCGGTTTTCGCTCTCCTTGTTGAAGCGTTCGCCTTCCTTCAGCTTGATCAGGCGACCCAGCGTCTTGAATGTAACCTTCTTCTTGTCCTGCAGTTTCAGGATCAGTTTGTGGCGTTCATCCAGGGTCAGCTTGCGCGCTGGCGCCCCCGCGGAGACGACCTCAAGCTGGTTCACTTCTTCAAAGAGGCGGCGCTGCTGGAAAAGTGGATGCGCCTTTGGCAGACGCTTTTCATCACCGGGAATGCCATACCATCCGGCGAAGCTGCATTTGCCAACAACTTGCGCCTTCAACGGACGTTGAAAGAAGATCACGCGGTGGATCGCGGCCTTGGCTTCAATTGTCAGGAAATCAGGGTGATACTCCGCCTGCTTGGCCCAGATCGCCTCGAATTCGTTCTCATAATGTCGGCGGTCGGGGTAGAAATCATAGCCATTGGCATCGGGCCGCATCCGCACGCGTTTGGCCTCGCCCTTGTCCGGGTCGCGCAAAAGCAGAAACTCGCCCAATGTGCGGGCACCGGCATCCGCCATCGCCTGATCGAGCGCCTTTGTCCCGCTGGCGATCTTGCCATCGTCATTGACTTTCGCGACACGATCGGCCTTGCGGTTGGACTTGAAGCCGCGCCGCTGGTTGAGGTGGAACAGCGCACGTCCGATCTGTTGGGGAGTGAGCTTTTCGTCGAGCGCACGCGCGCGCAACGCATAGGGATCTTCGCCATGGAGAGCCTGTGCCTCCTGCTTGTCTTGGGGCAGCAGGCCGTGTTCTACCAGCACCTCGACCAGCGCTGAACGCCGCCCGAGATAGCGATCTCGCCGCCGCCGCATCGCCCGCGCATCGCGCCTGTCGACCGCCAGACTGGCCCCGGACTTGGGATCGCGACCATCGGGGAAAATACGCACACCTATGTTTCGAATAGTGTCGCCATCGTACAGGCACCACCCGATCGAGTTGGTGCCGATGTCGAGACCCAGGCGTGTCCTCATCCAACTCCCCCCTCCAAACCTGATCGCGGGGAAAGACAATTGCACCTCCTCACTTTTGCGTCTACTCTTATGCCTTCAGAAATCGCAGGTCCGGTTGTGAACAAGCAGCTTGACTGCACCAAATAAGGCGGGGGCTGCGGCCCCCGCTTCCTGTTTTGGGTTGGGAATCAGTTCGCCTGGGCGACGTCCGGTTTTGGGATTCCGCTCGCACGGCGTGAATGACCGAAATTAGGGCGCGTTGCTGCCATTGCCGCAGGCATAGGTCGCTGAGGACTACCGTCGTACTCTCCCAAGTCTACTTGCTGCTACGTTTAGACTGTGGATCGCCCAATCCTATCGTATTGCGAACGTCTCAGATCAGCTGCATCTCTATGCAGCTCAGGGGCCAAGAGCTAATACCAGCACAGATAGCCACTGATTTTGAATCGCAGGGATTTTGATTTATTTTCAATTAGTTAAGTGGTCGGGAGATGTTGGCTGGGGCGGCAGGATTCGAACCTGCGAATGGCGGCACCAAAAGCCGCTGCCTTACCACTTGGCGACGCCCCAGCATCACCCGGCGCTTGCGCGGGAGAGGCGCCCATATAACGCGCCCGGCGCAGATGGGAAGGGGTGACCAAAAGCCGCATGGCGCTTCTGCCCGTTTTCAGGCATTATGTGCCTCCCAGAACATAAAAAATTGGGGAGGAACTGATGAGCACTTTGAGGAGGGTCTCGCGCCCGGTCGTATCCGCATTGGCGCTGGCGACATCGCTGGCAATGGCGGCCCCGGCACTCGCACAGGACGAGGCTGGCACCGACAACTCTGAAGAAGAAACGAACGGCAACACCATCGTCGTCACCGGCCTGCGCCGCGCCAACGAATTGCAGGACACGCCCGTCGCCATCACCGCATTCGGTGCGCAGGCGATCGAGCATGCGCGGATCATCCGCCCGGCCGATTTCGTCAACCTCACGCCGAACGTGAACCTGGTCGAGACGCAGAACGCGGGCAATGCCTTCGTCATCATTCGCGGCATCACCCAGGCGCGCAATTCCGAACCGTCCGTCGCCGTCGTGGTGGACGGCGTGCTGCAGGTGAACCCGGCGCAGTTCAACCAGCAGCTGTTCGATATCGAGCAGATCGAGGTGATGAAGGGCCCGCAGGGCGCGCTCTATGGCCGTAACGCCATTGGCGGCGCGATCATCGTCACCACGCGCGAGCCGTCCGACCAGCTGGAAGGCAGCGTGACCGCTGGGATCGACAATGGCTTCGGCTATTACATGCGCGGCGGCGTCTCCGGCCCGCTCAGCGACAATGCCGCCTTCCGCCTGTCGGGATCGTGGCAGGATACTGATGGCTATATCGACAACGAATTCCTCGGCGAGGAGGCCGACCCGGTCGAGAACCTCTCGCTGCGCGGACGTCTGCTGTTCGACCTTGCCGACAATGTCGAGCTGGACCTGCGCGCATCGATGGACCAGCTGCGCACGCAGGCGCTCTATTTCAACATCGTCGAGGATGTGAACGATACCAGCTTGCCGGTGCGGGTGAACAATGCCGGTCAGAACGATCGCGACATCTATAATGTCTCGGCCAAGCTGACTGTCGAAACCGACGCTTTCACCGTCACCTCGGTCACCAGCTATGACACGCTGGAGGAGATCCTCACCGGCGATGCTTTCGACTTCCTGCCGATCGAGGAAAGCTTCTTCTTTCGCCCGCCGGATTCGCCCTTCGGCTTCGGCCTGGGCCTCGGGATCGACCTCAACCAGAGCCAGTATCTGGACGTCGAGGCCTTCAGCCAGGAAGTGCGTTTCGAAAGCCCGGCCGATCAAGACCTGTTCTGGATGTTCGGCGGCTATTTGATCGCGACGGACCGCTACATCTCCACCGGTAATATGGTCGATCTGGGCGAGGGCGTGTTCCCCGTCTACCGCGAACCGAGCACCAATCCGCTCAATCCGCAGAGCACGTTCCTGGCGGATTCGCAGGACAATTTCGCCTGGGCGCTGTTCGGCAATGTGGGATACCAGTTCTCCGACGCTTTCCGCGTGGATGCTTCGCTGCGTTACGATCATGACAAGCGCGAACAGACCACGCTGACGCCGACCGCATTTCTTCCCAACATCCCCGGCTTCCCGCAAGGCGCGACGGGTGAAGTTCGGGAGATCAGCTTCGACGACTGGCAGCCCAAGGTCACGCTGACCTTCACGCCCACCAGCAATGTGACGCTCTATGGCGGCTACTCGCGCGGCTTCCGCTCGGGCGGCTTCAACCAGACCGGCGTTGGCGCGGTGGCCTTCGACAACGGCATTGTCGGCGTGGAGGATATCTACGAGGCGGAGACGGCCGATACGTTCGAGATCGGCACCAAGCTGCAGCTGCTCGACCGCATGCTCAGCCTCAATGCGGCGGCCTATCACACGACGTCGAAGAACAGCTATTTCTTCGTCTTCCTCGCCGCCAACTCCACGCAGAACCTCGGCAATGTGGGCGAGGTGGAGATCCAGGGCGTCGAGCTGGAAGCGCTGCTGCGCCCGTCGAGCGACTTCCAGATCAACGCCGCATGGGGCCTGACCTTCAGCGATATCAAGGAGTTCCCCGATCCTTCGGTGATTGGCAATGAAGCCCCGCTGATCAGCCGCTCGACGCTGAATGTCGGTGCGCAATATAATCCGGCGCTGACCGAGGATCTCGATGCACTGCTGCGTGTCGATTATCGCCGCACGGGCCGGACATGGTGGGACGTGCCCAATTCGACCGTGCGCGACCCGATCCACCTGGTGAATGCGCGCATCGGCGTGGAAGGCGAGAACTGGGGGCTCTACGGCTTTGCGACCAACCTCTTCGACGAGGAATACAATGCCGAATTCTCACCCGGCGGTTTCGTCTTCAAGGCGCGGCCGCGGATCTATGGCGTGGAAGCAAGCTATCGGTTCTAGGCAACCTCGCCGTCATTGCGAGGAGCGAAGCGACGCGGCAATCCAGGGCCGCACAGTGCCGCCCTGGATTGCCGCGCTTCGCTCGCAATGACGAAGAGCGTTACACATCCGCCTTCTTGCGCAACGGATCGAACAGGCTGCGATCCTCGACCTTGTCGAAATCCGCCGCCGAGTGGCGCTCGTCCATCGCCTGCGTGTTGACCAACCGTCCGCGGATAGCGCCGGGGCGCGCGTCGATCGCCTTCACCCAGCGCCCGACATTCTCGTACTCGTCCAGCGAGAGGAAGATGTCGCAGCGGTTATAGGCGCCGTGGTAGAGATTGCCGAGCCAGGTATAGGCGGCGATATCGGCGATCGTGTAGTCGCTGCCCGCAAGATATTCGGTCTTCGCCAACTGCTGGTCCGCCACGTCGAACAGGCGCTTGGTTTCCATCGCGTAGCGGTCGATGGGGTACTTGTAGCGTTCGGGCGCATAGACGTAGAAATGGCCGAAACCGCCGCCGATGAAGGGCGCGCTGCCCATCTGCCACATCAGCCAGCTGAGCGTTTCGGCTCGTGCCGGGTTTTCCTTCGGCAGCAGGTAGTCGAACTTTTCTGCCAGGTGCATCAGGATCGCCCCGCTTTCGAAGACGCGGAAGGGCGTGTCGCCGCTCTTGTCCAGCAGCGCCGGGATCTTCGAATTGGGGTTGAGATCGACGAAGCCGGACCAGAACTGGTCGCCTTCAAAGATCTTGATCTTCCACGCGTCATATTCCGCTTCGGAGAAGCCGGCTTCCAGCAGCTCCTCGAACATGATCGTCACCTTCACCCCGTTGGGCGTGCCCAGCGAATAGAGCTGGAAGGGATGCTCGCCCTGCGGCAGCTCCTTCTGCTCACGCGCGCCGGCAGTGGGGCGATTGACGCCCGAAAACTGGCCGCCGCTTTCGGTGGGAGCCCAGACCTTGGGCGGGGTGTAGACGTCGGACATCTCGGTTTTCTCCTGAACCTGTGGGTCGATGACGAAAAAGATGGGAGGCTGCGCCGATGGCGGCAAGCAAGGGAAAGTTTGGCGGGGGCCGGGTTTTTCTTTGCTACGGGAATGTAACCGTCATTCCGGCTCTTTCTCATTGCCGATGATGCCGATTTCGAAACCGGACAGATGGGCACCGAGCATCACGCAACTCACTGCGCGCCTTTGCTCCGGAGAATTCGGGTCCAGCGCTGCGTGCCATTCCGGCGAGATCATTCTCGGTCCAAACTCCGAACCAAATGCCCCTTTCGCGTGCGACCCACAGAAGTCTTCGAGGGTTCTTGCGAAGTCCGTGTCCTCCATCGTGTCCGGGTCGTAGTGTGGAGGTTCGGGAAAGCCCAATCGTTCCCATTCGGCAATCCACGTAGCCCGCGATCTAGGGGCAGCGAGTTCTGTGGCCTTTGCAGCAAAGGCGGCCTGATATGCCTCAGGAAGTTGGACTGTATAGTGTGTGGCATCGAATGCCTGCGCGAGGCAGAATAGCTGCTCGTCCGAAATTTCCTCATCGGCGATGATAACAAGGTTTTCCTGAAGCAGATCGTCGAATGCGAGCGACACGTCCGACAGTGTACAGGCGCGTGCGCGCCGTTCCGCCTCGGCCTCATCGAAGTAGGTAAAACCTGACATGGAGCTGGCTCCTTGCATTGCGCTGGCGATTAGAGTGGCAAGGATCATCCAACCATCTCCCACTTCCCAAACGTCGCAGCTTGGCCGTGGCGTTTACCAGTTGCGTCGACGAGGTTCCAGATCACCGCGTCCTCGATGCGAAAGCGCGTGCCGTCTGCGGCGATGCGGATGCCGTGATAGCCGGTAACCACGTCTTCCGCATCGAGCTTTGCCAGCATCGCGGCGCGCTCCGCGCGCAGGCCGGGTTCGGCACTTTTGTAGCTGGGCAGGCCGATGAATTGCTCTGCGCTCATGCGGAAGAGGGTGAGGGCGGTGCGGTTGCCGTAGAAGAACAGCGGCGGGTCTTGCGTGCCATGTGCCACCACTGCGCCGGGCGCGTTCCACAACCCGTCGCCGCCCGCGACCAGCGGCCTGCCGGCAAGGTGCGCGAAGCTCTCCTCCAGCAGCGCCAGCCGCGCTCCCGCGCTTCGCTCCATGGCCTCCCGATCGTCCATGAGATGGGGAATAGCGCTTCGACCCCTTGCGGGGAACGGCGCTTTTGCCGCATCAGGCGAGGTGAGAGGAGCGAGACTTGGGCCACAATCCGGATATCATCGTTGTCGGCGGCGGATCGGCGGGCATTCCCATGGCGGTGCGGCTGGCCGAGGCGGGCAAGCGTGTGCTGCTGGTGGAAGCGGGCAAGGGCCATAAGGACGTGCGCTCCCGCGTGCCTGCGCTGATGAGCGGCATCGTCCACACGCCCGATTTCGACTGGATGTACTCTGCCGAACCCGACCCCAGCGTGGGCGGCAGGCCCGACGTCTGGCCGGCGGGCAAGCGGCTCGGCGGCGGCAGCGCGATCAACGGCATGATGTTCATTCGCGGCCACTCTTACGATTACGACCGCTGGGCCGAGCTGGGCGCCAAGGGCTGGGATTATCACAGCGTGCTGCCATTCTTCCGCCGGATGGAGGATAATGAGCGCGGCTCCGATGATTATCGCGGCACGGGCGGGCCGATCGCGGTTTCCGAGGTGCGCAGCCGCTATGCGGTGACGGGCGACTGGATCGCGGCGGTGCAGCAGGCAGGCTATCCCCGCTCGCCCGACCTCAATGGCGAACATAATGAGGGCGTGGACCTGATCCAGCTCTCGCAAAGGAACGGCCTCCGCTCATCCACCGCTGCCGGTTACCTTCAGAAGAAGCCCAAGACGCTCGAGATCATGCTCGAGGTCAAGGTATTGCGGATCGAGATGCAGGATGGCCGCGCCTGCGGCGTCACCGTGCAGCGGGGCGAGAGTTCCGAGACGATCACCGCCAATGATGGCGTGGTGCTGAGCGCGGGCGCGCTCAATTCGCCGCGCCTGCTGATGCTTTCCGGCATTGGTCCGGCGGCGCATTTGCGTGACCATGGCGTCGATGTGGTCCTTGACGCGCCGGGCGTGGGGCAGAACCTGCAGGAACATCCCGGCGTGCACCTGGTGAACGAGGTGTCCGCCCATACGCTCAACGATGACAGCCGGGGATTGGCCGGGGTGAAGAGCCTTGCGCGCTTCCTGTTCGGTCGTTCGGGCGCGCTCACCACCGGGATCGGCCATGCGCAGGCTTTCGTGAAAAGCCGCGCGGATTTGCCCGCGCCGAATTTGCAGCTGGCCTTCAGCGCCTTCGCCTTCGATGTGACACCCACGGGCAATCTGGAGCTGCGCGCGGAAAGCTCTGTCAGTACCTTCATCGCGCTGACGCGGCCGGAGAGCAGGGGCGAGGTGCTGCTCGGCTCCAGCGATCCCGACGCGCCGCCGGTGATCCGCCACCAGCTGATCGGCGAGGAGGACGATGCGCTGCAACTGGTAGAGGGGCTGGAGATCGCCCGCCGCATCATGGCGCAGCCCGCTTTGGTGGGGCAGGTGACCGCCGAGGTGCGCCCCGGCATGGATGCGAGCGGGGTGGACAGGCTCATGCCTTATGTCCGCGCGGCGACGATCCCGATGTACCACCCGGTCGGCACGGTGCGCATGGGCGCTGCCGACGATGCGGATGCGGTGCTGACGCCAGATTGCCGGGTGAAGGGCGTGGAAGGCCTGTGGGTCGCCGATGCCAGCATCATGCCGACCATTCCGCAGGGCAATACCAATGCCACTGCGATCATGATCGGCGAGCGGGCGAGCGACCTTGTGCTGAAGGCGCTGAAGGGCTGATCGCGCACGTCCCGTCGCGAAAATGTCATCCACTGTAATGCAGCCGTCACATTGCTCGGCTGTGGAGTCCGAACGGGGTGCGGAAATCGGTCCGCGCCGCAATGATTCGGATGTCCCGCCTTGCGCAAAGCCGCTCTTGTCGCCGCCGCCCTTTCGCTGGGCCTTTCCCTCTCCGCCACGGCGGGTGAGGTGACGGGCACGGTCTATGACGCGCGCGGCGTTCCGGCGGCGGGTGTGGAGCTGGCGCTGGGCGATGCCCGCGCGATGAGCGATGCCGACGGCGCCTATCGCTTTGCCGATATTGCTGCGGGCGATCACATGGTCGAGGCGAGCGGACAGCGCGCGATGGTCGCCGTTCCTGCCGAGGGCATCGCGACCCGCAACATCGTCCTGATGTCCAGCCGCGCCCGTGCTGCGGTGACCGGCGTCGCTGCTCCCGCCATGGCCGAGGATGCCTTTGCCGAGGCGATGCAGCTGGCGCACCAGATGGTCACCACCGGCAGCGCCCAGGGCGAGGTCGCCTGGACCTTCAACGACCGCGAAGGCTGATCGCCGGCTCCCCGGCGGGCCTTTCCAATTGATCCCGGCACCCCGGCTCGCTAGTCAGGCGGGATAGTTACAGCTGTTCCCTGATTGGATGCCCGCATATGCGCTTTCTCGCCAAGGCCCTCTTGCCCGTCGCCCTTCTCGCCACCGCCTGCACATCGGGCGATAACGCGGTCGAGAGCGGCTATGACATGATCGCCAGCCGCGACCAGATCGCCGATGTCGCGATGACCCCGGATACTTCCTATCTCACCGAGGATGAGCGGCAGGTTGTCGGCAAGCTGATCGCGGCAAGCCGGCTGATGAGCGTGATCTACATGCACCAGCGCCTGCCCAACTATGACGAGCTGCGCTCCGAGATCGAGGCGACCGGCAATGCCGACATGCTCGACATGTATGACCGCAATTTCGGCCCGTGGGACGAGGGCAGCGACCTTCATCCCTTCTATGGCGACACGCCCATGCCGGAAGGCGCGGGCTTCTATCCCGCCGACCTGACGCGCGAGGAATTCGACGCCTATCTGGAAGCGCATCCCGACCAGCGCGAGGCCCTGCTCAGCCCCTACACCGTGGTGCGCCGCGATGGCGAGAACCTCGTCGCGATCCCCTATTCGGTGGAATATGCCGATTGGCTGGAACCCGCCGCGCAATTGCTGCGCGAAGCGGCGGAAATCACCACCAATCCCAGCCTCAAGCGCTTCCTCACCCTGCGCGCCGAAAGCTTCCTGACCGACGATTATTTCGAAAGCGAAATGGCGTGGATGGACCTTGAAGGCACGCCCATCGAAGTCGCGATCGGACCCTATGAGGTTTATACCGACCGCCTCTATGGCACGAAGACCGCCTTCGAAAGCTTCGTGACCCTGCGCAATCCGGAGGAGAGCGAGGCGCTGCGCCGCTATGTCTCCTATTTGCGCGACATGGAGGGCAATCTGCCGATCCCGGCGGAGCATCACAATTTCAACCGCGGCTTCGAAAGCCCGATCGCCGTGGCCGACCAGGTGCAGGGCGGCGGCGACAATGTGCCCGGCGTGCAGACCATCGCCTTCAACCTGCCCAATGACGAGCGCGTGCGCGAAGCCAAGGGCGCGAAGAAAGTGATCCTCGCCAATGTGCTGGGTGCGAAATACGACATGATCCTGCAGCCCATGGGCGCGGTCGTGCTGCATGAGAGCCAGGCTGGGCTGGTGCAGAAGAAGTATATGGAGCTGTTCACCCTGTTCCACGAACTCTCGCACTCGCTGGGACCGGGCAGCATCACCGTCGATGGCCGCGCAACCACGGTGAACGAGGAACTGCGCGAGCTCTATTCGGCACTGGAGGAGAGCAAGGCGGACGTCATGGGCGTCTACAACATCCTCTACATGATGGAACGCGGCGAGATCCCGGCGGCCGAAAAGGACCAGCTCTGGGCGACCTATTTCACCGGCCTGTTCCGCTCCATGCGCTTCGGGATCGAGGAAGCGCACGCCAAGGGCGCGGCGGCACAATATGGCTTCCTGCTGGAAAAGGGCGCCTTCCGCTTCGACGAGGAGGCCGAGCATTTCGTGATCGACCCGGAACGCATGGAAAGCGCGCTGACCGAGCTGCTGACCACCGAGCTGATGCTGCAGGCGACCGGCGATTATGACGGCACGGCCGCATTCTTCGAAACCTACGCCAAGCTCGACGCGCATGGTGAGGACGCGATTTCACGCATGACTCACCTGCCGGTCGATATCCGACCGGCCTATCCGTCCAGCATCTAGGAAGCGGGTGCGCTCAGGCGGCGTCGCGTAGCGCCAGCGCCGCCTGCTTGCGGCGGATCAGCCCGTCATTGAGGAAGGTGCCGAAGGGGAACAGCGCGGCGATGAAGGTGCGCGCCACTTCCCACATGGTGAACCCCTTGCCTGGCAGGCACACCACCATCGCCAGCACATAAGCGACCCAGGCGAGGCCGTGGGTCAGCCCCACCGGCGGCACCAGCACCGGATTTCCCGCGCCGTATTTCAGCGGCATGGCGATGCAGAACAGGGCGATGGTCGTCACGCCCTCGATCAGGGCAATGGCGCGGAAAAGCTTGAGCATCACGACAGCTTCGTCACCCAGCCATGCGGGTCGGGCGCGCTGCCGCGCTGGATGGCGACGAGCTTGTCGCGCAGCATGGAGGTCACCTGTCCCGGTCCGCCGGTGCCGATGGTGAAGTCATGCTTGCGGCCTTCCACATGGCCCACAGGCGTCACCACGGCGGCGGTGCCGCAAGCGAAGGTTTCGACGAGGCGGCCGGACTTCGCATCCTCCTGCCACTGGTCGATTGCGTATTTCTCCTCGCGGATGTTCAGCCCCTCGGCCCTGGCCAGCGTCAGCAGGCTGTCGCGGGTGATGCCGGGCAGGATCGTACCGGTTAGCGGCGGCGTGATGATGCTGCCATCGTCGAACACGAAGAACAGGTTCATGCCGCCCAGCTCCTCGATCCAGCCATTGCCGGCGGCATCGAGGAAAACGACCTGGTCATGGCCCTTGGCGAAGGCTTCTCCGGTCGGGACGAGGCTGGCGGCGTAATTGCCGCCGCACTTGGCCGCGCCGGTACCGCCGGGGGCCGCGCGGGTATATTCGGAAACCCAGACGGAGACCGCCGGTGCGCCCGACTTGAAGTAATTGCCAGCGGGGCTGAGGATCACCACGAACTTGTATTGCTTGGCCGGGCGCACGCCCAGGAAGGGCTCGGTGGCGAACATGAAGGGGCGGATATAGAGCGATCCGCCCGCAACCGGCGGGAACCATTCGGCGTCGGCCTCCACCAGCTGGCGCACCGCGGCGGTGAACAGCTCTTCCGGAACCTCTGGCATGGCGAGGCGACGGGCCGAGGCATTGAAGCGCTGCGCATTCTGATCCGCACGGAACAGGCCCATCGAGCCATCGGCCATGCGATAGGCTTTCATGCCCTCGAAAATTTCCTGCGCGTAGTGCAGCACCGATGCCGCCGGATCGAGCGGGATCGGCCCGCGCGGGCCGAGCGTCGCATTGTGCCAGCCGGTGCCCTCGTCATAATCCACCACGATCATGTGATCGGTAAAGACCTTGCCGAAGCCTGGATCGGCGATCAGCGCCTCACGCGCCTCCACGGCGGTGGGGGCGGGATGGGGCAAGCGGGCAATCTCAATCGTGGCAGAATCGGCGAGAGTCGCCATGAAGCATTTCCTTAGGTCTACAGAATAGGCTGCGTCATATAATTTCAAACTCAAAAGTAAATTTGAAATTATCGGAAAAGAGGTATTTCTCGAAACCAGACTGCTAGCGATGTCCGCGCCGGAGGGAAAGGGGGGCAGTCACCAGACCTTTACGCCGCATTTAGGACACCGACGCTTGACCCATGGATATTGGAAAATGCCGTCCATTGTCACCAAGCCGTGGCCGCATGGTCGCCGTTGGACAGAAATCATGATCGTCAGGAGGAATAATCCTGCCGCCATCACGCCAAAGAGGAAATTTGCCGGTGCGGGCGCAAGGATGGCCGGGACCATCATGATGAGCCACAGGATTCCAAGTGCCGGAAGCCACGGATAGAAGCGCTGAAGTTTCATGATAATATCATAGCACAAATGAGAAAGGCGGCCCCCGCCTAACGAGGAACCGCCTTTCGCATGGTCAGCGGCCAGAAGTGCCGCCCACGAAGTCTCTATCGATAGCTAGCTTACCGATAGTACCTCGCGCGGAAACTTACCGACCTCCCTGCTGAACCATGAGACATCGGATCACCTCCTTTCGCGCTTTTGAAGCCAACACCCTGTGGTGCAACCCGTCGGGCGAAGACCGCGTTCACCGCTGGCCTTGCGTGCTGTTGTGAATCGGTGTGCGGCGCAACACAAGACTTGAATTTATCTTTTTCACAGTCAGAATGAGAGCTTCGGGTTTGGAAACCTGAGACCTCTACCGACAATCCTCCACCACGCGCGTGATTTCCGGCCAGGCCGGCACGTAGAGCCGCGCATTGCCTCCGAAATGCACGCCCAGCCGCCCGCGCGAAAAGGCCATCGCTTCGAGCAGCGGGTCGCGAGCCGAGAGCTCCGCCACCAGCAAGTCGTTCCGGTTCGGCAAGGGGCTGGCGGTGAGGTCGCGTGTCATGGTTTCGGTTTCGATCCGCAGCGGTACCTCGCCCGGGACATTGTCGAAGCGGGCGATACCGACGCGGCGGGTTCGCAGGTCGCAGCGCAGCAGCATCAGCGCCTCTCCGCTCGACGGGCCGAAGACCGCCAGCGTCTCCGCCGGTTCCGCCACATAGAACCAGTCGCCCGGCGTCACCGGGGCCTGGTGCCAGTCGGCATGGGCGGCCGGCGGGATCGCGATACTGGCAGAGGGTGTTGGTGTTGGACTGGGCGCGGGAGCCGCGACCGGAGCGCGCGTGGCCGATGCATCGGGAGTGGGCGACGGGGCAGGCGCCACACAGGCGGCCAGCACCATCGATCCCGCCATGGCGGCCATCCATTCCCTGCGCATTCTCCGGTCTCTCCTCATCATTCCACGAGTTTCAAATTCAGGCGCATGCCTCGAACACGCGGCGGATGCCGGGCGCGGTGGGCAGGCGGATCACTTCGCCGGCGGGGCCGGTCATTTCGATCGTTCCACCCGGCTGCACGAAGCCGCCGAAGACCGGCGCGTCGAGGGCGATAGCCGCCACCTGGTAGGGCACGACCTCGCCATTCGACATCGTGTCCAGCCGCGCGGCCGTGCCGCCCGCCTCGATCACCCAGGCCTGGCTGCCCAGCTTCGGCGTGTTGATCGAAAGCGTGAGGCCATTGCTTTCGCGATTGCAGGTAATGTTGACCAGCGGATCGGTATCGGCCTGGCCGAAAGTCGCGCTGGCGCCACTGGCGCTTTCATTGATCGACCAGCTGCCGGGCGCAAGCGGCGAACCATCGGGCGCGGCGATAGGCGTGGGCGAGTTGGTGAGCACGGGGGCCGGGGTCTCGGGCGCAGCTTCCTCGGCCGGCTCGTCGGCGGAACTGCAGGCCGAAAGCAGTGCGGCGGCACAGGCGAGGGGGGCAACAAAACGCATATTCATGGCTCTTCTAATCCTCGAGAAGCGATTCGGGTCCGCCCCAGTCGCACCCAAATGTGACAATAAATGTGACACCGCGCGGGAGAGCAGGGCTGGCGCGCTCGCTTCGCGCCATCTATCGCCCGGGGCCATGACTGAAGGCAAGACGGCCAAGGTGAGGATCGACCAGCTCCTTGTGGAAAGGGGTGAGGCGGAAAGCCGCGCGCGGGCGCAGGCGCTGGTGATGGCGGGCCTCGTCTTCGTGAAGGGTCAGCGGGTGGACAAGGCGGGGCAGAAGGTCGCCGCCGATGCCGAGATAGAGCTGAAAGGCCGCGACCATCCCTGGGTCGGGCGCGGCGGGGTGAAGCTGGACGGGGCGATCAGGCATTTTGGCCTCGATCCCACGGGCGCGGTGGCAATGGATATCGGCAGCTCCACCGGCGGCTTCACGCAGGTGCTGCTGTATCACGGGGCGGAGCATGTCTTCGCGGTCGATGTCGGCACCAACCAGCTCGACTGGAAGCTCAGGAACGATTCGCGCATCACCGTGCTCGAACAGACCAATGCGCGCGAGCTGACGTCCACGCAGATCGACCGCCCGTGCAACTGGGTGGTGTGCGATGCCTCCTTCATTTCGCTGCGCAAGGTGTTGGAAAGGCCGCTGGAACTCGCCGCGCCCACCTGCCAGCTGGTGGCGCTGATCAAGCCGCAATTCGAAGTCGGGCGCGACGAGGTAGGCAAGGGCGGCATCGTGCGCGACGAGGCTCTGCATCAGCGTGTATGCGGCGAAGTGCGCGATTGGCTGGAGGGCGAAGGCTGGACAATCCAGGGAATCACCGAAAGCCCGATCAAGGGCACTGAGGGCAATGTCGAATTCCTGATCTCCGCAAAGCGGGGCGGGGATTGAGCGTGCCTGCAGGGGACACCGGTTTTCAACGTCTTGCGCGCGATGGCGTGCCGGTTATCGTGGGAAGCGATTCTGCGGGCGCCGTTGCCCCGTTGATGCAGGAGCCTGAATGAACCGCCTTGCTTCTCCCGCGCAATTGCGCGCCAGCCTGCTGCGCTGGTCCCTGTTTATTGTCCCGGTCGTGGTGCTGGCCGGCTTCGTCTCCGGACAGATGGCCGGCAGCGGCGCGGACAATCCGTGGTTCGCCGCGCTGTACAAGCCCGCGATCTACCCGCCGCCCATCACCTTCGGCATCGTCTGGGGAGTCCTCTATGTGCTGATGGGTGTGGCGCTGGCGATGGTCTGCGCCGCCTGGGGTGCACGCTGGCGGACATTGGCGATCCTCGCCTTCCTCGTGCAGTTCGCGCTCAATCTGGCCTGGTCGTCGGTCTTCTTCGCCATGCATGATATCGAGCTGGCGCTGATCGTCATTGCGGCGCTGGACGTGATGCTGGTGCTGACGATCTGGCTGTTCTGGAAAGTGCGCAGGCTAGCGGGGCTGCTGCTGTTGCCCTATCTCGCCTGGTGCCTGTTCGCGACCGCGCTCACCTGGCAGTTTCTCCAGCTGAATCCCGATGCCAGCGATGTGAATGCGAACAATGCCGTGCAGCGGGTTGTGTTGTAGGGATTGATTTCGCCTGCAGCGGAGACCACATAGCCACCATGCAAAGCGAAAACCCCGTCATCGCCGACTTCGTCAAGCTCGCCAACTCCGCCGCCGGTACGCTGGCTGGCATGACGCGAGAGGCGCGCGACAATGCGCGTGAGCGGATGAAGGAGGCCATGGGCGGCCTCGATTTCGTCAGCCGCGAGGAATTCGACGCGGTGAAGGACATGGCTGCAAACGCGCGCGAGAAGGTCGACGTGCTGGAAGCCAGGCTGGCCGAGATCGAGGCGAAGATCGGCAAGTAAGCGGGCGCCTACCTCCGCCTGAAATATTCCCCGGCAACCGAATGTTCGCTCATGCGCAGGCAGCGTGAGAGGGCCTGTGCGTAATGATCGTTGACGGCATCCGCGCGCCTGTTGCCGCGCGGGATGGCATTCACTTGGGCGGTCCTCGCCTGCATGTCATCCAGCTTGCTGTCGCGCAGGGCCAATACGCGGTCGAGGTCTGCCTCAGGCCCCTGCGCCAGTTCCGCGGTCATCCAGCTGAACAGATCATCTTCGCGGATGCTGATGCCCGAAACCTCGCGGCAGGCCGTGCTCATCGCCAGCATTTCCGCATAGAGTTCCACGCGGCTATCCGAAAGGACGCTGTCCTGCCCCTGCGCGGGAAGTGCGATCGCTGCTGCAAGAATGGCAGTCGAACCGATCAAAACAGTCTTCATGGCTGCTCTCCCAAGCCCCTGTGATCGCGCATTGGTACACTATTCGCCGGTGGGAGACAAAACCCGCCGCGCTTGCGCCCGCCACAGCCAGCAGGCACAGCAGCGCCCCTATGCACATTCGCGCGCCCGCCATCCTTGTCGCTGCCCGCCAGCATGGCGAAACGGCGGTCGTCGCGCGTCTCCTGACCGAGGAATACGGCCTCGTCGCCGCCTATGTCGCCGGCGGGCGCGGGCGGCAGCTGCGCCCGGTGATGATCCCCGGCAACGTGGTGGATGTGCAGGTCTCCGCCCGCTCCGAAAGCCAGCTGCCCTTTGCCAAGGTCGAGCTGTTGGAAAGCCGCGGGCAATATCTCACCGAACCGCTGCTGGCTGCCGCGATCGGCTGGGTCGCGGCACTGACCGCAACCGCGCTGCCCGAACGCCAGCCCTATCCCTCGCTCCACGCGGCGCTCGGCGGATTGCTCGATGCGATCTGCCATGCGCCTTCCGCACGCGGCTGGGTCGGCGCGCTGCTCGCCTATGAGACGCTGCTGCTGCGCGAGCTTGGCTATGGCGGGGCGGGCGCGCGGCCCGAGGGCGATCTATCCGCGCTGATGAAAGAAATGGACGTGCTGGCGGGTCCGCTCGACCACTACCTGCTTGCCGACCGGCGCGGAGACGTTATGGCGGCGCGCGCACGCTTACGCGAATTATTGGGGCGGATAGAATGAAGATCGCATGTCTGGCCGGTGACGGAATTGGCCCGGAAATCATGGTCGAGGCGAAGAAGGTGCTGGACGCGCTTTCGCTCGATATCGAAGTGGCGGATGCCGATGTCGGCGGCACGGCCTACAAGAAGCACGGCCACCCGCTGCCGCCCGAAACGCTGGAACTGTGCAAGGCGTCGGACGCCGTGCTGTTCGGCGCGGTGGGCGATCCCGATTGCGACAATCTGGAACGCCATTTGCGCCCCGAACAGGCGATTCTGGGCCTGCGCCAGGCGCTGACCCTGTTCGCAAATTTGCGCCCGGCGACCATGTTCCCCGGCCTCGAGGATATGAGCGCGCTGCGCCCCGAAGTGGCCAGCCAGATCGACCTGCTGATCGTGCGCGAGTTGAATGGCGACGTCTATTTCGGCGAGAAGGCGATCCGCACGCTCGACGATGGCCGCCGCCAGGGTTACGACTTCATGTCCTATGCCGAGGACGAGGTGCGCCGCATCGCCCATGTCGCCTTCCGCGCAGCCCAAGGCCGCAAGAAACTGCTATGCAGCGTGGACAAGGCCAATGTGCTCGAAACCAGCCAGTTGTGGCGGGACGTGGTGATCGAGGTTTCGGGCGAATATCCCGACGTGACGCTCAGCCACATGTATGTCGACAATGCCGCGATGCAGCTGGTGCGCAATCCCGGCCAGTTCGACGTGGTGGTGACCGGCAATTTGTTCGGAGACATCCTGTCCGACCAGGCGAGCATGTGCGTCGGCTCGATCGGCCTGCTCGCCAGCGCTTCGCTGGGTGAGCGGCAGACCGATCACGGCACTTTCGGCCTCTACGAGCCGATCCACGGTTCCGCCCCCGATATTGCCGGGCAGGGCAAGGCCAATCCGATGGCGATGATCCTCTCGCTCGCGATGCTGCTGCGCCATTCGCTGGGCCTCGAGGCCGAAGCGGCGAAGGTCGAGGCGGCTGTCGCGAAGGCGCTGGAAGATGGTGTTCGCGGCGGCGACCTTGGCGGCAGCGCGGGGACGTCCGAAGTGGGCGATGCCGTGGTGGCGCGTCTCTAGGTCGCGGAACCTCCCGCGTCTGTCTGCACCAGGACGGCCGCGCCAGCGGCCGCAAGGGCGAACGCCCGCTCGCAGGTGCCCCGCAGCGAAGCGGAGGGATCAGCACCGAGGACGCGCGCCCGGATGGGCGTGCGGACAACAGAATTCACACATGTAAACCTTATGGTTAAGATTACGCCTTACGCCGCTGGGGCATGGACATGACGCATCCCGATCTCTTCGAAGCGGTCGCCAACGCTGCCCCCGCCGGCGCTGCACAAGGCCGCGCGAAGCTGGAACTCGCAGTGGTGCTCCCGACGCTGAACGAGAAGGGCAATATCGCCCCGATGGTGAAGCGGCTGGAAGAGGCGCTGGGCCCCACGGGTTGGGAAGCGGTTTTCGTCGACGACAATTCGCATGACGGGACGGCCGAAGAAGCGCGCCGCATCGGCCAGTCCGATCCGCGCATCCGTGTGATCCAGCGCATCGGCCGCCGCGGCCTTGCCAGCGCCGCGATCGAAGGCATGTGCGCCACCGCCGCGCCTTTCGTCGCCGTGATGGATGCCGACCACCAGCACGATCCTGCGCTGCTGAAGGACATGCTCGCCGCCGTGAAATCGGGCGAGGCGGACCTCGCCTATGCCAGCCGCTTTGCCGAAGGCGCCAGCGCTGCCGGGCTTTCCAGCGAGGGGCGCGAGAAGGGCAGCCGGATCGCCAATGCGCTGGCCCGCAAGCTGACCGGCACCGAGCTTTCCGATGCGATGAGCGGCTATTTCCTCCTGCGCACCGATCAGCTGCGCAAGCAGGCGGGCGACCTCTCGGGCATCGGTTTCAAGATCATGCTCGACATCCTCGCCACCGCGAAACCGCAACTTACCGTGAAGGAATTCCCCTTGAAGTTCGCAGAGCGCCTCGAAGGCGAAAGCAAGCTGGACCACGGTGTCGTGCTCGATTTCCTCGCCGGTCTCTACGAGCGTTATCTCGGCAAGATCATTCCCACCCGCTTCGCCCTGTTCGGCACGGTGGGTGCGCTGGGCGTGCTGGTGCATATGGCGGCGCTCGCCACGCTCTATGCGCCGGGTATCGTCGGTTTCACCTGGGCGCAGTCCTTCGCGACCATCGTGGCGATGACCTTCAACTTCTGGCTCAACAATTTGCTCACCTATCGCGACAAGAAGCTGTCGGGCGCGCAGGGCATGTTCTGGGGCTGGCTGAAATTCTGCGCGGCCTGCGCGGTGGGCGGCTTCGCCAATGTGGCGGTGGCCTCCATGATGGAAGGCAGCGGCTTCCACTGGGTGCCCTCGGCGCTCGCCGGCATCGTGCTGGCATCGGTGTGGAACTACGCCCTGTCGAGCAAGTTCGTCTGGGGCCGTTTCCGGTAACATCACAAGGGCTTGTGCCCTTGTCCCGGCACCAACTCTGGCCTAACTTTTTCTTGCGAGAGGGGAAGTTAGTGGGACGAATGCAATTGCGAGGCGTGTTGGCGACGGGCCTTGCCCTTTTTGCCTCCTTCCTGCCTGCCACATCTTTTGCATGCATTACCAGTGCACCCTTCGTGGTGGAGGACATGCGCGAGGCGGATGCGGTCTTCAGCGGGCGTGTGACCAGCTATGAGATCGTCGTCAGTGAGAGCGAGTTCGGCCGTCCTATAGACCACGGCATCATTACCGTGGCGGTGGATGATGTCTTCCGGGGAGAGCTGCCTGCGAGCGTTCCGCTTTACTGGGGAAATTCCACCTTTGCGCTGCCGGACGAGCTGATGGTCACCGAACCTTCGCTCTTCGCGGCCGTCAACGCGGACAGTCCAGGCTTGCCGTTACGCGCGCCGAGCGCAACAATCTTCCCCAATGCACGCCCCGACTTGCTCCAACTAATGCAGGCACCCTGCTCGGGGAGCTTTGTCCTACCATACGCCTCAGCTTATCGTTCCGAGGTAGAGGCATTGCTGCGCGGGGAACCAAGTTCCTATCTCGATGACCAAGGGACGTATGCCGAGGGTGTAGATCTTGAATGGACGCAAATCGCAGCCATTCGCCGCAGCGAGAGCCCACGTGCCGTCTGGAATGGCGTATTGTGGCTACTCGTTCTGCTTGCCGTTCTCGCGATCATGCTCGCGTGGCGCGGCTGGCGGCGGCGAGGGAAGCCTGCCTGATTGCCAACTCCTTGTCCGGGGTGCTGGCTTCGGACATACTTACCCGAAGGGAGACGCATCATGGAAGAACCGCACGTCAACAAGGACGAGACATCGCGGACTGCGGACGCGCCACCCTCGCGCACAGTGACGAAGCGCATCGCTATGATCGGCGGCGTAATTGGCCTTGCGACGCTGGTTTACGAACTCGCGACTTTCGAAAGCTGGCTTGAGCTGACCCCGCCGCTGGCGATCATCCTGCTGAGCTACGGCATGTATGAAGGCTATTTCCAGCGCCGCACCTGAGCGGCTCTCCGCAAAAAATCCGGAACCCGATCCGCTTTCCACCCGTTCCTAGGGCCAAGAAGGGCGTCCTCCCCCCTGAAACAGGGCGTCCCAACCGCTAGGAGCAAGTCATGGAAATTCTTGGACTTCTTGTCCTCATCCTGGACATTTACGCCCTCTACAACATCGCCGTGAGCGGCGCTACGCTGCCCGCCAAGCTACTGTGGGGCCTGGGCATTATCGTGCTGCCGGTGATCGGCTTCATCGTGTGGCTGCTGGCCGGCCCGCGTGGCTCGGCAAAGGCCATCGCGTAAAACGCGATAGACCACATTACCCGCGACGGCCGGTTCCTTCGGGGGCCGGCCGTTGTCGTTTCTACCGCCAACCCTCCAGCCAGGCCCAGACGAGGAAGGAATATTCGCCACTGAGCCGCGCGGCGGTGAGGATGGGGTAGAAATAGGAAAACAGCGCCAGCGATCCGCCCAGCAGTGCCCATGGCACCAGCCGCTCGCCACGCTGGCGCAGCCGCTCGGTCGCGAGGGCCAGCGCTGCCATGGCGAAGCAATGCGGCAGCAAGTAGTGGTAGAAGAACTGTACCGGCTTGGGCGCGATCAGCCACATGCCGAGGCTGACCGCATAGAGCACCACTACCGCCGCGCAATCGCGCCTTTTGTCCTTCCACGCTGCCCAGATGCACCAGACAAGTGCGGGCAGGGCAGCGAGCGAGGAGAGCGGATTGCCCAGCAGCAGCACGCCGCGCTGCGCGCCGTCAGCCTGCTCGTACAAATACCAGATCGCCCGTGTATTACTTACCCACTGCCACCAGCGGCTCTGGTACGGATGCGGATCGAGCGTCTGCTGCTGCAAGTCGAGCATCTGCATGTGCAGCGCGATGAGGCCGCTCGGATTGCCGGGCACTTGATCGAAGAAAAGGAACGGCCAATAGGTGACGGCATAGGTCGCCAGCGGCACCACGCCCAGCCAGACGCTTGCCTCCATCAGGCTCATGCCCCGGATCGGCCAGCCACGTTCCGAGCGGAACGGACGGCGGCGGCCTGCCCATAGCCGGGCGACAAGGAAGGTCAGCCCCGGCACCATGGCGAGCGGGATCGCGTTCCATTTGCTCGCCATCGCGCAGCCCAGCGCCACGCCTGCTATCGCCAGCCGCCAGCGCGCCGTCTCATTCTCGCGCACCGCGCCCGCGCACATCCACAGCGCCAGCAGCATGAAGCCCGCCATGACAATGTCGAGCATGGCGATGCGCGCCTGCACCAGCAGCATGAAGCCCGATGCGATATACATGCCGGTGAGCACGCTCGCCGCGCGGTTCTCGGTCGCAAACCACATGGCGCGCATGGAGGAGAACAGCGCCAGCACGCCGAAGAGCAGCGGCATGATCCGCCAGCCGAGCGGGTTGTCGCCGAAGATCGCGACGCCCAGCGCGATCACCTGCTTGGCGAATGGCGGGTGTTCGAGATTGGTCGCATGGCTGAGATCCAGCAGGTAGCGCACCGCGGGCAGGTAATGCACCTCGTCGAAGAAGGGCTGCGAGGGGATCGTCAGCCTGTTCGCGCACAGCGCCGCAAAGATGGCGGCAAGGGCAAGGTGCCAGCGCCAGGGGTCCGTCTCGTGAATGGGGGGATCCTGCATGCCATGACGGGATAGCAGCCGCGCGGCGCTGTGCAAGCGCTCGCGGGAACCGCTCCCCGGACTATCCGATTGGTAGGGCATGACCGATCTTTACCTGCTCTGGTTCGACCCGGAGGCCGACGAGCCCGAAAGCCTCGATTTCCACGGCGATGCGCATGTGCTGGCGGACGGCTTCTGGATGGTGCGTTCCGATCTCACCCGCTCCAAGCTCTACCACCGCATCAAGTGGCAATTGCCCGACGACGCCGCACTGCTGCTCGCTCCGCTGGACGACAGCCGCGATGGCTGGCCCAAGTTCAAGGGGCTGGCCGAAGGCGCGCTCAAATGGCTGCGCGAAGGCTGACGAGCACGCTTGCCCATGCGGCGGGGCATGCTTAAACGCTTGGCCCCATGAAGAAGACCACCGGCCTCGACCGTTCCAAGACCGCCAAATGGCGCCCCGCCACCCGCGCGGTGCGTTCCGGCACATGGCGCAGCGACCATGGCGAGACGAGCGAAGCGCTCTATCTCACCAGCGGCTTCACTTATGACAGCGCGCAGGAAGTAGCCGACCGCTTTGCGGGCGAAGCCAGCGGCATGCAGTATTCGCGCTTCCAGAACCCCACCGTGGCGATGCTGGAAGAACGGATCGCGGCGATGGAAGGGGCGGAGGCCTGCAAGGCGCAGGCGAGCGGCATGGCGGCGATGACATCGGCGCTGTTGTGCATGCTGTCGCAGGGCGACCACGTGGTCGCCGCGCGCGCCGCTTTCGGTTCGTGCCGCTGGATCCTCGCCAATGTGCTCAATCGCTTCGGCATCACCCACACGGTGGTGGACGGCCGCGACAATGCCGCATGGGAGGCCGCCGTGCAGGAGAATACCAAGGTGTTCTTCTTCGAAACGCCGGCCAATCCCACGCTCGATATCGTCGATCTCGAATTCGTCTGCGGGCTGGCGAAGTCCAAGGGCATCACCACCGTGGTCGACAATGCCTTTGCCACCGCCGCCTTGCAGCGACCGCTGGAATATGGCGCGGACGTTATCGCCTATTCCGCCACCAAGCTGATGGACGGACAGGGCCGCGTGCTGTGCGGCGCCGTGTGCGGCAGCGAGCAATGGGTGAACGAGTATCTCTCGCCCTTCCAGCGCAATACCGGCCCCGTCTGCTCGCCCTTCAATGCCTGGGTGGTGATGAAGGGGCTGGAGACGCTGGACCTGCGCGCCCACCGGCAGAGCGAGAATGCGCTCGCCGTGGGCAAGTTCGTGGAGGAGCGGGTGGAGCGCGTGCTGCATCCGGGCCTGCCCAGCTTCGCCCAGCACAACCTCGCGATGAAGCAGATGGACGCCTGCGGGCCGATCTTCAGCTTCATCGTCCCCGGCGGCAGGGCCAAGGCCTTCGCCGTGCTGGATGCGCTGGAACTGGTCGATATCTCCAACAATATCGGCGATGCCAAGACGCTGGCCTGTCACCCGGCCTCCACCACGCACAACAATATGGGCGAGGAAGGCCGCGCCGAAATGGGGGTGGAAGAAGGCATGATCCGGATCAATGTCGGGCTGGAGGATCCGCAGGACCTGATCGAGGATCTCGACCAGGCCTTTGTGAAGGCGGGGATTTGATTTCCAAAGACATCATTTGATTCGCCAGCGGTGCGGCAATCGGGTATTGCTGTGCGGTGGGTCAAAAAATCATTTCTTTTCAAGGTTGTTGCGCATGATCGGCGTATACGACTTCTATGCGGCGCTGGTTGAGTCTTCCGACGACGCTATCGTCGCGAAGGATACAAACAGTATAGTAATCGCTTGGAACCCGGCGGCTGAACGGCTGTTCGGCTGGACGGCGGAGGAGATGATCGGCCAGTCCATCCGGCGCCTCCTGCCCGATGATCGGCAGCATGAGGAAGACGAAATCCTCGAGCGCATCAGCCGCGGGGAAAAGGTCGGCCAGTTCCTGACGCGGCGGTTGCACAAGTCAGGTGTGGAGCTTGATATCTCGGTCACCGTCTCGCCGGTGCGGGACGAGATGGGCACCGTGGTCGGCGCCAGCAAGATCGCCCGCGATGCACGGCCTTTCCTTGAGCGGGAGGAGCGGCTGCGCGAGAGCCAGGAACTGTTCCAGACGCTGGCGGACAATATCGCCCCCTTCGCCTGGATGGCGCGGCCCGACGGGCACATCTTCTGGTACAACAAGCGCTGGTACGATTACACCGGCACCACGCTGGAGGAGATGGAGGGCTGGGGCTGGAAGAAGGTCCACCATCCCGAGCATGTCGACCGCGTGGTCGAGCGCATCCAGCACAGCTGGGATACGGGCGAGGAGTGGGAGGACATCTTCCCGCTCAGATCGAAGGGCGGCGAATATCGCTGGTTCCTCAGCCGCGCCTTGCCGATCCGCGACGAAAATGGCGATATCCTGCGCTGGTTCGGCACCAATTCCGACATCACCGAACAGCGCGAGCAGGCCGAGCAGATCCGCCTGCTGCTGATGGAAGTGAACCACCGTTCGAAGAACATGCTTTCGACCATCCAGGCGCTGCTGCGCCGCAGTGTCGATGGCAATGACGAGCTGATCGAGCGCTTCCAGCAGCGTGTGCGCAGCCTGGCCGTGAACCAGGACATCCTCGTCCGCCGCGAATGGCGCGAAGTCCCGCTGGATGAGCTGGTCCGTCTGCAGCTTGCCTTTGTCGAGGACGCGCCGGGGACCATCGTCACCGACGGGCCCGATATTCCGCTGACGCCACGCGCGGCGGAAACCATCGGCATGGCGCTGCACGAACTGGCGACCAATTCGCTCAAATACGGTGCGCTCTCGGTCGATGCCGGCAAAGTCGAAATCAGCTGGGCTGTGGATGCCGCGACGGGTTTTTCGATGAGCTGGCAGGAAAGCGGAGGGCCCGAAGTTTCCCCTCCGCAGCGAAAGGGCTTTGGCAGCACGCTGATCTCGGAGATTCCCAAGCGCACTTTCGGAAGCGATGCCGATATCCTCTATGCTCCGGAAGGCATTCGCTGGTCGCTGCGTGCCCCGATCGACATGGTAGAGGCCGGTAAAAGCTAGGAGCCGGGGGCAAGTTCGCCATCTCCCCTTGCCGCCGCCTGCAAACCCGCTAGGCTCGCGACTCGATGATGATCCGGGATGCCATGAACTCGCTGTTCCAGCACGTCGCCATTACGGCGGGCGTGACTGTGCGCGTGTCTGTCAACTTCATGCCTGAACAGTCGCGCGTCGAGGCGGGGCGCTGGTTCTGGGTCTATCACGTGCGGCTGGAAAACGGCCGGGATGACACGATCCAGCTGCGTACGCGGCACTGGCGAATCAGCGACTCGCGCGGAATGGTGAACATCGTCGATGGCGAAGGCGTGGTCGGGGAAACCCCGGTGCTCGCGCCCGGCCAGACGCATGATTACGTCTCCGGCTGTGAGCTGACCGTGCCGCATGGCGCGATGGAAGGGCACTACACCTTCAGCGCGGTGGACGGATCGCTGTTCGACGTGGCGATCCCGCACTTCCCGCTCACCGCCCCGGCGGAATAATAGATCAGGCAGCTGGCTGCTCACCTCCGGCCGCAACGCGACCGCAAGCGCGAATGCGCGCCCGCAGCCGGCTCGTAGCCGAGCAGAGCGAATAGCGGTGAGGAAAGCCAGGGGGCGGATGCCCCGCCGGCGCCTGAGGCAACAAACGATTACCTCACCCGCGCCGGAGCAATCAGCACCGCATTGGCGATCAGCATGTCCAGCCCATCGAGATAGCCGCGCTGCGACGGATCATGCGTGAAGCCGATGGCCATGCCGCTGCCGGCAGGCTGCGCGACCATGAAGGGCTTGAACGCCATCTGCCGCCGGTTCTCGTCCCACATATAGCCGCTGGCCAGCAGGTTGCCGGCATCGGCGAAACGCACGACATTGTGGCCGGCATCGCGGCCCAGCGGGGCGAAGATCAAATCGCCGGCGGCAAAGACCACCGGGGCCGCATCGTCATAGCCTGCGGAGAGGAAGACGTTGCGATCGATCGCGGTATTGAGCAGCGCGCCGGGAAGGATATCCGGACGGCGTGAGGGATCGGCGATGGCCTCGCGGTAATCGCCCTCATCCCCGATCTCGCTCCCGGCGACGAGGCGCTCGCTCCCTTCCTCATCCGTGGGATCGGTGCCCAATGCCGTCTCGCGGGCGAGGGCGAAGAGCGCGTTGTCGCCATCGCTGAAGCCCGCCATCGCATCTCCCAGCACCACTACCACGCCGCCATTGCGGGCATAGGAAGCAATGGCGGAGCGGCCATCATTGCCCAGCGCGCGGCCATAATTGCCATCGGGCACCAGCAGCACCTGGAAGGCGGATAGCACGGATGGATCGACGCTGCCCGTGCGGATCGGCGCCACCGCGATGCCCAGCCGCTGTTCGAGCACATAGCGCATCGCGCCCGCCGAAAGCGGGTTCACCCCGTCGTCCCACAGCATGGCGACGCGCGGCATGGTCAGCCGCACGAACTTGTCGCTGCCGAGATTGGGCCCGCTATCGACCCAGCCGCTGTCGAGCGCGATGACTTCCGCGCCGATGCGCGATGCCAGCATGGTCAGCTCGTCGATCTTCTCCGCATTGTCGCCGCGGGAGAAGACGACGCTGCCGCGCGGGAAGCTTTCCGCGCCTGCGGTAAAGGCCGTGTCGGACGTGCGGCCCACCAGCCCGGCGCGCAGCGCTTCGGCAACGAGGCGCACCTGACCGCTATCGGTCCAGCGCACGGCAAGGCCGAAGGCACCCGGCGCATCGGCGCGGGCGGTCACCGGATCCTCGGCCGAAATCGCGCTGCCGGTGGCTGCAGAGCCGCATAGTGCGACGTCGAGCCCGCTCATCATGCCGACCGACCATGCGGTGGTGTCGTAGAGCTCGTGCGGCAGGTCCGCATCGCGCCGGGCTTCCTGTCCGGCGATATAGTCCGCCGGAAGATCCGTCGTCGCATCGAGCAGGCTGCGGATCAGCCGCGCAGCGCCCTGGCTGCGGCTGACCGCGAGATAGCCCGCCGGATAGCGCCTGCCGCAAGCCGTGGCGGGGCCGGCCACGCGCGACACCGCAATCCCCTGGAAGGCGAGGCGGCGCGCCAGCTGTTCGGCATTCCAGCGCTTCTGCGACAGGTCGATCACATAGGTGCCGGTGCCCGCGCCACCGCTTATCGCGCTGCGGCGATAGGCGGCATAGTCGTTGAGGAACAGGTTCGGGTTCTCGGCCACGGTCTGCGCGGTCGCCAGCGTGGAGAGGAAGTGGTTACGCACGCCATCGGCATAGGTCAGCATGGTGCCGTCCTTGCGCTCCCACACAAGGCCGCGCGCGCTCGCCTGCTCGAAAGTCATCGCGATCGATCCGTTCAGCGTGGGCCAGGTGTCGCCATAGCCGGGATAGAAGGCGTCGAAGACCTCACGGGTGAAATAGGGCTGGCCGAAACGGTCCATCCACGTGGCGATATTGCGGCCGAGCAGCATCTGCTTGTCGCGCTGGTCCTGCGGGATATGTGGGTTGAAGGGATCGGCGGAAGGCGGGAAGAAATAACTCTCATCCCCGCCCATCTCATGCGCATCGACCAGCACCACCGGATGCCAGTCCCGCACCGCGGCCACCTTGCCGCGCGTTTCGGGCTGGGTAAGGGCGAACCAGTCGCGGTTCAGGTCGAAAAGGTAGTGGTTGGTGCGCCCGCCGGGCCAGGGCTCGTCATGCCCCGCCGTGCCGCGATCGCCAAAGGCCTGGATGCCCAGCTGCTGGCGGTATTCATGCACGAAGCGCGCGCGGCCATCGGGGTTCTGGCTGGGATCGATCACCACGATGGTGTTGGCCATGATGGCATCGACGATGGCGTCTCCCTCGCTCGCCAGCAGATGATAGGCGAGCGACAGCGCCGCGTCGGTGGAGGAAATCTCGTTCCCGTGCACGCCATAGGTGAGCCAGGTGACGGGGAGGATATTGGCGAGCTGCGCGGGCGGGGTGCCGTTGCCCAGCCGCGTCAGGTCGGCCTGCACCGCCTCGAGCCGCGCCATGTTGTCCGCGCTCGTTACCACGGCATAGACTAGCGGGCGGCCTTCCCAGCTGGTGGCATATTCAAAGATCCGGAAACGGTCTGGTGCGGCCTCGGCCAGCGCCTCGAAATAGGCGACGGCCTGTTCCGGCGGAGTGATCCGCGCGCCGCTACGATGGCCGGCCACCTGCTCCAGAGTGGGAATGTCCTCGGCGAAGGTGCCGTCCAGCATGCTTTGCGCATGGGCGGGGCTGGCGAGGGCGAGCAGGGAGAAGGCGGCAGCGGCGAGGAAGCGGATCATTCAGTGCTCCGGCTGTGAGAGTGGAACTGTGGTCCTGTCGTTTCGCCTGCAACGGGTCAAGCCTTTCGCGCGCGTGGTGCTTGCCCCGGCAACGGCTGGCGACTACATCGCGCCTTCCGATGAAGCGTACACACCTTCCCCTCAACGCCCTGCGCGTGTTCGATGCCGCCGCGCGGCACCTCAGCTTTACCCGTGCTGCGGACGAGCTGGCGGTGACGCCTGCTGCCGTCGGTCAGCAGATCCGCGCGCTGGAAGATGTGCTGGGCGTGGTGCTGTTCCGCCGCACTTCCAAGGGCCTGGAACTGACCGACGAGGCTGTGGCCGGGCTTGATCCCTTGCGCGAAGGCTTCCTGCGTTTCGAGGAAAGCGTGCAGGCGATGCAGGCGGGGCAGTCCTCCTCCAACTACACCATTGCCGTGCCGCGCGAATTCTATGCCCAGTGGCTGGCGCCGCGCCTTGCCGCCTTCCGCGCCGAGAACCCGGAGGTCCGCTACCAGCTGATCGCCGATGAGGACGCCGATTTCACCGAGGCCAATCTCGATGTCGCCATTCGCCTCGTCGAAGGGCCGGGCGAGCATGAGGGTGTACAGCTGGCGCCCGGCTGCCGCGTGACCGTCGCCACGCCCGATGCCGCCGATGGCTGGATCAGCTGGCCCGCTTTCCCCGCGCCGGAGGGTGAGGACGTGTTGTTGCAGGTCGGTAATGCCGGACAGGCGCTGTCCTCCGCGCTTGCAGGCCTGGGCCGTGCGACCATGCCCTATCCGCTGGTGGCAGAGGCGCTGGAGAACGGCCGCTTGGTCAAGCTGGACGAAGAAGAGGATTGCCGCCGCGCCTACTGGCTCATCGCCCCGCGTCCGCAGTGGCGGCAGAAGAAGGTGAAGGCGCTCGTTAGCCATTTGGTCGGCGAGTGACCGAAGTCCCCACGCTCACCACCGAACGCTTCACCATGCGGCCTGCGCAAGCCGGCGACGAGCATGCGCTGTTTCCCGCCTACAGCGATCCTGGCCACATGCGCTATTGGAGCCGCGCGCCCTTTGCGGATGTCGAGAGCTTTCGCGAATACCTGTTCGATCCGAATAGCGGCGGGCGCACATGGATTCCCGTTCCGCATGGTGGCGGCGATCCGGTGATGACCGTCTATGCCGGCGCCCGGCTCGAAGGCGTGTTCGAGATCGGCTACATGATCCTTCCCAACATGCAGCGGCAGGGCATTGCCCGCGAATGTGTTTCCGCGCTGGTCACCCATCTCTTCCGCAGCGAGGGCGCGCATCGCCTGTTTGCCGATATCGATCCGCGCAACACGGCCAGCAACCGCCTCGTCCGCAGCCTCGGCTTTACGCGCGAGGCGCATCTGCGCGATGCGATGAAGACGCATATCGGCTGGTGCGACACCTGGCTGTGGGGCCTCCTCGAAGATGAATGGCCGCACTAGGCGGCATTAAGCTTTGACCTGCTAAGGCAAACATGCTGCCTGTGGGGCTGGCCTTTGGGCATGAATTTTAAGGGGACTGTCATGACAATTGCATGGAGCAAGGCCGCGCTGCTGCTGGCTTCGGCCGCGCTGCTCACACCGCTTGCTGCCACTGCACAGGTGCGCGATCTCGATGGAGAGGTAAGCGATGTGCTGACATTCGAAGGCGCGGTGGAAGGCGCGCCGGTTGTCTATCGCTACACGATGGCGCCGGGCACTTCGCTGCAGGTGGATGTCATGCCCACCGGTGACAGCGCGCTCGATCCGACGCTGACAATCACCGATGCCGCCACGGGCGAAGTGCTGGTGGAGGATGATGACGGCGGCGTGGGCCTTGGCTCGCGCGGCAGCGTCTATTCGGCAAATGGCCAGCAGGTCGAGATTGCCGTCAGCGCCTATGACCTCTTTTCCGAGAATGAGACCGGCGGCGCTTTCCAGCTGGTCCTGCGGCCCGGCACGGTCGCACCCCGGGCGATCCAGCCCATTGCCTTCGGTGGCAAGGAAGGCGGCGAACTGACGGCGGGCGGGCGCCACCTCTACACCATCACCGGTGAGGCAGGTCAGTTGGTTGAGGCGGCTCTCATCGCCGACGATGACACGCTCGATCCGCTGCTTTCGATCTACAAAGGCAGCGGCGACCAGGGCGAAGAACTGGACAGCAATGACGATGGCGGCGGCGGGCTCAATTCGCTGCTGCGCTTGGTGCTGCCCGAAAGCGGAACCTATACAATCGCCACGCAGGCCTATGGTGACAGCTTTGGCCATTACACTTTGCGCCTCGCTGAACCGCGCACCCACACCATCCAGTCACCGCAGCAGGTGCTGGGCCTGGGCGAGCGTGTCGGCGGCTATCTCGGCACCGGTTATGAGACCGGGTCGCTCGATCCGTCCGAAATCACCTACCAGCTGACGCCCGAGGTCATCACGGCCATCCGCCGCGGCAAGGGCGAGGTGACGGTGAACCTCACCACGCCGCTGTTCGAGGACGAGGATTTCCCGAGCGGGGTCGATCCCTTCCTGGAACTCGGCTTCGAAAGCCCGCTCGGCTTTGCCAGCATGATGAGCGACGACGATGGAGGCGAGGAGCTGAATTCGCGCATCGCCATCGACCTCTCCCCGCTGGCAGAGGACGGCGACTGGCTGGAGCGGCTGCGCATCCGCGCCAGCTCGATCGGACAGGGCGGTGCGTTCGAGATCGAACTGGTCGAAGGCATGCAGGAGGTCTCTTCCCATGAGTGGGAAGGGGACGAGTATCCCATCCCCGAAGAAGCGACCGAATAACCGCAACGGCAATGAAAAAGGGCCGCTCCCGGTGACGGGGGCGGCCCTTTTCATGTGGTCCTGCCGGGCTGGATCAGCCGGCTTCTTCCTCATCATCCGAAGGCGGCGGGGGCGGGCCAAAGCCGGGGCGCGGGCCGACGCCGGGATCCCAGTCGAAAGGCTGGGCGAAGCGGCTGCGGTCGTCATTCTCGGCCGTCACCGGCTCTTCCTCGCCGCGCGCAATGCGCTCCTGCTGGGCACGGCTCGCGCTGATATAGTCGCGCGGCATGTAATTACCCTCGTGGCAGGCATATTCGAAGAACTGGTAGTCATTGTCCCGCGCCCATTCGATGCGCGTCGTCCACGGCTCGGTATAGACCTCGGGATCCGAATAGGTGAGCTCGTGCACGATGGTGTCGGCATCGGTCATGGTCAGCCGCTCCACCGTCATCGCCTGCGTGCTCATCGGCACGGTGTTGAAGGCGGGCACGTCCAGCGTGCCGGTGAATTGCGTCGCCATGTTGAGCGGGGAGGCGGAGCGCTTCGACACGTCCTCGGTCGCGGCATCGCCGGAGACGATATTGGTCGTCTCGATCACCAGCGTCTTGCCTTCCCACCAGCCGCGCGAATTGCCCATCCAGGCTTCCACGTTCTCGTCCCACTTGGCGGCGTGGGCCGCTTCCTCGCTGTCATAGATCTTGACCACGCGTGTGCCGAGCATTTCGAGCACGATGGTCATGTATCCAGGGCTCTGGAACACGCGGATGCCGTTATTGTAGCGGAACGGGTACATGGAGGCAGGATAGCCGCGCGACACGCAGCGGTCCCAGCTGTCGAAATCGTCCACCCAGTCATAGCCCTGGCCGGGGACCCAGCCGGAACGGCCGGCGCGGAACAGTTCCATCGCATGCGGCGTCAGGTCGGGCAGCTGGCCGTCGGCGGGCGAAACCAGCATGGAAGTGCGCTTGCCGAAGTTCTGCTTGAGGAACCATGCCTCAAGCCCCTCGGTACCACCGGCGCCGATGCCGCTTTCGTTCGCCTGGGTGAAGTTGCCGTCATTGCCGCGCGCGGACTGCAGGCGGCGTTCGAACTCCTCGTCCGTCACCCAGAAGCGCATCCCGTACTGCTCGGGGCGCTGGAACAGGATGCGGCCGTTATTGATCGGCTCGATCGGCCATGTGCCGGTGAAGTCGTAATCGCCCCAAGGCAGGCGGTCCGGCGTATAGTCGGTCGGTACCGGCGGCAGGACAGTCAGGTCGTCCGGCCTCTCCTGCGCCTGTGCAGGTGCGGCAAGGACGATTGCGGCGCTGGCCGCGGCGATGGCAACTGAAGATAGAAGACCTTTGCGGGTCATAGATTGGGCTCCCTTCCCAAGGTGATTTTGACCGGTAGGTTAAGGGAGTTTGCGCCCGCTTGCCAGAGGGCAGGTTGATATTGTCTGTATCATTTTGTCGTCGCGCACCGCAGAGGCGACGCCCGCAACGGCCCCGGCGCCGGGGCGGTTGCGCTCCCGGCCTTCCATCGGACGCGACTTACCTCGCGACTTCGAGCCGGGCTCCTGCGTCGAAGGCGCCGCCGGGGCCGGTGCCGACCGTGCTCACGCCGAAGCCGGGCCTGCCGATCTGGACGCTGTTGCCAGCGCCATTGTCGACCACCAGCTTGGCCCAGAGCGTGCCGTCACCTTTGAACCAGGAGGTCTCGCCAGCATCGCGCAGCGCATCGAGGCTCGATGCTTCAACGCCGCCGACGGGCGTGGTGAAGCCCGGCATCTCGAAGATGACCCACGAACCGTCTTCCATTTCACGCAAGGTGAGCGTGAGCTCCTCCCGGCTGGTTTCGATCCGGACATCGGCTCCGCTGCGGATCGTGGTCTGGCCGGTATATTCCCACCGCCTGCCATTGCGGCTGAGCATGATCGGGTCGGTGATCGGCGCATTGCCGAAGCCCATGCTGCCACCAACGCCGAAATGGCCGAAATCACCGCGGCACACGGCCGCACCCCATTCGGGCTTGATCTCGCAAGCCTCCTCGTCCGAGGCGATGCCATTATCGAGCACGATATAGGAATCGGGCACCCCGCCGACAGAACCGTCCCTGTCGTGGATCGTCGCGCCCCGCCAGGCATTCGCCCGTCCGAGGTCGGAGGCCCAGCGGCGCACATAGGGCGGGAAGCTGACCGGCTTGGAATTGACGAAGCTCGCGCCTTCGATGGCGTTCTCCGTGCTCATGCCGAAGCTGGTGTACATGAGGTAGGAGATCGCCCCCGCATCGCGCGTGTCGTTCGGCGCGAAGTTCAGGAAGGCGGTGTTCTCCACATCGTGGCGCATGTCGTAATATTCATAGCCGCGGATGGGGAAATCGGGGAGGTCGTTGGGCAGGCTGCGGCCATAAGCGATCTCCGCCGGCGTGGCGGGATTGCCGATATTGTCGCTCTCGCCCACGAAGATCGAATCGACCACCTTGGAGGTGTAGGCCGCGCGGCCGACCGCGGATGCGGCATGCGTGTAGCCGATGGCATTGTCCGCCACGCGCAGATTGGTGAACAGGTGCAACTCACCACGGCCCCAGACCGCGCCATTGCGGTTCTTGTAGGCGGTGAAGTCCTCGAAATGCGACACCAGCGGCTCGCTGTCCGGATCGGCCGGGTCGGCGGTGGGGAAGTGGTAGTTGCTGCCGCCGACGCTGAACGTGTTGTCGGGATTGGGGCCCCGGTCGAACATGAAGCCATCGTAATTGGAGTGCGAGACATTGCCCTTGAACTCGCGCACCCTTGTGCGGCGCGGCCAGGTGCTCGCGCTGATTTCGGTGCCTTCGAACTGGCCCGTCGGGTGGACCGGCAGGGCGAACCAGAAGCCCACCGCGTCCGAACCTGCGGCGACATTGTCGCGATAGACATTGTCCGGATTGGTGATCCAGAAGGTGGAGGCCGTGTTGTCGGAAGCGATCAGGATGTGCTCGGAGCTCTGGCCGTTCGAGCCGAATTCCGACGCCAGCGCCGATCCTGCGGGGCCGAGATTGGTCGGGTCGCAAGGAAGGGTCGGGTGGCACTTGGTCATGATGCCGAGGTTGCGGATGAACTGGTTGCCCGTCTCCACCGCATCCTCGAGGAAGAAGCAGTGGCCCACGGTGTCGAAGGTCACGTTGTTCTCCACCCGCACATTGTTGGTGCCATGCACCGTCACGCAGCGGCTGTAGGTGTTATGGATGGCGGAGTTTTGGATATACTGCCCCTGGCCTTCACCGACGAGGTGCCAGTGCATCGGGTAGCGGGCGAGCGTCAGGTGCTGGCCCATCCGGGTCAGCTCGACGCCGGAGACGTGGACATCGGGATTGAGCATGGCCATGATGTGGCCGCCGAAATAGCTCTCGTCCGCATCCTCGGAGGCCTGGATGCGGATATTGCGCGTCAGCAGGCCGACTTCGCCGCGCTGGTCGACGCCGAAGGTGATCTCGCCGAAATGCATGTAGTCGAGCGGGGCATCGAGCGTGATCGCATTGCCGTCGATCGCGGCGATGCTGCGCTTTTCGGCCTGGCGCGGATTGAAGTCGGTGGAGGCGAGGACGATCTCGTCGCCCACCCGCCAGTCGCTCGCATCCAGCACCTCGATCCGGGCGCTGCCGGCCTCGGCGGTGCTGGCGAGCTTGGTCCAGGTATGCTCGCGGTCGCCGTGGAGGCTCAGCGTGCCGCCCATCAGCATGATGCCGCGGTCGCCCATCGTGTTGATGTCCTCGCCCGGCACCGTGTCGGTGAGGGTGATGGTGGCCTTGTGCGTGTAGGGAGCCTCCTCGCTGCCGATATGCAGCTCGCCCCGGCGCAGGTAGATCCAGTCGGTCTCCAGCGAGAGGTCGCGGTCGTCGGCAAAGCGCAGCGCGCCGTCGATGGTGAGGCTACGCAGGGCAGGCGGGCTGACGTCGAGCACCATTTCCGTGCCCCGCTCGATCATCACCGCATCGCCTGCGCCCGGCACCTTGCCATCGGGCCAGGAGGCGGGGTCGGACCACAGCAGGCGCCGCATCTCCCCCGCAGGCGCATCCCCGCCCATATCCGCATGGTTGTGAGCGTCCTGGGCCTGGGCAGCAGACCCGGCGCCGAGCAACAGCGACACGGGCAGCAGCAGTGAACACAGGAACAGGCGCGCTTGCTTGGCCATCATCATCATCCCCTCAACCGGGACTTTTCGTCCCGCGCTTCTCTCCGAGAGGCAGTGTGCAACGGATGGCGCGCTTTGCCAAGTTCCCCGTCAGTCGCCGCGCAAATCGGGCAGGGCGATCACATTCTCCCCCGCATTCTCCCCGGCCTTGGCGATCATCGCGTCGAGCTTGGCGTTGAGGCTCCGCAGCACCGCGTCCTCGTCCTCCTGCGTTTCCGCACGGACCTCCTCCAGCACATCGCGGCGGATCCTTTCGTAGAGCGGATGGCCGGGGCCGATATCGGCGCCATAGCGATGCGCCCTCCGGTGGCGCAGCAGGAACATGACGAGGCTTTCATTGTGCCGCCGCTCGGTCCCGATCAGCTTGCCGGAGGAGACCACCAGCCGCTCCTCCCCCTCGATCGCACGGGCGAGCGCGCAGTCCTCCAGCCGGGCGACGCCGCGATCCACCGCCGCATCCCAGGCGGCATCGAACTCCTCCGCACCCGGCCGCTTGCGCAGCTTGTAGAGCGCCTCCATCGAAGCCCCGATATGCCGCGCCGCCTGGTTGACGATGCCGGTGGCGGCGAGATGCGCGATAAAGGCCCGCTGCCGCTCCGGCCCGATGGAATTGCGCCGCGGCCGCTTGTGCGGAACGGGCGTGAAGGAAAGCAAGGGATCGTCCGCCGAGGGCAGCTCCCCATTGCGCGTGGTCATGTAGGACGTCCCCTGACGGGGTGTTTTGCGGGTGTTGGGCGTGCTCATGCCCGACAAGTGCTCCAGCGGCAAAGCTGTAGGAAAGAGGTAAAGTGCCGACCACAAGCAACCCTTTATAAGCAACTCCCCGATGCATGCTCCCAGTGCAGGAAAAATCCTATATGCGCTGATTTCGGCGTCAAGTGTAAGAGAAGTTTGTTGGTCGATATAGGAAAAATACATCAAAATTCTGTACCGAGTCGGTCTTGCACGCTTGTGTAACGGGTAACAGGCGTTATCGTCTCTCAACGTCGCAACGCACCATGACCGGCGCTGCTTTGGGGGGCGCCGGTTAAATGGAGCAAAGGAAACAGGGGCAACATGACGTCAGCCGATGCGGACGAATCGAAAGCCTTGCTTGGCAGCCTTACCGCCAGGCAAAGGCAGGTGCTGGATCTCCTGCTGCAACACAAGACTTCCAAGGAAATGGCTCGCGAACTCGGTATATCGCCGCATACCGTCGATCAGAGGGTCCGTTTCGCCAAGGAGAAACTTGGAGTTGAGCGGAGAAGTGACTTGGCGACCGCCTACCGCGATATTCTACGTATATGCGAAGAAACCATATATGAAGAATCGCGTATCGGGTCGCGTGCTATCCCACTGCAAGACGGAGCCGGGCCGAGCGATCGTCCTGACTTGATAGTTGGTTCGCCGCCAATATCCGGGGCGCGGGGATCGACTGACGAGTCAGCCGATGGTCGTTTGGTTCCGGCGATTCTCGAGGGGCCATCAGGGGTCTTGTTGAGAGTGGGGGCCGTCTTCTTCATTGCTGCTGCCGTGATCATTATCGGGATCGGCGGACTGGCCGTGCTCGAACAGCTTTCACGTCTCCTCAAGTGAAGGGTTCTTCGGCTTCGCTGGGTCAAACATCTGACCGGATACTCGAGTGCGGAGGCATACGAATGACAATGACAAAAAAGGTCGCAACCATGCGCATTACCGACGAATTGCGTGAGGCCGAGGTCGCTATCGACGAAGCGCTGTTGCGGCAATCCGCGCTACTGACCGAACTGGTCCGGGCGCGCATGGCTACCGAAGAACGCAACTGGGTGGGGCAGGCTGAGATCATGCGCCTGATCAAGGCGCAGCAGGCGGTTACCTCATCGGCGAACGACCTTGCTCGCGTCCACGGCGGCCTGTTGAAGATTGGCCAGGAAAAGGGCCTGATCGAGGATTGCCCGGAAAAGGGACCGATCAAGGGCTTGTCCGAAGCGGCATAGGATTCAACTTGGCAATGGTCGTTGTACAGATCCTGAAGCTCGGTCTTGTCGGCGTCTGCCTGTGGAGTCTGTGGAAGGGAGGGCTGCCCGAAAAGTTCGGTGCTGCCCTCCTACTGTCGGTGTTCGTCGCCAAGCGGTTTTTTGCCGCAATCGGCTACGGTATCGATTTCATCGAGGTTGACGGAGTTCACCTCTCTTTAGCGGGTCTCTTGTTCGCCTGTTCTCTGGCGCTCGCAATTCAATCCAATCGCATATGGCCGCTTTTTTTTGCGGCTTTCTCGTTGATTGAGCTCGCCGGACACGTTGCGGTGGTCATAACGGAACAAGGGATCAACTGGGCATATTGGGGTATGACACAGGGGCCGATTATCGTGCAGGGGGTCACGCTGGGTTTGGGGACCTTGGCCTACCTTGCGAGGGTACGCAAAGGAGTGGTGGCGCGCGAATGGCGCCAGCCGTCTTAGTTATAAGAAGACAAGATATGGATGAAGTTATCGACGAGAAGGGCGACGCATTGCTCGATCGTCTGGCTGAAAACTGGACCCCGCGCGAGATGCGCGACCTGGCTTCCACACTACTCCGCCTGGCGGATTCCCTCGATCAGGATTGGGAGCCGCCGCAGTCGAAATCCATCTTCCGTTGGCCCAATGCGCTGACGCGGATCGAGAAGAACGCGCTCAATCTCGCGATGAAGGCACGCCTGATTTACGACAGTCGTCGCAAACGGCGCGAGCTCATTCCGGCGGAATATCTGGGCGAGCCGGCATGGGATATGCTGCTGGAACTGTTCATGCAGTATTCCGGCGGGGCCAAGGTTTCGACCAGCAGCCTGTGCATCGCCTCCGACTGCCCGCAAAGCACGGCGCTGCGCTACATCGCGGAGCTGGAGAAGGGCGGGATGGTCAAGCGATCAAGTTCACATCACGACAAACGCGTCAACTTCGTCGAGCTTACCGACAAGGGGATTATCGCGGTAGGAACCTATCTGGATCAGCATTAGCTGTCGCCCACTTGACCAACTCCCCATTCCCCACTAAAGGCGCGCCATCCGAAACGGGGGTCTCCTCCGCAACGGCCATATAGAGCTGAACATTGCCGGTTCTGTCCTGTGGGATATCCGGGGCCTTCGCGGGGCAACTCGCCAGGCTCCTTTTTCATTGGGGCGGCCGTCAAAGTAACCCGGTGCCATCGCGCACCAGGTGGAGCGTTTCAGGCTCGTGGGGATGACGCCTTGCGGCGGCTCCCATGTCTCGCTGGATCCCCGCCTTCGCGGGGATGACGAAAGCGGGTCACACGATCCCGATACATTCCACCTGATGCCGGCGGCACCTTCAACCAAGGTGAAGTCATTTAATGCCTACTATCAACCAGCTTGTCCGCAAGCCGCGCCAGCCGATCGTGAAGAAGAGCAAGTCCGCGGCGATGGAGCAGAGCCCGCAGAAGCGTGGCGTTTGCACCCGCGTCTATACGACCACGCCGAAGAAGCCGAACTCGGCCCTTCGCAAGGTTGCCAAGATCCGCCTGACCAACCAGCGCGAAGTCATCGCCTATATCCCGGGCGAGGGTCACAATCTGCAGGAACACTCCGTGGTGCTGATCCGCGGCGGCCGTGTGCGCGACCTTCCCGGTGTGCGTTACCACGTGCTGCGCGGCGTGCTCGACACGCAGGGTGTCAAGGACCGTCGTCAGAGCCGTTCGAAGTACGGCGCGAAGCGTCCTAAGTAAGCTTTTCGGGATAAGGAATTAAAATATGTCACGTCGTCGTCGTCCCGAGAAGCGGGAAATCCTGCCTGATCCCAAGTTTGGTGATGAGGTCCTGTCCAAGTTCATGAACAACCTCATGCTGGACGGTAAGAAGGCCGTTGCCGAAAAGATCGTCTATGGCGCTCTCGACACGGTCGAAGCCAAGGCGAAGGGCAACCCCGTGGAAGTGTTCCACGAGGCCCTGAACAACATCAAGCCGCAGGTCGAAGTCCGCAGCCGCCGTGTTGGTGGTGCGACCTACCAGGTGCCGGTCGAGGTTCGTCCCGAGCGTGCGCAGGCTCTCGCCATCCGCTGGCTGATCGGCGCTGCCCGCGGCCGTGCGGAAACCACCATGGCCGCCCGTCTTTCGGGTGAGCTGATGGATGCCGCCAACAACCGCGGCAATGCCGTGAAGAAGCGCGAAGACACGCACCGCATGGCGGACGCCAACCGCGCCTTCTCGCACTATCGCTGGTAACCGGCGCGAGGCTGCATGAAGGCTCGTCGACCCGCTCGCCCTGAGCCTGTCGAAGGGTCTTCAAGCGGTCACATTGCATACTATATGGGGCGCGAGACAATCGTCCCCGCAAATTCGAGGAATTGAACATGGCCCGCGACTATCCGCTGGAGCGCTATCGCAATATCGGCATCATGGCGCACATCGATGCCGGCAAAACCACGACTACCGAGCGTATCCTCTACTACACCGGCAAGTCCTACAAGATCGGCGAAGTGCACGATGGTGCCGCGACGATGGACTGGATGGAGCAGGAGCAGGAGCGCGGGATCACCATCACGTCGGCTGCGACCACGACCTTCTGGAAGGCCGAGGACGGGCAGGGCGAAGAGCACCGCATCAACATCATCGACACGCCCGGACACGTCGACTTCACCATTGAAGTCGAACGCTCGCTGCGCGTGCTCGACGGCGCGGTCGCCGTGTTTGACGGCGTTGCCGGCGTGGAGCCGCAGTCCGAGACTGTGTGGCGCCAGGCCGACAAGTATAAAGTTCCGCGCATGTGCTTCGTGAACAAGTTGGACCGTACCGGTGCCGACTTCTATTACTGCGTTGACAGTATTGTCGAACGCCTCGGTGCCAACCCTCTCGTCCTTTACCTGCCGATCGGTGCGGAAAGCGACCTGAAGGGCGTTGTAGACCTCGTCAACAACCGCGGTATTGTCTGGGAAGACGAGAGCCTGGGTGCCACCTTCAACTATGTCGATATCCCCGAGGATCTCGCCGACAAGGCTGCCGAATATCGCGAAAAGCTGATCGAGACTGCTGTTGAGCAGGACGACGAAGTGATGGAAGCCTATCTGGAAGGCAATGAGCCCGATGCTGCGACGCTGAAGCGCCTGATCCGCAAGGGCACGCTGAACCAGAGCTTCGTGCCCGTGCTGTGTGGCTCGGCCTTCAAGAACAAGGGCGTCCAGCCGCTGCTCGACGCCGTTGTCGACTACATGCCTGCGCCGACCGACGTTCCGGCGATCAAGGGCGTGCTGCCCGACAGCGACAAGGAAGAGACGCGCCCGTCTTCGGACAGCGAGCCCTTTGCTGCGCTGGCCTTCAAGATCATGAACGATCCCTTCGTGGGCTCGCTGACCTTCACGCGCATCTATTCGGGCAAACTGGCCAAGGGTTCCTACCTGAACTCGGTCAAGGACAAGCGCGAGAAGATCGGTCGCATGCTGCTGATGCACTCCAACAACCGCGAGGACATCGAAGAGGCATATGCCGGCGATATCGTGGCGCTGGCCGGCCTGAAGGAAACGACGACCGGTGACACGCTGTGCGATCCGGCCAAGCCGATCATCCTGGAGCGCATGGAGTTCCCCGAGCCGGTTATCGAGCTGTCGGTGGAGCCGAAGACCAAGGCTGACCAGGAAAAGATGGGCGTCGCCCTCAACCGCCTCGCAGCCGAGGATCCGTCCTTCCGCGTTTCGACCGATCACGAATCGGGCCAGACGATCATCAAGGGCATGGGCGAGCTGCACCTCGACATCTTGGTCGACCGCATGAAGCGTGAATTCAAGGTGGAAGCCAATGTCGGCGCGCCTCAGGTGGCCTATCGCGAATATCTCGGCCGCGAGATCGAGGTCGACTATACCCACAAGAAGCAGTCGGGCGGTTCCGGCCAGTTCGGCCGCGTCAAGGTTGTGGTCACCCCCGGTGAACGCGGTCAGGGCTTCCTGTTCGAGGACGAGATCAAGGGCGGCAACATTCCGCGCGAATACATCCCGGCCATCGAAAAGGGTTTCCGCGAGCAGGCTGAAAGCGGCTATCTCGTCGGCTTCCCGATCATCGACTTCACGGTTCGCTTGGTCGACGGTGCCTACCATGACGTCGACTCGAGTGCCGTGGCGTTCGAAATCGCCGGCCGTGGCGCGATGCGCGAAGTGGCGGAACGGGCCGGCATCAAGCTGCTCGAACCGATCATGAAGGTGGAGGTCATCACGCCCGAGGATTACCTCGGCGACGTGATCGGCGACCTCAACTCCCGCCGTGGCCAGATCCAGGGTACCGACACGCGCGGCAATGCGCAGGCCGTCGAGGCATTCGTGCCGCTGGCCAACATGTTCGGCTATGTGAACGAACTGCGTTCGTTCACCCAGGGCCGCGCCCAGTACAGCATGCAGTTCTCCCATTATGACGAGGTGCCGGCGAATGTCGCTGCCGAGGTCAAGGAGAAGCTTGCGTAAGCTTGGCTCAACGTCTAGGGGCGGGCGCCTGATTCAGCGGGTGCCCGCCTGATCTTTCAGAAATCAGATTCGAACAAAGAAGGTTATTGAAAAATGGCGAAGGAAAAATTCGAGCGGAACAAGCCGCACTGCAACATCGGCACCATCGGTCACGTCGACCACGGCAAGACCACGCTGACTGCTGCAATCACCAAGGTCCAGGGCGCTGCCGTGGACTTCGCGAACATCGACAAGGCTCCCGAAGAGCGCGAGCGTGGCATCACCATCTCGACCGCTCACGTCGAGTATGAAACCGATGCGCGTCACTATGCGCACGTCGACTGCCCGGGCCACGCCGACTACGTGAAGAACATGATCACCGGCGCTGCCCAGATGGACGGCGCGATCCTGGTTGTGAACGCTGCTGACGGCCCCATGCCGCAGACCCGCGAGCACATCCTGCTGGCCCGTCAGGTCGGTGTGCCGGCTCTGGTCGTGTATATGAACAAGGTCGACCAGGTCGACGACGAGGAAATCCTCGAGCTGGTCGAGCTGGAAATCCGCGAGCTGCTGAGCTCCTATGACTTCGATGGCGACAACATTCCGATCATCAAGGGTTCTGCCCTGGCTGCTCTGGAAGGTCGTGACGAAGCCATCGGTGAAAACTCGATCAAGGAACTGATGAAGGCTGTTGACGAGTATATCCCGCAGCCGGAACGCCCGGTCGATAAGCCCTTCCTGATGCCGATCGAGGACGTGTTCTCGATCTCCGGTCGCGGCACCGTGGTGACCGGTCGTGTGGAATCGGGCGTGGTGAACGTTGGCGACGAAGTCGAAATCGTCGGCATCAAGGACACCCAGAAGACCACCGTCACTGGCGTGGAAATGTTCCGCAAGCTGCTTGATCGCGGCGAAGCTGGCGACAACATCGGCGCCCTGATCCGCGGCATTGGCCGTGAAGAAGTCGAGCGTGGCCAGGTTCTGGCCAAGCCGGGTTCGGTCACGCCGCACACCGAGTTCAGCGCCGAAGTCTACGTGCTGTCGAAGGACGAAGGTGGCCGTCACACGCCGTTCTTCGCCAACTACCGCCCGCAGTTCTACTTCCGCACCACGGACGTGACCGGGGAAGTGATCCTTCCCGAAGGCACCGAAATGGTGATGCCGGGCGACAACGTGACCATCTCGGTCAAGCTGATCGCTCCGATCGCCATGGACGAAGGCCTGCGCTTCGCTATCCGCGAAGGCGGCCGCACCGTCGGCTCGGGCGTTGTGTCGAAGATCACCAAGTAATCTTCGCGCGACAGCGCACAGGAATTCAGGGCCCGCTCCTCGCAAGAGGGGCGGGCCCTTTCCTTTAAGTGAGGGCGGTCGCGAAAACGCTTCGTCCCGCCCAGTTGGAGAACCGGCAAGTTTTGGCGGTTTTCGGGGTTGTCTTTCGGGTCACTCACCCGTATACGCGCGCCCACAGCAGGAGATTCGTCGGCTTTGGCGAATTTCCAGCGCAACGAATTTCAGTTAAGGCCGCCCGTTCCGGGAAACCGGGCAATAGCGGGGCCGGCCTTTGTTTTTTGGAAGCGCCGCAAGGCTCTTCTTGGCTCTTTCGCATCGGTAGTAGGACATGGAAGCTCAGAATATCCGCATTCGCCTGAAGGCGTTTGACCATCGCGTACTCGACCAGGCCACTGGCGAGATCGCCGATACCGCCCGTCGCACGGGCGCGCTGATCCGGGGTCCCATTCCTCTTCCGACGCGCATTGAGAAGTTCACCGTGAACCGCGGCCCGCATATCGACAAGAAGTCGCGCGAGCAGTTCGAGGTGCGCACCTACAAGCGGCTGCTGGACATCGTGCAGCCCAACGCCCAGACGGTCGACGCGCTGATGAAGCTCGACCTGGCCGCTGGCGTGAATGTCGAGATCAAGCTGGCCTAAGCCAACTGTCTCACGGTCCGCGGCCCGGACCCTAAACCGGCCGAGAATTTCAGGGGCGCTCGATGGCCCCGCGCCGATCGCAAGAATGGCGCAAGACATTGGGATACCGCCGGACAGGATCCGGGCTGCGTCCCCCGTCTCGCTCTCTTCCGCAAGGGGAGGGCACTTCAGCCCGGACGGGGCGATGCATCACATTTTGGGCTGAGCAAGCACCCTGGGATGGGCCCTGGGTGCCTCTGTAAGGAGTTTGCATCATGCGTACTGGCGTGATCGCGAAGAAAGTCGGGATGACCCGCCTGTTCCAGGAAGATGGCCGGCACGTGCCTGTCACCGTCCTGGCACTGGAAGGCTGCCAGGTCACCGCTCACCGTACGGCAGATCGTGACGGCTATTATTCCGTGCAGGTCGGTGCCGGCGAAGCGAAGCACAAGAACGTCAACAAGCCGCAGCGCGAAGCTTTCGCCAAGGCTGAAGTCGGTCTGAAGCAGAAGGTCGCCGAATTCCGCGTCGAGAATGAAGATGGCCTGCTTCCGGTTGGCTCCACCATTTCTGCCGAGCACTTCATTGCCGGCCAGAAGGTGGACATCACCGGTCACACGCAGGGCAAGGGCTTTGCCGGCGCCATGAAGCGCTGGGGCTTCGGTGGCCTGCGCGCTACCCACGGCGTTTCGATCAGCCACCGTTCGCACGGTTCGACGGGTAACCGCCAGGATCCGGGCAAGGTGTTCAAAGGCAAGAAGATGGCCGGCCACATGGGCGACCGTCAGCGCACCCAGCAGAACCTCGAAGTGGTTCGCACCGATGCCGACCGCGGCCTGATCTTCGTGAAGGGCTCTGTCCCCGGCTCGAAGAATGGCTGGCTGCTGGTTCGCGATTCCGTGAAGGTTGCCATGCCCGAGGGACTGCCGTTCCCGGGTGCTGTGCTGGACCTGAACGCTCCGAAGGAAGAAGCTGCTCCGGTTGAGGCCGAGGTGGAGACCACCGCAGCCGTCGAAGCGACCGAAGCTCCGGCTCAAGAAACCAACGCGCCCGAAGCCGATGCCGGCTCGGACGAGAACAAGGAGGGCTGATCCGTGAAGGTGAAGGTCCAGAAAATCGACGGCAAGGCGTCTGGCGACATCGAACTGAACGATGCCGTCTTTGGCGTGGAGCCGCGCGCGGACATCCTGCACCGCGTTGTCACCTGGCAGCTGGAAAACCGCCGTGGCACTGCCCGCCCGACGCGTGAGCGTTCGGACGTGGCCCGCACCGGTGCGAAGTGGGGCCGCCAGAAAGGTGGCGGCCGCGCTCGTCACGGTGACCGTGCCGCGCCGATCTTTATCGGTGGTGGTAAGGCTCACGGTGCCCGCAAGCGTGACTTCCAGCAGTCGCTGAACAAGAAGCTGCGCGCGCTCGGCCTGAAGATGGCGCTCTCCAGCAAGGCGAAGGACGGCCTCGTCGTCGTCGACAGCCTGGAGCTGAAGGACGCCAAGACCAAGGCACTGGTCAATGCATTCGGCAAGAATGGCTGGAACGGCAAGGTCCTCTTCATCGACGGCGAAGCCGTGGATGACGGTTTCCGCCGCGCTTCGGCCAACCTGCCGGGCGTCAACGTGCTGCCGGCCGCTGGTGCCAATGTCTATGACATCCTCAATCACGACACGCTGGTCCTGACCAAGGCTGCTGTCGAAAAGCTGGAGGCGCGTTTCAATGGCTAAGAAGAGCGCAATCGACGCCCGTCACTATGACGTGATCGTCGCCCCGCACATCACCGAAAAGGCGACCCTTCTCTCCGAGAACAACGCGGTTGTCTTCAAGGTGGCGAATGACGCGACCAAGCCGCAGATCAAGGAAGCGGTCGAGGCCTTGTACGACGTCAAGGTCAAGGGCGTGAACACGATCGTCCAGAAGGGCAAGAGCAAGCGCTGGAAGGGCAAGCCCTACAAGCGCTCCGACATGAAGAAGGCGATTGTCACGCTGGTCGAAGGCCAGATGATCGACATCACCGAAGGCGTGAGCTGATCCCATGGCACTGAAGAACTACAACCCGACCAGCCCGGCCCGTCGTGGCCTGGTCCTCGTCGACAAGTCCGGGCTCTACAAGGGCAAGCCGGTCAAGTCGCTGACGCAGGGCAAGACCAAGACCGGTGGCCGCAACAACAAGGGTCACGTGACCTCGCGCGGCAAGGGTGGCGGTCACAAGCAGAAGTACCGCTTCATCGACTTCAAGCGTCGCAAGTGGGACGTCGAGGGCACCGTGGAACGGATCGAATACGATCCCAACCGCACCGCCTTCATCGCGCTGATCAAGTATGACGATGGCGAGCTTGCCTACATCATCGCGCCCAACCGCCTCGCTCCCGGTGACAAGATCGTCGCCGGCGAGAAGACGGACACCAAGCCGGGCAATGCGATGCTGCTGGGCCAGATGCCGGTCGGCACCATCTGCCACAATGTGGAGATGAAGCCGGGCAAGGGCGGCCAGATCGCTCGCTCCGCCGGTGCCTATGTGCAGTTGGTCGGTCGCGACCGCGGCATGGTCATCGTGCGCCTGAACAGCGGTGAGCAGCGTTACCTGCGCGCCGATTGCATGGGTACGGTTGGCGCGGTGTCGAACCCCGACAACCAGAACCAGAACCTGGGCAAGGCCGGCCGCAAGCGCTGGATGGGCGTGAAGCCGCTTACTCGCGGTGTCGCCAAGAACCCGGTCGATCACCCGCATGGTGGTGGTGAAGGCCGCACCAGCGGTGGCCGTCACCCGGTTACCCCGTGGGGCAAGCCGACCAAGGGCGCCCGCACCCGCAAGAACAAGCAGACGGACAAGATGATCATCCGTTCGCGCCACGCGAAGAAGAAGAGGTAAGGACACATGGCACGTTCCGTCTGGAAGGGTCCGTTCGTCGATCTTCACCTGCTGAAGAAGGCGCAGGAAGCCCAGGAAGCCAACAACACGAAGCCGATCAAGACCTGGTCGCGTCGTTCCACCGTGCTTCCCGATTTCGTTGGCCTGACGTTCAACGTCTACAATGGCCAGAAGTTCATTCCCGTCTCTGTCAACGAGGAGATGGTCGGTCACAAGCTTGGTGAATTTGCGCCCACGCGCAGCTTCCCGGGCCACGCCGCCGACAAGAAGGGTAAGCGCTGATGAGCAAGCAGAAAGCCCCCCGCCGCGTCGCCGATAACGAGGCGCTGGCCGTTGGCACCACCATTCGCGGTTCGGCCCAGAAGCTGAACCTGGTGGCCGCTCTGATCCGTGGCAAGAAGGCCGAGGATGCGATGAACATCCTCACCTTCTCCAAGCGCGCCATGGCACGCGATGCCAAGAAGGTGCTGGAATCGGCGATCGCCAATGCGGAGAATAACCACGACCTGGATGTCGACGCGCTCGTCGTCGCCGAAGCCAGCGTCGGCAAGTCCGTCACCATGAAGCGTTTCGCGACGCGCGGCCGTGGCAAGTCCACCCGCATCCTCAAGCCGTTCAGCCGGCTGCGGATCGTCGTTCGCGAGCAAGAGGAGGCCTGATCCATGGGTCATAAGAGCAATCCGATCGGCCTTCGCCTGCAGATCAACCGTACCTGGGACAGCCGTTGGTACGCCGAGGGCGCTGACTACCGTCAGCTGCTCAAGGAAGACATCGAGATCCGCAAGTACATCATCGAGAACCTGCCGCAGGCGGCGATCTCGAAGGTGGTGATCGAACGTCCGGCCAAGCTGTGCCGCGTGTCGATCTATGCTGCGCGTCCCGGTGTCATCATCGGCAAGAAGGGCGCGGATATCGAAAAGCTGCGCACGAAGCTGGCCAGCATGACCTCGAGCGAGGTGAAGCTGAACATCGTCGAGATCCGCAAGCCGGAAATCGATGCCAAGCTCGTCGCGCAGGGTATCGCCGACCAGCTGGTGCGCCGCGTGGCTTTCCGCCGTGCGATGAAGCGCGCCATGCAGTCCGCCATGCGCCTGGGTGCCGAGGGCATCAAGATCATGTGCGGCGGCCGTCTGGGCGGCGCTGAAATCGCGCGTGTCGAGCAGTATCGCGAAGGCCGCGTTCCGCTGCACACGCTGCGCGCCAATGTCGATTATGCCGAAGCCGAGGCGCTGACCGCCTATGGCATCATCGGCATCAAGGTCTGGGTCTTCAAGGGTGAGATCCTGGGCCACGATCCGATGGCGCAGGACCGGCTGATGATGGAAGCGCAGACTTCCGGCGTCCGTCCGGCACGTTGAGGTTAGGGTAGAGCAATGCTGCAACCGAAGAAAACCAAGTATCGCAAGGCCTTCAAGGGCAAGATCCATGGCAAGGCCAAGGGCGGTACGGACCTGAATTTCGGCTCCTACGGCCTCAAGGCCATGGAACCGGAACGTATCACCGCGCGCCAGATCGAAGCTGCGCGTCGTGCGATCACGCGCCACATCAAGCGCCAAGGCCGCCTCTGGATCCGCGTCTTCCCGGACGTGCCGGTCTCCAAGAAGCCGGCCGAAGTGCGTCAGGGTAAAGGCAAGGGCGCGATCGAATATTGGGCCGCCCGCGTGAAGCCCGGCCGCATCCTGTTCGAGCTCGATGGCGTTCCCGGCCCGCTGGCCGCCGAAGCCTTCAGCCGCGCTGCGATGAAGCTGCCCGTCAAGACCAAGGTCGTGGCCCGCCTGGGCGACACCTCGCACCTGGGAGGCGAATAATGTCCAAGATCGAAGATCTGCGCACCAAGAGCGACGACCAGCTTTCCGAAGCCCTGACCGAGCTCAAGCGCGAACAGTACAACCTGCGCTTCCAGGCCGCGACCAACCAGCTCGAGCGTCCCGCTCGCGTGAAGGAAGTCCGCCGCGAAATCGCGCAGATCAAGACGCTTCAGGGTGAGCGCGCCACGAGCGCCTCGGCCGAAGCTGCCAAGGCTTAAGGAGCACACGATGCCGAAGCGTATCCTGATCGGGACCGTCACCTCCGACAAGACCGACAAGACTGTGACCGTGAAGGTCGAACGCCGCGTGAAGCACCCGCTCTACGGGAAGATCATCAAGCGTTCGAAGAAGTATCACGCGCACGATGAGAAGAACGAATACACCGTAGGCGACAAGGTTCGCATCGAGGAGACCAAGCCGATCTCCAAGACCAAGACCTGGGCGGTCCTCGACCGCATCGCGGCCAGCAAGGGCCAGGCGGTGGAAGCGGATCTGGACGTGGCCGAAGCCACTCCGGGCGCTGAGTAAGAACTGACGTTTTAGGAACTGCCGGACTTGTACCGGCAAGCCAGTGAGAAGGAACCGGATCGATGATCCAGATGCAATCCAATCTCGACGTCGCGGACAATAGCGGCGCCAAGCGCGTCCAGTGCATCAAGGTACTGGGCGGCTCGAAGCGCCGCACCGCGAGTGTCGGGGACGTGATCGTGGTTTCCGTCAAGGAAGCCCAGCCGCGCGCCCGCGTGAAGAAGGGCGACGTTCACCGTGCGGTGATCGTGCGCACCAAGAAGGATGTCCGCCGCCCCGATGGCAGCGTGATCCGCTTCGACAGCAATGCCGCGGTTCTCGTCAACAAGAGCGAGGAGCCGATCGGCACCCGTATCTTCGGCCCGGTGGTGCGCGAACTGCGCTCCAAGGGCTTCATGAAGATCATCTCGCTTGCTCCGGAGGTGCTGTGATGGCTGCCGCTAAGATCAAGAAGGGCGACACCGTCGTCGTGCTGTCCGGCAAGGACAAGGGCCGTTCGGGCACCGTCCAGCAGGTCATGCCGAAGGAAGGCAAGGTCGTTGTGGAAGGCATCAATGTCGCCACGCGCCACCGGAAGCCCACCCAGGTGAACCCGCAAGGCGGCATCGACCGTACGCCCGCTCCGATGGCGATCAGCAAGGTCGCCGTTGCCGATCCCAAGGATGGCAAGCCGACCCGCGTCCGTTTCGAAGAAAAGGACGGCAAGAAGGTCCGCGTCGCCGTCAAGTCCGGGGAGACCATCGATGGCTGATTATACGCCCCGCCTGAAGACTCAGTACAATGAGTCCATCGTCAAGGCGATGACCGAGAAGTTCGGCTACGAGAACCCGATGCAGGTTCCCAAGCTGGCGAAGATCACGCTCAACATGGGCGTCGGCGAAGCGAGCCAGGACAAGAAAAAGGTCCAGACCGCTGCCGAGGAAATGGAGCTGATCGCGGGCCAGAAGCCGGTGATCACCAAGGCGAAGAAGTCGATCGCGCAGTTCAAGCTGCGTGACGGCATGCCGATCGGCTGCAAGGTCAACCTGCGCCGCGACCGCATGTACGAATTTCTCGATCGCCTGGTGACCATCGCAATGCCCCGCATTCGCGACTTCCGTGGCCTGAATCCGAAGAGCTTCGATGGCAATGGCAACTACGCCATGGGCATCAAGGAGCAGATCATCTTCCCGGAGATCAGCTACGACAAGATCGAGAAGGTGCGTGGCATGGACATCATCGTCACCACCACCGCAAAGACCGACGAGGAAGCGCGCGAGCTGCTGCGCCTGTTCGGTTTCCCGTTCCCGGCTGATGAAGCCGAAGAAGAAAAGGCTGCCGCGTAAGCGGCGCAGGAGAGCTTAAGTCCAATGGCGAAACTGAGTTCCATCAACAAGAACGAGCGTCGTAAGAAGCTCGTGAAGAAGTACGCAAACCAGTACGCGAAGCTGAAGGCGATTGCCGACGATGAGTCGCTCGACGAAACCGAGCGCCTGATGGCCCGCCTGAAGATGGCCGAGATTCCGCGCAATGCGAATCCGACCCGCGTGCGCAACCGCTGTACCACCACCGGCCGCCCGCGCGGCTACTACCGCAAGTTCGGGCTTTGCCGCATCGAACTCCGCGATCTGGCCAATAAGGGCCTGATCCCGGGCGTGACCAAGTCGAGCTGGTGAGGATCTGAAGAATGGCTATGACCGATCCCCTGGGTGATATGCTCACCCGCATCCGCAACGGCCAGCAGGCGAAGAAGGACTCCGTCCTGTCGCCGGCTTCCAAGCTGCGTGCGAACGTCCTCGAAGTGCTCCAGCGCGAAGGCTACATCCGTGGCTATAGCGAAGACACTTCGGGCCCGCACAAGGCGCTGCGGATCGAACTGAAATATTTCGAGGGCGAGCCCGCTATCAAGCACATCGCCCGTGTCTCCAAGCCCGGCCGCCGCGTCTATTCCGGCTCGCGAGAGCTGCCCACGGTGCGTAACGGCCTCGGCATCACCATCGTCTCGACGCCGAAGGGCGTGCTTTCGGACAACGAAGCGCGCAATGACAACGTCGGCGGCGAAGTGCTGGCGGAGGTGTTCTGATGAGCCGCATTGGCAAAAGGCCGGTGGCGCTTCCCAGCGGAGTGACCGCCAAGATCGAAGACGGCAAGCTGGTCGTGAAGGGTTCGAAGGGTGAACTCTCCATGAGCACGTCCGACCTGATCGACTACAAGCTCGAGGCGGAAGCGATCACCGTTACGCCAGCGAACAAGTCCAAGCAGGCGCGCCAGTACTGGGGCATGCAGCGTACGCTGGTGCAGAACCTGGTCGACGGCGTGACCGAGGGCTTCTCGAAGGTCCTCGAGATCACCGGCGTTGGCTACCGTGCGCAGGCGCAGGGCAAGAAGCTCAAGCTGCAGCTCGGCTTCAGCCACGACATCGATCTCGACGTGCCCGAAGGGCTCGAGGTGAAGACGCCCGACCAGACTACGGTCGAGATTTCGGGCATCGACAAGCAGAAGGTCGGGCAGTTCGCTGCCGAGATCCGCGAATGGCGCAAGCCGGAGCCCTACAAGGGCAAGGGCGTGAAGTATCGCGGCGAGTATATCTTCCGCAAGGAAGGGAAGAAGAAGTAAGATGGCCAAGCTCTCTCTCTTTGAACGTCGCCGCCGTCGTGTGCGCACCGCGCTGCGCAAGCGTTCGGGCGACAAGCCGCGCCTGTCCGTGCACCGCACCGGCAAGCACATCTATGCCCAGATCATCGACGATGCCGACGGCCGCACGGTTGCCGCTGCTTCGACGCTGGGCGGCAAGAGCTCGGGTGCGAATGTCAGTGCCGCCGTACAGGTCGGCAAGGACATCGCCGCCGCCGCCAAGAAGGCTGGCGTGACCACTGTCGTGTTCGATCGCGGCGGGTTCCTGTTCCATGGCCGCGTCAAGGCGCTGGCCGATGCCGCTCGTGAAGGCGGGCTGGAGTTCTGATGATGGCTGACGAAAACAACACCGAAAACACCCCGGAAACGACCGAGGAAACCAAGGTGGAAGCGGCGGCTGAAGCTGCTGCTCCCGCTACCGAGACGACCGAAGCTGCGGGCAATCAGTCCGCTGCCCAGGGCGCCGAGGGCCAGCCCCGCGAGGATCGCGGTGGCCGTGGCGGCCGTGGCCGTGGCCGTGGCGGCGAGCGTGGCGAAGGCCGCGGTGGCCGTGGCCGCCGTGACCGTGACGATCGTCGCGGCCGCGGCGGTGACGATGATGGCGAGGAGCTGATCGAAAAGCTCGTCCACATCAACCGCGTCGCCAAGGTGGTGAAGGGCGGCAAGCGCTTCGGTTTCGCCGCGCTGGTCGTGGTGGGTGACGGCAAGGGCCGCGTGGGCTTCGGCCACGGCAAGGCTCGCGAAGTGCCGGAAGCCATCAACAAGGCTACTGCTGCTGCCAAGAAGAAGATGATCCGCGTGCCGCTGAAGGAAGGTCGCACCCTCCATCACGACGGTCGTGGCCATTTCGGCGCCGGCAAGGTGAATGTCCGTTCGGCACCTCCGGGTACCGGCATCATCGCCGGTGGTCCGATGCGCGCCGTGTTCGAGAGCCTGGGCGTTGCCGACGTGGTGACCAAGTCCATCGGCACCTCGAACCCCTACAACATGATCCGCGCCACCTTCGACGCGCTGACCAACCAGTCTTCGCCGAAGTCGGTTGCGCAGCGTCGCGGCAAGAAGGTCGCCGACCTGCTGGGTCGCGGTGGTGCGAGCGAGGCCGAGGCGGAAGCCGACGCCGCTGCTATTGCGGAGTAATCACCCATGGCGAAAATCAAGCTCAAGCAGATCGGTTCGCCGATCCGTCGCCCCGAAGTCCAGCGCAAGATCCTGATCGGGCTGGGCCTCAACAAGATGCACAAGGTCGTGGAACTCGAAGACACGCCTGAAGTGCGCGGTGCCCTGAAGAAGGTCCCGCACATGGTCGAGATCGTCGACTAGGTGCATTCGCACGCGCAGGAAATGCCTTCCTGCTGGACAAGACAAAGCGGGACCGCGCGGCATAGTCGCGTGGTCCCGTCTCGTTTATGGCGCGCTGCGCCTCTCTCGCAATTGCGAGAGCACCTCTTCTGACCTATGAAACTGCGGCTCCGGGTTTCGGGAAGGAAGTGCTTGCGGGATGAAGCTCTACCAGCAGCAATTCGACGCAAAAGAAGATGTCGATGATGGGCTGGCGACGCCAACCAAGACGCTGATTATCGCCTCCACGCCGCGCACGGGCGGCCACATGCTTGGTCATTCGATGGCTGCGACCGGCGCGATGGGTGTGCCTTATGAGTATTGTCAGCCGGGCAATTTCGCCCATTGGCGCGAATTGACCGGCAAGCAAGAGCCGGCAGATGTCCTGCGCGCAATCATGGCTCGCCGGACGTCGCGCAATGGCGTGTTTTCGATCAAGCTGCATTATGACCAAATGGCGGTTCTGGGCGGGCCTGAAGCATTGTTCGAGCTGTTTCCGGACCCGCACTTCCTGCATATCTGTCGGGCGAACATCCTGAAGCAAGCTATCTCGATGGCGGTTGCGCGGCAGACCGGCATGTGGATTTCGGGTCAGGAAGGCAACGCGGTGGAGCCGCGCTATTCCTATAACAGTATCCGGTCCAGCCTCGACCATATCGCCTTCCAGACTGCTGCGTGGGAGGACTTCTTTGCCGCACGCGACATCCTGCCTTTGAGGGTCGAGTTCAACCAGGTTGCGTTCTCCCTCCCTGACACCTTGATGCGCATCGCATCCTTTGCGGACATTGGGAAGTTTGCTCCGGTCGCGGCACCGCCGACCACGAAACAATCGAGCTCTCGCAACGACGAGTGGGCTGAACGATTCATAGTGCAGGCGTCTTCGAACTCGTTACTCGCCAAAGTCGGCAGAAAGTTGCAGGCAGGCGGCTGAGCGGCGAAGTACCGGCGATTGCTGCAAAGTTCGCTGTGTTACATTTCGGCTTTGACATTGAGCTGCCGGTCACCTAGGGGCGGCCCCTTCCAACACAGCGCGAACAACAGCGAAAGCGAGTGCACACCATGAAACTCAACGACATCCGCGACAATTCCGGCGCCCGCAAGAACCGCATCCGCGTGGGACGCGGCATCGGTTCGGGCAAGGGCAAGACCGCCGGCCGTGGCCAGAAGGGCCAGAAGAGCCGTTCGGGCGTGGCCATCAAGGGCTTTGAAGGCGGCCAGATGCCGCTGCACATGCGCCTGCCGAAGCGCGGCTTCAACAATCCGTTCGGCAAGGACTATGCCGAGGTCAACATCGGCATGATCCAGAAGCTGATCGACAGCAAGAAGCTCGACGGCAAGAAGGTTATCGACCACGAGGCGTTGCAGGCTGCCGGCGTAGCCCGTGGCGGCAAGGACGGCGTGCGCCTGCTGGGCAAGGGTGAAATCTCTGCCAAGGTCAGCTTCAAGGTAGCCGGTGCCTCCAAGGGCGCCGTCGCCGCGGTCGAAAAGGCCGGTGGTTCTGTCGAGGTGATCGACCTTGGCCAGCCCGAGCATGAGAAGAAGGCTGCTCGCCGCGAAGCGAACAAGGCTGCAAGCAAATAATCGGAAAAAGGGCGCGCGCGGGTTCGACATCGGGCCCGCGCGTCCCTATCTAACCTTCCTGAGCCGGGGAGGGTCCGGCGTAATTTCCGGGATGAAGACGTTTCAATGGCATCACGCGCCGACAATATCGCCAGCTCGCTGAGCTTCGCCAATTTCAGCCAAGCGACCGAGCTGCGCCAGCGTATCTGGTTCACCATCGGTGCGCTGATCGTATTCCGCTTCCTCAGCTTCATCCCGCTTCCGGGCGTGAACCCGCTGATCCTGGAAACGCTTTACGACCAGCTGCAGGGCGGTTTCGTCGACCTGTTCAACACTTTTTCGGGCGGCAGCCTTGAGCGCATGAGCCTCATCGCGCTCGGCGTCATGCCCTACATTACCGCTTCCATCGTCATCCAGCTTGCCGCCTCGCTGCATCCCAGCCTGATGGCGCTGAAGAAGGAAGGCGAGGCGGGGCGCAAGAAGCTCAACCAGTACACCCGCTATGGCACGGTGTTCCTCTGCGCGATCCAGGGCTGGTTCCTGGCTGCGGGCCTCGAGGCCTATGGCGCGCAGAGCGGCATGCAGGCGGTAGTGGAGCCGGGCTATATGTTCCGCGTCGGCGCAGTTATCTCGCTGGTCGGCGGTACCATGTTCCTGCTGTGGCTGGGTGAGCAGATCACCTCGCGCGGCATCGGCAACGGCGTGTCGCTGATCATCATGGCGGGCATCGTCGCCCAGTTCCCGACTTTTACCTCGAACCTGTTCTCGGGCTATTCCGAGGGCTCGATCGGCAATGGCACGGTGATCGGAATCATCGCCATGGTCGTGGTACTGATCCTGTTTATCTGCTTCATGGAGCGTGCGCAGCGCCGCCTGCTGATCCAGTATCCCAAGCGCGCGACGCAGCATGGCGGCATGCAGGCGGATCGTTCGCATCTGCCGCTCAAGCTCAACACCGCCGGCGTGATCCCGCCGATCTTCGCCAGCTCGCTGCTGCTGCTGCCGCTGACGATCAGCCAGTTCGCCGGCAGTTCGGTGCAGAGCGACAGCACTTTCTACAATGTCATCCAGACGCTGAACCAGTGGCTGGCGCCGGGGCAGCCGATCTATCTCGGCCTCTATGCCATCGGCATCATCTTCTTCTGCTTCTTCTACACCGCCGTGGTCTTCAACCCGGAGGATACGGCAGACAACCTGAAGAAGAATGGCGGCTTCATTCCCGGCATTCGCCCGGGCAAGCGCACCGCCGAATATCTCGATTATGTGCTGACGCGCATCACGGTGGTCGGCGCGATCTATCTCACCATCGTCTGCGTGTTTCCCGAATGGGCGCTGCGGCAGACCGGCTTCACCCTGTTCCTGGGCGGCACCAGCCTGCTGATCGTGGTAAATGTGACGGTGGATACGATCAGCCAGATCCAATCGCATCTCTTGGCGCACCAGTATGGAGACCTTATCAAGAAGGCCAAGCTGAAGGGCCGGATGCGCTAATCGGCGCGACGGGCAGCTACTGGTACTGGGGGAGCTTCGCAGACATGAATATTATCCTTCTGGGTCCTCCGGGAGCGGGCAAGGGCACGCAGGCCCACCTGCTGGTGGAGCATCACGGCATGCGCCAGCTGTCGACTGGCGACATGCTGCGCGCCGCGGTGAAGGCCCAGACGCCCGTCGGCATCAAGGCCAAGGAAGTGATGGATCGCGGTGAGCTGGTCTCCGACGAGATCGTCTCCGCCCTGATCGATGCCGAGCTGACCGCCATGGGCGAGGAAGTCGGCGCGATTTTCGATGGCTATCCGCGCACCGAGGCGCAGGCCGTGTCGCTCGACGAACTGCTCGCCAAGCATGGCCGCAAGCTCGACCACGTCATCGAACTGGCGGTGGATGAGGATGCGCTGGTCGAACGCATTACCGGCCGCTTCACCTGCGCCAATTGCGGCGAGGGTTATCATGACACTTTCAAGCTGCCTGCGAAAGCGGACGTGTGCGACAAGTGCGGTTCCACCGAATTCAAGCGCCGTCCGGACGACAATGAGGAAACGGTACGTAAGCGGATGCAGGAATATCGCGCCAAGACCGCACCAATCCTGCCCTATTACGAGCAGCGCGACCTCGTCACCCGCGTGGACGGCATGGCGCCGATCGACGATGTGACGACGGAAATCGAGGCGGTGCTGCGCGGCTGAACGCGCTGCACGCACCTCGCTTGCCAATCGGGGGCGGGGTGGTAGCATTTCCGGCGGGATGATCCGGCCGGAGATGTTTTCATGAGACGATCGATGTTTGCGCTGGCGGCGGCCTTGCCGGCGAGCTTCGCCACATCCGCTACGGCAGAGGTGGTGCCGTCCGAGACCGGCGGCTTTGCCTCCACGCACACGGCCGTGGTCGCTGCCGATCCCGCTGCGACCTGGGCCATGCTCATCGAGCCGCAGCACTGGTGGAGCCACAGCTGGTCGGACAACTCCGCCAACATGTCGCTCAACCCGGTGGCGGGCGGCTGTTTCTGCGAAGTTATTCCCGATCCTGCCGGCGGCGCGCCTGGTTCGGCAGAGCATGCGCGCGTCGTGATGGTCATGCCCGGCCGGACGTTGCGCATGGTCGGCGCGCTTGGACCGCTGCAATCCGAAGGGCTGGCGGGCACGCTCACCGTCACGCTGGCAGAGGTCGATGCGGGGACGCAGATCACCTGGGATTACGTGATCGGCGGCCAGTCGCGCCTGCCGCTCGGGGAGCTGGCCCCGGTGGTAGACAGCGTGCAGGCGGAGTTCCTTGGCGGGCTCGTTGAAGCCTTGGGCGGAGCGGTATGACCAAGGACAGGTAAACGGATTTTCACAAGCTGTTTTGACTGCGGCGCAAGGCCGCGCTATAGTTTACGATACAAGGTCGCATCAGAAGGGGCGTGGGAATTTTCCTGCGGCTCCTTTGCGCGCTTGACGCGAGGGGCGAATCACCCTACTTGCGGCTCCCATTCGTTTAATCGGAAACCGGTCCGGCAGGCGGCAGCCACAGATGCGCGCCATCCGGACTTATTGCCGTTAGGGCTTCGGTGCCCGCGCGAACGGATTGAAGCAACGCTATGAGATAGGGGCGGTCCTTAAGGATCATGGCCCCTGTGGAGCAGGAGATTTAAGTGGCTCGTATTGCCGGGGTAAACATCCCCACCAACAAGCGCGTTATCGTGGCGCTCACCTATATTCACGGTATCGGCCCGACCACGGCGAAGAAGATCGCCGACAAGCTGGGCATCGATCATTCCCGCCGCGTGCAGGACCTGACCGACGCCGAAGTTCTGCAGATCCGTGAAGCGATCGACGCCGACTACACTGTCGAAGGTGACCTTCGCCGCGACACCGCAATGAACATCAAGCGCCTGATGGACCTGGCCTGCTATCGCGGCCTGCGTCATCGCAAGGGCTTGCCCGTTCGCGGTCAGCGCACTCACACCAACGCCCGTACCCGCAAGGGCAAGGCCAAGCCGATCGCCGGCAAGAAGAAGTAAGCCTCGGGCTTGTCCCAAGGCTTTTCCCTTCTTCCGAGATAAAGAGGAATACGAGACATGGCACGCGAACCCGGCCGCATTAGGCGTCGCGACAAGAAGAACATTTCGAGCGGTGTTGCCCACGTCAACGCCAGCTTCAACAACACCATGATCACCATCACCGATGCACAGGGCAATGCGATCAGCTGGTCCTCCGCGGGCATGATGGGCTTCAAGGGCAGCCGCAAGTCGACCCCCTATGCCGCACAGGTGGCAGCGGACGACGCCGGCAAGAAGGCCGCCGAACACGGCGTGCGCACCCTGGAAGTGGAGATCAAGGGTCCCGGATCGGGCCGTGAAAGCGCCCTTCGCGCGCTGCAGGCGGTGGGCTTCACCATCACCAGCATCCGCGACGTCACGCCGATTCCGCATAATGGCGTGAGGCCGTCCAAGCGCCGTCGCGTCTGATCGAACCTGCCGCGATGGCTGCCTGAGCTCGGCGGCCTTCGCAAACAGTCATTCGCATCGGCCGCGGCGCATCCAGCGCCTGCGGCCGATGCCGCCGAAACCAACCTTTAGGGGAAGTCCATGTCCGTCAATATGAAGAACTGGCAGGAACTCAAGAAGCCCAACACTCTCGACATCAAGGAAGGTGGCGACAAGAAGCGCAAGACCACTTTCGTTGCCGAGCCGCTGGAACGCGGTTACGGCCTGACGTTGGGCAACGCGCTGCGCCGCGTCCTCCTGTCCAGCCTTCAGGGTGCCGCGATCACCTCGATCAAGATCGAGAACGTGCTGCACGAATTCTCCTCGCTCGCCGGCGTGCGTGAGGATGTGACCGATATCGTCCTCAACGTGAAGCAGATCGCGCTGAAAATGGAAGGCGAAGGCCCCAAGCGCCTGCAGCTGTCCATGACCGGCCCGGCTGAAGTGAAGGCCGGCGACATCGCCGTTACCGGTGACATCGAAGTGATGAACCCCGACCTGGTGCTGTGCCACCTGGACGAGGGCGCGACGCTGAACATGGAACTGACCGCCGACACCGGCAAAGGCTATGCGCCTGCCGTCAGCAACCGCCCGGCCGATGCGCCGATCGGCCTGATCCCGGTCGACAGCCTGTATTCGCCGATCAAGCAGGTCAGCTACAAGGTCGAGAATGCCCGCGTTGGCCAGGAACTCGACTTCGACAAGCTGAGCCTGACGGTCGAGACCGACGGCACCGTCACTCCGGAAGACGCCGTGGCCTATGCCGCGCGCATCCTGCAGGACCAGCTGACGCTGTTCGTCCACTTCGAGGACGGCATCCCGCAGCCTTCCAGCGCCATGATCGGCATGGCCGCGGAGCCGCAGGAAAGCGACACCAACCAGCTCAACCGTTACCTGCTCAAGAAGGTGGACGAGCTGGAACTGTCCGTGCGTTCGGCCAATTGCCTCAAGAACGACAACATCATCTATATCGGCGACCTGGTCCAGAAGACCGAAGCCGAGATGCTGCGCACGCCGAACTTCGGCCGCAAGTCGCTCAACGAGATCAAGGAAGTGCTGTCTTCCATGGGCCTGCGTCTGGGCATGGACATCCCCGGATGGCCGCCTGAGAACATCGAGGAAATGGCGAAGAAGCTGGAGCAGGAACTGCTCGGCTAAACGCCACTCTACGGGGCATGGGCCGGACCCCTTCTTCCGGCCTGCACTGGGCTACCTGACACGGGCCCCTTACGAACTGGAGTAAAGTATAATGCGTCATGGTATTTCCGGCCGCAAGCTGAGCCGCAAGTCGCAGCACCGCAAGGCGCTGTTCCGCAACATGTCCGCCGCGCTGATCAAGCACGAGCAGATCACCACCACGGTCGCCAAGGCCAAGGAACTGCGCCCCTATGTCGAAAAGCTGATCACGCTGGCCAAGCGTGGCGGCCTGTCGAACCGCCGCCTGGCCATGAGCCGCCTGGGCGACGAGACGCAGCTGAAGAAGCTCTTCGAGGTCCTGGCAGAGCGCTATGCCGATCGTGACGGCGGTTACACCCGCGTCATCAAGGCCGGCATCCGCGCTTCGGACGCCGTTCCGATCGCCGTGATCGAACTGGTTGACCGTGACGAGGACGCGAAGGGCCAGGACAGCGGCCCGGTGATGACCGCAGACGAATACGAAGACGCCTGATCGCGTTTTCGATACCCGCAAAAAGGGCCGCTCCTGCAAGGGACGCGGCCCTTTTTCGTGGGACCAAGCTTGCGGCCCACCGCCATGCGATTACATTGGAAACCTCTCGCCAGAAAGGTCTTCCACCGCCCATGAACCATCGCTTGCCCATCGCCGCCATCTCGCTGCTTGCCGCCGTGGCCAGCCCTGCTATCGCGCAGGACATGACTGCACCTGCATATCCTGAGACGCGCCGCGGCGACGTGGTGGAAACGCTGTTCGGCGAGGAGATCGCCGATCCCTATCGCTGGCTGGAAGAGGATGTCCGCAACGCGCCCGAAGTGGCCGACTGGGTCGAGCGGCAGAATGCGGTAACCAATGCTTATCTCGACCGCCTGCCGGCGCGCGACTGGTTCCGCGCCCGCGTGGGGGAGATTTTCGATTTCGCCCGCTATTCGACGCCTGTCGAACGGGGCGGGCGCTATTTCTACACCTTCAACACCGGCCTGCAGAACCAGAGCCCGCTCTATGTGCGCGAAGGACTGGAGGCCGAGCAGCGGCTGCTGATCGACCCCAATGAATGGGCCGATGACGGGGCGACCGCGCTGTCGGGCTGGCGCGCCTCGCCCGATGGGTCGAAGCTGCTCTATAGCGTACAGGATGGCGGGACCGACTGGCGCATATTGCGCGTGCTCGATGTCGATACCGGCGAGCCGCTGGAAGACGAGATCCGCTGGGCCAAGTTCACCGACCTTGCCTGGGTGGGTGAGGAGGGCTTCCTCTATTCGCGCTTCCCCGAACCGGAGGAAGGCGAAGACTTTCAGGCGCTGAATTACGACCAGGCGGTCTATTTCCATCGCCTCGGCACGCCGCAGTCGGAGGATGAGCTGGTCTTCGCCACGCCCGAGGACCGCGAAGTAGGGCATAGCGCCAGCGTCACCAGCGACGGGCGCTGGGCGATCATCACCAGCGCCAAGGGCACCGATGCCCGCTACGAGGTGCGCGCGATCGACCTCGCGGCACGCGATACGCGGGGCTGGCAGGCGCGCCCGCTGGTGACCGGCTTCGACAATGCCTGGAGCGCGGTGAACAGCGTGGGTGGCAAGATCTGGTTCGTCACCAACAAGGACGCACCGCTCTACCGCGTGCTGGCGATCGATCTCGACGCGGCGAGCCCGGAATGGGAAGTGGTAGTGCCCGAAACGGAGCAGCCGATCGATGGCGCCTCCATCGTCGGTGACAGGCTGGTGCTGTCCTATCTGCAGGACGCAAGCTCGGTCGCGCGCATCCACACGCTGGATGGCGAAGCGGCAGGCGAAGTGGAACTGGCCGGGATCGGCAGCGTGGGCGGCTTCTCCGGCCGTCCGGGCAATCCGGAGACCTTCTACAGCTTTACCAGCTTCAACTGCCCGCCGACGATCTATCGCCTCGACATGGCGACGGGTGAGCGCAGCACTTTCGCCGAGCCTGAACTCGCCTTCGACCCGGACGATTTCACCGTCGAGCAGCGCTTCTATGATAGCAAGGACGGCACGCGCGTTCCCATGTTCATCCTGCGCCGCGCCGATGTGGCGGCGAGCGGGGAGGCGGTGCCGACCGTGCTCTATGGCTATGGCGGTTTCGACATCTCGCTCACCCCCGGCTTCTCGGCGAGCAGGCTGGCCTGGGCACAGGCGGGCGGGGCCTTCGTGGTCGCGAACATCCGTGGCGGCGGTGAATATGGCAAGGCGTGGCACGATGCCGGGCGCCTCGACAACAAGCAGAACGTGTTCGACGATTTCATCGCAGCGGGTGAATTCCTGATTGCCGAGGGGATCACCCCGGCAGATGGGCTGGCGATCCAGGGCGGCTCCAATGGCGGGCTGCTGGTGGGCGCGGTCAGCAACCAGCGTCCGGACCTTTTCGCCGCCGGCAATGCCGCCGTGGGCGTGATGGATATGCTGCGTTTCGATCGCTGGACTGCGGGCCGCTATTGGGTGGACGATTACGGTTATCCCGACCGGGAGGACGATTTCCGCGTGCTGCGCGCCTATTCCCCGCTGCACAACATCCAGCGCGGTGTTGATTATCCCGCGCTGCTGGTGACGACGGCAGACACGGATGACCGCGTGGTGCCCGGACACAGCTTCAAATATATCGCTGCCGTTCAGGAAGCGGGGCTGGGCGAGCGTCCGCAGCTGATCCGCATCGAGACGCGCGCGGGCCACGGCTCGGGCAAGCCGACCGACAAGGCGATTGCCGAAGCGGCTGATATCATGGGCTTCCTGGCCTATTGGACGGGGCTGGTAGCGCCAGAATAGAATGTTCAGGAAAGCCAACACTTTTCTGAACATCGCCTAACGCGCGGGTTCAGCGGGACCTCACGGCGAATCGCCTATCCCTTTTCTCATCGGTGGCCATCCAGCCATCGCGGACGAAAAAGGAGATGCCCCATGAAGTCCCATACCAAAGCCCTTGTCGGGACCGTCGCCGCCGGTGCGATGGCGGTGGCCTCGGCAACTCCTGCAGTCGCCGGTGATCGTCATCGCGATCGCGGTATCGATGCCGGTGACGTGATCGCCGGTGCGCTGATCATCGGCGGTATCGCCGCCATTGCCTCGGCCGTGGACAATGACCGTGATGACCGGCGCTATCGCGACCGGAACTATCGTGACCGCGATTATCGCCATGGCGACCGCTATGATCATCGCGACCGCCGCTACAATAATCGCGACAATGTCGAGCGTGCGGTGGAACAGTGCGTCCGTGCCGCCGAGCGGCAGGCCGAACGCTGGACCGGCTCGCGCGCCGAGGTTTACGAGATCCGCGATGTCGACCGTGAACGCCGTGGTTTCGAGGTGAAGGGCCGGATTGCCGTGCGCGATCGCTATCACCGCGGTGGCTGGAACGACTACAGCCGCAACCGCCGCAACAATGGCTGGGACGAAGGTCGCTTCACCTGCGACGTCGAACGCGGCCGGGTGGTGGATATCGACTTCAGCGGTATCCGCGGGTTGTGATCCCCAAACCCTGACATGATCCCCCGGATAGGCGGTTCAGGCTAATGCAAGCCGGGGCCGCCTATCTCTTGTGGCCAATATTCATACCACCCCCAATATCGGGGGTCTGATGCAAGGACCCGACCATGGCCCTTTCCCGCAATCCGCTGGCCATCGCCGCCGCCATGCTGGCGACGACTTCCATGACCGCGCTGCCCGCTTCGGCGGCCGAGCTGCCGACGATCTCCGCCGCTCCTGCCGGCGCCTATGACGCCGATGGCGAGAATGCCGAGGGGTACCGCCGCTATCGCCGCCACCGCCATGGCGTGAATGCGGGTGACGTGATTGCGGGCGTGGTGGTGCTGGGCGCGATCGCCGCGATTGCCAGCTCTGCCAGCAATGACCGACGCGACCGTGATCGCTATCGCGTGCGCGAGGACGATGTGCGTTACCGCGAGGCTCCGCCGCGCCGCAGCGGCAGCTGGAGTTCCAGCGGGATCGACAATGCCGTGGACATGTGCGTCGACCAGGTCGAGCGCGGCAGTGACCGGGTGGAAAGCGTCGACAACGCCTCTCGCGACGGTGCGGGCTGGAGCGTGTCCGGCTCGCTCGACAATGGCGACTATTTCACCTGCCGGATCGACAATGACGGACGCATTCGCTCGGTGGACCTTGGTGATGGTTTTGCCGCCAATGATCACGGCCAGTCCCGCAATTCCTATGACGCCTCCCTGCTGCGGGAAGGCGAGCAGTGGAGCGATGAGCGCTATGCCCGAGCCCGCGCTGCTACTAATGGCCAGTCCGTGCAGCCAGCCTCCTATCCCTCCAGCGATGATCGCTATGCCCGAGGCGATGCGCCGCTGGTCGATGCCGATCTCGATAGTGCGCCGCGCCCGGCCTATCCCGGCGGCCCGCTTCCCGGAGAAGAGGGTTACGAGGACAGCCTGGGCATCTGATCAGCCCGGATCGCTGCCGCGCGAATAGGCGGGCAGCTGGATATTCCAGATCATCGCCGCGCCGCGCAGGGCGAAGCCAGCCAGCGCGGCGATGGCCCATGTCAGCGCCTCTGTTACGCCCAGCCCCAGCAGCAATGCCGTGAGCATGGCGGATAGGGCGGCGGCGGTGACGTAAAGGTCGGGCCGCATCATGATAGACGGCACGCCCGCCACAACGTCGCGGATGATGCCGCCTGCACAACCCGTCACCACGCCCAATATCATCGCCGGGATGGGTGCGACGCCATAGGTCAGCGCCTTGGCGGTGCCGAGCACGGAAAAGGCGGCGAGCCCCGCAGCATCGGCCCATTCGATCAGTTGGCCCTGCCACCAGCGATTGGGCGTGAACCATGCCACCAGCGCAGTGCCGAGGATCACCGGGGCGATCCAAGGATCACGCAGCCAGAAAACATTGGCATCGAGCAGCAGGTCACGGATCGTGCCTCCGCCCACGCCTGTCACCAGCGCGAAGAAGCATGCGGTAACAAAGGTTTGCTGCAGCCTTGCTGCGAGCGATGCGCCGGTCAGCGCGAACACCGCGGTTCCAGCGAGGTCGAGCAGCGGGGGCAGGGCAGGCGGGTTCACGCTTTCACCTTCACCCGTGCCTTGCGCCGGCGGAACATCAGGATGCAGCCAAGCAGCGATCCGATGACGCCCAATGCAGCGAAGAGGATCAGGATCGGATGCGACGTATCCTCGCGCGTTTCCAGGTCCATGATGTGCAGCCCCCACATCAGGTCGAAGACGCGCCACCAGCTGGACCGCACTGCCACCACCTCGCCCGTCGCCGCGCGCATATAGAGATTGGTGCCGTCCGAATAATGCGCCTGCCACGCTGCGAAGGGCGCGCGCAGGTCGGTGGGGGAGATGTCTTCGGGGAAATAGGTGACGCTCTCCAGCGTGCCGTCACCCGCATAGGCGGCATCGGCGATCCGCCGCGCCTCGTCCTCGATCAGCGGAGGGATCAGCGATCCGTCGCGCGCGGAATAGCGGAAGCGGCCGCCATCGGGTTCGGTGACGATCCATGCGGGGCCATCGACTTGGGCGATCAGTTCCACGCTGGCGGCCGGGCCGATCTTCTCTGTCGGGAAGACCAGTTCCGTCGTTTCGATCACCGGCGCCTCGGCACGCAAATGCTCGCCGCGCACCTCCTCGATCGGTTTCAGCGTCATGACGAGGCCGGTGAGCGTCCACATCAGCACGGGCACGCCGACCAGCCAGCCAAGCCAGATGTGCCATTTGGCAAAGCGTTGCATGATGCGTAGTCGAGCCATTGTCGGGGCCTACCCTTGTGCGGCGCGCGCGCCTAGTCCGTGGCGAAGAGCTTGGAGCGGTCGGCGAAGGCCTTCATCTCGATCGCATTGCCGCTGGGATCGCGGAAGAACATCGTCGCCTGCTCGCCCGGCTGGCCCTTGAAGCGGACATAGGGCTCGATCACGAACTGGGTCCCGGCGGCGGTGAGGCGGTCGGCCAGCCCCTGCCATTCCTCCATCGACAGCACGATGCCGAAATGCGGCACGGGCACACCATGCCCATCGACCGGATTGTTCGCCTCGTCCCGCTTGTTACAACCGGGCACGAGATGGGTGACGATCTGGTGGCCGTAGAAGTCGAAATCGACCCATTGGTCTGAGGAGCGTCCCTCCGGGCAACCCATCACCCCGCCCCAGAACGCCCGCGCGGCGGCAAGGTCATGCACCGGGAAGGCGAGATGGAAGGGGGAGAGGGTCATGCGCAAACTCCCGTCATTGCGAGGAGCGCAGCGACGAAGCAATCCAGGGCAGTATCGTAATCGCCCTGGATTGCCGCGGGACCGTCGGTCCCTCGCAATGACGAAGCCTAGCCATCACATGTGGATCGGCTTGCCCTGCACCGCCATCGCCGCTTCCTTGATCGCTTCGGAATGCGTCGGGTGGGCGTGGCAGGTATAGGCGATATCCTCGGACAGGGCGCCGAATTCCATTGCCTGCGTCGCCTGTGCGATCATCGTTCCGGCGACGGAGGCGATGCACCAGACGCCCAGAACCTTGTCGCTTTCCGCCTCGGCGATGACTTTCACGAAGCCGTCGGGCTCGTGATTGGTCTTGGCGCGGCTGTTGGCGAGCATGGGGAACTTGCCGACCTTGATCGGGCCCTTCTCCTTCGCCTGGGCCTCGGTGAGGCCGACGCCGGCGATCTCGGGCCAAGTGTAGACGACGCCGGGGATGAGGTCGTGGTTCACGATGCCGATCTGGCCGGCGATCCATTCGGCGACCGCGATACCCTCATCCTCCGCCTTGTGGGCGAGCATGGGGCCGGGGACGACATCGCCGATGGCGCGCACGCCGTCCACGCTGGTGCGGAACTGGCCGTCCACTTCGATCTGGCCGCGTTCGTTCGTTTCGAGGCCGATATTCTCCAGCCCCAGCCCTTCGGTATTGGGCTTGCGGCCGATGGCGACGAGCACGCAATCGGCTTTCAGCGTCTCGGCATCGCCACCAGCGGCAGGTTCTACCGTCAGCGTCGCGGTCTTGCCGCGCACGGATACGCCGGTGACCTTGGTCGAGAGCTTCAGCTCCATGCCCTGCTTCTTGAAGATTTTGGCCGCTTCCTTGCGGATATCGTCATCCATGCCGGGCAGCAGCTGGTCGAGATATTCGACCACCGTGACCTCGGCCCCAAGGCGGCGCCACACGCTGCCGAGTTCGAGGCCGATCACGCCGCCGCCGATGACGACCATGGTCTTCGGCACCTTGGGCAGTTCCAGCGCGCCGGTGGAATCGACCACCACGCCCTTGTCGTTATCGATCTCGACGCCGGGGAGCTGAGTGACCGAGGAGCCGGTGGCGATCACGATCTCGCCCGCAGTGTAGCTCTTGCCATCCACCTCGACGGTGTTGGCGTCCTTGAAGCTGGCGAGGCCCTTCAGCCAGGTGACCTTGCTCTTCTTGAACAGGAATTCGATGCCGCCCGTCAGTTGCTTGACCGCATCCTTGCGCTGGCCGTGCATGGCATCGAGGTTGAGCTTGGGGGTCACGTCGATACCCATGCTCGCCATCGAACCATTGGCCGCCGCATCGAAATATTCGGATGCATGCAGCATGGCCTTGGAGGGGATGCAGCCGACATTGAGGCAGGTGCCGCCCAAGGTCGCGCGGCTTTCCACGCAGGCCGTCTTCAGCCCCAGCTGCGCCGCGCGGATCGCCGCGACATAACCGCCGGGACCGGCACCGATGATGAGGACGTCGAAATCATGTTCAGCCATTATTTGCTCCATCGAGCTCCAGCGATTGCTGGAGCTTGGCCACCCGCCTCAGCGGCGGACGAGTAGGCATTCCCTCTTACCATCGGGCGCAGTCACCGCCAGATGATCGACATCGACCCGTGTGAGGACCGCTCGTTCGCCATCGAAGGTGGTGAGGAGGATTCTGTTCTTGTCGCGATGACTGTAGGTGACAGGCATCACTTGTGTATCCGGGATTCCGGCGAAAAGGATGACTTCGGTGGAAGTGAACTCGATATCCCGGACATCGGAACATTCGCCCGTTTCCCCTACCCAGCGGCCTAGCGCAGGATTGGCAGGAGAATTGGCAATCTCTTCCATCGCGGCCTCGGCCTCTGTTGCAGCAGCCTGTTTTTCTTGAGGCTGGCACGCTGCGAGGCAGGCTAGGAGGATGAGAGCCGACGCCATTCGTTGCACCATCTTGTCAGTCCTTTCCCGTATCACCAGTCTTCAGACTTGCCTGATCTCTTCCGAGTGGATTGAGCTTGCGACAGCAAGCTTACAAATCGATCAGCATCCGCATCGGATCTTCGATCGCTTCCTTGATGATCTTCAGCGCGGTTACCGCCTCGCGGCCGTCGATGATGCGGTGGTCGTATGACAAAGCGAGGTACATCATCGGACGGATGACGATCTCGCCGTTCACCACGACGGGGCGCTCATCGATGCGGTGGAGGCCGAGAACGGCGCTCTGCGGCGGGTTGATGATCGGGGTCGACATCAGCGATCCGAACACGCCGCCATTGGAGATGGTGAAGGTGCCACCGGTCATGTCGGCCATGGTCAGCGTGCCTTCCTTCGCCTTCTTGCCATAGCCTGCAATCGCAAGCTCGACTTCCGCGAAGCTCATCTGGTCGACATTGCGGACCACCGGCACGACAAGGCCGTTGGGCGCGCTGACGGCGACCGAGATATCGACGTAATCGTGATAGACGATCTCGTCGCCTTCGATCTTGGCGTTGACGGCGGGCACGTCCTTCAGTGCGAGGCATGCGGCCTTGGCGAAGAAGCTCATGAAGCCGAGCTTGATGCCGTGCTTCTTGGCGAACAGCTCCTTGTACTGCTCGCGCGCCTCGATCACGGCACTCATGTCGCAATCGTTGAAGGTGGTGAGCAGCGCCGCCTCTTCCTGCGCGCCCTTCAGGCGCTTGGCGATGGTCTGCCTGAGGCGCGTCATCTTCACGCGTTCCTCGCGGCGCTCGCCCTTGGCGGCAGCAGCCGGAGCAGCGGCGGCGGGAGCGGCGGCAGGCGCAGCGCCACCTTCCTTCTTCGCTTTCGCGGCGGCCAGCACGTCTTCCTTGGTCAGGCGTCCGTCCTTGCCGGTGCCCTTGATCGTGGTCGGATCGACGCCGTGTTCCAGCACCGCTCGGCGCACGGCGGGCGACATGGTCAGCGCGTCGTCATGCGTCGCTTCCTTGGCGGCCGGAGCAGGCGTGGGAGCGGGCGCGGGTGCCGGGGAGGGCGCGGCGGAGGCAGCGGCAGCGGGCTTGGCCCCCGCACCATCGCCTTCCTCGATCCGCGCGATCACCGCGCCGACTTCCACCGTGTCACCCACGGCGACGACATGTTCGGACAGGATCCCGGCCACGGGCGCGGGCACTTCCACCGCGACCTTGTCGGTTTCCAGGCTGGCGATCGGCTCGTCCAGCGCCACGGCTTCGCCCGGCTGCTTCAGCCATTCGCCAACAGTGGCTTCGGTAACGGATTCGCCCAGCGTCGGGACTTTGACTTCATTGGCCATGTGTATGTGTCCTCAGGCCCTCTATTTGCGGGTGGATTTGGCTTTGGCGGCGCTCTTGCCGCGTTCGGAAAGGCCCAGGGCGATGGAGACCAGCGCCTCCTGCTGGGCCTGGTGGCGCTTGGCGAAACCGGTGGCGGGGGAGGCCGCGGGTTCGCGCCCGGCATAGCTGGGGCGCATGCCCTTGTGCCCGGCGGCGATCAGCGCTTCCTCGATCCGGCTTTCGACGAAGAACCAGGCGCCGTTATTCTTCGGCTCCTCCTGGCACCACACCACCTCCTCGAGGTTGGTCATGCGCTTCAGGCGTACGGCCAGGGGTTCGCCGGGGAAGGGATAGAGCTGTTCGAGGCGCACGACGGAGACATCGTCCACGCCTTCCTCGTCGCGCTTTTCCATCAGGTCGTAGGCGACCTTGCCGCTGCACAGGACGAGGCGCTTCACCTTGGTATCGGCGATCTCCGTCTTGTCGGAAAGGATACGCATGAAGTGGCTGTCGCCCATGAAGAACTGCGCATCGCTCTTCGCCAGCGGATGACGCAGCAGGCTCTTGGGCGTCATGATGACCAGCGGCTTGCGGAAGGAGCGCATCATCTGCCGGCGCAGCACGTGGAAGTAGTTCGCCGGGCTGGTGATGTTGCAGACCTGGATATTGTCGTTGGCGCACAGCTGCAGGAAGCGTTCGAGGCGGGCGGAGGAATGCTCCGGCCCCTGGCCTTCGAAACCGTGCGGCAGCAGCATGACAAGTCCGTTGGCGCGCAGCCACTTCGCCTCGCCGCTGGCGATGAACTGGTCGATCATGATCTGCGCCCCATTGGCGAAATCGCCGAACTGCGCTTCCCACATCACCAGCGTCTTGGGATCGGCAAGGGCGAAGCCGTATTCGAAGCCAAGCACGCCGAATTCGGAGAGCGTGGAGTCATACACCTCGAACTTGCCATGCGGCAGCGTGGCGAGCGGGATGTATTTCTCTTCGGTCTTCTGGTCGACCCAGATCGCGTGGCGCTGGCTGAACGTGCCGCGGCCCGAATCCTGGCCGGACAGGCGCACTCCGAAACCTTCGGTGACGAGGCTGCCGAAAGCGAGCGCTTCGGCGGTGGCCCAGTCGAAGCCTTCGCCGGTCTCGAACATCGCCTTCTTGGCATCGAGCACGCGCTGCAGCGTCTTGTGGATCGTGAGATCATCGGGGACGCTGGTGAGCGTGCGGCCGAGGCTTTCGAACAGCTTCTTCTCGATCGCGGTATGCACGTTGCGGCGCGCGGTTTCCGGATCGGCGGGCTTGTGCAGGCCGGACCAGCGGCCGGCGAACCAGTCCGCCTCGTTCGGCTTGTAGCTCTTGCCGGCTTCGAATTCCTCTTCCAGCAGGGCGATGAATTCGTCGCGCAGGGCAGGGGCGGTGCCTTCCTCGATCACGCCTTCCTTCTTCAGGCGCTCCGAATAGGCTTCGCTGACACGCGGATGCTTCTTGATCTCGGCATACATCAGCGGCTGGGTGAACATCGGTTCGTCACCCTCATTGTGGCCGAAGCGGCGGTAGCACCACATGTCGATCACGATGTCGCGCTTGAACTTCTGGCGGTATTCGACCGCCAGCTTGCAGGCGAAGGTCACTGCTTCCGGATTGTCGCCATTCACATGCAGGATGGGCGCCTGCACACCCTTGGCGACGTCCGAAGGGTAGGGGGACGATCTGGCGAATTTCGGGCTTGTCGTGAAACCGATCTGGTTATTGATCACGAAATGGATACAGCCGCCGGTGGAATAGCCGCGCACGCCCGACAGGCCGAAGCATTCCCAAACCACGCCCTGACCGGCAAAGGCGGCATCGCCGTGGATCAGTACGGGCAGGACCTGCTCATGCTTGCTGAGGTCGTCGCGGATTGCCTGCTGCGCACGGACCTTGCCCAGCACCACCGGGTTCACCGCCTCGAGATGGCTGGGGTTGGGCACCAGCGACATGTGCACCTTGATCCCGTCGAATTCGCGGTCGGTGCTGGTGCCGAGGTGGTACTTCACGTCGCCCGAACCGCCGACATCGTCGGGGTTGGCGCTGCCGCCGGAGAATTCGTGGAAGATGACCTTGTAGGGCTTGGCCATCACATTCGCGAGCACGTTCAGGCGGCCGCGGTGAGCCATGCCGTAAACGATCTCGCGCACGCCGGTGGCGCCGCCATATTTGATCACCGCTTCCAGCGCCGGGATCATGGACTCGCCGCCGTCGAGGCCGAAGCGCTTGGTGCCGACATATTTGCGCCCAAGGAACTTCTCATATTCCTCGCCGCGGATCACCGCGCCCAGCATGGCGCGCTTGCCCTCGGGCGTGAACTGGATGACCGTGTCCGGCCCTTCGAACCGGTCCTGCAGGAAGCGCCGCTCCGCCGTGTCGGAAATGTGCATGTATTCCAGGCCCACATCGCCGCAATAGGTGCTGCGCAGCGCCTGGTAGAGCTCACCCACCGTGACCCATTCGAAGCCGAATGCGCCGCCGACATAGACCTCCTTGTCCTCCTGCCCGTCGAAGCCGTGCCACTTGAGGGTCAGCTCCTCCGGCATGTCGAGATGCGACAGGCCCAGCGGGTCGAGATTGGCCGCAAGGTGGCCGCGCACGCGATAGAGCCGGATCAGCATCATCGCGCGGATCGAGGCATCGGCCGCCTGCTCGATGGTGGCCGAATCCATCACCTTGCCCGCCTTGGCCGCCGCTTCCTTGACCGCGAGGGTCATGGTCGTCGGGTCCATGGCATCGGCCATGTCGCCGCCATCGTCGGATAGCGGCCACTTGGCATTGGCCCAGCTGGGGCCGGGCTGCGGCCCGTCCTGGTCGGCAAGCTCGGGGAGGAAATTCTGCGCTTCGTTACCCATGGCCGGGTCCTCGCATGTGAGGGGAAGGAGGAGGCGTTACGCCAGTTCTTTGAGAAGAGCGTTCAACGTGGTGCCGAGTTCCGAAGGGCTCGGCGAAACGCGGATGCCGGCGGCTTCCATCGCGGCGATCTTGTCTTCCGCGCCGCCCTGTCCGCCGGAGACGATCGCACCCGCGTGGCCCATGCGGCGGCCCGGAGGCGCCGTGCGGCCGGCGATGAAGCCGACCATCGGCTTGGAACGGCCCTTGGCGGCTTCCTGCTTGATGAATTCGGCGGCCTCTTCTTCCGCGCTGCCGCCGATCTCGCCGATCATGATGATCGACTTGGTCTCGTCATCCGACAGGAACAGGTCGAGCACGTCGATGAAATTGGTGCCGTTGACGGGGTCACCGCCAATGCCGACGGCGGTGGTCTGGCCCAGGCCCACGGCGGTGGTCTGGTGCACCGCTTCATAGGTCAGCGTGCCCGAGCGGCTGACGACGCCGACGCTGCCCTTGGAGAAGATCTTGCCCGGCATGATGCCGATCTTGCACTCGTCCGGCGTCAGCACGCCGGGGCAGTTCGGGCCGATCAGGCGCGACTTGGACCCGTCCAGCGCGCGCTTCACCTTGACCATGTCGAGCACCGGAACGCCCTCGGTAATGCAGACGATCAGCTCGATCTCGGCATCGATGGCTTCCAGGATCGCGTCGGCCGCGAAGGGCGGCGGGACATAGATGCACGAAGCGGTCGCGCCGGTTGCGGCCTTGGCTTCCTTCACCGTGTCGAACTGCGGCAGGCCGAGATGATCGGTGCCGCCTTTGCCCGGCGTCACACCCGCAACCATCTGCGTGCCGTAATCGAGCGCCTGCTGCGTGTGGAACGTGCCGGTGTTGCCGGTCATCCCCTGCGTGATGACCTTGGTGTTCTTGTTTACGAGGATGGACATGGAATATTTCCTGTTCAGCTTTGTTGCAGCGGGCTGGAGGCGATGAGCGTCCATTGCTCACCAGGCCCATCGAAAGTGGCGACGGCGACTCCATAGGAGCCGAAAGCAAATGCCACCCTGGCGTTCATACGCCTCAGGTCGGGCAATTCACTTGAAGTCAAAGCGGCGGCATATGTCGCCAGTTCCCGATAACTGTCGCCCTTCACCAGCACGGTGCAGGTCGACTGGACGGGGTTGGTGGGAGTTTCGTCGGGAACGGCGAGAAACAAACGCTCGTCGCTGGTAATCTCGAAAACGTTGGCGGGCATCTCGTCAGCTTCGACATAGCGGTGCCCGTTATACGACCATTCCTCTCCCCACAGGGCCATCATGGCAACGAAGCGGGCACGCATGGGCACGTCACCCGCGCTCACGGGACGAATTTCGCCTTCGGCAAATTCGCCGCCGCCATCGACGCACACCTGCTGGAATACCTCAGCAGCCCTGTTGGGCGGTGTGGCATTCGCAGAAGCGCCGACTGCGGCGATGAGGGAGAGAAGGAAGGCCATGCCTATGCCGGCGCACTTCCATGGCGTTTACCCTGCACGCCGACCTTCGCGTCTTCGTTGATGAAGAAACTCATCTGTCTTCCTTGTCCTTCCCGGATCGGCTGCCCGACGGATAGCCGAGCCAGAGCAGGAGCAGGCCGACGATCAGGGCTGGCGGTCCGAGCAGGACCTTGCCCATGTGATCGATGCCATCTTCCGACTGCGCACCGGACCACCCTTCAAAGATCCAGAAGGCGCCGAGAAGCACCAACAGGAATCCGAAAAGGAGGCCGAGAATCTTCACTTACGCCAGCGAGCTATCCAGCCCCTTGCAGGCTTCGAGCAGTTCCTCGACCGCATCGACCGAAACCTTGAGGTTGGCGGCTTCTTCGTCGGACAGTTCGATTTCGACCACGTCCTCGATGCCGTCCGCGCCGATCACGGCGGGGACGCCGACATAGAGGCCGTCCACGCCATACTTGCCATCGACATGGGCAGCGCAGGGCAGGATGCGCTTCTGGTCGCCGAGATAGGCTTCGGCCATCGCGATGGCGCTGGTGGCGGGCGCGTAATAGGCGGAGCCGGTCTTCAGCAGGCCGACGATCTCGCCGCCGCCGCTGCGCGTGCGCTGCACGATCTCGTCGAGGCGGGATGCGTCCACGCCCTTGATCTTGGCAAGGTCACCCACCGGGATGCCGGAGATGGTGGAGTAGGAGAGGACGGGCACCATGGTATCGCCGTGGCCGCCGAGCACGAAGGCGTTCACGTCCTTCACCGAGCATTCGAATTCCCAGGCGAGGAAGGTGGCGAAGCGCGCGCTGTCGAGCACACCTGCCATGCCGACCACCTTGTTGTGCGGCAGGCCGGAGAATTCGCGCAGCGCCCAGACCATGGCGTCGAGCGGGTTGGTGATGCAGATCACGAAAGCGTCCGGCGCATGGTTCTTGATGCCTTCGCCGACCGCCTTCATCACCGAGAGGTTGATGCCCAGCAGGTCGTCACGGCTCATGCCCGGCTTGCGTGGCACGCCGGCGGTGACGATCACCACGTCGGCACCGGCGATATCGGCATAATCATTGGTGCCCTTGATCGATGCATCGAAACCCTCGATCGGGCCGCACTGCGACAGGTCCAGCGCCTTGCCCTGCGGCATGCCCTCGGCAATGTCGAACAGGACGATGTCGCCCATTTCCTTCTTCGCTGCGAGGTGGGCGAGCGTGCCGCCGATCATGCCGGCGCCGATCAGCGCGATTTTCTTGCGTGCCATGGTGAAGTGCCAGGTCCTTCATGCTGCGCGGGCGCAAAAACCGATGGTAAAGGGAGATCCCCGCGCGCCGCCGAAGGGGGATTCGACCCATGTCCTGCCTTCGGCCCTACGCCTCGCATCTTGCCATTGCAACCGCGAATGGCTGCGTAGGGACGCTTATCTTTGCTAACAGTTCGCAATAGCATTTTTGCAGTGCAGCAAAGGTGATTGTTGCGCTAACATTGGCCTACCCGCGCAAGGCAGGGTGCCTTGATATGCAGCAATGATTGGGCGTCGCCCGTATCAGCCGGCGAGGCGCGTGCCGGTGTCGAGAAGCTCTTCCTCGGCCAGCAGCAAGCGGGCGAGGTGTTCGGGCACGGCGCGGCTGAAGTGATAGCCCTGGCCCAGCGTGCAGCCTGCAGCACGCACCACCTGCACCTGCTCGGCGGTCTCGAGACCCTCGGCCACGATCTCCATTCCCAGCGTATTGCCCATTTCGGCCACGGCGCGGATGATCGCATCGCTCTTGCGTCCGGTCTTGGGGCCGGAGACGAAGCTGCGGTCCACCTTGATCGTGCGGAAGGGATATTTGTTGATGTAGTGGAGCGAGGAATAGCCGGTGCCGAAATCGTCGAGCGCGAAGCGCACGCCCTGCGCGGCGAGTTCTTCCATGAACAGCGCGGTTTCCGCATTGTCCTCCACGAACAGGTTCTCGGTCACTTCCAGTTCGAGGCGCGATGGATGGATGCCGGCATCTTCCAGCGCTTTCAGGATGCCCAGCGCCGCGCCCGGCGCGCGGATCTGCACCGGGGAGAGATTGACGGCCAGCTTGATATGCTTGGGCCATTGCGCGGCGGTCAGCGCCGCCTGCCGGGTGATCCAGTTGCCCAGCGTGATGATGAGGCCGGTATCCTCCGCCACGGGAATGAATTCTTCGGGCACCAGCTCTCCCCTTTCCGGGTGGAACCAGCGCACCAGCGCCTCGAAGGCGCGGATGCGGCCCGTGGCAAGGTCGACTATAGGCTGGAAGTAGATCGACAGCTCGTCCTTCTGGATCGCTGCTCGCAGCTCCGCCTCGATCTCCTTCTTGCGCACCAGGTTGCGCGTCATGGCTGAGTTGAAGAAGCAGATTTGGTGCCGGCCCGCGATCTTGGCGTGATAGAGCGCAAGGCCCGCCTGGTGCATCAGCGGGTCGAGCGTCCTTGCCGAAGGACCGGCCAGGCCCACGCCGATCGAGGCACCGCTTTCGATCCGGTGCCCGCCAATGCGCATCGGGGAGGCAAGGTCGGAATTGATTTCGCTGACCAGCGCATCCACCGCGCGGCGCGAGGCCAGGCTGGCAAGGATCAGGAATTCATCGCTGCCGAAACGCGCGATCAACGCGCCTTCGGGCGCCCGGCGCCGCAGCCGCTTTGCCGTCTCGCACAACACCTGGTCGCCCATCGTGTGGCCCAGCATGTCGTTCACTTCCTTGAAGCGATGCAAATCGAGCCAGATGAGCGCCACCTGTGCCTCCGGGTCGGCCCGCTCGAGCAGCGCCTTGCCGGCCACTTCGAAGCCGGTGCGATTGGCCAGCTTCGTTATGCCGTCGGTGCGCGCCTGCTCGCGCATCTCATGCGCCAGCTGGCGGCTCTGGCGTGCAGCCTCCACCTCCTTCGACAAGGTCGTGAAAATGCCCAGGGTCAGCACTACCAGCCCCACCTTCAGCGCGGGCAGGATCACCGCCAGCGCCAGCAGCGGCGCGGTACCGACGACAAGGCAACCGGCCACGATCGGAAGGAAGGTGAGCGCCATCTGGCTGAAGGCGATTGCCGGCCGTCCGGCATTGCCCACCGCGATGCCCGCGCCGAAGATCAGCGCGAAGCCGACCAGCAGGATGCTGACATGCGGGTCTTCCGCCAGCATGAGAGAGGTGCCCCCGGCAGCCCCGGCGGCAGCGGCATAGAGCAGTGCGCCAATCCAGTAGGTGCGGCGCAGGAAGTCGCCTGCTGCATTGTGCCAGCTCTTGGCGCCGATGGCTGTCAGGGCCCGTGTGCAAGCGAGCACGATCAGCGTCATCGCGATCCAGAACAGGAGTGGTTGACTGGTGGAATTGGCCGCAACCGAGCCTACGATCACGCCGCAAGCAGCGCCGGTCAACAGACCCGTCGGCCGCGCATGCAACGCGCTCGTCAGCTCAAGTCTGACTGCGGGATCCGGTGCTTCGAAACCGAGCCTTGCGGCAATCATGTCTTCGAGCTTGCGAATGGGTGCGACTCCTTTTGGAGAAACACCGCTACGCCAGATAAATCACTGCGACGTTAACGCATGGCTTACCGTAAATACCCATAGCCTGCCGGGAAGCCGAAGCGCGGCGGCTCCTCAGCCTGCGTTGGCTTGCGAGTCCAGTTCCTGCGCCATGCGCCGGTCGAGCGTGCGGCAGATTTCCAGCCACCAGCGATAGCCCTGTTCATCGCCGGCATGACGCGCGGCCTTGGCCTTCAGCCGGGCATGGCGTGCGGCGGCGAGCCCATGGTCGGCAAAGTGGCGCAACGCGGCGGTGAGCGCGGTATCGCTGGAGTGCCCGCCGCCATTGTCATTCGCGGGGCGCTGGCAAGCGGCGCGGGCCTCTGCATCGTCCATCCGGTTGCGGATGGAGTGACGCGGGGCGGCAAAGCGAATGGACATTGGAAGGGGGCTCCTGCAGGGTAGTAAGGTGTTGCGGCACGGGGACGCATGCCCGGCGAACGATCCTTTTAACTGCAGCGGTGCTAAACCTTTGTTCGGCAATATGGTTGCGCAAACCTTGCCGGCCTGTCCCGGAACAATACGTAGGGCTGGCAAAGCGCTGCTTTTGCAAGGCCTTGTTAGGTTGAGCCGGGCTCCTTCAGCCAGCTTCCGCTGTCGCGATAGCGTTCCAGCACGGCACCCGATGCGGGCAGCGATGGCGCGGGCGCGCCGGCAGGGATGGGCGCTTGAGCGGCCGGGGTCATGACCTCGGCCTCCATTGCCACCGGTTGCACTGCCAGGGTGGGGCGGTCGTCGCGCCGGGAGGGGTTCGCTGCCAGTCTCACAGCGCTCTGGGCGAAGGGAGTTGGCTCCAGCCCGTCATGCCGCGCGACAAAGGCATTGGCGGCAAAGCCTGCACCGCGCCCGCGATAGAAGCGATGCGCGCCGATCGTACCTACAGTGTCGAGCGAAGAGGCCCAGGACGGGTTGACCGCCAGCGTGTGGTAATGCGTCGCCAGCCCGACGCTCTTATGCACATAGCCCGCCAGCGCGGCACGGGCGACGCGGTTGGCGCGCGCCCAGCCTTCTCCGCGAGCCGGTCGCGACAGCGATCCGTCGCAGGTAAAGGTGAACTGGCACCCGGTCAGCCGTTCCGATCCCTGGTAGACCACGCCGCACACGCTGGCGGGCCATGCCGGATGATGCAGCCGGTTCATCACTACCTGCGCTACCGCGCGCTGGCCGTCCACGCCCTCGCTCGCCGCCTCGTAATAGACGGCTTGGGCTAGGCATTGCTGCGCGCGTGCGCGGGTGTCGGAACTGCCCGCCATCACGAAGGGCCGGGCGGCGCTGAACTTTACATCGGGCGCGGCTGCGGGCGCGGTGCTCGCCACGAATTGCAGTTCGGGCGGCTGGTAGGGAATGGTCTCGGGCAGGACGAAGCGGATCACCTGCGGCTTGGGCCGCTCGATCGGCGAGGCGGCCATGGCGGGAACGGCAATCGCCACGGCGAGCACACCCAGGCGCTTCCACAAGGGCTTTAGGCCTGTCTTGGTATGGCTTGTGGTCATTCTCGGCTTTCCTCGGCGCCGCCTTGGCGCGCTGCCCGCGCGTAGCCTGTCCGCAGGCGTCTTTCCGCCTCCAGATCAAGGCCGTATCGGAACGGGACGGACGGTGCGGCTTGTGTAACCGCGCGCCTCGGCCTATCCCGACCCCATCGTCACGCAATGCCCGGGAGGCCGGGCCGCACCGCTCGCAAAAGGGGTGGTGGTCGAGGGAAGCGGGTGATCCTCTCAGGTAGAGGAAAACCCCGCGCTGCCCCCGCAACTGTGACCGGGGAGCGCTGCCCCATCATGCCACTGGCCCACGGGCCGGGAAGGCGGGGAAGCGCGGCGATCCGGCGAGCCAGGAGACCTGTTGCGAGGCGGTCGTTCGGCAATCGGGCGGGGTGTACCGATAGCCAGCGGAAGCGGACGCGCTGCCCGATTGCGGGCGGCCGCGCCCCTCCAGCCGTGAACGGCATTCAGGCGTTCTGGTGTTGGAGGGATTGTGCGTTTTCTCAAGGTTTTGCTGGTGTCCAGCGCGTTGTCGGCGCTGCCTGCCCATGCGCAGGTTCAACGACCGGTCCAAGGAACGATCCTCGTATTGTGCGAGGAGAAGGACGCGGCCGGCAATTGCGCTTCCTCTGGCGGCACCGGGTGGCTCGATTCCGATCGCATCACCGTGCTCGCCAATGGCATGTGGGAACGCAGGGACCGGGCAGGACAATCCATCTCCGTGCTGGACCGGCATGATCTCGAACAGGCGCAGGGACCGGACATCGCCCGCGCCTTGCAGCGGATGGCCAGCGTCTCGCTCACCCGCAATGGCGGGCTCGGCAGCTTCACCGGCCTTTCCGTGCGCGGCGCCGCGTCGGAACGCGTGCTGGTGCTGGTCGATGGTGTGCGGATGAACGATGTTGCCGGACCTGCGGGTGGTTTCGATTTCGGCAGCGTCACCACGGGGAGCATCGAGCGGGTGGAACTGCTGCGCGGCTCGGGCTCGCTGGTCTGGGGATCGGACGCGCTGGGCGGTGTCGTGCATATGACTACCTTGGTTCCTGACGGACTGGAGGCGAGCGGCGAATATGGCGGCGACGGGCAATTCGCCGGGAATGTCGCGCTGGGGCAGGTGGACACGAGGGGCCTCTCCGCCGGGATCGGCGCAAGCTATGTCACACGCGACGGTTTCTCCGCCGCCGAAAGTGGAACCGAGGATGACGGCTTCGAACAGCTGGCGCTGTCCGCCCGTGGCGAGGCGCGGCTGGGCGGGCCGGTCTCGCTCTTCGCCAGCGCGCGCTACGCGGAGGGTGAGACCGAAATCGACGGTTTCCCGGCGCCCGCCTTCACTCTCGCCGATACGGCTGAGCGGCAGGACATGCGCCAGCTCTCCGGACGCGCGGGGCTGGAGCTTTCCAACGGCTACGATCGGCTGGTGACGCTCTCGCTCGGTCATGGCGAAACGCGCCGCGAACTGGTGGACGAGGCGCTGTCCGAGCTTCCCTATTACGTGACCGATGGCCGTTCGACCCGCGCCGAGATGCGCAGCCGGTTGGGTCTTTCGGACGATTTGGACCTCGTTGCCGGCGGCGACTGGGACTGGTCGCGCTTCACCGATGGGTCTTCGCGTGCGGAGACCGATAGCGGCAGCGGGCATGCGATGCTGGCATGGACGCTGGGGAAGTATCGCAATGCGCAGCTGACAGGGGGTCTCAGGTTCGACCGCCATCGCGACTTCGGCAGTGCGTGGACCTTCGCCGCCAATGGTTATGTCGAACTCGACGAAGGCATGCGACTGCGCGCTGCCTATGGCGAAGGTTTCAAGGCGCCGAGCCTGTTCCAGCTGCATTCGGATTACGGCAATGCAGCGCTGCAGCCGGAGCGCAGCCGCAGTTACGAGGTCGGTCTCGACCTGTTCGAGGGGCGAAGTAGCGGGCGGCGTGCCGGGATCACCATATTCCGACGCGACAGCAGCGACCTGATCGACTTCACCTCCTGCTTTGGTTCGAGCAATCCGATTTGCGCGGATCGGCCCTTCGGAACCTATGACAATATCGGCCGCGCCCGCTCGCAGGGCGTTGAGGTGGAGGGAGGCACGGCTCTCGGCGCAGGTTTCGAGGCCGGGCTCGCTTATGCCTATATCGAAAGCAAAAACCGCGATACCGGCCTGCGCCTTGCGCGCCGTCCGCGCCACGCCGGGACGCTCTCTTTCGACTGGAGCGGGCCGGAGGGCCATATCGGCCTCGGCGCCGATTTGCGCGTCGTTTCAGCGACGTTCGACGATACGGCGAACACGGTGCACCTGCCCGGCCATGCGGTGCTGGACCTGCGCGCGGAGTGGCAGGTGTCCGATCGTTTCACGCTCCATGGCCGGGTCGAGAACGCCTGGGACGAGCAATACCAGACCGCCGCCGGCTATGCGACGCAGGGCCGCGCGGCCTTCATCGGGGCGAGGGCGAGATTGTGATGCGTCCGCACACTTTGTCATTCCCGCGCAGGCGGGAATCGAGGAGGAAGGCGCGCTGGTGGCTCTGGATTCCCGCCTGCGCGGGAATGACCCTGATAGGGTGCGGGGAAGTGCCTGAGGGCGCATCAACAACCGACCACCCGACAATTGTCAGCCTCAACCCCTGCACCGATGCGATCCTCGTAGACATCGCCGCGCCCGGGCAATTGCTGGCGATCTCGCATTACAGCCAAGATCCGGCGGCCACCTCGATGCCGCTCGATCAGGCGCGGCAATACCGCGCCACCGGCGGCACGGTGGAGGAAGTGCTCGCGCTCGACCCGGATGTGGTGGTGGCGGGCAGCTTCCTTGCCCCGGCGACGCGCTCCGCCTTCGAGGCGATGGGGGTGCGGGTGGAGACTGTCGGTATCGCTTCCTCGGTCGAGGAGAGTTTGGGACAAGTGCGAGCGGTGGCTGCACTGGCTGGCGAAGGTGCGGCGGGCGATGAGCTGGTTGGGGAGATCGAAACGGCATGGGACAACGCTGCCTCCGAAGGCGCGTCAGTCCCCACGCTGATGTGGCAGCAAGGCGGCATCGTGCCGGGGCCGGACAGCCTGATCGCGCAGCTGCTGGAGCATAGCGGCTTCACCCTCCATTCCGCCGCGCGCGGGCTTGGGCAGGGGGCCTATCTCCCGCTCGAACGTGTGCTCGCCGATCCGCCGCAGCTTGTGCTCGCGAGCGGCGAGGAGCGCATGCTGGCCCACCCGGTGCTGCGCGAAGTGGAGGGGCTGCGCTACGAGACATTCGACCCCGCGCTTATCTATTGCGGCGGGCCGAGCATCATCCGCACGCTCGATCGGCTGACGGAAATCCGGGAGGGCAAATGACCCGTCCCGTCCTCCTCCTCGCCGGATTGCTGGCGCTGGCGCTACCGCTCTCGCTCCTCGCCGGGCGCGTGTGGATCGATCCCGCCACCACGCCCAACGCCGCGCTGATCGTGATGGAGCTGCGCCTGCCGCGCGCGCTTCTCGCCATCGCCATCGGTGCAGGGCTGGGCGCGGCGGGCGCGGCGATGCAGGGATACTTGCGCAATCCGCTCGCCGATCCAGGCCTGTTCGGCATCGCTCCGGGCGCGGCGCTGGGTGCGGTCATGAGCTTGTGGCTGGGCCTTGCGGGCGGATTGCTGCTTCCGGTGTTCGCCCTCGTCGGAGCGGGCGGAGCGATGGCGCTGCTCGCCCTGATCGCCGGGCGCGGTGGAGGGATTGCGCTATTCACGCTCGCCGGGATGATGATCGCCAGCCTCGCGGGCGCGCTGACCAGCCTTGCTATCAGCCTCGCCCCCAATGCCTTCGCCATGTCGGAGATCGTCAGCTGGCTGATGGGCGCGCTGACCGATCGCAGCTGGGCGGATGTCCGCATCGCCGCGCCTCTGACGCTGGCGGGTATCGGCGTGCTGTGGCTGGCGGGCAGGAGCCTCGATGCCCTGACCTTGGGCGAGGAGGCGGCAAGATCGCTCGGCATGGATCCGCTGCGGCTGCGCTGGCTGCTCATCGTCGGCACCGGCCTCACCGTGGGGAGCGGCGTGGCAGTGGCCGGGATCATCGGATTCGTCGGGCTGATCGTGCCGCATCTCGTGCGCCCGCTGACCGATGGCCGCCCCTCGCGCCTGATCCTGCCCAGCGCACTGGCGGGTGCGCTGCTGGTGCTGGTGGCGGACGTGGTGTGCCGGATATTGCCGCTGGTTACCGAGCTGCGCCTCGGCATCGCGCTCAGCCTCGTGGGTGCGCCCTTCTTCCTGTGGCTGCTGCTGAAGATGCGGCGGGAGCTGGCGTGATGTTGTGGGCGAGGGACATCTGCTTAAGCGGGCGGCTCGATGACGTGACTGCCAAGCTTGAGCCCGGCAAGATCACCGCGATCTGCGGGCCGAATGGCGCGGGGAAGTCGAGCCTGCTCGCCGTGCTGGCGGGCCTGCTCTCGCCCGATAGCGGCGAAGTGCAGCTGGACGATTGCTTGCTCGCGAGTTTGCCCGCGAAACAGCGCGCCCGCCGCATCGGCTACCTCCCGCAAGTGGGCGAGGTGGCGTGGAATCTCTCGGTCGAGGCGCTCGCAGGGCTTGGCCGCCTGCCGCATGGGGACGGCGCGTCCGATCCGGTCGAGCGGGCGTTGGCGGCGGTGGACCTCGCCAACATGCGCCACCGCCCCGCCTCCACCCTCTCCGGCGGCGAAAGGGCGCGGGCCTTGCTCGCACGCGTGCTGGCGGGGGAGCCGCAATGGATACTCGCCGACGAGCCGCTCGCCGCGCTCGATATCGCGCAGCAGCTCGCCATGCTGCGGCATTTGCGCAAAGCCGCGGATCAAGGTGCGGGCGTGGTGCTGGTGCTGCACGACCTGTCGCTGGCGATGAACCATGCGGACGAGGTGGTGGTGCTCAGCGAAGGCCGGCTCCACGAAAAAGGGCCGCCAGAGGCAGCCCTTTCGCGTTCGGTCATCGAAGAAGTCTGGCAATGCCCCGCGCGCTGGCTGGGAGAGCCGGGCGCACGGGCCTTGCAGCTCGGCTGATTACTCGCTCTCGAGCAGGCCGCGCGCTTCCAGCATCGGTTCCACCCGCGGCTCGCGCCCGGTGAAATCGCGATACATCACGTCATAGCTCTTCGAATGGCCCTGGCCGAGGAAGGTCGCGCGGATGTGGTCGCCCACTTCGCGGGTCATCCCGCCATTGGCCTCGACCCAGCTATAGGCGTCATGGTGGAGCATTTCGGTCCACAGATAGCTGTAATAGCCCGCGTCATAGCCGTGGCTGAAGATGTGCCGGAAATAGGGCGTGCGATAGCGCGGCGGGACGAGGTCGGTCTTGAGGCCAAGCCGGTCGAGCGCTGCGGCTTCGAAGCCCATCACGTCCGCCGGAGCTTCGCCCGGTGCCAGCGCGTGCCATTCCATGTCGAGCAGCGCGGCGGTGAGCGTTTCGCCCAAAGCATAGCCCTGGTCGAACTTGCTGGCGCGGTCGATGGCGGAGAGCAGCTCGGCCGGGATCGTCTCGCCGGTTTCCCAGTGCTTGGCGTAATTGCTCAGCACTTCGGGCACGGTGGCGAAGTTCTCGTGGAACTGGCTGGGGAATTCCACCCAGTCGCGCGCTGTGGCGGTGCCCGAAAGGCTCGGATACATCTGGTTGGCGAACATGCCGTGCAGCGCATGGCCGAATTCGTGGAACATCGTGTTCACATCGTCCCAGCTGGCGAGCGCCGGCTGGCCCTCGGCGGGCGGGGCGATGTTCTGCGTATTGGTGACCACCGGCAGGTCGCCGAGCAAATGGCTCTGCTCGACGAAGTTGCTCATCCACGCACCGCCCTGCTTGTTGTCGCGCTGGAACGGGTCGAAATAGAACAGGGCAAGCTCGCTGCCATCGGCATCGAACACGGTGTAGACGGTCACATCCGGGTGATAGACCGGGATGTCGTCGCGCTTCTCGAAGGTCAGGCCATAGAGCTTGTTCGCCATGTAGAAGACGCCGTCTTCCAGCACGCGATCGACGACGAAATACTGCTTGATGGCGTTTTCATCCAGGCTGTAGCGCTCCTGCCGAACCTTCTCGGCATAGTACGGCCAGTCCCACGGCTGGACGGTGAAGTTGTGCCCGTCCTGCGCGATCCGCTCATTCAGCACCTCGGCCTCGCGCTCCTGTGTGGCGGAAAGGGCGGGGACCATCTGGCGCATGAAATCGAGCGCGCGCGAAGGCGTCGCGGCGAAACGGTCATACATCTGCCAGGTGGCATAGTCGGGCGTGTCGAACAGCTCCGCCTTGCGCGTGCGCAGCTCCACGATCTCGCGGATGATGCCGGTGGTGTCGTTCTCCCCGCCGGAGGAGGTGCGGTTGATGCTGGCCTTGTAGAGACGTTCGCGCACATCGCGATTGTCGAGGCTGGTGAGCAGCGGCTGCTGCGTGGTGTTCTGCAGCGTCAGCACGAACTTGCCGGGCACGCCGCGATCGGCGGCAGCTGAAGCGGCGGTGGCGATCTGCCCTTCGGTGAGGCCGGCGAGCTCCTCGCGCGTATCCACCACCACGGCATTGGCGCTGGTGGCGGCGGTCAGCTTCTGGGAGAACTCGGTCTCCAGCTCCGAGATACGCGTGTTGATCTGGCGAAGTTCTTGCTGCGCGGCTTCGTCCAGCAGCGCGCCATTATGTACGAATTCGGCATAGGTCGTTTCGAGCAGCATCGCGTCTTCGGGCGTCATCGTCATCGCCGCGCGATTGTCGTAAACCGCCTTCACCCGCGCGAAGAGCACGGGGTTCAGGTAGATCGCGTCGTTCATCGCGGCCAATTGCGGCGAAAGCGCGCTGTCGGCGGCATCGAGCACGTCGTTCGTATTCGCGCCCACTTCCTGGCTGAAGGGGTTGTAGGCACGGCTGAGCATCTGCCCGGTGCGCTCCGTTTCCACGATCGTGTTGGAGAAAGTCGCGGGGGCCGGATTGTTGGCGATCCGCTCGATCTCCACCAGCTGGATGGCGATGCCCTGTTCGATCGCGGGCTGGTAGTCCGTATCCTGGATCGCGTCGAAATCGGGCGCGTGGAACGGCAGCGTGCTGGGCTGGGCGAAAATGCCGGTGCCCTGCGGCACGTCGGGCAAGTTATTGGCGGCAGTGCCGGGAAGGTCCATCGCGGTGTTGTCCATCGTGGTGCAGGCGGTAAGCAGCGCGATGGCGGCGGTCCCTGCCAGAAGGCGGATGTTCATAGGGTCTCCTGAAATGCGAGCCGGTAAGGGCGGTTTCCTGTGAAACTTGCGCCTGCAAGTAGGGCAATTCGCATGGCGGCACAATGAGCAATGCCGTCAGCAGGAAAAGCGCGCCACTTCCTCATAATGTGCCGGGCCGCTCGAAAGGTGGCTTTCGAACAGCGCGAAATCCTCGACCGTGAAGGGGCCGCAGCGAAGCTTTGCGTGCTGCGCCAGCCAGGCGGGAATATCGGCGCTGTGGCGGCTGAAGCGGGCGAGGGTGATATGCGGCAAATATTTGCGGGTCTCGATGTCGAGGCCGAGCGCGCGGCAGGCGCGGTCCACCTGCCTTTGCAGCGCCACCAGTTCGGGTGAAGGCTCGATCCCCGCCCAGATCGAATGCACCAGCCCCTTGCGCTCGAAATGCCTTACTCCGGCAATCGTCAGCTCGAAGGGATCGAAGCTGACGCGGGACAGCGCATCGACCACATCGCCCAATGCCGCCTCCGCCACATCGCCCATGAAAGTAAGCGTGACGTGCAGCTGCTCCTCATCCTGCCAGCGCGCGTTCTCGACAGCCTCCATCGTGTCGATCAGCGCGTCCATGACAGGCGCGGGCGGGCGGATGGCGGTGAACAGGCGGGGCATGGGATATGTCCTTGTACGAGGAGTCGGGCTTTGCCCAGATACAAGCAGAAATGGCGCCAACTGAGATGGACATTGCAACCAGTCGGCAATAGGCAGGGCGCGATCCAAGTCAAACGCAAGTAATGTCAGCCAGATATTTCAACATCTTCGCCGCGTGGGCGATCCTCGCAGTGCTTCCCCATGCAGCGCAGGCGCAATCCGCGCCCGAACCTGCGCGCGCCATGAGCCTGACCCCGGCGGAGCTGTTCCGCTTTGCAGACGAGGCGCGCGATGCCGGCGATTACGATACGGCGGAGGCGGCCTATCGCGCCCTTGCCGGCAATCCCGATGCTGAGCTGCGAACCGAGGCGCGCTTTCGCCTTGCGCTGATGCTGGCCGACCAGAAGCAAGATTACGAGGCGGCCGCCGTCCTGTTTCGCGAGATCCTGGACGAGAAGCCCGATGCGGTGCGCGTTCGCGTGGAACTGGCGCGCATGCAGGCGAGCCTCGGCAATTTCGAAAGCGCGCGGCGCGAATTGCGCGCGGCGCAGGCCGCCGGATTGCCCCCGCAGGTGGAACAGCTGGTCAGCTTCTATGCTGCGGCGCTGGCGGCGCGCAAAAGGGTCGGCGGCTCGGTCCAGCTGGCGATCGCGCCCGACAGCAATATCAACCGCGCCACCCAGTCGGAGACGCTGGAGACCATCATCGGCGATTTCGACCTGAGCGAGGATGCGCAGGCGACCTCCGGCATCGGCCTCGCCCTGCGCGGGCAGGGCTATTACCGCCTGCCGGTGGGGGAACGCACCGATATCCTGCTGCGCGCCAATGGCTCCGCGCGCTTCTATGGCCGGGACGAATTCAACGACTATATCGCCTCGCTCCAGCTCGGCCCGCAATTCACCATGGGCGGCCAGCGGTTGTCCCTGGCCGCGCTCGTCAGCCATCGCTGGTTCGGCAACGAGGCTTACAACCTTGCCTATGGCGTGAGCGGCAACTGGCAGAAACCGCTCAGCGAAACGACACGGCTGACGCTGGATGCCACCGCGATCCTTTCCGAGGACAAGCAGAACGAGCTTCGCGATTCCACCCGCTATTCGCTGGCGGTGGGCGTGGACAAGGCCTTCAGCGCGCGACTGGGCGGGGGCTTGCGAGTATCGGGCAATCGCGACGATGCGCGCGATCCGGGCTATGCCACAACCAGCGGCGGCGTGGACGGTTACCTCTTCCGCGAGGTGGGGGAGACGACCGTGGTGCTGAGCGCCGGTTACGACCACCTCGAAGCCGACAAGCGCCTGTTCCTCTACCCGCGCCGCCGGGTGGATGACCGCTTCGAACTGGGCCTGTCGGGTACTTTCAGATCGTTCCGTATTGGATCGTTCGCCCCCTTGGCGACAATTCGATACGAGAATAATTCTTCCACAATAGATATTTACGATTATCAAAGAATCGCAGTGGAACTCGGAGTTACTGCCGCGTTCTAAGTGTAGAGGGGGTAGACATGGGGCACATCACCACGCTTTCGCGCGTCTCGTTCATCGCACTTGGCGCGGCCTCGCTGGCCGCTTGCGGGGGCGGTGGTGGCGGAGGCGGTGTCGTGACCAACCCGCCGCCCGTAGGTGGGACGCCCACGCCAACGCCGGGGGGCACGCCGACACCGACGCCCGGCGGGACGCCCACGCCGACGCCCGGCGGCACGCCCACGCCGACGCCCACCGGCACACCCACGCCCACGCCCACCGGCACACCCACGCCGAGCCCGACCCCAACGCCCACGCCAACGCCGCCGGCGACGAATGACGACCTGCTCGGCCCATTGGCGAGCGATACTTTCACCATGCAGGGACTCAGCTCCACGGTCAGCATGCCCTTCGATGAACCGGGCACGGCCTCGACCAGCGGGGCCAGCGGGCAGATTGCCTATGACAGCGGGTCGGACAGCTACACGCTCACCGTGGGCGGGGATGGGCTGACCTTTGGTCCGGGCGAGTTGAGCATCGCTTCATCCAACCAGAATCGTTATGAGGCTGCCGGGTCCGGCATTGTCGAGCTTGCCGATATCGGGAAGGGATATGAGAATGTCGGCGGTATCGGGCAGAGATACGTCCTGCCGGTAAACTGGGTCACCGTTGAGGATTACGGGTCCGGCGCGGACTATGTCGTGCGCAGTATGCTCTTCGGTTTCGAAAGCGATGCGTCGGCGGTTCCGACGTCCGGCAATGCCTCATACCAGCTAACGCTGATGGGTGCGCGCAATACCGATCAGACCACCGGGCTTCTGCTGCTGAGCGGGGGGGTATAGCCTATCTCGATTTTTCCTCGGGCCTGTTGGAGTTCGATGCCCTGACCATTTCGCGTCGAGCAGATGGTACAGGTATCCTTGCTACCAGTTTTATCGGCGATTTCTCCGGCCAGGGAACGATTTCGTCCGCTTCCAATGGCATTTCAGGCACATTCACCGCTACCAATGACGAGGGCGCAACTGAATATAGCGGCACGTTCGCCGGCTCGTTCTTCGGACCTGCTGCAGAAGAGTTGGGGGCCGTTGCCTCGGGTTCCTCGGCCACCGGTGAATTCTTCACTGCCACGCTGGCAGGCGATCGCTACCCTGATCTTGCTGCGGGGGTAACGCTCGCGGGTCAGACGGAACTGCTCATCAGTCAGGGACCAAGTGTTTCCAGCGAGACAGGCGGCACGCTGCTCTCCTTTGTCTCTGGCGGCTACAATCTGGAATACGATCCCGCGACGGATAGCTATCTCATTTACGATGACGACCTCAGTCCCAGCGTCGTCGGGGAAGAGCTGACCTTCGGCGGGAGCGAGCGCGCGCCAGGGCGCGACACGCCCGATTTCGACTTCTACGTCATCACCAACGGGCTGGAGGAGAAGGAATTCGCGGTTTTTGACGGCAGCGATGCCGAGGTTACGCTGACATACGCCAACTTTGGACGGCTGATCACTACCCAGGGCAATGGGATCGGCGGTATTGCGGACCAGCACGCGGACTACTTCGGTTTCGGACTGGTGACGCCCTATCACCAGGTTCCGCGGACGGGGTTGGCCACCTATTCGGGCAGCCTCTATGGACACATAACCGGTGGTACGGAGCTTGGTGCGGAGATCTATGGCAGCTCGGCCTTCGGCTTCGATTTCGCCGCAAGTGATTTTATTGCGATTCTGACGGTCAACACCGATAATGGTGTGGGCGGAGATCTGGAACTCGGTGAGTTCATATTCGAAGGGCAAGACGTGCCATACGGCAACGGCTTTTTCGGCTCGATCGACATTGGCGCCGATGAAGGCTCACTGTTCGGCCAGTTCTATGGTGACACGGCGCAGGAATTGCTCGCCGCCTTCTCCATCTATGACGCTACGAATGACCAGACCTATGTCGGGATTACAGGGGCCGTGCAGGATTAGGTTTTATCGGGCGCTACGTCCGCGCTTGGCATGAATAGGGGGAATATAATGGGCCGCATCACCACGCTTTCGCGCGTTTCGTTCATTGCGCTTGGCGCAGCCTCGCTGGCCGCCTGCGGAGGCGGTGGTGGCGGAGGGGGCGTGGTGACCACACCGCCGCCCGTCGGTGGAACGCCCACGCCAACGCCGGGGGGCACGCCGACGCCGACGCCCGGCGGGACGCCCACGCCTACGCCTGGCGGAACGCCGACCGGTGCGAATGACGATCTGTTTCAGCCGCTGGCAAGCGAAAGTTTCGTAAACGATGCGGTTGGCAGTGCGGCGCGCGTCGGCAATTCGGGATCGTTTGACATCCTGTGGGTCGAGAAGTCCAACCTGACCATCAGCTATAGTGCCTCCGATAACAGCTACACAGTGGCGACGGCGAGGGATTCCGGACGCTTTTTGCCCGCCGACATCATCTATGAGGACACCGCCCAATGGGTGTTCGAGAGCATCAATGGCAATACCACTGACCGGCTGTTGCTCACCAAGCCCGGTTCGAGCGGTAGTTTTACCTACCGCTATGTCGGAGGGGCGACCTGGGAACACAACGAGACTGATTCTACCGGGGTTACCGGAAGCGTCCACGCCTTTACCTATGGCGTTCCGACACCGGCGGCGTCGCTCCCGGTCACCGGGCGGGGGTTCTTCGATATCGACGTCCTGGCGAGCGATGCCGACATCTCATATGTTGGCCAGGGCGAGGCGGTGATCGATTTCGGATCGGGCAGGCTGGACTTCATCGCCCCACTTGATCGGGTGCTCTCTGACGGCAGCGTCTTCGAGGACTACGCCGACTTCATCGCAACTGCCGCTCTCGGTTCCGGTAACAGCTTCTCCGGAAGCTTCGAGTTTTGGCCAAATATTACAGGTGAACTCGACGGTCGTTTGTACGGACCGGGCGCGGATGAAATTGGCGCCACTTTCATAGGAACCGATGCGTCGCTTGGTCGGCCGTTCGGCGGATTCGTGGTTGGCCGCCGCCAAGACCTTCAGACTCTGGCGGACTTCTCCGGACTTATCGACAATGGCAGTTTCTCGGCATCGAGACTGGTTCGGTATTCTGAGAGCGGATTGGGCTCCGTAGATTCATACGACGACACGGATTTTAGGAATTTCGCCCACTATGATGGATCGACCTCTCAATATGAGGTCAATGTCGGCGGCTACACCTATGGTTTCGGTCCAAGCGATTTTGTTGGATCGGACGGGCGCTTCGCCGAGTTTGTCGATAGTGACGGCATTTCCTACAGGGTGTTCGAAACCGGTCCGGGCAATCCGGATATCGAGCTGACCTATGCCAGCTTTGTATGGATGAATTCTGTCGAGGTGGATGGTTCCGTGCTCGTTGATGACAATCATTTCATCGAGTTCGGTCTCCGCTCCGACATGAGCCCGCAGACCGGTGAGGCGACCTATTCGGGGCGCCTCTACGGTGTCGCCGTAAGCGACGAACGCGTATTCGATCTGACGGGGACCACATCTTTTGCGATTGATTTTGCTGATACTTCGCTCACCGGGCAGTTTCGGCCGACGGCGCAGAACCGTGCAGACGGCATGTCTTATGCTGTATCCCCTATAGATCTGACTGGCAGTCTAAATGGGGTTTGGATCCAAGCACATGGGAATGCTTTTTCATTTCACGTTGATGGACAGCTCTACGGGCCGCTCGGCGAGGAAATAGCCGGTATATTCAACGGCCACATTGGCGACGATCCGGTCAATACAGGCATTTCGATGTTTGGCAGCGGAGCATTTGTCGGCACGCGGGATTAGGCCAGGGGCCAAGCCCCCCTTGACCTGTGTGAACATTTGCGGAACATTCGGCCTTGGCGAACCTCGCCAAAGGTCCACTGGACTCTGTCCCGCAAACACACCACATGGGCTGGCATATGGCTCTCACCACTATTTCCGTCCGCGGCGCCCGTGAGCACAATCTCAAGGGCGTCGATATCGACCTGCCGCGCGATGCGCTGATCGTGATCACCGGGCTTTCGGGCTCGGGCAAGTCCTCGCTCGCCTTCGATACGATCTATGCGGAGGGGCAGCGGCGTTATGTCGAGAGCCTTTCGGCCTATGCGCGCCAGTTCCTGGAGATGATGCAGAAGCCCGATGTCGAGCATATTGACGGGCTCTCTCCCGCCATCTCGATCGAGCAGAAGACGACGAGCCGCAATCCGCGTTCCACCGTGGCGACGGTCACCGAGATCTACGACTATATGCGCCTGCTCTGGGCGCGCGTGGGCGTGCCCTATTCGCCCGCCACCGGCCTGCCGATCGAGGCGCAGACGGTTTCCAACATGGTCGACCGGGTGATGGCGCTGCCCGAAGGCACGCGGCTTTACCTGCTCGCGCCGGTGGTGCGCGGCCGCAAGGGTGAATACCGCAAGGAGCTGGCCGAATGGCAGAAGGCGGGCTTTACCCGCGTGCGCATCGACGGCGAGATGTATGCGATCGAGGATGCCCCCGCGCTCGACAAGAAGTTCAAGCATGACATCGAGGTGGTGGTCGACCGCCTGGCGGTGAAGGCCAAGGGAGATACGTCTATTCAGACACGGCTTGCCGACAGTTTCGAGCAGGCGCTGAAGCTGGCCGAGGGGCTGGCCTATGTCGATCTGGCGGACGCGACTGTCGCCGAAGCTCTCAGTTCCGTTCGCCCTGAGCCTGTCGAAGGGCCGCTCTCTTCTTCGGAAGTGAAGGACGGTGCTTCGACAGGCTCAGCACGAACGGATCAGGGAGGGAAACTCAAAGGCGCCGGCATCCCCGCCAACCGCATCGTCTTTTCGGAGAAGTTCGCCTGCCCGGTCTCCGGCTTCACCATCGAGGAAATCGAGCCGCGCTTGTTCTCCTTCAACGCGCCGCAGGGGGCCTGCCCGACCTGCGACGGCATTGGTGAAAAGCAGCTGTTCGATCCGCAGCTTGTCGTGCCGAACGAGGACCTCAGCCTGAAGAAGGGCGCGGTGGTGCCCTGGGCCAAGTCCAACCCGCCATCGCCCTATTACATGCAGGTGCTGGGCAGCCTGGCGAAGGCCTATGACTTCGACCTGGAAACGCCTTGGAACAAGCTGGAGCAGGACCAGCGCGACATCATCCTGCATGGCACGATGGGCCATCGCGTGGCGCTCACCTTCAAGGACGGGCGCAAGGAATATACCGTCCACAAGCCGTTCGAAGGTGTGATCGGCAACCTCAACCGCCGCCTGCTGCAGACGGACAGCGCGTGGATGCGCGAGGAGCTGTCTCGTTTCCAGACCGCGCAGCCTTGCGAGACGTGCCACGGCGCGCGCCTCAATGAAAAGGCGCTGGCGGTGAAGGTGGCGGGCGAACATATCTCCATGCCCACGCGCCTTTCCGTGTCGGACGCGCTGGAATTCTTCGAAACGCTGCCGGACAAGCTGACCGAGACGCAGAACCAGATTGCCAAGGCAATCCTGAAGGAAATCGTCGAACGGCTCGGCTTCCTCAACAATGTCGGCCTCGACTACCTCAATCTCGACCGGACCAGCGGCACATTGTCTGGGGGCGAGAGCCAGCGCATCCGCCTCGCATCGCAGATCGGCAGCGGGCTGTCGGGCGTGCTCTATGTGCTCGATGAGCCGAGCATCGGCCTGCACCAGCGCGACAATGACCGCCTCTTGGAAACGCTCAAGCGCCTGCGAGACCTTGGCAATACGGTGATCGTGGTCGAGCATGACGAGGACGCGATCCGCGCGGCGGACCATGTGGTCGATCTCGGCCCCGGCGCGGGCGTGCATGGGGGCGAGGTTGTGGCCGAGGGTACGCTCAAGCAGGTTCTGAAGTCGAAGAAGAGCCTGACCGCGCAATACTTGAACGGCACGCGCGAGATCGAAGTCCCGGCCAAGCGCCGCAAGGGCAACGGCAAGAAGCTGATCGTCCACGGCGCCACGGCGAACAATCTGAAGAACGTGACCGCCGCCATCCCGCTCGGCACCTTTACCTGCATCACCGGCGTTTCGGGGAGCGGCAAGTCCAGTTTCACCATCGACACGCTGCATGCCGGGGCTGCCCGTGCGCTCAACAATGCCCGCGTGGTGGCGGGGCCGCATGAAAAGATCACCGGCCTCGAATATTGCGACAAGGTGATCGAGATCGACCAGTCGCCCATTGGCCGCACGCCGCGTTCCAACCCGGCCACCTATACCGGCGCCTTCACCAATATCCGCGACTGGTTTGCGGGCCTGCCCGAAGCGCAGGCGCGAGGCTACAAGCCGGGGCGCTTCAGCTTCAACGTGAAGGGCGGCCGGTGCGAGGCGTGCCAGGGCGACGGCCTGATCAAGATCGAGATGCACTTCCTGCCCGACGTCTACGTCACCTGCGAGGAATGCGGCGGCAAGCGCTATAATCGCGAGACGCTGGAAGTGAAGTTCAAGGGCCACTCCATCGCCGACGTGCTCAACATGACGATCGAGGATGCGGAGGAGTTCTTCAAGGCCGTGCCCCCGATCCGCGACAAGATGCACATGCTGAATGAAGTGGGGCTGGGCTACGTCAAGGTGGGCCAGCAAGCTACCACGCTCTCAGGTGGCGAGGCGCAGCGCGTGAAACTGGCGAAGGAGCTTTCCAAGCGCAGTACCGGGCAGACGCTCTACATCCTCGACGAGCCGACTACGGGCCTCCATTTCGAAGATGTCCGCAAGCTGCTGGAAGTGCTGCACCGGCTGGTGGACCAGGGCAATTCGGTGGTGGTGATCGAGCATAATCTCGATGTCATCAAGACGGCGGACCACATCCTCGACCTCGGCCCCGAAGGCGGGGTTCGCGGGGGCGAACTGGTGGCCGAAGGTACGCCGGAAGATGTCGCGAAGAACCCGCGCAGCTTCACCGGCCAGTATCTGAAGAACATGCTCTAGGCGGGGCTCAGAACACCCCGCTGGCCATCACCAGCCCGATCGCCGCGAAGATCGCGCCGGTCGCCACCAGCGGCAGCACCATGGAGCTCGGCCTGAACCTGCCCGCCGTCACGGCCAGCTTGCCGTTATAGGGATCGAAGGCGGCGGGCACGGTCTGCCCGATATCCTCCCTGTCGAAGTCGCGCAGATCCACTTCGCACGTCTCCACGCCCTCATAGGGGCCGCCGAGGATGCGCATCACCGGCACGTCATAGTCGTGCCGCTCGGTATCCTTGTGCACCTCTATGGCAACCAGCTTGGCCATCACTTCCAGCGAGCGCGGACCGCTGCGCCGGCGGGAGAAGTGGGTGACGATCCCCGCCGCGATCACCCCCAGGCCAATCAACACCAGGGCAACGGGTAGGGCGGTCTCGCCATCCAGCGCGGGCAGGTTGGGCACGATGATGAAGGCGAGGCCCCCCACCACGAAACCGGTGCAGAGGAAAGGCCAGATGGTCAGCGCCCGCTCGGTGCGGATCGCGCCGCTTGCAGGGTCGTATTTCGCAGGCCAGACCGTGCCGATGGGATAGGCGTTGTGCATATGCACCTCGCTGGAGGTATGGCGCACACCCGCATCGGGCCCGTCCGCCAGTTCGAACACCGGCTTGTAGCCCCGCCGCTCCTCCCCGGTCTCCCGGTCCGCGCTCAACCGCGTGTCCTCATGCGCGACGACACGCGCCTGCACTTCGCCCGCACGGCTGTGGAACCGGCCGAGATAGACCGCAAGGCCCGCGCCCAGCAGGATGAGCACCACGCCCATCACCGCGAACACGCCCGTCACCGCGGTAAAGACCAGGTCGAACAGCTCGGACATGGCTACCCCCTCAGCCGCCGCGATCAGCGCGGCCAGCTGTCCATGGGGAGGATGTCGAAGCCCTGCTGCACCTCGATCGCATCCGAGTTCCTCATCTTGTTGTCGCGGAAGGGGATGCCGCGCTTTTCCAGCGACTTGAACACATCCAGCACCCACACGCCGCCTTCCTGCGCGGGCAGCTCCATGGTCTTGCCGTTCTTCAGGTGCACATAGAAATAGCGGGTCACCGACCCGCCATTATGCGCGTTCTTCAGCGCTTTCCGTATGCTCTGCACCCCGGCAATATCGGCCAGCGGCAGGCGGAAGGAGGCGAACAGCGTCTCCACCGGGGAATCCCAGCTGAGCATGCTGTCCCCCACCTCGACCCGCCAGCTGCCCGTGGCCCCGGCATAGGCCTTCACCTCGCGCAGCAGGCTGGAGCTCATGCCAAAGCCGATCAGGATGAAGAGGCCCAGCACGATCCGCGCGAACCAGGAATCGATCATCCACGCACCCACGCCCATGGCAATGGTCACCAGCACGGCGATGAGGAGATGAAACACCTTCATCGCGACAGACGACTTGGCACTGGCTTCGAATACTTCCGGCATGCGATCCCCCAATTGATACGCCGCCAATCCCTAGCGGATCGCGCCTACGGCCGGGTTAATGGGGGTGCTATGCGGGGGAGTATCAGCAGCCTATGCTTGCCCGGTGACCGAGGAGCAGGAACCAGACGCGGAGGAGATGGAGGAGGCGCAGCACGCGCTCGACCGCTCCATTCGGGAGGAAATCGACGAGCTCCGTCAATTGCTGCCCTTCGCCGTGATCCCGCTATTCATCGCGTCGCTGTTTCTCAGCTTGATATTCGGTTCATGGGTAACGGACATGGTGCCTACCGTCTTCGTCTTGGGCGGGATTATCGGCGGGCCGATCTATCTCTATTACCGCCGCAGGGTGGAGAGCGACCTGCCCTTCATTATCCCCGGCCACGGCAGCTTTTCCGGAAGCCGCAAACACCAGCTCCTGCGCGGGGGAGCCATTGTGCTGTTCCTCGTGATAGTGCTGGAATACCTGACCGGGCAAGCCATAGGCTGGGCGCGCGATACGCTGATGGCATGGCGGTTGTGAGGGGCGAACGCCATCGCTGCGGGATGAGAAGCGCAGCTATACCGGCCAGTACCTCAAACTGATGCTATAGCTCGGCACACGCGGCCGCCGAGCACCACCAGCCCCGCGCCGACAATCGCAAACACCCCCTTCACCGCATCGAACACCCCGTCGAACAGCGCAACCAGATCCATCGCCACCTCCCGTGCGGGGAGGGCGTTAGCAGGTCAGGGGGTGGGGTGAGTTAATGGGGGTGGACGGGCTGCGCTGGCGGACTTGATGCCATTGTTAGAATAAAACTAGCAGGACTCTATCAGGTTAAACGTTCGCCAAACACGCTGAATCGTAATTCAGCAGACCGAGACGAATTGTCTTTAGGTCGCCATCAATTTCGCTGAGTGTATGTGACTTTGAAATCTTAAACACGTGTGCGATCGCGCCGCGTTTTCCGCCGAAGCTGTCAAGAGCTGCCATCGTTGCGGGATCTTCGGTCTCGGGATCTATCCCGATCGGAATCAAGAGTTTGAGCTGATCTTCTTTTTTAATCCCGTTGTTAGAACTTACTACCGTCTTGAATCGACCGAATGCGGTTTCCGCGAACAGTTTGAGATCCTCGAAGGGTTCCCGTTTTATCTTCCGGGATATGCCGTCCTCTTCAATTCGACCAATTATCCCGCTCGATATAAGCCCCAAGAGTGCTGTTGTTACTGTTGAGTTGGAATTTAACTCCCTAATGGCCTCTTTTGCAACGTGGAGTGAAATATTCTCTAAATATTCTTCTATTATCGCATGCGCCATTAATATATATGATTTTATCTTTAATTCCTGTATCGTTGTATTGCAGGCCAGGTCAGGGACATTGTAAGTAATTCGTCTAGCAGTTGCCAGGTCGTCTACCATTTTTTGATAGTCAGCGCTGGGCATCTGTTCAGCTCGCGATGGCCGGCATTTCAATCTCGACGTCAGACAATTGATGGCAAAGGTTTAACCATTTTCCAAATCGCGTGGCGGTTGCATCTACCGATTTCGTTGTGGTCTCGATTGACCGTAAGAAATCATTGTCGTCTGTGGATAGCTGCTCAAATGCTGCGACGAGCGTCTCTCCATTTTCGCTTGCCCAAAGTCGGAAATCTGGCCGGGCTAAGCTGTAAGTAAAAATGTCGAAAAGGGCGCGATTGAAACGAGTTTCATAATTTCCTTTGGTAAATTTTCGACAAAAGCGATTCTCTCCAAAGGCTTCAAGTCCGACCACAATTCCTTGGTCCATGGAATCAAGACGACCTTCGACATCGCTGACGAAGTTTGTATTCTCAAACTGCGAATTATAGTTGTTGCAGAGACTGTCTAGGAATGCCTTTAGGTCTCCTCTGTATGTTAAATCATTATCATCGAAAGCGAGGAAACGTACCGCTAGTTCGACGTCTCCCATCCGAGGATCAGGGTTCCGTTTTTTGAGGAGATGGTGGACCGGCCCAATTTCCTCACTCCACCGTAATATAAACTTGAGGAAATCACCCGGATATAGTGACATACGAAGCTCCATAGGTGAGAGCTTCACCGATCCTGAATTCAATCGGTAAAAAATTTCGTAGAGAACAGACTCGTCAGACCAGCCACGCAAAACAGCGGTTCGTTGAGTTTCATTTAGGAGTTTCGCTGCGGCTTCAGGGTCGTCTTTTAAGTCGTCCCACTTCTTCCCCTCAAGATCGGTCAGGACCCGTAGATCCTTCAGTCGAAAATGGCGACCATTCGGCAGACGCCCGTCTATGAATTCCTTGATTGTAAGGAGGCGCTGCTTGCCGTCGAGGACGAGGAATGAGCTCTTGGAACCGGGTTTGGAGGACAAGAGAATTTGCGGGATCGGAATTCCCAGCATTAAAGATTCGATGAAACGAGACTTCGCTTTGGCGCTCCAAACATTCCGACGCTGAAAATCGGGGTCTAGGTCGATCTGCTTGCCAATTTGGCTATATAGGGTCTCGATGGTCCAGTCGGCCGGTGCAATGAGCAGCCCAGAAAATTTATCCTCGGAAAGTGAGAGATCGGCAGAGGATTCGTCTGCATCGTCATCGGTAAATTCGGTGTCCCGATCTACCCAATCAAACTCTTCATCGCTCATCGTTGCCCTCATTTTCTGAGCGCCCATCATATTTGCATTTCCTATTTTGTATAGCAGTTTGCACAGGGATTCCCTTTCCTACACCCGCCAATCCATGCCTCACCCGGTGCCCCCTAATCCAATCAGGAGGCACCCATGCCCAAATCCACGCAGCCCGACGCGGCTCTCCCCAAATCCCCTCCCGGCGATATCGCGCCGCTCGACCATGCGCGCGACTGGCTGAAGTCTTGTTTGCTGCGCCCCTCAGGCGCCGGGCGCAGCGCATCCGCGCTGCTTGGCTTCCGGCCTGACCGGCCGACGCGCGTTCGCGCTTGCGGCGCTGCGCGCCGTTTGGCCCTGGCTGGCCCGCTCGCGGTTTTGGGAGGTGCGGCATGAGCGAGGAGCTGGAGGTGATCCCCGCGCCGGACAGCGTGTTCGATGCGCGGCGGCGGGCGGTGTTTTGCGAGCGGCTTTCCCATGCGGGCAATGTGCGGCTGGCGTGCAAGGTGGCGGGCGTCTCTGCCCAGACGGCCTATCGTGCTCGCCGGGCGGATGCGGATTTCCGGGCCTGCTGGGATGCGGCGCTGGTGCTCGCCCGCGCGGCGGCGGAGGAGGAGCTGGCCGATCGCGCCCTCAACGGCGTGGAGGAGGAGGTCTTCTATCATGGCGAGGTGGTGGCGATGCGCCGCCGCTATGACGCGCGGCTGCTGCTGGCGCATCTCGCGCGGCTGGACCGGCTGGCGGACAAGGCGGAGGCCAACCTGCCGCCGGAGGATTTCGACCTGGCGCTGGCCCGGCTGGAACGCGGCGAGGCGGTGGCGCGGCCTGCTCGCGCAGATCGGGTGGCGGAGGATGCTCTTGCCGAAGCGCCCTGGGGGCCGTTCCCCGATTACACGGGCGATGGCTTTGTCGATGGCGTGCCGATCGTGGAGGCGGCGCTGCAATGGCTGGAGCGCAAGGAGCGCGAAGAGGGGGAGGAACCGGACGAGGGTTTGGACGAGGATGAGGATGTGGTGGGGGCGGATGAGCCTGCGTCCGATGAAGCGGAGGGGCTGGAGGAGTGCCCGTCCGGTGAGGATCAGCCCGAACCGGTTGTCGAACCCGGCCCGGAACCTCTCAGGCCCATCCACCGCGCGCCCGATCCGGCCGAATTGCGCTGGCAGGAATTCGTCTCCGGAGACTTACCTCCAGGACAGTGTTCCATGTGTTCCATCGGTGAATGCGTTGAGCATGGGGTGGGCCTCGCATTGGGCACGCAAACGGGCCAAAGGCCCGCAAGGCCAATCAGCCTTCCAGCAGCTCCAACTCCACGGTGCCATGACCGGCGCTGACGATGCCGATCTCCTCTGCCGCGGCGCGTGAGAGGTCGATCGTGCGGCCGCGCACGAAGGGGCCGCGATCGTTGATGCGCACCACGACCTGGCGGCCGTTGCGCGTGTTGGTGACGCGCACCATGCTGCCGAAGGGCAGCGTCTTGTGGGCGGCGGTGAGCTGTTGTGGATCGAAGGTCTCGCCATTCGCCGTGGGGCGGCCGGCAAAGCGGCGTCCGTAATAGGAGGCAACGCCTTCGCCGAGCGCGGTGGCGGCGGGCTCCGTCGGCGGATCGATCGTGGCGATGTCCACCGCATGGGAGGGCAGGACGGGCTCTGCCGCCGCATCCTCGAGATGGACAAAGGCCTCCTCGAACTGCGCTTCGGCGGAGGGGGTGAAGGCGCTGGCGGAAGCGGCGATGGGGGCATCGAGCTCCACTGCGGCAGGTTCCGCATGGCCTGCTCCCATGGCGCCGCCAAGGGCCACAAGGGCCAAGGCGGGCATGATGAAGCGCAGATGCGCCGAGGGGGCTTTCCTACCCGTCATGGCCTTTGCCAATACCGGCTCCCGCTGGCGAATCCTACTAACGGGCCGGCAAGTGATCGCCGGAGAGGGGCAGCCGGGCGCAAAACGAGGCAAAAATGAGGCGAATGGCGGGAACGCCTATGGTTAAGGCGTAAATCGGCGCTGCGAGGGCCTGCGAGGGGGGGATCGGCGGGGCGTGAGGTGGGTCTGGCGGAGCTTGAATGCCCCAAAGAGAAATGGGGCCGGCATTGCTGCCGACCCCACTCTCACCGGCGTGTGGACCCCCGAAGGGATGCTTGACGCCCGGCGTGTCACCGTTGGCTAGGCCATCGGTTATGTCGCCCGGCGCTCGCGCCGGTGCCGGATCGTAGCTGGCCGGGTCTGATCCCGAGGGACCTATCCCTTGCCTTCTGCAATCCGAGACCGGTCATCCTGCACCTGCTGCCTCAAGCGGCTGCGCCATATGCCAGGGGGCTTTTGGCGCTTCCATCGGCAGCCGGGCATTCACGTCCGGCCTTTCCGGCGATGCATGCTGGCGGGATCACCAGTCCGGTTTGCAGCTTGTCCTTGCGGGAAGACTGCGCCCCTTTCCTACTCCGCTCCGGCTCTGCACCGTCGCGTCGATTGCTTCCTTCCGTCTTCGTCCGGATCGGCAGGCGATCCTTCGTGAAACCGGTTTTCCGCTCTCGATGTTTGGAGAATGCGCCGGTGGACCGAGTCGGGCAAGGGCGCAAGCGTGCACTTATCCACTTTTGGCACAATTGCCAGTGGACAAGGGTGGATAAGTCAACAGCTCGGCGCAATGGCCGAAACTATCCGCACAATTCTCGCAAATGCAGCCCGAAAGCCTCGCTTCCCGGCCGGCGAAGCGCCCCGCTACTTGCGGTCGCGACTCGCCAAGAGGCGCAAGCGCAGGGCGTTGAGCTTGATGAAACCCGCCGCATCCTTCTGATCGTAAGCGCCGGCATCGTCCTCGAAGGTCACATGCGCTTCGGAATAGAGCGAGTGGGGCGACTTGCGGCCCACCACCATTGCGTTGCCCTTGTAGAGCTTCAGCCGCACGGTGCCGTCCACCTTCTGCTGGCTGAGGTCGATGGCGGCCTGCAGCATCTCGCGCTCCGGGCTGAACCAGAAGCCGTTATAGATGAGCTCCGCATAGCGCGGCATCAGCTCGTCCTTCAGGTGCGCTGCGCCGCGGTCGAGTGTGATCTGTTCGATCCCGCGATGGGCGCGGGCGTAGATCTCGCCGCCCGGCGTCTCATACATGCCGCGGCTCTTCATGCCGACGAAGCGGTTCTCGACCAGGTCGAGGCGGCCGATGCCATGCTTGCGGCCCAGCTCGTTAAGCGCAGTGAGCAGCTCAGCGGGGCTCATCGCCTTTCCATTGAGGGCAACGCCGTCACCCTTGGCAAACTCGATCTCGATATATTCGGGCTCGTCCGGAGCGTCCTCCGGATTGGCGGTGCGCGAATAGACGTAGTCGGGCGTCTCCTGCCACGGATCCTCCAGCACCTTGCCCTCGGAAGAGGTGTGCAGGAGGTTGGCGTCGGTGGAGAAGGGGCTCTCACCGCGCTTGTCCCTGGGAACGGCGATCTGGTGCGCCTCGGCCCACGCGATCAGCGCGGTGCGGCTGGTGAGGTCCCATTCGCGCCACGGAGCGATCACCTTGATGTCCGGGTCAAGCGCATAGGCGGAAAGCTCGAACCGCACCTGGTCATTGCCCTTGCCGGTCGCACCGTGCGCAATGGCATCGGCGCCGGTCTCATGCGCGATCTCGACGAGGCGCTTGGAAATCAGCGGACGGGCGATCGAAGTGCCGAGCAGGTAGTCGCCTTCATAGCGGGCATTGGCGCGCATCATCGGGAAAACGAAATCGCGCACGAATTCCTCGCGCAAATCCTCGATATAGATGTGCTTGTCCGGAATCCCCATGGCGCGGGCCTTCTCGCGCGCAGGCTCGATCTCCTCGCCCTGGCCGAGGTCGGCGGTGAAGGTCACCACCTCCAGGCCGCGCTCGCTCTCGAGCCACTTGGCGATAACGCTGGTGTCGAGGCCGCCGGAATAGGCAAGGACTACACGCTTGATGTCGGACATGTTGTGCTCCGCTGGAATGTCGCGGGCGCGCCTAACAGGGGTTGCGAGTTGCCGCAACGCCCATCGCAAGTGGAAGGATCAGTCGACCTCGCTCGCGCCCAGTTGCGGATTGTTGCGCGTGACGTAATTGAGCCACTTCTTCGGGCGGCGGAGCATGTTGTCGGGTACGTCGGCGCGGATGTCGAGCATCTGTGCCAGCCTGGCGACAAAATGGATGCAGTTGCGCTCGTCGAGGTCGTAATAGCGGCCAGGATAGTTGCGCCAGCGCTCCACTTCGGCGCGCAGGTCGCGATATTGATCGTCGGTCAGGCGGACGGAGAAATGGCGGTTGGCATCTGCGATAGTGTCCGCATCCTCGGCGATGATCTCATGCTCGGCCGGGCCGTTGGTCATCGCCTGGCTCGTATATTTGGCGGAGAAGCCGAAGCTCTCCGCCACCCTCTGGCCGGTTGCCTCCAGCGTTCCCTCGAACACCACGAAGGCATGCGGATAGCGGCCGAAAAGGACCGATCCGTTGAGGGAGTGGAAATGCACCGTCACTGCTGCCAGCGCCGGTGTTGCGGTAAGGCCCGCCAGCGTGGCGAGCAACATTGCGACGACGCGCGGGAGGGATTGGCGCAGCGGCATGGCGCTATTGAGCACCCTCGGCGCCCCCTTCGTCAAGATGGCGGGCTGCCGAACCGCTCTCGACATCGCGCAGGAGGGCGGGGAGATAGAGTCCCAGTGCGCCTGCCCGCAGCAAATAGCTGGCGGAGATGGCGATCCACACGCCGAGATTGCCTTGTCCGCGCAAGGCGAGGTCGAGCGCGAGGTAAAGCGCGGTCGCCAGCACAGCCGCGTTGCGCAGCGCATGGCCGCGCGTCGCGCCGATGAAGATGCCGTCTAGCATCCAGCTGGGCATGCCGAGCAGCGGGACGAGCGCGGCGAAGGGCAGGAAGCGTGCCGCTTCCGCCCGCACTTGCGGATCGGTGGAGATGAAGTCGATTACCGCGCCGCCAAGGGCAAGGAACAGCAGGCTGAGCAGCACGCCCGAAGCGAGCGAGAACTCCCCGGCCAAGCGCACGCTGCGCAGGAAATAGGCCTTGTCGCGCGCGCCGATGGCATTGCCCACGCGGCTTTCGGCAGTGAAGGCGAAGGCATCGAGCACGAAGGCGGCGAGGTTGATGAACTGCATCAGCACGTGGTTGGCGGCGAGCTCCTTCGCGCCCAGCCTCGCGCCCGCATTGGCGAACCAGGTGAAAATGGCGAGCAGCGCCAGCGTGCGGATCATGATGTCGCGATTGACTGCGAAGAGGCGGCGGATCGCGGCGCGGTCGGTGATGGCGGAGCGCGGCGTGCGGGCGACGGTGGCGAATATGCCGCCTCCTGCCACGCGCCCCGCGATCACCAGTCCGGCCAGCAGCGCCGACCATTCGGCCAGCGCTGTGCCGAGGCCCACGCCTTGCGCACCCATGTCGAGCTGCCACACAAAGAAGATATCGGCGGCGATGTTCACCACATTCATCAGCACCTGCAGGGCGAGTGCCGCACGCGTCTTGCCGAGGCCGAGCAGCCAGCCATTGATGGCGAACACGCTCAGGGCAGCAGGCGCGCCGAGGAAGCGGGCGGTGACATAGGCGCTTGCCTCGCTGGTCACGCCCTCTCCGCCAGCGAGCAAGGCGAAGGCGGCCTCTCGCAAGGGCCATTGCAGGACGAGGATGGCGAGGCCGAGCCCGAAGCCGAGCAGCAGCGCGCGCAGCAGCAGCGCCTCGACCTCGCGCCGGTCGCCTGCGCCCTGGGCCTGCGCGGTCAGGCCCGTCACGCCCATCCGCAGGAAGCCGAAGCTCCAGAAGATGAGCGTGATGATCGTCGCGCCCAGCGCCACGCCGGCAAGGCCTGCGGTGTCCCCCGTGCGCCCGATCACCGTCGCATCGACCACGCCGACCAGCGGGATCGAGGCCTGTCCGAGCATGATCGGCCAGGCCTGGGCGAAGATGCTGGCGCGGGTGAGGGAGCGGGTGGTGGTCATTGCGCTTCTTTCGTCATCGTGAGCTTGCGAAGCAAGCGCGGCGATCCAGGGCCTTGCGCATCGACGCTTCTGGATTGCGGCGTCGCCCCGAAACAAGTTCGGGCCTCCTCGCAATGACGATCCGGAGAGTTAACCCCGCAACAACCCCTTCTCAGTCTTGCCGATATAGTCGCGCGTCAGCGGCAGGGCGGTGCGGTCGCGGACATACTGGATCTGGTAATTGCACATCGCGCCATGTTCGAAACTGGTGGCGGCTCCCGCGAGGTAGAAGGTCCACAGGCGGAAGAAGCTCTCATCGAACATCTCCTCGATCGCGGCTTTGTTCTCCATGCAGCGGGCATACCAGTGGTGGATCGTCTTGCCGTAGTGGAGGCGCAAGGTCTCCACGTCGGTGGCGATCAGGCGGACCTTCTCGCTGGCGGCGACGGTCTCCGACAAAGCGGGGATATAGCCGCCGGGGAATATCCACTTGTCGGTAAAGGCATCGGTGCGCCCCGGCTGGCCCATGCGGCCGATCGTGTGCATCAGGAAGCAGCCGTCTTCGGCCAGCATGTTGGCGCAGGCGCGGAAATAGGTTTCGAATTGCGGCACGCCGACATGCTCGAACATGCCGACAGAGACGATGCGGTCGAATGTCGCGCCGCTGGCGGCAAGGTCGCGATAGTCGATCAGCTCGAACTTCACCTTGTCGGCCACGCCCGCCGCCTCGGCGCGCTGGCGGGCGAGGGCGAGCTGTTCCTCGGACAGGGTAATGCCCATCACTTCCACGTCGGCCCTTGAAGCCAGGAAGATCGCCATGCCGCCCCAACCGCAGCCGATATCGAGCACTTTCAGGCCCGGCTCGAGGTTGAGCTTGGCGGCGATGTGGGCGAGCTTCGCCTCCTGCGCCTCGGCCAGCGTCATGTCATCGCGCGGGAAATAGGCGCAGCTGTACTGCATGTGTTCGGCATCGAGCATCAGCTGGTAGAGATCGTTGCCTATGTCATAGTGATGCGCGACGTTCTTCTTGGACGAACCCGGCTTGTTCACCGCGCGCATGGCATATTTGATCTTGCCCTTGATCTGCCGCGGCAGGCTGGGCGGCGCCATCTTCCCGCGCTTCTCCCAGACATTGTTCGACCGCACCAGCGAGACCAGCTGCATGATGTCGCCCTCCAGGATCTCGATCCGGCCATCCATATAGGATTCGCCCAGGCCCAGGCGCGGGTCGAGCAAGATGTCGCGCGCCACCTTGTCGTCGGTGAAACGCACCGCGACGTCGGGAAAGCCGAGTGTGGGCGTGCCGAATGTGCGCGCCTCCCCGCCCGCATGGGTCACCTTCAGCGTGCCTTGGGTGACCAGCTTGGCGGCCAGCTTGTCGAACAGGGTTTCGGACGTACTCATGCCCGGAAGGTGTAGGGCCTCAATTGCCCGGCGCAATACGTAGCACGGCGTTTTCCGGACCGTCGGTGAGGACGTAGATCAGCCCGTCCGGCCCCTGCGCAACGTCGCGCACCCGCTGGTGCAATTGCTGCAGCAGCGCCTCGCGCCGCAATTCGCCGAAATCCTCGTTGAAGACCACGCGCTGCAGGCTGCCGGTGGCGTTGATCTCGCCCCAGCGCGCGCTGCCGATGAACAGGTTGCCCTGCCATTCGGGGAAGGCGTCGCCGGTGTAGAACATCAGGCCCGAAGGCGCGATGGAGGGGAGCCACACCACGGTCGGCTCTACCGTATCGGGGCCGAAGGGCAGCGGCGTCGCATCGCTGCCGTCATATTCGCGGCCGAAGCTGTAATCGGGCCAGCCATAATCACCGCCGGGCTGGATCAAATTGAGCTCGTCGCCGCCATTGGGGCCATGCTCGACGGTGAAGGCCTGTCCGGTCGCCGGATGGACGGTGAGGCCATGCTGGTCGCGGTGGCCGTGGCTGTAGATCGCCGGGTGCACGCCATCCTCTCCCACATGCGGATTGTTGGCGGGAATGGAGCCGTCCGCATTGAGGCGCAACACCTTGCCATAGATGTCCGACATGTCCTGCGACGTGCCGTCATAGGGGCCGGTGGTCGCCACCCAGACCATGCCGTCATCCGCCACATGCACGCGCGTGCCGCCGGCATAGGCCTGATTCTCGGTTTCGAAGATCGTTTCGACCCCGGTCACCGCGCCATCGGCCCAGGTGCCACGCAGCAGCTTGAAATAGCCGGGGCGCTGCAAGGGGCTGGTGCCTTCGGGAAGCGGCGCAAAGCCGTTGAAGGTGAAGTAGATCCAGCCATTCTCCGCGAAATCGGGATGCAGCGCGATGTCGATCACGCCATAGCTGAAGACCTCCGGCGTATCCTCGGGCACGCCGGGGACATGCCCTTCGACCAGTTCGGGAGTGGCACCCGTCGCCCCGCGCAGCAGGCGCAGGCCCACGCCGCGCTCCACGATCAGCATGTCGCCATTGGGCAGCGGCTCGATCGCGAAAGGCTGTGCAAAGCCCTTGGCGAGCACGGTCACCTCGATGCCATGCACCTCGGCCGTATCGAAGCTGTAGGGCGTGTCCGCCAGCGGGGGAGGGGTGATGCCGATGGGCGCGGGTTGCGCCAGAGCGGGTGCGGCGAGGGTCAGTCCCATCACCGCCAGAAGCTTCTTGCTGATCATCGACAATGTCCTCCCCAAGTAGTTTGACCCTATTCGGCAGCTTCCTTCAGCGCCGGGTCGAGATGCCATTGCGGCGGCTCTTCCAGGCCGCGCAGGCGGGCGCTTTCCTCATAGACATAGTCGCCCGTCATCGGGATCGCCGCGCGGTCCTTCACATACTGGATCTGCCAGTTGACCAGCGTGCCGTTGCGGAAGCTCTGTTCCGCGCCCGCGAGATAATAGAGCCACATGCGGTAGAACTTCTCGTCATACATCTCGACGATCTCGTCCTTGTGCATGACGGTGCGCTTGTACCATTCCTCCAGCGTGTAGCTGTAATGGAAGCGCATCGCCTCCACATCCATCACCTGCCAGCCAGCCTTCTCGCTTTCGGTCACCAGCTCGGACAAAGCGGGGATATAGCCGCCGGGGAAGATATATTTGCGGGTGAAGGCATCGGTGAAGCCGGGAGGGCCTGCACGGCCGCAGCAATGGCTGAACATCACGCCATCGGGCGCGAGCAGCTCATGCGTCTTGGCCATGAATTGCGGGTAGTGCGGTGTGCCGACATGTTCGAGCAGGCCGACCGAGGAGATGCGGTCGAACTCGCCCTGCACGTCGCGGTAATCCATCAGTGCGAACTTTACCTTGTCGGCCACGCCCTCTTGCTCGGCCCGCTCCTTGCAGAAGGCGATCTGGTCGGGCGCCAGCGCCACGCCCAGCACTTCGCAGCCGTAATGCTTGTTGAGGTAGAGCGCGAGACCGCCCCAGCCGCAGCCGATATCGAGCACGCGCAGCGGACGGCCCTTGTCAACCGTCAGGTGCATCTTCGCCGCGATATGCGCCTTCTTGTCGCGCTGCGCCTGTTCCAGGCTCACATCGGGCGTGCGGTGATAGCCCATTGTGTATTGCCGGTCCTCGTCGAGGAACAGCTCATAAAGGCGGCGGGTGAGGTTGTAGGTATGCTCGGCGTTCTTGCGCGCCTTGCCCTTCAGATTGATGCTGTCGACCTTGGCTGCGGCCTTCTGCGCCATGCGCTTGAGCGGCCCCTGCGGCTGCAGCGCGCGGTCGCCATGCGCCTTGGCCTGCGCGGTGACGAACAGGATCAGGTCGCGCAGATCATGCGGTTCCTCGATATCCATCCAGCCCCACATGAAGGCTTCCGCAGTGCCCAGCTGCGGATAGCGCGCGATATGGCGCGATGCCTTCTTGTTGGACAGGCGAATGCGGATCGGCGCATCGCCCGTTTCCGGCGTGGCGCCGCCCGGCCCATACTCATAGACCTTGCCATCATAGTCGGTAATTATCAGCCGACCCGCACGGATCAGCTTGTTAAGCATTTTGTCGAGCAACCACATGAGCGGCGCGTCTCCCCCAGTTCCAGTCCTTAAACCATAGGTTTGGATGCCGCTTTCCCTGCTGTCAATTGCGAGCTAGCCTTGCGCCCCATGAGCGAGAACAAGACCCAGCCCACCGAACAGAGCGTCGAGGCGTTCATCGAAGCGGTCGATCACGCGGGAAAGCGCGAGGATGCCAGGGTGCTCGATGCGCTGTTCCGCAAGGTTACTGGCGAGGAGCCGCGCATGTGGGGGCCGACGATCATCGGCTATGGCGGCTATGCCTACGAAACCGATGCGGGTCGCAAGGGCGCCATCTGCCGCGTCGGGTTCTCACCGCGCAAGGCGCGCCATTCGCTCTACCTGCTCAATTGCGGGAAGGATGGCGACGAAGCCCCTTTCGCTGCACTGCGCGAGAAGCTGGGCAAGTTCGAGCGGCCCAAGGGCTGCATCTATGTGAACAAGCTGGCCGATATCGACCTTGGCGTACTGGAACAGATGATCGCCATGAGCTGGAAGAACTCGAAAGAGCGCTATCCGGAGGAGGTCTGATCAGATCCCGGCGTACCACTGGTACCCGCTGCGGTCCTCCCAGTAGCCGCCCTTGCCGCCCTCGATATCGTCGAGGCTGGCGACCAGCTCGATCCCGGTAAGATATTTAGGATGCTTGTAACCCAGCTGGCGTTCGAGCCTCAGGCGTAGGGGTGCGCCATTGCGCTCGGGCAGCGGCTCACCATTGAGCAAATGCGCGACGATGGTCTGCGGATGCATGGCATCGTCCATGTCGCAGCTTTCGTAATAGTCGGCGCCGTTCAGCGTATCGGCGCAGCGGAAGATCACGTAATTCGCGCCTTCCTGCACGCCTGCCATTTCGAGGATTCTGGATAGCTGCGGTCCGGTCCATTCGCCGATCGCGCTCCAGCCCTCCACGCAATCATGCCGTGTCACCTGTGTGCGCTGGGGGAGGGCGCGGATATCCTCCATCGAAAGCTCGAGCGGGGTGTCGACCAGCCCGCTCACTGTGACGCGCCAGTCAACGAAGCCGGCATCGCGATGGGCGTTGTAATCCTCCTTGCCCACTTCCTGCGTGCCATTGCCGCGGAAGAAGGGGGAAACCTCGCTGCGGTCATATTCGGGGGCCATCGCGATGCGGCTGACGCCCAGCGTGCGGTGCACGCCGCGGTGCCAGCTTTCCGCCGTATCGACCAGCGCGCCGAACCACTTCGAATCGCCGATCTCCTTGCACCCCGCAAGGAAGGCCGCGCCCATGCCGACGAGGAAATTACGCCGCTTCATCGTCGCGTCCTCCGCTAATCATGTCGGCCAGCTGCTTCATGGGATTGGACAGCAGCACCAGCAATATGTGCACCACGAAAAAGGCGAAGAGCAGCCACGCGCAGATAAAGTGGATGCTGCGCGCGCTCTGCCGTCCGCCGAAGATGTCTGTCATCCACGGGAAGGCCGCCTCCATGCCCGGGCTCATCACCATGCCGGTAAAGATCATCAGCGGCAGCAGCACGAAGATCACCCCAGCATAGGCGGCCTTCTGCAGGAAGTTGAACTTGCCTTCACCATGGTCGAAATTCAGCTTCAGGTGCTGGCGAATGTCCTGCCAGACGTTCGACGGCTTCCAGTCCGCCCAGCGCGTGGTCAGGTCGCGGCGGAAATGGCCGTTGCGCAGCGCCGCAAGCATGAAGAGCATCAGCCCCAGCGCAAAGACCCAGGCGAAGACAATGTGCCAGTCGCGTGCGGAAGCAAGGCTGTAATAGCCGGGAATCGTCGCCCAACCGGGAAAGCGCGGGACTTCCAGCCACGCCTGTTCGGCCGCGAAACCCCAATCGCCCCAATAGAGCCGCCGGTGCGCGTTGGAGATATTGAGGCCGGACATGAACAGGATCGTAACGCTGAGTGCGTTGATCCAGTGCCATATGCGCGTACCCAGCGCGTGTTTCTTGCGCGGTTTCGCGGCTTGCGTCTCGTCCATCATCCCCTCTCCCCGCGCGCAAGATAGAGCACATCGCGCGGCTGGGACAGCAGGTGCTGGCCCGAATCGACGAAGATCTGCTGCCCGCTGGCGAGCGGGGCTTCGGCCATGAACAAAGCGGCCTGGGCCACCTCCTCTGCTTGTGTGCGGCGGTGGAGCAGGTTCATCCGGTGCGATCTTTCTGCTTCCTCCGACGTCTGGTCATGGCTCGGCAGGATCGCGCCTGGGGCGAGGCGATAGACGCGGTCATCGCCTTTGCACGCCATGGCGAGCATTTCGGCCGCCGCATCCACCGCATGCTTGCTCATCGTGTAGCTGAAGAAATCGTGGTTGGGATTAGCCAGCTTCTGGTCTGTCACCTGGATCACGCGCCGCCCAGCGTGCGAGCGGGCGCTGGCGAGATAGGCTTGCGCCATACGGGCGGGAGTGACGGCATTGACCTGCATGGCCCGCTTGTTCGTGCCGGGATCAAGCGCAGTTACATCGTCCTCCTCGAACAAGGAGGCGCTGGAGACGAGTACGCGCCAGTCCTCCAGCCTGTCGGCCAGCACCTCGACCATGGCGATCGCTGCGTCGCAATCGGCAAGGTCGCACTGGAATATCTCGGCAGAGGGCAGGGCGTCCGCCAGCTCGCGCGCTGCGGCGGCGGAGCGGTTGTAGTGCACCACCACATGCCAGCCCGCCTCGCCGAATGCGCGGGCCATGGCCGCACCGATCCGGCGGGCGGCGCCGGTGATGAGCACGGACTTGCGGGCGGGATCGGGTTGCATCAGGTCTTTCACCATAGCCGCTTGTCCCGCCAATGCGAATGGCTGCGGGAATTTCGGACAGAGTCATTGTGCAGCACGCACAGGCTCAATAGGATACGGTCAAAAGGCGGCGCGGTTTCCATCCGTGCCGTGGAGGGGAAAGGAAATTCAATGAAGGTTTTGAAGGCTCTGGCCGCGGTTTCGGCGCTGGCCCTGTGTTCCAGTATGGCTGTTGCGCAGGATGAGGAACCGGCAGGGGCGCCGCCATTCCAGGGAACCGAGCTGGCCGATGGGCCGTGGAGCTTCGCGACGGACGAGGCGGATATCGCCGTCACCGTGGTCACGCGCGAGCTGGAGCGGCCGTGGGGCATGGTGTGGACGCCCGAGGGCGATATTCTCGTCACCGAACGCGTCGGGCGCCTGCGCGTGATCCGCGACGGCGTGCTCGATCCGACGCCGATTGCCGGGCTGCCCGCGATGTACACGCTGGGCATTGCGGGCCTGAACGACATCGCGCTCCATCCCGATTTCGCCGAGAACCGGCTGGTTTACATGGCTTATTCCAAGGCCGATCCGGAAGATCCGCAGAACTCGGTCATCGCGGTGATGCGTGGGCGCTGGGACGGCGGGCATGAGCTGACCGATGTCGAGGATATCTTCGTTGCCAATGCCTGGTACGGCGCGCAGCCCGTGCCGGAAAAGTGCTGCGGTCAGGGCCCGGCCTTCGGTTCCTTCGGTGGGCGCATCCTGTTCGATCCGGACGGCTATCTCTACATCGCCAGCGGCGACCGGAACTTCGGCGAAATGGTCGCCGATCCGTCCAACCATTTCGGCAAGATCCTGCGCCTCAATGACGATGGTAGCGTTCCTGCGGGCAATCCCTGGGTAGGCAAGGACGGCCATGCGCCCGAGGTGTGGTCGACCGGCCACCGCAACCCGCTGGGCCTCACCTACAACAGTATCACCGGCGAGATCTGGGAAAGCGAATTCGGCCCGCGCGGCGGGGACGAGGTCAACCGCATCCTGCGCGGCGGCGACTATGGCTGGATGAGCGTGACGCAGGGTTTCCACTATGACGGCCAGCAGCAGGAATATCTGCGCAACCGTCCGGGCAAGCAGGATCCGGTGCTCGTTTATGGCCCGCCCTCGCTCAATCCCGGCAACCTTGCCTTCTACGATGGCAGCCTGTTCCCCGCCTGGCATGGCGACCTGTTCCTCGCCAGCTTCACGCAAGGCCTCCTGCGCTACGACACCAACCAGCAGGGCATGCCGGTGGGTGAGCCCGAGCACATGCTGCGAGAGCTGGGCCAGCGCTGGCGTGACGTCCGCACGGGGCCGGACGGCGCGCTCTACCTGCTCACCGACATGGGCGAAGGCGCGCTGATCCGCATCGCTCCGGCGGAATAAATCGACAAGCCTTCTTGCATTCTCCCTCGCATGTAACAACATATCATGCGAGGGAGATCACCATGGCCAATGCTAATGCGCCGACGGCGCGAATGCTAGACGATGCCGGGATTGCACCTGGCATGCGCGTGCTCGATGTGGGCTGCGCGATGGGTGTGCTCACGCGCGAACTTGCCCAGCGCGTGGGTCCGGGCGGGGAGGTGGTCGGCATCGATATCGACCGCGAACGCGTGGAAATGGCGCGCGGTGAGGTAGCGCCTGCAGGTGCGGCGCCGATTCACTACGCGGTGGCCGACCTTTCGCAGAACTTGCCCGACCTCGGCACCTTCGATGCCGTCGTCGGGCGGCGTGTGCTGATGTACCTGCCCGATCCCGAACCGGCGCTTGCGCAGCTGGCGGCCCTGTTGCGGCCCGGCGGCGTGATGGCATGGCAAGAGCATGACGGTGCGGGACGGCCCTTCTCGATTGTCGAACTGCCGCGGCACGTCGAACTCGCCAACTGGATATGGGCCACCATCGCCAGCGAAGGCGGCCTGCCGGGCACAGCGCTCCAACTGCCGCGCCTGTTGCAAGATTGTGGGCTGGAACCGGCATCCTTCCGCGCCGAGGCTATCGTACTCGACCCCGAGGGCAAGGGCGGTGCATCGGCCATGGCGCGCATGATGCTGCCGCGCATCTTCGCGGCGGGCGTGGTGGCGGAAGAGGGTCTCGACAGCGAGGCCTTCATCGCCGCGCTGGACGCGGAAAAGGCAAAGGCCGCCGCGCCGATCATCTGGGATTTCGCCTATATGACTGTCGCGCGCAAACCGGCCTGACAGTCTATTCCGGCACGTTTCGCCGCAATTCGTCCAGCCACACATAGGCCACCGCATCGCTGGGCGCGCGCCAGTCCCCGCGCGGGGACAGGGCACCACCGCTCGAGACCTTGGGCCCGTTGGGTATCGCGCTGCGCTTGAACTGGCTGAACTGGAAGAAGCGGCGGAGAAAACTTTCCATCCATTTGCGGATGGTGGGAAGGTCGTATTCGTTGCGCGCGGCTTCGGGGAAATGGGCGGGCCAGTCGCCCCGTTCGATATCGCGCCAGGCGTGCCATGCCATGAACGCGACCTTGGACGGCGGCAGGCCCCAGCGCATCACATTGTGCAGGAAGAAATCGTTGAGCTCATAGGGGCCGACCTTCGCCTCGGTACTCTGCACCTCGCCCTTTTCGCCGACCGGCACCAGCTCTGGCGTGATCTCCGTGTCGAGCACGGCCTGCAGCACGGCGTCGGTCTCATGCGTGAACTGCTCGGAACGGATCGCCCAGCGGATCAGGTGCTGGATCAGCGTCTTCGGCACGCCTGAATTCACTGCATAATGGCTCATCTGGTCGCCCACGCCATAAGTGCACCAGCCCAGCGCCAGTTCGGAAAGGTCGCCCGTGCCGATCACGAAACCGTTGTTCTGTCCGGCAAGGCGGAAAAGGTAATCGGTGCGCAGGCCCGCCTGCACATTCTCGAACGTCACGTCATAGACCGGCTCGCCCCCGGCAAAGGCGTGGCCGATATCCTCCAGCATCCTGGTCGCCGCCGGGCGGATGTCGATTTCCTCCGCATGGGTGTGGAAGGCTTCCATCAGCTTCCATGCGTTGGACTTGGTGTGATCGGTCGTGCCGAAGCCGGGCATGGTGTAGCAGCGGATCATGTCGCGCGGCAGGCCGAGGCGATCCACGGTCTTCGCCGCCACGATCAGCGCATGGGTGCTATCGAGCCCGCCCGAGATACCGAGCACGAGCGATTTGGGATTGGTCGCCTCCACCCGGCGCATGAGGCCGTCGACCTGGATGTTGAACGCCTCGTAGCAATCCTCGTCCAGCTTGTGCTCGCGGTCGGGCACGAAGGGGAAGCGGGCGATCGGGCGGATCAGGCCGATATCGCCCGGTTTGGGATTGTGCGCCATCTGGATGAAGCGGAAGCGGTCGGCGGGCCGGCCTGCCGCTTCGATCGCATCGTCGAAGGTCTTGTTGCGGATGCGGTCGCCGTGAATCCGCTCCACATCGACATCGGCGACGCAGAGTTCGGGATGGCGCTTGAAACGCTCGCTTTCGGCGATGAGGTCGCCCAGTTCGAAGATGAAGCCCTGTCCGTCCCAGGCATGGTCGGTCGTGCTCTCGCCATGGCCGGCTGCCGAATAGACATAGGCGCAGGAGGTGCGGGCCGAATGGCTGCGGGCATAGAGATGCCGTTCATCCGACTTGCCGATGGTGATGTTGGATGCGGAGAGGTTGGTGCAGATCGTCGCGCCCGCCAGCGCGCCCTCGATCGCGGGCGGGGCGGGGGACCACATGTCCTCGCAAATCTCGACATGCAGCTTGAAGCGGTGGTTGCGCGTGGAGGCGAAGACCAGGTCGGTGCCGAAGGGCACATCCTCCCCATTCACGCGGATGCTGGCGCCCTTCACATTGCGGCCATGCGCGTACCAGCGCTTCTCGTAGAACTCGCGATAGTTTGGCAGGTAGGACTTGGGGACGACGCCCAGCAGCTTGCCCGCTGCGATCACCAGAGCGCAATTGTAGAGCTGGCCGTTCGCCATCAGCGGCGCACCGATGATGAGCACGGGGGAGAGCGCCTTGCTGGCCTCAACCACCTCGGCAACCGCAGTCTCGACCCTCTCGAGGAAGGCCGTCTGCATCACCAGATCGTCGAGCATATAGGAGGACAGGCACATCTCCGGATAGACGAGCAGGTCCACATGCGCCGCGTCAGCACGCTTCGCCTCGTCGATGATTGCGGCGCAGTTATAAGCGACATCGGCGGTGCGCACTTCGGGCGTGCTGGTGGCGCAGCGGACATAGCCGTGACGGTGCATGTCGTAGAAGGGATGGGTGTCGCTGCTCATCGGTAGGGGGTCTTCCGGTGGGGTGTCGGGGAGGGCGGGTTCGATCCAGTCGGCTGGCTGGCATATGCCGAGTTCGGCGAGGCGTTTTTGCACCTGGGCGCGCGGAACCTTGCCTTTCGCTTCCCAGCCATAGACGGTGCGGCTGGGCCATGGTTCGGGCACGCCGAAACGCCGCCCGAATTCGGCGGCGGAGAGCGGCGGTTCGAACGCCTCCCTCCAGGCACGGAGAAGCTGGCCTGCGCGGTGCATGGTGCGCCTAGTATCCCAAAAGGATACCGCGCGCAATGCGACAATTGGCGACTTGTCGCGCGGCGCACACGGGGGCAGACAAGCGCTCCGATGCTCAATACCGCGACATTCAGCCCGCTGCGGCACCGCGCCTTCGCCGTTCTTGTGACCGGCAGCCTGCTGGCCAATCTCGGCAATACGATCCAGTCGGTCGGCGCCTCCTGGCACCTCACCGAAATGGGCCAGCCCGCCGACGTTGTCGCGCTGGTGCAGACGGCATTCAACCTGCCGATCATGCTGCTGGCCCTACCCGCCGGGGCGTGGTCGGACATGGTGGACAAGAGGAAGCTGCTGCTGATCTCGCTCTTCGCCATGCTCGCCATCTCTGTGTTGCTGGCGCTGCTGGTGCAGGCCGATGCGGCGGGTCCGGCGGTGACGATCGTGCTCACCGCATTGCTCGCCTGCGGGGTCGCCTGCATCATTCCGGCGGTCGCCTCGGCAGTGAACTTCTCCGTGCCGCGCGGACAGCTGGCGGCGGCAGTCGCGCTCAATATTCTCGGCTTCAATGTCGCGCGCAGTTTCGGCCCGGCGCTGGGCGGGGCGATCACTTCGGTAGGTGGGGCGAGCGCCGCCTTCATCGCCAATGCCGCCGCCTATCTCCTCGTCATCGCGCTGTTGTGGCGCTGGCGCATGCCGGAGGGACAGCAGGCCCCCAAGCGCAAGATCGGCCCGGTGATGATGGAGGGGCTGCGCTATGCCTTCGCCTCGCAGCCGATCCGCACGATCATGCTGCGCGCGATCACTTTCACGACAACCGGCGCGGCAGCCTGGGCGGTGATGCCGCTTTTTGCCAGCGAGGTGCTGGGCAAGGGCTCCTTCGTCTACGGCTTGCTGTTGGCGGCGCTGGGGGCAGGCGCGGTGATCGGCGCGGCGAGCGCGACGTGGTTCCGCTCGCGCTTTTCGGCAGAGGCGATCGTGCGCGGGGCGGGCGTTCTCTACGGCAGCGGCTGTATCCTCGTGGCTCTGCAGCCCTCGCTGCCGGTCATCCTCGGCCTGTTGGTGCTGGCGGGCGCGGGCTGGGTGCAGGCGCTCTCGGGCTTTGCCGTGGCGGGCCAGATGTGGTCGCCGCAGGTCGTGGTCGGCCGCATCGCCGCGATGATCAGCTCGGTCACGTTCGGCGGCATCGCCATCGGCAGCTGGCTGTGGGGCCATTTCGCCGATGCGCAGGGTATAACCACCGCCTTCATGGCGTCAGGCGCGGCGATGATCGCATTGCCATTGCTCGGGCTGGTCTTTCCGCTGCCGTCCCACGTGGACGCGCAGCCTTCGGATGAGGAACTGGAGGGAAGGGCGGCCTAGGCCGCGGCCTTGTCCCCTTCCATCGGGATCCGTGCCTTCAGCCCGGCCTTGGAAAGGTCGAGGCCGTAGAGCTTGGCCGCATTGCCGCCGACAATGCCTTTGACGAGCTGGGGGTTCATATGCCCCATATGCTCGCTGATCTTGGCGACCGAATTGGGCCAGATGCTGTCGGGGTGCGGATAGTCGCTCGCCCAGAGCAGGTTCTCTTTGCCCCAGAAATCGGTCAGCGCCATCGTGGTCGGGCTCTGCTGGAAGGTGCCGTAAACCTGCCGCTTGAAGATTTCCGACGGCTTCATCTCATGCGGAATGCCGCCCTTGTCGTCCCAGAAATCGGCGCATTCCCACAGGCGATGGTGGCGATAGTCGAGCTCCTCGACCACCCACGGCACCCAGCCTGCACCGCATTCGGCGATGACGATCTTCAGGCCCGGATGTCGCTCCAAAATGCCCCATGCGAACAGGTCCACGAAGGGATCGAGGAACTGGTCGATGAACATCTTGGCATGGAGGAAAGTCGCGCCGGGTGAGCCCTTGTACTTGTCGAAAGCCTTGGTGACGCCGGGAAAGACGGTGACATGGAAGGAGAGGACGATGCCGGTCTCCTCCAGCAGCTGCCACAAAGGCTCCCAGCGCTTGTCCTCAAGACGCGGCTCGGCGACGGCGATCTGGAGATTGGCCTGACGGCAGCCGCCCTTTTTGGCCAGACGCTGCAGCTCGTCAAAGGCGGCCTCGGGATGCGGCGGCAGCATGGCGACGCCGATCAGCCGGTCGGGCGCGGCGGTGCAGAAATCCTCCAAGAGCCAGTCATTATAGGCGGCGTAGCAGGCCTTCATGAAAGCCTCGTCCGGCGTGTTGATGCTGGTGACCGGGCCGAAGATCAGATGCGCCCACACCTGGTCGCGGTCCATGTCCTCCAGCCGTAGCTTGGCATTGCCCGCGCGCAGTTCGGTCAAATCCTCGATCCCGCCGCGATCATAGGCGGTGTGAATCGGCTTGGGGCCCTTGAAGCCCATCGGGCGGCCGGACCAGAAGCCCCAGCGTTCGCCATCGGCCATCCACAGTGCCGGGCCGTTCTCCTGCTCGACGATATGCGGCGTGCGGTCGCCCCACTTCTCGCTCATGCGGTCCTGCCAGACATTGGCGGGCAGCATGTTCAGGTCGAGATGGTCGTCACAGGAAACCAGCGCGGTTTCGATCATGGGGCTCTCCGGAAGAATCTGCGTTTATTGACTTTGTCCGTAGAGCATAAGCCAGCGCTTGGCCATGCCTCCAAAAGACCGATGCCGCCCTCCGCATTTGAGCGAAGGGCGGCAGGGTCCTTCCCGCGAAGGGGAGTGCGGGAAGAGAGGGAGGGCTTAGCGGCAGCGCGCCTCGCCGCGATCGATCTCGCGGCCGAGCAACCCGCCCAGCGCGGCACCCAGCAGGGTGCCCACGGTTCGGTCGCCACGCGTGTCGATGGTGCGGCCCAGCAGCGCGCCGCCGGCGGCACCGATGATCAGGCCGGTCGTGCCATTGTCGCGCTCGCAGTAATAGCGGCCGTCATCGCCCCGCCAGACGCGGTCGCCACGGCGCACGCGGCGCGGTTCTTCATAGCGGCCATAATCGTCATAGACGCGGTCGCGGCGGTGCTCGCGGCGATGGTCGCGCCGATGGTCGCGGCGGTCATAGCGGGCCTCGTAGCGATCATGGCGATCGTAACGGTCATAGCCGCGATCATGGTCGTAATAGCCGTGGGCAGGCGCCCAGCCCGGCGGATCGGCGGCGGCGGGAGCGGCGGGGATGGCGAGCATTGCTGCGGCGGCAGCGGCGGTAAGGGTGAGAGTCTTGCGCATCGGTCGAACCTTTCATTCCGGTTGGCTGTGTGTCCGGAATTCCAGATTTCGTTCATAGATACCCAACCTAAGATGAACGGATCGTTGGGATTCGTTTTTGCGGATGAGCCGTTTCAGGCGAGCGCCAAGTTGACCGCTTTCATGCTCAACTGGTTGTGCGCACAACCAATTTTGCCCGCAATTTCTCGGCGAGAAGGGGTAATTCGGCGATCTCTTTCAGCAGTTCGGGATCGCTTTTGTGAGTCGTTCCCCAGATCGCATTGAAGATGCGCGCCATGCTCCAGCCGGCAAGGCCATCGGCCACCTTCTCGAGTCGGTCACCCGCTTCGGCCTCGCCTTCCTCGATCACGCGGTAAAACCAGCCGCAGCGGCCGGTCCTGAGGATGCGCTTGACCATCGCCTTTTCGCCGAAGCGGTGCTCGATCTTCCAGCAGGGCTGGCGCGGCTGGCAGGCTTCGAGGAGCGCGCTGCCGAGGCGGAAGCGGTCACCGAGCAAAACGTCCTCTTCGGTGATACCGATTGTGAAGAGGTTGCTGCCGAAGGCGCCGGGTTCTGCCAGAAGCGGATGATCGCCCAGCTCGCTGCGCCAGTAATCGTGATGGTCGCGCGGATAGTGATGCACCGCCATGTCCGGCCCTCCGTGATGGACCAGGTCCGCCTGCTCGTCGCCTGCCAGCCCCAGCGTTGTGATCCGCACCTTGCCGGAGAGCGGCTGCTTGGCGATGGCGCTCTTCTCTTCCCCGCGAAAGGGGACGGCGGCTGCGGCGCAGATGGCATTGACGGCCACTATCACGCAGACTTCCTCACGGTGATTGCGATCCAGTCGCGCAGGACCTTGTCCAGCCCGCCATCCTTGTAATCGTGCGCTTCGAGGATTTCCCAGTCCTGCGCGGCATAGAGCGCCATCAGCTCCGCGCGCGGCGGGAAGTTGTAGAGGCGGCCGAAGCTGTCGCGATGTTCCCCATCGCCCAGCTTGTAATTGGCGAAGAACAGCGCGCCGGGGCGCATCGCGCGGTGGATGCGCGCTAGCACGTCGGCAAGGCCCACCAGCGGCTGGTGGTGGAGCGAGGCGTGCGCCCAGACCGCGTCATAGGCCGCCTCCGCCTTCAGATCGCCGAATTCCATATGCCGTGCCGGACGGCCGAGCTTCTCCTCCGCCAGCGCCGCCATGGCAGGCGTGCCATCGGTCGCATCGACAGTGAAGCCCTGCGCCTCCATCCGCGCCCCGTCGCGCCCGTCTCCGCAGCCGAGCTCGAGCACCTCCGCCCCCGGCGGCAATTGCGCCAGGAAGGGATCAAGGAATTTCGAGAATTCGTAGGGGAAGGCCTCCGCCCATTCGCGGGCCTTGGTCTGGTAGAAGTCGCGCGTTGCCCCGTCGATCTCGGCGCGAGGGGGCTGCGCGGCCTCGCTCATCCCTGGGCTTCCGCCTCTGCCGCCTCGCGATCCAGTTGCGCGCGGCTCTTCTTTTCCGCCGCCGTCTTTAGCTGGCCGCAAGCGGCATCGATATCCCGCCCGCGCGGTGTACGCACAGGGGCGGAAATGCCGGCTTCGAAGACGATGTTGGAGAATGCCCTGATCCGCTCCGGTGTGGAACATTCATAGGGTGCGCCCGGCCATGGGTTGAACGGGATCAGGTTCACCTTTGCGGGCAGCTTGAAGGCCTTGAGCAGGCGGACGAGTTCGCGTGCATCCTCGTCGCTGTCGTTCTTGTCCTTCAACATCACATATTCGAAAGTGATGCGGCGGGCGTTGCTGGCGCCGGGATAATCGGCGCAGGCCTGCAGCAATTCCTCAATGCCGTATTTCTTGTTGATCGGCACGATCTCGTCGCGCACTTCCTTGGTCACCGCGTGGAGCGAGACGGCAAGGTTCACGCCGATCTCCTCGCCGCATTTCGCCATCGCCGGGACCACGCCGCTGGTCGACAGAGTGATGCGGCGCTTCGACAGCGCGAGCCCGTCGCCATCCATCACCAAGCGCAACGCATCGCGGACATTGTCGAAATTGTAGAGCGGCTCGCCCATGCCCATCATCACGATGTTCGTGAGCAGGCGGCCATCGGCGGTATATTCGCTCTCGCTCGCGTCTTCGGCGATATCCATCCGGCCCTTGGGCCATTCGCCCAGCGCATCGCGCGCGAGCATCACCTGCCCGACGATCTCGCCCGGCGTCAGGTTGCGCACGAGGCGCATCGTGCCCGTGTGGCAGAAGCGGCAGTTGAGCGTGCAGCCGACCTGGCTGGACACGCAGAGGGTCCCGCGATCGGCATCGGGAATGAAGACCATCTCGAAATCATGGCCGTCGGCGGTCTGGAGTAGCCATTTGCGCGTGCCGTCGGTCGAATGCTGCGCCTCGACCACTTCCGGGCGGCCGATCACGAAGCGCTCGGTAAGCCATGGGCGCATGGTCTTGGCGATATCGGTCATCGCCTCGAAATCGGTCACGCCGCGGTGGTAAAGCCAGTGGAACACCTGCTTGGCGCGCAGCTTGGCCTGCTTGGCATCGAGCCCTGCTTCGGCGAACAGTTCGGCAATGCGCCTCTTCGGCAGGCCGATCAAATCCACGCGCCCGTCGGCGCGTGGCGTGATGTCACGCGCCACGGGAACCGGGTCTACCTGCCCGGGGATCGTCATGAGGTCTGTGTCTGGCATGATCGGGGCGCATATAGTGCAGCGTGGCCCGCATAGCTAGTGCGTGCGGAATCTGCGGCCATGTGCGGATCGGGCGCGGAACCGGCGACGGGCCGCGCGACGCTTGCGGCGAGACGGTCGCGAGCGCGCGCTAACGCCCGTTCCGGTCGCTCCGTTCCCGCCGAATATCGCTCCTCAAACACGGCTTATCGCAAGTGTATATTGCTAAAAAACAACGGTTTTCCTGTTGTACGACGTTCATGAAACCAGATGCAGGTTCCAGCCATTCTCGCAGTCCAGGCACGGACGAAACCGTGCTGGAAAACAGAAGAATGGAGTACGTTATGTATAAGGGAATTGCACTTCTGGCTGCCGCTTCGGGTATCGCCATGGTGGCCGCACCGGCCGCCGCGCAGGAGAGTTCGCCCTTCACGGGTCCGCGCATCGAAGGCATCGTCGGCTATGATATCGTGCGCCCCGGCAGCACAGTCGACATCGACAATGCGGACGACGTCGACCAGTCGATCGAGGACGTGACCTATGGTGTAGGCGCTGGCTATGACTTCGACCTTGGCGGCGCCGTGGTCGGCGTGGAAGCTGAGTACATGAAGTCGGAAGCTTCGACCTCTTATGACACCACGGCCTTCACCGGCTTTGGCGTCAGCAATGTCGATGCCGGCCGCGACCTTTATCTCGGCGTGCGCGCCGGTGTGCTCGCGACCCCGTCCACGCTGGTCTATGCCAAGGGCGGTTACACCAACGCCTCGATGGACGTGCTTGCGAGCGACAACGTCACCGATATCGAAACCGATGCCAATCTTGACGGCTGGCGCGTGGGTGCCGGTGTGGAGCAGGCAATCGGCGAAAACTTCTTCATCAAGGGCGAATACCGCTATTCGAACTATGAAGAAGGCGAATTCGAAGCGCCGAGCGGCCTCGAAAGTGACCGTTTCGACGTCGATCTTGACCGTCACCAGGTGGTCGTGGGCGTCGGTGCGCGCTTCTAAGCGCTGACAACACTGACATGAGAGCGGGCCGGGGGAGCGATCCTCCGGCCCGTTTTGCTGTGCGCGTCAGTTGCGCTGCGAACAGGCGACCGTTGCGGCGTCGATGGCCGTGGCCGCACCGGAGAGGTCGAAGGTGTTGGTGAAGCGCCGTCCGCCTTCGTCGCGCGCGCGGATCTGCATCTGGCTCGCTGCGCGCATCGCGGCTACGATGGCCGCATCCATTTGCGCATCGGCAGCCCAGCCATTGCGCGCATCGCCCATCAGCTCGAAATTCTCCCCGCGAATGCGCAGCACCAGCGGAACGTCCTCTCCCAGCGTGCGGGAGAGCCGGAAATGCACTTGTCCGCGCACCTGCCGCTGCGGCCAGGTGGAAACGGTCGCGAAGCCCTCGCTCTCGTCCTCGGCCATGGCGATGGCATAGCAGCGCGGGACCTCCGCATCGCGGAAGGCTCCCCATTGCCCGAACACGCCCAAACTGTCGCGCGCGGCCAGCGGCGCGGCGGTGCAGGCGAGGAGGGCGAGGGCGGCGATATGGCGGCGCATTCGCACCCGATATCGCAAGGCGGCGCGAACGCAAAATCGTATCATCTGAATCCGGTTTTTCTGGAAAATCGCCCACCTTTCTGCCATATGAATGGAACGGGATGGGACACCGTAAAATTTGGCCCGAGGAGAGAAAGGCGCCCCTGCAATCCGCAGGCGGCGAACGAAGAGATGAGCCTGCTTGCCGACTATAACTTGCCCTTTGCCATCGCGTTTGGGGCCATGATCCTGCTGTCTCTGCTGCAGATCATCGGCATAGGCGATCTGTTCGACCTCGACGCGGATATGGACGTGGAAGTCGACGCCGATTTCGACGGCTCTGCTTCGCTCATGGGCGGGATCACGACCCTGCTGGGGATCGGCAAGGTGCCGTTCCTGGTGTGGCTGATCGCCTTCCTGTTCCTCTTCGCCCTGATCGGCGTAGGGATCCAGGAACTGGCCATGAGCCTCACGGGCTCGCCGCTCTATGCCTGGCTTGCCGCAGTGCTGGCGCTGGGCGCGACGCTGCCCGCAACGGCCACGCTGGTGCGCCCGCTCGGCAAGCTGATGCCGCAGGACGAGACGGATGCGGTCGGGCTCGACAGCCTTGTGGGGCGCCGCGCCACGATCAGCCTCGGCAGGGCAACCGCCGGCTCCCCGGCACGCGCCAAGGTGCGCGACCGGCACGGCCATGCCCACCATGTCATGGTGGAGCCGCATGAGCAGGCTAGCGAAATGCTGGAGGGGGACGAGGTCCTGCTGGTCCGCCGTGAGGGCAACACCTTCTTCGGCGTGCCGCTGGCCGAGCGCCAGCTCGCACCCGTCACCTGACGGCAATCCGATTACCGATTGACCCCGCGTGCACCGGACCCGCTGCGCGCATCCCGCAACATCGCGGCGACCGTCCGCATGAGTTTCACAACAAGGAGAGGATATGGAAAACCTGCTTACCACATCAACAGTCATGGTCGGCGGAGGCGTTGTCGCCTTCCTGGCAATCGTCATCTTCCTGACCAAGCTCTATCGCCGCGCGTCGAAGGAAATCGCATTCGTGCGAACGGGTGTCGGCGGGGAGAAGGTGGTGATGAATGGCGGCGCGCTGGTGCTGCCCGTCTTCCACGAGACCATGCCGGTCAACATGAACACGCTGGTGCTCTCGGTCGTCCGTCGCGACGGCGAGGCGCTGATCACGCTCGACCGCCTGCGGATCGACGTGAAGGCGGAGTTCTACGTTCGCGTGAAGCCCGACGCCGAAGCCATCGCCATGGCCGCGCAGACGCTGGGCCAGCGCACCATGCAGCCCGAGGCGCTGAAGGACCTTGTCGAAGGCAAGTTCGTCGACGCGCTGCGTTCGGTGGCTGCCGGCATGACGATGAACGAGCTGCATGAGCAGCGCGCGGACTTCGTCCAGAAGGTGCAGCAAGTGTCGTCCAACGACCTTGCGATGAACGGGCTGGAGCTGGAATCGGTCTCGCTGACCGGTCTCGACCAGACCAGCATCGAGCACTTCAACGCCAACAACGCCTTCGATGCCGAGGGCCTGACGAAGCTGACCGAGCAGATCGAGGCGCGCAAGAAGCTGCGCAACGATATCGAGCAGGACACGCGCGTGCAGATGGAGACCAAGAACCTCGAAGCCGACACCAAGTCCTACGAGATCGGGCGCGACAAGGAATATGCGCGCCTCTCACAGGAACGCGAGGTGGAAATCCGCCGCGCCGCCCAGGCCTCCGAAATCGCCCGCGAACAGGCCGAGCGTACCCGTGAGGCCGATGCCGCGCGGATCGAGGCGAAGAAGCAGGTCGATGCACAGCAGATCGAGGCCGACCGCCTCGTGGAAGAAGCTCGCATCGACCAGCAGCGCGCGCTCGAAATCGCCCGGCAGGAGCAGCAGATCGCGGTGCAGAACAAGAGCCGCGAGGAAAGCCAGGCCAAGGCCGAAGCCGACGCTGCCCGCGCCAAGGCGGTCGCCGCCGAGGAGCAGGTCGTGACCAGCCGCGAAAGCGAGGTGGCCGAGCGTCAGAAGAAGATCGAGCTGATCGAGGCCGCAAAGATCGCCGAGCGCGATGCGATCAAGATCAAGGTCGAGGCCGAAGCCGATCGCGATGCCGCGACCAACCGCGCCGAAGCCGCCCGCCGCGAGGCGGAAGGCGAGGCCGATGCCGAGAAGCTGCGTGCCGAAGCCGCGCGCGTCCGCTTCGAGGTGGAGGCCGCTGGTCAGCGGGCGATCAACGAGGCTGCGAACATCTTGTCGATGGAGCAGATCAGCCTGCAGACCAAGCTGGCGCTGCTCAAGGTCCTACCCGAGGTGATCCGCGAAAGCGCCAAGCCCATGGAAGCCATCGATTCGATCAAGATCGTGCAGGTGGACGGGCTGACGCAGAAAGCGGGCGCAGCCGGCACCACCGGTGGCGCAGGCTCTGGCGGCGGATCGGGCAACCTGGCCAATGATGCGGTGGCGGCAGCGCTCGCCTATCGCGCGCAGGCGCCGGTGCTCGACGGGCTGATGAAGGAGCTGGGGCTCGACGGCTCCTCGCTCGGCAAGCTTGTCGAAGGCGCGGCCAAGGCCAATGCCGACCCGCTGCCTTCGCTGACCGATGCGGATGCCCCCTCACTTTTCGACGGCGAAGCAGGCGATGCGGAAGGCGACGAGACGGCAGAAGCCGCCGAATAACCTCCCCTCACAGGGAGAACAGCGAACGGGCGCGGATCATCTCCGCGCCCGTTTTGCGTATCCGGCGACGCGATCGGTTCATGTTGCGCTGCAACATGATTTGCGGCAGGAAGCGCGCATGGCGAAAAGCGATCCCATCCGTGACGAGGGCCGGCCGCAAGTGCTGGTGCTGCAGGGCGGCGGGGCGCTCGGTTCCTATCAGGCGGGCGTGTTCGAGACCTTGCATGAAGAAGGCCTCGAACCCTCATGGGTCGCGGGCATCTCCATCGGCGCCATCAATGCCGCGATCATCGCCGGGAACGAGCCGGAGCAGCGCCTCCCGCGCCTGCGCGAATTCTGGGAGCTGGTGAGTTCCGAATTGCTGGGCGTGGCCCCGGCAGATGACGGCCCGCCGCGCCGCTGGTTCAACGAGCTTTCGGCGGCCATCGTCGCTATTACCGGAACGCCGGGCTTCTTCCGCCCGCGCAATCCCCTCCTCGCCGGTTTCGACGCCGTTTTCGACACGGTGAGCCTCTACGACACCAGCCAGCTGCGCGAGACGCTGGAACGGCTGGTCGATTTCGACCTGCTGAATGACGGGCTGGTCAAGCTGAGCGTAGGCGCGGTCAATGTGCTGACCGGCAATTTTACCTGGTTCGACAGCGATCGCGACAGGATCGGACCCGACCATATCATGGCGAGCGGGGCGCTGCCGCCCGGCTTTCCGCCCGTGGTGATCGATGGCGTGCCCTATTGGGATGGCGGGCTCGTCTCCAACACGCCGCTGCAATATGTGCTCGACACCGGCCAGCGCTGCGACATGACGATCTACCAGATCGACCTGTTCCATGCGCGCGGTGCCATGCCCGGCGATCTGTCCGAAGTGCTGCAGCGCGAGAAGGATATCCGCTATTCCAGCCGCACGCGCATGACCACGGACACTGTGCAGAAGCTGGAGGAATTCCGCCTGGCCGCGGCGCGCCTGGCCGAGAGGCTGCCGCCGGAATTCCGCAAAGATCCCGATGTTCGCCTGCTCACCGAGATCGACCAGCCGGGCGCGATCAGCGTGATGCACCTGATCAACCGGCGTGACGGGCATGAGAGCTATTCGAAGGACTACGAATTCTCGCGCGCGACGGTGAACGAGCATTGGCGGACAGGGCGCGACGATGCGGCCCATTCGCTGGCCCACCCGATGTGGCAGAGGCGCGACATGCACCGCAGCGGCCTCGTCGCCTTCGACCTCACCAATCCCAACGGTGCCCGCATGCGTGATGCGGCGGGGATGGAGATCGAGGGGCACTAGCTCCGCCCTCCCGATCTCCGCCCGGACTATTCGGCGCGCAGGGCGTCGATCTCGTCGATCATTTTCTGCAGCTTCCGTGCGGCGAACTTGTTTAGCCACCACACGCCAATCAAGCTGACAGGCACTATGCAAGCCTTCAGCACGACCTTGAACCATGCCAGTTCGCCGATCGTGGGCGACAAAGCGAGCGGGACGAGCATGAGCACGCTGAGACCGGGCACAAATGGCAGGATGTACCAGTACAACACGCTGTCTATCGCATCTCGCTGGCGGACCAGCTCGGCCCGTTGGTAGTCGAGCACTGAATTGCGTCCGCCATCCGCTGGCGGGTCGAGCGGGGCGGTGCGCTTGTGCAATTGCCAGAGGGCAAAGACCGTGCCGATCATGACCAGTGCGGCGCCCAGCCGAACGATTTCGGCAGGGATCACCGCCGGCGTCCAGGGTAGCGGGCCGAAGATCAGTATCCATCCGAAGCCAAGCAGTACCACGGCACCCGAGATGTATTCGATCAGATTGCGCCGCCTGATCTTGCGGCGGAACTTGTCGGCCTTGCCGCGCAATTCCTCGATCGGGGGCAGGGCGGCTGCCGAACCGCTCGACTGCCAGCTTTGGCGGGCCTGGTCTTCGGGCGACATCATCCGATCTCCTTGTCGGCATAGGGTTTGGCGAGCAGCGTCTTCAGCCGGTGGATACGGCTGGATACGGCGCTGGCGGAAAGGCCGGTGACCTCGCCGATCTCGGTGGCGGTCAGGTCTTCGAGATAGAGCAGCATCACCTGCCGGTCGGCGGGTGCGAGGCGGTGGATCGTTGCCATCAACCGGGCGACCAGCTGCGCCTCGCCCGCATCCGCCTCGGGATCGTCGGGCGCGGCAAGGTCGTCGATCGCATCGAGCGTGTCGAAACCACCCTTGCGCGCCCGGCGGCTGCGCTGGATATGCGTGACCGCGACATTGTGCGCGATGCGATAGACCCAGCTCCTCAGCGAGCATTGCCCTTCGAAATAGGCGAAGCTGCGCCACAGCGCCGCATGGATTTCCTGCACCAGGTCGCGCGCGAGGTCGGCATCGGCTTCATAGCCGCGCGCCAGCCGCTCAATCGCCGCGGCGAATTGCGCGGCGGCCATGCGATACCGGTCGTCCTGGCTGGTTCTGGCGATGTCCACGACGCGAAACTACCTCCTGTTTGCAGAGGTAGTCAGCCTGCGCGGCGACTTGTCACCGGCGCGCGCGAAAAAATTTCAACTTTCGATGAGATCGAGATACGCCACCACATCGTTGTCGGTGGCGAGGAACAGGCCCTGCTGCACCTCCTCTGGCTGCTGTGCCGCCAGCCTCATCGCCTCGTCGAGCGCCCCGTAGAACAAGGTTTCCGCCGCGCCGCCTTCGCTTTCGCGGTCGAGGAAATAAAGCCGCACCGTGGCCTCGCCATAGGTCGAGCGCATCAGTCCCGCTCGCGCTTGTGGCTGTCGAGATCGCGCGCGGCACGCTCCTCCTCCGACTTGCGGGCCCGCTTTGCCGGGCGCGTCTCGCCATGTTTGGCGCGATTGGCCTCGGCAGCGCTCGCCTTCTCGGCACGCGCCTTGGCCTTGCGTGCCAGCCTGAGGTTCACGATTTCGGCCATCAGTCTTCCTCCGGAAGGTCGCGGGTAGCATAGTCGCTCGCAGCCTTCTCTACCACCGCGCGCGCTTCATCAATCGGGAGGGTTGCGCGTTGCATGAATGGATCGGGTCGCAACTGCAGGGCTTGTGCGACCAGGTCCGCCGAACCCGGCTCAAGGTCTCCCCAATGTGACACCGTCATTAGCCCGTCGCGCTCGAAGATGAGGGCACAGCCTTCACTCTGGATCTCGTGACCGAACAGGCAGGGGATGGATGGCCTCGGCAGGAGCGGAAGGCGGGAAGCGCTGTAGGACCGAAGTGTCCGCTCTTCTCCTCCGGGCCAACGCAACCGGATGGTATGTTCGCGATATCGCGATGCCCAGCCAGTCCTTGCTTCCGACGTCGAAACGGTGATCTGAACAATTCCTCCATCCGGTTCGATCCCCGCACGCAGGGAGCAAAGTCCCGGCCGGCCCGGCCTAGGGTCGCCGCTGATCCTGCCTATCCGCGCGCTTCTTCCCATACGAGGGATCTCGCCACGCAGGACTTCGCAGTCACCTCCTGCTAGCAGGTAGGTTGCCGTGTAGGGCCCGAAGTTCGCACCGGCAGGGTTGGCGAAATAGACGACAGGCACGTCGAATCCCGTCAGGTCGACGCCAGATCCTTGGGAAAGTACGATAGACTGAGTGTCCGGATCGAATGCGTTTGACGGAGCCGAGAGCTGTGCCCGCGTGTCCCACTCGAACTTGCCGATCTCCCATTGCTCGACAGCCAACAGCCCTATGTAGAGCGCACCGAAGGAGAACGGGAACGCCAGCCAGGCCTTGGGTACCCTTCCGACGAATACTTCCACCATCGTACCGACCATCGCAGCTATCGGCAGGGCATGCAGGAAAATCATCACCGGAATTGCCACGAAGATGATGAGGAAGAGGCCTTCCGCATCGCCGAGCTCACCGAATTCCGGAGCCAAGCCGCCGATTACCGCATAAAGCAGAATGGTGATGGCCAGCAGCCAAACACTGATGGGGATTTTCATAGCCGCCGGATAGGCGCGGGAAATTAAGATCGGTTGAAATGCAGTCCCACCAGTCCGCTATTCTGGATAGGTTATCGCCAGCACTTCCCATTCCTTCTCGCCGCCGGGAAGACGCACGGTCCTGAGGTCGCCGACTTTCGCCCCGCGCAGCGCCCTTGCGATGGGGCTGGACCAGCCGACGCGGCCCTTGCCTGCGTCCTGCTCCTTGTCGCCCACGATGGTCAGGCTGCGTTCCTCGTCATCCTCGTCGACAATGGTGACGGTGGCGCCGAAGAAGATCCGGCTCTTGTCCGGCTGCTGCGCAGGATCGACGACCTTCGCGTGCTTCATCACCTTGGCGAGATGGGACAGCTCGCGGTCGATCTCGCGCATGCGCTTGCGGCCATAGAGGTAGTCGCCATTCTCCGACCGGTCGCCATTGCCCGCCGCCCAGCTGACGATCTCGACAATCTCCGGCCGTTCCGTGCCGAGCAGGTGGTCGTAGCGCTCGCGCAAGGCGGCAAGGCCCGCAGGGGTGATGGGGTTTTCGCGCGGATTCACTTCAGGGCAGCCTAGCGCAAAAAGTCGCTCACCTTGCGCTGGCGCACGGCCTGTTCGGGATAGAGGTGTTCGTAGACCACCGCATTCTCGATCACGCGCTGGACGTAGTTCTTGGTCTCGAAGAAGCCGATCTTCTCGATCCATTCGGTCCAGCTGATGCCGCCGCGTCGCGGGTCGCCATTCTCGCGCAGCCAGCGGTTCACGTTTCCGGGCCCCGCATTGTAGGCGGCGATGGCGAGCGGGTAGCTGCCGTCGTAATAGGAGATCAGCCGCTCGATATGGTTGGAGCCGAGCTGCATCGAGTAGGTCGGATCCTCGATCAGGCGGCTGGGGGAATAGGACATGTTGGCCCGGCGCGATTCCTCCTGCGCGGTGGCGGGCATGAACTGCATCAGGCCGCGCGCGCCGGCATGGCTGATGGCGTTTTCGGCGAACTGGCTTTCCTGCCGGGCGAGCGCGTGGATCATCGTCCAGTTGGTGCCCGGCGGCGTCTGCAGGCGCGGATAGCCGATCTGGGTGAAGCCGGTGTGGCCATCGGCCATGGCCGCCTCGGCAAGGTTCACGGCAAGGTCGCGGCGGCCGATCTCGCGGGCGAGGTCGGCGACGAGGACGTGCTCTGCCTCGGTCTCCGCCTGGTCGGCGATTGCGCGGTAGAAGCGGATTCCGGTGCTCCACGGCGCATCGCGGGCGACTTCGGCCACGGCCTGCGTCAGCGGGGCGGCAATGAAGGCGGCGCGCTGTTCGGGCGTGGGCGTCGCGGTGGGCTGGCCCGCCAGCGCGGGCAGGTCGCGCCCCAGTGCCTCCAGCGCCAGCTGGCCGTAAAAGCGGTCGCCATATTCGGCGGCCATTTCGTAATAGCGGTTGGCCTCCGCCGCATCGCCGCCCCGCTGCGCGGCATAGCCGGCCCAGTAGAAGCCCTTGGAGCGCGTCTGCGGCGTGCGTGCCGCCGCGCCATAGCGGTAGAAGATCGGTGCCGCGCCCAGTGCATCGCCACGTTCCCACAGCGCGCTGGTGCCGCCCAGCCACATCAGCGAGGTATAATCGTCACGCAATTTGTATGCGCGCTGGCTGATATCCTCACCCGGCGCGAAGGCATCGTCGATACGCGCCGCGATCATCTGCGCATCGCGGGCCGAGCCGAGCCGGGCGACGGCGAGCAGTTCCTCCACCCAGGCGGTGGCGTCGAAGGGCTTGCTGGCGAGCGGCGCGCGGTTGGCGAGCATCGCGATTGCCTCGCCGCGGCGGCCTTCCTGGCGCAACTCGCGGCTGCGATTGTAGAGGTATCCCGGGTCGGTCTGCGCCGCCGGATCGCTCGTGGCTCCGTCACCACCCTGCAGGATCGCGAGGCGCGCGGCGAAGACGGCGCGCTTGCCGGGCGAGGTGCGTTCGATCTGGCGCGCGGCATCGTCGCCCTCGCGCTGCCACAACAGCGCGTCCATCCGCGCATCGTGATCGTCCTGCGTGAAGTTGGCACCGAACATGGAGCCGATCGTCGCTTCGGACACCTCGCTCATTTCCCCGCCGCGCCATGCCTCGCGCGCCAGCGCTGCCGCCGTCTCGCGGTCGCGGCCCATCAGTGCCAGCGCATAATGCGCCTTGGAGAAATTGGTGACCGGCGGATAGCGCTCGAAGAAATCGAGCAGCACGCCATTGGGCACGAATTCGCGCCGCAGCCGCTCCTCCGCCCGTGCGCGCAGGGCGGTCTCGTCAGGGAAACCCGGATTGGCGAGGAGGAAGCTCGAATAGCGTTCGAACGGCAGCTGCGCGCTGCGATCGGCATAGAGGTCCTGCCAGCGGGCGATTTCGGCTGCCATCGGACCCGGACCTTCCGCCACCAGGTTCGCGCGGGCGGTATCCCAGTCGGACGCCTCCTGCGCGCAGGCGGGAAGGGACACGGCAGCCATGCTGCCAAGGGCGATAGCGAGAAAAGCAGGTCGAACCATGCTGGACATAGTGGCGGGCCTCTCCTTATCAGGCGGTGAATGAAATTGCCGCATCGCACAGATATGTGGCGAAAGTCCTTGCTTTAAAGGACAACGACAGAGGTATGAAAATGTTCTCAGGTTCTATTCCGGCTCTTGCGACTCCTTTTCGCGACGGAGCGTTTGACGAGGATGCCTATCGCCGTTTCGTCGACTGGCAGATCGAGAACGGATCGACCGGCCTCGTACCCTGCGGAACGACGGGCGAATCGGCAACGCTCGACAATGACGAGCATCATAAAGTGATCGCCACCTGCGCCGAACAGTCCGCCGGCCGCGTGCCGGTGATTGCGGGCGCAGGCTCCAACGATACGCAAACCGCTCTGTGGCATATCAAGGAGGCGCAGATTGCCGGCGCCGATGCGGTGCTGCTGGTCGCACCTTATTACAACCGCCCGGGACAGGCGGGGCTGCTCGCCCATTTCAGCTATCTTGCCGAGCGGACCGACCTGCCGATCATGCTCTACAACGTGCCCGGCCGCACGGTGACCGATATCCTGCCCGAAACGGTGATCGAACTGCACCGCCGCTTTCCGGAAAAGATCGTCAGCATCAAGGATGCGAGCGGCGACCTCAGCCGCGTAGTCACCCACCGCATGGGCGCGGGCCCCGATTTCTGCCAGATTTCCGGCGACGATCCGCTGGCGCTCGCAGGCTATGTGCTGGGCCAGAAGGGCTGCATCTCCGTGACCGCCAATGTCGCGCCCAAGCTCTGCGCCGACTTTCACACGGCCGCGCTGGCAGGCGATTATGAGACCGCGCGCGAGCTCAACGAAAGGCTCTACCCGCTGCACCGCGCCATGTTCGTCGATCCCAGCCCTGCACCTGCGAAGTACGCGCTGAGCCGCATCCACGACTGGTTCGAGCCCGACGTTCGCCTGCCGATCGTCGAGTGCTCCGATGCGGGCAAGGCGGCGGTGGATGCCGCGCTGGAGGGGCTGGGGCTGGTGTGACGTTCGACCGTCGTCATTGCGAGGAGCCGAAGGCGACGCGGCAATCCAGTTCCATCCGTGAATTCCATGCGAAGTCGCCACTGGATTGCTTCGCTTCGCTCGCAATGACGAAAAGAAAGCAGGTATCGTAGTGAGAATCCTCGCCTCCACCGCCGCCCTCGCACTCGCCTCCTGCGCCACCGTCCCGAATGAGCCGCCATCGCTCGACCAGCTTGCCCGCGACTATCTCGCGGTGCAGCTGGCGATTGGCGAGAAGGATCCCGGCTATGTCGATGCCTATTACGGGCCGGAGGAGCTGGCGACCAAGGCGGCCAGCGAGGATGCGCGCATGTCGCTGCCCATGTTGCAGGCGCGGGTGGTGGCGCTCGATGCCACGCTTTCGGCGATCCCCGTCGATCCCGGCACTCTGGAGGCGGAGCGGGTGCGTTACCTGCGCGCCATGCTGGCGAGCGCGAAGACGCGGCTGCGCATGTTGCGGGGCGAGACCATTCCCTTCCAGGACGAGGCCGAGGGCCTGTTCGGTGTGCGGCCCGAAATGATCGAGCTTGCCAGCCTCGATCCGGTACTCGCGCGGATCGAGGAGTTTGTGCCGGGTGACGAGGCCGACGGCCCGCTTTCCGAGCGCATCAACGCATGGCGCGACCGCTTCGTGATCCCCGAAGACCGGATGCGCGCCGTGATCGATCGCGCGGTGGAGGAATGCCGCGCGCGCACCGTGCCGCATATCCCGCTGCCCGAAAGCGAGAGTTTCTCCCTCTCGCTGGTCACCGACAAGCCGTGGGGCGGGTTCAACTATTACCAGGGCGATTATCACTCGGTGATCGAGATCAATACCGATGTGCCTGCACGGATCGACCGGGCGGTGGATGTCGGTTGTCACGAGGCCTATCCCGGTCACCACGTCTATTCCACGCTGATCGAGCGCGAACGGGTGAACGCGCTGGGGCAAGTCGAATACACGCTGCTGCCGCTCTATTCCCCGCGCGCCATCGTCTCCGAAGGCAGCGCCGAATATGCGGTGAAGCTGGCCTTCCCCGGCAATACGCAGATGGAATTCGAGCGAGACGTGCTGGCCCCGCTCGCCGGGATCGATGCCAGCGCCATCGCCGATTACTACGCTTTACGCGAGGCAACGCAGGAACTGGGCCCCGCCTATTACACCATCGCCGCCGCCTATCTCGACGGCACCGCCGACCGCGAGGCGACGATTGCGGACCTGATGCGCTACCAGCTCTCCAGTCGCGGGCGGGCGGAACAGAGCCTCGAATTCCTCGACACCTATCGCAGCTATGTGATCAACTATGACCTCGGCAGCGCAATCGTTGGCGCTTTCGTCGAACGCGGCGATGCCGACATGGCGACGCGCTGGGAACGCTTCATCGGCATATTGAGCACGCCGACGCTGCCGGAGGATTTGCGATGAAGAAGCGCATCATTCTTCCCTTGGGTCTGCTCTTATCGTGTGGAATGCCTGAAAATGTAATTGCCCAAGGGGGTGATGGGGCCAACGAGACCTTCAACTATGTTGGCTTTCCAGGGAATGACAGTTGCGGGAATTGGATCGAAGCACGCGCCAATCCGCAAAGGCATGGTCAAACCCTAGAAGGTTGGCTCTTAGGTTATATCACTGGGCACAACGCATTTCACAGGGGGTATGGACGTCTTGGACAGTCCACGAATGCAACTGGAATGTTGGCATGGATCGATGGCTATTGCGAAGAAAATCCGCTGGATTCTCTCTTGATGGCGGCGAACGCGCTCATTGTTGAGCTGATGGATCGCGAAGGAAACTCGCAGTAAGGTTCTCGATAGGTCAGAGGACAAACTTGGCGGTTAGTTTCCCTTTCAATCCTTTCTGTCTCTGCCTACATGCGCCTCCACCATGGCACGCCCCAAACCTCCCACATTCGACAAGCAGAAGGTCGTCGCGGAAAACCGCAAGGCGCGCCACCTCTACTTCATCGAAGAGACGTTCGAGGCGGGGCTGGCGCTGTCGGGGACCGAGGTGAAGAGCCTGCGGTCGGGCGAGGGCTCGATCGCCGAAAGCTATGCCGAAGTGCGCAATGGCGAGGTGTGGCTGGTCAATGCCAACATTCCCGAATTCAGCCATGGCAACCGTTTCAACCATGAGCCCAAGCGGCCGCGCAAGCTGCTGCTCCATGCGCGCGAGATCGAAAAGCTGTTCGGCGCAGTGGAGCGCAAGGGCATGACGCTGGTGCCGCTGTCGATCTACTTCAACTCGAAGGGAAGGGCGAAGGTCGAACTGGCGCTGGCCAAGGGCAAGCAGGCGCATGACAAGCGCCAGACGATCAAGGATCGCGACTGGCAGCGCGACAAGGCGCGGCTGCTGCGCGAGCGTGGATAGGTCCCGGACGGGGTAGGTGTGTAGCCGTCCGGCGACGTTAAGGTGCTGTTCGTCGACGTGACCGTAATGGTCACTTTCGCGTAAATGCGAAAGGTGTATGGAAAGCCCGAAATGGCGAAGCGCAAACAGAACTGGTTCGAGCGGAACCTGCCGCGGCGCGAGGATATGGAGCGCAATCGCTGGCTTGCGCCCATTGCGCATCGCTTTGCCCGTTCGGAACTGTGGCGCTTCACCCGCCGTTCGGTCCCCCGAGGGGCGGCTCTGGGCTTGTTCGCCGCCTTCATCATCCCGGTGGGACAGATATTCCTAGCCGCCTTCCTGGCGCTGCCCACGCGGGCAAACGTGCCGGTGGCGGCGCTGATTACCTTCGTCACCAACCCGCTCACCTTGCTGTTCTGGACCGCGGTCGCCAACAAGGTCGGCAGTTTCGTGCTCAAAGTCGATGCGGCCACCATTGGCGCCGCCAATGACGAGATCGCCAGCGGCCGCTGGGACAGCTTCGGCTGGTTCCTTCAGACAGCGGGCGTGACCGCCTTCGGCTTCGTCGTGCTCTCGGTCCTGACGGCGTCGCTGGGATACCTGATCACCGGCTTCCTCTGGCGCTTCCTGGTGGCCCGTAAATGGACCAGGCGACCTGGCCGCCGGAAACTGCTAAACCCTGCGGAGTAATACAGGTTTTCGGCAAGGGACGTAGCGTGGCGAGTATCGGCAGCATGGCAGAATCCCGGCGCCTGCTGGACGGGCTTGCCGTGGCCGCTGCCGTGCTGGCGAGCATTGGGCTGGTCGATTTTGCGACAGGTTCGTGGACGGTCACCCTGGCCTTCGCCAGCGGACTGACGGTGCTGGGGCTTATCGCCTTTGCCGCCGCCCGCTACCAGGCCGCGCCCGCCGAACAGGCGCAGGCCGCATCGCCGGACTGGTCGGTTACCGTTGCTGCGATCGAGCAGCCGGGACAGGCCATTGCCATTACCGACCGCGCCAACCGTCTCGTCTGCGCCAATGCCGCTTTCGAGCTGTGGTTCGGCTCCGGCCACGCCCCGCCGCGCCTGCCGGTGGACGGTGCCTCGTCCGAACTGCTCACCCGCCTTGCGCGCGGCGCCTGGCGCGATGGGAACAGCGGCGAGGTGGCGACCATCGCCGACGAGGAACGCAGCTGGACCGCCGAGGCCACCCGTGCCGGGCGCGGCGACGATTACCTCATCTGGCGCTTCGGACCGATCCTCAGGAACGAGCCGCTGGTCGCCATGACCAAGCACATCACCGGCATGTTCGGCCGCATCCTCGGCGCGGCAGGCATCTGCGTCGCGCTGGTGGGCGGCGACGGCACGATCCGCGCGGTCAATCCTGCGTTCGCCCGCCGCGCCAATGGCGACGAGGAAGCAAGCATGGCGGGGCAGGAGTTTGTCTCCCTGCTGCGATCCGACGAGCGCGAGCGCATCTTCTTTGCTCGTGAAGGAGCCAAGGGCACGCCGCAAACGCTGGTCCATGTACCGCTGAGCGATCCCGCCGAACGCGGCCCTGAAGAGCCCGTTCCGAGCGACGGGCCATCGCTGATGATGCTGCTCGATGCCGGTGTGGGCCTGGGCGGCTGGGGCGGCGAGGCGCGCGGGCAGACGCCGCAGCTGGAGGCGCTGCTCGAACAGCTCCCGCTCGGCCTTGCCATGACCGATCGCGACGGTCACTTCCTTTTCGCCAATCCCGCCTTCCGCCGCGCTGCTGGTGTCGAGGGCAAGAACCTGCCGCCTTACCCGTCCGACATCGTCATCCCGCGCGACAAGACCGCCATGTCCGATGCCGTGCGCCGCTTCGGCCAGGGCGCGGCAAACAGCGGCGACATCGCCGTGCGCCTGCGCGTGGAGCCGGACGATCCCGTCTCGCTTGGCCTTGCCGGCGTGCGCGGGCTGGGCGAGGCGGCGGTGCTTCTCAGCCTTGCCGACACGACCGAGGAAACGCGCCTCAAGCGGCAGGTGGCGCAGGCGACCAAGATGCAGGCCGTGGGCCAGCTGGCAGGCGGCGTGGCGCATGACTTCAACAATGTACTGACCGCCATCATCGGCTATTGCGACCTGATGCTGCTGCGCCATACGCCGGGCGATAGCGATTATGACGATATCCAGCAGATCAAGGCCAATTCGAACCGCGCGGCCAGCCTGACGCGGCAATTGCTCGCCTTCAGCCGCCAGCAGACATTGCAACCTGAAGTGCTGCAATTGCCGGACGTGCTCTCTGAAGTCGGCCAGCTGCTGAAACGCCTGCTTGGCGCCAAGATCACGCTCAAGGTCACGCATGACCGCAATCTGGGTGCGGTGCGCGCCGACCCGCGGCAGCTGGAACAGGTGATCATCAACCTCGCCGTCAACGCCCGCGATGCGATCCAGTCATCGGGTGGCGGGGAGACGGCCTCCGGCACGCTCAGCTTCGCGACGCGCCGGGTGGAGGCAAAGGACATCCGCCGCATGGGTTCGGAGATCATCCCGGCGGGCGATTACACTGTGCTGATTGCCGAGGATACGGGCGGTGGCATTCCCACCGAAGTGCTGGGCAATATCTTCGAACCCTTCTTCACCACCAAGGAGCAGGGTAAAGGCACCGGCCTTGGCCTTTCGACCGTCTACGGTATCGTCAAGCAGTCGGGCGGTTTCATCTTCGCCAGCAATACCAAAGGCTCGGATGGCCGCGTGAAGGGAGCGCGCTTCACCATCTACCTGCCCGTCCACACCATGACCGAAGACGACGTGGCCAAGGCCGAGGCGGAAGAGGAAGCGCGCAACTGGTCGGGAGGCGGCCGCGTGCTGCTGGTGGAGGACGAGGACATGGTTCGCGCCGTTGCCGAACGTGCGCTGACGCGGCAGGGCTATGACGTGGTCACCGCCAGCGACGGTGATGAGGGATTGGAGCTGGTCAAAGCAGGCGAGGAGTTCGATCTCGTCGTCTCCGACGTGGTCATGCCCAGCATGGACGGCCCCGCCATGGCGCGCGAAATCCGCAAGCTGCAGCCGCGCCTGCCGATCCTGTTCATGTCCGGCTATGCCGAGGAGCAGTTGCGCAACGAGATCGATATCGAGGCGATGCATTTCATCGCCAAGCCTTTCAGCGTTCAGCAGATTGCCGACAAGGCGGCGGGCGTGCTCTCGGGCAAGGGGCAGGGACGCTAACTGCGCCCGTTCAGCCGCGATAAAGGGCGGCGTGTGACATTGTCACGTGTTGAGGTGGTCCAGGAGGATCGCCGCCAGGGGGAGTCCATCACGATGAAACCGCACCGCTTCGCACTCGCTGCCCTTCTTGCCGCCACGGCGCTCGGTTCAGCCACCACTCTCGCGCAATCCGACCCGACGGGCGAAGGCACGGCGCAGGGCGACCTCTCGGTCACGATCTACAATAACGGCCAGTCGCTGGTGCAGGATATCCGCAGGCTCGATATCGCCCGGGGCCGCTCCACCATCAGCTTCCCTGACGTGTCGGCGATGATCCGTCCCGAAACGCTGAGCTTTAACGCTGCTAACACCACGATCGTCGAACAGAATTTCGACTTCGACCTGCTGACCCCGCAAAAGCTGATGGAAAAGGCGGTGGGGCAGGAAGTCACGCTGATCCGCACCAATCCCGCCACCGGGGCCGAGACCATGGAGCGCGCCGAGGTGCTCTCCACCGTCGGCGGCGTGGTGGTACGCATCGACGGGCGGATCGAGGTTCTGCGTGATGACGGCCTGCCGGTCCGCGTGATCTTCGACCGTGTGCCACCGAACCTGCGCGCGCGCCCCACGCTCTCGGTCTCGCTGGAGAGCAGCCGCGGCGGCACCCGCGACGCGTCGATCCGCTATCTCACCCCCGGCCTCGGCTGGTCGTCCGACTATGTCGCGCTGTTCGATGAGCGGAACAACACGGTGGACATGCAGGGCTGGGTCACGCTGACCAACACCACCGGCACCACCTTCACGCAGGCGGACACGCTGCTGGTCGCGGGCAATGTCAGTGGCGGCGGTCGTGGCCGGCCGCGCACCGACCTGATCGAGCCGGGCACCGAGACCGCCGAACGCGAGCGGCTGGGCGACTACTACCTTTACCCGATCGAGGGCCGTACCACGATCGCCAACAACCAGACCAAGCAGGTCAGCTTCCTCGATGTCCAAGGCGTTCCCGCTCAGCGCGTCTATTCGATCGGCTCCAGCTGGCTGCAGAGCGACCGCGCGCCGCGCAATGCGTCGAGCGCGATCAGCTTCTCCTCCAGCCGCGAGGGCGGCCTCGGCGATGCGCTGCCTGCCGGGGTGGTGCGCTTCTACCAGCGCGATTCCGAAGGCAATCCGCAATTCATTGGCGAGAACTCCATCGGTCACACGCCCATGGGCAGCGTGCTGTCCTTGCGCACTGGCGACGCTTTCGACGTCTTCATGCAGGCTGAGGTCGAAAGCCGCGACGTCATCACCGCTGCCGAATACCGCAATGCCTATCGCTATCGCGTGATCGAGGATGGCGAAGTGACGCGCGAAGTCGATGTGCAGCGCTCGGTCGACTATTACCGCACGACAATGCGCTACACCTTCACCAACGCCAAGCCTGAGCCGGTGGTGGTGGAACTTACCCAAGGTGGGCTCGACCGGGGCTGGTGGGCGCGCGACTTCCAGATCACCAGCGAGGATGTCGAGGGCGAGCAGCTCAATGCCGGCAACCGCCTCTACCGCGTGACCGTGCCCGCCAATGGCGAGCGCGTGGTGCGGGTCACCTACCAGACGAAGTATTGAGGGGCGGGCGAATGACCCGGCTCCTTCGCCATTGCGAGGGGCATGGCCCCGAGGCAATCCAGGGCGTCGCGCGATCGGCCCTGGATCGCGTCGCAGCGCTCGCGATGACGAGTCTCGCATCGCTGGCCTTGCTCTCCTCCAACGCCGCCGCGCAGGACCGCGCTGTGGTCGAGGCTACCGCGCCCACCGACCTCGCCGTAACCGTCTATCGCGATCCCAACCGCCGCCTCGGACAGGAAATGCGGCGCGACTGGCCCAGTGGTTTCGCGATGATCAGCGAAACGCGCCAGGTCACTCTCCCGCCGGGCGAATCGACCATCCGCTTCACCGGCGTGGCGGAAGGCATGGTGGCGGTCTCCGCCATCGTCACCGGCCTTCCCGGCGGCACGATCGAGAAGAACCGCAATGCAGACCTGCTCAGCCCCGCTGCGCTGGTGGACGGGACACTGGGCAATCGCGTGCGCGTCACCCGCACCAATCCCGGCACCGGGGCCGAGGAGACCAGCAGCGCCATCATTCGCACCCGCGCCGATGGCGGACTGGTGCTGCAGACCAACGAGGGCTTCGAGGCGGTGCGCTGTTCGGGCATCCCAGAGCGGCTGACTTTCGATTCCGTGCCCGCGGGCCTTTCCGCGCAACCGGTTTTCTCCATCGACACACGCGACGCTTCGGGCGGCACTTACGAGATCACGCTGACCTATCTTGCCTGGGGCTTCGACTGGCAGGCCAACTATGTCGCCACCCTGCATGAAGGCGGCAGCAGCGACGACCTGCGCTTCAGCCTGATGAGCTGGCTCACCATCCTCAATGACAATGGCCAGAGCTTCGAAGATGCCGATCTGATGGCGGTGGCGGGAACGCTCAATGTCGAAAGCGATTTCGAAGGCCTTTCCGATCCCCCGCAGGCCCGGCCTCTGCGGCTTACCTGCTATCCGCTGGGCAGCACGGCTGCGGGATCGCCTTATCGCCGAGGTGGTGCCCCGATGCCGCCGCCGATGGCGCAGATGGCCATGGCGCCCATGATGCGCCGCGAATCCTACGCGGACGAGGTGAGCGACATGGTGGTTGTCACCGGATCGCGCATCATGGCGAGCGAGGAGGCGCTTGGCGATCTCAAGCTCTATCGCATTCCCCTGCCGGTGGACGTCAACGGGCAAGGGCTGAAGCAGGTCGCCTTCCTTGACCAGGGCGAGGTGGAGGGACGCTTCCTCTATTCCTCCGTCTGCACGCCGTGGCGCCGGTTTGACGGTGACGGCAGTCCCGACACTTTCGATGCAACCTCGCTCTTCCTCGTCACCAGGAACGATGACGAACACGGCCTCGGTATGGCGTTGCCCATGGGCCGGGCCATCCTGTTTGAGCGCGGGTCGCGCGGCGAACTCCCGGTCGGTGAGCTTGAATTGCGCGACTATGCCGAGGGACAGGATGTCGAATTGCTCGTGGGCGCAAGCGATCAGGTCATGTCCGAATGCGCGCGCGTGGGCGCTGCAGGGCCCGAGGACAATGACCGCAAGTGGACCGCGATGCGCGTGTCGCTCTCCAACGCCAATCCGCATCCGGTGACGGTCCGCCTCGACCTTGGCGAATCGGGGCAATGGAACGTGCGCTTTCCCGGTCAGCGGACCTTTGTGAAGGACGGCCTGATTCGCACCGAAGTCACCGTTCCCGCGAACAGTAGCCGCAGTTTCGACTGGTCGCTGCGTTACGCTCTCGCCCGGGATTAGCGTGCTTTTCGCCCCCGGCGGCATGGGCTTGTAGGAAAAATTTTCGTTCCACTCTTGTTCTTGCGGAACAAAATGCGTACACAGTGTTCCAGTTGATGAATTCAACACAACTGTTGGAACGTGTGGAGGCCCGTGTCATGGCTGCAAGTCTGAAATTGGTAGACAAGGAATCGAACGTGGACCGTCAGAAGGCTCTCGATGCAGCTCTTGCGCAGATCGATCGCGCATTCGGCAAGGGCTCAGCCATGAAGCTGGGACAGAAGGAAGCGATGAATGTGGAGGCGATCTCCACCGGCTCGCTTGGCCTCGATATCGCACTCGGCGTGGGCGGCTTGCCCAAGGGCCGCGTGATCGAAGTCTATGGGCCGGAAAGCTCGGGCAAGACCACGCTGGCGCTGCATGTTCTGGCAGAAGCGCAGAAGGGTGGCGGCACCGTGGCCTTCGTCGATGCCGAACATGCGCTGGACCCGGTCTATGCCAAGAAGCTGGGCGTCGATATTGACGAACTGATCGTCTCGCAGCCCGATACCGGTGAGCAGGCGCTCGAAATCGTCGACACGCTGGTCCGTTCCAACGCGATTGACGTGCTGGTGGTCGACTCGGTCGCCGCGCTGGTTCCGCGGGCGGAGATCGAAGGCGAGATGGGTGACAGCCATGTCGGCCTGCAGGCCCGCCTGATGAGCCAGAGCCTGCGCAAGCTGACCGGTTCGATCAACCGTTCCAAGTGCATGGTGATCTTCATCAACCAGCTGCGCATGAAGATCGGCGTGATGTACGGTAATCCGGAAACCACGACGGGCGGTAATGCGCTCAAGTTCTACGCTTCGGTCCGTCTCGACATCCGCCGCACCGGCCAGATCAAGGATCGTGACGAGGTGATCGGCAACGCCACCCGCGTGAAGGTCGTGAAGAACAAGGTCGCCCCGCCGTTCAAGCAGGTCGAATTCGACATCATGTATGGTGAGGGTATTTCGAAGATCGGCGAGATCCTCGACCTTGGTGTGAAGGCCGGCATCGTGGAGAAGTCGGGCAGTTGGTTCAGTTATGACAGCATCCGCATCGGCCAGGGCCGTGAGAACGCCAAGACCTACCTCAAGGAAAACCCCGAGATTTGCAGCCAGTTGGAAGCCGCCATTCGCGGTAAGACCGACGAGGTTGCCGAAGAGATGATGACCGGCCCGGACGCGGAAGCCGAGGACTGATCTCTTCAAGAAGCGCTCAAGCCGCCCCCAATGACGACCGGGGCGGTGCGCTTGCGAAACCGGAGCCGGCGCGGCTGCCCTTTCCCCGGGGGTGAAGCGCCGGCTTCTTTCTTTGCGCGATCGGCAGTCGTTCCCTTGGCCTTGTGTTTGCGGTGCGCGCGGGGACCGGCACCCGATGCAGTTTCCCCGCTTTGGAAGCCAATTTCCTCGAATATGGTGGTTTCTTACGCTTTTACTTGCTTCGCTGACCGTTTGACTTAGCAATAGCGCCCACGCCGTGGATCATGAACGGCGATCTTGAAATGGGGGAATCGATGCAATTAAAGAACGCCGCCCTTCTGGGCGTTGCCGCGTGGGCGCTTGCCGGTTGCGCCACCGTAATCAATGGCACCAACCAGGAATACCAGGTCAACAGCACGCCCGAAGGCGCGACAGTGTCTTTCACCAGCGGTGACACCTGCGTGACGCCCTGTGAAATCGAACTGCGCCGCAAGGACGACCAGCGTGTCGACATCTCGCTCGATGGTTATCGGTCGGAATATGTCCTGGTCCAGTCGCGCCTGGGTGGCTCCACTTTCGGCAATGCCATTCTGGGTGGCGGCATCGGCGCCGTGGTCGATGGCACCAACGGTGCCTCCAATCGCCTTTATCCGCGTCCGCTGAACATCCAGCTGGTCGAAGAAGGATCGGACGAGGAAGCGGTGCTTCTGGACGAGGAGGGGGAAGTGCGCAGCACTGTTGATGCCCACAATGGCGAAGTGCGCGACGATGTGGCCAAGACGATCGGTGTCGACCTCGCTGGCCTCAGCGCTGGGGAAGAGGCTGCGGACTAACCGGTCAATTGCTCAAACCTGCTCGCGTTTGTGACACGAGAAGGCTTCGGCAGCTGACGTTTGGTCTCGCTGGATAGATAAACGGGGTTGCACTTCCGGTGCAGCCCCGCTTTTCATATGACAGGAAGGAGGGCCGTACCGATGGACAAGAGCCAATGGCAGGGCGTGCAGGGCGAAACCTGGGCTTCCGAATGGAGGCGGACCGACCGCAGCTTTACCGCGGTGACCGAGAAGCTGCTGGAACTTACGCGCGGTTACGCCTTCGAACAGGTACTCGATATCGGTTGCGGCGCGGGCGAGCTCTCGCTTGCCATCGCGCGCGGCCGGCCGGGTGCCAGAGTGATGGGCGTCGATGTCTCGCCTGCCCTGATCGAGGCGGCGAAGGAGCGGGGAAGCCGCCGAACCAATGCCTCTTTCGAACTCGCCGATGCCGCCGAATGGACGGCGCCGGAGGGTTTTGCGCCAGAATTGCTCGTCTCGCGCCACGGCGTGATGTTCTTCGACGATCCCCCGTCCGCCTTTGCCAATCTCGCGCGTAACGCGGCGGACAATGCCAACCTGCTCTTCTCCTGCTTCCGCACGCCTGCTGAAAATCCCTTTTTCACCAAGGTGGTCAGCCTGCTGCCGCAGCCGCCGGCCCCGCCGTCGCCCGGGTCGCCCGGCCCCTTTGCCTTTGCCGACCGGGAGCGGATGGCATCGATCCTGACCGATGGCAGGTGGACCAATATCGACATCGCTCCCTTCGACTTCGCCATGGTCGTGGGCGCGGGAGAGGATCCGGTGGCCGATGCGGTAACCTATTTCGCCACCATCGGCCCCGCTGCCATGGCCGCGCGTGAAATGTCGGAGGCCGACCGCCAGGCATTCTTCGAACGTGTGCGGCGGCTGGCAGTGAACCACTATGTCGATGGCGTGGTGTGGTTGCCCGCAGCGGGCTGGATCGTCACCGCAAACAAGGCGTGACCGGCCTTTGCATCCGGCCGCGCCCTTCCGCATGGCGGGCGATCACACACATCGGCTTAATCCGCTTGTCCCGCGCGGCGTGAGCAACTAACTGGCAGCCATGCAGTCGACCAACGATATCCGCCGCGCTTTCCTCGATTTCTTTGCGGCCAATGACCACCTGGTGGCGCCCTCTGCGCCGCTGGTGCCCTACAACGATCCCTCGCTGATGTTCGTCAACGCTGGGATGGTGCCGTTCAAGAACGTCTTCACCGGCCTTGAAACACCGCCCGCGCCGCGCGCGGTCAGCAGCCAGAAGTGTGTGCGGGCAGGCGGCAAGCACAACGATCTCGACAATGTCGGCTATACCGCGCGCCACCTGACGCTGTTCGAAATGCTCGGCAATTTCAGCTTTGGCGACTATTTCAAGGAACGCGCGATCGAGCTCGCCTGGAATATGGTCACCAAGGAGCTGGGCCTCGACAAGGACCGGCTGCTCGTCACCGTCTATCACACGGATGACGAGGCGGCCGGCTTCTGGAGCAAGATCGCCGGGCTTCCCGATGACCGCATCATGCGCATTGCCACCAAGGACAATTTCTGGGCCATGGGCTCGGACGGTCCCTGCGGTCCCTGCTCGGAAATCTTCTGGGATCATGGCCCGGAAATCGCCGGCGGCCCTCCCGGATCGGCCGACGAGGATGGCGACCGTTTCGTGGAGATCTGGAACCTGGTCTTCATGCAGCATGTGCAGGAAGCTGACCGGATTACCGGCGATTTGCCGCGCCCCAGCATCGATACCGGCATGGGCCTGGAGCGCATCGCCACCGTTATGCAGGGCGTGCACAATGTGTTCGAAACCGATACTTTCCGCGCGCTGATCGATGCGAGCGAGGACCTGTCGGGTGCAAAGGCGGAGGGCGAGGGGCTCGCCGGCCACCGCGTGATCGCCGATCATCTGCGCTCGACCAGCTTCCTCATTGCCGATGGCGTACTGCCGTCGAACGAAGGGCGCGGTTATGTGCTGCGCCGGATCATGCGCCGCGCCATGCGTCATGCGCATTTGCTGGGCGCGGACAAGCCGCTGATGCACCGCCTCGTCCCCGCGCTGGTGGAGGAGATGGGCCATGCCTATCCCGAACTGCCGCGCGCCGACGCGCTGATCACCGAAGTGCTCGAGCGTGAGGAAACGCGCTTCCGCCAGACGCTCGACAAGGGCCTGCGCCTGCTGGACGAGGAAACCTCGGACATGGGCGAGGGTGACAGCCTGCCGGGCGAAACCGCCTTCAAGCTCTACGACACTTACGGCTTCCCCTACGATCTGACCGAGGACGCTTTGCGCGCCCGCGGCATCGGCGTGGACAAGGACGGCTTCGATGCCGCCATGGCGCAGCAGAAGGCCGCCGCACGCGCCGCGTGGAAGGGCTCCGGCGCATCGGCCGATGGCGAGCTGTGGTTCGACATTGCCGAGCGCGAAGGCGCGAGCGAGTTTACCGGCTATGCCGCGACCGAAGGCGAGGGCCGCGTGGTCGCGCTGGTGGTCGACGGCAAGGAAGTCTCGCGCGCGGAATCCGGGCAGGAAGTGATCCTGATCACCAACCAGACGCCCTTCTACGGCGAAAGCGGCGGCCAGACCGGCGACAACGGACGCATCACCGGCGATCGCAGGCTGGAAATGAAGGTGACCGACACCTCCAAGCCGCTCGGCCGCCTGCATGCGCATCACGGCAAGATCACCGGCGGCTCGGTCGAAGTGGGCGATACGGTCCACCTTGCTATCGATGCCGAACGCCGCGATCGCATTCGCGCCAACCACTCGGCCACGCATTTGCTGCATGCGGCGCTGCGCAACCGTCTGGGCGACCATGTCACGCAGAAGGGCTCGCTGGTCGCGGATGACCGCCTGCGCTTCGACTTCTCGCATCCCAAGCCTTTGGCGGAAGACGAGATCGAGGATATCGAGGCCGATGTGAACGCGGAAATCCGTTTCAACGAGCAGGTTTCCACCCGCCTGATGAGCCCCGACGATGCGATCGAGGCGGGCGCGATGGCGCTGTTCGGCGAAAAATACGGCGAGGAAGTGCGCGTCCTTTCCATGGGCCGCGCGGGCGAAACCGGCCGCAACTTCTCGGTCGAACTGTGCGGCGGCACCCATGTGAAGGCGACGGGCGATATCGGCCTGTTCCGCATCGTGTCCGAAAGCGCTGTGTCCTCAGGCGTGCGCCGGATCGAGGCGCTGACGGGGGAGGCTGCGCGCCAATGGCTCGTGGGCCGCGAGGAGGCGCTGAAATCGGTCGCTGCCACGCTTAAGACCGCGCCCGACGAAGTGCTCGAACGTGTCGCGGCGCTGGTCGATGAACGCAAGATGCTCGAACGCGAGCTGGCCGAGGCCAAGAAGCAGCTTGCCCTTGGCGGCGGTGGCGGTGCTGCCACGCCCGCGGACGAAGACGTGGGCGGGGTGAAATTCTCCGGGCAGGTCCTCCACGGCATGAACCCCAAGGAACTGCGCGGCCTGCTCGATGAGGCGAAAAGCCGCATGGGCTCCGGCGTCGCGGCCATCTGCGCGGTGAATGACGGCAAGGCCGCCTTCGCAGTCGCGGTGACCGACGACTTGACCGATCGAATCAGCGCGGTCGACCTCGTGAAGGCGGGCGTCGAGGCTCTAGGCGGCAAGGGCGGGGGCGGCCGGCCGGACATGGCGCAGGGCGGCGGGCCGGATGGCGACAAGGCGGACGATGCGCTGGCTGCCGTGCGGAGCCTACTTGCAGCCTGAGGATCGAGGAGGGGCCTAGCCCTCGAGGCTGCTGGTGCGCAGCTTCGGCTTGTGCTCCAGCTGGGCCTCGTGCTGGATCAGCTCGCGGAATTCGTCGCGCTTTTCGTGGATGCTGGCGATGACCGGCCCCATGGCGACGCCCAGTTCGACCAGCACCGCTTCGGACAATTGCAGCGAGCTTTCCAGCGTTTCGGGCACCGCGACGGTCGCCCCGCTCTTGTAGAGCTCGGTTGCATGGACCGAATCGCGCGCGCGGGCGATGATCGGCAGGTCGGGATGCGCGGTGCGTAGCTTGCGAACCAGCTGCTGGGCCAGCACGTGTTCGTCCATGGTCAGGATCACTGCCGGGCAGTTCTCCATCCCCAGCTTGTCGAGGATGTCGCCGCGCGCGGCATTGCCGAAGATCGCCGGATAGCCCTCGCGCCGGGCGAGGTCGATCATGTCGGAATCGGAATCGACCGCGACATAGGGCTGGTCGTGCTTTTCCAGCATCTGCGCGACCAGTCGGCCTACGCGGCCCAGGCCGATCACGATGACGCGCGGTTTCCCGTCCTTCACCTGCTCCGTATCGAGCGCAGGCGCCGAATCGACGCGCTTCCCCACATGCTTGCCCAGCATGGCGAGCAGTGGTGTGATGGTAAGGCCGATGGCGGTGACGATCTGCCAGAATTGCGCAGTGCCTGGCTGGATCAGCATGGCCTGCGTCGCCGCGGCCATTACGATGAGCGTGGTCTCCGAGGGGCTGGCCATCAAGATGCCGGTCTCGGTCGCCGTGCCGCGCCGCGCGCCCATCAGGCGCAGCAGCACACCGGTTACCACGGCCTTCAGCACCAGCACGCCGACCACTGCGATAAGGATGGTGCCGAGATTGGCCCAGATCACCGTCAGGTCGATCCCCATGCCCACGGTGATGAGGAAGATACCCAGCGCCAAGCCCTTGAAGGGTTCGATAATGCCTTCGACCTCGGTGTGATACTCGGTTTCGGCAATCAGCAGGCCGGCGATCAGGGCGCCGACGATGGGGGAGAGACCGACCAGCGCGGTGGCAAGGCTGGCGCCGATCACCACCAGCAGGCTGGCGGCAAGGAACAGTTCCGGGCTCTTGGCGCGGGCGGCGAGGGCGAAGAGGTGGGGGAGGGCGAAGCGGCCCGCGATCATCATCACCGCCACCACCAGCGCGCCCTGCCACAGGGTCGTCAGCAGGCTCGCGCCTTCCTCTGCCGCGGCATAGGGGGCGAGCGCGCCGAGGAGGAAGATGATCGGCACGATCATGATATCCTCGAACAGCAGCATGGACAGCGCCGCGCGGCCCACCGGCGTCTTGGTGCCCGCGATCGGCAGCACCAGCGCGGTGGAGGAGAAGGCGAGGGCAAGGCCAAGGCCCAGCGCGCCGGTCCAGTACTGCCCCATCATCGACAGGAAGGCGGCGAGCAGCGATCCGATGATCAGCAGCTCCAGCGCGCCCAGGCCGAAGACCAGGCGGCGCAATTCCCACAGGCGGTTGAAGCTCAGCTCCAGCCCGATGGTGAACAGCAGCAGGATGATGCCGAATTCAGCGAAGGGGTCGAGCCGCTCGGGATCGGTGATGGTGACATAGGTCAGCCATTCGACCTCATAGACCATGCGGCCAAGGCCATAGGGGCCGACCAGCAGGCCGACGAGGATGAAACCGATGATCGGCGTGATGCGGAACCGCGCGAACAGCGGGATGACGATCCCCGCTGCTCCAAGAATCACCAGTGCATCAGACATGATCGGGGAAATATGGCCGCCGTGCATGGCTCCCCTATGTCAGACGAAACGGGGGCGCTGCAATGCGCAAATGGAAGCGGTGCACGGTTGTGCCGCGCCCTATCGCCTATCCCCCACCAGGGCCGTGCCCGCGTGCCGGGACCGGGCCACCGGGCTCGCGGCTGCTGCCCGCAGCGTCCTCGTCCCATTCGATCCGGTAGAGGTCGAAGCGGCGGTCGGCGAGATTGCGCACCGTTCCTTCCGCGCGCGCCCAGCTGAGATCCGCGAGGTTCACGTCGCTGATCGTCAGCGTCTCGACATTCTCGGTCGCTTCGGCGGCGATGCCGTCACGCGCGAACGGGAAGTCGCAGGGGGTCAGGATGCAGCTTTGCGCATACTGGATGTCCATATTCGCGACGTTGGGCAGATTGCCGACATTGCCGCTCATCACCACGAAACACTGGTTCTCGATCGCGCGCGCGGCCGAGCAATAGCGCACGCGCATATAGCCCTGCCGGCTGTCGGTGCAGAAGGGCACGAAGATGATCCTTGCGCCTTCGTCCACCAGCCTGCGTGAGAGCTCGGGGAACTCGCTGTCGTAGCAGATCTGCACCCCGATCGGGCCGCAATCGGTCTGGATCACGTCGATCGAATCGCCGCCCTTGATGTTCCACCAATAGGCTTCGTTGGGCGTCGGGTGGATCTTCTCCTGCTCGTGGATCGAGCCGTCGCGCAGGCAGACATAGGCGACATTGTGGATGTCGCCGTCATCCATGCGCGTGGGATGCGACCCGCCGATGATGTTGATGTTGAACTTCAGCGCCATATCGGACAGCGCATCGCGAATGCGCGGCGTGTACTCGCTGAGCTTCTCGATCGATTCGATGGGCGTGAGTTCCTTCTCCTCCGCGCTCAGCAGCATGAGCGTGAAGAGTTCCGGAAACAGGATGAAGTCGGACCCGTAATCGCTTGCGATATCGACGAAATAGCGGACCTGGCCGATGAATTCGTCGAAGTCCTTCACCGCGCGTGCCTGCAGCTGGCAGGTGGCTATCCGCACGCTTTCCACACCGCGCGGCACGCGGCGCCGCTCATCCTCCTCCTGGTCGACGAAGGGATTGTGCCATACCATGTGCACGGCATTCCCGCGGCTGGCGGTATCGTCCGGCAGGTAATCGTGCAGGATGCCGACAGGCTCGAAACCATTGGCCAGCTGGAAGCGGATTACCGGGTCATGCAGCTTTCCGGCAACGACCTGGTCGACATAATCCTGTGCGTTCTCGACCTTGCGCCAGTGACGCTTGAGGTTGGGCATGCGCCCGGCGAAGACGATGCCTTTCAGCTCCTGCTGCTCGGCAAGGAAGCGCCGTTCCTCATAGAGGCGGCGCCCGATCCGGGTTCCCCGAACCTTGGGATCGACGCACATCTCGTAACCGTAGAGCCAGTTTCCCGTGGGATCGTGGCGGCTGCCATAGCCATTGCCGGTGATCTCCGCCCAATTGTGCGGCGACAGCGCCTTGTCCCCGCTCAGGCGCATGGTGGCGCAATATCCCACCAGCTGATCATCGAGGATCGCGATGAAACAGCCTTCGGGGTAATTGTTCAACTGGCCCACCAGCTTGCGCCGGGGGTAGGGTGCGAAATCCTGATAGACCCGGCCCACCAGCTTCTCGATCGCAGGGATATCGGCGGGGACTGCCTGGCGGATTTCGAGGCGTGCCTTGGTCATGGGGAGTGCTGCCCTTGTCTGTCTGCCTTGCGCATTAAAGCAAGCGGCGCGGCAATGCAGCAGCTTCTTCCTGAAAAGCTGCGCATTACCACGCCGTCATGCGATTTGTTTGGTCAAATGGCGTGTGGCGATCAGCCGAGGCCCTGCGCCGCCATTTCCTTTTCCAGGCCTTCGACGATGGCTTCGAAGAACTGCTCGGTGGTCATCCAGCTCTGGTCAGGGCCGATCAGCAGGGCGAGGTCCTTGGTCATCTTGCCGCTTTCCACGCATTCGATGCAGACCCGCTCCAGCGTCTCGCCGAAGGCGACGACGTCAGGCGTGTTGTCGAACCGGCCGCGATAGATGAGGCCGCGCGTCCAGGCGAAAATGCTGGCGATCGGGTTGGTCGAAGTGGCCTTGCCCTGCTGGTGCTGGCGATAGTGGCGGGTGACGGTGCCGTGCGCGGCTTCGGCTTCCACGGTCTTGCCATCGGGCGTCATCAGCACGGAGGTCATCAGGCCGAGCGAGCCGAAACCCTGCGCCACGACGTCCGACTGCACGTCGCCGTCATAGTTCTTGCAGGCCCAGACGAACTTGCCGTTCCACTTGAGCGCGGCGGCAACCATGTCGTCGATCAGGCGGTGTTCGTAGGTGATGCCGGCTTCTTCGAACTTCTTGTCGAAGCCCTCGGTATCGAAGACCTCCTGGAACAGGTCCTTGAAGCGACCATCGTACTTTTTCATGATGGTGTTCTTGGTCGACAGGTATACCGGCCACTTGCGGTCGAGGCCGTAGTTGAAGCTGGCGCGCGCGAAATCGCGGATCGATTCGTCGTGGTTGTACATCGTCATCGCGACGCCGGGCTGGTCGAAGGTGTGAACCTCCAGGTCGATATTCTTGCCGTCCTCACCCTCGAACACCATGCGCAGCTTGCCCGCGCCGGGGATCAGCGTGTCGGTGGCGCGATACTGGTCGCCAAAGGCATGGCGGCCAACCACGATGGGATCGGTCCAGCCGGGCACCAGGCGCGGCACGTTGTCGATCACGATCGGCTCGCGGAAGATCGTGCCGCCCAGGATGTTGCGGATCGTGCCATTGGGGCTGCGCCACATCTGCTTGAGGTTGAATTCCTCCACGCGCGCCTCGTCCGGGGTGATGGTGGCGCACTTCACGCCCACGCCATACTGCTTGATCGCGTTGGCGGCATCGATGGTGATCTGGTCGTCGGTCTCGTCGCGCTTTTCGACCGAGAGGTCGTAATATTTCAGGTCGACATCGAGATAGGGCAGGATCAGCCGTTCGCGGATCCACTGCCAGATGATCTTCGTCATCTCGTCGCCATCGATTTCGACGATCGGGTTCTTGACCTGAATTTTTGCCATGGAGGTTCCTGTCTCTTGAGAAATCCGAAGGGAATTTGCGCGCGTCTTAGCAGCGACTCGCGCGGGCGCAAGGGAGGCGGATATGGCGGGGGCGGTGAGTGGGGCCGATCCGGGCCCCAAAACGACGAAACCCGCCGCTTTCGCGACGGGTCTTCGATCATTGGCGGAGAATGGTGGGCGTACCAAGGTTCGAACTTGGGACCCCTACGATGTCAACATAGTGCTCTACCACTGAGCTATACGCCCCGAGCCATTCTGCCTCTGCCTCTCGCATATGCGCGCGGCAGGCGGGCCATCTAGCGCCGGTCTGGCCGCGTGGCAAGACCCTTGAACACCGCTTATACCATCATCGGCACGGCATCTTCGAACATGCGCTCCACTTCCCTCACCAAATCCTTGAGATGGAAGGGCTTGGATAGCATCTTGGCATGCGGCGCCTCGCGATTGGCGCGCAGGGTGACGGCGGCGAAGCCGGTGATGAACATCACCTTGGTGGACGGGCTGACCTCGTTGCACTTCTGCGCCAGTTCGATGCCGTCCATCCCGGGCATCACGATATCGCTCAGCAGCAGGTCGAAGATCTCGGTCTGGATCAACGGAAGCGCTTCCACGCCGCTGCCCACCGCGACTACGGAATATCCTGCGTTTTCCAGTGCGCGCGTAATGTAGCTGCGCATGGCCTCGTCGTCTTCGGCCAGCAGGATACGGATCATGGTGTGCTCCTTCTTCTTAATCTCGCAACCGGGGCCTAAACCGACCCGCCGCAGATTTCCCGCCGCATTTCGCGGGTGACCAGCTTTGGAACAGCAATTTTGACTTCGTGCATAAGACAGGCCAGCACTGTGGTCATGGCCGATATGCCGAAAATCCCCCGCGATTCGGGACCGGTACAAGGCGGGCTGCTGCCCGGTGCCGAAGGACAGGCCGCGTTCGAGCTGCATCGGCGCAAGCCCTCGGCCGTTCCGGTCCTGCTGGCCGTGCCGCATGCCGGACGCGCCTATCCGCCCGACTTGCTCCAACGGATGCGCCATCCCGAACAGGCGTGCCTGCGGCTGGAAGACCGGCTGGCAGACCTTGTTGCGACGCGCGTGGCCGAAGCGACCGGCGCGGCGCTGCTGGTCGCCAACGCGCCGCGGGCGATGATCGACCTCAACCGCGCGACCGAGGATATGGACTGGGAGATGGTTGCTGGAGGCCGCCCAGGTTCGGCCTTGCGCGAAGCGCTTGGCGGACGGGCGCGATATGCCGCCGGCCGCCGCGCGCGCAGCGGGCTGGGGCTGGTGCCGCGCCGCCTGCCGGGCATGGGCGAATTGTGGAAGTCGCGGCTCGATCCCGAAGAGCTCGACGCGCGGATAGAGCTGGTTCACCGCCCCTATCACGGCATGCTGGCGCAAGCGCTGGAAACGTTGCGCGATCGCTGGGGAGCGGCGTTGCTGCTCGACATTCACTCCATGCCGCCGCTTGGCAGCAAGGCCGGCCACGATCCGGCGCCCGATTTCGTCATTGGCGATCGCTACGGCTCGTCCTGCGGCGCGCATCTCAGCCTTGCCGCGTTCCACCATTTCGATGCTGAGGGACGGCGCGCGGCGCATAACCGTCCCTATGCCGGGGGCTATGTGCTCGACCGGCACGGCGCTCCCGCGCGCGGTCTGCACGCCATGCAGGTGGAAATCTGCCGTGCGGCCTATCTTGACCCCTCGCTGCAAGAGGCGGGCGAGGGGCTGGATGCGGTGGCGGATGTTATCGCCGGGCTGGTGCGCCGGCTGGCGGAGGAGCTGGTGGCGGGCCCGCGCAGCATGCCGCAGGCCGCCGAATAGCGAATCGACTCCAGACAAGAAAAAACCGCCCCGTGCGCGAAGCACGAGGCGGCCAAGGTTCAGGGAGGAAGTGCGCATTCACGCACTTATCCCGTCCGGCCATGAGGGGAGCCGGGGGGACACCGTTAAAATAGTGCGAAATTCGGGCTGTTCAAGTGCAGACGCGGGCGAATACTTCGCCAGCGCCTGCACGGAATAGAAAAGCTTCCGAAAGGATCAATTGACCGGAGCGGCTTCCGCAGCGTTTGCGGGGATGCTCGGGCCCTTGCCCTGCTCGCTCTGCTGGGCGAAAATCACCCGCATCAGGTCGAGCGAGAAGAGGTGCGCGAAGATCAGCGGCAGCATGCCGTTTTCGTTCCACTTGCGCAGCTGGTCACCGCGCATTTCGCGCAGCTTGTCCTGGTTGACCATCTTGAAACCGCGATAGATGAAGGGCTGGCCTTGGCCATCCTGGCGGTTGATCGCCACTTCGCCGTCCATCAGCAGCTCGGCCTTCGTCAGCTCTTCCATGAAGGTATTGGTCTTCATGCCGGCTTCCTCGAACTTCTGGCAGAAAGCCAGCAGTTCCTGCGTGTGCTGGGTCGGCTTGCCGTCCTTGTCGAAGATCTCGCGGCCTTCCTTGAAATCACCGAGCATGTCGCTCGACGGGTCGAAGCACAGCGAGAGGTCTTCCGAACCCTGCTGCAGCTTGGCGAGCAGGAAGGGATAGCGGCGGACATAGGCCGGGATATAGGGCGTGCCGATCGGCGAACCGTCTTCCTCGAAGAAGACATTGGCGCCTTCATTGAGGCCCATCAGAGCCAGCGGAACGGGGTTGTCGCCCGCGGAAAACACGATCGGGAAGCTGCGCTGGGCCTGCGGGAATTCCTCGACCGTCAGCGGGATCGCGTGCTGCTTGGCCACCCAAGGTGCCTTGTCCACGGACTTCGACTTCCACGAGCCGTGCTCCTTGCTGTTGAGCGGGGCGAGGTCCTTGTAAAGGATGGGCAGACCTTGTTTCGGCGCGCTGGCCATGAGTATCTCTCCGAAATTGGATTTTCTGGGCTGGCATGACCGCCGACAGGATGGTCCCGGCTGCGGCCTATTAAATGTTGGGGCGGGGCTTTAGTGGGTGCTCGCCTCCGGTGCAAGCGGTACGAGTTTGCCGGGATTGAGCAATCCCCGGGGATCGAGCGCGGCCTTTACCTGCTGCATGATCGCGATCTGCACCGGGTCACCGAGCCGAGCCAGCTCGTCGCGCTTGAGTTGGCCGATGCCGTGTTCGGCGCTGATCGAACCGCCCCATTGGGTGACGAGGTCATGGACATAGGCGCTGATCACCTTGCCGTCGGACGCTTCCCATTCCCCGGGCATCGCACCCTGCGGAGCGAGCACGTGGTAATGCACATTGCCATCGCCGAGGTGACCGAAGGCGACCGCGCGCGTTCCGGGGAAACGTTCCTCCACCTGCGGTACGGTGTCGGCGACGAAATCGGCCATGCTTGCGACGGGCACGGAGATGTCGTGCTGCATTGCCGGGCCCAGCGCGCGTTCGGCGGGCGCGATCTCGTCACGCAGCATCCAGAACTCCTCCGCCTGCGTCTCGTTCATGGCGATGGTGGCGTCCTCCACCAGCCCTGCCTCGAAAGCGCTTTCGAGCAGCGCCTGCGCGCGGTCCTGCAGCGTGTCGGCATCGGAAGCATCCGCGCCAAGTTCGATCAGCGCGTTCCATTCATGCGTACCCTGCAACGGGCTGCGCGCACCATGCTTGTGGCCGAGCACGGCGGCGAGCGAGTGCTTGGGCATCACTTCGAAACCTTCCAGCTCATCGCCCGCCTGCTTCTGCGCATGGACCAGCAGCTTGCGGGCATCGCGGATATCGCCAAGCCCGGCCCACATAACCGCGCGTTCCGCCAAGGCGGGCAGCAGGCGCAGTGTTGCGCCGGTAACGACGCCCAGCGTGCCTTCGGATCCGATCAGCAGCTGCTTCAGGTCGAAACCGCGATTGTCCTTCTTCAGTGGCACCAGCGAATCGAATACGGAGCCGTCCGCCATGACCGCTTCGATCCCCAGCACCTGCGCGCGCATCGATCCGTGGCGCAGCACTTGCGTGCCCCCGGCATTGGTGGAAATCAGGCCGCCGATCGTCGCCGATCCCTTGCCGCCCAGCGTGAGCGGGAAGCGCAGGCCGTGCGCCTCAACCTTCTCGTGCAATGTCTGCAGGATCACGCCCGCCTCGCAAGTGATCTCGCGCGCATCCTCGTCGAAACGGGTGATTGTGTTCATTCGCCGCAGGGAGAGCACCAGCGCATCGCCGCTCTCATCCGGCGTGGCGCCGCCTGACATGCCGCTATTCCCGCCCTGCGGCACGATCGGTACGCCATATTCACCGCACAGTTTCACCAGCGCGGAAACCTCGGCCGTGGAGGCGGGGGAGGCGAGGCCGATCGCGCGCCCGGTGTAGCGCCCGCGCCAGTCGGTCAGCCAGGGATCGACCAGCTCCGGGTCCTGCGTGAAACCGCGATCCCCCAGCAACTGGCGGGCGGCATCGCAAAAGGCGTCTTGCGTCATCATGGCGCGCCTCATGCCAAAGCCAGGGCAGGCTTGCAAAGGCGAAACCGCAGGTTAAGCCACTATTCAACGAGGGACGCTAGACACGAAGAGGAACGACGGGTGGCATCATGCGCCCGTACCAAGAGCAACCGCCTTGAAACGACAACTCTTTCTTGCCTGTGCGGGTCTGGCCGCCCTTGTCCCGGTGATCGCGGCCGAGGCGCCTCTGCGTGCGCAGGAAACAGTCGTCAACGAGAGCGCGCAGCCCGAACGTCGCCGCCCGCATCTTGGGCTGGATGCAGTCTACACCACGCCATTCCGGGCGATGGAGGAAGCGCGCCGGCCCGAAAGCATGGGGCAGGTGCGCATTCGCCAGCGGGTAATCATTCGCGTCTCTCCCAGCCCGCCCGATTCCCGCGACCGCATGCTTTCGCTCGCCCCGCGCAACGAGGCCGGAAGCAGCGTGCGCGAAGTGCGCCATGACGACTGCGTCGAGGTGGATGACATCGTCGGCGTGGAGCCCACGTCTGACAACCGCCTGGTGCTGTTCATGGAAAATCGGCAGGTCCTCAAGGCCACGCTCAACCGCTCCTGCACGGCGCGCGCCTTCTATTCCGGCTTTTATGTCGAGCGGAATGAGGACGGCCGGCTTTGCGTGGCGCGCGACCAGTTACAATCGCGTGCCGGGCAGAGCTGCCTGGTGGAGGAGCTGAACCGGCTGGTGATCACCGGCAACTAGATACCTGCCGCCCGAGCGGACGCAGGGCCATTTTCTTGACTTTTCCCCCCTTGGGTGCATAGGGCGCGGCAGTTCTGGCGGACCTGACGGTTCGCCATCCTCCGCCTGCGGGTTTCCGCAGGCCTCAAGACCCGGACATACCCACGCTTATGAAGTTTGCCGATCTCGGCCTTTCCCCCGAATTGCTCAGCGCCGTAGCCGATGCCGGCTATGAAAGCCCGACGCCGATCCAGGCGGAGGCGATCCCGCAGGTGCAGATGATGCGCGACCTGATCGCCATCGCCCAGACCGGTACGGGCAAGACCGCCAGCTTCGTGCTGCCAATGATCGACATTCTCGCCCATGGCCGCCGCCGTGCGCGCATGCCGCGTTCGCTGATCCTTGAGCCGACGCGCGAGCTGGCGATGCAGGTGGCGGAGAACTTCGAGAAATACGGCAAGAACCACGATCTCAACATGGCGCTGCTGATCGGCGGCGTGCAGATGGGCGACCAGGTCAAGGCTCTGGACGAGGGCGTGGACGTCCTCATCGCCACGCCGGGCCGCTTGATGGACCTGTTCGAGCGCGGCAAGATCCTTTTGACCGGCTGCGACCTCCTCGTAATCGACGAGGCGGACCGCATGCTCGACATGGGTTTCATCCCCGATATCGAGTTCATTTGCGAAAAGCTGCCGACCCAGCGCCAGACGCTGCTCTTTTCGGCCACCATGCCGCCGCCGATCAAGAAGCTGGCGGACAAGTTCCTGACCAATCCCAAACAGATCGAGGTCGCCCGAGCGGCCACCACCAACAAGGACATCGCCCAGTTCAAGGTGGAGATCAGCCCGCGCAAGAAAAAGCAGGCGCTGAAATATCTGCTCGAGGTCGACAATGTGACCACGGCGATCATCTTCGCCAACCGCAAGACCACGGTGCGCGATCTCAACAAGGACCTGCAGAAATCCGGCTTCAAGAGCGGCGAGATCCATGGCGACATGGACCAGTCCAGCCGCATTGCGGAGCTCGACCTGTTCAAGAAGGGCGAGGTCAACATCCTCGTCGCATCCGACGTCGCCGCGCGCGGCCTCGACATCAAGGGCGTATCCCACGTCTTCAATTACGACACGCCGTGGCACCCGGACGACTACGTCCACCGCATTGGCCGCACCGGCCGCGCCGGGGCCAAGGGCCGCGCGATCACCCTGGTGACGCCGGAGGACAAGGAAGCGCTCGAGAATGTCGAGAAGCTGACCAAGTTCAAGGTGCCCGAATTTCCCTGGGGCGAAGTCACGCCGCAGGGAGGGGGCAGCAGCCGGTCCGACGACGAGGAGCGGGACGAAAAGCCTGCTGAGAAGAAGTCCCGCTCACGCCGCGAGCGTGACGATGAACCGCGCGCCAAGCGGGAGCGCAAGCCGCGCGAGGACAAGCGCGAAGAGCGCCGCGAGGAAGAGCCGCGCGAGGAAAGACGCGAACGCAAGCCCCGTCGCGAAGACCGCGAGCCGCCGAGCAAGCCGGGCGAATGGAACGGCCCGATGCCGGGGTTCCTTGGGGTTGGGTTCGATTGAGCTTCGGATCTTGGCCAATGTTTGGCGACAAAAAGTGAGGCTACTGACCCGACGCCGGTCGACGCTTTATGCCGCGAAAGAGTGAGTTGGGTGTGCGAGTGTTCGCAGAACTCCGCGATTTCGCTTTTCTACCTTAAGCGCCTGTTGTGGATCCTCCAGGAATAAGGTCTGGATGGTCAATTCCATCAGCGACAAGCCCGACCTTGGGTTCCCCTACCGTTTCATCGATATTAATGAACCCAAATAGCCATGGGCCGTTTTTCCTGACATATGAAGCTTCCCAAAACGTGCCATTGCCGTCGAGTCCAGGAACTGACTTCATAATATTTACTCGATGAACTCCGGGTGGAAGTACGCCAACAATCGGGCTGTCCACCATGGCCTTCTTCAGGAATTTTGTCTCTGGCTTAACCTCTATGTACCTAACGGAGCTGCTTCTACTTATTTGCGATCTAATCTTCTTCTGTCTTTGTATGGTTATATTTATCAAGTTGTCCAAAACGTACACGGACTTCTCGTGCAAAAATTCGTCATCTTTTATGTCAAAATCATGTTCAACAACCCATTTTTCATCGTTGAAATCGTAAACCCTAGGGGTTAGGCGCCAGATGTTCCAAAATTTGTGTACATCTATACCATCTCTAATTAGGTCGGCTTCTATTCTGGTGTGATCCAAAACAATATACTCGCTTGGCGATCGTACATTCTCTTCAATGTAGCGCGAGTTTTTTGCATAGTAGGGTGCATGGCAAAGCGAGAAGGGGCTCAATATCCCTTTATTGTGACTCTTGTTGTCATTCTTAAATTCCCTAATGTCATAATTTTTTTCGAATTGAGCGTAGAACGCCTTCCGAGAACTTATGAGTGATTCGTAGAAATCTCCACTGGAGATATGAATCTGGGACTCGCGTAAATATTCTTTAAGATTTTCATCTTCTACGAGGTCAATCAGGCTTACTTCATCGATATTTTTATCGAAAACAATCAGGACCGTATCCCTGATGAATTCGGGGACGATCTTTCCCATGAGGTCAATAAATTCATCATTCGGGAGCGTAAGGTGGTGCTTTGCAGCGACCCTGGCGCGATTGAACTGAAGTATACGCGCCCGCAAGGGGAGTTCTCGGTCAGCCAGTTTGTCGTCGATCTTATCGAGATACTGCTCGAATGTGCAGCGATCAGGGAGCTTTGCATTGAGATGGTCTGCACAGGCGATTAGCGTCGCTTCAATAGCTTCGTGCAGTAGGTTAATCGCAACAAATTTAGAGCTTTGTTGCGGTGAAACCATCTGTTCAGACGCGAGATGAAGGTAATATCTAGCGAGCAGTATTTGTTGGACAAGGCGTTCATCCATGGCTCTTAATCCGCCTTCTGCACAAAGCTGTCGATCACGCGCTTCGTCCCCGCATGGTCGAAGAGGATCTCCAGCTTGTTGCCTTCCATCCCCATGACTTCGCCATAGCCGAATTTGTCGTGGAACACGCGTTCGCCCACGGCGATGTCGCCGCGAGGCTTGGCGGCGAAGCTGGCGGCTGAGCGGGTGCTTTCCTTCACGCGGACCTGCTTGGTCTCGTAGCCGCTGGCGAGCGCGCGCTGCCAACCGGGGCCGCGGGCGCTGGAGCGGTCGGGCTTGTCGCGCGAGACATGGGCGAAGGGGTCTTCGCTTTCGGACCAGTTGGCGCGCCACAGGCTGGCACCGCCGGTCATGGTCGTCTCCTGGTTGAACGTGTCTTCGGGCAATTCCTCGATGAAGCGGCTGGGGATCGAGCTGGTCCACTGGCCGTAAATGCGCCGGTTGGCGGCATGCAGGATCGTGCAGCGCCGCCGCGCGCGGGTGATCGCGACATAGGCGAGGCGGCGTTCCTCCTCGAGGCTGGCGAGCCCGCCTTCGTCGAGCGAGCGCTGCGAGGGAAACACGCCTTCCTCCCAGCCCGGCAGGAAGACATGGTTGAACTCCAGCCCCTTCGCCGCATGCATGGTCATGATGGTGACCTTCTCGCCATCGTCGGCGCGGTCATTGTCCATCACCAGCGCGACATGTTCGAGGAAATCGGCGAGCGTCTCGTACTCTTCCATCGCGCGGGCGAGTTCGGTGAGGTTTTCCGCGCGCCCTGCGCTTTCGGGCGAACGGTCGGCCTTCAGCATGTCGTCATAGCCGCTTTCGGCCAACACGGTGCGCAGCAACTCGGAGGGCGTCACCTCCTCGCTCATTTCGCGCCAGCGCAGGAACATCGCCATCAGTTCGGCAATGGTCTTGCGGGCACGGGCAGGCAGCTCGTCGCTATCGGCCAGCTCCAGCGCTGCGGCGGCGAGCGGAATGCCCTGGCGGCGGGCGTGCTGGTACATCTTCTCCAGCGTCTTCGCGCCAAGCCCGCGCTTGGGCTGATTGTAGATGCGCTCGAAACCGAGGTCGTCCGCGGGCTGGGCGATGACGCGCAGGTAAGCGAGAGCGTCACGGATCTCGGCACGCTCGTAGAAACGGAAGCCGCCGATGATACGGTAATTGAGGCCGATCTGGATGAAGCGGTCCTCGAATTCGCGCGTCTGGTATTGCGCGCGTACGAGGATCGCAACTTCGTCCAGCGGCGCGCCTTCATGTTCCAGCCGCTCGATCTCCTCGCCCACGCGGCGCGCTTCCTCGGGCGCGTCCCAAACGCCGATGACGCGCAGCTTCTCGCCCGCATTGAGCTCGGTCCACAGCGTCTTGCCGAGGCGTTGGGAGTTGGCGGCGATGAGGCCCGATGCGGCGGCAAGGATCTGTGGGGTGGAGCGATAGTTCTGCTCCAGCCGGATCACCTTGGCGCCGGGAAAATCCTTTTCGAACCGCAGGATATTGGCAACTTCTGCGCCGCGCCATGAATAGATGGACTGGTCATCATCCCCCACGACGCAGATATTCTTGCGCTCCTGCGCCAGCAGGCGGAGCCACAGATACTGGACGGCATTGGTGTCCTGGTATTCGTCCACCATCACATATTTGAAGCGCTGCTGGTACTGCTCCAGCACGTCGCGATGCTGGCGGAAGATGTTCAGCATGTGCAGCAGCAGGTCGCCGAAGTCGCAGGCGTTCAGCGCCTTCATCCGCTCCTGATAGGTGCGGTACATCTGCTGGCCCTTGCCATTGGCATAAGACTCATTGTCCATCGCATCGAGATCGCCGGGATTGAGCCCGCGATTTTTCCAGCCATCGATCAGCCCCGCCAGCTGGCGTGCGGGCCAGCGCTTGTCGTCGATCCCGGCATCCTGGATCAGCAACTTCAGCAGCCGCAGCTGGTCGTCCGTGTCGATGATCGTGTAATTGCTCTGCAGCCCCACCAGTTCGGCATGGCGGCGCAGCATGCGCGCGCAGATCGAGTGGAAGGTGCCGAGGAAGGGCATACCTTCCACCGCATCGCCGATCAGCTGGCCCACGCGGTGGCGCATCTCGCGCGCGGCCTTGTTTGTGAAGGTGACGCAGAGGATCTCGCTCGGCCACGCCTTCCGTTCACGGATCAGATGGGCGAGGCGATGGGTGAGGGCGGCGGTCTTGCCCGTGCCCGCACCCGCCAGCATGAGCACCGGGCCTTCGGTCGTCAGCACGGCTTCGCGCTGCGGTTCGTTGAGTCGCGCGAGCCATTCGGGCGCGCCGGAATCGGCGGGGAGGGCGGGGTCGGTCACAGGTGAACAACTAGGGAACACGCGCGCGCCGTGCAAGGGCGCAGGGTCATTCTTCCTCGATGCGCAGGATGGTGAGCTTGGCCTTGCCGACATTGCGCTCGGCATCCACGATGAAGCCCTTGAGGCTGAACGCCTCGTCACGCGCGGTCTCCAGCGTCACCCAGCTTGCCGGGCCGATCCAGCCGAGGCGGCGGAGCTTGTCGAGCGCCACCTGACCCGCACCTGTGCCATAGGGCGGATCGAGCATCAGCAGGTCGAGCGGCTCCTTCGCCGGGCCCAGCGCCATGACCGAGGATGCGCGCACATCGCAGCGCGGCTGCGCGCGCAAAGCGGCGATATTGGCGCGCAGGGCGCGGATCGCGGCCGGGTCCTGTTCGGCAAACAGGCAATGCGCTGCCCCGCGCGACAGCGCCTCCAGCCCCAGCGCGCCGGAACCTGCGAACAGGTCCGCCACTTTCAGCCCCTCGAAGTCGCCAAGGCGGCTCACCAGCATGGAGAACAAGGTCTCGCGCGTGCGGTCCGCCGTGGGCCGTGTGGCATCGCCTTCGGGCGCGCGCAGCTGGCGGCGCTTCCATTCGCCGGCAATGATCCTCACAGCGCGCCCGCCCGCTTCAGCTGCGTTTCGAAGGGCTGAAGCTCGTGCTTCTTGAATTCGATAGCCTGTCCGCGCGGCAAATCGCCGATATGGAAGGGACCATAGGCGGTGCGGATCAGGCGGTTCACCTTGAGGCCGAGATGTTCGAGCACACGGCGCACTTCGCGGTTCTTGCCTTCGGTCAGCGTCAGCTCGATCCACTGGTTGGCGCCGGTCTTGCGCTCCATGTTGGCGTCGATCTTGCCGTAGCGAACGCCATCGACGGTCACGCCATGGATGAGCTCCTCCAGCTGTTCCTGCGTCACATCGCCGAAGGTGCGCGCGCGATAAGTGCGCTCGATCTTGCTGGAAGGCAGCTCCATCGCCCGCTTTAAAGCGCCGTCATTGGTGAGCAGCAGCAGCCCTTCGGTATTCATGTCGAGCCGCCCGACCGGCATCAGCCGCGGCGTGTCCTTGGGCAGGGCATTGCGCAGGGCGGTGTAGATCGTCGGGCGACCGGAGAAATCGCGCTCCGCCGTCAGCAAGCCGGCGGGCTTGTGGAAGGCGAACAGGCGCGTGCGATCGGCCTTGCCGACGGGCTTGTCATCCACCGTCACGCCTTTCAGCGATTCCAGAAGTGTGGCGGGCGTGGTGATGAGTTCACCGTTGAGCTTGATCCGCCCTGCCTCGATCATCCGCTCCACCTCGCGGCGGCTGGCGACGCCTGCGCGTGCGAGGAGTTTGGCGATGCGATCGCCGGTTCTAGCGCCTTTGCGGTCGTCTTCGTGTGACATGGCCCGCGCCTTAGCCGCCTTCGCGCGGGCGGGAAAGGCTTAGCGCTCTCGCGGATGCGGCAGGCGGTGCGAATCGCCCAGCACTTCCGGCCTGGCCTTTGTCCAGCCCTTGTCCCCGCGATGCAGGGCGCGCGCGCAGCAACGGCATTTCGTCCTGTAATCAACACCATCGAACCAGACGCGATCGCGAGCAATCGCATGCTTGCCGAACGTGCAGAACAGATACTGAAGCATGTCGTACCCCCCAGTCCGTCTGCTTTCAGTCATCACCTCCCATTCCAAAAATATCATGAAGGCGAGGGGCGAGAAAGGTGCCCGGTTAAGCACGTTAACAAATGCACAGGGTTGCAGCGTCCCTGCGTTGGCGGGACCCGCGCGATCCTCTAACACTGCGGCATGGTCACTGGCGGAGGTTCCGCCATAGTCGCGTGAGCAGCGGTCAGCGCGGGTTCACGAACAGGCGAGGAAGGTCGAGGAATGGCAGAAGCAGCTAAGAAGAAGCCGGGCTGGGGCACGCTGTTCCGCTCGCTGCGAAATCCGAAGAGCGGCTATATGGCGCTGTTCGGATTTGCCAGCGGCCTGCCTTTCGCGCTGTTCCTGGGTACGCTCTACGCCTGGCTGAGCGAGGCTGAGGTCGAGCTGGAGACGATGGGCGTCTTCTCGCTGATCGGCCTTGCCTATGCCTTCCAGTTCCTCTGGTCGCCGCTGATCGACAAGGTGTCGATCCCCGGCTTCAGCAAGTTGGGACGGCGCAAGCAGTGGATCGTTCCCGCGCAGATACTGCTGGGCGTGATCCTGATCGCGCTGAGCCTTTCCAACCCCACCAACGAGGCGATCGGCTGGTTCAGCCTGCTGGCGGGCATCGGCGCGCTGGCGAGTGCGACGCAGGATATTGCCATCAACGCCTGGCGCATCGACGTGGCGGATGAAGAGGCTTCGCTCGATATCCTCTCCACCATCTACCAGATGGGTTACCGGCTGGCCGCACTGGTGGGTGGCGCGCTGGGGCTAATCATCGCCGCGCGGATCGGCTGGCCGCAGACCTACCTGATGATGGGCGCGATCCTGCTGGCGATCGGCATTGCGGGCCTTTTCGCGCCGGACAGCAAGGCTGGCGAGAATGTCGACGGCACGGTGGGTGACGAGCTGCTGCTCAGCCTGCGCAAGAAGGGTGAGCTGCACCCCTCGGTGCGCGCCAAGGCGTTGGCAGCCGTCGGCCTGCTGTGGGCCGTCGCCATCGGCGTGGTGCTCACCTTCATGTACATGTCGCTGGCCTATCCACCTGACCAGCGCCCGAACCCGACCGAATTTACGCTTAGCTACGGGCCCTGGATCATCGTTGCGACGGTGGTGATCCCTGCCTTTATCGCAGGCTGGCTCGCCTCTCAGAAGGAGAAGGGCGAGAATGTGATGACCGAGGACCTGCCCGAACGGGCGGGCGGTTCCTACGCGTTGGATCATCTCTACCGCGCGCTGGTGATGCCGCTGGTGGAGTTCGTCGGCCGCATGGGCTGGTCGCTGGTGCTGATCCTCTCGCTCGTGCTTACCTACCGTATCTGCGATGCGATCTGGGGGACGTTTGCCTATCCGTTCTACCTGGGCGAGCTGGAGTACACGAATGACGAGGTGGCCTTCGCCTCCAAGTTCTTTGGCGTCGGCGCGATCATCGCCGGGCTTGCGCTGGGCGGATATATGCTCACCGTCATCGGACGCATGGCGACGCTGACCATCGGGGCGCTACTCGCCGCGCTGACCAACCTGCTTTACGCTGACATGGCCATTGGTGGCGCGACCATGCAGGCCGCCAGCGATGCCACCGGTTTCTCCTGGTTCATCAGCACCATCGCACCCTTCGGTTCCGATGCGCTGCCGCGGCTGACCTTCACCATCATGTGGGAGAACCTTGCCATCGGCATCGCCGGGGCGGCCTATGTCGCGTGGCTCAGCTCGATCGTCTCCAAGAAATATTCCGCCGTGCAATATGCGCTGCTTTCCTCGCTAACCCTGCTGGTGGGTACGCTGGGGCGCGGCGCGCTGGGCGAGATGATCGAGGAACAGGGCTATTACACCGTCTTCATCTTCACCACGCTGATCGGCGCGGTGGCGGTGGTGCTCTGTGTTCTCGAGTGGATCCGTGAATCGCGGGCGGGGAAGAGAAGCGGCGTGGTGGCGCCCGATGTGCATGACGCGTCAGCTCAGCCGGCGGAATAGACCTTAGTCCGGAACTTCCCCGTTCGCCTTAAGCACATTCCCGGCAAGGTAGAGCGACCCCGCGATCAGCACCGTGCCGCCCTTCTTGTGGCGGCTGGCGAGGCCTTGCAGCGCTTCTTCGAGGCTATCGGCCATATGCACCTCGCCCACGCCCGCATTGCGCGCCATGGCGGCGAGGTCTTCCAGCGGGTGGTACTCGCTCCCCTCGATCGGGATCGCAGTGAAGGAGGAGAGGTGCGGCGCGATGATTTCCAGCGTCGTGCGCGCATCCTTGGCGCTGAGCATGCCCATGATCGCGTCGACCGGCTTGTCCGCCTTGCTGTCGAGGAACTTCGCCATCGCCAGCGCCGCATCGGGATTGTGCCCGCCGTCGAGCAGCACCATCGCCTCTGGCAGCAGGCGGGTAAGCGGGCCGTCGGCCAGAACCTGAAGGCGCGCGGGCCAGATGGCGCTGCTTATGCCTTCGGCCATCGCTTCGGGTGAGACGCTGACGACGTCCTGATGCCGCAGCATGGCGACGGCGAGGGCGGCATTGTCACCCTGGTGGCTGCCGGGCATTTGCGGCAGCGGCAGGGAGAGCGTGCCGTGCTCGTCGCGATAGGCGATGCCATCGTCGCTCACCTCCGCGTCCCACGCCTTGCCGCGCATGAATAGCGGCGCGCCCTCATCGGCGCAGCGCTGGGCGATCATCGCCTCCATGTCCTCGCGATAATTCTGCGTCACCATCGGCGATCCGGCGCGCACGATGCCGACCTTCTCGAAGGCGATACGCACTTCGGGATTGTCGGGGGAGGGGGCCGTCGGGTCCTCGTTCAGCAGGAACTGGTGGTGATCGACGCCCAGCGAGCTGATCCCGCAGGCAGCGGGCTGCACCATCACATTCGTCGCATCGAAACGCCCGCCAAGCCCGACCTCGATCACGCAGGCATCGGCAGGGACGCGGCTGAAGGCGAGCAGCGTTGCGGCTGTGGTGACTTCGAAGAAACTGGGGCCAAGGTCCTCGGAAATATCGAGAACTTCCTTGAGAAGCGCCGCCAGCATGTTGTCGGAAATCAGCTTGCCCGCCACGCGGATGCGCTCGTTATAGCGGACGAGATGCGGCTTGGTGGCGACATGGACGGTCAGCCCCTCCGCCTCCAGCATGGCGCGCAAATAGGCGCAGGTGGAGCCCTTGCCGTTCGTCCCGGCGACATGGAACACCGGCGGCAGGTCGCGCTCCGGATTGCCCAGCCGGTCGAGGATTTCGTGAATTACTTCCAGCCCAATGCGCCCCTGCGGCAGCGAGAGGGCGGACAGGCGATCGAGCTGCGCCTGCACCTCGGGATCACCGGAAGAGGCGAAGTCTTTCACAATCAGTCATCCCCGCGAAGGCGGGGATCCAGAAAGGCCCCCGCATTGAAGTTTCGTTGGCGCGCTACTGGATTCCCGCCTTCGCGGGAATGACGAATTTCTCGCTTAGGCCGCCTGTGCGGGCGACAGGTAATCGAGCAGCTTCGCGAGCGTCTCGCGCAGCTCCTTGCGCGGCACGACCATGTCCACCATGCCGTGCTTGTGCAGGTATTCGGCGCGCTGGAAGCCTTCGGGCAACTGCTCGCGGATCGTTTCCTGGATCACGCGCTGGCCGGCAAAGCCGATCAGGGCGCCCGGCTCGGCAATATGGACATCGCCCAGCATGGCATAGGATGCGGTGACGCCGCCCGTGGTCGGGTCCGCCAGAACGACGATATAGGGCAGGCCTGCTTCCTTCAGGCGCCGCGTCATCACCGTGGCGCGCGGCATCTGCATCAGCGAGAGGATACCCTCCTGCATGCGCGCACCGCCTGCTGCGGTCACGGCGATATAGGCGCAGCGCTCATCCAGAGCCTTTTGCGCGGCGGCGACGAAGGCATTGCCCACCGCCATGCCCATGCTGCCGCCCATGAAGGTGAAGTCCTGCACGCCGACAACAGCCTTCTCGCCTTCGATCTCGCCGAAAGCGGCGGTGAAGGCATCGCGATGCGGGTTGCTGGCGCGGGCGGCCTTCAGCCGGTCGGTATAGCGCTTGGAATCGCGGAATTTCAGCGGGTCCTCGGCCACGACGGGATCGGGCAGCAGGATGTACCCCGGGTCCATCAGCTGCTCCAGCCGCGTATCCGCGCCGATGCGGCCATGATGGTCGCAGCGCGGGCAGACCGACAGGTTCGCCTCGTATTCGCGGGTGAAGAGCATCTCCTGACAACGCGGGCACTTGACCCAGAGGTTGTCGGGAGTTTCGCGCTTGTCCCCCCAGGGAAGCGCATTGCGGACACGGGATAGCCAACTCATGAATGGGCCCCTAGCTCGTTTTATTCGTCATTGCGAGGGGGCGATAGGCCCCATGGCAATCCAGGGTGTGGCGCGTATCCGCTCTGGATTGCCGCGTCGCTTCGCTCCTCGCAATGACGGGAGTGGTTATTTCCTTGCGTTGTGAACTGCCTCGGCAAGGCTTGCGGTGAGATCGCGCAGCTGTGCCGGGGCCTCCGCGCCATATTCGCCGACCAGTTCGACAAGGGCGGAGCCGACGACGACGCCGTCCGCCACCTTCGCGATCGCCTCTGCCTGTGCGGCGGTGCGCACGCCGAAGCCGACCGCGACGGGCAGGTCGGTATGCCGCTTGATGCGTGCCACATTGTCCTCGATCGAATCGATGGCCGCCTGCTGCTTGCCGGTGATCCCGGCGACAGAGACGTAGTAGAGAAAGCCCGAGGAGCCATCGAGGACGGCCGGCAGGCGCTCACCATCGGTCGTCGGCGTGGCGAGGCGGATCGGGCTGATGCCCTTCGCGCGCAGGGCCGGGCCGAGATCGGGATCCTCCTCCGGCGCGAGGTCGACGCAGATCACGCCATCGACGCCCGCATCGGCGATATGCTCGGCAAACCATTCCGGCCCGCGGCGGACCATCGGATTGGCATAGCCCATGAGCACCAGCGGAATGTCCGGATGCCGCTCGCGGAAAGCCTTGGCATGGGCGAGCACGTCGGCGGTCTTCGTCCCCGCACCCAGCGAGCGCAAATTCGCCTTCTGGATCGCGGGGCCATCGGCCATGGGATCGGTGAAGGGCATGCCCAGCTCGATCACATCGGCGCCGCCCTCGACTAGCGCGTCGAGATTGGCGGCGGTATCGCCGTCGCCTGCGGTGATGAAGCAGACGAGCGCCGCGCGGTCGGGCGAAAAGGCGTTGGAGAAGCGGGTCATTTCTTGGGGTTCCACCAAGCAATCGTGATCAAAGTCAGTCCAATCCAGAACAAGGCAAGCGCCACGAGCCCTGCCATGATTGGCAGCTTTGGTGCGCAATAGTCGAAACAAAACTCAGGCGGTGATGCGACGCCGAAAAGCTCTGAGAACTGGTCCCATTGCCCCATCACGGCGGCGAAGACGTAACTTGCGGTAATCCAAGCCTGAACGCAGACGGCGAGAAAGGATGCTCCAAAGGCGAATATGGCGAAGAGAAGTCGCCGGTCTCGCTTCACATCTCCACTCCCAACGCCTCGGCCACGGTGAAGATGTCCTTGTCCCCGCGTCCGCAGAGATTGGCGAGGATCACCTGGTCACGGTCCATCTCCGGCGCGCGCTTCATGATCGCTGCCAGCGCGTGGCTGGGTTCGAGCGCGGGGATGATGCCCTCGGTGCGGCAGAGGAACTGGAAGGCGTCCAGCGCCTCGCCATCCATGATCGAAGTGTATTCGACGCGGCCGGTTTCCTTCAGCCACGCATGTTCGGGGCCGATGCCGGGATAGTCGAGACCGGCGGAAATCGAATGCGCCTCGGCAATCTGGCCGTCCTCGTCCTGCAGCAGGTAGGTCTTGTTGCCGTGGAGGATGCCGGGGAAGCCGCCCGCAAGGCTGGCCGCGTGCTGCTTGTCGAGCCCGTGGCCCGCCGCTTCGACGCCGAGCATGTTCACGTCCGGATCATCGAGGAAGGGGTGGAACAGGCCGATGGCGTTGGAACCGCCGCCGATTGCCGCCACCAGCAGGTCCGGCAGGCGGCCGGTGCGCTTCATCATCTGTTCGCGCGCTTCGATCCCGATCACGGACTGGAAATCGCGCACCAGCTCCGGATAGGGATGCGGGCCGGCGGCGGTGCCGATGATGTAGAACGTGTCATGGACGTTGGCGACCCAGTCGCGCAGCGCCTCGTTCATCGCATCCTTCAGCGTCGCCGCGCCGCTGGTGACGGGCACCACCTCGGCGCCGAGCAGCTTCATGCGGAAGACGTTGGGCGCCTGCCGCTCGACATCGGTCTTGCCCATATAGACCACGCAGGGAAGGCCGAAGCGCGCGCAGACGGTGGCAGTGGCCACGCCGTGCTGGCCCGCGCCGGTTTCCGCAATGATGCGCGTCTTGCCCATGCGCAAAGCGAGCAGGATCTGCCCGATGCAATTGTTGATCTTGTGCGCGCCCGTGTGATTGAGCTCGTCGCGCTTGAACCAGACCTGCGCCCCTTTGCCTTCAGGCGCGTTCTCACGCAGCGCATCGGTAAACCGCTCCGCATAATAGAGCGGGCTGGGGCGGCCAACGTAATGTTCCAGCAGGTCGTCAAACTGCGCCTTGAACGCCGGATCGGCCTTGGCGGCGGTGTATTCCCGCTCCAGGTCCAGGATCAGCGGCATCAGCGTTTCGGCCACATAGCGGCCGCCGAACTGGCCGAAATGGCCACGCTCGTCGGGCTGGTTGCGGAAGGAATTGGGCTTCTGTTCGGTCATGACCAGCCGCGATTGGCAGAGCGCACAGCCCTTGTCCAGAAGCGCTTCGTCGAACGCTAACGCCGTTGGTCGGATTTTTTCGGCAGGTGCGTGTTTTACAACGAGGCGGCCATTTGGCGTTCAGCAAAATCCGCCGACTTCCGCAGCGGGGTTCGCCGGCATGGGGCCGTGCGATCCCCGGAGAACTTTCAAATGCACAAGTACAAATCTGCCCTGGCCGCAATGGCGGCCGCAACCGCTGCCCTTGCCGTTCCCGCCGCTGCCAATGAAGCGCGCGTGGAAGCCCGGGGCGGTATTTTCTGGGCCGGCGATGCCGAGGAAGCGACGGCAGGCGTGGCCGCCGGTTACGACTTCGATCTTGGCAATTCAGCTTTCATCGGCGGCGAAGTTTCTGCCGACAAGGTCCTGGCCGAAGATAACGATGTCTATTTCGGCCTGACCGGTCGCGCCGGCCCGAAGATCGGCGATAATGGCCGCATCTTCGTCGCCGGTGGCTACACCGTTGGCGAGGGTGAGGACGTGCCGCATGTCGGTGGCGGCTTCCAGTACCAGCTGGGCCCGAAGGTCTATTTCAAGACCGAATATCGCCACTTCTTCAGCGACTTCGCCGATGGTGACTCACTGGTCGCCGGTGTCGGCGCTCGCTTCTAAGGCACTTCCTTGAAAGCGACCGTGCCGACGCACGGATATGGGGGCAGTCCGCTGGATGCGGGCTGCCCTTTTCCTATGCGTCGCGCGCCGCCCGGCAGAAGGCGCGAATTTTCTCGATATCCTTGAGGCCCGGCGCGCTTTCCACACCAGAGGATGTATCGACAAGAGGTGCGCCTGTCTGCCTGATCGCTTCGCCCACATTTTGCGCGGTGAGGCCGCCCGCAAGACCCCACGGCGCCTTGTGCTTGAAGCCGGAGAAGAGCGACCAGTCGATCGCCAGCCCCTGGCCGCCGGGCAGCTTTCCCGCGGGCGCATCGTAGAGCAGCATGTCCACCGCGCCGACATAACGCTGCGCATCGTCGAGCATCGCGCGGTCCTTCACCCCGCAGGCCTTCCACACCTCGCATCCGAGGACATCGCGCAAGGCGGCGCAGGTCTCCGGCGTTTCCTTGCCGTGTAGCTGGACCACATCGGGGCGCACCGCCTCGCAGGCGCGGCGCAATTCGTCCTGCGGCATGTCCACCACCAGCAGCACCGGCTTAACGGCATCGGGCACGGCCTGCCGCAGGCGCGCTGCGTCCTCCAGCGACAGGTGGCGCGGGCTGCGCGCGAAATGCACCAGCCCCACATGGCTCGCCCCCGCATCGGCGGCGGCGCGCACTTGCTCAGGCGTCTTCAACCCGCAGATCTTGATCGCAATGCCGGACATGGGCGCGATCTAGTCGCTTGCGGCGCCCGCGTCACCCCTCCGGCGGATTCTGCACCAGCCGCAGCAGCGATCCGTCGGGATCGACCAGGTAGGCGATGGTCAGCCCGCTGATGTCGCGCGTGGGTGGGACGATGCGCGGGATGCCGCTGCGCGCTTCCGGAATACCGGCCTCGCGGCATTGGCTGACGATCGGCTGAAGATCGTCGAGCCTGATACAGCAGGAATGGTTGTTCTCCGCCGGATCGAGATCGGGCCAGGGAAAGAATTCGAGCTGCACCTCTCCGCGCCGCAGGATCAGCCAGTGGCCCGAGCGGTAGGAGGCAGCAAAGCCGAGCTTGCTGTAGAAGCGCTCCGTCTTGAGGAAATCGCGCGAGGGCAGGTTGGGGGTTGCGTTGTCTGCCATGCTCGCGTTCTAGCTCTTCGCGCCGCGAAGCACAGCCCTACTCTTCGACGATGTGCCACAGGGCGTCGGAGGGGTCCGACAGGAAGCCGGTCCGCTTGCCCCAAGGCTGCATGGCCGGAGGACTAAGAATCTCGATCTCGAACCGCTCCGCCAAACCTTCGGTGCGCTTCCACCACTCGTCGAGGTCATCGACCCGCAGCTGCGCCATCCAGTTACGCGCCCAATTCGCGTTGAAATAGGGCTGGATCACGATCGTCGCGCCCTCATAGTCCATCGTCGCGACGCTCTCGTCACGATAGGTGACCTCGAACCCGAGGGCCTCGTAGAAAGCGATGGAAGTGGTAATATCCTTCGAGGGTACGAAGGGGCAGGCCTTGCTCATCCCTAAAGCGTCGCCTCGATCTCTCGTGCCGCTTGTGCGGGGTCGGGCGCACGGCTGATCGGACGGCCGACGACAAGTACCGATGCGCCATCGTCGCGGGCCTGGCGCGGGGTGACGACGCGCTTCTGGTCGCCTGCGGCAGAGCCTGCAGGCCTGAGGCCGGGGACGACGAAGAAACCGTTCTTCCACTGCTTGTGCACCGCGCCCACTTCCTGTCCCGAACAGACGATGCCGTCGAGGCCCGATGCTTCGGCGAGTTCCGCCAGCCGCATCACTTGATCGTGCGGCGTGCCGGTAACGCCGGTCTTGTCGAGGTCGTTCTGGTCCATGCTGGTGAGCATGGTGACGCCCACGACCTTGCAGTTCTCGCCCGCGGCGGCCTTGGCATCCTCCATCATAGCGCGCCCGCCACTGGCATGAATGGTGACGATGGCGGGTTCGAGCACGTGGATCGCCTGCATCGCGCCGGCGACCGTATTGGGGATGTCGTGGAATTTCAGGTCGAGGAAGATCGGCAGCCCCGCCGCATGGGCCACTTCGTGCACGCCATGCGCGCCATGGGCGCAGAAGAATTCCAGCCCCAGCTTCAGCCCGCCGACATGCCCCTTGACCTTCTGCGCCAGCTCCACCGCGGCATCGAGCTGCGGCACGTCCAGAGCAAGGTAGACCGGATTGCTCACGGCAGCGGCGCTCCCTTGTCGTCTTCGGGCGCTTCGGGCTCGGGCGCGAAGGCACCGGGCTCGGGCTGCTCCGCCGGATGGGCGACGTCAGCTGAGCCAGGCTTCTGCACCGGCGTGGTCGCGGCGGTGCGCGCGGCGCTTTCCAGCGCGACGATGCGGCGGTTGGACTGCCACTTCGATGCGCGGTGATAGAGCCACATCGGGATGAAGCCGATCAGGAAGCTGACCACGATGATCGCGGGCAGCATGGTATCGACCAGGAGGTTGTCCCAGATCCGCACCGAGACGGGGATCCAGTTGGCGTAGGAGAAGATGGCCAGCGCCACCAGCAGCAGCACCCAGATGACTGTGCGGACGACTTGCATGGCTCTTCTACCCTTATTCAATTATCCAGCTTGCCGCGATGCTAGGCGTAGTTGATGCGCCTGTGAAGGCCGGATTATTTGCTGAAAACGCGGTCGAAAATCGTGTCGACATGCTTGAAGTGGTAATCGAGGTTGAATTTCTCCTCGAGCTCCTCTGCACTCATCGCCGCGGCCACTTCCTCGTCTGCCTTGAGCAGGTCGAGCAGCGAAAGCTGGCCGTCGCTCTCCCACACCTTCATCGCATTGCGCTGGACGAGGCGATACGCATTGTCGCGGGTGATGCCCGCCTGCGTCAGCGCCAGCAGCACGCGCTGCGAATGGACGAGGCCGCCCATGCGGTCGAGATTCTTCTGCATCCGCTCCGGATAGACGAGGAGCTTGTCGACCACGCCCGTCAGGCGGGCGAGCGCGAAATCGAGCGTGATCGTTGCGTCGGGACCGATGAAACGCTCGACCGAGGAGTGGGAGATATCCCGCTCATGCCACAGCGCCACGTTTTCCATCGCGGGCAGGGCGTAGGAGCGGATCATGCGCGCCTGCCCGGTCAGGTTCTCGGTCAGGATCGGGTTGCGCTTGTGCGGCATGGCCGACGAACCCTTCTGGCCGGGGGAGAAATATTCCTCGGCTTCAAGAACTTCGGTGCGCTGCAAGTGCCGGATTTCGACCGCCAGCCGCTCCATCGAGGAAGCGATTACCGCCAGCGTGGCAAAATAGGCGGCGTGGCGATCGCGCGGGATCACCTGCGTGGAGACGGGCTCGGCGACAAGGCCCAGCTGCTCCGCCACATATTCCTCCACCGAGGGATCGATATTCGCGAAAGTGCCCACTGCGCCCGAAATGGCGCAGGTGGCGATTTCGGCGCGCGCGGTGCGCAACCGGTCGCGGCAGCGGTCGAATTCGGCATAGGCTTGTGCCAGCTTGAGGCCGAAGGTCGTCGGCTCGGCATGGATGCCGTGGCTGCGACCGATGGTAGCGGTGTATTTATGCTCCTTGGCCCGGCGCTCGATAGCCTCGAGCAGCGCGTCCATGTCCTCCAGCAGGATATCGGTCGCGCGGGTGAGTTGGACGGCGAGCGTCGTGTCGAGCACGTCGGAGCTGGTCATGCCCTGGTGCATGAAGCGCGCTTCGGGACCGACCTGCTCGGCCACCCAGTCGAGGAAGGCGATCACGTCATGCTTCAGCACCGCTTCCTTGGCGTCGATCGCGGCAACGTCGATGCCCGGATTGGTTTTCCACCAGTCCCACAGCGCCTTGGCGCCGCTTTCGGGCACCACGCCCAGATCGGCCAGCTTCTGCGTCGCATGCGCTTCGATCAGGAACCAGATCTCGTATTTCGCCTCCGGCTCCCAGATCGCGGTCATGGCGGGGCGGGCATAGCGGGGGACCATGGAATACTCTCTTCTGTTTCGGCTGATCTATGGAATGGGGCGCGGCTAGGCTGCGCAGCGGGGCTTGGCAAGGGGCTGTGCGGTGATTTCGACTGCCAGCACGGCAATTGCATAATCGCCTTGGTCCTATAGTCTTGCGCGATGGCGCCAATTGCGCCGCCAGACCAAGGATTACCCGATGCGATACCTGCGCGCCGCCCTGTTTTCGACGGCTGCCCTTTATGCCCTTCCCGTCCATGCGGGGGAGGAGGTGCTCTATGCCGCCGCGCCCGATTGGGTTGAGGAGGTTACGGACGAGTCGCTCGATGCCGAGGGCCCGGCCGCCATGCTGCATGACTGGCAGTACCGGCTCGAGGGCGGGGTGGAACATGCCTATACCGACGCGGCCATCCGGCTCGACAACCCGCAGGCGCTGATGCAGGCTGGGACGCTCAGCCTCGGCTGGCTTCCCGACAAGGGCGATCTGACCGTCCACCGCCTGGAAATCCTGCGCGGCGATCAGGTGATCGACCTGCTGGCGCAAGGCGTTACTTTCGATGTGCTGCGGCGCGAGCAGGGGCTGGAACAGCGCCTGCTCGACGGACAGCTGACCGCGACGCTGGCCGTGCCGGGCCTGCGCGAAGGCGATGTGCTGCGCGTGGCGCATTCGATCAGCGTCGATGACCAGGCGCTGGGCGAGCATGTGCAGGCGCTGCAATTCCTGCCCGCCGATCCGTGGCAGGTCGGCTTTTCCCGCGTCATCATGAGCTGGCCCGAGGGCGAGGAAATGTATTGGTCCGCAGAGGAGCTGGTCGATCTTCCCGAACCGCAGCTGCGCGACGGGTACAAATACCTCGAACTCGCGCTGCCGTTGGCGGAACCCGCGCCGGTGCCGAACGATGCGCCGACGCGCTATCGCCGGCCCAGCGTGCTTCGCGTGGGCAGTTTCGCCAGCTGGGACGAATTGTCCGCCGTCATGACGCCGCATTTCGAAGCGGCGGCCGTGGTGGAGCCGGGATCGGAGGTGGCCGAACAGGCCGCCGCGATCATGGCCCGCACCGGTGATGCGAAGGAGCGGATGGCGCTCGCCACCAGGCTCGTGCAGGACGAGGTGAGCTACCTTCTCAACGGCCTCGATGGCGGGAACTACCTGCCGCAGACCTCTGCCGAGACATGGAAAAACCGCTTTGGCGACTGCAAGGCGAAGTCGGTCCTGCTGCTCTCGCTGCTGCGCGAAATGGACATTGAAAGCGAAGTGGTGCTGGTGACCACGCAGGGCGGCGATGCCGTGCCCGAATTGCTGCCGCTTCCCGCGACCTTCGATCACATGATCGTCCATGCCGTGATCGACGGCACCGACTACTGGCTCGACGGTACCAGCGCCGCCGCGCGGTTGCACAACATCGCCGATGTCCCGCCCTTCCATTACGCGCTGCCGCTGCGTGAGGGCGGCACCGGGCTGATGGCGATGGAGCAGCGCGACCTGGAAATGCCGCGCATGGCGATGAAGGTGGAACTCGACCATTCGGCGGGTACCGACTGGCCCGTACTGTTCGATATCGAGATCGACGTCTCCGGCCCCTATGGTGCGCCGCTGCGCGCGCTGGTCGATGCCGACAATCCCGAAGTGCTGCGGCAGATGGCGCGCAGCTTCACCGGCAGCGCCGACATGGACGATGCGCGGATCGCCGACATCGAGATTGCCTATGACGAGGAGGAGGCCATCGCCTCCGTCCGCCTTTCGGGCGTTGCGAATTCGATGTTCCAATGGACCGACGGGCGGATGGAGATCGAGGTCGAACAGGGTGAGGAGCCGGAAGGTTTCAACCCAAATCGCGCGCGTCCCGCATGGCGCGAGATCCCGGTGATGACCGCCGGGCCCGGCCGCCAGCTCTATCGCAGCCGCTTGCTCCTGCCCGATGGCGGGGAGGGCTATTCGCTCTCCGGCGATACGGACCTTGATGGCGGCTACGGCAATGTGCGCATCGACCGGTCCGCCTGGATTGCCGACGGCGCGATGTATGTGCGCGGCGAGACCTTCCTGACGATGGGCGAAATCGCACCCGATGAGCTGAGCCAGGCCAAGCGCGATGCCCGCCGGCTGGAGGCGACCAATGTCGAACTCCACACGCCTGCGGAGGTGACCTGGCGCTGGCAGCTGGACGAGGATGAGCGGCAGGAGCGGGCGCAACGCTTCATCGACGCCTATAGCAAGGCGATCGAACTGTCGGACAAGGACGATATGGGCGCCCTGCAATCGCGGGCCATGTTCCTCGAAACCATCTATGCTTATGAGGACGCGCTCGAGGATTACAATGAACTGGTCGAGCGCACGCCGTCCTCATGGGCATTCCACCGCCGCAGCGCGGTGCTGGAGGCTTTGGGCCGGCACGAGGAGGCGATTGCCGATCTCGAGGCCGCCTATGACCTCGATCCGCAGAACTACACCGCCTTCGCGCTGGCGCGGCTGATGGCCTATCGCGGCAAGACGGCGGAGGCGCAGGAACTGCTCGAATTCCTGCCCGTCAGCGATGACGAGACGTGGACGCTGACCGACCTGCTGGCGACGGTCACCGGGCTGCAGGGCGATGCCACGGCCGGGCAGGAGATGCTGGCCGAACAGGTGTTCGACAAGCCGACCAATGCCGACGTGCTCAATGCCGATTGCTGGTATCGCGGCCTGTTCAACGTCGCGCTCGACGATGCGATGGACCTGTGCACCCGCGCCGTGGAGCGCGCGAGCTTCGTTGCCGCGCCACTCGACAGCCGCGCGCTTGTGCGCTTCCGTCTCGGCATGATCGACGAGGCGCTGGCCGATCTCGACGCCGCGCTGGAACTAGCGCCGCATCTGGCGCCGTCCATGTATCTGCGCGGGGTGATCCGCCTGACCGCGGGCGACAAGGCCGGAGAGGACGACATCACAACCGCCCTGCGCATTTCGCCGCAGCTGGAGGAATTCTACGCCCGCCACGGCATCGTCCCGCCGCGCTGAACAAGGGGAGGGGCTAGACCATCCCCTTCGCCTTGAGCGAGACTTGGCCTTCCTTGCCTACGATCACATGGTCGTGGACGACTATCCCCAAGAGCCGCCCAGCCTCGGCAATGCGGCGGGTGACCTGGATATCCGCGCGGCTCGGCTCCGGATTGCCGCTGGGATGGTTGTGGACGAGGATCAGCGCGCTCGCCCCGATATCGAGCCCGCGCTTGATGACTTCGCGCGGATGGATCGTTGCCTCGTCGATCGTTCCGTCATGCACCAAATGGTCGAGCAGCAGGCGATTGCGCGCATTCAGATAGAGCACGCGCACGCGTTCGTGGTGCAGGTGCGCCATATCGATGGCGAGATAATCGAGCAGCGCCTGCCAGCTGCCCAGCACCGGCTTTTCCTGCACCGCGCTCCTTGCCATGCGGCGGGCGGCGAGCGCGGCGATCTTGAGCGCGCCGACGCCGACATCGGAAAGGCCCTTCACCTGTTTCAGCGCCTCGGGCTCGGCATTGAGCACGCCTGACAGCGTTCCGAAGCGCGCCAGCAATTCCTTCGCCATCGGCTTGGTATCGCCGCGCGCATTGGCGCCGAACAGGAGGTATTCGAGCACTTCGTAATCGGCCAGCGCTTCCGGTCCGCCGGTCAGCAACCGGTCGCGAAGGCGGGCGCGATGGCCCTTTCCGCCATGGGCGGGCGGCGGCGCATCGCCTTTACCGAACATATCGTCTTCTGCCGCCAACGCCTTGCCCTTCAACTCGTCATCACGAGCATTGCCTTTGCCGCGCGCCTCGCGCAAGTGTTGCCGCCGATGGCGCAAGACAGCATCCCCGACGATGGCGAGGCCGCACCTGTGCGTCGCAAGCGCCGCCCCGTGCGCCGCTTCTTCCAGATCTCGCTTCTGGTGCTGGTGGTGGTGCTCGTCGCCGCCTGGTTGCAGCGCAAGGATATCGCTCGCGACCTGATCAGCGACACGCTGGGCGGCTATGGGATAGAGGCGACATACGAGATCGAGAGCATCGCGCCCGGATCGCAGGTGCTGACCAATCTCGTGATCGGCGATCCGGACGCACCCGACCTCACTGTCGAACGCGTGGAAGTGCACATCACGCCGCGCCTCGGCCTGCCTGCGGTCAACACGCTGATCCTGGAAGAGCCGCGCCTGTGGGGCACGATTGTCGATGGCGAGCTGAGCTTTGGGGCGCTCGATCCGCTGATCTTTGCCGAGGATAGCGATGAGCCTTTCGAATTTCCCGACCTGCAGCTGACCGTCCGCGACGGGCGCGCCCTGATCGAGGGCGACTATGGCCCGCTTGCCCTCAGGCTGGGTGGGGCAGGGCACCTGCGTGGCGGTTTTGCGGGCGAGTTGGCCGCAGTCGCGCCGGAACTGACCCTGGCGGGGTGCCATGCGAGCAACGCTACATTGTTTGGCGAAGTGGGCATCGATGCCGAGCGGCCGGAATTTGCCGGCCCCTTGCGCTTCGATGCGCTGGAATGCGCCGATACGGGCTTGAGCGTGGCCCAGGGCGCGCTGTCGCTCGATGTCAGGGCGGACCGCAACCTCGCCGATTTCGAAGGCAATGCGGGCCTGCGCGCGGGCCGGACAAGTTTCGCCGCTGCCCAGATCGGTGCGCTCTCAGGGGAAGGGCGCTTCACCTGGCGCGGCGGCGACCTCACCAGCGAATACGACATCGAAGCACGCGACATCGTCACCGACCAGGCGCGACTGGCCGTGCTGGAGGCCGACGGGTCCTTCCGGGCGCGCGAGGACTTTGCACGGATGGAACTGGAAACCGAGCTTGCCGGACGCAACCTGCTGCCCGGTGCCTCGCTCGATGCCAGCCTTGCCGACATGGCGCGGGCGAGTGAGGGAACGCTCGCGGCGCCGCTCCTGACACGCCTGAGGCAACAGCTGCGGGCGGAGCTTTCGGGTAGTACTCTGGCCGCCAATATCACCGCGCGGGGTGAGGGTGAGCAATTGTCCGTGGTCATCCCCGAAGCGCGCCTGCGCGGGCGCAGCGGGGCGAGCCTTGTCGCCCTGTCGCGCGGGCAGGTCGGCCTGTCGGACAGCGGGATGCCGTTGTTCTCGGGCAATATTGCGACCGGAGGCCCTGGATTGCCGCAGATCACCGGCCGGATGGAGCAGGGTACGGGTGGCGCGCTCGAACTGCGCCTGCAGATGCGCGAATATGCCGCCGGCGATGCCAGGCTGGCCCTGCCGCAGCTGACGGTCAGGCAGTCCCGCAATGGCGCGCTGTCTCTCGATGGCCGCGTACTGGCGAGCGGACCCTTGCCGGGCGGATTCGCGCGGAACCTGCAGGTGCCGGTGGCAGGCACCATCTCTCCCGCAGGCGCGATCGCCATGTGGAGCAGCTGCACCGATGTCCGTTTCGATTCGCTGCAGGTCTCCAATCTTGCGCTGCAGCGCCAGTCGCTGACCCTGTGCCCGCCGCGCGGCCAGCCGATCCTGCGCTACGATGCGAACGGCCTGGCGCTGGCGGCGGGCGCGCCTTCGCTCGACCTTGCAGGCACGCTGGGCGAAACGCCGCTGCAGTTGCAGACGGGCGCGGTGGGCCTCGCCTGGCCGGGGTCGCTCTCCGCGCGCGATATCGACGTGGTGCTCGGCCCGCAGGACAGCGCCGCGCGTTTCGCACTCACCGACCTTGCCGCGCAGCTGGGCGACAACATCTCCGGCACATTCTCCGGCACCGACGTCCGGCTCGATGCGCTCCCGCTCGATATCATGCAGGCGAGCGGCAACTGGATCTTCGCCGATGGCGTGCTGACGCTCGACGGCGCGCGCTTCGTGCTGGAGGATCGCGACAAGAACGTTCAGACCCAGCGCTTCAAGCCGTTGCTCTCGCGCGGGGCGCGGCTGGTGCTGGCGGACAATGTGGTGACCAGCAATTTCGCGCTCGAACACCCGGCCAGTGGCGCTTCCGTCGCGCGGGTCGACCTTGTGCATGATCTCAACACCGCTGCCGGCCACGCGGATTTGATGGTCGATGCGCTGACCTTCCGCCGTGGCTTCCAGCCCACCGATCTCACCCAGTCGCTCTACGGCACGGTCAGCCTGGTCGATGGCACCGTGTTCGGGCGCGGGCGGATCGACTGGGATGAGGAGGCCGTCACCAGCACGGGCCGCTTCACCAGCGAATCGCTCGACCTTGCCGCCCCCTTCGGCCCGGTGAAGGGGGCGCGCGGCACGGTGGTCTTCACCGACCTCCTCGGCCTCACCACCGCGCCCGCCCAGCGCATCTATGTCGAAGCGATCAATCCCGGCATCGAGGTCTATGACGGCGTCGTCGCCATTTCGCTGGTCGATGGCTCGCGCCTTACGCTGGACGAGGCGCGCTGGCCCTTCCTCGGCGGCACGCTGACCATGCGCCCGGTCACGCTGGCGATCGGCGTAGAGGAAGTGCGGCGCTACGTGCTGGAGATCGAGGGGCTCAACGCCCAGCGTTTCATCGAGCATATGGAGCTCAACAACCTTGGCGCCACCGGCACGTTTGACGGCACGATTCCCGTGGTCTTCGATGCGATGGGCAATGGCTCGCTCCAGGGTGGGGTGCTGCTCTCGCGCCCGCCGGGCGGCAGCGTCTCCTATATTGGCGAGCTGACCTATGAAGACCTCTCGCCCATCGCCAATTTCGCCTTCGATGCCCTGCGCGCGCTCGAATATGACCAGATGCGCATCGGGATGGACGGCTCGCTGACGGGCGAACTGGTCACATCGGTGCAGTTCGACGGCGTGCGGCAAGGCGAGGGTGCATCGCGCAATATCGTCACGCGGCGCATTGCCCGCCTGCCGTTCCGCTTCATCGTCAATGTCCGCGCGCCCTTCTACACGATGGTCACCAATCTGCGCTCGCTCTACGACCCTTCCGCCGTGCGCGATCCGCGCGGACTGGGCCTGCTCGTGGATGACGGCACGCGCTTCGTGCCCGCCGGGCTGCCCGATCCTGTCAATCCAGATGAACCCGATATTCAGCCCCCCGAAAGCGAGGCCACCCCATGATTGTTGCGAAATTGACCAGTTGCGCCCGCCGCGCGCATAAGGGCCCGGTAAGGGGCTTTATGGCACGGGAAATGGGCAAATCTGGCGCTGGAGTGATGCTGCTTGCGGGAACGCTTGCGCTTGGTGGCTGCATAACGGTGAATGCACCGGCAGAACCGATCGTGATCGAACTCAATATCAACATCACCCAGGAAGTGATTTACCGCCTGGCCGAAGATGCCGGGAACACGATTGAGGAAAATGCCGACATCTTCTGATGGCGGCGTTGCGATGGAGCGAATGATGATGACCAAGACGATCCGCCGCATGGCACTGGGTGCAGCGCTGGCCGCGATGACGCTGGGCGGCCTTGCCGCGCCCGCGCAGGCGCAACGCGATCCCGCCTATGCCGCCGCCCGTGCAGAGGGCAAGGTGGGCGAGAAGATGGACGGCTATCTCGGCATTGTCGGCGCTGCCACGCCCGCGCTGCAGGCGATGGTGGATGACATAAATATCCGCCGCCGCGCTGTCTATGCCGAACGCGCGCAGGCCGAAGGCGCCACGCTGGAGGAATATGCGCTGACCGCCGGCTGCCTCGCCATCGCCCGCACCGAAGTGGGCGAGAAGTACCAGGCTCCCGACGGCAGCTGGCAGACCCGCACGAGCGCCCCGCCGCTGCGGCACTCGCGTTGTCCCTAGTTTGATTTGCGAAGGCGCATCCGCGCCTTCGTCCTCGGTGCTAGTCCCTTCGCTACGCTACGGGGCACCTGCGGGCGGCCGTTCGGCCTGTGACTGCCGTGACTTCAAATTTCCGTCATTGCGAGGAGCGAAGCGACGCGGCAATCCAGGGCGGCACTATGCTGCCCTGGATTGCTTCGCTTCGCTCGCAATGACGATCTGTAAGGAGAGCGCTGGAAACGGGCCGCAGGCCCGCAAGCGCGAACGCGCGCCCGCAGCGTAGCGAAGGGAGTCAGGCGAGGACAGCCGAAGCGAAGCCGGGACAACTGAGCGGATGCGAACGCCGGCGCTTGAGGCCAAACAAACAAATCGGATGCCGGTGCATGGAACAAACAATCCTCGGATGTCGGTTGTTCAACCCCCCAACCCCTTCGCAATCGCGAAAAATACCCAACCCAATCCACCCCCACCGGTTGACTCATATATGACCCCCGCCTAAGGGGTCGGCGCCCTTGGCGGGCACCTTGGCTGCCCGTGCCAAATCCTTGAAGATAGGAGCAGGCATGAGCGACGAGAAACCCGCACGGGAACCAATCGAGGAGGATGCGCGAATCGACGCGCTCGAGGCGCGGCTCAAAGCCGCCCGGAGCCGCGAGGAGGAGCGCAACCGGCCAAGTGTGCAAGGTGCCACCGAGAGCGAAAAGCTCGGCAACCGCGTGCTCAGCTATCTCCTCGGCGGGATTCTCGGAGGTGCGGTCGTGGGATGGGTCATAGACCAGTTCTTCGGTACGTCGCCCTGGGGTCTGTTGGTGATGCTGTTCCTCGGAATAGTCGTCGGCTTCAGGAATATCATCCGGATTTCCAGCCGGCCCCCGGAATGACGGGCGTCGGCGCGCAGGTTTAGGGAAGCAGAGACACAGTGGCAGGCGAAACGGCCAAGGTCGATCCGATGCACCAGTTCACCATCGAGCCGATGTTCGGCTCGGAGGGGTGGGAGCTGGCGGGCTTCAACATAGCCTTCACCAATTCCGCGATGTGGATGCTCATCGCCGCGGTGGCGCTATGGGCCTTCATGCTTGGCGGCATGAAGCGCGAACTGGTGCCCGGCCGCTGGCAGATGATGGTGGAAACCTTCACCGGCTTCATCGACGACCTGCTCGAGGCGAATATCGGCAAGGCGGGCAAGAAGTACGTGCCCTACATCTTCAGCCTGTTCATGTTCATCCTCTTCGCCAACCTGCTGGGCCTGGTCCCGCTGCCTCTGGCGATGGTGGGCCTGCATGCCTTCACCTTCACCAGCCATTTCACGATCACCGGCGTGTTGGCGATCATGACCTTCGCGATCGTGCTGATCGTCGGTTTCTGGAAGCACGGCTTCCACTTCTTCAGCCTGTTCGTGCCGCATGGCACGCCGGTGCCGATGATCCCGATCATCTTCGTGATCGAGCTGATCTCCTTCCTGTTCCGCCCCTTCAGCCTCGGCCTGCGACTGTTCGTGGCGATGATGGCGGGCCACGTCCTGCTGGAAGTGCTGGCGAGCTTCGTGATCGATTCCGCCAATGCCGGGATCGGCTGGGGCCTCGCGATCGGTGGGCCGAGCTTCATCCTGATGCTGGCCATCTGTGCGCTGGAGATCCTGGTGGCAGGCATCCAGGCCTATGTTTTCGCGCTTCTCGCGTCGCTCTACATCAACGACGCCGAGAACCTGCACTAAGCCTTTTCAAATTCGACCCATCTTCAATTTCGAACAAGTTCAACGAAAGGAAATTACAATGGACGCAGAAGCTGCAAAGCTCGTTGGTGCAGGTCTCGCCGCGATCGGTGCCGGCATGGCCGCCATCGGTGTGGGTAACGTGTTCGGCTCGTTCCTCGAGAGCGCGCTGCGCAATCCCGGCGCCGCAGACGGCCAGCAGGGCCGCCTGTTCATCGGCTTCGCCGCAGCCGAGCTTCTCGGCCTGCTGGCCTTCGTCGTGGCGATGATCCTGATCTTCGTCGCCTGACGAACCCTCTGTTTCCCGGCCGGGCCATGCGTGTCCGGCCGGAAACTGATATTGTTTTCCTGACGACAGCCGGAATCCGTCCATGCCCCAGATAGCCCAATTGGCCGAAACCTATTCCAGCCAGATCTTCTGGTTGCTGGTTATCTTTGGCTTCGTGTTCTTCGTCATCGGCCGGGGCATGGTCCCCAAGGTGATGGACACGGTGGGCCTGCGCGACAAGCAGATCGCCGACGACCTTGCCGCAGCCCAGGCTGCACGCGACGCCGCCGACGAGCAGGAGGAAGCCTGGCGCAAGCGGGAGAACGAGAACCGTGCCGCCGCGCATGCGCTGGTGAGCGAGGCGAAGGCCAAGGCCGCCGCCTCCAGCGAGAAGAAGCTCGCCAAGGTGCAGGCCGCGATCGACACGCAGGCTGCCGAGGCCGAGGCGCGCATCAATTCCGCCCGTACCAAGGCAGAAGGCGAGATCCAGTCGGTCGCCGCAGAGGCAGCGCAGGATATCGTCTCGCGCCTCGCCGGCATCGAGGTGGACAAGGCCGCGGCCTCGGTCGCAGTGAAGAAGGCGATGGCCAATGGCTAACCAGACCGATCTCCCGCAGGTCTTCACGACCGAGGATCCCGAAATGGCGACCGCGATGGAAGAATCGCATGCTGTCGTCGAACATGGCGATGCGGCCCATGCCGGTCCGGAATTCATCTTCGGCCCCGGTGGTTGGGTCGGGCTGGCGATGTTCGTCTTCCTGGTGATCCTCATCTGGAAGGGCGTGCACAAGATCATCGCTGGCGGCCTCGACAAGAAGATCGCCGAAATCCGCAGCAACCTCGACGAGGCGAAGCAGCTGCGCGCCGAAGCAGACGCGCTGCGCGAGGAATATGCGGCCAAGATCGCCGGTGCCGAGAAGGACGCGGAAGCGATGCTGGAAAATGCCAAGGCCGAGGCCGATGGCATCATCGCCAAGGCGAAGAAGGATACCACCGCCGCCGTCGCCCGCCGCGAGAAGATGGCTGCCGAAAAGATCGCCGCGGCCGAACGTGCCGCGGTGGATTCGCTGCGCGCCAAGGCTGCCGAGGCTTCGACCGCCGCCGCAGCAGCGCTGATCGCCGACCGGCATGACGCCGCCGCCGATTCAGCGCTGGCCGACAAGGTCATCGCCGACATCTGAGTCCGGTGCCTGCCCGATGGCGGGCGCTTGACTACACCCCCGCATCGCCGCAATCTCCGGCCTTTCCAAGAGGAGAGGTCGGGTGAGGGATTGTTTGCGGGGTATTGTTGCCCTTAGTATTGGTAGCGCTACCATAACGGCGTGTGCCGAGGCGCCGGAGCAGGCTGAGATTGCGGCCGACGCCGGTGAGGCACAGGAAGGCGTGCGCATTGCGCTCTGGGAAGCGGGCGTCCCCGGTTTCGAGGATCGCCGCGATATTCCCGAAGTCAGCCAGGACTGGTGGACCAAGCAGATCAACGATCCCTCGGTCCACTTCTATGCCGCCGATCCCGAGCACGCCAATGGCAGCGCCGTCCTCATCATGCCGGGCGGCGGGCACGAGGAGCTGGTGACCACCACCGAGGGGCGCGACGTAGCGCAATGGTTCGCCGCCCGCGGCGTTGCCGCCTTCGTGCTCTATTACCGCCTCGCCCGTGAGGAAGGCGCGCCCTGGACCATCGAGGATGCGCGGCAAGATGCAGAGCGCGCCATGCGCCTGATCCGCCGCGATGCGGGCGAATTCGGCGTCGATCCCGAAGCAGTGGGCGTGATGGGTTTCTCCGCCGGTGGCGAGCTGGCCCGCATGACGCTGCTCAGCCCGCCAGATCCACCCGAAGGCGAGGGCGATGCGCTCGACGCGTCAGGCGATCCCCAGCCCGATTTCGGCATCCTCGTCTTCCCCGGCCCATGGGCGGGCGAGGTGGAGGAAATCGGCCCGGATACGGTGCCGATCCTGCTCTCCACCGCCGCCGATGACGAATGCTGCGCGCAGCCCACGATCGACATCTTCGTGGCCCTGCGCGCGGGCGGCGCGCCGGCGGAGCTTCATGTTTACCAGGAGGGCGGCCACGCCTACAATATGGGTGAGGCGACCGACCTCGTCTCATTGCAGAACTGGCCGGGGACGATCGAGGACTGGATGATCGACCGCGGCCTGATGGTCGCCGAGGCCCGCGAGAAGGCCGTTTCCCCCCAATGAGCAAGGAGAGAATATCATGTCCATCGCCAAGGTAACCGAAGTCATCTCGGCCTCCACCGTGGGGATCGAGGATGCCGTGAAGCAGGGCGTCGCCCGCGCTTCCAAGACGCTCGACAACATCACCGGCGTGTGGGTCAGCGATATCAAATGCACCGTCAACGGCGATGCCATCACCGAATGGCGCTGTACACTGAAGCTGACCTTCGTGTTGAAGGACTGACGGCCAGGAGCAGTGGTGTGGAAGCGGACCGGGACCGGTTCGCTCTCACCCCTGCCGCAGCCAACCGACCTGCACGGCGTTGAACAGCGCCCGGCTGTAGCCAGGATCATTGGCAAACCAGCTGTCGGCGCATTTGTGCTGCCGCCTGAAACCAAGGGCGATTTCGCGCATCTTCTTCCCGCCAGCCTGCAGCAGGATCATCTCGCGCGGAATGTTGATGAAGCCGGTGGCATTCGGATTCAACGGCGCGGCTTGCAGGTCCTCGGGCGAGGTGGAGGTGGGCAGGTAGCCTGCCGGCAGGTCGACACCGCGCTTGAGCGCGAAGACCGCGGTGCCCGACAGGCGCGGGTTGATCTCCAGCAGCACAGGACCGTGCTCGGGAGACACGATCAGGTCGAGGTCGATCCCGCCATGCCAGTCCAGCTCGCGTGCGACCTTTCCCAGGATGTCGTGCAGCTGCGGTTCGTCGGCAAGTAGCAGATGCGCCTGCGCGCCGCCCAGATTGGTCTTGTAGGCGTGGCGGAAGGCGAAACTTCCCAGCACCTCGCCATGGCGGCAGAAGCCGGTCACGCCATGGCTCACGCCCGTGACTTCCTGCTGCACCTGGATTTCGGCATCCTCGGGAAGCTTCGCGAGAGCCTGTTCCAGCTGGTCCATTGTCGACAGGCGCTGCACGCCGAATGAGCCGGTGGACGACGAGGCCTTGAGATAGGCGGGAAAGCCCAGCTTCTCCAACGCCTTCGCCGCCGTCTCGCGCGTGACGAATTCGGTGGGGGGAACGCCGATGCCGAGCTTGCGGGCCAGCTCGACCGTGCGGTTCCGGCTGCGGGCGACGGCAATCGCATCGCTGGAGCTCGAAACGAACCGCTCGCCCAACTGCGGGTGTTCCCTGGCCACTGCGGCAATTTCCGCATCGTAATCGCTGATCGGGATCACGATGTCGAAGCCTCGCTCCTCCACGAAGTCCAGCAGGGCTTTTGCATCCCCTTCGGCCTTCATGCTGCGGGGGAAGCGGGTGACGCCCTTTACCCAGGACGACTTGGCATTGAGAAGCTCGGGGTCGTTGCCCACCAGCACGTGGATCTCATGCCCCCTGCGGCCCAGCGACTGGATGCAGGCCAGCGCGCTCTGCCACGCCTCGGTCATGAGGAGGATTTTGAGCTTCTGCTCCGGTGATGTCATGATTGTGTTTGCCCAGTGTCAGAAATTGTCTTTCGCGGCGCGTAGCGCGGCAAAGGTCTCGTAGGGGAGGTCGCCGCCCCAGCGCGCCTGCATATCGGGCGCATCGGCGCGCAGGAAGGGGTTGGTGGCGATTTCCCTTTCCAGAATGAAAGGCACGGTCGGTTCACCCTTCGCCCGCTTCATTGTCACCTCCTGCGCATAGTCGCGCAGGGCCTCGTTGTCGGGATCGGCATGGAGTGCGAACTTGGCATTGGCCGCGGTATATTCATGCGCGCAATAGAGCGTGGTTTCCGGCGGCAGGTGGCGCAGGCGCAGCAGCGAATCCCAGAATTGCGGCGCGGTGCCTTCGAACATGCGGCCACAGCCCAATGCGAAGAGCGAATCGCCGACAAAGGCGATCCCGCTATCGGGCAGATGGTAGGCGATGTGGCCCATCGTATGGCCGCCCACGTCGATAACGGCGGCGGTGTGCTCGCCCAGCTTCACCAGATCGCCATCGCGCACCGTCACGTCGATCGCGGCGATCTTCTCGGCATCGACAAGCGGGGCGAAGACCCTGCAGCCGGTAGCCGCCTTGATCGCCTCGTTCCCGCCCGCGTGATCGGGGTGCCAATGGGTGTTCCAGATCTGGGTGATCGTCCAGCCCTTGAGATCGGCCTGGTAAAGATATTGCCCGGCATCGGGCGTATCGATGCAGGTCGTCTCCCCGCTGGCGGGATCGTGGACGAGATAGCCGTAATTGTCCGACAGGCAGGGGAACTGGTGGATTTCGAGGCTGCTCATGTGTCGCGTCCTTGCGGGTGGTGGGTCATCTCGCCCGGCAATTCGACCCAGCCGAACTTGCCCTGCTCATAGACCGAGCGGGCGGGGGCGGGCGCCTCGCCATCGTCGAAACAGCCTACCGCGACGCCCACGATATCGGGCATGCGGCTCGCCTTGCCGGTGATCGAGCTGCCGCAGGCGGGGCAGAAACCGGTGGTGTAGGTCGTTCCCGCATCGGTGGGCCGGGAATATTCGCGGATTTCGCCTGCGAACCTGACAGTTGCGGCGGGGTAATAGGCCATCGCGCCGAAGGGAGAGCCGCTCCGTTTGCGGCAGTCGCTGCAATGGCAGGCGACGACATAAGGCGTCGCACTATCATCGATAGAGGCGACTAGCGCCCCGCATTGGCAGCTGGCTTTCATGTGCCGCAGTCTAGGTCTTCCGGCCCCCAAAAGAAATGGCCCGCCCGCTATTGTCAGCGGACGGGCCCATTTCGTCAGGCCGGAAAGGCCGTGAGCTTACTCGCCCTTCTTGAGCGCTTCGCCCAGGATGTCCCCCAGCGATGCGCCGGAGTCGGACGAACCGAACTGCGCCACTGCTTCCTTCTCTTCGGAGATCTGACGCGCCTTGATGGAGAAGTTCGGCTTCTTCGAACGGTCGAAGCCGGTGACCATGGCATCCACCTTGGCGCCGGTCTGGAAGCGATCCGGACGCTGCTCGTCACGGTCGCGGCCGAGGTCCGAACGCTTGATGAAGCCGGTCGCGCCGTCTTCGCCAACCTGCACTTCGAGGCCGCCATCGCGGACTTCGAGGACGGTGACGGTAACGACTTCGCCGCGACGCAGCGAACCGGTCGCGCCGCCTTCTGCCGGAGCGCCCTTTTCGAGCTGCTTCATGCCGAGACTGATGCGTTCCTTCTCGACATCGACGTCGAGAACCACGGCCTGGACTTCCTCACCCTTGCGGTGGAGGGCCAGCGCGTCTTCACCCGAAATGCCCCAGGCGATGTCGGACATGTGAACCATGCCGTCCACGTCGCCCGGCAGGCCGATGAACAGGCCAAATTCGGTAGCGTTCTTGACTTCGCCTTCCACGGTCGAGCCGACCGGGTGCTTCTCGGCGAACTCTTCCCACGGGTTGCGCTGGGCCTGCTTGAGGCCGAGCGAGATGCGGCGCTTTTCGGAATCCACTTCCAGCACCATCACTTCGACTTCCTGCGAGGTCGAAACGATCTTGCCCGGGTGGACGTTCTTCTTGGTCCAGCTCATTTCGGAAACATGGACCAGGCCTTCGATGCCCGGCTCCAGCTCCACGAAGGCGCCGTATTCGGTGATGTTGGTGACGGTGCCGGTGATCTTCGCGCCGATCGGGTACTTGGCGCCGACGCCTTCCCACGGATCCGATTCCAGCTGCTTCATGCCGAGGCTGATGCGCTGCGTATCGGCATTGATGCGGATGATCTGCACGGTCACGGTCTGGCCGATCTCGATCACTTCGCTGGGGTGATTGACGCGCTTGTAGCTCATGTCGGTGACATGCAGCAGGCCGTCAATGCCGCCCAGGTCCACGAAGGCACCGTAATCGGTGATGTTCTTGACCACGCCCTCGGTGACCTGGCCTTCTGCCAGGCCTTCGATCAGCTCGCTGCGCTGTTCGGCGCGGGTTTCTTCCAGCACGGCGCGGCGCGAGACGACGATATTGCCGCGGCGGCGGTCCATCTTCAGGATCTGGAAGGGCTGCGGCATGTCCATCAGCGGGGTCACGTCACGCACCGGGCGGATATCGACCTGCGAGCCGGGCAGGAAGGCCACGGCGCCATCCAGGTCGACGGTGAAGCCGCCCTTCACGCGGCCGAAGATGCGGCCTTCGACGCGCTTGCCTTCGCCGAATTCGCTTTCCAGCTTGTCCCACGCGGCTTCGCGGCGGGCGCGATCGCGGCTGAGCATGGCTTCGCCATCGGCATTTTCGACGCGGTCGACGAATACTTCGACCTCGGAGCCGACTTCGATGTTGTGATCGTCTTCGCCGCGGGCGAATTCCTTGAGGTTGACGCGGCCTTCGCTCTTCAGGCCGACGTCGATCACGGCCATGCCGTTTTCGATGGCGGTGACGGTGCCCTTGACCACGCGGCCTTCGAAGCCGCCCTCGGCACCGCCGAGCTGTTCGTCAAGGAGAGCCGCGAAATCGTCGCGGGTAGGGTTGGCAGTGGTAGCCATAGAAATGGGTTTCCTAATTCAACTTGTTTCCGGCCACCGGATTGTTTTCCGGGGTCTTTCTCCACCGCGGCACCATTGCCTTGGTGGGCCAAGAGGGCCGAACTGCCCGCGCGGCCGAGTGCCGGTGCGGGCGCCGTCGGGGCGGGGGGATGTAAAGGAGCGCCAAATGCGAATGGGCTGGGTGTCGTTGCACCCCGGTGGAAAAACCGGCCATTCGTGCTTGGTCGCCCGCAGACATGTCCCCTGTCCGTCAGACGGGCGCGCGCCTAGGCGAAAAAGGGCGCGAAGGCAAGGAAAACCGCACATCATCGCCGGTGGGGCCTGGGCCATTGCGCGTCACAATGCGCCATTAAGTTAGGTTGCAAACGAATCTGTGCTATGGCGCCGTCACACTTGGGGGTCGCGAGAGAGAGGGATATCTTGCGAGAGGGGGGAATCGTGGAACAGCCTGAGGCTGTCAGCCGCTTTGCTGACACTGAAAATGGGGGCAATATACTGCAACCCGGCGTTTTCAGCCGGTTTGCGAATCCGGACACGGAGGTGCGCTATATCGAGGCGTCGCGCGCGTTGCGATTGCCCTTCGTGCGCCTCTATTGCGTGATCTTCATGGCCGTTGCGCTGGCCTATTCGGTCATCAACCCGATGTTCGCCAAGCCCGGCGACGGCGCGCAGCTGGCCGTGCTGGTGGGCGCGACGCTGGCGGTCAGCGGCGCCTATATCGCTTCGACCTGGTGGGAATATTACTATCGCCACCAGTTCATCGACTTCGCCGCGCTGCTCGCGCTTTCCGTTATTTGCGGGCAGATCAACGCCATCCTGGCCGACCAGCTGATCGCGATGGGTCAGGCTTCTCCCGCCATCTTCACCATCAACCGGCTGATCCTGACAGCCTTCGCCGCGGTCGTGTTGGCGGGCAGTCCGCGCATGTTCATCGGCTGGCTGGCGCTGGACATCCTGGGCTGGTTCGCCTTGCTCATGCCGAGTTACGAGCACAGCTCCGCCTTCACCTATGCGTTGCTCAGCTACATGAGCGGGGCGGTGGTGATGCTTTCCATCAACCTTGCCGTTGGGCGCACCAGCCGTGCCGCCTTTGCGCTGGCCGAGGGCTTCGATCTCGAGCGGCAGAGGAATGAGGAGCTGGTCTTCAACATGCTGCCGCGCGCGGCGGTGCAGCGCATCCGTGAAGGTTGCGTGGTTGCCGACTCCTATTCGGACGTCAGCGTGGTATTCATCGACCTTGTGGGTTTCTCGGCCCTCGCGCGCCGCGTTTCGCCGGGCCACCTTGTCGAACTGCTCAACGCCTTCTTCAAGATGGCGGATCAGTGTGCGGAGCGGCACCAGGTGGAAAAGGTGAAGACGGTGGGCGACTGCTATCTCGCCATCGCCGGCGGCAATGTCTCGACCCGCAACTGCGCCGATGCCGCGATCGCCTTTGCTACCGACGTGATCTCGCGCGTCGAGGAACTGCGCGAAAAGAGCGGCGTGAGCACGGTAGGCCTGCGCGCAGGCATTCACAGCGGCCCGGTGGTGGGCGGCGTGATCGGCGAAACGCGCATGGCCTATGACTATTGGGGCGACACGGTGAACGTCGCTGCCCGGCTGGAAGCGCTGGCGCCGATCAACGGCCTCGCCATTTCCGAAGCGACCTGGCTGCGCACGCGCGAGCGGACGATTTTCGAGGAGCCGCAGGAAACCTCGCTGAAAGGCGTGGGCGACACGCTCGTCTACCGGGCGGAAATTGCCGAACGCGAGAAGACTCAGGACAAGCCACAGGACGGTGCTATCAAGGCAGCCTGATCTGCCCCATCCGGGCAGCGGGAGAGCGAAAATGAGCGCGCTGGCCAAGAGCCTTGCCGCCTATGGCGAATATCACCGCGACCGCCGCAATGTGGCGACGCATCTTGTCGGCATTCCGATGATCGTGCTGGCGGTTCTGGTGCTTTTGTCGCGGCCGCTGTGGGAGGTGGTCGGCCTGCCGCTCAACCCGGCGATCCTCGCCAGCGTGGCGGCTGCGGTGTTCTACCTGCGGCTGGACCTGCGTTTCGGCCTCGTCATGGCTGCGCTCTTGGGGCTGGGCTGCTGGCTGGCCTTGCCACTGGCCGCGCTGCCCACCGCGCAATGGCTGGGCTGGGGCATTGGCCTGTTCGTCGCCGGCTGGATCTTCCAGTTCATCGGCCACGGGTTCGAAGGCCGCAAGCCCGCCTTCGTCGATGACTTGAAGAGCCTGCTGGTCGGCCCGCTCTTCGTGGTGGCGGAAGTCGCCTTCATGCTGGGCCTGCGCCGGGACGTGCAGGCGCAGATGGAGCAATAGCTCAGGGGCAGGGCAGCTGCCCGGTCAGCGTGTTCACGATCTCGATGGCCTTGGCCACGGCCGCATCGCGGTCCATCTCCGACGTATCGAGCATCACCGCATCCTCGGCGGCGACAAGCGGCGCGGCGGCGCGGTTGCGGTCGCGCTCGTCGCGGCGGCGCAGATCGTCCTCGATTTCCAGCAGGCTGTGGCTTTCGCCCCGGTCGCACATCTCCTGCCAGCGGCGCTTGGCCCGCGCTTCCACGCTGGCGGTGACGAACAGCTTGATGTCCGCATCGGGCGCAATGACGGTGCCAATATCGCGCCCGTCGAGCACCGCACCGCCTTCCTGCTTGGCAAAGGCGCGCTGCCGCTCGAACAGCGCCTCCCGCACTTGCGGATGCACCGAAACGCGGCTGGCGAGCCCGCCCGTCTCCTCGCTGCGCAAGGCAGGGTGGCCGAGCAACTCGTCGGGGAAGATCTCCGCAGCTTTCAGCGCATCGCCCTCGTCATTCGGATTGCCGCCATTGAGCTTCACCTGGTAACCGACCGCGCGATAGAGCAGGCCGGTATCGAGATGCGGCAGGCGGAAATGCTTGCCCAGCGCCTTGGCGATGGTGCCCTTGCCCGATGCGGTCGGTCCGTCGACGGCGATGATCATGTGAAGTTGTCACCCGGGAATGCGATGATCCCTTGGTCTTCAGAGACATCAAAGAAACCAACCTCGTGTTTCTTGGCGAGAGTGACGACAGCCGAGCGCGCCTCTTCAGCTTTACTCCACCGGAAGTCGCAGTAGATGCTTGCGCGACCTATCGTGTAGCCAGTCACGTGGTCATCGTCCCAGAGCGGCGAATCGTCTGGAAGCTCGTTGAAGATTGCGTCGGGCCCGTTCATCGGGAACCAGACCGCCTTCATCGCTTCGTACCAAGCCCTTAGGCGCGGAGTGGTCACGGAGGCGTCCTCGTATGAGTGACCTTCACCCCATTGAGTCTGCTGGGCGTACCATTCCATAAACGCTTCGCGGTCTCTTGGAGCCGTGTCCGCGTCGAACACCATCAGGTCGTAACTCATGCTTTTCGCTCCACACTATCACGCGCCAGCCAGGCCTTCACCAGCCCGTAAATCGCGATCGCCGCCCAGAAGAACTCCAGCACCAGCGAGGCGAGGTTGGTGTGCACCATCAGCGAAATCGTCAGCAGGATGGCGCCGGTCAGGTTGCTGCCGTGCTGGACGAACGGGTTCGGGCGGGCGCTGAAGGTCTGGTAGGCATAGGCCGCGATGATGCAGGCCATTCCGACAAAGCCGATATAGTTCGCAAGATCGGGATCGATCATGTGAAGTGATATCCGTGCAACTCGACCGAGGCGAGTGTATCATCGTCGTTCCAAGACAGCCTTACCCAGCCCGGCTTCAGCTTGCCTGTAGCTTCGAAGCACGTCCCCAAATGCGCTTCGCACCGCCATTGCGATCCCGGTATGAAAGCATGGACCCTGTCCAGCACATCCTCGCGCGTACGAGCGGTGCCGATACCCAGCGCAGGAATGGATCGCCCAACAAAGTCCTGCGCATCGACATGTTTCGCGACGAGGCGCAGTTCGCCCGGCCCCCCCCAGAAATAATAGCGAACCTTGTTGCGATCCTGCCAATCGCATTCCCGATATCTTTCGCAGCCGTTTTCGCGAAGCTCTTGCAGCTGATCTTGCACGTCGACAAGTGGCGTTTCGATCAGGATCGACGAGAAGCTTTGGTCTGCCGCCAGCTGTGCTGGTGAGGGTTCGTATTCGCCAGCACTGGGGAAGGATTCGGTCGCTTCCTGCGCTTTCGTTGCGGTTTCAGCTGCGGACTGGACATCTGTTGCCTCGTCAGATGCCGAGCATGCCGCCAGAGCAAAGGCAGCCAAGGCGAAGGTGCTCCTCATCCCGCCAGGCTCTCCATCAGCGCGATGAAGTTCGGGAAGCTGGTGGCGATGGGGCGCACGTCGTCGATTTCCACGCCATTGCGGCTGGCGAGGCCCGCCACCGCCATACTCATGGCGATGCGGTGGTCGAGATGGCTTACCACTGCCGCGCCTTCACCCGTGCCGGGGAGAGGATCGCCGCCGGTGCCGTGGATGGTGAGGCCGTCCTCGTGTTCCTCGAATTTCGCGCCCGCCAGCGTTAGCGCTTCGGCCATGGCGGTCAGGCGGTCGCTTTCCTTGACGCGCAACTCGTCGAGGCCGGTCGTGGTGGTGGTTCCTTCGGCCAAAGCGGCGGCGACGAAGAGGACGGGGAATTCGTCGATCATGCTCGGCGCGACGGCGGGATCGACGGCGATGCCTCTCAGCATCGAGTGACGTACGCGCAAATCGGCCACCGGCTCACCGCCGACTTCGCGGGCATTCACTTCCTCGATGCTGCCGCCCATCTGCCGCAGCACGCCGAACAGGCCCGCGCGGGTGGGGTTGAGGCCGACATTCTCGATCAGGACATCGCTGCCCGGCACCAGCAGCGCGGCGACGACGAAGAAGGCGGCGGAGGAGGGGTCGCCCGGCACGGTGATGGTCTGCGGTTTCAGTTCCGCTTCGCCCTTCAGCGTGATGATCCGCTCGCCATCCTTCTCCTCGACGGAAAGGTCCGCGCCGAAGCCCTTCAACATCCGCTCGGAATGGTCACGCGTTGGCACAGGCTCGATCACCGTGGTCGTCCCGGCGGTGTTGAGGCCAGCCAGCAGCACCGCGCTCTTCACCTGTGCGGATGCGACGGGCAGGCGATAGGTGATCGGCACCGCAGGACTGATCCCGCGCAATGTGAGGGGGAGGGTGCCGCCCTCGCTCGCCTCGAACTCGGCGCCGATCTGCGAAAGCGGATCGATCACCCGGCGCATCGGTCGCTTGGACAGGCTTGCATCGCCGACGAAAGTCGCGGTAATCGCATGGCTGGCGACCAGGCCCATCAGCAGGCGCGTCGAAGTGCCGCTATTGCCCATGTCGAGCGGCGCGGCCGGTTGCAGCAGTCCGCCAACGCCCACGCCGTGGATCGACCAGGTCCCGTCATCCTCTCGCGTAATGGTCGCGCCCATCTGCCGCATGGCGGCGGCGGTGGCGAGCACATCCTCGCCTTCCAAGAGGCCGGTCACCCGCGTTTCGCCCACCGCCAGCGCGCCCAGCATCAGCGAGCGGTGGCTGATCGACTTGTCGCCCGGCACGCGGATCGTCCCCGAAAGCGCGCCCGGAGGCGAAAAGCGGCGCGGCTGCGGCGGGCTGTCGGGAGATGCGGACACTCTGGCTCAATTCCTGCTGCTTTGGAGGCCCGCGTCTTTGACAGCGCCATGCCCCTATGGCAAGGCGCGTCCCATCCCGGACATTGCCCATGGATTTCACCTTGATTTGCTCCGGCGAATCAGGGAAGGGGCGCATCCGGTTTTGCTACACGCATTTTACGCCTGCCGGCTGGCGGGCGAGACAAGGAAACGAAGATCATGGTCAAGCCTGAATGGGGCACCAAGCGCAATTGCCCGAAATGCGGCGAGCGCTTCTATGACCTGGGCAAGGAAGACCCGGTCACCTGCATCGAATGCGGCAATGAATGGACGCCCGAACCCGTCCTGAAGTCCAAGCAGCCGATTCCCTTCGAGGAAGCGCCTGACAAGAAGAAGGACGACGAGAAGGCGGATTCCGATCTGGCCGATGACGAGCTGGAGGATATCGACGAGGACGACGATTCCCCGGACAATGATGTCGACCTTGGCGGTGACGACGATCTCGGCGTGGACACGGGTTCGGGCGACGACAAGGACGACGATAGCTAGTTTTTGACCCTCAAGCGCCGGGCGCGGCCCATCCGGGCCGCTTGGCTACGGCCTGACCGGCCGACGCGCATTCGCGCTTTGGCTGCCGCGACCAGGACCGACCTGCTCGGACGAGCGGCAAGGCGATAATGGAAACGGACCCGCATTTGAGGTGAAAAAAGGGACTTGCGTAATCGCAGGTTCGGCCATAGATGGCCACCTCCCCGCAAGGGGAACCGCTCCCAACAGCCTCCCGGCCGGGCGCGGTACATGAATGGAATGAACGAAAGTTCGGGGCCTTAGCTCAGCTGGGAGAGCGCTACAATGGCATTGTAGAGGTCAGCGGTTCGATCCCGCTAGGCTCCACCATTCACCTGATAAAAGTCGGATTTCACATGAAATTCGCACGCTGGCCGACGAGTTTTCGTCCGCCGGCGTTTTTCGCGTTTGGCGCATCTTGCGCCGCAAATGGAGTGGCAGAGGCACATGTTCGATACGCTGTCCGACAATCTCGGCAATGTGTTCGACCGGCTGCGCGGGCGCGGTGCGCTCAGCGAGCAGGATGTGCGCGATGCCATGCGCGAAGTGCGCGTGGCGCTGCTCGAAGCCGACGTGGCGCTGCCCGTCGCGCGCGATTTCATCAACCGGGTCACCGAAAAGGCGGTCGGCTCGCAGGTCCTGAAATCGGTCAAGCCCGGCCAGCAGGTCGTCAAGATCGTCAATGACGAGCTGGTCGCCATGCTCGGCGGCGAGGACGAGAATGCGGGTGAGGGCGCTCCGCTCAATCTCGATGTCCGCCCGCCGGCAGTGGTGATGATGGTCGGCCTGCAGGGTTCGGGCAAGACCACCAGCACCGCGAAGATCGCCAAGCTGCTGAAGGACAAGCACGGCAAGAAGCCGATGATGGCTTCGCTCGACGTCAATCGTCCGGCGGCGCAGGAACAGCTCAAGGTGCTGGGCGAACAGGCCAGTGTCGCCACCCTGCCGATCGTCGCGGGCCAGCAGCCCGTTGATATCGCCCGCCGCGCGCTGGAAGCGGCGAAGCTGCAGAATGTCGACGTGCTGCTGCTCGACACCGCAGGCCGCCTGCATGTCGATGAAGCGCTGATGGCGGAGATGAAGGCGGTCGCCGGCGTCTCCACCCCTGCCGAAGTGCTGCTGGTGGTCGACTCGCTGACCGGCCAGGACGCGGTGAATGTCGCGCAGAGCTTCAGCGACGAGGTTCCGCTGACCGGTGTCGTGCTCACCCGCATGGACGGCGATGCCCGCGGCGGTGCGGCGCTTTCGATGCGCGCCGTCACCGGCAAGCCGATCAAGTTTGCCGGTACGGGTGAGAAGCTGGACGCGATCGAGCGTTTCCATCCGGCACGCGTGGCCGACCGCATCCTGGGCATGGGCGATGTCGTTTCGCTGGTCGAAAAGGCCGCCGAAGTCGTCGACAAGGAAGAGGCCGACAAGCTCGCCGAGCGCATGATGAAGGGTCAGTTCGACATGAACGACCTGCGCACGCAGCTCTCCCAGATGCAGAAGATGGGCGGCCTCGGCATGCTCGCTGGCATGATGCCCGGCATGAAGAAGGCCAAGGCGGCGATGGCCCAGTCCGGCATGGACGACAAGGTGCTGGTCCACATGGATGCCATCATCGGCTCCATGACCAGGAAAGAACGCAGCGCCCCGCAGCTGATGAACGCCAAGCGCAAGAAGCGCGTTGCGGCGGGCAGCGGCACCTCGGTGCAGGAGGTGAACAAGCTCCTCAAGATGCACCAGGAAATGGGCCGCGCGATGAAGCAGATCAAGAAGATGGGCGGGCTGAAGGGCCTGGCATCCATGTTCGGCGGGGGCGGTGGCGCACCCGGCGGCATGGGCGGCGGCGGTGCGCCCGGCGGGCTTCCGGGCATTCCCGGCGGTGGTGCCGGGGGTCTTCCGCCCGACTTACAGAATTTGTTGAACAAGAAGTAATTTCAAAGATTTGGACTGGAAAGGTTAGATACAATGGCAGTTACTCTCCGTCTCTCGCGCGGTGGCGCCAAGAAGCGTCCCTATTACCGCATCGTGGCGGCCGACAGCCGCAAGCCGCGTGACGGCCGTTACCTGGAGCAGATCGGCACCTACAACCCGATGCTGCCCAAGGAAGACGACAACCGCGTGAAGCTGAACGAGGACCGCATCCGCTACTGGCTGGGCGTCGGCGCCACCGTCAGCGACCGCGTCGCCCGTTTCCTCGATGCCGCCGGCATCAAGGAACGTGCGCCGAAGAACAACCCGAAGAAGGGTGAGCCGGGCGACGCCGCCAAGGAACGCGCCGAGGAAAAGGCCGCCAAGGCCGCTGAAGCCGAAGAAGCCGCCAAGGCTGCCGAGGAAGAAGCCAACGCTCCCGCCGAGGAAGCAGCGGCTGAGGAAGCTCCCGCTGAAGAGGCTCCGGCCGCAGAAGCTGCTGCTGAGGAAGCTCCCGCCGAGGAAGCTCCGGCTGAAGAAGAGAAGACCGAGGAATAATCCCCTTGGTACAGGACAAGCCCGTCACCCTTGCTGCCGTTACCGGCGCGCATGGCGTGACGGGCGAAGTCCGCCTGAAGCTGTTCGGCGAGGGGCTGCCCTCGCTGAAACAGCACAAGGCGTTCAATGATGGCGCGCTGACCCTCACGAAGGTCCGTGACGACAACAAGGGCGGGGCGATCGCCCGCTTCGAAGAAATCAGCGATCGCAATGCCGCCGAAAAGCTGCGCGGCACCGTCCTCACCATTCCGCGCTCGGCACTGCCTGCGCTGGCAGAGGGCGAATACTACCACGCAGACCTGATCGGCCTCGCCGCCGTCTCCGATGCCGGAGAGCCGCTGGGCACCGTCGTCGCGGTCGAGAATTTCGGCGCGGGCGACGTGGTCGAGATCGAGCGCGAAAACGGCAAGCGCTTCATGGTCCCCATGCGCGTGGAAGCCGTGCCCGAATGGGATGCCGGGCAGCTGGTTGTCACCGCTGCCTTCGCCGGGGACTAAGCGCTGCGAGCTTTACATAACGATTTTGTTATATAAAAAGGCGGCTATGAATGAGTCGCTCGACCCTAAGCTCGATCAGGCGTTTGCCGCGCTTTCCGATCCCACCCGACGTGCGATCCTGCGCCAGCTGGCGCGGGGGGAGGCCTCCGTGGGAGAAATCGCCTTGCATCACCCGATCAGCCAGCCCGCCATCTCGCGCCATTTGAAGGTGCTGGAAGAGGCGGGCCTTGTCGAAACCGTGCGCTCGGCGCAAGCGCGCCCGCGCCGCCTGCGGCCCGACGGCATGGTGCGGGCGCAGCGATTCCTCGACGAGATGGCCGCCTACTGGCCCGACCGTTTCGACCGTCTCGGCCAGTTCCTCGAACAGGAAAGGGACCACAAATGACCACGCCCGATGTTCCCGTCTTCACCATTTCGCGCCGCTTCGAAGCTCCGATAGAACGGGTTTACGAGGCCTGGGCCGACCCGGCGCAGATGGTGAAGTGGTCCGGCCCGAAAGGCGCAACGGTCGAAATCCTGGAAGGCGAGGTGGCCGAGGGACAGGCGACCATTGCCTGCACCTCCTCCCCCCAAGGCGGCGACATGTATACGCTCAGCCTGTGGCGCGAATTGCGCAAGCCCAGCCGGGTTGCGTGGGAACAGAGCTTCTGCACCCGTGAGGGCACCAAATGCGCGCCGCCTTTCTTCGACGACTGGCCGCTGACCTTACTGACCGAAGTCGACTTCGCCGAACGCGACGGCGGGACCGAAATTACGCTGCGCTGGACACCGATCGAATATACGGAGGCGGCTTTGGCCATGTTCGTCAAACAGATGGCGAGCATGAGCGGCGGCTGGGGCGGCAGCTTCGACAAGCTGGATGCATTCCTCGCCGCACAGTCTTGAACCGCGCGTCTTAGTTCGGTAACACACCTGCCGGGACATTTGACCGGAGGTTGTCATGATCGAAACCCTCGCCATCCTCGGCGGTATCGCGCTGTTCCCGGCCATGGCCGCGGGGCTCTCGCTCGGCTTCCACCTCTTCACGCCGCACTGGTCGCGCAAGAAGCGGATCGGCCGCGCCGCGCTGCTGGCGACGCTGGTGCCCATGATGCTGCCGCTGGTCGCGATCCTGTTCGAGGCTGCATCGGGCGGGCTCGGTGATGCGGAGGACTTGGTGCTGTCGCTGCTGGCGATCCTTTCCCTCACCGCAATCGCCGGGGCCGTGCTCGCCCTGCCGAGCGCCTGGTATGTCTCCGAGCGACTGACTCGCCGCGATGGCGAGGCTCCGCCGCCTGCTATCGAGCATGACGAGGACGTCCCGGCGCTGACGGGAACCGGCGCCTGACGCGCTCTATCACAAGGGCCGATCCGCTTCCCTTTGCGCTATAATCCGCTAGGGAGCGGCGCATGGCCCTTCCGTTCCTCCTGATCGCACTTGCCTTCGCCGCGCCGCTCGCGCTCGCCTATGTGCTGGCGAGTCGCACGCCGGGAACCAATCCCTTCACCGTCGCCGGTATCGCCGCGCTGCCGATGGGGGTGACCTTCCTGCTCTTCGCCCTGTGGCTGCAATCGACCGTGCGGGCGGAGCCTTGCGTGGCCGGACAAGCCTGCACCGATCCCACGCCCTTCGGTCTCGCCGCGCTGCTGGTCTGGGGCATTGTCGCGCTGCTGTGCGGTTTCGGAATGGGCATGGTGGGCCACGCGCTGGGATCGAAAAGGCACCGCAAGTGAGTTTCGCCGCCACGGTCCTCACGCTCTATCCGGAGATGTTTCCCGGGCCGCTTGGCGTTTCGCTGGCGGGGCGTGCGCTGGAGGAGGGGACGTGGAGCCTCGATGCGGTGCAGATCCGCGATTTCGCGACGGACAAGCATCGCACGGTGGACGATACGCCCGCCGGTGGCGGTGCGGGCATGGTGCTGAAGGCGGACGTTTTGGCCGCCGCGATCGACCATGCGCTGGAGCGCCAGCCGCAGGCCCCGGTGCTCGCCATGACCCCGCGTGGGCGACCGATTACGCAGGAGCGTATCCGTGAGCTTGCGGCAGGTCCGGGGGTCACGATCCTGTGCGGCCGTTTCGAGGGATTCGACGAGCGGATTTTCGAAGGCAGGCCGGTGGAAGAGGTCAGCCTTGCCGATATCGTGCTGTCGGGCGGCGAACCGGCGGCTCTCGCCATATTAGACGCTTGCATTCGCCTGCTTCCCGGCGTAATGGGCGCGCCTTCAAGCGGTGTCGAAGAAAGCTTCGAAGCGGGGCTTCTCGAATATCCGCAATATACCCGACCTGTCGAATGGGAAGGGCGCACGATCCCTGAAGTGCTGCGATCGGGGGATCATGCGAAGATTTCGGCTTGGCGCAAGCAAAGGGCCGAAGACGATACACGGTTACGCAGGCCGGACCTTTGGGAACGCCATACGGGTGTTCGGGACCAGCCTGCCTCTGGCGCGCGGCGTGATAATGAGGATTGAGACCATGGGTCTGATTCAGGAACTCGAGGCGGAAAACATCGCCTCCCTCAGCGAGGGGAAGGAAATCCCCGAATTCCGTGCCGGTGACACCGTGCGCGTCGGCGTGCGCGTGGTCGAAGGCCAGCGTACCCGTGTTCAGAACTTCGAAGGCGTCGTGATCGCCCGCTCGAACCGTTCGATCAACAGCAATTTCACCGTTCGCAAGCTCAGCTTCGGCGAAGGCGTGGAGCGTGTTTTCCCGCTCTACAGCCCGAACATCGATTCGATTACCGTGGTCCGTCGCGGTGTCGTGCGGCGGGCCAAGCTCTACTACCTGCGCGGCCGCACCGGCAAACGTGCACGTATTGCAGAGCGTCGTGAGAATGTCGGCCAGTAAGGGTCGGCGCGCAATCGCCAGATTTCGCCGATAAGCGAGATAATAGAAAGGGGCGGTTCCGTGCTGACGGAGCCGCCCCTTTCCATATCTCGAGTACCAGACCGTTGCAGGCAGCAAGACTTTCAGCGCCTGCAACATCCTTAATCCGCGAAAAGGCTTAAGCGGCTCGCAAACAGCAAGGTAAACGGCTTTTTACCACGTTCCGGCCGCCCGCCGGCAATCCGGATCGTGCGGACAGAATTGCAGGATTGGAGACTACAAGTGGGGTATCGAGTTGCAGTAGTGGGTGCCACGGGCAATGTCGGGCGCGAAATGCTCGCCATTCTGGCCGAACGCGCATTCCCGATGGACGAGGTGGCCGCGGTCGCCTCCTCGCGCAGCCATGGCACGGAGATTGAGCTGGGCGATACCGGCAAGATGCTCAAGTGCAAGAATATCGAGCATTTCGATTTCAGCGGCTGGGACATCGCCCTGTTCGCCTGCGGCAGCGGCCCGACCAAGGAATATGCCCCCAAGGCGGCGGCGGCCGGCTGCGTGGTGATCGACAACAGCTCGCTCTACCGCATGGACCCGGACGTGCCGCTGGTGGTTCCGGAAGTGAACCCCGATGCGATCGACGGTTTCCGCAAGAAGAACATCATCGCCAATCCCAACTGCTCGACCGCGCAGATGGTGGTGGCGCTGAAGCCGCTGCACGATCTTGCGAAGATCACGCGCGTGGTCGTCTCGACCTATCAGTCGGTTTCCGGCGCGGGCAAGCAGGGCATGGACGAGCTGTTCGAACAGAGCCGCGCGATCTTTGTCGGCGACCAGGTGGAACCGCGCAAGTTCACCAAGCAGATCGCCTTCAACGTGATCCCGCATATCGACGTGTTCATGGATGACGGCTTCACCAAGGAAGAGTGGAAGATGGTCGTCGAGACCAAGAAGATCCTCGATCCCAAGGTGAAGGTGCAGGCCACCTGCGTGCGCGTGCCCGTCTTCGTCGGCCACTCGGAATCGATCAGCCTCGAATTCGAGAAGGAAATCACCGCCGAACAGGCGCAGGACGCTCTGCGCGAGGCGCCGGGCATTATGCTCGTCGACAAGCGCGAGGACGGCGGATACGTGACGCCGGTCGAATGCGCGGGCGATTACGCCACTTTCGTGTCCCGCGTGCGCGAGGATCCGACCGTGGATAATGGCCTTGTCCTGTGGTGCGTCTCCGATAACTTGCGCAAGGGTGCTGCATTGAACGCCGTGCAGATCGCCGAGCTGCTCGGCCGCCGCCACCTGAAGAAGGGATAAACCTCATGCGCCACGCCGGATTGCTCCTCCCCGTCCTACTGCTCGCAGCCTGCGGGCAAAGCGGGGAGGGGGGAGCATCCGGCGCGGAGCCTGACGGCGAAGCAGCTGTCTCCGACGCTGTGGCCGCCGACGAGGCTAGCCTCGGCCCCAAGGACATGATCGACCTGCAGGCATCGGGCATCACGGTGCCCGCGCAGGATGGCGACGAGACGCTGGAAGTCCCCTTCGGCAGCCTGCGTGAAGCGACCGAGGCCACGCTCGCCGGTGTGCTGGGCGATGTCCTCTCGCGCCAGGAGTACGAAGAATGCCCCGGTGGCCCGCTTGCTGTGACCGAATACGCAGGCCTATCGCTGACTTTCAACGAGGATGACCGTTTCGTCGGCTGGTTCGCTCGCGCGCCCTATACGCCTGCGGACTCGCGCAGCGCGATGCTGGCGGCGGACGGCGTAATGCTGGAGGAAGACAGCACGCTGGGCGAGGAATTCACCATTGGCGATCCCGCTGGCCCCATCATCTCCGGCCTCTTCGCGGGCGAGGGGGATGATGCCGCGGTCGAGGCGCTGTGGGCCGGGACCAACTGCATCTTCCGGTGATTGTGCCCATGCGAGCCCCCAGTCCCGGAAGGAGCCTCGCTGGTATCCTGAGAGCTATCGGACTAGCCACGCTGGCGCTCCTGTCGATCTCCACCTTCCCTGTGATTTCTTTCGCGCAGGAGGCCCCGCGCAATTTCCTCTTCCTCGGCGGCGATGATCCGGAGGACCACGCCGCGTTGCTCCAGCGGGAGGATATCGAGGGGGCGCAGGTGGTCTATAATTGGCGCGGCCTGGAGCCGAGCGAGGGCGAGTATGATTTCGCGGCGATCGAGCGCGATCTTGCCACGCTCGAAGCGTTCGACCGTGAGCTCTTCGTCCAGCTGCAGGACCGCTTTTTCCTGCCGCAGGCGCGCTGGCTTCCCGATTACCTGCTCGAGGAGGAGATCTATGCCGGCGGCCTCGCGCGGCAGGCCGACACGGCGGGCGAGGGCCCGGACGGTTCGGGCTGGGTGGCGATGCAGTGGCAGCCCGCCCTGCGCGCGCGCTTCCAGGCGCTGCTAGATGCGCTGGCCGAGCGTTTTGACGGACGCATCGCCGGGATCAACCTGCCCGAAACCTCCACCGATCTCGATCTCGACAATCCGCCGCCCGGCTTCAGCTGCGATAGCTATTTCGCTGCGACGATGGAAAACCTCGCTCATGCAAGGCAGGCCTTCGCCGCTTCTCCCGTGGTGCAATATGTCAATTTCTGGCCCTGCGAATGGGATAACGACCACGACTATATGGGCCGTATCTTCGCCATGGCGGAGGAGCGGCAGATCGGCCTCGGCGGACCGGACATCGTCCCGCATCGCCGTGCGCAGGAGAAGAACTCCTACCCGTTCTTCAACGCCTATCGCGAGCGCCTGCCGCTGGTGGCGATGGCGGTGCAGCAGCCGACGCTGACCTATATCGATCCGCAGACCGGCGAGCCTTTCACCCGCGCGGCGATCACTGCCTATGCGCAGGACCATCTCGGCGTCGACGTGATCTTCTGGACTATCGAGGCTCCATGGCTGCAGGAAAACGGATCGCAATGAATACCCAGACCATCGCCAGCTTCGATGGCACCCCCATCGCCGTGCACCGCATGGGGACGGGGCGACCGGTGCTGCTGCTGCACGGCCTTTTCTCCAGCGCGCACATGAACTGGATCAAGTTCGGCCATGCCCAGCGCCTCGCCGATGCCGGGTTCGAGGCGATCATGCCCGACCATCGCGCGCATGGCGACAGCGGCAAGCCGCATGAGGCGAGCGCCTATCCTCCCGATGTGCTGGTGCGCGATGTGAAAGCGGTGATCGCCGCGCTGGAGCTCGACGATTTCGACCTGGTCGGCTTCTCCATGGGTGGGCGAACGGCGGCTGCCAGCGTAATCGCGGGGGTGAGGCCGCGCCGGCTGGTGCTCGCCGGCATGGGCCTCGAAAGCCTCGACAACTGGCAGGCGCGCGCTGCCTTCTTCATCGATGCGATCGACCGTTTCGACGAGGTCAAGCGGGGCGATCGTGCCTTCATGGCGGTCAGCTTCATGAAGACGATGAATGTGGATCGCGTGGCAGCGCGGCACCTGTTGCTGGCCCTGGACGAAATCGCGCGCGAGGATGTCGCCCGCATCACCATGCCCACGCTGGTCCTGTGCGGCGAGGATGACCGCGACAATGGCTCTCCCCATGCATTGGCGGAGGCCTTGCCTGATGCGCGGCTGCAGCTGGTGCCGGGCACCCATATGAGCAGCGTCACCGAAGCGGCTATGGGCGAGGCGATCGTTAACTTCCTGTCGGACTGACCATGCCCCTTGTCGAGAGAGGCTGGGAAATTTCCTACACACTCCATTTACCGATGCTGTGGGACGAAGCGTCTGGTGGTGGAGGGATGATTCGTGAAATATCTTAGGGCAACGGTGCTCGCACTCGCCTGTACGGGCTGTTCGGGCGCTGGCGACGGGTCGGGCGCGGCAGAGGCGCGGGAGATTACTGGCACGCTGATCGTCGCCAACAAGCGCGGGGCCAGCCTGTCGCGTGTCGACCTTGCCAGCGGGCGCGAGACCGATCGGGTGCGAACCTGCGAGAATCCACATGAGCTGACCGTGTCACCTGACAATGAGCATGTTCTGGTTGCCTGCTATTCGGGCACTCAGGTGCAGGCCTTTGCGATCGATGAATTCGAACCGGCCTTCGAAATCGACCTGGGGGCCGAGGCACGGGTACACAGCGCGCAATGGTTCGCCGATGACCGGATCCTGGCAGGTGCCGAAGGGCGCGGCTCGGCTTTCCTGATCGAGTTGAAGGAAGGCGAGGAGCCGGGCCTGACCGAGACCGGCATGGGCGGCGAAGGACCGCATATGGTTGCGGTGAACGATGCCGGCACGATGGCGTGGGGCACGATCATCTCCGCCGGAACGGTCGTGCGCTACGACCTCGTCCAGGGGATCGAGGCCATGCGCCGCGCCGTCGGTGACCAGATCGAGGGGCTCGCGCTCTCTCCCGATGGCGATACCGTGTGGGTCTCTTCCAACACAGCCGACCGGGTCTATCGCCTCGATGCCCTAAGCCTGGAGCTGGTCGCCACGATCCATGTCGGCGATGTGCCGATCCGTATAGCCGCGCATCCGGGCGGCGAGTTCGTGGTGACTTCCAATTTCGGCACGGGCGACCTCAGCGTGATCGAGGTGGCGACCAATACGGTCACGCGCACGATCCCCGTTTCGGGCAGCAGCGAAGCGGCGCAGGTGACGCTGGTCTTCAGCCCCGATGGCGAGCGGCTCTATGTCGCCGAGACCGCCAATGACGAGATTGCCGAGATCGACTTCGCCAGCGGCGAAGTGCTGCGCCGCCTGCCGTCCGGGCCGGGTGGTGACGGGCTGGCGGTGATCGACTGAATTTGGGGGGCGAAAGAAAAAGGGCGCCGATCCGTGAGGATGGCGCCCTTTTTCTTGTCAGGTGACGGGAGGGATCAGGCTTCGCCCTGTTCCTCTTCGCCAGCTTCCTCGGCCGGAGCCTCGGCAGCTTCTTCGCCTTCAGCGGCCGGCAGTTCGCCAAGCTCGCGATCCGGATCGAGGGCTTCGGTGAAGCCTTCGGATTCCGAACGCTCTTCCTCGGCAGCCTGGGCAAGGATGTCGACGCCCTGGCTCTGCAGCTCGGCTTCGTCGTCCGAACGGGCGACATTGGCCTTCACCGTCACATGCACCTCGGGGTGCAGGGCGATGGTGACGTCGAACATGCCGATGGTCTTGATGGGCGCGCCCATGATGACCTGCTTCTTGTCGACGTCATGACCCTTGGCGGTCAGTGCCTCGGCCACGTCGCGGACGTTGACCGAACCATAGAGCTGGCCGGCATTGGAAGCGGCGCGGATCAGCACGATCTCTTCACCGGCAACCTTATCGCCCTGCTTTTCAGCTTCGGTACGCTTTTCGGCGTTTTCGGCTTCCAGACGGTCGCGATTGGCTTCGAAGACCTTCTTGTTGGCTTCGTTCGCGCGCAGTGCCTTCTTCTGCGGGAGCAGGAAGTTGCGGGCATAGCCGTCGCGCACGGAAACCACGTCACCGATGGTGCCGAGCTTCTCGATACGTTCGAGGAGAATGATATCCATTTGTCGATACTCCTCTTACTTCACGATGTACGGCAGCAGGCCGATCGTGCGGGCGCGCTTGATGGCCTTGGCCAGTTCACGCTGCTTCTTGGCGGAAACGGCGGTGATGCGGCTGGGCACGATCTTGCCACGCTCGGACATGAAGCCCTGCAGCAGGCGCACGTCCTTGTAATCGATCTTCGGCGCGTCCTTGCCGGCAAAGGGGCAGGACTTGCGACGACGGAAAAATGCACGAGCCATCAGTCGTTCCCTCCACGGTCGCCACGGCGCTTACGCTCGCGGTCGTTCTTGCGCATCATCGCAGACGGGCCTTCTTCATGCTCTTCCACGGCGATGGTGAGCCAGCGGATCACGTCTTCGTTGATGCGGTTCTGGCGCTCAAGCTCGGACACCAGCGAACCCGGTCCGTCGATGTTCAACATCACGAAATGGGCCTTGCGGTTGCGGTCGATCTTGTAGGCGAGGGACTTCAGGCCCCAGGTTTCGGTCTTGGTGACCTTGCCGCCATTGGCTTCCACGATTTCCGTGGCGCCGGCAGCCAGCGCGTCCACCTGAGCCTGACTCAGATCCTGGCGCGCGAGAAACACATGCTCATAAAGAGCCATGTCACGCTTCCTTTCATTTCCATGCCGATCGCTGACACATCCCGCGCGGATCGCAGGCGGCCCCTCCGGCTTTCTTGGGTTTCCACGGCAGCCGTCCATAAGGCGCATTCCCCGCGGAAGCGGCGCACATAGACCAATTGCCCGATAATGCAAGCATAGCTAGCACAGGAAGAAGCAGGTCAGGGGGAGTTTCATGCAGCGTATCATCATCGCCACAGCCGCCGCACTGGTGCTGGCCGCACCGGCATCGGCGCAGGAATCGGCGCGCGAGCGGATTGCCGAGGAGTATCCGGAGCTCGAACTGGTCTATGTCTCCCGCGTCAATATCGGCGCGCCGCTGACTATCGGCGAAACCGCGCGCGGCAATCGGCGGCTGATCCCGATCACCGGCGGCAGCTTCGAAGGGCCGGAGATGCGCGGAGAGGTGCTGCCCATGGGCTGGGACTGGCAGCTCGACCGCGGGGATGGCTGTACCCAGATCATCGCCGACTACTTCCTGCGCACCGATGACGGGGCGGTGATCAATATCGTCAATGCCGGTACGCTCTGCCCGCCCGATGCGGACGGCAACCCGCGCCCCGCGCGCACCAGCCCGGTGTTCGAGCCGCCGCTCGGCAAGTATGAATGGCTGGGGCAGGGCGGCTTCATCGGCACGATCGGCTTCGATCCCGCCGCCAGCGAGCCGCATGTGGTGATCACCGTCTATCGGGCAAAGTGACCGCATCGCCTTGCCGGAACGGCGTTTAACCGGCAAAGCTGGCACCCGGATCATTTCAGCCAGAAGAGGATAGAACATGCCCAGTGGCATAGTCGCCCTGCTTGACGATATTGCGGTCATCGCCCGCGCGGCGGCCGCTTCGGTGGACGATCTTGCCGTGGTGGCGGACGATATCAGCCTGGCCGCGGGCAAGGCAGGCACCAAGGCCGCAGGCGTGGTAGTGGACGATGCGGCGGTGACGCCGAGTTATGTCACCGGCCTAACCCCCGATCGCGAGCTGCCGATCATCGCCAAGATCACCAAGGGCAGCCTCATAAACAAGCTGCTGATCCTGCTGCCCGGTGCGCTGCTCCTGAGCGAGTTCCTGCCATGGGCGATCATCCCCATCCTGATGCTGGGCGGCCTCTTCCTCTCCTATGAAGGGGCGGAAAAGATCATGGAGAAGCTGGGCGGTGAAAAGCACGGCAAGACGCTGGAAGACGAGATCACCGATCCGGTCGAATTCGAAAAGCAGCGCACCCAGGGCGCGATCCGTACGGACCTCATCCTCTCGGCGGAGATCATGGCGATCACGCTGAACGAGGTGGCGGATGAAAGCCTGCTGGTGCGCGCGGGCGTGCTGGCGGTGGTGGGCATTGCGATCACCGTGGTCGTCTATGGCGCGGTCGCGCTGATCGTGAAGATGGACGATATCGGCCTGCACCTCGCCGAAAAGCCGAGCGAGGCGGCGAAGAAGTTCGGCTGTTTCCTCCTGCGCGCCATGCCCAGGCTGCTGACGGTGCTGTCGGTCGTCGGCACGGTGGCGATGTTGTGGGTCGGCGGCGGCATCGTGCTGCACGGGCTGGAGGAGCTGGGCTTCGCCATGCCAGCCCATGTCGCGCATGACGCGCAGCATTGGGTGGAGCATGCCACCGGCGCGTTTGGCGGCGTGCTGGGCTGGCTGACCTATGCGGTGCTCTCGGCGATCGTCGGGCTGGTGCTAGGCGCGATCATCGCCGTGCTGCTGCACAACGTGCTGAATATTGGCGAGGACAAGGAAGAGAGTCCGGCGCATTGATTTGTTGCGAAACGCCGTCATTGCGAGGGGCCAATGGCCCCGCGGCAATCCGGTGCGGCTGTGTGCAACAGCACTGGATTGCCGCGTCGCTTCGCTCCTCGCAATGACGATGAACTAAAGTCGCGGAGCACGGTCGCGCAGCGACCGCAAGGCCAACCGGCCGCCCGCAGGTGCCCCGTAGCGAAGCGAAGGGTCTAGCACCGAGGACGAAGGCGCGGATGCGCCTTCGAAAAACAAATCATGCAGCGTCACGCCGACGCCGTCGTTCCTCGCTGATCCATGTCTCGGTATCGATCCAGCAGCGCCCGTCGCTGCATTCCACGCGGCCATCGGGCTGGATCACGAACCAGTCCTGGTTGGTCACCGCGGCGGGATCGACCACCAGCGGGGTCAGCTCGCGTTCGGCGCTGACCTGCCAGCCGACGACATGGCTCTTCACCAGTTCCACCTGCGCATCGTCGAAATAGAGGTGTGCAAGATAGGTTCCCGGCTGGGCGGGCACCATGCCCGCACTCCCCGGCCTGTAACTCTTCATTGCGCGCACCTCTTCATCGGTTCCGACAAGGCTACGAATGAGGGTTAAAGGTGCGCCCAAGACTTAGGGTTAAGGGCATCTTAGGATTGGCGGTGCCGGACGGTCAGGTCCTGACCGCAATAGCCGCATTCCCTGCTCGGCCTTTCGGGCGCAACCCAGAAACGCCCGCCACCGTCATGGGTCATCTTCGGCATGTTCACCGGACCATCGCAATTGGGGCAGGTCGGATATTTTGTTGCCAGGAAGGAGGAGGTTCCGAAGGACCCCATGCCAGCAATCGCTACGGCGAGGGGAATACCTTGGTCCCCCATCCACCATGTTAGGAAAAGCCGGCAAGCAGGACAAGGAAACTGGCGGTCATCAGCGCCGCTATCGCCCATGCCTTGAAGTAAGTGGTCACACCCGATCCAGCAGCCCTTGCGCGAATGTGCTGAGCGTATCGTCGCGCGCGCCCATCACCACCACGCGGTCACCCGGTCGCGCAATCTCGACGATGCGGTTGCCGCAGGCCTCGCGGGTCGGGATATGCTCGGCAAAGCCTCCGGCCTCACGGATCAGGTTGACGATGCGCTCGGTTCCCTGGGAACGGTCCACCGTGCCGCCGAAATAGACCGGGTCGCACATGATGGTGAGATCCTCGTCACCCAGCTCCGCGGCGAAGGTCCTGGCCAGTTCATGCCCCATCTGCCGCAGCGGGCCGTAGCCATGCGGCTGGAAGAAGGCGATCACGCGGCCCGGATGGCTCTTGAGCGTCTTCAGCGTGGCCCGGCATTTCTCCGGATTGTGGCCGAAATCGTCGATCACGGTCACGCCGCTTTCGCTCGTGCCGACGATATCGAAGCGGCGGGCGAGGCCCTTGAAGGTGGAAATCGCCATGGCCGCGTCATGCACTTCCACGCCGGCCGCGACGGCGCCGGCAACCGCCGCCAGCGCATTGGCGAGGTTGTGGCGGCCCGGCATCGGCACCCGCAGGCTGTGCACCGTGTGGTCGCGCCGGTCGACCAGCAGTGCGCCGATGCTCGTGGCGTCCTCCACGATCGTGCCCGGCTCTATGCCAAGATCGGCCTCGGGATGGTCGATCGCGAAGGTCAGGCGCTTTTTCGCCTGTTTGGACAGGAAGCGCGTGTCCTCGTCGTCGAAATTGACTGCCGCGATCTGCGCCCGCGCCAGGAACGCGCCGAACAGCTGGCGCAGTTCTTCGATGCTCTTGTGGTCGAGGCTGACATTGAGGAGGACCGAGACAGTGGGATTGTAGAGCGCGATGGAGCCGTCGCTCTCGTCCACCTCGCTGACGAAAACGCCGTGATAACCGACCTGCGCGCTGGCGAAGGGGTTTTCGGGCGAGACGAAGTTCTTCATCACCGCGCCGTTCATGATCGTGGGATCGCGGCCAGCTTCCTGCATGATCCAGCCGGTCATGCCGGTCACCGTGCTCTTGCCGCTGGTCCCGGCAATGCCGATGGATTGGGGTGCTTCGTTGAACAGCTGGCTGAGCAATTCGGCGCGCGTCATGCGCGTACAGCCGAGCTCATTGGCGCGGGCGACTTCGGGCACGGTATCCTCGATCGCGGCGCTGGCGATCAGCACCTGGTCGGAGGATTGCACGCCGCTGCCGTCCTGCGGGAAAAGTTCCACACCCTGTGCTTTCAGGAAGACCTGCTTCTCCTCCGCGCGGCCCTGGTCGAAGCTGCGGTCCGATCCGCCGACTTCGGCGCCCATGCCCTTCACGATCATCGCCAGCGGCAACATGCCGGACCCGCCTATCCCGCAGAAGAAATAAGGGTGGTTGGGCAGGGCGGCGTCGGGAGTTTGCGTCATGCGCACCTGCCTATTCTGGCAGTGGCGCTTTGTGAAGCGGATGTTAGATGTGGGGGATGGTAAAACGCATCGGAATCATGTGTCCCGGAAAGCCCATCCTGCCCGAACGCGCGCAGGCTGTGCTCGACCTGGCCGCACGCGACTATCCGCAGCTGGAGCTGGTGCTCCATCCGGCAGCAACCGTGGAACACGGCCATTTCGCGGGCGACGATGCCACGCGGCTGGCGGCCTTCCTCGATTTCGCCAATGACCCGGCTTTCGATGCGATCTGGTTCGGCATGGGCGGATACGGCTCCAACCGCATCGCGGCCGACGCGCTGGCGGCGTTGGGCGATGCGGCGCAGGACAAGGCGTATCTCGGTTATTCGGACTGCGGCACGCTGCTGGGCGCGCTGTACCGCAACGGCGTGGGCAAGCCGGTGCATGGCCCGCTCGCCGGCGATATAAGGCGCGGGGAGGAGCCGGTGCGCCGCGTGCTCGACTGGTTTTCCGGCAACGAACGCGGCCTCGAACCCGGCCTCGACCATCGTCCAGCAGCCGCCTTCAACCTGATGACGCTCGCCATGCTGGTGGGCACCGAATTCATGCCCGACCTTACCGGCCACGTCGTGCTGGTGGAGGAAGTGGCCGAGCATCTCTATGCCGTCGACCGGTTGTTCTTCCACATCACCCAGCACCTTCACGGCATTGCCGGGATCAGGCTGGGCGAGATCTCGGACGTGCCGGAAAACGACCGGCCCTTCGGCCAGAGCGAAGTCGAAATCGCCGAATACTGGTGCGCGAAATCGGGCATTCCCTATCTCGGCCGTGCCGAGATCGGGCACAGCGCTACCAACAGGATTGTCCCTTTCGGTCTTGCCTGACGGCGCGCGCCTCCATAGGCGGGCGGCACAGGAGGAGATTTGAGACATGATCGCATTCGTCTTTCCCGGACAGGGCAGCCAGAAAGTGGGCATGGGCGCCGAGCTTGCCGATGCCAGCGCAGAGGCGCGCGCCGTGTTCGAGGAAGTGGATGACGCGCTGGGCCAGAAGCTTTTCGCCATCATGCGCGAAGGGCCGGAGGACCAGCTGACCCTGACCGAAAACGCCCAGCCCGCGATCATGGCGCATTCCATCGCCATCGCCCGCGTGCTGGAGCGCGAATTCGGCGTGAAGATTTCGGAAAAGGGCGAGGCTGTCGCAGGCCACTCGCTGGGCGAATATTCGGCGCTCGCCTCGGTCGGCGGCTTCTCGCTCGCCGATACGGCGCGGCTGCTGAAGCTGCGCGGGCAGGCGATGCAGGCCGCCGTGCCGGTGGGCGTGGGCGGCATGTGCGCGCTGCTTGGCGCTGACCTCGAGAAAGCGACCGCGCTGGCCGAGGCTGCGGCGCAGGGCCCCCTCCCGGGAGGGCAAAAGGAAGTCTGCGAAGTCGCCAATGACAACGATCCGGGGCAGGTCGTCCTTTCCGGCCATGCGGGCGCGATTGCCCGCGCGGTGGAGATGGCCAAGGACCATGGCTGCAAGCGCGCCGTGCCGCTGCCGGTCTCCGCACCTTTTCACTGCTCGCTGATGCAGCCCGCTGCCGACGCGATGGCAGAGGCGCTCGCCGCCACGCCGCCGCAGCCCATGCTGCTGCCCGTCTATGCCAATTTCACCGCCAGCCTCGTCTCCGACCCGGCGGAGGAGCAGGAGCTGCTGGTCAAGCAGGTCACCGGCCGCGTGCGCTGGCGCGAAAGCGTGGAGGCGATGGGCCAAGCCGGCATCACCCATTTCGTGGAACTGGGCGGCAAGGTTGTGGGTCCGATGATCCGCAAGATCCTGCCCGATTCCACGCAGGTCAGCCTTGTGACCATGGCCGATATCGAGGGTTTCGCGAAAGAGATTTGAGGCGTTCCAAGAGACGCCAAGACGACAAGACGGAGTAGGAAGAATGTTCGATCTGACGGGAATGAACGCGCTGGTCACCGGCGCTGCGGGCGGGATCGGTTCGGCCATTTCGCGCAGCCTTGCGGCACAGGGCGCGCGGCTGGCGCTGTCGGGCACCAATGCGGGCAAGCTGCGCGCCTTTCGTGACGAGCTCAATTCCGAGCATTCGCACGACCATGACGGCCATGTGGAGATCACCTGCGACCTCTCCAACACCACGCAGGTGGAGGAGCTGGTCCCCGCCGCGATCGACACGTTGGGCGGGATCGACATCCTTGTCACCAATGCCGGCATCACGCGCGACAACCTCGCCATGCGCATGAAGGACGAGGAGTGGCAGGCGGTGATCGCGATCAACCTGGAAGCCACCTTCCGCCTGATCCGCGCCGCCGCGCGCCCGATGATGAAGGCGAAATTCGGCCGCGTGATCTCGATCACCAGCGTCGTCGGCACCACCGGCAATCCGGGCCAGATGAACTATTGCGCGGCCAAGGCCGGCATCACCGGCATGACCAAGAGCTTCGCGCAGGAAGTCGCCAGCCGCGGCATCACCGCCAATTGCGTCGCCCCCGGCTTCATCCGCACGCCCATGACCGACGTGCTGACCGACGACCAGAAGGCCGCGATCAACGGGCGTATCCCCATGGGCCGCATGGGCGAGGGCGAGGATATCGGCAGCGCAGTGGCGTTCCTCGCCAGCAAGGAGGCCAGCTACATCACCGGCCAGACCATTCACGTGAATGGCGGCATGGCCATGTTGAGCTGATCTTTTGTTTTCGCACGCCCATCCGGGCGCGCGTCCTCGCTAGACGGGCAGTCGCCCTATGGCTGCCGCGACTTGGCTTTAATCGTCATTGCGAGCGGAGCGACGCAATCCAGGGCGGCACGTCACAGCTCCTGGACTGCCGCGTCGCTTCGCTCCTCGCAATGACGTCGATGAGACGTGGCGGAGCACGGTCGCAGAGCGACCGCAAGGCCAACCGGCCGTCCGCAGGTGCCCCGGACCCCGGACTTGATCCGGGGGGAGGGAACAGCACCGAGGATGCCCTCGCGGATGCGAGGGCGTAACCACAAGTAGAATGCGCCTTCGAAACACAAATGATCCCAAAACTTCCCTTTATCCCCAAGGAATCGCCCCTTGCAGCGACGAATCCTTGCCCCGTCACATGCCCCCGCTAAGACTGTTAAGAACATTTTCCGGCGCTCGCGGGCGATTCCGGCCTCTTCAGGTCAGCCGCGGCGCGAAAAGGGGTAAGCGATGAAGGCCACCATCGAACGCGCGAAACTGCTGCGTTGTCTGTCTCACGTCCAGTCCGTGGTGGAACGCCGCAACACCATCCCGATCCTGTCCAACGTGCTGATCGAGGCATCGGCGGACGGTCTGGTGAAGATCATGGCGACCGACCTCGACCTGCAGGTCGTCGAAAGCCTCGAGGCCGCATCGGTGGAGGATGCCGGATCGATCACCGTGTCGGCGCACCTGCTGTTCGATATCGCCCGCAAGCTGCCCGATGGTACGCAGGTGAGCCTGGAGACGGCGGACAACCGCATGGTGGTGAAGGCCGGGCGCGCGCGTTTCCAGCTGCCCACCCTGCCGCGTGACGATTTCCCGGTGATCGTGGAAGGCGATTTGCCGACCAGTTTCGAGATTCCGGCAGAGCTTCTGGCCGAACTGATCGACCGCACGCGCTTTGCCATCTCGACCGAGGAAACGCGCTATTACCTCAACGGCATCTTCTTCCACGTCGCGGATGACGACAAGCCTGTGCTGAAGGCGGCCGCGACCGATGGCCACCGCCTCGCCCGCTTCACCATCGACCGGCCTGCAGGCGCGGAGGGCATGCCCGACGTGATCGTGCCGCGGAAGGCCGTGGCCGAGCTACGCAAGCTGCTGGAAGAATCGATGGACGGCAATGTCCAGATCGACCTGTCGCCGTCGAAGATCCGCTTCACCCTGGGCGGGGAAGGGGGTGTGGTCCTCACCTCCAAGCTGATCGACGGCACCTTCCCCGATTACAGCCGCGTCATTCCCACGGGGAACGACAAGCTGCTGAAGGTCGATCCGAAGTCCTTCTTCGCCGGTGTCGATCGCGTGGCGACCATCGCCACGGAGAAGACCCGCGCGGTGAAGATGGGCCTCGATACCGACAAGGTCACGCTTTCAGTCACCAGCCCCGACAACGGCAATGCGGCCGAGGAAGTGCCCGCCGATTACCGTGCGGAAGCGATGGAGATCGGCTTCAACGCCAATTACCTCAAGGACATTCTGGCGCAGATCGACAGCGACACGGTGGAACTCCACCTCGCCGATGCCGGTGCCCCCACGCTGATCCGCAAGGACGAGAGCAGCCCCGCGCTCTACGTCCTCATGCCGATGAGGGTCTGATCGTGATCGCCAAATCCTGTTCCGCCACGGTCGCGCTTGCGGCCGCAATGGTACTTGCCGTGCCCGCCACGGCGCAGGAAGCGCAGATGGATCCGATCGTCGCCAAGCAGTGCTCCGTCTGGGCCTCCTTCATGAGCACCAATATTGAGGATGAGGGGACGCAGCGCGCGCTGCTCTTCGCGACCAATTACTTCACCGGCTATTACGAAGGCGCCACCGGGCGCGCGATCGGCGACGTGATGGATCGCGAGGCGCTGGAGGAAGTAGCGCGTGACCTGCAGGGTTATACGCAGATCTGCGCCGCCGAGATGGAAGCCTTCGGTACTCGCATGAGCGCATGGGGCAATATGCTGACCGACCTTGGCAATGATGAAAGCGCCGCGGAAGGCGCTCCCGAATAAGGCGGCAGTTACGGGCTAATCCCGCGCCCTGATCATCGCTTCGACATCGACGAATTTTTCGCGCGGGGCGCCTTCGCGGGCGGCCTGTTCCTCGGCTTCCTCGATCCTTTTCCAGTCCGCGAATGTGACAACGTCCAGTCCGCGTTCTGTCGCCAGCGCGTCAAAGCCCGCGCGGCCCTCTTTGCCTGCGGGACCGAGTGTGCCATCCGCCATGTCCGCCGCGATTTCCTCGACAATGCCATAGCCGTCGGGCCGGTTGGTGCCGATCGTGCCGGAGGGGCCGCGCCGCGCCCAGCCGACGCAATAGAGGCCGGGAAGGATGCGCCCTTCGTCATTGGCGAAGCGGCCGGCGCGCTCGTCGAACGGCACGCCGGGGATCGGGCTGGTGCGATAGCCGATACAGTTGACGACGAGGTCTGCCTCCAGCTTCGCTTTCTCCCCCGTGCCCTGCGCGCGGCCGCGCACCAGCTCGGTATGTTCGACGGTGATCGATTGCACCTTGCCGTCGCCTTCCAGCGCGACCGGCTGGGCGAAGAAGGCGAATTCGATGGCGACGGGTTTTTCGGCGCGGATATGTTCGGGGATGGCGGCGAATTCGCGCAATGCGGTCACGCTCTTGCGCAGGCCGGGTTCGAGCATGGCGTCCTCCGCCTCGTCCGGCAGGTCGCCCTGGTACACATGCGGGCATGCACGTTCGAGATGGCCCAGTTCTCCCAGCTCCTTGGGCGTCATCATGATCTGGTGCGGGCCGCGCCTGCCGAGCAGCACGATCCGCTCGATATTGCTGGCGGCCAGCGCGTCGAGCGCATGGGAGACGATGTCGCTGCCGGCGAATTCGGCCTGCGTTTTCGCCAGCATTCGCGCAACGTCGAGCGCGACATTGCCCATGCCGATGACCACTGCCGTCCGGCCCGAAAGGTCGGGGTCGAGATCGGCGAATTGCGGGTGCCCGTTATACCAGCCGACAAAGGCGGCGGAGCCGAAGACATTACCCAGATCGTCGCCACTTATCCCCAGTTCGCGATCTTTCGGCGCCCCGGTGGCGAGGATGACGGCGTCGTAGAGCCCCTGCAACTCGGCGACGGAGATATCCTTGCCGATGGTGACGTTGCCCACGAAGCGGACATTGTCGGACAGCGCGACCTTCTCATAGCGGCGGGAAACGCCCTTGATCGACTGGTGATCGGGCGCCACACCTGTGCGAATCAGGCCGTAAGGTACTGGAAGACAGTCGAAAATATCGACTCGCACATCCTCTCCAAAGGCCTTTTGCGCGGCTTCCGCGGTGTAATAGCCCGCCGGCCCCGAACCGATAATCGCGATATGCCGCAAGGCCATGCGCAATCCTCCTATCCCTGAGGAGCGATAGTAACCTTTGCTCCGGCGCGCTCAAGTCCTGCTGTTCACGGGGAAAATTGGCCCGAAACGGGTGTTTCCACAGACCCAATTCTTCCCGACCGGTTAACGCTTTTTCAAAGGCAAGCGGGGCATTGAAGAAGGCATGGAAGGGCACGCTCAGGCAAGTCGCTCGGACACCGCGGCTTCGCGGGCGAATCCGGCTGCCCGAATGGAGCCTGGTCCCGATAGCGCGAAGGCGGCGGGGCGGCACGTCGTCTCCCAGCTCGAAGCGGTATCGCCGGATCCCGAGCAGCAGGCGCGTGAACGGCGCAGGAAGAACCGCCGCGACCCCTCGGCCGACCGGGCATTCCAGCCGCTGGAGCAGACGATCGCGGAAGGGCGCGCGCTGCCCACCTCGTGGCGCTACCTTATCATGGCGATGAGCTTTTCCGCGGTGCTCGCCTTTGCGCTGACGCGCGCGCTGCCGGGCCTCGTCACCATCGCCGCACTTGGCGCCGCGCTGGTGGGCGTGGCGCTGATCCGTCCGGTTCGCAATGCCCTGCGCGAAAAGAGCGGGCTGGCGATCGTTGCAGCGCTGACGCTGGTCGCATGTTTGCCGCTGTCGCTGTTCGGCTTCGGTATCACCCGTTGGGCGGTCATGGAGGGCCTGCCGTGGGAAGCGGCGCTTGCCAGCATGATCAGCGTCGGCGCAATGGCGGCGACATATCTCCGGCGCCGGCCGGCGATGATCCTGATGTCGCAGGCGGCGTTATGGTCGGCCACGCTCGTCGCCACGCAATCGCTGCTTGGGCTTGCCGGCCTGCTCGTCGGCGGTTTGCTGGCATCGATGGTCAGCCGCGACCAGCTCATGCGCCAGCAGGAGGAAGACCAGCTGCGCGCGGCGCAGGAACGGGCGCAGACGCGTGCGCGCGACATCCTGACCGATTACGAGGGGACCGGGCAGGGCTGGTTCTGGGAAACCGACCGGCGCGGGCTGATCACCTATGTCTCCACCCCCGTGGCCAAGGTGCTGGGGTGCGATCCGGAAGACCTGATCGGCCAGCCGCTGGTCACCTTGTTCGACCTCAGCGACGATACGGAGCGCGGGGAACGCACGCTGATCTTCCATCTTTCCACCCGCAGCGCCTTCCACGAGCTGGCAGTGCGCGCGGCGGATGTGAAGGACGATCGCTGGTGGTCCATCAGCGGCCGCCCGATCTATGACAAGTTCGACAACTTCACCGGCTTTCGCGGCTCCGGCACCGACCTGACCGAACGCAAGCGCAGCCAGGAGGAAGTCTCGCGCCTGGCGAATTTCGACTCGCTCACGGGCCTTTCCAACCGCTTCCAGATCAACCGCGTGCTGGAAAAGATCCTCAGCGCCCAGGCCAAGGACAAACGCGCCTGCGCGATCTTCCTGCTCGACCTCGACCGGTTCAAGCATGTCAACGATACGATGGGCCATCCGGCGGGCGACGCGCTGCTCAAGCAGGTGGCGCAGCGGCTGGAGCGCGCGGTCGGCAAGATGGGACAGGTGGGGCGCCTGGGCGGTGACGAATTCAAGGTCGTGATCCCCGGCACCCATGCGCGCCAGATCCTGTCCGAACTGGCCCGCGAGGTGATCCATTCGCTCTCGCAGCCCTATGCCATCGAGGGACAGCGGGTGACGATCGGCGCATCGGTCGGCATCGCCATGGCGCCCGAGAATGGCGACAATGCCGAAGACGTGATCCGCAATGCCGACCTTGCGCTTTATGCCGCCAAGGATGGCGGGCGCGGGCGCTACCACTTCTATGCCGAGGACCTGCATGCCGAGGCGGAGGCGCGATCGCAGCTGGAGGAAGACCTGCGCGACGCCATCACGCGCGGCGAATTGCAGATGGCCTACCAGCCGGTCGTCTCCACCGCGACGGAGAAGATCACCGGGTTCGAGGCGCTGCTGCGCTGGCACCATCCGGTCAAGGGCTGGATCTCGCCCCAGCGCTTTATCGGCGTGGCCGAGGATACCGGCCTGATCGCCCAGCTTGGCGAATGGGCGCTGCGCACCGCCTGTGCCGACGTTGCCCGCATGCCTGCCAAGCTGCGCGTGGCCGTGAACGTCTCGCCGCTGCAATTCGCCAATCCCGAACTGCCGACCATCGTCACCCAGGCAATCGCCCAGGCCGGGATCGAGCCCTCGCAGCTGGAGCTGGAAATCACCGAGAGCGTGTTCCTGTCCGATGACGAGGGCACCGATGCGATGTTCAAGGCGCTGAAGGGCGTGGGCGTGCGCCTGGCGCTCGACGATTTCGGCACCGGCTATTCCTCGCTCGGCTATCTGAAAACCGCTCCGTTCGACAAGATCAAGATCGACCAGAGCTTCGTGCGCGGCGCGACGCAGGAAGGCAGCCGCAACGGCGCCATCATCGCCTCGATCACCAGCCTGGCGCATGCGCTAGGAATGGAAATCACCGCCGAGGGCGTGGAGACGCTGGATGAACTGGAACTGGTGCGCTTGCACGGTTGCAGTCACGTTCAGGGCTATATCTACGAACGCGCGCTGGATGCCGATGCCGCCATCACGCGCTTGCAGAGCGGGCTGGTCGCCGTCGCACGCGGTCCCAAGGCATCGCGCGCACCGCGCCAAACCATGCTGCGCAAGGTCGTCCTCGACCATGGCGGCAATCTCTATGACGGGACGGTCCGCAACATCTCCACCACCGGGGCGATGGTGGAAGGATTGTGGAACGTGCCCGTGGGAACCATCTTCCGCATCCAGCTGTCGCAGGATTACCTTGTCACCTGCACCACGCGCTGGAGCACCGAAGACCGCATGGGCGTGGAGTTCGCCGACCCGCTGCAGCGCGACAATAGCGGCTCCATCCTCGCGGTGCAGGGCGCGCCGCCAATACCCGTGCGCGCCAAGATTGCTGCAACTAGTTGAAACATAACAACTGTTAGCGCTCCCATTTCTTAGCAAATTGGCAAGGTCGAACGGGTAGAATTACCTGTTCAATTGGTGGACTTCTTGCCGCCATTATTTGGGACATGTTCGAATGGCCGTGCGCGATATCTTGAGGGGGAAGAGGACGAAAGCGCCTCCCACCTCCCGCGCGCCGCAGGATGAAGGCGCGACAGACGTCCGCAATCCGTCCTCCGACGAGGGTGAAGGTCCCGGTGCGCTTGGCGCTTCCGAACGCATGGCGATGTTCGATGCCTTCGAGAAATACGACCTCGGCTGGTTCTGGGCGACCGACGCGCTGGGCGCGATCACCTATCTCTCCGAATCTGCCGCAGGCTGCCTGGGTATCGAAGGTCCGGTTGCCGGGCAGCTGCTGACGGCGCTGATGGAAACGGCGGATGAGAGCGGTGAAGTGGGCGGCGAGCGGCCGCTGCAGTTCTTCATTGCATCGCGCATGCGGTTCACCGACCTGGTGGTGCGCCTGCGCCATGACCGGCCCGAACAATGGTGGTCGATCACCGGCAGTCCGCATTATGACGAGGAAGGCCGGTTCCGGGGCTTTCGCGGCAGTGCGAAGGACATTTCCGAACTGTTCCTGCGCCAGCGCGACGAGACCCGGCTGGCGCAATTCGACACGCTTACCGGGCTGGCCAATCGCCACCGCATGGAACAGCGCCTCACCGCCATCCTCGCCAGTTATCGCGTAGCGAAGCGGACCTGCGCGCTGCTGATGATGGACCTCGACCGGTTCAAGCAGGTCAACGATACGCTGGGCCATCCGGCAGGCGACGAGTTGCTGCGGCAGGTCTCGCAGCGCCTGCAGAGCATCATCTCGGCCCCTGCCGAAGTCGGCCGGCTGGGTGGCGACGAATTCCAGATCATCATTCCCGACATGGCCGATCGCGGCCATCTCGGCGAGCGGGCACGCAAGATCATCCAGATGCTCTCGCAACCCTATGCGCTGGGCAATGATCGCGCTTCCATCGGCTGTTCGGTGGGCATCGCGATCGCGCCTTATGACGGGGCGACGCCGGAAGAGCTGGTGAAGGCCGCCGACATGGCGCTCTATGCCGCCAAGGGCAGCGGGCGCGGACGCTTCCGCTTCTTCGCCAACGACCTGGCCGATGCGGCGCAGCGTCAGCGCAAGATCGGTGAGGATTTGTCCGAGGCGCTGAAGGCGGACCAACTGGTGATGCATTACCAGCCGATCGTGCGCACCAGCGACAACACGGTGACTGCCTTCGAGGCCTTGCTGCGCTGGGATCATCCCGACCGCGGGCCGATCCCGCCCGGAACCTTCGTCCCCCTCGCCGAACAGATCAATTTGATCGATGAGTTGGGCGAATGGTCGCTGGAACGCGCCTGCCGCGATGCGCTCGCATGGCCGGGCGGTATTCGCGTGGCGGTCAACATCTCCGCGCAGCAATTCTTCTCCGGCTCGCTCCCGGACCTGGTCGAAAAGGTGCTTGATCGCACTGGCCTGCCGCCGGCCCGGCTGGAACTGGAAATCACCGAGGGCGTCTTCATGGGTGAGACGCAGCTGGTGGACCGCACTTTCGAAGCCTTGGCAAAGATCGGCGTGCGCCTGGCGCTCGATGATTTCGGCACCGGCCTGTCCTCGCTCTCCTTCCTGCGCCGTGCACCCTTCCGCAAGATCAAGATCGACCAGAGCTTCGTGCGCCGCTGCGCCGAACCCGGCAATTCCAATGCCGCGATCATTACCGCCATCGTTTCGCTGGCAGGGGCTCTGCAGCTGGAAACGACCGCCGAAGGGGTGGAGGCGATGGATGAGTTGCAGCTGGTGAAAGCGCAGGGCGTTACCGAGATCCAGGGCTTCATCCTGTCGCGCGCCGTGACGCAGGCCGTGCTGATGCAGCGCTTGTCCTCCGGCGATTTCACCTATGAGCCGGCCGGCCCGCGCCGTCCGCGCAATGAGCGGCGCAGCACCTTGCGCCGGGTGGGCGTGATCCATGAAGATCACCGCTATGTGGCCGTATTGCGCAACCTCTCGCGCACCGGTGCGCTGATCGAAGGGCTGCTGGACGTGCCGGTGGGGACAGATCTCGTGCTCGACCTCGGCGGCGGGCAGCTCGCGGTTGCGCGCGTGCGCCGCTCGCAGGATGCGACGCAGGGGGTCGAGTTCGAGACTCCGCTGGTCAATGATGGCGCCGATGGCCTGTGCACGCGCACGCGCGTCTCGCCGCAGCTGATGGCGGCGGCGGATCTGCCCCTGGGTCCCGGCCTTGGCGAAGGGCCGCAACCGTTGCGGAAGGGCGTGTCGGGCAAGCCGCGCTTCATGCAGGTGGACGTCTTCGCCGGATCGCACCGCGCGGCGTGATCGGCCTGCCGCAGGGCGTTGAGCATAGGCGAGGGTGCTTTATCCCTGCTGACAGCGCCCTTAGACATCGCTAGAGGGCGGCGCATGTCTACCGATTTGTCGCTGATCCGCAATTTCAGCATCATTGCCCATATCGACCATGGCAAGTCCACGCTGGCCGACCGCCTGATCCAGGTGTGCGGCGGCCTGACCGAGCGCGAGATGTCCGAGCAGGTGCTCGACAACATGGATATCGAGCGTGAGCGCGGCATCACCATCAAGGCGCAAACCGTCCGCCTCAACTACACGGCGAAGGACGGCAAGACCTATGAGCTGAACCTGATGGACACGCCGGGCCATGTCGACTTCGCCTATGAAGTCAGCCGCTCGCTGGCGGCGTGCGAGGGCGCGCTTCTGGTCGTGGACGCGGCGCAGGGTGTGGAAGCGCAGACGCTCGCCAATGTCTACCAGTCGATCGAGCACGACCACGAAATCGTGCCCGTCATCAACAAGATCGACCTGCCCGCTGCCGAGCCCGAGATGGTCCGCAAGGAGATCGAGGACATCATCGGCATCGACGCTTCCGAGGCCGTGCTCACCAGCGCCAAGTCCGGCATCGGGATCGAGGACGTGCTGGAAGCGGTCGTCGCCAAGATCCCGCCGCCCAAGGGCGACCGCGATGCGCCGCTGAAGGCCATGCTGGTGGACAGCTGGTACGACCCCTATCTCGGCGTGGTCATCCTCGTGCGCGTGATGGATGGCTGGATCAAGAAGGGGCTGGAGGTGAAGTTCATGCAGGGCGGCACCACGCATTTGGTGGACCGCGTCGGCTGCTTCTCCCCCAAGCGTACCGACCTGCCGGAGATCGGCCCGGGCGAGATCGGTTTCATCACCGCGCAGATCAAGGAAGTCGAACAGGCGCGCGTGGGTGACACGATCACCACGATGAAGAACGGCGCGCCCACGCCGCTGAAGGGCTACAAGGAAGTACAGCCGGTGGTGTTCTGCGGCCTCTTCCCCGTCGATGCGGCGGATTTCGAGAAGCTGCGCGAAAGCATCGGCAAGCTGCGTCTGAACGACGCCTCCTTCTCCTACGAGATGGAGACCAGCGCCGCGCTCGGCTTCGGCTTCCGCTGCGGCTTCCTCGGCCTCCTCCACCTGGAGATCATCCAGGAACGGCTCAGCCGCGAATACGACCTCGACCTGATCACCACCGCGCCCAGCGTGGTCTACCGCATCCAGCTCGGCCATACGAAGACCGAGGATGCGCAGACGATCGAGCTGCACAACCCGGCCGACTATCCCGATCCCAGCCGGATCGAGATGATCGAGGAGCCGTGGATCAAGGCGGTGATCTACACGCCCGACGAATATCTCGGCGCGATCCTCAAGCTGTGCCAGGACCGGCGCGGCATCCAGACCGACCTCACCTATGTCGGCGGCCGCGCGCAGGTGACCTACGAATTGCCACTGAACGAGGTGGTGTTCGACTTCTACGACAGGCTGAAGAGCATCAGCCGCGGCTATGCCAGCTTCGATTACGAGCAGATTGGCCTGCGCGAAGGCGACCTCGTGAAGATGAACATCCTCGTGAACAACGAGCCGGTCGACGCGCTCAGCCTGATTGTCCACCGCTCCGTGGCGGAAGAGCGCGGGCGCGGCATGTGCGAGCGGCTGAAGGACCTCATCCCCCGCCACCTGTTCAAGATCCCGATCCAGGCGGCCATCGGCGGCAAGATCATCGCGCGCGAGACCATCGCCGCGCTGCGCAAGGATGTCACCGCCAAATGCTATGGCGGCGACATCAGCCGCAAGAAGAAGCTGCTGGAAAAGCAGAAGAAGGGCAAGGCGCGCATGCGCGAATACGGCAATGTCAGCATCCCGCAGGAAGCCTTCATCGCCGCGCTCCGCATGGGCGAGGAATAGGGGCGAGGAGTAGGGCGCGCCAACACCTGGCGCTTGACGAAGGACAATGCACCGGGCCCATAGTCTGGCATCAGGCAGCCATGTCGCTGTCCCAACGCCGGAGTGAGCCATGACGAAAGCCGCCTTCGCACTTCCCCTGATCACCGCCGCGCTTGGCCTCTCCGCCAGCGCCGCCCCGGCTGCGGCCCAGCAGGCCGAGCCCGCCTACACAAGCGAACAATGCCGCGCGGCCGTGGGCATCCTCGCCGAAACCGAGGGGCGCGATGAGGATGCCGCCGCCATTGCGCTGAGCGAGGCTTGCGAGGCCCATCGCCGCGCCTACGCCTTCGACGTGTCCGATGACATGGAGCGCATGCAGGCCCGGCTGCGCGAAGCGGGCATCGACTATGAAAGCGGCCTCACCGACCGCATCCTCGACTGCGAAAGGCGCACCGAAATGGTGATGCTCGAAACCGTGCCGGAAGGTGAGCCGGCCCCCGACCGCGAGGAAGTGCTCGGAAGCTGCACCGCAAATGCGCAAATGGCGCTCTATGCCGCCGCCATCGTCCAGCTCAACGAAGCCGAACGCAGCCGCGCCGCCACTGCCCAGCGCGAATACGAAGCCGCCATGGCTGCCCGCGAAGCGGAAATCACCCAGAAGGCGCGCGAGCACCAGCGGGCCGTGGAAGCGGCCGCCATGGCCCATGAAAGGGAAATGGCAGACTGGCGGCGGCGGGTGGAGCTGTGCGAGAGCGGGGAAATGGAATACTGCCAGCCGGAGTGAGGGGAGCATCTCGCGCAAAGCGTTTGCCGGGACCTTGCGGATGAGGGAGGAGTGGCCACATTGGCCGGCATCGTTTAATTCCTTCCGGTTGCAAGATGATTTCCCGCAGGAACCTGATCCGCTCAACAGCTTCGCTGGCTGCCCTGTCAGCGCTTCCCATGCCAGCCTGGGCGCAAGGTGTGCCGCATGCGCGGAAGGGGCATGACGAGCTTTCGGGCGAGGATATCCACCTCACCATCGACCGCGCGCATTTTTCGACCGGCGGCCGGTCGGGCCATGCGGTCACCGTCAACGAGACCGTTCCGGGCCCGCTGATCCGCCTGCGGGAGGGGCAGGATGTGCGCCTGCACGTCACCAACAATCTTGACGAGGACAGCTCGATCCACTGGCACGGCCTGCTGCTGCCTTTCCAGTATGACGGCGTGCCCGGCGTCAGCTTCCCCGGCATCCGTCCGGGCGAGACCTTCACCTATGAATTCCCGGTGCGGCAGGCGGGCACATACTGGTGGCACTCGCATTCGGGTCTGCAGGAACAGGCGGGCCATTACGGCCCGATCATCATCGAACCGGCCATGGATCATGACGCCCATCGCGGCGCCGCGTGGGACCGCGAGCATGTGCTGCTGCTGAGCGAATTCACGCCGCAGCATGGGCACGACGTGATGCGCAAGCTCAAGGTGGGCGAGCATTACTTCAACCGCCAGATGCAGACCGCGACCGAGGGCGACATGTCGCTCGCCGACCGTCTGATGTGGGGTCGCATGCGGATGAATCCGCGCGATATCGCCGACGTGACGGGGGCGGAATATACCTATCTCGTCAACGGCCACGGCCCGCTGGACGATCTCGAACTGGGGTTCCAGCCGGGCCAGCGGGTGCGCCTGCGCGTCATCAACGGCAGCGCGATGACGTTCTTCAACCTGCGCATCCCCGGCACCGAGATGGTGGTGGTGCAGGCGGACGGGCAGGATGTTGAGCCGGTGCCGGTCGACGAATTCCAGATCGGCGTCGCCGAAACATATGACGTGATCGTCACCCCGCGCGAGGGTGCTCATACGATCATTGCCGAGGCGATGGACCGCTCGGGCATGGGCGTGGCCACGCTCACCAGCACGCCGGGCGCGCGGGCCGCAGTGCCGCCTTTGCGCGAGCCGGTGACGCTGACCATGGCGGATATGGGCATGGGCGCGATGGACCATGGGGCGGGCGGGCACGAAATGGATCATTCCATGCGCGACACCTCGCTGCTGCCGGACAATGTCGCGACCGGCCCCGGCGTGGACATGGTCGCGCCCATGCCGGTCGATCGGATGGACTTCCCCGGCCTCGGCCTCGATGCCGTCGACCACCGCGTGCTGCGCTATACCGATCTCACATCCGCCTGGCCCAACCCGGCGCGCGCGGTGGAGCGCGAGCTGGAGATCCACCTCACCGGCAATATGGAACGCTATATGTGGTCCTTCGACGGGCGGAAGTTCTCCGCCGTCACCGACGCCCCGATCCGCTTCGGTTTCGAAGAGCGGGTGCGCGTGACGCTGGTGAACGACACGATGATGGCGCATCCGATCCATTTGCACGGCCATTTCTTCGAACTGGTCAATGGGGCGGAAGCGCGCCGCCAGCCGAAGAAGCACACGCTGGTGGTGCAGCCGGGCAGCAAGGCGACTTTCGACCTGACCGCCAACGAGGCCGGCGACTGGGCCTTCCACTGCCACCTGCTCTACCACATGCATGCGGGCATGATGCAGGTGGTGACCGTAAGGCCGTTCCCGGCATGAGGTATCTTGCCGCCCTTCCGCTGCTGGCGTCGGCCCAGATGATCGCGATGCCGCTCGTCGCGCAGGACCATGACCATGCGACGATGGACCATTCGGCGCACCAGCAGCAGGAGCCGGTCGAGGAGGAGCAAGACCATTCGGCGATGGACCACGGCCAGATGGACCATTCCGCCATGGGCCACTCCATGCCCGCTCCCTCCGCCAATGCCGCTCCCCCTCCGCGCGCTTTCGAGGGGCCGCTGCACGCCGCCGACGCGATTTGGGGTGAGGCCGCGATGCAGCCCGCCCGCGAGCAGCTAGCCTACGAAAACGGCGGCATGCGCACCGGATCGCTGATGGTCGAACGGCTCGAGGCGCGGCTGGGCGATGAGGATGCTGTCCTGTGGGACCTGCAGGGCTTCTGGGGCGGCGATGTAAACCGCTTCGTGTTCAAGTCCGAAGGCGAGGGTGAGTTGGACCTCGGCCATGTCGAGGATGCCGAAGTGCAGGCGCTGTGGAGCCATGCGATCGGCCCCTTCTTCGATCTGCAGGCAGGCGCGCGGCTCGATCTCGAGCCCGAGACGCGCAGCCATCTCGTCCTCGGCCTACAGGGCCTCGCGCCCTATATGTGGCATGTCGATGCCGCCGCCTTCCTCTCCGACCGGGGAGACCTCACCGCGCGGGTGGAGGCGGAATACGACCAGAAGATCACGCAGAGCCTGATCCTGCAGCCGCGCGTGGAAATCGAGGCATCGGCGCAGGACATCCCCGAACGCGATATCGGCGCGGGCCTCACCTCGCTCGCCGCAGGGCTGCGGCTGCGTTACGAGATCGCCCGCGAATTTGCGCCTTATGTCGGCGTCGAATGGGAAGGCAGGCTGGGCCAGACGCGCGACATCGCCCGCGCCAATGGCGAGGATCCCTCGGCCACTTCCGTGCTTGTCGGGCTCAGGGCCTGGTTCTGACACGCCTTTCTTATACCGCGATCTGGCCCGCAACCGACGGCTGCTCCCTTGTTTTTGGTCAGTCTTGGGAGGGGTGTGCAGCGTGGCTATGAGGCTGCCGAAGCCGCCCGCGAAGCGGAAATCGCGCAGAAGGCGCACGAGTACCAGCAGGCCGTGAAAGCGGCCGCCATGGCCCATGAAAGGGAAATGGAAGACTGGCGGCGGCGGGTGGCGCTGTGTGAGAGTGGGGAGATGGAGTGTTGTGCGGGGGAGTGAGGGGACGGTTTTCGCTCGCGAAACCGTAGCCGTATTGCCAATACAGGACCGGTAAATTCAGAGGCCACCGTTGTCCCATAACGGGACGATGGGGCCCTTTGCCCCTCGAACAAACTTGATTGTGGATTTCGCCGTCCCAACCTCTTGCGACGCGTCCAACGCCGTCAGATTATGGAATGCTGACTGAAGTGGGAGGCCGGGGTGGAGCCCGACCCCCCTTCAACCACCGAAACCCGAGCGGTCGCGGTGGAGGCCGTTTCCCACGAGGAAACATCGTGTCTATGTTCACGGTGCACATGGCTCGTCAAGCGACCGCTCTATTTTGTACTAGGCGCTAAGCACATGGCTATACACACCCTTATCCACAGCCATGGTGTCGCCGCTAGAGCGGGAAATGACAATGGCACTGGAAAAAATTCATCTTCGCAAGCTTTTGAAGCTGCTTTTTTTGGATGAGAAGCAGAGGCGTTCGGCATTGCGTTCTGACATTCGCGAGGATTTGCGGCGCGAAGAAGGTCCGGACGGAGGCGGTGGAGATTTTTATGCTCCGTTTTGGGCTGACGCCAAGGCACACGTCTTTGGTCGGGGCGACCTGACTTCGGCGACAAATGCCAGGATTGCGGCGAACTCACGCCGCGCCAATCTGTATCCGCAGTTGCGGGATGGTTTTCTGCTCTGGTGGAACGAGCGCCGTCGCTGGACCAATGAACCCTTTGGTTTGGGGCCTTCGCTGAAGTCGCAGTTCCCGTTCCCCGGGTTGGATGCGATTGTCAAAGTCGATAGCGTGCTTTCTGTGACTGATGGGGGCGGCGAGGAGTTTGTAGTCTACTCGTATTTCGCTCCCGAGCCGATCTTGTCACCTGAAGCTGCCCGCCTCGGCCTCTGGTTGCTCACGCAGGCTTTCCCGACGATCCCGGCTGAAGAATTCAGAATTTTGGACGTTATTCGCGGAACGACGTTTTCTTTGGACAGAACACCTTTGACCGGGGATGAAGAGGTTGAGTTTCGGTCGCGTTATGCGCGGCTTATCCAAGAGCGGGATAAGCTTCGTAAAGAGTACGACTAAAAGATTGCAGCCGCTCAAGAAGGATTCTGAGGATGGTCTGGCTCGAAAGGAAATCAGGCTGGGAAAAGAAGCCAATGGACGCCCGGAGCCCGGGTGATGTCGACTACGCGCGGATTATCCATTCAGGTTCCTTTCGGCGCCTTCAAGGCAAGACTCAGATCCTCAATCTTGGCGACAGCGATTTCTACAGGACGCGACTCACGCATTCGCTCGAAGTCGCGCAGATCGCCGGTGGCCTCGGCGCGCAGCTTCGCAAGAACTTTCCTGACCATGACGCGGTTGGCTACATCCCGGACCGCAGCATGATGCAAGCCATCGCGTGTACGCACGATCTTGGCCACCCACCTTTCGGGCACGGTGGCGAAGTCGCGTTGAACTATTGCATGCGGGAGAACGGCGGATTTGAAGGGAACGGCCAAACGCTGCGTATCCTGTCGAAGCTAGAAAAATTTTCGGATGCGGATGGAGCCGATCTTTGCCGTGAGACACTACTCGGAGTTCTAAAATACCCGGTTGCTTATAACGTAGCAGCGAACCCTGCGATCGTGCCCAGAATGCTTCCGGAAACGAGTGGTACACCTTTGCTTGATCGAAAGGCCTCTACGCCTCCGAAGTGCTATCTCGATAGCGAAAGGGGAGTGGTTTCGTGGCTTCTTGATCCGCTGTCTGCCGCTGATCGAGTGGCATTCCAAAGCTTCGATTTGAAGCACGGGAAGCATGCCAAGGCGCGCCACAAGTCCTTTGCGTGCAGCATCATGGACCTTGCCGATGACATCAGCTTCGGCATTCACGATATGGAAGACGCATTGGCCTTATGTCTCGTCGATCAAGAAAGCTTTCGTCGGCACGTAACCCCAGACAAATGTCAGGGGTTACTTGATTACTTGAATAGCAGCTATGCCGGACAATACGAAAACGATGTCTATGGCGGACTGGTGGAACGTATGTTTTCGGGTGGGGCTGAGCGGAAGCATCAGATCAATCGTATCTTGAATTTTGTCATTACCAGCGTCGAAATTTCTGAGATCCACGAATTCGAAGAACCACGGTTGCGCTATCGCGCAAAGCTTCCGGATTCTGTCGCGCGTTTTGTCGAGGCAGTAAAACAGTTTATTTACGAGGAGGTTATTCTAAGCCCCAGTGTTCAGCATCTCGAATTCAAGGGGCAGATGATGGTTGTCGCGGTCTTTGAGGTGCTGAAGTCGGACCCAAAGAGTTTTCTACCGAGAGATATTTACGAAAAGTACAAAAATAGCGAAGATCCAATGCGTGATGTCTGTGATTATGTTGCCGGTATGACCGATACCTATCTTCTAAAGGCTTATGAGCGACTCTTCTCGCCAAGGATCGGATCGGTCTTCGATAAGCTGTAGCGTGGAAATTGGAGAGTATTTCATCTACCGCATTTGTTGTGATAGTTTTTCTTTTGCTTTCGGCTATTCAATTTTATTTCTATAGTTTTTTCAGGGGTTTTCTTCAAAAACCCCCCGATGAACCCTGATCGCCCCCGGCCTCGGCGGGTTCTCGCGTTCCTCTTTGGTCATTCCTCGCCCTCCGCATCCGGATCGATCCATTCCCAGCCGTCATCCTCGGGCGGTCTGGGCTGGGGGAGCATCTTGCGCATTTCCTCGCTGGGACCGGTGGGTTCGGGGTCGGGTTCCGGCTCTGCCGCCGGGCTGGCCAGGCGCAGGCGTTTGGATTCGAGGGAGCGCTGTTTGAAGGCGTCGATCTTGGCGTTGAGCTGGGCGACGGTCACGTCCTCGCGCTCGGCCTCCAGCATGGCGTGTTCGCGTTCCCATTCGGCGCGCCATTGTTTCTTCAGGCGTTTGAGCATGAAGGCGTCGGCGCCGCTCATGCTGCGGGCCTTGTCTCCGGTAAAGCGCTTGGGGGCGCGGTTCCGGAGCATGAACATCAGCAGCTGGTCATTATAGACGCGGCGGGTGCCGATCACCTGGCCATAGGCGAAGACGGGTTCCTCCACGCCGTTGAGCGCGCGGTCCATCGCCACGTCCTCGATCATCTGGATGCCGATATCGAGCGCGGCCTCCCACGCCTTGCGGAAGCCCTTGGCGCCCTCTGCCCGGCGCAGGTCGTATGCGCTCTTGGCGGAAACGCCCACGGCGCGGGCGGCGTGTTTCACGCTGCCGCAGCTGGCCAGCTCCTCGATAAAGGCGCGCTGGCGTTCGGGTGTCCAGCCGCGCGCCTGCTCCTTCTTGCGTGGGACCGGGGTGAAGGCGGGCAGGGTGCGTGCGGGTTTGCGGCTCATGGCCAAGGGCATGGGCCGGCGGGAAAGCTGTAGGAAAGGGGAAAGTAGCAGCTTCCCCCTGTCGCCAGGGCTTATGCGTTGGCGAGGTGGAGCGCGGTGGCGATGGTATTGAACGTCTCTTCCAGCATGTTCCCCAGGTTGAGGAAGGAGGAGACGAGCGCGATCGCGATCAGCGCGGCGATCAGGCCGTATTCGATGGCGGTGGCGCCGTCCTCGTCACGGGTGAGGCGTTGGATGAGCTTCTGCATGATAAGATCCCCAAGTTGCAGGGAGCCTCTATCGCATGGCGCGGGTTAGGATCGCGTTTAGTATTGGGGTAAACGCAAATCGGCCGCCTGCGCCGGGTGGGCGAGGCGGCCGGAAAGCTGTCGGCGGAGGCCGCGAGGACCTCCGCCGTGCTGTAGCAGCAGCTATTAGGTGTTGGCGTTCGAGAGCTGCTCGGACACCTTGTTGAAGGTGGTGTTCAGCTCGTTGCCCACGCCCTGCATCGCAACAATCGCGGCAACCGCGATCAGTGCGGCGATCAGGCCGTATTCAATGGCAGTTGCGCCGGATTCGTCGGAGGCGACCGTCTTCAGAAAGTTCTTCATTGTTACATTTCCCCTTTGAAGTCTCCGAGTTGTTTGGCACGGCCCTTCTTAGAAGATCGTTTCCGGGCACGGTTAATTTCGCGTTGAAGGTGCCTTGGCCTCGTTTTGGGACGCGGCGTGGTGGCGCCCGGTGAGGTTGCCGGTGTCGGTAATGGCCGCCGCCGCGCCGATGGCGAGCAGGGCCACGATCACCGCATATTCGGCCATCGCGATGCCGCTGGTGCAGCGGGCCAGCTCTTGCCAGGCGTGGCTGTGTGGGCGGGCCATGGCGGAACTCCCCTTGCCGTGTGGCAAGAGGCATGGCGCACGGCCGTTTGGTAAAGGGTGAGGGCAGGGTTAGGCAGGAACGCCTAGGGCCTGCGCGTTTCGGGGGCCGCGTTTCGCTCAGGGTTTGGTGGCGCTCACCAGCGAGTAATAACCGCCGCCTGTGCGGCTGGCGCGGACGTCGGTGAAGCCTACGCTCTCCAGGATCTCGCGGAACTCGGGGAGGGTGTATTGCTTGCCGAGCGTTCCCACGAGCATCAGCAGGCTGAAGCTGGCGGCGTACCAGGGGCCGGTGCCGTCATCGTCCATAAGTATCTCGGAAAGAAGAATTTTCCCGCCCGAGGGCAGGGCATCGAAGCTCTTCCTGGCGAGGAGTTTGTTGGTTTCCTCCGACCAGTCATGGAAGACATTGGCAAAGAAATGCGCCTCATGCCCGGTCGGCCAATCCTCCTCGAACATATTGACCCCGGCGGTGGTGATCCGCCCGGTCAGCCCCGCCTCCTCGACGAACTTCGCCGCCTCGCTGCACATTTCCTTGAGGTCCAGCAGTGTGACCTGCAGGCGAGGATTGGCGCGGGCGATCTCGATGCCGTAGACGCCCGATCCGCAGCCGACATCCATTAGGCTGGAGATGCCCCCGAACACCGATTGTGCCGCCGCACCGCGGGCTGGGGCCATGGAGTGGGCGTGCATGAACCTGGCGATGCGCTCTGCCGCTTCCTGGGTCATGTGGCCGCGTTCCCACTCGGGGCCGCCGGTCTGAGCATTGGCGGGCCGCTTGCCGGTCCTCAATGTCTCCAGTAGCTGCGCATGCATCGGGATCGTTTCGCGGAAGCGGAACAGGAAGCCGCCCCAATAGCCTTCGGCATCGGGATGCATCCAGGTCCGCGCAGCCGGAGTCGCCGCCCAGCGTCCGTCGCGCTTTTCCACCAGACCGCTGGAGGCGAGCGCGGCGAGGTGGATGCCCAGGGCGCGCTCGTCCACACGGATTTCGGAAGCCAATTCGGCCGTAGTCAGCGCGGCGTTACCCAATGCGCGGAAGGTGCCCACTTCATCCGCTACCGTTGCCACTGGCAAGCGAAACTGCGATTCCCACATGTCCCAGATCAGCCGATCATCGGCGCTTGGCGGCAAAGGCCCCATCACATTCCTCCCCTTAAATGTTTGGCCGGGACGATAAGCGGCAATCTTGCCTTGCGCCAGTGCCCCGTGTCATGGCTGTAGGAAAGAGCAAATCGGCGCTGGGAGAGAAGCGATGGCGAGCGCAGCAATCGGGGATATCGAGGACGAAGCACGGCAGGTCGATGCCGCCATGAGCTATGTCGATGAGGGGGACTTCGTCACCAGGCGCTATGTCAGCCAGGGTGAAGAGCTGAACACGGGCACATATTCCGACCACCGCGTTACCATTCGCGACGGCATGCCGATCCGCGAACACTTCACGCTCGACAGGCATGGCTTCATGATTGCCAAGTGCCCAAGCGCGGTCGGAGATTTCCACGACAGGGACCAGGTCGACGCCTTGTACGAACGCGAGGTCGAGCGCGAAGTGATGCGGCTGACCGGGGCGGACAAATGCGTCGCGCGCGGGTGGATGTTGCGCACCAGTGCGGACCTTTCCGAGCATGCCGCCAGCAAGGCTGGCAAATACGTGCATAGTGGCGGAATCCAGCCTACGGCGGGCGAAGCGCATGTCGATATCAACACACCGACGGCACGGCGCATGGCGGAGGCAACCTATGCCAAGCACTTCCCCGATGGGCCGGGCTTCAAGCGCTTCCTGATCAGCAGCTTCTGGCGCACATTCTCCCCGCCACCGCAGGACGTGCCGCTGGCGCTGTGCGACGGGCGCACCAGCTTCGGCGGAGAAGAGAAGTCGAACTCGCTGTTCATCGTCGACGAGTTTCCCACTGGAGATGCCCTGACCGCGCCGGTTGAGGGCGAGGAGGAGATGCTGGCGGCGACGATCTTCTCATACCATCCGGACCATCGCTGGTGGTATTTTTCCAACATGCACGCTGACGATGCGCTGCTGTTCAAGTTCCATGACAGCGATCACTCGGTCACCTGGCGCTGCCCGCACTCGGCCTTTGTCGATACCAGCGCCGATAACCCCAATATCCGCGAAAGCATCGAATGCCGCAGCGTGGCGTTCTGGGAGTAGGGCGCAGCCCCGCCCGACGCGCGACCAGCCAAGCTGATTGAAAACAGGTCGCATCCATCATGCGGGTGATGACGTTTATCGATCCGAGACAGGCGTCAGTCGAGCCCATTTCCTCCTTTGCAGATGGTCGATTGCATTGTTGCAATCTGGTTACAGCTGCGACGGTTTTTTGGTTGCTTTCGAAACAAACAATTGATGCGCTGCCGCAAGGCTTCGATTGTGCACTGCGGAGTAAGTTCCGGCAGAGGACTCGGCGTGCGCGTTTGCAGGCGAAGAGGCCGGTTCACTCCTTCCCAGCCCGATAGCGGGCACGAGCTTTGAGAAGGGACGCTCAATGAACATGAATAAGCAAGCGCTTCGCCGCGGAACGGCAGCGTTGGCCCTGGCGATTTCGCTGGGTGCAACGCCGTCTTTCGCGCAGGATGCGGACGCTGTCGATTCGACCGAGGATGAAGGTGTCATCCTGGTCACCGGCACGCGTATCGCGCGCCCGAACATGGAAGCAGCCAGCCCCGTTGCGGTGGTCAGCGGCGATGATGCGCAGGAATTCGCAGACATCACCCTGGACACGTTCGTCAACACGCTGCCCCAGGTCAATCCGGCCGGCACCACCACGTCGAACAACCCCGGTAACGGTGGCCAATCGAACGTCAACCTGCGTGGCCTTGGCGCCAACCGCAACCTGGTGCTGATCGACGGTCGCCGCCCGATGGTGTCCGCCAACAACATGACGGTCGATCTCAACACCATTCCCGCCGCTCTGGTCGAGCGGATCGAGGTTATCACCGGCGGCGCCGGTGCGGTGTATGGTGCCGACGCTATCGCCGGTGCGGTGAACCTGGTGCTCAAGGACGACTTTGAAGGTATCGATGTCAGCGCCAGCTACAGCAATGCGCTGCGCGACTGGGATGCCGAGGAATACACGATTTCCGGCGTGCTGGGCGGCAATTTCGCCGACGGTCGCGGCAATGCTGTGGTCGCGGTCGACTATTCGGAACGTGAAGCGCTGATCAAGTCGCAGCGTGCGTTTTCGGTGTTTGCTACCTCGACCACGTCGTTCCTGCCCGATGGTCTTTACTTCCCCTCGGGCAATGGCCCCAGCCAGGCCGCAGTTGACGCGATCTTCACCGGCTACGGCTCGGCTGCAGGTTCGGTGCCCGCCAACCAGACGCTGATCGGTTTCAACCTGGACGGCACGCTGTTCTCGCGCGGTATCTTTAACAGCCCGATCGATGTCGAGAACTTCACCGGTCCGGTGGACTTCTCGGTCAACCAGGCGCTGTTCCCCGACCTCTATTCGTACAACTTCGACGAAGTGAACCTGCTGGTGCTGCCGTTCAAGCGCACCTCGGTCATGTCCAAGATCGATTACGAATTCGCTCCCGAAATCACCGTGTTCGCACAGGGCGGCTACACTCGCTACACCTCGGCCACGGCCCTTGCGCCGACGCCGATCCCCACCGTGGGCATCCGCGCACCGGGTGAAAACAGCGCGATCCAGGTGTCTTCGCCGTTGATCGAGGCTGGTGGTTCGATCAACAACCTGCTGGTCATCCCGGCCACCAACCCCTTCATCCCGGCAGACTTCGCCGCGCTGTTGGCTTCGCGTACGCTGGACAACACCAACCTGGTTGGCACGGGCGCGGATGAGCCGTTCCTGATGCGTCAGCGCACGCTGGACATCGGCCTGCGCCAGTCGGACTACACCAACCAGGTGTTCCAGGTCCTTGGCGGCCTGCGTGGCGAGCTGACCGATAGCTGGAGCTACGAGCTGTCGTACTCCTTCGGCCGTACCAACATCGACCAGGAGCAGACCGGCAACGTTGACACGCAGCGCCTGTTCGACATGCTGAATGACCCGAATGGTGGTGCCGACCAGTGCGAAGGCGGTTTCAATCCGTTCGGCCGTCAGCCGATTTCGGACGACTGCGTCGATTACCTGGCTGCCAGCGGCCTGCTGCGCACCGAGTTCACGCAGAAGATCGTCCAGGGCTATGTCGTGGGTGACCTCGTCGAACTCCCGGCCGGCAACCTGACCGTGGTTCTGGGTGCCGAAAACCGTGCGTTCGAATATGAGCTCGATCCGGGTTCTTCTGCGGGTCCGATCTCGGGCTTCAACACGCAGACGCCCGACGCCGGCGAAAACAGCTTCTTCGATATCTTCGGTGAAGTTGCGGTCCCGATCATTTCGGATCAGCCCTGGGCTCGCGAGCTGACGCTTACGCTCGGCTATCGTGCCTCGCGTTCGGAATTCACCGACATCATCAATGAAGTCTCCAGCGATCCGCGATGGGACGATGCCTACAAGGCTGAACTGATCTGGTCGCCGACCTACGACGTGAATGTCCGCGGCAGCTACCAGCGCTCGGTCCGCGCGCCGAACTTCGGCGAGCTGTTCTCGGGTGGCGGTTCCGCTCCGCAGATCTTCGATCCGTGCTCGGTAACGACGCAGTTCCGTGCGAACGGTGGCGACGATGCCCGGACGCTGTGCCGCGATGCAGGTGCTCCGGCCCCGTTCGGCTTTGGCGGTATCGGTGCTGCGGTCGACAACTTCGTTCAGACGCCTGGTACGCAGGCATCGGTCGAGCTTTCGGGCAACACCGATCTGGGTCCGGAAACGGCCGACACCTTCACCTTCGGTGCGGCTTTCTCCAACGGTTTCGGGGCTATCCCGGGCCTGACGGGTTCGATCGACTACTACAACATCAAGATCAGCGACACGATCCAGTCGCCTGATCCGAACACGCTGATTGCGGATTGCTACAATTACTATGGCAACAATCCGAACCTCGATGCGTCTTATGGCACCTGTCAGCAGCTGTTCCGTGCACCGGACATCCTGTTCATCTATGGCCCCGACACGGGTTCGGGCCTGACTGACCAGTATCCGGGCGTCAATGGCGGCAAGCTGAAGACTTCGGGTATCGACATGCAGCTGAACTATGCATTCGATCCGGGCCTCCTGGGTGACGACAGCATGAACCTGAACCTGTTCGTCAACTACCTGATCGACTTCAAGCAGCAGGTCCTGGCGAACCAGCCGGTGCTCGACTATGCCGGTACGGCGTCGTTCTTCGGTGCGGGTCTTGGTACGTCCTTCCCCGAATGGCGTGCCAACCTGACGATGGATTATGACGTCGCTGACTTTGGTTTCCAGGTCCGTGCACGTTACATCGACGGTATGGAAAACCGCGCGAGCGTGATTTTCCCGGGTGAGACCGAGTTCACCGGCACCGGCAGCGCGATCTATATCGACACTGCCGTCGATTACACGCTGATGGATCACCTGACGCTGCGCGTCGGCATCAACAACCTGTTCGACAAGGATCCGGAAGTTTACGCTCCGAACGTCCAGTCGGGCACCGATCCGTCGCTGTATGACGTGATCGGCCGCCGGATCTTCTTCCGTGCGAGCCTGAGCTTCTAAGCTCACTCGCCGGAACACGGCAAATCGAAGAGGGGCGGCGGGGCAACCTGCCGCCCCTTTTTGCTGTGCGGACGGCCGTGCGAACTTATCCGCGCCCGCGAGGCCTCACTTCACTTGGCGTTCACGAAAGCGCTGGCTATAGGCTGGGTCCCATGACCACTTCCAAACTCGTCTCGCTTGGCATTCTGGCCGCTTCGTCCCTGGCGCTTTCGGGCTGCGCGGCCCTGGGCGGGGGCGGCGGCGGTCAGCGCGAAACCGCCTATGTCGCGCGCGACGTGGAATCGCTCTACACGGCGGCCAAGGAGCGGCTCGATCGCGGCGATCTGACGGTGGCGGCTGCCTTGTTCGACGAGGTGGAGCGCCAGCATCCCTATTCGCCCTGGGCGCGCCGCGCGCAGCTGATGAGTGCCTTCGCCTATTACGCGCGTGGGGAATACAACCAGTCGATCCAGTCGGCCTCGCGCTTCCTGTCGATCCATCCCGGCAACCGCGATGCGCCCTATGCCTATTACCTCATCGCCATGTGCTATTATGAGCAAATCAGCGATGTGGAGCGCGACCAGGCGATTACCGAGCAGGCGCAGCGCGCGCTGAACGAGCTCGTTCGCCGCTATCCGCGCAGCGAATATGCCGCCGATGCCCGCCTGAAGCTCGATCTCGTCAACGATCACCTCGCGGGCAAGGAAATGGAGATCGGCCGTCATTACGAGCGGACCGGCCACTGGCTCGCGGCGCAGTTGCGCTTCCGCGAAGTGGTGGAGAATTTCCAGACTACCAGCCACACGCCCGAAGCACTCTATCGCCTGACCGAAACCAGCCTGGCGCTCGGCATTCCGGAAGAGGCGAAGCGTTATGCCGCCGTGCTCGGCGCGAACTATCCCGGCAATGAGTGGTACGAGAAAGCCTATGAGCTGATCGAAGACCACGGCCCCGAAGTGGGGCTGGGCGGCTGATCCAGCGGAAACCCGGCATAATGCCGCGCGGGTTCAGGTGCCGTAGCGCTGTTCCGGCCGTGCTGCCTTCGGGGCGGTGAAGTCGCGGTTGAAAGCCAGCAGGTCGGACAATTCATTGCAATGCAGCGGTGCGGTAAGGTCGAGCCCGGCCAGCCCGTCATGCGTCCAGCGCACGGTGGCGTCCATATCCTGGCCATCGGGCAAGGAGAGGCTCACCCGCTCTCCGGCATGGCACGACCAGTCGCCGAGGCAACTGATGCGGGCACCTTCCTGGGAAATTTCGATCAACAAACCTTCGGCCGATTTGCGGCCATCCGGGCACAGTGAGATAGGCAATCGCATGGCGTAGCGGCGCCTTGCTCTGATCATTGATACAGACATTGCAGCTCCATCCCCTGGTTGAGCACGTACTATTCAGCCATGGAATGGTTAAGAATTTGTAGCCGATCCACCGTTGCGGGACAGGCGGAGATTGCGCTCCGCCGAGTCGAGCCGTAAATCCCGATTCCTCGCCATGCTGACTGCGCTCGCCATCCGGAATATCGTGCTTATCGAGGCGCTTGACCTGGCCTTCGGCCCGGGTCTCGGCGTGCTGACGGGCGAGACGGGGGCAGGCAAGTCGATTCTTCTCGATGCCTTGGGGCTGGTTTTGGGCAATCGCGCAGACAGCGCATTGGTGCGCGCGGGAGCGGAAAAGGCGAGTGTCACGGCTACATTCGAGTTCGTGCAATTGCCCGAGTCGCTGCGTGAAGTCCTCGAGGAGGCAGAGGTCGAGATGGAAGCGGGAGAGGCGCTGATCATTCGCCGCTCGCTCAAGGCCGATGGCGGCTCCAAGGCCTTCGTGAATGACCAGCCCGTGGGCATTGCCCTGCTGCGCGCGCTGGCGCCGGCGCTGGTGGAACTGCACGGCCAGCATGATGATCGCGGGCTGGTGAACCCGCGCGGCCACCGCGCATTGCTCGATCGCTTTGCCGATGGCGATGTGAATGGCGTGACCAAGGCGCATGCGGAGTGGCAGGCGGCAGAAGGGAAACTCGCCGAAGCACGCGGTGCGATCGAACAGGCGAAGGCTGACCAGGATCTGCTACTCGCCCATCTTGCCGAACTGACCTCGATCGAGCCGCAGGAGGGCGAAGAGGAGAGCCTCGCGCTCGCGCGCGCGGACATGCAGAAGGGTGAGAAGCTTTCGGGAGACCTGGAGGAATTGCGCGCCTTCTGGGACGGGTCGGACAGCGCGCTCGCCCAATTGCGCAGCGCCGCACGGCGGCTTGACCGGATTGCCGAACATCACGGCCTGCTGGCCGAAGCGCTCTCCGCTCTCGATCGCGCGGTGATCGAGGCGGGGGAGGCCGAGGAGAAGCTGCAGGCCGCCGCCGAAGCCATGCTGTTCGATCCCGCCGAGCTCGACCGGATCGAGACGCGGCTGTTCGAATTGCGCGCACTCGCCCGCAAGCACAATTGCCAAGTGGACGAGCTGCCCGAGACGATGCGCCAGATGCGCGAAAAGCTCGATGCCATCGAACAGGGCGATGCCGATATCGCTACGCTGGAAAAGGCGGCCGGGGCAGCGAAGCAGACCTATATAGCCAAGGCCGAGGCGCTGCACGCCACGCGCGTTTCCGCCGGCATGGCGCTGGACGAGGCGGTGGCGGCGGAGCTCGCACCGCTCAAGCTCGATGCCGCGCGCTTCCGCACAGCCGTCACCCAGCTGGAGGAGGATCGCTGGGACGCGCATGGCATGGACAGCGTCGAATTCCTCATTGCCACCAATCCCGGCGCCGATTTCGCCCCGCTGGGCAAGATTGCTTCGGGCGGCGAGCTCTCGCGCTTTATTCTCGCGCTCAAGGTCGCGCTGGCGGAGAAGGGCGGGGCGGCGACGGTAATCTTTGACGAGATCGATCGCGGCGTCGGCGGCGCGGTGGCGAGCGCGATTGGCGAGCGGCTGGCGCGGCTGGCCGCAGGCGGCCAGTTGCTCGCCGTCACGCACAGCCCGCAGGTCGCCGCGCGCGGGCAGACCCATTACATGATCGCCAAGAGTTCGGAAGGAACCGTCACCCGCACCTCGGTCGCACTGCTCGATGCGGGCGGGAGGCAGGAGGAAATCGCACGCATGCTCTCTGGCGCGGAAATCACCGACGAGGCGCGCGCGCAGGCGGACAGGCTGCTGGAGGGAGTATGATGAGAGGATCGATTGCCGCTGTGACATTGCTGGGGCTGGCCGCCTGTACCACCGCGCCGGAAAGCGATGGCGGTGAGGGCGTGGGCGAGGTTTCGCCCTTCGCAACTGACCAGTCGCGCCCGCTGCTGGCGCTGTTCGATCACCTGCTGGGCAATTACTTCGCCAGCGATGTGGGCGCGCGGCCAACCATCTGCGTCGCCTCCCACGATGGCCGCTCCGAAGTGGCGCTGCCGGCGGCGGAGGAGCTGGAGCTGATGACACGCTATGGCAGCCTCGCACCCTTCGCGCGCTGCGGCTTTGTCGACGGCAGGTGGCAGGACACGGAGACCGGCGAGACCGCCATGCTCTTCCGCATCCACAGCTTCACTTGTGCCAATGAGGCGAATTGCACCGGCTTTGGCGGCTATGTCTCCGGGCAGACGAGCTCGCTCAGCAGCCGCTACACCATGCAATATGCCGATGGCGCCTGGCAGTTCGACCGCGATGACCGGCTGATCGGTGAGGAGTGATGGCGGGGATTTCCGAAGCCGAGGCCGCCAATGAGTTGATGCGGCTGGCTAGGGCCATCAGGCACCACCGTTGGCTCTATCATTCGGAGCAGGCACCAGAGATAACCAATAAGGAGTTTGACAAACTAGTCAGGCGGAACCGCGAACTTGAACGCGAGTTTCCGCAGCTTGTTCGTTACGACTCGCCGACAGCTCCGAGAAAAAAGGTCGGGAAGCTTTCGGACGAGGAAAAGTCCGAAATTCGGCAGGAGACACTTCGTCCGCAGGCAGTCCAGCTCGCAAAGCTTCTTCATGATATTCAGTTTCACCGATACCGGTACGACGAGCTTGACGATCCGATTATCACCGATGAGGCGTTCGATGCTTTAAAGCTCAAAGCCCAGACGCTGGAGGATCAACTCGTCGTCAGCGAAGATGATCTCTTCAGTGTAAGGCAAATTGTTGGTTCCCCGTCCAAGAATGCTCTGACTAAGGTCGTCCATGAGGTTCGCATGATGAGCCTCGACAACGCCTTCTCGGATGAGGAGGTAGAGGACTTTGTCGCCCGCGTGCGGCGCTTCCTTGCTCTGCCCGAGGATGAGCCCGTCATCATGACGGCTGAGGACAAGATCGACGGCCTGTCCTGCTCGCTGCGCTATGAAAAGGGAGAGCTGGTGCTCGCCGCCACGCGCGGGGATGGGCAGGTGGGGGAGAACGTCACCGCCAATGTCGCGCATATCGCCGATATCCCGCAGAAGCTGAACGGAAACGCTCCCGACGTCTTCGAGGTGCGCGGCGAAGTTTACATGGCGAAACAGGACTTTGCTGCGCTCAATGCTGCGCAGGAAGAAGCGGGCGGAAAGGTCTTTGCTAACCCGCGCAATGCCGCCGCCGGATCGCTGCGGCAGAAGGATGCGAGCGTCACGGCGCATCGCACGCTGCGCTTCTGGGCGCATGGCTGGGGCGCAGCATCGGAGGTGCCGGGCGAGACGCAGATGGAGGTGATGCAGCGTATTGCCGAGTGGGGCCTGCCGATCTCTCCCGACCTCGTGCTGTGCCATTCGGTCGAGGACATGCTGCAGCAATATCGCAGCATCATGGAGCGGCGCGCGGACCTGCCTTATGAAATCGACGGCGTGGTCTACAAGGTCGACCGGCTCGACTGGCAGAAGCGTTTGGGCTTCGTCGCCAAGGCGCCGCGCTGGGCGATGGCGCACAAGTTTCCCGCCGAGCAGGCCGAGACCGTGCTCGAACATATCGACATACAGGTAGGCCGCACCGGCAAGCTGACACCGGTCGGACGCCTCGCGCCGGTGCTGGTGGGCGGCGTCACCGTCACCAATGTCACACTGCACAATCGCGACGAGATCGAGCGGCTGGGCGTGCGTCCGGGAGACCGCGTGGTGATCCAGCGTGCGGGCGACGTGATCCCGCAGGTCGTCGACAATCTCACGCGTGACGAGGATCGTCCCGCCTTCGACTTCCCCGGCCATTGTCCCGAATGCGGCAGCGAGGCGGTGAACGAAGAGGGCGAGGTCGACGTGCGCTGCACAGGCGGCCTGATCTGCCCGGCGCAGCGGACCGAGCGCCTCAAGCATTTCGTCAGCCGCGCCGCTCTCGATATCGAGGGGCTGGGCGAGAAGACGATCGACCAGTTCTTCGCGCTGGGCTGGCTCGAAAGCCCGGCGGACATCTACCGCCTGAAGGATCGCGAGGCCGAGATCCTCGCGCTGGACGGGTGGAAGGAAAAGTCGGTCGAGAACCTGCTCGCCAGTATCGAGGCGAAGCGCGCGCCCGATGCGGCAAGGCTGCTTTTCGGTCTCGGCATCCGCCATGTGGGTGCGGTCACCGCGCGCGACTTGCTGAAGAACTTCCACACACTGCCCGCCCTGCGCGAAGCGGCCGAAAAGGCGCGCGATGGAGACGAGGAGGCCACCGCAGCGCTCACCAGCATCGATGGCATCGGCGGCGCGGTGGTGGAGGCGCTGGGCGACTTCTTCCACGAGCCGCATAATGTCGAAGTGTGGGAGGATATCCTCTCCGTCACCAACCCGCCCGAATATGTCGTCGAGACCACGCAAAGCGCGGTGTCGGGCAAGACCGTGGTCTTCACCGGCAAGCTGGAGACGATGAGCCGCGACGAGGCCAAGGCACAGGCCGAGCGGCTGGGGGCGAAGGCTGCGGGTTCGGTCAGTGCGAAGACCGACTTGGTGGTCGCTGGCCCCGGCGCGGGCAGCAAGCTCAAGAAGGCAGCCGAGCTCGGCATCGAGGTGATCGACGAGGCTGCCTGGGCCGAGATCGTCGCGGCGGCGGGATAGGGTTCAGGGGCTTGCGTCACCCCTCCCGCTCGCCTAGCGGCTACCGCGCAATGACCGCTCGCCGCGAATCCTCGCACTGGATGCTGCTTGTCGCAGTGGCGCTGCTGCTGCGTGCGGTGGTGCCGCAGGGATGGATGCTGGGCGAGGACGCTTCGGGCGCCATCACCGTCGAGGTCTGCAATTCGGATCAGGTACTCGTCATCCCGATGAAAGATGACGCGCCTGCTCACGAGGACGAGGAGACCGAAGCCAAGGCCTGCGCTTTCGCCAGCCTGAGCGATCAGGGCACCACACCCGATCCCAATTTGCGCCTGCCGCTGCCGCAACTGGCGGCCGCCGCCTATGACGCGGTCCGACAGCGGGTACTCTCGCCCGACACGCCAGCCGACCTGCCGCCTGCCACGGGGCCGCCCGCACTCGCCTGAAAACCGATCCTGCCGCCTGTCTCCCCAAGCGGGACCTGCTGCGCATCCCATTTCAGACGAGTGATTTCACATGACTTTCAAATCGACACTTCTCGGCGCTGCTGCGGCCGTGCCTTTTGCCCTCATTCCCCTCCAGGCCCTCGCACAGGATAGCGATGCCGAGGATATCCTGACCGACGTGATCGTGGTCAGCTCCACCGCGCCTTCCGTTGCGAGCGAGGAGATCGATCCGCCGCAGCAGGTCGCGCTGCCCGCCGACGCGGTGGCGATCGCCGCGCGCGCTCCCGGTGCCGCCGCGATCGGCAATGGCGCGCTGTCAGGCCAGCTTTCCTATCGCGGTCTGTTCGGTGAGCGCGTGCTCGGCCGCGTCAACGGCCAGCGCTTTGCCAGCGGCGGTCCCAACGCGATGGACCCGCCCATGCATTATGCGCCCTCGATCCTTGTCGAGAGCATCGCCATCGCGCGCGGCGTGGCGCCGGTCTCCGAAGGGCCGAGCCTTGCTGGCGCGGTCGATGCGCAATTGCTGCAGGTGCCCTTTGCCAGCGGCAGCGCGCCTGAAGTGCACGGCCGCCTCGCTGGGCAATATCGCAGCGTGGATGACAGCTATGCGGTCGGTGGCACTGTGGGTGTTGCGACCGACAGCTGGCGCATCGCCGCCATTGCTAGCCGTGAGGAAGGCGACGATTACGAGTTCGACGGAGGCACGGCAGGCAGCACGTCCTTCGAACGCAATCTCTACGGCTTCAATGCCGGGGTGAAGCTGGGCGAGGGCGAGCTCTTTGCCGAATATCGCCGCAGCGAGACCGACCCCTCGGGCAATCCGGCCTTCGCGATGGATATCCAGTATTTCGATACAGACTTCCTGCAGGGCGGCTATCGTGGCGAGATTGCCGAGGACGTTGGGCTGGAGCTGCGCATCGGTCATGTCGCGGTCGAGCACCTGATGGACAATTACAGTCTGCGCGGTCCCACCCCGGAAGCGATGCGCACGCGTGCGACCTTTGCCGAGGCAGATACGTGGACGGGCGAGGCGAGCCTGCGTCTCGGCTCGGCCGCGCGCAATGTGACGCTGGGCGTCGATCTGGAGACGGTTGAGAAGGCGGTGCGGATCACCAATCCGTTCAATGCGGACTTCTTCCTCGATGCGCAGGCGGATCTGCAGTCGGATCGTTATGGCGCCTTCGTGCAGCTGCGCGAGGGCCTCGGCGCGGTTGAAATGGAGCTGGGCGCGCGGATCGACCGGACCGAGCAGAGCTCCGGTATCCCCACGCTCGGCAGCGCAGTGCCGATGGGCCCGGTCGGCCTCGCCAATGCCTTCGCCGCCACCGTGCGGGAGGCGGACGACACCACGCTGGATGCCGTACTGCGCCTGTGGCTGCCGGGCGACGTCGTGACCCCGCGCTTCACCTTGGCGCGCAAGACGCGCGTTCCCAGCACTCTGGAACGTTTCGCCTGGCTGCCGACCGAGGCGAGCTATGGCCTTGCCGACGGCAATATCTATGTCGGCAATTCTGCGCTCGATCCCGAAGTCGCCTGGATCGCCGAGGCGGGCGTTGACGTCGACGCAGGGGCGATCACTTTCCGTCCGACCATCTTCTATCGCCGCGTCGACCACTTCATCCAGGGCACGCCTTTCGATGCCACGGTGGGCGTGATCGACAGCCCGGTGGAAATGGTCGCGAACATGAATGGCGATGCCACGCCGCTGATGTTCCGCAATGTCGATGCCGAGCTCTACGGGATCGATTTCGACGCCTCGGCCGAGCTGGGCGAGCACCTGCTGCTCGAAGGCACCGCCAGCTATGTGCGCGGCAAGCGGCGCGACATCTCGGACAATCTCTACCGCATCCCGCCTGCCTCACTGCGGCTGGCGGCGATCTGGCGGGATGATCGCTGGTCGGCCGGGGCGGAAATGACGGCGGTGGCCAAGCAGGCCAAGGTCTCCGCCACCAATGGCGAGACGCCGAGCGATGGCTATGCCGTCGTCGGCCTTTTCGCCAGCTTCGCGGCCACCGACCGGATCACGCTCGATACCGGGGTGGAGAATCTGTTCGACGCCTATTACCAGCCCCACCTCGCGGGCGTGAACCGCGTGGGCGCATCCGACGTGCCGGTGGGTGAGCGGCTGCCGGGCACCGGGCGCGGCGTCTGGGTGAGGGCGGGTATCGCCTTCTGATCGCTGGCAGGATTGCGCCGGGCGCTTCTACGCGGAGCTAGTCCGTGAAGAAGCGCTCGGCGTGGTCGTAGAATGCCTCGTAAGCGGGCCAGGGCACATGCCCTTCGCCATGCTGGTACCAGGCGAGCGGGTAGATGGCCTGCTCGGTGCTGAGTGGCACGGGCATGGCAAAGGGCGGGGTGGCGGCGCCGAACAGCTCCCAAGCGGGCTGCGCCGCCATCATGCCCACCCACATGCCGCGCGGATCGACCCAGCTGTCGCCTTTCTCGGCAAGGCCGCTGGTGATGAAGAGAGGTCGCGGCGCGCGCAGGGCGATCAGACTGTGCGCGTCCACTGGCAGGTCCGCGATGGTCAGCGGGTCGGCGGCAAAGCGCATGGCGGCGGGGGTAAACCAGTGGAAGAGGCCGCTGGAGGTGAGGTTCTCCCACCTTTCCCCGAAATCGCGGCGCATGATCTTCGAGCCGCCCGCGCCCGAGCTGGAGACATGCGCGTCGTGGAAGGCATGGTCGTAGGCGGCGGCGACCAGCACGCCCTTGCCGAAGCGCGAATGGCCGGTGAGGGTGATGCGGTTTGCGGAGACGCGCGGATCGGCCGCCAGTTCCTCACGCAATTTGCTCGCGCCCCAGCCCCATGCGCGCAATGCACCCCAGTCATGCTCCATGCGCGGCCAGCGGGCGAGGCCAATCACGCCCGCCTCCATCTCGACCGCATTATCCGCCTGCAGCAATTGCGGGTGGTATTCGACATGCACCCATCCGCGCGCGATGGCTTGCGCGACCGGATCGGGCGGGGGCGTGCCGCCGAAATTGGGCGGCGATCCGCCGGGCCAGACATAGGTGTAGCTGATGACGGCGGGGGCTTCGCGCGCCTTACGGGGGAAGCTCACCAGCGCATCAACGACAGGGCCGCTGCGTCCGTCGGGAGCGATGATGCAGCCGGTCCAGTGTTCCTGCACATAGTCGCCGGGAGGGACCTCGACCGGCAGCTTGTCCCATTCGATGCGGAAACTCTCCACGACCGCCGGGATGCGGCCGACCCAGACATCCGCGACCATCGCTGCCAGCTCCGCCCGGCGTACGGGCCAGCCTTCGGGAGTCTGCTGCTGCGCCGTCTCGAACAGGGGAGGGAGCGTGTAGGGCACGACCCGCGCCTCGCTGGTGTTTGCCGCATTGGGCGCATCGGGATCGTTGCCGTTCGCGCCTTGCCGCAAGGCTCCGTAACCGTAGCGGGCGCGCTCGGCGGCATGCACATCCTCATTGCTCACCTGCGCTGCAAGAGGCGCCGCCAGCAGGCAGGCCAATGCGGCCACGAGTGCACTCAGGGTACGGCGGGCGGTTCGATCCATTTCATCACTCCCCCGGAAAAGGGCGTCCACAGCCCCATCTGGATATCGGCCTCGGCCAGTATGTCGCCCACCCAGCTGTTGCAGGTGTAGGCCAGCGTATAGGTGCCGTTTGCATCGTAATAGGCATCGGCCGGACTGGTACCGCGAAGGATGGTGCGTGGGCCATCGGCGGGCGGCAGGCTGTCCTCGATCGCGAGGACCATGGTGAGATAGGCCTCGCGGCTGATGGTGACAGGGCGGTGATCCAGCCCCGGTGCGGGGCGGACGTAATGGCTCACGCGCATGATTGGCTCGCCGCCAAAGACCGCGATCCGCAAGGCGGTGCCGGGTTTCAGGTCGCCCCATGTGGGGACGTTGAGGAAGACCTCGCGCTCGCCCCAACCCACCGCCACATGCGTTGGCATCCCGCGCCCGGTCGGCTGCCCGGCGCTGGGAAAGGTCTCGCGCCAGTCCTTCTCCGACGTGACGATCGGCATGATGACGCCCGTATGCGTGCCGTTGGTTTCGACCATGATGGTCACGCCCTCCGCGATAACCGGCGTCGGATCGTTGCGGGGGATCGCACTGCCGAGCCAGCCCGTGAGCGGGTAGACCACAATGATGGCGAGGAGCAGGAGGGCGGCGCCCAGCAGTGCTCGCCTCCCCACACGCAGGGCGGATTTCAGCCGAGGAAGCGGTGCCGCAGCCACAGGATGGACCAGTCACCATTCACGATGCGCGCCTGCAGCCGGAAGCCCGCCCGCATATAGGCGCGGCGCACGCCCGGCTCCTGTGTGGTCAGCAACCCGGCGAGCAATATATGCCCGCGTGGCGCCACGGCCTGTGCGAATTCGCCCGCCATGGAGATCAGCGGCCCTGCCAGGATATTGGCGATGAGCAGGTCGTACGGCCCGCGCTCGACAAGGAACTCATCCTCCATCCCGTCCGCGATCACCATCGCCAGCTCGCCCGCATCGGTGCCCAGCGACATGGCGTTGAGCGCCGCATTGTCGAGCACGGCGGGCAGGCACACCGGATCGATATCGCTCGCGGTCGCATCGGCGAGCGGCCACAGCTTCATCGCGGCAAAGGCGAGCAGGCCGGTGCCGGTGCCGATATCGGCGAGGTTGCGCACCACGACGCCCCGCCGCTTCATCGCATCGAGCATGGCGAGGCAGCCCGCGGTCGTCTCATGCTGGCCGGTGCCGAAGGCTTGCGCGGCGGGGATGCAGAAGCTGTTGACGTCCGGTTCCTCGCTCGCCGGATGGTCGGGCGTGTGGACGTAGAATCTGCCGGCGCGGATCGGGTCAATGCCTTTCTGGCTTTCGGCGACCCAGTCCGTATCGGGCAGCTTCTCGGCCACGATTGGCGGCGCCTCGCCATCGAACAGCGCCTTCACCGCCTTGCGGTCGGCAGCGCTGGGCTTGGCTTCGAGATAGGCGTCGAGCCGCCATGTGTCGGGCTCTTCGGGATCGACCTCGAAACCGGTGAGGACGATATTCTCGTCCCAGCCCTCGATCGTGTCGCGCTTTTCCAGCGCGGCCTCGACTGCTTCCTTGCTGGCGGTGGCGGAGAGTTTCCAGCTCATGGGTTTCCTTGCGCCTCCTCGGCGATGCGCGCGTCGAGCCGCTCGGTGATGCTGGCGGCATAGTCCGCGCAATTCATGCCGGAGGTCAGATCGCCTGCCAGCAGCTTGTCACGCATCCCGCTCGCCGAAGGGTGCGGGGTGAGGAGGATATCGCAATCGAGCCGGGTGAGGAGATTCAGCCCCGCGCGATATGAGGTCAGGTACTGGGGATGGTCGGAAAAACGGTAGCCGTCCGCGCTAACGGGGCTGAGGCTGTCGGCATAGACGATGGAGAGGCATTCGCCCGCCTCGTCGCAGCTTTCCCACTGCCAGGTCATGGCGCCGGGTGTGTGGCCCGGTGTGAGGGTGGCCGAAATGACCACGCCCGGCGATTGCAACCGGACCGGCTGATCCAGTGCCATGACGCGCACATCGGCCACCGGCGTCATCGGGGGATGGATGCTGGCCTGGGGGTCCGACCGGCTGCTGTTCCCTGAACGCAGGACTTCGGCCGCCCCCGGGCTGGTATAGACGGTCGCGCCCGTTCCTTCCTGCAGCAGGGCCATTCCGCCGACATGGTCGTAATGTTCGTGGCTGGTGAACAGCCGGTCGATATCCGCCGGATCGAAGCCGAGACTGCGGATATTGGACAGGGTTACGCGCGCGCCCTCCTCGGTACCGCTGTCGAACAGGACGTGGCTGCTTTCCCCGGCAATAAGGATCGTGGCGATCCCGCAAGTGCCGACGTAATAGGTGCTGCCATGGACAAGGAATGCCGGACCCGGCTTGTCCCACTCGTCCCAGTCCTCGCATTGGTCGGCCCATTGCTGGCCGGTGGTGATGCGCGACTCTTCAGGCACGGTGGTGGCACAGCCGGTCAAGGCGAGCAGCGCGGCGGTGGCGAAGGTCTTAGCGGACATAGCTCGCTCCATTGGCGTCCAGCACCGCGCCGGTCATGCTCTCAGGAGCATAGAGCGCGCAATAGGTGGCGATCTGGGCGATCTCGTCCGGCGTGGCGACGCGGCCCAGCGGGATATCGGCAAGGATGCCTTCGCCCCCGCGGCTTTCCAGATAATCGCCTGCCATCGAGGTGTCGGTATAGCCCGGCGCGACGGCGAAGCTGGTGATCCCTTGCGAGGCATAGCCGCGCGCGATGGTCTTGTGCAGCGCCAGCATCCCGCCCTTGGCCGCCGCATAGTGCCAATGCGCAGGCGAATCGCCGCGATGCCCGGCGCGGCTGGCGATGTGGACGATCCGCCCCTTGCGCCCTGCAGCACGCCAATAGCGGATGGCGAAACGCGATAGCTGGGCGGAGGCAGTGAGGTTGATGCGCATCGTATCCTCCCACCCGTCCAGCCATTCGATATCGGAGCCATCTATCGAGTTACGCTCGAACACGCCGGCATTGTTCACCAGCACGTCTATCCCCCCGCCGAGCCGCTTCATCGCCTCCTGCCACAGCATTTGCGGGGCGACCGGCTGGGCGAAATCGGCAGCTATCGTGTGTTCGTCCACCTCGGACGTTGCGTGGCCCACCACGTTGCAGCCGCGCTCGCGCAATTGCGCGGCGATCGCGGCACCGATACCCCTGCTGGACCCTGTTACGAGAATTCTTGCCATCGCCCATGCTCTTAGCCGCGCCGCGCGCCCGCGAAAAGGGCAGGGGACAGACTGTGTACGGATGCGATTACAGACCATGGTCCGCTTGCCACACCCGGCACAATCGCTAAGTGAAGCCCAATCGCGCAAATTACAGGGACTCAACGATGGCCGACAGACCCCTATCGCCGCATCTGCAAATCTGGAAATGGGGCCCGCACATGCTGGTTTCGATCCTCCACCGCGTGACGGGGGACGGGATGGCGCTGGTCGGCCTGCCGGTCATGTTGTGGTGGCTGGGCTCGCTGGCGAGCGGTCCGGAGGCTTACGCCGCCTTCCAGGGCCATGCGATGAGCTGGTACGGCCTTATCGTGATGTTCGGCCTGTCCTGGGCCTTCTTCAACCACCTTTGCTCGGGCCTCAGGCACTTCGTGCTCGACATGGGTGCGGGCTTCGAGCTCAACAGCAATCGCAACTGGTCGGTCGGATCGATCGCCTGCGCGCTGATCCTCACCGTGGCCTTCTGGGCCGCGATGATCGCGCTTTAAGGAAGGAACGGACCATGGGTAACGGAACTTCCATCGGCCGCGTACGCGGCCTGGGCGCGGCGAAGGAAGGCACGCATCACTGGCTGCTGCAGCGCTTCACCGCGGTCGGCAATTTGCTGCTGGGCATCTTCATCGCGGTCTCCTTCATCGCCATGCCCGACATGGACTACGAGACGATGTCGGAATGGATCGCCAGCCCCGTGCAGGCGACCGCCGTGGCGCTGTTCGTGATCAGCAGCTTCTGGCACGCGCGGCTGGGGCTGCAGGTGCTGGTCGAGGATTACGTCCACACCGCCGGCAACAAGTTTGCCGCGATGACTGCGCTCAACCTCTTCACCTTTGCCGGCGCCGCTTTCGGCCTCTTCGCAATCGTTCGCCTCGCCCTTGGAGGAGCCGCTTGATGGCTGACCAGAATTCTTCCCAGCCTGCCTACAAGATCATCGACCATACCTATGACGTGGTCGTCGTGGGTGCGGGCGGATCGGGCCTGCGCGCCACCATGGGCGCGGCGGAAGCAGGGCTGAAGACGGCGAATATCTCCAAGGTCTTCCCCACGCGTTCGCACACCGTCGCGGCGCAGGGCGGCATCGCCGCCTCGCTGGGCAACAATTCGCCCGACCACTGGTCCTGGCACATGTACGACACCGTCAAGGGTGCGGACTGGCTGGGCGACCAGGACGCGATCGAATATCTCGCGCGCGAGGCTCCCGCCGCCGTTTACGAGCTGGAGCATGCCGGCGTGCCCTTCAGCCGTAACGAGGACGGGACGATCTACCAGCGTCCCTTCGGCGGCCACATGCAGAATATGGGCGAGGGCCCGCCGGTGCAGCGCACCTGCGCCGCTGCCGACCGTACGGGGCATGCGATGCTCCATGCGCTCTACCAGCAGAGCCTCAAGTACTCGGCCGATTTCTACATCGAATATTTCGCCATCGACCTGATCATGAAGGACACGCCCGACGGCAAGAAGTGCGTCGGCGTGATCGCCATGTGCATGGATGACGGTTCGATCCACCGCTTCCGCGCGCATGCCGTGGTGCTGGCGACGGGCGGCTACGGCCGCTGCTATTTCACCGCCACCTCCGCGCATACCTGCACCGGCGACGGCGGCGGCATGGTGCTGCGCGCCGGGCTCCCGCTGCAGGACATGGAGTTCGTGCAGTTCCACCCCACCGGCATTTACGGCGCGGGCGTGCTCATTACCGAGGGTGCGCGCGGCGAGGGCGGATACCTCACCAATTCCGAAGGCGAACGCTTCATGGAGCGTTACGCGCCTTCGGCGAAGGACCTTGCATCGCGCGACGTCGTCTCCCGCTCGATGGCGCTGGAAATGCGCGAAGGGCGCGGCGTGGGTCCGGACAAGGACCATATCTACCTGCATCTCGACCATATCCCGGCCGAGACGCTGGCCCAGCGCCTGCCCGGCATTACCGAGAGCGGCAAGATCTTCGCGGGCGTCGATCTTACCCGCCAGCCTTTGCCGGTGACGCCGACGGTGCATTACAACATGGGCGGCATTCCCTGTAACTATCACGGCGAAGTCGTGACCCTTGGGCCGGACGGCAATCCGGACCATGTGGTCCCCGGCCTGTTCGCCGTGGGCGAGGCGGCCTGCGTCTCGGTCCATGGCGCCAACCGCCTCGGCTCCAACTCGCTGATCGACCTCGTGGTGTTCGGCCGCGCGACCGGGCACCGCCTGAAGGAAATCATCACGCCCAACGCCGCGCATGACGAGTTGCCGGGCGACAGCGCCGAAATGGCGCTGACGCGCCTCGACCATTTCCGCAACGCCAAGGGCGGTTCGCCCACCGCTTCGGTGCGCAAGGAAATGCAGCAGACCATGCAGAAGCACGCCGCCGTGTTCCGCGACAGCGAGCTGATGACCGAAGGCGTGAAGCTGCTCGCCGAAACCAACAAGCGGATGCAGGACATCCACGTCACCGACCGTTCGCTGATCTGGAACTCCGATCTCATCGAAACGCTCGAGCTCGACAACCTCATGGCGCAGGCCGTTGTGACGATGAACTCGGCCGAAAACCGCAAGGAAAGCCGCGGCGCGCATGCGCATGAGGACTTCCCCGATCGCGACGATGCCAACTGGATGAAGCACACCGCCGCCTGGTTCGACGGCTGGGGCGGCAATGGCGGCGCGGTGAAGATCGATTACCGCCCAGTGCACGAATATACGCTCACCGACGATATCGAATATATCAAGCCGAAGAAGCGGGTGTATTGAGGGTAGAACTATGACCTTTGACGCGTTCTGGATTGCCTATCTGCAGCAACACCGGAAACGCGGAACGCGCCTTTGCCACTATGTGGGAACTGTCGTCGGGTTGGGTGGAGCGATTGCGCTGGCCCTGTCCGGCCACTTGGTTCTTGCTCTTGGGATCGGATTGGCGGGCTATGGCCTCGCACTGTTCGGGCACTTCGTGGTCGAGGGCAATCGTCCCTTCGCTAGAAAACCACTGTGGGGCCTGTTTGCGGATTTCCGCATGTTGAAACGGGCGCTCACCGGGGAGCTTGTCGAGGACCTAGAACGAGCCGATCGTCAGGCGCGTCATGCAATGGATGGCAATCACCTGCCGAGTGCAGCCCCAGCATCAGATAAAGGCTAACATGAGCGGGCCGACTAGCGATATCGAAGATCTCACGCCGAAGAAGCGGGTTCACTGACCGCGCAGTTCGGTGTCGCCAAGTCGGAGGGGCCGGGGCGCAATGCTTCGGCCTTTTCGGTTCTGCGCCACGCAATTGCGCCAGAGCAATGACGGCAAGCCCGAGCCGCGGTTTTTTCCTCTCTTCTGCAATCAAGGAGAATGGAGGGTTCCGATGGCCAAGCCCCCCCCCCCGCACGCCGCAGCCTGTTCGATGAGCTGTTTGCCGATTTTCCTCTCGGCTATTCGATTGCGCCGCTGCATGGTGACCCGCTGCCGCATCCCGGCAAGATCAAGATCGACGTCAAGGAAAACGGCGACAAGCTGATCGTCCAGGCGGAAATGCGCGGTGTGAAGAAGGAGGACATCGACGTGTCGGTCGACAACAACGTCCTGACCATCAGCGCCGAGGTGTCACAATACGATGCCGACGAGCAAAACGACCGGGTGATCCACTCGGAACGCTATTACGGCAGCGTCCAGCGGAGCATTTCCCTGCCGGCGGAAGTGTCGATCGACGATGCTTCGGCCAAGTATGAGGACGGCATCCTGATACTGACGCTTCCCAAGGCGACGAAGGACGCCAGGAAGACGATCAGCGTGGGCTAATCGGCCGCCACCCGCCGCACGTCGATAATCTCCACCGGATCGGCCAGCATCTGGCCTTTCATCCAGCCTTCGCCGGCCTCCGGGGGGTGGGGGCGGCGTGGATCGCCTCGACCACCTCCATGCCCTCGACCACATGGCCGAAGGCGGCGAAGCCGTCGTGGAATTGCGGGTCCTCATTGTCGAGGTCGGCGTCCATGCCGATCTGCTTTTGCAGCATGATCGAGAAATCGCCCGTCGCCGTGCCTGGATCGAAGCGGGCCATGGACAGTGTACCGCGTTCGTGCAGCACTCCCGTCTCGCTCGTCGGTTCATGCGCGATGGGGTCGAGGATGCGGTCGGGATGGTTCTGCGTGCCGCCCTGGATCAGGCCGTTGGGCTGCTCCCCCCAGGCGAGCGGCATGGCGCGGTAGAAGACGGTGCCGTCGAAGCGATCCTCGTCCGCATAGCGCAGGAAATTGGCGGCAGTGACAGGCGCGCGTTCGGTCTCCAGCGCCACGGTGATATCGCCCATGCTGGTCTCGATCACCACCAGCGTGGTTTCCCATTCGGGCGCGTGCTCCGGCTCCTCCACAACCTCCTGCGCGGCGAGGGGCAGGGCGAAGAACAACGGGGCGGCGAGGGCGAATCGTTTCAGCATCATGGGCGCGATCATGGCGCGGTTTTCGCCCCGCGCAAACCGCCCTTACGCGCGCGCACGCGAGTTCACTCAACATTCAGTTCGTCGCTCACAAAGAACGGTTCATCGCAACTTATCGAGGGAGATGAGCGATGAATCGAGAGAGAAGTCCGGGTGTGAAACTGCTGCTGGTGGGTGCGGTGGCGATGGTGCTGATCGTCCCGCTGCTGCTGGTCTATGCGTTGGTCTATGACCGGCAGAGCCAGTCGGAGACTGCGCAAGCCAGTATCACCGCCGGTTGGGGCGGCGAGCAGACCGTGACCGGCCCGGTACTGGTGATCCCCTGGATCGCGGAGGTCACCACTACCGAGTCGGTGAACGGCACCAACCTTGTCACCACGACCCCGCAGCGGCGCGAGCTGTTCGTCTCGCCCACGACGCAGAGCGTGGCGACCACGATCGATCCCGACCGCAAGGGCTATGCGATCTATGAAAGCGTGGTCTTTGCGAGCCGGATGCAGGGCACGGCGCGCTCTGCCTTGCCCGACGATCTGAACCGTTTGGACGTGCGCCTGAGCAGCCTGCTGCTCAACCAGGCCGAATTGCGCTTCGGCGTATCCGATCCGCGCGGCCTGACCGATAATGCCGAGGTGCGCGCGGGCGGCGAGGAGCTCGCCCTGCTGCCCGGCAACGGCCCGGTGGCAACGGGGGGACGTGGCTTTTCCGCTGCGGTCGATTGGGACGGCCGTGCGCCGCTGGCGGTCAGCTGGGAATATGGCCTGCGCGGCAGCCATTCGCTGGCGCTGGTGCCGCGCGGGAACGAGACCGAATGGAGCGTCTCTTCCAGCTGGCAGCATCCCAGCTTCACCGGCTTCCTGCCCGACAGCCGGGAGATCGGCGCGGATGGCTTCTCCGCAACCTATGCCGGCATCACCAACCTCGCCTTGGACAGGTCGCTGGTGTCGCTTCAGGACGATGCGGGCGGGCAGCTCGCCACGATCGGGCTGGTCGATCCGGTCGACCTCTACAGCCAGGTGGATCGGGCGGTGAAATACGGCTTCCTGTTCATCGGCTTCACCTTCGCCACCTTCCTGATGTTCGACATTGTCGGCGGGGCGCGCGTGGCTTCGGCGGAGTATTTGCTGACCGGCGCTGGGCTGGTGCTGTTCTTCGTGATGCTGCTCGCCTTTGCGGAAGTGGTCGGCTTCGCGCTCGCCTATGTCATCGCGGCGGGTGCGATCATCGGCCTGCTGACCGCCTATAGCGCGGCGGTGCTGGGCACGTGGAAGCGCGCGAGCTTTATCGGCGCGATGCTGTCTGGCCTCTATGCGCTGCTTTACGTGCTGCTCAACCTCGAGACCTACTCGCTGGTGATCGGCTCCGTGCTGCTCTTCGCAGCGCTTGCAGGGATCATGTATGCGACACGGTCGGTGGACTGGTCGAGCGTCGGCCGGAGCACGGGAGACGAAGAGGCTTTGGCCTGACGTTTCAGGAGGCCCTGAAGTCTCAAAAGGCAATGTCATCCACTTCGTTGCCCTGGGCCATGGCCGGGTCGGTCATCACCTGGGGCAACGCAAGTGGGACATAACGCGTCTGGTCCCGGCAATCGACGCGAACCCAATCCTGGCCGCCCCATCGGTCGATATCCGGATGGTCCGTGGCGGTAGCGTCCAGCACCGCGCAACGCGCGCGCAGGTCGATCTCGGGAGCGCCTTCGTCCGGCCCCGTATAGGGAACGGGAAGGCGCAAGTCCGGCTCGCAATTCGACCGCAGCTCACCGGGACCCTTCTTCTCAGCTTCGGAATAGCAGCGGCTTCGCGGGATCCACGCCTCCCACCGCGTCATCCCGTATTCGCGCGTGAAATAGAACCTTTCGAGCGCGTTGTTCGATGACGAGAGGTTGGCCGATGCAAAATGGTCCGAGCGGATGGCGTGCAATATCTTGCCTGTCTCAAACTCGTAGTCGGCCGGGGCATTCCAGTAGGTCCGGCCGCGGCTCGATCCGGTTCGGCAATTTTCCCGCCGCACCAGCTGGATCTTGGCGGTGACAATCCTTGCCGAGCTGGTTTCCGGCCAGGCTGAGGGTGGTGTCGCCAGCGGGAACAGCACCCATCCTCCCGCTCTTGTCCGGGGCTCTCTGGCTTGCCTTCCTGTCCGCGCTTGCGATGATGGGGCGAAGGCCTGGTCGAAGCACCCGCCGTCCCATGTGCGAATGATCGAGGCATAGGGCGAATAGGAAATGTCGATCAGGTCGAAGCCATCGTTCTCGGTGAAGGAAAACCGCGAATGCGGGCCGAAATCGCCTGCATTGTTCTTCGTGACGAGGACCCGGATATTGCCGTCTTCGCCCCGTACGGGGATCGAGGCCCATGCCGAATAGCTCTTGCTGTGCTGCGTGTCGTAATCGGTCAGCAGATAGGGCGAGGCTTCGGCAAGGCGGATGTTACGGCGGTCGGGGCAGCTTGCAGGATCGCCCTGCACGGCATCGCCTGCGGAGTTTACGCAAACGTCCTGCACCAGGTAATCGTACAACTCGTCCGAAACCTGTGCCCGCGCGGGTGAATATGTGGCGATGGAGGCCAATGCACCAATCGCGGCAAGTGGAAGGGATCGCATCAATTGGGTCCCTGCCGCCGCACGAGCCGGTCAGGGGTGAGCTGGTCTATCCTTGTCACCCCCATCAGCTTCATCCCGCGCACGATCTCCGCCTCGAGCAGCGAGACCGCGCGTTCTACACCGGCCTCTCCCGCCGCGGCGAGGGCATAGAGGTAGAGCCTGCCGCCGCTGACTGCCGTGGCCCCGGTGGCCAGCGCCTTTAGAACATGGGACCCGCGCCGCACTCCGCCATCGAGGATTACTTCGCAGCGGCCGCTCACCGCCTGCACGATGGCGTCGAGTTGGTCGAACGGGCTGCGCGACCCGTCCAGCTGCCGGCCCCCATGGTTCGAGACCATGATCGCGTCGCAGCCCATATCCGCCGCGCGCCTGGCATCCTCCACCGACATGATGCCCTTGAGGCAGAATGTGCCGCCCCAGTCGGCTCGCAGCTTTTCCGCATCCTTCCAGCCCATCGACTGGTCGAGCATGGAGTTGAAATAGTCCTGCACCGACAAGGCGAAATTGCTGCCCGCGTCCACATGGCTGGAAAGGTTGGGCAGCTCGAACTTCTCGCGGAACATGTAGTCCAGCGCCCAGCGTGGCTTGGTAGCGTAGGAGAGGAAGCTGGCCGGCGTGATCTTGGGCGGGGTGGTGAAGCCGGTGCGCTTGCACCGCTCACGATTGCCGGAAACGATCGTGTCCACCGTCAGTGTCACCGCATCGAATTTCGCGAGCCTCGCCTTCTCCAGCAAAGCGGCGTTCAGCCCCCTGTCCTTGTGGTAGTAATACTGGAGCATCTTGGGGCCGGAGAAACGCTCCCCGATCTCCTCGATACTCACGCTGGCGAGGCTGGAGATGCCGAACCACAGGCCGAACTTCTCCGCCACGGCGGCGACGGCGCGTTCGCCCTGCCAGTGGAACAGGCGCTGTAGCGCGGTGGGGGACAGCATCAGCGGCAGCGCGCTCTTGCGGCCCATCACGGTGATCGAGGTGTCGATGTCCTCCACCCCGGCAAGGACATGGGGCACCAGGTCCACATCGTCGAATGCGGCAGTGTTGCGGTCCTTGGTCACCTCGTCATCCGCCGCGCCATCGATGTAATGGAATACGGGGAAGGGCAGGCGGCGGCGGGCCAGCTCGCGGAAATCGGCGATGTTCTGGCAGTCGGAAAGCCGCCTGACGCTGTAGTTGAATTTCTTGCCCATCGCCGCGCGGCTTAGCGCAGGGCGCGCGCTTCTACCAGCGCAGCAGTCGCGGTCCCAGCAGCCAGCCAATGCCCGCCATGGTGAGGATCGGCACCAGGTAGAAGCTGACGAAATACAGTCCGCCTTCGCCGGGGCAGAAGGGCGCATAGGCCGTCATCGCCATCGCCCCGCCGAAGAACCCTGCTGCAAGGCCGGCGCGGCTTGTGTCGGTGGGGGCGAGCCATCGCGTAGCCATCACCGCAGAGCCGAAACCGATCGGGCTCATGATCCCCATGGCAATCAGGCAACGCTCCCATTGCTCGCCGGGAAAGGGGAGATCGCCGAACAGCAAGGCCGGCAGCACGAAGAAGGCGGCATAAGCGAAGGGCAGCAGGAGGCTCGCGACCGCCCAGCCCGAAGGCCGGCCGGGGCGTCCCAACACATGCAGTGCAAGGGCCGCAAGCAGCAGCAGCGAGACGGAAAATCCCCATTTCACCACCATCGGCATCCAGCCACGCAGGTGATAGGTCGGGAAGGCATCCTCCAGCACCAGCGCGGTTGCGCCGATGCAGAGGATGGTGGCCAGCAGAAGCGGCAAGGCGAAATGCGGCGTGGCCGTGCCTTGTCTCGCGGCTCCCTCGCTGGCGAGGCGGGTGATCAGGTCTTCGGTGCGTCCCATTAATTTCTATCCGTCGACGATTTCCTTCAGGCGCAGCATGCCGCGATGCACGCGCAGTTTCATGGCGGACAGGCCAATGCCGACGCGTTCGCTCGCCTCGGCATTGGTCAGCCCTTCGATATGGGTCAGCCGGATCGCCTCTGCCTGCGCGTGGGGCAGCCGGCCGAGCAGGGCCGTGATGTCGAGCCCGGCGAATTCATCGGCGGCAATCTCTCCATCGGCCTCTGCCAGCACAATCGGGCTGCGGCCGCGCTTGCGCCAGTGATCGATCAGCTTGTAGCGCGCGATCGCGTTCAGCCACGGCGCAACGGGCCGACCCGGGTCGAGCGTATGGCGCTTCTCATGGCATGCGATCAGGGCTTCCTGCACCAGATCCTCCAATTCGGCATCGGCCCCGATCTTGCGCGCAAGCGTGGCCCGCAGGCGTTGCGAGGCCTCCCCCAGGAAATCCCGGTAGGCTGCCGCATCGCCCGCGCGCGCCGCTGCCATCAGCAGGTCGAGGCGGTCGCCGCTAGTCACTGTCGGTGCTGTCTTCGCCGGGCCATTCATCCTGGTTACATCATCTGCGTGAGAATTTGCATTCACAATGCGTTCAGACTACAGATGTAGTCATATCGCTTGCAGACGTAGTCGGTTAGGGAGGACAGCATGACTGCGAGAGGTGGGACGTCCGATTCAGCGCCTTCGGGCGAAAGTGGTGCGGAACGCATCAGCGATGCCGAATATGCGGTGATGGAAGTGCTGTGGAAACGCTCTCCGCAAACCGCCGCCGAAGTGTGCGAGCGTGTCTGCGCGACGCGTGACTGGTCCATGCCTACGGTCAAGACCCTGCTGGCGCGGCTGGTACAGAAGGGCGCGCTGGCAACCCAGCCCGATGGCCGCCGCTTCCTCTATTCCCCCCTGATCGAACGCCGCGCCTATGTCGGCACCGAATCGAAGCGCATGGTCGATCGTCTGTTCGGCGGCCGCGCCGCGCCGCTCTTCGCCCATCTTGCCGAGAACGAGGCCCTCACTGACGAGGACATTGCCGAGATCGAGCGCCTGCTGCGGGAGTTGAAGAAATGACCCAGTGGCTCACCGATACGCTGCTCTACACCGGCCTGCTGATTGCGCTGGTGCTGCTTCTGCGCCGCCCGGTGTCGCGCCATTTCGGCCCGCAGGTCGCCTATGCGCTGTGGGCGCTGCCGCTGGCGCGCTTCCTGATGCCGCCGCTGGTGCTGCCCGCCAGCCTCGCTCCCGCCGAGCCCGAGCTGGTGGCGGAGCCGATGGTGATCGTGCTCTCCGAAGCCAGTGCGCAGGCCAATGACATGGTGCCCGCCGCGCCGGTTCCGCCGGTGGTCATCGAACTGATCGACGTGCTGCTGCCGATCTGGCTGGGCGGGGCGGCACTCTTCCTCGCCTGGCGCGCGCGCGACTATTTTCGCATGCGGTGCGAGCTGCTGGCAGATGCGCGTCCCGTCGGCGAAGCGGGCAAGATACGGCTGGTGGAAACGCCCGCCGTCAGCGCGCCGCTCGCCTTCGGCATTGGCGACAAGGTGGTCGCGCTGCCGATGGAGTTCATGGGACATCACGATATTGCCGCGCGCGACATGGCCATTGCCCATGAGCTGGCGCATCACCGCGGCTACGATCTCGTTGCCAATATCGCGGCGCAGCCGCTGTTGGCCTTGCACTGGTTCAATCCTCTCGCCTGGTGGGGCTGGCGAGCAATGCGGAGGGACCAGGAAGCAGCATGCGATGCGCGCGTCGTCGCGGGTCGCACAAGGTCCGAAAGGGCCGCCTATGGCGAGGTGATCGCCGGCTTTGCCGCCGGTCCCAACCACGCTCTGGCGGTATCCATGGCCTGTCCGGTGCTGGGCGAGAAATCGATAATCCATCGTTTGAGGAGCCTCACCATGACAGACGTCTCGTCCCGCCGCAGGAAACTGGGCATTGCCGCCATCGCTACCACGGCGCTGGTTGCGCTGCCGGTGACCGCATCGATCAGCTACGCCCAGGAGGATTTGCCGCCCGCTCCCCCGGCGCCGCCCGCCCTCGATGCGCCCGCACCACCGGCACCGCCCGCTCCCCCGGCACCTCTCGATGCCCCTGCGCCGCCCGCGCCGCCGAGCATCGAGACGATCGATCCCGATGGCGAGCATCGCACTGTGCGCAGGCGTGTGTTCCGTACGGCGGACGGCGTGGACGAATATGAGTTCGAGGGCCTGAACGAGGAAGAGTTTGAAGAGGCCATGGCTGCGATCGAGGAGAGCCGCGAGACGATGCGCGACGTGCATGTGAAAGTGCGGCGCAGCTCTGCCGACGCGCGTACGGCGCAGGTCGAGGCACGCCGCGCACAGCAGGCTGCGGAAGGCCGGGCGCGCGCAGAAGGCCAGCGTGCAAGGGCCGAAGCCCACCGCGAGATGGTCCTCGCCCGTCGGGATGTGCCGGAAATCGAATTCGATTGCGGTGAAGGCCAGCGCCAGGTTGTCGAGGAAACCATTGATGACCGTGGCCGCCGCGTGATGGTGATCTGTCAGGGCGCAGCCTACAGCCATGCGGCCATGGGCCTGCAGCAGGCGAGGGCTGCCATCGCCTCCGACCGCTCGCTTTCCGACGAACAGCGGGAGGAGATCCTCGAGGAGCTGGAAGACACCATCGAAGAGCTTGAGGCGATGCAGCAGGAACTGTCGCACGCGATGAAGCTGCCGCCTGTGCCCACGCCGCCAATTCCGCCCGCCATCCGTTTCGAGGCGCGGGTGCATTCCTCCGCGCTGCCTTCGACGGTCAAGGCCAGCAAGGCAACGATCCGTCTGCAATGGCCGGTTGGGACCATGACCAGTGCTTCCAGCAATGATGCCGAATGCGAGCACGCAGCGGGGGAGGAGACGGGCCTTACTGTGTAAACGCCCGCGAGGACCCAATCCCCTGACTGCGAGGGCTGGCACTTCGGCGGACAGTCCCCCGTCCGGCGTGCCAGCCCTTTCGCATGTCCGCTAGCGTGAGCCCTGTACCACCGGGCGCGAGACGAATTGCGTTCCGTCATCGGCAGTGGTCACCACTTGCCCGGAAGCGTCAGCCGCGCCTTCGCGCATGGCATTGAGCCGGGCGACCAGTTCGGGCGGGGCGGGGCTGGCAGGATAGGGACAGCCCATCTCCTGCCCCTTGCCCTTCAGGTAAGCGCGCCGCATCAGCCCGGCGGCGATCGCCTCGCGGAACTGGTATTCGTGGCTGTTGGCGCCCGAAATCTCGCGAATGATCCCGCGGAAGGGAATGAACATGCCGACCACGCGCTGTGCCACGCCAGTGGGCGTGAACTCGCGCTCATCGGGGGAGGCGGTGTCGAAATCGTCGCCCAGCACCGCGTCGAGATTGCCGATTTCGCTGCGAATGGCGGTGCAGCTGTTGAGCCCCTCGCCGGCATAAGGTGCGGCGCGCGCCGTCAGCAGCACTTGGGGGATCGGGTCCTTCGCCAGGTTGAGGTCGCTGAGCGGCGTCATCGCCACGTCCATCACGCTGGGCGTGGTGTCGGTCACGTCCTCCTGTGCCAGTACGGGAAGGGGGGCGAGCGCCACGCCCGCCCCGATTGTCAGCCTAGCTGCGCAGGTCCGCAAATGTGTCGCACTGGTCTTCATCACCGGTCTGGAGTCCTCTTCTGAGCCATTCCATACGCTGTGCACTTGAACCGTGGGTGAAACTTTCCTGGTTAACGCGGCGTCCAGCATTGCGCATCAGCGTATCGTCGCCGATCGCATTGGCCGCCTGCATGCCTTCCTCGAGGTCGCCCGGCTCGATCAAATTGCGATTGCGGGCAGCCCAGACGCCCGCATAGCAATCCGCCTGTAACTCCATGCGCACCTGCAGCTGGTTGGCGCTGCGCGGATTGGCGCTTTGCGCACTGCGTACCTGCTCGGCGAGGCCGGTCAGGTGCTGGATATGGTGACCATATTCATGCGCCATCACGTAATAGCGCGCGAAATCGCCGCCCGCGCCCATCTGCCGTGCCATCTGGTCGTAAAAGGCGACGTCGATATTGATCGTCTCGTCCGCCGGGCAATAGAAGGGGCCCATCGCGCTCGACGCCTGGCCGCAGCCAGTGCTGACCGTGCCGCCATCAAGGAAGCGCAGGGTCGGCTGTTCGAAGCGGATGCCGGCCTCTGCAAAGAGCGGTCGCCAGGTTTCGTCGAGCGATCCCAGCGCGTTGCAACTCTCCATCGAATACTGGTTGTCGTCGCAGATCTCCATCGCGCTTTCATTGCTGGCGACCTGCCCTTGCTGCTGGCTGCCGGTGGTTTGCTGCACGCCTTCGACCATGCCGATCATCTGACCCGGGTCGACGCCGAAGACCAGAGCGCCGATCAACACCACAACGATGCCGCCGCAGCCGATGCCACGCGCACCGCCCATGCGTCCGCCGCTGCTGCCGCGCGTGACACGGATCGAATTGGGATTGAATGGATTGAGACGCATTGATCCTCGCCCTTGGAATATTGTGCAGTTGCGAAATAGGGCTGGACCAGATTGCAACCCTTGTGGGAAAGCTAGTCCAGATTATTGCAAGGAGTCGAGTATGTTCCTTTCCGGAAAACGTGCCCTCGTCACCGGATCGACCTCCGGCATCGGCCTCGCCATGGCCCGCGCGCTGAAGGCCGAAGGTGCGGGACTGGTGCTCAGCGGTTTTGGCGATCCGGACGAAATCGCCGCCTTGCAGGAGGAGCTGGACGCCGGCTTCAGCGGCGCCGACCTCGCCACCGCTGCGGGTTGCGAGCAGCTGATGGAAGAGGCTGGCGATGTAGACATCATCGTCAACAATGCCGGGATGCAATTCGTCTCCCCGGTCGAGGAATTCCCGGTCGAGAAGTGGGAGAAGATCATCGCCCTCAATCTCGGCAGCGCCTTCCACACCGCGCGCCTTGGCGTGCCTTACATGAAAAAGGCGGGCTGGGGCCGCATCATCAACACCGCCTCGGCGCATTCCAAGGCGGCGAGCCCGTTCAAGACGGCCTATGTCTCAGCCAAGCACGGGCTGGCGGGGTTGACCAAGACGCTGGCGCTGGAACTTGCGGAGTTCAACATCACCGCCAATTGCATAAGCCCCGGCTATGTCTGGACCCCGCTGGTCGAAAACCAGATCCCCGACACGATGAAGGCCCGCGGCCTGACGCGCGAAGAGGTCATCAACGATGTGCTGCTGGCCGGACAGCCGACCAAGAAATTCGTGCAGGTGGAGGAGGTTGCCGCCATGGCCCTCTTCCTCTGCCGCGACGAGGCGCAGAATATCAACGGCGCGAACTGGAGCGTCGATGGGGGGTGGACGGCGAAGTAAGAGGAGGTGGGTATGGTTGATGATCCCAAGACTTTAATGAAGGAAGTTCGGCGCAAGGAGCGGCAAATCATGCGATCTGCCGCCTCCTTCCTGGTGAAGAGCCTGTTCCGGCGAGAAGTGCGCGATACGGCCCACTATAAAGAGTGGCTCGATATGCCGATGAACTATGCGCGGGTGATGGAAATTCCCATCACGGAGCTGATGCTCGATCCAGGCGAAGGCGAGCGGATCCTCGACCTTTCCAGCCCCAAGATCCTGTCATTGCGTCTGATGGAACAGGACGATCTTTCCTTGATCGTCAGCGACCTTGAAGATTACTTCCTGAGCGACTTCGAAACATATTCGGACCTGTTTCCAGCAGATCCAGAGCTGACCACCATCGATGCGAGCTCGAGGATACCCTATTCAGACAACTACCTGGACAAGGTTTTTTCCGTATCCGTTCTCGAGCATATCCCGGACGAAGGAGACAGGACTGCGGTCGAGGAAATGGTCCGGGTCGTTCGTCCGGGCGGGAAAATCGTTCTCACGCTCCCTGTCTTCAAGGAATATTGTGAGGAGTGGACGAAGAGCAGCGCATATTGGAGGTCGGTCAGCGATGAGGAAGGACGATCCTTCTTCCAGAGACGGTACGACAAGTCCGCTTTCGACCAGCTTGTTGAGCATGACGAGGTAGATGTGGACTATGTCCTCATTGCGGAAAAGCCACTGCGCGAACCGGAAATTTCCGACGAAGGGCTGATGATTCACAATTCCTACCTGATCAGCGAGGTTGGCCTTGCCCGATTTTTCCGGAAACTTCGTCGCCGGAAGATACCCTTGACCGGCTGGGCCGCCGAACGTGTGGTCTCGGGGCGCTGCCACTACCTCACCAAGGACTGGAGCGATCCCAATATACGCCAGGTGGCGGCACAACTCAGCATTGGCGGTCACTAGCTGACGCAGCTGCTCCCGCTGCCTGGGGAGCGACTCAGGACTGTTGTCATAACCCCGTGGCAACTACGTATTAGTCCGATTTCGAAACATATCTCCTTGCGCGATCTCGGTAGAATTACTACATCTTCGTCGTCGCAAAAAACCTAATTAAAACAACAGATTGGCCCTCCGCCCATTCGGTGTGCGGAGGGGATTCGAGTGCTTATGGCAGAAATCCCGGTCCCGCATGGGAGCGAATTTTCGCAGCTGCAGTCCCTTGTCGATCGGGTGCAGCAAATCGAGCGCAGGATCTCGCATTTGCCGCAGTCGAACAAGCAATCGCAGCCGACCGATATCGACCTCGCGAGCATTGCTTCGGCGATCTATCGCGCGCGCCGCAGGAGAAGCCGTTTCCTTCCCGAAGCCCTGTTTGCAGAACCGGCGTGGGACATGCTGCTGGAGCTGTTCGTCACCCAGGCCTTTGGACGGCAGGTCAGCGTCAGCAGCATCTGTCTTGCAGCCGACGTTCCCCAGACCACGGGCCTTCGCTATCTCGAAATCCTCGAGAAGGTGAGGTTCGTCGAACGCCGCTACATGCCAGGTGACCGGCGCGTGAAAATGGTCAGCCTGACCCAGCTGGGCTACAAGGTCATGCGGGCCTACCTCATGGACGGGATCGGCAATGCCGAAGTCCCGCTGCCCGCTTGATGCGACGGGTAGCGAAGGCGCCATTGCCCGCCGTCTTCGCTTATTCGGGGCTGATCGCCACCACCCCCTAGCGAATGCCACATAGTGCGTTTACATGGGCCGCCACGAATCGAAACACGCAAGCTTTGGTGGCACCCATGGAAATCGAGACCGGCCTTACTTTTGACGACGTCCTGCTGAGGCCGGCGGAGAGCGACATCCTGCCCTCGCAGGCGAACACGAAGACGCAGCTGACGCGCGGCATTTCGCTCAATATCCCGATCCTTTCGGCCGCCATGGACACGGTGACAGAGGCCGAGATGGCCATCGTCATGGCGCAGATGGGCGGCATCGGCGTGCTCCACCGCAACCTAACCATCGAAGAACAATGCGCCGCCGTGCGCATGGTCAAGCGCTTCGAAAGCGGCATGGTGGTGAACCCGATCACGATCCACCCCGACGCCACTTTGGGTGAGGCGCAGGCGATCATGACGCAGAACAGGATCAGCGGCATTCCCGTCGTCGACAATGGCGGCAAGCTGGTCGGCATCCTGACCAATCGCGACGTGCGCTTTGCCGACAATCCCCAGCAGCCGATCAAGGAGCTGATGACGAGCGACAACCTCGCCACCGTCAGCGACGGCGTGAGCCAGGAGGAGGCGCGCAAGATCCTGCACCAGCGCCGGATCGAGAAGCTGCTGGTGGTCGACAATGACTATCACTGCGTCGGTCTGATCACGGTGAAGGATATCGAAAAGGCCGTGCTCAACCCCGATGCGACCAAGGATGCCGGGGGCCGCCTGCGCGTCGCCGCCGCGACTACGGTAGGCGACAAGGGTTTCGAGCGGACCGAGGCGCTGGTCGATGCCGAATGCGACGTGATCATCATCGACACGGCGCACGGCCACAATAAGGAAGTCGCCCGTTCGGTGGAGCGGGTGAAGAAGCTGTCCAACTCGGTGCAGGTGGTGGCGGGCAATGTCGCCACGGCCGAAGCGACGAAGGCGCTGGTCGGGGCGGGCGCGGATGCGGTGAAGGTGGGCATCGGCCCGGGCTCGATCTGCACCACGCGCATCGTTGCCGGTGTCGGCGTGCCGCAGCTGACAGCGATCATGGAAAGCGCCGCTGCGTCGGGCGACGTGCCGATCATCGCCGATGGCGGGCTGCGCACCTCGGGCGATGCGGCAAAGGCGCTGGCGGCCGGTGCCTCCACCGTCATGGTCGGATCGCTGCTGGCAGGTACGGAGGAAGCTCCGGGTGAAACCTTCCTGTACCAGGGCCGCGCCTACAAGGCCTATCGCGGCATGGGCAGCGTGGGCGCGATGGCGCGCGGCTCTGCCGACCGCTATTTCCAGCAGGACATCAAGGACCAGATGAAGCTGGTTCCCGAAGGGATCGAGGGGCAGGTGCCTTACAAGGGCCCGGCGCGCGACGTGGTCCACCAACTGGTGGGCGGCATCAAGGCGGCGATGGGCTATACCGGTTCCGCCACGCTGAAGGACCTCGCCGGCTCCAAGTTCATCCGCATCACCAATGCGGGGCTTTCCGAAAGCCATGTCCACGACGTTTCGATCACCCGCGAAGCGCCGAATTATCCGACGCGCTAGGCCATGAGGCCTTCCGCCCGAGTCCAGGCCGCGATCGAAATTCTCGACAAGGTGATCGAGGCCGCGCGCTCGCAAGGCGCTCCTGCTGACCGCATCCTTGCAGACTGGTCGCGCGGCAATCGCTATGCCGGATCGAAGGACCGGCGCGCCGTTCGCGAACATGTCTATGCTGCCATCCGTGCTTGCGGGGAGGTGCCATCCTCGGGCCGCGCGGCGATGCTGCGCGTCGCCGAGGAGGAGCCAGAGCTGGCGGCATTGTTCGACGGTTCGCAATATGGCCCCGCCGCGATAGCCGAGGGCGAGGCGGTGGCCGATGGCGGTGTCGCTCCCGAATGGATCGAGGACCGGCTGATCGCCGCCGATATCCCTGAGGAAGAGGCCGCAGCACTGCTCGGCCGCGCGCCGCTCGATTTGCGCGTGAACACGCTCAGGGCCGATCCGGATACGCTGGGGCTTCCGGAAGAGGCGGAGCAGTTGCAGGTGCCCAATGCGCTGCGCCTGCCTGCGGGCACGCAGGTCGAGCAATGGCCCGCCTTTCGCGATGGCCTGATCGAAGTGCAGGATGCGGGCAGCCAGACGGCCTGCCTCGCCGTGGGCGCGCAGCCGGGCGAGCTGGTGATCGACCTTTGCGCAGGGGCGGGCGGCAAGACGCTCTCACTCGCCGCCGCGATGCGCAATGAAGGCACGCTGATCGCCTGCGATACCGATCGCGGCCGCCTGTCGCGCCTTGCCCCGCGTGCGGAGAGGGCCGGGGCCGAGATCGCCGATACGGTGCTGATGAACCCGGGCAAGGAAATGGACGCGCTCACCGGCTGGGTGGGGCAGGCCGATGCCGTGCTGGTCGATGCGCCGTGCTCTGGCACCGGCACATGGCGGCGCAATCCGGAAGCGCGCTGGCGCCTCTCGCCGGGTGAATTGCTGCGGCTCGTGAAACTGCAGGAGCGCCTGCTGGGCATCGCCGCGCAACTGGTGAAACCGGGCGGCAGGCTTGTCTATGTCACCTGCTCGTTGATCGATGAGGAAGGGGCGGGGCAGGTGGACAGGTTCCTCGCCGCCAACCCGCGTTTCCATACCGAAACGCTGCAGCTCCCGCTCGGCCGCCCGCGAGGTAAGGGAATCCGGTTAACCCCGCATCACGATGGGACGGACGGATTTTTCATCGCCAGTTTATCTTGCACATGATAATTAAGTAACCATCATGACAGTCAGAAGCCTGTCCAACTGGCCCGCACTCAAGGAGTTCGTGATGCGTTACACCCCCGCCGCCGTCGCCCTTTCGCTGTTTGCTGCAGTGACGTCGAGCGCGAGCCTGGGCGCGGGTTACGAGGCGGATCCGCGGGCAGATGCGCTGGTGGCTGAAGGCCGCGCGGCGCTGGAAAGCGGAGATACGCAGGGCGCGATCGACGCTTTCGAGGCGGCGCTGACGGTCGATCCGGGTTTCAGCGCTGTCTATATCGACCTCGCCGATGCCGCGCGCCGCGATGGGTTGCAGGGCAAGGCGATCCACTATTACCGTGAGGCGCTGGAGCGCGATCCGGAAAACCTCGCCGCCATTTCGGGCGAGGGTGCCGCACTGGCCGAGCGTGGCGCGGTGGACAATGCCCGCGCCAATCTCGCCAAGCTGGAAAACATGTGCGGCGCGGACTGCATGGAGACGATGGAACTCGCCTCCGCCATCGAGCGCGGGCCGGTGGAGCAGGTGGCTACCGCAGAAGCCGCGATGCAGGACCCGGCGACGACCGCCAACTGATCACAGTTTCGGCAGGAACCCCGCAACCACTTCCTCGTAGATCGCCCGCTTGAAGGGCACGATCAGTTCGGGCAGCAGTTGCGGCTCGACCCATTTCCAGTCGCAGAATTCGGGGTGCTTGTGCGCCTCCAAATCGATGTGCTTGTCCTTGCCGGTGAAGCGCACGCAGTACCAGGTCTGCCGCTGGCCGATGAACTTGCCGCCCCACAGCTTGCCCCGCAGCTCTTCGGGCAGGTCGTAGAACAGCTCATGGTCCAGAGTACTGATGATCGAGAGGTGCTTCTTCTTCACCCCCGTCTCCTCGCCCAGTTCGCGGAACATGGCCTTGTCCATGTCTTCCCCCGGATCGACGCCCCCCTGCGGCATCTGCCACCAGTCGCCCTCCTGGTTGTCGATACGCTTGCCGACGAAGGCGTGACCGGCCTCGTTCACCATCATGGTGCCGACGCAGGGGCGGTAAAGGGCGGGATCGGGTGTGCTCATGCCATGCCAACTAGTCAAAGCGGTGGAGCATTTCCATGCTGGCATTGCGGCCCGGACAGAAAAACTTGATTGCGGCACTCTGGGGCGGTGCCTAGGTGGCACGCCGATATTGGCTTATGGCGCGTCTTTCGCGCTGAAACAGGATTCGACGATGGCAACCCAGGCGGCCGACAAACCGGCTCTGAAAACCGAAGGCACCGCGCCCGATGCAGTGGTGGTGCGCTTTGCCGGCGATAGCGGCGACGGCATGCAGCTGACAGGCGGGCAGTTCACGCTCTCCACCGCGCTGGCGGGCAACGACCTCGCCACTTTCCCGGACTTCCCGGCAGAGATCCGCGCGCCGCAAGGCACGCTGTTCGGCGTCTCCGCCTTCCAGATCAATTTCGGCAGCCGCGAGATCAATACGGCCGGTGACGCGCCCGACGTGCTGGTGGCGATGAACCCGGCGGCGCTGAAGGTGAACCTCGATGCGCTGAAGCCCGGCGGGCTGATCATCGCGGACACGGGCGAGTTCACGAAGCGAAACCTCGACAAGGCGAAGTATGACAGCAATCCGCTGGAAGACGGCAGCCTTGCCAAGTGGGACCTGCTCGCCTTCGATATTTCCGCGCTGACGATCGAGGCGGTGAAGGATTTCGGCCTCGGCAACAAGGATGCGCTGCGGTCCAAGAACATGTGGACGCTGGGCCTGGCGCTGTGGATGTTCGACCGCGACCGGCAGCCGATCATCGATTGGCTCAAGTCCAAGTTCAGGAACAAGCCCGAGATTGCGGACGCCAATATCGCCGCGCTCAATGCCGGCCATGCTTATGGCGAAACGGCGGAGCTGTCCGGCCCGCTGCGCCAGGTGCAGGTCGCTCCGCTTCCGGCAGAGCCCGGCCTTTACCGCACGATCACCGGCGCCGAAGCGGTTTCGCTCGGCCTTGTCGCGGGCGCGCAGCTGGCCGGCCTGCCGATGTTCTTCGGCGGCTATCCGATCACGCCTGCTTCGGCGATCCTGCATCACCTCGCGCGGCTGAAGGAATTCGGCGTCACCACCTTCCAGGCGGAAGACGAGATTGCCGCCATCTGCTCCGCCATTGGTGCGAGCTATGCGGGCCAGCTGGGCGTTACCAGCTCGTCCGGCCCCGGCATTGCGCTGAAGGGTGAGGCGATGGGCCTTGCGGTGATGACAGAGCTGCCGCTCGTCATCGTCAATTCGCAGCGCGGCGGCCCCTCCACCGGCCTGCCGACCAAGACAGAGCAAAGCGACCTGTACCAGGCCGTCTATGGTCGCAATGGCGACGCGCCGATCCCGGTGATCTCCGCCTCTTCGCCCGGCGACGTGTTCGAATGCGCGATCGAGGCGTGCCGCATCGCGGTGGAATACATGACCCCGGTAATGCTGCTGACCGATGGCTATATCGCCAATGCTGCCGAGCCGTGGAAAGTGCCCGATCCGGACAGCTTCGCGCCGTTCAAGGTCGAGTTCCTGACGGAAAAGAACAATGGCGACCAGCTGCTGCCCTACAAGCGCGACGAAAACGGCAAGCGCCCGTGGATCAAGCCGGGCACGCCCGGCCTGATGCACCGCATCGGCGGTATCGAGAAGCAGGAAGGCACCGGCAATATCGACTATTCGCCGGAGAACCACCAGGCGATGACCGATGCCCGCAAGGACAAGATCGACGGGATTTCTGTGCCCGACCAGCAGGTGACCGTCGGCAATGACAGCGGCAAGCTGCTCGTCGTGGGCTGGGGCTCCACCTTCGGGCCGATCCGCCGCGCGGTGAGCAATTGCCGCGCCCGCGGGTTGGATGTCAGCCACACGCATTTCCGCCATATCTGGCCGCTGCCCGCCAATTCGGGCGAGCTTCTGCGCCGGTTCGACAAGGTGCTGGTGCCCGAAATGAACACCGGCCAGTTCAAGACCGTGCTGCGCGACCAGCTGCTGGTGGATGCGCAGCCCTATACGAAGACGAGCGGCCAGCCTTTCAAGATCGCCGAGCTTGAAGCGGCGATTGAGGAGGCGCTGAAGTGATGCGCTCCACACACTCCCCGTTCGCCCTGAGCTTGTCGAAGGGCCGTTCTTCTTTTTCTGCGCCGCTCCCGAAAGGAAAAGCGGGGCTTCGACAGGCTCAGCCCGAACGGGTTGAGGAGGCTGCACTGTGAACGAACTTACCAAAGTCGAAACCACGCTCAAGGACTGGGAAACCGATCAGGAGGTACGCTGGTGCCCGGGTTGCGGGGACTATGCGATCCTGAAGGCTGTACAGCGCACGCTGCCGCAGCTGGGCGCCGACCCGGCGAACACCTGCTTCATTTCCGGCATCGGCTGCTCCAGCCGTTTCCCCTATTACATCGAGAGCTACGGCTTCCACACCATCCACGGCCGCGCGCCCGCTTTTGCGACCGGCGTGAAGCTGGCCAATCCCGATCTCGACGTGTGGCTGGTGACGGGTGACGGCGATGGGCTCTCCATCGGCGGCAACCATTTGATGCATGTGCTGCGCCGCAATGTGAACATGCAGATCATGCTGTTCAACAACGAGATTTACGGGCTGACCAAGGGCCAGTACTCGCCCACCAGCCGCGAAAATACGCGCTCGCCGTCCACGCCGCTGGGCTCGGTCGATCACCCGACCAACCCTTGCGCCTTTGCGCTGGGCGCGGGGGCGCGTTTCGTCGCGCGCGGTTTCGACGTGTCGAAGAATCTGCCCGACGTGCTCAAGGCCGCGCATGCCCACAAGGGCGCCGCCTTCATCGAGATCTTCCAGAACTGCATCGTCTACAACAAGGATGTGTTCGACGATTTCGCCGCGCCGAAGGGGGCGGAGGATCGCCAGCTGTGGCTGACCCATGGTGAGCCCATGCTGTTCGGCAACCAGAAGACGGGCGAGATCAAGGGCCTCAAGCTCGATGCCGCGAACTTCCGTTTCGAGGTGGTCGATGTGGTCGATGGCGACTGGCAGGCCGCCGGTGTGCAGGTGCATGATGCGACCAATCGCATGCTCGCCCATATGCTGGTGGAGCTGCCTTTCGGCCCATTCCCCATGCCGCTGGGCGTGATCTATGACGATCCCGCGCCGACCTATGAAAGCGCCGTGATGGCGGAGAAGGCTCGCGCGTCAGAAGGCAAGGATACCAGCCTCGCCAAGCTGCTCGCCAAGGGGCAGAGCTGGACGGTTGAGTAGGGTGAGGTTCCTTGCCGCCTTGTGCCTGATCGCCTTCGCGGCGGTTAGTGGGGTGGCGAAAGAGGAAGCCGACCCTGAACCGATCTTCTCGCTGATGATCGGTACTCCAGACCGCGTACAGTACCTTGGAGACGACCCGCGCTGTACCGGTGAGGCTGATGAAATTTGTCTGAGCGCTCTCGTCAGCAGCAGGTTCTCCAACACTAAGACTTTGGCAGGACCTGATGTCGGGACAGGGCGGGAAATCATGTATACGCTTAGTGGCCAGCGCGTTCGACTTCCCGACATGCTGATGGTCGTCCGGCATCAATCTGACGGTTCTCTGATCGCCGTTGAGTGGGAGTACTTTCTCACGAAGCAGGCTTGTCTTCGAAAGGAGTGGTTCGGACAGCGCTGTTGGGCTGTAGAATAGCTCATGGACAACCTGACCCATTCGCTCGCCGGCGCGCTGCTCGGCCAGTGCGGCCTCAAGCGCAAGACGGGTCTAGCCATGCCCGCGCTCATCATCGGCGCCAACCTGCCCGATGTCGATGCAGCCTGCTTCCTGTGGCTGGAGGGGCACGAGCATCTCGGCTTCCGCCGCGGCATCACGCATGGTCCGCCCGCATGGCTGCTGCTGCCGCTGGCGCTGGCGGGGCTGCTCTGGGCCTATGACCGCTGGCAGGTGAAGCGTGGCACGCGGCCGGAGGGGCGGCTGCCGGTCAACTTCAAATGGCTCTACCTGCTCAGCCTGATCGGTTGCCTGACGCATCCGGCGCTCGACTGGATGAACGTCTATGGCGTCCGCTTGTTGGAGCCTTTCAGCAGCCGCTGGTTCTATGGCGATGTGCTGTTCATCATCGACATCTGGCTGTGGGCGCTCTTGATCGGGTCGGTGTGGTTCTCGCTCAGGCGCGAGAAGCGGGGCGGCGAATGGATGAAGCCCGCGCGCGTCGCGCTGGTGGCGATGCTCGCATATATCGGGCTGAATGCGGGGATTACGTGGAATGCCGAGCGGCAGGCGGCGGGCGAGGGCGAGGTGGTGATCGCCAGCCCCGAGCCGCTCACCTTCTGGACGCGCGAGATGATCGTAGGCGGCAATGGCCGCTACACGGTGGGCGGGGAGCGCCGGGGCGACTTCGACCTGACCGATGCGGACAAGCCGGACATCGTCGCCGCCGTGCCTCAGGCCGGGCCATTCCTGTTCTGGTCGCGTACGCCCTTGGTCCATGTTGCCGATGACGGGCGCTACCTCCTAACCGATGCGCGCTATCTGGCGCGCGGGGAGGGCACCTTCACGCTGGAGCTGCCCGCCGAGGTTTGCGAACCGCAGCCGCTCGCGCCGGAGCCCGATGGCGGATAGGTCGGTTCGCCTTCGCACAAGCTGAAGGGAAACGACGTGTCCGAACCGCAAATCGTCTGGCTACGCCGCGACCTGAGGCTCGCCGACCAGGCCGCCTTCCACTGTGCCGCACAAGCGGGTCCGGTGATCCCGGTCTACGTGCTCGACGACGAGACGCCGGGTGACCGCAGGATGGGCGCCGCCTCGCGCTGGTACTTGCACCATGCGCTGGAGGCGCTGGCGAAGGACCTGCACCGCCACGACATGCAGCTCGTGCTTCGGCGCGGCAGGGCGGTGGACGTGCTCTGCCAGCTAGCAGAGGAGACCGGCGCGAAGACCGTTCACGCGCTGCGTCACTACGAGCCATGGTGGCGCAATGCTGAGGAAGAGCTGTCAGGCAGGCTCGACCTGTGCCTCCATGATGGCAACTACCTGCTCCCTCCCGGTACGGTCACCACCGGTTCGGGCAGCCCCTACAAGATCTTCACCCCCTTCAAGAACGCAGTCTTCGCCGCCATCGACAGCTTCGACATCCTCCCCGAACCCAAGCTCTCCGCGCCCGACAGCTGGCCGAAGTCAGACACACTCACCGAGTGGAACCTCCTCCCCGCCAAGCCCGACTGGGCGGGCGGCATGCGCGACTTCTGGACCGCAGGCTCCGCCGCCGCGATGGAGCGCTTCGATGCCTTCATCGAGGTGATCGGCGACTACAAGGAGGACCGCGAAAAGCCCTCCCTCGATGGCTCCTCGAAGATGAGCCCGCACCTCCATTTCGGCGAAGTCAGCCCGCGCCAACTGTGGCAGCAGATCGCCCAACACCGCAGCGACGGCGCGCGCTTCTTCAAGGCCGAGCTCGTGTGGCGCGACTACGCCCAGAACCTCGCCCTGCAATTCCCCGCCTATGGCGAGACGCCCTATCGCGACGGCTATGACCAGAGCTTCTGGCGCAACCCCAATCGCGGCCACAGAATCGAGGAGGACCTGAAGGCCTGGCAACAGGGGCGCACCGGATACCCGATCGTCGATGCCGGAATGCGGCAGTTGTGGCAGACCGGCTGGATGCACAACCGCGTGCGCATGATCGCGGCAAGCTTCCTCATTAAGCACCTGCTGATCGACTGGCGCCATGGCGAGCGCTGGTTATGGGACACACTGGTCGATGCCGACTACGCCTCCAACGCCACCAACTGGCAGTGGGTCTCCGGCACGGGCGTCGATTCCAACATGTTCGTGCGGATCATGGCCCCGCTTTCGCAAAGCGAGAAGTTCGATGCGGGCGACTATATCCGCCAACATGTCCCCGAACTCGCCGATATCGACGATCCCTATATCCACGATCCGGAGGCGCATGGCTGCAAGCCTGCCGGCTATCCGGCGAAGATCATCGGCCACAAGGAAGGGCGCGAACGGGCGCTGGAAGCCTATCGCGCGATGAAGGGGTGAGCCTTGCAACCGCATATGCCGATGCGCATAAGGCAGGCATGGCGACACGGGGTGAGGACAGGCGCGGCGCAGGATTACTGCAATCGGGACAGCGGTTTGGCGCGCGTCCCGGCCTCTTCGCGCGCCTGCTCGCCCCCGGCTTTCGCAAGCTGCTCGACCGGATAGACGAGGGGCTGGAGAGGGGCACAATTCACGGGACCTTGCCTGATGGATCAAAGGTCACGCTGGGCGGCCGCCAGCCCGGTTTCGAATGCGAGGTCCGCCTGAATGATTGGCGCGCGCTGATGCGGCTCGCGACCGGCGGTTCGGCCGGTTGGTACCAGGCATGGGAAGCGGGCGAATGGGACAGTCCCGATCCCGTCCCCCTCTTCGCCCTGTTCATGGCCAATGGGGAGGCGCTGGGCGAGACCGGCCGCGCCAAGGGACCGTGGCGCTGGGCCGCGCGCGCTTTCCATGCGCTCAACCGCAACACCAGGGCGCGGGCGGAGCGCAACATCCACCTGCATTACGACCTCGGCAATGACTTCTATGGCGCATGGCTCGATCCGACCATGAGCTATTCCAGTGCGCTTGCAGTGGGCGAGGACGGGCTGGAAGCAGCGCAAAGGCGCAAGTGGCAACGCTTGTCCGAACGGCTCGGCACGCCTGATACACTGCTTGAGATTGGCTGCGGCTGGGGTGCGTTGGCGGCGCATTTCGCCGACCAAGGCAGCGACGTCACCGCGATCAGCCTGTCCGACGAGCAGCTGGACTGGGCACACCGCCTCCATCCCAAGGTCAATTTCCGCAAGCAGGATTATCGCGACGTATCCGGCCAGTTCGATGCCGTGGTCAGCGTGGAGATGGTCGAGGCGCTGGGCCGCGAATACTGGCCCACTTTCATGGATTGCCTCGCCCGCAACCTGAAGCCCGGCGGCCGTGCGGCGATCCAGTATATCGCCATGCAGGAGGAGCTGTTCGACGGCTATGCACGCAATGCCGACTTCATCCAGGCCTATGTCTTCCCCGGCGGCATGCTGATCCGTGCGAGCGAGTTCCGCCGCCTTGCCGAGGAGCGCGGGCTTGCATGGACGGACCAGGAGGATTTCGGCGAAGACTATGCGGAGACGCTGAAAGCCTGGCGCCTCGCCTTTGACCGCGCGGTAGCGGAGGATCGCCTGCCTGCCGGGTTCGACGAGCGCTTCTGCCGCTTGTGGCGCTATTACCTGCAGTATTGCGAAGGCGGCTTCCGCGGCGGCGGCATAACGGTGAGCCAGGTGACGCTGGTGAAGGGCGCGTGATCGCGTGAGCAAGTGGTTGAAGCGTGGCGCGCTGGCGCTGGGCGTGCCTCTCGGCATTGCGGCGGTCGGCTGGTTGGCACTGGACGACGACCAGCGCGCACTGGTCGCTACCATGCCCACCGATACCGATATCCTCTTCTGGAACGACGAGCAGCGCGCGGCGGGTTTCCGCATGCTCGACCGACTGGGTTGGCTGGTGGATTCGCGGGTGATCGCTGCGGGCGGGGAAGTGTTGGCGCTGCCTGCAGGCGAGGACATTACGCCCGATCTCGATCTCGACCTCGATGCATATATGGCCAGCCAGCGCTCCGCCGCCATCGTCGTGGTGCAGGATGGCGAGGTCGTGCTCGAACGTTATGGCCTCGGCTTCGGGCCGGAGGGGCGCTGGACCAGCTTCTCAGTCGCCAAGAGCCTTACCTCGACGCTGGTGGGTGCGGCGATCAAGGACGGCGCGATCCAATCGCTGGAAGACCCGGTCAGCAGCTACATTCCGGACCTGCGCGGGTCGGCCTATGACGATGTGACCATCCGCCAGCTGCTGACGATGAGTTCCGGCGTGCGCTGGAACGAGGACTATTCGGATCCGCAATCGGATGTCGCCCGCTTCAATGCGCATGAGCCTGAAGAAGGCGTGGACGCGACCGTCAGCTATATGCGCGGGCTGGAGCGCGAGAGCCCGCCGGGCGAGCGCTGGGTCTACAAGACCGGCGAGACGAACCTGATCGGCATTCTCGTCAGCGAGACGACGGGCAAGCCGCTGGCTGAATATTTGTCGGAGAAGGTCTGGCGCCCCTTCGGCATGGAGCAGGACGCCACATGGCTGCTCAACCCCACCGGCAATGAGATCAGCGGTTGCTGCATCCAGGCCGCAACGCGCGACATGGCGCGTTTCGGCCTGTTCGTGCTGGCGGACGGTGTCGCGGGTGGCCAGCGCATGGTGCCCGAAGGCTGGTTCGCCGAGGCGACATCAACGCATTACGATACCGACCGCGCGCGGCGCAATTACGGCTACCAGTGGTGGACCTATGCCGATGGCAGTTTCGCCGCGGGCGGCATCTTCGGGCAGGGGATCTTCATCGATCCCGCTCGCAACCTCGTGATCGCCAGCAATGCCAACTGGCCGCTCGCCACCGATGACGAGGGCAGGGGGCTGGAGCGCGACCTGTTCTACCAGGCCGTCCAGCAAGCCGTCGATGTCAGGAATGCCCGAAGCGCGCCGGCCGCAGCCGACGCGCTTCCGGAGCTTTCGCAAGCGAATTGATCAGCCGCGGTGCGTGCCGTCGCCGCGATAGCGGGCGAGGATGTTGTCGTGGACGATCGGGCTCAGCAGGTTGGCAAATGCACAACCACACTGGCCGTTTTCCCACCACACGACTTCGGCCTGCAGCGATTCGAGACCCGGCAGTGTCAGCCAGCAAATGGCACCGGGGTGCATGCGGGTGACGGCCGTGGCCGAAAAGCCGGAGAGCGACAGGTCGTTCACCACAGTCTGGAAAGAACGCATTCCCGATGCGCGCAGTTGCGCGGGAATGACAATTTTCGTGCGCGGTGCGCAGCGATCTTCTTGTGCGGCAACGTCATATCGCCCCTGAGCATGTTCTAGAGTGCTCATTGCGGTATCCCTCAAGCTGTTGCTTCAAACACAAGATCATCATGACCTTGCTGAGGGCAGGATGCGTCCCAATCCTTACCAGGAACTTGCCAGATATGGTTAAGCTGAAATTGACACTCTTTCGCGGTGGAGGTTCTCGAAATCCTCCGCCAGCAGTTCGGCGATACGCGAAGCCACGGCTTCGGGCGGCTTGACCGTCTGCGGGTCTTCGCCGGGATAGGCACGGGCGCGCATGGCGGTGCGAGTCGCACCTGGATCGACGATGGCGACGCGCGTTTCGGAGATGCGGCCGATCTCCTGCCCGTGGCTCATCAGCAAATTGTCGAAAGCGGCCTTGGTCGCGCCGTAAGCGCCCCAGAAAGCGCGTGGTTCCGCGCCGACCGAGCTGGTGAGGCCGATGATCCGGCCGTGCTCGCTGCGCTTCAGCAGCGGGTCGAATGCGGCGAGCAGCGCCTGCGTTGCCAGCACGTTGAGCGTCAGCGCCTGGTTGAACTGCTTGGCGTCGATCTGGGTGACGGGCGTCAGCGTGGGCAGCATGGCGGCGCTGATCACGAGGATGTCCAGCCTGTCCCAGCGTTCCGCGATCGCGTGGGCGAGGCGCCCGATCGAATCGCTCTCGGTAAGGTCCATCGGCGCGATGGTGGAACTGCCACCTTCCGCGTGGATCGCATCCTCGACCGCTTCGAGGTCCTTCACGTTGCGCCCGGTGACGACGACATGCGCGCCGGCTTCGGCAAGCGCCTTGGCGGTAGCGGCGCCGATGCCCCGGCTGGCCCCGGTGACCAGGGCGATGCGGCCTTCCAGTGCTTTGTCAGCCATGTCAGGCGACCTTGCCCACCGGCAGTTTCAATTGGGCGTCCTCTTCGTGCCGATCGGCGAGGTCGGTCAGTGCAGTGGGATAGTCGCCGGTAAAGCAGGCGTCGCAATATTGCGGGCAACCGTTTTCGCGCCCGGAAAGACCCACCGCGCGATAGAGCCCGTCGATCGAGACGAAGGCGAGGCTGTCGGCCTGGATGAATTCGCGCATGGCGGCCAGGTCCATCCGGCCTGCCAGCAGCTTGGAGCGTTCGGGCGTGTCGACGCCGTAATAGCAGCCATGGCCGGTAGGCGGGCTGGCGACGCGGAAATGCACTTCGCTGGCGCCCGCATCGCGCATCATCTGCACGATCTTGAGGCTGGTGGTGCCGCGCACGATGGAATCGTCGATCAGCACGATCTTCTTGCCTTCCACCAGCAGGCGGTTGGCATTGTGCTTGCGCTTCACGCCCGCATGGCGTGCGCCGTCCGAAGGCTGGATGAAGGTGCGGCCGACATAGTGGCTGCGGATGATGCCCAGCTCGAAGGGGATACCCGATTGCTGCGAATAGCCGATTGCCGCCGGCACGCCGCTGTCCGGCACGGGAACCACGAGGTCCGCTTCCACCGGCTTTTCCTTCGCCAGCTCCATGCCGATGTTCTTGCGCGATTCGTAGACCGAGCGATCGTTGAAGATCGAATCCGGCCGGCTGAAATAGACATGCTCGAAAATGCAGGGGCGCGGGTTGATCGATCCGAAGGGGCGCGAACTGCGCACGGTGCCGTCGAAATCGACCTCGACGAATTCGCCCGGATCGATCTGGCGCAGGAACTCGGCGCCGACCACGTCCAGCGCCACCGTCTCGCTGGCGAAGATGGTCGCATCGCCCAGCTTGCCCATCACCAGCGGGCGGATGCCCAGCGGATCGCGGCAGGCCATCATCCCGCGCGGCGTCATCACCACCAGCGCATAAGCTCCTTCGACGAGGCGCAACGCATCGACCAGCTTGTCCATCATGGTCGGATAGCGGCTGGTGGCGACGAGGTGGATGATCACTTCCGTGTCGGAAGTCGACTGGAAGATCGCGCCCTTGTTCACCAGCTCCTGCCGCAGCTTGCGGGCATTGGAGATGTTGCCGTTATGCGCCACGGCAAAGCCGCCGCTGGCAAGATCGGCATAGAGCGGCTGGACGTTGCGCAGCCCGGCGCCGCCGGTGGTGGAGTAGCGCACATGGCCCGCAGCCATATGGCCGGGCAGTTCGGCAATCGATTCGCCGGTGGCGAAGTTATCCGCCACATGGCCGAGCCCGCGCCGAGTGAAGAACTCAGTGCCGTCGAAGCTGGTGATGCCCACCGCTTCCTGCCCGCGATGCTGCAGGGCGTGGAGGCCCAGCGCGCAGGTTGCGGCAGCTTCCGCGCCGCCAATGACGCCGAACACGCCGCATTCCTCGCGCAGCTTGTCGCCGTCGAGGTCGAGGAAGGGATGGGTAAAATTTGTCATGCGATGGATGCTGCATCTCGCAAGGTGGACCGGCGCTGCCCCCAATGGCAACGCCAGGGAGTAATGACAAGGCGCGAGACGGCATTTGAGGCGATTTTGTTACATTTCATACCGCACATGTGACGCGCATGTCGCGCCGAGGCGCCTGCAGCGCCGCCTCGAGCAAGGGATAGGTTAAAGGAAAATGGTCGGGGAGAGAGGATTCGAACCTCCGGCCCCTGCCTCCCGAAGACAGTGCTCTACCAGGCTGAGCTACTCCCCGACCGGATGATCCGCCGTGATGGCGGTCCGGAAGGCAGGCGCGAGCCTATAGAGAGCAAGTTTGGGCCATGCAAGGCAGGATTCACGCTTCTTTTCACAGCCACTGCCGGCAAGGCGATTTCCGCCCGTACGCAGCGGGGAAAAAGAGTGAGGATGAGGCAGTGGAGTGGCTGGAATCCCCCGCCTGCCGGTGATAGCCGATAGATATGAGCGCTCCTGCACGATCCCGCCCCGACCACCCCGAATGGCAATATCTCGACCTGATGCGTCACATCTGGGAGCATGGGGACCAGCGGATGGACCGCACGGGCGTGGGCACGCGCTCCGTCTTCGGCGCGCAATTGCGCTTCGATCTTGGCGCTGACCGAATCCCGCTGCTCACCACCAAGCGCGTGTTCTGGAAGGCCGCGGCGAAGGAAATGCTGTGGTTCCTCACCGGCAACACCAATATCCGCCCGCTGCTGCAGGTAGGCGTGACGATCTGGAGCGACTGGCCGCTTGCCAAGTACCGCCAGCAGACCGGTGACCAGATGGACCAGAAGGATTTCGAGGCGCGGATCGTCGAGGATGAGGCCTTTGCCGCGAAATGGGGCGATCTCGGCCCCGTTTATGGCAAGCAATGGGTCGATTGGCCGACCTACGAGTCGGATGGCGAGGGCAAGTTCATCGCCGGGCCGGGAATCAACCAGGTAGCGGGCGTGGTCGAAAGCCTCAGGACCAATCCGGGTAGCCGCCGCCATATCATAGAGGGCTGGAACGTCGCCGAGCTCGACCGCATGGCGCTGCCGCCGTGCCACAAGACCTACCAGTTCCATGTCGCGGGGGAGGGCGATGCGGCACGGCTCAATTGCGCGCTCTACCAGCGCAGCTGCGATGTCGCGCTGGGCCTGCCCTTCAACCTCGTCGGGGCAACGATTCTCACGCGCATGATCGCACAGCAGGTGGGCTATCAGCCGGGCGAGCTGGTGTGGATGGGCGGCGACACGCATCTCTACCTCAATCACGCGCACCTGGTAGAAGAGCAGCTTTCGCGCGAACCCGATGGCGAGCCGACATTCGCGATCCTGCGCAAGGCGGAGGACATTTTCTCCTATCGTTTCGAGGATTTCGAAGTGCGCGACTACGCACCGCAAGGGGTGATCCGGGCGCCTGTCGCGGTATGATTCCGGCGGTCGGTTAGCGCGCAATCCGGCCTTTTTCACAAGATTGCCAAAGGCGAGTTGACAGGCATTTGGAGCTGCCCTAGAGGCGCCTCTCCCAAGCGGTGCAACGCCCCCTTGAAACCAAGGTTTTTGCGGGTGTAGCTCAGTTGGTTAGAGCGCCGGCCTGTCACGCCGGAGGTCGCGGGTTCGAGTCCCGTCACTCGCGCCACTTGGGTCCCCTCCAAAATCATGAGGATGCGGCGGCATGGCAGGTTCAGACTGGGACCTGTCGGCCCAGGCCTGGATCGCCAGCATGGGCGAGCGCGGCGACTGGATGCGCGAGCACGTCCTCGATCCGGCAATGACGAAGCGGCTTTCCGGACGCGGCTATCGCAAGGCACTCGATGTGGGATGCGGCGAAGGGCGCCTGTGCCGCCTGCTTGGCTCGCTGGGCATTGCTTCCATCGGAATCGATCCGACGGCACGGCTGATCGAAGAAGCGGTCAAGCGCGATCCTGGCGGGCAGTACCAGGTCGGCTCCGCCCACGACCTGCCTTTCGACAATGCCAGCTTCGACCTGGTGGTGTCCTGCTTCAGCCTGATCGACATTGCCGACTACAAGACGGCGATCGGGCAAATGGCGCGGGTGCTGGCGCCGGGCGGGGTGCTGGTCATCGCGAACCTCAATTCCTTCGTCACCGTCCCGACACAGGATGAGGCGCGCGAGCGCTGGGTTTATGGCGATGACGGGCGCCGCGCTCATTTCCGCTTCGATCACTATCTGGATGAGGCGGTAAACCATGAGGAATGGGCCGGGATCGCGATCACGAATTATCACCGGCCGCTCTCTGCCTATATGAAGGCGCTGATCGGGCAGGGCTTGCAGCTCACATATTTCGACGAGCCGGAACCCGTCTCGGGCGAACCCGCCAAGGTCGAGAAGTACCGGCGCGTGCCTTACGCCCTGCTGATGGAATGGCAGAAGAGCTGATCTTCCGGGCTCAGCCCCAGCGCCCCGTTTCCATCCACATCAGGAATCGCTTCAGCGGCAGCAGCCAGATCAATCCCAGCACTATGTAGATCAACGTCTGCACCAAGGTCGGCCAGTCGCCGATAATGCCCGGCGCATAGCGGGCAATCACCAGGCCGTAGACCAGCAGCGCCGCAAGCAGGCCAAGCACGCCCACCGGAATGCGCCATGTCGGTTCGGTGCGCATCAGAATGGTCCCAGGATTCGCGTGGGCGTGACGATGGCGGCGAGCGGCATGTCGTGATCTTCCACCGGCAGGTCGCCCACTTCCTGCATGTCCCACGCCATGCCGATGGCGATGGTGTCCGGATGCGCTTCCAGCCAGCGATCGTAGAAGCCGCCGCCCTGGCCGAGGCGGTCGCCTGTCACGGTGAAGCCGACCAGCGGCATGAAGAGGACGTCGGGCACGATTTCGGGCAGCCCGCCAGAAGGCTGGCGCAGGCCCATCGGGCCGTCCTCGAGATCACTCTCTTCGAACGGGTCGCTATGCGCGTGAAAGCGCATCGGCGCATCAAGCGTGGTGATGCGGGGCAGGGCAATGGGGTGGCCGCGCTCGAAGAAGAACTTGGTGTAGGAGAAGGCGGGCGCTTCGCCGGGATCGGCGCGATAGAGACCGATGGTCGCGCCTTCGGGCACCATTTCCAGCACCGGCGCGGGCGGGCGATTGAAGACCAGCGCGCTCACTTCCTTCGGCAGGGCGGCGGCATGTTCGCGGCGGGCCTTGCGCAATTGCTTGCGCAGCGCGGCTTTGCGATCCGCAATCGTCTCTGTCACCTAGTGCTTCTCCCCATAGTGAGTGGCGGAACCACCATGGGTCGTTTTCCGGGAAATCCACTGACGCCTCAACGTCAGGTGGGCGCCGTATATCCAGAGCCGCCAGGACGAACCCGTGACCCCGGTAGGGACAGCTCCCTTGGATTGCTTATAGCCTCAGGGATTTTCTAACAGCTCGTGCCGGGCAGTCCCGCCGAGCGGTTATCTAGGGAGCGGAAGCCTGCTCCTCAAGCTTGGATGCGAGAGATTCCAGCCTTTCCGCCAATTCTTCCAGTGGTTCGCCGACGGGAGGCATCTTGGGAAGCTCATTCGAATCAGCGCCGCTATTCGCTTCCTGCGCCTCGTCCGCCATCAGCAGCGCGGCATAGAGCAGCGTGTGCGCTTCGGACATTCCCTGCAAGCCGGCCGTTGCCGACAGCTTGCTGTCGATGGCAGCGCCCAGCTTCTCGATATGCTGTTCCTCGCCTTCCGCGCATCCCAGCGTGTAGCGGCGGCCGCCGATGGTCAGGTTGACATTGCTCATGCCTCCATCTCCCCGATCAGGGAATCGATCTGGGCGAGGGTGGCCATTGCCTCTTTCCGCAGCTTTTCGTGACGTTCGGCAAGGGCGCTGTCTTCAACAGGCACGGGAGGAACCGTCGCAGCCGCTTCGATCCGCCGCGTCGCCGCCTTGATCCTGGCCATCGCCCGCAGGATGCGTTCCTCCTCCATGCGGGGTGATTAACCAAATCCGACAATGTCCGCAAAGGCTTGGCGCGTGAAGTTGTGAATAAGCCTAGCGTCCCGGCTCACGCCAAAGGCAGTTGATCTCAGGGCCGTGCTTGACGGGCGGGCAGGGCCTCCCCCAATGAGCGCGCAATCGAATCGTGACCCGAGAACCCTAGAGCGGAGAGAATTTCCCGATGAGCCAGGACGCATCCACTTTCCAGTCGATGGCCAATGCCATTCGCGCCCTCACCATGGATGCGGTGCAGGCCGCCAATATCGGGCACCCCGGCATGCCGATGGGCATGGCTGACGTGGCGACGGTTCTCTATTCCGATTACCTCAAATTCGATCCTAAGGATCCGCAGTGGCCCGATCGCGACCGCTTCGTGCTGTCCGCCGGCCATGGCTCGATGCTCATTTATTCGCTGCTGCATCTCACCGGCTATGCCGAGCCGACGATGGATGACATCCGCAACTTCCGCCAGCTGGGCAGCCCCTGCGCCGGTCACCCGGAAAACTTCCTGATCGATGGCGTGGAATGCACCACCGGCCCGCTGGGCCAGGGCCTGGCGATGGGCGTGGGCATGGCGATTGCCGAACGCCATCTCAACGCCAAGTTCGGCGACGATGTGATCGACCACAAGACCTGGGTTCTGGCGGGCGACGGCTGCCTGATGGAAGGCATTAATCACGAAGCGATCGGCATTGCCGGCCACCTCGAGCTGGGCAATCTGATCGTGCTGTGGGACGACAACAACGTCACCATTGACGGTTCGGTCGAGCTCTCCTCCAGCGAGGACGTGCTGGCCCGCTATGAAGCGACCAAGTGGCACACGGTGCGTTGTGACGGCCATGACCCGGCCGATATCCGCCGCGCCATCGTGGAAGCGGTGTCCGATCCGCGCCCCTCGATCGTCGCCTGCAAGACGATCATCGGCAAGGGCTCGCCCAACAAGCAGGGCACCTCGGGCGTGCATGGCGCACCACTGGGCGAGAATGAAGTCGCAGCGGCTCGCGTGGAGCTGGGTTGGGAGCACGAACCTTTCGTGATCCCCGATGACATCATGGCCAACTGGCGCGAGCTGGGTAAGCGCGGCGGCGAGGCCAATGCGGCGTGGAAGGCGCGCCTCGATGCGAGCGGCAAGAAGGCCGATCTCGAAAACCAGCTGGCAGGCGTTGCCGATCAGGCCGCCCCGGCGCTGGAAGAGCACATCAGCGCACTCGCCAAGGACCCGCCCAAGGTGGCGAGCCGCAAGGCCTCCGAAATGGCGCTGGGCCCGCTGACCGAGAAGATTCCGCAGCTGATCGGCGGCTCTGCCGACCTCACGGGCTCGAACAATACCAAGACCGCCTCCACCGATCCCCTCACCTGCGGCAATTACGGTGGCCGCTATCTCTATTATGGCATCCGCGAATTCGGCATGGCCGCGGCGATGAACGGCATGTTCCTGCATGGCGGTGTGGTGCCCTATGGCGGCACTTTCCTGATCTTCAGCGACTATGCCCGCAACGCCATCCGCCTCTCCGCGCTGCAGAAGGCTGGCGTGGTCTATGTGATGACGCATGATTCGATCGGCCTTGGCGAAGACGGCCCGACCCACCAGCCGGTGGAGCAGGTAATGTCGCTGCGCCTGATCCCGAACCTCAACGTCTATCGCCCCGCCGATGCCATCGAGACGGCCGAATGCTGGGCGCTCGCGCTGCAGACGCCCAACACGCCCTCTGTGCTGTGCCTGTCGCGCCAGAACCTGCCGCCCGTGCGCGGCGAGGGTGACGAGAATTGGACCGCTGCTTCCAACCGCTCGGCCAAGGGCGCCTATCGCCTGAAGGCGGCCGGTGCGGATCGCAAGGTCGTGCTGCTGGCAACCGGCTCCGAAGTCTCGGTCGCGCTCGATACGGCCGCCGCGCTCGAAGCACAGGGCATCGGTGCCGACGTTGTTTCGGTCCCGTGCCAGGAGCTCTTCAACAAGCAGGATGCCGCCTACAAGGCTGACCTCATCCCCGCTGATGCGCTCGCCGTCTCGATCGAAGCGGGTGTCACGCAGGGCTGGGAGCGCTATACGGGCATGAACGGCCTCAACATTGGCCTCGACCGCTTCGGTGCTTCGGCCCCGGCGCCGGTCCTGTTCGAACATTTCGGCTTCTCGGCAGAGAAGATCGTCCCGCAAATTCTTGCAAAGCTTGCCAATTAATCAGGAGACAGGTCCATGGCGACGAAAGTATCGATCAACGGTTTCGGACGTATTGGCCGCCTGGTCGCGCGCGCGATCCTGGAGCGTGACGATCACGACCTGGAACTGGTGGCGATCAATGACCTGGCGGACACCAATGCCAACGCGCTGCTTTTCGCATTCGACAGCACGCATGGCCGCTTCCCCGGCACGGTGGAGGTCGATGGCAGCAACCTCGTCGTGAACGGCAAGACCATCGCCGTCACGTCCGAGCGCGATCCCGCCAATCTGCCGCATGGCGAAATGGGCGTGGACATCGTCCTCGAATGCACCGGCTTCTTCCAGAGCCACGATGCCTCCAAGCCGCATCTCGACGCGGGCGCCAAGCGTGTGCTGATCTCGGCCCCGGCCAAGAATGTCTCGGCCACCGTGGTCTATGGCGTGAACCACCAGATCCTTACCGCGGATGACGTGATCGTTTCCAACGCCAGCTGCACCACCAACTGCCTCTCGCCTGTTGCCAAGGTTCTGAACGAGTTGGTGGGGATCGAGCGTGGCTTCATGACCACGATCCACTCCTACACCAATGACCAGCGCATGCTGGACCAGATGCATTCCGACATGCGCCGGGCGCGCGGCGGGGCGCAGAACATGATCCCGACTACGACTGGCGCTGCCCGCGCGGTTGGGCTGGTACTGCCAGAACTCGCCGGCAAGCTGGATGGCTCCTCCGTCCGCGTGCCGACGCCGAATGTGTCGCTGGTGGACCTCGTCTTCCAGCCCGGCCGCGATACCACGGCGGAAGAGCTGAACGCGGCGCTGAAGGCTGCCGCGGAAGGCGCGATGAAGGGCGTGCTCGACTATACCGACAAGCCGCTGGTCAGCTCCGACTTCAACCACCATCCGGCCAGCTCGACCATCGACAGCCTCGAAACCTCGGTCATGGAAGGCAAGCTTGCCCGCGTGGTCAGCTGGTACGATAACGAGTGGGGCTTCTCCAACCGCATGATCGACACCGCTGGCGTGATGGCGAAGTTCCTCTAAGGGGACCAGAAACATGGGCAAGTTCAAGACACTTGATGATCTCGGCGACGTAACCGGCAAGGTTGCGCTGGTCCGGGTGGACCTGAACCTGCCCATGATGGACGGCCGGGCGACCGACCTGACCCGCGCAAAGGCGGTTGCCCCCACCATTCTCGAACTGGCGGGGAAGGGCGCGAAAGTCCTCCTGCTCGCCCATTTCGGACGGCCCAAGGGGGAGCGTCACTCGATCCTCTCGCTCAGCCTGATCCAGGGTGAGATCGAGCGCGTGCTCGACAAGGAAGTGATGTTCATCCCCGAAGTGCACGGCCCGGTGGTCGCGCAATCGGTCGACATCCTTGGCCCCGGCGATATCGGCATGCTGGAAAACACGCGCTTCTGGCCGGGTGAGGAAGCCAATGACCGCGCCTTTGCCGAAGCGATCGCCGCCAATGGCGATTTATACGTCAACGATGCCTTTTCCGCCGCGCACCGCGCGCATGCGAGCACAGAGGGGTTGGCGCATTTGCTGCCTGCCTATGCCGGCCGCGCAATGGAAAAGGAGCTGACCGCGCTCGACGCCGCGCTAGGCAATCCGCAGACGCCGGTTGCCGCCGTGGTCGGCGGGGCGAAGGTCTCGACCAAGCTGGCAGTGCTCGAAAACCTCGTGGGCAAGGTGCAGCACCTCATCATCGGCGGCGGCATGGCCAACACTTTCCTCGCCGCGCGCGGCGTGGATGTCGGCAAGTCGCTATGCGAGCATGACCTCACCGCCAAGGCGGAGGCAATCATGGATGCCGCCGACAAGGCCGGCTGCACCGTGCATCTGCCCTATGACGTGGTGGTGGCCAAGGAATTCGCCGCCAATCCGCCGTCGCTGCGTACCTGCAACGTGCATGAAGTCGCGGCCGACGAGATGATCCTCGATATCGGTCCGCAGGCGGTCGAGGCGCTGGGCGATGTGCTCAAGACCTGCCGCACGCTGGTGTGGAACGGCCCGCTCGGTGCTTTCGAGACGCCGCCTTTCGATGCCGCGACCGTGGCGCTGGCCAAGACGGCGGCGGCGCTGACGGCGGAAGGGTCGCTGGTCTCCGTTGCTGGCGGCGGCGACACGGTGGCCGCACTTGCCCATGCCGGGGTGACCGGGGACGTGACTTATATCTCCACCGCTGGCGGGGCCTTCCTCGAATGGATGGAAGGTAGGGAACTCCCGGGCGTCGCGGCGCTGTCCGCCTGATCAGTCGGGCGGATTGTCCGGCGACCAGCCTTCATAAGCGAAGCGATAGTCCTCCGGACCGACCGGATCGGCGCCCGCCATTTGTCCGGGCTCGGCACTGACCAGATTGAGGACATAGCCGCGTACGCTTTCGGGTTCGCCGAGTGTCACCGGCACAGTCTCGCGCCATCCGGCTCCGTCCACGCGCGTTTCCACCACGATCCGCCCCGCCCATACGCAGCGCGCGTTGATCGGGCAGCGCGAATCCTCGGTGACTTTCATAGGGGTCAGCACGACATCTTCCACTGCAACTGGTTCGCCCAGCGCGACCATGCTGCCCTCGGAAGCGATGGGTCCAGCATCGACGATGGGAGCGTCGGAATAGGTCGCGCATCCCGAAAGGGCGCAGGCGGTGAAGATCAGGGGCAGGATCGGTTTCATCACTGCCATCAACGCCCGATCAGCTTTCCGGGTCCTGAACCGGCAAAGGCGGGCTGGAAACTCGGCGCGCTGGAGGCTAGATCGCGCGCATGTCCGATTGCCAACTCTACCTGATCTCGCCGCTCGATGTCGGCGGCGACTTCCCCGAACGGCTTGCCCGCGCTCTCGATGCCGGGCCGGTCGCAGCCTTCCAGTTCCGCGTGAAGGACGTGGACCAGCATGAGGCTGCGCGCCTCGCCGAACCCCTGCAGGCGATCTGCGCCGAGCGCGAAGTGGCCTTCATTATCAATGACGATGTCGCGCTGGCCAAGCGGCTCAAGGCCGATGGCGTGCATCTTGGGCAGCAGGATGGCGACCCGCGCGAGGTTCGCGAGGAGTTGGGGCACGAGATACAGATCGGCGTCACCTGCCATGACAGCCGTCACCTCGCCATGGAAGCGGGCGAGGCGGGGGCGGATTATGTCGCCTTTGGCGCCTTCTTCCCGTCCTCCACCAAGGAAACGAGCCACAAGCCCGAACCCGAACTGCTGACATGGTGGCAGGACCTGTTCGAAATACCCTGCGTCGCCATCGGTGGCATCACGCCGGAGAATTGCGGTCCGCTGATCGAGGCAGGCGCGGATTTCCTCGCCGTGTCGGGCGCAGTGTGGAATGGCGATGAAGTGGCGGCGGTGAAGGCATTCGCCGAGAAGCTGAAGGGCTGATCAGCGCCCGCGGCGATAGCAGCGCAACCGGCCCGGCTCGCCGTTTTCGATCTTGCGCAGGAAGCCGGTGGAGATCACCGCATATTGCTGCCCGTTGCGCGGGCCGCTGGTCATCGTCACCACGTCACCGCGCCGCAGATAGGTGCCGCTGCCTTCCTCGGTGACGTAACGCGACGCGCTGGCGATGCGGAAATTCTCGTGCGGCTGCTCGACGCCCACCTGACTGCCAGCATCGCCGGGAAGCTCGCAAATATATTGCCCCCGCTCGATCGTGCCGATCTGGCCCTGCGCCATGGCGGGGGCGGCGACGAGAAGAGCAAGTGGAGCGAGGGCGAAGCGGGTCATGGCTGCGCCTTTAGCACGCCTCGCTTGCATGGCCATGAATGATTGCCTGTCCCCCAGTTGGCGGCTTGCCGAAATGGGCGCTTGCGTCTAGGGCGCGCGCTACTCCGAATTTCCAAGCAATCCAAAGGCGGCAAGCCCCATGAAGATCAGCGGTGTGGACATCCGTCCCGGCAACATCATCGAATATGAAGGCGGCATCTGGAAGGTCGCCAAGATCCAGCACACCCAGCCCGGCAAGGGCGGCGCCTATATGCAGGTCGAAATGAAGAACCTGCAGGATGGCCGCAAGACCAATGTCCGCTTCCGCAGCGCCGACACGGTGGAGAAGGTGCGCCTCGACACCAAGGACTACCAGTTCCTCTACGAAGATGGCGACATGCTGGTGTTCATGGACCAGGACACGTTCGAGCAGATCACCCTGCCGAGCGACCTGCTGGGCGATGCGCGCCCGTTCCTGACCGACGGCATGCAGGTGCAGCTGGAACTGTGGGAGGAAAAGCCCATTTCCGTGCAGCTTCCCGCGCAGATCGAGGCTGAGATTGTTGAGGCCGATGCTGTGGTGAAGGGGCAGACTGCTTCCTCCAGCTACAAGCCCGCCATACTCGACAACGGCGTGCGCATCATGGTCCCGCCCCATATCGGAAGCGGCACGCGCATCATCGTCGATGTCTACGAACAGACTTATGTCGGAAAGGCCGGCTAACTTCCCATGGCTGCAATTTCAGGTCTGATCCGCGTGATGGAAAAGGCGGCCCGCAAGGCGGGTGGCCGGTTGCGTCGCGACTTCGGCGAAGTGGAACACCTGCAGGTGAGCCGCAAGGGCCCGTCGGACTTCGTCTCCAAGGCTGACCAGCAGGCCGAGCGCGCCATTTATGACGAGCTGCTGCAGGCGCGCCCCGACTGGGGTTTCGTGCTGGAGGAAGCCGGGGTGATCGAGGGCGATCCCGACAAGCCGCGCTGGATCATCGATCCGCTCGACGGCACCAGCAACTTCCTCCACGGCATCCCGCATTTCGCGATCTCCATCGCCGTGCAGGAGCCGAAGCTGGGTGGCGGCGGCTGGGGCGAGGTGACTGCGGGCCTGGTCTACCAGCCGATCACCGATGAGACCTTCTGGGCGGAAAAGTCGCGCGGCGCATGGCTGCAGGACGCGCGCCTGCGCGTCTCCGGCCGTCGCCAGCTGTCCGAAGCGCTGTTCGCCACCGGCACGCCCTACCAGGCGCATGGCAACTTTGCCGAATGGGCGAAGATCTTCGCCGCCATCGGACCGCAGGTTGCGGGCATTCGCCGCTTCGGTTCGGCGGCGCTCGACCTCGCATGGGTTGCGGCGGGCCGGTATGACGGGTTCTGGGAAAGCGAACTCTCGCCCTGGGATACGGCTGCCGGCTGCCTGCTGGTGCGTGAGGCGGGTGGTTTCGTGACCGATTATCGCGGCCGTTCGCAGCCGATCTGCGATGAACAGGTGATCGCGGGCAACGATCCGCTGCATTCGCGGCTGCACAAGATCATCGCTGGCGCATTGAAAGGCTGACAAATCAGCGCATTTCCTTGAACCTGCGTCCATGCGCCGCTAATCGCATGGACATGAGGCAGGCCTCCGTGGCGGAATTGGTAGACGCGCTCGACTCAAAATCGAGTTTCTTCGGAAGTGCCGGTTCGAGTCCGGCCGGAGGTACCATCCTGTCTCACCCGGTTTGGGGACCCCCAGCGTGATCGACATGCCTTCCTATCACGCGATTGCTGCCATGGTGCTGACAATCGGCGTGTTCATCGCTTTCGCGCGCGGCTGGTTCACCACTGAAATCGTCTCCCTGCTGACCATCGCGATTATCGCGGTCGGCCTCTACTTCTACCCGCTGCCGCACACCACGCGCACTGACGGGCTGACGCTCGCATTCGGCGGATTCGGCCATTATGCGCTGATCACCATTTGCGCGCTGATGATCATGGGGCGCGGATTGGTGGTGACAGGGGCGCTGGAGCCTGCGGCGCGGGCGCTGGAGAAGGTCTGGAAGATCAATCTCCAGCTAGGCCTGCTCGTTTCCCTGCTGCTGGCGCTGTTCCTGTCGATGATCGTCAACGACACGCCCGTGCTGGTGCTGCTGCTGCCGATCTTCGTGGCGCTGGCGCAGCGCGGGGCCATGCCTGCTTCCAAGACGCTGATCCCGCTCAACGCCGCCGTGCTGATCGGCGGCATGGCGACGACCATCGGCACCTCTACCAACCTGCTGGTGGTCTCCATCGCCACCGATCTCGGCATGCCGGAAATGTCGGTGTTTCATTACACGCCGATCGTGCTGGCCGCTGCGCTGGTCGCCTTGCCCTATCTGTGGCTGGTCATGCCGCGTCTGCTGCCGGACAACAGTCCGGACGAAATCCAGGCCGTGCGCCGCTTCTACACCCGCATGCGCGTGACGCCGGACAGCGAACTCGTCGGCAAGCATTTCGATGAGGTGATGGAAAAGCTGCCGCAGGATTTCCGGTTCGAGGAACGGCCCGACGGCCCCTTCGCCGCCGGCCAGCGGCTGCTGATTTCCGGCACGCATGATGCGCTGGAGGAAGCCAACCGCATGCTCAAGGGCAAGGTTGCGCCCGGCTGGGTGATGGATCGCATCCGCCAGCGTTCGGCCAGCGGGAAAGAAGATATCCAGGTGGTGGAAATGGTGGTGACCGCGGATTCGCGCATCATCAACCGCACGCTGGCGACATCGGGCATTGCCGACAATTACGGCGTGGCGGTGCTCGGCATTCACCGTCCCGAAAGGCTCGTCAGCAATCGGCCCGTCATCAGCACGGAGGAGGAGATCCGCCTTTCCGAAGGCGACGTGCTGTTGGTCATGGGCCTGCCGGAGGGGATCCAGGATTTCGCCAGTGGCGACAGCCTGCTGCAGCTCGAAGGCGCCAAGGACATGCCCCGCCGGTCCAAGGCGCTGCTGTCGGCCGCGATCATGTTCGGATCGGTCTTCACCGCCTCCATCGGCCTGTTCCCCATCGCCATCGCCGCGCTGGGCGGGGCGATCCTGATGTTCCTGACCGGCTGCGTGAAGTTCGACCGCGTGGGCCGCGCTCTCTCCGCCAAGGTGATCGTGCTGGTGGCGGCGAGCATCGCCATCGGGCGCATCATCCTCGATAGCGGGGCGGCGGGCTGGCTGGGTCAGGCCATGTCACTAGGGCTGCAATATCTGCCGCCTGCGGGCGTGCTGGCGGCGATCATGCTGTTCGTGACGCTGCTGACCAATTTCGCCTCCAACGCCACGGCCGCCACGGTGGGTACGCCGATCGCCTTCAACATCGCCGCGACGCTGGGCCTGCCGGAAGAGCCGCTGATCCTGGCGGTGCTGTTCGGTTGCAACCTCTGCTACGCAACGCCGATCGCCTACCAGACCAACATGCTGATCATGTCGGAGGGGAATTACCGCTTCGCTGACTATTTGCGCACCGGCGTGCCGCTGGTTTTGCTGATGGTGGCGACGCTCAGCCTGTTGCTGGTGGTCTCCTACGACATGTAGCGCGAGGCCGCGCGCCTATAGCGCGTGTTCACGATGTCCGCTGCGGCGGCGCGAGGCGGCTTCGAGCACGGCCATCACCCGCTGACGTTCGCGCGCGTTTTCGATGCCGCCTTCCTCCAGTTCGCGCAGCAGGTCCTGCAGCTCTTCCTCGCTCAGCTTGTCGAGATGGGCGGCGGTAAATCCTGCATTTTCGGAATTGTCCGCCGGCAACTCGACGGAGACGATGTCATTGCGGCCGTTAAAGGCGCTTGCCTGGCCATAGCCATCGGAGAAATTGGCTTCTTCGCCGAAGCTCCCCAGATTGGTGGCGCCATCGCGGCGGGTCAGCTGCGCTTCGCCATATTTGGGCGTGTCGCTCTCTTCCTGGCTGGCGCCGGTTTTGCTTTGCGGCACCTCCTCGCTCGGGGTACGGGCAGCCTCCAGCTCCTCATTCTCGCCATGCGCGAACATGGCAATGGCGGCCGTGATCATCAGCGTGACCACCGCGAAATGGCGATACATTTCATAGGGGATAGGGGGCTTGCTAAGCTGCGCCATCCCGGGCCCATAGGAGCCCAAACCTTAACCATGACCGGGGCGAAACTGGTTAATTTCGGTTTACCGCGACACCTTTCTGCGGCGGAAAGCTTTTTCGCCGCAGGAGTGTAAAATTTACCGACATTTCACCTCTCGCTCCTAATCGCCGGTGCATGGGTTGGAAAAAGCCACCCCCTGCGACCGGCTTGGAGCAATGATCCGACTTTTCAAACATTACGTACCGCATGCGGTTCTGTTGCTGGGGTTGATCGACTTCGTGCTGCTGCTCGGGGCGAACAACCTGGCATGGCTGCTGCGCGCGGGGCAGATCGGGATGGACCCTGGCAGCCTCCTCGATCGCTTGCCGACCATGGGTTTCATCTCCGTGGTTACCATGACCGCGATGATCGCTGTGGGCGTATTCGGCGCCGATGCATTGCGCTCGATGCGCTTTGCAGGCGCGCGCCTGCTGGTAGCGGTGAGCCTCGCTGTGCTCGGGCTCGGTTTCCTCGATTTCATCCTGCCAGGGCAGACCTGGTGGCGCTCCATCCTGCTTTACGCGATGGGCCTGTCGATCGTCTTCCTGATGGCCAACCGGCTGATCGTGGGCGGCATCCTTGGCGCATCGGCCTTTCGCCGCCGCGTGCTGGTGCTGGGCGCGGGCGACCGGGCCCGCCGCCTGCGTGCGCTGGGGCTTAAGCCCGAAAGCGGCTTTTCGGTGGTCGGCTTTGTCAGCATGGGCGCGCAGGCCCCCGTGATCGAAGAGGCGATCCCGCGTTCCGCCATCGATGACCTGTCACGCCATGTCGCCACGCTGGGGGCGAGCGAAGTGGTGCTGGCACTGGAGGAGCGCCGCAATGCCCTGCCGCTCAAGGACCTGCTGCGGATCAAGACGCTGGGCGTCCATGTCAACGACTTCTCCAGTTTCATGGAGCGCGAGACGGGCCGCGTCGATCTCGACACACTAAACCCCAGCTGGCTGATCTTCTCCGACGGGTTTTCCTCTGGCCGTGCGGTGTCGAGCGCGGTGAAGCGCATTTTCGACGTTCTCGCTAGCCTCGTGCTGCTAGTCCTCACCCTCCCCGTGATCGCGACATTCGCGCTGCTGGTGAAGCTGGACAGCAAGGGCCCTGCCTTCTTCCGCCAGACGCGCATCGGCATTTACGGGCAGAGATTCACGCTGGTGAAGCTGCGTTCGATGCGTGCCGATGCGGAAAAGGACGGCGCGAAATGGGCAGAGAAGGCGGATCCGCGCATCACCCGCATCGGCGCCTTCATCCGCAAGCTCAGGATCGATGAGCTGCCGCAGGTCTGGACCGTGCTGAAGGGCGAAATGAGCTTCGTCGGTCCGCGCCCGGAAGTGCCGCAATTCGTCTCCGACCTGGAAGAGAAGCTGCCCTTCTACGCCGAAAGGCACATGGTGAAGCCCGGCATTACCGGGTGGGCGCAGATCAACTACCCCTACGGCGCGAGCATCGAGGACGCCCGGCGCAAGCTGGAATACGACCTCTACTACGCCAAGAACTACACGCCATTCCTCGACCTGCTGATCCTGCTGCAGACGATGCGCGTGATCCTGTGGCCGGAGGGCGCACGATGACCGGGCTGGTCTGGAATCTCGTGATCGACGGTCTGCACGTCGCGGCAGCGGTCGGCGCAATCCTGCTGGTTGTGCGCCTGCTCGCCCGAAGGGAAGCCGCCGGGACGGTAATGCGCCGCGCCGCGCTGGCGCTGGGCATCAGCGCCGTCTGGGCGATCGCCAGCGCGGCGATGGATCCCGAGGCGGAGGTTATCCAGCTGCTGGTCAGCGCGACCTATTTCGCCTGGCTGTGGCTGCTCTTTGCCCTTTTCGCACATGACGAGCGGGACAAGAGCCTGGGGCCGGTGAAGCCGGTGATCTTTGTGCTGACATTCCTGGAGCTGGTGCAGGTCGGCTTCACCTTCACCCGCATGTCCTATGCCGGTGATCCGGCGGCGCAGGAACTCCTGCTCAATTTCGCGATCATGTTCCGGCTGCTGTTCTGCATTGGCGCGCTGGTGCTGGTGCACAACCTCTATGTCGGCGCGGCGCAGCAGGCGCGGCGCTCGCTGCAATTGCCCGCAGCGGCGCTGGCGGTGCTGTGGCTCTACGACCTCAATCTCTACACCATTGCCTATCTCGCCAGTGAGACGCCGGCCGCGCTGATCGACCTGAGGTCTCTGGCGATCCTCGCCTCGACTGCCCTGCTCGGCTTCGGCATGTTGAGGGCTGACAAGGAACTGCGCTTCAAGCCGTCGCGCAGCTTCGCTTTCCGCTCCTTCTCGCTGGCGATCATCGGCGCTTACCTGCTGGTGATGGTGCTGATCGCGCAGGCCATCGCCTATGCCGGCCGCGACTTCTCGCCGCTGATGCAGTTCGGTTTCGTGATTGCCGCCACCGGCATTGCGCTTGCCTTCCTCCCCTCGCAGCATTTGCGCAGCTGGCTGCGGGTGACGATTTCCAAGCACCTGTTCCAGCACCGTTATGACTATCGCGCCGAATGGCTGCGCTTCACCGATACGATCGGCCGTGCCGGGCCGCAGGCGGCGCCTTTGCACGAGCGCGCGGTGCAGGCGGTGGCCGACATCACCGACAGTCCGCGCGGGCTGCTGCTGACGCCGCGCGACGAAGGCGGGATGACGCTGGACGCGCGCTGGAACTGGCCGCAGGCCGCCGTGCCTGCAGAGGCGCTTTCGATTGCTGGAGCACGCTTTTTCGAGGAGAGCCAGTTCATCCTCGACATCGACGATCTGCGCAATGGCCGCACGGAGTCGATTCCCGCTGCTGCCTGCCCGCAATGGCTGCTGGAGGACCAGGAAGCCTGGGCCATGGTGCCGCTTCTCCATTACGAGCGCTTGCTTGCCGTTGTTATTCTCTCGCGCCCGCCGGTTGCCCGGCTGCTCGACTGGGAGGATTTCGACCTGTTGCGCGTGATCGGCCGCCAGCTTGCCAGCTACCTTGCCGAACAGACCAGCCAGGACGCACTGGGCGAGGCGCAGCGTTTTGACGAGTTCAACCGCCGCATCGCCTTCGTCATGCATGACATCAAGAACCTCGCCAGCCAGCTCTCCCTGCTGGCGGGCAATGCGGAAAAGCATGCCGAGAAGCCCGAATTCCGCGCGGACATGATCCTCACCCTGCGCAACTCTACCGACAAGCTGCAGGCGCTGCTCAACCGCCTTGGCCGCTATGGCGCGCAAGGCGGCGGGGCGCACCAGCCTTTCGACCTCAATGCGGTGATCGACCGCGTGGCGGCACAGTTCACCGACAAGCATCAGGTCGTCCTGCTTGAACGCGACGAATGCGCGGTCAACGGCGATCCCGAGGCGCTTGAACAGGCGTTGGTGCATCTGGTGCAGAACGCGATCGATGCCAGCAGACCCGCCACGCCCGTCTTCATCGACCAGCGCGTCGATGGTGCGAACGCCACGATCGAGGTGGTCGATTCCGGCAGCGGTATGAGCCCGGAGTTTGTCCGGACAAAGCTGTTCAAGCCGTTCCATTCGTCGAAACAGGGCGGCTTCGGTATCGGCGCGTTTGAATCGCGCGAACTTGTGCGCGCCATGGGCGGCAGGCTGGATGTGGAATCGCGCGAGGGCATCGGCACGCGCTTCATCATCGTGCTGCCGCTCTCCGAAGCGGCCAAGCTGATGAACACGCTCAAAGGCAATTCGAACAATAATGCGGAGGTCGCCTGATGGCGGACAACAAGCCCAAACTCCTGATCGTCGAGGATGACGAGGGACTGCAGGCCCAGCTCAAATGGGCCTATGACGATTTCGACGTGGTGATCGCGGGCGACCGTGCCAGCGCGATCGCCGCGCTGCGTTCGGAAGCACCCAGCGTGGTGACGCTGGACCTCGGCCTGCCGCCCGATCCCGATGGCACCACGGAGGGCTTTGCCGTGCTCGATGAGATCATGGCGCTGAAGCCCGATACCAAGGTGATCGTCGCCTCCGGCCATGGTGCGCGCGAAAGCGCGCTGACCGCGATCGAGCGCGGGGCCTACGACTTCTACCAGAAGCCGGTGGATATCGACCAGCTGGGCCTGATCGTGCGCCGTGCCTTCAATCTCTTCGCTATCGAGGCGGAGAACCGCAAGCTGGCGGCGCAGGCGGGCGAGGGCAACCGTGTGCTCGGCCAGATGATCACTGCCGCGCCCGAAATGGTGAAAGTTGCGCGCACGATCGAGCGCGTGGCCAATACCAATGTCTCGGTCATGCTGCTGGGTGCGAGCGGGACGGGCAAGGAACTGCTCGCCCGCGGCCTCCACGATGCGAGCGACCGGCGCGACGGAACCTTCGTTGCGATCAACTGCGCGGCGATCCCCGAAAACCTGCTCGAAAGCGAGCTGTTCGGCCATGAGAAGGGCGCCTTCACGGGGGCCGTGAAGACCACCGAGGGCAAGATCGAGCAGGCCGATGGCGGTACGCTGTTCCTTGACGAAGTTGGCGATATCCCGCTGCCGCTGCAGGTAAAGCTGCTGCGTTTCATCCAGGAGCGCACGATCGAGCGGATCGGCGGGCGCAAGCATATCCCGGTCGACACGCGCATCGTCTGCGCCACGCATCAGGACCTGGAAAAGATGATCGGCGAGGGGGCTTTCCGCGAGGACCTGTTCTATCGCCTCGCCGAAGTGGTCATCAAGGTGCCCTCGCTGGCCGAGCGTCCGGGCGATGCGACCCTGCTCGCCAAGGCTTTCCTCAAGCGCTTTGCCGATGAGATGAATCCGTCCGTTACCGGCTTTGCGCCCGATGCGCTGGCGGCAATCGACGGCTGGCCGTGGCCCGGCAATGTCCGCGAGCTGGAAAACCGTGTGAAGCGCGCGGTGATCATGGCCGATGGCAAGCTCGTCCATGCCGAGGATCTCGACCTTGGGACTGCGGCGGAGGAGGAGGGCGACGTACTCAATTTGAAGAGCGCGCGCGAGCAGGCCGATCGCAAGGTCATCCGCCATGCGCTGGCCCGGAGCGAGGGCAATATCTCCAGCACCGCCAAGATGCTCGGGATCAGCCGGCCGACGCTGTACGACCTCCTCAAGCAATATGACCTGCAAACCTGACAGGCGCTGGCTGGCAGGGCTGGCGGCGGGCTGCCTTGCGGCGGCCGCGCTGGTCGGTCCCCTGTCGGCCGCGCCTGCGGATGATGCGATTGCCGAGGCCCTGGCCGCGCTCGACCGCGGCGATGGCGTTGCCGCCGAAGTAGCTGGCAAGCGCGCGCTGGAGGAAGGCGCGAGCCGCAGCCAGGTCGCCGCGCTGATCGGAGCGGGCGAGTTCCTGCAGGGAGACCTGCGCGACGCGCGCCAGTGGCTCGCCGGTGCCGGATTCGATGCCGCGACGCGCAAGCGGGGCCTGCATGCGCTTGCCCGGCTGGAACTGTCCGAGGACAATCTGCCCGCCGCCGCCGAGATCTTCGACCGGATGATCGCCATGGGCGAAGTGGATGGTGAGGTCTGGGTCGATATTGGCCGCATGCGCTATCGTGCGGGCCAGCACCGGCTGGCGCTGGAGGCGGCAAACGAAGCGGTGCGGATCGATCCGGGGGAACCGCGTGCGCTGGAATTCTACGCCCAGCTGACACGCGACGTGCAGGGCTTGCGCGCTGCGCTATCGGTTTTCGAGCGCGCGCTCGCCAATGCGCCCGAAGATGGCGGACTACTCGCCCAATATGCCGCGACTTTGGGCGATGCCGGCGAACATGCGCGCAGCCTCGCCGCGGCACGCGAGCTGGTCGAGTTGGGCGGCGAGACGCCCTACGCGTTTTACATCCAGGCGATCCTCGCGGCGCGGGCGGGCGAGGATGACCTAGCGCGGCGCATCTGGTGGCGCACAGACAAGACTTTCGACCGTACGGCGGCGGGTCTCGCCGTGTCGGGCATCCTTGAATTTCGGGGCGGCAATTATGCGTTGGCGGTCGCGCATTTCGACGCGCTGCGCCGGTTGCAGCCTTTCAACGAAAGCGCGCTGCTGATGCTGAGCCGCGTGCTGGTCGCGAATGGCGAGGCCAATGTGGCGGCAAGCCTGCTCGAACCGCTGGTCGAGCGCAGCGATGCCTCACCCTATGTGCTGACACTGGCCGCACGCGCGCATGAGCAGTTGGGCGAGCGGGGCAAAGCGGGCGTTTATCTCGATCGTGCCGCTGCGCCGCTTCCGCTGGCTCCGTCTCCGCACCCGGCTTTCCTGCCGCGCGACGATTACGGGAATCTGCGCGACCCCTCGCACCCGGTGATGCAGTTGCGGATCCTGCTGGCCGATGGCGAGAGGGCTGCGGCTGAGCGGGCCGTGGCCGATTTCCTCGAACGGTTTCCGGGCTCGCTCGACCTGCAGATGCTGGCAGGCGATGTTCGCGCATTGGCGGGCGACGAGGTTGCGGCTCTAGAGCGCTATCGCGCGGCGGCTGAGTTGCGCAGCAACTGGCCTGTGGTCCAGCGCATGGCGGCGATCCTGATCCGGCAGGACCGCATGGCACAGGCGCGCCGCATGCTGGCGGAGCATATCCTGCAAAACCCGCGCGACCAGGAGGCGATTGTTATGCTCGCCCGGCTGCATCGCGCCGCCGGAAACCCCTCGCGTGCCACGCTCCTGCTGCGACAGGCGGCGCAATTCGCCGGTGGTGAGCGCGATCCCGCCTTGCTCGCGGAGCTTGCCGAAATGGAGCTGGCGCTGGGCAATCAGGCCGAGGCGCTTGTGGCCGCGAGCACGGCGCATGACCTCTCGCGCTCCAACCGCAGGGTCGCACAGGTTCTGGCGCGCGCGATAGAACTGGGCGGCGGCAAGCCAGCCTCCGTGCAGGCCCTTTCGCTCAAGGCTCAGGCCCGCTGACAGCTAGCTCTGGACAGCGCCTGCCGCGCACGGCAGGTCGCAACACATGGCGATCACGCGCATCCTTTCCGCTTTCGATCCGCTGGTCCGCCTGTTGCTGCTGGCGATCCTGCTTGCCTCCGTCGTACCTGTCATGGGCGAGGACCGCGCAATTGCCCGGACCATCTCCGATTGCGCGATTTTCCTGCTGTTCCTGCTGAACGGCTTGCGCCTTCCGCGCCAGCAAGTGGTAGCGGGCATCGGCAACTGGCGCTTCCTGCTCCCGTTGGGCCTATGGTGTTTCCTTGGCATGGGCGCGGCGGGCTGGGTGCTGTGGCGGTTGGGAGTAAGCATCCTGCCCGAACAGGTCGCGCTCGGCCTGCTGTTCCTCGGCATCCTGCCTTCCACCGTGCAATCGGCGACCTCCTATTCCTCGCTGGGGGGAGGCAATGTCGCCGTGTCTGTCGTCGCGGCGGCGGTGATCAATGTTGCGGGGGTCTTCGTCACCGCGCCGCTGCTGGCGCTGCTGGCGGGCACGGCAGATGTGGGCATCGACATGGGCGGCTTGCGGCGCATCGCGATCATCCTGCTGCTGCCCTTCGCGCTGGGCCAGCTGGCGCAGGGCTGGGCGGGGGAATGGGTACGCGAGCGGAAAAGCCTCGTCGGATGGGCGGACAAGACCTGCATCGCCATCGCCGTCTATGTCGCCTTTTCGGGCGCGGTGGAGCAAGGCCTGTGGACGCAGGTGAGTGGCGCGGACTGGGCTGTGTTGCTGGCGCTGGTAGTGGTGTTCCTCGCGCTCGGCTTCGGCGGGTCCTGGCTTCTGTCAGGCGTTCTCGGGCTGGCGCGGGCGGAGCGTATATCCTTCCTCTTCGCCGGTGCGCAGAAGAGCATCGCGCTGGGCGCGCCGCTCGCCAGCGTGCTGTTCCCGCCTGCCGTTGCCGGACTGCTGCTGCTGCCCGTGCTCGTTTATCACCTGTTGCAGCTGGTGCTGTCCGCCCCGCTGGCGAACCGCCTCAATCGGCAGTCGGACTAGCATCCCCATTGCGCCTGTTGTGGCGCACCGACCACCATAGCGACAGGAAGATCAGCGCCGCGCCGATCAGGCCGGTGATCGTTTCGGGAATGTGGAACTTGGCGGAAGCCAGCATGATGCCGCCCAGCACGATGATCGCCCAGAACGCTCCGTTCTCGAGGAAGCGATATTGCGCCAGCGTGCCCTTTTCGACGAGGTGGATGGTCATCGAACGCACGAACATCGCACCGATCGACAGGCCCAGCGCGATCACGATCATGTTGTTGGACAGCGCAAAGGCACCGATCACGCCGTCGAAGCTGAAGCTGGCGTCCAGCACGTTGAGATAGAGGAAGCCGCCAAGCCCGCTGCGCACCACTGCGCCCGATAGCCGCTGCTTCTCCTCATGCAGTTCGAGCATGGTGCTGATCCCTTCCACCGCGATAAAGGTGACGAGGCCCAGGATACCCGCGATCAGGAAAGTCAGCGCCTCTTCCGGGGGAAGCAGGCCGGAAATGCCCCACAGTACCAGCAGCAATATGGCAATCTCAGCAGCGGGAAGGGCCGCGAATTTCGACAGCCATTCCTCGATCTTGAAGATCCAGTGCACGTCCTTGTCGAGGTCGAAGAAGAACTTCAGGCCCACCATCGCAAGGAACGCGCCTCCGAAACCGGCAATGCCGACATGGGCAGAGCTTACGATCCGCTCATATTCGCGCGGATTGTTCAGCGAGAGGTTGATTGTCTCCATCGGACCAAGACCTGCCGCGATGGCCACGATGGCAAGCGGGAAGACGATGCGCATGCCGAACACGGCAAAGGCAATGCCCCAGGTCAGGAAGCGCTTTTGCCAGACCTTGTCCATGTCCTTCAGCACCGAGGCATTGACCACGGCATTGTCGAAGCTGAGCGAGATTTCGAGCACGGACAGCACCACGATGATCCACAGCATCGCCGCTGTGCCCGATACGGTGCCCGTGCTCACCCAGCCATACCAGGCGCCAAGGCCCAGGCAGATGAGCGTGAAAATCAGCGAAAAGCCGTAGAAACGCTTGAGCGTTGCCATTGAAGTCCTCGGTAAGTCAGATGTGGTTTCGGCTAGAGCAGCGTTTTGCGCCGCACAAGGTTCCTGCCGAAGCTATGCGCGGTTGTTTCTCTGCCTATTTGGGTTGGTAGGTCTGTTCCTCGCCCGGGAAAGTCCGTGCGCGCACTTCGCTTGCATAGGTTTCGGCGGCACCGGCAATGGTCTCGGCGATGTTCTCGTAACGCTTCACGAAGCGCGGCACGCGTTCGAACATGCCCAGCATGTCCTCGGTCACCAGCACCTGCCCGTCGCATTGGGCGGAGGCGCCGATGCCGATGGTGGGGCAATCGACCGCCTTGGTGGCGGCAATGGCAATGGGTTCCACCACGCCTTCGACCACGATAGCAAAGGCGCCTGCCGCGCACAGCGCCTTGGCATCGCCGACGATCTTGTCCGCTTCCGCATCATCGCGCCCGCGCGCCTTGTAGCCGCCCAGCACGTTCACGGCCTGGGGCGTGAGGCCGACATGGCCCATCACCGGAATGCCGCGCTTGACGAGGAATTCGACCGTTTCGGCCATCGCCTCCCCGCCTTCCAGCTTGACCGCGGCCGCCCCGCTTTCCTTCAGCAGGAAGGCGGCGCTGTCGAAAGCATCCTGAGGTGAGCCCTCGTAGGAACCGAAAGGCATGTCGACCACCACGACCGAATGGTAGGAGCCGCGCACGACGGCAGCGGCGTGGTTCGCCATCATCTCCAGCGTCACCGGGATGGTGGAGGGCAGGCCGTAGATCACCTGGCCGAGTGAATCGCCCACCAGCAACATATCGCAATGTGCATCGAGCAGCTGCGCCTGCCGCGCTGTATAGGCGGTCAGCATGACGATGGGCTGCTGGGTCACGCCATCCTGCTTGCGTTCGCGGATCGCCGGAACGGTAAGGCGGCGCATCGGCTGCGGCGTGGGATTGGCGCGACTGGTGGAGGTATCGAGATTGAAGGTCGTGGACATGTCGGCCTTCTAGCAGACCCTCCCCTCGACGCGAGGGGGTTTTCTATGCATCACTTCGAAGCATCTCGGGACAAGAAGGATACGCGATGGCACTTTCCGGTACCGCTGCATCGAGTGATGGCTGGTCATCAAAATCGGCCTTCGTGCTCGCCGCGATCGGCGCGGCGGTGGGGCTGGGCAATATCTGGCGTTTCCCGACGCTCGCGGGGGAAAATGGCGGCGGTGCCTTCGTGCTGGTCTATGTGTTGTGCGTATTGCTCATCGGCCTGCCGATGCTGCTCACCGAAATCCTGATCGGGCGTGCGGGCGGCGGACATGCCGATGCGGTCGGCTCCGTCGGCGATGTGGCGGAGAAATCACGGCGCAGCCGCGCCTGGTCCTTCTTCGGCGGGGTCGAGGTGTTGGCGGCCTTCCTGATCCTGTCCTTCTATTCGGTCGTTGCCGGCTGGGTGCTCAATTACGTGCTGCTGACTGGCGGGGATTTCCTCTCCAGCCTGTTTGCCGGCGCGCCTCTGGCCGGTTCCTTCGCCGGACAGTCGCAGGAAGAGGTGACCGGGCTGATGGGCGCGCTGTTCGAGAGCCCGGGCCGGATGATCGCGCTGCATGCAGCCTTCATGGCAGTCACGCTCGGCATCGTGATGGTCGGCGTACATGACGGGATCGAGAAGGCGGCGAAATGGCTGATGCCTGCCTTTTTCGTGCTGCTGGTGGTCATCACCATCTACGGCGCGTTCGAAGGCGCCTTTGCGCAAGCCGTGGCCTTTCTGTTCACACCCGACTTCTCCAAGCTCTCGCCCTCGGTGATGAATGAGGCGCTGGGGCAGGCCTTCTTCTCGCTCAGCCTCGGGTCGGCGGCGATCATCACCTATGGCTCCTATGTGCCGAAGAATGTGCGGCTGGCGCCCACGGCGGCGACCATTGCGGCAGCGGATACGGCGGTGGCGATCCTTGCCGGCCTGATGATCTTCCCGATCGTGTTCAGCGCCGGGCTGGATCCCGCGGCAGGACCCTCGCTGATCTTCCAGTCGCTGCCCGTTGCGTTCCAGGGCATGCCGGGTGGCGCATTCATGGCGCTCGCCTTCTTCATCCTCATCTTCTTTGCCGCGCTGACCAGTTCGATCTCGCTGCTGGAAGGGCCGACCGCCTTTGTGATCGACCGGCTGCGGCTGGCGCGCCCGGTGGCGGCGGTTCTGGTCGCGGTTCTGGCCTTCCTGATCGGCTGCGCCTGCGCATTGGGCTACAGCACGTGGAGCGATGTGCGGTTGCTGTCCTTCTGGGGCATTTTCGAGAATGCCGATATCCTCGACAGTATCGACGGGATTACCGGACGGCTAATGCTGCCGCTGGCAGGGCTAGGCCTGGCGATCTTCATTGGCTGGCGCGCGGATCGCCGGCTGGTGGAAGTGGAAAGCGGCCTGAGCGGCGGCATGTTCATGCTGTGGCGCGGGCTGGTGGCCTGGCTTGCCCCGGTGGCGGTGTTCCTCATCCTGCTCTTCGGCCTCTTCCCCAGCCTGCTCGGCGCATAGAAAACCGCCGCCCGGGCAGGTCCCGGACGGCGGCTCTCCCAAATCGGGTGGCGGTTATCGCGTCAGAGCGCGGTTTCCGCGTGTTCCTTGCGCGCTTCCTCGCGCACGTCGAATCCCATCAGCATCTTGGCATTATCGATAAAGCCGAGGTCGCTGTTCCAGATCTCGGCCTTGCCAAGGTCCATCCGCAGCATCAGCAGGTTCGGATCGTTCTTGCCGCCGGGGAACCATGCTTCGGCCACGCTCGACCATTGCTTCTCGAGCCGCTCGCGGCTGAGTTCTGGTACCAGCGTACCGGTGAAGCGGGCGAAGATCTGGTTGTCCTTGCCGGAGAATGTCGCGGTGGCCGCGCCGCCTTTGGCGAAGGTATGATCCTTGCGAGTGAAGAACCAGATCGCGCCGTTGGCTTGCTTGTCCAACTGGGCGGTCATCGGCACTGCGGTGTCGGGATCGCTGTCCAGCTGCAGGAACAGGAAGGGGCTTTCTGCCAGGGCCTTCCAGAAGCTGTGCTTGAGTTCGGTTGTCGAGGTCATCGTATTATCTCCTTTGCCTTCCCAACGGGCTGGGGAGGGCGAGTGTTCCGATATCGTCCATGAGCCGTGCGAAAGCCGCGACGGGGATTGCAATAGGCGGCAATAAGAACATAAATAGAACATTGGAGCGATTCGCATGGATTTGTCTGCCCTTCCCAAGGCCGCCCAGCTGGTTCTGCCGGGTGAGCCTGCATCCCGCTGGCGCCCGGGCCTGGGTCGCTGGCCCGACACCGCGCGTGCGCTGCATAGCGAGGTCTTCGCCTCTGCCGATGAGGCGGGCGGGGCGGCCTGCGCGCTGGCGCTGGCGCTCGACGACATGCGCGGTCTCGACAAGGAGCGGCTGGAGGAGAAGGCGGTGCTGTGGGTACAGGACGACCTCTCGCGTCGCCGCAACGGCGTTCCCTATCGCCCCGGCCTGCCGCGCGAACTGCGCCACCGGCTGATCCATGTTGCCGCGCGCAAGGTGGAGGATGCGCTCTTCGCGCTGGAGGAGGGGATGCGCTGCCGCGACCTCGCCTGCGTGATCGGGGAGCTTGCCGGCAATCCGCGCGCGCTGGACCTCACCGCCACAAGACGGCTGAGCCTGGCGGCGGAGCAGCATGGCGTGCCACTGTTCCTCATCCGCCATGACGCGCAGCGTGACACCAGTTCCGCCCGCATGCGCTGGCAGGTCCGCTCCGCCGCTTCACCGCCCCCGCGCTGGAACCCCGCCGCGCCCGGCCAGCCCAGCTGGCATGCCGCGCTGTTCCGCGCCCGTGCCTATCCCCCTGGAGAATGGATCCTGCGCGATGACGGAACGTCCCTCGCCGCCGAGCGTCCGGCCGAGCAGGAGGCCCGATCGCCGGATCATGGCGATCTGGCTGCAACGGCTGGCGCTCGATCGCTGGCGGCACTCTGAAGGCTGCGCGCGGGGTGAGGGCGCCGATGCCCTGCCGCTGGCGCTGATTACCGAGACCGCGCATGGCCCGCGCGTCGATGCGGCCAATGATGCGGGCGCGGAGGCGGGCGCCGCGCCCGGCATGATGCTGGCCGATGCGCGCACTTTGTGTCCCTCGCTCAAGGCCGTTCCCGGCGACCCGGCGGGCGATCTCGCTTTTCTCGAGCGGCTGACTGTGTGGGCGCAGCGTTGGGGGCCATGGTCCGCCATGGACGCCCCCGACGGCTTGCTGGTGGACGTGACCGCGGTCGCGCACCTGTTCGGTGGGGAAGAAGCGCTGCTGGAGGACGCCCACGCCCGCTTTGCCGCGCAGGGCCTTGCCGCCCGCGCTGCCATCGCTCCCACGGCGGGTGCTGCCTGGGCGCTGGCGCATTACGCGCCGGCGGGCACCATCCTTGGCGCGGGTGAGGACGGGGCTGCGCGCCTCTCCACGCTTCCGGTCGCGGCATTGCGTCTCGACGGCGACGTACTGCTGGTGTTGCGTCGCCTCGGCCTCAAGCGGCTGGGGGACCTGCTGGGGATCGAGGACGAAGGTGCAGGTCGCGATGCCATCCAGCGCCGCTTCCGCAACCGCCGCTCGCCCTCTGCCAACCCGCTCGTCCGCATGGACCAGCTGCTCGGCCGCGTGCCGGAGCCGTTGTTGCCGGTGGTGGCGGTGGAGGCCCCGCTAGTACAGCGCCGCTTGCTCGAGCCGATCCGCCACCGCAGCCTGCTCGACCGCGTGCTGGAGGATTTGGCCGAGGACATGGTCCGCACGCTCGAGGCGCGAGGGGAGGGCGCAAGGCGGCTGGAGCTGGGCATGTGGCGCGTCGATGGAGAAGTAGCGGTGCGCCGCCTCGAACTCGCCGCCGCCACCCGCGATGCGAGCCACATCTGCCGTCTCTTCGCCGCACGGCTCGATGATGTCGATGCCGGTTTCGGGATCGAGATGCTGCGCCTCCTCGCCAGCTGGACCGAGCCGCTGGCGCTGGCGCAGGCCGATCTCGACGCCGTAGCCGAGGAGCATGGCACCTCGCTCGCCGCCTGTATCGACAGGCTCACCGTGCGCCTTGGCCCCAAGGCGGTGCGCCGCCCGGTCCCGCGCGCCAGCCATGTGCCTGAACGCGCGCAGACCTGGCAGTCGCCGCTGGAGCCGGAGAAGACTTCGCAAGACCTACTCGATTTGCATTACAGGCCGCTGAAATTGCTAGAAACTCCAGAACAGATCGCAGTGCTTTATGCCAGCCCCGACGGCTATCCCCGGCGCTTCCGCTGGCGCGGCGGGGTGCATGAGGTGGTGCGGGTGGAAGGGCCCGAGCGGATTGCGCCCGAATGGTGGCGCGAGAAGGGCTCTGCCCGCCTGCGCGACTATTACCGGATCGAGGATGGGGAGGGGCGCCGCTACTGGATCTACCGCGCAGGCCTCGCCGGAGACGGGCGCGGCGGTATGCCCGACTGGTACCTGCAGGGCCTCTTCGCCTGATGCCCGATATCCCCCTCACTCCGGACAAGCGGCGGATAGAGCTCGATCCCACGGCGATAGAGCCGCCCCAGCGCGCGGCCTTTGTCGAACTGGGCGTGGCGAGCTGCTTCTCCTTCCTGCGCGGCGCGTCCGATGCAGTGGATCTGGTCACGCAGGCGCGGGCGCTCGGCTACGATGCGTTGGGGATTGCCGATACGAACAGCATGGCGGGCGTGGTGCGCGTCCATACGGAGGCAAAAACACTTAAGATAAAATCGGTTATCGGTTGCAGGATAGAAACAGTCGAAGGTCTTCCCTTCCTTGCCTATCCGCAGGACCGGGCCGGTTACGGGCGCCTGTGCCGTCTGATCTCCGCCGGGCGCATGCGGACGATCGAGGGTGAATGGCAGGCCAAGGGCGAGTGCGACATCGACCTTGCCATGCTCGCCGACCATGCCGAGGGTGTGCAACTGATCCTCCTCCCGCCGGAAGACCTGGCGCAGCGCTTCACGCTGGAGGTGGCGGACAATGTCGTTGCGCTGGACGATCCTGCCAAGTCGGCGCGGCGTGCGATTACCGGCCCGCTGGCGGACATCCTCCCGCATCTTGCGCGTAACCTGCCGACCATGCGCCATATCGCCGCTAGCCATCTCTATCGTGGGGATGACATTGCCCGGATCAACCGGCTCGATGCCCTGGCGCGGGCAAACGGCTTGTCCATCCTCGCGACGAACGACGTGCATTACCACGCGCCCGATCGCCGCCCGCTGCAGGACGTGATGACCGCGATCCGCCACAAGACCACGGTCGCTGCCGCCGGCCACCTGCTCCAGGCCAATGCCGAACGGCACCTGAAAGGCCCCGAGGAGATGGCGAGCCTGTTCGAACCATGGCCGCATGCGCTCAAGGCCGCGCGCGACGTGGCCGATGCCTGCAGCTTCAGCCTTGACGAGCTGCGCTACGAATATCCGAAGCGGACGTACCCCGATGGCATGACGTCCCAGCAATATCTGGAGCAGCAGACATGGGAGGGGGCGAAATGGCGCTATCCCGATGGTGTGCCCGGCAAGGTTGGCAAAACGCTGGAATATGAGCTGGGGCTGATCGGCAAGCTCGATCTTGCCCCCTATTTCCTCACCATCAAGGAAATCGTCGACTTTGCGCGTAGCCGGACGCCGCCGATCCTGTGCCAGGGACGCGGCAGCGCGGCCAATTCGGCGGTGTGTTTCTGCCTCGGCATCACCAGCGTCGATCCGGCCGAGCACCAATTGCTGTTCGACCGCTTTCTCTCCGAAGAGCGAAGCGAGCCTCCCGATATCGATGTCGATTTCGAGCATGAGCGGCGCGAGGAGGTGATCCAGCATATCTACAGGGAGTACGGGCGGGACCGGGCCGGCCTGTGCGCTACCGTCATCCACTACCGCCCGCGCATGGCGATCCGGGAAGTCGGCAAGGCGATGGGCCTGTCGGAAGACGTCACCTCCGCGCTGGCGCGCACCGTATGGGGCAGCTGGGGCCGGGAGATCGACGAGAAGCACGTCGCGGAGGCGGGGATGGACCTGGGTGATCCGCACCTGAAGCGCGTGCTCAAGCTGGCCGAACAGATGATCGGTATGCCGCGCCATCTCAGCCAGCATGTCGGCGGTTTCATCCTGACGGATAGCCTGCTGACCGAGACAGTGCCGATCGGCAATGGCGCGATGCCCGATCGCAGCTTCATCGAATGGGACAAGGACGACATCGACGACCTCGGCATCTTCAAGGTCGATGTACTCGCGCTGGGCATGCTGACCTGCATCAGGAAATGCCTCGACCTGCTGAAGGACCATCACGGAAGGTCGCTGACCCTGGCCACGGTCCCGCAGGAAGACCCGGCCGTTTACGACATGCTCTGCAAGGGCGATTCACTCGGCGTGTTCCAGGTGGAGAGCCGGGCGCAGATGAACATGCTGCCGCGCCTGCGTCCGCGCATCTTCTACGATCTGGTGGTCGAAGTCGCGATCGTGCGGCCAGGGCCGATTCAGGGCGACATGGTCCATCCCTATCTCAAGCAGCGCAGGAAAATGCGCGAAGGCAAGACGGATTTTCATCTTCCCGGACCGGCACCCGAACACGGGCCCCCGGACGAGCTTTCCTCGATCCTCGGCCGGACCTACGGCGTGCCGATCTTCCAGGAACAGGCGATGAAGATCGCCATCGACGCGGCGAAGTTCAGTTCGATCGAGGCCAATCGCCTGCGCAAGGCCATGGCGACTTTCCGCAGCCGCGGCATGGTCCACGAGCATGAGGACATGATGGTCGGGCGCATGGTCGAGCGCGGCTACGATCCCGAATTCGCCCAGCGCTGCTTCAACCAGATCAAGGGCTTCGGTGAATATGGCTTCCCTGAGAGCCACGCCGCCAGCTTCGCGCATCTCGTCTATGTTTCCAGCTGGCTCAAATGCCATTTCCCCGCCGCCTTCGCCTGTGGGCTGCTCAATTCGCAGCCGATGGGATTCTATGCCCCCGCGCAGATCGTGCGCGATGCGCGCGAGCATGAAGTGGAAGTGTTGCCGGTGGATGTGAACCACAGCGACTGGGACTGCACGCTGGAGGAAATCGCTCCTCGTCATTCCCGCGAAGGCGGGAATCCAGATTGCGAGACTCGCGCCATCGCCATGCGCCTCGGCCTGCGCCAGGTGGACGGCCTGCCCGAACATGTCGCCGCGCAACTCGTGGCAGCGCGGGCGGAAGGCGGGCCGTTCCGCGATGTGGAGGACTTGCGCGAACGGGCACGGATATCGCCTTCGCATATCGAGCGGCTCGCCAGTGCGGATGCCTTCACCTCGCTCGATCTTTCGCGCAGGCAGGCGCTGTGGGACGCGCGCAGCCTCGTGGCCGCGCCGGACCTGCCGCTCTTCGCCCATGCGCAGCTGCGTGGGGAGGGGGCGGAGAAGGGCCGGGCCATCCTGCCGCAAATGCCTTTGTCGGAGGAGGTGGTGGCCGATTACCAGACCACGCGCCTGTCGCTGAAAGCGCATCCTATGGCTTTCCTGCGCGCCTCGCTGGCTGAGCGCGGCTTCGTGCGCGCCTGCGACCTCAGGGACCGCAAGTTCCGCTCCATGGTCAATGTGGCGGGCGTGGTGCTGATCCGCCAGCGGCCGGGCTCGGCGAAAGGCGTATGCTTCATCACGCTGGAGGACGAGACGGGGGTCATCAACCTCGTCGTCTGGCCGGACCTGAAGGAGAAGCAGCGCCGCGTGGTGATGGGATCACGGTTGATGGAAGTGCGCGGACGGGTGGAATATGATGACGAGGTGATCCACGTCATCGCCCAGCATATGAGTGATGCGACGCAGGACCTGCATCGCCTGTCGGACGACCTGCTCAACGCGCCCGTCGCCCGGGCCGACCATGTGAACAGCCCGCTTCCGGGGAGCAGGGCGATCCGTCCGTGGGACCTGATCGACGAGCTCCCCAATACCTGCGGCCATCCACGCGATGCGCGGATACTTCCCAAGTCTCGCGACTTTCACTGAGTATGAAGTTCTCGCGCCGCATTGGACGTTTCCGCCTCGACCGCATTGTCATCCTGATCTTGCTGCTGGCCGCAGGCGCGCTGGCAATGCGGGGATGGCTGCAGGAGAACCCGCAGCACAATCCATGGGCGCCGCTGGAAATTGCGCACCCGATCGGTTGGGCCACTGCCTCGAAACTCGACGGGTTGAGAAGTGACGCGACCGCTTGCCGCGCCGTTCTCGATCGCGGGGGCGTCGCCTACAGCGGGTTGCCACCCAGCGGGGAAGGGGAATGCAGCCGTCCCGACCGCACCGTGCTGACGGGCGGTAGCCTCGCTCCTGCCGATCCGCAAATGACCTGCATTGTCGCCACTGCCTATGAGGTGTGGATGCGCCACACGGTACAACCCGCCGCGCAGGAGATTTTCGGCTCGGAAGTACGGCAGGTCCAGCATCTGGGCACCTACAATTGCCGCCGCATCGGCGGGGGAGATGCAGGAAGCTGGAGCGAGCATGCCAGTGGTAATGCCATCGACATCGCCGCCTTCGTGCTGGAGGACGGTCGCAGGGTCAGTGTACTGGGCGACTGGGAAGGCGAGGACGCGGAAGCGCAATTCCTGCGCCGGGTGCGCGATGGCGCTTGCGGCACCTACGCGACCGTGCTCTCACCTGACTACAACTTTGCCCATGCCGATCATTTCCATTTCGACCAGGCCGACAGGATGATCGGCGGCGTGTGCCGCTGAGCCCGGTTTACACAGGCTCCAGCGCGTAGCCGGCGGAGCGGACCGTGCGGATCGGATCGCGCGTGTTCTCGATCGTGATCGCCTTGCGCAAGCGGCGGATATGCACGTCCACCGTGCGTTCCTCGATCTCGCTGCCAGTGCCCCAGACCGCATCGAGCAGCTGGCTGCGGGAGAAGACACGGCGAGGGTGCTCCATGAAGAACTTGATCAGGCGATATTCGGTCGGGCCGATCTGCAGCTGGCGGCCGCGCCGTTCCACGCGGTGGGCGACGGGATCGAGCTTGAGGTCGCCCGCCTCGATCGTCTCGCCAGCGAGGGCCGGGCGTACGCGGCGCAGCACGGCGGAAACGCGCGCCAGCAGCTCGCGGGGAGAGAAGGGCTTGGTGAGATAGTCGTCGGCGCCGGTTTCCAGCCCGCGCACCCGGTCATCCTCCGCCTCGCGCGCGGTCAGCATGATGATGGGGACATGCGCCGTTTCCTTGTCGCGGCGCAGGCGGCGGCAGACCTCGATCCCGCTCACCCCCTCGATCATCCAGTCGAGGATCACCAGGTCGGGCGTCTCCTCCGCGGCCATGACCATGGCCTCTTCGCCATCGGGCGTGACGCGGACGTTGTAGCCCTCACTCTCGAACCGGTATTCGAGCAGTTCGGCAAGCGCGGTATCGTCTTCGACCAGCAGCAGTTTGGGTGCTGACATATTGCAAACCCTCCAGGGTGCGAGGGGCCGTTGGGGACCCTCGATTCCCCGCCCTGATATGTCAATTATGCGTCAGAAATGTTTCAACGCTCAATATCGGACGGATAGGAGCCGACCGCGGCGAAATGCACCATTTCGGCAACATTGGTCGCATGGTCGCCGATCCGCTCGATATTGCGGGCGACGAACAGCAATTGCGCCGCGCTGCTGATGGTGGCGGGGTTTTCGACCATGTAGCTGACGAGGTTGCGGAAGATGCTGTCATAGAACGCATCGACCTTCGCATCGCGCGCGATCACCTCGCGTGCCACGATGGGATCGCGTGCGGCATAGGCGGTCAGCACGTCATGCACCATTTCGGCGGCGACTTCGCCCATGGCGGGCAGCAGGGTCAGCGGTTCGAACCGGCTGCGGCCTTCGATGCGACCCGTGCGCTTGGCGATGTTCTTGGCGTAGTCGCCGATACGTTCGACCACGCCGGCGATCTTGAGCGCGGCGATGATTTCGCGAAGGTCGTCCGCCATGGGTGCGCGCAAGGCGAGAACGCGGACGGCCATGGCGTCCACCTCGGCTTCCAGCGCGTCCATCTTGGCGTCACGCTCGACCACTTCGCGGGCCAGTTCCTCGTCACCGGTGACGATGGCTTCCAGCGCCTGGCTGATGGCGAGTTCCGCCAGCCCGCCAAGCTCCGCGATCAGGCCGCGAAGGCGAGTGATGTCCTCATCGAATGCCTTGACTGTATGTTCTGCCATTAGCCGTACCGACCCGTGATGTAATCCTGGGTTTTCTGCTCCCGAGGATTAGTGAAGATATCCGACGTATGTCCATATTCCACCAGGTTTCCGAGGTGGAAAAAGGCCGTCCGCTGCGAAACGCGCGCCGCCTGCTGCATCGAGTGGGTGACGATCACGATGGCGTAGCGGCCGCGCAATTCGTCGATCAATTCCTCGATCTTGGCCGTGGCAATGGGATCGAGGGCCGAGCACGGCTCGTCCATCAGGATGACTTCGGGATCGACTGCAATGGCGCGCGCGATGCACAGGCGCTGCTGCTGGCCCCCGGAGAGCGCAGTGCCCGATTCCTCCAGCCGGTCCTTCACCTCTTCCCAGAGGCCGGCCCTTTGCAGGCTCTTCTCCACGATTGCGTCGAGTTCGCCCTTGCCCTGCGCCAAGCCGTGGATCCGCGGCCCATAGGCGATGTTCTCATAGATCGACTTGGGGAAGGGATTGGGCTTCTGGAACACCATGCCCACCCGCGCGCGCAACTGCACCACGTCCATGCCCGAATTGTAGATATCCTCGCCATCGAGCTCGATCACGCCTTCCACGCGGGCGGAGGCGATGGTGTCGTTCATGCGGTTGAGTGCGCGCAGGAAGGTGGACTTGCCGCAGCCCGAGGGGCCGATGAAGGCGGTCACATGCTCCGTATGCACGTCGATCGAGACGTGATCGATGGCCTTCTTGTCCCCGTAGTAGACGGAAACGCCCTCGGCATGGATCTTCGGTGCGCTGGTCGGCTCTACGCGCTGCGCGGCAGTGGCCAGTTCGGTCTGTTCCATTACCATTTCTTCTCGAACTTGTTGCGCAGATAGATGGCGATGCCATTCATCAGCAGGAGGAATATCAATAGCACGATAATCGCCGCGCTGGTGCGCTCGACGAATCCGCGGTCGATCTGGTCGGACCACAGGAAAATCTGCATCGGGAGCACGGTGGCATTGTCGGTAAAACCGTCGGGCGGAGTGGCGACAAAGGCGCGCATGCCGATCAGCAGCAGCGGCGCGGTCTCACCCAAGGCGCGGGCCATGCCGATGATCGTGCCGGTCAGGATGCCGGGCAGGGCCAGCGGCAGGACGTGGTGGAACACGACCTGCACCGGGGATGCACCGATGGCGAGAGCGCCGTCGCGGATCGAGGGCGGCACCGCCTTGATCGCATTGCGGCCCGAAATCACGATCACCGGCATCGTCATCAGCGCCAGCGTCATGCCGCCGATAAGCGGGGCGGAGCGATAGCCGGGGAAGATCGCAAGGAAGACCGCGAGGCCCAGTAGGCCGAAAATGATCGAGGGGACCGCTGCGAGGTTGTTGATCGACACTTCGATAATGTCGGTCCAGCGGTTCCGCGGCGCATATTCCTCTAGGTAAAGCGCTGCCAGCACGCCCACGGGGAAGGCCAGCAGCAGGGTGACGATCATGGTGTAGATCGATCCCTTCAGCGCCCCCCAGATACCCACCAGCTGCGGATCGGTGGCGTCGGAGCGGGCGAGGAAGCCGGGGTCGAAGGCATCGTGCAGCAGACCGCGTTCGGCCAGCTCCTGCGCCAGTGGCTGTAATGCAGCCTGCCCGTCTCCCGCATAGGCGGAGGCGAGATCTTCGCTGGTGATCAGCTGGAAGGTGTTGGTGCCCTGCGCCAGCGTGGGATCGGCGATGATCGCGCGGGCGACGGCGCGCCAGGCTTCCGAATTGATCTCGGCCGCGCCTTCCGGACCCAGCGCTTCTTCGGCGGCGAACTGGACGATTTCGGGCAGCCCTTGCGTCTGCAGCGCACGCACCGCGCTCGCCTCGTTCTCGGTCTCCGAAATGGCGAGACCCATGCGCGACAGGTCCACCGGCACCTCGAACACGGTGCGCTGGAAACCGCCGATGCCGTTGCCGAGCATCGTGGCGAGGAGGAAGACCAGCACAGCGACCGAGAAGACGATGGCCGACAGGCCCAGCGCCTTGAAGCGCCGCTCAGCCGCATAGCGCTTCTTCAGCCGGGCCTCGAATGCAGGCGTGCGGGTGGGGTTCACGATATCACTCATAAGCTTCGCGGAACCTCTTCACCACGCGCAGGGCGATGATGTTCAGGATGAGAGTGATGATGAACAGCACGAAGCCCAGGGCAAAGGCGCTGAGCGTTGCCGGATGGTCCAGGCTCGCCTCGCCAGTCAGCATGGCAACGATCTGTACGGTCACCGTTGTCATGGCTTCGAGCGGATTGGCCGAGAGATTGGCGGCATAGCCGGCGGCCATCACCACGATCATGGTTTCGCCGATCGCACGGCTCACCGCCAGCATGATGCCGGCGACGATGCCGGGTAGGGCGGCGGGGATCAGCACGCGGCGGATCGTTTCGTTCGTGGTCGCGCCCATGGCCAGCGACCCGTCACGCATCGCCTGCGGTACGGCGGCAATCGAATCGTCCGCCATCGACGAGACGAACGGAATGATCATCACGCCCATGACGAGGCCGGCTGCCAGCGCGCTCTCGCTGGAGGCGTTGGAAATGCCGATGGAAATGGCGATGTCGCGAATGGCAGGCGCGATCGTCAGCGCGGCGAAGTAGCCATAGACGACGGTGGGCACGCCGGCGAGAATCTCCAGCGCGGGCTTGATCCAACTGCGCAGGCGCGGATCGGCATATTGCGTGAGGTAGATCGCGCTCATCAGGCCGACGGGAATCGCCACGATCATGGCGATGATCGCACCGACGAAGATCGTGCCCCAGAACAGCGGGATTGCACCATAGCGGCTGCCGTCCGGGCTGGCCGCATTGGCCATCGGATCGGGCGCCCAATGCGTGCCGAACAGGAAATCGACGGGCGAGACCATTCCGAAGAAGCGGAAAGTCTCGAAAACCAGCGTCAGGAAGATGCCGAAAGTGGTGAGGATCGCCACCAGCGAGGCGAGGAACAGCACTGTCAGCACGCCGCCTTCCACGCGGGTGCGGGCGGTGAAATCGGGTTTCAGGCGCAGGAAAGCCCAGGCAGCTCCCGCGAGGCCGATGATCAGCGAGATCGCAATGCCCACCCAGCCGTAGAAATTGGTCGCCGAGCGGAAGGGTTCGACCAACTCGCGCGCTTCGGGAATGATCGCGCGATCGGCTGCGCCTGAGGCGACATTGCGCGCCTCGTTGAGGATCGCATCGCGCCGCATGCCGAATTCGGGCAGCGTCTGTGCGCCATCGCTGGCGAGTACTTGCTGCATGATCAGGTCGCCGGAAATGGCGTTCCAGATCAGCGCGAAGAGAAGCACCGGCAGGCCGATCCACAGGGCGGCATACCAGGCATGATAGATCGGCAGGGCGGCAAGGCGCCCGTCAGGCGCCTTGGCCTTGAATTGCCAGGCACGCGAACGGGCCACCAGCCATCCGGCGAGCCCAAGCCCAATGGCGAGGAGAAGCGGTATGGCTGGTGACATCGTTCGTGTAACTTACCTTATTCGAAGTCGGCTGCGGTCAGGGCCGGCAGCTCGGTCACAGCGGCGTTGTTGCGCGCCATAACGTCCTCAGGGCTGGCGACAAGGCCGATCTGCGCAAGCGGACCACCAACTCCCCAGCTTTCGGCCCAGGTGCCGAGGAATTCGGCCAGGCCCGGGATCGCGCCGACATGGTCGTTCTTCACGTAAACGAACAGCGGGCGTGCGCCCGGATAGGCGAAGCTGGAGATGTTTTCGTAGGTCGGCTCCACGCCGTTGACCGACAGGCCGTTCACACGGTCGGCATTTTCTTCGAGGTAGGAATAGCCGAACACGCCCACGGCGTTCGGATTGCTCTCGATCTTCTGGACGATCAGATTATCCTGCTCGCCCTGGTCGACGAAAGCGCCGTCCGAACGGACTTCGGTGCAGATCTGGTCTTCCTGCTCTTCCGAAAGACCTTCGGGCAGCGTGCCAGCCTTGCAGCCGACTTCGAGGACCAGTTCCTTCAGCGCATCGCGCGTGCCGGAGGTCGAGGGCGGGCCGTAGACCAGGATGGGCAGGTTCGGCAGCGACGGGTCGATGTCCGACCAGTTCTCGGCGGTCTGTTCTTCGCCATAAGGATTGGCGGCCAGCGCGCGATAGACGATCTCCGGCGTCAGGTTCATGTCGATCCCGCCCTGAGCGGCGGCAAAGGCGATGCCGTCAAGGCCGACCTGCAGTTCGGTGATGCCCGTCACGTCATTGGCCTGGCAGGTTTCGAATTCCGACAGCTTCATGCGGCGCGAGGCATTGGCGAGGCTGGGCGTATCCGCGCCAGCACCTTCGCAGAACAGCGCCATACCGCCACCCGTGCCGGTCGATTCGATGAGCGGCGAGGGATAGTCGGGATAGTTGCGGGCAAAGGTCTCGCTCACGACAGTGGCGAACGGATAGACGGTGGAGGAACCCACCGCGCGGATGGCCTGGCCCTCGGTGCTGCCCGTATTGCTGCCGCAGGCGGCAATGGTCAGGGCGCCCAGGGCGACGGCGGCGAATTTGAAAGTCTTGGTCATGTCTCTTCTTCCACTTCAATACTGGAGGCGCGGTAGAGGCGCTGTGTTACGGAAAGACGACAGAAGCCGAACATGCCACGGTCACATTCGTGACGGAAGGCATGCCGGCTTCGGCCAGTGGCATCAGAAGTCGATCTGGCCCCGCAGGCCGATTACGTCGGCGCTGTAGGACGTGCTGCCGCCGGGCAGGGCGTAGGCGGCATTGTCATATTCGAGATGGCCGTAGCTCGCCGAAACGCGGGTATAGTCGGTCGGCACCCACACCAGCGAAGCCATATAGCCATTCTGCGTACCGCCCACGATGCTGCCATCGTTCAGGTCCAGGTGATCGTAACGCAGGTTGACCTGCCACGCGCCGGGGCCGCCTTCGTCGATCGGATTGGCCGGACGCGTGCGGTCGAACTTGCCGCCCTTGTAGCCGCGGCTGTCGCCGCCGGTGAGGTAGTAGCCCACTTCGACATAGCCGCCGAAGAAGCCGGGATCGTCAGCGGCGCCGGGCATGTTCACACTCTGCCAGAAACCTTCGCCCACGATGTGGAAGGGGCCGGCGATCGCCGCGGCTTCGAGGCCGGCGCCGAATTCGCTTTCGGCATCCATATTGCCGGTGTTGACCAACCGCTCGGAAGTGAAATGCACCAGCGGGCGCTGGCGATAACGGACGGTCCCGCCCGATTCGATATCGGTGAGGTGCAGCGATCCGCCGAGGTGGAGCTGCGCATCGCCGATTTCGGGGGAGTAGACCACGCGGCCATCGAGGCTGAAGGTCTTGCCCGGCAGGTCTTCGATATTGTCGCTGAAGACGCCGGTCTGCACCATCACGTCGCCGCTCTTATATTCGGCGGAAACGCCCAGGCGGCGCTCGAAGCCGAAGGCATCGGTGAAGGCGGCGCGCTCGATGAAGGAGGACCAGCGGCTGCTGGTCAGCTCTTCCAGCGACTGGAAGTTGTTGTGCTGACCCACAGTCAGCTTCACGTCGCCGGTCTTGTAGGTCAGCAATGCGTCGGTCAGCTCGCCCGAGCCGCCGGCGAAATCGACCTCGATCTTGTAGCCGAAGCCGCCGGGAATATCGCCCTCGACACCGATTCGCGCACGGCGCAATTCGCTGCCGAAACCTTCTTCAAGGCCAAGACCATCGGGCAGGCCGACAGTGCCGGCATCGATATTGAGACGGCCGAACGGCTTGAACGACCAGCCGCCTTCGCCTTCGATTTCGGGCGCGCCGGAGAAGCCGACTTCAATGCCGTCATCTTCGACTTCGGGGGCTGCGATGGCTGCGGTGTTGGCGACGACGCTGGCCTGCGTCGCGTCGGCCTCGTCCTCGATCTCGTCAAGGCGGGCAGACAGCGTTTCGACCTGCGCCTGCAGCATCTCGATCTGTGCACGCAGGGCGGTGACTTCGTCCGTCTGCGCATGGGCAGCAGGTGCGACCAGCGCGGTGCTGGCAGCGAGCGAAATAAGTAGTGGCTTCTTCACTGGGCACTCCAGAAATGTGTCAAATGTGACATCGGTGTGTGCCCCCTATGTCCGCTTCATTTCACTTTTGTGACGGTATCCCCCGATATTCGCGAAATTGAAATCGAATCGTCATCTTTTCGGATGGCGTTGGTGCGCGGCCGCAGGTCTGCCCCTAGTCGCGGACCTGCGGAATGCGCACGCTGATTGTCGTTCCCACGCCTAGCTTGCTGGCAATATCCAGCCGGCCGCGGTGACGTTCGACGATATGTTTTACAATCGCGAGACCAAGGCCCGTCCCGCCGGCTGCCCGGCTGCGGCTGGGATCGGTGCGGTAGAATCGCCGCGTCAGATGCGGGAGGTGTTCGGCCGCGATTCCCTCGCCGCGATCCTTCACCGTAAGCACCGCCATGTCCCGCTCATCCGAGCCGAGGGAGACGGTCACATTCTCCGTCGCGCTGCCATACTTCAGCGCATTGTCGACGAGGTTACGGACCAGCTGCTCCAGCTGCTTGTGGTCGCCGCGAATCATGACCGGGTGGGGCGGCAGTTCCAGCCGCACGCGCTTGACCCTGTCGGGGCCTGCACCATCGCGCGCGGCCTGCTGCGTCAGCTTGGTCAGGTCCAGCTGCTCGCGCGGCTGGTCGTGCTTTTCCGCCTCAACCCGGCTCAGCGACATGAGGTCGTCCACAAGCGTCTGCAGGCGCCGTGCCTCACGCAATACGGTGGCGTAGAACTTTTCCACCTGCGCCGCGGGCATGTCTTCGCCCTCATCCTCCAGCGTTTCCATATAGCCGATGATGGATGCAAGCGGGGTGCGCAGCTCATGGCTGGCATTGGCGACGAAGTCGGTATGCGCGCGGCTGACATCGGCTTCGGATGTGCGGTTGATCAGCTCGATCAGGCTATAGCGCTGGTCGATCGGTGTGCGAGTCATCTGCCACGAACTGCGCGGGCCGGTCAGGCCCTGCACATCGGCGCTGCCGCCTTCCTCCCGGTCGAGCAGGTCCACCGCCACCGGGTGGCGCAGTGCGACGCGGGCATCCTGGCCCACGATATGCGTGCCAATCGCCTCGCGCGCGGCCTTGTTGCCCACGATAATGCGATTCCCGTCGAGCATCAGCATGGGCAGGCCCGAATGCTCGATCAGGTCGCGCATGCCGGAACGGGTAAGCTGCACCCCTTCGGTCGGCGGCGGAGCGGCTTTTTGCGGGGGAGGCATGGCCAGCCAGAAGGATGCGCACCAGACCAGCACGACAGCAGCGATTATAGCGAGATCGACCCCGGCAAATATCAGGATGATGCCGGTCACCACGGCAATCACAATGCCAGCTGCAGGTATGTGACGCCCCTCCATGGCCCGGAGCCTTAGCCGCAAGCCGGGCGGGGTGCCAATGGCTAATTCGGTGGAAGGATATTTGTGACCCATGAGTGACCCGGGCTGCCGATTATCTGGTGACCCCTACGGGAATCGAACCCGTGTTTCAGCCGTGAGAGGGCCGCGTCCTGACCGCTAGACGAAGGGGCCCCGAAAGGCAGATGCCGGTTGTGGGGCAATTGCGCACCGCTGGTGACCCCTACGGGAATCGAACCCGTGTTTCAGCCGTGAAAGGGCCGCGTCCTAACCGCTAGACGAAGGGGCCATTAGCGGTGCGAGCGGCGCACTTAGGGGGGCATTGGCAAACGGTCAAGCCCTGCCGACAGGGAAAATGTGCGCAGGGCCCTCAGTCGGCCCAGGCGGCATCCTCCAGATGCAGTTCCGCTGCTGGTCTCGCACCCCAGTCATCGATCTTTGCACGCCCTGCGAGCCACAGCTTGCGCCCGCGCGAACCGTGGAGCAACGCCTGGCCCATATCGCTTTCCGCCGCACGGAAGGCGATTGCCTTGAACGAGCGGCCATCGTCGCCCGCAGCGATCAGCCTGACATGATCGGTGCCCACAATGTCGACCTTCACCAGCCGCACCGGCCCGACGGCGATTCGCGGACCGGGCCAGCCGACGCCGAAGGGCCCCGCTTGGTCGAGCGTTTCGACGAGGTCGGGGGTGAGGCCGCCGGGGGCAAGGGCAAGGTCGAGCTTGAGCACCTGGTTGGCGCTCGCCTGAGCGACGGGGCGGGCCAGCCGTTCCTCCAGCCATTCGGAGAAGGCATCCAGCCGCGCTTCCTCTACCGTGAGGCCTGCCGCCATGGCATGGCCCCCGCCGCCCACCAGCAGGCCCGTCTCGCGCGCGCCGATGATCGCCGCGCCAAGGTCCACGCCGGAAATCGAGCGTCCCGAACCCTTGCCTTGTCCGCTCTCCTCATCCAGCGCGATGACGATGGCGGGCTTGCCGGTCTTCTCCTTGATCCGCCCGGCAACGATGCCGATCACGCCCGGATGCCAGCCATGGCCCGCCACCAGCTGCACCGCGCGGTTGTGCTGGCCGGACAGCTTCTCCTCTGCCGCTTCCTGCACCGCTGCCTCGATCCCGCGGCGCTCTTCGTTAAGGCGCGAGAGCTGCTCGGCAATGATCCGCGCCTCGTCCGGGTCCTCGGTCGTCAGCAGGCGTACGCCGAGCGTTGATTCGCCGACGCGCCCGCCGGCATTGATGCGCGGGCCCAGCGCGAATCCGCAATCGCTGCAGCTGGGCGCGCGGTTGAGGCGAGAGGCGTCGATCAGCGCGGCCATGCCGGTGTTCTGCCGGCGCGCCATTACCTTGAGGCCCTGCGCCACGAAGGCCCGGTTGAGCCCCCGGATAGCAGCAACATCGGCTACCGTGCCCAGCGCGACGAGGTCGAGCAAGGCGAATAGATCCGGCTCCGAACGGTCGGCGAAATAGCCGCGCTGGCGCAATGTACGCACCACCGCCACGGCCAGCAGGAAGGCGACGCCGACTGCGGCAAGGTGGCCGTGGGCCGCGGCAAGGTCGCTCTCATCCAGCCGGTTGGGATTCACCAGCGCATAGGCGCGTGGCAGTTCGGGCGAGCATTTGTGGTGGTCGACCACGATCACGTCCACGCCGGCATCGTTGGCCATGGCCAGCGCTTCATGCGCCATGGCGCCGCAATCGACGGTGACGATCAGGCTGGATCCATCCTGCCCGATGCGCACCAGCGCCTCTCCCGAAGGACCGTATCCCTCCAGCAGCCGGTCGGGGATATAATGGCCCGCATCATGGCCCAGCATGCGCAACAGGCGGATCAGCAAGGCCGAGCTTGTGGCGCCATCGACATCGTAATCGCCATAGATCGTCACCGCCTCGCGCGCGATCACAGCCTCGGCGATGCGTTCGGCGGCGCGGTCCATGTCCCTGAATTCCGAAGGATCGGGCAGGAATGCGCGCAGGCTGGGATCGCGGTGCATCGCAAGATCTTGCCGCGCAACGCCGCGCGCCAGCAGCAGCTGATTAACGATGTCCTCGGCAATGCCCGCCATGGGATCATCGAGCTGCATATTGCCGCCAAGCCAGCGCCAGCTCTTGCCCGTTAAGGACTGATCAACACCAAATATCGCAGGAGCTTCTTGCATGATCTGCGGATAACGCGCGCCGGGAAATCACGAAAGACGAATATCGCTTCTATCGACAAAAGCGGTGAAGAGCTGTCCCGTTCTGCACCGTTTTGGGGTCACCGCCTTGCCTTGTCGGGAAATTCGCATAGGCAAGTCTTGGTATCAGACGGAACTGTTCGTTCAGGACAAGGGATTGGGGATCATTTCAGTAACACCACGCCCATCCGACAGCGGGCTGGAAAACGCGGTTGTCCTGCTGTTCAAGGCGGGCAAGCGCCCGGTTCTGGCCGATCTCCGGGCCATGTCCAGCGAACGTGGGCAATTTGCCGTTACGCTGGAATCTAACGAAAATGATGCCGGGGATCAATGGGCGGAATTGCTCGCCAACGGCTTGACCTTCGATGTCGCGGGCCTCGCTCCGGGGGCTCCGGTGGCCATACCCTCCTGCGAGCATTCCTACGGCTTTGATGGGGAATTCGACGTCGGCGACGCAGAGGCGGTCAGCCTTTCTCCCGGCCCGCACCTGATCGGCGGCGCGCCGATGATCCCGGTGCTGCGCTGTCTCGCCTGGCTGGCGTCCGAACTGTCGCGGCTTCCAGATGTGATGGCAGTGTTATGGAGCCCGGCCGGCACCGCTTGCGAGCCCGCCTACTTTGCCGAGTCGGTGGAACGCTGGATCGGCGGCGGGGCTTTTCCGGGCCTTGGCCTTACTGCGCTGGAGAGCCAGGAGGACGGTTCGCTGGTGAGTAAGGGACTGGCGCTGTTCACTGGGCAGGAATTGCACATCGATGCCGAGCTGGCGCTCGACAAATCGCAAGGCGCCAAGGTGGCCTTGCGCCTGCTTCACTGGCTGGTGGAGAACGGGCGCGTTGACCAGGCGATGTCGCTTACCGGACCCAATGGCGGAACTTTGATCTTGGAGCCGCGGCCGGATGAGGGCATGGTCGGCGTGTGGAGAGGCTCAAGATAAGTTCGACGCAGCCGCCGGTAGCGGATTCTGCGAATAGGGAAAGTCGCGCGCGAATCTCGTTTCGCGCGGTCAACAAGCCGGGGCAGCCCGGCTACCAAAAGGGCATGCAGCGTCATCACCTGCTGCCGCGACAGCTGATCAATTCACCGACGCTGGGGCGCCTTTTCGAAGGCGTGGGACGCGATCGGATCGGCTTCGATGATTTCCGCTTCAACGGCCTCTTGCTCCCGGCGATGGAGCAAGCCTCTGCCGTGCTGGGCCTGCCGCTCCATCGTGGGCCGCACCGGCAGTATAGCGAGGTGGTGGCCGAACGAGTGGCGCAGATCGAGCGCGAATGGAGCCGGATGTACGCCACCGACCCCGAGCAGGCGGGGCAAACTGCCCTGATGCGCATGCGGCTGTTGCAGGCGGCCCTGCGGCGCAGCCTGCTGCGGCCGGGCCGACGGTGGCTGAAGCTCAACCGCAATGACCAGCTGGATAGCGGAGTAGACTTCAGCGAGCTGGACGCGATGGCCGACACCATCTGGTCCGATACGGAATAGGGCTGGCGCAAGAAGCGCCCAAAATCACGCCACCTTGCGGAGGTCGGGCCATTGCCTGGCCAGCGCCGCGCGACGCTGGTCTGCATGGCGGGTGCCGCGCAATTCGTTCTCCAATTTTCGCGACAGTTCGCCGAGATCCGATTCGCCGAAATTGGCTGCCACGCCGGCCAGCTTGTGCAATTCGCTGGCGATCTCGTCCCAATCCTCATCCTCGGCGTTCTCGTCCAGCGCCTTGTCAATGCGCTGCAGCAGCTTCGCCTTGCGGGCATGGTACTTGCGTTCGAGCGAGTGCCTGGAGGAATCCAGCGCAGGCTCGCGCGAGATATCGCTTAGATGCGCGAGTTCCTGGCTGCCCGCCTCTTCGTCGACCGCCTTTGCAAAGCGCGCCAATTCCCGGGCGAGATCGGCCATTCGCACCGGCTTGCCGATGTGACCTTGCATGCCCGCTTGCAGGCAGGCCGCGATATCTTCGCGGAAACAGTTTGCGGTCAGCGCCACGATCGGCAGCGTCTCGGCATCGAAACCGGCAGCGCGGATGGCGCGAGTGGCCTCCAGGCCGTCCATGTCCGGCATCTGCATGTCCATCAGAACGATATGAAAGGGCTGGCCGGCACGATGGGCGCGCTGGACTGCCTCTACGGCTTCGATACCGTTCTTGGCCAGCTCGGGCTCCAGTCCCATCGTCTCCATCATGGCCAGAATCAGCTGCTGATTGATCTCGTGATCTTCCGCGATCAGCACGCGCTTGCATTCGAGCACTTCGGGGATCCCCATGTCAGGAGCGGTGATGCTTGGCTTGTGAGTGTCCTTCTCCACTTTCTTCAGGGGAAGCAGGACGGTGAAAGTGCTTCCCTTGCCGGGCTGGCTTTCTAGCTGGATGCGCCCTCCCATCATCCGCACCAGCTGGCTGCTGATGGTCAGACCAAGTCCGGTGCCGCCGAACTGGCGCGAAGCGAGGCTGTCTTCCTGGTTGAACGGAGCGAAGATCGCCTCCTGTTCCTTCTCGCCAATACCGATGCCGGTATCCGCGACGGAAATGGCAACCACTTGCTCGCCATCCACCAGCCTGAGCCCGGCCGAAACTGTCACGACACCATATTCGGTGAACTTCACCGCATTGCCGATGAGGTTGAGGACGACCTGACGGGTGCGCATCTTGTCGAGCTCGATATGGACAGGCAGATCGTCGCTAACATCCAGCGTAAATTCCAGGCCCTTGGCCTCTGCAATCGGGCGCATCAGGTCGATACAGTGCTTGAGCTTGGAGCGCAGGTCGGTCGCTTCCTTCACCAGCCGCAGCTGGCCCGCTTCGATCTTCGCGAAATCCAGGATGTCGTTAAGCAGGCGCAGCATGGCGCGCCCCGAATCGGCAACCAGACGAACTTGCTGGCTTTGCTCCTCGTTGAGGTCGGATTCGAGCAGCAGTTCGGTGAAGCCGATCACGCCATTCATCGGCGTGCGAATCTCGTGGCTCATATTGGCGAGGAATTCGGTCTTGGCGCTCGCTGCATCTTCGGCCCGCTGGCGCGCCAGCTTGAGGTCGTCTTCCAGCTCCTTGGAGCGCTGGATATCGATATTCAGGCCGACATAGGCTTGCAGGTCGCCATCGCTGCCGAATTCCGGTGCGCCGATCGTGGTGACCCACAAGGTGCGGCCATCGGGCCGCTGCCAGCGCCACTCATCGCGAAAGACGGAGCGGGATTCGACCGCCGCCTGCCAGCGCCGGAACACCCGGTCGCGATCGGCGGGATGGATCGCGTTCGCCCAGCCTTCACCTAGCCAGGCGCCATGCACCAGCCCGGTCATCTGCTCCCACGCCTTGTTGACATAGACGGCCTTGCCCGTTGGATCTGTACGCCAGATGCCTGCCGGGGATGCCTCGGCTAAAGTGGTGAAGCTGCGCGCGGCGGGATCGTCCTGCCTGCTGTTCGCCGAGAGGCGAAAATACAGGAAGGAGAAGATGATCGTTGCTGCGGCGAGCAAGGCGACAAGTGAATTTGCGAGCATGATCCATCCGCGCGAGGTTGTTTCCCCGTACGTTCTCGCGCAGCCTAGCTAGAAAATAGCTTGTCGCCTGCTCGGTATTTGCCCTTAGGCGTCCTGTCTTGCGAAGGCGCCGTTCGCGGCGGAAAGGATCGCGCGAACACTGGCTGTCGCCACGTCCTCGTCGATACCCACGCCCCAGCCGCTGCGCCCATCGGGCAGGCGGCATTCGACATAGGCCGCCGCATTGGCATCGATACCCGATCCCAGCGCGTGCTCGACATAATCGAGCACTTCGAAATCCATGCCGTAGGTCTCGCGAATGGTCGCCAGCACGCTGGAAAGCAGGCCCTTGCCGCGTCCCGACACGCGCTCCTGTACGCCGTCGACGCAGATCGTGCCGGTGAAGATGCGGCTGCCGTCGGCAGCCTTGTTTTCCTCGTAATCGATCAGGCGGAAACGCTTGGGCACATTGCCGATGAAATAGGCCTCGCGGAAGCATTGCCAGATGTCTTCGGCGTTCAATTCGCGGCTCTGCTCGTCGGCCATCTTCTGCACATGGCGCGAGAAATCGGCCTGCATCTTTTTCGGCAGCTTGAGGCCCTGCGTCTGTTCCAGAACCCAGGCGAAGCCGCCCTTGCCGGACTGCGAATTGACGCGGATCACCGCCTCGTAACTGCGGCCCAGGTCTGCCGGATCGATCGGCAAATAGGGCACGCGCCACAGCTCGTCATTGCGGCCGTGCTGCGCTTCGAAGCCCTTCTTGATTGCATCCTGGTGGCTGCCGGAAAAGGCCGTGAAGACCAGCTCGCCGCCATAGGGATGGCGCGGGTGGACGGGCAGCTGGTTGCAATATTCGACCGTCTCGATGACCTTGTCGATATTGCTGAAGTCGAGCTGCGGATCGACGCCCTGCGTGTACATGTTCATGGCCACGGTCACGAGGCAGCAATTGCCCGTCCGCTCGCCATTGCCGAACAGGCAGCCTTCGACGCGGTCGGCGCCCGCCATCATGCCCAGCTCCGCCGCGGCGACGCCGGTGCCGCGGTCATTATGCGTGTGCAGGCTGATCACCGCCGCATCGCGATTGGGCAGGTTGCGGCAGAAATATTCGATCTGGTCGGCGTAGATATTGGGCGTTGCCGCTTCCACCGTCGCCGGCAGGTTGATGATCAGCGGCCAGTCCTTGCTGGGACCGACGACCTTCATCACCGCCTCGCAAACCTCCAGGCTGAAATCCAGCTCGGCGGTGGAGAAGGTCTCGGGCGAATACTGGAAGTGCCACTTGGTGCCGGGCTGCTTCGCCGCCTCGTCCACCAGCAATTGCGCGCCCTTGATGGCGATCTGCTTCACGTCCTCGCGGCTCATGCGGAAGACGATGTCGCGCCAGGCCGGGCTGACGGCGTTGTAGAGATGCACGATTGCCTCGCGCGCGCCCTGCAAGCTTTCGAAGCTGCGCTTGATCAAATCCTCGCGCGACTGGGTCAGGACCTGGATCACCACGTCATCGGGGATACGGTCCGACTTCACGAGGCCGGAGATGAAATCGAATTCGGTCTGGCCGGCGGCGGGGAAGCCGACTTCGATTTCCTTCACGCCCACTTCCACCAGCAGGTCGAAGAAGCGGTTCTTCTTCACCGAATCCATCGGATCGATGATCGACTGGTTCCCATCGCGCAGGTCTGTCGAGAGCCAGCGGGGCGGGGCGGTGATGGTGCGCGCAGGCCATTGCCGGTCGGGTAAATCGACCTGCGGGAATGGCTGGTATTTTCGGCTCGGGTCCTTGAGCATCGGCATGGCGGGAAGCCTCTATCGCTTATCTTGCGCGCGGCAAGGGCCGCTGCGCATTTTCCTTCGGTTCAGTGCTGGAAATGTCCCTTAGGCGGGGTGTCCATGCGCATGGCGCGCAGGACCGTTGGCACGCCTAAGGGCGTGTAAGTCGAAGCAGCGATAGGAGCTCACGACGGTCCATAGCCTCCAGCATATGCGGTCAGGGTTACCAAATGTCTAGTGCGCAGATGCAAAGAAGCGCGCGACCCCGGGCAGGGATCGCGCGCTCCTGATGCGCAAAAGGCAGTGCCAATTACTGCTTTTCGAAAGCGATGGTGATGTTGAGCTCGACTTCATCACCCACCAGCGGCGTGAAGCCGCCAAGGCCCCATTCCGAACGGGTGATGGTAGTGTGCCCTTCGAAGCCCACGGTCAGCGCCTGGGTGAACGGATTGGCACCCGCACCGACGAATTCGGCCTGCACGGTGACCGGCTTGGTCACGCCGTTCAGCGTCAGGTCGCCCATAATATGCGCCGTGTTGTCGCCCGTCTGGTGGACGGAGGTCGACACGAAGCGGGCTGCGGCCGGATCGGGGCCGAAGAAATCGGGTGCGGCCGCGCCTTCGCCGGCGGCGCGCAGCAGGTGATCCGTCAGGCCGGCGCTTGCGGTGGTGACCGAAGCGACCGGGATCGTCACGTCCACCTTGGCCGAGGTGATGTCCGCCGGATCGATTTCCAGCGTACCGGCGACATCGCCGAAGATGCCGAAATAGTCGTTGAAGCCGAAGTGGTTGACGCGCCAGCCGACCAGCGAGTGCGAAGCATCGGTGGCATAGGTGCCGGCTTCCACGCGGCTGGCATCGAGGGCGCCGGGCAGCTGCGGCGGGCCGCCCTGGGCGTTGAGCGCACCGAAGGAAAGGGCCACGGCGCCAGCGGCACCGGTCACGGCAAGGATGGTCTTACGCATAGAAAGGGTCTCCCAGTGGAATTGTCCGGGGCGCAATCTGACGCCCCATTTTGACAATGTCCACTGGGTTTAGGCTTGGCCCGCCCCAATCAGTTCTTTTCCTGGTCCACCAGCTTGTTTGCGGTGATCCACGGCATCATGGAGCGCAGCTGCGCGCCGGTCTTCTCGATCGGATGTTCTGCCTGGCGCTTGCGGGCGGCCTTCATTTCCGGGTTGCCCACGGCATTGTCGAGCATGAAGCGCTGTACGAAGCGGCCGGCCTGGATGTCTTCCAGCACGCGCTTCATCTCGGCCTTGGTCTCATCGGTGATGACGCGCGGGCCGGTGTGGTAATCGCCATATTCGGCGGTGTTGGAGATCGAATAGCGCATATTGGCGATGCCGCCTTCATACAGCAAGTCGACGATCAGCTTGGTTTCGTGCAGGCACTCGAAATAGGCCATTTCAGGGGCATAGCCCGCCTCGGTCAGCGTTTCGAAGCCGGCCATGATCAGGTGGGTGATGCCGCCGCACAGCACGGCCTGCTCACCGAACAGGTCGGTCTCGCACTCTTCCTTGAAGTTGGTTTCGATGATGCCCGAACGGCCGCCGCCGACGCCGGAAGCGTAGGCGAGGGCGATGTCATGGGCATTGCCTGAATTGTCCTGGTGGATCGCGATCAGGCACGGCACGCCGCCGCCCTTCTGGTATTCGCCGCGTACGGTGTGGCCGGGGCCCTTGGGTGCGATCATGATGACGTCGATATCGTCCGACGGCTCGATCAGGCCGAAATGGATGTTGAGGCCGTGGGCGAAGGCGAGGGCGGCGCCCTTCTTCATGTTGCCCTTCAGGTCATTGGCCCAGATGGCGGCCTGGTGCTCGTCGGGAGCGAGGATCATCAGGATGTCGGCCCAGCCGGCGGCTTCGGCATTCGACATGACCTTGAAGCCCGCACCTTCGGCCTTCTTCGCGCTGCCCGAACCGGGGCGCAGGGCGATGGCGACGTTTTTCACGCCGGAATCGCGCAGGTTCTGCGCATGGGCATGGCCCTGCGAACCATAGCCGAGCACGGCGATGTTCTTGTCGGTGATCAGGTTCAGGTCGCAATCGGCGTCGTAATAGACTTTCATCTGGTATTTCCCGTTCTTGTCCTCTCGTCATCCCCTTCGCGAGCGGGGACACGGTTCATGGTGTGCCCCCTAGCGGGATTCCCCCTCTCGCGGAAATGACGAATGTGATCTTTTTTGAAACTTGATTCGCTGTCCTTCGCGGACTGTCAGGCGGCCTCCGCCCCGCGCATCATGCCGACGATGCCGGTGCGGCCGACTTCGACCAGCCCCAGCTCGCGCATCAGGGCGACGAAGCTGTCGATCTTTTCCGGCGTTCCGGTCAGCTCGAAAATGAAGCTGGAGGTCGTCGTGTCCACCACGCTGGCGCGGAACACATCGGCCAGGCGCAGCGCCTCGACCCGGTCCTCGCCCTTGCCGGCGACCTTGATCAGCGCCAGCTCGCGTTCGACATGCGGGCCTTCATCGGTGAGGTCGGTGACCTTGTGCACGGGCACCAGCCGCTCCAGCTGCGCCATGATCTGGTCGATCACGGGGGGAGGGCCGTTGGTGACCACGGTGATCCGGCTGATGTGGTGGTCCTCGGAGATGTCCGCCACTGTCAGGCTGTCGATATTGTATCCGCGCGCGGTGAACAGGCCGGTGATCTTGGCCAGGATCCCCGGCTCGTTATCGACCACGATGGTCAGCACATGCCGTTCGGATTCGCGATGCTGTATCTTCATCACACCAGCGCCTTCGCTTCGTCTTCAAGGGTTCCGGCGACCTGGTCGCCATAAAGCAGCATGTCGGTATGCGCCGCTCCGCTGGGGATCATCGGGAAGCAGTTGGCTTCCTTCGACACCTGGCAATCGACCATCACCGGCCCGTCATGCGCGATCATCGCCTCGATCCCGGCGTCGAGTTCGGATTCGTCGTGGATACGGATGCCCTTCCAGCCATAGGCTTCGGCGAGCTTCACGAAATCGGGCAGGCTGTCCGAATAAGAATTCGAATAGCGGCTTTCATAGGTCAGTTCCTGCCATTGGCGGACCATGCCCATATATTCGTTGTTGAGGATGAACACCTTCACCGGCAGGCGGAACTGGCTGGCTGTGCCCAGCTCCTGGATGTTCATCTGGATCGATGCCTCACCGGCAACGTCGATCACCAGCGAATCCGGATTGCCCAGCTGCGCGCCGATCGCGGCGGGCAGACCATAGCCCATCGTGCCCAGGCCGCCGGAGGTGAGCCACTTGTTCGGGCCCATGAAGCCGAAATACTGCGCGGCCCACATCTGGTGCTGGCCCACTTCGGTGGTGATGATGGGATCGCGATCCTTTGTCAGCGCGAACAGACGCTCGACCGCCAGCTGCGGCATGATCGCCTCGCTGCTGGCCGGATAGGCGAGGCTTTCGCGCGCGCGCCAGCCGGCAATGCGCGCCTTCCATTCGCCGAGGTCGTTGGCGGGGCGCTTGCCCCATGCCTCGATCAGCTGCTCGAGCACCGTGGCGCAATCGCCGACAATGCCGAGGTCCACCGGCACCACCTTATTGATGCTGGCGCGGTCGATATCGATGTGGATTTTCTTGGAATCCGGGCTGAACGCATCGAGGCGGCCGGTCACGCGGTCATCGAAACGCGCGCCGATATTCACCATCACGTCGCATTGGTTCATCGCCATATTGGCTTCCAGCGTCCCGTGCATACCCAGCATGCCCAGCCAGTCTGGATGATCGGCGGAGAAGGCGCCCAGGCCCATCAGCGTGGAGGTGACGGGCGCGCCGGTCAGCTGCTGCAGCTTGCGCAGCAATTCGGTGGCGCGCGGGCCGGAATTGATCACGCCGCCACCGGTATAGAAGATCGGTGCCTTGGCATTGGCGATCATTTCCATCGCCTCGCCGATCTCGTCAGCGGCAGCAACCATGCGCGGGTGATAGCGCTTGGGCCGCTGGATCGGGCCGTCGGGCAGCCAGGCGGTGGCGACCTGCACGTTCTTGGGAATGTCGATCACGACCGGGCCGGGGCGGCCGGTGGTGGCGATCTCGAACGCCTCCTCCACCGTCGCGGCGAGGTCTGCTGGGTCCTTCACGAGGTAATTGTGCTTGGTGCAGTGGCGCGTGAGGCCGACCGTATCGGCTTCCTGGAAGGCATCGGTGCCGATCAGGTTCGTCGCCACTTGTCCGGTGATGACCACCAGCGGGATGGAATCGAGGAAGGCGTCGGCAATGCCGGTAATGGCATTGGTCGCGCCGGGGCCGGAGGTGACGAGCACCACGCCGGCCTTGCCGGTGGAGCGGGCATAACCTTCGGCCGCATGCGCCGCGCCAGCCTCGTGCCGGACGAGGATGTGACGGATGCGGTCATCCGAAAACAGCTCGTCATAGATGGGCAGAACCGCGCCGCCGGGATAGCCGAAAACGAATTCGACGCCCTGGCGCACCAGCGTTTCGCACAATATCGCAGCGCCGCTGCGTTCCTCGTTCACTTTACTTCTCCCGAATGCTTCGGATCGATTTTCCTGCGCCGGAAATGACGGACCCGACACGATCGCTCGTGCCGGGCCGCTCCTCCCCAACAGGTAAACTGACTTGGCGCTAGCTATGAGACAGGAAATGTCCTGTCAACCCCTTCTATGCAAATAAAATTTCAAACTGTGTCTTCAAATCGACATTTTCTGGCGTTTGGCGTGGCCATTCTTGCGGGGGCTGGTGGCGGAGCCACGTATATTGCCGTTTTGCGTATTGCCGGGTCGCCTGGCTGCCGGCGGCGAGCGCCTCCTCGCGGGTCATCTCCCCGCGCAGTATCGCGGCAATTTCGGGCACACCGATGGCACGCATTACCGGCAGGTCGGGATCGAGATCGCGTGCAAGGAGCGCTTCGACCTCGGCAATCGCGCCTGCCTCCAGCATGTGTTCGAAGCGCATGTCACAGCGGGCGTAGAGCGCCTCGCGTTCGGGCAGCAGGATGAGCGGGGCGAGGGTGATCTCGTCACCGATCCCGCCTTCCTCGCGCTGCTGCCACCAGCCGAGCGGGTGACCGGTGGAGCGGACCACCTCCAATGCGCGGGCGATCCGCTGCGTGTCGCCGGGCGCCAGCTGCGCCGCGCGGTCGGGGTCTTCGCCTTGCAGCGCTGCATAGGCTTCCTCGACGGGCAGGGCGCGGACCTCTTCGCGAATGGCCGGATCGATCTTCGGCACCGGGGCGATGCCTTCGAGCAAGGTGCGTATATAGAGCCCCGTCCCGCCGCACAGGACCGGCACCGCGCCTCTGGCATGCGCCGCCGCAATCTCCGCCTTGGCGCGCGCGGCCCAGTCGGCAGCGGAGCAGGCCTCGGCCCCGTCCCACGCGCCGAACAGTACATGTGGCACGCCCTGCATTTCCTCCTCGGAGGGCCGTGCGCTCAGGACGCGCAAATCGGCATAGACCTGCGCGCTGTCGGCGTTGATCACCACGGCCTCGCGGCCTGCCTCTTGCAGCGTCAATGCCAGCTTCACGGCCAGATCGCTCTTGCCGCTGGCGGTCGGCCCTGCGATGAGCGCGACCGGATTCGCCCCTGGAGATACAGACTTGCTCATTGCCCGCCTGATAGCAGACCCCGTCACGCTGGAAACACGTCTCGAAGCAGCCACCGCCGCGCTGGCCGAAGCGGGCCTCCCGCTCGCCCACGCGCAGATGCTGGATTTCTGCGGCGACGTGCTGCAGCTGGAGTTGCCGGGGGACGACATGGCGGTGCTGCGCCGCGTGCTGGACGAGCATTTCTCCCCCAGCGATGCGATTATTGCGCGGGATGATATCCGCGTGCCGGACGTCTTCGTGTCGGACATGGATTCGACCATGATCGGCCAGGAATGCATCGATGAGCTGGCCGATTTCGCCAATCTCAAACCGCAGATCGCCGCCATCACCGAACGCGCCATGCAGGGCGAGCTCGATTTCGAGGCCGCCCTGCGCGAGCGTGTCGGCCTGCTCGCCGGGCTTGAGGAAGGCGCGATCCAGCGTTGCCTCGACGAACGCATTCGCCCCAATCCCGGCGCGCGCGTGCTGGTCGAAACGCTGAAGAGCCGTGGCTGCCGCACCGTGCTGGTGACTGGCGGCTTCCACCACTTCGCCGATCCGGTGGCAGAGACGATCGGATTCGAGCGTGTGGTCGGCAACCGCCTTGAGGTTGCTGGCGGCAAGCTGACCGGCGGGCTGGTGGGTGCGATCACCGATAGCTCGGTGAAGAAGCGCGTGCTGCTGGAAGAGATGGAGCAGCGTGGCAATGGCGCGCAGAGCATGGGTGCTGGCGACGGCGCAAACGACATCCCGATGCTGGAAGCGTCGACCTATGGCATCGCCTATTACGCCAAGCCCAAGGCGCGCCTCGCCGCCAATGGCTGGATCGACCGCGGTGACCTGACCGCGCTGCTCAAGCTGCTGGAAATCCGCGAAGAGGACTGGGTGGCGGGCTGACCCGCCGACCCAGCTCCCCTCTTACGCTTCCATCCAGTCCTTGAAGAAGGACTGGTGCGCCGCGCGCAGTTCTTCGACTGACTTGCCGAACAGGCTGTCACCCGTGACCGTACCCAGGCGGCGGAAGCCGACGAGGGCGGTGTCCTCGTCGCGCGTGCCCTTGGCGAGCTGCGCGTTGAAGGCATCGGTATCGGGAACGGTGATGACGTAGCGGCCCTGGTCCTCGCCGAACCACCAAGCGGCGGCGGTATAGTCCTCATTCGCGGAGACTTCGGCACCCAGGCCACTGGCGATCGCCATTTCGGCAAGCGCAACCGCAAGGCCGCCATCGGAAACGTCATGCACCGCGCTGACAAGGCCGGCCTCGATGAGCTCACGGATCGTCTCGCCCGCATTCTTTTCCAGCGTCAGGTCGACGGGCGGAGCGCGGCCTTCGTCGCGGCCATGGATTTCGGACAGCCACAGCGACTTGCCGAGATGCGAGCGTTCCGGATCGGGTGTGGCCCATGCCTCTGAGCCGACGAGGTAGATGGCATCGCCTTCGTTCTTGAAAGGCATGGTCATCATCGTGTCGTAGTCGTCGATCAGGCCAACACCGCCAATGGCGGGCGTGGGCAGGATGGCGGAGCCGCCGCCGGTCGCCTTGCTTTCATTATAGAGGCTGACATTGCCCGACACGATCGGGAAGTCGAGTACGCGGCACGCGTTGCCCATGCCGTCCAGCGCATGGACGAATTGCGCCATGATTTCCGGGCGCTGCGGATTGGCGAAGTTGAGGCAGTTGGTAATCGCCAGCGGGCGCGCGCCTACCGCGCAGAGGTTACGGAACGCTTCCGCCACCGCCTGCTTGCCGCCTTCATAGGGGTTGGCGTGGACATAGCGCGGGGTGCAATCGGTGGTGATCGCCAGCGCCTTCTTCGTGCCATGCACGCGCACCACGCCCGCATCGCCGCCGGTCTGCAGCGTGTCCGCGCCAACCTGGCTGTCATATTGCTCCGAAATCCACTTGCGCGAGGAGAGGTTGGGGCTGGCGAGCAGCTTCAGCAGGTCCCCGCCGACATCGTCCGTATCCGGGCGGTTCTGCATCGGCGAAATGCCGGCCCAGGCGATGTAGTCCTCCATCGACATATAGGGCCGGTCGTATTCGGGCGCATCGGCGGCAAGCGGGCCGAGCGGGATATCGCAAACCACTTCACCGTCGAATTCGAGCACCATGTGGCGCGTGTCGGTGACTTCGCCGATAACCGCGAAATCGAGTTCCCACTTGCGGAAAATCTCTTCCGCCATCGCTTCCTTGCCGGGCTTCAGCACCATGAGCATACGCTCCTGGCTCTCGCTCAGCATCATTTCGTAAGGCGTCATGCCTTCCTCGCGGCAGGGTACCTTGTTCATGTCGAGGCGGATGCCCGTCTCGCCATTGGTGGCCATTTCCACGCTGGAGGAGGTGAGGCCAGCCGCGCCCATGTCCTGGATGGCGACGATCGCATCGGTGGCCATAAGTTCGAGGCATGCCTCGATCAGCAGCTTCTCGGTGAAGGGATCGCCCACCTGCACGGTGGGGCGCTTCTCTTCCGAATCCTCGGCGAAGTCGGCACTCGCCATGGTCGCGCCATGGATGCCGTCACGCCCGGTCTTGGAGCCGACATAGACGATCGGGTTCCCGATGCCGGTCGCGGCGGAATAGAAGATCTTGTCCGTATCGGCGACGCCAACGGTCATCGCGTTGACCAGGATATTGCCGTCATAGGCGGGGTGGAAATTCGTCTCCCCGCACACGGTCGGCACGCCCACGCAATTGCCATAGCCGCCAATGCCCGCGACCACGCCCTGGACGAGGTGCTTCATCTTCGGATGGTCCGGACGGCCGAAGCGCAGCGCATTGGCATTGGCCACCGGGCGCGCGCCCATGGTGAAGACGTCGCGCAGGATGCCGCCAACGCCCGTCGCCGCGCCCTGGTAGGGCTCGATGTAACTGGGGTGGTTGTGGCTCTCCATTTTGAAGATTGCCGCCTGCCCGTCACCGATATCGATAACGCCGGCATTCTCGCCCGGGCCGCAGATCACCCACGGCGCTTCGGTCGGCAGCTTCTTCAGGTGCAGGCGAGAGCTCTTGTAGGAACAATGCTCGGACCACATGACGGAGAAGATACCCAGCTCGACCAGGTTGGGCTCGCGACCCAGTGCATGCAGCACGCGGTCATATTCTTCGGGGCTGAGGCCGTGCGCCTCGACGACTTCTGAGGTGATTTCGGACATGGGCGCAGCCATTAGCGGGCAAGAACGGGAGTCGCTAGTCCTGCCGTGCTTGACCATGCGCGCTGTCCCCGCCAAACCGGCGCATATGGACCAGCAGGCTGCAAATATCGGCGAAATGAGCTTCGAGGACGCGTTGAAAGCGCTCGAAGAGGTGGTGAAGCGGCTCGAGAGCGGTGAAGTGCCGCTCGACGAATCGATTGCCCTCTATGAACGCGGAGAGGCGCTGCGCGGCCATTGCCAGGCGCGGCTGGACGCGGCGCAGGCGCGGATCGAGAAGATCGTGGCTGGTGCCGACGGCAAGCCGGCGGCCACCGAACCTTTCGACGCAGGCTGACGGGGCGGTGGGACTCGTCCTCGCAGACGATTTGCTGGGCCGCGGCCTGCAGCGCATCCAGCGCGAGGTGGATGCCGCTTTCGATGCAATCCTTCCCGTTCCCGAGGATGCCCGCGCCTCGCTGGTCGAGGCCATGCGCTATGCCGCTATCGGCGGTGGCAAAAGGGTGCGCCCGCTGCTGCTGGTCACGGTGGCGGAGATGTACGGCGCCTCACGCCAGGCGGCGGTGCGTGCAGGCTGTGCGATCGAGGCGATCCATGTCTATTCGCTGATCCATGACGATTTGCCCTGCATGGATGATGACGACATGCGCCACGGCAAGCCCACCCTGCACAAGGCCTTCGACGAGGCGATTGCCGTGCTGGCGGGCGATTCGCTCCATGCGCTGGCATTTGAACTCCTCGCCATGCGCGAGATCAGCCCCGATCCCTTCATCCGCGCCGAGATGGTGGCGGCCCTCGCCACCGCCAGCGGGCACAATGGGATGGCCGGTGGCCAGGTCATGGACATGGTGGCGGACGGGGAGGAATTCGATCTCCACACCGTAACCCGCCTGCAGCAGCTCAAGACTGGTGCCTTGCTGGGCGCAGCTGTGGAAATGGGCGCGATCCTTGGCAAGGTGCCGGAGGAGGCGCGCGGCCATTTGCGCGCCTATGCCCGCGACATCGGCCTCGCCTTCCAGATTGCCGACGATTTGCTCGACCATGATGGTGACGAGGAGAAGGCCGGCAAGGCGCTGCGCAAGGATGCGGAGCAGGGCAAGGCAACCTTCGTTTCGCTGATGGGCGCCGACAAGGCGCGCGAACAGGCCCGTGCCCTGTCTGACCAGGCGGTGGGCCACCTCGTCCAGCATGGCAAGGAAGCCGATCTGCTGCGTGCGTTGGCCCGCTTTGTCGTTGAGAGAGATCGCTGATGACCACGCGCATCGGCCTTTATCCCGGCACCTTCGACCCGTTCACGCTGGGCCATGCCGATATCATGCGGCGCGGGGCAAAGCTGGTGGACCGGCTGATCATCGGCGTCACCACCAACCCTTCCAAGAACCCCATGTTCACGCCCGAAGAGCGGATGGAGATGGTCGCCAGCGAAGTGGAGCGCCTCGGCCTCGACAATGTCGAGATCAAGGGGTTCGATGCGCTGCTGATGGACGTCGCCGAGCGCGAGGGCGCCACCATGATCATCCGCGGCCTGCGCGCCGTGGCGGACTTCGAATATGAGTACCAGATGGCGGGCATGAACCAGCAATTGAATGCCGGGATCGAAACGGTCTTCCTGATGGCAGATATCTCGCTGCAGCCGATCGCCTCCAAGCTGGTGAAGGAAATCGCCCTCTATGGCGGCGACGTTTCCCGCTTCGTCAGTCCGGCCATCCGCGACAAGGTGGTGGCCCGGGTCGAGCAGGTCGGCCGCAAGGGGGATCGCTGATCCTGTGGGTGGCCATGCAGCTGTTCATTGAACTGTCAGCGCCTTCGCCCTAGGGCATGCCGCAAGATTTCATCCGGGATATCTCCGAACTTGACCATGAAGACACTTTTCACACGCTTCTTCGCTTTCCTTGCCGCTTTCGCGCTGGCCGGCCCGGCCATGGCGCAGGACGCTGCGGCCGAGGGTGAGCAGCAGCCAGCCCGCCGCATTCCGATCGCCGCCAACTACGATCCGACAGAGGATCTTGAGAACCTGTGGTATCTCGACCTGTCGAACGGAACGCGCGTCACCGTTCGCCTGGTGCCTGAGTGGGCGCCCAGCCATGTCGAACGGATCAAGGAACTCACCCGTGACGGTTTTTACAATGGCGTGATCTTCCACCGCGTGATCGACGGCTTCATGGCGCAGACGGGCGATCCCACCGGTACCGGGCAGGGCGGATCGACGCTCCCCGACTTGGCTGAGGAATTCAACCAGTTCCCGCATGTGCGCGGCAGCGTCTCCATGGCCCGTGCACAGGAAGAGGACAGCGCCAACTCGCAGTTCTTCATCGTCTTCTATCCGCGTTTTGCGCTCGACCGGAACTACACCAATTTCGGCCGCGTGATTGCCGGGATGGACGGTGTCGATGCGATCGAGCGGGGCGAGCCGCCGGCCAATCCCACGCGCATCCTGCAGGCGAGCATTGCCGCCGACGGCGTGCCGCAGATGATGCCCCAGCCCGAGCGCCCGCAGCAGATCATCACCGCCGACATACTGAGCAACTCGCAGAGCGAGTAAGACCTCGCGCATATTGGCGCGATGCGTTTGAGCGGCTAGGGGCCGCGCATGCGCGTTGACCTGTTCGATTTCGACCTCCCGCCAGAACTTATAGCGCTGCGCCCCGTGCGGCCGCGCGATGCCGCGCGCATGCTGGTGGTGCGCGGGGCAGATGCGCCGTTCGAGGATCGCGGCGTGCTCGACCTGCCGCAGCTGCTCGAGCCCGGCGACGTGATGGTCTTCAACGACACCCGCGTCATTCCCGCCCAGCTGGAAGGGCGGCGCGGAGAGGCGCGCATTGGCGCAACGCTGCACAAGCGCGTGGACTTGCGCCGCTGGCAGGCCTTCATCCGTAATGCCAAGCGCGTGCGTGAGGGCGATGTGCTGGAATTCCCGGCCGATGTTTCCGCCATCGCGGAGAAGCGCCACGAGGACGGAAGCTTCACGCTCGCCTTTGAGGGGGGTGAGCCGGTCGAAGTGCTGCTGGAGCGGGCAGGGCGCATGCCGCTGCCGCCCTATATCGCCGGCAAGCGAGAGACCGACGAGCAGGATCGCAAGGACTATCAGACCATCTTCGCGCGCGAGGAAGGCGCGGTGGCGGCGCCCACCGCATCGCTGCATTTCACCCAGCGCCTGCTCGATGCGCTGGACGAGCGCGGGGTGATCCGCACCACGCTGACCCTGCATGTGGGCGCAGGCACCTTCCTGCCGGTCAAGGCCGGGGATACGGCGGACCACCGCATGCATGCCGAATTCGGCCGCATCGATGCGGAGACCGCCCAGCTGCTCAACGAAACGCGCGCCAAGGGCGGCCGAATCATTGCCGCGGGCACCACCGCGCTACGCCTGCTGGAAAGTGCGGCGGATGAGGACGGGATCATCCACCCCTTCGAAGGCGATACAGCGATCTTCATCACGCCCGGTTACCGCTTCCGCGGCGTGGACGGGCTGATGACCAATTTCCACCTGCCCAAGTCCACGCTGTTCATGCTGGTCAGCGCCCTCATGGGGCTCGACCGCATGCAGGCCGCCTATGCCCACGCGATTGCGCAAGGGTATCGCTTCTACAGCTATGGCGATTCCAGTCTTTTGCTCCCTTAGATAGAGAGACCAACTTCGTCATTGCGAGTGGCCATAGGCCACGCGGCAATCCAGGGCGTTTGCGCGCATCGGCCTTGGATTGCTTCGCTGCGTCGCAGCTCGCAATGACGGCCAAGGGGCGGCGTCCTACTCCGTCGTCTTGCCGTCGAAATGTTCGTGGCTCGCTTCGGCCTCGGCGCAGGTCGCATGGACGGTGCCGTCAATATGCTCGGGCGGGCCGTAGATCGTGTAGAGCTTGAGCGGTTCGGTGCCGGTGCAGCGGACATTGTGCCGCGCGCCCTGGGGCACGATCACCGCGTCATCCGCCTTCACCGCATAGACATTGTCGTCCACCGTCACTTCGCCTTCGCCGTCTTCGAAGCGGAAGAACTGGTCGCGGTCGTCATGCACTTCGGCGCCGATTTCTTCGCCGGGCTGGATGGTCATCAGCACCAGCTGGAGGTTGTGGCCAGTGTAGAGCACCTTGCGGAACAGCTCGTTCTGCTCGGTCGCTTCCTCGATATTGTCGAAATATCCCTTCATCTCTCACTCCTGATCCTCGGTTTCGATACGCGAGCATCCTATGCCAACTGTGGCGGAAAGTCCGCATTGGCCTGGGTCAAAAAATGGTTCTCTTGTAAAACCCGCCATCGTCGTCACATTCGCTCGTGATGAGCACGACCCCTCCCGATCCGATTCTGGATATTCGCGGTCTCGAAAAGACCTACAGGAATGGCCCTACCGCGCTTGGCGGTGTGGACCTCCAAATCCGCAAGGGCGAGATTTTCGCGCTGCTGGGGCCGAACGGGGCGGGGAAGACCACGCTGATCGGATCCGTCTGCGGGCTGGTGAATCCCACCGGCGGGTCGATCCAGGCTTTCGGCCTCGACATCCGCAAGCACTGGCGCGAAGTGCGCTGCCGCATCGGGCTGGTGCCGCAGGAATTGAGCTTCGACATGTTCGACAAGGTGATCCGGCAAGTGCGCTATTCGCGCGGCATGTTCGGCTGCGCACCGGATGAGGCGCGGATCGAGGAAGTGCTCAAGGCTCTCAGCCTGTGGGACAAGCGCGACGAGCCGATCCGTAAGCTGTCGGGCGGGATGAAGCGCCGCGTGATGATCGCCAAGGCGCTGGCGCATGATCCGGACCTGCTCTTCCTCGACGAGCCTACAGCTGGCGTTGACGTCGAACTGCGCCGCGACATGTGGAAGCAGATCGAGGGGCTGCGCGAGCGCGGCACCACCATCATCCTCACCACCCATTACATCGAGGAGGCGGAGGAAATGGCCGACCGCGTGGGCGTGATCAACAAGGGCCGGATCCTGCTGACCGACGACAAGGACGCGATCATGGCGCAGCTGGGCCGCACCGAAGCGGTGTTCGAACTGGCCGAGCCGATGGGCGAGATTCCCGCCGCCCTGTCCGAATATCCGGTCACGCTGGAAGATGAGGGCCGCAAGCTTGTCTATCGCGGCGGCGACGGCACCGGCACGGGCAAGCGTGAAGTGGCAGAGCTGGCGCAGGACCTTACCCGCAGCGGCATCGCCTTCACCGGCCTAGATGCACATGAATCCTCGCTGGAGGAAATTTTCGTCGGCCTTGTCGAACAGGGCAAAGAGGAGATCGCGGCATGAACCTGCGCGGCGCCATCGCGATCCTGAAGAACGAGCTGCAGCGGTTCTTCCGCACTGTCCTTGGATCGATCCTCTCTCCTGTCCTCACCACCTCGCTCTATATCGTCGTCTTCGGGGCCGCGATTGGCGGGCAGATGGACCCGGCGCAGTTCGGCGGGTCATCTTACGGCGCGTTTATCGTGCCCGGCCTGATCATGCTGACGCTGCTGTCGGAGAGTACCTCCAACGCCAGCTTCGGTATCTACATGCCCAAGTTCACCGGCGCGATTTACGAGCTGCTTTCCGCGCCCGTGGGCGTTGCTGAGACGATCATCGGCTTTGTCGGCGCGGCGGCGATGAAGTCGCTCATCATTGCCGTGATCATCCTCGCCACCGCGAGGGTCTTTGTCGATTACTCGATCGCCTATCCGCTGCTGGCGATGGGCTATATCGTGCTGGTCGCGGCGGCCTTTGCCCTGTTCGGTTTCATCCTGGGTCTGTGGGCGGACGGGTTCGAGAAGCTGCAGATTGTCCCCATGCTGATCCTGATGCCGCTGACCTTCCTTGGCGGCACCTTCTATTCGATCGAAATGCTGGCAGAGCCCTGGCGCACGGTCGCGCAGTTCAACCCGATCTTCTACCTGATCAATGGCCTGCGCTGGACCTTCACCGGCTCCTCCGACGTGCCGATCGGCATTGCCTTCGGCTTCACGCTGGCCTTCCTTGTGCTGTGCATCGGCATCATCGCCTGGATCTTCAAGACGGGGTGGCGATTGCGCGAATGACCGGCTAACCAGCCGCGCATGAGGATAGCGACCGTTTCCCTTCCGCTGGCAGCCTTTGCTGCCGTGCCCGCTCATGCCCAGCTGCCAGAGCCTGTGCGCGACATGATCGAGGCGGCGATCGAAACCGGCGATGCTGATACGGTCGAGGCGGTGACCAGTGTCGCGCGCAGCACCAATCCCGACGACGGGGCCGAAATCGATGCAATGCTGGAGCAGTTCCAGGCTGCACAGGCCGAGGCCGCCGCTGCCGAAGCGGCCGCGCAGGAACTGGCCCTTCGCGAAGCCGGTGTGCTCGATAACTGGAGCGGGGAGGGGCAGATCGGTGCCTTCCAGTCCTCCGGCAATACCAGCGCCGTCGGCCTCACCGCACAGATCGAGCTGGACCGCGAAGGCATCGACTGGGAGCATCGCCTGCGGTTTGCCGCGGACTATCGCCGCAATAATGGCGAGACCCAACGCGAGCAGTTCGTCGGCCTCTATGAACCGCGCTACCAGATCAGTGAGCGCCTGTTTGCCTATGCGCTGGCGCAGTTCGAACGTGACCGGTTCCAGGGCTTTTCGGCGCGCTATTCGGTATCGGGCGGCCTTGGCTATCGGCTGATCCAAAATGAATCGATGCGCCTTTCGGTGAAGGCCGGTCCTGCATGGCGCCACACCAGGCTGGTCAATGGCCTGTCCGAAAGCAGTATCGCCGGGCTGCTGGGCGTGGATTTCGACTGGACGATCTCTGACCGCATCAAGCTGACGCAGGATACCAGTGCGGTGGCGGAGGCGGGCGGCAGCGCGGTTGCCTTCATCGGCAGCGACAATACCAGCATCAATCTGGTCACCGGGCTGGAAGGCAAGATCAATGACAGCCTGACAGCGCGCCTATCCTATACGGTGGAATATGACAGCAACCCACCGGAGGGCGCCGTCTCCACCGATACGCTGACGCGCTTCACGCTGGTCTACGGATTCTGATCGCCATGGCTGACACCAAACCGCGCTTTACCTTCACGCTGAAGGCCATCGACGGGGCCGCGCGCACCGGCGAGATCGCGATGAAGCGCGGTACCATCCGCACGCCTGCCTTCATGCCGGTCGGTACGGCGGCAACGGTGAAGGCGATGAAGCCGGAGGCCGTGCGCGCGCTGGGCGCCGACATCATCCTCGGCAATACCTACCACCTGATGCTGCGCCCGGGGGCGGAGCGGGTGGCAAAGCTGGGCGGCTTGCACAAGTTCATGAACTGGCACCGCCCGATCCTGACCGATAGCGGCGGCTACCAGGTGATGAGCCTCTCCGACCTCAGGAAGCTCACCGAGGAAGGAGTGGAGTTCAAGAGCCACCTCGACGGCAGCCGCCATATGCTCAGCCCCGAACGCAGCATGGCAATCCAGCGCCTGCTCGGCTCCGACATCGTGATGGCCTTCGACGAATGCCCGCGCGCCGACCGGCCGCGTGACGAGATCGCCGCCAGCATGGAGCTATCCATGCGCTGGGCGAAGCGCAGCCGCGAAGGGTTCGACAGCGGCGAGGAACACGCTGCGCGCTCCGCTCTGTTCGGCATCCAGCAGGGCGCTCTGGATGAGGATCTGCGCCGCATCTCCGCGCAGAAGCTGACCGAGATCGGTTTTGACGGCTACGCCATCGGCGGGCTTGCCGTGGGCGAGGGGCAGGAGGCGATGTTCGCAACGCTCGATTTCGCACCGGCCATGCTGCCCGAAAACGCGCCACGCTACCTGATGGGCGTGGGCAAGCCCGACGATTTGGTGGGCGCGGTGGAGCGTGGCGTCGACATGTTCGATTGCGTGCTGCCCACGCGTTCAGGCCGCAACGGGCAGGCCTTCACCTGGAACGGCCCGCTCAATCTCAGGAATGCGCGCCATGCCGAGGATACCGGCCCGCTGGATGAGCGCTGCTCCTGCACCACATGCGCCAGCTACAGCCGCGCCTATCTCCACCATCTGCAGAAGTCCGGAGAGATCCTCGGCGCCATGCTGGTGACCGAGCACAACCTCGCCTTCTACCAGCAGCTGATGCAGGCGATGCGCGATGCTATCGGCGAGGGGCACTTTGCTGCCTTCGCCCGGCAGTTCCGGGCCGATTATTTGGGCTGAAATAAAGCGGCTGAAACGAAAAAGGGCGGCCCCGCGGGACCGCCCTTTTTCGTGCTTGGATTGCCGAGAGATCAGCGCGAGTAGAACTCGACCACCAGGTTCGGTTCCATCGTCACCGGATAGGGCACCTCGTCCAGCGAAGGAACGCGAGTGTAGGTAACCTTGTCGGTGCCATCGGGCACGACATAGTCGGGAATGTCGCGCTCGGGCAGGCTCTGCGCTTCGATGACCAGGGCCATTTCCTTGGCCTTGTCACCCAGCGAGATCACGTCGCCCACGTCAATGCGGCGGCTGGCGACATTGCACTTCACGCCATTCACGCGGATGTGACCGTGCGAAACGATCTGGCGGGCGGCGAAGATCGTCGGCGCGAACTTGGCGCGATAGACGATCATGTCCAGGCGACGCTCGAGCAGGCCGATCAGGTTCTGGCCGGTGTCGCCCTTCATCGCAGCCGCATCCTTGTAGGTGCGCTTGAACTGCTTTTCGGTGACGTCGCCGTAATAGCCCTTCAGCTTCTGCTTGGCGCGCAGCTGCAGGCCGAAGTCGGACATCTTGCTCTTGCGGCGCTGGCCGTGCTGGCCGGGACCGTAGGAACGCTTGTTGACCGGGGAATTCGGGCGACCCCAGATGTTTTCGCCCATGCGGCGGTCGAGCTTGTGCTTGGCGCTGGTGCGCTTCGTCATGGTATTCTCCAATTTGCTGTCGGCACCCCGATGGTGCCGCTTCAACCCGGCTTCGCACCGCCATGGCTGTTCCATGACGCGGCCACCGCTTCACCGGGATGCGGGGCCAATCGCAAATCCGCCGCGAGGGACGGGCTGACGAAGTGAAGGCGCGCATTTAGCCGTGTGCGCCGGAAAGTCAAGGCTGCGGAGGGCCTAGCAGCCGCCGAACTGATCCTGGCGGCATTCCTTGCCGCCCGAGGCATTGCGCCCCATGCGATCCATCTCATTGCGGGTGCGGGAATGCACGTCATCCCACTCATCGCGCGTCAGGCAGGTGCGCGTCCGCCGCGTCAGCGATCCAGTCACGCGTTCGGTGCGGCAGACGACCTCGCTGCCGCGATCGTCTTCTGCCTCTTCTGCGACATCTGCATCTTGCTCGGAAGCTTGCGTGGCCTGCGTGGTCGAGTCGTCCTCATCACGTTCCTGGGCAAGCGCCGCAGAAGTCGCGAAAACCAGTGTAACGGCAGCGGCAATATAGAATTTCATCAATGCACCCTCCTACTAGGCTGGCCGCCTACACTATTGCGAGCGCGAATGGGAGGGGCGCATCTGTGCTCTTATACGCTGGAATCAGCAGCGGCTCGTGACCGGATTGTCCGGGATGCACTGGCTGCCCGAAGCCCGCCTGCCCATGCTATCCAGTTCGTTACGGGTACGGGAATGTACTTCCGCCCATTCGTCGCGAGTCAGGCAGGTGCGGGTGCGGCGGGTCAGCGAACCGGTGACGCGTTCGGTGCGGCAGACTACCTCGCTGCCGCGATCATCGGCCTCTTCATCTTCCGCCTCTTCACCGATTTCCTGCGCGGCGGCAGTCGCTTGTTGCTCGGCAGGGTCCTGCTCTGCCTCCTGCGCGAGCGCTGCGGTCGTCCCGAAGGCCAGCGTCGCTGCGGCAAAAAAGTGCGCTTTCATGAGTATCCTCCGTAAGTTGTAGCGGAGTATACACGAAGGCGGTGTGCCAAGGGAAAAATTATACTGGAAAGTTTTACTTGCCAGTGGAGGTAATGCCTAATCCACTTTGCGCGGCGGCCGTTCCAGGCTGCTGAGGATCCCACGCAAGGTGCGCACTTCCAGGTGGTTCCAGCCGGGCTTCGTCAGCAATGACCGCATGGTCCGGCGCGTGGCTTCGGCGCGATGTTCCGGCAGGAAATAGCCCTTGGTCTCCAGCATGCCTTCCAGATGGCCGATCAGGCCCTCCAGCTCGTCCTGCGGGGCAGGGGGAAGGAGCTCCTCTTCGGTCGGTACGGCAAGGTCGCAATGTTTCGACCATTCATAGGCGCACAGGATCACCGCCTGGGCGAGGTTGAGCGAGCCGAATTCGGGATTGATCGGCACGGTCAGGATCGCGCGGGCGAGCGCGACATCCGTGGTTTCCAGCCCCGAACGTTCCGGCCCGAACAGGATGGCGCTGCGCCCGTCCTGCGTGGCGATCTCGCGCGCAGCCGCATCAGGGGTGACCACGGGCTTGGTCACGCCGCGCTTGCGCACGGTGGTGGCGTAGACATGCGCGCAATCAGCCACCGCCTCTGCCGTGCTGTCGAAGACCTGCGCCTGTTCGAGGACGATATCCGCGCCCGCCGCGGCGGGGCCGGCGGAAGGGTTGGGCCAGCCGTCGCGGGGGGCAACCAGCCGCATTTCGGTCAGCCCGAAATTGAGCATGGCGCGCGCCGCCTTGCCGATATTCTCACCCAGTTGCGGGCAGACCAGCACGATGACCGGATTCCTATTCGCCTCCGGCATCACGGACCTGGCTGGCGAATTCGGCGAAATCCTTGGCTTCCCCGAAGTCGCGATAGACCGAGGCAAAGCGGATATAGGCAACCGAATCGATCTGCTTCAGCCCGTCCATCACCATTTCGCCGATCAGAGAGGAGGATACTTCGCTTTCGCCCGCGGTTTCGACCTGGCGCTGGATGCCCGACACGAGCTGGTCGATCCGTTCCTGGTCGATCCCGCGCTTGCGGCAAGCCAGGCTGACCGATTGCTCGATCTTCGGGCGGTTGAAGCTTTCGCGCTTGCCGTCGCTCTTCACCACGGTGACATCACGCAATTGCACGCGCTCGAAAGTGGTGAAACGCGCGCCGCAGCCTTCGCACTGGCGGCGGCGGCGGATGGCGGTGTTGTCTTCGGTCGGGCGCGAGTCCTTCACCTGGCTCGCGTCATTGGCGCAAAAGGGGCAGCGCATGCGGGATCAGGGACGCACGCGTTTGTAGAGCATGAAGGCGGCACCCGCTGCGAGGCCGACGGGCCAGCTGATCATCGGGAGGATCGCGCCGGCCACTGCGCCCACGGCAGCTCCGGTCAGGACAGGTTTCGTCGAGGGGTGGGACATTCCTTCGCGCCCCATTTCCTTCGCCTCTTCTACCGCATCCACCAGAATCGTGCGGTCGATCGGATCTTTGTCGTCGGTCATGATGCTTACCTCCCGGGATAGACGGGAAACGCCTCGCACAATTCTGCCACTTCGCGGCGCACCCGCTCTTCTACCTGTGCATCGCCTTCTTCGCCATTGCGGCTCATGCCGGTCACGACATCGGCAATCATAGCGCCGACCTTGCGGAATTCCGCCGGGCCGAAACCGCGCGTGGTGCCGGCGGGAGTGCCGAGGCGCACGCCCGACGTCACGAAGGGCGACTTGGTGTCGAAGGGGATGCCGTTCTTGTTGCAGGTGAGATAGGCGCGATCGAGGCCCTTCTCAGCTGCCTTGCCGGTCACGTCCTTGGGCGTGAGATCGACCAGCATCAGGTGGTTGTCCGTGCCGCCGGAAACGACGCGCAGGCCCGATTCCTCAAGGCTGGAAGCGAGCGCCTTGGCATTCTCGACGATGGAGGAGGCATAGGTCTTGAATTCGGGGCGCAGCGCCTCGCCAAAAGCGACGGCCTTGGCGGCGATGATATGCACCAGCGGGCCGCCCTGCATGCCGGGGAAAACCGCCATGTTGATCGGCTTGGTCAGCTCCTCGTCATTCCACAGGATGATGCCCGAACGCGGGCCGCGCAGGCTCTTATGCGTGGTCGAGGTGACGATATGCGCATGCGGGAAGGGGTTGGGATGCGCGCCGCCGGCGACGAGGCCGGAGAAGTGCGACATGTCGGCTAGCAAATAGGCGCCCACTTCATCGGCAATCTCGCGGAATGCCTTGAAATCCCATGTGCGCGGATAGGCGGTCGCGCCCGAGATGATCAGCTTGGGCTTGTGCTCCAGCGCCAGCTTGCGGACCTGGTCCATGTCCAGCCGCTCGTCTTCCTTGCGCACGCCATAGGGCACGGCGTTGAACCACTTGCCGCTCATGTTCACGGGCGAACCGTGGGTCAGGTGACCGCCGCTGGCGAGGTCGAGACCCATGAAGGTATCGCCGGGATTGAGCAGGGCGAGGAACACCGCCTGGTTCATCTGCGAACCGGAGTTGGGCTGGACGTTGGCGAAATTGCAGCCGAACAGCTTCTTCGCGCGTTCGATGGCGAGGGTCTCCACCTCGTCCGCATAATCGCAGCCGCCGTAATAGCGCTTGCCCGGATAGCCTTCGGCATATTTGTTGGTGAAGACGCTGCCAGTCGCTTCGAGAACGGCGGGGCTGGTGATGTTTTCGCTGGCGATCAGCTCGATCCGGTCGCGCTGGCGGCCCAGCTCCTTGCGGATCATCCCGAAGACTTCGGGATCGGCATCTTCGAGACTGTCATTCCAGAAACGGTTGAGCCAGCTGCTCTGGGCGGGATTGGTGGCGGTGGACATCAGGCGTCTTCCTGCAAGATCTTGATGAAGCTGGGTTCGGAAAGCTTGGCGACCCGGCCTGCGTGCCGGCCGCCTGCGAATTCGCACTCAAGGAAGGTCTTGAGGCAGCTGCGGGCCATGTCGGCACCCGTCAGGCGCGCTCCCATGGCAATGACATTGGCGTCATTGTGCTCACGGGCGAGGGCTGCGGAATAGGGTTCGCTGACCAGCGCGCAGCGCGCGCCAGGGTGGCGATTGACGGCGATGGAAATGCCGATGCCCGAACCGCACAGGGCGACGCCGCGATCTGCCTTGCCTGAGGACACGGCAGTGGCGAGCTTGTATCCATAGTCTGGATAATCAACACGTTCGATGCCGTTGGGGCCCAGGTCCATGACCTCGTGTCCCCATTCCTGCAAGTCGCGCACAAGTTCGTCCTTGAGGTCGACTGCGGCGTGGTCGGAAGCGATCGCGATCTTCATGGAGCGCCACATAGGGACTTGAGGCCGGTGATGCTAGGCGCAAATGCCCTTTTGCCACCACATCCTTTTGGCCCAGGTGGCTGCTGTCCTGAACTGGATCAGGGTATCCGCGCTCTGAACTGGACCTGCCATTCGTTCGTCGCTCCGCCGCCTTGCATCTGCCCCTTTGGGTTGACGCAGACGAAGCGCACATCGGGGTCATAACCCGCGGCCGGCGTGTAGGTGCAGGCGGCATAGCTGGCGGGCGCCGCGGCCCCGCTGGCATAAGCGACGTCACGGCCATAGACGAAGTCGAGCCCCGAACCGTTGTCGATCCATACCACCGGGTTCAGCGCCGGTCCGGCAGCGTCAAAATCGCCGTTATAGAATTCCATGTTCGCAGGCAGCAGGTCCACCATGAAAACCGAGTCTGCATCGGTCGCGCCATCGCCGCTATTAGTCACCGTGATTGAGTAGACGACATCGGTCTGCGGCAGCCGATGTCCCCCGGCCACATAGGAAACGGAAGCCTTGGTCACGGCGATTTCGGGGGTGGGTGGGTCGGCGATGGTGCATTTTTCGACAAAGCCGACACCATCGACGCGGACGCCGCCATTGAGCCTGCCGATCCGGACATAGCGGATACCGGTGCCGGGCACGGTGACGGTGTCGTGGCGCAGGATATTCGGGGACCATCGGCCCGCGATCGAACCCGGGCTCCAGTTGGGAAGCGTGCCGATCGTGCCGAGCGAGGTCCAGCTGGTCCCGTCGGCCGATACCGAGATGCGCACGCCGGCCGTGTCAAACCAGTGCTGGGTCAGCGAGAGGGTGAGGGCGGTATTTCCCGCGACCAATATGTTGGGATCGCCGGTCAGGTCGATCTGGATATAGCTCCACCACAAGACCTCGCCGAAGGTTGCCGACTGGTCATTGGTACCGGCCGGGGCGTAGGCACCTTCGGCCTTGGGCGCCGGGTTGTTGTCGGAAAAGATGGCGTCGAAACCATAGCCGGCTTCGGCAATCGGGCTCATCCCTGCCGGGCATATTCCCGTGCCGGGCGGAGCGGGGTTGCTGACATGGATGGTGACCGTGGCCGTATCGCAATTGAACTTCAGCGGCGTCTCGCAAACTTCGTAGGTGAAGCTGTAGGTGCCGGTGGCGGCACCGGCGACCACGCCGACCTTGCCGGTTGCAGTGTCGAAGGTGAGCTGGGGCGGAAGGCCGATGGCCGTCAGCACGGGATTGAAGATGGGCAGGCCATCGTCGCTGTCATTGTCGAGCACGCTAACCACATTGGCGGCGCCCGATGTTGCGTCCGTCACCACGCCGGTGTCGTTGGCAGCCACCATGGTCACTGGCACGCGTACATTGATGCCGTCGAGCGCGATGTCGTTGCCGCAGCCGCCAGGCGCATTGTTGGAAAGGACCAGCACCACATCTCCGCCCGCGACGGGAGTCGTGAAACGCAGTTTGTAGGTCCGCCATTGGGGGGTGGTGCTGAAAGGAATGACCCCGGTATCGATAACGTCCAGCAGGGAGCCCGTCGGCGTTTCCACGCGCATCTTCACATTGGGCAGGATCAAGCCGCCCGCATTCGCGTCGCAATAATCCTTGTCGGCCTGCGAGTTGGTGGGCGTTAGCTGGGCGACCAGCTCGAAAGTGGTATTGGGCGTCAGCGTGATCTGCCGTCTGTAAAACTCGTCCTCGACGCCCGCCGTGGCATTCACGACGAGCATGAAGCCGGTGCCGTTACCGGTAGTGTGATCGAAGATGTCCGCCCATTGGTTGAACGCCTGCTTGGTGTTGCTGGCAATCGTATACTGCCCGTCGAGCAAGAAGTCCGGGTAAACGCCGGTCGTCGTGCCGTTATAGGTATAGGTGGTCGTCCCGGCCGGCAGTGGCGGACCCAGCGGCGTGCCCGATCCGAAGTCTTCCTGAAAGATTACCTGGGCGTGGGCGGGCACGGCGCAAAAGAAGAGCGCCAGTGCCAGCATCGCTTTCAGGTGTTGTTTTAACGGCATGAGCCCATCGACCAGTCAGTTTCAGCTTCAGCCAATAGGGCATGCAGCGTCGGCCAGGGCGGCGAATGAGGCGAATTAGACTAATGTATGACTGCGTTTGCCGGTCGTTAGGAAAGCGGTGCAGAATGGATTGCCAAATGAAAAGCCCCGCCGAAGCGGGGCCTTTGCGGGATCACTGGTCGAGGAACGACCGCATCTTGCGGCTGCGGCTCGGGTGCTTGAGCTTGCGCAGCGCCTTCGCCTCGATCTGACGGATACGTTCGCGCGTCACGCTGAACTGCTGGCCGACTTCCTCCAGCGTGTGATCGGTGTTCATGCCGATGCCGAAGCGCATGCGCAGCACGCGTTCCTCGCGCGGGGTGAGGCTGGCGAGCACGCGGGTGACGGTTTCCTTGAGGTTCGCCTGGATCGCGGCGTCCACCGGGATCACGGCGTTCTTGTCCTCGATGAAATCGCCCAGATGCGAATCCTCCTCGTCGCCGATCGGCGTTTCGAGAGAGATCGGCTCCTTGGCGATCTTCATCACCTTGCGGACCTTTTCCAGCGGCATGGAAAGGCGCTCGGCCATTTCCTCCGGCGTCGGCTCGCGGCCCTGCTCGTGCAGGAACTGGCGGCTGGTGCGCACCAGCTTGTTGATCGTCTCGATCATGTGAACCGGGATACGGATCGTGCGTGCCTGGTCCGCGATCGAGCGGGTGATCGCCTGGCGGATCCACCAGGTGGCATAGGTGCTGAACTTGTAGCCGCGGCGGTACTCGAACTTGTCGACCGCCTTCATCAGGCCGATATTGCCTTCCTGGATCAGGTCGAGGAATTGCAGGCCGCGATTGGTGTATTTCTTGGCGATGGAGATCACCAGGCGCAGGTTCGCTTCGACCATTTCCTTCTTGGCGATACGCGCCTCGCGCTCACCCTTTTGCACCATGTTCACGATGCGGCGGAACTCGGGCAGGCTCATACCGGTATTGGCGGCGATGTCTGCGATCTCGGCGCGAATACGCTCGACAGCGTCGGCTTCCTTCTCAGCGAAGGCAGCCCACTTCTTGTCCTTCTTCGCATTGGCCCTCAGCCAGCTGTCATCCAGCTCATTGCCGACATAGGCATCGAGGAAGTCCTTGCGCTTTACCTTGTGCCGCTCGGCCAGGCGCAGCATCTGCCCGCCCAGCGCGGTGAGGCGGCGATTGAAGGCATAGAGATTGTCGACGAGGTATTCGATCTTGGTCGCGTGGAACTGCACGGATTCGACCTCGGCGGTCAGATCCTCGCGCAGCTTCTCGTACTTGTTTTCCTTCGCCTTGGGGAATTCGTCGCCCGCACCGAGCACTTCGACACGCTCCGCCTGCAGCTTCTCGAACTTCTTGAAGAGGTCGGTGATGCGGGCGAAGCGTTCGATGGCGTCGGGCTTGAGCGCCGCTTCCATCTGGGCGAGGGACATGGTGTTGTCTTCCTCGTCATCCTCTTCGCGGCGCCGCGAGGAACCGCCTTCGCCGTCCTCGTCCTCGTCGCCGTCTTCTTCCTCCTCGTCCATGTCCTCATCGTCGTCACGGATGGAGGGGCCGGCGGTTTCCTCGGAGATCTCGCCGTCGTCATCGTCCTCGGCGCCTTCCTCCATCTTGTCGACGGGCGGTTCCTTGGACAGCATGGCGTCGAGATCGAGGATCTCGCGCAGCTGCATTTCCTCGCTGTTGAGCGCTTCGGACCACATGATGATGGCGTGGAAGGTGATCGGGCTCTCGCACAGACCCATGATCATCGTGTCGCGACCGGCCTCGATCCGCTTGGCGATGGCGATTTCGCCCTCGCGGCTGAGCAGCTCGACCGCGCCCATTTCGCGCAGATACATGCGCACCGGGTCATCGGTGCGTTCGCCGGTGGTAGTGGTCTTCTTCTTCTCCGGGACATTTTGCTTGGCGTCGTCGTCGCCATCGTCGTCGGAACCGGTGGGGGCGATCTCCTCCGGCCCGTCACCATCGTCGTCCTGCGCGTCCTCGTCGCTTTCGACGATCTGCACGCCCATTTCGGAAATGGCGGTCTGGATGTCCTCGATCTGGTCGCTGCCCAGGTCCTGCGGCAGCGCCTCGTTCAGCTCATCATAGGTGATGTAGCCCTTGCGCTTCGCCTTCGCGATCATCTTCTTGATCGAAGATTCGTTCAGGTCGATCAGCGGAGCATCATCGTTCTGCTTGGTCTTGGCTTCGGTGGCCATAGAATCTTTAATCCGTTTCCTGGTCGCCGCCGGCATTGATTGCACCAGCGGCAGACTGTCCCTCCGGCGCCACCTCGGCGGCGCGTTTGCGAGCCATTTGCCCGAGTCGCGACTCGATTTCCAGCTTTCGTTTGCGCAAGCGTTGCTGCTCGGCAAAGGCGCCTTCCGGATCGGTCTCGAAGCGGGACGTGGCCGCGGCAATGGCTGCATCCAGCTGGGGACGTTCCACCAGCAGAGCAATCGCCTCGGCCAAATCCTCCCTGGCGTCGTCCGGATCGGAGCCTTCCACGAGGAAGGAAAAACGAGTGTTATCCGGCGGTGGCGGCAGGATGCCTGAAGCAGATATGGGCGAATTCGCACCGTCTTCAAGTGTTTCGGCGGCGTCGAGCAAATAATCCACAGCGGCGCTGCTTTCGGGCACCAGCTTGGTGAGGCGCAACAACTGTTCGGCATGCCGGTCTATCTGGTCCGGATGGCGGGCGAGGCCGGCCAGCACCGCCTGCGCCAGCATGTCGCGGAAGTTGCCACTGGCGGCGCGCTTGAGCTGCGCGGTCATCTGCGGTGATTGCGCTGGCTGGAAGGGTCGCGCCTGCCTGCCGGGTTGCCAGCCGGTTTTCTGGAACTCGCGCTTCGGGAAGGCGAAGGCGGAGTAAAGATCGAGCCATTCGCGGCGGTAGAGCGAGCGAATATCAGGGTGCTGGATCGCATCGGCATGGGCCAGCAGCCGTTCCTTCAATCCGGCCTTGTCTTCGGGCGAGGCGAGGGGGCGGGCGTCGCGCTCCTCTTCCCAGACCAGCTCCAGCATCGACTTGGGCGCGGCGAGCAATTGCTCCATCGCCTTTGCGCCTTGTTGCTTGATGAGGTCGTCGGGATCGAGCCCGCCGGGCAATTGCACGATTTGCAGCGAATGGCCGGGCCGCAGCAGGGGCAGCGCGCGGGAGACCGCCTTCATCGCCGCGCGCCTGCCGGCGGCATCGCCATCGAAGCAGAGCACCGGCTTTTCGACCATGCGCCACAAGAGCTCGATCTGGTTATCGGTGAGTGCCGTGCCCATCGGCGCGACCGCATCCTCGAACCCGGCGGCGGCCAGCGCGATCACGTCCATATAGCCTTCGACCACCACCACCCGGTCCGACTGGCGGCTCGCAGGCGCGGCGCGATGGATGTTGTAGAGCGTGCGGCCCTTGTCGAAGAGCGGCGTGTCCGGGCTGTTGAGATACTTTGCCACCCCATCGCGGCTCTCGAGGATGCGCCCGCCGAACGCGATTACCCGCTCGCGTGCATCCTGGATGGGCAGCATCAGGCGGCCGCGGAAGCGGTCATAGGGCGGCTTGTCATCAACGCTGATGAGCAGGCCGGCTTCGACCAGCATGTGCTCATCAAAACGGGACAGGGCTTCTTTCAAGCCGCCGCGGCTGTCCGGCGCGAAGCCGAAGCCGAAACGCTCGATCGTCCGGTCGTTGAAACCGCGCGATGCGAGATAGTCGCGCGCCTGCTTCCCCTGTGGCGAGCGCAGGTTCTGCACGAACCAGTCCTGCGCCGCCTGCATCACATCGTGCAGCCCGGCGCGCTGTTCGGCCCGTTGCGCCTCGCGCGGGTCCGGGCGGGGCACTTCCATCCCCGCTTCCGCCGCCAGTTCCTTCACCGCATCCATGAAGGACAGGCCGCGCTGGTCAGTCATCCAGCTGATGACATCGCCATGCGCCTGGCAGCCGAAGCAGTGATAGAAACCCTTCTGGTCATTGACCGTGAAGCTGGGCGTCTTCTCGTTGTGGAAGGGGCAGCACGCCTTCCATTCGCGCCCCGCGCGCTGGAGCTTGGTCGTACGCATGATCACGCTGGAAAGCGTGATGCGGGACCTCAGTTCATCCAGCCATTGCGGGGAAAGCGCCATGGGGCACCATTGCGCGGCCATGGCCCGATGTTCAAGTCATGCCGTTTGCCAGCTTGTGCATGGCTGTCGACCGTCCATCCGCCGGTGAAGCTGGGCGCGAATACGGAGGCAGTGGTTCTCTCGTCGTTAAATCGCCCTGGGGAAGGAATTGGCACGATGGGCTTGGATTCGCCAAATCCCGCAAGGAACAATTACCGGGTGGACTAGCGGTGTCCCAGCTTGTGAATGCCGAAAAGGGAATCGTGGAGTTGCGTAGGCAAAGCCTGCGCACCAAGATCCTGCTGCTGGCTTGCGCAATCTCGCTCTTCACATCCGTCATCATGGGCGTCGCTGCTTCCCTGCGAATAGAGGGCGAGGTATCCAGATATGCCGAAAGCAATGTCGCCCACGAAACGCGCCTGATCGCGCAGCAGTTCAAGGGGGCTTACGACCTGCTCGAAAATGATGCGTTCGTCATATCGCGCACCCCGCCGATCGAAGGCATCATCCGCAGCAAGCGCAATGGTGGCCTGGATCCGCAGGAAGAATCGACAATCGACCAGTGGCGGTCGCGACTCGAGATGATCTTCGCCTCAATCATGGAAGAGCGGCCCAACTACACCCAGATACGCTATATCGGTATTGCGGATGGCGGCCGCGAACTGGTCCGGGTCAACCGTACTGCCGACGGCAGCGAACCGGTGCCGGTGGACATGCTGCAGCGCAAGGGGACGGAACCGTATTTCCAGCGCGCGTCAATGCTCAAGCCCGGCGAAGTCTACTTGTCCGATGTGAACTACAACCGCGAGTTCGGGCAGGTGGAGGAGCCGCAGATTCCCACGATCCGCGTAGCCGTTCCGATCTTCTCCTCGCGGGGAACGATGTATGGGCTCATTGTCATCAATGCCGATTATCGCGCGTTGCTGACCAGCTATTTCAACACGCTCAGCCTCAAACGAGAGGTGGTGATAACGAATGATGCCGGCGATCACATGACGCGTTATTCCGATGGCACGCTTTCGCCGTTTGTCCTGCATACTGACACTACGCACGCGCTGCCGGGCGGCCTGCTCGACAGGCCGGAAGATCCTGGCCAGTCGGAATGGGTATCGCACGATGAAGAGGCGATGGCCTACTCGGTGTATTTGCCCGTGTCGCAAAGCGTGAATGATTCCCACATCGTCGTGACCGCGCGTATTTCCAACGAGGAGCTCTATGCGCCCGCAAAAGAATCCGCCCTGCAAAGCCTCGCCCTGTCGAGCGTGCTTGTCGTGGTCATCCTGTGCGGGACTGCATTCCTTGCTACCAGGATGACCCGGCCGCTGAGCACGATGACCAAGTCCATCGAGATGGCGATGCACGGGGGCACCAAGCTTTCCCTGCCAACCGACCAGAACGACGAGGTCGGCATGCTGGCAATCGCCTTTCAGAACCTCATTGACAGTCGCAACGAGCACGATGCCAGGGTGCAGGCGGTAATCGACAACGTCGTGGATGCTATCATTTCGATCGATGCATACGGCACGGTGCTTGCCTACAATCCCGCTTCGGAGGCGATCTTCGGGTACAAACCGGAAGAGGTTGTAGGCCAGAACATCAAGTTGTTGATGCCGGAGCGGATATCCGTCGAACATGATGGATATCTGGCGACCTACCGGGAGACGGGACAGAGGCATATCGTCGGGATTACCCGTGAATTGCAGGCGCGCCGCAAGGATGGTTCGCTTTTCCCGATGGAATTGTCGGTCAGCCAGGTCGATCTGAGCGACGGGTCCTACATGTTCACCGGGATCGTGCGCGACATCACCGAGCGCAAGCGCATGGAGGTCATGCAGGGAGAATTCGTCTCGACCGTGAATCACGAGTTGCGCACGCCTCTGACATCGATCCGCGCATCGTTGGGCATCCTGCAGCGCAGGATCGCCGGGAAGATCGATCCGAAATCGGAACATCTTGTCGATATCTCGCTGAAGGGATGCGAGCGGCTGGGAGTGCTGGTGAACGATATTCTGGATCTTGAAAAGATCGCCGCCGGCAAGATGGATTTCTACATGGCGGAATACCAGATCGGCCCGCTGGTCGAAGGGATCCTCGAGCGTCACCAGAGCCTCGCTGAAATCAACGACACCGTGTTCGAGCTGCAGAACGAGATTGATGGCCAGTATTGCTGCCTCGATGCCTCGCGCTTCAGCCAGGCGCTGATCAATCTCCTTTCCAATGCAGCGAAGTTCTCTCCTCCCGGAAAACCGATCATTATCAGGATCGCGCAATCGGCCGCCGACCGGATCACCGTTTCCGTGGCCGATCAAGGTCCCGGCATTCCGGAGGCGTTCCGGTCGAAGATTTTCCAGCGCTTCGCGCAGGCCGACAGTTCGGCCACCCGGTCGAAGGGCGGGTCGGGCCTGGGACTCAACATCACCAAGTCGATTGTCGAGGCGTTCGACGGCACGATCGATTTCGAGAGCGTCGAGGGCGAAGGGACCACATTCTTCATGACCTTGCCCATTTGTGCGGCACCTGAGGAGAAAGGAGCCCCGCAGTGTCAGGCGGCCTGAAAAAGATCCTCTATGTCGAGGATGACGATCTGATCGCAGAGCTGGCGACCATGGCCATGGAGGATTTCGGCGAACTTGCCGTACGGCATTGTTCGTGCGGTGCCGAGGCGCTGGAGGCGATGGAGGACTTCGGGCCGGACCTGATCCTGCTCGACGTGATGATGCCCCAGATGGACGGCCTGGAAACCTTGCGCAGGCTGCGCACGCTGCCCGGCGGAGAGGGCATTCCCGCCATTTTCATGAGTGCAAGAGTGCAGACGCACGAGCGTGACGCCTATATCGCGGAAGGCGCGTGCGGCGTGATTGCCAAGCCTTTCGATCCGCTCGTCCTGGCGGATACGCTTCGGGAAATGTGGGCTGCGGGATTGCCCGCCTCGGCTTAGGAAAGGCTGGCCTTCACCAGCCCGCTTGCCTTGCTCATGTCGAGCTGCGCGCCATGGCGGCTCTTCAGTTCGGCCATGACCTTACCCATGTCCTTCATGCCTTCGGCACCGACATCGGCTTTCACCTGCTCGATCGCGGCCCTGGTTTCCTCCTCGGACAGCGTCTGCGGCAGGAACTCCTCGATCACCGCCAGCTCGCCCTTTTCCTGTTCGGCGAGTTCGGTGCGGCCGCCCTGTTCGTACATCTCGATCGATTCGCGGCGCTGCTTGGCCATTTTCTGCAGCACCTCGATCACCATCGCATCATCATCGGGCTTCTTGTCCGAGGTGCGCAGCTCGATATCGCGATCCTTGATCTTCGCGCCGATCAGGCGGAGCGCGGCGGTGCGATCCTTGTCCTTGGCCTTCATGGCGGTGACGGTTTCGGTTTTGATCGTGTCGCGGAGCATTTGCGCGTTCTTTCCTGTGGATGTTTCGCGCCTGCGATAAGGAAACGGCGCGCATAGTCAAATTAAGTCCCGTATCCGCTTGACGTTGGGGTGGGCCATAGGTAGCGGGTGGGCCTTAGCACACATCGCCGGTAACACTTGTAACGGGAGCCCTCCATGGCCTTTTCCGCCCCTTCGTCTGCGCAACCGAAAGGGGCCACGGGAGTCCTTGTACTCGCCGATGGCACCGTTGTCTGGGGCAAGGGCTTCGGCGCCACCGGCAGCCAGGTGGGGGAGGTGTGCTTCAACACCTCCATGACCGGCTATCAGGAAGTGATGACCGATCCCTCCTATGCCGCGCAGATCGTCACCTTCACCTTCCCGCATATCGGCAATGTCGGCACGAATGAAGAAGACGTGGAAAGCGCCGTCGAAAGCGCCGTCGGCTGCATAGTGCGCGAGGAAGTGACGAAGCATTCCAACTTCCGCGCCACCCGCGAATTCGACGACTGGATGAAGGGCCACGACAAGATCGGCCTGTCAGGCGTCGATACACGAGCGCTGACCCGCCGCATCCGCATGTCTGGCGCGCCCAATGCGGTGATTGCCCATGCGCCGGACGGGAAGTTCGATCTCGACGCGCTGCTGCAGCGCGCGCAGGAATGGCCGGGGCTGGAGGGCATGGACCTCGCCCAGCGCGTGACTCGCCAGCAGCGGGAGGACTGGAAGGGCAGCTTCTGGCAGCTCGGCCACGGCTATGGCAGCGAGGAAGGCGAGGGCCGCCCGCATGTCGTCGCCATCGATTACGGCGCGAAGGACAACATCTTCCGCAACCTTGTGCGCGCAGGCGCCAAGGTGACGGTGGTGCCAGCCAAGACGCCGGTCGAGGAAATCCTCGCGCTGAAGCCTGCCGGCGTGTTCCTGTCCAACGGTCCGGGCGATCCGGCGGCGACGGGTGAATATGCAGTGCCGGTGATCAAGGCACTGCTCGATCGCGACGTGCCGATGTTCGGCATCTGCCTCGGCCACCAGATGCTGGCGCTGGCAGCGGGTGCCAAGACCACCAAGATGCACCAGGGCCACCGCGGCGCGAACCACCCCGTCCAGCGCGTCGGCGGCGTATGGGGCGAGACCGAGGGACTGGTAGAGATCACCAGCATGAACCACGGCTTCGCGGTCGATGCCGCCACGCTGCCCGCCAATGTGATCGAAACGCACAAGTCGCTCTTCGACGGTTCCAACTGCGGCATTTCCATCGCGGGCAAGAAGGCCTTCGGGGTGCAGTATCATCCCGAGGCGAGTCCGGGGCCGCAGGACAGTTTCTACCTGTTCGAGAAGTTTATTGGGTCGCTCGGCTGATGCTCAGGGACGCGAACACTCTCTCAATTCTAGCCATTGAGATCGCTCTCAAGGCGATCGAGACGCACCCGTGATCGCAAAGCCCGCCTTCTTCCTTTTGGCAATCGCCGTCGCGACCCCCACCGCCGCGCAGGATATCGCGCCGGTGGCGGTCGACCTCATGGAAGGCGTCGCCTTTGTCGGTGAGGGCGGGGTGGAGCTGGAGGAGGCTGCGGACGGCACGCCCGTCGCCGCGTTCTGGAGGCCGCTCAGCTATCGCCAGAACGACCAGTTACTCGCAGGCCGGATGGAATGTCGCGCGGCGGCGAGGCGGGAGCCCTATCGCGCCGCGCTCTACCAGCTCGAACAGGTCCACGCTGCGCAGGTCGCCCAGGGCCGCCTTGAAGGCCTGACCGAGCTCGAAACGCGCAGCCAGCCCGGTGAGATCGTCAGCCGCTATGACGTGCTTGGCCGCCGCACTTCGCCGCGCCGCTACCAGGTCCTCACCTATATCGCCGTGCGCACGGCGGCGGAGCTGGTGAGCATTCGCCAGACCTGCTCCTTCCTGCGCGACGGGAACATCTACCGGCAGGACTTCTTTCCCTTTGTCGACCGGCATACCAGCTTCGTCCTGGCCTTGCCGCCGCCCGATTCCGCGGATCCCTACACCGCGCCCACGCTAGACAGCATAACGGATATCGCCAGCTAATGCCCAAAAGAACAGACATCTCCTCGATCCTCGTCATCGGTGCCGGCCCGATCATTATCGGCCAGGCCTGCGAGTTCGACTATTCCGGCACGCAGGCGATCAAGGCGCTGAAGGAGGATGGCTACCGCGTCATCCTGGTGAACAGCAATCCGGCCACGATCATGACCGATCCGGACATGGCCGATGCAACCTATGTCGAGCCGATTACGCCCGAAATCGTCGAGAAGATCATCGCCAAGGAGCGGCCCGATGCGGTGCTGCCGACCATGGGCGGACAGACGGCGCTTAATTGCGCGCTGAAGCTGGATGAGCTGGGCATTCTCGAGAAATACGGCGTCGAGATGATCGGCGCGAAGGCCGATGCGATCGACAAGGCGGAAAACCGCCAGCGTTTCCGCGAGGCGATGGACAAGATCGGCCTCGAAAGCGCCCGCTCCGGCGTCGCGCATACGCTGGACGAGGCCTATGCCGTGCTCGAGCGGACCGGCCTGCCTTCGATCATTCGCCCCAGCTTCACGCTGGGCGGCACGGGCGGCGGTGTCGCCTACAACAAGGCGGAGTTCGAGCGGATCGTGCGCGAAGGCCTCGACGCCAGCCCCACCACTGAAGTGCTGATCGAGGAGAGCCTGCTCGGCTGGAAGGAATATGAGATGGAGGTCGTGCGCGACAAGCACGACAATGCCATCATCATCTGCGCTATCGAGAATGTCGATCCGATGGGCGTGCATACGGGCGACAGCATCACCGTTGCCCCGGCGCTGACGCTGACCGACAAGGAATATCAGATCATGCGCACCGCCAGCATCGACGTGCTGCGCGAGATCGGCGTGGAGACGGGCGGCTCGAACGTGCAGTTCTCGGTGAACCCGGAAGACGGCCGCCTGATCGTGATCGAGATGAACCCGCGCGTCTCGCGCTCATCGGCGCTAGCATCGAAGGCCACCGGCTTTCCCATCGCCCGCGTCGCCGCCAAGCTGGCGGTCGGCTACACGCTGGACGAGATCACCAACGAGATCACCGGCGCGACGCCCGCCAGTTTCGAGCCGACGATCGATTACGTGGTCACCAAGATCCCGCGCTTCGCTTTCGAGAAGTTCAAGGGTGCGAAGGCGGAACTCTCGACCGCCATGCGCTCGGTCGGCGAGGTCATGGCCATCGGTCGCAATATCAAGGAATCCATGCAGAAGGCGCTGCGCGGTCTCGAAACGGGCCTCGACGGCTTTAACCGCGTGGTTGAACTGGAAGGCGTACCGAAGGAAGAGATGACCGCCGCGCTCAGCCGCGCGACGCCGGACCGCATCCTCAAGATCGCCCAGGCCTTCCGCGACGGCTTCACCGTGGAAGAAGTCCACGCGATCACCCATTACGACCCCTGGTTCCTGCGCCATATCTGCGAGATCATCGAGGAAGAGCGGGTGATCGGCCAGGAAGGCCTGCCCAACAATGCGGCGGACCTGCGGCGGCTGAAGGCCATGGGCTTTTCGGACAGGCGCCTCGCCACGCTGGCGGTCCGCTCGGTCGGTGTGGCCGGCGGAATGGCCGAAACGCAGGCCAAGCGTTCGGGCCTGCTGCACGATACCTTGCGCGCGATGGCGGGTGCCACTTCCGAAGAGGAAGTGCGCGAGCTGCGCCACAAGCTGGGCGTGCTGCCTGTCTACAAGCGCATCGACAGTTGCGCCGCCGAGTTCGAGGCCATCACGCCTTACATGTACTCGACCTATGAGGCGCCGACTTTCGGAGAGCCTGAGGACGAGGCCGATCCATCCGAGCGCAAGAAGATCGTGATCCTCGGCGGCGGTCCCAACCGCATCGGGCAGGGTATCGAGTTCGACTATTGCTGCGTCCACGCCTGTTTCGCCCTGTCCGAAGCCGGCTTCGAGACGATCATGGTCAATTGCAATCCGGAGACGGTTTCGACCGACTACGATACGTCCGACCGCCTCTATTTCGAGCCGCTGACGGCCGAGGACGTGCTGGAAATCCTGCGCGTCGAACAATCGAAGGGAGAGCTGGTCGGCGTGATCGTGCAGTTCGGCGGGCAGACCCCGCTCAAGCTGGCGGGCGCGCTGGAGAAGGCCGGTATCCCGATCCTGGGCACGGCGCCCGATGCGATCGACCTTGCCGAGGATCGCGAGCGCTTTGCCAAGCTGGTCGACAAGCTCGACCTGAAGCAGCCGATGAACGGTATCGCCCGCAGCCGGGACGAGGCCGCCGCAGTGGCCGCGCGCATCGGCTATCCGGTCCTGCTGCGCCCGTCTTATGTGCTGGGCGGCCGGGCGATGGAGATCGTCGATAGTGAAGCGCAGCTCGACGACTACATCGCCACGGCGGTGAACGTCTCCGGCGACAGCCCGGTGCTGGTCGACCAGTATCTGCGCGACGCGGTGGAATGCGATGTCGACGTGCTGTGCGATGGCGAGCAGGTCGTGATCGCCGGCGTCATGCAGCATATCGAGGAGGCGGGCGTCCATTCGGGCGACAGCGCCTGCTCGCTGCCGCCTTACAGCCTGCCGGCCGATATCGTCGCCGAGATGGAACGGCAGGGCGAGCTGCTCGCCCGCGGCTTGGGTGTATGCGGCCTGATGAACGTTCAGTTCGCGGTGAAGGATGGCGAGGTCTACCTGATCGAGGTGAACCCGCGCGCCAGCCGCACCGTGCCCTTCGTCGCCAAGGCCATCGGTCAGCCCATTGCCAAGATCGCCAGCCGCATCATGGCGGGTGAAAAGCTTGCCGACTTCCCGCCGATCAAGCGCGAGTTCGATTATATCGCGGTGAAGGAGGCGGTGTTCCCCTTCAACAAGTTCCCCGGCAGCGATCCTGCGCTCTCGCCGGAAATGAAGTCCACTGGCGAGGTGATGGGCATCGACCGTGACTTCAGCACCGCCTGGACCAAGGCACAGCTGGGGCAGGGCTCGGTGCTCCCGCAGGGCGGAACGCTGTTCGTTTCGGTCAAGGACAGCGACAAGCAGTATATCCTTGGCGCGGTGAAGAAGCTGGCTGCCTATGGCTTCAGCATCGTCGCGACCGGCGGCACGCAGGTGTTCCTTGCCGAAAATGGTGTCGAGGTGGAGCGCGTGAACAAGGTGGCCGAAGGGCGCCCGCATATCGTCGACAAGATCGTCGATGGCGAAATCGCCCTGATTTTCAACACAACCGAGGGGTGGCAGAGCCTGAAGGACAGCCAGTCGATCCGCGCCTCCGCATTGGAAATGAAGGTGCCGATCTTCACCACGGCCGCAGCTTCGGTAGCCACGGCAGAGGCGATAACATCGGTCAAATTGGATGATCTTGAAGTCCGGTCACTGCAGGACTATTATGCATAATTGACCAAGATAGACCTTCCCGACATTGCGAAGACCGGCGTCGCCCCAGTGGGCGGGCAGGGTTCTTTTGACGGGATTGCAGGTAAAGACAGGGAATATAATGGAAAAAGTGCCGATGCTGGCGGAAGGCTATGAAAAGCTGACCACCGATCTCAAGGCCCTTCGCGCGGAACGTCCCCGCATCGTCGATGCGATCGAGGAAGCGCGCGCCCATGGCGACCTTTCGGAAAACGCGGAATATCACGCCGCCAAGGAACGCCAAGGCCAGGTCGAGGCGCAGATCGCGGACCTCGAAGATAAGGTCAGCCGCGCGCAGATCATCGATCCGACCACCCTGTCGGGCGATCGCATTGTGTTCGGTGCCACCGTCACCGTGCTCGACGAGGACGACAAGCCGTGCAAGTACCAGATCGTCGGCCAGGCGGAGAGCGATGCCAAGAACGGCCGCATCTCCTACGATTCCCCGCTCGGCCGCGCGCTGATCGGTAAGTCCGTGGGCGAAGAGGTGGAAGTAACCGTACCCTCGGGCGACAAGTTCTACCTGATCGAGAAGGTGCAGTTCATCTGATTGCTCGGTCGCTACGCGGCCGGGATACAGACACGAAAAAGGGCGCGTACCGTGAAGGTACGCGCCCTTTTTTCATGCCTTGCGGCAATCAGTCGCGCAGCGAGGGCGGAACGCGGCCGCCGTTTTCGGCCAGCTTGTTCATCACCTGGCGGTGCAGCCAGATATTGTCCTCGGCCGTGCCCGAATAATCCTCGCGGCCCAGCTCCTGCGCCAGTTCCTTGCGCTCGGCATAGCTGGCATCGAGGCCGACCAGCTTCATCAAATCGACGATCGACGTGCGCCAGTTGAGCTTGTCCGCACCGTCGCGGGCATCGAGGCTCGCTTCGATATCGACCTCGTCGAGCTGTTCGGGCTTGCCCTTGCCGAAGGGCGTGCTGGTGGGTGCCGGAGTGGGCACGGGCGCTTCCTGCGCCTCGGCCTTGCCGAAGATGGCGTCCTTGATCGAGCTGAAAATACCCATGCAATCCTCCTGATATTATCGTCTGAAACCACCATTGCCCCGGAAACGGCAGAGGTAAAGCGCAAATATTACAGGATTACAGGCCCAAGAGGGCGCGCGTGGCGGCGGAGACATCCTCCTGCCGCATCAGGCTTTCGCCTACCAGGAAGGTTCGCACGCCGGACTTGGCGAGCCGCTGGCAGTCGGCATGGTTGTTGATCCCGCTTTCGCCCACCAGCAGCGTGCCTTCGGGTGCGAGCGGGGCCAGCCTTTCGGTGGTGGCAAGATCGGTCACGAATGTCCTGAGGTCGCGATTGTTCACGCCGATCAGCCGAGACGTGAGCCGCGCTGCGCGTTCCATCTCGGCTTCGTCATGGACCTCGACCAGTACATCCATGCCGCGTTCCACGGCAGCCGCCTCGATCTCCGCCATCTCGGCATCTTCCAGCGCGGCGACAATGATCAGGATCGCATCCGCCCCTATGGCGCGGGCTTCCGCGACCTGCCAAGGATCGACCATGAAATCCTTGCGCAGCACGGGCAGGGCGCAGCTGGCGCGCGCTTCGATCAGGAAGTCCTCGTGCCCCTGGAAATAGGGCGCATCGGTAAGGACGGAGAGGCAGGCCGCACCGCCCTTTTCATATTCCATCGCGTGCTGGTGCGGGCGGAAGTCGGCGCGAATAAGGCCCTTGGAAGGGCTTGCCTTCTTGATCTCCGCAATCAGCGCGAAGCCGTCCGCGGCCTTGGCCCGAAGTGCCGCTTCGAAGCCACGCGGCGCGCTTTGTTCGCTGGCACGGGCGTCGAGGTCGGCGACGGTCGCCTCCGCCTTACGCGCGGCAACTTCCTCGCGCTTGGTGGCGCAGATTTCGATCAGCTTGTTGGTCATTGGGCCGCCGCGATCCAGCAATCGAGCAGCGCCTTGGCAAGACCCTTGTCGATCGCCTCGGCCGCTTCCTCCACGCCTTCTTCCCAGGTCGAAGCTTCACCCGCCACAATCAGCGCGCCCGCCGCATTGAGCAGCACGGCATCGCGATAGGCGCCCTCTTCGCCTTCGAGCAGGCGGCGAAGCGCGGCTGCGTTGAAGGCCGCATCACCGCCGCGAATGGCGTCGAGCGAATGGCGCGGCAAGCCCGCATCCTCGGGCGTGATTTCGGTTGGAATACCGTCAATCCCGATAGTGGCGATGCGCGTGGGTCCGGCGATGGAAATTTCGTCCAGCCCCTCCATGCCCGAAACGATCATCACCTTGCTCATGCCCAGCAGCTTCATCGCATCGCGATAGGTCTCGACATAGCCAGGATTGGCAATGCCGATTAGCTGGCGCGAGACCCCGGCCGGATTGGCGATCGGGCCGAGCAGGTTGAAGATCGTGCGGCGGCCCAGCGCCTTGCGGATCGGCATCACATATTTCATCGCCGGATGATGCGCCTGCGCGAAGAGGAAAGTAATCCCGATCTCGTTCAGCGTCTTTCCCGAGACGGCAGCGGCCTTGTCGAGATCGAGGCCGAGCGCTTCCAGCGTATCCGCCGCACCCGCCTTGGAGCTCGCCGCGCGATTGCCATGCTTGGCCACCGGCACGTCACAAGCGGCGACCACCAGTGCCACGGCGGTGGAGATATTGAGCGAATGCTGCCCGTCGCCCCCGGTGCCGCAAACGTCGATGGCATTCTGCGGGCCGGAGACGCGCACCATGCGGTCGCGCATAGCTCTTGCGGCGCCGGCGATTTCCTGCGCGGTCTCTCCGCGATCGGCCAGCGTCACCAGCGTGTCGCGGATTTCCTCCTCCGACATCTCGCCATCGAGCATGCGCGCGAACAGCGCCTCGGCTTCGGAGAAGGACAGGCTCATGCGGCTTCTTTCGTCTCGATGCCGCAGATCTCGAGGAAATTGGCCAGCAGTGCATGGCCGTGCTCGGTGGCGATGCTTTCCGGGTGGAACTGCACGCCGTGGATCGGCAGGTCCTTATGGCGAAAACCCATCACCGCCGTACCGTCGATACCCGGCGTTTCGCTGGTGGCATTGACCAGCAGGCAATCGGGAATGTCCTCCACGATCAGCGAGTGATAGCGCGTGGCGGTATAGGGCGAGGGAATGCCCTTGAAGACGCCGCTATTGTCATGGTCCACGGGGGAAGTCTTGCCGTGCATCAGCCCGCCGCGCACCACCTTGCCGCCGAAATGCTGGCCGATCGACTGGTGGCCCAGGCACACGCCCAGCAGCGGGATGCCCTTTTCTGCGCAGGCTGCCACGAGGTCGAGACTGATGCCCGCCTCATTGGGCGTGCAGGGGCCGGGTGAGATGAGCACGCCCTGCGGCTTCATCGCCAGCGCCTCTTCCACGGTAATGGCGTCATTGCGCTTCACCACCACATCCGCGCCCAGTTCCATCACGTAGTGGACCAGGTTGAAGGTGAAGCTGTCGTAATTGTCGATTACAAGGATCATGGCAGAGCCCTTATTCGCCATTCTCGCGCATTTCCACAATGATCATTGGGCCAAGCGCCGCGCCACTATCCATCCGACCGCGTGCAGGGTCCCATAACTGCGAGACACTGCCGTCGAGGAACAAGGCGTTGGGCGTGCCCGCCACGTCGCGGAAATAGCGGGCGAAGCGGCCGAAGCTCACCGGTGCCTCGCTGATCACGAAATGCGCGCGGCCTGCCGGGTCGATGCCCACACCGTTGCGGATGCGGAGCGAGTCGCCATCGGGCGCGAATTGCGGGTGCAGTTCTCCCGCAATCACCAGCATGGGACCGGACTGGGTGGCGAATTGCGGCCTGTCCCCGATATCGTTGGCGAAGCGTTCGGTGTCCCAGACGTCCCAATCCGTTGATGCCTCGCCGAAGAAGACGCCATTGGGCAGCATGTGGAAATTGCCCGGCCCCTCGCGGCGGTTGAGGCTTTTCAGGCGCTGCCGGTTCTCGACGTAGTAGCCGATGGCATGGCCATCCTCGCCATACATGCCGCCATTCATCGCGAAGGCGACGGGCGGCGCGCCGGACGGGCGCGCGGCGGCATAGGTAGCGAAGCTGCGCAGCGGGTTTCCGTTGGCGTCGCTTTCCACCATGCGGATGGCATGTCGCGCGGGATCGGCGGTGCAATGAGTCAGCGGTGTCTGCTCGAAGACGACCGGTACGCAGGGGCTGGAAACCTCCGGCTCATCGGTAATCGGATTGCCCGCCTCGTCGAGTTCGCGCGTGTTACAGCCCGCAAGGGTCAACAGGGCAGCGAGGAGGGTAAATCGGGCAAACCTCACTGACCGAAGCTAGGCTCGCTCGCCACGCGGGCGGCCTCCCTGGCGGCGGCGACAAGCGCGCTCGCTTTCTGGCGGCATTCGGCGGCCTCATAGTCCGGATCGCTGTCGGCAACGATGCCTGCGCCTGCCTGCACATGCATCACGCCATCCTTCACCACGGCAGTGCGCAGCACGATGCAGCTATCCACCGAGCCATCGGGTGCGAAATAGCCGACACCGCCGGCATAAGGGCCGCGCGTTTCCGGCTCCAGCTCCGCAATGATCTGGCAGGCGCGGACCTTGGGAGCGCCCGAGACTGTGCCTGCCGGGAAGCCTGCGAAGAGGGCGTCGAGCGCGTCGTGATCGGGAGCGAGGCGTCCGATGACATTGCTGACGATATGCATCACGTGGCTGTAGCGCTCGATCGTGAAGCTGGCTGTCACCTTCACGCTGTCCGGCGCGGCGACGCGGCCGACATCGTTGCGGCCCAAATCGAGCAGCATCAGGTGCTCGGCGCATTCCTTGGGATCGGCGAGCAGGCTGCGCTCGTTCTCGCGATCCTCTTCCTCGGTCTTCCCGCGCGGACGGGTACCGGCGATCGGGCGGATGGTCACCTCTCCATCACGCACGCGGACGAGGATTTCCGGGCTCGATCCCACCACGGCGAAACCGGGCAGGTCGAGGAAATAGAGGAAGGGCGAGGGGTTCACACGCCGCAATGCGCGATAGAGCGCGAAAGGCGGCAGCGGGAAGGGGCAGGTGAAGCGCTGCGCCAGCACCACCTGGAAGATATCGCCGGCGGTGATGTAGTCCTTCGCCTTCAATACGATGCGCTCGTAATCGACGGGGTCCATTACCGCTTCGAGGTCCATCTCCGGCAAGTCGAAGGCGCGGTCGGCAGGCGGTACGGCCTCGCCCAGCTTGCGCAGGGTCTCGTCGATGCGTTCTCCGGCGCTCTCGATGGCGCGGTCCGGATCATTGCCGCCAGCCCAGAGCGGCGCGATGCAGAACAGGCTGTCGGACAAATTGTCGAACACCAGCACCAGCGTGGGGCGCGCAAACAGCATGTCGGGCAGCGCCAGCTCGCTTTGCGGCGCGCGCGGCAGCTTTTCGACCAGGCCGATGGTCTCATAGCCGAAATAGCCGACCAGGCAGGCTAGGGCTGGCGGCAGCGCCTTGGGCACATCGATGCGGCAGCTCTTGGCCAGAGCGCGCAATTCATCGAGGCTGTTGCCCGGCAGCGGCTCATAGGCCTCGCGATCATGGCGCCAGTTGCGATTGACCTCGCAGCTTGCGCCGGTTGCGCGGAACATCAGGTCGGGGTCGAGACCCAGCAGCGAATAGCGGCCGACGATTTCCCCGCCTTCGACCGATTCGAGAAGAAAGTCGCCGCGCCCCGGCTCGATCAGCTTGAGCGCCGCGCCGACCGGCGTTTCCGTGTCCGCGACGATCCGCCGCCAGACGAGCGCGTGCTGGCCTGCCGCGAGGTTTGCATGCGCAGCGGCGGCGTTTTCGACGCCAGCGTGAAGGGGAGGCGCTGCGGTCAGGCTCGCCCCCGTCAATTCGTGCGTCCGGACAGCTGCGCGGCGACCGCTTCGACCGCGGCATCGTTGATCTCGATTTCGACTTCGCTTTCGAGCGCGGCGATCAGCTGTTCGGTCAGTTCCTGCGGGACCAGTGGCAGCAGGCCCTGGCGCGTCTGTGCGATCACCGGGGAATTGTCGGCGAGTTCGGGCGCCTCGATGTCCTCAAGCTGGACGATGAACCAGGCGCCCGTTTCCTCGGACTGGAGGGGGCGCGTAGTGCCCTCTGCCATCGAGAAGAACAGTGCGATTTCCCGCGTGGCGCCGCCAGCTGCATCGACTTGCTGGCGATTGAGCGTGACACGGTTTGGCGCGCGGATGGACTTCTCCTCGGCGCGCAGGGCGTCGGCGAGCGTGCTGCCCGCCTCGATCCGCTCCATCACCCGCGCGGCGGCTTCGCCTGCTGCATCGAGGCCGGTGGCGGCGCGCCAGGCGAGCGTCACATCCTCGCGAATGTCGGAGAGCGGCGCGACGGCGGAGCGGGTGATGTCCGACACGTCATAGATGATGAAGACCCGGCCCGGCACGGCTTCTGCCAGTTGCGGCTCGGCTTCTTCCATCTGGAATGCGACCGGGATAATCGGCGCCAGCACCTGCGGGGCGGTTTCCGCGCTGCCATATACCCGACCTGCTGCGGTGAGCGGAGGCGTGGTCTGCACTTCGAGGCCGAGGCGTGTGGCCACTTCGGAGAGGCTGCCGCCGGTGGCGAATTCGTCCTCGATCTCCCTCGTCGCGTCGTTCATCGCCACGCGGCGCTGTTCGGCGGCGAGGGTGGCGGAGATCTCGTCCCGCACTTGTGCCAGCGAGCGTGCGGGCTGGCGAGTGACATCGTTGACCCTCAGGACATACCAGCCGAGCCCGCCTTGCGCGGGGGCGGAGAGCGCGCCTTCCCTGGCAGCAAAAGCTGCGCCGGCCACCGCATCGGAGGTCAGATCGGCAAGGTCTTCCTTGTTGGTAGAGGGGATGGGCGTGGTGCTCAGCCCCTTGCTGCGCGCCGAAGCTTCCAGGCTGACGCCCGAATTGACCTCGTCCACGATTGCCTGTGCGGCAGCCTGTGTGGTTGCGATCAGCTGGGTGAAGGTACGGGTCTCACGCTCGGAATAAATCAGCGCATCTGCTTCATAGCGCTCTGCGATCTGCTCCTCGGTCGGCGCGGGCAGGTTGGCAAAGGCCTCCTCGCCGAACATGGCATAGCGTACCACCCGGCGTTCGGGCCGGATATAGTTGTCGGTGTTCGCTTCGTAATAGGCCTTGAGCTGCGCATCGGTGGGATCGCCGGTGGGCGCATAGTCGGCGGCAAGCAGGGCGGCGACCTGGCCAGTGCGCGTTTCCGCCGTCAGCTCGGCATAGCGGCGATTGATGCTGGCCGGAAGCTGCGGGATCATCTGCACCGGATTGATAACCTGCCGCACGAACAGGTTCATCATGACGTCGTCGCGGAAGCGATCCTCGCTAATGCCCTGCTGGCGCAGGAACGTGCGGAAGCTTTCGGTGCTGAACTGGCCGTCCAACCCGCGGAGGTTGGGATTGGCGGCAATTTCGGAATCGACCAGCCTGTTGCCAGCGCGCAGGCCGTAACGGCGCGCGACTTCGGCAATGGCTGCGCGGCTGACCAGGCTGTCCAGCGTGGTCTGCAGCCCGCCCTGCGCCATGAAGGCTTCCATGGTCAGCGTGGGATTGTCCTGGCGCAGGTTCGCCACAACGTCGCTGGCACGCTGTGCAAGCTCATTCGTATCGATCCGGGTGTCACCCACCACGGCAACCCTGTCACCGCCCGCAACGCCGCCGAAAGTGCCGGTATTGGCGACGTCCGAACTGGCAAAGGCAAAGGCGATCAGGCCCAGGAAGGCCAGAGTCACCACGATCCCGAGCTTGGATCGGAAGAAGTTACGGAAAAGCTGGAGCATGGGTGGATGCGATCTCGTTACTGGTTTTGCGACATGCCGTGCCCTGAGCGCGACCATCGTATATATGTGTCGGGCTCGCGCTTTATCGCCCCTGCGGCGCGCCCGCAACAGCATTGGGCGGTTTGCCGACAATGTGGAAATGCAGCTTTGACAAGCGGGGCAGGGCGCTCTAGCGGGCAGGGACTTTTCCGCCGTAGCGGAACCCTTAACCAATAATTTTGTCCAAGGTACGAGAATGGCCGAGCGCCCCTATATTGTTGGCAACTGGAAGATGCATGGCACGCGCGCCATGCTGGCCGAAGCGCGCGCGATCGACCGGGCGGCGGAACGACTCATCAAGGTCGAGGTCGCGCTGGCGCCTCCCTTCACGCTGATCCACGCCACGCGCAAGGAAGCGACGCTGATCGGCGTGGGCGCACAGGATTGCCATCCGGCCGATGGCGGCGCGCATACGGGCGATGTGTCCGCAGCCATGCTGAAGGATGCTGGCGCCGGTTTCGTGATCCTGGGCCACAGTGAACGCCGCGCTGATCATGGCGAAAAGGATGCCGACGTCCGTGCCAAGGCCGATTCCGCGATCGCGGCCGGCCTCAACGTGATCGCTTGCGTGGGCGAAACCGAAGAGCAGCGCGATGCCGGCAAGGCCGAGAGCGTTGTTGCCAAGCAGCTGAAGGGCTCGCTGCCCGAAGGCGAGGGTGTGGCTGCCAAGGTCACCGTCGCCTATGAACCTGTCTGGGCCATCGGTACCGGACGCACCCCAACGGTCGAGGATGTTGGTGCCATGCACTGCTCGATCCGCAAGGTTCTTAACGAATTCTACGGCGAGGAAGCCGGTGCCACTATCCGCATCCTCTATGGCGGGTCGGTGAAGCCGGATAACGCTGCCGAGCTACTGGCCGCCGACGAAGTGGGCGGCGCGCTGGTGGGCGGAGCCAGTCTTACCGCCGACAGCTTCCTGGGCATCGTCGTTGCCGCTGCGGAAACCCCGGAAAACTGAGCCGACCTTGTCGCGGGCGTGCAGATTGCCTAGATAGCGCGCCTGACTGACTGACCTGGATTGATCCCATGAGCCTTTTCCTGTTCCTCACCGTTGTCCAGGCGATCGTCGCCTTTGCGCTGGTCTGCGTCGTACTGATGCAGCGGTCGGAAGGTGGCGGACTGGGTATCGGCGGTGGCGGCAGCCCCGGCGGCCTGATGTCGGCGCGCGGTGCGGCCGATTTCCTAACCCGCACCACCAAGTGGCTGGCGGTGCTCTTCGTGACGCTTTCCATCGCGCTTGCCGCCGTGGCGATCAACGCCACCAGCGGGCGCGAGATCGACCAGTCGCTCGATCGGTCGGTTACCATGCCTGCCGAAACGGGTGAGGGCTTGTTCCCGGCGGACGCGGAAGGCGAAGCTGGCGAGGAAGCACCTGCGACCGACGATGCTCTTAGCGGCGTCGCCGAATAATCCCTTTCACATTCCGCAGGTCATTGCGGCGCGATCGCGCCACAGTTGTGATGCATTCCTGACACCCATGTTCACTGGATAGTGGATCGCTGGTGAAATTCATCATTTCACACCTTGCCACGAATCCATTTTGATCCCTACAGCCCGACTCCCATGGCGCGGTACATATTCATCACCGGCGGCGTGGTCTCATCGCTTGGCAAGGGACTGATGGCAGCGAGCCTCGCTGCCCTCCTCCAGGCGCGTGGCTACAAGGTCCGCATTCGTAAGTTCGATCCCTATCTCAACGTCGATCCAGGGACGATGAGTCCCTATCAGCATGGCGAAGTCTATGTGACCGATGACGGGGCGGAGACCGATCTCGACCTGGGGCACTATGAGCGCTTCACCGGCGTCTCAGCGCACCAGAACGACAATATCACTTCGGGCCGCGTCTATCGCGACATCATCACCAAGGAACGCCGCGGTGATTACCTCGGCGCCACGGTGCAGGTGATCCCGCACGTCACCGACGCGATCAAGGAGTTCGCGCTCGCCGACCAGGACGATCATGATTTCATCCTGTGCGAAATCGGCGGCACGGTGGGCGATATCGAAAGCCTGCCTTTCATCGAGGCCATCCGCCAGCTGCGTAACGAGCTGCCGGTAGAGCAGACCTGCCTCGTCCACGTGACGCTGGTCCCGTATATCTCCGCTGCGGGCGAGCTGAAGACGAAGCCGACGCAGCACTCGGTGCGCGAACTGACCAGCCTTGGCGTGCAGCCCAATCTCCTGCTGTGCCGCTGCGAGCATGAGCTGCCCGAGACCGAACGCGCCAAGATCGCGCTGTTCTGCAACGTGCGCAAGGAAGCCGTGATCCAGGCTCTCGATGCCAGCAGCATCTACGCCGTGCCGCAGCAATATCACGGCGAAGGGCTCGATCGCGAAGTGCTGCGCCATTTCGGCATGACCGAAGAAGCCCCGGAGCCGGACCTGTCGCGCTGGGAAGACGTGATCGACCGCTACGAGAATTACGAAGGCGAGGTCACGATCGGTGTGGTCGGCAAATATGTCGGCCTGCCCGATGCCTACAAGTCGCTGAACGAAGCGCTGGTCCATGGTGGCATGGCCAACCGGGTGAAGGTCAACATCAAGTGGATCGACGCCGAAATCTTCGAACAGGAAGACGGTGACATCGCTGCGCAGCTCGAACCCATGCACGGCATCCTTGTGCCCGGCGGCTTTGGCGAGCGCGGGTCGGAAGGCAAGATTGCCGCTGTGCGTTTTGCGCGTGAACGCGGCGTGCCCTTCTTCGGTATTTGTCTCGGCATGCAGATGGCTTGTATCGAAGGCGCGCGGAACACCGCCGGCATCCCTGAGGCATCCTCCACCGAATTTGGAGAGACGAGCGAACCCATCGTCGGCATCATCACCGAATGGATGAGCAAAGAGGGGCTGCAGCAGCGCTCTGCCGATACCGATCTCGGCGGCACTATGCGCCTTGGCGCCTATGCCGCGAAACTGTCCCCCAATAGCCATGTCTCGCAGATCTATGGCGGAGCGACCGAAATCTCCGAGCGCCACCGCCATCGTTACGAAGTGAACTCGGCCTACAAGGACCGGCTCGAAGCGGGTGGGCTGGTTTTCTCGGGCATGTCACCCGACGGCCTGCTGCCCGAAATCGTGGAGCGGCCGGACCACCCCTGGTTCGTGGGCGTGCAGTTCCATCCTGAACTGAAAAGCAAGCCCTTCGACCCGCATCCATTGTTCGCCGGCTTCATCGCTGCGGCATTGAAACAGGCGCGACTGGTGTAGTTTTGCGCAAACATATGTCGCAATCTGGCATAGTATAGGAAATTTCCCTTGCACTTGCTGCAAAGCAGCGAATAACGGGAATTCAAAGAAATTCCGATTCTCGGATCTACGTGAAGGGCATCAGACACATGCTTTGTGGTCTGGCGCAGTGAACGCAGTTCGGTCGGCCGCGAATGCATCAACAGGGGCTTGTGATGCATGCTTCCGGCCCGATCTTGCCAAGGGGGGCGGGCTCTCTATTGCGACCCGGAGAGCTGGTTTACCGAGGCTGGTCGGCGCAATGCGTCGAGGGGGCGGTGCCTTGCGGTACCGCCCCCGAACTTTCTATATGAAACGATTGGTTGTGACGTGGCGACGTCAGGCTGCGTTGGCCGCATCCTCGTCGGATTCGCTGTCATCCTTGACGACTTCGAGCGTCTTCTGGCCGCCAATGGCGATCTTCTTCGGCTTCATCGCCTCGGGCACTTCACGCACCAGGTCGATCGCCAGCAGGCCATCGGCAAGGTCCGCATTGGCGACGCGGACATAGTCGGCCAATTCGAAGCGGCGCTCGAAACCGCGATTGGCGATGCCGACATGCAGCATGTCGCCTCCGGGCTGTTCGTCGCGCTTCCTGCCCTGCACGACCAGCAGGTTCTGCTGGGCGGTAATGTCTAGGTCCTGCGCGCGGAAGCCGGCCACCGCCAGGGTGATACGGTACTCGTCCTCGTCGCGACGTTCGATGTTGAAGGGCGGGTAATTGTCGCCGCCGGAGTTGCGGGCCTGCTTCTCCAGCAGGTCGAACAGCCGGTCGAAACCGACGGTGGAACGGCGATAGGGGGTAAAATCGAAGCGGTTCATCTGAAACAAATCCTCCATCGAGCAATTTGAATTGTGTAAGGGGCCCGAAATCGGCACCCCTTTGCCCGTTCGCGCCTCGCGCTATGGGCGTGGTTGAGATAGGTCCGGGCAGAGGCGCTTTCAAGACCCGCGCCCTTGCGCGACAAGGCCATGAAACAAGGACATATAATTTGAGCACCCCCAAGGTCGAAATCTACACCAAGATGCTCTGCGGCTATTGCACCAGGGCCAAGCACCTGCTCGATTCTAAGGGCGTGGACTATGAAGAATACGACATCACCATGGGCGGCGAGAAGCGGCGCGAGATGATGGAACGCAAGCCTGACGCGCGCACTGTGCCGCAGATCTTTATCGACGGACAGGCGATCGGCGGATCGGATGACCTCGCCGCGCTCGAGCGCGAAGGAAAGCTCGACCCGCTGCTGGGTCTCTGATCGATGGCGGAAACGCGCATCGCCCTGCTGCAAATGACGGCCGGCATAGACCCGGCGGCCAACGCTGCCGTAATCGCCGATGCCGTACGACAGGCCAGGGCGGATGGCGCGCAAATGCTGTTTACGCCCGAGATGAGCGGCCTGCTCGATCGCAACCGCAAGCGCGCCTCCGAGACCATTCGCGCCGAGGGCGAGGACATGGTGCTCGACGCCGTGCGTGAGACCGCCGCGCGCGAGGGCCTGATGATCGCGCTCGGTTCGCTCGCGGTGGTGCGCGAGGACGGGCGCTGGGCCAATCGTAGCTTCGTGATCGACGGGCAGGGCGAGATCGTCGCCCGCTACGACAAGATGCACATGTTCGACGTGGAGCTCGACACGGGCGAAAGCTGGCGCGAATCCTCCGCCTACACACCCGGTGAGGAGGTGGTTACGGTGGAGACGCCGATCGGCCGTCTGGGCCTCGCCGTTTGTTACGATATGCGCTTTCCAGCCTTGTTCGAGGAGCTGGGGCGTCGCCAATGCGATGCGATCGCCATTCCCGCTGCTTTCACCGTGCCCACAGGCCGTGCCCATTGGGAACTGCTGTTGCGGGCGAGGGCGGTGGAAGCGAGTGCGTATGTGATCGCGGCTGCGCAGGTTGGTGAGCATGAGGATGGGCGCACCACCTATGGCCATTCGCTGGTCGTCGATCCCTGGGGGGATGTGCTGCTCGACATGGGCGGTTCGCGGGCAGGCTTGGCCTTTGCCGAGATCGATTCCGAGCGAATAGCCGAGGTGCGGCGACAGCTGCCCAGCCTTGCCAACCGCCGCGATATCCCTAAATCAGCCTCGCAATGATCGTTTTCGACCTCTCATGCGACGCTGGCCACCACTTTGAAGGGTGGTTCGGATCGTCGGCCGACTTCGCTTCCCAGCAGGAGCGGGGGCTGCTTACATGCCCGCAATGCGGTTCAGCCGAGGTGATAAAGGCGCCGATGGCTCCTGCCGTGCCGAAGAAGGGCAACCAGCTGGCCGATATCGTGGCGCGCGGGCGTGAGGATGCAGGCAAATCCGGTCCGGAAGAGGGTCTGCCAGCCGCGTCCGACGTGCAGCCTGTTTCCAACGCGCCCATGCCGCCTGAAGTGCAGCAGGCGCTGGAAAAGCTGGCCGAAGCGCAGGCCAAGGCGCTCAAGCGGAGCAAATGGGTGGGCAACAAGTTCGCCGACGATGCCCGTGCGATGCACTATGGCGAGCGAGATGCGGAGCCGATCCACGGGGAAACCAGCGTGGAAGAAGCCGAGCGCCTGCTGGAAGAGGGGATCGAAATCGCGCCCCTGCCATTCCCGGTCTCGCCTCCCGAAGAGCTCAATTGACAGCTCGGGAACGCTTGGCAATTGCCTGTCAATCCGCCTCCGGTTAAGGCCGGTGATGGATGCGCCCGTAGCTCAGTTGGATAGAGCATCGGATTCCTAATCCGGGGGCCACAGGTTCGAATCCTGTCGGGCGCACCATTTTTTTTGCCCTCAAACGCCGGGCGCGGGCATCCGCCCGCTTGGCTTGCCTCGCACAAGCTCGGGCGGCCGTTCGGCCTTGCGAACCCTTGCGGGTTCGATCTTGCTCGCTTGCTGCGCGCAAGGCAGCGGTCGTCTCCGCTGCCTCAGAAGCGCACGACGACCTTTCCGATCTGCTGGTTCGATTCGAGATAGGCATTGGCCTCAGGAAGAGACTCCAGTCCGTTGAAAACCTTGGCGATTACGGGATCGAGCTTGCCTTGTGCCAGCCCCGCCAGCACCGTCTCGCGCGCCGCCTTGAAGCGGTGCGGGTGGTTCCAGATTTCGCTGGCGACCCAGCCGCGCATGCTGGCGCCCTTGAACGCCATCGGCCAGTGCGGATAGGGCGTCGGCTCTCCCGACAATCCGCCATAGATGAACAATATGCCGCGCTCCGCCAGTGCCTGCGCCAACGTGTCGACATAGGGTCCGCCGACCGGATCGAAGGCGCAACGCGCACCCTTGCCGCCGGTGATCTCCATCACCCGGGCGACGAGGTCTTCCTCCTGCGTGGCGATGACATGAGCGGCACCGAGCTTCTTCAAGGCATCTGCCTTGGCGCTGGTACGCGTGGCGGCAATGGGTGTGGCGCCCGCCCAGTTGCACAGCTGGATCGCCGCCAGGCCCACGCTGGACGAGGCCGCGGGGATGATCACCGCATCGTTGGGGCCGACTTCGGCGACCTCATAGACGGCATAGGCGGTCATATACTGCATCCAGATCGCCGCGGCCTGCGTCACATCGAGACCTTCAGGAGCCGGCAGGATGATGCGCGTCGGCACGATCGCCTCCTCCGCCCAGATTCCGTAATCGCCCTGGCTGATCATCGGCAGGACACAGACGCGCTGGCCAACCGCGTATTCGTGCACATCCTCGCCCAGCGCGGTGATGGTGCCGACGCCTTCGTAGCCGATCAGGCTGGGGAGCTTGGGCTGTACCGGATAGTTGCCGGCGCGATACATGGCTTCTGCACGGTTGAGGCCGACGGCTTCGGTTCGGATGCGCACTTCGCCCGGGCCGGGTTCGCCAACTTCCATCTCATCGATGACCAGCTTTTCCGGTCCGCCGGTCTCGTGAAATCGCATTACCCTTGTCATGCTGGCCCTCTCCTCGCGTAGCATTCGCGGACTGTCATGACGCGGGGGAGGGGGGCTTGTCCAGCGCTGTGTCGGACGACGAGCGCACAAAAGAAAGGGGCCCCTCCCGAAGGAGAGGCCCCTGACTTGTTTCGCTTTTTCTACGCGGATTAGAACTGGAGGTTCGCACCCAAGTAGAAGCGGCGACCGTTCGTGTCGTAGAACGTCGCATTGTAGCTGCCGCCCGACAGCTGACCCAGCGACGGATCAGCAGCGGTGTTGATGTTCCCAAGCGGCGGGCGCTTGTTGAACAGGTTGTCAACACCAAAGCGCAGGTTCAGCGCGTCGTTGACCGAGTAGGTGCTGTTCAGGCTGAACAGGTTGTACGACGGGAAGCCGGTGGTCGGCGTCGGAGCGCCGGTCAGAGCTTCGGTCGCATCCTCGATCGACGGACGGTGCTGCCACTGCAGGCCGATCGTTGCCGGGCCGATGGCGTAGCCGACATTCGCCAGCAGGCGATACTCGTAGACACCGGTATTCAGGCCGTTTTCGCCCGTTCCCAGCGTACCGACATAGTCGACCAGCGGCAGGATGCCTGCCAGAGCGGTCGAGCTGAAGTCGAGCTGGTAGTTGCCGATCAGGTTCACGTTCAGCGTACCCGGACCAACGTCCATGCCCCAGTCGAGCTGCACGTCGATACCTTCGATCTTGAACTCACCGTTGTTGACATAGGTACGGTTCACGTTGCCCAGGGCACCGGTACCGTTACGCGGCACGTTCAGACAGAACTGCGAGTTCGCGACGTCCTCGTTGCTGCCTTCCCAGGCAGGGTTCAGAGCCGGATCGTAGCACTGCTGGAGAGCAATACCCACGGTCTGTTCGCCGATGGCGTCCTTCACGTGGATGCTGAACCAGTCAACCGACAGGCGCAGACGCTCAAGAGCCGGACCTGCGAACGGCGAGTTGATCACGAAACCAGCGGTCCAGGTGTTGGCCGTTTCCGGAACCAAGTTTGGGTTGCCAATGGTGGTCGGGAAGGCGAAGCCGCCCGTCGCGCTGCTCTGGACACCATTGTAGAAGTCCTCGTCAGCATTCGGGTTACCCGAAGCTTCCATCTGGATACGGCAAACCGCTTCGACGCGAGCACCGTTGGCGTTGCCGCCAGCGAAGGCGTCACCGTCCTGGTTGGCCGAGAAGGAAAGCGGATTGGCCAGCGAGCAGGGGTCACCGGCGGTGTTGCCACCGAAGGTCTGCTGCGCAGCCAGGAACAGCTCACCGATGTTCGGAGCACGTTCTGCGCGGTTGAAACCGCCACGGAAACGCAGCCAGTCGGTCACTTCCCAGTCACCCAGGATCTTGTAGGTGTAGCTGGTACCCGTGGTGGAGTAGTCGGAAATACGACCGCCCACTTCCAGGTTGAGCTGCTGGATGCCCGGAATGTCCGACAGGACCGGGATCAGCAATTCGCCGTACAGTTCATGCACGTCGAAAGCCGCGTCCACATTGCCGCTGGGATAGATGCCCAGCGCCTGGTCCTGGAACGAACGACCCGCGGTGGTCAGCGTGTCATTGTCGAACTCGTACTGCATCTCGCGATAGCTGGCGCCGACCGCGATGCCCAGTTCACCGGCCGGAAGATCGAAAAGGCCACCGCTGATGTTCATTTCAGCGATCGTCTGCGTCACTTCACCACGGTTCTTCAGGTCCGCACGGATGGCTTCGAGGCAGTCCTCCGAGAACCCGCCAGCCGGCGGATTGTAGAGGTTGAGGCCCGAAGTACAGGTACCCGTCGAAGCACCGAAACCGAAGTTCGGCGGGCCCTGGTTGCCTGTCGAGGAATAGCCTGCACCGAAGTCAGGTGCCGACATGATTTCCTGGAAGCGCGACAGCGAGTAGATGCCGGTCTGCTTCGCATAGGTCGACGAGATGCCGTGGCTGACGAAAGCTTCCCAGGCGAAGGAGGTGCCGGGGATATAGCCTTCGAGACCACCGGTCAGGCTGTAGGTCGTCACGTCGGTGAAGGTTTCACGATCGTCGAACAGCAGTGCCTGCACGGTGAACGGATCTGCCGCACCCGAAACCATCGGTTGCGTCGGAGGCGGCGTATCGGGGTTGCCGTCGTCAGGAATGTACTCTGCATCGCCGGGCCGTGCAGAACGCATACGGCTGGCAAGCAGCGTTTCCATTGCCGAAGGCAGGATACCGTCGCTCAGCTGCGTGGGGTCGACGTTGACCGTCCAGCCGTTCACGGCCGGGCCCGGCTCGTTACGCGTGTAGGTCTCGACGTGGCTGAACATCGCCTGGCCGAACACACCAATCCAGTCGTTGATCTCGTAGTTACCGCGAGCAAACGCGTTGTAACGCGTCAGCGGCAGGATCAAGTAAAGGTTGGTGTTGTTGGTGCCGATGCCGCCAGCGATCGTCTGCTTGTAGGCAGGATCGTCAAGCGGGGCGTTGCCGTTGCCGAAGTTCTGGCCGGTACCGTTGGCGCCGATCGTGAACGGCGTGCCATCCGGAGTGAAATAGACGGTCGTGCTCGGATCGAGGCCCGGGCCAGCCGCATCCGGGAACACCGTGGTGTAATCGGGCAGGTTGCCGGCCGACGAGAAGCCAGGTGCCGGGATGAAGAACTGCGTGCCGCCGATGTTCGGATCGGCCCACAGGTCGCGGTACCAGCTGCGATCGCGCTGATAGTTGGCTTCGCGAGTGTTCATCGACATTGCCAGCGACACGTTACCGCGTCCATCGGCGAAGTCGGCACCCATGATGCCGGACAGCTGGTATTCGAAGTTGTCGCCTTCCTGGGTGATGCCGGCCTGGGCATCCAGCTCGAGACCTTCGAAGTTACGCTTCAGGATGAAGTTGGTGACACCGGCGACAGCGTCGGCACCGTAGGTGGCCGATGCACCGCCCGAGATCACTTCGACGCGCTCGATAGCAGCCGAAGGAATGGTCGAGATGTCGACCACGCCCGAAGCGTTGCCGGGCGTACCGCGACGACCGTCGATCAGGACGAGGTTACGGTTGGTACCGATACCGCGCAGCGACACGGTTGCAGCACCCGGGGTGTTGGTCGCCGTCGGCTGGATGTCGCCACCAGCGGTCGGCGTCTGGGCCGGAACGAACTGCGGCAGGCGGTTCAGGTTGGATTCGATTGCGGCAGTCGACGACGATTCCAGCAGGCTTTCGTCAATGGTGACGAACGGGCTGTTGGCTTCGAAGTCCTGACGCTGGATGCGCGAACCCGTGATGACGATGCGATCTTGTTCGTCTGCACCTTCATCCTGGGCCATTGCCGGGGTGGCGATGGCAAAGGTGCTGGCCCCACCGGCCAGCAGAAGGGCCTTGAAGACCCGCTTGTTGCTCAAACTCCTCACTTGGTGCTCCCTTCACAGTGAACGCAGGCGACAGTGCTGCCGCGTGCGATTTACTATCCTGCTGCCGGTTTCCCGATGCGACCGAGGCCACGCCGATAGCCCGAACCGAAGCCCATGGCCCCGGCAGCTGAATGATGTCAGGTTTGGAATGTCGATTTTGCCGCCTTGATCGGCAATTTGGCGGGCGCCCTCCGACGCAAGCCTTCTCTCTTCCTCCCCCGGCGGTCCAAGGCTGTTGAATCGGCCCTTTTCCACGCAAACCCGCACATATTCTCCAGCCTTGACAGTGTCCAGTGGCGCTCTCGCCTGAACTGCGGGAAATGGCGGCTCCCCGTCGGCGTGAAGGACGAATTCTGTTTCCTTGCGCGGTTTCCAAGGAAACCGGTTCTGACATAAATCATGATAAATCAGATATATGCTGCATTTGCACAGATTTTGATGCGGGAGTACTGTTGCCAAGCTGCATCGCCCTGCAACTTCCGACTTCTGCCGTCCAGTTGACAAGGTCCGGTCCCGGTGCAGCCGTCGCAGGCGGGCTCGAAGCGACCGGAGGATCACCGGGCGCTTGTCTTTCCTACCGGGAGCACACTAGGCTGAGCGCAGAGCGCAAAGGCGCTGGAGAGGGTTGGAGGTAAATGACTTTGCCCGAAAAGGCAGACCCAGTTGCGGAGGGGCCTCGTGCAGGGCCGGTTGCGGCCTGGCGCAAGGCGCTGATCGATCATGCCATCGCGCTGCGCCAGCACCTTCTGGATGAATCGGCCGGAGGAGGGCGGCGGCTTGAAGTGAGCGAGGCTCGACTCGCTGCTATCCATGAGGGCTTGGGCCCCATGGCGTCCGAGGCGCTCCGGATTGTCGAGGCCTACACCATTGGTTCGCACTCTGCTGAAGGTGAGGCTTCCAGCACCGAAGATGTTCCGGCCGAGTTCGCCGCTCGCCTCAACATCATCATGAACGGGATTGCCCCGGCCGCCGTCCCGCCGACCGAAGGAAAGCGCTCGCCTGGCGTTATCCAGAGCGAATTGTGGCAGTTGCTCTACAAGGTTCGTGAGAGTGCCGAGATGGCCTATGCCCGCGAACTCGACCTGGTGGAACTCGACCGCAGGATCCTGTTCCTGCTTCATAATGTCGGGCCGCTGGTGCCGGCGGAGATATCCAGTGCGGTCGGCGTGGACAAGGCGCAGGTCAGCCGTTCGGTCAAGCGCCTGCTCGAACTCAAGATGATCGAGCGTGAGCAGCTGCGCGCGCCGCTTAGCCTGACGCGCAAGGGGCAGGGGCATAGCGAGCGGCTGTTGCGCCTGGCCGAGTTGCGCAATCGCGAGCTGACCTTCGATATTGGCGATGCCGAACTCGAATCCTTCTTTGCCGTGATCGAGAAGCTGCTCGACCAAGCCGTGCGTCTCTATGAGCAGGAGCGCGAGCTGAGCAGCGCGCAGGAAACGCGCGAATTCCCGCGGCCCGGCGCGCCGGTAGAAAGCGAGAGCGTAGGCAGTGGCGACAGGATCGTGATGGACCGATCCCGCATCATCTCGCCGCTGATGACGCTGAGTTCCTATTTCAGCCGCAGCGGCTCTCTCACCTTCAAGCGGCTGACCAAGCTTTCAAACTTCGAGGCGTGGGTTCTCAACGAGATAGGGCGTGAACCTCCGATTGAATGGAATGCTCTGGTAGATCGCCTCGATCGCGATCACAGCCAGGCCGGTCGTACGGTTAATGCGCTGGTAGGACGTGGGCTGGTGGTACGCGAAGGCAAGCCCGGGCGACGGCACGGGCAGTTCTCGCCCAGCGCCGAAGGGCAGAAGCTGTTCGAACTGATCCAGGAAGCGAGCCGCCAGCGCAGTGCCTTCCTGCTTGCCCCGCTATCGAAGGACGAGCGGGAGGGTTTCCTCGCCACGTTCGACAAGATCCGTCGCAATGCCGTCGTGCAACTCGAGCGCGAACGCGCCTTCGAGGATTTGGGCCAGCGCTAGGAATTCGGTGCCGCTCCGCACGGAGCAACCACGCTAGTCCACGCGTTCGACGCGAACCGACTGCTGGTTGCGATAACGCAGCAGGAAACTGCCAAGCGAGGCGCGGTTGATTTCCACTTCGGCACCACGGCGCGGAACGCTGTAGGTCTGCGGCACGGAATCGCTGATCCGCCAGACCGCGCCATCTTCAAGCGTGATCTCGTAACGACCAACGCCGACCTGCCGTACATCGGCAACGCGCGCGGTCAGTTCCTGCAATTCGCCTTCGCGCAATTCGAACCTTTCAGGTCCACGAATGTCTTCGGCACCGAAGCCGGCGCGGCCGGTGGTGTTCGGTCCGCTCATCACGGCGCCGGAGCCCTGGACGACGGTTTCGCCGGGAATGGTGCGCGGATTAGCACCGGCGGTGCGGATGTTGTTGTCATAGCAGGCGAGGCGTGCGCTGGGATCATCGATACGCGCGCATTCGCGCATGATATTGAGCACCACATCGTCGGCCACCTGCGCCGATGCAGGTGTGGAAATGGCGGCCAGCGAAGCGGCCCCGGCCAGGAACAGAGCGGCGCGATGCGCGATCATGACGTGAAGAACTCCCTCTCTTGCGCGCAACAGTGGCGCTGCACGGTCCTGCGCGCAAGAGCCTTGCGGCGCAGTGAATGCAGATATCCCCTAGTCGCCTGTACGCCGGGGTTCAATCCTGAGAGTCCGCCTGCACCTCGCGTTGGCGCTGGTCTTCCTCGATCGAGCGGAACAGCGCCTCGATATTGCCTTCGCCGAAACCTTCGTCACCCTTGCGCTGGATGAATTCGAAGAAGACCGGGCCGATCATCAGACGGCTGAAGATCTGCATCAGCAAGCGCGGATCGCCGCCGCCGGTCGTCCCGTCGACCAGAATCCCGCGCTTGCGCAGATCGGCCACGGGTTCTCCATGGCCGGGCAGGCGGGTATCGAGCTGCTCGTAATAAGTGTCGGGCGGAGGCGGGGCGAAGGCGAGGTCGAGTTTCGCCAGCTTGTCGAGCGAGGAATAGAGGTCATTGCTGGCCAGCGCGATATGCTGGATGCCCTCACCATTATAAGCGCGCAAATACTCGGCAATCTGCCCCTTGCCGTCGGCGCCGCCTTCCTCGTTGAGCGGAATGCGGATCTTGCCGTCGGGCGCCACCATCACCTTGGTGTTGAGGCCCGAATATTCTCCGGTCACGTCGAATTGCCGCAATTCGCGGAAATCGAAAATGCGGCTGTAGAAATCCTCCCAATGGGCGATGCGGCCATTGTAGAGGTTGTGCGTGAGGTGATCGATCTCGGTGAAGCCCGCACCGGGCGGATGCAACTCCGCGCCTGCCTCATAGATGAAGTCGATGTCGTAGATGGTGAGGCCATGGGCATGGCGGTCGATCAGGTAGATCAGCGATCCGCCGATCCCGCGAATGGCCGGCAGACGCAGTTCCATCGGCCCCGTCGGCACCTCTGCCGGCTCCGCGCCGCGTTCGAGCGCGAGGTCATAGGCTTTCGCCGCGTTCTTCACCCGGAAGGCCATGCCGCAAGCGGAAGGCCCGTGCTCGGCCGCGAAATAGGCCGCCGGGCTTTTCGGTTCGTAATTGGCGATGAAGTTGATGTTCCCCTGCCGCCACAGCTGGACGTCCTTGGAGCGGTGCCGGGCGATTGGCGAAAAGCCCATCCGCTCGAAGGCTGATTCAAGGACGCCCTTTTCCGGCGCGCAGAACTCGAGGAATTCGAAGCCGTCGAGGCCCATGGGATTGATGGTCGAAGTGGTCATGGTTTCAAATGTAACCTTATGCTCGGACAAGGGCAAGGAGGCAGTGGAATGCACGGCCGGACTCGGTTAGTGGGCAATTCGGCGCAACCCCTCGGGAAAGTGCTTGAATCGGTGTGAAACTTGTGATTCTGTGAATTTATGAACGCTCCCGTCAGCACACGTGACAAACGCATCCAGTACTTCGCCTTGGCGTGGTTGCTGCTGCTGGGCACGCTTGCGCTGGCAGGGCCGTACGGCTTGCTATCGTGGAGCGAGCAGAGCGGGGTGCTCGAAATGCGTGCGGCGCGTATTGCCGCCTTGCAGGACGAGCGTGCCGTACTCGCCAACCGTGTCGAGCTGCTCGATCCGGACAATGTCGATCCCGACCTCGCCAGCGAATTGCTGCGCCACAACCTCAATGTCGCCCATCGAGACGAGTATGTGGTGGAACTCGACGACCAGCGCTGACGGTTGCTGGTCAAAACTTTTCTAACCAGTTTGGTTCAAAGCTGATTCTCGGCGTTGCCAGCGCACGATTCACGTGCCTATAGCCGCTGTGAATTTGCATCACACCCTTGATGCGTCAGCAGGATAATTGCGTTTTGGCCAAGACCCCATCGTCCACCGCTAAGCGCGCCGCTGCCAAGAAAGCGCCGGCCCGCAAACCCTCCGCCAAGAAGGCAGCTGCGAAGAAACCCGCAGCAAAATCAGACGGATCGGATGACAATTTCGCGCTCCGCAGCCTGCAGGACGCGTTCGAAACGAACAAGCGGTTCAAGGCCAGCAAGGACGAGCTGCTCACTTTCTACGAAAAGATGCTGCTTATCCGCCGGTTCGAGGAAAAGGCCGGCCAGCTCTATGGCCTCGGCCTGATCGGCGGTTTCTGCCATCTCTATATCGGCCAGGAAGCCGTCGCGGTGGGCCTGCAGAGCGCTCTGGATGAAGGCAAGGACAGCGTTATCACCGGCTATCGCGACCATGGCCACATGCTCGCATACGGCATCGATCCCAAGGTCATCATGGCCGAGCTGACCGGCCGCGAGGCTGGCATCAGCCGCGGCAAGGGCGGCTCCATGCACATGTTCAGCACCGAACATGCCTTTTACGGCGGCCACGGCATTGTCGGCGCGCAGGTGCCGCTCGGCGCGGGTCTCGCCTTCGCGCACAAATACAATGAGGATGGCGGCCTCTGCATGGCCTATTTCGGCGACGGTGCGGCGAACCAGGGCCAGGTTTACGAGACCTTCAACATGGCCGCTTTGTGGAACCTGCCGGTGGTCTTCGTGGTCGAGAACAACCAGTATGCGATGGGCACCGCAGTCGCCCGCTCATCGGCAGAAACCGAATTCTACCGTCGCGGTACCGCTTTCCGCATTCCCGGCATGGATGTGAACGGCATGGACGTGCTGGAAGTGCATCAGGCAGCCAAGGTGGCTGTTGAGCATGTGCGCGGCGGCAATGGCCCCGTGCTGATGGAGCTCAACACCTATCGCTATCGCGGCCATTCCATGTCCGACCCGGCGAAATACCGCACGCGCGAGGAAGTGCAGGGCGTGCGTGAAAAGAGCGACCCGATCGAGCTGGCCAAGGCCGAGCTTCTCAAACTGGGCGTGAATGAGGATGAATTGAAAGAGATCGAGAAGACCATCCGGGCGAAGGTGGCCGAAGCAGCCGATTTTGCCGAAACCTCGCCGGAGCCGGAGCCGTCAGAACTCTACACCGATGTGCTGGTGGGAGATTACTGAGATGGCTATCGAACTGAAAATGCCCGCCCTTTCTCCCACCATGGAGGAAGGAACGCTGGCCAAGTGGCTGGTGAAGGAAGGCGACGAAGTCTCCGCCGGTGATGTGCTGGCCGAGATCGAGACCGACAAGGCCACGATGGAATTCGAGTCCATCGATGAAGGCGTAGTCGGCAAGATCCTGGTGCCGGAAGGATCCGAGAATGTGCAGGTCGGCACGGTGATCGCCGTGCTGGCGGGCGAGGGCGAGGATATCTCCGCTGCCGCATCCGCAGCTCCTGCACCGACGGCAGCCGAAGAGGCCCCTGCGCCGGCCGAACAGGCCTCTAGCGCGCCCGAAAAGCCCGCTGCCAAACCTCGCCCCGCCGATCCTGCGATCCCGGCGGGTACCAACATGGCGCAGCTCACCGTTCGTGAGGCACTGCGCGATGCCATGGCCGAGGAAATGCGCCTCGATCCGCGCGTCTTCGTGATGGGCGAGGAAGTGGCCGAGTACCAGGGTGCCTACAAGGTGACCCAGGGCCTGCTGGAAGAGTTCGGGCCCAAGCGCGTTATCGACACCCCGATCACCGAATATGGCTTTGCCGGCATCGGCACGGGGGCTGCCATGGGCGGCCTGCGTCCGATCGTTGAATTCATGACCTTCAACTTCGCCATGCAGGCGATCGACCACATCATCAATTCGGCGGCCAAGACCAATTACATGTCGGGCGGCCAGATGCGCTGCCCGATCGTGTTCCGCGGCCCCAATGGCGCAGCCAGTCGCGTCGGTGCGCAGCATAGCCAGAATTACGGCCCGTGGTATGCCAGCGTCCCCGGCCTGATCGTGATCGCGCCCTATGACGCGTCGGACGCCAAGGGCCTGATGAAGGCCGCGATCCGTTGCGAGGATCCGGTGGTCTTCCTCGAGAACGAGCTGGTCTATGGCAACAGCTTCGAAGTCGCCCAGCTGGACGACCACGTGCTGCCCATCGGCAAGGCGCGGATCATGCGCGAAGGGTCGGACGTCACCATCGTCTCCTATTCCATCGGCGTGAAATTCGCGCTGGAAGCGGCGGAACAGCTCGCTTCCGAAGGCATCGATGCAGAGGTGATCGACCTGCGCACGCTGCGCCCGCTCGACACGCAGACGATCCTGGAAAGCCTCGCCAAGACCAATCGCCTGATCGTGGCGGAAGAGGGCTGGCCGACCTGCTCGATCGCATCCGAAGTGATCTCGGTCTGCATGGAGGAGGGCTTCGATCATCTCGATGCCCCGGTCCTGCGCGTCTGCAACGAAGACGTGCCGCTGCCCTATGCCGCCAATCTCGAGAAGCTCGCGCTGATCGATACGCCGCGCATCGTCGAGGCTGCGAAGAAGGTCTGCTACAAGGGCTGAGGCTGCGAACCGGCGGGGTGTTACCCGCCGGGCGTGGTGCCCGCACCGTCGAGCGTCGAATAGGTATCGCAATCGGCCGCGCTATCCGGATGGCCCGGATCGCGCTGGTAGATTTGCGACAGGTCGCGATCGTCGCGCACGGTGAAGCTGGAATATCCGGCGATCGTGGTCGGCATGCCGAAAGGATTGCCGATCAGCGGATCGTAGTCATAGGCGATCTCGACGAACATCACCGCTTCATTGGCAAAGGCGATCACTTCCTCTCCGGCAGGGCCCATGCCGGGAAACTCGGTTTCGCGGCCATCGCCTTCCTCGCCAAAGCGCGGAGTGTATTGCTTGGTCCCCATGCAACGCTGCCAGTGGATATACTGGTCGCCCTCGGTCCCCGGCAGCACTTCCAGGCTGCTGACAACCACGCGCCCGCGTCCGAACAGGTCGAGGTGGTGGCCGATCTGCAGTTCGGCTCCGTGAAACAGGTCCTCGAAATCGGATTCGTAGATGCGCCGGTTTTCCAGCATGGACTGGTCACCGATGCGCGAGGCGTTGTCGGCGACATGCACCGCCAACTGGTGGATGCGCATCTGCACGATGGCGCGATTGGCCAGCTCCAGCCCCATCAGCCCCATGCTCAGCAGCACGGGAAAGGTCAGCGCGAATTCGGTCGCTGCCAGCGCCGTGCGGTCGCGCAAAAGGCACCGCATTTCCCGTCCCAGCGCCGCGATCACTTGCAGAACTCCACCGAGGCGTCGGTCTGCTGCATGGCATAGGGCTGGTTGCGCAATAGCGTGCGCGCCGTGGTCGTCACCTCGTCGGGCAATCCGGTGAAAGTGTGCAGGGGGAACTGCCGCTTGTAGGTGACCGAGACAGTGTAGAGCACCGCATCGCGCGCGCCGCCAAAGCCGCCGGTTCCGCGATCGAGGTCCCATATCTTGTTGCCATTGGCGTCCTCGAAAGGCTCGCCATCATTGCACACCCCATCCTGATTGGAATCGGTGAAGTCTTCCGCCTCGCCGACATCCTGGAAATCGCTATAGGCGCGCCGGTCGAAGCTCAGTTCGGCCGAGGGGACCACGGCCCGCACCGCATCCGTCACCCGCCCGTCGATCTGCGCCTGTGCCAGGTCGGAACCCTCGATGGTGGAATCGCGCGCGGCCTTGTGAATCGCGCCTTCGACCATCGATGCGGCGTAGATGTTGTAGGACATGTCGAACAGGCCGAGCAGCGCCATGATCAGCACCGGGGCGACCATGGCGAATTCCACCATGGTCGCGCCGCGTTCATCGCCCGACAATGCCGCGGGCAAGCGGGCATGCCGGAACCGGCGGGTCAATTCACGATCCTCAGTTCGCCCATACGCCCGGCGATTTCGCTGAAGGTGGCTTCCAGCTGCACAGCATCGTCGGCGACGAAGTAGCGGCTCGTGCCCGCGCATTTCTCCATCGCCGGGTTGGCCTCCGTGCCGAAGCTGATCACCCAGACCTGAATATTGCGCTTCTTCACTTCCGCGCAGGCGAAGGAGAAGCGCTCTTCGACCGTTTCGGTCAGCGACATCTGCGATTGCGGGCGCCAGCGGCGGCGATCGAGTGGCTCGATACCATAAGCGCCGTAGGAAATGTCGAGCGGCGCAGTCTGCCCGTCGGTCAGGTAGATCATGTGGCGCTGTGTCGCACGCCCGCCGATATTGGCGTTGGTGGCAGAGAAGAGGCCGGTTGGCGAAAGCAGGCGGCCGCCCCAGATCATGCCGATATCGTGATAGGTGCTACCCTGCACGTCCAGATCGTCGACATAGGCCTGCACCTGGCTGGTGGTCAGTTCGGCAAGCGGCTGGGCAGGGGAAGGGCATGGGCCGAAGCCCCACCACCAGGCATTGATGAAAGGCGCGTCACTCACCACCGCGCCGGGCGTGAACTGGCCGCGGCCATTGGTGCGGATTTCGCGCACATAGCTCAACTCGTTCAGCATCGGGCGCCATTGCGTGTCCGGATCGTCGGGATCCGGCGCCAGGTCGAGATCGAGGTCGAGCGCGCGATCGAGGTCGACCGCATCGTAATTGGTAATCTCGTAGGTCGAGCGCTCTTCCACGCAGCCGCGATAGCGCACGGTCACATTGGTAGGCGCGCTGGCGACCCCGCCCATAGGCACTTGCGTTGAATTGGAGCTGTCGAGGAAGGACAGGTCGGTGACGAAGGAATGATAGCGCCACCGGTCCAGCTTGCGCTTTTCGGTGCCCGTCTGCCGCTGATGCCGCTCTACGACGTAATCGGTGTAAACGATCGGCGTCACTTCGACCGTATCGGAATCGACTTCGCGGCAACTGTAAGCGCTACCATTTTCGCGCGAAGTGCGGATTTCCCAGTCGCCATTGGTGGCTGTTCCCAGATCTTCCCACGTCTTGTCGCCGCCCGGGCAACTGGCGTCGTAATATGACGTGCCGGACACGCGCGTGCCGCCGACATGGACCCAGTTGGTCTCATAGACCGGCACCGTTTCCGTCTTTCCGGTGGGCGCGGCCACGCGATAGTTGTAGCTCCATTCGTCTACCAGCCAGTCACCCTGCAGCAGGTGGCCGACATTCACATTGGTCGAATAGGGCAGGAAGCCATAGCGGATGCGGGTACCGGGGGCCTTGCTCGCTTCCATCTGCGTGTGGAAGCTCACCACGGTATCGCGCAGGGCGTCGATCCTCGGCCGCGTGTCGCCGAGATTGGTCATCAGCATCGAGCCGGTGGTGTCGAGCACCATCATCACATCGGTGTTGGGCATGTCGATCTGCGCTTCGCAGCTGACTGCGAGCTGGATGCTGTCGACGCCGAAAGCCCCCATGATGGTGGTGGGCAAATCCGCCGATGCCGTGGCCGAAATGGCATGGTCCTGTTCCAGCACCATGGCAAAGCGGCGGTTCTCGCTGCCATAGGCGTTGTCGCGGAAATTGATGTTGAAGAAGCGCTGTCCGGTATCGGCCACTTCGGCGGGAACCGTGTCGGTCACCGCGACTTGCGTTCCCAGCCGCTTGCGCGCGGCCAGCGTCCCTGCGTCGCATGCCTGCTGCAGGCGCGTTTCCGCCAGATAGGCACGCCCCATGTCGATCCCGCTGCCGATGAGGGCGAGCAGGGGGAAAACCGAACCCGCGACGATCATGATCACATTGCCGCGCGTATCGCGGGCAAGGCGGCTCATGAAGCGCGACGCTTGGGCTGGTATTGAGGGTGCGACACCGGCCATGATGCCTCGCCCTAGGATGGCAGGTGTAAGAGCATGACCAACGAGAGTGGTTAATTTGGTTACACTTTTTACTAGTGGATGCCGGCCAGCAGCCCGTCACTGCGATCACAGGCTTGACGCAGCCCACCGGTCAAGGCGATGGCGCGCGGGTGATGTCCCGCTTGTCTGCCGAAATGTTGCCGCTGGTTCAACGCCTGGCGCTTACCTATGCGCCCGTTTCCGCGCGCGAAACCATCCTCACGCTGCTGTTGCTGGACAACCGGCTGGCCTCCATCCTGCAGCAGCGCGGGGAAGCGATGATCGCGCAGATCAAGCTGGCCTGGTGGCGCGATCGGCTGGGCGAGAACCCGGAGAGCTGGCCGCAGGGGGAACCCTTGCTCGCGCGGCTATCCAGCTTGCCCTTTGCGCCAGCCAGTCTCGGCCCGCTGGTCGATGGCTGGGAAGTCCTGCTGGCCGAGGAGCTTTCCCCCGCAGGACTGCACGAGTTTGCCAAGGGCCGGGTGCTGGTATGGAGTCAGCTGGCCGATGGCGCGGAGGTGTCGCGGGCAGCGGGGCAATGGGCGCTGGCCGATCTGGCGATCAATCTGGGCGAAGGGGAGGAGCGCGACCGCGTGCAGCGCATGGCTTTGGACTACCCCGGAGAGGCGCAAGCAACCACCCAACCCCTGCCGCGCAAGCTGCGTTCGCTGGCGGTGCTGCATCGCCTGACGCTGCGGGCGCTGGAGAAAGGCAGCCGCGAGGTGCTCGATGGACCGGCGGCCGGTCTCTTGGCCTTGCGGATCGGCCTCACTGGGCGCTAGATATGGCGACACGAAAGGGGTCGCAATGAACCGCATACTGCTGGGAGCAATTCTGGCGCTCGCGCTGGGCGGGCTGGGCCTGTTCTGGCTGCAGGGACGCGCGGCAGTGGAAGAGGGCGCGCCGCCGCCCGAGCCGGTCGTCGAGGAAGAGGAGGTCGATCCCGAGGAGCTGCCCTTTGCCGACATCGCCGGCCTCGAGGGTCCGGCCCCGCCCGAAAGCACGGAACTGACGCGCGAGGAGCGGCGCTTCTACCGCTATGACCGCAATCGCGACCGGCGCATCACCCGCAACGAAATGTTGTCAAGCCGCACCGATGCATTCCGCCGCCTCGATACCGATGGCAACAATCTGCTCACCTTCGAGGAATGGGCGGTCTCCACCTCGGATCGCTTTGCGGAGATGGACGGTGACGGCAATGGCTGGCTCAGCCAGTCCGAATTCGCCACCAGCGCGCCCAAGCGCAATTAGGCGGGAACGGCCTCCAGCCCCGCCAGCCATTCGCCGAAATCAGCCTTTCCGCGCGAGGTATAGGCTTCCTTGCGCGCCTTTTTCTTCACATCGCGCAGCGGCGGGAACAGGCCGAAATTGATGTTCATCGGCTGGTAGTCGCTCGCCTCGGCATCGCCGGTGATGTGGGAGAGGAGGGCGCCCATCGCGCTGGTCGCGGGCGGGCCGACCCACTTTTCCCCGGCCAGTTCCGCCGCCGCCATCATGCCGGCGAGCAGGCCCACGGCACTGCTTTCGACATAGCCTTCGCACCCGGTCACCTGCCCGGCAAAGCGGATATGCTCCGCCCCTTTCAGCCGCAGCTGCCGGTCGAGCAGCATGGGCGAATTGATGAACGTGTTGCGGTGCATGCCGCCGAGCCGCGCGAATTCGGCCTTCTCGAGGCCGGGGATCGTGCGAAACAGCTCCACCTGCGCGCCATATTTCATCTTGGTCTGGAAGCCGACCATGTTCCACAGTGTGCCAAGCTTGTTGTCCTGCCGCAGCTGGACCACGGCATGGGCCCAGCGGCCGTTCGGATGCTCCTCGGTCGCCCAATGCGGGTTGTCGAGTCCGACCGGCTTCATCGGCCCGAAGCGCAGCGTATCGACGCCGCGTTCGGCCATCACCTCGATCGGCATGCAGCCTTCGAAATAGGGGGTGTCGGCCTCCCATTCCTTGAAGTCGCCCTTTTCCGCATCGAGCAGGCCCTGGTGGAAGGCGAGATACTGCTCCTTGCTCATCGGGCAGTTGATGTAATCCTTGCCGCCCTTGTCCCAGCGCGCTGCCTTCCAGCAGATGTCCATGTCGATCGTGTCGTGATGGACGATGGGCGCGATCGCATCGAAGAAGGCGAGCCGGTCCTCGCCGGTCGCCTTGACGATGCTCTGTGCAAGCGATTGCGCAGTCAGCGGGCCGGTGGCGACGATGGTCATGCCGTCCGACGGCAGTTCCTCCACCAGCTCGCGCACCACGGTGACATTGGGATGGTCTTCCAGCGCCTTCTGCACTTCGGCGGAGAACACGTCGCGATCGACCGCCATGGCGCTGCCGGCGGGCACGCGGGCCACTTCGCCCGCGCGCATGATCAGCGAGTCGAGCCGCCGCATCTCGTGATGCAGCAGGCCGACGGCGTTTTTCTCGTCATCGTCGGAGCGGAAGGAATTGGAGCAGACGAGCTCCGCCAGCCCGTCCGTCTGGTGCGCGGGCGTCGATCCGCCACCTCCGCGCATTTCGGACAGGCGCACGCGTATCCCGCGCTGCGCCAGCTGCCAGGCGGCTTCGCTTCCCGCGAGGCCACCGCCGATAATATGTACCTGATCTGCCATCAGGCGCTCAAATAGGCAGAGGTGCGCCATCGTGCAATCCAATCACGCCTGTCCGGGGACCACCCGCCTTGTGCGGGCGATGATGGTGGGGAAAGCCGCATCCAGCCGCTCCGCCAGCAGGGCCAGCCGCTTGACCGGCACTGCGGGGAACAGGTGATGCTCAAGGTGGAAGAACATGTTGTAGCTGGCGAGATTGACCCATCTGTTCCGCTGCGTGCGAGCAACGAGCACGTGATCCTCGCAACCGTGATGGGTGATCCAGACGGCGAAGAAGGCGGTCAGGCTCTGCGCGCCCACCATCATCACGAGATGATAGGCGAGGGCGGGGCTCCACAGGGTGAAAGCGAGCGCCGGTATGACTAGGTTGACCGCGCCATCCACGAGCATGCGCCGCCGTTGCTCGCTGCCGCCGTTCACCCAGGCATGGCGATGCGTCTCCCAGGCGAAGAGCGGGCCGTAGAAGACCACCTGCAGGAAGTTCATGCGGCCCGCCTTGCCTTCGAGGTCGGTCGGCTTGCCCGCATGGCGATGGTGCTCGAGGTGGTTCCACGCGACGCTGTGATTGCTGCATAGCATCAGCATGCTGAGGCCATGGAGCACCGCATGGTGGCCCGCCTTTCCGAAGCCGAGATTGCGATGGATCGCCTCATGATTGAGGCGCAGGCCGGTGAGGAAGAACATGAAGGTGCAGGGCATGGCGGCGAGGAACCAGCCATTGGCGGCGAAGGCGATGCTGGCTGCGAACCACGGCAGCGGGTGGAGGCATTCCACGATCCCATCGGTAGGGCGCATGGCGACCAAGTCCTGCCAGCTGACCTGCCGCAGGATATGCGCCCTGCTGGGTGTCTTTTCATGGGGGAGGTTACGCATCGACTCGACTCCCTGTCCTCAATTTCTGTAAAAACAGAAATAAGGAAAATAAGTATGGAGTCAACTAGTCGTGGGTCGGGCGGGGATGGCCCTTGCCGTTGTGGCCCGATTGGTCCAACCGGGCATTGGAGGACCCGATGCCAAGACGCGCGCTAGCCGAGCAACGCCCCTATTTGCTGCTGTCCCTCACGGCGGCGCTGGCCTTCTATTACCTGCGCTGGACGGCGATGCCGGAGGCCTATCTGATCCCGGTGAAGGGCGCCGGGGTGGCGCTGCTGGCGCTCTATGCCTTCATGCGCCATTCCAGCCCCGATGCGCGGCTGCTGACATGGGCGTTGGGCGCCGCTTGCCTTGGCGACATGGCGCTGGAGTTCGACCACCGCATCGGCGGGATGCTCTTCTTCCTCTTCCATGTGCTCGCCATGGGCGTGTTCCTGCGCAACCGCAGGCCTGAGCTGAAGGGGTTGGACAGCTGGGTCGCAGGCCTGACGCTGATCCTCACCCCCGTGATCGCGTGGATGCTCCCGACGGACCGCGAGGCAGCATGGGAGGTCGGCTTCTACGCCCTCGCGCTAGGCGGCATGGCGGCGAGCGCCTGGGCGAGCAATTTCCCGCGTTACCGCGTGGGGGCAGGGGCAATGCTGTTCCTCGCCAGCGACCTGCTGATCTTCGCCGAAATGGGTCCGCTGCAGGGCCACTTCCTGCCGCAATACATGGTCTGGCCGACCTACTATCTCGGCATGTTCCTGATCACGACCGGCGTGATCCAGACGCTGCGCAAGCGCGATCCGGAATTGCGGGTGGTGAAGTAGGGGAGGGAGGGGGAGCTTACTCCTCCCCCTCATCCAGATTGCTGTCGCGATCGATCGTGGTCTTCGGCTCGGTCTCGTCCGCGCCGCTTCGGCCTTCCATCATTTCCTCGACCACGGCCTCTTCGCCCTCATCCTCGGGCGCTTCGCTTTCGTCGATGCGCACCGCTGAGACGACGTGTTCGTCCTTGCCGACATCGAACAGGCGCACGCCCGACGTATTGCGGCCGAGGATGCGCAGGGAATCGAGGCTGATGCGGATAAGCTTGGCCTTGTCGGTCACCAGCATCAGCTGGTCGCCGCGCGTGGCGGTGAAGCTGGCGACGACGGGGCCGTTGCGGGAGATGTTGTCGATATTGACCACGCCCTGTCCGCCGCGCCCGGTCTGGCGGTATTCATAGGCGCTGGACATCTTGCCATAGCCATTGGCGCAGACGGTGAGGATGAATTGCTCATCCGCCGCCATCTGCTCCTGCAGCTCGCTGAGAAGCGGGGCGTCTTCATTGCCCTTCCAAGGGGCGATGCGCAGGTAATCCTCGCGGTCTTCCACCGAGGGCAAATTGCCCTTGAGGATCGAGAGCGAGATCACCTTGTCCCCGTCTTTCAACGTCATACCGCGCACACCTGTGGAGGTGCGTGAAGTAAATTCGCGCAGGTCTTCAGAGGAGAAGCGGATCGCCTTGCCGTTGCGGCTCGCCAGCAGCACGTCGTCGGTCGGGTCGAGCAGGGCGACGCCGATCAGCTTGTCGTCACTGCCTTCATCGAAGCGCATGGCCAGCTTGCCGTTGGACGGGATGTTGGTGAAAGCATCCATCGCGTTCTTGCGGATGCTGCCGCTGGCAGTGGCGAACACCACATTGAGCGCGCCCCAGCTTTCCTCGTCCTCCGGCAAGGGCAGCACCTGCGCGATCGTCTCGTCCTTGTCGAGCGCCGGCAGCAGGTTGATGATCGGCCGCCCGCGCGTGTTCGGCCCGCCTTCGGGCAGCTTCCACACTTTGAGGCGATAGACCTTGCCCGCGGTGGAGAAGAACAGCACCGGATTGTGGGTGCTGGTCACGAACATGTTGGAGATCGCGTCCTCGTCCTTCGTGGACATGCCCGCGCGGCCCTTGCCGCCGCGATGCTGTGCCCTGAAAGTGGAGAGCGGGGTGCGCTTGATATAGCCATCGAGCGTCACGGTGACGACCATGTCGTCCCGCTCGATCAGATCCTCGTCCTCCAGCCCGTCATAGGCGGGCGCGATTTCGGAGACGCGCGGCGTGGCGTAGAGTTCCTTGATCTCCACCAGCTCGGCCCGCATCACGGCATAGAGCTTCGCGCGGTCGCCGAGGATGGAGAGATATTCCTCGATCTGCAGCGAGAGCTCTTTCAGCTCGTCGCCGATCTCGTCACGGCCCAGCGCGGTCAGGCGGTGCAGGCGCAGGTCGAGGATCGCCTTTACCTGCCGTTCGGACAGCTTGTAGGTGCCGCTGGTCTCGTCCGCCGAGGGCTCGATCGCTTCGACCAGGCGAATATATTGCGCTATGTCGCCGATCGGCCATTCGCGGGCCATCAGCTTGGCGCGTGCCTCCGCCGGATTGGGCGAGGAGCGGATCATCGCCACCACCTCGTCCAGGTTGGAGACGGCAACCACCAGGCCGAGCAGGATATGGGCCCGGTCGCGCGCCTTGTTCAGCTCGAACTTGGTGCGTCGCGTGATGACCTGCTCGCGGAACTGGATGAAGGCCTGGATGATGTCGCGCAGCGTCATCGTCTCGGGCCGCCCGCCGCGGATCGCCAGCATGTTGGCGGGGAAGCTCGCCTGTGCGGGCGTGTAGCGCCAGATCTGGTTGAGCACGACATCGGCGGAGGCATCGCGCTTCAGGTCCACTACCACGCGGACGCCTTCGCGACTGGATTCGTCGCGAATATCGGCAACCCCCTCGATCCGCTTTTCCTTGGCGGCATCGGCGATCTTCTCGACCAGGCCGGATTTGCCGACCTGGAAGGGGATCGAGGTGAAAACGATGCTCTCGCGGTCGCCGCGTGTCTTTTCGATCTCGTGCCGGCAGCGCATCAGGATCGATCCGCGTCCGGTGGTGTATGCCGCGCGCGCGCCGCTCTGGCCCAGGATCAGCGGGGCGGTGGGGAAATCGGGGCCGGGAATGATCTCGAACAGCTGTTCGGAGGTGATGCCCGGATCCTCGATATAGGCAAGGCAGCCGTCGATCACTTCGCCAAGGTTGTGCGGCGGGATGTTGGTCGCCATGCCCACCGCAATGCCGCCCGCGCCGTTGACCAGCAGGTTGGGGAAGCGGGCAGGGAGGACGGAAGGTTCGGAGCGCGAACCGTCATAGTTATCGACGAAATCGACCGTATCCTTGTCGAGATCGTCCAGCAGCGTCGTCGCCACCTTGGCCAGCCGCGCTTCGGTATAGCGCATGCTGGCGGGCGGATCGGGGTCCATGCTGCCGAAATTGCCCTGACCGTCGATCAGCGGAACGCGCAGCGACCAGTCCTGCGTCATGCGCGCCAGCGCATCGTAGATCGCGCTGTCGCCATGCGGGTGATAGTTACCCATCACGTCGCCGACGATCTTGGCGCTCTTGCGATAGGGCCGGTTGTAGACGAAGCCGCCTTCCTGGCTGGCGAACAGGATGCGCCGGTGGACCGGCTTCAATCCGTCGCGCACATCGGGCAGGGCGCGGCTCACGATCACGCTCATCGCGTAATCGAGATAGCTCGTCTTCATCTCATCGACGATGTCGATGCGATCGAATTCACCCGGACCTTCGGGCGGAAGCGTATTCTCGTTGTCTTCGCTCACCTGCGAATGTCGCCTGCTGTTGTTATGACCTGTTTTCGACCGTTTGGACCCTAGGCGAAGGGGGGCAGGGAGGCCAGCGCAGCGCTGCTGCATCCGGCTTCGCAGGCGGCTTTATCCACATCTGGGAGGGATTCGGCGCTGGCAGCCTGAACAACAGCCATCCAGCCATGTTCAAACGCTATTCAGCCCGCTTCGCCTACTACCGGTTTGCAATCTCGCCCATCCTATTGCATGGCGCGAGCCAAGACAGATCAGGCGCCCGCAGAGGCGCATTCACCTCTTGCTATTGGAGAGAATTTACATGGTTCGCATGTTCCGTTCCACTCGCGGCAATTCGACCAAGGGTTTCATTTCCGCCTGTGCCATGGCCATCGCGCTTGCCGGCGGTGCAGCCGTCGCCACCGGCGCGGCGCCCGCTACCGTGCAGGCGCAGGACTATTCCGACGCTTTCATCGATGCCTACCAGCCGGTCGCCGACGTGGTGAATGCCGAAGGCGGCGACGTCGCTTCGGTCGTGCCGCAGCTCGATACCATCGTCAGCCTCGCGCAGAATGCGGATGAGAAGTATGCCGCGGGCAACCTGATCCTGATCGCCGGCAACAAGACCGGTGAGCAGCCGATGCAGCGCCGCGGACTGGAAATCATGCTGGAAAGCGGCAAGGTCCCGGTGGAAAACGTCGCGCAGTTCCAGTGGTTCGTCGGCAATATCGCCTTCAATGAAGGCGACTACATGGCCTCGCGCGCAGCGCTGAGCGCCGCTGTTGCTTCGGGCTGGAACCAGGACGATCCCGTCGGCCTGATTGCCGAAACCTATTGGCAGAGCGATGACGCGGTTGGCGGCCTCGCCTACCTGCAGGAACAGATTCCCGGGGTCCTTGCTGCCGGTGGCCAGGTCGACTCGAACTGGATCCTGCGCGGCCTGGTGACGGCCTATGACGCCGAGAATTTCGATGCCTCGGTCGATGCGACTGCCATGCTGGTGAAGGCCAATCCGGTGCAGCAGAGCTGGCTCAACGGCCTGCAGGTGGTCAATGCGCTGGGTGAGTTCGAAGGCGACGTGCGGATCGACCTGCTACGCCTGATGCGCCTGACGGACACGATGACGCAGTCGCAGGAGTTCATCCGCTATATCGCTGCGGCCGACCCGCGCGTCTATTCGAACGAGATTTCGGGCGTGCTGGCGCGCGGCCTTGCGGACGGTCATTTCGAGACCGACGATCCCTATTACCAGGAAGTGAAGTCCACGGTTGACCGCGCCATGGCCGGTGACCGTGCTGAAGCCCCTTCGCTGGTGTCCGAGGCCGAAGCCGACGCCAATGGCGAAAGCGCGATGATCGCGGGCAATGTGCTGATGACGCTGGAAGACTGGTCCGGGGCCGAGGCGATGTTTGCCATGGCTGCGGAAAAAGGCGGCGTCGATACCAACCTCGCCACGCTGCGCACCGGCATGATGCAGGTGCACCAGGGCAAGGTCGCCGAAGCGCAACAGACGCTGGCCGGCGTGACCGGTGAGCGCGCGGCGATCGCCCGCCTGTGGTCGACCTATGCCGAGGTCAATGGCGGCTAAGCCGCTCGCGGCCTGGTGCCGAGACAAGAACGGCGCGGAGGGCATATCGCCTTCCGCGCCGTTTCTTTTTGTCCGAAGGTGTTGGCTCAGACGTTGAACTTGAACAGCATCACGTCGCCATCCTGGACGACATATTCCTTGCCTTCCTGGCGCAGCTTGCCGGCTTCCTTGGCCCCCGCTTCACCGCCGCAGGCGATGTAGTCGTCAAAGGCGATGGTTTCGGCGCGGATGAAGCCCTTTTCGAAATCGGTATGGATCTCGCCCGCCGCCTGCGGGGCCTTGGCGCCAGCGGGGAAGGTCCACGCGCGCGCTTCCTTGGGGCCAGCGGTGAAGAAGGTCTTGAGGCCGAGCAGGTCGTAACCGGCGCGGATTACGCGGGCGAGGCCGGTTTCCTCCAGCCCCAGCTCGGCGAGGTATTCCTTGCGCTCGTCCATATCCATGCCGACCAGTTCGGATTCGATGGCGGCTGAGACGACCACGGCCTGCGCGCCCTCTGCCTCTGCCTTGGCGAAGACCTTGGCGGACAGGTCGTTGCCGTTCGCCGCGTCTTCCTCGGCCACGTTGCAGACATAGAGCACGGGCTTGGCGGTCAGCAGCTGGGCCTGCTCGAACAGGCGCTCTTCCTCGTCATCCTTGGGCTCGACAAGGCGGGCGGGCTTGCCGTCCTTCAGCAGCTCCAGCGCCTGTCCCAGCACGCTGGCGAGGGCCTTGGCTTCCTTGTCGCCGCTGGTGGCGCGGCGCTTGGCGTTCTCGACGCGCTTTTCGAGGCTTTCGAGGTCGGACAGCATCAGCTCGGTCTCCACCACCTCGGCATCGGCGAGGGGATCGACCTTGTTGGCGACATGCTGGATGTCGTCATCCTCGAAACAGCGCAGGACGTGGACGATCGCATCCACCTCGCGAATATTGCCGAGGAACTGGTTGCCGAGGCCTTCGCCCGCGCTCGCGCCTTTCACCAGGCCGGCGATATCGACGAAGGAGAGCTGGGTGTGGATGATCTTGGCGCTGCCGGCGATCTTGGCGATCTTGTCCAGACGCGGATCGGGAACGGCGACCTGGCCGACATTGGGCTCGATCGTGCAGAATGGGTAGTTCGCGGCCTGCGCGGCCTGCGTCTCGGTCAGAGCGTTGAAGAGGGTCGACTTGCCGACATTGGGCAGGCCCACGATCCCGCAGCGGAATCCCATTTTATGTGTCCTTCAGAACCGGAAAGACCCGCGCTTTAGGGACCCGGAGGGGCGCTGGCAATGGGGCGTGCTGCACGCCCATAAACGCAAACAGGCGGATGCCCGGGGGCACCCGCCTGCGGAGATAGCGGCCGTGAGGCCACTATCGTGTCTTGCTTAGGCCTGGCGACGGCGGCGGCGGGCGAAGGCGATGCCCGCGAGGCCGAGGCCGAACATGCCGAGCATGCCCGGTTCGGGAACCTTGGTGCCGCCGCTGCTGGTAGTCGTGGTGGTGTGACCGCCCGAGCTGGTGCTGCTGGAGTGGCCGCAGCCCGGATAGTGGCTGTGACCGCCCGAGGATCCGTTCCAGTTGCCGCCACTCGTGCTGTAGCCGCCCGAGGAACCACCCCAGTAAAAAGTGGCCGAGGCCGGCGCGGCCGCGAAAGCTGCCGTGGCGAGGCCCACAGCGATGATCGTCTTCTTCAACATGGCAAAAACCCCCAAAGTACAAATACCAATGGTTACTGACTGTCGGGTTTTCGATAAGCAAACGGCGTGCCAATCGCAGTTTTCTGCGGGTTACAAAGGTTAATGCAAGATCTTAACAAAGTGCTTTGTCAAGAATCCCGACGATATTGGGGGCTTGTGGCTCAGTCCTGCAGGCGCAGGGCCACGTCGGACATGAAGCGCGCATCGTCTCCCTTGGCCAGCCATTCGGCCTCGGCGCCGATCGCGCCCAGCATGGCGACCAGGTCGTCCGTCTCCGCCTTGGCGTAATTGCCCAGGACATGCCCGTGCACCCGGTCCTTGTGGCCGGGATGGCCGATGCCGATGCGCACGCGGCGGAAATCGGGGCCGAGGTGCTGGTCGATGCTGCGCAGGCCATTATGTCCGGCATGACCGCCGCCGCGTTTCACCTTCACCTTGAACGGGGCGAGGTCGAGCTCGTCATGGAAGACGGTGAGCGCATCGGTATCGAGCTTGTAGAAGCGCAGCGCCTCTCCCACCGAACGGCCGCTCTCGTTCATGAAGGTGGCGGGCTTGAGCAGCACCACCTTCTCATTGCCGATACGGCCTTCCTGCACCCATCCCTGGAACTTCTTCTGGATAGGGCCGAATCCGTGCATCTCGGCAATCACGTCGAGAACCATGAAGCCGACATTGTGCCGCTGCATCGCATAGCGCGGACCGGGATTTCCAAGGCCTGCCCAGATTTGCATTGTTCGTCCTGCTGCGGGTGGGTGGAAGGCCGGGCGCTAGCAGCGCGGCGGCAAAAAAAGAAGGGGCCGGCATTGCTGCCGGCCCCCGCTTGTTCGGGTATCGAAGGGGCAGGGCGTGCCTGCCGGGCAGCTTATTCGCCGCCTTCTCCCTCACCGCCCTCATCGCCGGACTGTGCGGTAGCCTCGACCTCGTCAGCTGCCACTTCCTCGCCTTCCGCGGCTTCGGATTCGGCACGCTTGAGCGCGGACGGAGCCACAACGGTGGCGATGGTGAAGTCGCGATCGGTGATCGCGCTCTCGCTGCCTGCGGGCAGGGAGACGGCGGAGATGTGGATCGAATCGCCCACTTCCAGGCCGGTGACGTCGATGGCGATCTCGCTCGGGATCTTGTCCGCTTCGCAGACCAGCTCCAGCTCGTGACGCACGACGTTGAGCACGCCGCCCTTCTTGAGACCGGGGCTTTCTTCCTCGTTCACGAAGATGACCGGGATGGCCACTTCGATCTTCGCGTCCTTGGACAGGCGCAGGAAGTCCACATGCAGCGGACGATCGGAAACCGGGTGGAAAGCCACATCCTTGGGCAGGGTGCGGGTCTGCTTGCCGTCGATCTCGATCATCACGATGGAGTTCATGAAGTGGCCGCTGCCAAGCTGGCGCACCAGTTCCTTCTGCTCCACATGGATGGGGGTGGGTTCTTCCTTGCCGCCATAGATCACGGCGGGGACGCGGCCTTCGCGACGCAGTGCACGGGAGGCTCCCTTGCCAGCCCGTTCGCGCGTCTCGGCCGGCAGGGTCAGAGCGTCGCTCATGTCACTAGCCTTTCGAATTGCTGTTAAGTCAGGTTCGCCCGCCACGCCTCCAGGGATGACCATAACGGGGGAGGCGCGCCTTTAGCAGGAATGCGCCGCAATGCAACTACTGGATGCGGCGCACATTGTAGCCGGCATCGGCGAGGAGGGCGGGGAGGCCGCTCTCACCCAGCATATGCGCCGCGCCGACGGCGACGAAGGGCGCTTCGCCCGCCTCCAGCCTTTGGGCGATGGCGGCGGCCCAGGCGTGGTTGCGATCATCGAGCAGCACCTTGCGCAACTCGGGGTCGCCCAGCATGCCTGCTCTGCCCAGTTGCTCCAGCCGCGCAAGGTCTCCGGTGAGCCAGGCTTCGAGCCCGTTGACGGGATCGCCTTCGCGAGCCTCGCGCGCCACGGCGAGTAACAGGTCAGCCTGTTCGGCGGCGGGCAGCTCGTCGAATATCGCATATTGCGACGCAAAGCTCTCAAGCCCCACCAGCGGCTTGCCCCGGCCCATCAGAGCGAGATCGACGCCATTGGCGGGATCGCCCGAGCGCAGGGCGGAAGAGAGCGTGAGCGCCACTGCCCAACTTTCGGTGCGGTCGAAGCTCGCCGGTTCAAGCCCGGCATCGTCAAGCGCCTCGGCAAGCGCCGCACGATCCCCGGCAGGGACGCGCTCTAGCAGCGGCGGCAGCGCGTCCGAATAAGCGCGTGCGTTGAATTCCGCCGCGGCGCGACCGCTATCGCCCAGTCCGGCAATCTCGACCACCAGCAGCCGCGCTTCGGCAAAGGCAGGCTCCACCGCCTCGCTCTGCCATTCGACGCCATCGGGCAGGGCATGGACGGTCCCGAACAGCCACGCCTTGTTGCCCGTGGAGGGCTGTTCGACTTCCCACAAAGCAGGCCCAGGCTCTGGCCAGTCATGGTCCGCCAAAGGATCGGGCGCGCTGCAGCCTGCCAGCCACAGCGCGCCCAAAAAGGTTATGATGAAATTGCGGATCACTCGGTAATGCGCGTCACCGCGTGGCCGCGCTGTTCCAGCTGGTCCTGCACGCTGCCTTCACCGGCGAGGTGGCCTGCGCCCACGGCGATGAAGACCGTGCCCGGTTCATCCATGCGCTGTTCGATCCATTCCACCCAATTGCTGTTCCGGTCGATCAGCAGGCGGTTGTAGAGATAGCTATCGTCCATCTCGCTGTTCATCATCTCGGCCAGCGTATCGGCATCGCCTTCCAGCCATTCGGCGACCATGGAATCGATCATCGGCACCAGTTCGTCGGCACTTTCGACGGTGCTGTCGAGATAGGTGAGCTGATATTCGAGGTCCATGTCGTCGAACAGCGCGATCTGCTGGTCGATCGATTCCAGCGCATCGCGCGTCTTGTCGCCAGCACGCGCTTCCAGGGCCATTTCGACGCCGGATGTCGGGTCATAGCCCGCCTGCAACAGGGGCAGCACGCCCAGGTTGAGCGCGGCGAACCACGGTTCGAACGGATCGAAGGCGGCAGAGGGCAGGCCGAGCGTGGTCATCAGTGCATCATATTCGGCGCGGTTTTCCTCGCTCATCAGGCTGCGCAGTGCGCTACCATCGGTAAACATCGCTTTTTCTGCCAGGATCGTCGCCATGCCTGCCTGGTCGGTCAGGTCGACTTCGGTCACCAGCGTGTCCGATGCGGTGAAGGCGCGTTCGATCCGTGCGTCATACCAGTCGACGTTTGCGGGCAGGACGTGGACGGTGCCGAAGAGGTAGACGGTCGTGTCCTCGTCAGAGAGCTGCCACAGCGCGGGGCCGGTGGGAGCCGCTGCCGCAGTAGTCTCGGCACCGGCGGTGCTGGCGCAACCAGCCAGGGCAAGGCCGATGGCGGTCACGGAAGCGGTCAGTTTCGTCTTGATGTTCATTTAGGGGCGATCCTTTCGCGAATTGAAGTGACAATAGGAATTCAGGCCTGCTTCCGCCACAGCCAGACGGTGCAATAGACGGTCATCACGACAATAAAGGTGATCATTGTCTCCGGCTCCGGCAGGAAACCGCCGCGCCATCCCAGCCACCAGCAGGGTGCGATGAGGAGGTAGGCGTAGATTGCAGCGATCGCGCCGTCCGCATTGGCCTTCGCCTCATGTTCGTCGATATTGCGGAGCCAGATCCAGCTGAGGAGCGGGACGCAGGCCACCCAGGCGAAGATCCCGAAGGCTGCGGCTGCCGGTGGCACCGGACTGTTGGTGAAGAGCGCGAATGGATCGCTCGACACGGTGGAGAGTGCCAGCACCAGCCCGATCACGCCGCCGACTGCGCCGCTGATCAGGATCACCTGGTTGCTCTTGCGCACACGCGGCGCGACCAGTTCCATGGGGCGGCCTGCGTAGAGCTTCCAGCCGAGCCATGCCGCGCCTCCGCCCAGCGCCACGCCAGCGGCGATCAGGCCGAAAGTGCGCGGCCGGATGCCGTGCTCGATACCTGCTGCCGTGACGCCTGCGATATAGGCCAGCGCGAAGATCGCGACGAGCGAGCACAGCACGATGAGCGTGTAGCGCTGCCATGCGGGCATTCCGGCCGGCCCCTCTTCCAGAGGTCCATCGGCACGGAGGCTTTCATTCGCATTGGTCATCGAAAATCTCCTCGATGGACATGTTGAACAGGCGGGCGATGCGGAAGGCGAGCGGCAGGGAAGGGTCGTGCTTGCCCGTCTCGATCGCGTTCACGGCCTGGCGCGAGACGTCGAGCTGCATGGCCAGCTCCGCCTGGCTCCAGTTGCGCTCAGCGCGCAGGACCTTGAGGCGGTTTTTCATGACTGCGCGCCCCGAAAGTAAGCGACGGTGTAGCCGACATAGAACGTCAGCATCGCCACCATCGCCAGGAGTGGGCCATCGCTGAAATGGCCGAAGATCCCGCTGACCTCGCGCTGGCTCTCGCCCCCATCGGTTATCGCGCGGCCAAGCGAATAGGAGACGTCGTACAATTCGGCGATGAACATGCCGAAGAGGTACACGCACAGGAAGGTTGCGGCGAAGCGATGGCCGGAGGCGCATAGCTGGTTGAAATAGTCGTCATTACGACGATGGAAGACGGAGTTGAGGTAGCCGCCAATCGCAAGACCGAACGCGATCGACACGGCAATGTTCTCAATTTCCAGGAGGCGCGCACCGATCGTGACAATGGTCCCTGCAAATCCGGCCCAGACCAGGCTGTAAGCGCGGGAGCGGTCTTCTTCCGTCGGCGTGTTCGGTTCGTATGCCATCTCTTGATATCCCACCGGGCTAGCTGCCCTTTTTGCGTCATGCGATCCTGACCATATGTCAGGTATGCCTGACTATATGTCGTGATTCGCTGACCATGTCAATATAACCTGACACGAAGTCAGGTTGTAGTGACACCAATTGCAGGTGATGGAAGCACGATGTGCTGATGCGCGGCATTGACGCTCCAAGCGCCTTACGCCATGGCGCGCACCATAATTTCACGGGAAAAGCATGACACGCGAGCCGCAAAAGAGCTTCCAGGACATGATCCTCGCCCTCCACGATTTCTGGAGTGCGCAGGGCTGTCTGATCCTGCAACCCTATGACATGCGCATGGGGGCGGGCACGTTCCACACCGCCACCACCCTGCGCGCGCTGGGTCCGGAGCCGTGGAACGCCGCTTTCGTTCAGCCCTGCCGCCGCCCGACCGACGGCCGCTATGGCGAGAACCCCAATCGGCTCCAGCATTACTACCAGTACCAGGTGATCCTGAAGCCCAGCCCGCCGGACATCCAGGACCTCTATTTGAAGAGCCTTGAGGTGATCGGTGTGGATCCGCTCAAGCACGATATTCGCTTCGTGGAGGATGACTGGGAATCGCCCACGCTGGGCGCATGGGGCCTTGGCTGGGAAGTCTGGTGCGACGGGATGGAGGTGACCCAGTTCACCTATTTCCAGCAGATGGGCGGCTTCGACTGCAAGCCGGTCGCGGGTGAACTGACTTACGGCCTCGAACGCCTCGCCATGTATATCCAGGGCGTCGACAATGTGTACGACCTCAATTTCAACGGGGGCACGTCCTCAAGTAGCGAAGCGGTAGGACGCGAAAGGCGCGTATCCTATGGCGACGTCTTCCTCGAGAACGAGAAGCAGATGTCGAAGTGGAACTTCGAAGTCGCCGATACCGATGCGCTGTTCGACCTGTTCAACAAGGCCGAAGCCGAATGCCAGCGCTCGCTGGAAGCCGAAGTGCCCATCGCCGCCTATGAGCAGGCGGTGGAAGCCAGCCACATCTTCAACCTGCTGCAGGCACGCGGCGTGATTTCCGTGCAGGAACGCGCCAGCTACATGGCCCGCGTCCGCGACCTCGCACGCGGATCGTGCGAGGCGCATATGGCGAAGGAAGCGCCCGTCTGGGCCGAGAAATATCCGGAGTGGTCGGCATGAGCGACTTCCATTCGCCGTTCGTCATTCCCGCGCAGGCGGGAATCCAGCTTCCGACCCTGGTGGCTCCGCTCTGGATCCCCGCCTGCGCGGGGATGACGGGGGAGGTGTCGCATGTCTGATTTCCTCCTCGAACTTCGCTCCGAAGAAATCCCCGCCCGCATGCAGAAAGGCGCGCGCGAGGAGCTGGAGAAGCTCTTCCGCCGCGAGATGGAGGCGGCTGGGGTCGCCGTTGGCGAGCTCACCGTCTGGTCCACCCCGCGCCGCCTTGCGCTGATCGCGCGCGATTTGCCGGAAGCGACAGAGCCGGTCTCCGAAGAAGCCAAGGGCCCGCCGGTGGGTGCACCCGACCAGGCGCTCGACGGTTTCTGCCGCAAGAACGGCGTGACGCGCGACGATTTGGAAGTGCGCGACGTGAAGGGCCGCGAGACCTATTTCGCGGTCAAGAACATCCCCGGCCGCGCGACCAGGGACCTGCTGGCCGAGGCGATCCCCGCGATCATCCGCGATTTCAGCTGGCCCAAGTCGATGCGCTGGGGCGCGGACTCTGTCACCACCGAGAGCCTGCGCTGGGTGCGTCCGCTCTCCGGAATTGTCGCGCTGCTGGGTGACGATGTGGTCGAATGCGAGGTGCATGGCGTCACCTCCGGCGCAGTGACGCTCGGCCATCGGTTCCACCATTCGGGCGACATCACCATCGGCAATGCGGACGATTATGCGGTCAAGCTGCGCGCCGCCCATGTGATCGTCGACCATGAGGAACGGCAGGACACGATCCGCGCCAAGGCTGCCGAAGCCGCGACTGCTGCCGGCCTCAAGCTGGTCGAGGACGAAGGGCTGGTCATCGAGAATGCCGGCCTTACCGAATGGCCCGTGCCGCTGCTCGGCCGGTTCGACGAGGACTTCCTCGGCGTTCCGCCTGAAGTGATCCAGCTCACCGCGCGCGTGAACCAGAAGTATTTCGTCTGCGAAAAGCCCGATGGCTCGCTAGCCGACGCCTTCGTCTGCACCGCCAATATCGAGGCGGTGGACCCCGCCGTGGTGGTGGACGGCAACCGCAAGGTCCTCGCCGCGCGCCTGTCCGATGCGCGCTTCTTCTGGGACGTCGACCGCAAGACCAAGTTGTCCGACCATGCGACGAAGCTGGAGCGGATTACCTTCCACGAGAAGCTGGGCACCGTGGCCGACAAGGTGGAGCGCGTGGCGAAGCTGGCGCGCTGGCTGGTCGAAGAGAAAATCGTCACCCCCGCGCAGGCGGGGGTCCAGGGGGGATCGGACGACCAGGCCGCACTGGATTCCCGCCTGCGCGGGAATGACGAGGAAGTCGCGAAGCTCGCCGACCAGGCCGAACAGGCCGCGCGGTTGTGCAAGGCAGACCTCGTCACCGAGATGGTCGGCGAATTTCCCGAACTGCAGGGCCTGATGGGCGGCTATTATGCCCGCGCCGAGGGCCTCCCCGATGCCGTCGCCAACGCGATCCGCGATCACTACAAGCCTGTGGGGCAGGGCGACGACGTGCCGACCGCGCCGGTGACGGTGGCGGTGTCGCTGGCGGACAAGTTGGATACGTTGGTCGGGTTTTTCATTATTGGCGAACATCCAACTGGGTCGAAGGATCCCTTTGCGCTTAGGCGAGCCATGTTGGGTATTCTGCGTACGATTATTGAAAACGAGATGCGCTTCGGCATTTCCGAGCCTTTCCAGATTGCGATGGCTATCCAGATCCAGAATGTCGCTTGGCAAGAAGCAATCCCGTTCGAAGAGGACTTCTGGGCAATTCAATCACGAGACTTTGCAGAAAGGATTCGCCCGAGCCTCGCTGAAGCTGCGGTCGCGGCGAAGGATGCGAAGCAGCGGGAGTTAATCGAAGCGGGTCTATTGAATGCGAAGAAGCTCGACAGTTTCCTTGGCGACCGCCTCAAGGTCCAGCAACGCGAAGCAGGCGTCCGCCACGACCTGATCGACGCGGTCTTCGCGCTTGGCGGGGAGGATGATCTCGTCCGCCTGCTCGCCCGCGTTCACGCGCTGCAGGCCTTCGTCGAAACCGAGGACGGCGAAAACCTCCTCGCCGGGTACAAGCGCGCCGCCAATATCCTCAAGAAGGAGGAGTGGCTGGGCTTCGAAGGCGAAATTGCGCAGACTGGCGAGGAAGACCCGCTGGCCGAGGTTGACGATCCGCTGCTGAAGGATGTCGTCGCCGAGAAGATGGCGATGCGCCACAAGCACGAGCTTCCCTATACGCCCGAACCTGCCGAAAAGGCGCTGATCGATGCTCTCGCCGAAGCGCAGCCGCGTGCGGCAGAAGCGATTGCGCAAGAGGACTTTGCCGCCGCCATGTCCGCGCTCGCCAGCCTGCGCGCGCCGATCGATGCCTTTTTCGACGAGGTGACGGTGAACGACGAGGACGCGGCCAAGCGTGGACATCGCCTGGACCTGCTTGCGCAGTTCCGTGTTGCGGTGCACAATGTGGCGGACTTCTCGAAAATCGAGGGCTGAAAGCAGGTTTCAAATGGGAAAGTGTCACCCGGCACTTTCTCAAGGGAAACATTCGACATTCCGGCCCATTGATCGCAGGGAAGCCAGAGTGACTCGCTGTCACATCTGTCACCTTCGTGGATAAAAATAGCTGGGATGAAGATGAGCAAATCGGTCTATACATTCGGCGGCCTTCGACAGGCTCAGGCCGAGCGGGGGGAAAGCGATCCGCGCGCCAAGGACAAGACCATCACCGGGGGCAAAGGCGCGAACCTTGCCGAAATGGCGGAGATCGGCCTGCCGGTCCCTCCCGGCTTCACCATCACCACCGAGGAATGCGTCAGCTATTTGCAGCATGGCGCGGACTTTTCCGACGAGCTGCGCGCCGAAGTCGCTTCTGCGCTGGCGCATATCGAGACGGCGGTGGGCAAGAAGTTCGGCGATGCGAGCGATCCGCTGCTCGTCTCGGTCCGTTCGGGCGCGCGTGTTTCCATGCCGGGCATGATGGACACGGTCCTCAATCTCGGCCTCAATGACAAGACGGTGGAAGGCCTTGCCGCCACGTCGGGCGACATGCGTTTCGCCTGGGACAGCTATCGCCGCTTCATTCAGATGTATTCGGACGTTGTGCTCGGCCTCGATCACGGATTGTTCGAGGAGGCGCTGGAGATCGCCAAGGAAGACCGCGGCTATTTCGCCGATACGGAAATGAACGCGGCCGACTGGCAGGAACTGGTCGCCGAATTCAAGGTCATCGCGGAAGGTGAGCTGGGCCACCCGTTCCCTCAGGATGTGAACGAGCAGCTGTGGGGCGCGATCCGCGCCGTGTTCGACAGCTGGGATGCCGATCGCGCCAAGGTCTATCGCCGCCTCAACAACATCCCCGGCGACTGGGGTACGGCGGTGAATGTGCAGGCCATGGTCTTCGGCAATATGGGCGAGACCAGTGCCACCGGCGTCGCTTTCACCCGCGACCCGGCCACCGGCGAATCGCATTATTACGGCGAATGGCTGGTCAATGCGCAGGGTGAGGATGTGGTCGCCGGCATCCGCACGCCGCAATATCTGACCAAGCGCGGCCGCGAGGCGGCGCGGGCCGAATTGCCGAGCATGGAAGAGGCGATGCCCGAAGCCTATGCCGAGCTCGCCCGCGTGTTCGACCTGCTCGAAAAGCATTACAAGGACATGCAGGATATCGAGTTCACCGTGCAGCAGGGCAAGCTGTGGATGCTGCAGACCCGTTCGGGCAAGCGCACCGCCAAGGCCGCGCTGAAGATGGCGGTGGACATGGTGGGCGAGGGGCTGATCGACGAAGTGACGGCGATCAAGCGCGTCGATCCCATGGCGCTCGACCAGCTGCTGCATCCCACGCTCGATCCCGATGCGCCGCGCGATGTGCTGACCAGCGCGCTGCCCGCATCGCCGGGTGCCGCGAACGGCAAGATCGCGCTCGATTCGGACCTGGCGGAGCGCTGGGCGAATGAGGGCGACAAGGTGATCCTCGTCCGCGTGGAGACTTCGCCCGAGGACATTCACGGCATGCATGCAGCCAAGGGCATCCTCACCGCACGCGGCGGTATGACCAGCCACGCGGCGGTGGTCGCGCGCGGCATGGGGCGGCCTTGCGTTTCGGGTGCCTCGGCTGTCTCGATCGATATGGGTGCGCGCACGCTGCGCATTGGTTCGCGCGAGATGAAGGAAGGCGACGTCATCACGCTCGACGGTGCGAGCGGCGAGGTGATGGCCGGCGAAGTGCCGATGATCGAGCCGGAGCTCGCGGGCGATTTCGGCGTGCTGATGGAATGGGCGGACAAGTACCGCCGCATGCGCGTGCGCACCAATGCGGAAACGCCCGCCGATTGCCGCATGGCGCGCCAGTTCGGGGCGGAGGGTATTGGGCTGTGCCGTACCGAGCACATGTTCTTCGATGCCGACCGCATCCTGGCCGTGCGCGAGATGATCCTCGCCGATGACGAGGCCGGTCGGCGCAAGGCGCTGGCCAAGCTGCTGCCCGAACAGCGCAGCGATTTCGTGGAAATCTTCCAGGCGATGGCGGGGCTTCCCTGCACTATCCGCCTGCTCGATCCGCCGCTGCATGAGTTCCTGCCGCATCGCGACGAGGAATTCGCCGAGCTGGCCGATGCGGTGGGCGTGGGTGTCGACCACCTGAAGCGCCGCGCGGGCGAGTTGCACGAATTCAACCCGATGCTGGGCCATCGTGGCTGCCGCCTCGGCATTACCTTCCCCGAAATCTACGAGATGCAGGCGCGCGCGATCTTCGAGGCGGCTTGCGAGGTGACATCGCAGGGCGGCGATCCGGTAGTGCCCGAAGTGATGATCCCGCTGGTCGCCACGCGCAAGGAGCTGGAGATCCTGCGCGCGTTGGTCGACCGCGTGGCGGCGGAAGTCTTTGCCGAGAAGGGTGCGACGCTCGACTATATGGTCGGCACGATGATCGAGCTGCCGCGCGCCGCGTTGATGGCGGGTGAGATCGCGCATGAGGCGAAGTTCTTCTCCTTCGGCACCAACGACCTGACGCAGACCGCGCTGGGCGTGTCGCGCGACGATGCCGGGCGCTTCCTTGCGCCTTATGTCGACAAGGGCATCTATGAACGCGATCCCTTCGTCAGCCTCGATGTCGACGGCGTGGGCCAGCTGGTCAGCCTCGCAGCGGAGCGGGGGCGGGAGACGCTTCCCGACCTCAAGCTCGGCATTTGCGGCGAGCATGGCGGCGATCCCGCCAGCATCCAGTTCTGCGAGGAAGTGGGCCTCGATTACGTCAGCGCCTCGCCCTATCGCGTGCCGATCGCGCGGCTTGCGGCGGCACAGGCAGCTCTCGCAGACTAGAAGCGCGGCTTGGGGCGGCGGCCGGTCAGGGTGACGATCTCGAAGCTTTCGGTCACCCGGCCATCGCTGTCCGCCTCGGCCGCGAAGGCGTCCCGCGCCCGTTGCCATCCTGCGTTTCCGAGTGCCGGGGCGATGGAGGCGAGGGCGGAACCGAGACCCTGTGCCCTGAGGTCTTCCACCAGCCTTTCAAGCGAGCCGTAACGCACCGACAGACTGTGCGAATCGACCACCGGGTCGGCCCATCCGGCGCGCTGGAGCAATTGCGCCCCGGCACGTACGTCGACCATCGGATGCACTCGCGCTGCGGGCTTGTCACCATCGGCGGCAAGCATGATCCGGCGCAAAGCCGAAAGGCTCGATCCGCCGACGAAGCTGGCGATAGCAAGTCCACCGGGCGCCAGCGCCTCGCGGATATGCACCAGCGCGCCGGGCAGGTCGTTCACCGTGTCGAGCAGGCCGAGGCAGGCGATGAAGTCGAAGCCGGAAACGGGGTAGGGCGCGGCGAGGTTGATCGCCATTCGCGCACCATCCGCGACCATATCGGCCTCGACCACTTCGCCACCCAATTCCTCCGCCAGCGTTCCGGTCCAGTCGCCGATCACCAGCGATCGCTCTGGCGCGTGGCGGACGAAGGAGAGGCGGTCGCGCACGTCCTCGATCATGTCCTCCAGCACGAAGCGCGGCGCGTCCTCGCCGTGCCGCTGCGCCTGCAACATGCGCTGGCGCAGCGCCTTGCGGCGAGAGGCGGCAAAGATGACGGGAGGGGCACTGGCCATGGCGTGCGCCATGCCCTGCCATTCTCCGCTGTGCAACAAGGCCTTGCCTCCGCGCCGCTCCACGGGCAGCGTTGGCGGCAATGCTGAAACAGGCGCTCGCCCCCGTCATCGACCTTGTCTACCCGCCGCGCTGCCCGGTCTGCGGGGACGCGATCGGCGAGCATGGCGCGCTCTGCCTCGCCTGCTGGAACGACCTTGTCATCCCGGGCGATCCGAGTTGCGCGACCTGCCAACGCCCGCTCGGCAATGAGGAGCTGACGCCGGAGGCCGTCTGCGCCGCCTGCATGACCGATCCGCCGAAGCATGACGGGATCAGCGCAGGCACGCTCTACAACGATGCGTCGCGCAAACTGGTGCTCGCCTTCAAGCACGGCAATCGCATCGCGCTCTCGAAGCTACTCGGCCGCTTGATGCTGGCGCGCCTGCCGCTGCTGGAAGGCGAGTGGCTGGTGATGCCCGTCCCGCTGCATCGCCGTCGCCTGTGGCAGCGCGGCTATAACCAGTCGGCCCTGCTGGCGGGTGAGATCGCCAAGGCGCGCGGTCATGAATTGCTGGTCGATGGGCTGGTGCGCAGCAAGCCCACACCGTCGCTCGGTGGCCTTGGGCGCGGGGAGCGGGCGAAGGTCCTCTCCGGCGCGATCGCCGCCAATCCGCGCCATGCGGAGCGGATCAAGGGCGCGCAAATCCTGCTGGTGGACGATGTCATGACAAGCGGCGCGACCAGCGATGCCTGCCTCAAGGCTCTGCGCAAGGCCGGCGCAGCGCGCGTGCGCATCGCCTGTTTCGCGCGTGTGCTGGACGAAGCGCTCTGATTCTCAAGATGTGAAAAGCAAAACGCCCGGGGCGTCCCCACCCCGGGCGTTCGCGTGACGATCTCGCTGGAATGACGTTTCACCCCCCAGTGGAAGCGACATTCCAAACCCTCATGAACGGCCTGCCTGTGGCAGTGCCAGCTCCTCCCATTTCCTTGGCCCAATCTTTCGACGGTCCCGAAATGACAGGCGGCCCGTCAAGCCGCGGTGCCATTCATTCCATTGAAAGGTTGCCGAACAAACAGCCTCGCGAAGTTTGCCCTGATTTTGCACATTCGCTGTGGTGATCCTGCAACAAGCCGCTATGGCCCGCAGGCGTAAATCGGCAATTGCAGAGAAGGTGGCGGGTCATGAGCGACAGTGCGGAGCGGGAGACGGGCGGCAGCTTCATGCCGAAATTCGATTCGCAGGGCCTGCTCGCCGCCATCGTCCAGCATGCCGAAACGGGCGAGGTGCTGATGTTCGCCTTCATGAACGATGTCGCGCTGGAACAGACGCGCGCGACCGGCAAGGCGCATTTCTGGTCGCGCAGCCGCGGCAAGCAATGGATGAAGGGGGAGACGAGCGGCAACACGCTCGCCGTGCAGCAGATCCTCGTCGATTGCGACCAGGATGCGCTGGTGCTGAAAGTGCTCCCCGCCGGCCCTGCCTGCCACACCGGACAGCGCAGTTGCTTCTATCGCCAGCTTGATGAAAACGGCCTTTCCCCCATTCCAACGGACGCCTGAGACATGACCGATTACAGCCCGCCCGCCCGCGACGTGACCTTCATCCTGAAGGACTTGCTGCGCCTCGATGAACGCAGCGATCCCGCCAATTACGACATGGTGGATGAGGATCTGATCGAGACCATTGCGCATGAGGCGGGCCGCTTCTGCACCCGCGTGGTCGCCCCGCTCAACCGCGTGTCGGACCAGCAGGGCTGCACCCGCCATGACGATGGATCGGTGACCACGCCCGACGGGTTTCGCGAAGCCTATCAGGCCTGGTGCGAGGCGGGCTGGGGCACGCTGGCGCAGCCGGAGGAATTCGGCGGGCAGGGCATGCCGCATGCGCTGTTCACGGTGATCGAGGAATATCTCAACTCCTCCTGCGCGGGCTTCATGATGTATCCGGGCATCATGTCCGGCGCGGTGGCGACGGTGATGTCCTCCGCCACGGAGGAGCTGAAGCAGCAGTACTTACCGAAGATGGTCGCGGGCGAATGGCTGGCGACCATGGCGCTGACCGAAGGGCATGCGGGCACCGATCTCGGCCTGATGAAGACCGCGGCGGTGAAGCAGAAGGATGGCAGCTATGCGATCAGCGGCGAGAAGATCTTCATCTCCGGCGGCGACCATGACCTGACGGACAACATCGTGCACCTCGTCCTCGCGCGCGTGCCCGATGCGCCTGTCGGTTCGCGCGGCATCTCGCTGTTCCTGGTCCCGAAAATCCTCCCCGATAGCGGCGAGAAGAACGGCGTTTCTGTCGGTTCGATCGAGCACAAGATGGGCCTGCATGGCAGCGCCACTTGCGTGCTCAATTTCGACGAGGCGAAGGGCTGGCTGCTGGGTGAGGAGAATGCCGGTCTCGGCGCCATGTTCATCATGATGAATGCCGCGCGCCTTGCCGTGGGCGTGCAGGGCCTCGCCCATGCGGAACACTCCTACCAGAAGGCGGCGGCCTATGCGTCGGATCGCAAGCAGGGGCGCGGCATGGGTGCGCGGCCCGATCCCTCACAGGCGGCGGACCCGCTGCTGGTGCATCCCGACGTGCGCCGCATGCTGATGGATGCGCGCGCCTTTATCGAAGGCTTCCGCGCGCTGGTTATGTGGACCGCGGTGCAGATCGACGTCTCGCATGGAAGCGAGGATGCCGAGACGCGCAAGCGTGCCGATGCGCTGGTCTCCTTCCTCACCCCCGTCATCAAGGCTTTCGGCAGCGATCGCGGGTTCGAGACTGCGGTGAACATGCAGCAGGTTTTCGGCGGGCATGGCTATGTGACCGAATGGGGCATGGAGCAGATCGTGCGCGATGCGCGTATCGCGATGATCTATGAAGGCGCGAACGGTGTGCAGGCGCTCGACCTGGCAGGCCGCAAGACCGCGAAGGATGGCGGCGCGGTGGCGCAGGCCTTTTTCCAAATGATCGCGGGCGAGTGTGAGGCGGCGGATGGGTCGCTAGCCTTCATCGCCGATCCGCTCGGCAAGGCGATCCACCATGGCGAGGCGGCGGCCAAGGCGATCGTCGAACAGGCGGCGAGCGACCCGAATGATATGGCGGGCGGCGCCTATGCCTTCATGCAGCTGGTCGGCACGCTGGCGGTGGGCTGGATGTGGCTGCGGTTGTCCAAGGTCGCGAAGGAAAAGCGCGATGCGGGCGAGGGCGATGCCGCTTTCCTCGAAGCGAAGCTGGCGACCGCGCGCTTCTATGCCGAGCAGCAATTGCCGCTCTGCACGGCGCTGCGCCACCGGGTGAAGGCGGGTGCGGGCGCGATGATGGCGCTCGATACCGAGCAGTTGCTCGCGCGCTAGGCGCTTTCCAGCACCTCGTCGAAGAGCGAATACATCGCGGCCCAGCTCTGCCGGTCGGCGCTGGCATCATAGCCTGTGGCCGGGTTCTCGGTCGGTGCGGGGTTGGTGAAGCCGTGCTTCACGCCGGAGTATGAGTGGAAGTGCCAGTCGGCCCCGGCGCGGTCCATCTCCTCCCAGAACTTCGCCACCTGCTCGCGCGGAACCATCGGGTCGGCATCGCCATGCAGCACGAGGATGCGGCTGCGCACTGCTCCCGGTTCGGCGGGCATGTCCGTATTGAGCAGGCCATGGAAGCTGACCGCGGCGACCAGCGGCGCACCTTCGCGGGCGAGTTCGAGCACGGCCTGTCCGCCCATGCAGAAACCGATCGCGGCCAGCGGCAGGCCCGCCGCCTCTTCCAGCGTGGCGAGCGCCTTCAGCGAAGCACGCAGGCGTTGGCGATAAAGCTCCGCCGTCTGGCGAATTGCCATCGCGAATTCCCGCGACTGGTCGAAGCTCTCCGGTGTCTTACCGTAGAAGTCCGCGACCATGGCGAGGTAGCCTTGCGCGGCAAGGTCCTGCGCCTTGTCGAGCACGGACTGCGTTGGGTTCATGATCGTCGGGAACACCAGCACGGCGGCGCGCGGCGTGCCTGCGGGGCGCGTCAGCAGGCCGGTCAGCGTGGTGTCGCCATCTTTGTATGATACTTCGGTGAAACCGGCCATCGCGCCTACTCGGTCGGCAGGAAGTCCGGCACCGACAGGTAACGCTCGCCGGTATCGTAGTTGAAGCCGAGCACGCGGGTGCCCGCGGGAAGCTCCGCCAGCTTGGCGGCAATCGCGGCCAATGTCGCGCCGGAGGAGATGCCGACCAGCAGCCCTTCCTCGGCCGCGCAGCGGCGCGCCATTTCCTTGGCGTGCTCCGGATCGACCTGGATCGCGCCGTCGATCGACTGGGTGTGGAGGTTGCCCGGAATGAAGCCCGCGCCGATGCCCTGGATCGGGTGCGGGCCGGGCTGGCCACCGGAAATCACGGGCGAAAGCGTAGGCTCCACCGCAAAGGCCTTCATCTCCGGCCAGCTTTCCTTGAGCACCTCCGCGCAGCCGGTCAGGTGGCCGCCGGTGCCTACGCCGGTGATCAGGACGGCAGGTGGCGCATCCTTGAAATCGGCCAGGATTTCCTGCGCGGTGGTGCGCGCATGGACGGCGACATTGGCCGGGTTCTCGAACTGCTGCGGCATCCAGGCGCCATCGATCGATTCGACCAGCTCGGCCGCGCGTTCGAGCGCGCCCTTCATGCCCTTTTCCTTCGGCGTCAGGTCGAAGCTGGCCCCATAGGCGAGCATCAGGCGGCGGCGTTCGATACTCATGCTTTCGGGCATGACGAGGACCAGCTTGTAGCCCTTGACCGCCGCCACCATGGCGAGGCCGATGCCGGTATTGCCGCTGGTCGGTTCCACGATCGTGCCGCCGGGCTTCAGCGCGCCGGACTTCTCCGCATCCTCGACCATGGCGAGCGCGATGCGGTCCTTGATCGATCCGCCGGGATTGCTCCGCTCGCTCTTCACCCACACCTCATGGTCGGGGAACAGCTTGGCGAGGCGGATGTGCGGCGTATTGCCGATCGATTGCAGGACATTGTCGAACTTCATGTCAGGCTCCCTCGGATTCTCTCTTCTCGTCGTCTTTTAGCAGATGATCGGGCGGATCGAAGGTCTTGGTTGTCCTGAGAACGGGAAAGACCTGCGACCAGGCAGCCACCGTCACCACTGCGCCGATGCCGCCCGCCACCACGGCCACCACCGGGCCGAGGAGGTAGGCGAGGCTGCCGGAGAAGAAATCGCCGAATTCATTGCTCGCCGAAATCGTCATCTGGCTGACCGAGGAAACACGGCCGCGCTTGTCGTCCGGCGTGTGCAGCTGGATTAGCGACTGGCGGATATAGACGCTGAACATGTCCGCGCAGCCGACGATGAACAGCATGGCAAGGCTCAGCGGCATCCAGGTCGAGAGGCCGAAAATCACCGTCGCCACGCCGAAGATCGCCACGGCCCACAGCATCTTGGGGCCGACATTGGTCTTCAACGGATTGAAGGAGAACCACAGCGCCGTCAGCGCCGCGCCGATGGCAGGGGCCATGGCCAGCTGCGAGAGGCCGGTGGAGCCAACCTGCAAGATGTCGCGCGCATAGACGGGGAAGAGCGCGGTCGCCCCGGCGAGGAAGACGGCGAAGAGGTCCAGCGTGATCGAGCCCAGCACCATCTTGTTCTGCCAGACATAGACCAGCCCCTCCTTCATCTGGCCGATCGGGTCCTTGGCCCCGTTGATCGGCGAGCGGGGGACCTTGCCGACAAAGCCCAGCGCGACGATCGAAATGGCGAAGAGGCCGGAGGATACGGCGTAGGGAAGGTAGGGCAGGATATCGTAGAAATAGCCGCCCACCGCCGGTCCCACGATCATCCCCGCCTGCCAGGCGATGGAGGACAGCGCGATGGCGTTGGGCAGGATCGCTGCGGGCACGAGGTTGGGCGCCAGCGCACCAAGGGCAGGCCCCGAGAAAGCGCGCGCAATGCCGAGCACCACAGCGACGCCGTACATGGCGGGAAGGGTAATCGAATCGCTCCAGGTCAGCCATCCCAGCACCGCCGCGCAGGCTAGCTGCAGCAGCGTGGTCGCCTGCGCCAGCTTGCGGCGATTAAGCCGGTCGGCAGCAAGGCCCGAAAAGGGCGTGAGGAAGAAGAGCGGGGCGAATTGCAGCAGGCCGATGATGGCCAGCTGGCCCGAAGCGCCGCCCACGCTCATCCCGCCATCGCGGGCGATATTATAGGTCTGCCATCCGATGATCAGCAGCATCGCATATTGCGCCAGCGTAGCGCAGAGCCGCGCGACCCAGAAGGCGCGGAAATTGGCGATGCTGAAGGGTGACTTGGGCGTATTCACCCGCGCGCCATGACAGCGCGGGGTCGCTTTGCCAAGAAATCAGTTGTTGGTGGCCGCAAAGCCGAACCGAGCTTCCTCAGCCGCGGCGGCGAAGGGCCGGGTTCGGCTGCAATTCGCGGATCATGCTCATGAAATCGTCCACACGGATGATGCGCTCGAACTGGAAGCCGGCACGATCCTCTGTGGTCCAGATGCAATATGCCTCGATCCGGCCGACGACGGGCAAGCGGATGATCAGGCGATCGCCACGCGCCACGGCAGGGCTTTCATCGCCCATGAAGCCATGGGCGGAAATATTGCAGATATGGAGTTTCAGGTCGCCCGAAACGCGATGTTCGGCGATCACAGGGTAGTCCACCGGGTGGCGCGTCGAGCGCCGCATATCGGTGACGGAAAGCTGTGCTCCGTTACCCATGTTTCGCGATCCTCCGTTATCGATTGTCGGACAACCCAGATCGCAGGAAATGCTGGATAAAGGGTAAAGAGCCTTATCCCATTCGCAGGATTGCGTGTTTTTTCTTCCCGAGGCTGAGTTTGCGCTCGCTTCCGGCTTCGACCAGAATCAGCACTCCGGGATCGGTGACGGTCTCGCCGTCGATCTTCACCGCACCTTCGGCAATCTTGCGCTTCGCCTCGCCGTTCGAGGCGGTGAAACCGAGTGCCGTGCAGGCTGCGCCGGCGCGAATCCCCTCGGACGGAACCTCCAGCACGGGCAGGTCCGCACCCAGGCCGTCGCCGGCGAAAGTTTGCGCTGCGGTGGCTTCGGCGGTCTTCGCTGCTTCCCTGCCGCGCACCAGCTTGGTTACCTCGTTGGCGAGGATGGTCTTCGCGGCGTTGATTTCCGCGCCTTCGAGCTTCTCGAGTCGCGCGATTTCATCCAGCGGCAGGTCGGTGAAAAGCTTGAGGAAGCGGCCCACGTCCCGGTCATCCGTGTTGCGCCAGTACTGCCAGAAATCATAGGCGGGCAGCTGCGCCTCGTTCAGCCACACCGCGCCGGCAGCGGTCTTGCCCATCTTGGCGCCGTCAGCCGTGGTCAGCAGGGGGGTGGTGAGGCCGAAGACTTCCTTGCCGTCCATCCGGCGCGTCAGCTCGATCCCGTTGACGATATTGCCCCATTGATCGGACCCGCCCATCTGCAACCGGCAGCCCATGCGCTGCGACAGCTCGCGGAAGTCATAAGCCTGCAATATCATGTAGTTGAATTCGAGGAAGGTAAGCGGTTGTTCACGTTCAAGCCGCAATTTGACCGAATCGAAAGTGAGCATGCGGTTGATGGTGAAATGCGGACCGACATCGCGCAGGAGGTCGATATAACCGAGCTCGGACAGCCAATCGTCATTATTGACCATCACGGCGTCGGTGGGACCGTCGCCAAAGCTGAGCAGTTTTTCGAAGACGGTGCGGATCGAGGCGATGTTGTCGTCGATCACTTGCGGAGTGAGCATCTTGCGGCTCTCATCCTTGCCCGAAGGATCGCCCACCTTGGTCGTGCCGCCGCCCATCAGCGCGATCGGCTTGTGCCCGGTCTGCTGCATCCGGCGCAGCATCATGATCTGCACCAGGCTGCCGACATGCAGGCTTGGCGCGGTGGCATCGAAGCCGATATAGCCCGGGACAATCTCCTTCGCGGCCAACGCGTCCAGCGCGCCGGCATCGGTAACCTGGTGGATATACCCCCGCTCGCTGAGCAGGTTGAGAAGATCGGAACTGAATTCGCTCATGACATACTCGTTCTATAGGCGGGCGGGCGCGTAGCACGTGGGGAGCGACATGCAAACGTATCAGCTGCAGGCCCATCCGGCTTTTCCGCCGCTGCAGGTCTCTTCGGTGGAGGTTAAGTGGGGAATCGTGGGGTCCTGGCTGCAATTGCGCTGGCGCGTGGATGGGGCGGGGCAGGTCGTCTTGCCGCATTTTGCGGGCCGTTCCCGGGGAGATCGCCTGTGGAATACGACTTGCTGCGAAGTGTTTGTGCAGCCGATGCACAGTGCGCGATATGTCGAATATAACTTCAGCCCATCGGAGGCGTGGGCCGCCTACAACTTCACCGGCTGGCGCGAGGGGATGGCTGATCGCAGTATGAGTCACGACCCGGTGATTACGCCGCGCAAGGGCCGCAACCTGTTCATCCTCGATGTTGCCGTGCCGCTGGCGGACTTGCCGGAAATGCCCGCCGGGCTCTCGCTGACTGCGGTTGTGGAGGAGGAAACCGGCCGCAAGTCCTATTGGGCGCTGACGCATGGCTCTCCCGACAAGCCTGATTTCCACGATCCGGCTTGCTTTGCCGCAACGCTTGCTGCACCCGAAGTGCCATGAAATTCGGGATAGACCGCCTGCTGGCGGAACGGGAATTGCAGGCGGAACTGGAAGGCCGGCGCGTGGCGCTGGTGGCGCATCCGGCTTCGGTGACCGCTGACCTGACCCATTCGCTCGATGCGCTGGTAGCGGCGGGGATCAACGTCACCTCAGCCTTCGGCCCGCAGCACGGGCTGAAGGGCGACAAGCAGGACAATATGGTGGAGACGCCGGACGAGGTGGATCCGCAATACGGCATCCCCGTCTTCTCGCTCTATGGCGAAGTGAGGCGGCCGACCGGACAGATGATGTCGTCCGCCGACGTCTTCCTGTTCGACCTGCAGGATCTCGGCTGCCGCATCTACACCTTCGTCACCACGCTACTCTATCTGCTGGAAGAAGCGGCGAAGCACGGCAAGAGCGTGTGGGTGCTCGACCGGCCCAATCCCGCCGGCCGCCCGGTGGAAGGCACTTTGCTGGTGCCGGGGCATGAAAGCTTCGTCGGCGCGGCACCCATGCCGATGCGCCACGGGCTTACCATGGGCGAGATGGGCCAGTGGTTCATCCGCCATTGTGGGCTCGACGTCGATTACCGCGTGGTCACCATGCATGACTGGCTGCCCGAGGCTGGGCCCAAGTCTCATATGGGCGGCTTCGGCTGGCCGGAGGACCGCATCTGGATCAACCCGAGCCCCAATGCCGCCAGCCTCAACATGGCGCGCGCCTATGCCGGGACGGTGATGATCGAAGGCGCGACACTGAGCGAGGGGAGGGGCACCACTCGCCCGCTCGAAGTTCTGTTCGGCGCGCCCGATGTGGACGCCAAGGCCGTGCATGCCGAGATGCAGCGCCTCGCGCCTGAATGGCTGGCCGGTTGCGCCTTGCGCGATTGCTGGTTCGAGCCAACCTTCCACAAGCACCAGGGCAAGCTTTGCAATGCGCTGATGATCCATGCCGAAGGATCGTTCTACGATCACGAAGCCTTCCGCCCGTGGCGGCTGCAGGCGCTGGCCTTCAAGGCGATCCGCTCGCTCTGGCCCGATTATCCGATCTGGCGCGGCAAGGATTTCAAATACGAATATACCGAGGACGTGCTCGCCATCGATGTGATCAATGGCGGCCCGGCCTTGCGCGAATGGGTGGACGATCCGGCTGGAGAAGCCGGGGATCTGGAAAGCATCGCCGCGATTGACGAAGCGCAATGGCGCCGAGACGTGGCGGACATACTGCTTTACTGAGACAAACCGGGCATCACAGGGAGAGACAATGCTCAAATATTACAGCTTCGGCCCCGGTGCCAACTCGCTGAAACCCATGCTGGCACTCTATGAAAAGGAGCTGGAATTCGAGCACAAGCTGCTCAATCCTGCCAAGTTCGAGCATCACGCCGAGTGGTACAAGAAGGTCAATCCGCGCGGGCAGGTCCCGGCGCTCGACGATAATGGCCGAATCGTCACCGAAAGCACGGTGATCTGCGAATATCTCGAAGATGCGCACCCGACCGAGGTGAAGCTGCGCCCCGCCGATCCCTTTGACGTGGCGCAGATGCGCATCTGGACCAAGTGGGTGGACGAATATTTCTGCTGGTGCGTCTCCACCATCGGCTGGCACAACCATGTCAGCAAGATGGTGAAGGGCCTTTCGGACGAGGAATTCGAGGAGATGGTCACCCGCGTGCCGATCCCCGAACAGCAGGTGAAATGGCGCCGTGCGCGCGAGGGTTTCCCGCAGGACCTGCTCGACGAGGAAATGCGCAAGATCGGCGTGTCGGTGCGCAAGCTGGACGATCACCTGGCCGACAATGAGTGGCTGGCTGGCGGCGTCTATTCGCTGGCCGATATCTGCAATTTCTCCATCGCCAACGGGATGCAGTTCGGCTTCAGCGACCTGGTGAACAAGGAAGACACGCCGCACTTGCTGCGCTGGATAGAGCAGATCAGCGAACGGCCCAATGTGCAGCGGGTGTTCGCCAACGTTCCGCGCGAGTTCTAGGACTCGTCACGGAAGCTTTCCGTCTTAATACGCAGTTTACCCTAAACTGTTAGCTCCTGCCTGCGTCAGACTGGGTAAGGTGGTGGCTGATGAAGATGGAAGCTGTCGATCAGAAGAGCGCGCGTGCGCTCGATTCCCTTCCGGTGACCTGCGGTGAGGTCACGGTGGGGTGTTCGGACGTTTCGGGCATCCTTGAGCAAGTTATTGAGACATCGACAAAACTGCGCGCGGAGCATCAGTCCCTGAAGGGCACTGTTGCGGAGATGGAGCAGGACCAGGCCAATGTTGGCGATGCCTGCGAGGAATCGCGCCTGCTCTCGGGCAAGGCGATCGAACAGCTCAATCGCAGCACCGCCATGATCGAAGGCTCGCTGGCCGACATCGCCAATCTGGTGGAAGTGGTCGAGAAACTCGGCCGCCAGGTGACCGATTTCGGCGCCGCGATCACCCAGGTGCGCAAGTCCTCCATCGATATCGACGAGATCGCGCAGGTCACCAACATCCTCGCCCTCAACGCCAATATCGAAGCGATGCGCGCCGGTGAGGCGGGGCGCCCCTTCGCCGTGGTGGCGACCGAGGTGAAGGAACTGGCAACGCAGGCGCAAAAGGCCGCGGACGAGATCACCCGCACGATGAATGCGCTGGAGACCAACGCCAATATGGTGATCGACGAGATTACCTCCGGCACCGAAATCAGCGAGCGCGCCAAGAGTTCGATCGGCAAGATCGAGGGAACGATCACCGATGTGGTGGAGATGGTGCAGGAGGTCGACAACCAGAACGACCAGATCGCCCGCGTCAGCGCCACCATGGCCGGGCATGTCGGCCGCGTCGGCGACGTGCTCGAAGCATTCGAAGGGGCGACCCAGCAAACCGAAGAAAAGCTTGCTTTGGCAGTTCGCCGCATGGCCAATGTCGAGGAAATGGGCAGCCTGATGTTCGACAAGATCGTCCACGCAGGCTTGTCTCCCGATGACAACGTCATGGTCGAACGCACGACGGAAGCCTGCCGCGAGGTGGTACAGGTTGCAGAAGATGCGATCGCCGATGGCTCCATCAGCGTGGATGACCTGTTCGACGAAAACTATGTCGAAGTCCCCGGTACCAACCCGCCGCTCTACCGCTCGCGCATGAGCGACTGGGCCGATGACAACTGGCGGCCGATCATGGACCGGGTGAAGGCATCCGATCCGCGCATCGTCGCCTGCGTCTGCGACGACCGCAACGGCTTCCTGCCCACGCACCATGCCGATAGCTCGCGCAAGCCGACCGGCGATTACGACCACGACCTGCAATATTGCCGCAACGGCCGGATTATCTTCCATGCCATCGACCGGCGCATCAAGAGCAACGACGCTCCCTATTCGATGGGGGTTTATCGCCACGAGTGCGGCGGTGAGGACTATAAGGTGGTGCGCCTTGCCAGCGTGCCGATCGTGATCAACGGCCGCCGCTGGGGCGATTTCGAGATTTCCTACCTGGTTTGATCAGGCCTCAGTTCTCGGCAGCCTCTGCCAGCAATCCGCGTGCGATGGAGATGAAGCGCAGGTCCGACACCGGAGCTTGCGGGTCGTTCCATCCCATGGTCAGCACCCAATAGGCGCCCGCATCGTCGCGTAGCAGCCAGCTGAAATTGAGTACGCCGGGTTCGGACCCGCCCTTGTAGCCGGCATAGTCCCAATCAGCGAAGGGCTCGGTCCCGATCCCCGTGTTCACAGCCATGATCTCGCGCGCGACCGGGTCTTCCGCCAGCCGTGTGAAGATACCGGCAATGTCGGCCGGGCTGGCAAACCATTCGATCTCCAGCAGGCGCGGCCCATTGGCAAAGACGCGGCTGGCATCGTTGAGGTCGAGTTCGCGATCCCGGAGCCCGTCCAGCGAGACACGCCGAACATCCAGCGGCGCATCGATATAGGCGCGCGCTGCTTCATCCTCAGTCAGCTTGAGCAGAAAGGTCTCGCGCGTGGTGAGGAAGGGGAAAGTCGCTTCGGGGTCCGCATGGCCCGATGCGATGACCTCCGCTTCCACCGCCTCGCGGCCAAGTTCCACGATCAGCTGGTCCGTGGCGGTATTGTCGCTGATCGAGATCATCAGCGTCGCCAGCGAATGCAGCGTCAGCGGGGAGCCTTCCGGCCAATTCTGCAATTGCCCGCTGGGAAAGCTGCGCTCTGTGAGAGGCACGACATCGTCCCAGTCGCGCTCGCCATTGGCGATGGAGCGAGCGAGGGCCGAGAGAACGTAGAGCTTGAAGGTGGAACCGATGCCGAGCGGCATGTCGGCATTGTGGCTCGCCAGCACTTCCGATCCGTCCAGCTTCGCGAAGAGCAGGTTGGTGGTGCCGGGCAGGGCCTGCAATTGCTCAAGCGCCGACAGCTCCTCTTCGCCCACGGGAACGAAGCTGTTGAGCAGCAGTCCGGCGATCTTCCACGGCTCTTCGGCCGCGAGCTGCATCGGCCCGCTGGCGATGGAATTCTCGAAACGGATGGCGATAGTGGCTGCGCCGGGTGCGCCGGCCGGCTCCACGCTTTCGAGGCCGACTAGCGGGCCGAGCTGGGCTTCGAGCTGGCCCTTGACGGCGAGGAACTGCGCCTCGGGAACGGCAGCAACGAAGGCGGGGGCGAAGACCTCCTCGAAAGCTGCTTCGCCCTGCAATACCGCAACCACATCCTGTGCGCGCTGCTCGATCGTCCCGCTGTCCTGTGCTGTGGCTGGTGTGCTCAGGATGGCGAACAGGGCGAGGGCGTACAGGACAAGGCGGCGCATGGGCATTCCTCCATCGGGAGCGATGTTATTTAGCCATTTGGCTAAATAGGTCAAGCTGAGAGGCTTGTGACCCGGTAGTCTCCCAGGCGCGGCATGTGTCACCGCGCCACGCGAGAAATCACGCGTCGATCAGGTCGCGGTCGAGTTCGCCCGCCCGGTTCTGGATGAAATTGAACCGGTGTTCGGGATTGCGGCCCATCAACTGGTCGACCAGTTCCTTCACCGCGAAACGCTGTTCGTGCTCGGCGGGGAGGGTGATGCGGATGAGGCTGCGTGTGGCCGGGCTCATCGTGGTCTCGCGCAATTGCTGCGGGTTCATTTCGCCAAGGCCCTTGAAGCGGCTGACTTCGACCTTCTTGCCCTTGAACACCGTTTCCTCCAGCTCGGCCCGATGCGCGTCGTCGCGGGCGTAGCGGCTCTCCTTGCCGGCGGTGAGGCGGTAGAGCGGCGGCTGCGCGAGGTAGAGATGCCCCTTGCGCACCAGCTCGGGCATTTCCTGGAAGAAGAAGGTCATCAGCAGCGTGGCGATATGCGCGCCGTCCACGTCTGCATCGGTCATGATCACGACGCGGTCGTAGCGGAGGTTTTCCGGATCGCAATCCTTGCGCGTGCCGCAGCCGAGCGCGAGGCCGAGATCGGCGATTTCGCTATTGGCGCGGATCTTGTCGGCGCTGGCCGATGCGACGTTCAGGATCTTGCCGCGAATGGGCAGGATCGCCTGCGTCTTGCGGTCGCGCGCCTGCTTGGCGCTGCCGCCTGCGGAATCGCCTTCGACGATGAAGATTTCGGTCTCGGCGTCGGTCTCGCCGCTGCAATCGGTCAGCTTGCCGGGCAGGCGCAGCTTCTTGGCATTGGTGGCGGTCTTGCGCTTCACCTCGCGCTCGGCCTTGCGCTTCAGCCGCTCGTCCATGCGTTCCATCACCGCGCCCAGCAGCGCGCGGCCGCGGTCCATATTGTCGGCAAGGAAATGGTCGAAATGGTCGCGCACGGCGTTTTCGACGAGGCGCGCGGCTTCGGGGCTGGTCAGCCGGTCCTTGGTCTGGCTCTGGAATTGCGGATCGCGGATGAAGACGGAGAGCATGATCTCCGACCCCGTCATCACGTCGTCCGCAGTGATCTGGTTCGCCTTCTTCTGCCCGGTGAGGTCACCGAAAGCGCGCAATCCCTTGGTGAGCGCGGCGCGCAGGCCCTGCTCATGCGTGCCGCCATCGGGTGTGGGCACGGTGTTGCAATACCAGCTGGTCGAGCCGTCCGACCATAACGGCCAGGCGACTGCCCATTCGACGCGGCCCTGCTGCTGGCCGTCCGCCTCCGGGAAATCCTGGCTACCGGCGAAGAAGTCGGTGGTGACGCATTCGCGCGTGCCGACCTCTTCCTTCAGGTGATCGGCAAGTCCGCCGGGAAACTGGAAGGTCGCTTCCTGCGGCACATCGTCCGACGCGAGCGAGGGCGCGCATTTCCAGCGAATCTCGACGCCGGCGAAAAGATAGGCCTTGGAGCGGGCGAGCTTGAACAGCCGTGCGGGTTTGAACTGCCGGTCGCCGAAAATCTCCGTATCGGGCACGAAGGTCACGCTGGTGCCGCGCCGATTGGGCGTGGTGCCAACCTTCTCGATCCCGCCCTGCGGCAGCCCACGCGAGAAACTCTGCGCGAACACTTCCTTATTGCGCGCCACTTCCACGCGTGTGTCGCTGGAAAGCGCGTTTACAACGGAAACGCCCACGCCGTGCAGGCCGCCGCTGGTGGCATAGGCCTTGCCGGAGAACTTGCCGCCCGAATGCAACGTGGTGAGGATCACTTCGAGCGTGGACTTGCCGGGGAACTTGGGATGCTCGTCCACCGGGATGCCGCGGCCATTATCGGTGATGGTCAGGCGCCCAGGAGTTCCAGGTTCTTCCTCCAGCACCATTTCGATGCGGTTGGCATGGCCGGCGACCGCCTCGTCCATCGCATTGTCGAGCACTTCGGCGGCGAGGTGGTGCAGCGCGCGGTCATCTGTGCCGCCGATATACATGCCGGGGCGGCGGCGGACGGGCTCGAGCCCCTCCAGCACCTCGATCGAGGAGGAATCATAATCGCCGCTGGTGGCGGAGGCGTTTTCGAACAGGTCGTCGCTCATATACCAGCTATAGGCCCGCGGAATCCGCGGATACAAGCAGGCAGGGCGAACTTATCGACTGTCTGGGAAGCGCGTCAGAACTGCGAGGGCGCGGCATCGACCACGCGTACGTCGCCATCGCCCACTTCGCGCACCTCGAAGGCCCGCTCGCCCACGCCATCGCTGCGGAAGCGGAATGCGCCGTCTAGGCCGAGGAAACCGCCTTCATCCGCAAGCTGGCGGATCGGGAAATCCTCGCCCGGATCCCAGTTGCGCGCGATACGCAGCGTCAGCAGCACCGCGTCATAGCCGAGCGTGGCGATGCGATAGGGCTGCGCGCCGAAACGCGATTCATAGGAATTGGCGAACTGGCGATAGCGTCCATCCGAAACGGCGGAGAACCACGCGCCTTCCATTGCGTCCGCGCGGGTGAGCGTCGTCTCGCCGCTCCACAATTCGGGGCCGATGATGGAGGGCAGGGCCTCGCCCGCTTCCTTCAACTCGCCTGCGGCCATGGCTGCAAGGCGCGCGCCATCGGCGATCAGCACAGTATCGAACCCGCCGCGCCCGTTCAGCCGGGTGGCGGCGCTGACGATGGAGGTATTGCCCCGGTCATAGGTCTCCGCATCGACAAGCGTCGCGCCATTGGCGTCCACCGCGCGTTGCAGTGCGGCGGCGGCGCGCTGGCCGTATTCGCCATTGGGCACCAGCACCGCAAAGCGGCGCGCACCCTGATCGATGGCGAAGCGCACGGTCCGCTCGATCGACTGTTCGGGCACGTGGCCCATCACGAAGACGTCTCGCGCGGCAACGCCCGTATCGTTGGAAAAGGTGATCAGCGGCACATCCGCCGGGCGCGCCTGTGCCAGCACGGCAGAAACATCCTCGCGGATCAGGGGGCCAAGGATCAGCGCATTGCCATCCTGCACCGCGCGCGAGGCAGCAGTGCCCGCGCCATTGGACGTGTCATAGGTCGTGATGCGGATATTCTCCGCATTGGTATCGAGCAGCGCCATGGTGGTGGCGTTGGCGATCGACTGGCCGACCTGTCCGTTCGCCCCGCTCAGCGGCACGAGCAGCGCAATGCGGTGGCGGCCGGCATCCTGCGGCAATACCGTATCGTCCGGCACTTCGACCGGTCCCGTAACAGGGCCGGTGACCGGACCGCCTTCGCCGCCGGGGATGACCTGGCACGCCGCCAGCGCCATGCTTCCCAGCACAATGGCCAGTCCGCGCTTCCAATTGCCGAACATGCTTGCTGCCTCCACTCAATCTGGTTCATGAGGGGGCCGTGACACAGGCGCCCCATACCGAAAGACTTGATCCCGGCCTCTATATAGTGGCGACCCCGATTGGCAATCTCGGGGATATGACTTTGCGGGCAAAGGAGGTGCTGGAGCGATGTGACGCGATCGCCTGCGAGGATACAAGGGTGACCGGCAAGCTGCTGAAGCTGCTGGGTATATCCAACAAGCTGTGGCGCTATGACGACCATGCTTCCGAAGCCGATCGCGAGCGTTTGCTGGCCGCGATGCAGGATCAGGCGATTGCACTGGTGAGCGATGCCGGCATGCCGCTGGTGTCCGATCCGGGATACCGCCTCGTCCGCGAAGCACGCGCGGCGGGAATTCCCGTCACCGCCTTGCCCGGGGCGAGCGCGCCGCTCCTCGCCCTTGCCATGTCGGGCATGCCCAATGACCGCTTCCTGTTCGGAGGATTCCTGCCGGTAAAGGAGAAGGCGCGGGCGGACCTGTTGGCTGAACTCGCGCCGATCCGCAGCACGCTTATCTTCTTCGAGACCGCGCCGCGCCTCACCAAGTCGCTCACCGCCATTGGCGAGCAGCTGCCCGGACGCGAGATCGCCGTCGCGCGCGAATTGACCAAGCTGCATGAGGAATGCCGCAGCGGCAGCGCCCATGATCTGGTCGCGCATTACACCGACCATCCGCCCAAGGGGGAGATCGTGCTGCTGGTCGGCCCGCCGGTCGAGCCCCATCCGGGCAAGTTCGATATCGATACCTTGCTGATGGATGCGATGGAGACCGCCAAGCCCAGCCAGGCCGCCTCGCAAGTGGCCAAGATCACCGGGCTGGAACGCCGCATGCTCTATACCCGCGCGATGGAGCTGAAGGGCCAGTGAAGCGCCAGAAGGCGGAAAAACGCGGGCGGCAGGGCGAAGCGCGCGCTGCTGCGTGGTTGCGGCTGAAAGGCTGGCACATCATCGATACGCGCGTGAAAACCCCGGTGGGAGAAATCGATATCGTGGCCAAACGCGGCGGCCTCGTCGCCTTTGTGGAGGTGAAGTGGCGCAGCAAGGCGGAGGACCTCGACCATGCGATCGACGCCTACCGCCTGCGCCGCGTGGCCGCAGCGGCCGAAGCGGTGGCGCACCAATATGCGCGCGAGGGGGAGGATATCAGCGTTGACGTGATCCTCCTTGCGCCGCGCACATTCCCTCGCCACATCACCAATGCCTGGCAGCCCTGACCCTTCGACAAGCTCAGGATGAGCGGAGAATTCTTATGTCCCTACGCGTCGCCGTCCAGATGGACCCGATCGAGACCATCAATATCGCAGGCGATTCCAGCTTCGCGCTGATGCTGTCGGCGCAGGCGCGCGGGCACAAGGTTTGGCATTATGATGTGTCGACCATCGCTTATGAGGATGGGCGTATCACCGCCTGGGCCTCGCCCGTCACCGTGCAGCGCGTCGTCGGCGATCACTTCACCAAGGGGGAGCTGCGCAAGATCGACCTCGCCACGGATATCGACGTGGTGCTGATGCGGCAGGATCCGCCCTTCCACCTCGGCTATATCAGCACGGCGTTGCTGCTCGACCGGCTGAAGGGCACCACACTCGTCTCCAACGATCCGCGTGAAGTCGTGAACGCGCCGGAGAAGATGTACGTCCTCGATTACGCGCAATTCATGCCGCCGACGCTGGTGGCGCGCCATCTGGAAGATGTGCGCGAGTTCCAGGCCAAGCATGGCTCGGTGGTGGTGAAGCCGCTGCATGGCAATGGCGGCAAGGCGATCTTCAAGATCGATGAGCAGGGCACCAACACCTCCGCCCTGTTCGAAGTGTTCAACTGGACCTGGCCCGAACCGCATATGGTCCAGCCTTTCCTTCCCGAGGTTGAACGGGGCGACAAGCGCATCGTGCTGGTCGATGGCGAGTTTGCCGGTGCGATCAACCGCAAGCCGGGGGAAGGGGAGTTCCGCTCCAACCTTGCGCAGGGCGGCTATGCCGAAGCGGCGGAGCTGACGCCGGAGGAAGAGGCGATCTGTGCCGCCATGGGCCCGGATTTGAAGCGGCGCGGCCTCGTCTTCGTGGGAATCGACGTGATCGGCGGCAAATGGCTCACCGAAATCAACGTCACCAGCCCCACCGGCATCGTCGCGATCGACCAGTTCAACGGCACCGATACGCCGGGCCGGATCTGGGATGCTTTGGAGCGTCGGCACGCCGCCATGGTGGCGAGCTCAAGTTAAGTTGAGCTATTGTGGAAAATCCGGTGAACCCTCCGCCGGCGCCATGCGTTAGGCTTTCATGGAACAGTTGATCATCGAGGCGATCCGCCAGGGCGGCTACGTCGGCATCTTCCTGCTGATGGTGCTGGAAAATGTCGTCCCGCCCGTGCCCAGCGAAGTGATCATGGGCATTGGCGGCCTGCTGGTGGAGCGCGGCGAGATGCAGTTCTGGCCGCTGCTGCTGATCGGCACTGCCGGGACTGTCGTTGGCAATTATTTCTGGTACTGGATCGGCGACAAATGGGGGTTCGAGCGGCTTGAGCCCTTTATCGATCGCTGGGGCCGCTGGCTGACCGTGGACTGGGAGCAGCTGGTCAGGGCGCAGGTCTTTTTCGCCAGGCACGGCCACTGGGTAATCTTCTTCCTGCGTTTCTCGCCCTTCCTGCGTACGATCATCTCGCTGCCGGCGGGCCTGACACATATGCCCAAGGTGAAGTTCCTCTTCTTCACCTTCGCCGGATCGCTGATCTGGAATGCCGGGCTGATCAAGGGCGGGGAATGGCTGGCGGGCTATCTCGCCGAATCCGAGCACATCATCGGCTGGCTGATCATCGGTTTCGTCGTGCTGGGAGCGGTAGGCTATCTCTACCGTGTGCTGACATGGCACCCGCGGGAGCCGAGCGAGGACTAGTCCTTCTCGCGCGGATGGGCGCCGCGATAGGTTTCCAGCAGCGTGGCCGCATCGACCTTCGTATAGATCTGCGTCGAGCCGAGGCTGGCATGGCCGAGCAGTTCCTGCAGCGTTCGCAGATCGGCGCCCGCGCCAAGGAGGTGCGTGGCGAAGGAATGGCGCAGCGCATGCGGCGTGGCGCTGGCGGGCAGGCCCAGCGCCTTCCGCGCCTTGGCCATCGCCTTTTGCACCATGCCCTGCCCCAGCGCGCCGCCCTTGGCGCCCTTGAACAGCGGGCCAGTGGGGGTGATCGGCCAAGGGCAGAGCTTGGCATATTCGCCCACCGCCTCGCGCACGATCGGGATGAGCGGGACGACGCGCTGCTTGCCGCCCTTGCCGGTGACCGTCAGCACTTCGCCCAGCGGCACATCCGCGCCTGTCAGCGAGAGCGCCTCGGCAATGCGCAGGCCCGCGCCATACATCAGCAGCAGCACCGCCCGGTCGCGCGCGCCGATCCAGTGATCGCTGGCGAGGCCTTCCACCAGGTCGGCCATGTTGGTCGCATCGTCCGGCGTTACGGGGCGCGGCAGGCCCTTCTTCACGCGCGGGCCGCGCAGGCGCGGGGCGGCGGCGTCGTCCTCGCCCAATTGCTCGCGGGCGAAGGCGAGGAAGCCCTTGAGTGCGGAGAGTTCGCGCGCGGCAGAGACATTGCCGAGCCCTTCGGAGCGCCGCCGCGCCATCTGCAGCCGCAGCGCGCCCGCTTCCAGTCGCGCCACATCCGCCCAGCTTTCCGCCCCCGTCTGGTCGAGCAGCCGCGTCGCCGCGCCGAGATAGGCGCGCACCGTATGCGGCGATCGGCGGCGGGCATTGGTCAGGTGGTCGCCCCAGGCCTCGAGCAAATCAGGCTTGCTCATGCGGCAACCAGCCCGTCCGCCACCACGCGCGGCAGGATGGCATCGAGCAACGGCATTCCGGCGGGGGTGACGGTGATATGCGAGGCTTCGCGGGTGACGAGGCCGTAGGACGCAAGCTGCTCCAGTTCGGCGAAATCGACCAGCTGTTCTTCGGGAAGAGCGAAACGGCGGGCGAGGGCGGCGATGTCCAGCCCCTCGGCCAGCCGCAGCCCCATCAGCAGCGCTTCGGAGGCCTGCTCGGGTACAGGAATGGCAAGCTCATGCTGGCAGCCCGATCCGCGCTCTTCGACCGCCGAGAGCCAGTTCTCCGGCTTGCGATGCCGCTGCGTCGCCATTCCGCTACGACGCCCATGCGCGCCGGGGCCTATGCCGACATAGTCCTGGTATCGCCAATAGGTGAGGTTGTGGCGGCTTTCCTCGCCGTGTCGCGCATGGTTGCTGATCTCGTAGGCGGGCAGCCCCGCCGCCGAAGTCAGCTCCTGCGTCAGCGAATAGAGGTCCGCAGCCGCATCGTCGTCGAGCGGCGCGAAATCGCCCTGCCGCACCATGGTGGCAAACTTGGTCCCCGGCTCGATGGTCAGCTGGTAAAGCGAGAGGTGCGACGTGCCCAAACCAAGCGCGCGCGATAGCTCCGCCCGCCATTCCTCCGGCGTATGACCGGGCAAGGCATAGATGAGGTCGAATGAGACCCGCTCAAACACGTTCTGTGCCGTCTCGAGCGCTCTCAGCCCCTCTTCCGCACTGTGTAGCCGCCCCAGGAATCGCAGCTTCGCATCGTCGAGCGCCTGCAGGCCGAGCGAGGCGCGGTTGACGCCTGCACTCGCCAGATCGGCGTAATTCCGCGCCTCGACCGAGGAGGGATTGCCCTCCAGCGTGATCTCGATCCCCTCGGCAAATCCCCACAGCGCCTCCGCCTCTCGCAGCAGCGCTTCGACGAGGGCAGGGGGCATCAGCGAGGGCGTTCCGCCGCCAAAGAAGATCGAGCTCAGCTTCTCGCCGCTCGCAAGCGCCGCCTCCGCCCGCATGTCGGCGACCAGCGCCGCCTGCCAGCGCGCCACATCCACGCCATCGCGCACATGCGAGTTGAAGTCGCAATAGGGGCATTTCTTCAGGCAGAAGGGCCAGTGGATGTAGAGCGCGCGCGCCATCATGCTTCAGATTTCGTTAAAACAACTTCTGCAATCTCGCGCTTATGGGACGGGTTCGCAAGCTTTGCGCCGCTCTGGCGGCTTCTGCGCTGGGCATTGCCGCGCCGCTGGGCGCGCAGGACCAGCCTGCCAGCGCCTTCGAACACGAATTCCTGACCGCGCATAATGAGGAACGCCGCGATGCCGGTGTCCCGCCGCTCGCCTGGAGTGACGAGCTGGCCGAGGAAGCGCATGCTTGGGCACGCCGCCTCGCTCGCCAGGGGCGCCTCCAGCACGCCAGCCGCGACGAGCGTGGGGACAAAGGCGAGAACCTCTGGATGGGGACCGCCGCGCTCTATAGCGCGCGCACCATTTTCAGCACATTTGTCGCCGAAAAGCGCCATTTCATGAACGGGAGCTTCCCCAATGTCTCGCGCACCGGACGCTGGCGCGATGTCGGCCATTATACGCAGGTGATCTGGCGCGAGACGCAGCAACTGGGCTGCGCGGTGGCACGCAACGATGCGCATGATTTCGTCGTCTGCCGCTATTGGCCTGCGGGCAATTGGTACGGTCGTACCCCGCTTTGAGCTAGACGCCGAACTGGTCGGCCACCAGCTTGGCAAAGGCATCGGCGCGGTGGCTGATGCGGTGCTTTTCCTCCGGAGCGATCTCGGCAAAGGTCTGCTCGCGACCGGCTGGAACGAAGACCGGGTCGTAGCCGAAGCCCATTTCCCCGCGCGGAGGCCATGTCAGCGTGCCGTCCACCCGGCCTTCATAGACCGCATGCTCCCCATCGGGCCAGGCGAGCGCGAGGACGCAGGAGAACCACGCATCGCGCGGCACATCTGCGCCCTTGGCCTGCAACATGCCTTCGACCTTGCCCATGGCCATGTACCAGTCGCGCCCGGGAGGTCCTTCGAAATGACGCGTCTCCGCCCAGTCGGCAGTATAGACGCCGGGGCGGCCATCGAGCGCGGCGACCGACAACCCGCTATCATCGGCGAGGGCGGGGAGGCCCGAAGCCTCCGCCGCCGCGCGCGCCTTGATCAGCGCGTTCTGGACGAAGGTCGTGCCCGTCTCGGGCGGTTCGGGAAGGCCCAGCGACCCGGCGGAGATGCAATCCAGCCCATAAGGCGCGAGCAAGGCCGAAATTTCCTTCAGCTTGCCCGCATTATGCGTGGCGATCACCAGCTTTCCCGAACCGATTTTCCGGGTCATTTCACTGCGGTGCCCTGAGCCGTGAAGATCTGTCCGCAACCGATATTGGCGAGGCGCAGCAGGCGCAGCAGGCCTTCCTCGTCATAAGTCGCGCCTTCGGCCGTCGCCTGCACTTCGGCGATCTGGCCGCCTTCGATCAGTACGAAATTGGCATCGGCATCGGCAGAGCTGTCCTCGTCATAGTCGAGATCGAGCACCGGGTTGCCCTGGTAGATGCCGCAGGAAATGGCGGCGATCTTCGCGGTGATGGGGTCATGCTTGATCGCGTCGGCCTCCATCAGCTTGTTCACCGCCATGCGCAGCGCCACCCAAGCGCCGGAGATCGAGGCGGTGCGCGTGCCGCCATCGGCCTGGAGCACGTCGCAATCCAAGGTGATCTGCCGCTCGCCGAGCTTGTTGAGGTCGCACACGGCGCGCAAGCTGCGGCCGATCAGGCGCTGGATTTCCTGCGTGCGCCCGCTCTGCTTGCCCTTTGCCGCCTCACGGCTGCCGCGGGTGTGGGTTGCGCGCGGGAGCATCGAATATTCGCCGGTGACCCAGCCCGAACCCTTGCCGCGCATCCACGGCGGCACGCGCTCTTCCACGCTGGCGGTGCACAGCACGCGCGTATCGCCGAAGCTGATCAGGCAGCTGCCCTCGGCGTGCTTGGTGAAACCGGTTTCGATAGTGATGGCGCGCATTTCGTCTGCGGCGCGGCCGGAAGGTCGCATGGAATTCTCCGATAATGGGACTCGATATTGCCAGCGCGGCCCTAGCGCCTAGATAGGGCGATGTCATGGCATCTCCACCGATCACTGAATTGACGACCCGTGCGCGCGATGTCTTCCGCCTGGTGGTGGAGGATTATCTGGCGAGCGGGCAGCCGGTGGGATCGAAGACCCTGGCCGCGCGCGGCGGCCTCAACCTCTCGCCCGCCTCGATCCGTTCGGTGCTGAGCGACCTCGAGCAATTGGGCCTGCTCGCCGCGCCGCATACCAGCGCGGGGCGCATGCCGACCGAGACTGGCCTGCGCCTTTTCGTTGACGGCATGATGCAGGTGGCGGAGCCCACGGCGCAGGAACGCGCTGCGATCGAGGCGCAGCTGGCGCGGCCCGGCCCGATCGAGGAAGCGTTGGAGAATACCAGCACGCTCCTCTCCGACCTGTCCGGCGCGGCGGGTATGGTGATGGTGCCGCAACGCGAACCGCGCCTGACGCAGATGAATGTCGTCCCGCTCGATGCCGGGCGCGCGCTTGTCGTGCTGGTGGGTGAAGACGGGCATGTGGAAAACCGCGTGCTCGACCTGCCGGCGGGGATCGCCAGCGGGGCGCTGCAGCAGGCGAGCAATTACGTGACCGCAAGGCTTGCCGGTCGCACATTGCCGGAGGCGGTGAGGGCGATCGAGACCGAAATCCGCAGCGGTCAGAGCGCGCTCGACGATGCGAGCCGCGACCTTGTCGAACGCGGCATCGTGACCTGGAGCGAGGATGCCGCGCGGCGCAAGGTGCTGATCGTGCGCGGGCAGGCCAACCTGCTCGACGAAAGCGCGCTGGGCGATATCGAGCGTATTCGATCCCTGATCGATGACCTTGAAAACAAACAGACAATTGCCGATCTTCTCGACAGTGCGAAGGAGGCGGAGGCGACGCGCATCTTTATCGGCGCGGAAAATCGCCTATTTGCCCTGTCGGGTTCCTCCGTTATCGCCGCCCCCTATCGCGACCGCGAGGGCAGGGTGGTCGGCGTTTTGGGGGTTATCGGGCCGACGCGCCTCAACTATGCGCGCGTGGTGCCCATGGTGGATTTTACCGCCCAGTCACTGGGCAAGAGAATTGGATAGTCAGAAAAGTCGATGAACGAGAACGATAGCGAAAACGGCCGGAAGCAGGATCCCGAAGTCGAAAAGGAACTGGAAGGCGTGCCCGAAGAGTTTCTCGAAGGGGAAGGGTATCCCGAGGGCGAAGGCTTCCCGGAAGAAGACGAGGATGCGCTGGCTATGCTGCGCGGCGAGCTGGAAGAAGCCAAGCAGCAGGTCCTCTATGCCCGCGCCGAAACGCAGAACGTGCGCCGCCGGATGGAGAAGGACGTTGCCGATGCGCGCGCCTATGCCGCGACCGGCTTTGCCCGCGATATCCTCTCCGTGGCGGACAATCTCGCCCGCGCATTGCAGGCCGTGCCGGAAGAAATGCGCGAGCATTCCAAGCTGGAAGGCCTCGTCGCCGGTATCGAGGCGACGCAGCGCGAGCTCGACAAGGTCTTCGGCCAGCACGGCATTAGCCGCATCGCCGCCATGGGCCTGCCGCTCGACCCCAACCAGCACCAGGCGATGATGGAAATTCCCACCAATGATGCCGAACCCGGCACGATCGTGCAGGAAATGCAGAGCGGCTACATGATCAAGGACCGCCTGTTGCGCCCCGCCATGGTCGGCGTGGCGAAGAAGCCGGACTGACCGTAGGGAAACAGCCGGGACGCAATGTCCCGGCTGCGATGGTTGTGGCCAAGGCGAACGGCGGGGACACCGCGCCTAAGCGGCGGGTGCCCTGTCGCGGCTATTCGCTGACGAGTTCGGAAATCTGCAGCGTGGCGGTTTCAAAGGAACTATCGGAATAGGTCCCAACCCAAATCTCGTAACGACCGCTCATGGGTTTTTCGAAACGCAGTGACGGGTTCAGGCCTTCGCCACCATCGTCGTTGCAATACCAACGCCCGTCCGGGGCGTTGATGACCAGCGTCGTATCCGCATCGGAGGCGACCGAGATGATCAGCGGCAGGCTGCCGCTCGAATAGCGCAATCGGAAATCAGGATTGTTGGCGATAAACCCGCTGCACGAACTGCCGAGTTCGCTGGCGGCAACGCTGCCGCCCGACTGGAGGTTGACGGAGTACGGGTCTGGCGTGAAGCCCGAGCTTAGATCGATCTCGCCATAGGCGGGGGTGCCGCCCGTGTCTTGTGCCGCTGCCGGAATCGCATGGGCAGCAACAGTCATTGCGGCCATTGCCGCGATCTTGAATACGGTATTCATCGATAAACCCCCTGATTTCAGTGCCCGCCGTTCCTCTCGGCATAAGGGCAACCTTGCGACCACGGCGATTACCCTATCGTTCACCCATTTCAAGGACCTGAGTGAGCCTATACGGTGTTCGTCATATGCGGGGTGGTTTAACTGGACGAAGCAAAGGGAAGAATGCCGGCATAGGTTTCATATGGCGCGGCTCCGGGAATCTTGGCTCCCTTGCGCAGCAGGAAGGCGTGTTTGACGATCTCCGCCTGCTGTTCGATCCCATAGCGGGTGAGCGGCCAGCCAGGCTTCAGGCTGTAATCGTAGCGGCACCAGGGATGGCGGTGGAGGACGAGGTACCAGTCCCCGCGCGTCTGCGTCTGCCAGACATGTGTCATCTCATGGATGAAATGCGCCTGGCTGTGGAGCGCGGCCGTCGCAAAGTCCTCACAATAGGACTGTCCATGTGGATGGAAGTGCAGGTGACCGCGCGGCGCCATGGTCACCTTCCTGGGGTGGAAGGGAAACCACTTACGGCGCCGGATCATCACCTTCTCATAGGAGATCGCACCGCCGAAGACGGAGCGCGCCAGCGCAACCTCGCCTTCGCTCAGCGGCCGCTCGCCACCGACGGGGCAGGATTGCGTTGGCGCGTCCAGTGTTATTCGCCTGCTTCGTATTCTTCGCCGGGCGCGAGCAGCGTGACCGGGAAGCTGACCTTGTCGCCGCGCACGAAGCTGAGCGTGACTTCGAGCTCTTCACCGGCTTCCAGACCCTCGGGCAGGCCGAACACCATCACATGCTTGCCGCCCTGCTCGAAGGTGACGCTCTCGCCGGCAGGGACGGGTACCTGCAACAGTTCCTGCATGTCCATCTGACCGCTCCATTCGGCAGTCTCGTGGAATGTCGCGCTGTCGGCGCCGATCACGCTGGCGGCGCGCAGCATCTGGTCTTCGCTGCCCTCATTGGTGATCGTGAAATAGACCGAGCCGGGATTGCCGGCCACGGCAGGCAGGTTCATCCGCCCGTCGGTGACCGAAATGCCTTCGGGCGCTTCGGGAGCGGTCTGGACCGGCGCTTCAGGCTCGCTGCTGCAGGCGGCGAGGCCAACCACGAGTGCGGAGGCGGCGAGGCTGGCAAGAATACGTCTCATTTCGGGTCTTTCCCCCTTTTGTTCATTGTCATGCATCCTATTGCGGGGACAGCATACTGCCAAGTGGCGCGCATCCCTTGTCCGGCAAAAAAGCGCACCTATATCCGCCCTCGAACGATCTGTTCTTATTCGAGCCGCCAAGAGGTTTTGCCGTGGGACATGGGAAACCGGCTGTGCGGCGTCCAACGTAAGGAAAGAGTGGGGAATCCATGAGCAAAGTTATCGGTATCGACCTTGGTACGACCAACTCCTGTGTCGCCGTGATGGACGGCGGCAAGCCCAAGGTTATCGAAAATTCGGAAGGTGCGCGCACGACGCCCTCCATCGTCGCCTTCACCAAGGACGGCGAACGCCTGATCGGCCAGCCTGCAAAGCGCCAGGCCGTGACTAATCCAGACAATACGCTTTTCGCGATCAAGCGCCTGATCGGCCGCCGTTTCGACGATCCCATGACCAAGAAGGACATGGAACTCGTCCCCTATGACATCGTCAAGGGCAAGAATGGCGATGCATGGGTCAAGGCCGGCGGCGAAGACTATTCTCCCAGCCAGGTTTCCGCCTTCATCCTGCAGAAGATGAAGGAAACCGCCGAAAGCTATCTCGGCGAAACCGTGACGCAGGCGGTCATCACCGTCCCTGCCTACTTCAACGACGCGCAGCGCCAGGCGACCAAGGATGCCGGCCAGATCGCGGGCCTTGAAGTGCTGCGCATCATCAACGAACCGACTGCCGCGGCGCTCGCCTATGGCATGGACAAGGAAGACGGCAAGACCATCGCCGTTTACGACCTTGGCGGCGGTACCTTCGACGTCTCCGTCCTCGAAATCGGTGACGGCGTGTTCGAAGTGAAGTCGACCAATGGCGACACCTTCCTGGGCGGTGAGGATTTCGACGGCGCGATCGTCGAATATCTGGCGGACCAGTTCAAGTCGAAGGAGAACATGGACCTCCGGACCGACAAGCTGGCCCTGCAGCGCCTCAAGGAAGCTGCGGAAAAGGCCAAGATCGAGCTCTCCAGCTCGCAGTCGACCGAAGTGAACCTGCCCTTCATCACCGCGCGCATGGAAGGTGGCTCGTCCACCCCGCTGCACCTGGTGGAGACCCTCAGCCGTGCGGACCTCGAAAAGCTGGTCGACAAGCTGATCCAGCGCACGCTGGAGCCGTGCAAGAAGGCTCTCGAGGACGCGGGCGTCACCAAGGACCAGATCGACGAGGTGATCCTCGTCGGCGGCATGACCCGCATGCCCAAGGTGCGCGAAGTGGTGGAGAAGTTCTTCGAAGCCAAGCCGCATACCGGTGTGAACCCCGATGAAGTCGTCGCCATGGGTGCTGCCATCCAGGCCGGCGTGCTGCAGGGTGACGTGAAGGACGTGCTGCTGCTCGACGTGACCCCGCTTTCGCTGGGTATCGAGACACTGGGCGGCGTGTTCACCCGCATGATCGACCGCAACACCACGATCCCGACCAAGAAGACCCAGACCTACTCCACCGCCGAGGACAACCAGAACGCGGTGACGATCAAGGTCTTCCAGGGCGAGCGCGAGATGGCGGCTGACAACAAGCTGCTGGGCAATTTCGACCTCGTCGGCATCCCGCCCGCGCCGCGCGGCGTGCCGCAGATCGAGGTGACTTTCGATATCGATGCCAACGGCATCGTGTCGGTGGCCGCCAAGGACAAGGGCACCGGCAAGGAACAGACCATCAAGATCCAGGCATCGGGCGGCCTGTCCGATTCCGATATCGACCAGATGGTCCAGGACGCCGAGAAGTTCGCCGAGGAAGACAAGAAGCGCCGCGCCTCCGCCGAAGCGCGCAACCAGGCCGATAGCCTGGTGCACACGACGGAGAAGCAGCTCGAAGAAAACGGCGACAAGGTCGATGCCGATACCAAGGCTGCCGTCGAGGCTGCCCTGGCCGAGGCGAAGACCGCGCTGGAAGGCGACGATGTCGATGCCATCAATGCCAAGGCGCAGGCGCTGACCGAAGCGGCCATGAAGATGGGCCAGCAGATCTACGAAAAGGAACAGGCCGCGGCCCAGTCCGAAGGTGGTGACGCCGGCGCAAATGCCGATGCTTCCTCCGATGACGAGGACGTTGTCGACGCCGAGTTCTCCGAAGTCGACGAAGACAACAACAAGGGTTGATTACCCAGATGCAAACCAGCACCGCCACCGATGCCCCCGCATCGGTGGCGGTCGGGTTTTGAGGGGGCCGCATGTCTGCGACCGAAGTCGATTTCTACTCTCTTCTCGAAGTCAGCCGCGATGCCGATGGCGACACCATCAAGCGTGCCTATCGCAAGCTGGCGATGAAGTACCACCCGGACCGCAATCCGGGCGATGACGAATGCGAAGCGCGTTTCAAGGCGATCAGCGTCGCCTATGATTGCCTGAAGGACCCGCAAAAGCGCGCCGCCTATGACCGCTATGGCCACGAGGCCTTCACCAGCGGCATGGCCGGCGGTGGCGGCGGGCCGGGCGGCGGCGCCGATTTCGGCGACCTGGGTGATATTTTCGAGACCATTTTTGGCAGCGCCTTCGGTGGCGGCGGCGGGCGTGCGCGCCCGCGGCGCGGGGCGGACCTGCGCTATGACATGGAGATCGGCCTGGAAGAGGCCTTCCATGGCAAGAATGCCGAGATCGAAGTGGAAGTTGCCACCGCCTGCGACACATGTTCGGGCAGCGGCGCCGCGCCGGGTACGTCCAAGCGCGGCTGCAATACCTGCAACGGTCATGGCAAGGTGCGCGCGCAGCAGGGCCTGTTCGTGATCGAGCGGCCGTGCCCGGTCTGCCACGGTCATGGCGAAGTGCTGGAGCAGCCATGCTCCGATTGTCGGGGCGAGGGACGGGTGGACCAGCTCCAGCGGCTCGATATCGAAATCCCGCCGGGCGTCGACAATGGCACGCGCATTCGCCTTGGCGGCAAGGGCGAGGCGGGGCCGATGGGCGCGCCTCCGGGTGATCTCTACATCTTCATCCATGTCCGCCCGCACACAGTGTTCGAGCGTGAGGGAACCGCGCTGTTCACCCGCATGCCGATCAGCTTCACCACGGCAGCCCTTGGCGGCTGCGTGGAAATCCCCGGCCTCGATGGCGAGACGCATAGCATCGATATTCCCGCCGGTATCCAGTCGGGCCGCCAGCTCCGGAAGCGTGGCGCGGGCATGCCCGTGCTGCAGGGCAGGGGGCGCGGCGACCTGGTGGTGGAAGTGGCGGTCGAAACGCCGACCAAGCTCTCCGCCCGCCAGAAGGAAATCCTGCGCGAGTTCAAGGAAACCGAGACGGGCGACGAATGCCCCGAAAGCCGCGGTTTCTTCGACCGGCTGAAGGACGCCTTTTCCGGCTAGGATCTCGCGAATCGACAGGGTGACGCTGCCGCGTTAGTCTCCCCGCCAAAAGATGGGGAGGATCAACCATGCGCAATGTCGCCCGTATCGCCTTGTTCGCCAGTGCTGCCGTCGGCGCCACCGCCGTCTGGGCGCAGCAGGATATGAGCGAGGTGGAAATCACCGCGCAAGAAGTCGCGCCCGGCATCGCCGTGCTGTTCGGCAATGGCGGCAATATCGGCGTTGCCTATGGTGAAGACGGCACCGTGCTGGTGGACGACCAGTTCGCCGAGCTTTCGGGCAAGATCCAGCAGGCGGTGGCCGATCTGGGTGCCAGCCCCACGCGCTTCCTCGTCAACACGCATTACCATTTCGACCATGCCGGCGGGAATGAGAACTTCGGCAATGCCGGGGCGACGATCGTCGCGCATGACAATGTCCGCAAACGCCTCGCCGATGGCAGCAATGTGCTGGGCAATGTGACGCCGCCCGCGCCCAAGGCGGCGCTGCCAGTCGTCACCTATGACAAGGGGATGAGTTTCCACCTGAATGGCGACGTGATCGACGTCATGTTCCTTGGCGGCGGCCATACCGATGGGGACAGCGTGGTGCGCTGGCGCAATGCGAACGTCGTCCATATGGGCGACATGTTCATGCATAATGCCGGCTGGCCCTTCATCGATGTGGGATCGGGCGGCAATGTCGAGCACCTGCTCAATTCGCTGGGCCAGGTGATCGCCATGACCGATGCCGAAACCGTGATCATTCCCGGCCATGGCGAAATCGCCACGCGCAGCGACCTGATGGCTTTCCGCACCATGGTGCAGACCGGCGTCGACCGGGTGAAGGCGCTGAAGGATGGTGGCTCCACGCTGGAGCAGGCGTTGGCTGCACGTCCGGTGGAGGGGCTGCGCAATGTGGATGGCGGCTTCATCGCCGACGACGCCTTCGTCACCGCCGTGTGGCAGAGCCTGGAGGCGCATAACCGCTAGGGCGTCATCGCCTTTACCTCGGCGCGGATACCGGAAATGAGCGAGGGATCGGCTCTCAGCCGCTCTTTCTCCTCGTCCAATATCGCCAGGAACAGTTCCTGCTTCATTGCACGGCATTCGCTATCGGGCATTGGCTCGGGCAGGGTGGAGCAGATCAAATCCACCATTCGCTCGGCGCCGTGGAGGCGGCCCCAGAGATAGTCGTTCTCGCGATAGGCGCGGCTGAAGAAGGCCCCGAAATTGTAGAACTCGATCCCGCGCAGGCAGGCTTCCGCCCCGCCGCCGCGAATGGCGCTGGCATCGTCCGGCGAGATGCGATCCACCTTGATCGGGTCGAACTCGGTCAGGCCCTCATTGCGCATCAGCGGCAGCGTGGCGACGTCGTAGAAAGGGAAGCCGAGATAGGCGAGCAGCATCTTGCGCCGCAGCGGCTGGCACATCTCCTCCAGCCCCTCGGCGAGGATTTCCTCGGCCTTGATGTCCACGCCGGCGAGGTCCCGCTTCTCCGCCAGATGATCGAGCACGGCGCCCGGATCGGTCAGTACGCTTTCGGTCAGCTCGGCAAAGCCCGGTCCCAGCGCCTCCTCGCCATCCCTCTCGAAATAGAGCGAGAGCACGCGGAAGAGCATTTCTCGCGCCTTGTCGCGATCAGCATCGGTGATTTCCGCATCATCCTCCCAATCGCGCGACAGGCGGCGGGTGAGCAGGCGCAACCGGCGAATGCGGAAGCCCAAATCATGTGCGCGCAGGAAGGCAATCGCCTCGTCGCTCGCCCCGCCTTTCGGGTTGGCGAGGCTGGCGAGGCCATTTGCCTCCAGATGCGCACGCAAGCGGCGGGCGATGGTCGGGTGGTCGGATAGCTGCGGGCCATTGCCATATTTGACGATCAGCCGCGCGAGCCGGTCGAGAATGCCGCTGAACTTTGCCTGCGCATAGGAGTGGAAGGAATAGCCCGCCTGCTCCGCCGCCGCCTGCTGCGCCTTTTCGCGCCAGTTGGCGAGGCGCTTGGTCGTGGGCCGGTCGAGGAAAAAGGTGCGGCCGAACAGCCTGTCCACCGCTCGCTCCACATCCGGACGCAAGGCGGCAAGGATATGCGCCATGCGCGTTGCTTCGCGCGACATGTTCTGAATCACTTCCAAATTGTCGCGGATCGGCTGTTCGCGCGGGATCGAGGAGACCGAGCCGAGGATCGCCTTGAAGAAGCCGACATCGGTGCGCCGCGCCCCCGTCCGCATGCGCCGGTCTGGCGTGGGATCGATATAGACGAAGCGCCGGTCCACCTCGCGCTGGGCCGGGCGGTCCTTCAGTGCATCGAGCGCTTCGGAGAAGGGCGCATTGACCAGAACCGAGCCATCGACCAGCGACACGCCGCCCAGTTCCTGGTCCCGCACATGAACCGGCATCACCCTCTGCAGGAATTGCGCTCGATTGTCCCAGGCAAGGCCGCGCAGGTCCGCGAGTTGATCGATCTCCTCCAGCTTCAGGGGAGGAAAAGCGCCGGGAAAGCTCGCAGTGGACCGTGCCGCAAGCGTCAGCTCCAGCGGATTGGCGAGCGAGATGCCCGATTGCGCCGGAACGCGGGCGCGGAAGCCGATCGGCAGGCGATGCTCGCTCTCCTCCACCAGCGGCGGAGAATGGAGTTGCAGCGCTTGCAGATAGCCGTGGAAGTCGGTGGCGGTGACGAACAAATCCATCGGATGGCCCGCCGGAAGCAATGGATCACCCGCCGGAGCCTGCTCCATCGCGGCAAGCGCATCGGCCAAAAGGCCCGAAAAGCCGATCCCGGAAAAAGGCGGCTGGAACCAGCGGCTGCGGACAAAGCGAGCCAGCTTCTTGCGCACCTCGCGCCGCATTTCGGGCGCGACGCTCTCCTGCACCACGCTGTTCGGGCGCGATAGCAGGTAGCGCACGACTGGCGGCGCCCAGAATTTTGCCACCCAGGTCCACAATTGTGCTTCGGGGTCGAGCAGCCGGTCTACATCAGCGTTCTTGAGCCACAAATCCGTCAGCGGATCGAGCGACTGGCCCGAATGCACTGCCTGCGCAAGGAACACGGCATTGATCCCGCCTGCGCTCGCCCCGGTGAGGATGTCGGGCAGAACGCGCAGCCGTATCTGCTGCTCGCTCTCCACCCGCTCCAGCAACCGGCGATAGATCCGCTCACCCGGCGTCAGCTCCCCCACACCGGAATGGAAGGAGCGGCTGGCGCGCGTCAGCTTCCAGATCTCCTTGGTGACGCCATGCATGTAGACCGCCAGGCTGATCCCGCCGTAGCAGATAAGGGCAATGCGGAGTTCCTTCTGGCGCATTCCCCATGTCTGGCGCGGGGAAAGAGCAAAGGCAATTGCGTTCCACCTATGTTCTGGTTATTCGTCCACCATGGCAAAGCCCAAACGCAAATATGTCTGCACCGAATGCGGCAGCGTGTCGCACCGCTGGCAGGGGCAATGCCCCGATTGCGCGGAATGGAACACGCTGGTGGAGGAGGCGCCCGAAACCAAGTTCGCCGCCAAGCATGACCTTTCCAGCGGGGGCAGGGCGATCATTTTCGAATCGCTCGACATGCCCACCAAGCCATTGGCGCGCACCACTACGGGCCTTGCCGAATTCGACCGCGCTTTGGGTGGCGGGGTCGTGCCGGGAAGCGCGATCCTCATGGGTGGCGAGCCGGGCATCGGCAAGTCGACACTGCTGCTGCAAGCCGCCGCCGCCATCGCCCGCGCGGGCAAGGATGCGGTCTATGTCAGCGGGGAGGAGGCGACCGGGCAGGTGCGCATGCGCGCCGGGCGGCTGGGCCTTGCCGATGCGCCGATCCGCCTCGCCGCCGCGACGTCGGTGCGCGATATCCTCACCACTTTGGCCGACGGTACGCCGCCTGCCTTGCTGGTGGTCGATTCGATCCAGACCATGCATTCGGACATGATCGAAGGCGCGCCCGGAACGGTCAGCCAGGTGCGCGCCTCCGCTTTCGAGCTGATCCGCTACGCCAAGGAAAACGGCGTGGCACTGGTGCTGGTCGGCCATGTCACCAAGGACGGCAACATCGCCGGGCCGCGCGTGCTCGAACACATGGTCGATGTTGTGATGAGCTTCGAGGGTGAACGCAGCCACCAGTACCGCATATTGCGTGCGCTCAAGAACCGCTTCGGTGCTGTGGACGAGATCGGCGTATTCGCGATGGAAGGCGACGGCCTGGCCGAGGTTTCCAACCCCTCAATGCTGTTCCTTTCGGGGCGTGAGGAGCCGGTGGCGGGCAGCGCGGTCTTCCCGGCGCTGGAAGGCACGCGGCCCGTACTTGTGGAAATCCAGGCGCTGATCGTGCGGCTGCAATCGGGCGCGACGCCGCGCCGGTCGGTGGTTGGTTGGGAATCGAGCAGGCTTGCCATGCTACTGGCGGTGCTCGAATCGCGCTGCGGGCTCAATTTTTCCTCGGCTGAGGTCTATCTCAATGTCGCAGGCGGATATCGCCTGTCCGATCCCGCCGCAGACCTTGCGGTGGCCGCCGCGTTGGTCTCGGCATTGGCGGACAAGCCGCTGCCCCTGCGCAGCGTGTGGTTCGGCGAAGTCTCGCTTTCGGGAGAGATTCGCCCCGTTGCCCATTCGAACCTGCGGGTGAAGGAATCGGCCAAGCTCGGCTTCGATCAGGCATGCGGCCCGGCGGATGACGGGCAGAGTGTTGCAAAACTGCGCTATTCGGGAATATCCGGGCTCATGGCACTCGTTGACCGGGTGATGGCAACCGCATAATCTGAAATACGACATGAACGCTTTCGACATTATCGTGCTGATTATTCTCGGCATCGCGGCCATTGGCGGTTTCCTGCGTGGATTCGTGCAGGAGGTTCTCTCGCTTGCGGCCTGGGGCGTGGCGATTGCCGCGATCTACTTCCTCCACACCGACCTTACGGCGCTGATCTTCCAGTATATCGGCACGCCGGTGGCGGCGTCGCTTCTGGCCTTCGCCTTCCTGCTGCTGATTCCCTATGTCGCCATGCGCATGATCGCCCGGCGCGCGGGTGATGGTGCGCGCAATTCGCTGCTCGGCCCGATCGACCGCGTGCTGGGCTTCGGCTTCGGCGCAGTGAAGGGCATGATCATCGTGGTGATGGCCTTCTCCATGCTGGCGCTGGGTTATGACACGGCGTGGGGCGTTGCCGGGAGGCCGGCATGGATGACGACCGCGCGCACCTATCCCTTCGTCAATGCCAGTGCAGAGGCGATGGTGAAGCTGATCGAGGAGCGGCGCGCGGTGCTGAATGGCGAGGGATGATGAGCGCGGAGAAGCTCTATACGCCCGAATTGCTGGCTCTGACTGTCGAACTGGCCGGATGGCCGGCGATGGAGAACCTGCCGTTCCATGGCGAAGCGCGCTCCACGACTTGCGGCAGCACGCTCGCGCTCGACGTGTCGCTGGATGACACCGGGCGGATCGAAACGCTGGGCATGCGTGTGCGGGCATGCGCGGTAGGGCAGGCCTCCGCCGCCATTTTCGCGCGCCATGCCAAGGGTATGAACCTTGAAGAAATGCTCGCCGCGCATGACCGGATCGAGGGCTGGCTGGATGGCGAGGCGCCCATTGCCGAATGGCCCGACCTCGTCCTGATCGCTCCCGCACGTGACTATCCGGCGCGCCACGGCGCAATAATCTTGCCGTGGAAGGCCGCCATATCGGCACTATCCAGCGCACCCGCTGCAAGCTAGGCACCATTCCTTACGGAAAGTCGGGGGGAAGTGATGGCAACGGACAGCCAGGGTGTGCAGCATGAACCCAGCGCGAAGGAAGTGCGGCTCGTTATCGCAGCATCCTCTGCGGGCACGGTGTTCGAATGGTATGACTTCTTCATCTACGGCACGCTCGCTACGCTGATCGGGCAGGCCTTCTTCCCGGCCGATAACGAGACGCTGTCGATCCTGCTCGTCTGGGCGGGTTTCGCGGTCGGCTTCGGTTTCCGTCCGCTGGGTGCGATCCTGTTCGGCTATCTGGGCGACAAGCTGGGGCGGAAATACACTTTCCTCGTCACGGTGACGCTGATGGGCATTGCGACCGCTGGCGTTGGCCTTGTGCCGGGCGCCGAGACCATCGGCCTGTGGGCACCCGCCATCGTGCTGCTCTTCCGGGTGTTGCAGGGCCTTGCTCTGGGCGGCGAATATGGTGGCGCGGCGATCTATGTTGCCGAGCATGCCCCGGCCGAAAAGCGCGGCCTTTACACCAGCTTCATTCAGGCGAGCGTGGTGGGCGGTTTCGTCCTTTCCATCATCGTGGTGATTGCCTGCCGCACGCTGATCCCGGCCGAGGAATTCAATGCCTGGGGCTGGCGGGTGCCGTTCCTGCTGTCCATCGTGCTGCTGCTGATCAGCCTGTGGATGCGCATGAAGCTGTCCGAAAGCCCGGTGTTCCAGGCGATGAAGGCGGAAGGCAAGATGTCCGCCAACCCGTTCAAGGAAAGCTTCACCTATCCCGGCAACCACAAGCGCATCTTCATCGCGCTGTTCGGCATCACCGGCATCCTGACCACGATCTGGTACACCGCCTTCTTCAGCGGCCTTTCCTTCCTGCGCGGACCGATGCGGATGGAGAATTCGCTGGTCGAATGGATCCTGCTGATCGCCGGTCTCGTGGCGATGAGTTTCTACATCGTCGTCGGCAAGTGGTCGGACAGGGTGGGGCGCAAGAAGCCCATCGTGCTGGGCGCGGGGCTGACCCTGGTGCTGCTCTTCCCGGTCTTCTGGGGCATTGGCGCGCTCGCCAATCCAGGCCTGCAGGAAAGCGCGCGGGCGGCTCCGGTGACGGTGGCGGGACCGGAGTGCAGCTTCGATCCTTTTGCCGAGGTGCAGGATAGCGATTGCGGCAAGCTGCTGGAGGATCTGACCAGCCTCGGCATTCCCTATGATATCGCCGATGCGGGATCGGAAACCGTCGCGCTGCAAGTGGGCGCCACCAGCCATGCAATGAATGGCGAGGGGGCGATCGCTTGGGACGATGCTGTCTCCCGCCGAGGTCAGGTGCAGCAATGGCTGGAGGAGGCGGGGTACGACTTCTCCCGCCAGACGCCGCCGCTGCTCAACATATTGGGAATTATCGCCCTGTTGCTGGTACTGGGAATGCTTTCGGCGCTGACATATGGCTCGGTCGCTGCGCTGCTGACCGAGATGTTTCCGCCGCAGATCCGTTACTCTTCCATGTCCATCCCCTATCATATCGGCGCAGGCTATCTCGGCGGGTTCCTGCCGCTGATCGCCGGTTTCATCGTCGCGACGACCGGCAATGCCTATGCCGGCCTGTGGTATACGTGGGCGGTGGTTGCCTTCGGGCTGGTCGTGGCCTGGTGGGGCCTGCCGGACGGGCCGCCACGCGATTTCTCCGATGAGCATAGCTGAGCCGCCCCCCGCCACGCTGCGGCTGCGGATCGACCGGGAGGCGCTGGCGGATAACTGGCGCGCGCTCGCGCGGCTTTCCGGCAAGGCCAAGGCCGGGGCGGCGGTGAAGGCCGACGCCTATGGGATCGGTATCGATCACGCCGTGCCGACCCTGCGCAATGCCGGTTGCGAGATCTTCTTCGTCGCGCATTGGGGTGAAGTGACCGCACTGTTGCCGCACGTCCCGGCAGGGCAAGTCGCCGTGCTGCATGGCGTTGGCTCCGCTCAAGAGGCGCAATATGCCCGCGCCACAGGTGCGATCCCCGTCATCGACAGCCTGAAGCAGGCTGCGCTGTGGCAGGAGAGCGGGGGAGGGCGCTGCCACCTGATGGTCGATACCGGCATCAACCGCCTTGGCATTGCCCCGTCCGAAGCGGGCGATCCGGCGGTTGCCGCGCTGGAGGTCGACGTGCTTATGTCGCACCTCGCCTCCGCCGATGAGGACGTGCTGCTCAATGCCTTGCAGCTGGAGCGTTTCAGCGAAGTCGCCCCTCTCATCTCCCACAAGGCGCTCAGCCTCGCCAACAGTGCGGGGATTGCGTTGGGTAGTGACTATGCCTTCGACCTGACGCGCCCGGGCCTTGCGCTTTATGGCGGCATCCCGCGGCCAGAACTGGAAGGCGTCATTCGCCAGGTCGCTTTTCCCGAAGCCGCGGTCATCCAGCGCCGCCGCATCTCGGCGGGTGACAGCGTGGGTTACAACGCCCTGTTCACGGCAACACGAGAGATGGAAGTCGCCACCGTCTCCATCGGCTATGCCGACGGCTTCCTGCGTTCGCGCGGGCCGGGCACAATGCTGCACTTTGAAGGCCACCCGCTTCCCGTGATCGGCCGCGTTTCGATGGATATGATCGTGGTGGATTGCAGCACCTGCGAAACCCTGCGCGAAGGCGATTTCCTCGCCATTCCCTTTGCTTTGCCGCAGGTCTCCGCTGCATCGGGCCTGTCGCAATATGAGCTGCTCACGACCTTGGGATCGCGCTTCGATCGCTGTACCTGAATCGCACAGGCGAATGTCCATGATTGCCATGCCGATGTTGCAGGTGCTAAGCGCTTAGCAATCGCAAAAAGCAGGGAAGCGTCGGCCATGGCCTCCAAGAACGACAAGGGCGACGAGCCCATCATTATCAAGAAATACGCCAACCGGCGCCTCTACAACACCCAGTCCTCCAGCTACATCACGCTGGACGATCTGGCGCGGATGACGCGCGAAGGCGTGGATTTCCAGGTGCTGGACGCCAAGACCGGCAGCGACATCACCCATGCCATCCTGACCCAGATCATCATGGAGGAAGAGGCGAGCGGAGAGCAGATGCTGCCCGTCAGCTTCCTGCGCCAGCTGATCTCCATGTATGGCAATTCGATGCAGGCGATGATGCCGTCCTATCTCGAAGCGACGATGGACAATTTCCGCGCCAATCAGGCCAATCTGCAGGAAGCCTTTAAATCGAGCATGGGCCCCGATGCCTTTGCCAAGATGGCCGAAACCAACATGGCGATGTTCCAGGCCGCGGCCGAAGCCTTCATCCCCAAGGGCGGCAAGGCGGCCAAGCCCGCTGCCGGCGACGATGATGATCTGGACGAACTGCGCGCGCAGATGAAGGCGATGCAGGACAAGCTGGACAAGATGGGCGACTGAGCCGCCCCGGCCAGCCTCCAGCCTCCAGCCACCTACAATCCACACAACTCAGCCCTCGACTTGTCGCCCCCATGGCGGCAAGGGGAGGGCGATTGTCATTTCAGCAGGGTAATTGCCACCGCCATGTCCGCCATCCGCCACGCCTTGAACACGAAGCGCGAAGACGATTTCGCCGCCTGGTACCAGGAGGTGATCTCCGCCGCCGACATGGCCGAGGAGTCGGGTGTGCGCGGCTGCATGGTTATCAAGCCGTGGGGCTATGGCATCTGGGAACGCATCCAGCGCCTGATGGATGACCGGATCAAGGCGGCAGGCGTGCAGAACTGCTATTTCCCGATCTTCATCCCGCTCGCCAATTTTGAGCGTGAGGCGGAGCATGTCGAAGGCTTTGCCAAGGAAATGGCCGTGGTGACGCATCACCGCCTGATCGCTGACGGCAAGGGCGGGCTGATCCCCGATCCCGAAGCCAAGCTGGAAGAGCCGCTGGTGGTGCGCCCGACCTCCGAAACGATCATCGGCGATGCCATGGCGCGCTGGATCCAGAGCTGGCGCGACCTGCCGCTGCTGACCAATCAGTGGGCCAATGTCGTGCGCTGGGAAATGCGCACCCGCATGTTCCTGCGCACCAGCGAATTCCTCTGGCAGGAAGGCCATACCGCCCATGCGACCCGAGAGGATGCGCTGGAAGAAACGCACCGCGCGCTGGAAATGTATCGCGCTTGCGCCGAGGATGACCTCGCCATGCCCGTGATCGCTGGCGAGAAGCCGGAGAATGAGCGTTTTCCGGGCGCGGACGAAACCTGGTCGATCGAGGCGATGATGCAGGACGGCAAGGCGCTGCAGGCCGGCACCAGCCATTATCTCGGCACCAATTTCGCCCATGCGGCGGGCATCAAGTATCAGGACAAGGAAGGCGGCGAGCAGTTCTGCCACACGACCAGCTGGGGCGTCTCCACGCGCCTCGTCGGCGGCATCATCATGACGCATGGCGACGATGACGGGCTGCGCGTGCCGCCGAAGATCGCGCCGCATCAGATCGTCATCCTTCCCATGCTGCGCGACAAGCCCGAGGATGGGGCCGTGCTCGCCTATTGTGAGGAAGTACGCGCCGCTCTCGCCGACCAGTCCGCGCTGGGCGAACCGATGCGCGTGCTGCTCGACAAGACGCCGGGCAAGGCGGCGGGCAAGCGCTGGGACTGGGTCCGCAAGGGCGCGCCGATCATCGTCGAAGTCGGTCCGCGCGACATGGAGAACGGCAAGCTCGCCGTGCTGCGCCGCGACCGGCTGTGGAATCCTGACAACGGCAAGCCCAATTTCGACTTCGCCGACCGCGATGCCTTCATCGGTGGCGCAGCGGACATGCTGGGCGAGATCCAGCAGGCGCTGTTTGCCGAGGCGCGCGAACGTCGCGATGCGAACATTACGCGCGGCGTCACCAGCATGGACGAGGTCGCGGCGCACTTCGCCGAGGACAAGCGCTATCCGGGCTGGGTCGAAGTCGAATGGTCGAAGCCGAGTGGCGAGACGCTGGATAAGGTGGTCGAGCAGCTGAAGGCGCTCAAGCTCACCCTGCGCAATGTCCCGCGCGGTGGCGAAGCGGCGAGCGGCACCTGCATCTTCACCGGCGAACCGGCGGTCGAGCGGGTCTTGGTCGCGCGCGCCTATTGATCTTGCGGCAGGCCATATCCTGCGCATAGGATTGCCTATGCGCATCCTGCCCCTGCTCGCCATCCTGATCGCCGCGCCCGTCGCTGCGCAGGACGATCCCGCCGCCCCCGTTTCCGAACAGCGCCTTCGCGCCGATGTGGAGGCCATGGTTGCCTTCGGCACGCGCCACACTTTGTCCGATCCCGACGATCCGGAGCGCGGCATTGGCGCCGCGCGGCGCTGGGGCACGGCGGAGTTCGAGGCGATATCAGCGGCCTGCGGCGGGTGCCTCGAGATCGTCCATCCCGAGCGGGTCGTCACCGGCGACCGCATTCCCGAAGGCGTGCTGATCCAGAACGTCGTCGCCATCCAGCGCGGCAGCGAACGGCCTAACGAGGTCGTCATCGTGCAGGGCCATATCGACAGCCGCGTGTCGAACGTGATGGATGCGGTGAGCGATGCGCCGGGCGCGAATGACAATGCCAGCGGCAGCGCGCTGGTGTTGGAGGCGGCGCGTGTCCTTAGCCAGCGGCAATACCCGACCACGGTAGTCTACGCGCTGCTCTCGGGCGAGGAGCAGGGTCTGTTCGGCGGTCACCTGATGGCGGATTACGCGCTGGAGCAGGGCTGGACGGTGAAGGCCGTGCTCAACAACGATGTGGTCGGCGGCTCCTGCGGATCGGACGGCACTTGCGACAATGCGCATGTGCGCGTCTTCTCCGAAGGCGTGCGCGCCGATGCGGACGATGCCACGCGCGCAGCGATGCGCAGCCGAGGCGGGGCGAATGACAGCCCCAGCCGCAATATCTCGCGCTGGCTGGACGGGTTGGCGGCGGACTATCCCGACGGCCTCGACGTGCGCCAGACCTGGCGCAGCGACCGCATGGGGCGGGGCGGGGACCACCTCCCGTTCCTCGAACGCGGATTGCCCGCGATCCGCTTCTCGGTCGCGATCGAGGATTACGAGCACCAGCACCAGGACCTGCGCGTCGAGGATGGCACCACTTACGGCGACACGGTGGACGAGATGGACTTCCCCTACCTCGCTGAGGTGACGAAGCTGAATATCCGCGCGCTGGATAGGCTTGCTCGCGCACCGATGCCTCCAATGGTGGAAGTGGACGGGATCGTCAGGCCCGACGTTGGTCTGCTGATCCACCAGGTGCAAGGCGCTGCCAGCTATGACGTATGGTACCGCCCCACCGACGCGCGCGATTGGCAATGGCGCGCCAATATCCGCCCGGAAGACATGCCCGAAGGCAGGCGAGACGATCCCATCGACGTGGTTCTCTATCCCGAACGCGGGGACGACTGGATATTCGGTGTCAGCTCAGTCGCCGCAGACGGAAGCTCCAGCCCGGTGACAAGCGGCGTGCCGGGTGGCGATTTCTACCCGCTGGCGGGCGAATAGCGGGAAAGCTTGTCTTTTTGCGCCCCTGCGCCCACATCGCAGGACATGCCATCGCGCCCTAAAAACCCCCACAAATTCGTCGGCCTGCCCAGCAAGGAGCAGGTGCTCGACTTCGTCAAATCGTCCGAAACCACTGTCGGCAAGCGGGAAATCGCCAAGCATTTCCGGCTGAAGGGACAGGAAAAGATCGCCTTGAAGGCCTTGCTCAAGGACATGGCCGAGGAAGGGCTGATCGACGGGAAGAAGAGCGCCTTCCACCGCATGGGCGGCGTGCCCAAGGTCACCGTGCTGCGCGTGGTCGAGATCGACGAGGGCGAGCCTGTGGCGATCCCCGAAAGCTGGCAGCCCGACGATGCGACACCGCCGCCGCGCTTGCGCGTGATCGAGAAAAAGAAGCAATCCGCCCTTCGCGTGGGTGACCGAATTCTTGCCCGTACCGAGGAAGCGGGACGCGGGTGGCTCGCCCATCCGATGAAGAAACTGCCTTCGCAGGAAGGCGCGATGCTGGGCGTGATCGAGATCGACCGTTCGGGCAAGGGCTGGCTGGCGCCCGTGGACAAGAAGATCCGCAATGCCTCGCCCGTCTCCGACCTTGGCGGGGCTGAGGAAGGGCAGTTGGTTCTCGCCGAACCCGCCGGCCGCTCACCGCGATCGGGCGTCAAGGTGATCGAGGTGCTGGGCGACCCACTCGCCCCGCGCTCCTACAGCCTGATCGCGATCCACAAGTTCGGCATCCCGCACACATTCTCCGACCTCGTGCTGAAGGAAGCGAGTTCGGCGGCGCGCCTGACGCTGTCCGAGGAGAAGCGCGAGGATTTGCGCCATATCCCGATCCTCGCCATCGACCCCGCGGATGCGCGCGACCATGACGATGCGATCTATGCCGCGCCGGACGGGAAGGGTGGCTTCAACGCACTCGTCGCGATTGCCGACGTGTCCTACTATGTCCGTCCCGGTGGCGCGTTGGACCGCGAGGCGCGGCGGCGCGGCAATTCGGTCTATTTCCCCGACCGCGTCGTGCCCATGCTGCCCGAAGTGCTCTCTGCCGATGCCTGTTCGCTCAGGCAGGACGAGCCGCGCGCGGCCATGGTCTGCCACATGCATATCTCCGCCGATGGCCTCGTCAGCGACTGGCGTTTCAGCCGCGCGATTGTGAAGATCGCGGAGAACATCGCCTATGAGGATGCGCAGGCACGGATCGACACGGGCAAGGCGGACGACAATCTCAAGAACCTGTTTGCTTGCTGGAAGGTGCTCGAAAGTGCGCGCAGCGACCGCGATCCGCTGGAGCTGGAACTGCCCGAACGCCGCGTGATGCTGGACGAGCAGGGCCGGATTGCGGAGATCGCCGTGCGCGACCGGCTCGATGCGCATCGCGTGGTCGAGGATTTCATGATCGCCGCCAATGTCGCGGCGGCCAAGGCGCTGGAGGCGAAGGCCAGCCCGGTAGTCTATCGCATCCACGAACCGCCCACGCGCGAAAAGCTGATCGCGCTGAAGGAATATTTCGATTCGATCGGCAAGAATCTGGCGCTGGGGCAGGTGGTCACGCCCGGCCTGTTCAACCGCATGATGAAGGATATCGTTGACGAGGGCGAGAAGGCGCTGGTGATGGAGGCGGTGCTGCGCAGCCAGACGCAGGCCTATTACGGGCCGAAGAATGCGGGGCATTTCGGCCTCGCGCTCGGCTCCTATGCCCACTTCACATCGCCCATCCGCCGCTATGCCGACTTGCTGGTGCATCGCGCGCTGGTGGAGGCCTATGGCCTGGAACAGCCCAAGCCCGATGCGAAGCTGGACCTGCCGCCGAAGACCGGCCTGTCCGAACAGGACCGCGACGACCTGACCAAGATCACCGACGCGATCTCCATCACCGAACGCCGCGCGATGGAGGCGGAGCGCGATACGATCGACCGCTATGTTGCCGCATGGCTCTCGGGCCGTGTAGGCGAGGTGTTCGATTGCCGCATCACCGGCGTGCAGAAGTTCGGCTTCTTCGCCACCATCGTGAAGCTGGGCGGGGACGGGCTGGTGCCGGTCTCCTCACTGGGCCGCGAATATTTCCGCCATGACGAGGGTGCACAGGCGCTGATCGGCGAGGATAGCGGCCAGCGCTATACGGTGGGCGACACGCTGAAGCTCAAGCTGGCGGAGGCCAATCCGCTGACCGGCGCGCTGAAATTCGAGCCCGTCGATGCCGATGGCCAGCCGATCGAGCCGCGCGGCAGCCGCCCGCAGCGAAAGCCTCGCGGCCCGCGCAAGGACAGGCAGGGCAAGCACATGGTCGGGAAACGCGGCCGTCCCGGCAATATCCGCCACCAGGGGCGGGGAAAGCGGAAGTAACAACATCCTCCCTGTCGCGAAGCGATGGGGAGGTGGTGGCGCGCAGCGCTGATGGAAGGGCCTTTACACAGGGTTGGCCCACGGCCCCACCACCACCCTTCGGGCGGTCCCCCTCCCCATGCCTTCGGCACAGGGAGGAAGTTCTAGCTCAACCGGTCGATCTCTTCCTCGGAAAGCCCGCCCGGCACGATAAAGAGCGGGCAGGGCAGCTGGCCCACACAGGCGGAGAAATGCGCCACCAGCGGACCGGGAGGGCCTTCCGCCGCCGCGCCCAGCACCAGCGCCGCGACTTCCGGGTGCTCGCCGAGATATTCGGTAATCACCGCCTTGCCGTCGCCCACGCGCACGGCGATCTGCGGCATCTTGCCGCTTTCGCTCATCAATTCGCCGGCGGCGCTGTTGGCCAGCACCTCCGCCCGGTCGCGCGCTTCTTCCTCGATCGTGGCTTGCACACCGCCGAATGCGTTAAAGGCCTGCTTGGGCACCAAAGCCAGCAGATGGACGATGCCGCCAGTCTTGGCGGCACGCCGTGCGGCGAAGCGCAAGGCGACGCGCGCCTCCTCCGTCTCGTCGATGATTGTCAGGTAAACGCGCATTATTATTCTCTCCCCCGAAGGCCGGGAAATATCGTTCGATACCGCCTTTCGCGCAAGGTCCTTGCTTGTGACGCACAAATTGGCTTTAGACGCCTTGATATCGCGCTCACTCATTCGACGCTGGAAGGAAACGCGCCAGACCATGCCGATTGCCATCAAGATGCCCGCCCTTTCCCCCACGATGGAGGAAGGAACGCTCAGCAAGTGGCTGGTGAAAGTGGGCGACCAGGTTTCCGCCGGGGATATCATGGCGGAGATCGAGACCGACAAGGCGACCATGGAATTCGAAGCCGTGGATGAAGGCGTGATCGCCCATATCCAGGTGGAAGAAGGCACGGAAGGCGTGCAGGTCGGCACCGTGATCGCCACTCTGGCCGAGGAAGGCGAGGATGCCGCATCGGTCGCGCCCGCTGGCGGTGGCGCTGCCGCTCCTTCGCCCGCTCCCGCTCCGGTCGAGGAAAAGGCCGCCGCACCGGCTCCCGCGCCTTCGCCGACGCCCGCTCCCGCACCGGCCCCTGCCGCATCGGGCAGCCGCATCGTCGCTTCGCCGCTGGCCAAGCGGATTGCCGAACAGAAGGGCATCGACCTGTCGACCGTGAAGGGCTCCGGCCCCAATGGCCGCATCGTGAAGGCCGATGTCGAGGGCGCGAAGCCCGGCGCGGCCGCTCCCGCCGCGGCCCCGATTGCCGCGCCTGCCGAAGCGCAGGATTTCGGCATCCCGCACGAGGTCGAAAAGCTTTCCGGAATGCGCAAGACCATCGCGCGCCGCCTGACCGAATCGAAGCAGCAGATCCCGCACATCTACCTCACGGTGGACATCCAGCTCGACAAGCTGCTCAAGCTGCGCAGCGAGATCAACGCATCGCTCGAATCGCAGGGCGTGAAGCTCTCGGTGAACGACCTCTTGATCAAGGCGCTGGCCAAGGCGCTGGTCGCCGTGCCGGTCTGCAATGTGCAGTTTGCGGGCGACACGCTGCTCAAGTTCAGCCGTGCCGATATCTCGGTCGCCGTCTCCATCGATGGCGGGCTGATCACGCCGATCATCAAGGATGCGGGCAACAAGACGGTCTCGGCCATCTCGACCGAAATGAAGGACCTTGCGGGCCGCGCTCGCGAAGGCAAGCTGGCGCCAGAGGAATACCAGGGCGGCACCGCCTCGCTCTCCAACATGGGCATGTTCGGTATCAAGCAGTTCGAAGCCGTCATCAACCCGCCGCAGGCGATGATCATGGCGATCGGCGCGGGCGAGAAGCGCCCCTATGTCGTCGACGACAGCCTGCAAATCGCCACGGTGATGAGCGCCACCGGCAGCTTCGATCACCGCGCCATCGACGGTGCGGACGGCGCGCAGCTGATGAAGGTGTTCAAGGAGCTGATCGAGAACCCGCTGGGGCTGCTGGCCTAGGCTTTCCTACAAGCCGGCGATGCTGCCATGGCCGAGGTTTCGTCAAAGGTGTGCAAAGTGAATTTGTTCTGCGATCTGTCAACTTCGCAAGAGAGCGGTAAACTTCTGACACTGCGGTATAATTCTGTCGAATCCGGGATCGTCACGATGTCAACTTCGTCAATTTCGCGGGACCGATTTTGACCGAGGCGGAGATCCATGCGGGCCGCGATCCGGCCATTCGCGTCACCGCCATGCCGCGCGACACCAATGCCTATGGTGACATCTTTGGGGGTTGGCTGGTCTCGATCATGGACAATGCCGCCGGTCTCACCGCGGCGCGCCACTCGCGCGGGCGGGCGGTGACGGTGGCGATGGACGGCATGCAGTTCCTCCAGCCCGTGAAGGTCGGCTGCGAGGTTTCGGTCTATACCGAGATCGAGAAGGTCGGCCGCAGCAGCATGGTCATCGCCGTGGAAGCCTGGCGGCGCGAACGGCATACCGAAAACGCCGTCAAGGTCACCCAGGCCAAGTTCACCTTCGTCGCCGTCGACGATAGCGGGCGACCGCGCCCGATAGAAGCATAGGAGCATACCCAGTGGCCAACAGCTACGACGTCATCGTTCTCGGTTCCGGTCCCGGCGGCTATGTCGCCGCCATCCGCTGCGCGCAGCTGGGGCTGAAGACCGCCATTGTGGAGCGTGAGCTGCTGGGCGGCATCTGCCTCAACTGGGGCTGCATTCCCACCAAGGCGCTGCTGCGCTCGGCGGAGATCTTCCACTATATGCAGCATGCCGGCGATTACGGGTTGAAGGTGAAGGAGATCGAGGCCGATCTCGACGCGGTGGTGAAGCGTTCGCGCGGCGTGGCGAAGCAGCTCAACCAGGGCGTCACGCACCTGATGAAGAAGAACAAGATCACCGTGCATATGGGGGTAGGGACCATGACCGGCCCGACCTCGCTGACGGTGAAGGGCGAGAAGGGCGAGGAGAAGCTCACCGCCAAGCATGTGATTGTCGCCACAGGTGCGCGGGCCCGCGACCTGCCCTTCGCCCCGGCGGACGGCAAGCGTGTTTGGACCTATCGCCATGCGATGACGCCTTCGGAAATGCCGAAGAAGCTGCTGGTCATCGGCTCCGGCGCGATCGGCATCGAATTTGCCAGCTTCTACAACGATATGGGCGTGGACGTGACCGTGGTCGAGATGCTCGACCGGATCGTGCCGGTGGAAGATGCGGACATCTCCACCTTCCTCGAAAAGAGCCTCACCAAGCAGGGCATCGCCATCAAGACGGGCGCCGGGGTGGAGGAGCTGAAGGTCTCCGACAAGGGCGTGACCGCCAAGATCAAGACCAAGGACGGCAAGGTCGAAACCACCGAGTTCAGCCACTGCATCACCGCCATCGGCATCGTCCCGAACACCGAGAATATCGGGATCGACAAGCTGGTGGAGATGGATCGCGGCTTCATCCAGATCGATCCCTATGGCCGCACCAAGACCAAGGGACTGTGGGCGATCGGCGATTGCACGCCCGGCCCGTGGCTAGCACACAAGGCGAGCCATGAAGGCGTGACCTGTGCGGAAGCGATCGCGCAGGAACTGGGCAACAAGGACGTGCATCCGCACCCGCTCGACCGCAATGCCATCCCCGGCTGCACCTATTGCCATCCGCAGGTGGCATCTGTCGGGATGACCGAGGCGAAGGCGAAGGAAGCCGGCTACAAGGTCAATGTCGGCACCTTCCCCTTCATCGGCAATGGCAAGGCCATCGCGCTGGGAGAGCCCGAGGGCATCATCAAGACCGTGTTCGATGCCAAGACCGGAGAGCTGCTGGGCGCCCACATGTGCGGTGCCGAAGTGACCGAGCTGATTCAGGGCTACACGGTCGGCAAGGTGCTGGAGACGACCGAGGCGGAACTGATGCAGACCGTCTTCCCGCATCCGACGCTGAGCGAGATGCTGCATGAAAGCGTGCTCGCCGCCTACGGACGCGCGCTGCATATCTGAGCCCGGCAAACCACCTGGTGGCAACCGGTAGGAATCAGGTGAGGGAAGGGTAGGATCCTTGCGCGGCCCGTGCGAAGGTCTATGACGCGAAACGGGCTTCGTACGGATAACGCCAATGCGCGACAGAAAACATAGTCATTACCACGACCTTGAACGCAAGCCGCAGAAGGAGAGCTTTCGCAAGGCATACGGCAAGAACGACCGCAGCTTCGGCATCGGCAAGTTGTTGCTGCTGGTGGTCGCCGCCGCCGTACTTGGCGCGGCGATCAGCGTTCTGACCTGACCCCGGAAGGGGAGCGCGGAGCTTTCTGCCAGCCCCGAGCGATCAGGGCGTCGGCGTCGGTGTGGGCGTCGGGCACGTCGCTGTGGCCAGGCCAGCCGTCGGATAGAGCCGGGTCAAGTCGCGTGCATCGCGCACGTTGAACGAGCCGGTATAGATGATCTGTTGGCCATCGAAGACGGAGAAAGGGCTGATCGACTCATAGTCGAAAGCCACTTCGACGAACATCACCGCCTCGCTTTTGGTGGCTTTGATCAGGGCGGTGTCGTCGCCCATGCCTTGGAAGTTGTCCTCTTGCTCAAGCCCGTCGCCTTGACTGCCATAGCTCGAGTAGTAATCCTTCTGGCCGTAGCAACGCTGCCAGTGAATATATTGAGGCTCGACTCCCTCTTCGCGCTCCTCACCTGGCGCGGGGGGCAACACTTCCAGACTGGAGAGGATGATCCGCCCGTTCTGGCCGATCTTCAGGCCGCTGGCATAGCGTTCCGCACCGACGAAGACGTCGTTGATGTCCGCCTCGGTCACCTTGCGCTCTTGCAAGACATCCAGTTCGCCCACGCGTGAGGCGTTGTCGGCCACTTGCAGTGCAACCTGGCTGATGCGCATGTGGGTGACCACGAAATTAGCCGTGTCGAGACCGAGAATCCCCAGCGTCATGAACATAGGCGCGACATAGGCGAACTCGGTCAACGCAACACCGCTGGTGTCGCTCATCAACCTGCTGAAGAGGCTCTGCAAAGGAGCGGTGCGCTTGGAGTCGATCATGTTCGTCATCAGCTGCAATTCCCCGTCGGAAACGTGCGGTCCTGGTCGTCGAAAGGCTGGTTCCGGAGTACCGTCGATGCGCGGATCGTCACCGTGTCGGTCAGGCCCAGAAGCCCGTCCATCGGGAACAGGCGCGGATAGGTGACGATGGAGGTGAACAGCACCGCGTCACGCGCACCACCGAAGCCGGATTCGCCGCGGTCCAGGTCGAAAGTGCCGTTGCCGTTATAATCGTCGAAGATCTCGCCATTGTTGCATTCGCCGTCGCTATTGCCGTCAACGAAGGTTTCGGGCTCGCCAACGTCCGAGAAGTCGAAATAGGCATCACGCACGAACTGCAACTGGGCGCCGGGGGCCACCAACTTGATCTGGTCGGTGATATAACCCTCGACCTTCGCCTGGCGGTCACGCGAATCCTCCAGCGAGAATTCGCGGCCGGCCTGCTGCATCAGCCCCTGCAGGACCGACTGCGCGTAGAGGTTCATCGCGACATCGAAGATGCCGATGACCATCACGAGCAGGATCGGCAGGACCATTGCGAATTCGACAACGGTAGCGCCCGTCTCGTCGGAGCGGATCTTGCGCAGCCGGGCCATCAGTTGGTCAACCTCAGCGAAGCGATCTTATCGGCGATTTCCTTGAACTTGGCTGACAAGTCCGAGGACTTCGCGGCTTCAAACGCACGGCCAGGCGTGGCGCAAGCCTTGAGGTCGTCCGAAAGAGAGGTGCCGAAGGCCACCACCCAGACCGAGATGTTTTCGGCGCGGGCCTGGCGGCAGGCCGCCAGGAAGCGGGCCGTGTGAACACTCGTAAGCGTATCACTGCCAGTGGCGGTAGTTACTCGGCGATCCCACCAGTGCACGCCATATGGCGAGTAGGCCGTTGCATTCGGTTGCATGATACCGTCAGTCATGAAGACGATGTGGCGCGAGATCGCCTCACCATTCGGCAGGGCTTCGTTGTCGCTACGGTACATGCCGCGCGGGCTGATGAAGCGCGCGCCCCACAGCATGCCGATATCATGGTAGGTGCTGCCACGGGCCCTGAAGCCATGGCTGTAGGAGACGTAATTCGTCACGGTATCAAGATCCATCTCGGCGAGACGAACGGCCGCTTTCGGGCACAGGGTGGCGTCGGAGTCCGGCTGGTCCTGATTGGGCCAATCGATGGAGGTCACCTCATCGAGGGTGCTCCTGTACTTCTTGCGTTCCCAATAGACCGACGGCAATGCCGGCTTCCACCTCTGCTCGTCGGTGGAAGGCACAAGATTGATGTCGAGGTCGTAGGCGTTGGGATTGAGCGGATCAGTCGTGACGTTCTTGATCGTCTTGGCTTCCTCGATACAGCCGTTCCAGGTGTGGATTTGATCGGTACCGTTCTCCCCGGTCGGAAGCGTAATGCGTTTATTGGGGCCATAAAGCCCGCTCACATCCCACTCATTCGACTTGTAGTTCCAGTAGCCGAACGGTTCGGGATCCCAATGCGTGATGAGCTTGCCAGTGTAATCGGCAGAGTACTCGTCAACGCGAAACTTGATCGTGCATTTCCCTGGTTGACGACGAGGTTTCACCCAATCACCATATACTACACCCCGCCTGAATTTCCCACTGCCGCGCACATCGGTAGTGATCGTCACTTTGGGTATAGTTGTCTCATTCCCTTCGGACACATTCCAAAGTTCGCCGGTCCAGGCGTCTTCGTAATTTACTGTTGCCCCGGCCGCAAGGCCCGCAGCCTCACACTGGGACTCGCTGGTGACGTCCTCGTCCACCCGGAGGTCTTCCGTGGACTTGGTTTGGTAATTTCGGCGGTTGGAGATTTCTCCCCACTCAAAGTCTTCTTCGGATCCCCACTTGCCGAATTCCGGCACACGGGTGTTGTAGCTTGCCGAATTCGCCATGTATTGCGGGTCGATCGAGCCACCGACATTGACCTGCTGGGAGTAAGGCACGAAGCCGTAGCGGATACGCGCGCTACCGTCAGAGGCGCCTTCAACCGTATTGTAGAAATCGACCACCGCCTGCCGCAAACCGACGATCTTGGAAGTGTCTTCCTCTTTATTGCCGTTGTTACCGCAACCCGAGTTGGTTTCCGGGCAGTTCATCGAGCCGGTAACGTCGAGCACGAACATGATATCCGTGTGCGAGATGTTGATTTCGGCGGAGCACCTCACCTTGAGCGGGAAGGTGCCGAGACCGAAGATGCTCATCATGGAGGTCGGCAGAACGCCTTTTCCTTCACCTTTCACAATGCCTTCGGAATCCGCGACGTAGCTACGCTCCAGGTTCTGCAGGTTGAAGGTGCCGGCCGGATAGTTGTTGTCGAAGAAGGCAAGGCCCTGCTGCAGGTCCTTTTCCTCGAACGTGTCCGAAGTCATGGATTTTCGTGCGGCCAGCGCGCCGGCGTCGCATGCGTTCTGCAGGCGCGTTCTGGCCATGTAATAACGGCTGACATCGACCGTGCTGCCGACAACAACCACCAGCGGAATGAGCGCCGCCGCCGACAGCGCCAGGACGTTGGCCGACGTATCGCGAAGCAATGTTCCCAAGAAAGTCTTCGTGGTCATACCTACAGCCCCAATGCAGCTTCGAACCTAAAGCGCCGACAAATTTCGACACACTTGCAGGGGAGTAGCGGGAAAGGGGTTACCAAAGTATTGACGAATCCTCGTTAACGGAAAATCAACTCTGATGTGTGAATGCGGGCATATGAGAGGTCCCGTATTATGAAGCCGAAAAGTGCATTGGCCTTTGCCGCTGTCTTTGTTTTCCTGGCCCTGATGATCGTTGGCGGTGAAGACAGGTCGGGGCTGGCCGGCAACGTGACCGGAATGGTCGAGAGCGACTGGGAAGAAGGCGGCTCCGACGCCGACAATGCCCCACGCCTTGCGGCACGTCCTGCAGGTGAGGTGGACCAACAGCCTTCCGGAGGCGGTTGGGGTGAAGACTCCGGCGACGACTTCTGGGAGAGCGATTCTGACGGTTGGGATGATGCCGAAGCCGACCAGGACCTGTCTGGCGAAGACGATGGACTAGCAAGCAATGGCGACGGTCCAGCCAGGAACAGCTCAGATGTTCCTCGAGGCGCGGATATCGTCGAGCGATCCCGCGCGAACATGGCCGAGGACATTCGGCGCGCGCTCAATTGAAGATCCAGCCTCCCGCGCTCTTCGGGCGCATGAGGCTGGCGGACAGGGTGGGATTCGAACCCACGAAGGGCTTGCACCCTTGCCGGTTTTCAAGACCGGTGCATTCAACCGCTCTGCCACCTGTCCAGTTGCGAGCGGGGCGTCAGCTAGCGGTGTTTTCGGCAAATGTCACCTGTTCAGCCACTCGTCACCCACGATGCGTCATCACGCACGTGACAGCCTTGCGAGGCGACGCTAGGGTTCGCCTGTCCGTTTGATGGAGAGAAGGGGCTCCCGCCAAGCCGGGAACCCATGGAGAGGAACAGGAAACCGACATGAAGCGCAAGCTGACAGCCGCAATGGTCGCCGCGACCGCAACTTTCGCCTTTGCCCAGCCCGCCGCCGCGCAGGGCGCCTGCGACCGGGAACTGACCCAGAGGATCGCCAATGACTGGGTCGCCGCGCTCGAACAGGGTACGATGATGACCATGCAGCTCGGCGAATGGGTCGATTACAACGAGAATTTCCGCCGCAGTTCGCTGGGTGGCTTCCTTTCGGAGGCGCGCGAGGTGGTCTGGCACATGGCGCTGCTCGATACGACCAGCTGCCAGGTCTATGTGGAGGCAGTGACCAAGACCGAAGCCGGCAAGTGGGAAGTGATCGCCACGCAGATGGGCAATGGCTTCTTCGGCGTCGGCCCGTTCGACAACATCACCACCGATGAGGGCGATTGGCTGTTCGATGCCGAGCGCACCGCGTATTACGCCAGCCGCGAGAACTGGGGCGAGATCCCGGTTGGTGAGCGCGCCAGCCGTGAAGAGCTGATCGCCGCGGCCGACGCCTATCTCGACCTGTTCAATGACAAGAGCGTGGTCGTGCCCTGGGGCACGCCCTGCGCGCGTCTTGAAGGCGGCGTCTATACCGGGCGCGGCGAACCGACCGACACCTGCAATGTCGGCGTTCCCGAAGGCGTGGAACTGGTCAACCGCCGCTATGTGGTCGACGAGGCCAAGGGGGCGGTGAACGTCTTCCTCGAATTCGGGGAGAGCAAGCGTCCGGACAGCCACACCTTCCGCGTGGAAGACGGGACGCTGCGTTATGTTCACACGGTGACCAATTGCGGTGACCAGGACAATTGCGGCTTCCCGCCCTTCGCGGAAATGATCGCCAACAATCCGGACATGCAGCCGGATCTCGACTAAGGGGGCTGGCCGGAGGAGAGGGAGGGGCGCCCTTCCGGCCTGCACCTGACAATACAATCCGATCGGCCCGGCCGGCTTGTCCTGCCGGGCCATCGCAAGAAACAGATGGATCGATGACACGAACTGCCCCTTTGCGCCGCGCTATGATCGCTGCCGCCGCTTCCCTTGCCCTCCTTCCCGCCGCTGCCGCCGCGCAGTCGGAGAGCTTTTCCGAATATCTCGACCAGGTTGAAGCCAAGGCGCTGTCCGAAGGCGTCAGCCAGCGGACGATCACTGCCGTCTTTGCCGGAATGACACCAAACAACCGCGTGATCGAGCTCGATCAGGGCAATGTCTCGCAGGGCAGCAGTGTCAATCCGGCGACCGGCTTTGCGTGGATGTCGAGCTATATCAACCGGCACAATACGCAGGCACGCATCAATGGCGGCGTGAGCGCGATGCGCCGCGTGGCCTCGCTCGCCGGAGAGGTGGAGCGGACCTATGGCGTTCCGGCGGAAATCCTCGTGGCGATCTGGGGGCATGAAACCGCCTATGGCGTGGTGAAGGGCGGGTTCGACCTGCCGCGCTCGCTTGCCACGCTCGCATGGGAAGGCCGACGCCGCGACCTGTTCGAGCGTGAGTTGATCGACGTGCTCAAGATCGCCGATAGCGGCGTTCCGCGCGAAACGCTGGTGGGCAGCTGGGCGGGCGCCTTCGGCAACCCGCAATTCCTTCCGAGCGTTTACCTGCGCCTCGCCGTCGATGGCGACGGGGATGGTGATCGCGACATCTGGAACTCCGATGCGGACACGCTCCATTCCATCGCCAATTACTTCCACGATGCGGGCTGGCGCACGGGCCAGCCTTGGGGCGTGCGCGCCTATGTGCCCAATTCGGTAGACCGGGCGGCCATTGAGAGTGACGTCACGTCGCCAGTCTGTCCCCGCGTGCACGAACGCCACAGCAAGTGGATGACGGTACGCGAATGGCGGGCTCTTGGCGTCGAACCGCGTGGACCCATCGGTGACGACGTGATGGTGTCACTTTTCGAGCCGGACGGTCCGGCATATCCGGGCTACCTCTTAACGCAGAATTATAGGGTTATCCTCGAATACAATTGCTCGAACTACTACGCGATGAGTGTCGGGTTGCTTGCAGATGAGATTTCACGGTGACGACAGGGCTTCCCGCCTGAAGCAGGCTTTCCTGCTGCTGGCGGGATCGGCTGCGCTTGCATCATGCAGCGCGTCGGGCCGCGGCGGCGAGGGTTTGGAGACCGCCGCCAACGCCTCGCCCGCCAATGGCCCGCAGGCGGATTATCCGCTCGTCGTCGGCGAGCCCTACGCGGTTGACGGCACCAGCTACACGCCTGCCGACGTGCTCAACTATGACCAGGTCGGCTATCTCGCCGGCGGTACGGGCGCGGGGATCATGGGCGCGCATCACACGCTACCCTTCCCGAGCTATGTCGAGGTGACCTCGCTGGAGACGGGCAGGACGATCCTGGCCCGAATCGAAGCGCGTGGTCCGATGGATACGACGCACCTGCTCGCGCTCTCGCCCGCCGCGATGGAGCAATTGGGCGCAAGCGCCGAGACCCCGGTGCGCGTACGCCGCGTGAACCCGCCCGAAGAACAGCGCCGCCTGCTGCGCGAAGATCTGCCCGTACCGCTCCGCATGGATACGCCGATGCAGCTGGTGGAGGTCCTGCGCCGCCGTCTGCCGGAAGTGGGTTCCGCCAGCCTGCGCGTGGGTGTGCCCGCTCCCGCCGACCCGGTGTCCGAAACGGTCGCGGAAGCCTTCGCCGAGGTTACGGCGGAGCCGGCCGAGGTGGCCGAGGCCGCTCCGAAACCGGCACAGGCACCGGCACCCGAAATCACCGCTGGCTTCGTGGTCCAGGCTGCCGCCTTCTCCAGCGCCGCAAATGCCGATCGCGCGGCTGCGGCGCTGGGCGGAACGGTCTCGCAATCGGGCCGCTTCTACCGCGTCCGCACCGGGCCCTTCGCAACTCGGGATGAAGCAGAGGCCTCGCTCGCCAATGTGCAGGCAGCGGGTTATAGCGATGCCCGAATCTATTCCACCGGATAGCCACTGATGCGGAAACTCCCGCATCGGTTAGAGCGGGAGCGAGTTTGGCCATTTTTGCCAGAGTATCAGGGATTTTGCTGAGCGGCGCGCTGCTCGCGGCCAGTCCCGCCGCCTCCGCCTCCGCCCCCGCGCCGGTTCCGGTCGAGGTGCCGATCGCGCTGATCGTGGATATCTCCACCGGCCAGACCCTGTTTGCGCGTGAAGAGGAGCGGCGCTTCGTTCCGGCATCTGTGGTCAAGGTGATGACCGCCTACACCGCCTTCGGCCTGATCGAGGAGGGGCGCATCACGCCCGCCACGCCATTCCAGGTCTCGCAGGAGCTGGCGGACGAATGGTCGGGGGAGGGTTCGACCATGTTCCTCAAGGCAGGCGACCGGCCAACTTTCGGCGAATTGCTGCTTGGGGCGACGACTGTCTCCGGCAACGATGCCAGCGTGGCGATTGCGATGGCGACGACCGGATCGCTCGAAAGCTGGATCGCGCTGATGAACGCCAACGCGGCGGAGCTTGGCATGCGCAACACGCATTTCGGATCGGCCAATGGCTATCCGGATGAGGGACGCACCTTCACCAGTGCGCGCGACCTGGCAGTGCTGGCCGAGGCGTTGGTGACGCGCCATCCCGATCTCTATCGCCGCTATTTCGGCCGCCGCACCTTCAGCTGGAACGGCATTACCCAGCAAAACCACGAACCGCTGACCGGCCGCGTTGAAGGCGCGGACGGGATCAAGACCGGCTTCACCAATGAAGCGGGCAATACGCTGGTCGGTTCGGGTGAGCGTGACGGGCGCAGGCTGGTGCTCGTGCTGGCAGGCGTGGCCGATTACGACATGCGTGGCGATGTCGGGCGGGCGCTGCTGGAATGGGGCTTCTCCGATTTCGAAACGCGGCCGCTGGCCGGGGCCGGCACGCCCATGGGCACGGCGCTTGTGCAGGACGGGGCGAGCAGCCGCGTGTCCTTGCGGCTCCCCAGGGACCTGGCGCTTTCTCTGCCGCTGGATAGCAATGGCGCGATCACCGCCGCGATCCGCTACAACGGCCCGCTAATGGCCCCGATTGCCGAGGGCGACACGGTAGCGCAATTGCGAGTTTCGGTAGAGGGGATGGAGCCTTTCGATGTGCCGCTCGAAGCTGCGGAGAATGTCGGCGAGGCCAATTTCCTCCAACGCATCGTCAATGGCCTCAGGGGGCTGTTCACCTGATGGCCGGACGGTTCATCAGCTTCGAGGGCGGGGAGGGCTGTGGCAAGTCCACGCAGGCGCGCATGCTGGCAGAGGCGCTGGAGGCGCGTGGCATCGCCACGGTGCTGACGCGTGAGCCGGGCGGCACGCCCGGCGCCGAGGCGATCCGGCAGCTGCTGCTCGATCCCACTGGTCCCGGATGGGACTTGCCGGCCGAAGCCCTGCTCTTCGCCGCTGCGCGTGCCGATCACGTCGGCCGGCTGATCAGACCTGCAGTGGAAGAGGGCAAGTGGGTCGTAAGCGACCGCTTCCTCGATTCCTCGCGCGCCTATCAGGGCGGGGAAGGGGAGCTGCATGACAGCGATATCCTTGCGCTCCACCAGCTGGGATCTGGCGGCTATCTCCCCGACATGACTGTGCTGGTCGAGGTCTCGCCTGAAACCGCCGAACAGCGGGTGCACGCGCGCGATGGGGCGGATCGCGATCGGATCGGTGGCCGCAATGCCGAATTCCACGCCCGCGTCGCGCGCCGCTTTACCGCCATCGCCGATGCCGAAAGCGACCGCGTGATCCGCATAGATGGCAATGGCAGCGCCGAGGAGGTCCACGCCCTTGTCATGCAGGCAATCGAAGGCTGGCTGCCATGACCATGGTCGGCCACGAAGCGGCCTGGGCCGAATGGCGCGCTGCGCTCTCCGGACCGCGCATGCACCATGGCTGGATCCTCGGCGGCAAGCGCGGCCTCGGCAAGGCGAGCTTCGCGCTCGCCGCCGCGCGCGAACTGGTGGCGGAGCCCGGCGCTCCGACCATGGCGGGTGAACACCCCGACATCATCACCCTCACTCACCTTCCCATCAAGGGCGACGAGAAGAAGAAGGAAGAGGGCAAGCCCTACCAACTGCGCCGCAACATTACCGTCGACCAGGTGCGCGAGATGCAGGCGCGGCTTACCACGCGGCCGACACTCGGAAGCCGCCGGGTGATCATCATCGATCCGGCAGACGATCTGGAAAAGGGTGCCTCCAACGCGCTGCTCAAGAGCCTGGAGGAACCGCCCGCCGGAACCTATTTCCTGCTGGTGACGCATCGCCCTGGACGCCTGTTGCCCACGATCCGCTCGCGTTGCCGCGTGTTGCGCTTCCCGCAGCTCGCGGATGAGGAGATCGACCGCGTGCTGGCCCGCGAAATGCCCGAAGCCGATGCGGCGACCCGCGCTGCTGCGGTTGCGGCTTCCGGAGGCTCGCCCGGCGCGGCGCTCGAATTCGTCGAGCTCGATCTCGGCAAGCTGCACGCGCTGATGGAGGAAATTGCCGAGCAGGGCGACCCGGCCTTCACCCTGCGCGGCCGCCTGGCCGATGCGATGGGCGCCCGGCCCGACCGGCAGCGCCAGCTTGCCGTGGTGGAACTTGCCCGCGCGGTTGTTACGCGAAAGATGGAGAGCGTGCCCCGTTCCGCCATTCCCGCGCTGGCGGATGCACATGCCGATCTGGCCCGCCTCGTTACCCAAGTGCCGACCTATAACTTCGATCCCGGCCTGCTGGTGATGGAAATAGGCACCTTGCTCGCCTCGCTGGCCGCATCTAGGGAAGCGGCCAATGGCTGAACCCTATTACCTGACCACCGCGATTCACTATCCCAACGGCAAGCCGCATATCGGCCATGCCTATGAGACGATCGCCGCCGACGTGATGGCGCGCTACCAGCGCCTGCGCGGGCGCGACGTGCGTTTCCAGACCGGCACGGACGAGCACGGGCTGAAGATGGCGCAGAAGGCCCGCGACCTTGGCGTGACTCCGCGCGAACTGGCGGACGAGATGTCCGGCTATTTCCGCGAGCTGTTTGACAAGCTCGACATCTCCTACGACCGCTTCATTCGCACGACCGAGGCAGACCACCACCGCGCCAGCCAGGCAATCTGGCAGGCGATGGAAGCCAATGGCGACCTCTATCTCGACCGCTATGAAGGCTGGTACTCGATCCGCGACGAGGCCTATTACGACGAGAGCGAGCTGGAAGAGGGTGAGGGCGGCGAAAAGCTCTCACCGCAGGGCACGCCGGTCGAATGGACCGTCGAAGAAAGCTGGTTCTTCCGCCTGTCCAAATATGCCGAGCCGCTGCTGGCGCTCTATCGTGACAATCCCGACTTCATCCAGCCCGACAGCCGCCGCAACGAGGTTGTCCGCTTCGTCGAAGGCGGATTGCGCGATCTCTCGGTCAGCCGGACGAGCTTCGACTGGGGTGTGAAGGTGCCGGGGCATGAAGACCATGTGATGTATGTTTGGGTCGATGCGCTGACCAACTACCTCACCGGTGTCGGCTACCCCGATCAGACGGAGGACTTTGCCAAGTTCTGGCCGGCCGACCTCCACCTGATCGGCAAGGACATCGTCCGCTTCCACGCCATCTACTGGCCCGCCTTCTTGATGAGCGCGAAGATCGCGCTGCCGAAGAAGGTTTACGGGCATGGCTTCCTGCTCAATCGCGGGCAGAAGGAGAGCAAGTCGCTCGGCAATGTCACCGATCCTTCGGAGCTTGCTGACAAGTTCGGCGTCGATCCGCTGCGCTATTTCCTGCTGCGCGAATTCAGCTTCGGTCAGGACGGCAGCTATTCCGCGGAGGCGATCGTCAGCCGCAACAATGCGGAGCTGGCGAACAGCTACGGCAATCTTGCCCAGCGCACGCTTTCGTTGATCTTCAAGAATTGCGAGGGGAACCTGCCGGCGATCGACGGGCACACGGATGAGGACAACGCGCTCTTCGCCCATGTCGACCGGGTGATCGCGGAGGAAATGCCCGCCGCGATGGACCAGCTGGCCTTCGCGCAGGCGCTTGAGGCATGGATGGGCGCGGTGTTCGCCTGCAACGCCTATATCGATGCGCAAGCGCCCTGGGCGCTGAAGAAGACCGATTTCGAGCGGATGAAGACCGTGCTGGCGACGCTTTATATCGTCATTGCGCAGCTGACCGTGGCGATTTCTCCCTTCATTCCCACCTCTTCGCGCAAGCTCCTCGACGCGATGGGAATTGCCGAGGATCTGCGGAGCATCGAGGGGATCAGATCGCACTGGTATTCTCCGCTCGCCGAAAGCGACTACCAGCTCGACAAGCCGCAGGGCCTGTTCCCGCGCCTCGAACTGCCCGAGGAAGAGGATGCCTGATGCTGGTCGATAGCCACTGCCACCTCAACTACAAGGGTCTGGTCGAGCGTCAGGGTGAAGTGCTGGATGCCGCGCGCGCTGCTGGTGTCACCGCCTTCCTCAACATCTCCACGCGGCAGAGCGAATGGGACGATATCGTCGGCACCGCCACGCGTGAGCCCGATGTCTGGGCAACCATCGGCATCCATCCGCATGAAGCGGACCAGCATGCCGATCTGGGGAAGGGCGCCCTGCTCGAAGCCGCACAGAACCCACGCGTGATCGGTATCGGTGAGACCGGGCTCGACTATTATTACGACAAGTCGGATCGCGAGGTGCAGAAGGCGCTGTTCCGCACGCATATCGAGGTGTCGCGCGAGACGGGCCTACCGCTGATCATCCATACGCGCGATGCGGAGGAAGATACGGCGGCGATCCTGGCTGAGGAAATGGGGAAGGGGGCCTTCCCGGCGCTGATCCACTGTTTTACCGCCTCGGCCGAGTTCGGGCGCAAGGTTCTGGATCTTGGCCTGACGGTCTCGCTTTCCGGTATAGTCACTTTCAAGAACGCGGCGGAAATACAGGAATTTGCAAAGGAAATTCCTGCCGACCGTATCCTGGTCGAAACCGACAGTCCGTTCCTTGCGCCGGTCCCGCATCGTGGCAAGACCTGCGAGCCGGCCTTCGTGCGCAACACTGCCGAGTTCGTCGCCGAGCTGCGTGGCGAGAGCGTGGAGGAACTCGGGGCCAACACCACGCGCAATTTCTACAAGCTGTTCAGCCGAGCGACGCCGTGAAGCTGATCGTGCTCGGTTCGGGAACGTCGACAGGCGTGCCGCGCATTGGCAACGACTGGGGCGAATGCGATCCGAACGAGCCGAAGAACCGGCGCAGCCGAGTGTCGATCATCGTCCAGAGCGATGAAGGCTCGCGCTTGCTGGTCGATACCTCGACCGACCTGCGTCAGCAGTTGCTCGCCAACAATATCGACAAGGTGGACGGCGTTTTCTGGACGCATGACCATGCCGATCACTGCCACGGGATTGATGACTTGCGTCCCATGCGTTTCGGTCGCGCAGGGCCGATCCCGGGGTTTGCCGATACTGAGACCGCGCGCAGGCTGCGCCAGCGCTTCAGCTACGTCTTTTCGGGCCAGTTCGGCTATTCCACGATCGTCGAACTGGAAACGCTCGACCGCCTGCGCATTCATGCCGGTTTTGGCGTGCAATCGGTGGAGATGCCGCACGGGCCGACGCATAGCATCGGATATCGTTTCGAGGCGGACGGAAAATCAATCGCTTACGCGACGGACTTCAGCGAGATTACGAAGGAGATGATCGCCACCTTCGCCAGGGTCGATATCCTGGTCACCGATTGCCTGCGCCGTGAAGCGCATCCGACGCATGCGAACCTGACCATGGCGCTGGAATTCGCGCGCGAGACCGGCGCCGGCACCACGGTGCTGACGCATCTGGACAAGAGCATGGATTATGCAAGCCTGTCCGCCGAATTGCCATCCAACGTGCTGGTCGGCTTCGATGGAATGGAGCTTGTCGCATGACATCCTTTGGCTGGATCCACCTGATATGGCTCGCCGTGACGCTGGGCGTGATGCTGACAGCTTATCGGTCGTATCGCGTTGGCGGGAAGAAGACGCTGATCTTCCTCCTTGCATGGGTCGCCATCTTCCTTGCAGCGGCAGGGATCGCATCCTTGTTCTACCAGGGCGGCGAATTGCGCCAGATTACCGTGCCGGAGGATCCCGATGCGCCTTATGTTTGAGGGAATTACCGAGAGGAGCGGGGACAAATCTGCTCGCGTAGGCCCATCCTCAATTTAACATAATATATATTATCATCCTTCCAGAAGTCTCATTGCGATGTCCGATCAACTCACCCGCCTCTTGAAGATCATGGCGCGCTTGCGCGATCCGCAGCGTGGGTGCGAATGGGATCTGGCGCAGGACTTCGCCAGCATCGCGCCGTACACGATCGAGGAAGCCTACGAAGTTGCCGACGCGATCGAGCGCGCGGATATGGCAGACCTGCGCGGTGAGCTCGGCGATCTCCTGCTGCAGGTCGTGTTCCACGCGCGCATGGCCGAGGAAGAAGGTCATTTCGCCTTTGAGGATGTCGCCAAGGCGATTTCGGACAAGATGGAGGCCCGCCATCCGCATATCTTCGGCGATGAGGACGGCCAGATGACCTCTGGCCGCTGGGAAGCGCTGAAGGCGGCCGAGCGTGAGGAACAGGGCGCGACCAGCGCCATGGACGGCGTGGCGCAGGCTCTCCCGGCGCTGATGCGCTCAGAAAAGCTCCAGAAACGCGCAGCGCGTCATGGTTTCGATTGGCCGGACACTTCGGGTCCAGCAGCGAAATTGCGCGAGGAAATGGCCGAGCTGGCCGAAGCTTCGCCCGAAAAGCGGGTCGAGGAAGCCGGCGACCTGCTGTTTGCCGCGGTCAACCTCGTGCGCGCGCATGGAATTGCAGCCGAGGACGCACTGCGTAGCGCAAATTCGAAGTTCGAGCGCCGCTTTCGCCGGATGGAGGAACTGGCAGCGGCGGACGGCAAGGACTTCGCCGCGCTCTCCCTGGATGAGCAGGAAAGCTACTGGCAGTTGGTGAAAAAGGCGGAAGGCTGAGCGCACCTAGCGCTGCGCATGCGCCTCGGCCCAGGCGTGTGCACCTTCACGGGATTGTTGCCTTATTTCAGGGATATCGACTTCTATCTTCGGATCGATTGTAATGCCGAGATAGTCGACAACCTGTTCGGCGGCACCCTTTCCGTCCTCCAGCACATCCTCGAACCACAGCACCAGCGGCGTGATCTGCAAGTCGCGTATCATCGCGTCCCATGCGGCTTCCTGCTGTTCGATCGAAATTGCCGCCCGCTCGACCGCTTCGGCGGAATAGGCGGGTTCGGGCCGACCGCCCTCCTCCTGCTCCTGCCTCCAGATGCCGCTCAGCGTGGCGCGGGCATAGGAAATCGCATGCGCATCCCCCTCCCGCCGCCGCAATCGCACCACCTTGCGCGCCGATCCGCTGCCGAGGAGGAAGCGTATCACCTCGTCCACCAAGGCCGGATTGCCCAGCTGCAGGTCATGGAGCAGCGCGGGAAAGGCCTTGAGACCGAATACGCCATTGGGCGATGTGCGCCGGACCAAAGCGCGCTGCCATAACTGCACCTGCTTCGCCCGGTCGCCATGGGCAAAGCCATAGGGACCGGCGGGTTCGAAATTGAGATATTCGAGGGGCGCGCCGAGGCAGCCGGTACGCCAGAGCAGATGGCTCAGATAAGTGCTGCCCGCTCGTGGGACCGAGGCGAGTAGGTAGGAGATCTGCGGCTGCCAGGCGCGTTCGGGGAAATCGAAGCGCTCCTCATATCCGGTGGTGATCCCCTCCAGCATGGCGGCGAACATCTCCGCCACCGCGGGAGCGGTCAAGCATCAAGCGCCATGAAACGCCCGAATTCCTTCTCGCTCAGCCGCACGGTGACCTGCCGCGTGGGCGCGCCTTCTTCCGCTGCACCCTCGGCATCGTCCAGCACCTCGCCATGGGCATAGAGCCAGGCAATGCGCTGCCCGTCGCTGGCCGGGACGGTCAGTTCATGCACCCGCGAGCCTTTGGTGAGCATCTCGCCCAAGCGGTCCAGCAAGTCGTCCACGCCCTGCCCGGACATGGCGGAGATTCCGACAATGTCGGGATCGCTATCGGCCAGCCCGCCCAACTCATTGGCGCGTTCCTCGTCCAGCAAGTCCCACTTGTTCCAGACTTCGATCATCGGGATGGCGCTTTCGCCCCCGTCCCCGTCGATCACGCCGAGATCGGTCAGCACGGAGAGCACCTGCGCCTTTTGCGTCGCGCTGTCCGGATTGGCGATATCGCGCACATGCAGGATGATGTCGGCTGCGGTCACTTCTTCCAGCGTGGCGCGGAAAGCAGCGACGAGCTGCGTCGGCAGGTCCGAGATGAAGCCCACCGTGTCGGACAGGATCGCCTTTTCAACGCCGGGCAGAGAGATTGCGCGCATGGTTGGGTCAAGCGTGGCGAAGAGCAAATCCTCTGCCATCACGTCCGCCCCGGTGATGTGATTGAAAAGGGTGGACTTGCCGGCATTGGTATAGCCGACCAGCGCGATCACCGGCCAGGGCGCCCTGCCCCGCCGCTTGCGATGCAATTCGCGGGTCTTGCGCACCTGTTCCAGTTCGCGCCGCAGCTTGGCCATGCGGTTGCGGATCATGCGCCTGTCGGCCTCGATCTGCGTTTCGCCGGGGCCGCCGAGGAAGCCGAAGCCGCCGCGCTGGCGTTCGAGGTGGGTCCAGCTGCGCACAAGACGGCTCTGCTGGTAATCGAGATGGGCGAGTTCGACCTGAAGCCGGCCTTCCGCCGTGGCTGCGCGTTCGCCGAAGATTTCAAGGATCAGGCCGGTGCGGTCGATCACCTTGCGCTTCAGCCGGTCTTCCAGATTGCGCTGCTGGATCGGCGAGACGGCGGCGTCGATGATGACCAGCTCCGCCTCTGCCAGCTCGCAATCGCTAAGCATGCGCTGCACCTGCCCCTCACCGAACAGAGTGTTCGGTTTCACATCGCGCACGGGCAGGATGTATTTCTCCGCCACGACGATGCCGATGGCGAGCGCAAGGCCCTCCGCCTCTTCCAGACGGGCCTCGGGGTCCTGGCTGGAACGGCGGCCACGGATGTCCGGACACACGACAAGGGCCCGCGCCCCGCGGGTAACCTCGCCCTCTACCTCTTCATTATCGAATATCAGGCGTCGTCACCTGCTTCATCGTCACCGAAATCGCCGCTGAGGTCGACATGGGTGGCGGGCTGGATGGTGGAGACAGCGTGCTTGTAGGCCAGCTGCACCATGCCTTCGCGTTCCAGCAGCATGCAGAACAGGTCGAAGCTGGCGATGCGGCCCTGCAGCATCACGCCGTTCACCAGGAACATCGTCACCTGCACGCCGGCATCGCGGACGCGAGTGAGGAAGATATCCTGCAACAGGCGCTGCTTGCGATTCCCCTCCCCGCCCATGCCGAAATGTTCGGCCTCGACGGGCGAGCCCGGCATGATGGTGGAAATGGCGTGTTTGTAGACCAGCTGCGATTGGCCGTCGCGGCGTAGCAGGATCGAGAAGTTGTCGAACCAGGTGACAATGCCCTGCAGCTTCACGCCCTTCACCAGGAACATGGTGACGGGAATCTTCTCCTTGCGGAGGAAATTGAGGAAGATGTCCTGCAGGTTTCCGGCCTTGCCTGCCGGTTCGGGCGCAGCGGCAGCAGCGGGCTTTTCGGCCTCCGGGCGTGCGCGTGCGGAAAGTGTCGTCCTGGTCATAGCTTTGACTCCTGTTATTGGCGCCGGCTTGGTGCCGCCGCATTCTGGCCAGATCTCCCTTCGCAGAGCGGTCTGACCGGTTGATTTCACTTGCGCCTATATCATAGCAATTGCTGCAAGTGCGAGAAATTCTCTCCCTGTCACAAAGTCATTCACTTCCGTCAGGTTTTTCGACGATTTCCTTGCGATCGCCCATGCCCAGGATCTTCAGCTTGCGATGCAAGGCGGAGCGTTCCATCCCGATAAAGCCCGCGGTCTTGGAGATGTTCCCGGAAAAGCGGCGAATCTGGATGCGCAGATATTCGCGTTCGAAGCTCTCACGCGCCTCGCGCAGGGGCACACCCATCAGTTGCGAGATGCCGCCCCCGCCATCGCCCGAACTGCCGGTGATTTCCTCGGGCAGCATGTCGGGCTCGATCTTGCCGAACTTGTCGCGCGGGGCGAGGATCACCGTGCGTTCCACCACATTGCGCAGCTGGCGGACATTGCCGGGCCAGTCATAGGCTTGCAAGGCGGCCATCGCCTCGGGCGAAACCTCGGGCGGTTGCAGCCCCTGCTCACGCGCGTAGCGGGTGAAGAAATGCTTGGCGAGCGCGGGGATATCGTCGCGCCGCTCGGAAAGCGAGGGGATGGTGATCGGTACGACGTTGAGGCGATAGAACAGGTCTTCGCGGAAGCGCTTCTCAGCGATTTCCGCCTCAAGGTCGCGAGCGGAGGAGGAGACGACGCGCACGTCCACGCCAACCTGCCGCGTGCCACCCACGCGCACGAAGCTCTGCTCCGTCAGCACGCGCAGGATGCGGGCCTGCGTGTTGATCGGCATGTCGGCCACTTCGTCGAGATAGAGCGTGCCGCCATCGGCCAGTTCCAGCAAACCCTGGCGCACCATATTGCCGTCCGCCTCCTCGCCGAACAGCTCCTGTTCGAAGCGTTCGGGCGTGATGCGTGCGGAATTCACGGTGACGAAGGCGTTCTTGGCCCGCGGGCTCCAGGCGTGGAGCAGGCGTGCCGCCACTTCCTTGCCCGATCCGCCCGGCCCGGCAATCAGCACGCGGCTGCCGGTGTTGGCGACGCGTTTCAGCGTGGCGCGGACCTGGTTGATGATGTTCGAATTGCCGGTGAATTCCTCGGGTGAGCCGAAGCCTTCGCGCAATCGCGCATTCTCGCGCCGCAGCCGCTCGGTTTCGGTCGCGCGTTCGACGAGGTGGAGCAGGCGCTCGGCCTCGAAGGGCTTTTCGATGAAGTCCATCGCCCCGCGGCTGACGGCGGAAACGGCGGTGTCGATATTGCCGTGGCCGGAGAAGATGATCACCGGCAGTTCCGGCTCGCGCGCCTTGATCGCATCGAGCACTTCGAGCCCGTCCATCGCGCTGCCATGCAGCCACACGTCGAGCAGCACGAGGCTGGGCCGCTTTTCATCGATCATCGCCAGCGCGCGGGTGCTGTCACCCGCGGTGCGGCATTCATAGCCCTCGTCGCTGAGGACGCCGGCCACGAGTTCGCGAATATCCTGTTCGTCATCGACGACGAGGATGTCGAGCGCCATTATTTGTTCTCCTTGGCCGTCATTCCGCGGCCTCGCTTCCTGTCTGCATGTCGCCGGGGTGCAAGGCGAAGCGCATGCTGGCCACGGTCCCGCCTTCATCGGCAGGCGTGAACGCCAGTTCTCCGCCATGTTCCTCGACGATCTTCTTTACGATCGCGAGACCCAGGCCGGTCCCCTTCTCACGCGTAGTGACATAGGGTTCCATGATGTTTTCCTGGCTGGCCGGAAGGCCGATGCCGTTGTCGGTGATGGTCAGCGCCAGGTAAGACTTGTCCGCCTTCACCTGCACTTGCACGCGCCCGCGATAGTCGGGTTCGGCATCCCGCCGCCGCGCATCGACCGCCTCGGCGGCGTTCTTCAGCACATTGGTCATCGCCTGGCCGAACTGGTGCCGGTCGCATTCGATCACCGGGATATCGCCCTCCACTTCGAGGTCGTAAGCGATATCCGGATTGGCGACTTCCTGCAGGAAGAGCGCCTGGCGCACCAGGTCCACCGCATCCTCCTGCCGGAACACCGGCTTGGGCAGCCGCGCGAAGGAGGAGAATTCGTCGACCATCTTCCTGAGGTCGCCCACCTGCCGGATGATCGTGCCGGTCAGCTCGTCGAACAGCTCGGTATCCTGCTCGATCTGCTTGCCATAGCGGCGCTTCAGCCGCTCGGTGGCGAGCTGGATCGGGGTGAGCGGGTTCTTGATCTCATGCGCGATGCGGCGGGCCACATCGGACCATGCGGCCTGCCGTTGGTCGAGCAGCTGGCGCGTGATATCCTCGAAAGTGATCACATGGCCTTCGGAAGAGGGCGCAACCTTCACCGCCAGCGTCAGCAGCTCGCCATCCTTGCTGTATTGCACCAGCCCGCTGGTCGCCTCGCTCTGCACCAGAGAAGCGATATCGGGCGCGAAATCGGCCAGCGTCTTGCCCACCGGCGTGGGGCCGGCCTTGTCGAGCAGCAATTGCTGGGCGGAGCTGTTCATCAGCAGTACCTGCCCATCCCAGTCGATCGAGATGATGCCCGCGGTGATCGATTGCAGCACCGCCTCGATAAAGGCGCGGCGATCGGCCAGCTGGCGGTTGGCACCGATCAAGGCGTCAGTCTGCGATTCGATCTGCGCGCTCATGCGGTTGAACGCGCGATTGAGCAGGCCGATCTCGTCCGGCCCGGTGCGCCCTTCCACGCGCATGGCGTAATTGCCGCTGCCGATCTCGCGCGCGGCGGTGACCAGTTCGGCCAGCGGTTTCACCTGCCGGTCGGCAAAGCGCAAGGCGGCCCAGACGGCGAGGCTCACCAGTGCGAGCGCCACGCCGAACAGCCACAGGTTGAAGCGCAATTGCAGCACGCGCGCCCGTTCGGTCAGCGCCTGGTAGGAAGTGACGACGCTTTGCGCACGCTCCCACTGAGCCAGTGCTTCCGCCTTCGAATCCTTCGATATTTGCAGGTAGAGCCCGGTATCCTCGTCCAGTGTAATCACCGCCTCCGTGCTCTTGGCCGTGGCGGAGACGACGATCGGCTGTCCCGTCTCGCGCAATTCGTCGACCATTGCCGTGGCGCTATCGGTGCCCCACTGGTCGGCATCGGGATCGGTGATGGCCAAGGTGCGCAACTCACCATCCTCACCTTCCATCAGGATCGCGCTACCGCTTAAATTGCGGCTGAATGCCTGCAGGAAATACTGCTCCGCGAATTCCGGGCTGGTGATCGGCATGGTTTGCAGGAGGTAGCGCATGTCGGTGGCCATGGCCGCCGCTTCCTCGCCCACTTCGCGCTGGTTCTCGTCATAATAGCCGCGCGCCAGCTCATTGGCGTTTTCCAGAATGCCGCGCTGCTGGTCGGAGAACCAGAACTCGACGCCCGACTGGAACAGGACCGAGGCGAAGACCGCGACGAACAGCGTCGGAATCGCCGCGATCAGAGAAAAAACGAAGACGAGGTTCACATGCAGCCGTGCGGTGGTGTCGCCCGCGCGGCGAATGGCGATGCGGCGGCCCCACAGCACGATAAGGCCCAGCGCCGGGATCAGCGTGCCCACCAGCATCGCGGCGGCCTGCGCCGATGGCACCAGCTCTCCCGGATCGCCCATGCGCGAGATGGAGACCCAGGAGGTGAACAGCATGATGGCGAGCGCGGCCGCGCAAAGCACTTCGAGCCAGAGGTAGAAATTGGCGCGCCGCGCAGTCAGCTGTGCCCGCCGCCACCAGCGCGGTGAACGTCGGGGCGCAGAAACGGGCGCTTCGGTGAGTTTGGCCTCAGCCACGTTGCAGGGTTACAACGCCGCTGTTGCTAATTTGCAAGGGGTTTGTGGCCCCCCTCCCCCGCAATTCATCGCAAAATCACCCGTTGTGGGTGAATTGCTCCGGATTGATGGCGAGATCGCTGAGCCGCTTGCGCAATGTATTGCGGTTGATCCCCAGCATTTGCGCCGCGCGCAGCTGGTTGCCGCCGGTCTTTTCCAGCGCGTGTTCGAATAGCGGCTTTTCGAAAACGGCCAGCGCGGCATGATAAAGGTCGCCTTCGGGCAGGCCGGCATCGAGCAGCCACTGGCCGATCAGCGCGCCGATGTCGCTATCGACCGGCAGGCTCGCTTCGGCGGCGGAGCTTTCGAGCAGTGCATTGACGGTGGCCGCGTCGATCTCCTCTTCACGTGCCATCAGCGCGGCGCGGAACATGAAATTGCGCAATTCGCGGACATTGCCGCGCCAGGCCTGGCGGCCGAGCAGGTCCGCCGCTTCATGGGAGAGGCGGCGTGGCGGCAGGCCTTCCTTGTTCGCCACGCGCAGGAAATGACGCGCCAGCGGCTCGATATCGCCGGTCCGCTCACGCAAGGGCGGAAGCTGGATCGGAACGACATTTAGGCGATAATAGAGATCCTCGCGGAAGGATCCCGCTGCGATCATCGGCTCGAGGTCCCGATTCGTCGCGGCGATGATGCGCACGTCGATGGCGATTTCCTGGTCCCCGCCCACGCGGCGGATACGGCCCGATTGCAATGCGCGGAGAAGGCGGGTCTGCGCCTCGGGCGGCATGTCACCGATCTCGTCGAGGAACAGCGTGCCGCCATGCGCCTGCTCGAACTTGCCGATATTACGCGCGGTGGCGCCAGTGAAGGCGCCCTTTTCGTGGCCGAACAGCTCGCTTTCGATCAGTTCGCGCGGGATGGCGGCGGTATTGACCGCCACAAAGGGCCCGCTGCGGCGTGAGCCGAGCTGGTGGATCGCTTCTGCCACAAGCTCCTTGCCCGTGCCGGATTCGCCCAGGACCAGCACGGTGAGATCGTTGCGCAGGACGCGCGTGATCATGCGGTAGACGTCCTGCATGGGCTGGCTGCGGCCAATGAGGGGCATGCCGTCGCCGGCATCGGCATCCGCCTCTCCCGTATCGCCGTTGGAATCCGCTGCCTGGATCGCCGCGCGTACCAGCTCGTCGAGGTCGAAGGGCTTGGGGAAATACTCGAAGGCGCCGGTATCGCTTGCGCGCACGGCGGTATCGAGCGTGTTCTGTGCCGAGAGGATGATGATCGGCATGGCAGGATAGGCGTCATGCACCGCGCCCAGCGTCTCGATGCCGTCACCATCGAGGAGGATAACGTCAGTCAGCATGACGTCATAGCTGCCATCCGCCAGCAGGCGGTCGCGATCGGCAATCTTGTCGCAGCGATCGACGGTGAAGGCCTCATCCTCCAGCGCGGCGGTGATGACCATTGCGATGGCGGTATCGTCTTCGACGACCAGTGCACGGCGGGCCATGGCCTCTCTCCCCTATTTCGCCATCGGCAGGTGCACACGGAAATGCGTCCAGCCGCCGGAATCGTCACGTTCGTGGCTGATCCTGCCATCCATGTCGCGCACCAGCTTCTGCACCAGCGCCAGGCCCAGGCCCTGCCCGTGCGGTTTGCTTGACACGAAGGGTTCGAAAATATGCTCCTCCACCGACGGATCGATCCCTGGGCCATTGTCGCTGACCGAAATCTCGATCGGCAATTTGACCGGGCGGCCGAGGCGGATGACATTCATCACCAGCCCGCTGACGAAGCGTGTCTGGATAACGACTTGTGGTTCCCGCCGTCCGGCGCAGGCATCGCGGGCATTGGAGATGAGGTTGATCAGCACCTGCACCAACGCACCCTCATTGGCGAGGACATCGGGCAGGGATGGATCAAACTCTTCTTTTAAATACAATGGCTTGTCTGATGCAGCTTTTACCGTGTCGCAAGCACGATGGATGGCCGCATGGAGGTTGAGCGGACCGACCGGCTCAGCCTTCTCACGTCCCAAGCGCTGCATCCGGTCGATCAGTTGGGCGATGCGGTCCACCTCATCGGCGATAAGGTTGGTGAGGTCGCGCTTGCCCTCATCCAGCTGCCGCGCGATCAGCTGGGCGGCGCCGCGAATGGCGGCGAGCGGGTTCTTGATCTCATGCGCCAAAACTGCGGGACCGCGCAGCGACACGCGCCGCTCCTCGTCTCCGAAACGCTCGCCTTGTCCTGAGTCGGAAAGGGTCACCACGCGCCAGCCGGTATGCGTCTGCAAGGGTGAGATGGTGAGATTGACCGACACCGTCTTGTCCTCGCGCTTCAGCGGCAGGCCGCGCGCGATCAGCTGCTCTTCGGTCTGCTTAATGCGGCGGGTGATCTCCGGCTCGCCGAAGTCGAGTATTTCGGTGACGTCACGGCCCCGTAACCGCTTGGCGCTGCGTCCCAGCAGGTTTTCCGCTGCCGGATTGGCCGAATGGATCAGCAGGTCTGGAGAGACCACCAGCATGGCAAAGGTCAGGCCGGCGATCTGGTCAGCCGCACCCGGTATGCCATTTGCCGGCTTGTTCACGCGGCGCGGCGCCTGAGGAAGGGGGTGTAGAACCGCTCCAGCTCGTCGAGGACCACCTTGGGATCGTCGATGAAATTGGCCTTGTTGCGGAAATCGGCCGAGCCGTGCAGGCCCTTCGTGTACCAGCCCAGATGCTTGCGGGCGATCTTGGTGCCGACATTCTCGCCATAATGGTCGAGCATCGCCTTGTAGTGCTCCACCAGCGTTTCATACTGCACGTCGAAGTTGGGGCTCTCCAGCTTCTCGCCCGTCTGCCACCAATGCATCACCTGGCCGAGCAGCCACGGCTTGCCATAGGCGCCGCGCCCGATCATCAGCCCGTCCGCGCCGGACTGGTCGAGCGCCTTGGCCGCGTCCTCGATCCCGCAGATATCGCCATTGACGATGACGGGGATGGAGACGGCTTCCTTGACCTTGCGGACGAAGGCCCAGTCGGCCTGGCCCTTATACATCTGGTTGCGCGTGCGGCCGTGGACGGTGATCATCTTCACGCCGAGATCCTCGGCGATCTTGGAAAGTTCGGGCGCGTTGAGGCTGGCATGGTCCCAGCCCATGCGCATCTTCACCGTCACGGGGACGTTGACCGCCTTCACCGTCGCTTCCATCAGCTTGCGGGCCAGAGGCACCTCGCGCATCAGGGCGGAGCCGGCATATTGCCCGACCACCTTGCGCACCGGGCAGCCGAAATTGATGTCGATAATGGCCGCGCCATTGTCTTCCTGCAGTTTGGCCGCCTCGCCCATGGAATGGGGATCGCAGCCGACCAGCTGCATCGACACCGGCTCCTCGATCGGAGCCCACTCCGCCTTCTGGATCGACTGGCGCGTTTCGCGAATGGCCGCCTCGCTGGCGATCATCTCGGTCACGTTGAGGCCGGAGCCGAAGCGGCGGACGAGTTCGCGGAACGGGCGGTCGGTCACGCCCGTCATCGGCGCGAGCACGACGGGGCAGTCGATCTGTACAGGACCGACATGGATCGGCTTCATGGCCGGGGGTGTGGGAAGTGTGGCGTCTTGCATGATGTGCCTAAATATTGGGCAGCGCATAGTGGATTGCGAGGGGGGCCGCAAGCCGCTAGCGCGCCAGGGCAATGTCGCAAATGCAAAACAGCGCCAGCCCTGCCCTCGCCGCGGTGATCGTCGCCGCCGGGAAGGGCCTGCGCGCCGGACAGCCTTTACCCAAGCAATTCGCCATATGGCGCGGCAAACCGGTGCTGCGCGACGCGGCGGAAAAGCTGGCGGCGGCAGGTGCCGGGAAGATTTGCGTGGTCATCCCCGAAGGCGCGGACGCGATCGCTGCAGAAACCTTGAAAGGTATCGAACCGCTGATCCTCGTCACCGGAGGCGACACGCGGCAGGAATCGGTGCGCGCCGGGCTGGAGGCACTGGCCGCAGATCCGCCCGCTCACGTCCTCATCCACGACGCCGCCCGCCCGGATTGCCCGCCCGAAGTCGTCGCGCGGCTGGTCGCAGCCCTTGCCGATCACCCAGCCGCCATCCCCACCCTGCCCTTGGTCGATTCCGTGGTCGAAACCGACGGCGCCACCATGGGCAACAAGGCCGAGCGCGAACTGCTGCGCCGCGTGCAGACGCCGCAGGCCTTCCGCTTTGCCGATATCCTCGCCGCGCATCGAGGCTGGACGCGCGAGCCCACCGCAGGCGACGATGCGCAGATTGCCCATTCCGCCGGCCTCTCGGTCGCGCTGGTCGACGGGGACGAGCGGCTGGCCAAGCTGACATTCGCAGGCGATTTCGCCGAAAGGAGCGCCATGATCCGCACAGGAACAGGCTTTGACGTCCACCGCCTTGCCGAAGGTGAGGAATTGTGGCTCTGCGGCTTGAAGATCGAGCATGACAAGGGCCTTGCGGGGCACAGCGATGCCGATGTCGCTCTGCACGCGGTGGTCGATGCCGTGCTGGGCGCGTGCGGCGAAGGCGATATAGGCCAGCATTTCCCGCCCAGCGATCCGCAATGGCGCGGCGCGCCCTCGTCCCGCTTCGTGGAGCATGCCGTCTCGCTGGCGGCGGCGAAGGGATATGCGATCGGCAATGTCGATCTCGCCATCATTTGCGAGGCGCCCAAGATCGGCCCGCATCGGGACGCCATGCGCGAGCGGCTGGCGCAGTTGCTTGGCGTTCAGCCTGATTGTGTCAATGTGAAGGCCACGACCACGGAGAGACTCGGTTTTACCGGGCGCGGCGAAGGAATTGCCGCACAGGCCGTTGCCACGCTGGTCGCCAACTGAAGGATCGCAAACATGGTCAAGAAACTTGCAGCTTCGCTCGCCCTGGCCGCCATGGCTCTGTCCGCTCCGACGCAGGCACAGAACCGCCCCGATTTCACCGAGGACGAGATTACCGCGATGGCGCTCTATGCCATGCCGCTCGCCTTCAGCAGCCTGCAGCGCAAATGCGCCAGCGTGCTCGATCCCCAAGCCTATATCTATGCCTATGGCGATGAGCTTTCGGAGCGCCTGCGCATCTCCGCCAACGGCCAGTTCCCCTATGCCCGCGCTGCGCTGATGAAGTTTGCCGGCGACCGGGAAGACCCGATGCTGACCATGGTGCAGAACCTGCCGCCGGAAACGCTGGAGCCGCTGGTGAGCGAGATGGTGACGGCCAAGGTCTTTTCCGAAATCAAGACGAGCGATTGCGGCGAATATGATCGCGTGCTCGCCCTGCTCGATCCCCTGCCGCCGGAAAACCTCGCCCAGTTGGCGGGTTTCCTGGCGGTCAAAGCCAATCGCGAGGCAAGCACGCAAGGTGCACTCGGACTGTAATGGATAATCTGCTGCCCCCCGAAGTCGTCGCCCTCGCCCGCCGCGTGGTGGAGGAGAACAAGGCCGCCGGTCGCACCATCGCGCTGGCGGAAAGCTGCACAGGCGGGCTGGTCGCTGCCGCGCTCACCGAGATTCCGGGCAGTTCGGCGGTGCTCGACCGGTCCTATGTCACCTATTCCAACAAGGCGAAGCAGGAATGCCTGGGCGTCTCCTCCGACATTATCGATGCCTTCGGCGCGGTGTCGGTCGCGTGCGTTTATGCGATGGCTGACGGCGTGATGGAGCGATGCGACGCCGATGTGGCGGTCGCCATCAGCGGCATTGCCGGTCCCGATGGCGGCAGTGAGGAAAAACCGGTGGGCACGGTGGTATTCGCCCGCCTGAAGCGCGGCGAGGAAAAGCCGGAAGCGGAAAACCGCCTGTTCGAGGAAAAGGACCGTTCCGGCGTGCGCCTTCAGGCGACGCTTTGCGCGCTGGAATTGCTGTTGCCGTAAAGGTCTTCGGCGCGTTGTTCGAACGCGGCGACCATCTTGCGGAAGGCGCGGTCGAAATACTGGCCGGCAAGCGCCTCGAACATCAGGTTCTTGAAGGTGAAATCGACGCAGAAGTCGATCTCGCACCCGCCATCATCGGCCGGCTTGAAAGTCCAGACATTGTCGAGATCGCGCAAGGGGCCGTCGATATAGTGCACGCGCACCGTATTCGGCCGTTCGAGCTCGACCTTGCTGGTAAACTTTTCGCGGACGGCCTTGAAGCCGACCAGCATGTCCGCCTCCAGCTCCGTCTCGCTCTCATCGCGCACGCGCGTGGCGACTACCCACGGCAGGAAGAGCGGGTATTTGGCGACATCGGCCACAAGGTCGAACATCTGCTCGGCCGAGTAGGGAAGCTTACGGGTCTCGCGGATCGACGGCATCAGTTCTTGGCCCTGGCCTTTTCCAGTCGTTCTTCGCGCGCGGCGCGCATTGCGGCAAAATCGTCGCCAGCATGATAGCTGGAACGGGTTAACGGGCTGGAAGCGACCTGCAGGAAGCCCTTGGCCCGCGCCACCGCCCCATAGGCGGAGAAGACTTGCGGGGTGACGAAATCCTCAACCTTCGCATGTTTCGGCGTCGGCTGGAGATACTGGCCCATGGTGATGAAATCGACATCGGCGCTGCGCATGTCGTCCATCACCTGGTGGACTTCCAGCCGCTGCTCACCAAGGCCCAGCATGATGCCCGACTTGGTGAAGATCATCGGATCGTGGCGCTTCACCTCCTCCAGCAGGCGCAGCGAAGCGTAATAGCGCGCGCCCGGGCGGATGGTGGGATAGAGCCGCGGCACGGTCTCCAGATTGTGGTTGTAGACGTCCGGTCCCGCTTCGCAGATCGCCTCCACCGCTTCGCGCATCTTGCCGCGGAAATCGGGGGTGAGGATCTCGATCGTCGTGTCGGGCGTCTCCCGGCGAAGCGCCTTGATGACTTTCACGAACTGGCCGGCGCCGCCATCGGGAAGGTCATCCCTGTCGACACTGGTGATAACGATATGCTCCAGGCCCATCTTCGCGGCGGCGATCGCGGTATTTTCGGGCTCCAGCGGATCGACCTTGCGCGGCATGCCGGTCTTGACGTTGCAGAAGGCGCATGCGCGCGTGCAGACATCGCCCAGGATCATCACCGTCGCGTGCTTCTTGGTCCAGCACTCCCCGATATTGGGACAGGCTGCCTCCTCGCACACCGTGTTGAGGCCGAGGTCGCGCATCAGCTGGCGTGTTTCGTGATAGCCTTTGCTGACCGGAGCCTTGACCCGGATCCAGTCCGGCTTGCGCTGGCGCGGGGCGTTGGAGAGGTCGTTCATGCCGGTCCACTTAGTGACCTCGCTTGCCAGAGGCAATGCCGCGCGGCAAATGGAGCGCCATGAACAGCGAATCTCCCGAACTCGACACCCTGATTGCCGGCTACCGGCGCTTTCGCGAACGAGGCTGGAAGCTCGAGCGTGACCGCTGGGCCGAGCTGAAGGAAGGCCAGGAACCGCGCGTGATGGTGATCGCCTGTTCGGACAGCCGCGTCGATCCCTCGCAGATCTTCGACGTCAATCCGGGCGAGATCTTCGTGGTACGCAATGTCGCCGCGCTTGTCCCGCCTTTCGAGACCTCCCCCGGTCATCACGGCGTATCTGCGGCGCTCGAATTTGCGGTGCAGTTCCTCAAGGTGCGTGAAGTGCTGGTGATGGGCCACGGCCTGTGCGGCGGCTGCCAGGCGGCGCTGACGCGCAACCTTCATGGCAACGAGCCGGGCGAAGGCGGTTTCGTCGCCGACTGGATCGGCATGCTGGACGAAGCGCGCGATGCCGTCGCCCACGAACATGGCACTGAAGGCCGCACAGCCGAACGCGCGATGGAAATGGCGGGCGTGAAAGTCAGCCTCGCCAACCTGCGCACCTTCCCTTGCGTCCAGAGCAAGGAGGGCAAAGGCGAGCTGACCTTGCGCGGCGCCTATTTCGCGATTTCGGACGGTGTTCTCCACCTGCTCGACGAGGCTTCGGGCGAGTTCAACCCGGCCTAGGCCCGCCCTGGATCAGCATTCGCCAAAGACCGGATAGGGTTTCCCGAAACACCGGACGAGCGTGTCGGTCGCCTCGATATTGATTGGCCAAGTCATTTCCTGGCCGGCCTGTTCCCTGAACAGGCGTTGTGTTTCGGACCAGTTGGGCGGTTCCGGCACTGCCAGCAGCCGCTCTCGCGCGGCGAGCAGCGCTTCGCGATCGGACCGGAGGAAGGCGATCATAGCATCGAAATAGGCCTTGCCGGCGGCGTCACTTTCCATGGCACGCCTCTCCTCGATCAACGATATCGCTGCCGCATAGTCGCCACCGCCTGCACGCAGTTGGCCTTCGTGCAAGAGCAGTGCGCCTTGATGGAAGGGATGCAGGTTTGCGCCATTGCGTTCACGCCACTGGGAAAGCAGTACAGCCACCGCGGTGTAGCAGCCCTCCTGCCGCGCCAGGGGGCGCCAGCCCCACTCTTGCCGCGGCCCGTCGCCGTCCGGCCGTACGCCCTGATCGAAATCCTCGAAGCTCATCGCGAGCAAGGCTTCCGGGTCTTCGATACATTCCGAATAGGACTTCTGTGGCGCGAACCCGCACAGGAGGATCAGCGGCAGTATCAGTGGGATTCGCCGCAAAGCCCTCTCCATCTTGCACTCTCCATTTCCACAGGCCACATAACCGGCCATGCCTGAAGCTGAACTCAAGAATATCGCACTGCTGATCGATGCAGACAATGCCAGCCATGCCGGGATCGATCCGGTGCTGACCGTGCTGGCAGAGCTGGGGCAGGTGAATATTCGCCGCGCCTATGGCAACTGGGCCAAGCCCGCGCTCAGCAACTGGAACAAGATCACCCATCGCTATGGCTTGCAGCCGGTGCAGCAGTTCGACCTGACCAAGGGCAAGAACGCCACCGACATGGCGATGACGATCGATGCGGTCGATATGCTGTATGACGGCAAGGTCGATGGCTTCGGCATCATGAGCAGCGACAGCGATTTCACTCCGCTGGTCACGCGGCTCAGGCAGGACGGGCTGATCGTCTATGGCTTCGGCAGCGACAAGGCGCCCGAGGCGTTCAAGACCGCCTGCACCCGCTATATCGATGTCGACCAGTTGATCCGCACGTCCCAGGCTGACGACAGCAAGTCCGGCGCCAGCGCCAGCGAATTCGACAAGGAACTGATCGCCCTGCTCGGCGCCGCATGGAAAGCCTCCAGCCGCGACGATGAGGGATTTGCGCGGCTGCACGAAGTTGGCCAGATCGCCGGCAACCGCTCCAGCTTCGACGTGCGCAATTACGGCTTCAAGCGCCTGTCCGACCTGATGCGCGCGGCCTCCGACCACTTCCTGATGGAACGGCGCGACGACAAGCAGCTCTACGTCAAGCGCCTGCGCTGATCCTCAAGCCCCGCATTGTACGAGGCCGGTGCCGGTATAGACGACGCGGCCCCAGCGGTCGCGCAGGCTGATCGTGCCTTCGTAATCCCGGACCTCGTCGCCCGACTGCGCGCCCTCGCCTTCCACTTCCAGCCGCAGCGAATAGACGCGGCCGTTATAGAGCGAGCGGGTAGCAAAAGGCAGCTCCCGTGCTCCGGGATCGGCGGCAAAGCGGATGATCTCCCCCTCCACCTTCATGAACGCGTCGGCCTGGCGCGCAATCACACGTGCGCCGAGGCTGGTGCCGGGGGCATAGGAGCATGAGGCGCCGTACATGTCGTGCTGCTCGATATCCGGCGTGAGGATCGGTTCGGGCGTGACCGGCAGCAGCGGCGGCTCGCTGTCATTGGCCTGTTCGACCATGGCGACCGCTTCCTCGTCGAACATCGCCTTTTCCTCCGGAGTTACCTCCGCTTGGCAGGCTGCCAGTGCCGCTACCGCCAGCGGCACAAGAACTACGCGACGCATCAATGTCTCCCGAAGAGCTTCTCGACATCATCCATGGACAGTTTCACCCATGTCGGGCGGCCATGATTGCACTGCCCTGAACGCGGTGTCGCCTCCATCTCGCGCAGCAAGGCATTCATTTCCGTGACATTGAGCGTGCGCCCGGCACGGACCGATCCATGGCAGGCCATTGTCGCCAGCACATGCTCGATCTTCTCGCCCAGCAGCAGGCTGTCGCCATGCTTGGCAAGGTCATCCGCGAGGTCCTGCAGGAGCGATTGCGGATCGGCACGCTTGAGGGATGCCGGGAGCGCGCGCACCAGCATCGCGCCGGGGCCGAAGCGCTCGATGACGAGGCCGAGCTCGGCAAATTTGTCGATCTGTTCTTCCAGCCGGTCGCAGGCCGGTTCGTCCATTTCGACCACGTCCGGCATGAGGAGGGCCTGGCTGGCGGCGACCTTGTCCCCCGCACCTGCCGCGCGCAGGCGTTCGAGCACGATGCGTTCATGCGCCGCGTGCTGGTCCACGATGACAAGCCCGTCCTCCGCCTCGGCGACGATATAGGTGTTGGCAACCTGCCCGCGGGCGATGCCGAGCGGATACTGCCGCGCCTCTTCAGACAGGTCCTCCGCCGCCTCTGCCCGGCCCTGCGGCAGCGCCATGACATCGCTTTCCGCACCGCGCCATGCGGCGGCTGGCTCTCCGACGCGAGGTTGCGGGGCTGACCAGTCACGCCCGCCGAAGATAGAGCGCATCGTGTCCTGCACGGGGAAGCCGGGTTGAGGCGCAGCGGCGGGCTCCACCTGCCAGCGGCCCATTGCCGCCGCGTCGGGGGTCTGCGCGCTGCGCCGGTCGCCGGTCGAAAGCGCCTGCCTCAGGCCCGAAACGATGAAGCCGCGCACTCCGGCGGAATCGCGAAAGCGCACCTCGGTTTTCGCCGGATGGACATTCACGTCCACATCTTCGGGCGGCAGGGTCAGGAACAGCGCCAGCACCGCGTGCCGGTCACGCGCGAGCATGTCGGCATAGGCGCCGCGCACCGCGCCGGTAAGCAGCCGGTCCTTCACCGGGCGGCCATTGACGAAGAGGTATTGGTGATCTGCCACGCCGCGATTGTAGGTCGGCAGGCCGGCCACGCCCGTCAGCCGCATCTCCCCGCGCTCCATGTCGAGCGACACGCCATTGTCCGCCAGCTCGCGCGCAACGATCTGCGCCACCCGTTCCTCCACCTGCTGGCCGGGCTGGAGCTGGAAGATACGGCGGTCGCCATGGGTGAAGGTGAAACCGATATCGGGGCGGGCCATGGCGAGGCGGCGCACGACATCCAGGCAGGCGGCATATTCGCTGCGCGATGTGCGCAGGAATTTGCGGCGCGCGGGGATCTTCGCGAAGAGGTTCTCCATTCGCACCCGCGTTCCGGGCGGCAGCGCGGCGGGGCCTTCCTCTGCGACGATGCCGTGATCGACCACACGGCGCCAGCCCTCATCCGCGCCTCTCACCCGGCTTTCGATGGAAAGCCGCGCGACGCTGGCGATGCTGGGCAATGCCTCACCACGGAAACCGAGTGTGGCGACCTGTTCGATCGCCTCGTCAGGCAGCTTCGAGGTAGCATGCCGTTCCAGCGCGAGCGCCATGTCGTCCGCCGACATGCCGCAGCCGTCATCGGTCACCTCGATGCGCGAGAGCCCGCCTTCCACGATGTGCACGGCGATTTGCGTGGCCGCGGCATCGATGGCATTCTCCACCAGCTCCTTCAGCGCGGAGGCCGGACGCTCCACCACCTCGCCCGCGGCGATGCGGTTAATCAGCGTTTCAGGAAGGCGGCGGATTTGCGGCATGGGCAAACCCTAGCGGTGACCTGCCGACATTTCGAGACGAGCGGTGAAAAAACCCCCGGATTGTCCGCACAAAATTTTGGAATTTTCCTGCGCTTCGCGCTAGACAGCGGCTTCCTTCGCACCTCTCGCTGCAAATGGCGCAGATCTTGTCGCCACTTCCCGCAGTAACATACGGAAAATTCAATGGGTTCCTTTTTCTCGAATATGTTCAAGTTCGGTTCGCAAAACATGGCCATCGACCTGGGAACGGCCAACACACTGGTTTACGTGCAGGATCGCGGGATCGTACTGAACGAGCCGTCCGTGGTGGCGATCGAGACGATCAACGGCATCAAGCGGGTCAAGGCCGTGGGTGACGATGCCAAGATGATGATGGGCAAGACGCCCGACAACATCGAAGCCATCCGCCCGCTGCGCGACGGCGTGATTGCCGATCTCGACGTGGCCGAGGAGATGATCAAGGAATTCATCCGCAAGGTGCACGGCAAGCGCACTTTGCTGCGCTATCCGGAAATCACGATCTGCGTGCCTTCAGGCGCGACCTCGGTGGAAAAGCGCGCCATTCGCGATGCGGCCAGCAATGCCGGGGCGTCCGAAGTCTACCTGATCCTCGAACCGATGGCGGCTGCCATCGGTGCGGACATGCCGGTAACCGAGCCGGTCGGCTCCATGGTCGTCGATATCGGCGGCGGCACGACCGAGGTGGCCGTGCTCTCGCTGCGCGGCCTCGCCTATACCACGTCGGTTCGTACCGGCGGTGACAAGATGGACGAGGCAATCGTCTCCTATGTCCGCCGACACCACAATTTGCTGATCGGCGATGCCACGGCGGAGCGGATCAAGCAGGATTACGGCACCGCCGTCGTTCCTGAGGACGGGATCGGCGAGCAGATCACCATCAAGGGCCGCGACCTCGTCAATGGCGTGCCGAAGGAAATCACCATCAACCAGGCGCATATCGCAGAGGCGCTGTCCGAACCGATCGGTGCGATCGTGGAAGGCGTGCGCATCGCGCTGGAAAACACCGCACCCGAACTCGCCGCCGATATCGTCGACCAGGGCATCGTGCTCACTGGCGGCGGCGCGCTGATCCGCGGGCTGGACGATCACCTGAAGGAAGAGACCGGCCTGCCGGTCAGCATCGCCGAGGATCCGCTCACCTGCGTGGCCATGGGCACGGGTCGTGCTATGGAGGACCCGATCTATCGCGGCGTGTTGATGACCGCCTGATAACGGGACAATTTCAAGGAGGGCGTGGCGGTTATGGCGCCGCCGGTTGCACACAGGTCTGGATCGAACAAGCGGGCGCAGCTGGGGCTGTTCGCCGGTTACGTTGTCGCGGGCGCCAGCGCGCTTGTCGGCGCCATCCTCCTCGTAATTTCGATCTGGAGCCCGCAGACCTTCCAGGGCCTGCGTACCATGGCCAGCGACCTTGCCTCCCCCGCCGGGCAGGCCGGTGCCGTTACGCGCACGGGCGGCCGCAGCTTCTTCGAGGCGATTGCCGGATATTACGACGCCGGCAGCAAGAACGCGGAGCTTGAGCGCGAGATCGCCATTGCCCGCGTTCGCCTGGCCGAGGCGGAGGCGCTGCGGCAGGAGAATGAGCGGCTGAAAGGCGTGCTCAACCTGATGAGCGGCGATACCGAACCCGTCGCTACCGCGCGGCTGATCGGTTCGACTTCCTCCAGCACGCGCCGCTTCGCCTATCTCTCCGCCGGGACCGACGACGGGGTGACAAACGGCATGCCGGTCACTTCTCCCATGGGCCTCGTCGGGCGCGTGCTCGAAGCCGGGCGCGACAGTTCGCGCGTGCTGCTGCTGACCGATACGGAGAGCATGGTGCCGGTGCGCCGCGCGACGGACGACGTGGTTGCCTTTGCCGAAGGGCGCGCGGACGGTTCGCTGCGCATTCGCCTCATCAATCTCGGCATCAACCCGATCGAGCTGGGTGATGTCTTCGTCACCTCCGGCGCGGGCGGGCTGTTTCGCCCCGGCGTGGCAGTGGCGATGGCGACCGAGATCACACAGGATGGCGCGATCGCCCAATTGCTCAGTAATCCGGCCGCTACCGATGTCGTGATCGTGGAGCCGATCTGGCACAGTGACGCTTTGCAGGCGAGCGAACAGCCGCCCGAAATCGCGCTGCCGGAAGACTGATGGAGCAATTCAACCCCCGCGCCCGCCGCGATGCCTATGGCAACAAGATCAACCGCGACCATTCGCCCGTGCTCGCCCATGGCATTCCGTGGGCGACGATCCTGATCGGCTCGCTCACGCCCATGTTGCCGGTGATCGCTGCCGCGCCCGTCCTGCCGCCGATGGGCCTGATGTTCCTGATCGCCTGGCACTTGCTGCGCCCGGGCCTGCTGCCGCTGTGGGCGGGCCTTCCGCTCGGCCTGTTCGACGATCTCTATTCCGGGCAGCCTTTCGGGAGCGGGATCATGCTGTTCTCGCTCACGCTGATCGCGCTCGACCTGCTGGAGATGCGCTTTCCCTGGCGCAGCTTCTGGCAGAACTGGCTGGCCGCCGCAGCGATCATCATCACTTACCTGCTCGTCGCTGCGCTTGTTTCCGGCGCGCAGATGACTCTGCTGCGCATGGGCGTGATTGCCCCGCAGCTCTTGCTCTCCATCGTCCTGTTTCCCATTATCGCCAGCATAGTGGCATTGCTGGACCGCATTCGCCTGTTGCGGGTACGGCGCATCGGATAGGCGATGGATACCAAGATCTCGACCAACCAGCTGAAGGACACGTTCGACCGCCGCACCTTTGTGGTGGGCGCGGTGCAGGGCGGCATCGGCCTGCTGCTGGCGGCGCGCATGGGCTATATCGCCGTGGCCGAGAACGAGAAGTACCGGATGGAGGCGGAGAGCAACCGGGTGAACCTCACCCTGATCCCGCCGCGCCGTGGCTGGATCCTCGACCGCAATGGTTCCCCGCTCGCCTCAAATCGCGCCGATTTCCGCGTCGATATCATCCCGGAACGGATGGGCGATGTCGAAGGCACGGTCGATACGCTCAGCGACCTGCTTAATTTCACCGAGGCGGAGAAGCAGGACCTGCTCGACAGGCTGGAGGATTCTGCCGGCTTCAGCGCAGTGCCCGTCGCCAGCGGCCTGCAATATGAGAAATTCGCCGCCGTCAGCGTGCGCTTGCCCGAACTTCCCGGCGTGGTGCCGCAGCGAGGTTATTCGCGCTACTACCCCACCGGCCCCTCCGTCGGCCACCTGATCGGCTATGTCGGCGCGGCGAGCCGCGAGGAATACGAGGAAGAGCCGATCCCGCTGCTGGTCACGCCCGGCTTCAAGATGGGCAAGGACGGTCTCGAAAAGCAGTTCGAGCAGCAATTGCGCGGCGAACCTGGCGCGCGCCGCGTGGAAGTGACCGCCGGGGGGCGGATCATTCGCGACCTCGAAATGCGCGACGACGTGCAGGGCAATGCCGTACGCCTGACGATCGACGGTCCGCTGCAGGACTATGCCGCGCGCCGCCTCGGCCTCGAATCGGGTTCGGTCGTGGTGATGGACTGCCTGACCGGCGACCTGCTGTGCATGGCCTCCATGCCCAGCTTCGATCCGAACAGCTTTTCCGACGGGATCGGCCGCGTCGAATACCAGATGCTGAGCGAGAACGATCGCGTTCCGCTGCGCAACAAGGTGCTGAAGGGGCTCTATCCGCCTGGATCGACGGTAAAGCCGATGGTTTCCATGGCCTTCCTCGAAGCGGGGCTCGACCCGGAGGAAACGGTGTTCTGTGGCGGCGGGCTGCAGGTCGGCAATCGCCGCTTCGGCTGCTGGAACCGGCGTGGACACGGCCAGGTCAACATGGCCAAGGGCATCTACCAGAGCTGCGACGTCTATTTCTATCACTTCGCCCAGCGCCTCGGCATGGATGTGATCGCCCCGATGGCGCGGCGCTGCGGCATGGGGCAGACTTTCCCCCTGCCAGTGGTCAGCCAGTTTTACGGCACCGTTCCCGATCCGGCGTGGAAGCTGGAGAAGTACGGCCAGCAATGGCAGCCTTTCGACACGGTCAACGCCACTATCGGCCAGGGCTATATGCTGGCCAATCCGCTGCAGCTGGCGGTCATGTCCGCGCGGCTTGCGACGGGCCGTGAAGTGGCACCGCGGCTTGTGCTGGACGGTCAACAGCAGCCCGCCTTCCAGCGGTTGGGTTTCACCGATGAGCACGTCCATGTGATCCAGAGCGCGATGAGCGACGTTGTCAACGGACCGGGCACGGCGGGCCGCGCGCGCCTTCCCATCCAGGACGTGCTGATGGCTGGCAAGACCGGTACGGCACAGGTGGTCGGCCTCCATATTTCCGATGGCAAGTCCGGTCCTTGGCGCTATCGCGACCACGGATTGTTCATCTTCTTCGCCCCCTTCGACAACCCGCGCTATGCCGGTGCGGTAGTGATCGAGCATGGCGGCGGTTCGGGCGCAGCCTATCCGGTCGCGCGTGACGTGATGACCTTCCTGCTCGATCCGCAAAAAGGCCTTGAGGCGCTGCATGCGCTTGAGAGGCAATGGGGTGGCACCGCGCAGCAGCGGCTCGATGCCGATTACGCCCGCTATGCCGAGGCGGCGGGGATCGACTTGCCGCCACCGCCAGACCCCATCACGCTTGCCCAACGGGTCGAGGCCGAAGCGCGTGCCGCCGCGACCGAGCCAGAACAGGCGGTGACGGAAGCCATCGCCCCCAGGGGCGAGGCCAACCCCACGGCTCCGGGTATCGCCACGTGAAGGGCGCGGTCACCCTTCCCGCCCCGCTGGCGCAGGTGCCCTGGGCCATGCTGCTGCCTTTGATGGCGCTGGTGCTGTTCGGCGCGGCGGTACTGCATTCGGCGGCGGGAGGATCGCTGTCTCCCTATGCCGATTCGCACCTCATTCGCTTCGGTGTGTTCCTGGTGATGGCGCTGGTGATGTGGCGCGTGCCGCGTGAATGGGCCTTCATGCTCGCCTACCCAGCCTATGGCGCGGTCCTGCTACTGCTGCTGGGCGTGGAGATCATTGGCCAGGTGGGCGGTGGCAGCCAGCGCTGGCTGGAACTTGGCCCTATCCGTATCCAGCCATCCGAGCTGATGAAGCCGACCATCGTGCTGGTTCTGGCGAGCTATTTCCACACCATGCCGGTGGGCATGATCGGCACATGGCGCGCGATCGTCCCGCCTGCTGTACTGATGGCGCTGCCCATGGCGCTGGTCCTGTTGCAGCCCGACCTCGGCACAACGCTAGCCATTGCCTTTGGCGGGACCGTGTTGCTGTTCCTCGCCGGGCTGCCCGGAAAATGGTTCCTCGGTGGCGGCATTGCGGCCATGGTGGTGGCCCCGCTCGCCTATTTCTTCGGCCTGCAGGATTACCAGCGCCGCCGCGTGACGACCTTCCTCGATCCCGAGAGTGATCCGCTGGGCGCGGGCTATCACATCACCCAGTCGAAAATCGCCATCGGCTCGGGCGGCATTCCCGGCAAGGGCTTTGGCGAGGGTTCGCAGAGCCATCTCGATTACCTGCCGGAACCGCATACCGATTTCGTCTTCGCCACCATGGCTGAGGAATGGGGGCTGATCGGCGGCATTTTCGTGCTGCTCGTCTTCGGCATCATCCTGCGCTGGGGCCTCAATGTCGCGCGCGCCGCGCCCGACCGGTTCAGCCGTTTGCTGGCGGGCGGGATGACTGCGACGATCTTCTTCTACGTCGCGATCAACCTGATGATGGTGATGGGTTTGGCGCCGGTGGTGGGCATTCCCCTGCCCTTCATGAGCCATGGCGGATCCTCGATGATGACCAACATGATTTGCATCGGCACGCTGATGATGGTGGACCGCTGGAACCGGAAGGCACGAACTTCTTCGATCTGACCCCTTTTCAGGCGCGAATTCTCCGCTATATGAGCGCCTCACGATGATTCGCCGCACGGCAACATCGGCTCCCGGAATGGCCGGAACGGACGCATAGCTCAGTTGGTAGAGCAGCTGACTCTTAATCAGCGGGTCCTAGGTTCGAGCCCTAGTGCGTCCACCATTCCCCCTCCTTGAGCATCGCTTTCCTACAGCGCGCTGTGGCGCGTAGGTTTGCGCGCATGATCTGCCCTTTTCCGCACGGAACACCCCTTCCTGGAAGGTTACACCTTTGCGGTGCCAATTGGTTCGCGAATGGCGTGATTGCGCGGCTTCCGATGAATAAGCGCCTCCACAAAAACCCCCGTTTCGCGTTCCTTGCCGTTGCCTTTTGCCGCGTCTCTGGCAGTGAGGATGCGAGAGCTGATTATGGGAGAGAGAAGCTGTGAGCATCCTTGAAGGTCGTGTTGCCGTGGTCACCGGCGCCAGTTCGGGCATTGGCGAGGCTTGTGCGCTGGGTTTTGTCGAAAAGGGCGCGAAGGTCGTGCTCGCTGCGCGCCGGGCCGAGCGTCTGACTGCCCTCGTCGACAAGATCGAGAGCATGGGCGGCGAGGCCTTGGCCGTAGCGACCGACGTGACGGACGAGGAAGCGGTGAAGCACCTGTTCGCTTCCGCCGTGGAGCGGTTCGGCACGGTGGACGTGCTCATCAACAATGCCGGCATTGCCGAGAACGTGCCGGTCCATGAGACGTCGCTCGAGCACTGGAACAAGGTGCTGACCACCAATCTGACCAGCGCCTTCTTGTGTTCGAAGCACGCCTGGCCGATCTTCCTCGATGCTGGGCACGGGCGCATCGTCAATGTCGGCTCGATCTCGGCCAAGGTGCCGCGCAGCGAATGCCCCTCCTACACCGCCAGCAAGTTCGGCCTGCAGGGACTGACCCATGCGATGGCGCTGGACGGGCGCGATAACCAGATCGCCGTGTCGATCTTCCATCCCGGCATCGTCGCGACCGAGATCATGCCCGGATCGGTCAAGTTGCCGGACAACTTCGCCGCCACGCCCGAGGAGGCTGCGGGGATCATCATCCACATGTGCGACATGCCCGACCACCTCAACTTCTACGAAGCGTTGATGGTGCAGAACAAGCTGCCCTTCCTCGGCCGCGGCTGACGGCACATGGGGGCGGATCTGGGCTGCTGGAACATTGCCGACTTGCGGGCCAAGGCGCGCAGGCGGCTGCCGAAAGGCGTGTGGGAGTACCTGGAGCGCGGTGTCGAGGACGAGACGGGCATGGCGCGCAACCGCGATGCCTTCAATGCGTTGACCTTCGTGCCGCGCGTTGGCCGAAAGGTCGATGCGGTGGACACAAGCTGCACGATCTTCGGCAAGCCCTCCGCCATGCCACTGGCGATAGCGCCCACCGGCGCTGCGGGGATCATGTGGCACAAGGGCGATATTCACCTCGCCCGTGCGGCGGCCGGCCACGGCCTGCCCTTCACCATCTCCAGCGCCAGCACAATGGATGTGGAGCAGGTTGTGGCCGCTGGCGGCAATCAGTGGTTCCAGCTCTATATGTGGCAGGACCGCGAGCTCTCCTATGGCGTGCTTGAGCGTGCCCATGCACTCGGATGCGAAGCGCTGTTCGTGACGCTGGACCTGCCTGTCGCGCCCAATCGCGAGTATCTCTACCACAACGGTTTCGGCATGCCGTTCGGCCTCAATCGCCGCAATGGCACCGACATGCTGCTCCACCCGCGCTGGCTGGCTGGTGTGATCGGGCGCTACATGCTGGATGGCGGGATACCGGCGCAGGCGAACCTCCCGAAGAAGCTGAAGCATTCGGTGGCGCGCGGAGCCAAGCCGGGAGCACTGTTCAAGCAGGACGATCTCGACTGGGCAGGCCTTGCGGTGCTGCGAGAGAAGTGGCCCGGCAAGCTGGTGCTGAAGGGTGTCCTCCATCCGGACGACGCGAAGCAGGCGCTCGCGATGGGGGCGGACGGGATCGTCGTCTCCAACCATGGCGCCCGCTCGCTCGATGGCGCGATTGCCTCGATCGACGCCCTGCCGGCGATCGTGGAGGCGGTGGGCGGCAGGATGACCGTCTTCCTCGACAGCGGTGTCCGCCGAGGCAGCGACGTGGTGAAGGCCCTCGCCCTTGGTGCCGACGCGGTGATGGTGGGGCGTGCAACTCTCTATGGCCTTGCCGCGGCGGGAGAGGCGGGTGTTACCCGTGCGCTGGAACTGCTGCAGGCAGAGACCGCAAGAGTGATGGCCATGCTCGGCCTTGCCAGCATAGCCGAGATCGGGCCCGAAGCGCTCCGCAAGGAGTAGCTACAGGCCGTGATAGTCCCGATACCAGGCGACGAAACGCGGCACCCCGACATCGACGGATGTGGTGGGCTCGTATCCCAGGTCGCGGCGGATCGCGTCGATATCGGCAAAGGTGCGCGGCACGTCGCCAGGCTGCATTGGCAGCAGTTCGATCTCCGCCTTGCGTCCGCAGGCCTCTTCCAGCAGCGCAATCACATCGGTGAGCTTCTCGCTCACGTGATTGCCGATATTGTAGAGCGCATGCGGTTTAACCGAACCCCCGGCCTTTACCGTCCCATCATCGGCGGGCGGATGATCGGCCGCCGCCAGCACGCCTGCGACGATATCGTCGATATAGGTGAAGTCGCGCCACATCTCACCATGGTTGAAGACGGGGATCGGCTCTCCCGCCAGGATCTTGCCGGTGAAGATCCACATCATCATGTCTGGCCGGCCCCATGGTCCGTAGACGGTGAAGAACCGCAATCCCGTCAACGGAATGCGGTAGAGATGGGCATAGGTTTCGCTCATCAGCTCGTCCGCCTTCTTGGTCGCGGCATAGAGCGAGAGCGGGTGATCGACCCGGTCGTCGACGCTGAAGGGCACCTTGTCCGCCCCGCCATAGACAGAGCTGGAGCTGGCATAGACCATGTGATCGACGCCGCGATGGCGTGCGACTTCGAGCAGGTTCACATGCCCCATCACGTTCGAATCGACATAGGCACGCGGGTTTTCGAGCGAGTAACGCACACCGGCCTGCGCACCCAGATGGATGATGCGGTCGAACTCCTCGCCGGAGAGGGCTTCGTCCAGCGCGCGGTGGTCGGCGAAATCGACCTGGGCGAAGCGGAAGGCGCCTTCAGTCGCGCGGGCTTCGATCCGGGCGATCCGGTCGCGCTTGAGCTGGACCTGGTAATAGTCGTTGAGGCTGTCGATCCCGATCACGCTGTCGCCGCGCGCCAGCAGGGCGTCGGAGACGGCCGCACCGATGAAGCCTGCAGCGCCCGTGACCAGATATCGCATCCACTTCCCCGTTCCTCGCGCGGGACGCAGCACAGGCCCCGCCAATCGCGCGCACCTGTTACAGCAAAATCCGCGGTAGGAAAGGGGCGCGCCTTTGCCGCTTGGATCGCGGCTATTCTGGCGCTTGCCTTCCTACCATCACCTGTCCTGGCCCTTGCTGGTGAAGAGGGACCCTATGCGGCATTGCACGCGCAGGATGAGCGGTTGGCCCGTGTGGCCGGGCGAATCCTGCAGGCGAATGCGCCACTCTGCCGCGAAACGATGCCGGTCACGGGAATGGTACTGCACAGCGCAGACCAGTATGCAGAGCCGCCGGAGCTGTGGTTCGCGCAGGGCGATGTGGCCATTGCAGCCGTCGTCCCCGGCTCCGCAGCAGACCGTGCGGGTCTGATGGCCAGTGACGCGCTGGTACGGATCGATGACGCTCCGCTGGCGAGCCAATCCGTGGTTGCGGGCGAACCGCTGCGCGACACCATACTGGCGCAAATCGCCGGGAGCGATCCGGCGACGGCGCTACGCATCGGCTATCGGCGCGATAGCCGCTTCGCGAGCGCCGTCCTGGATGCACAGGCAGGGTGCCGCGCTCTGGTGGAGGTGCTGGTCGATGGCGATCGCATCGCGCGGTCGGATGGCCGTGTGATCCAGATCAGCCTGGCGATGATGCAACTGGCCGATGACCGCCAGCTCGCCGCCATCTTCGCGCATGAGCTGGCGCATAGCGTGCTGGAGCACCGCCGGAGGCTGGAGGAAACGGGCGTGCGCGGCGGGCTGATCGGCCAGTTCGGAAGGCACCGCAGGCTGGGCCGCATCGTCGAGATCGAAGCCGATCGCCTGTCCGTCCATTTGCTCGCCAATGCCGGATACGATCCGCAAATCGCGCCGGACTTCTGGGAGGCCGAGGCCGGCCGCCGGGTCAGCCGCGGATTGTTCAACGGACGCCGCCATCCTTCGCGTCAGGAGCGGATCGCCCTGCTGGAAGCGGAGATCGCCGAGCATGGCTTGCCGCAGCCGGGGCTCTCAATGCCCGCGCAGCTGCTTGCAGCGAGGGACCTGCCCTTCCCTTCCGGCGAAGATCAGGACTGATCGCGCTCAGGCGCTTCGCTGATATCGATGTAATTGCGGTCGAAATAGGTGAGCGGCGTCGCGTCCTGCCGGTGCTGGGCCGCGACAAGCTCTCCGATGACGATCGTATGCGTGCCGAATTCGTGCGCATGGACAAGGTCGCACACGAAGCTCGATTGCCCGTCCGCCAGCATGGGCACACCGTGGAAGTCCTGCCATTCACCTACCGAGAAACGGTCGGGTGCGGCGGGGTTCATGAAATGCTGAGCGACATGGCGGTTGCCGAGACCCAGCACGTTGACGCAGAACTTCCGCTCCGCCAGCAGCGGATCGTGGAGCGAGGCGCTGCGATTGATGCAGACGAGGAGCGAGGGCGGATCGAAGCTCAGCGAACTGACTGCGGTGGCCAGGATGCCATAGGCCTTGCCCTCATGACGCGTGGTCACCGCATAAACCGTCGCCGCGACATGCCGCATGGCGTTGCGAAATGCGTCGAGCAACGCGTCCCTGTCCTGCACTGAATCGCTCACGGAGCCTCCCTTGGACCCCTCAATGCTTGCGCGCGGGCAAAGGTGCAAGGACAAGATTTGAGCCGATCAATGTGATTCCTGCGCTTGTCATCACATCATAATGTGATAAACGGCGACCCATGGCAGAGAATATCATCCAGCGAGTCCGCAGTTTCGTCTCCGATGGGCGCATGACCAAGGCGGGTCTTGCCCGCGCGGCGGGGCTGCATGTCAACACATTGCGCGATTGTACCGAGGCAACGTGGAACCCGACGGCGGAAACGCTCGCCAAGCTCGACCGTTTCCTGACCGAGAATGATGACACACCCGTTCTGGTCGGGATAGAGGAGATCATCGACGAGGCACGCAATGGGCGTATGTTTATCCTTGTCGATGATGAGGATCGTGAGAATGAGGGTGACCTGATCATCCCGGCGCAGATGGCTACGCCCGATGCCATCAACTTCATGGCAACGCATGGCCGCGGCCTCATCTGCCTCTCGCTGACCAAGGCGCGCGTCGAGACGCTTGGGCTCGATCCGATGAGCCGCAGCAACCGCACGCGGCACGAGACAGCCTTCACCGTCGCTATCGAAGCACGCGAGGGCGTGACCACCGGCATCAGCGCTGCCGACCGCGCGCGGACGATCTCGGTCGCAATCGATGCTTCGAAGGGCAAGGACGATATCGTCACGCCGGGCCATGTCTTCCCGCTCGTCGCGCGCGAAGGCGGCGTGCTGGTGCGCGCCGGGCATACCGAAGCGGCGGTCGATATCTCGCGCCTTGCCGGCCTCAATCCCGCAGGCGTGATCTGCGAGATCATGAACGAGGACGGCTCGATGGCGCGGCTTGAGGACCTCATCGCTTTCGGCCGCAAGCACGGTCTCAAGATCGGCACGATCCGCGACCTGATCGCCTATCGCCGGCAGCACGATCACCTTGTCGAACGGCGCGAGGAAACGCGTTTCAGCAGCCGCTGGGGCGGTGACTGGCGCGCGATCAGCTTCTGGAACAAGGCGACCAAGGGTGAGACCATGGCGCTGGTCAAAGGTCATATCGATCCTGACAAGCCCACGCTTGTGCGCATGCATGCTCTGTCGATCTTCGACGACGTCTTCGCCCAGCAGACCGACCGGTGCGGCCTTTTGGAAGGCGCGATGCGGATCATCGGTGAGGAAGGCGCAGGCGTGGTGGTTCTCATCAACCGGCCCATGCCTGATTACGCCACCCGCTCCATTCGCGGGCAGAAGAGCGGCCCTCCCCCCGTTGGCGCTGACGACGATACCCCTGCCGAGCAGCGCGATTACGGCGTCGGCGCGCAGATCCTGGCCGAACTTGGCGTCAGCGACATGGTGCTGCTGACCAATACCAAGCATGCGCTTGTCGGCCTGGAGGGCTATGGCCTGTCCATCGTTGGCGAGCGGCCGATCGGCGGCTGAATGCCGTCGCCGCGCGATCTCGAGGCCGAACTGGCCGACCCGAAATACGCGCATCTGGAGTGCGAGCGGCGCTGGCTGGTTGAGGCGGGCAATGCTCCCGATATTGCGGGCCTGCCTCGGATAGACATCTGCGACCGCTATCTTGAGGGGACGCGGCTGCGACTGCGCAGCATGGTGCGCGGCTCTGACGTCCCGGTGTTCAAGCTCACCAAGAAATATGAGTGCGCGGACGCGTCCGTCAGGCCGATCGTTACCGCCTATCTCAATCATGCCGAGTATGACGTTTTCCGCACCTTGTCGGGTGCAGAATTGCGCAAGTCTCGCTATCACGTGGTCGATAGCGGCTTGACCTGGACCCTCGACCTTTTCCAAGGGGGACTTGCCGGCCTCGTCATCGTGGAGATTGAGGCCGCCGGCCCGGCCGAGATTGAAGGGATTTCCCCTCCTGCATGGGCTGGCCGCGAAATCACATTTGAACCGGCCTGGCAGGGCGGTTCGTTGGCAATTCACAACGCAATACCGGAGCAATAATGGCCCGTTTCCTTATCGTCGAAGCCCGTTTCTACGCCCATCTCAACGACATGCTGATCGCCGGCGCGAAAGGCGCACTGGAAGCGGCGGGGCACGAGGTCGAGGTACTGACCGTCCCCGGCGCGCTGGAGATCCCCGGCGCCATCGCCACCGCAGCGGAGAGCGGGCGCTATGACGGCTTCGTGGCGCTCGGCGTGGTCATTCGCGGCCAGACATATCACTTCGAGATCGTGGCCGGAGAAAGCGCGCGCGGCATCATGGCGCTGACGATGGACGGCATTCCCATCGGCAACGGCATCCTTACCACCGAGGATGAGGCGCAGGCGATCTATCGCGCCGATCCCGCGCAGGGTAACAAGGGTGTCGGTGCCGCCGAAGCTGCGATGGCACTGCTGGCGCTGCAGGAGAAATTCGCATGACCGACCATCCCTCCATCGACGGAATCCCGCTGGTCCTTGGCGGCAATGTCTTCGGCTTCACCGCTGACGAGGATGCCAGCTTCGCCGTGCTCGACACCTTCTACGAAGCGGGTGGGCGCATGGTCGATACGGCGCAGGGCTATTCGGTCTGGGTCGAAGGTCATGTCGGCGGTGAGAGCGAGGCGGTGATTGGCAAATGGCTCGAGGCGCGCGGCGTGCGGGCCGAGATGAAGATTGCCACCAAGACCGGCATGTTCGGCAAGCCCGGCGACCTCGCCCCGGCGAAGGTTGCGGAGGAGCTGGACAAGTCGCTCGAACGCCTGCGCACCGACTATGTCGATCTCTATTACGCCCATCGCGATGAGGAGGAGACGCCGCAGACCGATGTCGCCGCCGGTTTCGATGCGCTGGTGAAGGCCGGCAAGGTGCGCGAACTCGGCGCGTCAAACTACGATGCAGCGCGCCTCGGCTCGCTCAATGCCGCTGCCGATGCTGGTGGCCACCGGCGCTTCACCGTGCTGCAGAACGAGTACAATATGGTCTGCCGCGAGGGCTTTCCCGAGGACCTGCGCCAGCTCTGCGCGGAACAGGACATCGCGCATTTCCCGTGGTTCGGCCTCGCCGCCGGTTTCCTGACGGGCAAGTATCGTACGCGCGAGGACCTCGAACGCCACAATCGCGGCTCCAGCATCGAACGCTTCTTCGATCGCGGGCTGAAAGTGCTTCCGGCGCTTGATGCCGTGGTGGAGGAAACCGGCGCGGAACATGCGACCGTCGCTCTCGCCTGGCTGCTCGCCCAGCCGGGCATCACCGCGCCCATAGCCAGTGCCAGCAAGCCCGAACAGCTTGCCGCGCAATTCGCCGCGGTGGAACTTGAACTGACCGAGGACCAGCTTGAACGACTGACTACCGCCGGAGCCTGACGCCGGGAACCACGCGCGCCTTCAAGCGCTGGGAGCGGCATGAACGGACCGCTCGAATGGATGGCCGCCATCGGCACGATGCTCGCCGCCGGCCTGATCGCCGCCGACCTTGGCCGCAAGGTAACGGGCTGGGCCTTTGTGCTGTTCTGCGCCGTCGCCGCGACCTGGGTCTATTCCGGCCTCACCTCTGACGCCATTCCCATCGCGGCGATGAACGGGCTGCTGTTGCTCATCAACGCCTGGGGCGTCTGGCAATACCTCCTCAGCCCCAAGAACCGCCGGATCATGGAGCGGATGGAGCAGGTAGAGGAAAAGGTGGAAAAGGAAGTCGAGCGCGAGATGGAGGGCTGACGCGCCCTCCCCGCGCCGCTCGGATTAGCCTGCCAGACGGCCGAAGCAGGCCTTGCCCGCATAGGCAGCGCTATCGCCCAGCTCTTCCTCGATACGGATGAGCTGGTTGTACTTCGCCAGCCTGTCCGAACGGGCGAGCGAGCCGGTCTTGATCTGCCCGCAATTGGTGGCGACGGCCAGGTCGGCGATGGTCGCATCCTCGGTCTCGCCCGAACGGTGCGACATGACCGAGGTATAGCCTGCACGGTGGGCGATCTCGACCGCCTGCAGTGTTTCGGAAAGCGTGCCGATCTGGTTGACCTTCACCAGCAGCGAATTGGCGAGACCCTTCTCGATGCCCATGGTCAGGCGTGAGGGGTTGGTGACGAAAAGATCGTCGCCCACCAGCTGCACACTGCCACCGATCTTGTCGGTCAGGAGCTTCCAGCCCTCGAAATCGTCCTCGGCCATGCCGTCCTCGATCGAGCGGATCGGATAGGCCTTGCACAGGTCTGCGAGGTAATCGGCCATTTCCGCCGGCGAGAGCGAGGTGCCCTCGCCCGCCATGTCGTAACGGCCATCGGCGAAGAATTCGGTGGAGGCGCAATCGAGCGCGAGCGCCACGTCCTCGCCCGGCTTGAAACCTGCCCGCTCGATCGATTCCATGATGAAGTCGAGCGCGTCGCGGGTGCTGGCGAGATTGGGGGCAAAGCCGCCTTCATCGCCGACCGAGGTCGAGAGGCCCTTGTCGGACAGGCCCTTCTTCAGCGTGTGAAACACCTCGGCGCCCCAGCGCACGCCTTCGGCAATGCTGTCCGCACCCACGGGCATGATCATGAATTCCTGGATGTCGATCGGATTGTCGGCATGTTCGCCGCCATTGATGATGTTCATCATCGGCACGGGCAGGACATGCGCCGACACGCCGCCGACATAGGCATAGAGCGGCAGGCCGCGCGCGTTGGCCGCAGCCTTCGCCACCGCCAGGCTGGTGCCGAGAATGGCGTTGGCGCCAAGCTTCGCCTTGTTGTCGCTGCCGTCGAGCCCGATCATCAGCTGGTCGATGTCGCGCTGGTCCTCCGCATCGAGGCCGAGCAGCGCATCGGCGATGTCGTTATTCACTGCGTCGACCGCCTTGAGCACGCCCTTGCCCAGATAGCGGTCCTTGTCGCCATCGCGCAGTTCCACCGCCTCATGCGCGCCGGTCGAGGCGCCCGAAGGCACCGCCGCGCGGCCGAAGCTGCCGTCCTCCAGCAGGATGTCGACTTCGACCGTCGGATTGCCGCGGCTGTCGAGGATTTCGCGGCCGTGAATATCGATGATGGCGGTCATGTCTGGGCTCCGTGACTGGTGGAATTCTGGCGGGTGTTGTAACTTGGCATTACACCCCCATATGCGGGGTAAGCGGCCTCCTATTCCGGGGAACGGATGGGCGCAAGCCGCGTTGATGGGATGAAGGGGTGCAGCCGTGGTGCTGCGCTGAACAAATATGGGGCGCTGCCCCAATGAGACAGGAAGGGGTACAACGTAATGGCTGCCAAGACTGCCAAGCCCAAAGCCGCCAAGGCTCCCGCTGCAGAAACTACCACTGAAGCTCCGACTTCCGAAGCACGCTCGCGTTTCAACGCTGCGCTCGATGAAGCGAAGGCCGGCGCCGCTGCGCTGAAGACCGAAGCCCGCGACAAGGCCAACGCCTATGCCGGCGATGCCCGTGCACGTGGCGAGGACTGGGCTGCCGACGCCAAGACCAAGGCTGGTGAGCTTGCCGTCGAAGGCAAGAACAAGGCCGGTGAGGCCCTGAGCGGCCTGTCGCGCATCGTGGACGAGAACGCGCCCGCGATCGACGAGAAGCTGGGCCAGAAATATGGCGATTATGCACGCAGCGCATCGCGTTCGATCCAGAACACTGCTACCACGCTGCAGGAAAAGAGCGTCGAGGAGCTGGGTGAAAATGCACGCGAATATGTCCGCCAGAATCCGGGCAAGTCGCTGGGCATTGCTGCGATTGCGGGCTTCCTGCTCTCGCGCATCTTCCGCAGGTAAGAGGCCTTGAGCCTGGAGCGGGAGGAAGGGCCCGCGATCGAGCCCGATAGCGGCGAAACCCGCTTGCCCGAAGCGCCGGATGGTGAGGATGTGCCTTCGTCTTCCGGTGCCTCGCGCTCGCTGGTCGATGACATCGAGGACCTGGTCTTCGATGCCAAGACCTATCTCGACGCCGAACTGAGCTACCAGAAGAGCCGCGCCTCCTTTGTGGGCGAGAGCCTCAAGCGGGTGATCGGCTTTGCAGTGGTTGCCGCGATCCTCGTGCTGTTCGCGGCGATCGGGTTGACGGTCGGCCTCATCATTGCCCTCACCCCGCTCATCACGGCTTGGGGTGCCACCGCAGTGGTGGTCGGCTTGCTACTGCTGGGCGCTTACCTGCTGATCCGCAATGCGGGTGCGGCTTGGGGTGATGTGATGGCGGCAGTTCACGATGAGGACGAGAACGGAGAACAGGAAGGGTGACCATGTCGCCATTGAAGAAACGCTGGCTGGAAGATCGCGCCATGCGCGATGCGGCCCGCGAAGTCGTCACCTCCGATGTCTCCTTCATCAAGACCGATGTCGCCCAACAGAGCGTCGGCTCACGCATGGCCGAAAGCGGGCAGAATACCGTACGCATGATGGCTTTGGGTGTAGCCGATGTGGCGGCAGACAATCGCGGCAAAGTCGGCGCGGGGCTAGCGCTCGCTGCCGCGGGCCTTGCTGCATGGGTCTTCCGCAAGCCCATCGCGGAAGCGCTGGAGGGGTTTCTCTCCGAATTCGAAAATGACGTTGCTGACGATGCCGGCGAGGATGCCGATTGTCTGGATAGCGACGAGGAACCGGCTGCCGATCCCGGCATTCCGGAAACAGACTAAACTTTCTGCCAGGGAGCAGTTGCCATGAACGTACCCAAGGACGCCAAGCGCCAGGAAATCAAGAACCGGATCGCCGCCGCGCAGGCGCGCAACCAGAAGCGGCCGGGCGCTGACCTGATGGAATCGGTCAGCACCAAGGCCGTCGAAGCCAAGGACAATTTCACCGCCTTCGCGCGTCAGCACCCGGTGGCAACGGTGGCCGGTGGCGTCGCGATCGGCGTACTCGTCTCCGCCCTGTTCAAGAACTCGCCCACCCGCAAGGCGGGGCGCATCGCGGGCGCCAAGGCCGCGGGCCTCGCCGCCATCGGCAGCGAGATCGCGGTCGCCTTCGCGCAGCAGGTGATGGAAACCGCATCCGAAGCGAAGCAGGCGAGTGCCGACAAGCTGGAAGACATCGGCGATGCCGTGGGCGATACCGCGCGCCGCCTGAAGCGCGAGGCGAATTATCGCAGCGGCAATGCAGGCGATGCAGCGCGTACTACTGCGCGCGATGTCGGAAAGACGATCGCCCGGTCCTTTCGCCGGAATTGACGCTTGGCCGCTGCTCGCTCCCCTTGCCAAGCTGCGGCAAGCGGGTAAGTAGCGGGCGAAACCACATCAGGCAGGCGAAAGGTTCTCCATATGGAACAGCAACTCCTTCACATGGTCATGGGCGGCCGGGTGACAAACCCGCAGGGAACCGAGTTCCAGGATCTGAAGGATATCCATGTGGTGGGCTTTTACGCCAGCTATGCCGAGGCTGAAGAAGCATGGCGCGGTTGGGCGCAGCGCACGGTGGACGATGCGGAGATGAAGTACGTGATCGTTCACCTGCACAAGCTGCTGGAGCCCGAACTGCCGGGCGCCTGACACGCCCTCTGGCCCGCACATTCGCTTGATCCCGCAGGGCCTGCTGGTCCAAGGGAAGTCGAATGAGCAAACTCACCCATCTCGATGAAACCGGCGCGGCCCGCATGGTCGATGTTGGCGGCAAGGCGGAAACGCTGCGCAGCGCCACGGCCGGCGGGCGCATTGTCATGTCGCCGGAAACGCTCGAAGCCGTGCGCAATGGCTCCGGGCCAAAGGGTGATGTTCTTGCAACCGCACGCATCGCCGGGATCATGGCCGCCAAGAAGACGGGCGAGCTTATTCCCATGTGCCATCCACTGGGGCTGGACAGTGTCAGCGTGGATTTCACCTTCGCGGAAAATGCGGTCACCGTGACGGCGCGCGCCTCGCTGACGGCGAAGACCGGCGTCGAAATGGAAGCACTGACCGCCGCCAGCATTGCCCTCCTCACCATTTACGACATGGCCAAGGCGCTGGAAAAGGGCATGGTCATCGAGCAGGTGCGCCTGATCGAGAAGACTGGCGGCAAGAGCGGGGACTGGCGCGCGGAATGAGCGACGCCTCGCCGCCTGCCCCTCCCCCGCCGCTGCCACTGGAAGAGGCGCAGCGGCGCCTTCTCGACAGTGTGGATGCCTTGTCCGCCGAGACAGTCCAGCTGGAGGAGTCGGCGGGGCGATGTCTTGCGACAGACCTATCCTCCAGGCGCACGCAACCTGCGGCAGACCTTTCGGCAATGGATGGATATGCGCTGCGAGCGGATGATCTCGCGGGTCCTTGGCAGGTTGTGGGCGAAAGCGCTGCCGGGCATCCCTATTCCGGCGAATTGCGAGCAGGTGAAGCGATCCGCATCTCGACCGGTGCCATGATGCCCGCTGGTGGCGGAGCTGTCTTGCTGCAGGAGAACGCGACGCGCGAGGGCGACGCAGTTTCGCTCAATGGCGAAGGCGAACCGACGCCCCGCCATATCCGCCGCGCCGGTTTCGACTTTCGCAAGGGCGATGTGCTGCTTCCGCGCGGCACCGGCCTCGACGCTGCCAAGATCGCACTCGCCATATCCGGAGGGCATGAGACTGCGGAGGTTGCGCGTCAGGCGAATGTCGCGATTATCGATAGCGGTGATGAGCTCGCCGCCGAGCCCGGCAATCTCGCCCAGCACCAGATCCCCGCCAGCAATGGCGCGATGCTGGCAGCGCTCGCCGCCCCGCATGCTGCTGAAATTCGCCGTCTCGGCCCCGTTCCGGACAGGCTGGCAGCTTTGGTCGCGGCGTTCGAGGCCGCCGAGGATTGTGATGTCATCGTCACCAGCGGCGGAGCCTCTGTTGGCGATCATGACCTCGTGCGCCCCGCCCTCGAACAATGGGGAGCCGAAATCGACTTCTGGCGTATCGCGATGAAGCCGGGCAAGCCGCTGCTGGTCGCGCGCAAGGGGCACCGCGTGGTGCTGGGGCTGCCGGGCAACCCGGTCTCCAGTTATGTCACGGCATTCCTGTTCCTGCTGCCGCTGCTACGCAAGCTCGGCGGTGCGGGTTCGCCGCTTCCTGTCCGGATCAGCCTGCCCCTGGCCGAATCTCTGCCCGCGGTCGGCAAGCGAACTGAGTTCGTGCGAGCAAGGATCGAAAATGGAGCTGTTCGCGCTCTTTCCGAACAGGACAGCAGTGCACTCGTGTCACTCTCTCGGGCGCAGTGCCTGATTGTGCGCGATGCGGGAAGCAATGCGGTGTCTGCGGGGGAAATGGTGCCGGTCTATCTGCTCCAAAATGGCGGAATTGCTTGACTTGGCCAAATCTGTTTCTTAATTGTTCCTTATTCGTTCACGAATTGGAGCGGATGATGAAGTTTCACGGAAGTGAGGGAACAGACCCATGCTGACTGCCAAACAGCGCGAATTGCTGATCTTTATCCAGCGCAAGCTGGAGGAATCGGGCATTTCGCCCTCGTTCGAGGAAATGAAGGATGCGCTCGACCTGAAGAGCAAGTCGGGCGTGCACCGGCTGATCTCCGCGCTGGAGGAACGGGGCTTCATCCGCCGCCTGCCCAACCGGGCGCGTGCGCTGGAAGTTCTCAAGCAGCCTGACGATGTCGCGGCAACGCGTTCCGTCACGGCCAATGTCGCCAATGACGCTGTCGGCGGCGTTATCGGCTCGGCAGGGACCGTCCCTTCCGCCGCCAATGACGTGATCGAGGTTCCGCTGCACGGCCGCATCGCTGCCGGTGCTCCGATCGAGGCGCTGGAGGACAGCCAGTCGCTGCCGGTTCCGGCTGCGCTGCTGGGCTCTGGCGAACATTATGCGCTCGAGGTCTCGGGCGACTCGATGGTCGAGGCAGGTATTCTCGATGGTGATTTTGCGCTGGTGAAGAAGGCCACCAGCGCGCGCGATGGTGAGATCGTTGTGGCGCTGGTCCGCAATGAGGAAGCGACGCTCAAATATCTGCGGCATGAAGACGGCAAGATCCGGCTCGATCCGGCCAATGCCTCTTACGATCCCCAGTTCTACGAGGATCACGAAGTGCAGGTGCAGGGCAAGCTCGCCGGATTGCTGCGCCGCTATCACTAAGGGTGCTGCGTTTTCCCTGTAAATTCACACTTGTAGGTAGTCTTACGATTGACCGCGAAGGAGCCCGGGGCCAAGGTCCCAATTCTTCGCAACCCGATTGTCGCGCGGGCGGCGGCTTAGTCTCCTGACCGCCCGCGCCACCATCCATGATCCCCCTCAGCATCGGCAACGCTCCGCATCTGCGGACCATCGAGCACGATGGCGAGCCCTCCTGTTTCTTCCAGCATTCGCCGGTCCGCCTTCAGCCAGCGCGGCACGCAGCTTGACGGCAGCCAGCGGTCGGAAACGACGATATCGGCCCTTTCGCAGGCGGCCGCCAGCGTACGCTCGGTCACCAGTTCGTTGCTACGGCTCATCAGCACGTGCCAGTCGCGCCCGCCTCTATTGAGGGTAACGACGCAGAAATCGTCTGAGCAGTCCGCGCCCGGCCACTCGGTTAGCGGGACCGGTTCCGCGGTCACGCCCGCCAGCTCCATCAGATTGTCGCGTGTATAGTCGCTCCTGCTTTCGCGCAGGACCGCCAGGCGGTCGCCTTCTATGGGTATGCCGACATGCCTGCCATCGCCGGAGATCAGCAAGTCCGGCACCGGCGTCACCAGCATCATCATCGTGGCGATGGCCGCGGGCACCAATCCCGACAGTCGCGCCCTTCCCTGCCACAGCGCCAGCCAGAAACCGCCCGCGACGAACAGCGCGAAGGTCAGCCCCGTCATTTGCGGCATCAGCTTCACAGCGCCGGGTTGCTCTGCAGTGAAATGCGCAATGCCAAGCAGCAAGTCGAGCGAGGCACCGACCAGCCACCAGACCGGAGCGCCAAGACCAATCAAGTCGAGCAGCAATGCCACCGCAATCAGTGGCATCGAAACGAAGGTGACGAGGGGAATGGCCACGACATTGGCCAGCGCCCCGTAAGCGCCTGCACGGTGGAAGTGGAACAGCACGATCGGCATCAGCGCGATCTCAATCACCATGCCCGTGACGAGTAGCATGAATGTACGGCRGCCCATGCGCCGGGCCCAGCTCTCCTCGCGCGGGGCCAGGAAACGCTGCACCGGTGCCGCACCATGCAAGGCAATGATCGCGACGACCGCGCTGAAGCTCATCTGGAAGCTCGGACCGACCAGCGATTCGGGCCACAGCAACAGGACGAAGACCGCCGCCACCGCCACCATGCGCAAGGATAGCGGATCCCGTCCCAACGCCAGCGCGCCGAGCACCAGCATGGCGGCGGCACAGCTGCGCACGGTCGGCACTTCCGCGCCCGTGAGCAGCGTATAACCGACGCCCGCCAGCGCCGCCGTCGCCGCCGCAAGGACGGGCAGGCGCACACGCAGTGTCAGCCAAGGCCACAGCGCAAGGAGCCTGATGGCCACGAACCAGGTGCCCGCGATCACCGCGCTCACATGCAAACCGCTGATCGAGAGAAGGTGCGTCAGGCCCGCATCGCGCATCGCATCCTCGTCGGCCGGACCGATTGCGCCGCGGTCTCCGCTGGCGAAAGCCGCCGCGATGGCCCCCGCTCCCCCGCCCAGCTGGCTGCGGACGTGGGCCGAAAGCTCGCGCTGAACTTCCGCAAGCCAGCTGCCCTCGCCTTGCGCGACTTCGACCAGCTCCGGGGAGCCCTGCACTGTGCCTGTTGCCGCGTAGCCGGCGAACCATGCGGTGCGGGCGAAATTGTATCCGCCTGGCAGCATCGGAGGTGCGGGCGGCATCAGCCGCGCCTGGTATCGCAGGATCGCGCCTTCGACGAAGGCCTCGCTGTCCTCCTCCAGCGGCAGGTTGAGGCGCACCTTGATCGCCTCGCCCGACCCCGGATGGCGCATCGCTACCACCAGGCGTGTCCGGTCTTGCGCGGGTTGCTCTATCCGTTCGAGGATTCGCCCATCGAAAGTTCCCGACAAGGCGCGATCAACGGCAGGTTGGCCGACCAGCTCGGAACGGGCCCAGATCAGTCCCACGCCCAGGGCAAACACGAGCGCGAGGGACATCACGGCCATCATCAGCCGGTGGCGGTCGTCCCGCATGCGCCATGCGGCAAGCGCGCCCAGCGCGGCGAATCCCGCAAGCGCCATCGCGATGACCCATTCGGTCGGCGATGGCAGCACGAACCAGGCGGCGATGCCGGCGATCAAGGCCACCACCAGCCAGGGCCCGCGGTCGAAGCCGGCACTCTCGAGAAAATTCTCCGCCGCACTTGCCGCGCTGGACAAAGAGGCGCGGTTTCGCCAAGGCGTATGCCGCATTGCAGCATCGCCGGTCTCCTCCCCCAGCGGGACCAGTGGCGTCAGGCGGGTTGCCATCACGGGATAGGACAGGAATTGGATTATTATGGCAAGCAATAGCGGCACTGGAACTGGAGCGGATCGCCCGGTTGTCACGCGCTTTGCCCCTTCGCCCACGGGTTTTCTCCACATCGGCAATGCTCGCACGGGCCTGTTTTCCTGGCTCTATGCCCGCCATCACGGCGGCAAGGCGCTGCTGAGGATCGAGGATACGGACAAGCAGCGCAGCACGCAGGAAGCGATCGACGTGATTCTCGACGGGCTCGACTGGCTCGGCCTCGATTTCGATGGCGAAACGGTGTTCCAGTCCCAGCGCGCCGATCGCCATGCCGAAGTGGCGATGAAGCTGCTTGAGGCAGGCCGTGCCTACAAGTGCTTCGCCACCACCGAAGAACTGGCCGAGATGCGCGAGCAGCAGCGCGCGAACAAGCAGCCGATGCGCTATGACGGCCGCTGGCGCGATCGCGATCCGTCCGAAGCTCCCGAAGGCGCGCCCTTCACGGTTCGCATCAAGAGCGAGACGAGCGGCGAAACGGTGATCGAGGATGCTGTCCAGGGCCGCGTCGCTGTGAAGAATGCTGAGATCGACGATTTCATCCTGCTGCGCGCCGACGGCACGCCCACCTATATGCTCGCTGTGGTGGTCGACGACATGGATATGGGCTGCACCCACATCATTCGTGGTGACGATCACCTCAACAACGCCTTTCGCCAGCTGCAGGTGATCAAGGCCATGCAGGGCGTCGAGGATGGCTGGGAAGAGCCGGTCTATGCCCACGTCCCGCTGATCCACGGCAATGACGGTGCCAAGCTGTCCAAGCGGCACGGCGCGCTAGGTGTTGATGCCTATCGCGACGAGTTGGGAATCTTGCCCGAAACCCTGTTCAACTACCTGCTGCGCCTGGGCTGGGGCCATGGCGACAAGGAGGAATTTACGCGTGAGGAAGCGATCGAGCTGTTCGACCTTTCCGGCGTGAACAAGGGGCCGAGCCGTTTCGACATGAAGAAGCTGCTCAACATGAACGGCAATTACCTTCGCGCGGCGGACGACGGACGGCTTGCCGCCCTTGTGGCTGAGAAGATTGGGCCGGAAGCCGATGTCACCATACTGACCGAGGCGATGCCGGTGCTGAAGACGCGCGCTCGCGACATGAACGAACTGGCAGATGGTGCGGCCTTCCTGTTCAAGAAGCGCCCGCTGGAGATGACCGAGAAGGCAGCTGCTTTGCTCGATGATGAGGCACGGTCACATCTGGCACAGATTTCGGCGCGCCTGCAGGCGGAATCGGACTGGACAATTGAGGCATTGGAGGCCAATCTGAAGGCCTATGCAGAGGAGCTGGAGCTGGGGCTCGGCAAACTCGCACAGCCGCTTCGCGCGGCACTCACGGGGCAAACCACCTCGCCGGGTATTTTCGACGTATTGGTTCTTCTGGGCCGAGAGGAAAGTCTTGCGCGGATCGACGCGCAGGCCGCTTCCTGACAGGGCACGGAACACACACACGCAGATTCGCAAGGAGACGGGATTTGGCGGACAAGAAGGCGCAACTCACTGTTGGTGGCGAAAGCTACGATTTTCCGGTGCTGGAAGGCAGCACCGGCCCGGATGTCATCGACATCCGCAAGCTGTATGGCCAGACAGGGGCCTTCACTTTCGATCCTGGCTACAAGTCCACCGCTTCCTGCGAAAGCTCGCTGACCTATATCGACGGCGATGAAGGTGTGCTCCTTCACCGCGGCTATCCGATCGGGCAGCTGGCGGAACATTCCAGCTTCATGGAAGTCTCCTACTTGCTGCTGAACGGCGAATTGCCGGATCAGGCGGAGCTGGACGACTTCACCAATACCATCACTTATCACACCATGCTGCATGAGCAGCTGTCGGTGCTCTACCGCGGCTTCCGTCGCGATGCGCACCCGATGGCGGTGATGTGCGGCGTGGTCGGCGCGCTGTCGGCCTTCTATCATGATAGCACCGACATTTCCGATCCGGATCACCGGCGCATTTCCAGCCATCGCCTTATCGCGAAGATGCCGACCATTGCGGCGATGGCCTACAAATACGCGGTCGGTCAGCCCTTCATGTATCCGGATAACTCGCTGAGCTACACCGGCAATTTCCTGCGCATGACCTTCGGCGTCCCGGCCGAGGAATATGAGATCCACCCCGCCGTCGAACGCGCGATGGACCGCATCTTCATCCTCCATGCCGATCATGAGCAGAACGCCTCGACCTCCACCGTGCGCCTTGCCGGTTCGTCGGGCGCGAACCCGTTCGCCTGTATCGCTGCCGGCATTGCCTGCCTGTGGGGCCCGGCGCATGGCGGCGCGAACGAGGCCTGCCTCAACATGCTGCGCGAGATCGGTACGCCCGATCGCATCCCGCATTATATCGAGCGTGCGAAGGACAAGAGCGACCCGTTCCGCCTGATGGGCTTCGGCCACCGCGTCTACAAGAATTACGACCCGCGCGCGACGGTGATGCAGAAGACCGTGCGCGAGGTGTTCGAGGCGCTGAACGTCACCGACCCGGTGTTCGAGACGGCCCTGCAGCTCGAGGAAATGGCGCTGAACGACGACTATTTCAAAGAGAAGAAGCTGTTCCCGAACGTGGATTTCTATTCAGGCGCGATCCTTTCGGCGATCGGCTTCCCGACAACGATGTTCACAGCGCTTTTCGCCCTCGCCCGCACCGTGGGCTGGGTGGCGCAATGGAACGAGATGATCTCCGATCCCGGCCAGGTCATTGGTCGCCCGCGCCAGCTTTATACCGGGCCGACGCAGCGCGATTACGTGCCGATCGGCCAGCGCTGATCCGGCGTATCGTTGAATTGGGAAAGGCCTCCGCGATGCGGGGGCCTTTTTCGTATCAGGCCTCGGGATCGGCCGGCAGGTCGAGCGTGAATCGGGCACCCTCGCCCTTCGCGCTCTCGACCGTCAGGGACCCACCCATCGCTTCGGCGAGGCGGCGCGAAATGTAGAGGCCGAGGCCTGACCCGCCATCGCCACTGCGGCCGAGCCGTTCGAACTTGGCAAAGGCGCGTTCCTGTTCCTCTTCGGACAGGCCCTCGCCCTCATCCGTGACAGTGATGCACGCGCGGCCTCGCGCTGTTCCAACCTGCAACCGCACGGCGGAGCCCTCCGGAGCATAGCGAATGGCATTACCGAGCAGGTTGAGCAGGATCTGGAGCACGCGCCGGAACTCGCCAATGGCCGGAGCCTGCTGATCGAGTGCGGGCGCGGACACTGCGATCCCGCGCTCCTGCGCCCTTACGCCAAGGATGCCGACGGCGCGGCGGGCGACATCGGACAGGTCGATCTGATCGGGTGCGGGCGCGAAGTCCTCATCCTCGACCATTTCGAGCGTGGTCAGATCGTCGATCAGCGCCAGCAGGTGTTCGCCTGCCGTGGCGATGTCGGCGGCGTAGTTGGCATATTCCTCCGCCAGCGGGCCCGCGAGCTGAGTGCGAATGGTCTCGGCATTGGCAATGATGCGAGAGACAGGCTGGCGCAGGACCGGGGCGATCTCGCGGCCGAGGCCGGGCCGGCGCGGTTCCTCGGGCTTTTGCCTTGCGTTCGAGGGTTGCACCGCATCCGGTAGCGGCCGGTCCGCCATCAGGTAGAGTTCGAAGCCGCCGCTTCCCGCGCTGCCACGGCCCAGGGGAACGATCAGCGCTTGCCAATGCCTGTCCGATCCGGGGAGGCGCATGGTCGCACCGTCGAGCAGGCGCCAATGCACGGGCTGGTGATGCCCGGTGCCATCGAGCTCGACGAAATCGGTCCACGCCTTCCCGATCCCCTCACGCATCGCCTCTACCTGGCCCGAGAGGTCCGCCGCGTCGCAATCGACCGTCAGCAGCTGCTGTTCGGGGCCCAGACGCGCGCTCAGCTCCGCAAACTGGCGGGCATAGGCGACCTGCCGGGCGCGTTCCTGCTGTGCATCCTCCTCCGGAACAGGCACGCTCTGCCAGTCGGACACGGTGATGCGGCAACCCTCGCCATTGCCCTGCGGTTCGACCTCGACCCAGGCGGAGACAAGCTCCTCCCCGTCGCGCGCGCTTATCGCGCGGGACAGCTTGAACCCATAGTTGCGCGCCTTGGTCACGAGTTCGAGCAGTTGCGGGGTAACGATGGCTCCCGGCAATTCGCCGCCATTGCGCAGCTGCAGACCGGCAAGCGGCTCGTCTGCCGCTACCAGCCAGTTGCGCGCATCGGTCTGTGCGATCGCGGCAAAGGGAGCCTGGCCCGCCATCGGTCAGCGTTCACCCTCCGCAAATTCGCCGAAAAGCAGCGCCGCCGCTGCATCGGCGCTCAAGGCGGAAATCTCCTCGGGAAGCTTTGCCTCTGGGTGGAAATAGAGGAATTGCGCTTCGACCTGCGCCTGGTTCAAGCCGGTGGCGCGCAACGACACGGCAAGCCGCGCATGCTGGTTACCGCCAAAGCCCAATATGGCAAGGTTGCGGTCCTGGCCCGAAGCCATGCCGAGTGCGGTGGCAAATAGCGCCAGACCCGCATGATCGATGGAGAGCGCGCGATTTGCCTTGGCGCCAAGAGCACTCAACAGGCGCGCCAGAATCCCGATCCTGCCACCGCTTTCATCGAAACCATCGCGCAGGCGGCGCTCCGCGATCTCGGCCGCGCGATTGTCCCCGGCATGCGATCGCATGGTCAGCAGCGCCTTGTGAAACAGATCGCCGGGAAGTTCGCCGAGCGGCAGTTCCATCCGGCGGAAACTCTGCATGAAGCGGGCTTGCGACGCCATGGCGCGCATGGCCACAGTCGCTACCTGTGCATCGCTGCTGGCTACCAGCTCCTGCATCAGCGACGGGAGGACTGCGTCGATGGCATTGCGACGCTGCAGGTGATCGGTCAGCCGTGCTTCCAGTGCCAGAGCATGCGCATGGGTGAGGAATCCTGCGTCCTGCAGCAGCAGACCGGCAAGTTCGCTTGCTTTGCGGCACGCGAAATGATCCGGATCGGCTATGTCGTCTGCCTGCGCGCGGGCCAGCAGCAGTTGCCAGGCCAGATGCGTCACCATCGCGCGCACGCTCGCGATCACCTCGTCGCTGAACAGCGCTTCGTCGCGATTGGCGAGCAAATGGCGCAGGATCGCAGGCGTGCTGGCCAGCACCGTGTCATCCGCTGCCAGCTGCGCCCGCAATTCCTCTGTCCTGGAGGCCGTCGCCTGGTCCGCGGGGATCACGTCAATCATGCGTCCGGCCATAGGAGAATAGGGTTAAATCCATGTTAGTCTCTCGCCTTGGCGAAATACGGCAGGTTGAGGAGGAGCAGCGCCGCTGCCGTCAGCATCAGACCCGTCTGTAAAGTCGAAACGGCGGCGAGCAGGGCGACAAGCCCTGTCGCCAACATACGATCGCGCAACAGGTCGCGCCAGCTTGGTTTGGGACCGGTGGTTGCGTGAAGGGCGGCGAGCAGGACGAATGCCGGGAAAACGCGCTCTATCCACGATCCATCGCTAGCGATGATGGCCGAAGCGAGGATGAAAATATCCAGCAGCCACAGCGATTTGCGCCAATGGAAACTGGGTTCCCGCGGGATGAGCTTGAGCTTGCGCAGGGCGAGGAACAGCTCGACCAGCAAGACCGATCCGGCAAGCGCGGCAAAACTGACCGCTGCAAGCCCCTGGAAGCTGGCCGCCAGCCCGCCTGCCGCAAGCGCGAGTCCGGTGCCGAGAATGGCTGGTATAAGTCGCGGGCGGGCGAGAACTGTTCTACCCACCCGGCGCAGGATGCCAGCAGCGATGCGCCGCGACAGAGGTGATCGCGCCGGAGCGCGAGAGTGGCGGGACAGCCAGGCTTCCTCTACCCTGCGGGCGGAAGAACCATCTCGTACCACTTGCCAGGTTCCATCGGCAAGAAATTGTTCATGCAGTCTTTTTTCGTAAACCCTCGCCTGAAGGGCTATCCGTAGCAGCGCCGATGCCGTCTCGCTATCCTCGGGCAGGTCGTCGAGCCTGCGCGCCAGCTGTGCAGGCATCAGCAATGCGCCTGCCCAGGCCCGGTCGAGGTCGATCCGCTCCAAACCTGCATCGACGCCCACCCCTGCAGGGAAGGTGATGATTTCGCCTTCTCCGCCAGCCCTTGCGGTCCATGCGGCCTGAGTGGGCAGCACGCCTTCTCCTAACACGAGCAGGTGCCCGGCACCGTTCAGCGCCCGCTCAAGTCCGTGCGGTCCGGAAATCTCACGCACAGTCAGGCCCAGTTCCTCCGCACGCAGCCTGGCGGCAATGGCCTCTGGCGTCCCTCCCCCTTCGATCACGATCGCACCGGCTCCGCAGGCCGCGGCGAACTCCACCTGGCGTTCAATGACATAACGCCCCAAAATCCGCGACTGGCCGGTTCCGTCCGCGGGCTTTGGGGAAATAACCAGCGCGCTGAGCGTGCTGCGATGGGTTGTCTGCAAGTTCACCCGGGGAAAATAGGCTGCGCGCTGCAACCTGCCAAGCGGCTGTTTCGCCCCTTATTCGCTGTGGGTTAGGCTTTCGGCGAAGGCGCGCAGCTTGCGCAGGACCGACGGATCGCCCGGCGCGCCATCCAGCGCTTGCTCCGAGAGCGAGGTAAGTTGCGGAGAATGGAAGGACGTTCCCAGCCCACGAAGGCGCATGGCAGCCACTTCCCAATTGCCGTCGCAGCGGGCGCGCTGCAGCAGGTCGATCTGCTTGTTCATGCTCTCCAGGAAGCCGGCAAGAAGCTCCGCGCGCAACTGCGCGTCTTGCCCTGCAGCAGCGGCCAGGGTCGCTTCGAAATCGCCATCTTCCAGCATGGTGCGGGATATATGGGCACTAAATGGTTAAGACCGCTTTAAACTCTGTCCGGCTGCTGTTATCGTAACGCGATGACTGGACGGAAAAGACTTGTCGCTTACGAGGCGGACCAACTTGCCAGCGAGGAGGTGGATACCTCTGCGGTGGAAGAGCAGGTGGAGGAGAGCTCCGCCGATGATGTCGCTGCCGACGATGCGCCCATCGAAGCCCCTGCTGATGCCTACACCGAAGATGCTCCCGCCTTCGAGGACAGCTGGGAAGACGAAATGCCATCCAGCGGCAAGGGATGGATCGTTCCATTCCTCGGCGTAGTGGCGATGCTGGGCTGGACCGGCTTTTTCGCCTGGGTCCATCGCGTCGAGATGCTGGCGGGGGCGACGACCGCCCAATGGATCGACTGGATCGGAAGCTGGTCGCTGCCCATCCTTGTCATCATCGGCTTCTGGCTGCTGGCGCTGCGCAACAGCGTGCGTGAGGCGCACCGCTTCGGCCAGACGGCCCGCATGTTGTCGAATGAATCTTCGCTGCTGGAGCGGCGCCTTTCGGTAGTGAACCGCGAGCTCAGCCTTGCGCGCGACTTCGTCGCTTCGCAATCGCGCGACCTGGAAGCGCTGGGACGCATTGCGACCGAGCGGCTGACCGCCAATGCCGACCGTCTGCAGGAACTGATCCGCGACAATGGCCAACAGGTCAGCAATATTGGCGAGGTCAGCGACACGGCGCTCTCCAATATGGATCGGCTGCGCGACCAGCTGCCGGTGATCTCCAACGCCGCTCGCGATGTGACCAACCAGATCGGCAACGCCGGCAACACCGCGCAGGGCCAGCTGAACGAGCTGGTGTCCGGCTTCGCGAAGCTGACCGAATTCGGCGACAGCAGCGCCGAGAAGGTCGACGGGCTGCGGGCAAAGGTAGCCGAAGTTCTCGACAGCCTTGTCGCGCGCTCGTCCGAAATCGAACAGCAGGCCGAACATCGCTTCGCATTGCTGCGCAACCAGAACGAGGAATTCCGTCTCGAGCTGGAAGCGCGCGAGACCGATGCACTGGCGGCGATCCGCCGCCGCGCCCGCGAGCTGAACGACGAGCTGACGACGGTCGCGGAGGAAAACCGCACGCGCGAAGAAAGCGTCGCGGCCGGACTGCGCAGCCGCCTTGAGGATCTGCGCGGCGAAGGCGCGCGCCTGCTGGAAAACCTGCGCGATGGGCAGGAACAGACGGCGGCAAGCTGGGCCAACTCGATCTCAGCCCTGCAGGAGCGGATGGAAAAGGCCATCACCGATATCAACCGTATCGACGAGGCGGCGATCGCCAATGCCCGCAGGCGGATGGAAGCGCTGTCCGAGGCCGGCCAGAAGCTCGACCAGTCGGTCATCGAAAGCGCCGATGCCTTCGAAGAAGAATTCGGACGGCGCCGTGAGGCCGCGGAAGAAGCAGAGAAGCAGGCATTGGCGACGCTGCAGGAACGCCTCGCCTCGTTCGACATCTCCATATCGGAGCGCAAGGAAGAGCATCTCGCGCATATGGCCACCATGGCTGAACGCGGCGATGCGCTCTCGTCGCGCCTTGCCGAATTCGATCGCGAGATGACGCGCCTGGCCGAGCAGGGCCGCGAAGAAAGCCTGAAGCTGGGCGATGCGACCGACCTCTTGGCCGATCGTCTTTCGCAGAGCCGCGCGATCCTCGAGGAAAGCGGGACCTTCGTGAACCGCCTGACCGATGACAGCGTGCGCCTCCTCGAGATCATCCGGTCGAGTTCCGACCACTCCGAGGGCGCGCTGTCCAATGCCATCATGGCAGCCGAACGCCGCTTGCAGGAATTCGAAAGCCGTGCAGCGGGCCTCACCGCCACGATTGCCGAGGCTGAGGCCAAGGGCGGCGTACTGGCCGAGCATGTCAACAATTCGCGCGAAGCGTCTGTCGCCTCGCTGGAGACGGTCGAGAAGCTGGAGGCGCGTCTCTCCTCCCTTGCAAGCCAATCGCAGGATGTTGCCGAGAAGGCGCGTGGCGAGTTGCAGTCGGCGATCGTGGAGTTGGAGAGCGCCTCGCAGCAGGCGATGGAGAATTTTCGCAGCGGGCAGCTCGATGCGATCCATGAGATTGCCGGGCGGATTGGCGCGGAAAGCAGCGAGACCATCGGCTCTGCGCTGCGTGAAAGCGCCCTCGCCACCATTGCCGAGCTGGAAGAAACCACCGCGCTTGCCAATGAGCGCGGCCGCGATACTGCGCGGCAGATGCGTGACCAGCTTTCGCGCGTGAACGAGCTTGCTCGCAACCTCGAACAGCGCGTCGCGCAGGCGCGTGAACAGGCAGAGGAAAAGGTCGATCACGATTTCAGCCGCCGCATGGCGCTGATCACCGAGAGCCTCAACTCCGCCTCGATCGACATTGCCAAGGCCTTCGATTCAGAAGTGGCCGATACCGCCTGGGCCAGCTATTTGCGCGGCGACCGCGGCATCTTCACCCGGCGTGCGGTGCGCCTGCTCGACGGTCACGAGGCACGTCTGGTCACTGGTGTCTATGAAGAGGATGCCGAAGTGCGCGAAGCGATCAACCGCTACATCCATGACTTCGAGGCGATGCTGCGCAGTGTGCTTTCCACCCGCGATGGCAATGCGATTGCGGTGACGCTTCTTTCGTCCGACATCGGCAAGCTCTATGTCGCACTGGCGCAGGCGATCGAGCGTTTGCGCGACTAACCGGCCGGGCGCTCAAGCTCCGGCGGCGGGGTGAACAGGACGATATCGGCGGCGGTGATCCACCCGTTGAGATAGTTCGCGACGTAGAGCGCGGTCAGCGCCGTAGCAATCAACGTGGCGCGCAAGGCAAGCTTTCCCGGCCGGAAATTGGCTGGCGCACTGTCTGCCTGGCCGGGGATCTTGGCAACGCCCGCCTCGTCATGCGTCTTCACGCCGAAGGGCAGCAGGAGGAAGGCTGTCATCACCCAGAACAGGGCGTAGATGGCAATGATCGAGGTGATCTTCATGGCTGCCCCCTACCCTATTCCTCGGGCAGGATCACGCGCGTCTGCGGCTTCTTGCCGGACCAGCGCTGCGCCGCGCGGCGTGCGGCGAGGCGGGCGGCTTCGTAAATCGTCTCGCGATCGCGCGCTGCGGCACCGCGCAGCTTGGAGAGCGCCTTCTTCACGTCCTCGATCGCCTCATCGATGAAGGCATCGTAGTCCTCATCCAGCGGCAGGCCGACGCCTTCTATCTGGATCGAGCCGCCCTTCCCCAGCACCACCAGCAGGAAACCGTCACGCGACAGGCGGCGGCGCATGGTGATCGCCTCGCCATCGGAGGGAACGATAATGTCGCCATCGAGGACGAGGCGTCCGGTGGCGACTTCGGCGATCCTGCCGGGACTTCCCGGAGCGAGCCGGACGATGTCGCCATTGGACTGGAAGACATTGCGCTCGATCCCGCTTTCCTCACCGAGCCGCACCTGCTCCATCATATGGCGTATCTCGCCATGGACGGGCACGAGGATGTCGGGCCGGATCCAGCTATAGAGCGCTTCCAGTTCGGGCCTGCCGGGGTGGCCGGAGACGTGGATCATGCTCTGACGGTCGGTCACCATCTGAATGCCGCGATGGGCCAGCATGTTCTGCACGCGCCCGATGGCGAGTTCGTTGCCGGGGATCTGGCGACTGGAGAACAGCACCACGTCGCCTTCGTCCAGCGAAATAGGATGGCTGTCTTCCGCAATGCGTGACAGCGCCGCGCGCGGCTCGCCCTGCCCGCCCGTGGCGATGAACATCACCTCGCCGCGGGGCAGGCCCATGGCGGTGTCGAAATCGACCGTCTTCGGGAAATTAGCGAGATAGCCATTGGCCTTGGAGACTTCGATGATCCGATCGAGCGAACGGCCCGCCACGCAGAGCTGGCGCCCGGTTTCCTCGGCAATCTCGCCCAGGGTCTGCAGCCGCGCGACATTGGAGGCGAAAGTGGTGACCAGCACGCGCTTGCCGCCATGTTTCTTCACTTCCTCCAGCAATCCGCGATGGACGGCGCCCTCGCTGCCCGAGGGACTGGGGTTGAAGACATTGGTGGAATCGCACACCAGCGCCAGCACGCCCTCGTCGCCGATCTGGACCAGCTCTTCCTCGGTCGTCGGCTCGCCGATGATCGGTTCCTCGTCCAGCTTCCAGTCGCCGGTGTGGAAGATGCGGCCATGCGGCGTATCGATCAGCAGGGCATTGCCCTCCGCAATCGAGTGGGCGAGCGGGATATAGGTGATTTCGAAGGGGCCCAGCGCGAAGCTGCCGTGATCCCTGTCGATCACGTTGAGTTCCACCTGGTCGGCAATCCCCGCCTCTTCCAGCTTGCGCATGATGAGATCGGCGGTGAAAGGCGTGGCATAGAGCGGCACGCCGAAATCGGCAGCGAAATATGGGATCGCGCCGATATGGTCCTCATGCGCGTGGGTGAGGACGATGCCCAGCAGGTCGTCGAGCCGTTCCTCGATGAATTGCGGGTCGGCGAACATCAGCTCGGTGCCGGGATATTCGGCCTGGCCGAAGCTCATGCCGAGGTCGACCATCAGCCACTTGCCCTGGCAGCCATAGAGATTGACGTTCATGCCGATCTCGCCGGAGCCACCAAGCGCCAGGAACAGCAGTTCGTCTTCGGGCGTGAAATCTTTCTTCATGAAACCCCTGCGCGTGCCGCGATCATGGCCAGTCCCTGCAGGGTCAGGTCGCCATCCACTGCATCGAAAATATCGGTATGCTCATCGAACAATACGGCGAGCCCGCCTGTGGCTATCACCTTGGCCGGACGGCCGATCTCAGCCCTCAACCGGGCAATCAGCCCTTCCATCATCGCGACATAGCCCCAGAAGACGCCGATCAGCATCTGGTCTTCGGTATTACGGCCGATCACGCTGTCACTGTGCGGCTCGTCGATGGCGATGCGCGGCAGCTTGGCCGTGTTGTTGACCAGCGCGTCAAGCGAGAGGTTGATGCCGGGGCAGATGATCCCGCCCTTATAGGCACCGTTGAAGTCCACGACATCGAAAGTGGTCGCGGTGCCGAAATCGATGACGATCAGGTCGCCTTCGTGATTGGCATGCGCGGCAATCGCATTCACCGCCCGGTCCGCACCCAGAGAGCGCGGCTCGTCCACGTCGATCTCGATCTTGTATTCGGCAGCGCCCTCCCCCGCGAAAAGCGGTTCCACGCCGAAATACTTCTGTGCCAGCACGGTCAGGTTGTGGCGCGTGCGCGGGACCACGCTGGAGACGATCATGCCGGTGATGTCCTGCCGCGAGAGCTCTTCGATCTGCAGTAACTGCATCAGCCACACGGCATATTCGTCACCCGTACGGCGCGGATCGGTGGCGATGCGCCAGCGCGCGCGCAGGTTGCTGCCTTCGAACAGCGCGAAGACGACATTGGTGTTTCCGACATCTACCGCAAGCAACATGGCTCAGGACCTCTCCCAGACGACTTCGCCTGCATAGACCACATGTGGGGTCCCGTCTTCCAGCTGCAAACGCAGGGCACCATCGGGTTCGAGGCCGAGGAAGCTTCCAGTGATGGTCTTGCCCTGCTCGTCATGCACCGTGAGCCTTGTCCCTTCAACATGGGCGGCGGCCAGCCAGCGGCGGAACAGCTGTCCGGTCCCGGTTTCGCGCCAGCGGGCGAGTTCGGTTTCGAACTGGCAGGCGAGATCCTGAGCGAACAGGTCGCGATCGGCCCGTGCGCCCTTGTCGGCGAGCGAGATGGTGGCCCGGTCCGCGGTCTGTGGTGCTTTCGCCAAATTGACTCCGATGCCCACCACCGTGTGCCTCCCCTCGCGTTCGAGCAGAATGCCGCACAATTTGGTGTCCGACAGCAGCACGTCATTCGGCCATTTGAGCCGCAATTGCGCAGGGTCGGGCACATGGCTGCACAGCGTTTCGTAGAGCGCCAGCGCCGCGACGAAGGAGAGGCTGGCGGGTACCGGGTCGCCGGCCTGGCCATGAACCACGGTCGAACCCATGAAATTGCCCGGCGCATCCAGCCAGTGCCGCCCCTGCCTCCCCCGGCCCTGCACCTGCCGGTCGGCAATCAGCCAGCTGCCTTCGGGTATGACTTCCCCACCCGCGAGCCGCGCCAGCAGGTCGGCATTGGTGGAGCCGGTTTCAGGAACGATATCGAGGCTAATCGACAAGTCAGCCTGCGGTGGCGAGTGCGGCAGCTGCCGCCTCCGCCAATCCGCCCAGCCACTCGGTGCCGAGGAAGGCGATGGGCGAAATCACCAGCGTGGCGATCACCAGCAGCGCCCAATGCGCCCAGTCCGACTTGCCCTTCACCGCGTCCACCGGCTCATCGAAGAACATCACCTTGATGAACTTGAGGTAGTAGAAAGCGCCGATCACGCTCGCGGCGATACCGATGGCGGCGAGCGCGATCAGGTCTGCTTCCACGGCGGCGCGGAAGATCACCAGCTTGCCGTAGAAGCCCATCAGCGGCGGGATGCCGGCAAGGCTGAACATGATCAGCAGCAGGCACCATGCGAGCGCGGGCTGCGTGGTGGACAGGCCCTTGATGTCGCCGAAGGTTTCCAGCTGGTTGCCGTCCGCATCCTTCAGCATCAGCAGTGCGACGAAGCTGCCCACCGTCATCGCGACATAGAAGGCGAGATAGATCATCATCGCGCTCGCACCCGCCAGTGTGGCGGTGGCAAGGCCGATCAGGATGAAGCCGACATTGTTGATCGAGGAGAAGGCGAGCAGGCGCTTGATGTTCTGCTGCCCGATCGCGCCGAGTGCGCCGACGACGATGGAAGCGATGGCTGCGAAACCGACGATCTGCTGCCACGCCGTTGCCTGGGTCCCGAATGCCTCGAGCGAGAGACGCGCGAGCAGGGCGATGGCTGCAACCTTGGGTGCGCTGGCGAAGAAGGCGGTGACCGGCGTGGGAGCGCCTTCATAGACGTCCGGCGTCCACATGTGGAACGGAACCGCGCTGATCTTGAAGGCCATGCCGGCCAGCACGAAGATCAGGCCGAACAGCTGCCCGCCGGACAGCCCATCGGCAATCGCGACATTGATGCCGGAGAAGCTGGTGGTGCCGGTGAAGCCATAGAGAAGGCTCATGCCGAAGAGCAGGATGCCCGAGGCGAGCGCGCCCAGCACGAAGTACTTCAGGCCCGCTTCGGCCGACTTGTCATCATCGCGCAGATAGGCGGCGAGCACATAGGCAGCGAGGCTGTTGAGCTCGAGGCCGATATAGAGTGCCAGAAGGTCGGCGGCCGAGACCATGATACTCATGCCGAGCGCGGCGAAGAGTACCAGGATAGCGAATTCGGGCCGCATGGCCTTGAGCCGGTCGAAATAAGCAGGGGCGACGACCAGTGCCGCACCGGCGGCGGCATAGATCATGAGCTTGGCGAGACCGGCCCAGGCATCGATCCGCAGCTGGCCGAAAAAGGCGACCGTGTCGGGTCCCGATGCGCCAGCACAAACGGCAGGCGCAGTCAGGAAGAAGGCACCGCCCAGCGCCACGCAGGCGGCGATGGAGACGGGCTTGGAGGCCTCATTGCCGCCCCATGCGGCGACGAGCAGAAGCACCAGCCCGGAGAGCGTCAGCACCAGCTCCGGGATTACCAGGCCGAGGGAGTAGGTCAGGTCCATCAGTGTGCTCCCCCCAGAGCCTCTTCATGCATTTCGTCACCTTCGGCAGGAGCCGGTTCGCCAATCTCGAGATGTGCGTCACCCTCAGGCGCTGTTGCCGCGAGGCGGGCGTCGAGAACCGCGATATCATTGCGCATCGGTGCCAGGAAGCTTTCCGGATAAACGCCCATCCACAGCACGGCTGCGGCAAGCGGGCCAAGCATCAGCCATTCGCGCATGTCGAGATCGGGCATGGCGGCTGCATCGGCATTCTTCTGCTCGCCAAAGGCCACGCGGCGGTAAAGGTAGAGCATATAGGCTGCGCCCAGGATGATGCCGGTGGTGCAGATGAACGCCACCCAGCTCGACGCCTGGTAGATGCCCGCCAGCGCCAGGAATTCGCCCACGAAGTTGCTCGTGCCCGGCAAGCCGACGCTCGCCATGGTGAACAGCAGGAAGAACAGCGCATATTTCGGCATGTTGATCGAGAGGCCGCCATAACGGTCGATCTCACGCGTATGCAGCCGGTCGTAAATCACGCCGACGCAGAGGAACAGCGCGCCCGAAACCAGGCCGTGGCCCAGCATGATCATCATCGCGCCTTCGATGCCCTGCACGTTGAAGGCGAACAGGCCCGCCGTCACCAGCGCCATATGCGCGACCGAGGAATAGGCGATCAGCTTCTTCATGTCGTGCTGGACCAGCGCGATCAGGCTGGTGACCACCACCGCGATCATTGACAGCGCGAAGACCAGCCATGCGAACTCGGCGGAGGCCGCCGGGAACATCGGCAGGCTGAAGCGGATGAAGCCATAGCCGCCCAGCTTCAGCAGCACGCCCGCCAGAATCACCGAACCCGCGGTCGGCGCCTGCACGTGGGCAGCCGGCAGCCAGGTGTGGACCGGCCACATCGGCATCTTCACCGCGAAGCTGGCAAAGAAGGCCAGCCACAGCCAGGTCTGCGCGCCCGCAGGGAAGTCATACTGCAGCAGCGTCGGGATGTCCGTCGTCCCCGCCTCATTCGCCATCCACAGCATGGCGATGAACATCAGCACTGAGCCGAGCAGCGTGTAGAGGAAGAACTTGTAGCTGGCGTAGATGCGGTCATCACCGCCCCAGATGCCGATGATCAGGAACATCGGGATCAGGCCAGCCTCGAAGAAGATATAGAACAGGAACAGGTCCTGCGCGGCGAAGGTGCCGATCATGAGCACTTCCATGAACAGGAAGGCCGCCATGTACTCGCCCACGCGCTTGGTGATCGAGTTCCAGCTCGCCCCGATGCAGATCGGCATCAGGAAGACCGAGAGCAGGATCAACAGCAGCGCAATACCGTCGATACCCAGCGCCCATTGGAAGCCGCCGAAGAGGCCAGCACGCTCGGTAAACTGCCACTGCGCGCCGCCAATATCGAAGTTGAGCCACAGGACAACGCCCAGCAGCAGGTCGATCAGCGTAGCCGCCAGCGCAATCGTGCGCGCCAGCTTCGCCTCGACGAAGAAACAGGCCACCGCGCCCAGCAGCGGCACCAGCATCATCAGGGAAAGGATGGGAAAGCCGCTCATGCGAAGATCACCCAGCTAATCGCCGCGACAAGGCCAAGCAGCATCACCAGCGCGTAGGAATAGAGATAGCCCGACTGGACCTTCTTCGCGAGGACGGCACCCTTGTCGACCACCCAGGCCGCGCCATCGGGACCGAAGCGGTCGATGATGCCGACATCGCCCTTCTGCCAGAAGATCCGTCCGAGCCAGAAGGCGGGCTTCACGAAGACATAGTGGTACAGTTCGTCGAACATCCACTTGCGGGAAACGAAGCTGTAAATCGGCCCGAGCTGTTCGGCGACCTGCTTCGGGAAGCTGGTGTTGCGAATATAGCCATACCAGGCGGTCAGCAGGCCGAGCAGCATCACCACCAGCGCCGAATACTTCACCCAGTAGGGGACCTCGTGCATCGCGTGCATCAGGTGCTCGTTATAGGCGATGGAACCGGCCCAGAATTCCGCACTGTCGAGAAAAGCGGTCTTGAAGACATAGCCGGCCGCGATCGCGCCGATGGACAGCACGCCGAGCGGAACCAGCATGTTGAGCGGGCTTTCATGCGGGTGATAGCCGCCCGTCGTGTCCTCGCCCGCCTGTTCCGGCGTCTTGTGCACCGAATGCTGGATATGCTCGCTCTCGATCCAGCGCGGCTTGCCCCAGAAGGTGAGGAACATCAGGCGCCAGGAATAGAAGCTCGTCAGCAGCGCGGCGAAGACGCCGACCCAGAAGGCGAACATGCCCATCTCGGTGCCGCTGGCGAAAGCGACCTCGATAATCGCATCCTTGGAGAAGAAGCCCGCAAAGCCGAGGCCGAGGTGGTAAACACCCACACCGGTGATCGCCAGCGTGCCAGCCATCATCGCCCAGAAGGTGAGCGGGATTTCCTTACGCAAGCCGCCGTAATAGCGCATGTCCTGCTCGTGATGCATGGCATGGATCACCGAGCCCGCGCCGAGGAAAAGCAGCGCCTTGAAGAAGGCGTGCGTGAACAGGTGGAACATCGCCGCGCCATAGGCGCCGACGCCGGCGGCGAAGAACATGTAGCCGAGCTGCGAACAGGTCGAATAGGCGATCACGCGCTTGATGTCCCACTGCGTTGTGCCGACCGTTGCGGCGAACAGGCAGGTGGCAGCGCCGATGAAGGTGACGAAGGCGAGCGCGGCAGGCGCGGCCTCGAACATGGGCGACAGGCGGCAGACCATGAACACGCCTGCGGTCACCATGGTGGCGGCGTGGATCAGCGCGGAAACGGGCGTCGGGCCTTCCATCGCGTCGGGCAGCCAGGTGTGCAGGCCCAGCTGTGCGGACTTGCCCATCGCGCCCACGAACAGCAGCAGGCACAGGATCGTCATCGTGTCGAGCCGCATGCCGAGAAAGGTGATGTGGCTGGCACCCTGCATGGCGGGGGCGGCTGCGAGGATTTCGGGAATGCTCGTCGTCTGGAACACCAGGAAGGTGCCGAAAATGCCGAGCATGAAGCCCAGGTCGCCCACGCGGTTGACCACGAAGGCCTTGATCGCGGCCGCGTTTGCGCTGGGCTTCTTGAACCAGAAACCGATCAGCAGGTAGGACGCGAGGCCCACGCCTTCCCAACCGAAGAACATCTGGACGAGGTTGTCCGCCGTCACCAGCATCAGCATGGCGAAGGTGAACAGGCTCAGATAAGCGAAGAAGCGCGGCTGATCCGGGTCCTCCGCCATATAGCCCCAGCTATAGAGGTGGACGAGTGCGGAGACGGTGGTGATCACCACCAGCATCACCGCCGTCAGAGTGTCGACACGCAGTGCCCAGTCGAATTCCATCGCACCCGAGCGCACCCAGTCGAGCACCGGGACGACCGAGGCGGTCTCAGACCCCATCAGGAAGCCGATGAAGATCGGCCAGCTGAGCAGGCAGGACAGGAACAGGGCGCCCGTGGTGATGGCCTTGGCCGGCACATTGCCGATGGCGCGGTTGCCCAGCCCCGCGACGATCGCCGCCAGCAATGGCGCGAATACGATGACCGTGATGAAGTTCACTTGGTCCTTACCCCTTCATCCGGTTGATATCGTCCACGGCGATGGTGCCGCGGCGGCGGAAATAGATGACCAGGATGGCGAGGCCGATGGCAGCCTCCGCCGCAGCCACGGTCAGCACGAACATGGCGAAGACCTGTCCGGTGAGGTCGCCCAGGAAAGCGCTGAAGGCCACCAGGTTGATGTTCACCGCCAGCAGGATGAGCTCGATCGCCATCAGGATGACGATCACGTTCTTGCGGTTGAGGAATATGCCCAGCACGCCCAGCACGAATAGGATCGAGCTGACGACGATATAGTGTTCGATGCCAATCACAGCTCGACCCCCTGCCCCACTTCGGGCCGCTTCATTTCGGTCGCATCGTCCGGACGGCGAGCCACCTGCTTGCCGATGTTCTGGTGCGCACGGTGGGCGCGGCTTTCGCGATGCGTCAGCACGATCGCGCCGATCATCGCCACCAGCAGGATGATGCCGGCCATTTCGAACAGGAACAGGTAGCGGCCATAGAGCAGCGCGCCGATATTCTCGATATTACTCTCACCCAGCAGCGGTGCTGCGCTGCCATCGGGCGTGCCGAGCTCGATAATGCCGACGCGATAGGCGCCCACGCCCAGCACCAGCTCCGCCAGCAGGATCAGCGCGATCACCGCGCCCAGCGGCGCATTGCGGATGAAACCGGCGCGCAACTCGGCGAAATCGATGTTGAGCATCATCACGACGAAGAGGAACAGCACCGCGACCGCGCCGACATAGACGATCACCAGCAGCATGGCGATGAACTCCGCCCCCACGAGGACCATCAGGCCCGCCGCGTTGAAGAAGGCCAGGATCAGCCAGAGCACCGAGTGGACCGGGTTGCGCGCCAGCACGACCATCGCCCCGGAGGCGATCACCAGCACTGCAAACAGGTAGAAGGCTAGGGTGTGAATCATGTCGTCCCGTTCAATCCGCCGCGCGCTTAACGATAGGGCGCATCGGCTTCAAGGTTCGCGGCAATCGCCCGCTCCCACTTGTCCCCGTTCGCCAGCAATTTCGCCTTGTCGTAGAGCAGTTCCTCGCGCGTTTCGGTCGCGTATTCGAAATTCGGCCCTTCGACGATCGCATCCACCGGGCATGCCTCCTGGCAGAAGCCGCAATAGATGCACTTGGTCATGTCGATGTCGTAACGCGTGGTGCGGCGGCTGCCGTCATCGCGCGGCTCCGCCTCGATGGTGATCGCCTGCGCCGGACACACCGCCTCGCACAGCTTGCAGGCGATGCAGCGTTCCTCGCCATTGGGATAACGGCGCAGAGCATGCTCGCCGCGGAAACGCGGGGAAAGCGGGTTCTTCTCGAAGGGATAGTTGATCGTCACCTTCGGCTTGAAGAAGTATTTCAGCGTCAGCATGTGGGCCTTGACGAATTCCCACAGCGTGAAGCTCTTGATGAGTTGTGCGGCGGTCATTGAGAAATCTCCTGGTAACCCGAGCCGCTATGGTCGAAGACACAGTTGGCCCAGAATTGCCAACGAGGCCCTTCAGGACCGTCATTGTCCCTAAAACTAAGCTTCAACCTCAATGTAGAGGGCGCACGACCGTCAACGATCTGTGGATTGGACAAGATATCAAGCCTTCCTCCCTCGAACTGCTGAGAATCGAGAATGCTGAAAGCGATCTCGTTTCTGCCAGGGACCTCAATGAAGCTTACATCCAAACTTGGCCAATAGGCTGACGGCACGGTCACTGCATCATCGCGCTGCGGGTCAATGCGCGCACTCCATCCTTGCGACGTATAGCTCAAGGCAAAGGTGTATGGATCGAACGGTGATGGGTCGTCTTCCGGACTACAGATTGCCTGTATCGTTGCAGGCCAAGCCTCATTGCTGTCTTGCGCACGCAATGGCCCAGAAGCACCGAGAATAGATAAGCAGACAAGTGCCATGACAAGCCTCATGCCGCAAACCTCGTCAACATCAGCCAGCCCGAAACGGCGAAGACGAAGAACAGGCTCAGCGGCAGGAAGACCTTCCAGCCAAGCCGCATCAGCTGGTCGTAACGGTAGCGCGGAACGGTCGCCATCACCCAGCTGAACATGAAGAAGAAGAACACGATCTTGCCGAGCAGCCAGACGATGCCGGGCACCACGTAGAGCGGCTCCCAATCCACCGGCGGCAGCCAGCCACCGAAGAACAATATGCTCATCAGCGCGCACATCAGCAGGATGTTGGCATATTCGCCCAGCCAGAAGAGCGCGAAGCTCATCGAGGAGTATTCGGTCTGGTAGCCGGCGACGAGTTCGGACTCGGCTTCGGTCAGGTCGAACGGTACGCGCTGCGTTTCGGCCAGTGCGGAGATGAAGAACATCACGAAGATCGGGAACAGCAGGATATTGAAGAAATATCCGTTCACGAAGCCGAGCCCGTGGCCCTTCTGCGCCAGCACGATCTCGTTCAGGTTGAACGATCCCGCCCACAATACCACGCAGACCATGATGAAGCCGATCGAGACTTCATAGGAGATCATCTGCGCCGATGCGCGCATGGCGGAGAAGAACGGGTATTTGGAGTTCGACGCCCAGCCCGAGATCACCACGCCGTATACGCCCAGCGAGCTGACCGCGAAGATGTAGAGCAGGCCGACATTGATATCCGCCAGCACTGCCTCGGGACCGAAGGGGATCACCGCCCAGGCGAGCAGCGCCACGGTAAAGGTGAGGATCGGCGCGATGATGAACAGGCCCTTGTTCGCGGCCGATGGGATAATCGTCTCTTGCAGGAAGACCTTCAAACCGTCCGCAAAGCTCTGCAGCAGGCCGAAGGGGCCGACCACGTTCGGGCCACGGCGCAGGTTGATCGCCGCCCAGACCTTGCGGTCCATATAGATGATCATCGCCACGCCCAGCATGAGCGGAAGGGCGATCAGCAGAATCCCGGCAATGGTCGCGACGAACCACGCCCATTCATAGTTCATGCCGAGGGACTGGAAGAATTCGGTCACGACACGTACTCCCACACCCGCTCAGGCTGAGCTTGTCGAAGCCCACGCGCCGAAATTCCTCCCTGGTCCAACCCATGGCGCGCGCCCTTCGACAGGCTCAGGGCGAGCGGGGTAGGTGCAATCTGGGCCATCATTCCGCGGCCTCCGCCAGCGTCTCACCCAGCAGCAATTCGTTCGAGCACTGCTGCATCACCGCACTCGCGCGGGCGATGGGGTTGGTGAGGTAGAAATCCTTGATCGGCGCGGGGATTGTGCCCTTGGGTGCAGCATTACCCTTCACGCTCTTGGCCAGCGCGCCGTAATCGGTGACTTCGCCTTCGATGGCCAGGGCCGGGGCATCTGCATACATGGCATCGCGCAGCTCGTGGAAGCTGTCGAAGCCGACGTTCACGCCCAGCGCATCGGCGAGCGCCCGCAGGATCGTCCAGTCCTCACGCGCGTCGCCGGGCGCGAACACGGCCTTGTCGCCACGCTGCACGCGCCCTTCGGTGTTCACATAGGTGCCGGGCTTTTCGGTGAAGGCGCTGGCGGGCAGGATGATGTCCGCCGCATGTGCGCCCTTGTCGCCGTGATGGCCGATATAGACCTTCAGGCTGTCCTCGAACCTGGTGAAATCCACCTCGTCCGCGCCGAGCGCAAGCAGCACCTTCGGCTTGGCCTTCACGATATCGGCAATGCCGCCGTCCTGCGCGAAGCCGAGCATCAGTGCGCCCATGCGAGCAGCGGCCATGTGGAGGGCGTTGAAGCCGTTCCAGCCATCCCGCACCATGTTGAAGTCATGGGCGATCTTGACCGAAGCGGCATGCGCTCCCGCTGCAAAGCCGCCGCCGCCGAGGATGATGGCGGGCTTTTCGGCAGCCTTCAGCGCGTCGGTGACTTCGGCCGGCAGCTTGGAGAGAACGGAGACGTCCTGGCCGATGAAAGTCGCCGGATAGGTCGGCTCCCATTCGGGCCCGACGATAAAGACCTTCGCGCCGCGCTTTGCCGCCTTGCGCAGGCGGACATTCACCAGCGGCGCTTCCCAGCGGACATTGCTGCCCACGATCAGGATCGCGTCAGCCTCTTCAATACCCGAGAAACCGGAGTTGAAATTCACCGCAGCAAGGTTGGACACGTCGTAATCCATGCCCGTCTGGCGGCTCTCGATCAGGGAGGAACCGCTCGCCTTCAGCAGCGCCTTGGCCGCGAACATGGTCTCGCAATCGAGCATGTCGCCAGCGACGGCAGCGATAGACTTACCCGGCTTGGCAGCGGCGATCTTCTTGAACGCCTCTTCCCAGCTCGCCTGAACCAGCTTGCCCTTTGGTCCTTTGGGCTTGCGGATCCACACCTTGTCGAGGCGGCGGCGCGTCAGGCCGTCGACCTGGTAACGCGCCTTGTCCGAAATCCACTCCTCATTCACATCGTCATTGATGCGCGGGAGCACGCGGAGCACTTCCCTGCCCCGGCTGTCGATACGGATGTTGGAGCCGACCGCGTCGGACACGTCGATGCCCAGCGTTTTCTTCAGCTCCCACGGCCGCGCCTCATAGGCATAGGGCCTGCTGGTGAGCGCACCGACCGGGCACAGGTCGATCACATTGGCGGAAAGCTCATGCTTCGCCGCCTGTTCCAGGTAAGTGGTGATCTGCATGTCCTCGCCGCGATAGAGCGCGCCGATTTCGTCCACGCCGGCGATCTCTTCGGAGAAGCGCACGCAGCGCGTGCAATGGATGCAGCGCGTCATGATCGTCTTGATCAGCGGGCCCATATTCTTGGAGGTCACCGCGCGCTTGTTCTCATGATAGCGCGAGGCGCCGCGGCCATAGGCGACGGACTGGTCCTGCAGGTCGCATTCGCCGCCCTGGTCGCAGATCGGGCAATCGAGCGGGTGGTTGATCAGCAGGAATTCCATCACGCCTTCGCGCGCGGTCTTCACCATTTCGCTGTCGGTGCGGATTTCCTGCCCTTCGGTGGCGGGAAGCGCGCAGCTTGCCTGCGGCTTGGGCGGTCCGGGCTTCACTTCGACCAGGCACATGCGGCAATTGCCAGCGATGCTCAGGCGCTCGTGATAGCAGAAACGCGGGATTTCCTTGCCCGCAAGCTCGCACGCTTGCAGCACGGTGGCGCCTGCGGGAACCTCGATTTCCTGTCCGTCTACGGTGACTTTGGGCATTATTCCGTTTCCTCGGGCAAGTCTTCGGCCGGTGGCGTACTGTTATTGGCGGCATGCCACAGGCCTTCGCCCATCCAAATGCGCAGCGATTGGGCCGACATCTCGATCTGCTGGCCTTCGGGAATGCAAGACCCGATCAGCGGCACAAGCTCCTGAATTGCAGTCGCCTCTTCCTCGCTGCCCTCCCCGGTGCGATAGAAGTAGTCGACCGTGTGGGGATCCTGCACAACCACGCAATCCGCGACGTCCATCGCGACGCGCACAGGCATGATGAGAGCGGAGAGCGGATATTCGCGCTCGGCAACCTCGTACCCCGGCTGCAGCCAGCTTGGTCCATCGTCATACATGTCGAGATAGGCTGCCTGGATGTACCAGCGACGCATGGAATCGCCGTTGTAGCTGAGGCGAACCCCGCTACGGTGCGAATTGGCGACACGGCGCAGACAGGTCTGGATCGGGTAGAGGTCGCGAATCTCGCTGGTTTCGATGCCGATCTGTTCGAAGCGGACGAAGCCGAAATCGGTTCGCGACAGAAGATCGAGACCCTTTTCGTTCGAGCGGTCCCACAGGCAACGGGCGAACTGGTCGTCCATCTTCTCCGATCGCGACCGTGTGACCTCGGTCAACCGCGCCGGAGCGAAAGCATTGCGCGGTTCGGTGGGAAACTGCCGGTCGCGGCGAATGCGCGAGTTGAGCGGTGTGTAATCATTGTCGTTGCCCTGCGCATGCGCGGGTGCGGGACTAAGTCCCGTGCCCGGCCCTGCGACGGGCAGCGCCACCGTCAGGGCAGCACACAAGGCGAAGACGCGCCTCATTCGGCGGCCACCTGCATCGAACCGGCGCGCTCGGCAATCCGACGCTCGATTTCGGGGCGGAAGTGCTTGAGCAGGCCCTGGATCGGCCATGCGGCGGCATCGCCCAGCGCGCAGATCGTGTGACCCTCAACCTGCTTGGTGACCTGGTAGAGCATGTCGATCTCTTCCAGCTCGGCATCGCCGGTTTCAAGGCGGGTCATCACGCGCCACATCCAGCCCGTGCCTTCGCGGCAGGGGGTGCACTGGCCGCAGCTCTCATGCTTGTAGAAGTAGCTCAGGCGGCTGATCGCGCGGACGATATCGGTGGACTTGTCCATCACGATCACGCCCGCAGTGCCGAGGCCGGAGCCCAGCTCCTTCAGCCCGTCGAAATCCATATGCGCGTGGCGGATCTGTTCGGCGGGAACCAGCGGGACAGAGGAGCCGCCGGGGATTACCGCGAGCAGGTTGTCCCACCCGCCGCGAATACCGCCGCAATGCTTCTCGATCAGTTCCTCGAAGGTGATGCTCATGGCCTCTTCGACGACGCATGGGTTGTTCACGTGCCCGCTGATCTGGAACAGCTTGGTGCCCTTGTTCCCCTCGCGGCCGAAGCTGGAGAACCAGCTGGCGCCGCGACGCAGGATGGTGGGCACAACGGCGATGCTCTCGACGTTGTTGACCGTGGTCGGGCAGCCATAGAGGCCCGCGCCGGCCGGGAAAGGCGGCTTCAGGCGCGGTTGGCCCTTCTTGCCCTCCAGGCTCTCGATCATCGCGGTTTCTTCGCCGCAGATATAGGCGCCCGCGCCGCGATGCATGAAGACGTCGAAGTCGTAGCCTGTGCCACTGGCATTCTTGCCGATCAGGCCCGCGTCATAGGCTTCGTCGATCGCCGCCTGCAGCGTCTCCGCCTCGCGGATATATTCGCCGCGAATGTAGATATAGGCGGCCCGCGCGCGCATCGCGTAGCCGGCGCAGAGCGCGCCTTCGATCAGCTTGTGCGGATCGTGGCGGATGATCTCGCGGTCCTTGCACGACCCCGGCTCGGATTCGTCGGCATTGATGACCAGGAAGCTCGGACGACCATCCTTCGATTCCTTGGGCATGAAGGACCACTTCATGCCGGTTGGGAAGCCCGCCCCGCCCCGACCGCGCAGGCCCGATGCCTTGATTTCCTCGATGATGTCGTCCTGCGGCTTGGCGATCAGGTCCTTGGTGTTGTCCCAGTCGCCGCGCTTGCGGGCAGCATCGAGGTTCCATGGCTGGAAGCCATAGACATTGGTGAAGATGCGATCCTTGTCTTCAAGCATCACCACTCACTCCGATAGTCGTGATTTTCATCGACCATTTCTTTGAGGTTCGAGAGCGCATTGGCAGGCTCTGAGGTATGACGGCCGGGCTCCTGCGTGCCGGTCTTGGGCGTCTCGCCCTTGGCCAGCGCGTCGAGCACGGCGTCGAGACGTTCGGCGGTCAGGTCCTCGTAATTGTCGTCGTTGATCTGGACCATCGGCGCGGTGGCGCAATTGCCCATGCATTCCACCTCGGTGAACGACCACAAGCCGTCCTCCGAGATATGCCCCGGCTTCATCCCGCGCTTCTTGCAGGCGGCGATGATATCGTCCGATCCGCGCAGCATGCAGGGCGTGGTGCCGCAGACCTGCACGTGGAATTTCCCAACCGGTTCAAGGTTGTACATGGTGTAGAAGGTCGCAACCTCGAGCACGCGGATCACCGGTTGGTCGAGATAGGCGGCGACATACTCGATCACCGGCAGCGGCAGCCAGCCCTGCGTATCGGTCTCCGCCCCAACCTGGCGCTGGGCAAGGTCGAGCAGCGGCATGGTGGCCGACTTCTGCCGTCCTTCCGGATATTTGGCGATATGCTTGTCCGCCTGCGCCTTGTTCTCCGGCGTGAAGGCAAAGCTGCCCCAGCGCTCGCGCAGCTCGGGCGTATCGGGTGCGATGTGACGGGCGGCCATTACTTGTTATCCTCCCGCAACGAGGCGGCATAGGCTTGCACTTGTTCGGGTGTGGCATTGCGGGCAGCAAGCTCGAACGATTGCGGAGTGACATAGATCAACTGCACCGTAGAAATCCTGCTTCCACGAAAGAAAACAAATGACAGCAGGGACTGATGCTGGCGCGCAAACTGCCAACGGCAAACGTTAAGCTGGCCTGGCTCGCACGAATAGCCCAGCGGCTCGCCCAGATCGGCCACTGCACGTGCAAATTGTTCACGTGCGGCGTCAATGCCGTGCCCCTGCAGGTCGTAGACATTGATGCTGTTGAACGGATCGCGGTAGCCATAAGCGAAAGACGCAGTGGGCAGGATGTGATCAACAATCGTATCGGGTGAACCGGCTTTCAAAGCTGCACCCAGATCCTGCAGGACCTTCAACTGTTCGGCGGCGAGGCGCGTAGCGGCAGCCTCCGCCTCGGCGCGCTCTTCCGGTGTTTGCGCACGCCGAAGCGGCGGAGCCGGTGGCGGCACCGTGATTGGGCGCGCGCGCCGCTGGGCGAGCATCGCTTCATCCGCAAAGTCGGCCACTATGATATAGCGATGATTACTATCATTGCTCAACATGGCGGTCAGTTTGCGCTCACGGCAGGTGAATTCCACCGTCAGCAACGCCGAGTCGGCCCCGAAATGGCGCTGACGGGTGATCGTGGCGGGACAAGTGAGCACCATATCCACGAACTGCGCCCGGTTGCTGGCCAGACTCGGTGAGCCACTGAACGTTTCCACGCTTGAAATCATGGCCACCGCCGCCTCACGTTCGCCAGCGCTCAGATTGGCCAGAAACCGCTCGTATAGCCGGAGGTCAACTTCGGCCTGCTGCTGTTCGTCCTGCGCCATGACAATGGTGGGCAAGCCCGTTGCGCCTGCCAGACTAGCACCCGTCAGGGCAGCGCTCATGCGCACCCAGCGGGAAACCTTACTTGCGGACGCTACGGTGCGCATCATCGAATGAACTCCACGCGAGAGCACTTGTCGCCCTCGAACGAATAGACAGCGATCACGTCGAACGGCTCGACCAGCTCTGAGCCATCACTGGCCGGGCCACGGGTGACGTGTTCGCGAAACAGCACGTAATTGCCGATCGCCTGGCGTTCGACGATCTCGGCACGGTTCTGCGGCCATTTGGCGAAAGCGGCGGCGAGACCCGAGCGCGTGCCTTCCTTGCCTTCGCGCACCACATCGCCGCGATAATTCGCTTCGGATGCCTCGTCAGTCATGTACGAAACATAGCGGTCGACATCCTGCGCATTGTAGGCGTCGATCATTGCTTCGGCGGTGGTCATGCGGTCAGCCACGGATAAGCCTCCGCTCCAGATACCGGCCGGCATAGAGGCCGATAACGGCGGCAAACGCAGTGGAGAGTACCTCCTTCAGCGACGCGGCACCGTGAAAGGCGACCAGATAGGCCGACACCGCCGAGGCAAAGGCCGCGAAGGCGGCGATAAAGATGAACAGCTCGCGCAGGATCACCGGTCACACTCCCCGAACACGACGTCGATAGCGCCAAGGATGGCGGTGGCGTCGGGCAGCATGTGGCCCTTGGTCATGAAATCCATGGCCTGCAGGTGACTGAAGGCAGTCGGGCGGATCTTGCAGCGATACGGCTTGTTGGAGCCGTCGCTGACGAGATAGACGCCGAATTCGCCTTTGGGACTCTCGGTCGCCACGTAGACTTCGCCCGCAGGGACATGGAAGCCCTCAGTATAGAGCTTGAAGTGGTGGATCAGCGCTTCCATCGACTGCTTCATCTCGCCGCGCTTGGGCGGAACGATCTTGCGGTCGGTGCTGGCGATCGGCCCTTCGGGCATTTCGGCCAGGCACTGCTTGATGATCTTCGCGCTTTCGTAAACTTCCTTCACGCGGACCATGAAGCGGTCATAGCAATCCGAATTGGTCCCGACGGGAATGTCGAAATCCATGCGGTCATAGACTTCGTAAGGTTGGCTTTTGCGGATATCCCAGGGGATGCCCGCCGCACGGATCATCGGGCCGGAGAAGCCCCACTTCACCGCATCGTCCTTGCTGACAACGGCGATATCGACATTGCGCTGCTTGAAGATGCGGTTGTCGATCACGAGGCTCATCGCATCGCCGAACAGTTCGGGCAGGCGCGTGTCCACCCAGTCGCCGATATCGGTCAGCAGCTTGAGCGGCACGTCCTGGTGCACGCCGCCCGGGCGGAGATACGCATGGTGCATGCGCGCGCCGGACATGCGCTCGAAGAAGTTCATGCAGTCTTCGCGCAGTTCGAACACCCACAGGTTCGGCGTCATCGCGCCAACGTCCATCACATGGGCGCCGATATTGAGCATGTGGTTGCAGATGCGCGTCAGCTCGGCGAACAGGACGCGCAGATATTGCGCGCGGATCGGCACCTCGACATTCAGCAGCTTCTCGATCGCGAGGATGTAGGAGTGCTCCATGGCGAGCGGCGAGCAATAGTCGAGCCGGTCGAAATAGGGCAGCGCCTGCAGGTAGGTCTTGTGCTCGATCAGCTTTTCGGTGCCGCGATGCAGCAGGCCGACATGCGGATCGACGCGTTCCACGACCTCACCATCGAGTTCCATCACCATGCGCAGCACGCCATGCGCAGCCGGGTGCTGGGGGCCAAAGTTGATCGTGTAGTTGGTGATCTTCTCGCCGGTGGTGGTCGGCGATTCCTCGAGCTGCATGCCGCTCATTCGCCTTCCTCCTTCTTGTCGGTTTCAGTCGCCGCCTTCGTCCCGGTCACGCTGCCTTTGCGAGCAGGCTCATCGGGGCGGTCTTCGGTCGGATCGGGCGCGCCCGCATCCTTCGTATCGCTATCCTTTTCCGCGGGAGCGCCTGCACTTTTCTTCTCCGCCGCCTTTGCATCCGCCTTGGCGCCGGCGCCCGTCTGAGAGGGTTTCTCGGTCGTCATGGGTTCGGCGACAGGCGGCACATCGGCCTTCTCGTCACCCGGCAGGATGTAATCCGCGCCTTCCCACGGGCTCATGAAATCGAAGCTGCGGAAGTCCTGCGCCAACTGGACCGGCTCATAGACGACGCGCTTCTCTTCTTCGGAATAGCGCAGTTCGTGATAGCCGGTGAGCGGGAAGTCCTTGCGGAAGGGATGCCCTTCGAAGCCGTAATCGGTGAGGATACGGCGCAAGTCGGTATTGCCGTCAAACAGCACGCCGAACATGTCGAACACTTCGCGTTCCAGCCAGCCCGCATTGGGCCACAGCGTGGTGACGGTGGGAACGGGCGTCGCCTCGTCCGTGCTCACCTTCACCATCACGCGGTGATTGCGGGTGAGCGAGAGCAGCATGTAGACCACCTCGAACCGCTCAGCGCGGCCGGGATAGTCGACACCCGCCATTTCCATCAGCTGCTGGTAATCGTGCTCGTCACGCAGCAGGCGGAGTACATCCTCGATGCTTGCGCGCTTCACGGTCAGCACGATCTCGCCATGCTCTTCCTTGGCGGAAACGAGCATGGCGCCAAGCGCGGTGGACAGCGCGTCCTTCACGCCTTCATTGGACGCAAAGCGCGGTGCGGAATGAAGAACAGCAGCCATCAGCGTTCAATCGTCCCTTCGCGGCGGATCTTGCGCTGCAATTGCATCACGCCATAGAGCAGCGCCTCTGCGGTCGGCGGGCAGCCGGGGATATAGATGTCCACGGGCACGATGCGGTCGCAGCCGCGCACCACCGAATAGGAATAGTGATAATAGCCGCCGCCATTCGCGCAGCTGCCCATGCTGATCACATATTTGGGATCGGACATCTGGTCATAGACCTTGCGCAGTGCAGGGGCCATCTTGTTGCACAGCGTGCCGGCAACGATCATCACGTCCGACTGGCGCGGGGATGCGCGCGGGGCGACGCCGAACCGCTCCATGTCATAACGGGGCATGTTCACGTGGATCATTTCCACCGCGCAGCAGGCCAGGCCGAAAGTCATCCACCACAGCGAGCCGGTGCGGGCCCACTGAAACAGCTCTTCGGTCGAAGTGACGAGGAAACCCTTGTCGTTCACCTCTGTCTGCAGGGCGTTGAAATAGTCCTGGTCGGGCTGGCGAATTTCACCGCCCTGCGCAGCGGGTGCAAGTATGGGGGCTGAAGTACTCATTCCCAATCCAGAGCTCCCTTCTTCCAGACATAGGCAAGGCCGATCAGCAGCTCCACCAGGAAGGTCATCATCGTGATCCAGCCCGGCCAACCGGTCAGGTCCAGGCTGACCGCCCAGGGAAACAGGAAAGCCGCCTCAAGGTCGAAAACGATGAACAGGATAGCGATCAGGTAAAAGCGGACGTCGAAGCGATCGCGCGGCTCCTCGAAAGCGGGGAAGCCGCATTCATATTCGCTGAGCTTTTCGGCGTCGGGATTATGCGCACCCGTAAGGCGCGAGACGCCCATTGGCAGGAACACGAAAAGGGCTGAAAGCCCCACGGCGACGCCGAGAAACAGCAGGATCGGCAGATATTGTGTCAGGTCGACCAAGGTAGACTCGATTTGCTGAGGGTTGCGGTGCGGCCTCTAAGGAATGGCCAGCCATACTGCAAGGCCATTAGGGGCGGAAATCAGGGAGTTTCCGCGCTGGATTGTGGATCGAGCGGAAGACTGCGGATTTCGGTGGTTACCAATTGCGCCCCTTTGATCGTGATGTTGCGCTGCACAATCTTGCGCATGTCACTTTCTGCCCTTAGTTGTTGGCTGAATCCAACCTTTCATCTCACACAGTACTGAGGCAATTCCCCCATGGCCATTTTCAACGAAAACGATCCTGTCGTCATTCTCTCCTACGCCCGCACGCCGATGGGCGCGATGCAGGGCGCGCTGGCCGATGTCGCGGCGACGGACCTGGGGGCGACTGCGGTCAAGGCTGCGTTGGAGCGCGCCGGCACTGCAGGCGAGGATATCGACCGTGTCTATATGGGCTGCGTGCTTCCCGCGGGCCTGGGACAGGCCCCTGCCCGCCAGGCTGCGCTGAAGGCCGGCTTGCCCAAGAGCGCGGAAGCTACCACCGTCAACAAAGTCTGCGGCAGCGGCATGCAGACGGTCATCATGGGGTCAGAAGCCTTGGCGGCAGGCGGTGCCGATATCGTCGTGGCGGGCGGCATGGAGAGCATGACCAATGCGCCCTACCTGCTCAAGAAGCATCGCTCCGGCGCGCGCCTGGGCCATGACACGGCCTATGACCACATGTTCCTCGACGGGCTGGAAGATGCCTATGTCGCCGGTACTGCCATGGGCGTATACGCACAGGAAATGGCCGACAAATACCAGCTGACGCGAGAGGAGATGGACGAATATTCGATCGCCTCGCTCACCCGCGCCAATGAGGCGATCGCGAGCGGCGCCTTCGCCGATGAAGTTGTCCCGGTCACCTGGTCCTCCCGCAAAGGCGATGTCACGGTGGATACCGACGAGTCGCCTGCCAAGGGCCGTCCGGACAAGATCCCGACGCTGCGTCCCGCCTTCGCCAAGGACGGTACGATCACTGCGGCGACTTCCTCCTCCATCTCCGACGGCGCGGCAGCAGTCGTGCTCACGCGCAAGAGCGTCGCCGAGGCCAAAGGTCTGTCGCCTGTCGCGACGGTGGTCGCCATGACCGCCCATGCGCAGGAACCGGCAGCTTTCACGACCGCCCCGGTCGGCGCGATCGAGAAGCTGCTCGAAAAGACGGGCTGGAGCGTTGAGGACGTCGACCTGTGGGAAGTGAACGAGGCCTTTGCCTGCGTGACCATGTTCGCGATGCGCGACATCGGCATTCCGCATGAAAAGATCAATGTGAATGGCGGCGGCACCGCGCTCGGCCATCCGATCGGCGCCAGCGGCACGCGCATCATCGTCACGCTGCTCGCTGCGCTGAAGGCCCGTGGGCTCAAGCGCGGCATCGCCTCGCTGTGCATCGGCGGCGGTGAAGCGACGGCGGTGGCGGTCGAACTGGCCTGATGGGCATAGCCAAGTCCTTACAAATCTGACACTACCCTGCTCCTGACCCGCATGGGAATAGGAGCAGGGACATGAAGAAAATCATCGCATTCGCAGCGGTGCTGGCGCTGGGCGCCTGCGCGCAGGAGAACGGCACGGACGCAGGCCAGGAGATGGCCGCGGCCGGGGACGAGGACGTGCTGGAAGGCAGTGCGCCTGGCTTCGAGGCGGTTGCCCCCGGTGAGTACGAAGTCGTCCATGCGGATGAAAGCGTCGATTCGCTCACCATCCATCCCGGCATGACCTGGTCCATGGTCTTCGCCAATGGCGACGCGGCCGGTGGTACAATCTTCATGCAGGGTGGCGAAACCTGTTTCGTCACAGAAGGCGTCGAGGGCCATGAGTGCTTTGTCGGCGGTGAAGTGGCCGAGGACGGCAGCATGGACAGCACCGCTAGCGACGGTGAAGTAATGACAGTCAGGCCGGTACCCGCGACATAGGAAATTTCCCCGCCATTTCCGATGGATTGGCAGCTTGCACATTTGCTTGCGCATGATACTTAATCGGTTCCTGATTTTTTGGGGGACGCAAAAATGAAGAAGTTTGTTGCACTTGCTGGTGCATTCGCGCTTGCTGCCTGCGGTGGCGATGCGGATGTCGAGGCGCCTGAGGAAGCTGCGGAAGCCACGGCTGAAGCTGTTGTGGAGAGCCCGCTGGTCGGCGCCTATGGCGGCACCACGGACGATGGCGAGGCATGGACCTCCACCATCAATGCCGATGGCACCTATGAAGACACGGTCGCCGGCGAAGTGAGCGAGACGGGCAGTTGGACGCATGAAGGCGACCAGGTCTGTTTCAATCCGACGGTCATGGAAGGCGAAGTTGCCGACCAGACCTGCCTCACGCTGATCAATGTGAATGAAGATGGCTCGCTGGTCATGACCGACCAGGACGGCAACGAAATGACCGTCCCGCGCCTCGTCGGGTAATCATCCGGCACTATCGACTTTCAGGAGGGCGGCTTTCGGGCCGCCCTTTTTCTTTGTCCGCCTCAGGCGCTGAATGAGTCTGCCTGCACAGACCTTACGGCTCGCCGTCGCCCCAAAGCCGATCCTGCGAAACCCAGCCTATGCGGCCGTCCACGTCGAATTCGCACCAGCCTTCCTCGCAGTCGCCCAGAAGGCCGATCACGCCGGGTTCGACATGCCACAGCAGCTGTGATGCTTCCTCGGGCGCTGCGTGCATTGCTGCCTCGCCCTCACCTGTCACGATGGCGGTCCGTTCGAGCGAGAGCAGCCCGTTGAAGACCCAGCCCTGCGTTCCGTCCGGCTCTTCGATCCTGCGCCAGCCCTGCTGGAGGCGGATCACCTTCACCGGCAGGCCCTCGCGGCGGTAGACCCAGTCGATCTGGTAACGCTCGCTGGGACCCACGCGCATATAGACTTCGTCGGCCGAAAGGCTGGCCCAATATGGCACCTCGCGATCCTGCGCCGAAGGGGCCGTCGGGGTGCAGCAAAGTGCTGCAAAAAAAGCGATAAGCAGGAAGCGGGTCCGGGACATGGCCGGCACATTACAGGCGCGTGTGGATTCGCAGCAAGCGTTCACCTTGCCCCACTTGCCCCATTGCAGGATTCTTTCTAGCAGGAGGCGACAGGAGACAGTCCGCCATAGATCGGACCAGCAGGGGGAAACAATGTTTCGCAATTTAGCAGCCTTCGCGGCACTCGCCGCCATGCCCACCATCGCGCATGCGCAGGAGACGGTCGAAGTGGTCGAGAATTCGGGTGATACCGCCTGGATCCTCGTATCTGCGGCGCTTGTCCTGCTGATGACGCTGCCGGGTCTCGGCCTGTTTTATGGCGGCCTCGTCAGGGCCAAGAACTTCCTGTCGGTGTTCCTGCAGGTCGGCGCGATTGCTGCGGTCGCATCGGTGCTGTGGGTCGTTGTCGGCTACACGCTGGCGTTCGGCGACAGCTCGCTCGGCGGGTGGCTCGGCGGCGGGCAGCACTGGATGCTGGAGAACCTGGACGCGGTCTATGACGGGCTGGCGATCCCTGAAAGCACCTTTGCCCTGTTCCAGATGACCTTTGCCGCGATCACCCCTGCCCTGATGGTCGGCGCATGGGTGGAACGTGCGCGCTTCTCGTGGGTGGTGCTGTTCTGCGCGATCTGGGGTCTCGTCGTCTATGCCCCCGTCGCCCACTGGATCTGGGGCGGTGGCTGGCTGGCGGAGCGCGGCGCGCTCGATTTCGCCGGCGGCATGGTCGTTCACACCACCGCAGGCGTCTCCGCCGTGGTCATCGCCATGCTGCTGGGCAAGCGCCAGGGCTTCCCGGGCAGCGCGCTGCTGCCGCATGCGCCGGGCATCACCATGCTCGGTTCGGTCCTGCTGTGGGTGGGCTGGTTCGGCTTCAACGGCGGCTCTGCCCTTTCGGCTACGGCTGACGCGTCCAACGCCATCCTCAACACGCATGTCGCTGCTTCGGTGGCGGCGATGGTGTGGATCCTGATCGAGCGGATCAGCTTCGGCAAGCCGACCACGGTGGGCTTTGCCACCGGCGCGATTGCCGGCCTCGCCACGATCACCCCGGCGGCGGGCTTCGTCTCGCCCGGTGCTTCGATCGTGATCGGCGCTGCCGGTTCGATCGTCTGCTATTACGCGATCCAGCTGGTGAAGATGAAGCTTCACATCGACGATTCTCTCGACGTTTTCGCAGTGCACGGCGTGGGCGGCATGCTCGGCTCGATCCTGCTGGGCGTGTTCATGTCCGAAGGGCTTGGCGGCGCTGGCTATGCCGAGGGCATGGCCATGGGCTCGATGGTCGGCGTGCAGGTACTGGGCGTGGTAGCAGTCGGCGCATTCTCCGCCATCCTCACCGTGTTGATCGCACTGGGCCTCAACCTGTTCGTGCCGATGCGCATTTCGGAAGATGACGAGGTGCAGGGTCTCGACATCACCAGCCACGGCGAGCGCGGTTGGGAATTCGACTGAGCCCGTCACGCCGAAATTGACGAAGTTGACATCGTGACGATCCCCTCGTCGCGGTGTTTCCTTCGCCTTTCCAGAGTGTTGCGGTGAAGATGCGAAGTTGACAACTTGGCGGATCATGAGCGGTTTCCACGTTATCAAAGAACGTGGATGGCGTGGACGATCACTGCTTCTGTAGGAAAGCCCTCAGCCTTTTGCTTCAGCCAGAAGCTGGATGATCCGCTTCACCGTCGGGGCGGAGGTCGCCATTTCCATATGGGTCGCGCTTACCTGCACCTGCCGGTCGCTTTCATCGGGCAGGCCGCGTGCGCTTTCGGGCGCGATCACACCGTCATTGGGTGACCAGACGGCAATGGTCTCCACCGGCGGCTTCTTGCGGATGTCCTCGGGGAACGGCGATTTTGTCACCGGATGGCCGTTCAACAGCTCGTAGAGGCGCCAGGCATGGTTCGCGTGCGGATCACCCGAGAAGGGGCTGCCCAAAGTCACCACCTTGGCGACATCGCCGCAGCAGCGATGGCCGATCAGTCGTGCATAGAGCCCGCCGAGGCTCCAGCCCACGAGCGTGACGGGCTTACCGGTCTCGGCGTGAATGTCGGCCACGGTCTTGCACAACATTTCCACCCGGCGCGGCGTGGCGCCAGTGTTGAAGACGAGGCCGGAAGGCCGCGCATCGAAACCCGATGCCGCAAGCGAGCGGCGCAGGAAGCTGGTGGCATTGTCACCAGACATCATGCCGGGGATCACCACCACGGGTTGGCCCTGCCCCGCCCCGGCAATGCGAATGGGCGGGCGCAAGGGGCTGAGCGCGATCTTGGGCAAGGTCAGCCCGTCGATCACGGCCTTGGAAAAGGGAGGCGGTGTGCCGCCGGTCATCGTGATCCGGTGACTGCCAAGCCGATCAGTCCCCTGTCAGGATCCTGTCCACCAGCTGCTTCACCGTGGGGGTGAAGTTGTTGGAATAGAAGGGGTCCTGCTTGAAGCGATAGGCCGCATGGCCGGCAAAGGCGAGATTCTGGTCCACGTCCCCGCCATGGGCAATGTCCTGCAGCGTTTTCTGGATGCAGAAGCTGCGCGGATCGGCGAGCCGGCCCGTGGTGTAATCGTCATGATCCTTCCACGAGGAAAAGCCGCAATGCGACAGGCAGCCCATGCAATCGGCCTGGTCCTGCCGGATCAGCGCGCGTTCCTCTGCCGAGACGAAGACGACCGTGTCATCGGGCGTTTTCAGCGCTTCGGTATGGCCCTGCGCGGCCCAACTGCGGGCGCGTTCCAGGTCCTTGGGCGTGACCCAGAAGTTCTTGCCCTTCACGCCGACGTCGAGCTGGACGGTATGCTCGCCTGCTTCGACCCGGCTGTAGGGAATCTGCCGCTCGCTGCGCGCCTCGAGGCTGCGCAGGAAAGGATTGCGCACGGCGGAGGAATAGAAGCCCGTCGGGCTGAACTTGTGCAGCAGCACATCGCCTTCATTCAGCGTGCGCAGCATGTCCTTCCACTGCTGCGGGATCGGGCTTTCATGCGTCAGTAGCGGGCGCGTGCCGAACTGGAAGGCGATCTGGCCGAGCTCGGGATTATCGATCCAGTCGTTCCATTCGCGCAGGTACCAGACGCCGCCCGCCATTACGATCGGCACATCGTCGGAAATGCCTTCCGCCCGCATCACGTCGCGCACGGCTTTCACTCGGGGGTACGGATCTTCGGGCTTTGTCGGGTCCTCGGCGTTGGACAGGCCATTGTGCCCGCCTGCCAGCCACGGATCCTCATACACGACCGCCGCCATCAGGTCGGCAACCTTGTGGTAGCTGCGCTTCCACAGTGCACGGAAGGCGCGGCCGGAGCTGATGATGGGCAGGTAGTTGACGTTGAAGCGTGCGGCGATCTCCGCCAGCTTGTAGGGCATGCCCGCGCCGCAGGTGACGCCGGTGACCATGCCCTTGGTCTTTTCCAGCACGCCTTCGAGGACCTGCTGCGCGCCGCCCATTTCCCACAGCACGTTGATGTTGATGGCGCCCTGCCCATTGGCGATGTCATAGGCGCGGCGCACCTGCTCCACCGCGCCGGCGATCGCATAATCGATCAGTTCCTGGTGCCGATCCTTGCGTGTGGCGCCGTGATAGAGCTGCGGGATCGGGTTGCCGTCCGCGTCATAGCTGTCTGCATTCACCGCACTGACGGTACCGATGCCGCCCGCGGCCGCCCATGCGCCCGAGCTGGCATGATTGGTCGCCGAAACGCCCTTGCCACCTTCGACCAGCGGCCAAACCTCGCGGCCACCATAATTGATCGGTTTCAGTCCCTTGAATTCCATCCAATACCCCAGCGGTGCGACCCTTTAGGTGGAGCCGTCCATTCTATCTTCGCCGGGCTGAACGCACGGCTCTATTTCATGTGGCTGTGGGCGGTCGCCCACAGCCTCGAATTGCGCGTAATATCCGGCAATCTCCGGTTTCAGGTCGAAATCGACCAGGCGAAACCCGACGCGCTCGAATTCGCAGAACAAGAGTTGCGGGTCAATGCCATGCTGGTCAGCCGGACGATCGACATCCACCACGATCACCTGCCCGCCGTCACGCAGCGACGGACGCATCCGCCACAGGAAGGCATAAGGCTCTGTGATCTCGTGATACATATGGACCATGAAGACGCGGTCGAAGCTGTTGTCCGGCAGGCGAGGATCGTCCTCCGCACCCAGCTTGATCGAGACGTTGTCCAGCCTCTCGCGCTCCACGCGATTGCCCAGGCGGCGAAGCGCCTCCTCATCGATATCCTGCGCGAGCACACGGCCGTTTTCGCCCACGCGAGTGGCAAGGCGCACCGTATAATAGCCCTCGCCCGCACCGAGATCGGCGACGGTCATGCCTTCGTTGATATTGGCCTTGTCCATCACCGTTTGCGCTTCGCGGCGGTCATCGCGAATCTGCTCGGTGGAGAAGGCGTTGCTGCCGGTAGCGGACACGGGGCGATAGGCGCGCGGGAAATCGCGACTGGTCAGCGGGCGATCCTGGTCCACCGGCTCGCACGCCGTCAGCAGCAGCGCTGTGGCTGACAGAGACAATGCGGAGCAGATGGCGTGCAGTCGTTTCATGATCCCGCTCGTCAGCGTATCGGCAAGTCGGACGAAAGCACAAGAGCGCGCTGGTTTTCGCCCGGCAGCGTGATGCTGCGCCTACTCGACGTCCTCTACCTCCACCGTTTCACCGGTCACGCGCTGGGCAAGGGCTGCAGCGATATAATCGTCGATCTTGCCGTCGAGCACGTCGTCGGGCGCGCTTGAAGTGACGCCGGTGCGCAGATCCTTCACCATCTGGTATGGCTGGAGGACATAGCTGCGGATCTGGTGGCCCCAGCCGATCTCGGTCTTTTCCTGGTACTCGCCTGCCGCTGCCGCCTCACGCTCGGCCATTTCGCGTTCGAACAGGCGCGCCTTCAGCATGTTCATCGCTGTGGCGCGGTTCTTGTGCTGGCTGCGGTCATTCTGGCTCGCCACCACGATGCCGGTGGGCAAGTGGGTGATACGGACTGCGGAATCGGTGGTGTTGACGTGCTGTCCACCCGAACCCGATGCGCGATAAGTGTCGATGCGCAGGTCGCCTTCGTTCACCTCGATCGAGATATCGTCGTCGATCACGGGATAGACCCAGACCGAGCTGAACGAGGTGTGGCGCCGCGCCGAGCTGTCATAGGGGCTGATGCGCACCAGGCGGTGGACGCCGCTCTCCGTCTTGGCATAGCCGTATGCGTTCTCGCCCTTGATCAGCAGCGTGGCGGACTTGATGCCCGCCTGCTCGCCGGCCTGGTATTCCACGGTCTCCACCTTGAAGCCGCGCTGTTCGGCCCAGCGGGCATACATGCGCAGCAGCATTTCGGCCCAGTCCTGGCTTTCCGTGCCGCCCGCGCCGGCGTGGATTTCGAGATAGGTGTCGTTGCCATCCGCCTCGCCCGAAAGCAGCGCCTGCACCTTGTCGGCATCGGCGCGCTCGGCGAGCTTGGCGAGGCTGGCGAGACCATCGGCGACAACCGCATCGTCGCCTTCCATCTCTCCCAGCTCGATGAACTCTACCGCATCGGCCATTTCGGCGGAGATTTCATTCACCGTGCCGATCGCGCTTTCCAGCTGCTTCTGCTCGCGGCTGATCGCCTGCGCTTCCTTGGGATTGTCCCACAGCGAAGGGTCCTGCACGCGCGCATCCAGCTCCTCCAGGCGGCGCAGCGCGCGGTCCCAGTCGAGCGATTTGCGCACCAGCGCCAGCGCGGCTTCGATGCGGTCAATATGGGCCTGCCCTTCGGCACGCATAGAAAGTCTCCAGCAAAGTCAGCCGCGCGGCCTAGCGCAGCGAGCGGACAAGCGAAAGGGGATTGAAGGGCTCATGCCCCGCGCAATAGGCGCCGATCAGCAAAACATCGGGTCAGTAAATGCCGCCCTGCTCTTCGACGAAGTTTTCCGGGCTGTTGGCATTGACCGGAACCGCATTGGCGGCCGCGTCCCGTCGGCGCAGCTGGGCGAGGATCATCTCGCGCATGGCGTCGATCTCGTCCTGCCGCTGGCTGCGGCGCGGTTCGGTATCGGGCTTGAAGGCCTCCCAGATCACATCGGCCATCGGATCGTCGGTGGGCCAGGCATCGAAGACGCGGTGGCCCGTGCGGCGGTCGACACGCACCATGCGCACCCCTGCCGGGGCGATGAAGGGCCTGCCGCTCCAGTGATCACGGGTGTTCTGGATGAACTGCTTCATGATCGGCACGGCTGTGTTACCGCCCTGAATATAGCCGCCGAGATCTCGGGGCTGGTCATAGCCGACATAGGTGCCAGCCACGATATCGGTCGAGCCGCCCACGAACCACGCATCGGTCGGGCCGCTATTGGTGCCGGTCTTGCCGAAGAGCGGGAAATCGAGGTCGCGCAGGCGCGTTGCCGTGCCGCGCTGTACGGTGCCGGTGAGCATGTTGACGATCTGGAAGGCTGTGCGCGCATCCATCACCTGCCGCCCCTTCGGCGCGAGGCGCGGCATGGGCGAGCCGTCCCACTCATCCATGTTGCAGCCGAGGCACTCGCGCTCGTCCGAACGCCAGATCACCTTGCCATCGCGATCCTGCACATAATCGATCAGGCTTGGCGGGTTCAGCCGCCCGTGATTGACCATGGCCGAATAGGCGTTGACCATGCGCATTACCGTGCTCTCGCCCGAGCCCAGCGAGAAAGCCGGATAGGGCTGGTAGAGACCTTCGCTCGGCTCGATATCCAGCGCGCGGAACATGCTGAGGACGTTTTCCATCCCCGTGTCCATCGCGATGTGCACGGTCATCAGGTTCTTGGACTGCTCGAGCCCGTAGCGCATCGGATGCTCGCCGCCGCCACGGCTACCGCCGAAATTGGTGAAGCACTTCTCGCCCAGATTGGCGCCCTGGTAATAGCAATACTGGCTGTCTGGAATCAGGGAGGACGGGGTCATCCCGTTGTCGAGCCCGGCAGCATAGACCAGCGGCTTCACCGTCGAACCGGGCTGCCGCTCGGCCTGCGTAGCGCGATTGAAGGAGCCGAGACGGCTGTCGAAACCACCCTGCATGGCCAGAACGCGGCCCGTATGCGGGTCCTGCGCGACGAAGCCGCCCGAGATGCCCGGTACGCTGCGCAGGCGCCAACCGCTGCCTTGCGGGGAGACGGCGATCACGTCGCCCACTTTCATTGCATTTGGTGCCTCGCTCAACGAACCATCTGCGCCATCGGCAAAACCGATGCTGGCGCTGCTGCCGGATGTCTGGGTGACAACCGCAATGCGCCAGTCCTGGTAGCTGATCGAGATGTTGGAGCCTGCAAGCTGCGATTTCAGGTCACCATTGTCCGGGTTGATCGCCGCAACGCGGCCGCTCCATCCGCGATTGCCGTGATAGCGCAGCAGCGCATCGCGCAAGGAATCTCGCGCTGCATCCTGCAATTCAGTGTCGAGCGAGGTGCGCACCCACAATCCGCCAGCATAGACCGAATTGCGACCGTCCTCGGCTTCCTCGCCGAATTGGGCGATCAGCTGGCGGCGCACTTCCTCGAGGAAATAGCCCGCATCGGCCGACCGGCTTTGCCGCTGGCCCTGCACGATGCCCAAAGGCAGCGCCTTGGCCGCATCGCGCTCGGCAGCACTGATGTGGCCATTATCCTCCATCTGGTCGAGCACGATGTTCCGGCGCACCATCGCCTCGTCGTAATTGCGCTGGCGGCTATAGGTTTCGGGCGCCTTGGGCAGGATGGCGAGATAGGCCATCTCGTGCAGCGCCAGCTCGTCCACATCCTTGTCGAAATAGGCGCGCGCGGCGGCCTGCACGCCGAAGCTGCGGCGGCCGAGCGGGATTTCGTTGAGGTAAAGCGTGATGATCTCTTCCTTGGAGAGCACGCTTTCGATGCGCGTCGCCAGAACCATCTCGCGCAATTTGCGGGTGACCGAATATTCGTCATCCAGAAGGATGTTCTTGGCCACCTGCTGGGTAATGGTGGAGCCGCCAACGGCACGTTCGTCCGAGCCGATCTTGCTGACATAGTCGATGACCGCGCCGATGAAGCCGCCGGCATCGATGCCGCCGTGGCTCCAGAAGGTCTTGTCCTCCGCGCTGGTATAGGCGTTCACCAGCTGGGTGGGCAGGTCCTTGAACTGCAATTCCACGCGGCGCTCGCGCTCGTAGCGGTGGACGATTTCGCCATCCGCGCCGCGTACCACGCTCGGCAGGTTGGGTTCGTAATCCAGCAGCGTTTCGGCATCGGGAAGATCGCGTGCAACCAGCGCCCAGCCCAGGATGAGCATGGCGAGCCCGGCTGCCAGCGCATAGCCGCCCCAGCGCACCCAGCGCTTATCGCGCCAGTGTTCGCGAAACGAAGCCAGATGCGGATTTTCACGCCAGAATTCGCGCACGCCCGCAAAGGCGCCTTCGGCCCCGCGGGTGATGCGATAGCGCAAGTCCTGCGCGCCAGAGTCTTCGGTAGCTGCCATGGTGATCCGCCCTTAGCATGGGGCTTCCGGCTTGCGCCAGAATGAATGCGACGGGCTGCGGTCAGCCGGCGCCGGGTGCGGCTGTTGTCTCGCCTTCGCCCTCCGGTACGACGTCGGTAGAGGACGCCGCATCGACACCGGCGCTTTGGAGCGAAACGTCCGCTTCGCGCGCCAGGTGAATGCGGATGGCCTGCGCCATGGCGCCGGCAAAGGCGCGTTGCCCCTCGACCGAGGCGAGGCGCTCGGCTTCGTCGGGATTGCTGATGAAACCAGCCTCGAACAGAACGGATGGGACGTCCGGTGCGCGCAGCACGGCAAGCGCTGCGGAACGTTCGGATTGGGGGTGGAAGGCCAGGGTGCCCTCCCCTTCGCGCACGATCAATTGGGAAAACTGGGCCGAGGCATCGGAGGTGCGGCGCTGCGACAGCTCTACCAGGATCGCGTTCACGCTCTCCGTCCCGCCCGACAATTCGATGCCGTTGACGATATCGGCTTCGTTCTCGCGCTGGGCGAAGCGGGCGGCCGCTTCGGAGGAAGCCTCCTCCGACAATGTGTAGATGCTCGCGCCGCTGACTTCGTCGCGCTCCCCGGCGGAATCGGCATGGATCGAGATGAACAGGTCGGCGCCCAGGGCACGGGCGATCTGTACGCGTTCGGCCAGGACCAGATATTTGTCCTCGTCGCGGGTCATCGCCACACGAATACCGCCATCGGCCAGCAACTGGTCGCGCAGGTTTCGCGCCAGGCCGAGGGTCAGCGTCTTTTCGCGAAAACCTGCACCGACCGCTCCCGGGTCATGACCGCCGTGACCGGCATCTATCACCACTAGCGGGCGGGTAGGATCGTCGGGACCCAGGACGGGAGGCAGCTCCACCGTCGTGCCCGGTTCGGGCAAGGCTATGCGGACGACATATTCTCGGCCCAGATGCGGCACGGGAACGGCCTTGCCAATAGCATAAAGGCCCGCAAAAAGCAGGACTGGCGCCAGGAAGAGCAGCGCAATCTGGATCCGAAACCAGACCAAGCCTGATCCCCTATTGCCTCGTTAGCCGCGTTTTCACCATGTTCATGGCAGCCAACCAAGGGAAATTTGCGAAAACGCGCAATAAGGTTGCCGAGGCTTTCCCCAAATGCTAGCCGAATACTTGGCCCGGGGAATAGTGCTCCGTGGCCGATCCGGGCCCGCCAATCCTGCGGTTCCGGCTTGATTTACAGGTTGATGCCGCGATGAGAAGCCAGAGCTACAAGGTCAGCCAGCAGTCTGTAGACTGCACCATGGCGACCCCCGCTCTCGCGCAGAACGAAATCCTGCGCCTTCGCTTCGCCGCAGACACATTCCGCAGCGCGAGCTCCCGGCCTACCGGCAGCCGCGCCCAATTATCTCTCCCGCAAGCGCCCGGCCACGGCCCCGCGCCCAGGGGAATTCACACATATCGGCATGCTCTGATGGCGCCTTGCGCCGCACGAGGATCACATGCCTGGAGAAATTTAAATGGCAACGCGCATGCTTATCGATGCGCGCCACCCGGAAGAAACGCGGGTGGCGGTGCTCAAGGGAAACCGGATTGAGGAATTCGATTTCGAATCTGCTGAACACAAGCAGATCAAGGGCAATATCTACCTCGCCAAGGTAACCAGGGTCGAACCGTCGCTTCAGGCGGCTTTCGTCGATTTCGGCGGCAATCGTCACGGTTTCCTCGCTTTCAGCGAAATCCATCCCGACTATTACCAGATCCCGGCCGAGGATCGTGCCCAGCTGCTGGCCGAGGAACAGGCTGCGGCCGAAGAGGAAGCGGCGCTTCGTGCCGCCGAGGACGAGGACGAAGAGGATCTCGATGTCGGCGATGACGGCGACGACGAGGACGAAGGACCCGGCGTCGAGGAAATCGACACCTCGGAAAAGGACGACGTCGCCACGATCGAGGACGGCCAGCTCGAAAATGGCGAGGATGAGGACGAGTCCGACGAGGACGAGGAATCCGAGGAAGAGGACGGTGAAGACGGCGAGTCCGAAGACGACGCCAAACCTGCCCGCTCGCGCCGTGGCCGAGGCCGCGCTCGCGGACGTCGCCAGGGTGGTGGCCGTCGCGGTGGCGGCAGCCGCGCCAAGGAAATCGACGATGTGCGCGCCAAGCGTCAGGCGCTGCGCCGCCGTTACAAGATCCAGGACGTCATCCAGCGCCGCCAGGTGCTGCTCGTCCAGGTCGTGAAGGAAGAGCGTGGCAATAAGGGCGCCGCCCTCACAACCTATCTTTCGCTCGCCGGCCGCTATTGCGTGCTGATGCCGAACTCCAGCCATGGCGGCGGCATTTCGCGCAAGATTTCAAACGGTTCCGACCGAAAGCGCCTGAAGCAGATCGTCAACGAGCTGAGCCTGCCCAAGAGCATGGGCCTGATCGTGCGCACCGCCGGGCTGCAGCGCAACAAGACCGAGATCAAGCGTGACTTCGACTACCTCGCCCGCCTGTGGGACGAGATTCGCGAAAACACGCTGAAGAGCAGCGCTCCGGCGCTGATCCATTCGGATTCGGACCTGATCAAGCGCGCCATCCGCGACATCTACAATCGCGAGATCGAAGAAGTCGTGGTCGAGGGCGAGGAAGGCTATCGCTCCGCCAAGGACTTCATGAAACTGCTCATGCCCAGCCATGCGCGGCGGGTGAAGGCCTATTCCGATCCCGTCCCGCTGTTCCAGCGCTATGGCGCGGAAGACCAGCTGTCGGCGATGTACGAGCCTGTCGTGCAGCTGAAGTCCGGCGGCTATCTGGTTATCAACCCGACCGAGGCGCTGGTCTCGATCGATATCAACTCGGGCCGTTCCACCAAGGAGCATGGCATCGAGCAGACGGCGCTGCACACGAACCTCGAAGCCGCCAAGGAAATCGCCCGCCAGCTGCGCTTGCGCGACATGGCCGGACTGGTCGTGATCGACTTCATCGACATGGAGCACAACTCCAACATCCGCAAAGTCGAGCGGTGCATGAAGGATTCGCTCAGGAACGACCGTGCGCGCATCCAGGTGGGCCGCATTTCCGGCTTCGGCCTGATGGAAATGAGCCGCCAGCGCCTGCGCACCGGCGTGCTGGAAGCGACCACCCGTTCCTGCCCGCATTGCGACGGTACGGGCCTGGTCCGTACAGCATCTTCCGCAGGCCTTTCGGCCCTGCGCTTCATCGAGGATGAGGCCGCCAAGGGTAAAGGCACGGTGATCACGCTCTACGCCTCGACCGAGGCGAGCGTGTACCTGCTCAATGCCAAGCGTTCGGACCTTGCGGAGATCGAAAGCCGCTATGGCGTGACCGTGCAGGTCGTGCCGGAGGGCGAGGATGAAGGCGCCAAGATGCGCGTAACCTCCTCCGGCCCGCGCCCGACCGAAGCGCCCAAGTTCGAACCGATCGTCGACGAGGATGAGGACGAGGCGGATGACGCTGTCGATACCTCCGACGATGAGGACAATGACGACGACGATGGCAATGACCGCAAGAAGCGCCGTCGCCGTCGCCGTGGCGGCCGGAACCGCAATCGCAACCGCGATCGCGAAGAATCTGACAATGATGACGAGGAAAGCTCCTCCGGCGGCGATGCCGATGCAGAGGCTTCCGAGGATTCGGAAGAAGAGCTGACCGAAAAGCCTCGCCGCCGCCGCCGTGGTGGCCGCGGCCGAGGCCGCAGACGTGATGAGGCTGCGGAAGGTAGCAAAGCCGAAGGCGAAGAAGCCGAGGCAAGCGAAGCCGACGCGGAGACCGTCAAAGAGGAAGCACCCGAAGCTCCGGCAGAAGCCGAAGCAGAGGAAAAACCCAAGCGCCGTACGCGTCGCAAGAAGGCTGCAGACACCGACGCTGCAACCGAGGAAGAGGCTGAAAAGCCCGCCGAGGAAGTCGAGGAAAAGCCCAAGCGCCGCACTCGCCGGAAGAAGGCGGACGAGCCTAAGGCCGACGAGCCTAAGACAGACGAAGCCAAGGCGGATGATGCAAAGCCGGAGGAAGCAGCCGAGGCCGATGCGGAAGTGGAGAAAAAGCCCGCCCGCAAGCCGCGGACCCGCCGCAAGAAGGCCGATGAGGTGAAGGAGGAGACTGCGGAGGAACCCGCCGCGGAAACGCCTGCTGCGGAACCGGCCAATGATGCCAACGGCGCGGAAGTTGCCGAGACTGGTGATGAGGCCATAGGCCCCGACGGGGAACCGCGCCGTGGCTGGTGGCAGCGCACTTTCGGCCAGTAAGCCGTAAGAGAGGCCAAGCGAAACAAGTCGGGCCGGAGCATCGCTGCTCCGGCCCGTTTTGTTTCCGCCTTAGATGACTTGCGGGATCAGGCGCCGACCTTGCGCGCCACGCCCCATTCGATCCACCCGGCCCATTTGGGTGCCTTTTCGAAATATTCCTGCCCGATCGGCTCAACCTCGAAGCCTGCGGGACGGATGGCCGCGCCGATCTCGCGCGTCAGGTGGCAATTGCCCATCAGCTTCTTCCACACCGGCTCGATCCGCCTTTGCCATTTCGCCGGCCCGGGATCGGGGGCCTTGCCATGTTCGAGATAGAGCAGCCGGCCGCCCGGTTTCAGGATGCGGCGCAATTCGGACAGCACCTTTGCCTGATCGTCGACCGAACAGAGCGTGTAGGTGCAGACAACTGTGTCAAATGACCCGTCCGGGAAAGGGATGGCTTCGCCTACGCCCTGGCGGATATCGGCCTCCCAGCCCTGCGCCTCCGCCCGCTTGCGCGAGGTATCGAGAAGGCTGGCATTGGGGTCGATCCCGGCGAACTGGGTGATCGCGTCCTTCTTGTAGAGCGCCTGATTGTACCCGCCGCCGCAGCCGATCTCAAACACCTTGCCTTGCGCCAGCGGTACTACGTGGGCGCGCAATTCGCTCACTTCGGGAGACGAACAGCCCGCGGCCACGATTTTGGGCAGGATTGTTTCATCGTACCAGTTGCGCAGACCCATGCGACCGCTCCTCCATTTGCCGGGGCAGATTACCGCAGTCGCAGCGATTGCAAACGGCTAATTTCTGCCTGCGTCGGACAGTCAGGGCGCGATTTCGGCTCCATCCCAGGCGATCAGCTTGCCGCTGTCATCGGGCCGAAGCTGGAGCAGCACTTGCAACAGGTTCATCGCCGCCTCGCGCCTGGGGGTGAGCTGACCTTCGGGGAGGTTGGACTGGAAAGGCTGCGAAAGTTGTGTGTCCACCGTGCCCGGATGCAGCGCCACCACGATGCTCTGCTCATGGGTGCGGGCCATTTCGATGGCGAAGTTCTTCACCAGCATGTTGAGCGCGGCCTTGCTGGCGCGGTAGCTGTGCCAGCCGCCCATGCGGTTGTCCGAGATCGAGCCGACCTTTGCTGAGATCGCAGCGAACACGAAGCGGTCCTGTCGCGGCATCAGCGGGAGGAGGTGCTTCGCGACCAGTGCCGGGCCAATGGCGTTCGCGGCAAAGGCCTCGGCCATGGCGGCCGGGTCCAGCGCCTTGTAACTGCGCTCCGGCCCGGTGCCGTCAGCCAATGTCAGTAGACCGGTGGCGACTATCACTAGCTCGGGCGGTTCGTCGGCCATCGATCGGGCGGCCGTCCGGATGCTGTCTTCATCCGAGAGGTCGAAGCGAAACGGGGTGATCAATTGGTGCCGCGGACATTCCCCGCTGCGCGATCCGGCCATAACCGCCACATTCCTGTCAGCCAAGGCACGGCACAGCGCGGCGCCGATCCCGCCGGTTGCGCCGAATACAGCCGCGCGGCGGGGCCAGTCAGCTGTGGTCATGGCGCTTTCCTATGGGCATGGCGACAATCTAAGGCGACTGGCGATGATGGAAACATGGCCTTTTCGCCATATCGGGCGCGGTCTTCTGGAAAGGCGCTTGGGTTGAAGCGGTATTTGGAACAGGACAGTGTTCCATGTGTTCCATGCCCTCTTGCCTAATGCCCGCTGTCCCCGGGCCGGACCAAGGTCTGCCTTGCCCTTGCGGCACGATTGGCTAGATAGGGCGCAGATCAAGGAAAGTGGGCAATTATGGCGACCTTCACGCTCCCGAAGAACAGCAAGATCAACGGCAAGGGCCACCTCTACAAGGCGGAAGGCGCCACGCGGGTGAAGACCTTCCGCATCTATCGCTGGGACCCGGACAGCGGAGAGAACCCGCGCTATGACACGTTCGAGATCGATATGGACGATTGCGGCCCGATGGTCCTCGACGCGATCATCAAGATCAAGAACGAGATCGATCCGACGCTGACCTTCCGCCGCTCCTGCCGCGAAGGCATCTGCGGCTCCTGCGCGATGAACCTCAACGGCAAGAACGGCCTCGCCTGCACCACCGCGATCGAGGACCTGAAGGGCGATATCCAGATCACCCCGCTGCCGCATATGGAAGTGGTGAAGGACCTGGTGCCCGATTTCACGCACTTCTACGCCCAATATGCCAGCATCCGCCCGTGGCTGCAGACGGTCTCCACCACGCCCTCGGGCAAGGAGCGGCTGCAATCGCCCGAACAGCGCGAGAAGCTGGACGGGCTCTATGAGTGCATCCTGTGCGCCTGTTGCTCGACCTCCTGCCCAAGCTATTGGTGGAATTCGGACAAGTTCCTTGGCCCGGCGATCCTGCTGCAGGCCTATCGCTGGCTGGCCGATAGCCGCGACGAGATGACGGGTGAGCGGCTTGACGAGTTGGAGGATCCCTTCCGCCTCTATCGCTGCCACACGATCATGAACTGCGCCAATGTTTGCCCCAAGGGCCTCAGCCCGGCGCGTGCGATCGCCGAAATCAAGAAGATGCAGGCGGAACGCCAGATCTGACCGGAGTTCTTGCCAGATACGAGGAATTGCTGGAATCGGGCGAGCTTCGCCCCGATCCGCAGCAGCGCGCAGCTGCCGGGCGTCTGGGTGAGCTGCAGGCAACGCTGGAGGCCTCCCGGCAGGCTGATGATCCGGGCCTCATCGACCGGCTGTTAAGGCGCAAGCCCAGGGCGGAAACCGGCATCTACATGTGGGGCGGCGTGGGCCGCGGCAAGTCCATGCTGATGGACCTGTTCTTCGATTGCCTCGACATCCGCCGCAAGCGCCGCGCGCATTTCCACGCCTTCATGCTTGAGGTCCACGCACGCATCCGCGAGGAGCGTAAGAAGGAGGCGGGCGATCCCATCGCCCCCGTCGCGGCCGCCCTTGCCGAGGATGTGCGCTGCCTCGCTTTCGACGAGATGGTGGTCAACAACTCCACCGATGCGATGATCATGTCACGCCTGTTCCGCGCGCTGATCGTCGATCATGGCGTGACGGTGGTGACCACCAGCAACCGCCCTCCCCGCGATCTGTACAAGGACGGGCTGAACCGCGAGCACTTCCTGCCTTTCATCGACTTGATCGAGCGGAGGCTGGACGTGATCGAACTCAATGGCCCCACCGATTACCGGCTCGACCGCATCGGCGGGATGGCCAGCTGGCATGCGCCAATCGGGGATGAGGCTACGGCACAGCTGCGCGAGCTGTTCTTCCGCCTCACCGACTTCGCCCCGGAGGATGCCGAACACGTCCCCTCCGCCGAACTGGACCTCGGCGGCGGGCGGACGCTGTTCGTACCCAAGAGTCTCAAGGGCGTCGCCGTGTTCAGCTTCAAGCGGCTGTGCAAGGAGGCGCGCGGTGCCTCCGACTATCTGGCCATCGCGCGCGAATACCATACCGTCATCATCGTCGGGATCCCGCAGATGGATCGCGAGATGCGCAATGAGGCGGCGCGCTTCGTCACGCTGATCGATGCGCTGTATGAGAACCGGGTGAAGCTCTTCGCTTCGGCTGCGGTGGAGCCTGAGCAGCTCTACCCGTCAGGCGATGGCGCTTTCGAATTCGAGCGCACGGTCAGTCGGCTCAAGGAAATGCAAAGCGACGCATACATGGCGCTCGGCCATGGCGAGGCGGGCTAGGTCGCGATCCCCAGCCGCGACAGCGACTTGTCGAGCATGATCAGCTGCCACAGCAGCCGCGAATGGTCGCTCCGTCCGGAGATATGCGCCTCGGCAATACGTGAGAGTTGTGCGCGATCGAACCACCCCGTGCGGGCTAGCGCGCTGCTGGCGGCAATGGCGCGGGTCTGGCCTTGCAGCGGCCCACGCAGCCACTCGGCAATCGGCGTCACGAAACCCTGCTTCGAGCGGTAGAGAATGTCGGCGGGCAGGTACCGCTCCATCGCCTTCTTCAGAAGCCATTTGCCCTGCTTCCCCTTCACCCGCAGACCTTCGGGCAAGCTGGCGGCGAACTCGACCAAGCGGTGGTCTAACAGGGGTTCACGCGCCTCAAGGCTCACCGACATGCTGGTTCGATCGACCTTGGTCAGGATGTCTCCGGGTAGCCAGAACTTGAGGTCGGCATACTGCGCGGCATCGAGACCAGACCGCGCCGGAGCGTCTCGCATTACCTTTTCCAGCGCGTGCTCAGCGCGGTAATCACCGATCTGCCGACGGAAGTCTTCGCCATAGAGCGACGCGCGAATTGCAGGCGGTACGGTGCCGAGTGCCAACGCATAGGCTTGCGGGCCAGTACCGGCCAGCGCCTGCAAGGTCGACTTCGCGCGCAGCGGTCGCGGTGCCCAGTCCGCCTTAGGCCATGCTTGCGCGAGCGGTCCAATCACCTTTTCCCGCAGCTGAGCGGGTAGCAGCCGCCGCGCGCGCTCCTCATGATGATGGAAGACCTGGCGGCGATATCCCGCCATCGCCTCGTCCGCGCCGTCTCCCGACAGCGCAACCGTCACATTCTCGCGCGCCAGCTGGCATACGCGCCAAGTCGGCAAGGCGGAGGCATCAGCAAAGGGTTCGTCGAACATGGCCGCGATATCGTCGATTGCATCGAACTGGTCGGAGCCGACCTCCCGGCTGACATGATCGGTGCCGAACAATTGCGCCACCTTCGCGGCATGCGACGTCTCGTCCACAGCCGCCACGTCGAATCCGATCGAACAGGTGCGCACCGGATCGCGGCTTGCCTCCGCCATCATCGCCACCACGCTGGAGCTGTCGACGCCGCCCGACAGGAATGCGCCGAGCGGAACATCAGAGACCATCCGCGAAGTTACTGCCTCACGCAGGTGGTGGAGCAATTCCGCCTCCAGGTCGCGCGGCTTGCCCTTGCGCCTCTCGGCAAAGGAGATGTCCCAATATTGCTGCGGATCGGCAGGCGCGGCATCATGCTTCAGCAGGCGGAAATGGCCCGCGGGCAGCTTCTCGACGCCGCGCAGGATGCTGCTATGATCGGGGACATAGCCCCAGGTCATGTAATCCTCGATCGCCCTGGGATCGACCTCACGCCGCAGCAGCGGATGGGCGAGCAAGCCTTTCAATTCACTGGCGAAGGCCATGCTGCCATCGCTCAGCATCGCCATAAAGAGCGGCTTCACCCCAAATCGGTCGCGGGCGAGGAACAGTGTGCGGTCCTTGCGGTCATAGATCGCGAAGGCAAACATGCCGTGGAGGCGCGAGAGGCAATCCGTTCCCCAGCGCTGATAGGCGGCTAGGATCACCTCGGTATCGCCATCGGTGCGGAACTCGGCGCCCAGCCCTTCCAGTTCGCGGCGCAGGGCGCGGAAATTGTAGATCTCGCCATTGAAGCTGATCACGTGCCGCTCATCGGCGGAATGCATCGGCTGCGGCGATCCGGCGATATCGATGATCGAGAGGCGGCGGTGCCCGAGGCCGACGCCCGGCGCGGTCCATACGCCCGATCCATCGGGTCCGCGATGGGCGAGTGCGTCGCACATCCGCTCCACACGCGCCGGGTCCACCGGCTTGATGGTTCCGCAATGGAAAATCCCGGCGATCCCGCACATGCGCGTGGGCTTAGGGCTTTTGCGCGATGCGGTCCATCCATTCGCCGGTGGGCGCGGTGGAAGCGATGAATTCCCGGATCGCCTGCTCCGCCGGGACCGCCCCGCCCTCACGCGCGGAGAGGATCAGCAGCATGGTCGGCTCGGCATCGAAGGTCAGCCGGTCGCGGATATTGGAGAGCTTGAGGCGCGCTACGCTGCCGGTTGCAAGACTGCGATGGCGATAGAGCGTCAGCGTCACGCGCTGCTCCGGGCCGGGGGCTTGCAGGCGCTGCGAAAAGCCCGCGTCGAAGTCCGGCCCCGGCGAATGCCAGCGCCAGTCGCTGCCCGGCATCAGCGCGCCCTCACCGAAACCGCCCGCCTCGCGGCCTTCTTCCTGCGCGGAATAGAGCGCGTAGAACATCTCCACCTGCGCGCCGTCGGCATTGGTGTAGGAACCGATCAGCCGGTGATCCGCCCCGCCTGCGCGCGGTTCCCACCACAGTCCCTCGGTGAAAGGCGCGCGCTGCCATCCGGGAATTTCGGGCAGCGCGATTTGTTGCGGCAGCTCCGCCTCGACACTGCGGGCCTGTACCGACCAGCCAATGGCGACGAGGCACAGCGCTGCAACACCGACCAGCGCCCTCCCCGGTGCAATCGCCATGCGCTCCAGAGCCTCGGGCCAACGGGCAGCGGCAATGGCCTCGGCATCGATAAAGGCCCCGTCGCGCGGTCGGTCGAAGAAGCGCCAGCTCAAGGCTAGCAGCAGGCCCATGACCAGCGCGAAGAAGATCCAGCCATAGAAGATGTGGTCGAAGCCGGCGGCGAATTCGATACCCTGAGACTGCGCGATATAGATCGTGCCCCATGCCCGCACGCCATTGGCAAGGATCGGCAGCGCCATGGCAGCAAGCATGAACAACGCGCGGCGCTTCCAGCTGACAAAGCAGACATGCGCGGCGAGCGTACCCAGTGCGATCATGGCGATGAGGAACTTCACGCCCGAACAAGCCTCCGCCACTTCGAACAGGCCGGCGGGCGTATCGATGAACACGCCCTCGATCACCGCAGGCACGCCGCTCCATTGCGTTAGCGCGATGGTGAGGTCGGCGGTGACCATCTGCAGGGTCGGGACCAGCTCGTCGCCGAAGGGGATGAGGAAGAAGCCATAGGCGAACGGGAATGCCAGCGCCCAGCTGACGCGCGGGCCGAGCATCGTCAGTACCAGCGATTGCAGCATGGCAACGACCGCGAGGTGCGTTGCCAGCGCAATACCGGCGATATCGCCCAGCAGCCAAAGGAACAGCGCTCCGGCAAGGGCAACAAGTCCCGGCCACCATGCCTTCGGCGTGAGCTTGGCCAACTCGCCGCTGCGCTGGGCGACCAGCCATGCAATGATAACCGGTACGAAGAGGATGTGATTGTAGCTGGAGCTGTCCCAGAACTGCATCGCCATGTCGGCAAAGACCGGGGCGAATAGGAGCAGGACGGCGGCGCAGGCGAGCGCCAGGTGGAGCAGGGGCTTGCGCCATTGTGCGGGCAGTTTTTCCGTCAGCGCGGCTTTGGACGGCATGGCGAGATCAAGCGGCATTGCGCGATCCCTCCGTCCCCTTCCCGTCGCAGCCCATCAGTCCGGGGAGCTCGGCCAGCATGGCGGGCCACCCTTGTTGCGACTCGACAAATTCGCGGGCGGCGGTTCCGATGGCCCTCGCGCGCTCCGGTCTTTCGAGAAGGGTGATCGTGCGCACTGCGAACTGCCGGTTGTCTCCCGCAACGACAATCTGTTTGCCGTCCTCCGCCGCGATGCCGGTCGCGGCTTGCGGGCTGGCGACAACGGGCTTCGCCATTGCCATCGCCTGCAGCACCTTGTTCTGCACTCCGCGCGCAAGGGTGAGTGGGGCGACGGCCACGTCGGCTGCACGCAGCCAGGGCCGGATATCGGGCACTGCGCCGTGCACATGGCACCCCGATTGCAGAGCCAGTGCGAGCACGGCGGGCGTGGGCGCGCGGCCGACGATGTGGAATTGCGCCTGCGGATATCGCAACTGGATCAGCGGCATGATTTCGCGCGCCATGCGGGTCACAGCGGTGATATTGGGCGGGTAGTCCATCTGCCCGGTGAAGAGCAGGTGCGGCCCCTTCCCCTTCATCTCGGGCGTCGGATCCACGGAATCGGGTGCGAAACGCACGGTATCGATGCCATTGCCCATGGCGCGGATGTTCCGGGCATCGGGTGCGCGGGAGGCGAAGAGTTCTGCTTCCGGCTCGCTCACCAGAAGCGTGTGGTCGGCGCGTGCGGCAAGCCTTGCCTCCTCGCGCGACAGCAGGCGGGCTTCGCGGCGAAAGAGCCAGCGCCGGTACGGCATAGGATCGCGTGCATATTCCTCGAACTTCGCGGAATCGACATCGACCAGGTCGACGACCAGGCGGCCTTTCCAGCTGGCGGGCACGAATTGTCCCATCTGGCCGGAGAAAACGTAGATCGCGCCGATGCGGCCGCCGGAAAGCATCCTGTCGACCCAGCGCGAAAGCTCGTTGCTGCGATAGGCGGAAAGGCTGACTGGCTCCCCGCGAAGAAGGGCTTCGATGCCAGCCATGGGCAGCGGCTTGGATTTTCGGACAACACAGCTGCTCTGCGCCACCTTGTCGAGCTCAGCACCATAGGCTGCGTCCTCCTCACTATCGGCGAAGCAGCCGACGTGGACGGGAGCCAGTTGCGCCAGAGCCTGCAGTACATGGCACGAACGGATACGGTCCCCGCGATCGGGCGGGAATGGCAGGCGATGTGCCAGGAAGAGGATGTCCGAGCCCGGCATCCGCCCTAGCCCAGCCCGCGCGCGATGATGGGGCCGAGGCAATTGGCGATCCCCAGCGGCAGGTGCTGCCATGCGGCGATGCGCGCGGCGTGCCGATCGCTGTTCGGATCGGCGTCGCGCTTCGCCGCTCCCGGCGCGGTCCAGCTGGCATAGGTGAGCGGCTGTGGCTCGAACCCCCAGTTCCTTTTGAAGCTGAAGGCACCGCTGCCCGTCTTGCTGCGCCCGAAATCGAAGTGGGTGCAACCGCGAATGCGCGCATGGTTCATCAGCGCGAAGTACATCACGTCATTGGCGCGAAGGTGCCGTGCTGCAAGCGTGCCTCCGCCCCAATAGGGCATCACCGCGCCATCATGGTGGAGCGAGAGCACGCTCGCCACCGGGCGGCCTTCGTGGCTCACAGTCAAGATATCGGCATCCAGACCGTCGAGCACCGCATCGAATAACGCGCGCGGGAAGACAGGCGTACCGAGATTGCGGACGCTTTCGGCGTAGATGGCATAGTGCGCTTCGCGGTCGGCTTCGGACGTGCCGATGCTGACGCGTAGCCCGTTCTGCAGGCCCTTGCGAACCTCGGCGCGCTGCTTGCGCGGGATGGCGAGCAATTGCGCCTGCTCATCCTCGGCCAGTTCGCAGACGAACCCGCAATGGCTGTCCGTACGCTCGTCCCATCCCTCAGGCGCGAGGCCGCCGCGCAGTTCGATGGTCGTACAGTTACGCCGCACGGCCAGTTCCTCCGCCGCGCGGCACAGCTCCAGCGAACACATGGGGTCCGCCGCCAGCGCCCCGCCGCCCACGGCAAAACCGCTCGATGCGAGCATGCGGCCGAAAATCGCAGAATGGACTTCGGTGAGCGGCAGCCATCCGGCGATCTCTCCGCCACGCTCGGCAACAAGGCCCAGCGCGCGATTGCCCGTGCCTTCCTCCACCGCATGGAGCCATGCGGGGCGATGGAAGATCGAGCCGCCCTGACCGAAGACAAAGGCCTCTATCCGCGCGACCTCTTCTGCTTGCGAGAGGTCCGCCACACGCATGCGGGCCGGGAGGGCAAAGGGCGCATTCACGCGGCCTCGGCTTCCACCCGGTTGCGTTCGCGATGGGCGATCACGTCCATCCGGCCCCATGCGAATTCATGGATCAGCTGGCGGAGCTTGGGGGCCATCTTGTCTAGATTGGTGTAATGCCGCAGGCGCGACTTGATCGGCGCACCAGCCACGCGTGGCTGACCGGGATCGATTTCCCACGGATGGAAATAGAACACCGCCGGTCGCCCCTCGCGGCGGTTCACCTGCCGGATCGCCCATCGCGAGAAGCCATAGGGGAGCACGCGGAAGAAGCCGCCGCCGCCTGCCGCAAGGCGCTTGCCGCCGAACATGGCGGTGGTCACCGGAATCTCCATCAGGTCCGCCCAGGGCAAGGGCTGGAAGGCGAAGCGCGGTGCCTCGGGCCAGCCATAATGGTCATGCGCGACCGGCGCGACGCTGGAGGAATAGGTATAGCCCTGCTCCACCAACTCCATGAATGCCCACGGTGTGCGTTGGTCGATGGAAAAGCTGGGCGCGCGATAGCCGGTGACCCGCGTACCGCTGGCATCCTCGATCTCGGTGCGCGCCTTGCGGATATCCTCGGCGAATTCGGTGCGGGTCATCGTATGGACGCGGCGATGGTCCCAGCCATGGCTGGCGATCTCGTGCCCGCGCTCGGCCACTTCGCGCAGCAGCGTCCCGTGCCGTTTGGCGACCCAGCCCAGCGTGAAGAAGGTGGCGCTGGCCTCGGCCTCGTCGAACAGATCGAGAATTTCGCGAACATTGCGATCGACGCGGTCATCCAGCCCGGCCCAGTCGCCGCGCTCGATCACATCCTCGAACGCGCCCACCTGGAACCAGTCCTCGACATCGACCGACAGGCCGTTGACGATGCGCTGGTCCCTATCCTGGTCCGGCTTGGTCTGCAGCTCGATGGCATCCACCACGGTACGATTATTCCTCAGTCGCGGGGCGTCAGGCCGCCTTGGTCTCGTCCATTTCGCCCTCGATCCACTCGATCAGCATGGTCAGGGTCTGGCGGATCGTGCGCTCCTGCTCGAAGCTCTTCGCTTCAAGGCGGGCGATCTGTTCCTGCATGGCCTGGAGCTCCGGGCGGACGGCAGCGGCAATCGCCTCGTCCTGATGGTTCGAGAGTTCCACCACGGCCTGCTGCAATTCCGCGATCTGCGCATCGCGCGCGGCCAGCATCTTCTCGACCTCTTCCATTGAGAAGCCGGGCACCATGGGCGCCGCAGGTGCGACTTCGGGAGCTGCGGCCGCTGCCACGGCTTCGGGCGCTTTCTCCGAAGTATCCGGCAGGGCCTTCTCGTCCTCCATTTCGGCCAGGACGGCCTTCAGCATCGCGTCATCGATGCGCGAGCGTTGCTCCACCGCGCCCAGCAGCAGCAGGCGGTTGGCGATCTGGTTGACGCGGCGCGGAATGCCGCCCGATGCCTCGAACATCCCGGCAAACACGCGCTGGTCGAAGGACGGGTTCCCCTTCCAGCCCACGCGTTGGAGGCGGTGAGTGATGTAAGGCTCGATCTCGCCTTGCTGCATCGGTTCGAGGTGATGCGCTGCGATCACTCGCTGGCGCAGCTGTTCGAGGTTTGGATCGCTCTGCAGGGTGATGCGGAATTCAGGCTGGCCCAGCAGCATGGTCTGCAAGAGCGGGTGGCTGCCGAGCTGGAAGTTGGAGAGCATGCGCAGCTCCTCCAGCGCCTTCACCGAAAGGTTCTGCGATTCGTCCACCACCAGCAGGCAGCGGCGGCCTTCGCGGGCCTCTTCATGCAGCAGGCTCTCGATCGCGCCCAGCGCGCTCGCCTTGTCATGCCCCTCGATGTCGAGGCCGAAGGCCTGCGCCACCACATGGACGATCTCTTCCTCGTCCAGCTTGCTGGTGACGACCTGCGCCACTGTCACCTGCGACGGATCGATGCTGGCGACCATATGGGCGACCAGCGTGGACTTGCCGGCGCCCACCTCGCCGGTGATGACGATGAAGCCCTCACCCTGCGCCAGGCCGTATCCGAGATAGGAAAGCGCCTTGCGGTGGGTGATCGAACGGAAGTAGAATTCCGGATCGGGCGTCAGCTGGAAAGGCTTGCCGGTGAGGCCGTAGAAGTTCTCGAACATGGGTCTGCGCTCCTCGGTTGGACCCGTCAGAATGAATAGCGAAGGCCGACAAGGGCCGATGCGTTGGAATAATCGGGCAGTTCGTCGCGCGCGACCCCGTCGAGGCCGACGGCGGCGGTGCCGCTCAGCCCGGCGATGATCTCGCGGTTGTAGGAAAGCGATGCGCTGTAACCCATGCCGGTGCCAGTGCTGTCGAATCCACTATCGAACCAATTGACATAGGCATTTGCCCCGATGCCGGAGCGGCGGTCCAGCTGGTGGCCGGCATAGGCGCCCAGCCACACATTCTCGTCGACAATGCCATCCACAGCTTCCAGCGCGGTACCGGCGGCGGCGATATAGGCCCGGCGATCATATCCGCCGGCAATGCCGTAAGAAGTGCGGCCATTGCTGCGCGAGAGGCTGGCGGTCACCCCGCGGCTGCGGAAGACCGCGCTGCGCAGAGAGCCAAAGGAGCCGAGTGCGCAGGTGTTGCCCTCAAGCGAGGCAACGCACGCGCCAAGATCGCCGGTCAGCATGTTGCGAACGGCCTCGAACTCGGTCGGCAGGTTGGAGAGATTGTCTGCCAATACGCCGCCGAAACCGGTGAGATTGTCGTAAACGCCGATATTCAGGCTGGTGCGCGGATTCGGCGCATAGGAGAACGATCCGGTATAGGTGGTCGAACCATAGCGGCGGCCCACCATGGCCTGCAGCGACGTGCGGCGGGAGGGACGCCACATGATCCCTGCATCCCAGATCAGCCCGTCGGTCTCATAGGCGATGACACGCGGCGAGCTCTCATCCGTGACGAGGCGTCCGTCGCTGCCGATCACCGGAATGCCATCGGTATCGCGCACCGCATCGCGGCTCGACACTTCCACCTCCTCGTAACCCACACCGCCAACCAGGGCGAGCGTGCGGGAGACCGGAACGGTCACGTCGGCGCGCACATGCCGATCGTCGATACGTTGGTCCAGATTGGACACATCCTGCCGGTTCCACCCTGCCCCGACACCCACGCCCACGGGTAGGACCGTGCCCGGCGCGAAGCCTGCGCGGATGGTCGCTTGCTGCGTTACCGAATCGTCGAAGAGGTCCACCGGCTCGTCACCCGGCGTCAGCACCACGGCATCGGGCGCTTCGACACGGGTGTAGCCGATGCGATAGGCGCCTGTGACCAGCAGGTCGTCCACATTGGTCTGCAGCGTCGGCCCGGCATAGAGCGAATAGATCTGGCTGGTGGAGCTGTCGTCGGCATCGAACCCGCCGAGCGAGGTGGCGCCGCCGCTTTCGACACGTACCTGCGATGCGAGTGCGCCCGCCTCGAAAGTCAGCCTGCGCGGCACCAGGGCGAGCGAACCACGGGCAATGCCGGTGATCGTATCGCCGTCCGAAACCTCGCCATAGCCGATGCGCCGCTCATAGCGCAGCGAGGCCGAGGCCGCGCTGTTGCGGCCCGCGATCATGGCATCCACGCCGGCGGCGAGCTGCGTATAGGTGAGCACGTCGTCGCCCGGCGAAAGCTCCGCCGTCAGGACCTGCGCCGCCTCGATATAGGGCTGCACATCCACGCGGCTGCCGCGCACGGCTTCGGGTTCGGCAGCATCCTGAGCCAACGCAGGCAGCGGCGCGAGTAGCGCGAGGGCCAGCAAGAGCGATCGGTGCATTGTGCGGACCATCGCCCTAGTCTCCATAACCGTAATAGGCCCCGAAGCGGCGACCGCTGGGGCTGAAATGTGCATCGTTGAGCAACAGCTTGAGGTCGGGGCAGTTCGACAGCAGCGTCAGCGCGTCTTCCAATGCGCTCTGCCCGGTCTTGTCCGCACGGGCGACGACAAGGGCCTGCCCCACATGGTGCGCAAGGTCCGCCGCGGGAGAGGCTGCAAGCGCGGGCGGGGAATCGAAGATCAGCACACGCTCCGGCGCGCCCTGTGTCAGGCGGGACAGCACCTCGCCCGTATGCGCGGCTGCGAGATATTCGCTGTCCGTATGCGTCTGGTTCCCGGCGGGCAGGACATGCAGGCCGGCAATATCGGTGGCGATCACGCAATCCTCGATCGCGACATCCGGATTGGCCAGCGCGTCCATCAGGCCCGGACCCTTGGGCAGGCCGAGGAGCGATAGGATCGAGGGCTTGGCGACATCGGCATCGACCAGGATCACTTCGCAATCGCGCTCGGCCGCCATGGCCAGCGCCAGGTTCACGGCGCAGAAGGTCTTGCCTTCGTCGGGCAAAGCGGAACTGACTAGGATGCGCCGTGCGAGCCCGCTCGCATCGGCGCGCGCGGCCTTGAGCAGCTGGCGCTTCACGATGCGGAATTCCTCGAGCAGCGCGGTGACCGGACCATCCGGGTTGATCAGGCCATACTGCGTCAACGCGTCGCGATCGACGGGATGTGCATTGCCTGGCAGCGCGATGCGGGGCTGTTCCGGTAAGGGCGCGGGCTGCGGCGTGGCGGCAGGTTCGGCGGAGACAGGTGCTTCTGCAGGGGCAACCGGCTCGCTCCGCTTCTGCTTCACCACCTTGCGGTTGACCGGGCGCGCCAGATCTCTCGGCACAGGAGCGGGCGTGTAGCCCTTCTCGCCGAACATGCTTTCGGCACGCTCGAATAGCGACTTGCCTTCACCCTTGCCGGGTACGGGGATCTTGCTCTGCTCGGTCATGCCAGCCCCCTCACGCGATCATTCCGCGCTGGACGAATTCCACGCCCAGCAGGATTACGAACAGTGCGCCCAAAGCACCTCCGGCGGCGGCGAAGTACTTCAGCCGCTGGCGTTCCAGAGCACGTGCAGTCTCGGTGACGGTGTGCGAAATCGTGCCGACCACCGGCAGGTCGAAGGCGCGTTCCAGCTGGCTGGCAGTGGCATAGGTCGAACCCAGCTTGCCCATCGCGAAAGCCGTTCCTGCCCCTGCTCCCAGCCCGAGGATCAACACCGCCACCAGCAGCAGCGGACGGTTCGGTGCGGCGGGCGTGCGCGGCGTGGACGGCGGATCGACCACTTCGAACTGGATCGCGCTGCGTTCGCTTTCCACCTGCCCGCGCAGGCGGAGTTGCTCCCGGTCCTGGAGGAGCTGGTCATACTGCTCGCGCAGCACGTCGTAATCGCGGGTGATCCGCTGCGCCTCGGCGGAAACGCCGGGTTCGCGCGACTGGCTGTCCATGATGCTGGAAATTTCGGAGCGCAGAGCCGCCGCACGCGATTCCAGCGCCTGCACATTGGCAAGCCGCTCGGCGCGGATAGAGACAAGCGAACTGTAGGCAGGGTTGGGCGTGCCGGTCGCGCCGCCATCGGCTGCTGCCCTTTCGCGCAAGGTCGCCAGCTGGCGGTTGAGCGCAACGACGTCCGGATGCTGGTCGGTCAGGCCTTGCGAGCGGTATTGCGCCAGCATCGCCTCCGCTTGTGCCAGCGCCGCCTGCGGGCCGCCCGAACCGGGCGTGAGCATGGTGCGCGGCGTGCTGGACAGCTGGCCCTCGACAGCTGCCAGTGCGCTTTCGGCCGCGGCAAGGTCGGCCTCCACGCTGCGCAATTCAGCACGGGTGGCGGTGAGTTCCTGCTGCAGGCCTGCGGTTCCGCCGATCAGGTCGGGATGCAGCGCTTCGAATTCCAACCTGCGCTGCTCCGCCTCTTCCAGTTCGCGCTGGCGCAGTTCCAGCTGGGCGTTGATGAAATCCAGCGTTTCGCGCATGTCGCCGCGAGCTCCGCCAAGGTTTTCCTCGCGGAAGATGTCGATCATCCGCTGCACGATCACCTGCGCCAGCTGCGCGTTCTCTGCATCGGAGAGGTCGCTGCGGCCACTGACGGCGGCGATCTCGAACAGGTTCGCACCCTCCGAGACGACAGTGATGTCGTCTTCGAGCTGCGTGATTGCGCCTTCCATCTGGCCTGCATTGGTGATCGTGTCGCCAAGCCGCGTGGAGCGGACGACCTTTTCGAGGTTTACCGAGGAAACCAGCGTCTGCCGCACCCGCTCGATATCGCGCTGGCGACTGGCCGCGCCGATACCGATTTGCTCGGCCAGCACATCGTCCAGCTGCACGAAGATGCGCGATTCCGATTCATAGGAATTGGGGATCAGCGCCACCGCCAGCCACCCCAGCAGGCAGACGCCCCAGGCGACGGCCAGGGCGAGCCAGCGCCGGTTCCACACCGACCAGAGCGCTGCGCGCAATTCCTCGACAAGCTGGTTCAAGTGGTTCGCCCCCTGCCCGCCAGCCTCAGAACATGCTTTCCGGGATGATGATCACATCGCCCGGCATCAGCATCACATTCGCCTCGCTCTCACCCTTGCGCAGCAGGTCGCCAAGGCGCAGCGCATATTCCTGCTGGCCGCCCGTGGTACGATCGAAGCGGATCAGCTTGGCGCGGTTGCCCGATGCATATTCGGACAGCCCGCCCACAGCGATCATCGCGTCGAGCAGCGTCATGTTGGCGCGATAGGGCAGCGATGCGGGCTGCTCGGTCGCACCGACGACGCGGATCTGCTGGCTGAACGTGCCGGCAAAGCGGTTGACGATCACGGTCACCAGCGGATCGGCGATATATTGGGAAAGCTGCAGGCGGATATCCTCCGCCAGCATGGTCGGCGTCTTGCCCACGGCGGGCATGTCCGACACCAGCGGCGTGGTGATGCGGCCATCGGGTCGTACCTGAACTTCGGCACCCAGCTCGTCATTGCGCCAGACATGGATCGTCAGCTCGTCCAGCGGGCCGATCACATATTCCTCGCCCGGCCCTTCCTGCATCGCGACGAAGGTCGCTGGGGCCAGTTGAGGTGCATCGCCGGTGGTCGCGCATCCGCCAAGCGTCAGCGCCGAACCGCAAAGCACGGCCAGCAGGCGGAGAGCAGATATCAATCGCATTGTCGCGTCCTCAAGGGTTTCGGGCAGGAACGGGCGGCGCTGCCAAACGCCACACATTCTCCACCCGCGGATCCGCCGATCCTTGTGTGGGGAAAGGGTGAACAATGCGTTAGTCTTTCGGCCCAAAACGCCCGGATTTCGCGGGTTTTGGAGGCGCTGTCCCGATCAGGGACGCACTTGCGGCAAAGCCTTAAACCAGCAGCTCTCGCGCAGGTCCCTGGCCCAGGAAGGCGCTGGGGCTGGCGGAAGCGCCATAGGCTCCTGCGCAGAACACCGCGACAAGGTCTCCCACCTCGGCGCGCGGCATCATCACATTGTCGGCCAAGCGGTCGAGCGGGGTGCACAGGCAACCGACGATGCTGACCTCCTCCACAGGCTCGGCACCGAAGTGGCTGGCGATGGCCACGGGGTAGTTCCGCCGCACGACCGTGCCGAAATTACCTGAGGCGGCGAGCTGGTGATGCAGCCCGCCGTCGGTGACGAGATAGGTCACGCCATGGCTCACCTTGCGATCGACGATCCGGGTCAGGTAGACGCCCGCCTCGCCGACGAGATAGCGACCGAGTTCGATAGCGAATTCAGTCTGTTGCAGGATGTCGGGTAGCTTCGCGAATTGCTCCGACAAGGCGCTGCCCACGGCACCGATATCGAGCGGCTGATCCTTGTCGAAATAGGGGATGCCGAAGCCTCCGCCCATGTTGAGATGCGGCAGTTCCGCGCCGATCTGGGAGGAAAGCTCCGCAGCCAGCGAAAGCACATTGGCCTGCGTTTCGATGATGGCAGCAGCGTCGAGCGCCTGGCTGCCGGTGTAGATATGCAATCCGCGCCAGTCGGCTGCTGCAGCGATGATTTCCTTGGCGACGTCAGCAACCTGCGCCTGGTCGATGCCGAAGGGCTTGGCTCCGCCGCCCATCTTCATCCCCGATCCGCGCATCTCGAAGTCAGGATTGACGCGGATGGCAAGGCGTGGCGTGACACTGAGGAAAGAGGCAACATCCAGCGCGCGTCGCGCCTCATTGGCGCTTTCTAGGTTGATCGTGACGCCTGCTTTGATCGCCGCTTTCAGCTCCTCGTCACGTTTGCCGGGCCCGGCGAAGCTGATTTCGCGCGGGAGGAACCCCGCCTCGCGTGCCATCACGAATTCGCCTCCTGAGGCGATATCGAGGCCGTCGACCAGCTCGGACATGAACTCCAGCAGTGGTGCGAAGGGGTTGGCCTTCATCGCGTAATGGATTTTCAGACGCTCCGGCATCGCCTTGCGCAGGCCTTCCATCCGTGCGGCGACGATATCGCGCGAATAGACGAAGAGCGGCGTGTCGCCAGCCTCTCGCACCAGTTCGCTGGCGACCTTACCACCGATGGTAAGTTCATCATCCATGATTTTGAAATCAGGTGGAATTGGCCCGGACGGCTTCATGCCACGCTCTCCCGCTCCGTGCGAGCCAGAAGCGCGCGATCGATCTTGCCATTGGGGTTGAGCGGCATGGCCTCCATCCAGCGGATGACCGAGGGCTGCATGAAATTGGGCAATTCGCTTCTCAAGGCTTTTCGCAGGCCTTCCTCGTCGCCCGATCCGCGCAGAACCAGGTGGATCGCATGACCCAGCCTGTCATCCGGCACGCCGATAGCCACGGCTTCCTCGGCAAATCCGCTGGCGATGGCGGCTTCCTCCAGTTCCTGCGGGCTGATCCGGTTTCCCGCCGTCTTGATCATGGCATCCCTGCGCCCGACAAAATAGAGCAGGCCTTCCTCGTCGCGGCAAACCCTGTCGCCCGACCAGACGGCGGTTCCGCCGTAAGAGGACATGGCGGGCGCGGGGCGAAACCGCTCCGCCGTCCGTTCCGCGTCCTGCCAATAGCCTTGCGCGACCAGCGGGCCGCAATGGACTAGTTCGCCTTCCTCACCCGGATCGGCAAGCTCGCCACCGTCGTCGATCACGAGGATTTCGGCGAAGGGAATGGCCTTGCCCATGGAGGTCGGATGGCTGTCCACCAGCGTGGGATCGAGATAGGTGGAACGGAAAGCTTCGGTCAGACCGTACATCTGAAAAAGACGGGATTGCGGGAAGATGGACCGCAAACCTCGCACCAGATCGGTGGTCAGTGCGCCACCGCTATTGGTCAATCGTCGCATTGCTGCGACAGCTTCCTCTGGCCATTCCTGCTCGACCAGTTGGACCCACAGCGGCGGGACGGCCGCCAACGTGGTGATCTGCTCGCGCGCGCAAGCCTTGATCACATCGCGCGGCGTCAGATAGTCGAGCGGCACAACGCATCCGCCCGCATACCAGGTCGAAAGCAGCTGGTTCTGGCCGTAATCGAAGCTGAGCGGCAGGACGGCCAGCGTCACATCGTCGCTCTCCATCCCAAGATAATACGCCACGCTGACCGCGCCGAGCCACAGATTGGCATGGCTGAGCATGACGCCCTTGGGCCTGCCTGTGGAGCCGCTGGTATAGAGAATGGCGACAAGGTCCTGCGGGTCGGCCTCCGAAGGCGGTAGCGAGCCGCCAAGGGCCTCGGCCGCTGCCCAAGCCTCGCCCTCGCCCAGTACTTGGCAGGTTTCAGGCACATCTCCCGGCTCGAGGCTCTTCACCCGCGCCTCGGTCGCGATCAGCACGCTGGCGCCGCTGTCGTGGAGGATATGGTTCACCTGCGCATGCTTCAGCAGCGGGTTGATCGGCACATGCACGACGCCCGCTCGCGCTGCGGCGAGCGGCATCAGGCAAGTCAGTTCCCCCTTGGCGCACCAGCTGGCGATGCGCGCGCCCTTCTCCGGCGCCAGCTCCGCCAGCCATGCGGCGAGCAGCGCGACACGATTGCGTAAGTCATTCCAGCTTAAGCTTTGCCCGCGAAGAACAAGCGCTCTATCCCCGTCGCTCCCGCATGATGCGAGATGGTCGAGAGGCCGCGGCACGGGATCGGGTGAAGGGGGCATGCTGCTCCAGGATGGGGACAGGAAGTGGCGGCGATCAGCTATCACGACAGCGTGAGCGATCTCAATGGCTTTGGCCTTTCCGGCCAGGGACCGTTCGCGCAGCTGGAATGGTTTGCCCTGCTGGAACAGGCGGGCCACCGCCCCTTGCTCGCCCTCGCCCGCGACGATCACGGTGCCATCTGCCTCCCCCTTGCCCAAGGTGCAGACGGGCTGACCGCGCTTACCAACTGGTATGCCTTCACCTGGTCGCCGCTGGTTTCCGGCAAGCCATCACGGGCGATGTGGCAGGCCCTTGCGGACGATCTTTCCTCCCGCACCCACCGGATCACGCTGGGCAAGCTGGCGGAGGAGCCTGACGAGGACATGATGACCGCCTTCCGCGATGCGGGCTGGGCCGCCAAGGCCGAGATTTGCGATACCAACCATGTTCTCGATATCGGCGGACGCAGCTACGGGGATTACCTCGCCTCCCGCCCGGGCCCGTTGCGCACTACCTTGCGTCGCAAGGCGAAGAAGATTGAAATCACGCTCAACCGCCAGTTCGATCCGGCCGATTGGGCCACCTATGAGGCGATCTATGCCGAGAGCTGGAAGGGCGAGGAGGGAGACCCCGCCCTGCTGCGCGCCTTTGCCCAGTGGCAGAGCAAGGCGGGGCACTACCTCCTCGGCATTGCCCACGCCGAGGGGGAGCCCGTCGCAGCGCAATTCTGGACGGTGGAGGACGGCACCGCCTACATCCACAAGCTGGCGCATCGCGAAAGCGCAAAGCCGCTCTCGCCCGGCACCGTTCTTACAGCGGCGCTGCTGGAGCAGGTGATCGACCGCAATCGCGTTTCGCTGGTCGATTTCGGCACCGGCGATGATCCTTACAAGGCAGACTGGATGGAACTGGCGCGCCCGCGCTGGCAGGTCACCTTCCTGCGTCCGGGTGAGGCGCGCAACTGGCCCATGCTCGCCAAATGGCGGGCGAAACGCTTGTTTCACCCGGCCCAGCAGCGTAATGGCGCCCCAAACGGGGAGCTTATGGCCGAAAACCTGCCTGCAATTCGCGATGAAGACGATATCGATACCGAACTGGTTCTGCGCCAGGTGCTGCAGGACGTCCTCGGCCTCGATGCAGAGCGGGTCGCCGAGTTCGACGCCGATACCGGCCTGTTCGGCCACCTGCCGGAACTCGATTCCATGGCGGTCGCGGGCCTGCTGACCGAGGTGGAAGATCGGCTCGGCATATTGATCGAGGATGACGAGGTGGACGGCGAAATGCTGGAGACTTTCGGCGCGCTGCTCGCCTTCGTGACCGCCAAGCGCGAGGGAGACTGACCGCGCCATGCTCCGGCCGCGGACTTGGCAAGCGCCTTCCGGCCAGCATGAACTTGCCCTCTGCACCGGTCCCGGCGCGCGTGCGCAATTGCTGATCCTGCCCGCTTGGTTCGACGAAGCGAACAAGCTGCGCCATCTCACGGTCGCCACGATACGCGCGTTGGAAGCGGCGGGGATCACCAGCGTTTTGCCCGACCTTCCCGGCTGCAATGAAAGCCCTTCCCCGCTGGAGGAGCAGGACCTCGACAGCTGGCGCAAGGCTGCCCGTCTGGCTGCCGAGCAGCACGGCTGTACGCATGTGCTGACGATCCGTGCTTCGGCGCATATCGCTCCGGACCTGCCGGGTTTCGCCTATGCGCCGATTGCACCTGACACTGCCTTGCGCGCCCTCACCCGCGCCCGTGTGATCGCTTCGCAGGAAGGTGGACGGAAAGAGAATGCTGCCAACCTGATCGAGAGCGGACGGCAGGACGGCCTAGAACTGACGGGCTACAATCTCGGATCGAACATGATCGCGCAGATGAGCGATAGCGCTGCAGTCCTTCCCGAGGCCCTGCGCGTCATCCGTCAGGCTGAAATCGGCGGTGCCGCGCTCTGGCTGCGCAGCGAGCCCGATCATGACCAGGCGCAGGCGGAGGCGCTTGCAAGGCTTATCGCCGCGGAGATGGCCACATGACCCGCGAGCACTTCGTTTTCGAGTGCGAGGGAGAGCAACTCCACGCAACACTCGACGATGCGCCCGGCAAGACGGGCCTGCTGATCGTTTCGGGCGGCAATGAAACGCGTGCCGGGGCGTTCTCTGGCCATGCCCATCTTGCGGCTGAGATCGCGGCCGAGGGCTACCCCGTGCTGCGTTTCGACCGTCGCGGCGTGGGCGACAGCAGCGGCGAGAATGCAGGTTTCACGGGGAGCGCACCTGACATCCGCGCCGCCGTCGCGACCTTGCGGAACCGCCGCCCCGATCTCGCGCGCATCGTCGGTTTCGGCAATTGCGACGCGGCTAGCGCGCTGATGCTGGGCGATGGTTGCGGTCTCGATGCCTTGGTCCTCGCCAATGTCTGGACCTTCGACGGGAACGATAGCGGGCATGCGCCCGAGGCTCTCCGGGCGCGTTATGCGTCCAAGTTGCGCAACCCCGCCGAATTGGCGCGACTGTTCCGGGGCGAAGTCTCCATCGACGGCTTGCTGCGCGGGTTGAAGAGCGCGCTGTCACCCGCCCCAGCTGCGACATCATTATGCGGCTCGCTGCGACGGTTCACCGCAGCCCCGCCTGTTCCCACGCACTATCTCGTCGCGGAAAAGGACCGTACCGGACAGGCCTTCCTCTCTGCCTTTCCCGAATTGCGGGAAGCGAGCCATGTCTGCAAGAACGCCGGCCATTCCTTTCCCGAGCCGCATGCACGTGCGTGGTTGCGGGAGAAAATCCTGTCAGCCCTTCACGAACAGGCTCGCCAGCTCGACATGGGTTGACCAGCGGAACTGGCCCACCGGGCGCACTTCCGCGAGCCTGTAGCCCTGCTCTACCAGCAGCGCCCCGTCGCGTGCCCAGCTGGAGGGATTGCAGCTGACATAGGCGATGCGCGGCACACTGCTCTTCGCCAGCTGTTCAACCTGCGAGCGTGCACCCGCACGCGGCGGGTCGATCACCACGCCATCGAAAGCGGCCAGCTCCTCCGGCCTTAGGGGATTGCGGAAGAGGTCGCGATGCTGCGCGTCGACCGGAACGCGGGCGCGCAAGGCGGCGGTGCGGCAGGCAAGCATGGCATCGCGTGCGGCTTCCACCGCCGTCACTTGCGACGAACCGGCGAGCGCGAAGGCGAAGGTGCCCAGCCCCGCGAAGAGATCCGCAACCTGGTTACAGTCTCCCAACCATTCACGTACTGCGCCGACCAGTGCGGCTTCGCCATCCGCAGTCGCCTGAAGGAAGGATCCGGAGGGATAGGGAACCGCGATACCGCCCAGCTTGACAGTCACCGGTTCCGGCTCCCAGAAGGTCTCCGGCCCATAACCCTGGTCGAGACCGAGCCGCGCAACGCTATGCTCGCGGCAGAAGTCGAGCAGGTCCTCGGTCTGGTCGAGCCCTTCGATGGCGATATTGCGGATCGCGCAATCCACGCCCTGATCGGCCAGCGTGAGGTCGATCTCTGCCGAATAGCGGTCCTTTCGGTGCGAGAGATAGGCACGCAGCGGCTCGACCAATGCGAACAACTCCGATGCAAGCACGTGACACTCGCGCAGGTCGACAAGGCGGTGCGATCCGGCCTCGCGAAAGCCGATAACCGCGCGCCCGCCGCCATTGATAGCGTGGAGCGTGGCGCGGCGGCGGCTCCTTGGCGGAGACAGATGCACCGGGACCATGACCTCCGGCTCCATGCCCTGCGATTGCGCGGTAAAGGCGATGCGCGAGGAGATGTAATCGGCAAGCGCTGCATCGTCGCAATGCTGCAATTCGCAGCCTCCGCAACGATCAAAATGGCGGCAAACAGGCTCGACGCGGTGAGGGCCACGCGTGACGATCTGACCATCCGCCACCATGTCGCCCGGTGCGGCGCCCGGAACATGTTGGCCGGTCGCGGTCACTCCGTCACCTTTGGCGGCGATGCGGATAATTTCTTCGGTTTCACTCACAGGAAGTTGCCGTAAGCTGCTGGAATATAGTCAATGAGGTCACCTGCCGTAAAAGCGGGCCCGGCAAGCCGCGCCGCTTCGGCATGAAGCCAGCACGCTTCCACCGCATGACCGGACGGCGAGTCCGACCCGACCGCAAGGCGGCTGCCGATCAGTCCCGCCAGCACATCGCCCGTACCTGCCGCGCTGAGCCAGCTTGTCGCGGGAGGCATGATCAATACCGGATCGCCCGGCGCATCGATCATCGTATCGGGTCCCTTGGCGACCACCACGCCCTCGATTGCTTCGGCAAGCTCGGTCAGCTGGTCGATCCGGTCGAGCCCGACAGAGCCGAAATTGTTGCCCAGTGCTTCCAGCTCTCCGGCATGCGGCGTCACGATCAAGGGCGCGGTCCGCCCCTCCACCATCACCGGTTCGAGTAGGTGCAGCGCATCGGCATCGCACACGGTGGGAAGGTCGCAACCGAGCGTCCAGGCGAGCTTGGCATGCGCATCGGCATCCCTGCCCAGCCCCGGCCCGATCAAGATGGCAGCAAGCCGGTCATCCGCCAGCAGGGACGAAAGCGACTCATGCTCCACCACCAGCTCTGCCGGCGCCTGCGGGACCGGATGCGTGGTAAAGAGCTTCACATAGCCTGCCCCGCCATGCATTGCCGCGCGCGCCGCCAGCAGCGAGGCACCGGGCATCACGCCACCGATCACGCCCAGCAGCCCGCGCGAATATTTGTGTGCATCCATTTCCGGCGGAGAGAGATGCGGGCGCCGCGCCAGTCTCGCCGTCTCGCCATCCTCGCCGACGCCGATATCGACGAGCCGGCGCGCGCCCATCATTTCCATTGCCGGCATCATCCAATGGGCGAACTTCCATGCGCCCAGCGCAATGGTGAGGTCATAGATTGGCAGGACGTCATTGAGCACTTCGCCGCTATCGGCATCGATCCCGCTCGGCAGGTCCACCGCGATATGCAGGTCATGCGCCCGGGCGAGGCGGAGGAGCAGGTGCTCCAGCCCCTCATCAAGACCGCGCGTCAGCCCGCTGCCAAACAGGCAATCGACGAAAACGGAGCCGGTGGCGTGTTCGACCGGTTCGCCACCCCAAGCGGCGCGAGCCTTGCGCGCGGCATCGGTCTTGGGCTCGAGCGGCGCGACGACCGAGACCTTCAGGCCCCGTTCCGTCAGTACGCGCGCAATCACATAGCCATCGCCGCCATTATTGCCGGGGCCGCACAGCACGGTGACGGGCCTCCCCGCAGCCATGCGCCACACCCAGTCGGCCGCGCCCGTGCCCGCCTTCTCCATCAGGCTGGAGACGCTCTCGCCCTCATCGATCAGCGCCTGTTCGGCTGCCTGCATCTGGGCGACGGTGAGGATTTGCCTATTGGACAGCATCGGTGGCCGTGATCGTTGCAGGGAGCAGATAGTGGTCGCCGCCCAGCTCCACCTCGATTTCACCGTCGAACACGGTAATCCGCGCATCGTCCGCGCCATCGGCTGCAGTGACCCCGCTGCCGTCCTCCATCACGCGCAGGCGGCGGAACCCGCCGTTTTCGTGGTGGATGGTGAGGAAGAGCGCGCCGTCCTCTATGGCCCGCTCGACGCGGCAGCTCATGCTCATGCTGCTGGCGGGAGAGATGGCGCAGGAAATCGGTTCACCCGCTTCCATGGCGTCCCCCTCACCCGCACCGCCTTGCTGGCCACACGCGGCGAGCAGCGGCAGCAAGGCCAGCGCCGCGCGCCTGTCAGCCATTGCGATTGGGCTTGATCTGCGAAACGTCTCGCACGGCGCCTTTCGCAGCACTGGTGGTCATCGCGGCATAGGCCTGCAATGCGGGCGAAACCTTGCGCGGCCGCTCCTGCGCCGGGGTCCAGGCGGCTTCGCCTTTCGCCTCCATCGCCTCGCGACGGGATGCCAGCTCGGCATCGGAGACCGCGAGGTTGATCGTGCGGCCGGGGATGTCGATCTCGATCATGTCGCCTTCCTCGACCAGCGCGATATCCCCGCCTTCCGCCGCTTCGGGCGAGACATGGCCGATCGAGAGGCCCGACGTGCCGCCGGAGAAGCGCCCGTCAGTCAGCAGGGCGCAAGCCGCGCCCAGGCCCTTCGATTTGAGGTAGCTGGTCGGGTAGAGCATTTCCTGCATGCCCGGCCCACCGCGCGGACCTTCATAGCGGATAACGACGACGTCGCCCGCCTTCACCTGGTCGGTGAGGATGGCGGTGACGGCAGCGTCCTGGCTCTCATAGACCTTGGCCGGGCCGGAGAATTTCAGGATGCTCTCATCCACGCCCGCAGTCTTTACGATGCAGCCATCGCGGGCGATATTGCCGTAGAGAACGGCAAGGCCGCCGTCCTGGCTGAAGGCATGTTCCTTGCTGCGGATCACGCCGTTCTGCCGGTCGCGGTCGAGCTCATCCCAGCGGCGCGACTGGCTGAAGGCGGTCTGCGTCGGCACGCCGCCCGGCGCGGCCTTGAAGAATTCCTGCACCTTGGGATTGTTGGTGAGCGTGATGTCCCAGTCCGCCAGCGCATCGCCCATAGTCGGGCTGTGCACGGTGGGAAGCGCAGTGTGGAGCAGGCCTGCACGGTCGAGCTCGCCGAGGATCGCCATGATCCCGCCTGCGCGGTGGACGTCCTCCATATGTACGTCGGCCTTCGCGGGCGCGACCTTGGAAAGGCACGGCACCTTGCGGCTCAGTCGGTCGATATCCTCCATGGTGAACTCGACCCCCGCCTCATTCGCTGCGGCGAGCAGGTGGAGCACGGTGTTCGTCGATCCGCCCATCGCGATATCGAGGCTCATCGCGTTCTCGAAAGCTTCGAAGCTGGCGATCTTGCGCGGGAGGACGCTGTCATCGTCCTCCTCGTAATAGCGCTTCGCCAGCGTCACGACGAGGCGACCGGCGCGTTCGAACAGGCCCTTGCGGTCGGCATGGGTCGCTAGCTGCGAGCCGTTGCCGGGGAGCGAGAGGCCCAGAGCCTCGGTCAGGCAATTCATCGAATTCGCGGTGAACATGCCGCTGCACGATCCGCAGGTGGGGCAGGCAGAGCGTTCGATCGCGGCGACATCCTCGTCCGAAATGCGATCATCGGCGGCGGCGACCATGGCATCGACGAGGTCGAGCGCCCTTTCCTCGCCATCGAGCACGACCTTGCCCGCTTCCATGGGCCCGCCGGAAACGAAGACGACCGGAATGTTCAGCCGCATCGCGGCCATCAGCATGCCCGGCGTAATCTTGTCGCAATTGGAGATGCAGACCATCGCATCGGCGCAATGGGCGTTGACCATATACTCGACGCTGTCGGCGATCAGGTCGCGGCTCGGCAGCGAGTAGAGCATGCCGTCATGGCCCATGGCGATACCGTCATCCACCGCAATGGTGTTGAATTCCTTGGCGACGCCGCCTGCCGCCTCAACCTCGCGCGCGACCAACTGGCCAAGGTCCTTCAGGTGGACATGGCCCGGCACGAACTGGGTGAAGCTGTTGACCACGGCGATGATCGGCTTGCCGAAATCCTCGTCCTTCATGCCCGTGGCGCGCCACAATCCGCGCGCGCCGGCCATGTTGCGGCCGTGGGTAGTGGTTCTGGAACGATAGGCGGGCATGTCGGCTCCGTGGGTATGACTATGTATCTGCTTGCGCCCCTAGACCAAGCGCGCAGCTATCTTAAGCGAAAATGCGGTTGCAATGGCAACCGTGGGACTTCTGGAGCGTCTAGTTGCTCGCTAGCGCCGACAGTACCCGTCCGGCGACATCGGCGATCATCGCTGCGTAGCGCGCCTGTCCAGCTTCGTTCGCAATCAGGTCGTTGCGGATTTCGATCGCGCAATAGGGGCGGCCATGCGCCTCCGCATGGCGGTTCATCGTTGCGTTGAGGAGCTTGCCCGAATAGGGCTCGTTATCGCCCACGGTCACGCCGAGTTCGCCGAAGAGGCGGATGGCGTGCTGGGCGGCGCGGTCATCCTCATTGTAGAGCAGGCCGATTTCCCACGGACGCTCCTCGCCCGGCTTGCTTTCCAGTTCCGGCGTGAAACTGTGGATCGAGAGGATCAGCTGCGGGTCCTGCTCGTCGAGCCATGCGGCGAGCGCATCGTGATAGGGCCGATAGTATTTCTCGATCCGCCCTTCCCTGTCGGCACCGATATTGCCGGGGATCAGGATACCGTCACTGGTCGTGGGGATCAGGCCGTCGACCTCCTCCTCGCGGTGGAGGTCGATCACGAGGCGGCTGACTTCGCCCAAATGTGCAGGAATGCCGTGACGACGCGCCATCCGCTCCACGACACCAGCCGCGCCAATGTCCCGGGCGATGTGCTTCTCAAGCACCTCGGAGCCGACCCCGAGCTCTATACCATCGGGCACGTGGTTCGACGCATGATCGCACACGGAAACGATACCGTGCGTGTCGAATGCGGGGATCTGGCGGTAGGATGTTTCGGTCATCGCAATTGCCCTACCATCTGCCACCACTCGGGTTCCAGCCTTGCGATGGTTTCGGCGGCGCGGTCACGCTGGCCGATATCCTCATAGAGGGCAAAGCAGGTTGCGCCCGAACCCGACATTTCGCTCATCCACGGATCGGTTTGGTCCAGCGCGTCCAGCACATCCGCGATGATCGGGCACAGCGAGATCGCCGGGAGCCGCAAGTCGTTCCGCCCCTCGCGAGCAATTTGCCGGGCCGAACCTTCCGGCAGCGCACCACGATCCTTCCCGTCCCACGCCTTGAATACCGGCCCGGTCGCCAGCGGAACGCGTGGATTGACCAGCAGCACCGCCATGCCCGCCATGTCGTTCTCGACCTCAACGCGTTCCTCGCCCACGCCGCGGCCTATATGCATGGTTGAATCGACGCAGGCGGGGACGTCCGCGCCGAGTTTCGCCGAACGCTCACGCCAATTATCAGGCAGGCCGTAAGCTTCGCGCATCATGCGAAAGACCGCGCCCGCATCGGCGGAACCACCGCCCAGCCCTGCGGCTACCGGAAGGTTCTTCTCCAGCGTCACGCACAGCCCGTCAGGATGCTGCAGCGCGCTGAGTGCGCGGGCGACGATATTGTCGAAGGGATCGGTCAGCGCCCCCGCAAACTCGCCGGTCACGGTGACGCGGTCGGCGTCGCATGTCTCGGCAACCAGCCTGTCCCCCGCATCGACGAAGGCGAACAGCGTCTCCAGCTCGTGATAGCCATCCTCCCGCCGCCGCCGCACATGCAGCGCCAGGTTGATCTTGGCATAGGCGGTTTCGCGAAGGGTCATTGGTCAGAATATCGTCATCGCGAGCGAAACGAAGCGATCCAGTGCGTCTCGCGTCCCGCCCTGGATTGCTTCGTCGCTACGCTCCTCGCAATGACGAAGCCACCGGAATTCTCACATATTCGGATACATCGGGCCGCCGCCACCTTCGGGCGTGAGCCAGGTGATGTTGCCGTTGGGATCCTTGATGTCGCACGTCTTGCAGTGGACGCAGTTCTGCGCGTTGATCACATATTTGGGCTCCGCACCCTCCTCGACCAGCCACTCATAGACGCCCGCCGGGCAATAGCGGGTGGAGGGTCCGGCATAGACGCCCAGCTCGCTCTCCAGCTGCAGCTCCATGTCCGCCACTTTCAGGTGGCAGGGCTGGTCCTCTTCGTGATTGGTCCCGCTGAAGGAGACCGAGGTCAGGCGATCGAAGCTGAGCACGCCATCGGGCTTGGGATAGGCGATGGGCTTGTAGAGATCGGCGCGGTTGAGGCTCTCGGCATCCTTGTGGTGGCCGAGCGTGAACGGCAGGCGGATCTTCAGCGTACGCAGCCACATGTCGATACCTGCCAGCGCGGTCCCCAGCCCCTCGCCGAACTTGGCGACCAGCGGCTGCGCGTTCTTCACCTTCTGCAGCTCGTCCGCGATCCAGCTGGAGCGGACGGCGGCATCGTAATCCTCCAGCGCATCCTTCTCGCGGCCCGCGGCAATGGCAGTGGCAATGTTTTCGGCGGCGAGCATCCCGCTCTTCATCGCCGTATGCGTGCCCTTGATGCGCGGGACGTTCACGAAACCGGCCGAACAGCCGATCAGCGCACCGCCTGGGAAAGCGAGCTTGGGCACGCTCTGCCAGCCGCCTTCATTGATCGCGCGCGCGCCATAGGCCACGCGCTTGCCGCCTTCGAGCACTTCGCGGATCGCCGGATGGTGCTTCCAGCGCTGGAATTCCTCGAAGGGGAAGACATAGGGGTTCGCGTAATCGAGGGCGGTAACGAAACCCAATGCTACCTGCCCGTTGGCCTGGTGATAGAGGAAGCCTCCGCCCCATGTGTCGCTTTCCGACAGGGGCCAGCCTTGGGTGTGGATCACCCGGCCCGGCTCATGCTTGTCGGGATCGATATCCCACAATTCCTTGATCCCGAGACCAAAGACCTGCGGCTCGCAATCGGCCTCGAGGTCGAAGCGGTCCTTCATTAGCTTGGTCAGATGGCCGCGAGCACCCTCGGCAAAGAGCGTGTATTTCGCATGTAGCTCCATGCCTGGCTCGTGATCCGGCTTGTGCGAGCCATCGGCGGCGACGCCCATGTCCTGCGTGGCGACGCCCATCACATTGCCCGCTTCGTCGAACAGCACTTCGGAAGCGGGGAAGCCGGGGAAGACCTGTACGCCCATGGCCTCGGCCTTTTCGCCCAGCCAGCGGCACAGATTGCCGAGCGATCCGGTGTAATTGCCCTTGTTGGACATGAGCGGCGGCAAAGCGAGATGCGGCATCTCCCACTTCCCGCCCTTGGTGAGCACCCAGTGGAGGTTATCCGTGACGGGCGTTTCGGCCATCGGGCAGCCATCCGTCCGCCAGTCGGGCAGCAGCTCGTCCAGCGCGCGCGGATCGATCACCGCGCCGGAGAGGATATGCGCGCCGATCTCCGCGCCCTTTTCCAGCACGACGACCTCAAGCTCTTCGTTCAGCTGCTTGAGCCGGATCGCCGCCGACAGGCCAGCGGGGCCGCCGCCAACGATGACCACGTCCACCGGCATGCTCTCACGTTCGCTCATGCGTCCCTCTCCATAAACGGGCATTGCTTTGCCTAGGCACTTGATCGCTGGCCGTGTGCAGGTCAAGACCGCCCTTGGACTGTCTGCCAAAGACCGATCGTGAATATGCAACAGCAACCCGACCTTGCCGAACAATTCGCCGCCGCCCTCGACTGGTGGCGCGAGGCGGGCGTCGATCACGATTTCCGGGATGAGGCGGAGGCCCTGCTGCAGGAGCCCAAAGCGGCCAAGGCTGCTGCCGAAAAGCTGCAACAGGCCAGGAAGGTCGAGGAAGAGAAGCCCGCACCGCCTGCCATCGGCGGCGATCGCGCCAATTGGCCGGGCTCGCTGGAAGGTTTCGCCAGCTGGTGGATGACCGAACCCTCGCTCGATGGCGACGCTGTGCGCGACCGGGTTGCACCGCGCGGTGTGGTCGAGGCGGACCTGATGGTGCTCGTCCCCATGCCCGAGGCACAGGATAGCGAAAAGCTGCTCTCCGGCCCGCAAGGCACGCTGGTCAGCAACATGCTTCGCGCAATGGGCGTTGCCGAGGAGCGTGCCTATATCGCCAGCGCCCTGCCCCGCCATATGCCGCTGGCCGACTGGGATGGCCTCGGTTCAGCTGGCCTTGGCGAAGTGCTGCAACACCACATCAAATTGGCCGCTCCCAAGCGCCTGCTGGTCCTCGGACGCGACCTGATGCCCGTGCTCGGCTTGGAAAAGCGGCAAGCCGTGGCGGAATTGAGTCTGGGCGATAGCGCGATTCATCTGCTGGCAAGCTTCGGACCGGAAAATCTGCTCGAGAACGCAAGGCTGCGCGCACGCCTGTGGCACAGCTGGCTCGACTGGACGGGGAATAGATGAGGACATTGGCATTGGCCGCCGCTGCAACACTCGCGGCGACTGGCATGGCAACCACCGCGCAGGCTCAGGACTCGCGCGAATATTTCATTGCTCATGTTTCGCAGAATGACGCACCGCGCCAGCTGTCGGAGGACGATGCACGTTATTATCGCTCGGTCTTCGCGAGCATCAAGGGCGAGCGCTGGGGCGAGGTGCAGGAACTGCTCGCCCAGCGTCAGGACGGGCTGCTCCACCGCGTGGCGCTGGCCGAATTCTACCTCCACCCCAATTCACCGCGCGTGGAACTCGACCAAATCCTCCGCTGGCTCGATGGCGGACAGGAACTGCCGATGGCCGCGCAACTGGTGCGGCTTGGCCAGACGCGCGGGCTGGAGGCACGTCCCTACCTTCCGGTGGAACGCCAACTCCGCTCGGTCGGCAATTTCCCCCGCCGAGACCGGCCGCGTTCGGTCAATGACGGGACCATGCCGTCCGACGTCAGCTCCGGCATCCTCGCCGCGATTTCGAATGACGATCCGAATACGGCACGCCTGCTGCTGGACGGCGTGGATGCCTCGCTCAGCTCCGAAGCACGGGCGGAATGGCGTCAGCGCGTCGCCTGGTCCTATTTCATCGAGAACATGGACGCAGAGGCGCTGGCCATGGCGCGCTCCGTCGCCGCAGGCAGTGGCGCATGGCTGGCTGAAGGCGAATGGGTCGTCGGCCTTGCCTCATGGCGGCTGAACGATTGCGAGGGTGCGGGCGAGGCCTTCCGCCGCGCGGCATCGATGGCGGAGAACGTCGAATTGCGCGCGGCTTCGCTCTATTGGGCGAGCCGCTCGGTGTTGCGGTGCAGGCAGCCGGAATTGTCCTCGCAACTGCTGGCCGAAGCGGCGGGCAACGACCAGACGCTCTATGGCATGCTCGCCGCCGAGCAGCTGGGCAGGAAGCTTCCCGATCGCGTGTCGCGTGCGGATCTGTCGAACGATGACTGGCGCCGCATCAGCAATAACCAAAACGTCCGCATCGCCGTGGCTCTGGCTGAAATTGGCGAGGACGTGCTGGCGAGCGAAGTCCTGCTCCACCAGGCAAAGATCGGCGATCCGGACGATTACGAGGCGCTCTCCCGCCTTGCGCGCGAGTTGAGCCTGCCGCAGACGCAGCTCTACATGGCCTATAACGCACCGCAGGGTGGTCGCGCCGATCCGGCGAGCTTCTACCCCGCGCCACGCTGGGAGCCGATGAACGGATGGCGCGTCGATCCCGCGCTCGCCTATGCGCATATCCTGCAGGAATCGAATTTCCGCGCCAATGCGCGCAGCCCCGCCAATGCGCAGGGCCTGATGCAGATCACCCCGATTACGGTGCGCGAACATGCCCCGCGCCTGGAAATGAACGCAGCGGCCGTCGATATCTACGATCCCCGCGTCAACCTCGCCTTCGGCCAGCGAAATCTGGAAATGTTGCAGGAAGATCCGGCCACGCGGAACCAGCTGCCAAAGATCATGGCTGCCTATAATGCGGGCCTCACCCCCGTGCGCCGGTGGGAGAGCGAGGTGCGCGACATGGGCGACCCGCTGCTTTACATGGAGGCGATCCCCTATTGGGAGACGCGCGAATATGTCGCCATCGTGATGCGCAATTACTGGATGTATGAGCGGCAGGCGAATTCGCCCTCGCCCAGTCGCACATCGCTGGCCGAAAATGGCTGGCCGGCCTTCCCCGGATCGGGCAGTGGCGCTAACGGACGCGTCTACATGTCTTCCGGAAGCAAATGATGGCCATCGATCCCGACCGCACATTCAAGCCGATCAACATCGCCCTGCTCACCGTCTCCGATACGCGCGGACCGGATGAGGATACGTCGGGCGATATCCTTGCGGGGCGCATTATCGGCGCGGGACACAACCTCGCCGCGCGCACGATCCTGAAGGACGATGCCGATGTGATCGAGGCGCAGCTGCGCGCCTGGATGGCGGACGGGAATGTCGACGCGGTCGTCTCCACCGGAGGGACGGGCCTCACCGGCCGCGACGTCACGCCCGAGGCGCTCGACCGCGTGAAGACGCGCGAGATCCCCGGTTTCGGGGAGCTGTTCCGCTATATCAGCTTCAAGACCATCGGTACCTCCACTGTGCAATCGCGCGCTTGTGCTGTGGTGGCGGAGGGGACCTATATCTTCGCCCTGCCCGGCTCGAATGGCGCGGTGAAGGACGGGTGGGACAACATCCTTGCCGAGCAACTGGACGCCCGCAACCGGCCCTGCAATTTCGTCGAGCTGATGCCGCGCCTCAAAGAGGTCTGACCCTCTTTCCAAGCCCCTTTGTTCCGTGTATGTTCCATCCTCATGGGACATACACGAGACCCAATCGTCCGCGGACGCGGCGCGCAATCCTCTGCGCGATCAGAGCGCTTCGACCTTCCGCAGCGAGAGGTCGATGACGACTGGCGTGAGGCCATGCGCATGCTCGATGGCGACCCGCCCAAGCTACGCACCACGGTAACAGAGGAGCGGCCCAAGTCGATCCTGACCTTCAACCAGTCTCCCGACATCGGCTTCGACCGTTCGATCAATGCCTATCGCGGCTGCGAGCATGGCTGTGTCTATTGCTTTGCACGCCCCACCCACGCCTTTCACGACCTCTCACCGGGGCTCGATTTCGAGACGCAGCTCTTCGCCAAGCCCGATGCGGCGCGGCTGCTGCGGGAGACGCTCGCGCGCCCGAAATACATTCCCGCCCCCATCGCCATGGGCACAAATACCGATCCCTATCAGCCGATAGAGGCGCGCTACCGCATTACCCGCCAGGTTCTCGAAGTATGCCTGGAGGCGCGGCACCCGGTGATGATCACCACCAAGTCCGACCGGGTGCTCCACGATCTTGACGTGTTGAAGGAGCTCGCAGCGTGTGGGCTGGTGGCGGTCAGCATATCGGTGACGACGCTCGATCCGAAGCTCTCCGGAAAGCTCGAACCGCGCGCAGCTTCGCCAGGCAAGCGACTCGCTGCATTGGCAAAACTGGTCGAGGCAGGCGTGCCCGCCCACTGTTCGGTTGCACCGGTTATCCCCGCGATCACCGATTGCTTCATGGAAGAGATTTTGGCCGAGGCCGCCAAGGCTGGGGTCACTTCGGCAGGCTGGATCATGCTGCGCCTTCCGCATGAAGTCGCCCCGCTGTTTCGTGAGTGGCTCGACGTGCATTACCCGGACCGCGCCAGCAAGGTGATGGGCATCGTGCAATCGGTGCGCGGCGGGAAGGACAATGACAGCCGCTTCTTCCACCGCATGCGGCCCAGCGGCGTGTGGGCGGAGCTGTTCCGCACGCGGTTCCGTATTGCCTGCAAGCGCGCGGGGATCGCGAAGCAACGTTTCAACCTCGATTGCAGCCAGTTCCGCCCGCCTTCGACCAACGGCCAGCTAAGCCTTTGGTGACCGTCTCCGGATTGTCGCAAAACGGACCTAAGGCATGAACATGCCGTGTTTCCTCACGGGTCCGACAAAGGGGAATTGCGATGAAGAAATCAGTATTGGCGATTGCGCTGGCCTCCAGCATGCTCGCCACACCCGCCCTTGCCCGCGATGGCGAGGTCTATGCCGGCATCGAAGGCGGCGTCCTCATTCCCGACGATATCGACTACACGGTGCAGGGAACCGGACAGGCGATCACTGGCGAGGCCGACGACATGGGATGGGACCTGGGCGGCATCGTCGGCTATGACTTCGGTCCGGTCCGGCTCGAAGGTGAAGGCGCCTATAAGCGCTTCGACCTCGAAACGATCAGTGGCCCGGTTGGCCCGATCCCGGTCGAGGGGACCGACTTTGCCACCGGGTCCTTCACTGCGGACGGCAATGTCGAGATCTGGAGCGGCATGGTGAACGCGCTGCTCGATTTCGGCGGCAATGACGGCATTGGCTTCTCGCTGGGCGGCGGTGTCGGAATTGCCAATGTGCGCATGTTCGACATTGGCGTGCCGGGACGTACTTTCCTCGACGATAACGATGTGCGCTTCGCATGGCAGGGCATTGCCCGCGGTTACATGCCGCTTTCCGAGGATTGGGACCTCGGTCTTCAATACCGCTACTTCCGCGTCGACAATGCGACGGTGGTCGACCGCTACGATGTGAATGAGGCGACGGTGCTGGGCGCCAATAGCCGCAATCTCGACTTCGACCTCGTCACCCATTCGGTGATGGCCGTGCTGACGCACAATTTCGGCGGTTCCGAGCCGGTGGCCCCGCCGCCGCCTCCGCCCCCGCCTCCCCCGCCGCCGCCTCCCCCGCCGCCTCCGCCCCCTCCGCCGCCGCCTCCGCAGGCAGTGTGCAACCAGGGGCCCTACATCGTGTTCTTCGACTGGGATCAGTCGGCGATCACGCCGGAAGCGGCCACGGTGCTGGACTCGGCGATCACCGCCTATGGCGATTGCGGTACGGCAGCTATCATGCTGGCAGGCCACGCCGACCGCTCGGGTTCGACGACCTACAATGTCGGCCTGTCCGAACGGCGTAA
>NZ_SSHH01000001.1 GCF_004965515.1 Alteraurantiacibacter aquimixticola | reverse complement strand
GTACGGCAGCTATCATGCTGGCAGGCCACGCCGACCGCTCGGGTTCGACGACCTACAATGTCGGCCTGTCCGAACGGCGTAACGAGAGTGTGCAGGGCTACCTGACCGCTCGCGGCATCCCGCAGGCGCGCATCTCGAGCGAAGCCTTCGGCGAAAGCATGCCCCGTGTGCCGACCGCCGACGGTGTGCGCGAGCTGCAGAACCGCCGCGTGGAAATCACCTACGGTCCGGGCTCGGGCAACTAAGCCAAGCTAGCAGCCAGGCGATATGAGAAGGGCCGGGAGTGCGAACTCCCGGCCCTTTCCTTGTGGGGGTGTCAAAGGTGTTTAGGCGACCAGCTTCAGTGCAGGTCCCTGTCGCGGCTTGAGCATGACACTCTCCAGTCCCGGCACGGCAGCGAGACGGTCCACCAGTTCGCCATCGAGTGCGAAATCACGGCCAAGGCGTAACAGCGGATCGGAATTGCCTTCGCCGATAGCGAGCCGCACGAGAACCTCGCCATGGCCGGGCTTGCCGTCCACCAGCGCTTCTCGCAGCGCTTGCAACGCCGCTTCGTTGTGCACTTCAAGCTCCAGCAGCATGCGCGCGCTGCCGGTGACTTCGGCCAGCGGGCGCGCCCCGCGCACGGTGAAGCGCGGCGGTTCGTCCGGGTTGGGCTTGTCGAGTTCCACAGTCAGCAGCACGCAGGTGCTGTCCGCCGCCCATTTCTGGAAGCTTTCGACCAGGCTCTCCTCGAAACATGCCGCGCTGAACTGGCCGGAGGAATCGGAGAAATCGGCGCGGATGAAGTCCTTGCCGCGCTTGGTGCGTCCCTTGCTCGCCCCTTCCACCATGGCTGCGACCATGGCGGTGGTGCGCCCGGCCTGCACATCCGCCTCCATCAGCGCGGCATAGGTGCGCGCACCATTGGCCGACGCGATCAGGCGATATTCGGCCACCGGATGCTCGGCGAAATAAAAGCCGAAATTCTCGCGCTCTGCGGCCATCTGTTCAGACCGGCTCCAAGCTTTGGCCTCGTCGAGGCGCAGCGAAGGTTCGGCATGGTCGTCGCCCCCGAACAGCCCCGCCTGCCCGCTCGAACGTTCTCGTGTCGCCGCATCCGCCACCGCCAGCAGCATGTCGGCATTGGCAAGAACCTTGGCGCGGTTGGGCTCGAGGCTATCGAAGGCGCCCGAACCTGCCAGCCCTTCCAGCTGGCGGCGGTTCATCGCGCCTGCCGGCATGCGGCGGAACACGTCTTCGAGGTCAGCAAACCGGCCGTTGGTTAGCCGCTCTTCAACCACGGCTTCCATCGCCTTCTCACCGACATTGCGGATACCGGCCAAGGCATAGCGCACCGCATAGCCCTCATCGGTTTGTTCGACGCAGAACTCGGCTTCCGAGGCGTTGATATCCGGCCCCAGCAGCGCAAAACCATTGCGCCGCAAATCGTCGACAAAGACCGAGAGCTTTTCCGACTGGTGCATGTCGAAGCACATGGATGCAGCGTAGAATTCCTCCGGGTAATGCGTCTTCAGCCACGCCGTCTGATAGCTGAGCAATGCATAGGCGGCGGCGTGCGATTTGTTGAAGCCGTAGCCGGCGAACTTGTCGATCAAGTCGAACAGGCTGTTTGCCTCGGCCTTGTCGATGTTCGAGACTTCCTTACAGCCCTCACAGAAGCGCACGCGCTGCGCATCCATTTCGGCCTGGATCTTCTTGCCCATCGCGCGGCGCAGCAAGTCGGCATCGCCGAGCGAGTAGCCGGCAAGAATCTGCGCCGCCTGCATCACCTGCTCCTGGTAGACGAAGATGCCGTAGGTCTCCTCAAGGATGCCTTCCAGCTTGGGGTGCGGATATTCGATTGGTACCTCGCCCGCCTTGCGCTGTCCGAACAATGGAATGTTGTCCATCGGACCGGGGCGGTAGAGCGAGACGAGTGCGATGATGTCCTCGAACTTGGTCGGCTTCACCGCCGTCAGCGTGCGGCGCATGCCTTCCGATTCCAGCTGGAACACGCCCACCGTGTCGCCGCGCTTCATCAGCGCATAAACATCATCGTCATCCATCGGCAGGCGGTCGAGATCGACCGTGATCCCGCGCCGTTCGAGGAGGTCCACCGCCTTGCGCAGCACGGACAGCGTCTTGAGGCCAAGGAAGTCGAACTTGACCAGCCCCGTATCCTCGACATGCTTCATGTCGAACTGCGTCACCGGCATGTCCGAACGCGGATCGCGATAGAGCGGGACCAGCTGCGACAGCGGCCTGTCGCCTATCACCACGCCTGCCGCATGGGTGGAGGAATTGCGCGGGAACCCCTCCAGCTGCAGCGCCAGGTCGACGAGGCGCTTCACCTCGTTATCATTGTCGTATTCGCGCTTGAATTCGCTCACGCCATTGAGGGCGCGCGGCAGCGTCCACGGGTCTGTCGGATGGTTGGGCACCATCTTGGTCAGCCGGTCCACCTGGCCATAGGGCATTTGCAGGATACGCCCGCAATCGCGCAGCACGGCGCGGGCCTTCATCTTGCCGAAGGTGATGATCTGCGCGACGTGATCGTGCCCGTATTTCTGTTGGACATAGCGGATCACTTCACCACGCCGCGTTTCGCAGAAGTCGATATCGAAGTCGGGCATGGAAACGCGTTCGGGGTTGAGGAAGCGTTCGAACAGCAGGCCCAGCTTGATCGGGTCGAGATCGGTAATGGTCAGCGCCCATGCGACCAGCGAGCCTGCACCCGAACCACGGCCCGGCCCGACCGGAATGCCCTGCGCCTTCGCCCATTTGATGAAGTCGGCAACGATCAAGAAGTAGCCGGGGAAGCCCATATTGACGATGATGCCGATCTCGTAATCGAGCCGGTCGACATAGACCTTCAGCTCCTCATCGGAGAGGTCCTCATAGACCTCGAGCCGCTTGGCGAGACCGCGCTTCGCATCCTCCGCCAACATCTTCGCCTCGCCTTCGAGGTCGCCGGCAAGGCTGGGCAGGATCGGCTTGCGGCGCGGCGGCGCATAGGCACAGCGCTGGGCGATCACGAGCGTGTTGGCGGTCGCCTCGGGCAGGTCGGCAAACAGCTCTTCCATCATGCTCGCCGTCTTGACGAAGGCTTCGGGCGAGGAGCGCGGACGGTCGGCGCTGTCCACCTGCGTCGAATTGGCGATGCAGAGCATGGCGTCATGCGCGCTGTGCATATGCGGTTCGGCATAGTTGGCGGGGTTGGTCGCGACCAGCGGCAGGTCGAGCTTGTAGGCGAGTTCCACCAGCGCCCCTTCCGCCGCTTCCTCCACCGCATTCCCGCGCCGGGCGAGCTCGATATAGAAGCGACCGGGAAACAGGCCTGCCAGTTGCAGGGCAAGGTCCTCAGCCCGCCCTGGCTTGTTGTCTGCGCAGAGCCGCGTGATCCCGCCCTCACCCGCCCCGGACAGAGCAATCAGTCCCGCCGTGCGACCTTCGAGGTCGGCGAGCGCGACATGCGGCTCCAGCTCCAGCGGCCGGTCGAGATGGGCGCGGCTGACGAGGTGGCAGAGGTTGAGCCAGCCTTCCTCATCCTGCGCATAGAGCGGCAGGTAGTCGATCGGACCGCCCTCTTCCCGCGCGACGCCCAGCAGCGACCCGACGATGGGCTGCACGCCCTCGCCCATGCAAGCGCTGGCGAACATGGAGGCGGCATAGAGGCCGTTGCGGTCGGCAATGGCGATGGCAGGATAGCCGCGTTCCTTCGCCAGCTTGGCGATGGCCTTGGGCTCAATCGCCCCTTCCAGCATCGAATAGCTGGAGAGTACGCGCAGGGGAACGAAGGGAGCGAAAACCATCGCGGCAGACTAGGCTTTCGGCGCGCAAGGGCAATCGTCCCTGGCCGGTATCAACAACTATTCGGCGGCTTCCGCCCGCGCGGCGGCGATCTTTCTGCGCGTGTCGCGAATGGTGGAAACGGCGCCATAGACCACCAGCACGGCCAGGAAGATCCACACCCAGACCGGGATATTGCGCCCGGCAATGGCGAGATAGAGATAGGCGGAGACGAAGCAGAAGCCCGCGCACAAGGTCGGCACCACGGTGGAACGGTGCGCCCGCGCGCGCTTCACCAGCCATGCGATGGAGGCGAAGAAGAAGGGGATCGCGCCAACATAGATCGCGCCGAAGACCCACGGATTGACGCCGTAATTCTCACCAAGTGAGAGGAACCAGTCGGTAAATGCTTCGATCATGCGCGCCTTGTCCGTGATTGCCGGCCTGTAGGCAATACGTTCCGATAGCGGTGGCGGTTACCGCGCCGCTTCAGCCTATTCCAGCTTGCCTTCATGCAGCCGCACGATGCGGTCCATGCGTGCGGCAAGGCGCTCATTATGCGTGGCCACGAGCGCGGCGCTACCCTGATTGCGCACCAATTCGATGAACTGCTGGAACACCCTGTCGGACGTCTTCTCGTCGAGATTGCCGGTCGGCTCGTCCGCCAGCACCAGCTTGGGCGCATTGGCAAGAGCGCGGCCCACGGCCACGCGCTGCTGCTCGCCGCCCGAAAGCTGGCTGGGCCTATGGGTGAGCCGGTGGCCAAGCCCCAGCGAGGTGAGCAGCGTAGTCGCCCGCTCTTCCGCCTCGGCACGGCTCTTGCCGACCAGCAGCTGCGGAATCACCACGTTTTCCAGCGCGGTGAAATCCGGCAGCAAGTGGTGGAACTGGTAGATGAAGCCCAGGTGGTCGCGCCGCAGAATGGTACGCTCCGCCGCGTCGGCATTGCTGGCATCGGTGCCCGCCATGGTGATCGTGCCCGAATAGCCGCCCTCGAGCAGGCCGACTGCCTGCAACATGGTCGACTTGCCCGAACCCGAGGGGCCAAGCAGCGCCACGATCTCACCCGGCATGATGTCGAGATCGACGCCGCGCAGGACCTCGATCACTTCGCCGCCCTGTTCGAAATTGCGCGCAAGGTTGCGCAGCGAGACGATCGGCTCACTCATAGCGGAGCACCTCCACCGGATCGGTATTGGCCGCGCGCCATGCGGGATAGAGCGTGGCGAGGAAAGCCATGCCCATCGCCATGGCGGCAATCGCGACCACCTCGATCGGATCGACCTTGGCCGGAAGCTCGGTCAGGAAGCGGACCGAGGGGTCCCACAGCTGCGCGCCGGTGAAGAACTCGATCCCCTCGACGATGGGCTGGCGGAAGTAGAGCACGATCAGCCCCAGCGCGATGCCGGCGAAGGTGCCGATGGCGCCCACCACCGAGCCGGTTGTCACGAAGATCTTCAGCAGGCTCTTCCGCCGCGCGCCCATGGTACGCATGATGGCAATGTCGCGCGTCTTGGAGCGGACCAGCATCACCAGCGAGGAGAGGATGTTGAACGCCGCCACCAGCACGATGATGCCCAGCGCGAAGGCCATGGCGACCCGTTCCACCTGCAGTGCCTCGAACAGCGAGCGGTTCATCTCCTGCCAGATCGTCACCACCGCCTTGTCCTGCAGGCTCTGCGCGACTGGGGCCATGATCTCGGCCACGCGGTCCGCGTCGCTGGTGGTTACCTCAATCGCGGTGATCGTGTTGCCCATCAGCAGCAGCGTCTGCGCGCTGTCCATGTTCATGATCACCATGGTCTCGTCGAAGTCGTATATGCCCACTTCGAACACGGCCGCCACGGTGTAGCCGATCTGGCGCGGTACGGTGCCGAAGGGCGTGGAGCGGCCCTGCGGGTTGATGATGGTCAGCGTGTCGCCCACTCCAGCGCCCATCTTCAGCGCCAGGCGTGACCCAATAGCGATATTGCGCGAACCGGGCTGCAGCGCGGAGAGGTCGCCCATCAGCACATTGTCAGTGAGGCGGCCGATATCAGGCGGCAGGTTGCCGCGCACCAGCACGGCTTCGGCACGTCCATTGAAGGTGGCGAGCAGCGGCTGTTCGACCATCGGCACGGCATTGGTGATGCCGGGCGTATTGCGCACTTCCTCCAACACCGGCTCCCAGCCTTCCAGCCTGCCGCCATAGGCCTGCACCACCGCATGGCCGTTGAGCCCGGTGATGCGGTCTAGCAGCTCGGCACGGAAGCCGTTCATCACGCTCATCACGATTACCAGCATGGCGACGGAAAGCATGACCACGCCGATGGATATGCCCGCCACAAGCGTGATCACCGCCTCACTGCGGCCGGGCAGCATATAGCGCTTGGCAATGGTCCATTCGAAGGGTGAGAGGAACAAGCGGCAACCTCGGTTATGTCAGTGCTGCCGCTCTAGGGTTGCGGCAGGCTGTAGGCAATCGCAAAGGGCCAGCCCGCTGTGGACTGGCCCTCTACCCAGGATCAGGCGGCCTTCTGGTGCATGTAGACCGCGCGTTCGTGGCTGAAGGCCTTGTAGCCGAAATAGCCGTGATAGCTGCCCATGCCGCTGCCATTGACGCCGCCAAAGGGCAGGCGGTTTTCCAGATAGTGCGAGAACACGCCGTTGAGCGTCACGCCACCCGAGGAAGTGCGGGCAAGCACCTTGTCCATATTCTCGTCGCTGCCGCTGAACATGTACATGGCGAGCGGCTTGTCGCGTTCCTCGATATATTCGATCACCTGGTCGAGATTGTCGTAGGTCATCACCGGCAGGATGGGAGCGAAGATCTCCTCCTGCAGGATCTTCATCTGCGGGGTCACATTGGTGAGCATCGTCGGATGGACGGTGAGGTCGCTTGCATCCATCTCGCCGCCAACGGCCACGGTCGCGCCCTGCGCCACCGCATCGTCGAACAGGCCCTTCACGCGCTTGAAGTTGCCCTCGTTCACGATCTGCGCGATCGCTTCCTTCTTGATCTTGCCGTCTTCGTAGAGGTTCGCCTCGACATTGGAGCGGAAGGCCTCGACCAGCTCGGCCCGCTTGTCCTCCTTCACGAAGACGTAGTCGGGGCAGATGCAGGCCTGCCCGCCATTGAACTGCTTGGCTCCGGCCAGAGCCGCACCCACGGCCTGTACATTGGCACCATCGTCGATGATGACAGGCGACTTGCCGCCCAGCTCCAGCGTCACCGAGGCGAGATGCTTGGCGGCAGCGGCCATCACGATCTTGCCGACGCGGGTGGAGCCAGTGAAGAAGATGTGGTTGAACGGCAGGTCCAGCAGCGCCTCTGCCACCGAGACATCGCCTTCGAACACCGCGACTTCGTTCTCCTCGAACACCTCTTCCACGATCACCTTGGCGATCCTGGCGACGTTCGGGCACAGGTCGGTCAGCTTGAGGATGCAGCAATTGCCGGCAGCCACAGCGGCGGCGAGCGGGCCGAAGACGAGGCCGAGGGGGAAGTTCCACGGCCCCAGGATCAGGCACACGCCGCGCGCTTCATGGACAATCTTGGCCTGGTCGTCCGGATTGTTGGTGGGGGTGACCATGGTCGGCTGCATCCACTCATCGAGACTGTCGATATTGAGCTGGATGTTGTTGGTGACGTTCATCACCTCGGTCACGCGGATCTCGCCCTCGGGCTTGCGCGTGTCCTTCAGCACCGCTTCCACGATGTCGTCCGCATGGGCTTCCACAGCGGCCTTCAGCTTCGCAAGCTTCTCCTTGCGCTGTTCGGCGGTGGAGGCCTTCACGTCCCACTGATGCGCCTGCTGCGCTTCGAAGACGCGTTTGATGTCGGCGCCAAGGTCGGCGGCGGTGGGCTGGTCGGTCATTGATGCTTCCCCATATCTCTCATTAGGTCGTGGCGCTCCATATGGCAGCAATGGAGGCAAATGCCAGACCCTCCAAAGGGCCGTAGCGCACTCCGTTCGCCGCAGCTGGCGCACGGTTGGAACACATGGAACAGGGTTATGGAGCAAAAATCCCTCCCGGCGCATCCGCAGCGCGGATGGGAGCGGAGAGAGGGCGAGCCGGGTGAACATGCCACCCGGCCTGCGCCCGCAAAGCCCCTGTAGGAAAGTCCCCCGCCCTCAGTCCCTGCCGCGGTCGGCGATGCCGGGAATGTCGGGCTCGAGCTCGGTGATCTCAGGCTCGTGCACCTCGACGACACCCGCCGCCATGTGGCTGCGCGAGCGGCTGTAGCCGAAATAGATCACCGCCCCCACAAGGCTCCAGACCGGCAGCATCAGCATGGCCTCTATCGGCAGGTTGAGGAACAGGAACAGGCAGCCCGCGATGGTCAGCGGGCCGACGATGACGAGGCCGGGCACTCGGAAGGCGCGCTGCACGTCAGGCTCCCGCCGCCGCAGCACCATCGCCGCCAGCGCGACCATCCCAAAGGCATAGAGCGTGCCTGCGTTGGAGATATCCGCCAACTGACCGACCGGGAAGAAGGCGGCCGCGAGGGCTACCAGCGATCCGGTAATGATGGTGACGATATAGGGCGTGCCCCACTTGGGATGCACCTTGGACAGGCCTTCGGGCAGCAGGCCGTCGCGGCTCATCACGAAGAAGATGCGCGTCTGGCCGAACAGCAGGACAAGGATCACCGAGGGCAGCGCCAGGAAAGCGGCAATGCCCAGCATGTTGCCCACGGTGGAAAAGCCCACCTGCCGCAGGACATGCGCCAGCGCCTCGTCCGAACAGACCAGCGCGCCAGCATATTGCGGCAAGGCACATTGCCGCGCCAGTTCCTCCGACCCGGCAGGGAAAGGTATGCCGTCCGGCCCCATGATGGGCTGGCCGCCGATCGTGCCGATCGCGCCTGCTGCCACGAGGATATAGAAGACGGTGCAGAACAGCAGCGATCCGACAAGGCCGATGGGCACGTTGCGCTGCGGGTTCTTCGTCTCCTCCGCCGCCGTGGAGACCGCGTCGAAACCGACATAGGCGAAGAAGATCGTCGCCGCCGCGCCCACCGCGCCTACGCCGGAGCCGAAGCCGCCGAAGACCCCGGCGGGCAGGAAAGGATTGAACTTGGCCGTCTCAACCTGTGGCAGAGTCAGCACCACGAAGGCGGTAAGTGCGGTCACCTTGATGATGACGAGGATGGTGTTGAACACAGCGCTTTCGCGGGTGCCGATCACCAGCAGCCATGTCACCAAGAGGGCGATCACCAGCGCGGGCAGGTTGATGAAGCCGCCTTCCGCCCCGCCCAGCGCCAGCGGTCCCGCGCTCAGCCATGGCGGCAGTGTTATGCCTAGGAATTCGTGGAGGATCGTGCCGCTGAAATAGCCCGACCATCCCACCGACACGGCGGAGGCGGCGATCGCATATTCCATGATCAGCGCCCAGCCTACCGTCCAGGCCAGGAACTCGCCCATGCTGGCATAGGAATAGGTGTAGGCACTGCCCGCGACCGGGATCATCGAGGCAACTTCGGAATAGCAAAGCGCGGCGACAATGCAGACAGCGCCTGCAATGGCAAAGGCCAGCATCAGCCCCGGCCCGGCCTTCTGCGCCCCGGCGGCGGTGAGAACGAAGATGCCCGTGCCGATCACACAGCCAATTCCGAACAGCATCAGCTGGAACCCGCCGAGCGTTCGCGGCAGTCCCTTCTTTTCAACGGCTTCGAGAATGGCGGAAAGCGGTTTTACGCGGTCAAGGATCATCGCGAATGTCCACCAAGCCTGCCGTGGGACAGCCCCACTCTACCGGCCGGTTGGACGTGCGTTCTATAGCAAATTCACGCCTTCACAATCGGGATTATGCGCGATCGCGCGCCGCCTCGCCAGATTGAGGTGCCGGCCTTCAGCTCCGGACGATGCGCCATCTGCAACTATCTCCAGCGCCCCATTATCTCGAGCGCTTCTTCGGAGGCCTTCTCCACCAACGGCAGGCTGATATCCTTGGAGCGGGAAAACACGTTGTGTTGAGCAACACTGACTGCAACCTCTTCTTTAGGCGAAAATTGATGGTTCAGCTGTGACCAACAGATAAGATCCAGATCCCTTTGATTTTGTTCGTGATATGCTTGGGTAAGGTTGTTGTTCCACTCATTTTGGTATTTGGCGGCAACCTGAGCGATGGCATCTGACATGATCGTTCGCGTCGATCGAGGGTCCCTTGGATCGGTTCTGATTTCGGCTCGCATTGACGCGATGTGGGTTTCAATATCGAGTTGAAAAGCAAATATATTATTATGCCGGCGAACCATGCTGCATACCGAGCATCCGTTCGGATCGTAGTCTTGGGTAGCGCAAATATCTTCCACGAAATACTCGTCGATATCCGAGCTGTTTTCACAGCCGCACAGCATCGATATTGAAATAAATATCGGACAATATTTACGAAAGAACTGCAATTTCATTTACCCGTTACCGCAATTTGCCTGTTTTCCTTGAGCGTCATTTTCATCTCGAGATAGGTCTCTCTAAAAAGATCGCGGGACGTTTCTAGGGAGTATTTTTCCAGGTTCTCCGCGGCACCCGCCATATCTTTCAATTCCTGGTAGGAAAGTGCATCCTTCCATTCAAACATGCATATGTGATCAAGTTCCGCTTGATTCAGGCGGGAATAGGCAGCCACCTGGCTTTCATTCCATTCCGACTGGTATTTTTGCATGGTATCACGGACCAGAATGCCTATTTCCGCTTCATCGACATTCCCGACATGTTCGACGGTTTCGAATAGCTTCCGCTGAAAGATCGCCTCGTTGTTCTGGCGTTCGACAATACATTCGCCGGAACAATCCCTCGTGCAGTCTGCACAAGCTGAGAGCATGGCAATCAGCGCCATGGCCGGGAATGTCCTGTTCATGTTCAGCCTCCAAGACTTGGATACCCGAACAGGGTACAGCCTGGGTCTTGCCAGCGTATTACCCGCTCCGCAGCGTCTGCACGCCCCAGTCACGTTCGAGCAAATAGAGCAGCACGCGCGCCGCCTGTCCGCGCTCGCTGTCGAGGCCGCCGTCACGTTCGACCAGTAGCTTGGCATCGTCATTGGCGATGGGCAGCAGGCGGGTGATCTGTTCCAGCGTGGCGATGTTGAACGCCTCGTCACCCGATTGCCTTGTGCCGAGCAACTCACCACCGCCGCGTAGTTCCAGATCTTCTTCGGCCAGGCGGAAGCCATCCTGCGTCTCGCGCATCAGGGCGAGGCGCTTGCGGCCGGTTTCGGAGAGCTCGTCGCCGCGCAGCAGCAGGCAGGTGCTCTTCTCGCTCCCCCGCCCCACGCGCCCGCGCAGCTGGTGCAGCTGGGCAAGGCCGAAGCGTTCGGCCTGTTCGATCACCATCAGCGTGGAATTGGGCACGTCCACGCCCACCTCGATCACGGTGGTCGCCACCAGCAGCTTGGCCTCGCCCGCGGCGAAGCGCTGCATGGCGGCGTCCTTCAGTTCGGGCGAGAGCTGGCCATGGACGAGCACGACGTCCTCGCCGAACCGCTCCTTCAGCGCGGCATAGCGCGCTTCGGCGGCGGCGATGTCCTCGCTCTCATGATCGCGTACCATCGGGCAAACCCAGTATGCCTGCTGCCCGGTGGTGAGGTGGCGTTCGATTCCCGCCACCACATCGTCGATCCGCGCGGCGGAGATCACCCGCGTGTCGATAGGCTGGCGGCCCGGCGGCATTTCGTCGAGGCGGCTGACATCCATCTCGCCATATTGCGCCAGCACCAGCGTGCGCGGGATCGGTGTCGCTGTCATCGAGAGCGTGTGTGGCGTGACCTTGCCCTTGGCGGTCAGCAGCAGCCGCTGTGAGACGCCAAAGCGATGCTGCTCGTCGATCACCACCAGGCCGAGGTTCTTGTACTGCACCGCCTCCTGGAAGATCGCATGCGTGCCGACCACGATCTGGATACTGCCATCGAGGAGGCCCATCAGGATGGACTCGCGCGCCCTGCCCTTGTCGCGGCCGGTGAGGAGCGCAATCTCGACCCCGGTTGGCGCGGCGAGCTTGCGCAAGGTTTCGAAATGCTGGCGGGCGAGGATTTCGGTGGGGGCGAGCAGCGCCGCTTGCGCGCCGGCCTCCACCGCCACCAGCATGGCCTCCAGAGCCACCACCGTCTTGCCCGCACCGACATCGCCTTGCAGCAGGCGCAGCATCGGCGCTTCCTGCGCCATGTCGCCGGTGATCTCGTCGATCGAACGGCGTTGCGCGCCGGTGAGCGGGAACGGCAGTTGCAGCTTGTCGCGCAGGCCCCCGTCGCCTTGGAGCGACTGGCCCTTGCGGCGGCGGTTGGACTGGCGGACCAGCATTAGCGCCAGTGCGTTGGCGAACAGCTCGTCATAGGCGAGCCGGTCGCGCGCCTTGGCGTGCTCGCCCTTATGCGCCAGCACCAGAGCATCGCGCCATGCGGGCCATTGCTCGCGCTCGATAACGCCCGGCTCGATCCATTCGGCAAGTTCGGGCGCCTTTTCCAGCGCCTGCGCGACCAGCCCCCCGACGCGCGGCTGCGTCAGTCCTTCGGCTAGGCGATAGACCGGCTCGACAAGGTTGCCGGACAGCGTGCTGCTTTCGCTCGCGACATGATCCGGATGGACAATCTGCAGCATGTCGCCGAACCGGTCGAGCCGACCCGCCACCCAGCGCTTCTCACCCACCGGCAGCGTCTTCTTCGCGGTGTAGCTGGCCCGCCCGAAATAAGTGAGCGCGCAGATATTGCCCTTCGCATCCTGCGCCAGCACGCGGTACGGCCCGCGTTGCGAACGGCTTGCGCGATGTTCGGTGGGGGTGAGCGCAATGACGATTTGCTCGCCCTCGCCCGCTTCGTCGAGATCGGTCACCGCGCGCCGCGTCACGAAACGTTCGGGAAGGTGGTAGGCAAGGTCGCGCAACCGCTCCAGCCCCAGCCTCGCCAGCGGCTTCTTCAGCTTCGGCCCGACGCCTTCGAGGCTCTCGGTCTCGGCGAATAGCGGGGTGAGGATATCGGGGCGCATCCTTCCCTTTAGCCACTAACGTCATCCCAGCGAAAGCTGGGATCGCCCGCTGTCCTCCATCAGATCCCAGCTTTCGCTGGGATGACGAATTGGCTAGGGACCGCGCATGACCTCCCGACCCGACCATTCCCAGCGCCTCGGCCGCATGAAATTCCGCGCCTGGCATCGCGGCACGCGAGAGGCCGACTACATGATTGGCGGCTTCTTCGACCGCTATCACGCCGAATGGGACGAGGAGGCGATGCGCTGGTTCGAGGACCTGCTCGACCATGACGATGTGGACGTGATGGCCTGGGCGCTGCAGACGCAGGATGCGCCGGAGCGGTTCCACGGCCCGCTGCTGGAACGCTTGCAACGGATCGATTACGTCACCATCTGACTTGCCCTGACGCGCGCATCGCCATAGGGCGCGCTTTCAACATTCCTGACCCGCCTGCGAGACCCCTTGTGAAATCGCCGGCGGGCAATTGCGCGTGGCCGAAACCCCAGCCCCGCGCGCCGATTTGAAGAGACCAGATGGCCGACTTTTCACGCATCCTTTCCGCGAAACAGCCGCTGACCTTGTCGAGCGTCGCCCGCGGGGCGCAGCCGCTGGTGATGGCGGACATCGCGCGCGCTTCGACTGGACGCGCGGTGTTCATTGCGCCGGACGATGCGGCGATGCGCGCGGTGACCGATGCGGCGCATTTCTTCGCGCCCGAATTGCAGGTGATCGAATTCCCGGCCTGGGACTGCCTGCCCTTCGACCGCGCGAGCCCGGCCTTATCGGTCTCCGCGCGCCGCCTGTCCGCGCTCTACAAGCTGCAGTCGGGCAGGCAGAAGAACCAGCTCTTCGTCACCACGATCAACGCCGTGCTGCAGCGCGTGCTCACCCCGTTCCGCATTCGCGAGGCGGTGCGCGAGCTGAAGCCGGGCGTCGAGATCGGGCATGAAAGCCTCGCCGCGCTGCTGCAACGGCAGGGCTATTCGCGCACCGATACGGTGGTGGATACCGGCGAATTCGCGGTCCGCGGGTCGATCTTTGATATCTATCCCTCGGGGCTGGAGGGCGGCCTCAGGCTCGATTTCTTCGGCGACGAGCTGGAGAGCCTGCGCCTGTTCGATCCGCAGACGCAGCGCACCACGGGCACGGTGGAAGGCCACCTGCTGCTCCCCGCCAGCGAGGCGCTGGTGGACGAGGACAGCATCAAGCGCTTTCGCAGCCGCTATCGCGAACTCTTCGGCGCGACCGCCACGCAGGACCCCTTGTACGAAGCGGTGAGCGACGGACGCCGTCTTGCGGGCATGGAGCACTGGCTGCCGCTGTTCGAGGACAAGCTCGCCACCCTGTTCGACCACCTCGCCCCGGAGGATGCGGTGGTGATCGATTCCGGCGCTCTGCAGGCGGCGGAAGAGCGGCTGAACGATATCGCCGACTATCACCGCCAGCGCCGAGAGATCGCCGGACAAGCCAAGGGCTCCTACCGCCCGCTTGATCCGAAGGAACTCTATCTCACCCGCGATGAGCTGGAGGCGGCCAGCGCGGCGCAGCCCATCCACCGCAGCGGGATCTTCGCCGAACCATCCAGCGAGAAGGTGGTCGATTTCGGCTTCAAGTCTGCGCGCGACTTCACCCCCGAACGCTCCGCCGGACAGAACACTTACGAGGCGGCGGCCAAGCATTTCGCCACGCTCGGCAAGGCAGGCAAGCGCCCGCTTCTCGCCGCCTATTCCGAAGGCTCGCGCAGCCGCATCGCCTCGATCATCGGGGAAGCGGGCACGGAGATGGCGCTCGCCGAAAGCTGGCAGGATGCGCTGGGCAAGTCCGCCAAGGGTAAGCCCGTGGCGCTCGTCCTCCCGCTCGACACCGGTTTCGCCAATGACGAGCTGGAACTGGTCACCGAGCAGGACCTGCTAGGCGATCGCCTCGTCCGCCGCCGCAAGAAGAAGAAGGATGCCGACGCCTTCCTCGCCGAATTGCAGGCGCTGCGGCGTGGCGACCTCGTGGTTCATGTCGATCACGGCATCGGCAAGTATCTCGGCCTCGAACCCATCGCCGTGGGCAAGAGCCAGCACGACTGCGTGATGTTGCAATATGCGGGCGGCGACAAACTCTACATCCCGGTCGAGAATATCGATGTCCTCAGCCGCTACGGCTCCTCCGAAGAAGGCGCGGTTCTCGATCGCCTCGGCGGCGAGGCATGGCAGAAGCGCCGTGCGCGCCTGAAGGAGCGTATCCGCGAGATCGCGGGCGAGCTGATGCAGGTTGCTGCCGAACGCGCGTTGAAGAAGGCGCCGGTGCTGGAGAGCGAGGAGAGCTCCTACAACCAGTTCATCGACCGTTTCCCGTGGGAGGAGACCGACGATCAGGACGCCGCCATTGCCGATGTGCTGAAGGACCTGTCCGAGGGCAAGCCGATGGACCGGCTCGTCTGCGGCGATGTCGGCTTCGGCAAGACCGAGGTGGCCCTGCGCGCCGCATTCGTCGCCGCGATGGCCGGGCAGCAGGTAGCGGTGGTCGCGCCGACCACGCTGCTCGCCCGCCAGCATTACCAGGGTTTCGTCGAACGCTTTGCCGGCTTCCCTCTGAAAATCGGGCGCCTTTCCCGCCTCGTCCCGCAAGGCGAGATGAAGGCGACGCGCGACGGGCTGGAAAGTGGCGATGTCGATATCGTGATCGGCACCCATGCGATCCTGTCCAAGAACACCAAGTTCCGCGATCTGGGCCTGGTGATCGTGGATGAGGAACAGCGCTTCGGGGTCAACCACAAGGAAAAGCTCAAGCAGCTGCGCACCGACGTGCATGTCCTTACCCTCACCGCCACGCCCATCCCGCGCACGCTGCAAATGGCGATGACGGGGCTGCGCGAGCTTTCCACCATCCAGACCCCGCCCGTCGATCGCCTCGCCGTGCGCACCTATGTGATGGAATGGGACGACATGGTGATGCGCGAGGCCCTGCTGCGCGAACACCATCGCGGCGGGCAGAGTTTCATCGTCGTGCCGCGCATTTCGGACATGGAGCAGGTGGCGGACTGGCTGCACGAACATGTGCCCGAAGTGAAATTCATCACCGCGCACGGCCAGATGACGCCGAGCGAAGTGGAAGAGCGGATGAGCGCCTTCTACGAGAAGAAATATGAAGTCCTTCTCTCGACCACCATCGTCGAAAGCGGGCTCGACATCCCCTCGGCCAACACGATCATCATCCACCGCGCCGACCGCTTCGGCCTGGCCCAGCTCTACCAGCTGCGCGGGCGCGTGGGCCGCGCCAAGATCCGCGCCTATGCCTATCTGACCACGCCCGCCGACACGGCGCTGTCCGAAGTGGCGGAGAAGCGGCTCAAGGTGCTGGGCGATCTCGATTCGCTAGGCGCGGGCTTCCAACTTGCCAGCCACGACCTCGACATTCGCGGCGCGGGCAATTTGCTCGGCGATGAGCAGTCCGGCCACATTCGCGAGGTCGGCTTCGAACTCTACCAGTCGATGCTGGAGGACGCGATCCTTGCCGCGAAGGCCGGCGCAATGGGGCTGGAGCGCAATGATAGCCAGGGCCTCTCGCCGCAGATCACCGTCGATGCGCCGATCATGATTCCGGAGGATTACGTCCCCGACCTCGCCGTACGCATGGCGCTCTATCGCCGTTTGAACGACGCGAAGGACAAGGCCGAGATCGAGGCGATGGCCGCCGAGATGATCGACCGTTTCGGCGAGTTGCCCGATGCGACCAAGAACCTGATCCGCCTGATCGAGATCAAGCACCAGGCAATCGACGCGCATATCGCCAAGATCGATGTCGGCGCGCGCGGCACGCTGGTGACCTTCCACAATGACAGCTTCCCCGATCCGGCGGGGCTGATCGCCTATGTCGAAAGGCTGAAGGACACGGCCAAGCTGCGTCCCGACATGAAGCTGGTCATCAATCGCGCATGGGGCGATCCGCAAAGCCGCCTGAACGGCCTGTTCCAGTTAACGAAAGGCCTCGGCAATATCGTGAAGAGAGCCGAAAAAGCCAAGTAACACAGACTTTTCAAAGGCCTGTTATAGAGGACGCCCGATTAACTATTCGCCAATCGCTCGCCTGATACATTCGTTCAAACGGGTGGTGGGAGTAGCATCATGGCAGTTGAAGTCGAAAGACGTTCCGGCACAGACCGCCGGCAAACCGAACGCCGCGCGCATGAGCGGATCGAGCTGGAATTTACCGACCGTCGCAAAGACGACCGTCGCGAAGGCGAACGCCGCTCCTGAGCCGCAATCAGGCTGAAACGTACTGCAGGACGCTGTCCGCAGCCATTGGCCGCGCGCCCAGGAACCCCTGCCAGCCCTCGCAACCTTCGCGCGTGACGGCATCAAGCTGCTCCTGCGCCTCGATCCCCTCCGCAATCACCGCCAGGTCCAGCGCGCTCGCCATGGCGATGATCCCGCGCAGGATTTCGAGGTCGCGCACATCGCGGGCAATATCCTCCACCATCGACCGGTCGAGCTTGAGATATTGCAGCGGCAGCTTCTTCAAGTAACGGAAGTTGCAGAAGCCCGCGCCGAAATCGTCGAGCGCGATGCACACGCCCAGTTCCACCAACTTGTGTAGCCGTTCGGCCGATCCTTCGAGATCGTGCACCAGCGCCTGTTCGGTAATCTCAAGCGTCAGCCGCTCGGGCGCGATGCCACTATCCGCCAGCGCCTGCGCCACCGAATCGAGGAAGCCGGAAGCCGCAAGATCCTCCGCCGTGATATTGACCGAGAGCCTGCTCCGTTCGGGCCAGTGGCTCGCCTCCACCAGCGCGCGATTGAGCACGTGGAGCGAGAGATCGTGGGAGAGGCCCGCTCCTCCGGCGATACAGAACAGTTCCTCGCCATTTATCTCGCCCTGCTGCGGGTGTGACCAGCGTGCCAGCGCCTCGACACCACGGACCTGCCCCGTCTCGCAGTCAAATTGTGGCTGGAACCGCAGCTCGATCGCGCCTTGCGCAACTGCCTGTGCAAGTTCGGCCGCAAGCGGATGCGTACTGACGCGGCGGTCGGCGCGGCGGCGGCAGTTGATGTGATTGGAAGGATTGCTGAATGATGCGGACATGACCGGCAGATGGCGCGGCAGGGCGCTTGCGTCATCCGCCGCGCAACACGCGTTGCAAATCGGGACGGGGGCATTAGTGTCGCGCGCCATGAGCGGGGCTGGAAACGAGAATTCCAACGGTAACGGATCGGGGGTGGACCTCGACCGGTTGGCGCTGCTTGTCTCCCCCACCGACCGCGCGCGGGAGGCTGCGGCGGAGCTCCAGCAATGCGTCAAATGGGTGCCGATGGAGGAAGCTTCCGCCGTCGTGGTGGTTGGCGGCGACGGGCATATGCTCGATTCGCTGCACCAGATGCTCGACGATAACCGCATCCTGCCCGCTTATGGGCTGAACCTCGGCACGGTCGGCTTCCTGATGAACCGCTATCGCGGCTGCAACGGCCTGTTGAAGCGGATCGCCAAGGCCAAGCCGCTCAGCGTCTGTCCACTGCGTATGGAGGCGGTTGACCAGGATGGCGGCGTCCACACCTCCTGCGCGATCAACGAGGTGAGCCTGCTGCGTGAAACGCGCCAGACCGCCAAGATCGAAATCAGCGTCAACGGCAAGGTCCGCATTCCCGAACTGGCGGGCGACGGCGTGCTGCTGGCAACGCCGGTCGGCTCCACCGCCTACAACCTCTCAGCCCACGGGCCGATCCTGCCGCTCGATTCGCAGATGCTGGCGCTCACGCCGATCAGTCCATTCCGCCCGCGTCGCTGGCGCGGGGCGATCCTGCCCGATCGCAGCAAGGTGTGCTTCCGCATCCGCGAGCCCGCCAAGCGCCCGGTCGCCGTGGTGGCCGACCAGAAGGAATATCGCGACGTTGCCGAAGTGCGCGTGGAGATTGCCCGCGACATGGAAATGACGCTGCTGTTCGATCCCGGCCATGCGCTGGACGATCGGATCGTGGCCGAGCAATTCGTGGTCTGAAAACCGCTTTTTCACAGCCCATGCAAAAAGCCTTGAATTGCGGGGTTGCCAAAGCGAATCCGCGCCCATATAGGCCCTCACCTGCCCATCGGGCTGCTCCCCGATAGCTCAGCGGTAGAGTAGGTGACTGTTAATCACTTGGTCGTTGGTTCGAATCCAACTCGGGGAGCCACTTTTCCATGACCGCCGATAGCCATCCCGCCGAAAGCGCCCTGTGCGTTGCCTGCGGCATGTGCTGCGACAACACCATGTTCGGCCGCGTCGTCCTGGAGGATGACGAGCCCGAGCGCATGCGCACGCTGGGCATCGAAGTCCACGAATATGACGATGGCGAGTTCAGCTTCAACCAGCCCTGCCCGCGCCTGTGCGACAAGGTCTGCCAGATCTACGAACATCGCCCGTGGACCTGCGAGAGCTATGTCTGCGAGACGATCAAGGACCTGCGCAAGGGCACAATAGACGAGGGCCAAGCCCAGCAGCGCATCGACACGGTGCTGGAAGCCAAGCAGCACCTTGCCGCGCAGGCGGGCGATGTTGACCTGTTCGAATATCGCAATGCGGTGACCGATGCGCTGGAGAACGACGTCGATCCCGCCAGTCTCGACAATTGCACACCCGAACTGGTGCGACTCGAGGATCTCCTCAACCGCTGGTTCCGCACAGAGGATTACGCCAAGCGCGTGCCCGTGGGCGAGTAGGCGCTACTCCGGCTTCCTGAAACGCAGCGCGAATTTCTCGCTGGTCGGCTGCACTTCGCGCGGCGAGATGTCGCGCGGGTCGTCCGGATTGGCGAGCAGGTCGCTCGTCGCTTCGAGCACCAGCCCAGCTTCGGTCACCTGCGCGATCACCGCCATCGGGTCGATCCGGTGGATGGTGTTGGTGGCTTCGGTGCCGGTGCCGGGCGCCGAGTGGTCCTCCACGAAGAAAATGCCATCGGGCTTCAGCGAACCCGCCACCCAGTTGTTCACCACTGCGATATCGCCATTGGCGAGGTCGTGATAATTTTCCGTGGTCCAGACGAGGTCCACCGGCTCGGGCAGGACGGTGTCGGCATAGTCGATCACCACCACTTCGATATTGCCATATTCCTCGGCCAGCGCGTTGATCCCGTCGAGGCCGCCGGGACGGTTGGCGAAGAAGGCGGGCATCAGGGCATAGATCTTGCCATCCGGACCCACGCTTTCAGCCAGGATGCGGGTGAAATAGCCGCCGCCGGGGGCGATTTCGGCAATGCTCATGCCGGGTTCGACGCCCGCGAAGGCGACAATCTCGGCCGGCTTGCGCAGCGGATCGCGCGCGGTGTCGACCTCGGGTCGGCGATCATCGGCGACGGCAGCGGCAATCGCTGCAGATGCTCCGGCGTGATGGTCGGCATGGGCGATGGAGCCGGTGGCTAGCAGGGCGGCGGCGATAGCAATCGAAAAGGCGCGCTTCATGGGTCGATCCTCCCTTGGATTGAAAGGAGGCTATCGCACTGGCGCGCATGGGCAAGCCTCAATTTGTATCGGCTGCTGCCCGTTGCCGATCAAGCAAGCCTACCGCCTGGAAGGCCACCAGCACCACCAGCGCGATCATTGCCGCCCCCGCGAACCAGGGCGCATCCATGTTGAGCGCATAGATCCATCCGAAGATGGGCGGCGCGATTATGCGGCCCACGGCGTTGGAGGCCATCAGCAGCCCCATCGTGCTTCCCTGCCTCTCCGGCGGTGTATTGCGGCTGAGCAGCGCGCCTGCGGAGGGGAAAGCGAGGCTGTGCCCCGTCATCAGCACGCCCATCAGCAACACACCTGATATCGGCAGGCGGATCACCGGTTGCAGCAGCATGGAGAGAGCCAACAGGGCGAGGCCCATGACGATCACCCGCGCCTCCCCGAAACGGGCGACCAGCGGGCCGATCAGCACCAGCTGGGCGAACAGTCCGCCCCCACCAATGGCGAGGAAGGCAAAGCCGAGATCGTTCGCACTCCACCCGAAATTCGCTTCGCTCCACAAGCCGTAAACCGCCTCCATCGAGGCGAAGGCGGCGATGCCGAAGAAGGAGATGACGAACAGCCGCGCCAGCAGCGGTTCCGAACTCACGAAAGCGAACGCCTCCGAATATTTCGGCAGGGGCCGTCCCTTACCGCTCGGCTCCACGGCATCGCGCAGCACCGCCATGCACCACAGGCTGGCGAGGACCGACAGGCAGCCGGCTAGGAAGATCGGCAGGCGGAAGCTCTCCGCCGCCACCTCGTCACCCGCGAACACGCCGCCGAGCACCGGACCGAATGCGATGCCGAGCGAGAAGGCCGCGCCGAAATAGCCCATGGTCTTGGCGCGCCTCTCCGGCGCAGAAACATCGGCGATGAACCCCTGGCACACACTCAGCGTGCCCGAGAAAAAGCCGCTGAACACGCGAATGCCGATCGCGGCCCACAAGGTCGGCGCATAGGCGAAAGCGATGTAGGAGAGGCCGGCGATGAAAGTCGTCACCACCAACACTTTGCGCCTGCCCCAGCGATCCGACTGGCGACCCCAATAGATCTCGCCGAAGACATTGCCGAAGCTGTAGGCGGCGAAGAGCAGGCCGATCTCGAAAGGTTGCGCGCCGAAGACCTGCCCGTAGAAGGGCAGCAGCGGCAGGATCAGGCTGAAACCCGCGATATTGATGAACACCGCGACCAGCAGCGGGGGTAGGCGCTTATCCATGATAGCGCGGCTCCCGCAGGCCGGTGACGCCAAGTCCGTCGATCACATAGTTCCACCCGTCGCCCTCGCCCGGCTCGCGCCCGAGGAAGGTCGGGTCGATACTGGGCACGAATAGCCGGTCGAGATCGGGGCCGAAGAACATGCAGCTCGCGGGCAGCTTGGTCGGCATTTCAATCTCGCGCAGCACCATGCCTTCAGGCGACAGGCACAGGACCACCCCACCTTCGCAGATCGCGGTCCAGAGGTTGCCGTCCGTGTCCACCGTCGCTCCGTCGGGGATGGGGCCATAGGCGCTGGTGTTGAAGAACTCGCGGCGGTTGGAGGTCTCTCCGGTCGCGAGGTCATAGTCATAGGCGTAGATCACATGCGCCATGCTGTCGGCGTGGTAGAGCACCTTGTCGTCGGGCGACCAGCAGGGGCCATTGCCGAGCGTCAGCCCGCTATCGAGCTGGGTGATCTTCCCGTGATCGAGCGAGAACAGCCCGCCCGCCGGTTCCGCCGCCTTGCGATGGCTGGTGCCGAAGATGAAGCGTCCCTTGCGGTCCACCTTGCCGTCAGCGAGCTGGATCGCGGGATTGGCCGGTTCCAGCAGCGCCAGCGGCGTGACCTCTCCGCTGTCCAAGTCCAGCGCATGGATACCGTCCACCAGGGCAACGATCGCCCCGCCGCCCTCGCGCAAGGCCATGGACCCGATCATGTCGGGCACGACCCACTCGCGATGCGCGCCGCTCTCCGGATGCCAGCGCAGCACCTTCTTTTCGAGGATATCGATGTAATAGAGCGCCTGTTCGGCCACGTCCCAGACGGGCCCTTCGCCTACCGAGCGCCGCGGCAGGTCCAGCCTTGTGATCTGCATCGCTCTCTCCCCTTCCGAGGAAAGACAATAACGATCGTTAGGATTGGGGCAAGTCTCCCTCAACCGTCATCGCGAGCGTAGCAAAGCGAGCCAGGGCGTCGCGCAGACCCGCCCTGGATTGCCGCGTCGGCCCGAACGAGTTCGTACCTCCTCGCAATGACGATCTATTCCTTGGCTTACACCGCCCCGTGGCAGTGCTTGTACTTGTTGCCCGAACCGCAGGGGCACGGCGCGTTGCGGTTGGTGACCTTGCCGGCATAGGGATCCTCGCGGTTCGCGCCGCCGGGGCTCGCCTGTGCCATCACCGAACCCGCCAGTGCACCGAACAGGGCCGGGCGCTGCGCCGAACCGTCACCGTCATTGGAATTGTCCTCGCCGGTCAGCGGGTCGATATGGCCGGTCATGAATTCGGGCAGCTGGGGCAGCTCGCGCGGAGGCGGCGGTGCGGCGGCACGGAAGTCTGCGGTGAGCAGGATCTTGGTCACGCTCTCGCGGATCGATTCGAGCATCATCTCGAACAGGCCGAAAGCTTCCTGCTTGTATTCGTTGAGCGGCTGCTTCTGCGCATAGGCGCGCAGGAACACCACCTGGCGCAGCGCATCCAGCGTGGCGAGATGCTCCTTCCAGTGATGGTCGAGCTGCTGGAGCAGGATGCCCTTTTCCGCCCGGCGCCACATCGGCTCCTCGAAATCCCTGGTGCGGTCTTCCAGGCGCTGCTTGGCGAGGTCCTGCAGCCGTTCCTCGATCATCTCGGGTTCGACCGCATCCTCTTCCAGCCAGTTGTCGATCGGCGGGGTCATGCCCAGCACATCCTCGACCTTGGTCTTCAGACCCTCGACGTCCCACTGCTCAGGGTAAGAACCCGGCGGGCAAGCTGTGGCGACGATGGCGTTGATCGCATCCTGGCGCATGTCCTCCACGACGTCATCGACGGTCTCGGAGTCCATGATCTCGGCGCGCTGTTCGTAGATGACCTTGCGCTGGTCATTCATCACGTCGTCGTACTGGACGACCTGCTTGCGCATTTCGTAATTGCGCGCCTCGACCTTCTTCTGCGCGGTCTCGATGGCTTTCGACAGCCACTTGGAGCCGATCGCCTCGCCATCCTCCAGGTTGGAGTTCATCATCTTGGCGAAGAGCGTGTCCGGACCGAAGATGCGCAGCAGGTCATCCTCCAGGCAGAGGTAGAAGCGCGAGAGGCCGGGGTCGCCCTGACGGCCGGAACGGCCGCGCAGCTGGTTGTCGATGCGGCGGCTTTCATGGCGCTCGGTGCCGAGCACGAACAGACCGCCGGCATCCAGTACCTTCTGCCGTTCCTCAGCCACTTCGGCCTTGATGCGGGCGATGGCGGCGTCCTTCTCCGGACCGTCTTCCATCAGGCCCAGCTCGTCATCTGTGCGGAATTCGACATTGCCGCCCAGCTGGATGTCGGTCCCGCGGCCGGCCATGTTGGTGGCGATGGTCACCGCACCGATGCGGCCGGCCTGCGCCACGATATGCGCTTCCTGCTCATGCATGCGGGCGTTGAGCACGTTGTGCTTCACGCCTTCCTTGTCGAGGAACTGGCTGAGCAGCTCTGACTTCTCGATCGACACCGTGCCCACCAGCACGGGCTGGCCCAGCTCGTTCTTCTCCTTGATCGCCTTGGCGATGGCGAGGAACTTGTCCTGCGTGTTCTTGTAGAACTCGTCCTCCTCGTCGATCCGCCGCACCGGCACATTGGTGGGAATTTCGACGACGTTGAGCTTGTAGATGTCCCAGAATTCCGAGGCTTCGGTGGAGGCTGTGCCGGTCATGCCGGACAGCTTGGGATACATGCGGAAATAGTTCTGGAAGGTGATCGAGGCCATGGTCTGGTTCTCGGGCTGGATCTCCACGCCCTCCTTCGCCTCGACCGCCTGGTGCAGGCCGTTCGACCAGCGGCGGCCGTCCATCATGCGGCCGGTGAACTCGTCGATGATGACGACCTTGTCATCCTTGACGATGTAGTCGGTGTCCTTCTTGAACATCACCACCGCGCGCAGCGCCTGGTCGAGGTGGTGGACCACCTGCGTGTTCTCGATATCGTAGAGATTGTCGCTTTCCAGCAGGCCGGCGGCGATGAGGCGCTTTTCCACCTCTTCCACGCCATCCTCGGTCAGCTGGATGTTCCGCGCCTTCTCGTCCTTCTCGTAGAACTCTTCCTCAAGGCCCTTCACGATCTTGTCGAGCGCCACATAGAGCTCGGACTTGTCCTCTGTCGGGCCGGAGATGATCAGCGGGGTGCGTGCCTCGTCGATCAGGATCGAGTCCACCTCGTCGACGATGGCGAAGTTGAAGGGCCGCTGCACCATCTTGGCGCGACTGTCCTTCATATTGTCGCGCAGGTAATCGAAGCCGAATTCGTTGTTCGTGCCGTAGGTGATGTCGGCGGCATAGGCCTCACGCCGGGCATGTTCGGGCAGATTGGGCACGATCACGCCCACGGTCAGGCCCAGCCACTTATGCAGCTGGCCCATCCATTCGGCGTCGCGGCGGGCGAGATAGTCGTTCACGGTCACAACGTGGACGCCCTTCCCCTCGATCGCGTTGAGATAGGTGGCGAGGGTGGCGACCAGCGTCTTGCCCTCACCCGTCTTCATCTCCGCAATCTCACCGCGGTGGAGCGTGATGCCGCCCACCATCTGCACATCGAAATGGCGCATGCCAAGGACACGCCGCGATGCCTCGCGCACGGTGGCGAAGGCTTCGGGCAGCAGGTCGTCGAGCGTGGCGCCCTCTTCCAGCTTCAGGCGGAACTTTGCGGTCTGCGCCTTCAGCTCGTCATCGGAGAAGTCCTCCAGCTGCGTTTCAAGCGCGTTGATACGGGCAACGATTTTGTCGAGCGAGCGAACATAGCGGTCGTTGGCCGATCCGAAGACCGATTTGGCGATTGTCTGCCACATGGGCGAATATCCTGTCAGAAATATGGAGGGTACGACCGTGCCTTCGCACAAGCCGTTGAAATCAGCGTGTTATGGAGATGGCCGACGCGCCTATTCGCGCGCGCGGTCCGCCTTCAGCACGATCGCCGGCGCAACCACGCGCTGCAGCGGACGCGGACAAGGCACCTGCTGCGCATCGCTTTCCTTGTGAAAAGCGCTGGGCGTCGCTTCGGCGAGGATAGCCAGCGGCGGCTGGCAGCCGATGCTGTCCTGCGCCACTTCCACCACCTGGACGCCTGCATCCAGCGCATGCGCCGGGGCCACCGTGGCGGTGAGCCCGGACAGAACGGCCAGCAGGGTCAGCAATTGGCGAAGCATCAGGGCGCGATGTAGTGGCAAAGGACGAATACGTCCACAATTAAGGCTGAACCGCGGGTGAGTTTTCGCCAGTCGCGGTGGGCACTTCGGACAAACGCCAGCGCAGGATCTGGCTGAAAGTCTGCTCGGTAGGATTACCCGCTTCATCAAGCGGCACAATGAAGCGCCCATAGCGAGTCATCTGCGCACAGCTGGCGTCATCCAAGATCGCGGAACCGCTCGATTGCGTCACAACACATCTGCGAACCCGGCCATCAAGGCCAACCGTCGCCTCAATCCCGACATCGCCCTCTTCGCCGTTTCGCCGCGCGCGGGCCGGGTAGCGATACGGAATGGCAGGCTGTTTCGGGTGCGCCATTGGGTCACCATCCAACCCCGCCGAAAGCCACAGATAAGCGTCCTGCAACTCAGGCTGTCCCGAGCTGTCGAGCGCGGGCCGCCAGCGTCCGCGTTGCTCTGCCATTTCGCAGCTCTGCTGATCAAAGGCAGAATCACCGCTCGAAATGGCCACTTCGCAATCGGTGGCACGGCCTTCCAGGTTGACCGATACTTTAATGCAAACTGCCTTTTCGGCGTCTCGATCAAAGTTGGCCGGACCACATTTCTGCTCCGCACCCGCTTCCTCAGCCAGAGCGGGAGGGGCAATAAAGGCCAAGCCTGTCAGGCCCAACGCCAGTGCGAGGATCACGCGAAACATAGGCTTCTCTTATATCGCAAAAAGCTGACCACGACATTGCCAAACTGTCTCGGAGCCGATTGTAACGCGCTTAGCTTGGGCTTATGCGCCTCCCCATGGATTTGCTACCTTCTCCCCTCGCCCTGCCCTTTCCCGCCATGCCCGATATTGCGGGCGTGACCCTGCGCGTGGCGCGGGCCCGCTACAAGAACTGGGATCGCTGCGACCTGACCTATGCGGAGTTGGCGGACGGAACAGTCCTTGCCGGCGTATTTACCAAGAATGTCTGTTGCTCGACCGAAGTTGAGATGGGCCGCGAGCAGGTGAAGCGCGGCAAAGCGCGTGCATTGGTGGTGAATGCGGGCAATTCCAACGCCTTCACCGGCTATCGCGGTCGCGAGGCGGTGGAGCAGATCATGGCGCAAGTGGCCGGGCATCTGGGCTGTGAGCCTGCGGACGTGCTCGTCTCCTCCACCGGCGTGATCGGCGTGCCGCTGCCCAAGGACAAGGCGCGCGAGGGCGTCGCGAATGCCCTGTCTGGACCTCCCTGCTCATGGGAAGATGCGGCGATAACTATCGGAACAACAGACACTTTTGCCAAGGGCGCGACGGTGTCCGCCATGATCGGTGACACGCGCGTGACGTTGAACGGAATCATCAAGGGCAGCGGCATGATCGCGCCCGATATGGCGACCATGCTCGGCTATATCTTCACCGATGCGGCGGTGGAGCCTGGCTTCCTTCAGCAATGCCTTTCCGCCGCGAATGAGCGGACCTATTCCTGCATCACCGTGGATAGCGACACCTCGACCAGCGACACGGTGCTAGCCTTCGCCACGGGCAAGGCGGGCAATGCGCCGCTCGCTTCAAGCGACAGCCCGGGCGCGGACGCCTTCATGGCCGCGATGGAGGATATTTGCCGCCAGCTGGCCCACCTCGTCGTCCGCGATGGCGAAGGTGCGCAGAAGTTCATTTCGGTGGCTGTACAAGGCGCGACCAGCGATGACAGCGCGCGCCGCATCGGCCTGTCCATCGCCAACTCCCCGCTGGTGAAGACAGCCATCGCGGGCGGCGATGCCAATTGGGGCCGCGTGGTCATGGCCGTGGGCAAGGCGGGCGAACCGGCGGACCGGGACAAGCTTTCCATCGCATTCGGCGGCATCTGGGCGGCGAAAAGCGGCTTGCCCCTCCCCGATTATGACGAAGCGCCGGTGGCGAAGCACCTCCAGGGACAGGAGATCGACATTACCGTCGATATCGGCCTGGGTGATGGGCGAGCGACCGTGTGGACCTGTGACCTCACGCATGGCTACATTGCGATCAACGCGGACTACCGCTCGTGAGCGATATCATGGCCTTTCACGCTGCGGTCGAGGAACTGATGCGCGAAGTGACCGAGAAGGTCATTCTTAAGCGGTTCCAGAACCTCAAGGATGGCGATGTCGAGGACAAGGGCGGCAATGACCCCGTCACCGTTGCCGATCGCGAGAGCGAGGAGATGCTTTCCGAGGGCCTGGCAAAGATCATCCCCGGCCTGCCCATCGTGGGCGAAGAGGCGGCGCATGCGGACAAGAGCGTGCTGGATCGCCTGTCCGGCGATTGCTGGATCGTCGATCCGATTGACGGCACGCGCAATTTCGCCACCGGCAAGCCGCCTTTCGGCATCCTCCTTGCCATGGCTTCGGGCGGCGAGGCGCACACAGGGTGGATCTATGACTGCCTATCTGGGCGGCTATGCACCGCCCATCGCGGCAAGGGCGCTTTCGTCAATGGCGAGAAAGTGGATGCGCGCGCCACCGGAGAAGCCTCCCCCGTCGCGGCCATCTCCCTGCTGTTCATGGATATGGGCAAGCGCGACCGTGTGATGGAGCATATCGCCCCGCATTACCGGCTGGTCGACGTGCCCTATTGCGCGGCGGAACAATATCCGCGGCTCGGCCTCGGCGAAAACGACGTCTCGCTGTTCGAACGCACGCTGGCATGGGACCATGCGGCGGGCGTGTTGTGGCTGAACGAGGCTGGCGGCAAGGCCGCGCGGCCAGACGGATCTCCCTATCGCGTGGACGACGATCCCTATTCCGGCCTCATCGGAGCCGCCTCGCCAGCCCTGTGGGAGGACATGGCGAAGCGGCTCGATGCGATGGACGGTTAGATAACGCTTTCGATCCAGCCCTTGAGCGCGCTCTTGGGAGCAGCGCCCAACTGCTCGGCAACCTTCTCGCCATTCTTGTAGACGACGAAATAGGGGATCGACTGGACTCCCAGCGAACCGGGGATTTCCGGGTTCTCCATGATGTCCATCTTCGCGATGGTCACCTTGTCGGCCAGTTCCTCGCTGATTTCCTCCAGCGCCGGGGCGACCATCTTGCAGGGGCCGCACCAGTCGGCCCAGAAGTCGATCACGACCGGCTTGTCGCTTTCGAGGACATCGGACTTGAAGCTGGCATCGGTAACGGTCTTGGTGGCCATCACATATTCTCCTGAAACTGAGTTGCCGCCAATTTAGGATTGCGCGCGAATTCGGCAATGATCCTTGTCAAAAGCATTACTGCACCCCTGCCAAGCGCGGTTTGTTCGCCGCGAGGATATCCCCCGGAATTTCGATGAGCTGCGGGGTCTGGGTGTAGAGCACCGCCGCGCCGATTTCGCGGCCGGGAAAGATCACCTCCAGCGCCGCGACATAGGCACCCATCTGGCGGATCGTGGCGGCGGGCATGTCTTCCAGCGAGGAAGGCGGCCGCCGCGCGGTCTTGAAATCGGCGACGAGCACGCGGCTTTCGGTGACCAGCAGCCGGTCGGCAGTGCCGGCGATCACCTGGCCTGCGACCGTCGCGGCGAGCGGCACTTCGGCCAGCGCATCGGGACCGAACAGCTCCGCCCATTGCGGGCTTTCGAGCACGGCCAGCGCCTTGCCGAGCATTTCCATGCGCTGCAGCGGGTCGAACTCGCCCGCCATGCGTTCCAGCCAGGCCGTGCCCTTCTCCGCGCGTTCTTGAGCGGGAATATCAGGTAGGCGTTCGAGCAGGCTGTGCATCAGTACGCCGCGCCTTGCGGCGGTGGCGGCGATCTCGGGCGGCAGAGGCGGATCGGCGCCCTGCTCCTCACCTGCAGCCGATGGCGCGAGCGGACGCGGCGGGCGCGGTTCGGGGCCAATGGGGGTGCGCGCCCATTTGGGCAATTCGAGGCGCTCGGCGTCCTTCTCGGCCTTGGCGGAAGGAACCGCAGGCGCTCGCTCCCCCCGCTCCATCCGTGCGCCCCAGATCGGATCGTCCAGCGCACCGTCATCGAACAGGGGTGCAAGCCGCGCGTGCCAGCTATCCTCGTTGGGCGCTTTCTCGCGCTGGCCCAGTGCGCCGCCGATAAACAGCGCCTCCTCCGCGCGGGTCATGGCGACATAGAGCAGCCTCCAATGTTCGGCCATTTCCTCGGCCTTGGCCTGCTCCTCGGCTTCGAGGATGGCGCCAGCCTTCTCCTCCTTGCGCAGATCGGGCAGCGGGATCGCCTTTCCGCCACCGCCCGGAAGCTGCTCTTCCAGCTCCAGCCCCTGCGTCCTGGACGTATGCGGATTGCCCGCCGCATCGGCCAGGATGACGATGGGCGCCTGCAATCCCTTGGAACCGTGCACGGTCATCACCCGCACCAGCTCACCCGCCTCCGCCGCATCGCGCTTCAGCTCGCCCTCGCCCGCATCGAACCAGTGGATGAAGCCCTGCAAGGATGGCGTGTGGCTGGCGGCGTAGGAGAGCGCGGCATTGAGCAGCTCGTCGATCGGATCGTTCGCTTCGCTCCCCAGCCTCGTGGTCAGCTTGCGCCGCGCCTGCCACTTGCCCACCAGCATCCAGTGGATCAGCGCTTGCGGCGGCTCGAAATCGGCAATGGCGAGCAGGTCGCGCAGCATCGCAAGGGTTTCGACAACCAGCGGATGGTCCGACTTGCGCAGATGATCCCACAGGCTGATCCGGCCCTTGCGGTAACCGTGGTCGAGCAAGTCCTGCTGGCTCCAACCGAAGATCGGCGAGACGAGCAGCGCGGCGAGGCTCAGGCCGTCCGCCGGTTGCGCGGCAAAGCGCAGCGCCGCCATCAAGTCCTTCACCGCCAGCGGCGCTCCGAGGCGCAAACGGTCGACACCCGCCACCGGCACGCCTGCCGCATGCAGCCGCGCGACAATCAACCCGGCAAGGTCGCGGCGCTTCCTCACCAGCACCATCACATCGCCCGGCCCGGCATTGCGATGGCCGCCCTTCACCAGCGGGAAGCCATCATGCATCCACTGCTTTACCTGCCGCGCGATCTTGTCCGCCATCCGCCGCTCAGGCGCGGAGATCCAGCTTTCGGGGCCTTCCGGATCGGCATCCTCTTCCGCATCCTCGGGGATGGCGAGAACCGGGTTCCACAGCGTGACGAGGCCGGGCCGGTCGCGGTCGCCGACATGCTCCTCCGCGGTCTCCTTCAGCCCAAGCTGTTCGGAGCCGATCGCGTGAATCGCATCGTCGACGAAATCGAGCACGTCCTGCGCGGTGCGATAGGAGCGGTCGAGATCGATCTCCTGCAATGGCCGCGCCTCGATATTGGCGCGCATGGTGATGGCATTGGCCTCACGCTGGGCGAGCAATTCCTTGTAGCGCGCCTTGGCCGCGGCGAAATTCTCCGGGCTGGTTCCCTGGAAGCGGAAGATCGCCTGCTTGTAGTCGCCGACCACGAATATGGTGCGCAGCTTCTCGCCCCGCTGGCCGAGGCCGGTGAAGAAATCGTCGGTCAGCGCATCGACGATCGACCATTGCGCTTCGTTGGTGTCCTGCGCCTCGTCGATCAGCACATGGTCGATCCGCCGGTCGAGCTTGTAGCGGATCCACTCGCCCATATCGCGGTCGGCCAGCAGCAGGGCCGCCTGCCGGATAAGGTCGTCGAAATCGACCAGCCCCTCGCGCCGCTTCGCCTCGTCCCAAGCCAGCGCATAGCGCCGCCCGATGGCAAGAGCCGGCGTGACGAGGTCCGCGAGGTCGAACAGCGCCTTCTTCGCGGCGATCACTTGCAGTGAGGCGAGCAGGTCTTCCCCCACGGTGGCGATATCGGGGTCCTGCTTGAGGAGCGAATTCTGATACTTCAGCTCGCCCTTGTCGTTGAACAGCGTGCTCGCCAGCGTGGCGCATCCGGCAAGGCGATCTTCCGGCGAGGCGGCAAGCCATTGCTCGATGGGTGCGAGATACTTGTTGCCGTTCTTGGTGTTCCAGCTGGCATAGGCATCATGCACGCGGCGCAAAGCGGCGGTGTCGAAGGTGTCGTCCGCGCACCATGCGACCACGTCCTCCACCGTTTCGCCCGCGCCAATGCCCAGCAGACGCTCCACCCGCTCGCGCATCGGCGGTTGCCATGCCGAGGGGCCAAACCATGCCTCGCGCGCATTGGCGCAGCGCATCAGCCATTGGCGCGCGCCTTCGGGACCCATGCGGACGGAGAGCATTTCGAGCGCACCGATAGCCTCCGCATCGCCGTCCCGCTCCCATTCCACCAGCATGTCCGCCAGTACGCGATGGGCGAGGATCTCGCGGTCGCGGTCCTCCATCGGCTGCGTGCCCGGCTCGATCCCGGCCTCCACCGGAAAGGCGGAAAGCAGCCATTGCGCAAAGGCGTGGATGGTATCGATCCTGAGGCCGCCACCGGGGCAATCGAGCACGCTGGCAAAGAGCGTGCGCGCCCGCTGGCGCGTGGCCGGATCGTTGTCCGCGCCGATGGCGATCAGGTCGGCCGCAAGGTCGGTGTCCTTCATCCGCACCCAGTTGGCGAGCACGGCGCTGACGCGCGTCGCCATTTCCGCCGCGCCCGCCTTGGTGAAAGTGAGGCAGAGTATCTGTTCGGGTCGCACATCCTCCTGCAACAGCAGGCGCAGCACACGGGCGGAAAGGACCTGCGTCTTGCCCGTACCCGCAGAGGCGGAGAGCCACACGCTGTCGCGCGGATCGACCGCCTGTTCCTGCGGACGGCTGAGGGAGAAGACGCGGCCGCTCATGCGTCGCCGTCCTCGCGGCCCATCCACTCGTCGAGCCGCATCAGATGGTCGTATTCGGCATAGACCTTGGCCGCCGGGTTGAGCCTTGCGGTGAAGCCTTCCTCGCCGAGGATCCAACGGTCGATGGCATCGGTGAGGAAGCGCTGTGCTTCGGGCAGGAACTTGTCCGCTGCGATCCCGGTGCGCTTGTTGCCGATTTTCAGCGGCGTCTTGATATAACCGAAGCCCGTTTCGCTCGTATCGCTCTTCCCTAGCGACCAGTATTCGAACACCGCAGGCTTGCCGCGCACATCGCCGAACGCGCCTTCCGTCGCCATCAGGCCCAGCGTACCCAGCTGCATGGCAAAGCCCGCCTCCACCTCCCTGCCTGATGGCGGAGAGCCGGTCTTGTAATCGACAATGGCGAGGCTGCGGTCGGGCAGCAGGTCGATCCGGTCGGCCTTGCCGGTGATTGTCACGCCCTTGAAAGTGACCTCGCCCTCCACCTCCCACGCCACGGGAACGCGTGCGGGATCGGCCTCGATCTGCGCCTTGATCCATTCGAGCGCCTTCATCAGCCGCGGCCGCCACAGCGCCCGCATCAGCGGGTGGGCGCGCATTTCGTGCAAGTGATGCTCCGCCAGCTCCTCGAGCGTCCCGGTGCCCTGGTGCCATTGTTCGAGGATCGCATGGGCGAGCGTGCCCTGCCATGCGGGCGAGGGTTCGGCATCGAGCAGGTCGAGCTCACGCAGCTTGAGGATCTTCTGCGCGTAGAACTGGTAGGGATCGCTGCGCAGCCGGTCGAGCGCGGTAACGCTGAGGTTTTCGCGCCGCTGTGCCGCTGTTGGCTTGGGATCGGGGCGCGGATGGGCGGGCAGGCTCTCCCCCTCATCCACCGCCTGCGCCATCGACACGATCTCGCCATCCATATAGCGCGGCAGCAGATCGCGCCCGAGCAGCGCCTGCACGCGCAGCCAGAAGCGCGAGGCGATCACGGGGCCGCCCGCGTCGCGCTGCGCCCGGCTGAGCACGACTTCGGGCGCACCCAGGGCTCCTGCAAGGTCATGCGCGGCAAGGCCGATGCGGAAGTCCGCTCCCGGCACGCCCAGCACGCGCAGGATGGCAGGTGCCAGCACCGGATCCGCAGCAGGCGTGGCAGGCCAGGTCCCTTCGTTGAGCCCGGCGCAAATCACGAGGTCGGCGCGGGTCATGCGGCTTTCGAGCAGGCCGTAAAGGGCGATGCGCGGATGGCCGCCATAGGGAGGGCGCACCGCCTCCCGGTCCATTGCATCGCGCAGAACACCGGGCAGTTCCTCGACCGCGAGCCGTGTTTCGGTGGCGCGCGCATGGAGGCGCAGGTTCTCGACCATGCGCGCCAGCGTGCGGCCGTCTTCCTGCGACCACAGGTCCTCGCCGCACAGGGCCTCGCCCGCAGTGGCCAGCAAGTCGAGCGCCTCGGCGAGGCCGAGCTTTTGCTCCGGCGGCAGCATCAGCGGGCCGAGTATCGTCTCGACCTCCTGCCACCAGTCGCCATGGCCCGCGGCGACGGCCAGCGCGCGCAGGGGTTCCAGCCCCGGTTCGGGACGCGGGCCGCGCAGCCGCAGTTCAAGCGCGCGGGCGGCCTTGAGCCAGGCCTCGCGCTGCTCACCACGTCGGACCAGCGGATGTTCGAGCAGCGCCACCAGCTCCACCGGTGAGGCCTGGTCCGCCGCGACCTCCGCCAGCAGCAGCAGCACGCGGCCCGCCGGGGTCTGCGCCAGCGGCCGGCCAGCTGTGTCGTCCGCCTCGATATTCCAGCGTTTCAAATGCTGCACCACCCGGCCCGCCAGCCCGCGATCGGGGGTGATCACCGCCACGCGCTTGCCCGGTTCCTCCAGCGCCTGCCGCACCAGCAAGGCGATCGCCTGCGCCTCCTCCTCCGGATGCGCGCATTCCATCATCCGCACACCGGCGAGGCGGCGTTTCTCGGAAGGCAGTTCAGCCCAGGCCTTGCTCGCTTCGGGCGGCAGGAACAGGCTGGAAATCGCATGGCTGCGCTCCGGCGGGCCCTTGCCCAGTCCCGCGCGGTGCCATGGCTCCACCTCGGCACGGGCGACGCCCATGCGGTTGAGCAGCAGCTTCAAATGATATTGCGGATGGGTCAGCGCGTCGTCGCGCGCAAAGGGCGTTTCCGCGCCCTGCCCGTCGGCCTCTCCCAACTCGTCCCACACTTCCTGCGACATCGACAGGTCGAGATCGGGGAGTACCACCGCACCTTGCGGCAGGTCGGCAATCACCCGCAGCAAGCGCGCCAAGGCGGGCGCGGCGCTGGTGACACCGGCGGCGATGATCGGCGTCGCGGGCGGATTCTCGCGCAGCCGCTGTGCCGCCGCGTCGAACAGCAGGTTTCGCCTGGTCGCCGCATCGACCTCGCCGCGTTCCTGCAATTCCTCCAGCCAGTCATCCTGCACCGCCATGAACAGCTTGAGCCCATGGATCCAGTGGGTCGACACCTCCGGCAGCAGGTCGAGCACTTCCTTCTTCACCAGCTGCTCGGGAGCGATATCCTCCACCAGCAGCCGGTCCATCACCTGCCCCATGGTGAAAGCGAGGCGCAGCAGGCCCGCCTCTCCCGGCGCACCGTCGCCCCGGTGCTTGCGGATCAGTTCCGCAAGGCGCAGCCAGCGATAGGTCGGATCGGCGGCGGGCGGCACGTCGAGCGCGGCGCCGAGGCTGTCGAGCAGCGGGCCGAGCGTTTCATCGAGATCAAGGTCGCCCACCACCGCCATGCGCGGCATCAGCAGGCCCTGCTGCCCGTGCTCGCCGAAATGACGGATGAAGGCCTCCCCCATCGTGCGCATGGCGCGCGCGCTGGGCAGGATCAGCGTGGTGCGGGCAAGGCCGAAGTGGGCTTCCGAATAGCGCGGGACCAAGCCCGCCACCAGCGCATCGGCAAAGCCGCGATGCGCGGCGATGGAATATATCTCCGGCCGCGCGCCCGCCATCAGGCTTCGCGCAGCGCCAGCTCTGTCGGAACGATGGCTTGCGGCGTGCCGACTTCGAACCAGCGTCCGGTGAAGGCGCAGCCGAACAGCCGCTCTTCCTCGATTGCGCGATCCCACAGGATGTTCGTAGAAAACGGCCCCTCGGGCGCATCGCGCAGCAGGCGCTTGGAGACGAGCTGGATACCGGTGAAGATGTAGGGCGCGATCCGGCCAGAACGGCGGCGGCGCAGGCGGCCCAGCGCATCCATGTGGAAGTCGCCCTTGCCGGCAAAATTGCTCGCGCCCTTGTGCGGCACCAGCAGAAGCAGCGCATCCATGCGCGAAGCATCCCACATGGCGGACAGATCGGCGAAAGCGTTCTTCGGCCCGTCGAGCCACAGATTATCCGAATTGAGGCAAAAGAAGGGATCGGGGAGCTGGCCCTGCGCCTTCACCAGGCCGCCGCCGGTTTCCAGCAGCAAGGTTCGCTCGTCCGAAATCACGATCTCGGGAGCCTTGCGCTCTCTCACATGGGCTTCCAGCGCATCGGCGAGGTAGTGGACATTGACCACCGCGCGGGCGATGCCGGCTTCGGCCAGGCGATCGAGCGCATGGTCGATCAGCGGCTTGCCGGCGATGCGCACCATCGGCTTCGGCTGTGTGGCGGTGAGCGGGCGCATGCGCTTGCCGAGGCCGGCGGCCATCACCATCGCCGTGTCCGACGCCAGCTTCCTCTCCCCGGATGCGCTCATCCCAAGCCTCCACCGCGTCTCTCGCGCCATTCGGCCGGAACATTGGCATCAAACCATGACGCCACGGGGGCAAGCGCGGGATGGGCAAGGTCGCGCTCCAGCGCTTCCCATACGCGCGGGATCATGGAGAGGTAGCGCGGCTTGGCGTCACGCTTCCAAAGCCTCGTGAAGATGCCGACGATCTTGGCGTTCCGCTGCGCGCCCAGCAACGCGTAGTCGGCGGCGAATTCATCGCCCACCCCGGTCGCGGCCTTATAGTGCTCCAGCATAGCCGCTTCGAGCGCAGGCGTGACGTCACGACGGGCATCCTGCAGCAGGGAGACGACGTCATAGGCCGGGTGGCCGATCAGCGCGTCCTGGAAATCGATCAGGCCCTGCCCGCCCCCGGGCAGCAGCATGATGTTCTCTGCATGATAGTCCCGCAGCACGGTGACACCCGGTTGCTGGCGATCCAGCAGGGGCGTCAGCGCCTCTTCCCAGGCGGCATCGTGTCCCGCCTCGTCCACTTCCATACCGGCGGCGGGGCAGAACCATTCGGTGAACAGCCGCGTCTCGCGCAGATAGGTGGGCATGTCATAGGGCTCGAACGGTCCCGGCGGCGACTTGTGCAGCTCCACCAGCGTATCGATCGCCCTGACATAGGTCGCTTCCTCTGCCTGCGGGTTCTCGTCCAGCCAATCACGCATGCGGTCCGTGCCGAAATCCTCGATGAGCACGAGGCCGCGTGCGGCATCCTCAGCATGAATGGCGGGAGCATGGTGGCCGTGTTCGATCAACCAATGGCCGACATGCAGGAAGGGCCGCGGATCCTCATGCGGGGGCGGTGCGTCCATCAGCAGGGCCGTTTCGTCACCACGATGGATGCGGAAATAGCGGCGGAAGCTGGCATCACCGGGCAGCGGCACGATATCCGCATCGCCCCAACCGGCCTGTTCCAGGAATGATTCGACGCCCGCGGGCAGCTCTGCGCTCATGGTTCCCGCCCTAGCCAATCGGTCCCGCATTCGACAATCGCCTTGCGCCCTTCACCACAGATTTCCAGCGCGATGGAAAGGCAGCCCGCCTCATGCGCGAAGCCGCCGGCATGGTCGGGCCATTCGGCCAGCAGCACCGCGCCCTCGCGATAATCGTCGAGCCCGATCTCCTCCACCTCGCTTGGGTCTTCCAGGCGGTAGAAATCCGCATGCACCACGGGCAAGCGGACGGAAGGCGGATCATAGGTCTCGATGATCGTGAAGGTCGGCGACGGGACTTCGCCCGCATGGCCGAGCGACGCCAAAATGGCCCGAGAGAGCGTGGTCTTGCCCGCCCCCAGCCCGCCGGTAAGCGCCACGACGTCACCCGCGCGGAGTTGCTTCGCGATCCGCACGCCGAAGGCTTCCATCGCCGCGAGGTCCGGCAGGTCGACGATCACGGCAGGATAACGGTCGCGGTGGTGCCCGCGCCCTTTTCGGACTGGATATCCAGCCTGCCGCCATGCGCCTCGATCAGCTGGCGCGCCAAAGGCAGGCCCAGCCCGCGCTTTTCCGTGCCGCTGCCATCGCCCGACAAGCCATAGCCATCGAGCGCGCGGGCCAGCTCGCCCGGCTGCATGCCCGGGCCATTGTCGGAAATCACAACGCGCACGCTGTTGGTGCGCCGCTGCAGCATCACAAGGATGCGACCGTCCTTCTCGGGCACGGCAGCAATCGCATTGTCGAGGATGTTACCGATAGCGCGGCTCAGCTGGCGGCGGTCCGCCATCACATGGCCTGCGCTCTTGTCGCCGCGCAGGTCGACCGTCACATCCTTCGCCTCGATTGCCTCCTCGCGCTCGCGCACCACGGTGGTGACGAAGGAGAGCAGGTCCACCTCCTCGGTGGCGATAGGCAACAGGCCCGCTTCGCTCTGCGTCAGGTCGAGCACGCTTTCGATCTGCGCGGTCAGCCGCTCCACGCTGGCGACAATGGCGCTGACATATTCCTTGCCGCGTTCCGACAGCTCGCCCGCCACGCCCGACTGCAGCAGCTCGGCAAAACCACCGATCGAGGTTAGCGGCGTACGGAATTCGTAGGACATGTTGGCGAGGAAGCGCGTCTTCACCGCATCGGCTTCCTCCAGCGCTGTATTGCGTTCGCGCAGCGCGGCTTCGGCCTTGGTGGAATCGGTGACGTCGAGAACGGTCAGCAGCCCATTGCCATCGGGCAGCGGTACGCCGGCGAATTCCAGCGTGCGTCCGTCGGCGAGCTGCACCCGTCCGCCGCGTTGTTTGCGATCGAGCGTGGCGGAGCGCACAACCTCCCCGATCGCGGCGCGCTGGCCGGGGCGTGCGAGCACTTGCTGGATACGATCGAGAAGGCCGTCGACATGCGGATGCTCGTCCATGAATTCCTCGTCGATGCCCCAGACCTGCGGGAAGCGCCGGTTCCACAATTGCATACGGCCATCGGGCGAAAAGACGGCGAGCGATTCGAACAGGCTGTCGAACGTGGCGGTCCGGGTGCGCAGCAGCGTGTCGCGCATCGCTGAAAGCGCCAGCTGTTCGGAGCGGTCCTCGGCCACCATCACCAGCGATCCGTCCGGCATGGGCTGCGCGACGATACGCAAATGCGTGCCGTCCGACAGCGTCCAGCCATCCTCCTGCGGTGCATCGCGCAGGAACCATCCGCGCAATTCGGCGCGCCATTCGGGAAAGTCGCGTACTTCGGGCAGGCGCGCCTTGTCGCGCGCCATGTCGAGGAAGCGGTCGAAATCGGGCGGGTCGAGTTGCGCCGCCGCAGGCAGGGCGAAGATGCGCTGGAAAGGCTGGTTGGCGAAGGCCAGGCGCTGGTCGGCATCGAACTGCGCCACACCGACAGAGAGCTGGTCGAGCATGGAGCGTTGCGCTTCGCGGAAGGCGCGCAGGGCACGAGCCTGCTCTTCCATTTCCTCGATATCGATGGCGTAACCGGCCACGCCCTCCTCGCCCAGCGGCAGGTCGCTGACCCGCAAGGTGCGGCGCTGATTGCCGATGGTGGCCTGCACGATGCGTTCCACCGGCAGGTCCTTGTCGCGCGATTGCTTGGCCACTTGCGCAGCCGAAAGGCCGTCCACCGGCTCGATCAGCTCGACCTGTTCTTCGACCGCCGTCGCCGCATCCTCGGCCTCGACCGCATCGACATAGGCGCTGTTCACGAGGCGCAGTTTCATGTCGGGTCCGCGGAACCACATCGGCATGGGCGCGGCCTCGATAAGTCCGACAAGCGCGGCGAAATCGTTGCGGGCCCGCGCAGTTTCGGCACGCAGGCGGGAGAGTTCTCCCTGGCTTTCGGAGAAGTCGAACCACCAGATCAGCGCGGATCCGGGAGGAGCGACGGCAGGATCGGCCTGCTGTCCGCGCAGGGCGAGGCTCTTGGTGGAGCCGCGCGGAGTGATGACCATGCGGAAAGGTGCTGCGGTCTTCTGCGTCCGCCGGATCGCCTCGCGCAATTGCTCGAGATCTTCCTCGATCAGCCCGGCATCGCCTGAGTTGAGCTCGCTGACGAAGCCCGGCATGCGGGACAGCCCAAGCCACGCTGCCAGCCTCTCCGGCCCCTCGATCCGCCCATCGCCGCGCACAAGCATGGGAATGGCCGGGGAGTCGTCGATCATGCGCCCAAGGCGCCTTGCCGCCGAGCGCGCCGCCCGCGCCTGTCTTGCGCGTTTTTGCGCGGCGATCACCACCCACACGGCGCCGAAGGTCCAGCCTGCGAGGAGCAGGCCGACAAGCGCCATGGCTGATGGGGAGAGTTCCATGATGTGACAGCTATTGCCGGGGGGGCGGCGATGCAATGGCAGACGGGCGAGACTCCACGAATGTGGAGCCCCGCCCGCCGGTTTTCACGCAGTTACGCGTATCAGTAGCGATAATGCTCGGGCTTGAACGGCCCTTCCACCGGAACGCCGATGTAATCCGCCTGCTTCTGGCTCAGCTTGGTGAGCTTCACGCCCAGCTTGTCGAGATGCAGCGCCGCCACCTTCTCGTCCAGGTGCTTGGGCAGGACATAGACGTCGTTCTCATACTGCCCGGGATTATTGAACAGCTCGATCTGCGCCAGCACCTGGTTGGTGAAGGAACAGCTCATCACGAAGCTGGGATGGCCGGTGGCGCAGCCCAGGTTCACCAGGCGACCCTTGGCAAGGATGATGATCTGCTTGCCATCGGGGAAGGTAACGATGTCCGTACCCGGCTTGATTTCCTTCCAGTCGTAATTGTCGAGGGCGGAAATCTGGATCTCTGAGTCGAAGTGGCCGATATTGCAGACGATGCTCATCGGCTTCATCGCCTTCATGTGCTCTGCGGTGATGACGTCTTCATTGCCGGTGGTGGTGCAGAAGATGTCGCAGCGCTTCACCGCTTCTTCCATGGTGACGACTTCATAGCCTTCCATCGCCGCCTGCAGCGCGCAGATCGGGTCGATTTCGGTCACCATCACGCGGGCGCCGCCATTGCGCAGCGAATCCGCAGAGCCCTTGCCCACATCGCCGAAGCCGGCGACGCAGGCGACCTTGCCGGCGAGCATGGTGTCGGTGGCGCGGCGGATGGCGTCGACCAGCGATTCCTTGCAGCCGTAGAGGTTGTCGAACTTCGACTTGGTCACACTGTCGTTCACGTTGATCGCGGGGAAAGGCAGCTTGCCGGCCTTGGCGAGCGAGTACAGGCGGTGGACACCGGTGGTCGTCTCTTCGGAGACGCCCTTGATGTTCTTCACACTCTCGGTGAGGTAGCCGGGCTTGCGCTTGATGAATTCCTTCAGCGCACGCTGCATCTCGATTTCTTCGGCGTTCTGCGGCTCGGGCATGGTTTCGCCAGCTTCGATCCGCGCACCCCAAAGGGCGAACATGGTTGCATCGCCGCCATCATCGAGAATGATGTTGGCAGTGGTGTCATCGCCCCAATCGAAGATCTTGCCGACATAGTCCCAATATTCGGCCAGGCTCTCGCCCTTGATCGCGAAGACGGGGATGCCCTGGTCGGCAATGGCGGCGGCGGCATGATCCTGCGTCGAGAAGATGTTGCAGGTCGCCCAGCGCACTTCGGCGCCCAGCGCCACCAGCGTTTCGATCAGCACGGCGGTCTGGATCGTCATGTGCAGCGATCCGGTGATGCGCGCGCCCTTCAGCGGCTGCGAGGCACCATATTCCTCGCGCGTGGCCATCAGGCCCGGCATTTCGGTTTCGGCAATGGCAATCTCGTCCCGGCCATATTCGGCGAGGCTGATATCCTTGACGATATAGTCTTTTTCGGCAGCGGCAGTGGCCACGGTCACTTCTCCTGACTCTCTGTTGGGTGAAGCGTCGCCGGGGCTCCATGCAACGCGTTTTGCGGGAACAGCACATAATGAGGTGCGCGCCGCGTAACAACCCCGCCCTTTCGGTTGCACATTGCGGCGGCTCGCCTATCTGTGAGGTCGGACGGGGGACAGGAGGATTATCCCACATGACGATTTCCAAAGGTGACAAGCTGCCCGACGTAGCGCTGGTGAAAGCCACGGCGGACGGGCCGGACAAGGTACAGAGCGGCGATTTCTTCGCCGGCAAGAAGGTGGCGCTGTTCTCCGTGCCCGGTGCCTTCACCCCCACTTGCTCCGCCAAGCACCTGCCCGGCTATGTCGAAAAGGCGGCCGAGCTGAAGGCAAAAGGCGTGGACGAGATTGCCTGCACCGCGGTGAACGACGCCTTCGTGATGGGCGCATGGAACGATGCTTCCGGCTCGTCCGACATCACCATGCTGGCAGACGGCAATGGCGATTTCGCCCAAGCCGTGGGCCTGACGATGGACGGCAGCGGCTTCGGCATGGGCACGCGCGGCCAGCGCTATTCCATGATCGTGGACAATGGCGTGGTGACCGAGCTCAACGTGGAAGAGCCCGGCCAGTTCAAGGTTTCAAGCGCGGAGCATATGCTCGGCCAGCTGTAAGCCCGAGAGCTTCGGAAATTTGCGATGGCGCGCCCGCGGAAAACCCGCGCGGCGCGCCCTTAGCGTTTGAGGCGATAGCTGACGAAGGCGATCCGGCTACTGTCAGGTGACCAGCTGGGCACGTTGATCGTCCCCTGCCCGCCGAACAGCCGCGTCAGGATCACCGGCTCCGCGCTGCCATCGGTCGGCAGAAGGCGCAGTTGCACATCCTCTCGGTTGGGCGGATGGTCGGTGAGCGCGATATCCTCGCCGAAGGAGATGTAGGCGATCCAGCGCCCATCGGGCGAGATATGCGGGAACCAGTCGCGCCGCGCCGGGTCATGCGTCAGCTGCACCGGATTGCTGCCATCGGCATCGGCGCGCCACAGTGCCATCGCGCCTGAGCGAGTGGAGTTGAAATAGAGGTGCCGTCCATCGGGTGAATATTCCGGCCCGTCATCGACGCCCGGCGCCACCACCAGCGGCGATATCTCCCGCGTGTCCACATCGGCGGCCCAGATGTCGTAGCTGTCGTCATTCGCGCCCACGCGGACATAGGCGAGCGTCTGCCCGTCAGGCGACCAGCCATGCCAGTAGCTGCGCGCATCGGGATCGTTGACGATTTCTCTCACCGGCTGCGTACCGTCGAGCGTCACGATATGGATTCTGCTGAGATTGTCCGGCTCGATCTGGTCGGAAATGACCATTTGCGTGCCATCGGGCGAGAGGCCGTGGTCGTTATTGTTGTCGACATGCCGCCCGGTATCGATCTCGACGGACTCGCCGCCACCGACGGGGATCGCATAGATCCGACCGCCCGAATTATAATAGAGCGTTTCGCCATCGAGCGACCAGTTGGGCGCCTCGATCTTGCCATCGAAATGGCGGATCACGCGGCGCGATTGTGCGCCGCCCACTTCCATCAACTCGAGCGTCGCCTCGACCTGCGCCGCGTAGCCGGTGTCGGGCACATAGGCGAGTTGCGGGACGTCCAGCGTGACGTCGGAAAACATCGCAGTTTCACTCACCGCATCGTCATGCGCGGAGACGGCGAGGCCGACCAGGTATGGCGCCTGGAAGGGAATACGGAAGCTGCCGCCGGCATGTTCCAGCGCGCCGTCCTCACCCTCGACCGAGAAATAGACGAAGTCGCCTTCTCGCTCGAGCCGCACGGCCCCGCGATGCGGTCCGGCAGAGGTGATCTGCCGCGTCGGCCCGTCCTGCACTTCGCGATATTGCAGCGCCACCAGCCCGTCACCATGCACCATCACATCGGCATAGGGAGAGGCCGGCGTGAGGTTCTGGCGGATCATCACCCCTGCCTTGCGATGCGGGTCGCCGCCCTCGCCTTCGAAGGCGATATCAGCAGAGATGTGCAGATCGCCCGAGCGCTGCGTCCAGGCATAATGGAAGACGTCCGCCTCGCCCCAGATATTCGCCCCGCCGCCGGTGATGCGATAGCTTTCGCCATCGAGGGTCACCGCGCCTTCGTGCGACGGTTCCCCGATATCAGCATGGTCATCGAACTGGCCCACCGGTTCGGCCGCCAGTGGCGACGAAAATCCCCAAGCCACAGCTGCGGCAACAAATGCAAAGCGCATGATCCCCTCCTCCAAGGAGCAGGGATGATAGCGCTACCACACTCGTAAAGCGAATCTGCTCAGTCTGCCCACTTCACGTTCACGCCCAGGCTGTCGATATTGGGCACGAAGTTGGGATGTGCACGGCGGATCGGGTCGGCATCGAGGATGGTCGATTCGCCGTCGATAGAAGCCGCGACCATCAGCAAGGCGATGGCAACGCGGATGATATAGGGGCTGGTCACCGTCCCCGGCACGAGGTGGTTGCCCCCGAAGGTGATTAGCCGGTGCGGATCGCACAGCAAGGTATGCGCGCCGAACAGCGACAGCTCGGTATGCCAGGTGAGGCCGCCTTCGTAGACCTTGTTCCAGAACATCGTCTGGCCCTTGGCTTTCACGCCTAGCGCGATGAAGATCGGCAGCAGGTCGGCCGGGATATAGGGCCACGGAGCAGCCTCAACCTTCGTGGTGATGTGGCTGGTGAAGTTCTGCTGCACCACCAGCTCGTCCGGCGCGTTAAGGCGCGAGAAGCCGTTGGCGTGTTCCACATGCGCACCGAATTTCTCGAAAGTGCGATCGATCAGCATGAACATTTCGGGCTGCGAATTGCGCACCGAGATGTCGCCGCCGGTAACGGCCGCCAGCGCGAGGAAGGTGGCAACCTCGTGGAAATCCTCCACGAAGGTGTAGTCCGCCCCGCCCAGTTCGGTCGCACCTTCGACCTTCACCGTGGAGGTGCCCTTGCCGCGAATCTTCGCGCCCATCAGCTCGAGGAAGGTGCACATTTCCTGCACATGCGGCTCGCAGGCGGCGTTGACGATCTCGCTGGTCCCGGTGGCGCACAGGGCGGAGATGATGAAGTTTTCGGTGGTGGTGACGCTGGCATATTCGAGCCACATGCGCGTGCCCGGAACCTTGCCGCGATTACGGAAGACGATGTTCTTGCCCTCGGTGGACGCATCGGCCCCGAAGGCCTTGAACACGGCGACATGCGGGTCGATCTCGCGCGCGCCCAGCGTGCAGCCCTTCACCTCATGCTCGAGCCGCGCCTCGCCCAGACGCCACAGCAGGCCGGGAATCATCATGATACTGGCACGCATTGCCTGCGGCAGCGTGGCGCGGGCGCTCATCGAAATCGTGGAGTGGTCGATCTCCAGTACCTGGGCCGCCTTGTCCCATTTCACCGTGCTGCCCAGCTCCTGGAAGAAATCATGGATGCGCTGGACATCGGTAATTTCGGGCACGTTGCGCAGGGTGATCGGCGCATTGCTGAGCAAAGTGGCACACAAGATCGGCAGAACCGCATTCTTGTTTGCTGATGGATCGATTTTTCCCTGCAGCTTCTGTCCGCCGCGCACGTGAAGTGCCGTCATTTCCTACCTTTCAAACAGTTCGATGGCCGCATGCCGGCTCAATAGCCCATCAGCTTGAGGACTTCCTCACGGCTCTTTGAATCGCTGCGGAACAGGCCCATCACCCGGCTTGTGACCATGTTGACGCCCGGCGTACGCACACCGCGCGCGGTCATGCAGGCATGGCTTGCCTCGATAACGACAGCCACGCCGCGCGGTTCCAGATGTTTCCAGATGCACTCCGCAACTTCGGCGGTCAGCCGCTCCTGGATCTGCAGGCGACGGGCATAGCCGTGCAGCACGCGCGCCAGCTTGGAAATTCCGACGACATGGTCATTCGGCAGATAGGCGATCGCCGCCTTGCCGATGATCGGGGCCATGTGGTGTTCGCAATGGCTCTGGAAGGGGATATCCTTCAGCAGCACGATCTCGTCATAGCCGCCCACTTCCTCGAACACGCGGCTGAGGTGGTGGCTCGGATCCTCGTCATAGCCCTGGCAATATTCCTTCCACGCGCGCGCCACGCGGGCCGGCGTGTCCACCAGGCCTTCGCGATCAGGGTTGTCGCCCGACCAGCGGATCAGCGTGCGGATCGCGTCCTGGACATCCTCGGGAACCGGGATTTTGCCGTCCTGCCCGTCAATATCGCAGCTCATTTGCCTTGTCGTTTCCTTGTCAATCTTGCCCTGGCCCTCGCCAATAGGCTGCCCGGACGAAAAAGGCCACGTTTGCGCGGCATTATCTCGAACAGGTCGTCGGGATCCTCGGGATCGAGCATCTGGCGATCGGCCAGTTCGGCTTCAAGTTCGGTGGGTTCGGGTGGATGTAACGCACGCAGCTGGCAGCGCCGCCCGCCTTCGAGCCGGGCGATCATCGCTGCCATCGATCCGGCTTCGCGCAGCATGGTCTCGCATTCGAGTTCCCCGATCGCGCAGTGTTCGGCCAGCAGGGATATTCGCAGCTTGCGGATCTGCTCTTCCGCATGGCCGTTGCCCGGCCGGTTGCAATCGATGAACACGTCGCACTCGCTGTCGAGGCCCATCGAGCGGTTGTTGAAATTGGCCGAGCCGACGCGGAGGATTCGATCGTCGACGATCATCAGCTTGGCATGGACATAGACCGGCGTTTCACCGGTATAGGGTACGTAGAGGTGGAATTTCTCGTTCTGGTCCAGCTCGCGAATGGCGGCGACGAGCCGCGCGCGGGCCGGGCCCATGGCCACCTGTTCGAGATAGCCGTCCGCCTCTTCCGGATGCACGACCACGATTTCCGGCGGATCAGGTTCGGTCAGCCGTTTCGCCAGAGCCTCGCATATGGCGCGAGAGGCGAAATACTGGCTTTCGGCATAGATAAAGCGCTGCGCTCCGGCGATCTGGCGGGTGAAGAGCTGCTCGATCTCGTCGATCTTGGGATCGTCGCCATATTCCGCCATCGTCCGGGCAATGCCGATCTCGACATTCTCGAAATGCGCGACCAGCCCATCGGGCCAGGCCGTATCGGGTGATTGCTCCGGTACGGAGAGCGCCTTCCCGCCCGCCCGCCGCCAGCGCGCCCTGCCCAACTCGCCCAGCGCGGAGGCGACATCGCCCTCCATCACCATGGTTACATCGTGCCATGGCCCATAGGGCTTCCCGCTCGGCTGCCGCCGACGATTGTCGTCTTCCAGGTGATCGCGCGTGTCCCAGCGCCGCGTGGTCATGTCGATGCCGCCGCACACGGCAAAGCGATCGTCGATCACCACGATCTTCTGGTGGTGACAACATCCGACCGGATGCGCGGTGTCGAATTTGAAGTCGATCCGGCGAATCGGCCACCAGCGCATGAGATCCATCATCATGCTGCCGCGGCCGGCGAACTTGATGACACCGTAACTCCATTTGAGGATGCGGATTTCCAGCCCGTCGCGATGGCGCGCCAGCCAGTATATGAAGCTGCCCAACCGGCGGGGGTAATGCTTGCGCCAGCCCTTCTCCCACCAGCGCCGCCCCTTGGAGAGGTGGATGCGCGTATCGAAATCCCACCCGATCAGCAGGATTCGCTGCCGCGCCTTGAGCATCGCCTGCTGGATCAGCTCGAAATAGTTCTCGCCATCCACCACCAGCGTGGCGCGCGTGGCCTTCGCATAACGCCAGACACCGGGCTCGACCGATGAGGGGTCGAGCCCGGTGTCCGTCCTGTTACGCTGTGCCGAGTTGTCGCTCGTCGGCAAATACCTATTCCTTGGCGTCTTCCATCTTTTCCGGCGTCACCTTGGCATCGGCCTTTTCCGCCTTCTTCCGGCGATCGAAGACCTCGCGCATGTGCTGCTCGTCCTCATTCGTAAGCTCGTTCTCGAAATCGGGGAAGTGGTCCTCTTCCTCTTCATCGATATGGTGCAGGTAATCGTGCTTGAGCTGCTTGAACTTGGTCAGCCAGGCGCCAGAGGACATGTCGGTGGCGGCAAGGTCGTTGAGCATTTCCTCGATCTCGTGATGCTCGGCGACGGAGTGGCGCGTCTCGTCCGTGGTCGGGGGCTTGCGCATCATCGTTGAATAGAGCGCCTGCTCCTCGGCGGCTGCATGGCTCTTCGCTTCCAGCGTGAAGCGCTCGAACAACTCCTTGCGCTCCTGGCTCTCGCCATGCGTTTCCTCGAGCTTGTCGAGCAGCGCGCGATGGCTGTCGTGGTCTTCCTTCAGTCGGGCAAAAATATCGGTCGTGCTCATGGGCTCTTCCTTTGATTGCGTTTGGCGAATCAATGGATGGGACGCGCACGCGTTCCGGATTTCCGCGACGAATGGACTAAAAGAGGTGGTGGGTTGAGAGGAGGCCGGGCAACCGAATCCGGGCCAGAAACTTTACAGGCCGCCCCCGCTTTCGCGGAGACGGCCTGTAAAATGGCGCGCCCGAAAGGATTCGAACCTCTGACCCCCAGATTCGTAGTCTGGTGCTCTATCCAGCTGAGCTACGGGCGCGCTTGGAGGGCGCCACATAGGGGGGCTGGCCAAGCTTGGCAATAGCTATTGCGCCATTCTTTTTATGAGGTCGCGATCCATTGGCGCCAGCGGCAGTTCGCCCGCCTCGGCAAATGTGAACCAGCCCCACTCCTGATGCTCCAGCGGACGAATTTCACCGCTCCAGCGGCTGCAATCGTAAACAAACAGTACAGTTGCGCCAAACTCGCCTTCGTCGGCCAAAAGGCCGGGCGTAAGCGACGCCGGATCGATCGTGATCGCGAGTTCTTCCGCAATTTCACGTGTCAGCGCAAGTCGCGGAAATTCATCACTTTCTACCTTTCCGCCGGGTAATTCCCATAACCCGCCATGGTGCTTGTGCGGAGGCCTTTTCTGCAGCAGCAGGCGGCCGGATTGATCGCGCAGGGCGAGGGCCACGACCGGCATCCATGTCGGGTTTTTTTCCACTTGAAGAGCCTCTCTCAACCTTTCGTTAGGAATTGTGGCCAAAAATAGTGAGCATCCGATCTTGAAAGGATGCGTTCAATGTCTGCCACAACGACCTTTTTCAACCTGCTCAAGGACGAACAGGGTGCCACGGCTATCGAATATGGCCTGATCGCTTCGCTCATCGTTATCGCGATGATCGGCGGGATGACCGCTTTCGGCAATTCGGCAATGGCGATGTGGGATCGCGTCCAGACAGCGGTTTCGAACGCTCGATAGAGTTTAGGACTTTATCAATCTTTCGATCTTAGACCTGCGAGTGTCCGAAGCCGGGGAACCGATCGGATCGGGTACCGAAGACTTGAAAACCAGGAGACTGACATGACTTTCTTCAAGAACATGCTGCGCGACGAAGAAGGCGCGACCGCCATCGAATATGGCCTGATCGCCGCTCTGATCGCTGTTGCTGCCATCACCGCCCTGCAGGGCGTTGGCAACGAGCTGAACACCACCTTCAACAAGGTGTCTGAGCAGCTCTCGAACGCCAACACCTAATGGCGTGACCCCGAACGGGGTCTGAGCAAAAGACAGGGGCGGCAGGGAAACCTGCCGCCCTTTTCTTTTGCCCGCAGCGGATAGTTGGCGGGCACGAAAAAAGGGCGCTGCCATTGCTGGCGGCGCCCTTTTGCGTTGACATATCTGGCTCAGTTGGCGCGAACGACGATCTTGTATTCGCGGCCCGGCACCACCGTGGCATCGCCAAACAGGCCATTGAGCACCCGGAAGCGCGCTTCCTGCCCGTCGGAATAGGCCATGCGGCGCGCCAGCGTGGCAACCGTGTCGCTGCGGCCTGCGGTGACGATGTCGATCCGGCGCGGAACTACCTGCCCGGCCTCTGCCGAACTGATACGGCGCATGGAATTATACATGCCGTTGAAAGTCCCGGCCTGGCCCGCAGGCGTGATCGACTGGAAGTGGTACGCCTGGCCATTGCCGAAGTCATAGGCGAAGACAGTCACGTCCACCTGCTGCTGCCCATTGTTCACGCGGGCAGTGCCATAGGTGGCGGGAAGGCCGTTGACGTTGGCCCGCTGCACGGAATCAGGGGCGATCTGCTGCTGGTCCCCGCCCAGTGCGCGGAAGACCGCGCGGACATAGCTGTCGAGATTGCCGTCGAACGGCCCGGTGGTCAGCTGCGAACGCCCGGCATCGCCGTTCACCGATACCGCACGCGTGCCATTGACCATGTAGAAGCCCTGCGGCGCGGTGAAGCGCAGGCGCAATTCGGGGTGGATGAAATCGCTTCCCTCGATCATGCCCTGCGCGGGATCGTCGCCATAGATCAGGCCATCGATGCGGCGCATGAAGGTCTCGCGATTGACCACGCCAGTGCCGCCGCCGGCCTGCGCCAGCGCGTTCTGCACGCGGCTTGCCGGATCAGGGTGGGTCGAGGCCCATTCCGGGATCGTCGCATTGTCGCGGCCCTGCAGCTGCGCATCGAGCGAGTTCTGCGCCGCCAGGCTCTGCAGCAGCGTTGCCATCGAGCGCGGATCGTATCCGGCGCGGGTGAGATACTGCACGCCCAAATTGTCGGCCTCGATCTCCTGGTTGCGCGAATAGCTGAGCGTCAGCAGCTGCGAGCCCTGCAGCGCACCGCGCGCGATGGTGTCGCCTAGCGGGCTGTCGCCAAGCAGCACGCTGGACAGGATCGCGATGCCGAGGCCACCCAGCTGGTTGCGCTGCGCCGCTGCCTGCCGGCGGGCGGAATGGCGCGCAGCGACGTGGCCAATCTCGTGGCCCAGGACAGCGGCCAGCTCCGCCTCATTGTTCATCAGGCCAACGAGCTGGCGGGTGACATAGACATAGCCGCCCGGCACCGCGAAGGCATTGTTGACCGAGGAATTGAGCAACGTCACATCAAAGGCATCGGGTGAAGTGGCGAGGCCCGACTGCACGGCAATCCCCTGCCCCACATCCTCGACATAGGACGCGTAGGGCCCGCTCATCTCGCCACCGAATTCGGCGATGAACTGCGGGTGATACTCAGCCCCCTGCTGCGCTTCAGCCGCGGTGATGGGAGAGCCCGGGGCGATGTTGGCACCAGGTATCGTGGCGCAGGCCGCCATGGCCAGCGATGCTGCGCTCGCCAGCGCCAGACGTGTGAATTGCGATTTGCGGATAGAAGGCATCAAGGGCTCCCAGTACGACCATTATCGGAACCCATGACTGGCCCGATATCCCTCTGAAAGCAACTCGTTGGAACGGCTTTCGTTCCGCCTCGCTAGCGAGCGAGTCCTTCGCCGATCGCCAGGAAGCGTTCCTCCCGCATCGCGCGCAAAGTATCCGCATCCTTGCCGGCAAGCGCGTCCAGTTCTTCGCCAATGGCTTGTGCCAGAGAGGCAGCCGCTGCCGGGGGATCGCGATGCGCGCCGCCCACGGGCTCGGGCACGATCCGATCGATCACGCCCAGGCCCATCAGGTCCTGCGCGGTCATCTTCATTGCCTCGGCCGCCTGCGGTGCCTTTTCGGCGGTGCGCCAGAGGATGGAGGCGCAGCCTTCGGGCGAAATCACCGAATAGACTGCATGTTCGAACATCAGCACGCGCTCGGCGCTCGCCAGCGCCACTGCGCCACCTGAGCCGCCCTCGCCCACAATGGCCGCAACCATCGGCACGCCCAGCGCCAGGCAGGCTTCGGTCGAGCGGGCAATGGCCTCGGCCTGGCCGCGCTCTTCGGCCTCGATGCCGGGAAAGGCGCCCATCGTGTCCACCAGCGTCACCACCGGCAGGCCGAAGCGGTCGGCCATTTCCATCAGGCGGATCGCCTTGCGATAGCCCTCCGGCTTCCCCATGCCGAAATTGTGCCGCATGCGGCTTTCGGTGTCCGAGCCCTTCTCGTGCCCGATCAGCATGACCTTGCGCCCGTCGATCGTCGCTAGGCCGCCCATGATCGCTTCGTCATCGGCGTAGAGCCTGTCACCGCCCAGCAGCGTGAAGTCGCTGAACATGTGCTGGACGTAGTCGCGAAAATGCGGGCGCGCGCCGTGCCGGGCCACCTGCGTCTTCTGCCACGGCGAGAGCGAGGCATAGGTGCTGGCGAGCAGCTCCGCGCTCTTCTTTTCGAGCCGCGCCAGTTCCGGCGAAATGTCGACATCGCCATCTTCACCGGCGGCGGTGCGCAGTTCGGCGATCTTTGCTTCGATCGCGGCGACGGGCTTTTCGAATTCGAGATAGGAAATCATGGCAATCGCGCTAACCGGACCGGGCGCGACCTGCAAGAGGATGTCGCTCGTTTACAAGTGCAACCAATCGCGCTGAATCGACATGCGTATAGATCTGCGTGGTGGCGATATCGGCGTGGCCGAGCAGTGTCTGCAGTACGCGCAGGTCCGCCCCGCCCTCCAGCAGATGCGTGGCAAAGGCATGGCGCAGCACGTGGGGAGAGACCTTTTTCGGGTCCAGCCCGGCGCGAATCGCAAGCTCCTTCACCAGCTGGTAAAGCCGGATGCGGCTGAGATGCGTCTTGCGCGAGGGGAAGAGGAAGGGGGCATCTCCCGTGCGCACTTCCATCCATCGCGCGATTGCCGCCTGCGCCCGGCGCGACACGGGAACCATGCGTTGCTGCGAGCCCTTGCCGGTGACGGTCAGGAACGGCGCATCGCGCGGCACCGCGGAGAGCGGTAGCGCGACCAGTTCGCTCGCCCGGAGGCCCGAGCCGTAGAGCAATTCGAGGAGGGCGAGGTTGCGCAAAGCCTCCGGCCTGCCGCTTTCGGCTTCCAGCTCAACGCGTTCGAACAGCGCTTCCACCTGCGCATGCGTCAGGATCTTTGGCAGCGGACGACGCGCGGCAGGGCGCGGTAAAGCAGGCGACGGATCGTCCCGGCGCATCCCTTCATCGACGAGGAAGCCGTAAAACTGGCGCAAGGCGGAACTCTTGCGCGCGACGCTGGAGGGGGCGAGGTCCACCCACTTCCCGGCCAGCGAACCCAGCTGCGCCCGATCCGCCGTCAGCAGGTCGCCCAGCAGTTCCTCCGCTCCTTCGAGGTCGCGGCGATAGGCAGCGAGCGTATTGGCAGCAGCACCGCGCTCGGCGGCAAGCATGGCAAGGAAAGTGTCGATTGCCGCGGAGATGGCCCTAACCCCGCGCCACTGCCTCCGCCGCGATCATCCGCGCCTCGGCGGAAAGGCCCGCGGCGTTGAGCGCGCTGACGATATGGTAGAGGTGCCGCGCGGTCATCCGGTGCCAGCCATCGCCCTGCATGCCGACACCCGCCAGCAGCGCCACCAGCGCCTGGTTGCGATAGCGCCCGGCCTGTCCGATCCGCTCGCTCCACGCGGTCTGGCGGTTGAAATCGATGCCAAGGTCACCAGCCAGTTCCCCGACAACCGCATTGTCGAGCCGGCCCAGCCCGGCAAGCCCTGCCAGCAGGAACTGTGTCTTGCGCGATTCGGCGCTGCTATCGTCGGACGCGAAGGTCCGGAAAGCGCCTTCATCCACCGCTCCACTCGCCGGATTGGCGAGTGCAAGTAGCGCCCAGCCCAGCGATCCTTCCTCGACCACATCGGCCCAGCGCATCGCATTGGCATCGAGACCAGCGCTGAGCATGGAAGCGAGAACGGGGCCGGCGTCGCCCGCCAGCGCTTCGGTGGCGGGAAGGCGCGCGGCGGCATAGGCGGTCAGCACCATGCGGCCGTAATTGACATCCTCGCCCCACAATCCGCGCATCACTGCGATCCGCGCGGCCGGGTCCTCTGCGACATAGGCTTCGCGCAGGGTCACGGAGGGAACACGCTCACCCGCCTCCACCGCGTCGCTGGCGTAAAGTTGCGAATAGAGATCGACCATCGCCCGCGCGGACAGGATTCCGCGTTCGGCGGCTCGGTCGGCGGATTGCACGCGTTGGGGAAGCGGCGTGGCCGGGATCGTCGCCTCGAACAGGTCGAAGCGCGCAGGCGCATCGGCGCGCAGGGCATCCGGCAATTCGGTGCCGAGGGCGCGGGCCATCGCGAGCCGCCACGGGGTGAGTTCGTCCACACCGTCCCACTCGATCGTCACGCCGCGCCCGCCATCACCGGCGGCGCCGGCGAAAAGCTGCGCCAGGCGCACATCGATCTCTTCCGCCTCACCCGTGCCCAGTGCGCGCTGCAAGCGACGGTCGGCGGCGCGTTCTTCACCGCTGAAAGCATCGCAGATCGCCTGCGTCAGGGTCCATTCCCCACTCTCCAGATGCTCGGAATGCAGGCGCGAGATCGGGCATGCACCCAACAGGTCGCCGGTTTCGACAAAGGCGGTGAAGGCCGCTGCGCTCAGCTCGGGCGTGTAATTGCCGCCATCGACGTCCTGCACCAGCGAGCGGGCAATGCGCACCTCGCCCATCCGGTTGAGGAGAGCGGCGCGCAGGGCGGCGAATTCGGCCGGGTCCATGCCGTCTGGCGCGTCCATGCGGCTCGCCAGCGTGCGGCGCAGCAGGATGTGCCCCCAGCGGGAAACCAGCGGCCCACGCGTTCCTTCGAGAGCCGATCGGACCAGCGCGGCGGGCTGCCCGGCCAGGGCGCGCGACGGAAAGCCGCCCTCGCTGCTGGAGATGACGCCGATGCGCTCCATCGCCCGGCGCGCCATGGGCGGCACGTCGAATTTGGGGCGCAGGCCCAGCAATTCGTTGATCTCGCTCTCGTCCATCTCCTCAAGCTCAGCCAGCGAAGGGAAATTGGCAGGCAGATCGATATCGGCGATAGCAGGCGTCGGGGGTGCGTCACCCGGGAGGGGCTGTATCACCGGCGCAGAGGTCTCCCCCGGAGCTGGCGCCACCGGAGCCGGTCCCGGGGCCGGCTGCGCCCTGGGGGTTGGCGTAGGCGCTGGCGCCGCAGGAGGCGGATCATTGAAGATATCAGGCAGCAGGTCTTCGGGCTGGGCCATGGCCAGCGAGGAGGAAAGCGCCAGCGCGGCGCCCCCCAGCATCAGCATGCGCTTCATTCACCCGGCTCCGGCAATTGCACTTCTTCCACGATCAGTCGCTGCTCCTCTCGCCCGCCATCATACCAGGCCAGCGCCAGCACGGCGGCGGCCAGAACGGCAAGGGCGATCATGACACTCATCAGGCGTTTCGACACCAATTCCTCGATCCCGGCCCGTCGATAGCAGGCTCAGCAAACTTGCACCGGCGGTTAGCGCAATTATAGGCCCAACGGCAATGAACAACGCGCAACCATCCGCGGGACAGGGGCCCGACGATGCACGGGTCAAGGCAATCGCCGCCCGGATCGACCGGCCATTGGTGCTGGTGGGGATGATGGGCGTGGGCAAATCGACCATCGGCCGCAAGCTGGCGCAGATGCTTTCGCTGCCCTTCCACGATGCCGACGATGCGATCGTGGAAGCCGCGCAGATGGAGATTGCGGAAATCTTCGACCAGTTTGGCGAGGCCTATTTCCGTGATGGAGAGCGCCGGGTGATCGCGCGCCTGCTCGATGGCGGGAAATCGGTGATCGCAACGGGCGGCGGCGCTTTCGTGCAGGATGAGACGCGCGAGGCTATTCGCAAGAAGGCACTGACCATCTGGCTCGACAGCGATGTCGATACTTTGGTCGAACGCGTCAGCCGCAACGACAAGCGCCCGCTGCTGCGCGGCGGAAACGTGCGCGAGAAGGTGGAGGCGATGAAGGCCGAGCGTGAGCCTTTCTACAGCCAGGCGCAAATTCACGTGATGAGCGATGCCGGCCCGCATGGCGCGGCGGTGAACCGTATCTTGGAGGCTCTCGAGAAATGTCTGTAACCCGCGTCGAACTGGCCGGACGCTCCTATGAAGTGCGCGTCGATGGCGGATTGCTGGCCGACGTCGCCAACCAGTGCGGGCCGCTGCTGCGCAAGAAGCGCGTGCCGGTGATCACCGATGCCAATGTGGCGAAGCACTGGCAGGAGCCGGTGGCGAAATCGCTGGAGGCCGCCGGGCACGAGCCGCGTTTCCTCGTCCTCGATCCCGGCGAAGGCAGCAAGAGCTGGGCCGTGCTCGAACGCGTGATGGACTGGCTGCTCGCCGAAGAGGTCGAACGCGGCGATCATATCCTGGCATTGGGCGGCGGCGTGATCGGAGACCTCACCGGCTTTGCTGCAGCGATCCTGAAACGCGGCTGCGGCTTCATCCAGCTGCCGACAACTTTGCTGGCGCAGGTCGACAGCTCGGTTGGCGGGAAGACCGCGATCAATACCAGTGCGGGCAAGAACCTTGTTGGCGCTTTCCACCAGCCCAGCCTCGTCTTGGCCGACCTGGACACCCTCTCGACCCTGCCTCAACGTGAGCTAGGGGCCGGTTACGCCGAGGTGATCAAATACGGCATCCTCGGCGATCGCGCCTTCTTCGACTGGTGCGAGGATAACGGCGCGAAGGTGATGGCGGGCGACCGCGAGGCGCAGGAATATGCCGTGACCGAAAGCGTCAAGGCCAAGGCACGCATCGTCGCCGAGGACGAGCGCGAGACCACCGGCACGCGCGCCCTGCTCAACCTCGGCCACACATTCGGCCATGCGCTGGAGGCGCAGACGGGCTTTTCCGACCGCTTGCTGCATGGCGAAGGCGTGGCGCTGGGGATGGTCCTTTCTGCCCGCTATTCGGCGCGAAAAGCTTATATTTCACAAGATGATGCCGCACGTGTTACTGCAGCAATCTCAAGTGCGGGCCTGCCGAGTGAAATTGCCGCGCTGGGCCTCAATTGCTCGGGCGATGCGCTCGCCGCGCATATGCTGCATGACAAGAAGATGGATGCGGGCACCCTGCCCTTCATCCTGCTGCGGGACATCGGAGAGGCATTTGTCGACAAGCAGGTAGAGCTAAGCGATGTCTCCACCTTCCTCGGCGAGCAGCTACAGGCGCATTAGGCGATAGCGGGCTGCAGGTCCGTCACCGCGAAATCATCGAAGGCCGCTTCCACCAGCAGGTGGCGGTGGCATTTCTCCGCCTCGCGGCAATAGCATAGCAGGCAGGTGACCCGCTCCAGCGCCAGTGCGCGCAGCTCAGCCATTGCGGCCAGCGCCTCGGGCAGTTCGAGCTGGCCGGAATAGACTTCGCGCAAGGTTTCCCGATCGCCGCGCCGTGCAGCCGCCCTGCCCTCCGGCGGCGTGCCAAGGTCGCGGAAATGGCGATAGGCGATGCCCTCCTCCGCCAATGAGGCAGCAAGGTTGCTCTTCGAAAAGCCCGGCTTGCGCGACTGCGCCCGCGCCCTGACATCGGCGAGCAGTGTAATCCCATGCTCCTGCAGCAAGGCGATCAGCCCCGGCTGCGTCGCCTGCTGGTAGCCGATGGTGAAGAGCTGCGGATTGGCCATCGCCTTGGCGGCGCTACTTCAGCAGCACCAGTTCCTCCGCCATGCTGGGATGCAGCGCCATCGTGTCATCGAAGGCCTGCTTGGTCAGCCCGGCCTTCACGGCCACAGCGGCCACCTGCAGGATTTCCGGCGATTCCGGCCCGATCATGTGGATGCCGAGGATCTTCTCCGAAGCCTCATCGACAATCATCTTGTAGTGGCCGCGCTCCGCATGCGGGTTGAACATGTTCTTCATCGGCCGGAAGTCGGAGGAATAGACCTTCACATTGCCATACTGGTTCTTGGCGTCACGCTCGGTCAGGCCCACGCCGGCGAGCGGTGGCTGGGTGAAGACGGCGCTGGGGATGTGATCGTAATCCACCGTGCGTGGATTGTTGCCGAAGACGGTGTCGGCAAAGGCATGGCCTTCGCGAATGGCGACCGGCGTCAACTGCACACGGTCGGTCACGTCACCCACGGCATAGATGCTCTGGCATGACGTGCGGTTGTATTCGTCGACCTTGATCGCGCCTTTCTCGTCCATTGCGACGCCGGCGTTCTCAAGCCCCAGCCCGTCTGTCTTCGGCTTGCGGCCGGTGGCGATCAGCACCTGGTTTACGCGGAGCGGATTGCTGTCTCCAAGGTCGACCAGCAGGCATCCATCATCGGTCTTCTCGACCTTCGCAATCTTCGAGTGCATCTTGAAGTTGATGCCCCGCCCCATGGCGATATGCAGCATGCGGTCGACGATCTGCTCATCGTAGCTCCTGAGGATGCGGTCGGTGCGATTGACCACCGTCACTTCGCTACCCAGCGCATTGAAAATACCGGCGAATTCCATCGCGATATAGCCGCCGCCGACCACCATCAGGCAGTTGGGCTTCTCTTCCAGGTGGAAGACCTCGTTGGAGCTGATGCAGTGCTCCACTCCGGGGAAATCGGGCATGGCGGGCCAAGCGCCCACGGCAATCAGGATCTTCTTCGCCGTCACCTCGCGTCCCGAGGCGAGCTTCACCGTGTTCGGCCCGGCAATGCTGGCGCGTTCGGCGAACAGGTCCACCTCATGGCTCTGGAGCGTCTTTTCGTAGAGTCCCTCGAGCCGGTCGACATCATTGTTCACGAAGTCGCGCAAACGCTTCCAGTCGAAGCTCTTGCCCTCGATATCCCAGCCATAATTCTCCGCATGGCCCAGCTCCTCGGCGAACATGGAGCCGTAGACGAGCATCTTCTTGGGCACGCAGCCGCGGATCACGCAGGTGCCGCCGACGCGATGCTCCTCAGCCACGGCCACTTTCGCGCCGTGGCTGGCGGAGATGCGCGCCGCACGCACGCCGCCCGATCCGGCACCCATTACGAAGAGGTCGTAGTCGAAGTCTGACATGAAGCTGGCCCGTTCCTGTTGGATGAGTGGCAATGGAATGCCTGCGCCATATGGCGGCAGTGCATACGCTTGCCAACCGCGAGCGCTTACCGCGCCGTGCTAATCAGCTTTCCAGAAACAGGTTGAATTCGCGCAGCAGCTCGAAACAGCGCATGTCGAGCAGCCCGAGGCGATCGGGGCGCAAAGCCGCGCGATCCTGCAGCATGCGCGTGATCGCATCCTCCATCGCCTCGCTCATCGCACAGGCGGTACCCAACACGTCGGGCTGGCGCTCAAGAGGCTGGTCGAACAGGAATTCGACATCTTGCGGATGGAAATCGAAGCCGAGGAAAACGATGCGCGGCGATGCCGCGATGGTCTGGCGCAGGCCCGCCAGATATTCCTTGTGCTCCTTGCGTTCGGAAGCGGAATCGATGCTCGCGACCAGTTGCTTCAGATCCGAAGGTTCGGTTTCGCCCCACTCGACGCCGCCCTTGCCGGTTGCCCAGGGCAGGTGGCCAGCAACGCCCAGCGGGTGGGTGATGTTGAGCCTTTCGGAAACCAGCTCGCGCGCCTCCACCAGCGTCATGCCGAAAGCCATGCCGATCATATGCGGCAGGAAATGTTCGAGCGAGCGGTCGCGGTTGAAACTGACGATCACCAGGTTCTCGAGGCAGCGGGCAGCTTCATCGCGCGGCACACCATTGGTGATTATCCGTCCGACCTGGAACAGCCAGTTTTCGCTCCCGCGCAACGGCAAGTCACCCTCCACCATCGGCTCGGCCTGCAGCGAGCAGCGGCTCTCCGCCTGCAAGGTGAAGGTCGCAATGGCGAGCTTGATGACGGAGCTGGCATGCGGGTCATGCGCGAGCTGTTCGAGCACGAGGTCGATCGAATCGGCAATGCGCGCGGCGGTGCGCACTTTTTCCGCAGCCTCCATCAGCTCGTGATGCTTGACCTTCGTCTCGATGGCATAGGCCTCGATCCGCGCCGCCAGCGTCTTCATATCGTCGGTTTCGAGATCGCTGCCGAGGCGGCGGAAATCGAGCGCCTGCACTGTCCGGCCGAGCATCTCACGCGCATCGGGAAGATCGATTTCCCCGGCAGCGCCAGGGCCCACGACGAGCGCGGTCTTGGTCCTGATCATCGGCCTGTGCGCCCCCGTATTCCTGCTCATTGTTCTGGTGAATGAGCGGGAAAGGCTAATCTCTGGTGGTTAAGATTTGCCCGTCGCGAGAAGGTAAATACGCCGGTAGGAAGACCGGGGCGGCTACTCGGACAGGCCGGCAGCCTTCAGCAGCGCCTCGGTACTGGCATCGAAGCTCGCCTCGCCGCCCTCGATATCCTTGGCCATCTTCTTGCCCAGCTCCACGCCGAACTGATCGAAAGCATTGATGCCCATCAGCACGGCATTGGCGAAGGTGCGGTGCTCGTGGAAGGCGATAAGCGCACCCAGAGTCTCAGAATCAAGATCGTCGCACAGGATGGTGGCCGAGGGGCGATCGCCCGGGAAAGCGCGCGCCGGGTCCTTTCCATCCGCGCTCATATTCCCGCCCGCCATCAGCGCCGCGCCTTGCGCGAAGCAATTGGTCAGCAGGATCTGGTGATGCGCGGGGTCAAGCTCGTCGCCCGGCGCGATGCTGGCGATGAAATCCACCGGCACCAGATGCGTGCCCTGGTGGAGCAGCTGGAACACCGCATGCTGCGCATCGGTGCCCACCCCGCCCCAGGTGATCGGAGCGGTGGGGAAATCGACCGGTTCTCCCTCGGCAGTCACGCGCTTGCCGTTCGATTCCATCTCCAGCTGCTGGAGGTAATCAGGCAGCAGGCCAAGGCGTTCGTCATAGCAGAACACTGCGCGCGTCTCGCAGCCGCGCAGTCGGGTGTAGAGCTGGTCGGCAAAGGCGGCGCGCAGGCAGACATTGTCGCGCCCCTCCGTGTCGCGGAAATGTGCGTCCATTGTCGCCGCGCCCTGCAGCATCAGCTCGAAATCCTCCCACCCGATGGCGACGGCAATGGGAAAGCCGATGCTGGACCAGAGCGAATAACGCCCGCCTACGCTTTCGGAGAAAGGCAGGATGCGCGTTTCGTCCACGCCCCATTCCACCGCCTTTTCCGGCGCGGCTGTGAGCGCGACCACACGTCCCGAGGGATCGGATACGCCGTTCTGCGCCAGCCATTTCAGCGCGCTTTGCGCATTGGTCATGGTCTCGATCGTGGTGAAGGTCTTGGAGGCAACCGCGATCATCGTGGTCGCCGGATCGCAGGCGGCAAAGGCCGCTTCCAGCGCGACACCGTCGATGTTCGAAACCACATGCACGTCCACCAGCGAAAGGTCGCGGGACAGCGCATCCACCGCCAGCGCCGGACCGAGCGCACTGCCGCCAATGCCGATATGGATCAGGTGTTTCACCTCTCCCAGCGCGCCTTCGTGAATGGCCTCGACCAGCAGCTGCATGCGGGCGCGCAGGGCTTCGGCTTCCTCAACCGAACTGTCCTTGCCCACGCCGCGCAGGGCGGAATGTTCAGCGGCGCGGCCCTCGGTGGGATTGACCACCTCGCCCGCAAAGAGCTTGCGGCGCATCTCATCGAACTGGCTCGCCTCGGCCAGCTCCTCGAACTCGTCGAGATAGAGATCGGTCAGGTGGGTCTTCGACCAGTCGAACAGGATGCCGCCCTCATCCAGCTCCACCCTTGTCGAGAGTTTTTCCACCCGCTGCGGATCATCGGCGAACAGCTCCAGCAAAGGCGGATCGCGATGCAGGGACAGCTTCTTCCAGACGGGCGCGCGCGGATCGGACAAGGACATGCTCCATGGTTCGGGTTTCGCCCCATGGGGTATGCGCTTGGTCGATCAAAGCAAGGGGGCAATGGGCATTTTTCTTGACGTTGCCCCTCCCCGGCAACAAGACCGCGCCCATGAACGAGAACATCCGCGAGATCGAGCCGGCTGAAAGCGCGCCGGCGGCGAAGGAAGAGAACAAGGAAAGCCTCGGCAGCTTCGCGTGGTTCTGCGTGAAGCTGGTGATCATCGTGCTGATCTTCCGCAGCTTCTTCTTCACCAGCTTCAATATTCCCAGCGAAAGCATGATGCCGCGCCTGCTGGTGGGCGATTACCTGTTCGCCGCCAAATGGCCCTATGGCTATTCCTACCGCTCGCTGCCCTTCAACGCCCCGCTGCTGCCTGAAAGCCGCATCCTGGCCGATACGCCTGATCCCGGCGACATCGTGATCTTCGAGCATCCGATCGACGGCAGCGACTATATCAAGCGCGTGGTCGGCGTGCCGGGCGACACGATCCAGTTGGTCAACGGCGTGCTGCACATCAACGAACAGCCGGTCGGCTTCGAGCAGGTGGAGGATTTCGTGCTGCCCATCCGCCCCGATGGCCGCTGCCGCTATGCCCGTTTCGCCGCGCGCGAGGACGATGGCACTTTCGTCTGCCGCTACCCGCAATTCCGCGAAACGCTGCCCAATGGCGTGTCCTACAACATCCTCGATTTCGGGCTCGAACCGCAGGACGTGACCGCGCCCGTGGTCGTGCCCGAGGGCCACCTGTTCCTGATGGGCGACAATCGCGACAACTCGCTCGACAGCCGCTTTCCCGCCGAAGCCGGGCGCGGCATCGGCCTGGTGCCGGTCGACAACGTCGTTGCCAAAGCGAGCCTCATGTATTTCAGCACGGACGGCAATGCCGAATGGGTCAAGCCATGGACCTGGTTTACCGCCGCACGCTGGAGCCGGATGTTCCGCGGCATATGACCAAGCTCGATCCGGCATCGAGGGACTGGCTGGAAGGGCTCGGTTTCACTGTCACACAAGGTGATTTGTGGCATGAGGCGCTGACCCATGGCTCCACCGGCGATGCGCGCGATTATGAGAGGCTGGAATTCCTCGGCGACCGCGTCCTAGGCCTTGCCATCGCCGAATGGCTCTATGCACGCAACAATGGCAGCGAAGGCAAGCTGGCGCAGCGGCTGAACGCGCTGGTCAGCAAGCAAGCCTGTGCCGAAGTGGCCCGGTCAATTGGCGCGTCCGACCATATCCGCCTTGGCCGCCAGGCGCGCGACGATGGCGCGCATGACAGCGACAATGTGCTGGGCGATATCATGGAGGCGCTTCTCGGCGCCGGCTTCATTGACAATGGTTTCGATGCCACGCGCGACGTAATCCGCGTGCTGTGGAATGATGCGGTGGAAGGCCATGTCGGCCACGCCAAGCATCCCAAGAGCGCGCTGCAGGAATGGGCAGCAGGCAACCAGCGTCGCCCGCCTGAATACAAGGTCGTGGACCGCTCGGGGCCTGACCACGCCGCGCGTTTCACCGTGCGCGTTAGCGTGCATAATGTCGGCGAGGTTGAAGCCACGTCCGGCTCCAAGCGTGAGGCGGAAGCCGAAGCGGCCAAATTGTTCATGGAGAAGTTCGGGTGATCCTTCGTCAAGCTCAGGAAGATCGGATATGACGAGTTGCGGCCTTGTCGCGGTGATCGGCGCGCCCAATGCGGGCAAGTCCACGCTGGTCAACCAGTTGGTGGGGCAGAAAGTCGCCATCACCAGTTCCAAGGCGCAGACCACGCGCGCGCGCCTGCTGGGCATTGCGCTGCAGGGCAAGACGCAGATCATCCTTGTCGACACGCCCGGCATTTTCGAGCCCAAGCGTCGACTCGACCGCGCCATGGTGAGCGCGGCATGGGAAGGCACCACCGCCGCCGATGCAGTGCTGCTGGTGGTCGACCCGATGAAGCAGCGCCGGCATGAGCTGATGCCGCTGATCGAGGCGCTGAAGAACCGGCCCGAACGCAAGATCCTCGTCCTCAACAAGGTCGATGCCAGCGCCAAGGAACCATTGCTCGCCCTCGCCGAGGAACTCTCCGGCGAAGTCGATTTCTCGGAGGTCTTCTTCGTTTCCGCCCTCACCGGCGATGGCGTGCCCGAACTGAAGGATCACCTGGCAGGCCTGATGCCCGAAGGCCCGTGGCATTATCCGGAGGATCAGGTCTCGGACGCTTCAGAGCGGTTGCTCGCCGCCGAAGTGACGCGCGAACAGCTTTACCAGCAGCTGCATGACGAACTGCCTTACGACTCAGCCGTGCGGCACGAGAGCTATACCCAGCGCAAGGATGGCAGCGTCGAAATCCGCCAGCAGATCGTGATCGCACGCGACAGCCAGAAGTCGATCGTTCTCGGCAAGGGCGGCAGCCGCATCAAGGCAATCGGCGAGGCTGCGCGCAAGGAATTGTCCGAAATCCTCGGCGTTCCCGTCCACCTCTTCCTGCATGTAAAGGTCGAGGAAAACTGGGCCGAAAAGCGCGAAATCTATGAGGAGATGGGGCTGGACTGGGTGCGCTAACCCGCCTTGCTCGCCCTGAACTGATATCGCGTCAGGCTGCACAGTGCCGCCACTGCAGCAAGCGCGCAGGATACAAACATCGGCACCGGTCCCATGCCGAGACCGCCCGCGAGTAATATGCCGACCGCCACCGCCGCCAGCGTCTGGCCCAAAAGCCGCGAAGTGGACATGAGGCCGCCTGCCGCCGCCGCCCGGTCGCGCGGGGCACGGCCGATCAGCAGGCGTGTATTGGGGGCGAAGAACAGGCCGAAGCCCAGTGCGGTGAAGGCGAGGCGCAGGGCGATGCCCGTCTCGCCCGGATCATCGGGCATGAAGGCGAGCAGCAGCAGTCCGATAATGGCGATGCTCATGCCGGTGACGCCCAGCTTGGTGGCCGCGACCCGGTCGCTCATCCAGCCCGCAAGCGGGGATACCACTAGCATGGTGAGCGGGAAAGGCAGCAATAGCAGCCCCACCGTCTGCGGGTCGTAGCCCATGCCTTCCTCGAGCCGGAAAGGCAGTGAAAGCATCAATGATCCAGCGGCGATGAAGCTCGACATACCCGCCAATGCGGACAGGCCAATCACAGGTTTGGAGAGTAGATCGACCGGCAAAACGGGTGCGGGACTCGCCTTTTCCCTCCGCACGAGTCCGACCAGTGAGACCACACCGGCAAGCGCGAGAAGCACGCCGACCGGCGGATAGCCATGGGTGCCGAGCTGCAGGCCGCCGATCACCAGCAGCATGGTCAGCGCACTCCATACGGAGCCGAGCCAGTCGTTTTTGCGATCCTGCGGCTCCGGTTCAGGCAAGGCTTGCCCCAGTAGCAAGCTGACAATGGCGAGAGGCGCGGCAGCAACGAAGACCCACTGCCAGTCAAGGTGCCCGACGATATAGCCGCCCAACGTGGGTGCCAGAGCGGCCGAGGAGGCGACGATCACGCTATTCACACCCAGCCCCGCGCCAAGGCTCTTCGCCGGATATATCTGCCTCAGCATCGCCGCCGATACGCTCAGCGCCATGCCGGCGCCGATGGCTTGCAAGGCACGCAACAATAGGAGGAGGGTCAGGCTGTCAGCAAACAGGCACAGCGCCGATGCCAGCATGAAAACACCCTGCCCGTATTGATACAGGCGCCGGTGGCCGATCCTGTCTCCCAGCGAGGAGAAGGGCAGCAGCAACATCACCAGCACGAGCTGGTAAACGGTGACCACGTTGGTGACGACCGAATTGCTCACCCCAAGCTCGCGCGCGATCGTCGGCAAGGCGACATTGGGAATCGAGCCGTCAATGACGAGCAACGAGGTTCCGAAACTGATTGCGATAATGGCCCACCAGCGGCGCGGCGTGGGCAAACCGGGGTGTGTATCGACGTGCTGGGATGCGGCCGCGTCTGTGCGCGTTGGTATGTTGGCCGCCTGATCCATCAGCCGCCATCTGGCGTTTGATTCAGACAAACACAAGAGGCGATGACCGGGATTGCCGTGCGGCGCTCCCAGCCCGGGGCTTCGCTTAGCCGGAGCTTTCCAGCTTCAGCAGCTTGGCGCGCAGCTGTGCTTCGTCGAACGGCTTGACGATGTAGTCGTCGGCGCCGGCGGCGATGCCCTCATGAATATCTGAGGCCTGGCTCATCTGCGTACAGAACACCACGGTCGGTGCCTTGTGCGTGGGAATGGCGCGCAGTTCGCCGACGAATTCGATGCCGCTCATCACCGGCATTTGCCAGTCGGTGAGGACGAGGTCGGGCATGTGCTGCTTGCAGCGGGCGAGGCCCTCCTCGCCATTTTCCGCCTCGACAACGCGATAGCCAAGGCTAGCGGCGATCTTGCTGGCGACCTTGCGCACGACACGGCTGTCATCGACGACCAGGCAGGTCTTGCCGCGGCCGATTGCCGGAGCAGTCCCGCCCTGCCGTTGCGCTTTCGCCTGGCGCACGATCTCGTCCGTATCCACCGAATCGGACGACCCGGCGCGCGGTGCAGGACGAGGCTTGGCGGGCTGTTCGGCCTGCGGGGTGCGCTGGCGCGGGGCCTCCGCTGCCGGCGCATCCTTTTCCTCTTCGAACTCCTGTAACGGATCGACGATACCGGGATCGCGCTCGCGATTGGCGTCGGCGATCTTCTGCGCCAGCGTCTTGCCGGCGCCCGGATTGTCGTTCTGATTGGCTTGCGGACCCGTTGTCCGTTTGATCAGGTTCCGAATGGTTCGAACTCCCCTCGCATTCCGTCCATCTCGAACGGCGCCGGATGCGCGCCTTCGCCAGGAGTGATCCTTACATGGATATAGGGAACCCACAGGTCGCCAAAATCCGCCTTTTGGTACCAAACATCGAGCACGTCGAAGCTGGCCCACATGCCGTCGGGACCGCGCAAGCGAAGCCCTTCGCCGATGCGCGGCACAGCAGCAAACCGCAGGCGCTCCTGCGACTGATTGGTCTCGTTCTGAACTTCGATTTCAATCACGGAACCCGTCCTAACCTTGCAGGACGTTCTAGCCGCAAAATATTTACCAAATCCCCAACGCCGTTAAGGACCTGCACGATTTTTCCGGCGGGACGGCCGGAATTTCCTATTTCGTCGCGGCCGCCTTCTTGGCTGCAGGCTTCTTTTTCGCCGCCTTCTTGCGCCCCTTCTTCTTCGCGGGTCCCTTGGCGGCACGTGCCTTGATCAGCTCGATCGCCTGCTCCTCGGTCACATCCTCCGGCTTCACATCCTTGGGGATAGTCGCATTGGTGCTGCCATCGGTGACATAGGGCCCGTAGCGGCCCGGCATCACCTTCATCTCCCCACCCGAATCGGGGTGCTCGCCGAAAGTCTTGATCGGTTCCGCCTTGCCGCGCGAACCGCCCTTGCGATTGGCGGCCTCTGCGAGCAGCGTGACCGCCGCATTCATGCCCGTCTCGAACACGTCGCGCGTCGATTGCAGGCGTGCATATTTGCCATCGTGGCGGAGATAGGGGCCATAGCGCCCGATGGCGGCTTCGATCGGCAGGCCCGTTTCAGGATGATCGCCAATGATTCGCGGCAGCGCCAACAGTTTCAGCGCCCAGTCGAGATCGAAATCGTCGACATCCTTGGGAATCGAGGCACGCTTTGCATCCTTGCCCTCGCCCAGCTGTACATAGGGGCCATAGCGGCCGGTCTTGCGCTCGACGTCGAGACCCGTTTCCGGATCCTGCCCCATCACCGTGTCGTCCGACCCGTCGCCATCGCCTGGCTGGCCGAATTTCCGCCGGAACGTGCATTCCGGATAGTTCACGCAGCCGATGAATGCACCATAGCGACCGCCGCGCAGGTGCAGCTCCCCGCCCTCGCGGCCCTGTTCGGCACATAGAGGGCAGAAGCGCGGATCCTTGCCGTCCTCGCGCGGAGGGAAGAGATAATCGGCGAGGAATTCGTCCAGCACCTCGGTCACTTCGGAGGGCTGGCGCTCCATGACCTCGTCGCTCTTCGGCTTGAAATCGCGCCAGAAATCCTCGAGCAGCTTCTTGTATTCTGCACGCCCGCCGGAGACCTCGTCCAGCTCGTCTTCCATACCCGCGGTGAAGTCATAAGCAACATAGCGGGGGAAGAACCGTTCGAGAAACGCCGTCAGGAGCCGTCCCGAATCCTCTGCAAAGAAACGGTTTTTCTCCATCCGCACATAGGCGCGGTCGCGCAGGGTCTGGATGGTGGAGGCATATGTGGAGGGACGGCCGATGCCGAGTTCCTCCAGGCGCTTCACCAGGCTGGCTTCGGAAAAGCGCGGCGGCGGCTGGGTGAAATGCTGCGTCGCCTCAACCGCCTTCTTCGCCGGGCAATCGCCCTTCGCCATCGCCGGGAGCAGGCCGTCTTCGTCCTCCTCGCGCTTCTCGTCGAAGCTTTCGGAATAGACGGCCAGGAAGCCGGGGAACTTGATCACCTGGCCGGTTGCACGCAGCTCGTGCTGGCCGGTGCCATCGCGCAGGGTGATCGTGGTGCGCTCCAGCTGCGCAGCTGCCATCTGGCTCGCCATCGCGCGCTTGAAGATCAGGTCGTAGAGCTTGCCCTCGTCACCCGAACCCGCACGGTCGCGGCCGAAATCGGTGGGACGGATCGCTTCATGCGCTTCCTGCGCGTTCTTCGCCTTGCTGGCATAGAAACGCGGCTTTTCAGGCATGTAGTGCCCGTCATAACGATCGGCGATGGCCTTGCGGCAGGCGGAAATGGCGCTGCCATCCATCTGCACGCCGTCCGTACGCATATAGGTGATCGCGCCCGCTTCGTAGAGCGACTGGGCGCAGCGCATCGTGTGGCTGGCGGAGAAGCCGAGCTTGCGCGCGGCTTCCTGCTGCAGCGTGGAGGTAGTGAAAGGCGGCGCGGGATTGCGCTTGAGCGGCTTGGTCTCGACGTCCTCGACCGTGAAGCGCCCGTTCTCCACCGCCGCCTTCGCCGCTTCGGCCATGCCCTTGTCGCCGATGGAGAGGCGTTCCAGCTTCTTGCCATCGAAGCGCACCAGGCGCGCGTCGAATGCCGTGCCATCCTGCTCCATCTTGGCGACGACGGACCAGTATTCCTCCGGCTTGAATATCTCGATCTCGTGCTCGCGCTCGCAAATCAAACGCAGAGCGACCGACTGCACGCGGCCCGCACTCTTGGCGCCGGGCAGCTTGCGCCACAGCACGGGCGAGAGGGTGAAGCCGAACAGGTAGTCGAGCGCGCGGCGGGCGAGATAAGCGTCGATCAAATCGGTATCGAGACCGCGCGGCGCCTTCATCGCATCGGTCACCGCCTGCTTGGTGATCGCGTTGAAGGTAACGCGCTCCACCTCGTCAGGCAGCGCCTTGCGCTTCTTCAGCAGCTCCTGCACGTGCCAGCTGATCGCCTCCCCCTCGCGATCGGGGTCGGTGGCGAGGATCAGGCGGTCGGCCTTCTTGGCCGCATCGGCAATCGCCTTCACCTGGTCGCGATTGCGCTTTTCGGCATAGACCTCCCAGTCCATCGCGAAATCCTCGTCCGGCCGGACCGAGCCATCCTTGGGCGGGAGGTCGCGGACATGGCCGTAGGAGGCCAGGACCTTGAAGTCCTTGCCCAGGTATTTCTCGATGGTCTTCGCCTTGGCGGGCGACTCGACGATAACAAGCTGCATGATGTAAAAAGACTGTCCCTACACGTGTACGTACGCGCGAGGGTGGTGCGGCTCGTCAGGATTCGTCAAGCGGTCTTGTATCAGGAAAACACCTCACCCACCTGCTCGGCACCTTCACTCACCGCGCAATAGATCGCGATGCCCAAAGCTATGGTGATTGCGTTGCCCGCAGCCTCCATGAAGGCGGAAACGATGCCCAGCAGCGTCGCGCCGAACAGGCCGAACACCAAGCTTATGATGCCGCCAATGATGATCAGGCCGATGATGAGTACCAGCGCGGCCAGGAAGATGGTCCAGCCATGTCCCTTTGTCGCATCCCAGCTGGCCGAGAGCGAATCCACCACACCGCGCTGTTCGCCGATCACGAAACCCGTGGCAGCCGACCACCGCACGAGCAGGAAGATGCCGGGAACGATCAGCAGGACGAAACCGATCACGATGCCGATGCCTGAAAGGATTGCCATGCCCAGATAGGACCAGAAGCGATTCTCGTCCGACCTCAGCCGGCCCCGCGAGCCAAGGTAACGCCTGGCAAGCCAATACGAAGCCACGATCATCGCGATCAGGCCGATGAGTTCGAACAACCCGCTGCCGGGGCTGTCGTTCGCATCGACCATGAACCCCGTCGACAGATCGAACTCTTCGACCGATGTCAGTCCCGTCGCGACACCCAGCGCACCGATGCCACCTATCACGAGCACATAGAGCAGCGCGTCACGCGAATTGTCCCGAATGAGGTCCGTCATCGACGTGAGCAGACCACCTACATCAACCGATTTTGCCATTCCAATCCCCCCTTCAAAGCACGAGGGATACACGACCACCCGCGTGACGGGCAAGCCGCCCGGAAATCTCCAGCTCGAGCAGCGCCATCTGCACGGCACCCGCGCCCTGCCCGCTCTGGCGCACGATCTCGTCCACCGGCACGGGCGCGGTGGTGAGGAGAGCGGCGATGTCACCGGGGTCGGCAGCTTCGGCATCGGGCTCGAAATCGCCGAGGTCGAAAGGCACGGCATGTTCGCGGAAAGTGGAGCGCGGCGTACCGTCGAAGGAAGAGAGCAGCTCCACCACATCATCGGGTGACTGCACCAGCACCGCCCCTTCGCGGATCAGCCTGTTACACCCTTCGCTGCGCGGTTCGAGCGGGCTTCCGGGGATCGCCATGACCTCGCGCCCCGCCTCGCCCGCCAGCCTGGCGGTAATGAGCGAGCCGGACTTGGGCGCGGCTTCCACCACCAGTGTCCCGGCGCTGAGCCCGGCGATAATGCGGTTGCGCTTGGGAAAGAGCTGGCCGCGCGGTTCGGTGCCCGGCGGCTCCTCGGCAATCAGCAGCCCCTCGCTCGCCACCCGCTCCTGCAAATCGGCATGCTGCGGCGGATAGGTAATGTCGATGCCGCTGGCGATCACGCCGATCGTGGCGGGCAGCGCGCCTTCATGCGCTGCTCCGTCGATGCCGCGAGCGAGGCCGGAGACGACCGTCAGCCCCTCTGCCGCCAGCGCCGTGGCAAATTCGCGCGCCAGCTTCACGGCCGCGGCGGAGGCGTTGCGCGCACCGACCATGGCAACGCAGGGACGTGCTGCCAGCGACAAGTCACCCCGCACCGTCAGAATCGGCGGCGACCCGTCGATTTCGCGCAACAGGGCGGGATATTCCGGCATGTCGTGAAAGAGGTAACGCGCGCCGGCCTTGCGCACCGCCGCCACCTCCGCCTCGATCCGCGATCCGGGTGCGGCGCGGTACTGGCGTTTCCCCTTTGCAGCGAGGTCGGGCAGCGCATCAAGCGCAGCCTGCGCATTGCCGAAACGGGCCAGGAGTTGGGCGTAGCTGACGGGGCCGATATTGGGAGAGCGGAGCAAGCGGATGCGGGCAAAGGCCTCATCCTGACCAAGCGTGGCCGTCGCCATCACTTCTTGCCGCCGATGCGCGGTTCGGTCCCCTCGCGCAGGCGCTTCAAATTCTCGCGGTGGAGGAAGATCACCAGCACCGCGATGGCGGTAAGGACCGGCACGAATGCCATGTAGCCCAGCACGGCAGCGGCAATGGCAGCGGCGACCACCGCGCTCATCCCGGCCACCGAGCTGATCCGCAGTGCCGCCAGCAAGCCCAGCCACACGGCGGCATAGGCCAGCCCAATGGGCCATGCGATGCCGAAGGCGACGCCCGCATTGGTCGCAACGCCCTTGCCACCTTTGAACTTCAGCCAGACCGGGAAACAATGGCCCAGTACTGCGCCCAGTGCGGCGAATGGCACCCCTTGCGGAAAGTACCGCCAAGCGAGGAAAACCGGCAGGAACCCCTTGGCGAGGTCCAGCAAGAGCGTTCCCGCAGCCAGCCACTTGCTGCCCGTGCGCAGCACATTGGTCGCGCCGATATTGCCACTGCCGATCTTGCGTACATCGCCCTTGCCCGCCGCCATGGCCAGCAGCAGGCCGAAAGGGATAGATCCGGAAATGTAACCGAGTAGAAGCGCGTAGAGCCAGTCCATGACCCACCCATAACCGCTGGTGCGCTGATTGGCAGTCTGAATCTGATCCGCGCCGGAGCAACGCGGCGTTAAAGGCGAATGGTACCAACCGACCGCACTTTGGTTTGCCGCTCGTTCCGCCTATCGCTGCAAGCATGGACGAGAGGACACCCATCAACCGCCTGACTGAGCGGGAGAAGCAAGTGCTGCGCGCTTGGCTGCAGCACAAGACCGCCAAGGAAATCGCGCTCGACTTCGGCATTTCATACTATGCGGTCGAGAAGCGGCTGAAGATGGCGCGCACCAAGCTGGGCGTGAGTTCCTCGCTGGAAGCTGCGCGGCTGTTGGCCGATGCGGAAGGGTACCAGCAGCCGGTAGCCCAGTCGCCGGACCTCGAAACAGCGACCCTTCCAGGCAACAGGTGGTTCTCCAGACCACTGGCATTGGGAGTTATGATCATGACTATTTTGGCAGCCGCCCTTCTTGTTTTCAGTCAGCAAGGGGGCACTGACGCCGCCGTGTCGATACATGAAGCTGCCGGGACGACACAGGGTAATCCCGGCAACCCGTCGGAACTCCAATACGCCCCGGCCACGCCGGAGCGTGTACGCGAATTTGTGCGCGGCATGTTCGACAGGCAGGACAAGGACGGATCCGGCTATATCGAGCAGGAAGAGGGACCAGAGTCGCTGGTCATTGTCGGCTCCTCGGAGACGGGCGAGCCTCTCGCCTTCGAAGAGGCCAACATCACTGAGCGGCTCGAAGGCGAGGAGGCATGGGCGCGGTACCTCGCAGATTCCGACACGGACGGCGATGGTCGTGTCAGTCACGAGGAATTTGCCGGCATAATTCTTCCGCAGTTCCTCGAGCGCGGCATTCCCTTGCTGCCCGCAGATTGGGAAAGCCGCCAGTAAGAACCTCCGCTTGACGGTCGGCAGGCCCTCGGCCATCGCTGCGCGCCATGGTCGATCCTGCCGCCCCCATCCTGATTTTCGATTCCGGCGTCGGCGGGCTCAGCGTGCTGGCCGAGGTGCGCAAGCTGCTGCCCGATGCGCCGGTGATCTATGTCGCCGACCAGGCCGCCCTCCCCTATGGCGACAAGACCGAGGCAGAGATTGCTGCACGCGTGGCCGGACTGCTGGGAAGGCTGGCGGAGCGTTATCACCCGCGCCTGATCTGCATCGCCTGCAACACCGCGTCGACCATCGCTCTCGGCATGGTCCGCGAGGTGCTGGAGACGCCGATCGTAGGCACCGTGCCCGCGATAAAACCCGCTGCCGAAATGACGAAGACCGGTGTGATCGGCCTGCTCGGTACGGCGGCGACCATCCGCCAGGCATATGTCGACAATCTCGAAGCCGAGTTCGCCTCCGACAAGACATTGCTTCGGCATGCCGCTCCCGAACTGGTCGGCGCGGCCGAACTGAAGCTGCGGGGCGGCACACCCGACCCGGCCATCTTTGCGCGGGCCGTTGAAGGACTTCGCGCGCAGGCAGGCGGCGCGGATATCGACACGGCCGTGCTCGCCTGCACCCACTTCCCGCTGCTGGAGGATGAACTTGGCGCGGCTTTCGGTGGGAAAGTGAATTTTGTTGACGGAGCGCAAGGTATCGCCCGTCGCATCGCCTATCTCACGCAGGGCCAGTCATTCGACCGGCAGCAACCCGACTTTGCAATCGTGACCGGTGATAAACACGATGACCCTGCTCTCCTTCAAGCGTTCGAACCCTACGGAATCGCAAAAATCTGCTCACTGTGATGCGAATCCTTCGCAAACATCGTTCTTTAAACCGCGGGCCGGATTGACTAAGTCCGCCGGGACTCGAGGCCGCGCACCTGAAAGCGGCGCTGATCGGACAAGTACGCTGAACTACGACCAGATATTCGACCAGGCGATCGACCGGCTGCATGCCGAGGGGCGCTACCGCGTCTTCATCGATATCTTGCGCAACAAGGGCGCCTTCCCGAACGCGCGCTGCTTCGCCGGTCATAACGGCCCGAAGCCGATCACCGTATGGTGCTCGAACGACTATCTCGCCATGGGCCAGCACCCCAAGGTTGTCGCCGCCATGGAAGAGGCGCTGCACGATGTCGGCGCAGGCTCCGGCGGCACGCGCAATATCGGCGGCAACACGCATTACCACATTCAGCTGGAAGAAGAACTGGCGGACCTGCACGGCAAGGAAGCCGCGCTGCTGTTCACCAGCGGATACGTTTCCAACGATGCGACGCTGTCCACCCTCGCCAAACTGCTGCCCGGCTGCATCATCTTCTCCGATGAGCTGAACCATGCCAGCATGATCGCCGGGATCCGCAATTCGGGCTGCGAGAAGCGCATTTTCCGCCACAACGATGTCGAGCATCTTGAACAGTTGCTCGCCGCCGAGGATCCGGACGTGCCGAAGCTGATCGCATTCGAAAGCGTCTATTCGATGGATGGTGACGTCGCCCCGATCCACGCGATTTGCGACCTGGCTGATAAGTACAATGCCCTCACCTATGTCGACGAGGTCCACGCCGTGGGCATGTATGGCGACCACGGCGGCGGCATTTCCGAACGCGACAATGCTGCCCATCGCATCGACCTGATCGAAGGCACGCTGGGCAAGGCATTCGGCGTGATGGGCGGCTATGTCGCTTCGAGCCGCAAGGTTATCGACTGCATCCGCTCCTATGCACCGGGCTTCATCTTCACCACCTCGCTCAGCCCCGTGCTGGTGGCGGGCGTGCTGGCAGCCGTGCGGCACCTGAAGCAATCGAGCGTCGAGCGGGACGGTCAGCAGGCCGCGGCCGCTTTGCTGAAGCAGAAGTTCCGCGATGCCGGCCTGCCGGTGATGGACAGCACCACGCACATCGTCCCGCTGATGGTGGGCGATCCGGTGCGCGCCAAGAAGATCAGCGACATGCTGCTCGCCGAATATGGCGTCTATGTGCAGCCGATCAATTTCCCCACCGTGCCGCGCGGCACGGAACGCCTGCGCTTCACGCCCGGTCCTGCCCATACGGCGGAGATGATGGACGAGCTGACGCAGGCTCTGGTGGAAATCTGGGATAGGCTGGAACTGGAACTGCAGAAGGCGGCCTAGGCGGCCTGCCCGTCACCCCAATGACAAACTGATCTGCGTCAAAGCGGGCTCGCCACGACCCCGCTATCCCTCGACCATGGCCAATGGGCTTGCGAAGCTCGTCGGCCCGACCAAGGGGAGAAACATTATGAAACGGATCATCGCTACGCTTGCGCTTCCGCTCGCCGCCCTGTCGCTCGCGTCTTGCCAGCAGGAAGCGCAGGATGCGGCCGACGCAGAGGCAACGGCGGGCCTGCAGTCGCTACCGGTCAGCATAAATGCCTCGATGGTCGGGATCATCGACCAGTCCGCCGACTTCATCTGGGCCGTGGGCAATGGCGACATGCCGCGTGATGACCATGACTGGGACCAGGTGCGCGGCGCCGTTTACGACATGATCCTGGGCGGCCAGATCATCAAGGTGCCCGGAACCGGCGAATTCGACGAACAATGGGCCAACAATTTCGACTGGCGGCAGCATTCCGATGAGCTGACGCAGATCGGCCAGGACGCCTTGCCGCTGGTCGAGGCGCGATCCGAGGATGTGGAGGCATGGCGCGCCATCGGCGACCGGCTGGTAGAGAACTGCCTCGCCTGCCACGAGCTGTTCAAGCCCGACGTGCCCACCCAGGGCATCCTGCACGAATCCACCGAGCGCGAATCGCGCGGGATCAGCATTTTCGACTGATCGCCGATACGGCTGTTGTGAACGAAGGGGCTGGAGGCGATCTCCGGCCCCTTTCGCTTGTCAGCGCAAGCTCACCACATTGTCGCTGGCAGGCGTCGGGCGATCGCCGCGATAGAGGCTGAACATCGGTTCGTTCTCCACCACATAGCCCTGCGTCGCGCCGAAGCCGTTGAAACGCGTCTGCATCGCCGCGCCATAGGCGCCAAGCATGCCGATCTCGATGAAATCGCCGGCCTGGATATCCTCGGGCAGCAGGAACGGGCCCTTCATGTAATCGGCATCGTCACAGGTCGGGCCGTAGAAGGAGAATTCCGCGACCGGCTGCAAAAGGTCGTCCTCAAGCGCCACGACCGGAAAGCGCCAGTCGACATGCGCGGCATCGAATAGCGCGCCATAGGCGCCGTCATTGATGTAGAGTTCGTTCCCGCGGCGCTTTTCCACCTTCACGATCAGGCTGGAATATTCGGCGCACAGCGCGCGGCCCGGCTCACCCCAAAGCTCCGCCGAATAGGAAATCGGCAGCGCTTCGAAGTGGCGGTGGATCTGTGCGAAATAGTCTTCCATCGCCGGCGGATCGAGATCGGGATAGACGCTGGGGAAACCGCCACCGACATCCACGATGTCCACGGTCACAGCCGCCTCGGCAATCGCGGCGCGCACGCGTTCCAGCGCCTGGACATAGGCAAAGGGCGTCATCGCCTGGCTGCCGACATGGAAGCAGATGCCCAACGCATCGCAATGCTGGCGGGTTTCCTGCAGCAGCGGCGCTGCATCGGCGAGGTCGACACCGAACTTCGCTGCCAGAGAGAGCTCGGAATGTTCGGAAGAAACGCGCAGGCGCACCAGCAGCTGCAGGTCGCTTGCTGCTTCGCCCGCCTCATTGGTCGTCGCGTCGACGATCTTCGCCAGTTCTTCCAGCGTATCGAGGCTGAAAGTCCTCACGCCATGGGTGAAATAGGCCTCGCGAATGGCGCTGGAGGTCTTCACGGGATGCATGAAGCACAGCTTCGCTTCCGGCAGGACTTCGCGCACCATGCGCACTTCGGCGATGGAGGCGACGTCGTAATGGGTGATGCCCGCGTCCCACAGGATGCGAATCAGATCGGGCGAGGGATTCGCCTTCACCGCATACATGGCGGTGCCCGGAAACTTCTCGGCAAAAAAGCGTGCTGCCCGCGCCGCGGCATGCGGGCGGTTCAGAATCACTGCCTCATCCGGCGAAAGGGCGCGGACTACAGCTTTTGCGTCGGGATAACTGTGCAATTCAAGGGACCCCCAGAACGTTAGTACTCACAAGCTGCCTTGCGGTTGGAAGTCCCCTTGGGGCAGCGGAAGCGCGGCATATAAGGAGGCGGATGAATGATGCAATAACAAAACGCATGGTCTTCCCACGCATCATTCGACGAAGTGTTCCGAGAAAATCAGAAGGCGACGTCCGGCACGGCCTCCACCGTGCCCTTCTCACTGTCGTCGAGCCGGTGAAAATCGGCTTCGCGAAAGCCCAGAATGCCGGCGAAGAGCACCGCCGGGAAGCTCTGAATCCCTGTATTGTAACGCGAAACAGCAGCGTTGAGCGCGCGGCGCGCGGCGGCCAGCTTGTCTTCTACATCGGCCAGTTCACGCTGCAATTCCTGGAAGTTGGCGGAAGCCTTGAGGTCGGGATAGGCCTCGCCCAAAGCCAGAAGGCGGTCGAGCGCGACGCGAAGCTGCGCCTCATTGCCCGATTCCAGCGCGCCCTGTGATGCGGTGTTGCGTGCGGAAATCACCGCATCGAGCGTTTCCTGCTCGTGCGCGGCATAGCCCTTCACCGTGTTCACCAGGTTGGGAATGAGGTCATGCCGCTGGCGCAGCTGCGCATCGATATCCGCCACGCCCTGGTTGACGTTCTGACGCAGCGCCACAAGCCGGTTGTAGATGCCGATGAGCATGATGCCCACCAGGACGACGACGCCGATAAGAATCCATTCCATAGGAAGCCCCCTGCCCTATCCCTGTTAACCGAAAGTGTGCCATTGATGTTGCTGGACGGGAAGGGGGAATGGCGGTGATCGAACGGCCGGACGTTGACGCGCTGCTGAATGGGGAGCTGGGCGACTGGCTGCGCGAACAGGCCGTGGTGCGCGACGCGGCGCGTGAAAAGAGCAATTCGCGCTTTGTCCTGTCCGCTTTCTTGGTGTTGCCACTAGCCGCCTTCCTGCTGTTCGGCCCCGCCCTCGACGGGCAGCTGAAGCTATGGATCATCATGGGCACCGGCGCCGTAGCTGCCTGGTGGAGCTACCTTCCGCGCGCGAAGGCGGTGAAGGAGACCAAGGAGGGGATCAATATCGCCCTCGCTCAGGCTCTCGGCCTCGATTACCAGCACGATATCGAACCCGGCTTAGGGTTCGAACGCGCGCAGCACTTCAAGATGGTGCCGGGTTTCCAGCGCTCCAGTTTCGAAGACCTTTGGAGCGGGGAAGTAGGCGGCCGCCGCTTCACCCTGCATGAGGCGCATTTGCAGCAGAAGCGACAGAGCGGGAAAAACTCCCACTACGTCACCGTCTTCCGCGGCCCGGTGATGACGCTCACCTTCGACCGGCAGTTCCACGCCACTACGCTGGTGGAACGGGCAAAGCGGCACAAGAAGTTCGGCTTCTTCGGCGAGAAGGACAGCCTCGGCGTGGCGGGCCTGGACCTGCAGAAGGCGGACATGGTCCATCCGCGCTTCGAGGACGAATTCACCGTTTACACCACCGACCAGGTGGAGGCACGCTACCTCGTCCATCCCAGCTATGTCGAACGGCTGATCGCGCTGGAGGAGGCGTTTTCCGGCAAGAAGGTGCGCGCGCTGTTCCACCAGGGCGAACTGACGATCGTGCTAGAAACATCCAACATGTTCGAAAGCGGAAATATCGATGCAGGCCGCGATCGGGAGATGATCGAGACCTGCATCGAACAATTCATGTCGATGGCCGACCTCGCCGCTTCATTGAACGAACCGGCGAGGGGCTAAGCTCCGCTGAATCACGCCATTGCGAGCGGCCAAAAGTCGCGAAGCAATCCAGGTCCGGACCGGATTGCTTCGCTACACTCGCAATGACGAAAGGATTTTCCCGAGCCTACTTGTCGAACAGCTTGGCCCAGCGGCGCTTCTCGCGCGTCTTCCAGTGCTCGCGGTGATAGGCGTCGGAGGCCAGCAGCGGCATGACCGAGCCGGCCTCGGCAAAGACCATCTGTTCGATCCCGGTGTTGACCTTGCCCCAGCTCGCCGCTTCCTGCAGCGTGGAAGAGGAGCAGGCACCGTCGCGTACATCGGCGACGGTGATCTGCACGGCATATTTGTGGACCGCCACGTCTTCATGGCCCAGGATTTCGGCGCAAACGACCGTATCCTGAATGAAGTTCTTCGGCACGCCGCCGCCGACCATCAGCAGGCCGCTTTCGCCCGCCTCGATCTTGATGTCGGTGAGCTCGCGGAAATCGGCGATCGCATCGATCATCATGTAAGGCTTGCCTTCCTTCATGCGGTCCACCTGGTGCTTCACCAGGCCGAAACCGGCAGAGGAATCGACGAAGGCCGGGCAGAAGATCGGCACGTCATGCTCATAGGCGAGCTTGACGAGGCTGTTCTCCTTCTTGCCGTGCTCGACAAGGTACTTGCCCATCTCGCGGATGAAAGCGCGGCTGGAATAGGCCTTGGGCTCCAGGGCATTCGCGATCTTGTTGATCGTGAAGTCGCAGTCCTGCAGCTGCTCCTCGTCGATATAGGTGTCATAGATGCGGTCGATATAGAGCGAGCGCAGCGTGTCGTCGTCGGGGATTTCCAGCGCCTGGTAGTGCTTGTGGCCAAGGCCCTCGAAGAAATCCATGTCGACGATGGTGGCGCCGGTGGCGACCACGCAATCGACCATGTTATTGCGGATCAGCTCTGCATAGAGGTCCATGCAGCCACCTGCACTGGTGGAACCGGCAATGACGAGGAAGATGGTGCAATCCTTGTCCTCCAGCATCTGGTTGTAGATGCCGGTGGCGCGCGCGAGATCGCGGCTGGTGAAGCTCATCTTGCCCATCGAATCGATGATCGGGCGCGCATCGAACTTCGTGATGTCGATATGCTCGACCTCGGTCGAAAGCAGTTCCTTCTTGCGCGTGTCGTTGATCTTCGTGTCGGTCATTGCATTCCTCCGGTCCACTGCCCGGACAATGGACCCAAAACAGGCTGGTTCCCGGGATGAAGGGCGCGCCCGATAGGCGCTGGCGCGTGTCGCGTAAACATGTATTTCGCAATTGTGATGACGAATGCAAACCAGCTTGTGCTTCCGACAGCCGAAGGCGTGGCCCGTGCGGCAGCGAAAATCGCCGAAATCCTGCCTCCCACGCCGCTGCTGCCGGTCGAGCATGAGGGCCGGAAATTCTGGCTCAAGGCCGAATGCCTGCAGCCGATCGGCGCCTTCAAGATCCGCGGCGGATGGAACCGGCTCAGCGACTTGTCGGCCGAAGAACGCGCGCTTGGCGTGGTGGCGGTTTCCAGCGGGAACCATGCGCAAGGCGTTGCCTGGGCGGCTCGGCGGCTGGATATTGCCGCGACTATCGTGATGCCGTCCGACGCACCGGCGATCAAAGTGAACCGCACGCGCGAGCTCGGTGCGCAAATCGTTTTCTACGACCGCATGACCGAGAACCGCGAGGAGATTGCACTGGCAATCGTCATGAAAACGGGCGCCATCCTTGTCCATGCCTTTGCCGACCGCTGGGTGATCGAGGGGCAAGGCAGCGCGGGGATAGAGATCGCGCACCAGCTCGGCCACCAGCCATCGCGCATCCTCGCCTGCTGCGGAGGCGGTGGCCTTAGCGCGGGCCTCGCCCTCGCCTGCCCCGATGCGGAGGTTATTCCGGTAGAGCCGGAAGGATGGGACGATGTCTGCCGCTCGCTTGAGGCAGGAGCAATCCAGTCCGTCCGCCCGAACCCGCCGCCGACAGCCTGCGATGCGCTGCAAACGCTGGCAACGGCGGAGATCAACTTTGCCGTGCTGAAGGAACGCTGCGTTAGCGGCCTGCGCGTCAGCGAGGAGGAAGTGCGCCACGCCCAGCGCTTTGCGGCGGGGGAATTGCGCCTTGTCCTCGAACCCGGCGGTGCCGTGGCGCTGGCGGCGGCGCTGGCGGGCAAGGTTGAAGTAGACGGGAATACGGTGGTCATCGCCACCGGTGGCAATACCGATCTCCAAGCCATTGCGGCTGTCCTGCAGGACAAATAGGTTTCATTTGACAATCTAATTTCGTCCGACCAGTCTCCGGCCCCGTTGAAGGAGGAGGAATGGTCATGCAGATGGAAATTCTCGCCCCGGCGGCGGTGCTGGTTGCCTGGTCGATCGTCATGCTCGTGTGGATGGCAGCAACGCGGCTTCCCGCCCTCGCCAAACTAAACCTCCCACCGGAACGAACGCGAGGTGGGCGAGGCAGCGACCTTGATGGCGTAATCCCCGATAACATCCAGTGGAAAGCGCACAATTACAATCACCTGATGGAACAACCGACGATCTTTTATGCACTAGTAGCCATCTTCGCGATTGGCGGTGCGACGCAGACCGATGTGTGGCTGGCCTGGGCCTATGTTGCCATCCGGCTTGTCCATTCCTTCTGGCAAGCGCTGGTCAACACCATCCCGGTGCGGATTGCGCTATTCACCATATCGAGCATCGTCCTCGGCGTGATGGCGGTACGCGCCGTCATATTGACGCTTGGATGAGAGCTGCCTTCCGCAACCGTCCCGCCGGGACGCCCAATAGGTAGGAACCCTGAAGGACGGTTTCGGCATTTCCAAGTATTGCTCATGGCAGTTTTCGCAACAACAAGCGGGAGTTGCTGTCATGGCCCATATCCTTGTCGTCGATGACGACGAGATCGTTGCCGAACTGGCCTCGGAAATCCTCATCAGCGCAGGGCATGCCTGCGGTTGGGTGACCGATGCTGCCGAAGCCTTGAAACTGCTACAATGGCGGCGGCCCGACCTGCTGCTGCTGGACGAGAACATGCCGGGCGAGAGCGGCTCCACCTTCCTGCGCCGCCTGCGCCAGTCCCCGAAATTCTACGACCTGCCGGTGATGATGTTCACCAGCGTCCAGGGTCCCGAGGATGAGACGCGCGCCTATTACAACGGTGCACAGGACTATATCCGCAAGCCGGTGCAGCCCAAGTTCCTCGTGTGGCGCGTCAACCAGACCCTGCGCTCTCGGGCCGAGCGACCCAAGCATCGCGAGTTGAAGGACATGGCCGAATTCCAGATGCGGAACCGCGACGACGACAAGCCCCGGCAGGTCTATCTCTGACCCACCAGCTCGCGCCCGCGGTCAGTCGCGCGCTTTCAGGTCGGCGATGAAGTTCTCGGTCCAGACCAGCACGTTGTCATCGCGGACGGTGCCAATCAGCTTCTCGTAGCGGGCCTTGCGCTCTTCCAGCGGCATGTCGAGCGCGAGCTTGATATTGTAGGCGATATCGTCCGGACTGTGCGGATTGATCAGCAGTGCGTCGGGCATTTGCTGGGCGGCGCCGGCAAAGCGGGAAAGGATCAGCACGCCCGGATCCTCCGGGTCTTGTGCCGCGATATATTCCTTCGCCACCAGGTTCATCCCGTCGCGTAGCGGCGTGACGAGGCCGATCTTGGAACCACGGTAGAAGCCGTAAAGCTCGGCCTGCGAATAGCCCCTGTTGACGTAGCGCACAGGGACCAAATCGACCTCGGATCGCGCGCCGTTGATCTGCCCGGTCTTCTGCTCCAGCACAGCGCGGATTTGCTGGTAGGAACCTATGTCCTCACGACTGGGCGGCGCGATCTGGATAAAGACGAGGTCGCGCGTGTGTTCGGGGTAATTGTCGAAGAAGCGGCTGATGCCGTCGAGCCGCTCGGGCAGCCCCTTGGAATAGTCGAGGCGGTCCACCCCGATCATCGCTGTGCGGCGCCGCGTAGATGAAATCAGCCGCTGTTCGGCCTGCCGCGCATCACCGGTGTCGCCCAACCCCGTGAAATAATCGTAATCGATGCCGATGGGATAGGCCTTGGCGAGCGAGGTCCGGCCATCCAGCGTGATCGTCCCGGCGGCCTCATCCACCTCCGCACCCAATTCCTTGCGGCAGTAGTGGAGGAAACTGTCCAGCCAGGTATCGTTCTGGAATCCAATCAGATCGTAGTGCAGCAGGCTGCGCACCAGCCGCTCGTGATAAGGCAGCGAGACGAACAGGTTCGTCGGCGGCCAGGGGATGTGCAGGAAGAAGCCGATCTTGTTCTTGAGGCCCATCGAACGCAGGCGTTCGCCCAGCGGCATGAAATGGTAATCATGCACCCAGACGATGTCGTCTTCTTCGATCAGGGGCTGCGCGGCCTGGGCGAACAATTCGTTCACCCGTTCATAGCCCTTGCCGAATTCGCGCTCATATTCTGTCAAGTCGATGCGGAAATGGAACAGCGGCCATAGCGTGGAGTTGGCGTAGCCGTAGTAATACTCATCGATATCGTGCTTTTCGAGATCGATGGTCGCGGTGGTGACGCCGTCGCCGGATCGCTGGAAGGATACCTGGCCGGAAAACTCGTCACATTCCTGGCCCGACCAGCCGAACCAGATGCCGCCGTTTTCCTTGAGCGCCGCATTGAGCGCGCCGGCCAGCCCGCCCTGGGCCCCGGCCGCACCGCGCGCCTTGGCCACCGCGACACGGTTCGAAATTACGACAAGTCTGCTCATGCTTCCCCTAGCGCACGGTATTCCACGGCCGCGACAGCAGGCCCGCGCAGTTGATTACTCCTACCAGCGAGTAGGTCTGCGGGAAGTTCCCCCAAAGTTCGCCGGTTTCGAAGTCCATATCTTCCGACAGCAGGCCCGAACCTGTGCGATGGTCCAGCATGGTGCAGAAGAGTTCGCGCGCCTCGTCCTTGCGGCCCATCAGCGCCAACGCCTCGATCAGCCAGAAGGTGCAGATGTTGAAGGCGGTTTCCGGTGCGCCGAAGTCGTCCTCCGCGGCATAGCGCAGCATGTGCTCGCCGCGCCGCAGGTCGCGCTCCACCATGGCGAAGGTGGACTGGAAGCGGTCGTCGTCCGGAGCGATGAAGCGTAGCTCCAGCAATTGCAGCAGGCTGGCGTCAAGATAGTCGCTCTCGAAGCTGGCGCCGTAATGCCCGGCCTCGCCATTCTGTTTCCACGCTTCGGCATCGATCTTGCAGCGGACAGAATCTGCGCGTTCCTGCCAGAAGGCAGCGCGGTCATCCTTGCCGCGCAGGCCAGCCACGGTGGCGAGGCGATCACACGCGGCCCAGCTCATCACGGCGGAATAGGTGTGCACTTCCTGCCGCGTGCGGAATTCCCACAGGCCGGCATCGGGCTGGTCGTGCATCTTCCACGCCATTTCGCCGACCTTCTCCAGCGCCTCGAAATCGCTGTCATCGGCGATGCGCAGCAGGCGCTGGTCGATAAAGCCCTGCACGGTCGGCAGCACGATCTGGCCATAGCAGTCATGCTGCACCTGCTTGTAGGCGGCATTGCCGATGCGCACCGGTCCCATGCCGCGATATCCGGCGAGATAGGGCGCGGTCGTCTCGTCCAGCTCCGCCACGCCCATTACCGAATAAAGCGGCTGGATCTGCCCGCCTTCAGCATTGTCGACAATATTGCGCAGGAAGGAGAGGTATTTCTCCAGCACGTCGAGCGCGCCGAGCCGGTTCAGCGCCTGCACCGTGTAATAGGAATCGCGAATCCAGCAGTAGCGATAGTCCCAGTTGCGCTCGCTCCCTGGCGCTTCGGGAATGGAGGTGGTGAGCGCCGCGACGATCGCCCCCGTCTCCTCATGCTGGCAGAGCTTGAGCGTGATGGCGCAGCGGATTACCTCTTCCTGCCATTCAAAGGGCGTAGCGAGGCTGCGGACCCAGAGCTGCCAGTATTTGCGCGTCAGCTGTTCCATCCCCCGCACTTCCTCGCGCAGGTTCCCAACGAAGGGCTCGTCCGGGCCGAGGAAGAAATGCGTATCATCCTCCACCCGGAAGGTGCGGCCTTCAAGGATGTAGCCGATCGGTGCATCGGTGGAGAGGCGCAGCGCCTGCCCGGTGGTGAGGAAGCGGATGTGGTTGGTGCCGTTGGTCGTCTCCGCCAGCGAGGCGCCGTGGTTCTTCATCGGCCGCAGCACCACCTTGATGCGCGGATTGCCGGCGATCGGGCGCACGATGCGCACGAAGGAGACCGGGCGATACATGCGGCCCGAGCGTTCGTAACGCGGGCAGAAATCGAGGATTTCCACCGCGCTGCCATCCTCGGCTTCAAGCGTGGTGACAAGGTTGGGCGTGTTGCGGATATATTCCTGCCGCGCGCTGACCTGCCCTTCCAGCTCGAAGCGCCAGACGCCGGCATCCGGGTTCTCGCCATTGAGCAGCGAGCAGAACACCGGATCGCCATCCACCCTCGGGACGCAGCCCCAGACCAGCCCGCCGCGCCTGTCGATCAGGCCGGAAACCTGGCAATTGCCGATGGGCCACAGTTCCAGATCAGGCTGCATCTTGTCATTCGTCCCCATGTTCACAATCCCAGCCATTTGTGCRCGGCTGCCGGATCGTCCAATTGATAACTCGCCTGCGTCGGCTCGCGGTCGCCCACCAATATGCCCGCCCCGCCCAGCGCCATGACGGCAGCGAAGCCATCCTCGTCGGTCACGTCGTCGCCGAGAAAGAAGGGGCGCGATCCGGCAAAGCTCGCATGCGCCATGAAGGCGCGCACGGCCGCGCCCTTGTCTGCTCCCTTATGCACCAGTTCGATCACGCACTTGCCCCGCTTGATAGCAAGGCCGTGAGTGTCCGCCACTTCGGCAGCGAAGGCCAGCCCCCGGTCTTCGAGCGAGGGATCGGCACGATAATGCAGCGCAGCGCCATGCGGCTTCTCTTCCAGCGAAAAGCCCTGTGCATTGGCGAATGTTTCGAGTTCCTCTCTCGCCGCAGAGGGAAAAGCAGCGGGCGCATCAGCCAGCAGGGACCCGTCGGGCAGGCGCATATCCGCGCCATGCGATCCGGCACGCGCGATCGGCAGCGGACCCGTATGCCCCTCGATATCGGCGATGCCGCGCCCGCTGACCAGTGCGAGACGTCCTTCGAGCCGCTCGGCCAGTACGCGAAGCCCTGACGAAAGCCCCTGCGGCACATGGATGCTATCGGGCGTAGGCGCGATATCCACCAGCGTTCCGTCGAAATCGAGGAAGAGCGACATGGGCCCATCGGACAGCAAGGTGCCGAGGCTGGGCGCATCAGGGATCGTCTTTTTAACAGACATTGCTGCACTGCAATAAAGCGCGAGCCGAATTGGTCAATGCATCAATGCTTTCCGGAACGGCTTCGCCCACAATCCAGCATTTGACCCAGCGCAACGACTCTCACCTTCCGCCGCAGCAAAGAGGCATCATCCAATAGGAGGGTGACCAATGTCCGGACAGGCAAGTCCAGCAGCGCAGGAAAAACGCGCCATTCCCGGCACCATCGTCTTCGATGGCGATGCCGCGCAGGATGGCTATGCGCTCAATGCCATGTGCTATTCCTTCAACAGCGAGCCGAACCGCAAGGCCTTCGTCGCCGATGAAGAGGGCTATATGGACCGCTTCAACCTTACCGAAGCGCAGCGCCAAGCCGTGCGCAACCGTGACGTGCTGGGCATGCTCGCAGCCGGCGGCAACGTCTATTACCTTGCCAAGCTGGCCGGCATCCTCGGCCTCAACGTCCAGGACCTCGGCGCCTTGCAGACGGGCATGACGCTCGAGGATTTCAAGGCCGCGCTGCTGAGCCATGCGATGACCGAAACCCACGTTGCGGACCGGCTGGGAGAAGCGGCATGAGCCAGATTTGCGGTGGCATCTTCACCAGCCACGTCCCCGGCATCGGCAATGCGATCGCCAAGGGGCTGCAGCAGGATCCCTACTGGAAGCCCTTCTTCGATGGCTTCGCCCCGGTCCACAAGTTCCTGGCCGAGGAGAAGCCGGATGTGGCGGTGGTGTTCTACAACGATCACGGTCTCAACTTCTTCCTCGACAAGATGCCGACCTTCGCCATCGGCGCGGCACCCGAATACAAGCATGAGGATGAAGGCTGGGGCATCGCCTTCGAGCGTCCCTATCCCGGCCATCCCGACCTTTCCTGGCATATTATCGAGCAGGTGGTGGCGAGCGAGTTCGATCCCGTCACCTGCCAGTCCATGCTGGTCGATCACGCGGTAGCGGTGCCCTTCGAGCTGTGCTGGCCCGGTTCCGATGCCTTCCCAGTGAAGCTGGTGCCTATCGCCATCAACACGGTGCAGCATCCCCTCCCCAGCCCCAAGCGCTGCCACGAGCTGGGCAAGGCAGTGGGCCGCGCGATCGAAAGCTGGGGCGGCGAGGAAAAGGTGGTGGTGTTCGGCACTGGCGGCCTCTCGCATCAGCTGGAAGGCGAGCGTGCGGGCCATATCAACACCGATTATGACAAGTTCTGCCTGAGCAACCTCGCCCCCGATCCCGAAGCGCTGCTGCAGCATGACACGCTCGATATCGTGGAGCTGGCGGGCAGCCAGGGGGTGGAAATCCTCAACTGGATCGCCGCTCGCGGCGCGCTGGGTGGCAAGGTGCGGGAGCTCGCCAGCAATTACCACGTGCCCATTTCGAACACGGCGGCTGCCACCGTGCTGCTGGAAAATAGCGAAAAGGTCCTGGCCTGACCCATCCCACCAGGACCCTGAGTGGCCGGGCGGTGTGAAGGCACCGACCCGGCCTTTTTCTTGGCCGCAGCACCCCTCTTCTTGACCCCCGTCAAAGAACCCTTCCCGCCACCGCCTATCGTAACGACCGTTAGGAAGATTCGCATTGAGGAGAGGCGAGATGGTGCATTTTCCGCAGGAACCGATTTATGCCGACGTGCTGCGCTTGGTGCGGCTGGAAGGCGATATATCGGACCTCGAGATCGAAGGCGAAGTGCCCGCCGACATGGATGGCGCTTTCTACCGCGTGCATCCCGATCCGCAGTTCGCGCCGCGCAAGCCGGGCGACCAGTTCTTCAACGGCGATGGCATGGTGACGATGTTCCGCGTGAAGGACGGGCGCATCTCCCTGAAGCAGCGCTATGCGCGCACGGACAAGTGGAAGCTGGAAAACGCCGCCGGCCGCGCGCTGTTCGGCTCCTACCGCAATCCGCGGACCGACGACCCTTCGGTCGAGGGGCAGTTTCGCGGCACGGCCAACACCAACGTCCTCGTCTTCAATGGCGACTTGCTGGCGATGAAGGAGGACAGCCCCTGCCTCGTCATGGACAAGGCCTCGCTGGAAACCGACGGCTATACCGATTGGGACGGCGAACTCGACCTGCGCACCTTCGGCGCGCACCCCAAGATCGACATGGAAACGGGGAACCTGTGCAACATCGCCTATGCCAGCAAGGGCGACCTTTCGCGCGATGCCACCTATTTCGAGATCGACCGTGACGGCCATGTCGTCCGCAAGGCCGAATTCGAAGTGCCCTATTATACCATGCTGCACGATTTCTGCATCGCGGGCGATTACATCGTGATCCCGGTCTCGCCCTATAATTCGGACCCCTCGGTGCTCGAGCAGGACCGGCCGCATTTCTATTACGACCGCTCGCTGCCCACCTATCTCGGCGTCATGCGGCGTGACAGCGACGGCAGCGACATGCGCTGGTTCAAGCACGATGTCGGCATCTGTTCCTGCCACGTGATGAACGCCTTTGCCGAAGGGACGAAGGTGCATCTCGACACCCCCGTCTCCAAGATCGGCAGCCTGCCCTTCTTCCCCGACAAGGACGGCGCGCCCTTCGATCCCGAACTGGCGATGACCGAGCTTTCGCGCATCACCGTCGACCTCGCTTCCAACGAAGACGTGGTCGAAAGCGTGACCAAGCTGGGGGAGGCGCCCGGCGAGTTCCCGCGCATCGACGATCGCATGGCGGGCAAGCCCTATCACCACGGCTGGATGATCACCTACGATCTCGACAAGCCCTATAACGGCCCTCCCGGCCCCTTTGCCGGCGTCATCAACACGCTGACCCATTTCAACCTTGAGACGGGCAAGGAGGAGAGCTGGTGGTGCGGGCCTGACGGTTCGATCCAGGAGCCGTGCTTCATCCCGCGCAGCAAGGATTCGCCGGAGGGCGACGGCTGGCTGGTCGCGCTGGTGGACGACCATGTGCGCAACTATTCCGACCTGTGCATTTTTGACGCGACCGACGTGGCCAAGGGGCCCGTCGCGCGCGCCAAACTCCCCATTCGCCTGCGCCAGGGGCTTCACGGCAACTGGGCTGCAGCGGATATGCTGGACGCCGCTTGACGCGACATTCAGTTCCCATCCCAACCTTTCAAAAGGGGCGGCTCGCAAATGCGGACCGCCCCTCTTTTTTCTCGACCGGATGCGGAGAAGTCAGATGGCAGAGCTAAAGCGCGTGGCGCTCTGTTGGCGATAAGGATCGAAGGCGGCGGCAATGCTGCGCGCATAGGGCAAGGCATTGCGCGTAATCACCAGCATGTTGCCACTCTCGATCCGCGCCAGGCCCGGTTCCAGATAGGGGCGCAGCCGTTCGCTTGCGTCTTCCAGCAAGTCGCGGGCCACGCGCGCCCTGCCACGGCAGAGCAATTCCTCGATCACCGCGCCACGCCGGCGATCCTCGATGCTACGCACCTTCCCGTTTGCGGTCGGCATCTGGCTTTGCGACATCAGCATGCGATAGCGACCGGCATTCTTCTCATTCTGCACCAGCAGGTCCGGGAAGCTGGAAATGGACGAGGCGCCAAGACCGATCAGCACTTCGGCCTGGTCGTCGGTGAAGCCCTGAAAGTTGCGCCGGAGACGGCCCGATTCCATCGCCTGCGCCAGCGGGTCCCCCGGCAGCGCGAAATGGTCGAAACCGACCGCCGTATAGCCCGCATCGACCAGCTGCGCATGGCCATCGCGCGCCATGGCAAAGCGCGTTTCGCCATCGGGCAAGGCGCTGGCATCGATCTTGCGCTGGCGCGGCAGCATATGCGGGACGTGGGCATAGCCGAACAGGGCGATGCGGTCCGCCCCGTCCTGCGCCGCGAGTTCCAGCGTCTCGTGCAGATCGTCCATCGTCTGGCCGGGCAGGCCGTACATCAGGTCGAAATTGAGCGAGGTGATGCCCGCCTTGCGCAGCAGATCCACTGCGTTTTCGATCATTGCGCGCGGCTGCTCACGGCCGATGGCGGCCTGCAACTTCGGAGAGAAGGTCTGCACGCCAAGGCTGGCATGGCTGGCGCCGACTGCTCCGAAAACGGCCTCCCAGCCATTGTCCAGCGTGCGCGGATCGAGTTCCACCGACACCAGCGGATCGTCGAGCGGGAAATGCAGCACCAGCTTGTCGAACAGCCGGACGAAATCGACCGGCGAGATCGCATTGGGGCTGCCACCGCCAAAGGCGATGCGCTTCACGCGGGCATTGGCGGGCAGCATCTCGCCGACCAGCTCAATCTCCTTGTGCAAAGCATCAAGGTAGCTGGCGAGGCGCTGCGCGCGATTGGCTGCGGCGGTATTGCAGCCGCAATACCAGCAGATCTTCTCGCAGAATGGGATATGCACGTAGAGCGAGATATCGCCCGTTGCCGTGCCTATCGCATCGCGATGGCGCTGCTGCGTGATGTCAGGGCCGAACTCGGCGGCGGTGGGATAGCTCGTGTAGCGCGGAACGGGCGTTGCGAGCAGGTTTGGATGATAAGGCCACATGCGGTCCATCTGACAGCTCCCGCCGTTCAATTCATTGGCTTGGATCAAGAAGCTTGCGTTTGCCGCTGCTACGGCACCCCTTGGCGCAACATGGCGTGGTGGCGAGAGGCGGCATCGCGCCGTCCTCGCGTTCGAGGCTGATGGTGGCTTCTCCACCGCCGCAAATGGCGAGGACCAGCGCTCGGCTACCCTGCTCCAGCGGGAGCGGGCCAACCATGGCGGGCAGCAGCGCGAAGAGGGCAACGCCGATAGGGCTGCTCATTGCGGTTCGTCCTCGTCCTCGTCGTCGATCAGGATGCGCGCGGCGGCACCGTCCGGATCGTCGAACTGGCCGCTGCGCATGGCCCAGAAGAAAGCGCCAAGCCCGATCAGGCCCAGCCCCAGCGCCACGGGGATCAGCAACACCAGCCCGTTCATTTCGCCGCCCTCACCAGGCGCAGCGAATTGCCGACCACGATCAGCGAGCTGGCGGACATGGCGATCGCCGCCATCAATGGAGTGACATAACCGAGCAACGCCAGCGGCACCGCCAGCACATTGTAGGTGATCGCGAGCGCGAAGTTCTGCTTCACCACCCGCATCGTCGCCCGCGCTGCCCGCACGGCGCGCGGCAGGGCGGAAAGCGATTCCTGCACGAAAACGAAGTCGGCCGCCTGCATGCCCACATCGCTGGCGCTGCCCGGCGCGATGGAGGCATCGGCGGCGGCGAGCGCGGGGCCGTCATTGAGCCCGTCCCCCACCATCAACACGCGGCTACCAGCAGCCTGCAATCGCGCGATAGCCGCCTGCTTGTCAGCCGGAGAGGCCCCGGCCTGACCCGTCAGCCCCGTCTCCCGTGCGACCTGCGCCACGGCCTGGGCATTGTCACCCGACATGATGGAGGAGGAAATGCCCAGCTTCGCCAGCCCGTCCAGAGCCTCGCGCGCATCATCGCGCAGCCGGTCTGCGAAGGGAATCAGCCGTGTGGGCTGCACTTCGATCGCCAGCGCCACGCCCATGCTGGTGGTGCCTTCCGGGCGAGTGAGCGCCACCTTCACGCCCTGCCAGGCCGCTTCGACTCCGACCCCCGGCACCTCTTTCACTTCTTCGAGTGAAACGGGGACCACCCCGCGCGCCATCAGGGCATCTGCAAGGCCCCGCGAGAGCGGGTGGCGGCTATGCGATGCGAGAGCGAGGGCGATGCCCGCCTCCGCCTCCGAAAGGGTATCGAGCGTCACGGCATCGGGTACCGGCCTTCCCAGCGTCAGCGTGCCCGTCTTGTCGAGCAATGCACGATTGACGCCAGCAAGGCGTTCGAGCGCGGAACCGTCCTTCACCATGATCCCCGCGCGCAGCAGCGATCCGCTGGCGACGACTTGAGCCACCGGAACAGCGAGGCCCAATGCGCAAGGGCAGGTGATGATCAGAACGGCAACGCCGATCACCAGCGCTTCGTAAAGGCTCGCCCCCGCCACCAGCCACCCGACAACGGCGAGCGCGGCCAGCGAGTGGACGGCGGGCGCATAGAGCCGGGCGGCACGGTCGGCGATGCGGACATAGCGGCTGCGGTTCTGCGTGCTCGCTTCCATCAGTCGCGCGATCTCGGCCAGCGTCGTGTCGCGGCCTGCATGGCTCACTTCGATATCCACCGGGGCATCGACATTGAGCGTGCCGGCGAGCGCCTTGTCACCCTGCTGCGCGGCGACCGGATCGGTCTCACCCGTAAGCAGCGACTGGTCGAAACGGCTCGCGCCGCGCAGGATGGTGCCGTCGGCCGCCAGGCGTTCTCCGGCTGCGACGCGCATGACCATGCCGGGTTCAAGGTTCTCGGCGGCGATCCATTCGAGCGCCCCGCCCTCGCTCAAGACCAGCGCGCCCTCGGCCGCCTGCCCCAGCAGCGCATCCACCGCATGGCGCGCGCGGTCGCGCATCATCGCATCGAGCACTCGCCCCGCCAGCAGGAAGGCAAGCAGCATCAGCGCGCTGTCGAACCATGCATGCTCGCCGCCCACGATCACTTCGTACAGGCTGAGGCAGCAGGCGATGATCACGCCAATGGAGATCGGCACATCCATATTGGTGCGCCCGTGCTTCAGCGCGCCCCACGCAGACTTGAAGAAGGGCTGCCCGGCATAGGCGACTGCCGGCAGCGCAATCAGCGCGGAGAGCCAGTGGAACAGGTGGCGCGTCGAACCTTCGGCCCCCGACCACACGCTGACCGAAAGCAGCATGATGTTCATCGCAGCAAAACCCGCGACGGCAAGCGGGCCGAGCAACGGCTTGACCGCTGAAAAAGGCTTGGCGTTCTCCTTCTTGCGGCGCTTCGCCTCGAAGCCGATCTTCGCCAGCTCCTCCACCAGCGCATGATCGTCGAGCGAGATGTCATGGGTGACGGTAACGGTGCGCGCAGTGAGGTTCACACGCGCGCTCTCGACCTGCGGTAAAGCATTGAGACCACGCTCGATCTTGCTCATGCAGCCCGCACAATGCGCGCCCGGCACTGCCAGCACGCTCGTCTCCGACTCAGCGGCGGGAATGGCCTCCAGCGCGCTCAAGGCAGTTCGTCCTCGCTACGCCACTGATCGCTGCCCGCAGCAAGCTGCAGGCGCAGGATCCAGCGTCCTCCGGGAAGCGGCTCGGTGGCGACATAATGTCCCTCGGAAACACGCGCGAAGGTAAGCGGACGGTCGGGCTGGCTTCCCAACGGGTGGCGGGCATTTGCGGTGACGGCCAGCGCATCGGGCGCGCCGGTCACGTCGACATGGACGAGGCCCATCTCGTCGCGCGTCGTAGACACGTCCCAGCCCAGCTTAGACTGCTCCTCGGCCTGCTTCAGCCAGCCATTGAATTCCTGGCTGGCGACATAGGAATTCTCGACCACCACGCCGCCGAAACTGCCGATGGCGATGCGCGCCATGGTGACATTGACCGCGATCACCACGCCGAAGAAGGCGACCATCATCGCCGCCATGTGCCAACCGGTAAACCTGCGTTCCATCATGATCCTCCCGACGGGGTTTCGAAGCGCGCATCGACGCTGTCTGTTTCGCGCTGTTCGTCCTGCGCTTCCACGGTGAAGGCGAAGTCCTGTGTCGCCGTTCCGCGTGGGGCGATGACGTAGATGCGCAAAGTCTCGGTCGCATCGGCATCGACGGCGAATTCGAGCTGGCGAGCCGCGTCATCGGCGCTGATCTCGTCGCTCCACATGCTGCCGCCTTCGAGACCTTCGAGCGAGACCAGCATATCACGCGGGCGTGCTTCCATGTTGCGCAGCTTGACCGTGAAATTGTTGCGCACCGATCCGTCGCGCATCACCGTGTAGGCTGGGTTACGATCGGGCGCGGCGGTGATTTCGGTATGCTGACGCGTGCCGAGCAGGAACAGCAGGCCCAGCCCGAGCCCCGACCAGACGATGAAATAGACGATGGTCCGGGGCCGCAGCAGCGCCCTCCACGCTGGCCGCGTTGGCGCGCCCTTGGCCTCCGCCTCAGCGTCGTCCAGCGTGATGTAGTCGATCAGGCCGCGCGGGCGGTCGACATCCTTCATCACCCGGTCGCAAGCATCGATGCACAAGCCGCAGGTGATGCAGGAGATGTCCGGCCCCTTGCGGATGTCCCAGCCCGTGGGACAAACGGCGACGCACATGTTGCAGTCGACGCAGTCGCCATAGGCTGCAGGGTCCTTCGCCGCCTTCTTCACACTGCCACGCTTTTCGCCACGCCAGTCCTTGTAGGTCACCTGCAGCGAATGCTCGTCCATCAGCGCACTCTGGATGCGCGGCCAGGGGCACATATAGATGCACACCTGCTCGCGCATGAAACCGCCGAGGATGAAGGTGGCCGCGGTCAGCACGGCGACGGTGATATAGGCGACTGGTGCCGCCTCCCCCGCCCAGAAGTCGCGCACCATGGTCGGTGCATCGGCGAAATACATGATCCAGGCGCCGCCGGTCCAGAAGGCGATCACGAGGTAGATCGCCCATTTGGCGAGGCGGCGAGTGACCTTGCCCCAAGTCCACGGCGCCGCTTCCAGGCGCATGCGCGCATTACGGTCGCCATCGACGAAGCGGTCGACATGCTGGAAAAGGTCGGTCCACACCGTCTGCGGGCAGCTATATCCGCACCATGCCCGGCCGACAGCGCTGGTGACGAGGAACAGGCCGATCCCCGCCATGATCAGCAATCCGGCCACGAAGTAGAATTCGTGCGGCCAGATCTCGATATCGAACATGTAGAAGCGCCGGTTGGCGACATCCACAAGCACCGCCTGGTCGGGCGCGTAAGGCCCGCGGTCCCAGCGGAGCCACGGCGTACCGTAATAGATCCCCAGCGTGACGAGCATGATCAGCCACTTGAAGCGGCGGAACGGACCGTCGATGCGCTTCGGATGGACCGACTTGCGCGCCTGGTAATCGCCCAGCGGGCTGTGGTGGATGGCCGGGTCAGTCTTGTTCATTGGGTTCAGCTGCCGCCAGTTCGACGGCCTCCACGAAGTCTTCCCCTCCCCCCAGAGAATGGACATAGGCCGCCAGCATGCGGATGGTCGCCGGGTCGAGCCGTTCTTCCCAGGCCGGCATCACGCCGTGGCGCGGCTCGAAGATCTGGCGGCGGATCGCCTCGCGGCTGTCGCCATAGAGCCAGACGGCATCGTTGAGGCTGGGCGTACCGAACTGGCGGAGCCCGCCGCCATCCGCCCCGTGGCACACGGCGCAGTTATTGGCGAACAGCTCGGCACCTGCGGCAGTGGCACTGCCCTCGCCCGTCAACGACAGGACATAGTTGGTTACGCTGTTCACTTGCTCACCCGACAGGATGCCGTCGCGTCCGAAGGCGGGCATCAAGCTGGTGCGTGTCTGTGTAGCGCCCGGATGGCGGATGCCATTGGTTAGCGTGTATTCGATCGCCGCGAGATCGCCGCCCCACAGCCATTCGTCATCGGTCAGGTTAGGATAGCCCTCGCTACCCGCCGCATTGGCGCCGTGGCACTGTACGCAGTGAACGCGGAAGGCCGCGGCACCGCCGGCGACGGCCTGTTGCATCAGGCCGGCATCTTCCTGCAGGCGTTCCAGCGGGGTGGTGGCGACCGCCTCCATCACCGGCGCGCGCGCAGCGGCTTCGGCTGCCAGTTCCTCGGTCAGCTGGCCGCGACTGGTCCATCCGAGCGCGCCTTCCGTGCCCTTGTCGAGCAGCGGGATCGCGGGATAGAGGATCACGTAACCCAACGCCCAGACGCAGGTGGCATAGAAGGTCCACAGCCACCAGCGCGGCAGCGGGGTGTTCAGCTCCTCGATCCCGTCCCATTCATGGCCGACGGTCTCGGTTCCGGTGGCATCGTCGACACGTTTGCCGACCTGGGGGATTTCATTCGCCATCGTTCTGGTCCTCGAAAATCATGGTGGCTGCGCGCGTGTTGTGCTCGCGCGCTCCGGGGCGGAAGGGCCATGCGGCAAGGCCGATCCAGACCAGTGTCATCGCCAACAGGCCCCAGCTATCCGCGAAATGGCGGAGGAATTCGTAGGTTGAATGCCAGCTCATCGTCCGCTCTCCCCGGCCAGAACTTCCTGCGCGGCGGCGGCATTCACATCCACCATCGTGCCCAGCACCTGGAGATAGGCGACCAGCGCGTCCATTTCGGTGATGCGGTCGGGATCGCCGTCATAGTCACGCGACTGCGCGCCCGGATAGCGTTCGGCGAGATCGCCCGGCGCGACATCGGGATCGGCCTGGCCGATCACGTCCTGCCGCGCCTGCTCGATATCCGCCTCGGTATAGGGAACGCCTACGCGGCTGAGCGCCACGAGGTTGTCGGCGATATATTCGAACTCCAGCGGCTCGTCCGAGAGGAAGCCATATTGCGGCATCACGCTTTCGGGCACCACGCTCTGCGGGTTTGCCAGGTGCTGGACGTGCCATTCGTCAGAATAACGCCCGCCCACACGCGCCAGGTCCGGCCCGGTACGCTTGGAGCCCCACTGGAAGGGATGGTCGTACATGCTCTCCGCCGCCAGGCTGTAATGGCCATAGCGTTCCACCTCGTCCTTGAACGGGCGGATCATCTGGCTGTGGCAGGTATAGCAACCCTCGCGCACATAGATGTCGCGCCCGGCCTGCTCCAGCGGGGTGTAGGGACGCATGCCCTCCACCTGTTCGATCGTATTGTCGATCCAGAACAGCGGGGCAATTTCCACGATGCCGCCGATCGCCACCGTTACCAGCGCGGCTGCGCCCAGCAGGGTGACGTTTCGCTCCAGCTTCTTGTGGCCGCTCAGGGCTTCTTTCGTTGCGTTGTCGCTCATCGTTAGTCCCCTTACTCGGCGGGTTGGGCGACCAGCGGACGGTCGGCTTCAGCATTGTAGGATGCGGTGGTGAGGGGCTTTTCCTCGCGGAGCTTGCCCGCGATGGTCTGCCAGATGTTGTAGACCATGATCACGGCACCGGCGATGTAGAGCAGGCCGCCAAAGGCGCGAGCCACATACATCGGCCACATGGCGCTGACCGTTTCGGCAAAGCTGTTCACCAGATAACCGTCGGCCCCGTATTCACGCCACATGAAGCCCTGCAGGATACCTGCGACCCACATGCTGGCGGCATAGAAGACGATGCCCAGCGTGGCGCACCAGAAGTGCCAGTTCACCATGCGCAGGGAGTAGAGACGCTCACGACCCCACAGGCGCGGCACCAGGAAATAGACCGCGGCGAAGGTGATCATGCCGTTCCAGCCCAGCGCACCCGAATGCACGTGGCCGATGGTCCAGTCCGTATAGTGCGACATGCCGTTCACCGCCTTGATCGACAGCAGCGGGCCTTCGAACGTGCTCATGCCGTAGAAAGCGAGCGCCCAGACCATCATGCGGATGATCGGATCGGTGCGGATCTTGTCCCACGCGCCGTTCAGCGTCAGCAGGCCGTTGATCATGCCCCCCCAGCTGGGCATCCACAGCATGATCGAGAAGACCATGCCCAGCGTCTGCGCCCAGTCGGGCAGCGCGGTGTAATGGAGGTGGTGCGGACCCGCCCAGATATAGAGGAAGATCAGCGACCAGAAGTGCACGATCGACAGGCGATAGCTGTAGATCGGCCGCTCGGCCTGCTTGGGCACGAAGTAGTACATCATGGCGAGGAAGCCGGCGGTGAGGAAGAAGCCCACCGCATTGTGGCCGTACCACCATTGCACCAGCGCACCCTGAACTCCGCCGAAGACCGGGTAGGACCGGCTGCCCAGCAGGCTCACCGGCATGTCGAGGTTGTTGACGATGTGCAGCATCGCCACGGTCAGGATGAAGGCGAGGTAGAACCAGTTCGCCACATAGATATGCGGCTCCTTGCGCTTGATGATCGTGGCGACGAAGACCACCAGGTAGGCGACCCAGACGGCGGTCAGCCACCAGTCGACATACCATTCGGGCTCTGCATATTCCTTCGACTGGGTGACGCCGAGCAGATAGCCCGTCGCCGCCAGCACGATGAACAGCTGGTACCCCCAGAAGACGAAGCGCGCGAGGCCGGGAAAGGCGAGGCGCGCGCGGCAGGTACGCTGCACCACGTAGAAGCTCGTCGCGATCAGCGCATTGCCGCCAAAGGCGAAGATCACCGCACTGGTATGCAGCGGGCGAACGCGGCCGAAATTGAGGTAAGGCTCGAAATTCAGTACCGGAAAGGCCAGCTGCAACGCGATAAACAGCCCGGCAGCAAAGCCGGCAATGCCCCAGAACATTGTGGCGATTACGCCCCAGCGGATGGGATCGTCATCATATTTGCCCTCGTCATGGGCAGGTCGCAGCCAGTTGCCGAACCTGTCCACTTGCGAGCCCATCAGCGTCCACCACAGGGCGACGCCGATGGCGATGGCGACGATCACCATCTGCGCGGCAAAGGCGGCGTCATGCGCCAGCGCTGCCGCCATGAGTGCGAGAACCAGCATGGCGAACCACATGCCGGCGCGAGTTGTTAGAGCTTCCATTGACCATTTCCCCTGCGAGAATGGTCCGCCAATGGCCCCGGCAAGGGGCTCACTCATTGACCCTCATCAAATTGAAAATTTCAGCGATGCGAACGATTTGGTCGTGCTTTTTTGAGGCCGGTCAATTCTTTCTCAACCAGACGTGAGTAGCTGCCCTTACCGCCGCGTAAAGCATGACTCGCAGGGGGCAGTCATGGCGGCCTAACGGAGAACAAAAAATGCGAAAGCTCATCACCCCGATTTCCAGTGCGGTCGCGCTGGCTCTCGCCGCAGGGGTCGCAACGCCCGCAATGGCGCAAGACAGCGACACCCGCATCCAGGTCAAGATCATGGCAACCGCCGTCCTCCCCGACGGTGAGATCGACACGATCAATGCCGACAACCTCGGTGTACCCGCAGGCACGCAGACGGAGGCGAACAACAATGTCGTGCCGACCGTCGCCATCGAATATTTCTTCTCGCCCAACATCTCGCTGGAGACGATCTGCTGCGTCACCCAGCACGATGTGGACGTTTCCACCGGTCCGCTGGCCGGTGCCGAAGCCGTGTCGGATGCCCGGGTGATTCCCGCCACCTTCACGCTGAAGTACCACTTCAACCCCGGTGGCGTGTCGCCCTATATCGGCGCTGGCCCGACCTACTACATGTGGTTCAGCGAAGAACCCGGTGCCGGTCTCGCCGCGCTTGGTGCGACAGACCTCGACATGAGCGACGAACTCGGCGTTGCCCTGCAGGCCGGTATCGACGTGCCGGTCGGCGATTCGATGCTCGTCAGCCTCGACGCCAAGAAGTACTGGGTCGGCACCACTGCCGAATGGTACGACAGCACGGGCGCGCTGCTGCTTTCCACCGATCACAATGTCGATCCGTGGGTCCTGAGCGCGGGCGTCGGCCTTCGCTTCTGATCGGTCACACCGATTTGAAAAGACAAAGGGCGGTCCTGCGGGGCCGCCCTTTTTCATGTGAGCCTAGGAGCCCCCAAACCGGAGCCTAGTTGACCTCTAGCCGAACCTAGCCCGCCATATATTCGAGCGCAGGCCGGTCGAGGATCTTCACCGTTCGCCGCGTGGGCAGGTCAAGGATGCCCTCTCGCTTCAGCCGCGTCATCTGCCGGCTCACCGTCTCGATCGTCACGCCCAGGATATCGCCGATCTGCTGGCGCGAGAAAGGCAGGTCAAACTCCTCCAGCGTGCCATCACTCGGCGTTTCACAATTGGCATCGATAAGCCGCTCCGACATGTCGAGCAGGAAGGTCGCAACCTTCTCCTCCGCGCTTTTGCGCGCCAGCAGCAGCATCCAGCTGCGCGTGCGGTCCAGCTCGTCCAGCGTGCGCTTCAAAAGCTTGTGCTCCAGCGCCGGATGTTCGCCCGCAAAGCGATCGAAGTCCGACCGCGCGAAAACGCAGACGCGCGCATCGGTCAGCGCCGTCACCGAATGGCCGCTGGTGGCGCCGAACGGCCGGCCGATGAAGTCCGAAGGATAGACAACGCCAACGATCTGCTCGCGGCCGTCCTCGGTCGAATTGGTGAGTTTGAGAATGCCTTCGATCACATTGGCGACCAGGAGCGAATCATCGCCTTCCCAGATCAGCGGATCGCCCGCAGACAGCGTCTTTCGCCGCCCGATAGTGCTAAGCACCTCGATCTCGTCGCCATCCAGGGCCGCACAAATCGCCCTGTTGCGAACAACGCATGTGTCACATGATCCCATTGACGCTTTGCGTAACAGCCCGATAGCCGTGACGCAATCGCGCAAAATACGCGGTAACTTGTTGGGAAAATGGTAGCGGAGGAGGGACTCGAACCCCCGACACGCGGATTATGATTCCGCTGCTCTAACCACCTGAGCTACTCCGCCATCCGGCGTGCACGGGGGCGCCATGGCCTCCGGCAAGGCGCGCCATTTAGGGCGGGCATCCGCAGTGGTCAACCGCGAAATCGATCAGCTTGAAGATGCCGCGCGGTTCATCCGCAGCACTTTGGCCGCAAGGCCGCGATTGAGTGCGTGATCGAAGGCGCGCGAGAGCTCCGGCATGGCGGTGGAAAGCCGCATCAGGGTGTCGCGATCGAAGCTGGCGATGCGCATGCTATTGGTCACGGTGACGGTGGCCGAAGCCCCCTGCCCCGTGAGCAATCCCATCTCGCCCAGGAAGTCACCGGCGCCGCATACGCCCACCTGGCGCCCGTCATGCGTGATCGCGGCGGCTCCGCTGGCGATGTAGATTAGCGGTGGCTGCTTCTGCCCCTGCTCCATCAACACATCGCCCATCACCACGTCGCGCCATTTAAGCAGGTCGAGCAGGCGGCGCTGCTGCGCGGGTTCCTCAACCTTCAGGACATTCTCGATCAGCTCGCGCTCATGCGCGTCCATCAGCCCGCGGCGGGAGCGATAAAGCATCGCGCCGTAACGCAGGCCATTGGCAATGAGGAAGACGATCACCCAGCCAAGTCCGGACGAATCGGCGGCGAAGAACACGAAGTGTCCCAGCGCGGCAATCCCGCTCAGCAGGGCGAAGAGCCTCACGCTGCGCTCTCCCGGCACGATCATGGCGATGATGAGCAGAACCGCTGCGACTTGCAGCAGCATGGCGTCGGGACCGAAGAATGCCTGCATCATGCCCTCCACCTATCCCGTGGGACCAAGTCAGCCGCGAAACCTCCAGCGCTGGAGGAATTCCCACGGCCCACCCTTGTAAGCATGCAGCTCCAGCCCGCGAAAGGCAAAATCGCGCGGTTCGACACGCAGGGAGAGGTCCGCCTGCAACGCCTTCGCCTCCTCGATAGAGACCTTGTTCTGCACGGTGATATGCAGGCGCGGGCGATGTTCGTCCTGCGGGGTAAGCATGCCATGGAAGCGATCGGCCATCTCCTCCCACAAAGCGATCATTCCCGGGCTGGAAATCTGGAGGCCCGTGCCCTTCCCCAGCTTCATGACCCCTTCGAGCCGCGCAGGCACGGGCGGGTTTTCCGCCGCCAATCGCGCCAGGCAATCGCGTACCTCGCCCTCCGCGCTGGGCGGCAGGGCGTGGAACAGGGTGACATGGGCTTTGAGGACATTGCGCTCGGGCGGGAAATGCTCGGTCCTGAGCTGGTTCGCCCAGCTATAGAGGTCCTGCGGCAGTTCCGCGGTCACGATCAGCGGATCGTTACCGATGCTCACATCTCCCCGCGCTCGCGGCGGATAGCATACCACTTTTCGACATTGGCCTGATGCTCCGCCAGCGTGCGGCCAAAGGCGTGCCCTCCGCTGCCGTCGGCAACCATGAACAGCGCGTCGGTCTCGTCCGGATTGAGCACCGCGGCGAGGCTTTCGCGCCCCGGATTGGTGATCGGTCCGCGCGGCAGTCCCGCCATCGAATAGGTATTGTAGTCGTTCACCGCGTCGATCTCCGAACGGCGGATACGGCGGCCGAGCGGGCGGCCTTGCGTGATCGGATAGATGATCGTCGGGTCGGCCTGCAGGCGGATGCCTTCGCGCAACCGATTGGAATAGAGGCCGGCGACCATGCCGCGTTCGGACGGCACGCCGGTTTCCTTCTCGACGATCGAGGCGAGAACTACCGCCTCTTCCGGCGAATTCACCACGCTACGCGGTCCGCGTGTCGGCCACAGCTCGGCAATCGCCTGGTCCATCGCCGCCTGCATCCGCGCGAGCACTGCAGCGCGGCTCTCGCCCCGCTCGAAATCATAGGTGTTGGGGAGGACAGAGCCTTCCTCCGGCACGGAAATCTCACCCGTCAGCAGCGGTTCGGCCATCAGCGATTCGTGCACCAGCACGCTGGGCATGCCTTCGGGAATGGTCACGAAACGGCGGATCACCTCGCCATGCTGGAACGTGTCAAGAATGGTCGCCGGAGAAGCCCCTGCGGGCAGCAGGAATTCGCCTGCCTTGATCGGGTCCGAACTGCCGAAGAACTTCGCGCGCAGCAGGAAGCCGTCGGCGGAATGGATATGCCCCTCCTCCTCCAGCTTGCGCGCCGCCGAAGTCAGCGTGGAGCCGGAAGGGACGATGAAGGCAGTATCCTCCTTCACCGGGCCCGAGCCATACCAGCCCAGCCCCAGCCACGCCGCGCCGACCAGCGCGACGGCAACGACGATGGCTGCAAGCGCGAGGATGGCGCGCTTCATGGCAGATTTTCCCTTCAGTCGACCTTCTTCACGACCAGCGAGGCATTGGTGCCGCCGAAGCCGAAGCTGTTGTTGAGCGCCGCCTTCACTTCACGCTTCTTCGCGGTCAGCGGGACGAGGTCGACGCCATTGGTCCCGTCATCGGGCGTGTGCAGGTTGAGCGTGGGCGGCACGATCTGGTCGCGGATGGCGAGGATGCAGAAGATCGATTCGACCGCGCCCGCACCGCCCAGAAGGTGACCGATGGCGCTCTTGGTGGAGCTCATCGAGGCACCGCCAAGATCGTCACCCAGCACGCGCTTCACCGCAGCGAGCTCGATCGTATCGGCCATGGTCGAGGTGCCGTGGGCATTGACGTAATCGATATCCGTGGCTTCCAGCCCGGCCTTCTTCAGCGCCATGCGCATGGAAGCTTCTGCGCCCTTGCCTTCCGGATGCGGCGCGGTGACGTGATAGGCATCGCCCGACAGACCATAGCCGACCACTTCGGCATAAATTTTCGCGCCGCGCGCCTTGGCATGCTCATATTCCTCGAGCACGACGACGCCAGCGCCCTCACCCATTACGAAGCCGTCGCGGTCCTTGTCATAGGGGCGGCTCGCCTCGGTCGGGCGGTCGTTCATACTGCAATTGAGCGCGCGCGCCTGGGCGAAACCGGCAATGCCGATCGGGCAGATGGTCGCTTCCGCGCCGCCCGCCAGCATGATGTCGGCATCGTCGTCACGGATCATACGCGCGGCATCGCCGATCGAATGGGCACCAGTGGAACACGCGGTCACAACCGCGTGGTTCGGCCCCATCAGCCCGTATTTGATCGAGACCTGGCCGGAGATGAGGTTGATCAGGCGGCCATGGACGAAGTGCGGCGAGACGCGGCCGGGGCCACGTTCATGCAGGTTCACCGATTCCAGCTCGATACCCGGCAGGCCGCCGATACCCGAACCGATCGAGCAGCCGGCGCGCTCCTTCGTCGCGTCGTCCATTTCGGTGAGGCCGGCATCTTCCAGCGCCTGTCCGGCTGCATCGATACCATAGACGATGAAGGGATCGACCTGGCGCTGCACCTTGGTGTCCACGCGCTTGTTCGGATCGAAGCCCCATTCATGGTCGGCGGGCTTTACCTCGCCGGCGATCTGGCACTTCTGGTCCGATGCATCGAACCTGGTGATCGGGCCGATGCCGCTTTTCCCGGCGAGAAGGTTCGCCCAGGTGGTTTCCACATCCGCACCCAAGGGGGTGACAAGGCCAATTCCGGTTACGACCACTCGCCGCATGTCATTCTCTCTCCAAAATCACGAAAGGCCCAGCCGCGATGGCTGAGCCTTCCCTCCCCGTCCGCGTCCGGCGGGCCGTTTCGCGACCGGGGTGACGGGTACTTAGCCCGCGTTATCGTCGATGAACTTGATCGCGTCACCGACAGTGTTGATCTTCTCGGCTGCATCGTCGGGAATTTCGACGCCGAATTCCTCTTCGAAAGCCATCACCAGCTCGACGATGTCGAGGCTGTCTGCACCCAGATCGTCGATAAAGCTGGCATCGGGCGTGACCTTATCCTCTTCCACGCCGAGATGCTCGACAACGATCTTCTTAACGCGGTCGGCGGTATCGCTCATTTGGTTCCCTCTCGAAACACAGGTTGAATTTGATTTCGCCCTAGAGACTGGCGGGCGGGCTGGCAAGGGCCGTAAGGCCCAGATTTGCAGCCTTTACGACGTGGCGGTCAGTGACCGTGATGATTGGCCAGTTGCATGTCCGCCCGCATTCGCTCGTCCAGGCGGATAAGTCCGGCCTCGGCCTCATCGTCCGAATCCTCGAATTGCAACGCATGGCGATAAGCCGCTTGCGCTGCGTCGATGTCGTAGCGCTGCTCGGCACAAAGGCCGACATTGAAGCTGAGTGCCGGGTGATCAGGATTGGTCGCATGCAGTCTGGCGAATTCGTCGCAGGCCGCCGCTTCGTTACTGCCGGTCAGGCGAATGGCATCGCGAAAGGCGTTGCGATCATTGCCAGACAGGCCGCGACGGCGCTCCATGATGCGGATATCGTCGTCGCGATAGACCGGCGCCAGCGCATGGCGCGCCTCCAGCGCGAATTCCCCGATCATGGCACTGATATGCGGGTCGGCATCGGGCGCGTCGTCGAATTCGGGGCAGAACGACATCTGCCGCTGCTTCTCACTGTCCGACCGCCACAGCTCGTTGCCATTGGCCGCGATCAGCTGCATTTGCGGGCGCAGGTGGATGGTCACTCGCAGGCAATCGAGCTCGACCTCGCGCCGCTCGGTGCAGCGGCCGCGATCGTCCTCCGTCCAGCAGATTTCGCGTTCGGAGGTGTACTCGGTCTCAGAATAGCGCGGCTCGGCATGCCCTTTGAGCACGGCTTCCGCGTCCTCGGCAAAGGGCGGGACGAGGATGGCGAAATAGGATTCCCCATCGATCTGCGCCTCACGCAGGCGGGTGGCGACGGTGGAGGACAGCGCCGGACCGTCAATGCCGGTGAACTTGTCGACCATGATCGCGTTGAGTGCCGCCGCGCCATCGCTGTCTGCCGGGTAGACGCCTGTAATGCGCAACGTCTCCGCCGAGGCCGGTGTCGCCCACAGTGCCAGCGATGCCATGGCGTAAAAGGCCACGCCTCTTGCTTGCCCCAGCACGTGCAGTCTCCCCAGGATTGATCCTGAAGAAACCGTAGGAAAGGCGGCGCGGCACTGCAAGCCGCGCGCTGCCCGTTCCCTAGCCCTGCGCCTTCGGCGGTTCCACCGTGCGGATATGCACGTCGCGCAGCTGGCGCGCACTGACGGCGGAGGGAGCGCCCATCATCAGGTCCTGCGCCTTCTGGTTAAGCGGGAAGGCGATCACCTCGCGGATATTCGGCTCATCCGCCAGCAGCATCACAATGCGGTCGATGCCAGGGGCCGAGCCGCCGTGCGGCGGTGCGCCCAGCTTGAACGCCTCGATCATGCCGGAGAAGTCGCGGTCGACATCTTCCTTGGTGTAACCGGCGAGCTCGAAGGCCTTGTACATGATGTCCGGACGGTGGTTCCGGATCGCGCCCGAGCTCAACTCATAGCCGTTGCAGACGATGTCGTACTGCCACGCCTTGATCTCCAGCGGGTCCTGGCTTTCCAGCGCTTCCATCTCACCCTGCGGCATGGAGAAGGGGTTGTGGCTGAAATCGACCTTCTTGAGGTCCTCATCATACTCGAACATCGGGAAATCGACGATCCAGCAGAACTTGAAACAGCCCTGCTCGATCAGTTCGAGGATTTCGCCGGTACGGGTGCGCGCGGCGCCCGCCAGCTTGGCGGCTTCCTTTTCCTTGCCCGCGGCGAAGAACAGGCCGTCATTCTCGCCCAGCCCCAGCTCCTCATAGAGCTTGGCCATGTTCTCAGGCCCGTGGTTCTTGGCGATCGGGCCGCCGAATTCGCCGCCCTTGCGGGTGACATAGCCGAGGCCGGCAAAGCCTTCACGCTTCGACCAGTCATTCATCTCGTCGAAGAACTTGCGACTCTTCTCATGCGTGTTCGGCGCCGGGATCGCACGGACGACGCCGCCCGAACCAACGATCTTCTCGAAAATGCCGAAGCCCGACTTCTCGAAGTGATGCGAAACGTCGCTGATCACGATCGGGTTGCGCAGGTCGGGCTTGTCGGTGCCGTATTTCAGCATCGTCTCGGCATAGGGAATGCGCGGGAAGGTGCCCGCCGGGGTGACCGTCTTGCCGTTCGCGAATTCCTCAAACACGCCGGCCAGCACCGGCTCGATGGCGTTGAACACGTCTTCCTGCGTGACGAAGCTCATCTCGAAGTCGAGCTGGTAGAATTCGGGCGACCGGTCGGCGCGCAGGTCTTCGTCGCGGAAACAGGGTGCGATCTGGAAATAACGGTCGAAACCGGCGACCATCAGCAGCTGCTTGAACATCTGCGGTGCCTGCGGAAGCGCGTAGAATGTGCCCGGATGCAGGCGGCTCGGCACGATATAGTCGCGCGCGCCTTCGGGGCTGGAGGCGGCCAGGATCGGGGTCTGGAATTCGGTGAAGCCCTGGTCCTGCATGCGGCGGCGCAGTGACGAGATCACCTGCGAACGCAGCATGATATTGGCGTGCATCGTCTCGCGGCGCAGGTCCACGAAGCGGTACTTGAGGCGGATATCCTCCGGATAATCCTGCTCACCAGCGACGGGGAGCGGCAGTTCCTCTGCCTTGCTCTGCACGGTCACGTCGCGGGCGAAGACCTCGATCGCGCCGGTCGGCAGGTTCGGGTTCACCGCCTCGGCAGCGCGCGCCTTCACGTCGCCATCGATGGTGACCACACTTTCCAGCTTCAGCGCATCGAGCACCGGCAGAGCGGGCGAATCCTCGTCCGCCACGATCTGCGTGATGCCGTAGTGATCGCGAAGATCGACGAACAGAACGCCGCCATGATCGCGCTTGCGGTGGATCCAGCCAGACAGGCGAACGCTATCGCCGACATTGTCCTGGTTGAGGGCGGCGCATGTGTGGGTGCGGAAAGCGTGGGTGGTCATCGTGTCTTCAAATACCGTGAATTGGGAAAGGCGCGCCCTTAGAAGACCCGCGTCAGGAAATCCAGAGCGGGTGCCTTGTAGGCCAACCTCTTTTTAAGGCACTATGCATAACGGGTCCAAGACTTTGGCAAGGTAGGGGTGTGATGAACGCGGTGTTCGACGGTGCAGACGCGCGGGCGGATTTTCGCAAATCCGTGGAGCAGATGCTGCGCAATGGACGGCCCGATCCGGCACTGGTGCTGGTCCGGCGCAAACTGTCGCAGCTCTCCGGCGAAAGCGATCCCATGGTGGCGGCGGCACTGGAAACGCAGGCCGGCGATATCACGCTGGTGGGCTGGGACGATCTGGCCGAGCGGTTTGCATGGCTCGACAAGGCGGGAAAGCCGATCACCGCGTTGGGGATCGATTTCAGCTGGCCCGGTCATGTGGGCGCCGAACCTGACGCCGAGGGCCATCTCGCCCCCTATATCGAGACGAATTACTATGCCGACATTCCCGAAATGGCCTTTTCCTCGGCCGACAGGGAGACGCTGCTGAGGGGATATCTGGCCGGTGGATCGGAATGGCAGGGCTGTTTCGAGGACATCGACAACCTGATCGAAGTGGAAGGCATGTCGCCGCTCTATGGAGCGGTCACCGCCAATGCCAGCAACCGCAACAGGGACGGCGCGGAAGGCGACGCTTACCTGCTCTCCTCCTGCGCCTCGGCCGTCCTTCTGCACCTCGCAGTGCGCGATGCGATCAGGGCGAAAGGCCTGCCGCGCGCCATGGCGGTGCTGGTTGGCAGTAATGAAGACTTTCCCTTTTTCGATGCCCCCGTCGTCTCGGTTGACGAAAGCGCCGGCCATGTGGTCGAACCGCCGCCAATGGCAGAAGTAGAGGCACCGGCTCCCACTCCTGCCCCGCCCTCCGAGCCCGAAGCGGAGCCCGCCACTCCTGCCCAGAAACAGGCTCCGCAGGACGCCGGGGACAGCAAGGCCGCCGAGCCCGTGCCTACCGGGGCCGACTTGCGCCGCCGGATTGCCCAGCCTGAGCCCTCGCCCACACCATCGAAGGAAGAGAAACCGCGTCGCGGGGGCCTGCTCGGCTTCCTGTTTCGCTAGCTCCCTCAAGCGAGGCTTGGCAGCAACAGTCCCTCTGGATTGGGGAATTTTCGCCACCGGGTGATTGGCTCACGCCTCCTGGCGCGTTAAGGGCCTTGGCTAACCCCGGAAGGAGGCGGTGCCTGTGCAATGGCGCCGGAAGGGGAAAAACCCGGGCCTTTGAGCCGACGGGCGGTGCACCGCCCACCAGACATGACGAAGATGATGAACATACATCCCCTTATTACCAAGACCGAAGAACTGGCCGAGCTTTGCGAGCGGCTGGCGAAAAGCGAATTCGTGTGCGTCGACACCGAATTCATGCGCGAGAACACCTATTATCCCCTGCTCTGCCTGATCCAGATCGGCAATGAGGAGGAAGCCGCTGCGGTGGATCCGCTGGCAAACGGAATCGACCTTGCACCTCTGCTCGACCTTTTGTGCGAGAATGAGGAGGTCCTGAAAGTCTTCCATGCGGGCGGACAGGACGTGGAGATCGTCTACAACCTCACCGGCAAGACGCCCCACCCGATCTTCGACACGCAGATCGCGATGATGGCAATCAGCCAGAGCGAACAGATCGGCTATGCCAATCTCGTCGAAAGCTGGCTCAACAAGACGATCGACAAGGGCGCACGCTTTACCGACTGGAGCCGCCGCCCGCTGACCGACCGGCAGATCGAATATGCCATCGGCGACGTGACTTACCTCGCGAAGATATTCCCCAAGATCCTGAACAAGCTGATCAAGACCGATCGCGGCATGTGGCTGAATGCGGAGATGGAAAAGCTCGCCGATCCGTCCAATTACGCCAATGATATCAACCAGGCATGGCACCGCATCCGGGCACCGGGGCGCAATCCGCAAGTACTCGGGCGCATGAAGGCGCTGGCCGCCTGGCGCGAGACCGAGGCGCAGGACAAGGATATTCCGCGCGGCCGCATCATCCGCGACGAAACTCTGGCCGATATCGCCAGCCATCCGCCCAAGAAGCAGGCCGACCTCGCCAAGGTACGCGGCCTGTCACAGGCGTGGCGGGAAAACGATATCGGCAAGCGGTTGATGCGCGTGCTCAAGAATGCCGAACCGCTCGACCCGTCCGAAATGCCCGAAAAGCCCAAGCGCGGCGCGCCGCTGGGCAAGGAAGGCGCATTGGTGGCAGACCTGCTCAAGCTGCTGCTCAAGATCCGTAGCCGCGAGATCGACGTGGCATCGCGCCTGCTGACCAAGTCGGACGAGCTGGAAGCCCTCGCCGCCGGTGTGCGCGAGCTGCAGATCCTCGAAGGCTGGCGCTATGAGGTCTTCGGCAAGGACGCGCTCGAACTGGTAGAAGGCAAGCTCGCCTTCGCGGTCGAGAAGGGCCGGCTGAAGATGACCCATATCGACGATGTGGCGAATGGCGATGCGATGGTCCATGCCGAAGAGGCGGACGCGGCGGAGTGAGCACCTACCTCCCCACGATCAAGCAGCTGCAATATCTCGTCGCGCTGCATGAGCATGGGCATTTCGGGCGCGCGGCGGAAAGCTGCTTCGTTTCGCAATCAACATTGTCCGCCGGCATTCGCGAGCTCGAATCGCTGCTGGGCGTGACGCTGGTGGAGCGCAGCCGCCGCGTGGTGCGCTTCACGCCGCTGGGCAACCAGGTGGTGGACAAGGCGCATCGCCTGCTGCGCGAGGCGGAGGAATTGTCCGACCTCGTCCAGGCGGCGGGAAAACCGCTCTCGGGCGAATTGCGCATGAGCGTCATCCCGACCATCGCGCCCTTCCTTCTGCCCCGGATCCTGCCGCGCCTGAGGCAGGAACGGCCTCAGCTCAAACTCTTCCTGCGCGAGGAAACATCCGACCATGCGGTGGAATCGCTCCACCATGGCCGCGCCGATTGCGTGCTGCTCGCCCTGCCCTTCGCGACGGGAGAGGTGGAGAGCGAGACGATCGGAGAAGACAAACTATATGTCGCCTTCCCCAAGGACGACCCGCGCGATCCCCCGGCCGAGATCCCACCAGGCATGATCGACGAAGGGCGGCTGATGCTGCTGGAGGACGGGCATTGCCTGAAGGAACACGCGCTCGCTGCCTGCAACCGCCCGGAAATGCGCGCTTCGGCGACGATGATCGGCACCAGCCTGCACACGCTTGTACAGATGGTCGATAACGGCCTTGGCCTCACCATGCTGCCCGAAATGGCAATCGAGGCAGGGATCCTGCACGACACCAATGTCGTTGCGCGCCCGTTGAAGGGCAAGCACACCAGCCGCGAGATCGCGCTGATCTGGCGCACCAATTCACCGCGCGCTGAGGAATTCCGGCTGCTGGCGCAAGAGCTGCGCGCGGGCTGATCCGCACCCTGCCATGCCCGCAGGCGTCAGCGCACGCTCTGGATTTCCTCGCTCATGCCCTGCTCATGCGTGCTCCAGCCCGAATTCATCCCGAAGGGCGCGCGATGGAACACCGCTTCGATCCGGCGGATATCGCCATCTTCGATCTTGAAAAGCTCGGCCAATTGCCAGGTCCAGTTGATCTGGTGATGGTCGAAAAAGCCAAAAGCGAAGACGATGCCGCGCTCGCGATCCACCGCCACGAAGCGACGGTCACGGACCCGGCTGACGATACCGCGCAAATTGTTCTCGAACTGCCCCTTGCAGGTCAGCCGCTCCGTCCTCTCGCCACGCGGCCCGAGCACATCGACCCCGTTTTCGAAGCGGATGCAGTCGTCGGTGAAGTTGTAATAGCCCTGCCCGTCATTGCGCTGCAGGCCTTCGAAATAGTAATCCGCCTGGCGGATCAGCTCCTCTCGCGATGGGCGCTCGGCCTCGGGAATCACTTCGGCGAAGATCGGGTGCAGGCTGCCCATCGCCTCCACGCCTTCGCCGGTTGGCGGAAAATCGTTGTTGGAGCTGTTGGTGCTGCTGGGCCGGATCGCGAGCTGCTCGATCTCGATAATCCGCTCCCCCTCGATCTTCAGGCGCAGGGCAATGGCGACCACGTCCGGCTCGCCGGACGCCCCCGATCCACCCATCGTCTCTCTCACCGTCCCGATGAAAGCGACCTGCTGCGTTTCGATGTCGGGCACATAGAACTTGTAGCTGCCGATGCCGCTCATGCCGTACCAAAGCCCTTCACCGCCCAGCGGCAGCTCCACGCCATTTTCGGTGAAGCGAACATTGGCGGAGAATAGCGCCGGATCGACATTGCCGTCACGCATCGCCGCCAGATAGCGATCCACCCAGCCTTCCAGGCATTCGCGCTGGCAGGCCGGAACCTCCTGCGGCTGCGACAACGCCGGAGCTCCCGGAAGTGCAAACAACAAGGAGGCGGCGAGCGCGAGTCTGCGGTGGGTCATGCGGCAAGGTCTCCGAGGCGGTCGCCGGTAAAAGCGAACCCCGGGAATGCTGCGCGACCCCCGCATTCCCGGGGCCAAGATGGGCGTGACATTCTCGGCCCCTCAAGTGCCCGGTACGCCTTCGACACCGCAAGGGAGTTGCGGATCGCCGACGCACCGGACGGGGAGGCTCAGAGGCCTTCGGTCACGCCCGGGACAAGGCCTACATCCGGTAACGCACGCCCATGTAGTAGCGGCGGCCCAGCGTATCGTAGGTCTGGATCGTGGAACCGCGCGCCGCGTCGAGCGCGTCCGCCCCGACAATGCGCGGCTTGATGTCGAACAGGTTGTCGATGCCGGCCCGCACTTCCAGCGCCTCGTTGATGTTGTACCGGCCGAACAGGGCGAACTCGGCATAGGAATCGGTACCCAGCGTGCCCGGCCCGGCGAATGGCGAAGGATCGATCGAAGGCAGGTAGCGCCCGCGAATACCGATCGAACCGTTATCCCACATATAGCTGAGCGAACCGAACAGCTTGTAATCGTAGGACTGGTTCTCCAGCGTCCCGGTGTAGTCGACGAAGTCCGCCCCCTCGAAGGAGGACTCCTCGTAATTCAGCAGGAAGCTCGCCTGCAGGTTCATCGACAGCGAACCATCGGCGCCAATGCCCATATCGCGCAGGTCACCCATCCAGTTGAGCGCCACATCGATACCGGAGGTCTTGGTGCCGCCCTTGTTGATGAACTGCGCCCGATACGTCCGGTCCGTGCCGCTTTCCGGCGCGGCGCGATTGCCGAACAGGTCGAACGGGTAGCGGATGATAAGGTCGCAATAGGGATTGCCCGCCAGCAGCTCGGCACCGCTAAGCGATCCGGGCGCGGACGCCATCGCCGGGTTGAACTGCGGGTCGAAACACTGGCTGTAGATCTCGGTGCCCGTCGGCTGCGCGATCGTGCCGCTGAGGTCGATATTGTAGTAGTCGATCGAGAGTGAGAACCGATCGAGCAGCGGCGCATCGAAAGGCGAGTTGATCACCGCGCCGACCGTAATCGTATCCGCCACCTCGGAATCCAGGTCCGGATTGCCTTGCGTCAGCCCGATCGAGAACGGGAAGTTGATATTGTAGGCCAGCGAGGTGCGCAGGTTCGACAGGCGCGTCAGGTCGATATTCGGATAATCCGCCGGATCCTGAGCGATCGCGTTCGGATCCTCGGCCAAGGTTACGTAATCGAAGCCGCCATCGCGCAGGATCAGCTCCTCGCAGGCGACCTGGACATTGACCTGGTTGGGGTTGTCCGGACGGTTGCCGAAAGGCGAGGTAAAGCCCTCGATATTGAGGCAAGCATCGCGGCTTGCACCGATCGAGCCGGCAATCGGCGCGAACTGTTCGTAGAGGTTGGGCGCGCGGTTGGCGCGCTGGAAACCACCACGGATGCGGAACCAGTCGGTCACTTCCCAGTCACCCAGCACCTTGAAGGTCCAGACGCTGCCCGAATTCTTGTAGTCGGACACGCGGCCGCCCAACTCCAGGTTGAACTGGTTGACCAGCGGCACATCGCTCAGCACGGGAACGAGCAATTCGGCAAAGGCCTCCTTCACGTCCGTCTTGCCGAAGGTCTGCGCGGGCAGCACGATCTGGTTCACCACGTTGACGGTGACCTGCTCCGCGCTATTGCCAGTGTCCGGCTTGTAGTCGAGCGATGCGTCGCGATAGGTCGCGCCCAGCGCAAAGCGCACCTCGCCCGCCCACAGGTCAACGAGCCCGCCCTGCACGGTGGCTTCCACGATGTTCTGCTTCACCTGCGTGATATTGTTCAGTTCCAGCGTGATGTAGTTCAGGCAATCCTCTGAAATCGCCACGCCTTCCGCCTGGCCGGGGAGCGGCGCGGGAACGCTGCCATCGGCATTGAACAGGCCGATGCCGCTGGTGCAGGTCTGCGGGTTGAAGATCGCCCCGTTCGACCATCCGGCGCCATAGGGCCCGTCAATGGTGATCGAGGGAGCGCCGCCATCCACCGTCCCCTGCAGGATCTGCTGGATATTGTCGTGCGAGATCGCGCCTTGCGGCTGCTGCGCGAGGACAGAGGTGTTGCCGTGCGACCCGTAGATTTCCCAGGACCAGTCCTTGACCGGCAGGTCGCCGCGCAGGCCCGCGGTCAGCTGGAAGATATCGCTGGTAGTCTCGGTAAGCAGCCGCCCGGCGAAGTTCAGGCCGCGCACCGCGGTCCAGGATGTCTGCCCGGTGCCATTCAGCGCATCGGCCAGTTCCGGGCTGACGGGATGGAAAGCCTGCTGATTGGCCCCGAAAGTGGGCGAATCCGGATCGTCGTTGGCTGCATCATACGGGACGGTCAGCGCCCAGAAATTTTGCGCCGTACCGACGATCGACTGCGCCAGCGCTTCGGAATGGGTGAAGCGGCTTTCCACGAAGAAGGTCAGCGAATCGTTGAAGTCGTAGTGCGCCGAACCGAAGATGCTCCAGCGCGTGAGCGGTATGTTGATGAGCCCTTCCGGATCGATATAGCCCAGCGATCGCGTGCCGCTCGGCGATGCGGGATTGAGCTTGTAGCCGGCCCCGCCGGCAAGGTTCTGCAACGGCCCGTTATAGGGCGCCGCGGAATCGGCGGCGTTGTCCGGATTGAACAGCGAGCCATCGTAATTGATGCCGTAATTGGTGCCGCTGACATTGACGACGGTCAGCGGACGCCCGCCCGTACCCGCCTGCGTAGCCGGATCGGCCCAGGCATCGGTGTAGAAGTCGCGATTACGCTGCAATGCTTCCTCGCGCTTGGACCAGGTCGCGCCGATCATCGCATTGCCGTTGCCATCGGCGAAATTGCCGCCGACCAGCGCGCTGCCCTGATAGGTCTCGCCATCGCCCTGCTCGGTAATGCCCGCCTGCGCGCTGAGCTCGATCCCCTCGAAATCGTCGCGCAGGATGAAGTTCACCACGCCCGCGATCGCATCCGCGCCATAGACAGCGGCGGCGCCGCCGGTGATCACCTCGACATTCTCGATAGCGGCGGTGGGAATGGTGTTGAGGTCGACCAGCAGCGCGGCATTGACCGGCTGCGCACGGCGGCCATTGACCAGCACCAGCGTGCGGTTGGTGCCGATACCGCGCAGGTTTACCGTCGCCGCGCCGGGTGCCGCATTGGCGCCGGAAAAGGCGGTGCCGGCGGAGCTGGCAATCGCATCCGACCCTGCGGGCACGAATTGCGGCAGCTCGTTCAGAGTATCCTCGATCCCCACGGCGGAGCGGTTTTCGATCGTGCTCTGGTCCACCGTCACGATCGGGCTGTTCGCCTCGAAATCGCGGCGCAGGATGCGCGAGCCAGTGACGACGATGGTGTTCTCCTGCTCCACCACCTCGTCGAGATCGCTGTCCTGCGCGTAAGCGGGCTGCGATGCCAGCACCAGCGCGATTGCGCAGGTGGCGGTTCCGATGCCGAGACGAGCCTTGTTACCCATTGTCATTATACTTCCCTCCCCTCAAAAATCCGGCCTGCCCTCACCGCAGGCGCGAGACGACCATGCGGCGCCCCTCTTCCGGAAATTCCATGCGATATCCGCCAAAGCCGGAGCGGCTGATGGTCACGGCGGTGCGGCCGTCCCGTGCAAATCCGGTGGGCAGTCCAAGGTCCTCGTCCTGTCGCCAGATCTGGCCGTTATCGAGCTGCATCACGAGCAGGCCGCGGCGATCGAGACGGGTGTCGGTAATGACGGCGGAGACGGCCTCGGACTTGCGCTCTTCGCGCTCGCGGCGGGCGATTTCGGCTTGCGGTGCCTGTGACGGCAATTGCTCGGCGCCCAGTTCCTTGCGTTCCACAGGCGCGGGTTCAGGCTCGGGCGCCGGTGGCGCTTCGCCCTGCCCCTGCTCCGCCAGCAAGGCGCGCAGGCAGGCGATTTCGGCCGCCTCGCTCGCGAGCCCGGTGCACGGCATGTCCTGCGCGTGGAGCACCCCGGCAGGCGATCCTGCCGTCAGCAGCAGCGCAGCTGCAATCGCAAGGCCGCGCATCATTCCCACCCCGTCGGCGCGTCGAGCGGGGCGAGGAAGCCCATTGCCTCGATTTCGTGGATCTGCCCCTCGGGACCGACCTTGAAGATATGCGCTGCCGGCAGGTCGAAGGGTTCGAAGGGGAAGTTCTCCTCGGTGAAAGTCACCGTGGAGCCGTCCATGGCGGTAATGTCGTAGGAACCGAAATCCATCGGGTGGCGGAATTGCGAGAAGCCCATCACCAGGCCGGTCACCGGATCGGCGGCGAAGACCCGGCGGTTCTCGATCCGCTCGATATAGGTCATCACCTGGCTGTCTAGCTGGCCCTTGCAGTCGGCAGCGATCGGCGTGTCGCTGTAATCCTCGAAGCTGGGCGGCGCTTCGGGACCGGCGGCGACGAAGCCGTTCTCATGGCGCTGGCAATCCTCGGCAAAGGGGGCGAGCGAGCCGTCATTCTCGTCCAGCGCGTCGTAATAGCTGGCGCCGATGTCGATCAGCCGGCCATCGGGGAGGCGGCTGCCTTCGGGAATTTCCGCAAGCAGGCCCGGCCGCACCGTCTGCACCCGCGACAGGTTTTCCTCACCGATCGCCGCGATCAGGTGCTCGGCCTCGACGATCTCGCCGCCTTCGAGCCGCAGCCGGATCGCCACCATTGTCGGTTCGCCATTGGCTTCCAGCATGCCCAGCCAACCCACGGTCTGGCGGGCGGCATCGGGAACATGAATGGCAAAATCGGTCGGACCGCCCTGCGCATTGCGCCACAGGCCTTGCGTCAGGTCCGACCGCTGCAGGTTCTCGACGAAGATGAGATTGTCCGCGAGCGGCAGATCACTGGCATCATGGGTGACCAGCGCAGCGACATAGTCGTCGGTCAGCGCGATCAGGCATTCACGATCGCATGTCTCGGGCGCCGTTGAACAGGCGGCAAGTCCCATTGCTGATACCATCGCGGCCAGCCTTCGCGGCATCCCAGCCTCCTCCTCCGAACGGATGAACGCCCTTCGCGGGGCGTCGTTCACGTTCCTCATTTTCCCGGAAGGGAGGCTGCATCGACTTCGATGACGCGGGCGTGGCCTGACGATTAAGCGGCCAGTGACAGAACATTAACAACGCATGACAGCATTTGCTTTCTCTCTCGATATGCGCTTGGTTATCCACAGCCGCTGGCAAATTTGTGAAAAGCAAAAAACTCGGGCCGGGCTGGGAGAGACATATGCGTGGGAGGGGAATATTCCGCTTGCGCAGTCTGCGGACCAAGATCGCAATAGCGGCCGGTGCCGGACTGTTGACCGCGGTTGTACTGACAGCGCTCTTGCTGCTGGTGACCTGGAATTCACAGCACGTGATTGCAGTCGCCCAGGACACGCAGGACCGCGTCCACACCTACAACCACCTCCTGAAAGCCGTTCGCGAATATCACAATTTCAGCTACCGCTCGGTGCGGGAGGATACGCCCGAAGCGCATCAAGCGCTGGGTGAGGCAAAGCGCCGCTTCGAACTCGCGATAGAGGATGCATCGCGCCTGCCCGTATCGAACTTGCGAGAACGTGAAGTGCGCGCCAGCATAGCCACACAGAGCCGGGGAGTGCTGGACCACTTCCGCGATGCGAAATCGCATGTCGCCCAGGTCGACAGCGTCTGGCAGGAGCGCGGATCGCGCGCCGCTCTAAACGAAGTCAGCCGCATCATCGCGCCGATCTTGCGCCTGGAACGTGTGCTGGAACAGGAAATCCGCCGCGGCGACATCAAGCTTGCCAATGCCATGTCGGAAGCGCGCGAACTCAACCAGCTGGCCATCGCCGCATCGCTCGTCTGCCTGTTGCTCGGTGCCCTGTTCCTGGTCGCGGTCATCCACCTGGTGCATGCGCGCCTGCGACCCGGCCTCGCACGTCTTGAAGAAGGAGCGACGGCGATCGGCGCCGGCAGGCTGGATCACCGCATCCGCCTGGAAGGGGGCGACGAGCTGGCCGCACTCGGCTCCGCCTTCGACCTGATGGCGGATGAGATCGACAAGCAGCAGAAGCGGCTGCAGGAAATCCAGCGCGGGCTGGAAGCGGCCGTCGCAGACCGGACGAGCGCGCTCAAGGAAGCCAATGCCAAGCTGTCCACGGCGGACGAGCGGCGGCGCAACTTCCTCACCGATATCGGCCACGAACTGCGTACGCCGCTGACGATCATTCGCGGGGAAACGCAGGTGGCGCTGCGGATGATCGAGCATGACGATTTCGACCCGCATGAGACCTTCGACATGATCCTTTGCCAGACCGATCACCTGCGCCGAATGGTGGCCGACCTGTTCCTCATCGCGCGCGCCGAAGTCGGCGAACTGCCGCTGGACAAGCAGGAGCATGATCTGGCCGCCATGGTCCGGCAGACGGCAACCGATTTCGATACGCTGGTGCGCGAAAATGGCGGGACCATCACCGCCGAAACCGCGCCGGTGGTGACGGCCATGGTGGATGCCGAGCGACTGCACCGGGCCCTGACCGCGCTGATCGACAATGCTCTCCAGCATTGCCAGCCCGGTGTCGACATCGTGCTTGAAGCGAAGGCGGAAGGGGAGACCGTCGAGCTTTCGGTCAGCGACAACGGGCCGGGTATTCCGACAGAGCAATCGGCCATCCTGTTCGGCCGTTTCAGCCGCGGCGTTACGCGAGGAAAAGGCAGCGGCCTTGGCCTCAGCCTCGTCTCGGCGCTGGCCGAAGCGCATGGTGGCCATGCACGGATTGCCGACCGTGAAGGCGGCGGCACGCGCGTGACGATGCAATTGCCCTCGGGCGCCTTGGGGAGGATCGCAGCATGAGCATGAACCTGCTGGTAGTGGAGGATGACGAACGCGTGCGCCGCTTCGTAAGGCGCGGCCTGCAGGCTGAGGGGCATACGGTCACCCTCGCCCGCGACGGGCCGGACGGCTTCGAGCGCGCAAGGCATGAGGATTACGATGTCGTGATCCTCGACGTCATGCTCCCCGGCATTGACGGCAATCAGGTCTGCTCCCGCCTGCGCAGCGAGCGCCGGGCGATGCCGATCATGATGCTGACCGCGCTCGACCAGACCGACCAGAAGGTCAGCGCCCTGCGCGGCGGAGCAGACGACTACCTGACCAAGCCGTTCGATTTCGACGAGCTGCTCGCCCGTATAGAAGCGCTGGGACGCCGATCGAAGAAACTGGCGCGACAGGACAGCGAAATCATCCAGCTTGGCTCGTTGTCGATCGACAAGGCCTCCATGACCGTTCACTATGAGGGGCGCGATATCGAGCTGACGGCCAAGGAATTCGGCCTGCTGGAACTGTTCGCGGAATCGCGCGGGCGCGTGCTCAGCCGGACGCGCATCCTCAACAAGATCTGGGGCTACGATTCCGATCCGCTGACCAATATCGTCGACGTCTATGTCCGGCGCCTGCGCGGCAAGATGGACTGGGGGCCGCAGACGGGCTGGATCAGGACGGTGCGCAGCTACGGCTACAAGATGCAGCCCATGCTCGACTAGGCGGCCGGAGTCCTCAATCCATGTGCTTGAGGCCGACTCGCAAATAGTCCCAGCCGGTGATCAGCGTCAGGATCGCCGCCGCCCACAACGTAAAGAGGCCGACCGTGTGCGGCACGTTATGCGCAATGCCGCCGGCCATCACATTCCAGTCCGGCAGGCCCTGCCCCAGGATCAGCGATCCAAGCGCGACGAGCTGGAACGTCGTCTTCCACTTGGCGAGCTTGCTGACCGGAATCGATATCTGTAGGGGGCCGAGGAATTCGCGCAGGCCCGAAACGGCGATCTCGCGGATCACGATGATCAGGCCCGCGATCACATGCGCATCGCCCACATAGGGCCCGCGCAGAACGCCCATGGCGGTGAGCACGAGGACGACGCTGACCACCATGATCTTGTCCGCAATCGGATCGAGGAAAATGCCCAGCTTCGAAACCGTGCCGCTCTGCCGCGCCAGCATCCCGTCGAAATAGTCGGTAATGCCCATCACGCAGTAAAGTACGAAGGCGGCCAGATAGCCTGCCTCCCATCCCGGCCACCACAACAGGGCGGCGAGGAGCGGGATCATCGCTATACGGGTGAGCGTGAGGATATTGGGCAAGTTCAGCATGTGCAACGTCCCCTAGCCCCTTTGTCGCTCGCAAAAAAGTCTGGCATTGGCTTGCTTGTTCACATCCGCGCTATAAGGCGGTGGGCAATTGGTCCCGGCGACGCAATCACAAGGTTTGCATGCTCACCTCAACCCACCTGCTGAAGCAGCGCCGCTTCGCGCCCCTGTTCGCGACGCAGCTGCTCAACGCGTTCAATGACAATCTGTACAAGAACGCCATGGTGCTGTTCGTCGTGTACCAGGTGTACAATTCGGCGGCGGCGGAAACGGTGTTCTCGGGCGTCGCCTCGGCCATTTTCATCCTGCCCTTCTTCCTGCTCTCCGCGCTGGCGGGGCAATTGGCCGACATGCGCGACAAGGCAATGATCATCCGCACGGTCAAGGCAGCGGAAATCGCCATCATGACCGTGGGCGCGGCAGGACTGACGCTGGCCTGGTTTGGGATGCTGACCGAGGCACTGGCGATCCCGTTAATGATGATCGCGCTGTTCGCCATGGGCATACATTCGACCTTCTTCGGCCCGATCAAATACGCCATCCTGCCCCAACACCTGAAGCGTGAGGAGGTGCTGGCTGGCACGGGACTGGTGGAAGCGGGCACCTATCTTGCCATCATGGGCGGGACGATCCTGGCCGGGTTCATCGATGTGGAAGTGGCCGCCGTCCTGGTGATCGCGATCGCAGTGATCGGCTATCTCACCAGCCGTCAGGTTCCCGAGGCGCCGCCCTTCATCAAGGGCCAGCCCATCGACCGGCACATCATCCGCGCTTCCATCGCGCTTGTCAGGAACACCTGCCACAATCGCGAGGTCTTTTACGCGATCCTCGCCATCAGCTTCTTCTGGACCATCGGCGCGGTGCTGTTCATCCAGTTCCCGCCGCTCGCCAAGAACGTGCTGATGGCCAGCAAGGAAGTCGCCAGCCTGTTCCTCGTCACCTTCTCCATCGGGGTGGCGCTGGGATCGGTGGCGATCAATGCGCTGCTGAAGGGAGAAGTCTCGGCCCGCTACGGCCCCGCTTCGGTGATCGTGATGGGGCTATTTGTCGCCGCGTTCTACTGGGTGTGCCGCATCTGGTCGCAGCAAGTGACCACTACCGAGCTTCTCGGCATTGCGGAGTTCATCGCCCAACCGCTCGCGCCGCTGGTGCTCGCAACGCTGCTGCTGATCGCCGTCTTTGGGGGCATGTTCGTGGTCCCACTCTATGCCTTCCTCACCACCAAGGTCGATCCGTCGGAGGCCAGCCGCACGGTGGCGGCGAACAATATCGTCAATTCGGGGGCCATGGTCGGAGGATCGGTGCTCGCACTGGCCCTCAGCGCCGTCGGCGTGCCGCTGGTGGAGCAATTGCTGTTGAGCGCGGCCATGTGCCTGATCTCGGCCTGGCTCGGCCACCTGCTTTACAAAGCGGAAGGAATGGCTGCCAGCGCCGCCGAATAATCAGGCGATGAAGGTGCTGACTGCCACGAAGCTGGCGACATAGGTCGCGGCAAAGTGGCGCGCATCATTCACGTTCAGCCCGAAGTTCAAGCGCCACGAACGTCGGTTCTCCATCTCGCCGATAGCGAAGACGAACATGGGCAGCGACGCCCGGAAGGGATGCCGGGCCGCTTCGTTAGTGAGGACAAGTGCGCGTCTCATGGATACCCTCTTTAACCTTTCGGTAACCATTACCCAACGCGAGGGTTCCCGGTGTCCACAGTCGGGACAGGAGCAAAGTATGCTGGTGATTGCCGCGACCCCGCCGCCGCGCTAACGGGTGATTTCATGAGCAACCAAGCTGCCGCATTGCTGGTCGACTGCCTCGAAGCGCAAGGCTGTGACCGCGTCTTCACCGTTCCGGGAGAGAGCTTCCTGCCCGTGCTCGACGCCTTGCGGGACCGCACGGCGATCGAGACCATCACCTGCCGGCAGGAAGGCGGCGTTACCTTCATGGCCTGCGCCGATGGCACCATGACCGGGCGGCCGGGCGTCGCCTTCGTCACCCGCGGCCCCGGCGCAACCAATGCCAGTATCGGCGTCCACACCGCACACCAGGATTCACAACCGCTGATCCTCTTCGTCGGCGATGTGGGACGCGAGATGCGCGACCGCGAAGGGTTCCAGGAAGTGGACTTCCCCGCCTTCTTCGCCCCCATCTGCAAATGGGCGGCGCGGATCGACCGGGCGGAGCGGATCCCCGAATATATCGCCCGCGCCTATGCCACCGCGATCTCCGGCAGGCCCGGCCCGGTCGTGCTCGCCCTGCCCGAGGACATGCTGCATGAGGACGGGGTGGAGGCACAGGTTCGCCCCTTCGTCCACAAGCCCGCGCAGCCGCCCTGCCCCGATGCGCTCTCTGCCATGATGGCGATGATCGGCGATGCCGCCGCTCCGCTGGCGATCATCGGCGGTGCAGGCTGGCATGAGAAGGCACGGACATACTTCACCCAATTCGCGGAGCGGATCGGCCTGCCCGTCGCCACCGCCTTCCGCCGGCAGGATGCGATCCCACCCTCATCCTCCATCTATGCCGGCAATCTCGGCTATGGCCCCAATACCAAGCTGCTGGAGCGCGTGAGAGCCGCGGACCTCCTGCTCGTCGTCGGTGCAAGGCTGGGAGAGGCGACGACCGATGGCTACACGCTGATCACGCCCGACCATCCGGGGCAGCAGCTGATCCATGTCCATCCCGATCCCGAGGAGTTGAACCGCGTCTATGCCGCCGACCTCGCCCTCTGCGCCGATCCGGACGAATTCGCCGAAAGCGCGGTGATGTGGGACGATGGCTCGGTCATTTCCTTCGATGCCGGGGCCGAGGCGCACGCCGAATGGCTCGCATGGTCGACGCCGGGCAAAGCGGACTTCCCGCTCGACCTGACCCGCTCCATGGCTTCCTTGCGCGAGCAGCTGCCCGCCGACGCCATCATCTGCAACGGCGCGGGAAACTTCGCTGGATGGTGGCACCGCTATTGGCACTATGCTGGTTTCCCCAGCCAGTTGGCGCCGACCTGCGGAGCGATGGGCTATGGCATCCCCGCGGCGGTTGCCGCCGCGCTGCGCCACAAGGATCGCTGCGTGGTCGCGGCCGCCGGAGACGGCGACTTCATGATGAATGTGCAGGAGCTGGCGACAGCCGTCCAATACGAAGCGGACATGCTGGTGATTATCTTCGACAATTCCGCCTACGGCACGATCCGCATGCACCAGGAACGCGAATATCCCGGCCGCGTAGCCTCTACCGCGCTCGCCAATCCCGACTTCGCGGCGATGACGGAAAGCTTCGGTGGCTGGGGCAAGCGAGTGGAAACGACCGCCGATTTCGCAACCGCATTGACCGAGGCGCTGGCGCTCAAAGGCGTGCGCCTGCTGCACTGCATCTGCGATATCGAACAGCTGAGTGCTGGCGGCGCCACGGTCAGCGGCTTACGCTCCCGCTAGGCGGGTTTGGAAGCCAGCTTGCAGATATAGTCGAATTCCTTCTCTGTAAGCTCTGCCACCGAGAGACGGCCCAGGCGCACCAGCTCGATCCCTTCAAGCTTGGGATCGGCCTTGATCTCGGCCAGGGTGACCGGACGTTCCAGCTTGCGCACGGGCTTGACGTAGACGGTAGCCCATTTGCCATCGGGATCGGTCGGGTCAGTAATGCCGTTGCGGCTGATCTCCATGATGCCAACCACTTCCTTGCCCTTCACCGAATGGTAAAGGAATGCCTGCTCGGCAACCTGCATATCGCGCATATTGTTGCTGGCGCGATGATTGCGCACACCGTCCCACACGGTTTCGCCATCGCGGACCAGATCGTCCCAGCTGTACTTGTTGGGCTCCGATTTCATCAACCAGAAGCGCGCCATTACTTCTTCTCCAGATCATGGGGGAGCGGACGGAGCCGGCGGAATAGCCGCATTAACTGAATATTGAACATGCTTTTGCATAAGGCGGGGCCACTTTGAGGGACAACCCGGTTTGACAAAAGCTGTGGAAGACGATGCGACGCAAAAGGCAATCAAGCTTGGCAGTGCCGAGCGGGATGTGATCGCATTGGGAATCGCGGTCGCCGCGATTATCCTGTTCGTCGGCACCGGCGGATCCGTCATGCCCAAGATCATGCGCGCGTGGATGGGGACCGGCCAGGCCCCCGACACGATGCTGACCAATGCGGTCCTGCTGAACATTGCCCTGCTCATCTTCGGCTGGCGCCGCTACAGCGACCTCCGCCGCGAAGTACATGAGCGTCGCCGGGCGGAAGCAACCGCGCGCCAGCTGGCGGAAACCGATGCGCTGACCGGCTGCCTCAACCGCCGCAGCGGTGTGCCGGCCATCGATCAGTTGCTGCACCGGGCGCGGATCACCGAACGCGAAACCGCCGTGTTCATGATCGACCTCGACAATTTCAAGCAGATCAACGACCTCAACGGCCATCAGATGGGCGACCATGTCCTCGCCACCATCGCCACGCGCCTGCGCGAAACCCTGCCCGCGGGCAGCGTTCTGGCACGTATCGGCGGGGACGAGTTCATTTGCGCTTTCATCCACCAGCCCAAGGGGCCCGACGAGGTTGAACGCATTGCCACTTCGGCAATCGGCGCCGTTTCCTCCACAATCGAGGAAGACAGGGCACTGGTCGAGCCGACCTGTTCACTCGGCATCGCTTCGACCGAGCAGGACAAGGATGAAAACCGTCCACTCGATGCCGAGGCCCTGATCCACCGCGCCGATATCGCCATGTATCACGCCAAGAAGACCGGCCGAAACCGCCACTTCTGGTTCGAACCGCAGCTGGAAGACGAGCTGCGCCTGCGCAACGAGCTGGAAAGCGCGATCCGCCGCGGCATTCCTGCCGGCGAATTCGTGCCCTTCTATGAACAGCAGATCGATCTGGCCACCGGCGAGCTGGTCGGCTTCGAAATGCTCGCACGCTGGAAGTCGCCGCGTTACGGCCTGGTGAGCCCCGAAGTCTTCATTCCGATCGCCGAGGAAATCGACCTGATTTCCGACCTTTCCGAATGCCTCATCCGCCAGGCGCTGCGCGATGCCGGCGATTGGGATGCGAGCCTGACGCTGTCGGTCAATATTTCTCCGGTGCAGCTTCGCGATCCGTGGTTTGCGCAGAAGCTCCTGCACCTGCTGGTGGAAAGCGGTTTCCCCGCGGCGCGGCTGGAAATCGAGATCACCGAAAGCTGCCTGCATGAGAATATCGGCGCAGTGCGCACGATCGTCTCCAGCCTGAAGAATCAGGGCATCCGCATCAGCCTTGACGATTTCGGCACCGGCTATTCCAGCCTGTCGCAGCTGCGCTCACTGCCCTTCGACCGGCTCAAGATCGATCGCAGCTTCGTGTCCGACCTCGCGCGCGAGGGCAGCACGACCGAACTGATCGAGGCGATCATCTCGCTGGGCAAGAGCCTCTCCCTGCCGGTGACGGCCGAGGGGATCGAGAACCCGGACGTGCTGGAAACGCTGCGGGCGATGGGCCATCTGAAAGGCCAGGGATACCTCTACGGCCAGCCCGAGGATGCCTGTGCGACGCGCAAGCGCCTCGCCGAACTGCAATTGCTGCGCAGCCTGGCGCGTGGCGAGATCCTCGCCAAGCAAGCCATCACCGATACGGACGGCGCAGAACTTCCCCAGCGCAAGGCGGGTTGATCGCACTCGGCACGCGTTCCGGCGTTGCACCTTTGGCGCTGGCACCCTAACTGCGGCGCATGCGCGTCGAATTCATCAAGATGCACGGGCTTGGCAACGACTTCATCGTGCTCGATGCGCGAGAGAACGCCCTGCCCGCTGCCCTGACCAATGAAACCGCGCGTGCACTGGCCGACAGGCATACGGGCATCGGCTGCGACCAGCTGATCGTGCTGGAGCCGAGCGATAGCGCAACCTGCCGCATGCGCATCTACAACCACGATGGCGGCGAGGTAGAAGCCTGCGGCAATGCCACGCGCGCTGTGGGCCTGCTGCTGGGCGAACCGGCGCGGATCGCAACCAGCGGCGGCATGCTGGAGACCACACTTGGTGATGGAGTGGTGAGCGTAGAGCTGGAAACACCGCGTTGCGAATGGGAGCAGATCCCGCTCGCCTATGCGATGGACACGCTCGCCATGCCGCTTGGCTGGGGGGAGCTGGAACAGCCGGTGGCGGTGAATGTCGGCAATCCGCATGCCATCTTCTTCGTCGATGATTGCGATGCAGTGCCGCTGGACCAGCTCGGCCCCGAGATCGAACATGACGCGGTTTTTCCGGAGCGCGTGAACGTCAACGTCGCCACGGTGGTGGACCGCCAGACCATTCGCCTGCGCGTGTGGGAACGCGGCGTAGGCCAGACGCGCGCCTGCGGGACCGGCGCCTGCGCGACCGCGGTAGCGGCGATGCGTCGCAAGCTCGTCGATCGCGAGGTCACCGTGCACCTTCCCGGTGGCCCGCTCACCATCGCCTGGCGTGAGGATGGCGGCATCACCATGACCGGCGGCGCGACGGAAAGCTTTCGCGGTTCCTTCGAATGGGACGATTTCGCGTGAGCGCTGCGGAAGTCATTTCGCTCGGCTGCCGCCTCAATATAGCCGAGAGCGAGCGCATCCGTTCTCTTGTCGCGAGCGAGGATGTGGTGGTGATCAATAGCTGTGCGGTCACCTCCGAGGCCGTACGACAGACCCGCCAGGCGATCCGCAAGGCACGCCGTGCGCGGCCCGATGCGCGGTTGCTCGTCACCGGCTGCGCGGCGGATATCGAGCGCGATCAGCTCTCAGCCATGCCCGAAGTCGATGGACTGGTGGCCAATGAGACGAAGCTCGACGCGCGCGCCTGGAACGTACCGGAACCGGCCGAGACCGCGCTAGCCAAGCGCACGCGCGCCTTCATCGCGGTGCAGAATGGCTGCGATCACAGCTGCACCTTCTGCGTCATCCCGCAGGGGCGCGGACGCAGCCGTTCGCTGACGATCCCGCAAGTGCTGCGCCAGGTCGAACGGCACCTCGACCAGGGCGCGCCCGAAGTGGTGCTGACCGGCGTGGACGTCACCTCATGGGGCCATGACCTGCCCGATGCCTCGCCGCTGGGGGAACTGGTGCGCGCCGTGCTCGACACCTTCCCGCAATTGCAGCGCCTGCGCATGTCCTCGCTCGACGGGATCGAGATCGATCCGCTGCTGTTCGATCTCTTCGCCGGTGAAGAGCGTCTAATGCCGCATCTGCACCTGTCGCTGCAGCACGGGCATGACCTGATCCTCAAGCGCATGAAGCGCCGCCACCTGCGCGGCGATGCGCTGGAACTGGTCGCGCGGTTGAAAGAGCGCCGCCCGGAGCTCGCCATCGGCGCCGACCTGATCGCCGGTTTCCCGACCGAGAGCGAGGAGCACCACGAAGCCAACCGCTCGATCATCCGCGAGCTGGGCATCGTGCATGGCCACATCTTTCCCTATTCGCCCCGCCCGGGCACGCCCGCCGCGCGCATGCCGCAGCTCGACAAGCCGCTGATCAAGTCGCGCGCCGCAGACCTGCGCGCCGATGTCGCGAAGACGCGCGAAGCATGGCTGCAAAGCCTTGTGGGCAAGCCGCTTTCCATCCTTACCGAGACCAGCGGCACCGGCTATTCCCCGAACTTCGCCCGTGTCGCCGTGCCTGCGGGCACCCCCAAGGGCATGATCGTCACCGTCACGCCAACGGCGCTGGAGAAAGGCCTCCTCACATGAGCGAAGGAACAAGCTGGCGCGATCGGCTGTTCGGCGGTTTCCGCAAGACGTCGGACCGCCTGTCCGAGAACCTGACCGGTGTGGTGGGCACCGCCAAGCTCGACGATGCGACGCTGGACGATGTCGAGGATGCGCTGATCGTCTCCGACCTCGGCCCCGCCGCCGCGCGCCGCATTCGCGACAAGCTGGCGGAAAAGCGCTTCGGCCTCAGCATAACCGAGCAAGAGTTGAAGGAAGCGGTGGCGGAGGAAATCGCCGCGATCCTGCGCCCGGTCGCGAAACCCCTCGAAATCACCGCCTTCCCGCGCCCGCAAGTGATCCTGGTGATCGGCGTCAATGGCAGCGGCAAGACCACCACCATCGCCAAGCTCGCCCATTTGTTCCAGGAGGACGATTACGGCGTGCTGCTGGCCGCCGGCGACACTTTCCGTGCCGCCGCCATCGGCCAGCTGAAGGTTTGGGCAGACCGTATCGGGGTGGACGTGGTGTCCGGCCCCGAAGGCGGCGATCCGGCCAGCGTGGTATTCGATGCAGTCAAGCAGGCGACCGATACGGGCATCGACGCGCTCATCGTCGATACGGCCGGCCGCCTGCAGAACAAGCGCGAGCTGATGGACGAGCTGGCCAAGATCCGCAAAGTCCTCGGCCGCCTCAACCCTGAAGCGCCGCATGACGTGGTGCTCGTGCTCGATGCCACCAACGGGCAGAACGCACTCAACCAGATCGATGTGTTCAAGGAGGTCGCGAACGTGACCGGCCTTATCATGACCAAGCTGGACGGCACGGCGCGCGGCGGTGTGCTGGTGGCGGCGGCGGAGCAATATGGCCTGCCGATCCATGCCATCGGCGTGGGCGAGAAGATCGACGACTTGCGGCCCTTCGATCCGGACCTGGTCGCCAAGGTCATTGCGGGGATTGCGTGATCGCATCACGTCATTGCGAGGAGCGAAGCGACGCGGCAATCCAAGGCAGCGCTCGACACGCTCTGGATTGGGAGGCCATTGGCCAGTTACACTTCCGCTACGCTCGCAATGACGAACTGAAAGGTTGCATGTGACTTCAGACGTTCCCGAGAAGAAGAAGCCCAAATCCGGCTGGCTCAATGTCGCCATCGACTACGGCCCGCTGCTGGTCTTCTTCCTGACCTACAAATATTTCGCACCCGATGGCGAGGATGCGGCGGGCGAGATTTTCGCGGTCATTCGCGGCACCGGTGCCTTCATCGTCGCGGCGGTGATCGCGCTGGGCGTGTCGAAATGGCACCTCGGCAAGGTCTCGCCCATGTTGTGGCTCTCGACCGTGCTGATCGTGGGTTTCGGCGCGCTGACGATCTATTTCCAGGATGAGCGCTTCATCCAGTGGAAGCCGACGATCATCTATGTCGGGTTCGGCGTGCTGCTGCTGGGCGGGTGGCTGAAAGGCAAGCCGCTGCTGCGCTACCTGCTGGAAACCGCTTTCGAGGGGCTGAACGAGCAAGGTTGGCTGAAGCTCAGCCGCAATTGGGGCGTCTTCTTCCTCGCCCTCGCCGCGCTCAACACGGCGCTGATCTACACGATCAGCTTCGAAAGCTGGCTGGCGGCGAAGCTGTGGCTGTTCCTGCCGCTGACCTTCCTGTTCACCTTCACCCAGATCCCGATGCTGCTGAAGCACGGGCTGGCGCTGGAGGAAGAGGAAAAGGTGCTGCAGAACCCGCCGCATGAGTGATCGCTTCAGGTTGCCACTGCCGGAACGGCTTCCGGCCCATTTCAGCCCGGCAATTCTCGCGCTCGTCCTGATCATCATATCGTGGAGCGCATTCACCTCGGGCAGGGAGCCCGAAGGTTGTTATCGCATCAATGATGAGGCCTATCTTGCGGTGAGTAGCGATCGCATCCGCTTGCAGCAGGAAGGTCGCGCGCTCGAAACGACAAACATCCTGCAAACCGACAGGGTTCGCGGATACGTCCTCTATCTCGACCGGCAACTGGCCTTCGATCCGAACAAGAGGCTGTGGCGTTTCATGGAAAACGGTGATCGGCCAAGCCTGTTCATCAACGGACAGATTGGTCAGGCCTCACACATTCCGTTCCACCCAAAAAGCGGAGGCTCGCTGAAGTTCTTCGAGTTCGATTGCGACACAGCGTCTTAACGCCCCGCCCTAGATCTCCACTTGGCTGCCCAACTCAACCACGCGGTTGGTCGGTAGCCTGAAGAACTCCATCGGCGTTGCGGCATTGCGCATCATCCAGGCAAAGATCTTCTCTCGCCACACGGCCATGCCGGGCTTTTCCGCCGTCAGAAGCGTCTGGCGGCTGAGGAAGAAGCTGGTCTGCATCATCTCGAACTTGCCGCCGCACATGTCGATTTTCTCGAGCGCGGCGGGAACGTCCGTCTCTTCCATGAAGCCGTATCGCAGGATCACGCGGTAGAAGCCGTCGCTCAAATCCTGGATCTCCACCCGCTCGGCCGCGTCCACATAGGGCACGTCCTCGATCTGGACGGTCAGCACCACCACACGCTCATGCAGCACCTTGTTGTGCTTGATATTGTGCAGCAGCGCCGAGGGCGTTCCGGTGGAGCCGGAATTCATGAAGATCGCCGTGCCGGACACGCGCTTGGTGGAATTGTTGGCGGACTTGGCGAAGATATCGAGCGGCAGGCCGATCTCCGTCATCCGCTCGCGCATCAGCTTGCGGCCCTTCGACCRTGTGGTGAGCAGGGTGAAGGCGATGCCGCCCACCAGCAGCGGGAACCACCCGCCATCGGGCACCTTGGTGAGGTTCGCCGCGAAATAGGCGCCGTCCACGATCAGGAACACCAGCACCACCGGAATGGCGATCCACAGCCGCCATTCCACACACCCACGAACAGCACCGCCATCAGCAGCGTGTCGAGCGTAACCGCACCCGTCACCGCGATGCCGTATGCCGCCGCGAGGTTGGAGGAATTCTGGAAGGTCAGCACCAGGATGATAACCGCGCACAGCAGCGCCCAGTTGATGATCGGAATGTAGATCTGTCCGTGATGCTCGTCGCTCGTATGGCGGATCGACAGGCGCGGCACGAAGCCGAGCTGGATCGCCTGGTGCGTGATCGAGAAGGCGCCCGAAATCACTGCCTGGCTGGCGATGAAGGTCGCCGCCGTGGCCAGGAAGACCAGCGGCAGGCGCAAATATTCAGGGGCGAGGAAGAAGAACGGGTTCATGATCGCATCTTCAGCCGCCGCATCGGGCAAGCTCAGGATCATGGCACCCTGCCCGAAATAGTTGAGCAGCAGACACGGCATGACGAAGCCGAACCACGACAGGCGCATCGGACCGCGGCCGAAATGGCCCATATCGGAATAGAGCGCCTCCGCACCCGTCACTGCCAGCACGACCGAGCCGAGTGCGAGGAAGGCGTAGATCTTGTCGGTCAGGAAGAACTGCACTGCGTACCAGGGGTTCAGCGCCCAGAGGATTTCCGGCGTGCTGACAATCTGGATTGTGCCCAATGCGGCGATGACGGTGAAATAGATGATCATCACCGGCGCAAACAGCGCACCCACCTTGGCCGTGCCGCGCTTTTGCAGCGCGAACAGGCAGACGAGCAAGCCCAGCGCGATAGGGATGACGAAGCGGCTGAGGCCCGGATCGACGACCGTAAGGCCCTCCACCGCCGATAAGACGGAGATGGCGGGCGTGATCATGCTGTCGCCGTAGAACAGGGCCGTGGCGAAGACGCCCAGCAGGACGACGAGCCAGCTGTAATTGGTGTTGCCGACGCTGCGGGAAAGCAGTGCGACAAGGGCAAGGCTGCCGCCCTGCCCCTTATTGTCCGCCCGCATCAGGATGGAGACATACTGGATCGAGACGACCAGCGTCATCGACCAGAAGATCAGGCTGACAACGCCCAGGATGTGGAGATCGTCGATCGGCAGCGTATGCGCGCCACGAAAGGTCTCACGGAAAGCATAGAGCGGGCTGGTGCCGATATCGCCGAAGACGATACCGATGGCCCCTGCCGCCAGTTTGACCTTGGCGGATTGCGACTCGTTGCCGTTGCTGGTTGCACTCATCGGGATTTACGCCCCTTATCGCGCCCGAAAGCGCGGGAAGGCGGCGCCATTAGCAGCGCCGCTCGCCTTGCGCAACATGCTGCAACGCAACATCACTGTGGCTCGTTTGCTTCAGGTTCCGGCGCCGGGATGGCGCCTGCTTGTGCAAGCATGGTTTCGAGCCGCTCGACCCGTTGAGAAAGGAAGGCCCGCGCGGCTTGCGCATCCTCGCTGTCTTCCTGCGGCATGGCCTCCAGCGCGCCGCGCCAGACCTGCCGCGCTTCCATCATCCGGCCCTGCCGAATCAGCGAAAGGCCGATGAAATAGGCGGGTGCGGGGTTCTCGGGAGCGATCCGCGCCGCCTCGCGAAAAGCGTAGAGGCCCGCTTGGGTCAGTGCGCCATCGGCCTGTTCGGTCAGCGCGTTGCCCAGTGCTACCCAGGCATCGAAATCGCGCGGATTCTCTGCGACCACATGACCATAGAAGCCGGCGGCATTCTCGAAACTGCCGCGCCGGGCGAAGCCATCTGCGACAAGGACCGTATCGCTGGAGGATGCGAGCGGGCCGTAAATCAGCGTCTTGCGCGAATCGATGATCTGCCAGTCGTCGGAATAGGCTTCCTGCGCGGCGGATTTGGGCGCGGCGGAAATGTCGGGGCTCGCCTGAAGCGTGTAGCCCGTAAGGCCGAACACCAGCGCGGCGGCAAGGCTGGTCCAGCTCGTGCGCGGCAGGCGGAAGGCGATCACGCCCACAGCAAACGCGGCGACGGCGAGGACAAGGGCGATAATCCAGGTCACTCCCCCGCCCCCTTGCTACGCCGCGCGAACCGTCCGCGCAGGATGAAGAACACGATCACCAGCAGCGCCAGCGGTATGGCGAAAAGCGGCCAGGTGGCAGCGGTAACGCGCGGCTGGTAGCTGACATAATCGCCATAGCGCTGGATCAGCCAGGCGCGAATGTCCTCTGGGTCTTCGCCCGCGGCAATGCGCGTGCGGACCTGGTGGCGCATATCGCCCGCCATCGGCGCATCGCTGTCGGCGATCGACTGGCTCTGGCACTTGAGGCAGCGCAGCGTGTGCATAAGCTCGGTCGCCTGCGCCTCCAGCTCCGGGTCTTCCAGCTGCTGGTAGGCATAGGGCGCCGGCGGCAGGCTGTCCTGCGCGGCCAGTGGCGCGGCGAGCGCCAGGGCGATCAAGGCGAGAAGCACCCTCATGCCCCCGCCTCGCGCAGTCTCGCAAGGATTCCAGGCACATGCTCGGGCCTTATATCGCCGATATGCTGGTAGGTGATCACGCCATTGCCATCGACCACGAAAGTCTCCGGCACGCCCGAACTGCCGAGCGAGAGTTGCACTTCGCTGATGTCGTCAGCTCCGACGCGGGTGAAGGGATTGCCATAGACCTGCAGGAAAGCGGCGACGTCTTCCGGCCGGTCGCGAATAGCGATGCCGACGATCTCCGCCCCGCTATCCCGCAAGGTCTCCAGCTGCGGCGCCTCCGCGCGGCAGGGAACGCACCAGCTGGCGAAGATATTGACCAGCTTGGGCTGGCCGTCGGCAAGATCGGCGGAGGACAGGCCCGGCTGGCTTTCCAGCGCCGGGCGCAGGTCGAAGGCCGGGATCGGCTGTCCGATCATTGCACTCTCGACGAATTCGTCTTTCGGTTGTGTCAGCTGGTAGGCGAACAGGCCGAACAGCCCGGCAGCCAGCGCGACAAGGCCCCAAAGGAAATAGCGCAGACCCTTCATGCCCCTGCTCCAGCGGCCAGAGCCTCTTCATCGGCCTTGCGGTCGGCAATCTTTCGCGCGGCGACGCGGCGGCGCAGGTCGCCGGAGACACGTCCGATGATCGACAGCACGCCGCCCAGCGCGATCAACAATCCGCCATACCAGATCCAGGTCACGAAGGGTTTCCACCACAGCCGCAATTGCCAGCGCCCATCCTCCGCCTGATTGCCCAGCGCGGCATAGAGCTGCCCATTCCAGCGGGTGACAAGCGCCACTTCGCTCGTCTCGGTCGGCGGCGACCAGAAGGAGCGTGCCTGCGGTTTCGCCTCGCCTGCGGGTGCGCCCTTGTAGGTGAGGCCAAGGTCAGCCTCGATCGCGGTCCAGTTGGGACCAGCAACGGGCTTAACCGATCGCAATTCAACCTGCCACGGCCCATCCTCGATCACATCGCCGACGCTCGCAGCCACCAGCCGCTCCTGCTGAAAGGCGGTGTCGGCAGCCATGCCGAACAGCGCGACGGCCACGCCCAGATGCGCGATCACCATGCCCCATACGGCGATCGGCAAGCGGCGCAGCGAACGGCCCCTCAGCGGCAGGACGCTGCCCACCGCGACCATGGCGGCAAGCGCCAGCCCGAGCAGCGGCAACAGGTCGATATCAGCGAGCAGCCACACGGCCAGCAACGTCACCACCGCGATCGCTGCAAGAATAATCACCGGAATGCGGATGCGCGCGAAGCTGTCTCCCCGCCAGCGCAGCAGCGGCCCGATGGCGAGCACGACGAGCATCGGCAGGAAGAAGATCGCAGCCACCGGGTTGAAATAGGGCGGCCCGACGGAGACGCGCACATCGAAGGCCTCGGTCAGCAGTGGGTAGAGCGTACCAAGCAGGACAATTCCGAGGATCGCGGAGAGTGCGACATTGTTCACCACCAGCGCGCCTTCGCGGCTGAGGATCGAGAAGCGCTCACCCTCCGCCACCGTGCCGGCGCGCGTGGCGAACAATACCAGCGCGCCGCCGATATAGAGCGCCAGCAGCATCAGGATGAAACTGCCGCGCTCCGGATCGACCGCAAAGGCATGGACCGAGGTGAGGATGCCCGACCGGACGAGGAACGTGCCGACCATGCTCATCGAGAACGCGACGACGCCGAGCATGACCGTCCATGCCCGCAAGGCGTCGCGTGCTGCCAGCACGCTCACCGAATGGAGCAAGGCCGTTGCGGCCAGCCACGGCATCAGCGCGGCATTTTCCACCGGGTCCCAGAACCACCAGCCACCCCAGCCAAGCTCGTAATAGGCCCAGTAGGAACCGGCGGTGATACCGATCGTCAGGAACACCCATGCCCCCAGCACCCAGGGGCGCATCACGCGGGCAAATTCGGGCGTCACCTGCCGCGTCAGCAGCGCGCCGACCACGAAGCTGAAAGCCACCGACAGGCCGACATAGCCCACATAGAGGTTGGGCGGATGGAAAGCTTGCCCGATATCCTGCAGCAGCGGGTTGAGGCCGTTGCCCTCCACCGGCGGAAGGGGCAGCCGTTCGAACGGGTTAGAAGTAAACAGGATGAAGGCGTAGAAGCCCAGCGCAAGGAAGCCCTGCGCGCCGAGCGTCGCCAGCATGGTCCGCTCCGGCAGGCGCCGCTCCAGCGCCGCGATCAGCCCGCCTGCCAGCGCCATTACCGTAATCCACAGCAGCATCGAGCCTTCATGGTTGCCCCATGTACCGGCGAGCTTGAAGATCATCGGCTTGGCCGAATGCGAATTGGCGGCGACCAGCTTCACCGAAAGGTCGGTGGTCGCAAACAGATAGATCAGCGCGAGGAAGGAAAGGCCGCAGAGCAACGCCTGCACCAAAGCCGCCGGTCGTGCGAGCGCAGCCACCTGCTCCCCACCCTCGCGCATGCCGAAAAAGCCCGCAACAAGCTGCAGGCCCGCCAGCGCGGCGGCCAGCCACAACGCGACGAGGCCGAATTCTGCGATCACGCCGCCGTCCCCGCCGAGGCGTCATTGCGAGGAGCGAAGCGACGCGGCAATCCAGGATTGCTTGAAGCCGCCTCTGGATTGCCGCGCGACCTGCGGTCGCTCGCAATGACGAACAATCGATCGGGCGCCATCATTCCAGCGTCGCCTCGACCTGCGCGCGCACTTCCTCGGTGCTCATGCCTTCCAGCTCGCGCGGCATGTAGTTTTCGTCATGCTTGGCGAGGAGGTTGTCGGCGACGAATGTGCCGTCCGCTCCCATACGCCCTTCGGCCACCACGCCCGACCCTTCGACGAACAGCGCGGGGACGATACCGGTAAAACTGACGGGCACGCGTGCCTCGCCATCGCCGACGATGAAATTGACCGTAATGCCGTCCTCGGCGGTCTGGATGGAGCCTGCCTCCACCATGCCGCCCAGCCGCACGCCCTGGTCGGGAGCGGGGGCTTCGGCGACGATCTCGCTCGGCAAGTAGAAATAGCTCGCCTGGCTGCGCAGCGCCCATGCGGCGAGCAGGCCTGCCCCCACCAGCGCGACGAGCGCGATGACCAGCAGCACCAGCCGCTGGTGCTTGGGTTTGATGCCAGAATTACCCTGCCCGGTCATTTCCCGCGCGTCTCCTCTCGCTTGGCTTCGGCCCGGCGCATGGCGAGCCAGCTCCAGCCGAGCAGCGCGACCGTGCTGACGATCGTCACCGCATAGGCGGCCCAGACGAAGTCCATCATGTCGAATGTTTCGCGCATCAGATACCTTCCGCCGCCTGCATCGCCTTGCGCCTCAGCCGCGCTTCCGCCTGCATGTCGGCCAGGATCGTCCGCATGCGCATCAGCACCACCGCGCCGAACAGCAGGCTGAAACCCAGCACCGCCGTTAGCAAGGGATAGAGATAGACCGGATCGATCGCGGAATTGCCCATGGTCAGGCTGGGCGGCTGGTGCAACGAGTTCCACCACACGACCGATCGGTTGATGATCGGGATATTGATCGCCCCCACCAGCCCGAAGATCGCGGCAATGCGGCTGGAGGAGCCTTCGCGTGCCAATGCCGAGGACAGCGCGATATAGCCGAGATAGAGGAACAGCAGCACCAGCATGCTGGTCAGCCGCCCGTCCCACACCCACCAGGTGCCCCATGTCGGACGCCCCCAGATGGAGCCGGTCGCAAGGCAGAGGAAAGCGAAGACCGCGCCCGGAACCGCAGCGGCACGTGCGGCGATGCTCGCCAGCGGGTGCCGCCAGACAAGCTCCACCAGGCTGGCAATGGCGATGGCGGTCCAGCCGCCCATGCCCAGCCATGCGACGGGCAAATGGATGAAGAGGATCTTGACCGAATCCCCCATCAGCCGGTCCGGCGGGGCACTGGTAAAGCCCCAGAGCAGCGCGCCAACGGTCACAACAATGCCCGACACCAGCAGGAGCGGGGTCAGCCAGTTGGCGAGCCTCAGAAAGCGGGCGGGATTGGCGAAACCGTGCATGGGATAGATCGCGAAATTGCGTTTGTCCCTTTGGCAGGTGCGACAAGCTATCTCAAGGGAAATGGCGCGATTTTGCCGGTCAGCCGCGTCCGATCAGTTTTTGTGCCATGCGGTCGGCCACGATATGCGCGCCCTCGCCCGAAGTGGCGCTTTCCTGCCAGATTTCGTGGAGGCGGCGCGGGATGTGGGAAATCAGCTCCTGCACCTGCCCCGCAGTGCATTCGCGCATCTCGCGGCGACAGAGATATTCCAGGCTTACATTGATAATGCCGCCGGCATTGATGACATAGTCCGGCGCATAAAGGATATCGCGCGCCGCCAGCGCCTCGCCATCGCCGTGCTTGGCGAGCTGGTTGTTGGCACCGCCCGCCACGATCGCGCAATCGAGCCCGGCAATTCCCTCTGCATTGAGAATCGCACCAAGCGCATTGGGACTGAAAACGTCGCAAGGCGTGGTCATGATCGCATCGGCGGCGACAGCCTTGCCCTCGACCTCGCTAGCCAGTGCCTCGGCCCGCTTTGGGTCGATGTCGGCCACGGTCAGCTTCGCGCCGTCGGCGGCGAGCAGGCGCGCGACGCCGCTGCCCACGCTGCCGCAGCCCTGCAGTGCGACATGCACGCCATTCACGCTACCCTTGCCCAGCTTGTGTTCGACAGCGGCGCAAATGCCGAGATAGATGCCCTGTGCGGTAAACGGCCCGGGATCGCCGCCGGCAGCGCCATCGGCGACCGGCAGGCCGCAGACATGCTGCGTTCGCTCGGAAATGGCGACCATGTCCGCCTCGCTCGCCCCGACATCTTCCGCCGTCACATATTTACCGCCCAAAGCTTCCACTGCATCGCCGAATGCGGCGAGCATTTCGGCGGTCTTGGAGCGATTCTTGTCGAGCAGCACCACCGCCTTGCCCCCGCCCATCGGCAGGCCGGCCATGGCGTTCTTGTAGCTCATCCCGCGGCTGAGGCGCAGCGCATCGGTCATCGCGGCGGCGGGATCGGCATAATGCCAGAAACGCGTGCCGCCCGCGCCGGGGCCGCAATGGGTGGAATGGAGGGCGATGATCGCGGTAAGGCCGCTGGCGCGGTCATGCACCAGCTCCACCCGTTCATGCTCGTCCCAATCGGGGGAAGTCCAGAAAGCCGCGCCGGAAGTCGCCATGTGCATGCCCTTGAAAAGCCGTTGTTGCGGGCAGCTATGCAAGGGGGAAATGGGGCGATCGAGGGGTCTCGAACCCCCGACCTCCGGTACCACAAACCGGCGCTCTAACCAACTGAGCTACGATCGCCATATCCCATGCACGCATGCCTGGATGCGTGGCTGTTAGGGGCCTGCGCCAGCCGGTCAAGCGGCTTATCGCGCAGGCGAGCGCCTCTTGCACAAGCGGGGCCGATTGCAAAGGAAAAATTGCGCGGAATGGCGCTTACGGCAAGATTCTTGCCCGGCCCTTTCCCGCTTGCCTGTCCGCAGCCGCACATTATCACCGTTTCCATGCCGAATCCCGGAGAGACATCCGCCGACATCCTGCAGGCCGATCCTGCCATCCGCCGCGTGCCGAGCGAGCGGCTGGAACTGTTCTTCCGCCGCGACTTCCTGTCGCCTGCACTGTGCGATCAACTGATCGCGCTGGTGGAAAAGGACCGCCGCCCTTCCACCATCGCCGATCCCAATGGCGACAACTACTTCCGCACAAGCGAAACCTGCGATCTATCGGCAGAAGAACCAGCTGTGCAGGAGCTGGAACAGCGCCTCGCCGCGCTCAACCATATCGAGCCCGCTCATGGCGAGCCGGTGCAGGGCCAGCGCTATGACGTGGGGCAGGAGTTCAAACCGCATACCGACTATTTCGAGCCGGGCGGTACGGATTTCGAGAAGTTCTGCTCGATCGCGGGCAATCGCACCTGGACTTTCATGATCTATCTGAACGATGTCTCCGCCGGCGGCGGCACGCGTTTCAAGGTGATCGGCAAGACCTTCCAGCCCGAAAAGGGCATGCTGGTGTGCTGGAACAACAAGCGCCTGGACGGGCGGCCCAATCCCAACACGCTCCATCACGGCATGAAGGTGCGCAAGGGCGTGAAATATGTGATCACCAAGTGGTATCGCGAAAGGGAATGGGGGTGAACGTGGAGACTATTCGCAAGGGATCATGCCACTGCGGCACGGTGCAATATGAAGCGCGGTTTCCCAGCGGGGAGCTGTCCGGTTCGCGGTGCAATTGCTCGATGTGTGCGATGAAGGGGGCGGTAATGGTCTATGTCCCGCTGGAGGCGGTGACGGTGACCGAAGGCACGGATTCGCTCTCCTGCTACAGCTTTAACACGGGCGTGGCGAAGCACCATTTCTGCAGCAAGTGCGGCATTCACTGCTTCCACCAGGCCCGCTCCGACCCGGACAAATACGCGATCAGCGCGGCAACGCTGGAAGGCGTGCGGGTCTATGAGGATTTCGTCGATGTGCCGGTGAATGACGGCCAGCACCACTCGCTCGACAATAATGGCGAGCGCCGCCTTTCGGGAACGCTGCATTTCACCCCTTCACCCGACGGGAAATGGCACAAGGAAGGCTGGTAGGCCGCAAACGAAAAGGGCGGCCCCGCAGGACCGCCCTTTGTTGTTCGCAGATAGCGCTGTCGCTTACTTCTTCTTCAGCGAGAGGCCACCGAAACGCTGGTTGAACTTGGCCACGCGGCCACCGTCCTGCAGGCGCTGCGGGCCACCGGTCCATGCCGGGTGGCTGGTCGGGTCGATTTCGAGGTTCATCGTATCGCCCTCGCTACCCCAGGTGGAGCGCGTCTGGAATTCGGTACCATCGGTCATCTTGACCGTGATCATGTGGTAATCGGGATGCGTATCGGCCTTCATGGCATATGTCCTTTGCGTCTGGCCGGTTCCGACCGGCCCTGCAGTTGGTAATCTCGGAAAGGCGCGCGCTTAGCGATGCACGTGCCTTTTTGCAACAGTAAACGGGCCAAAGGCCCTCCCGTAGCTGCCCCGAAGCGAAGCGGAGGGAACATCAGCGAGGATGCAGGCCCGGATGAGCCTGCACAAAGATCAATCAGGCGCGTCGGCGATCATGGCAGTGAACTGCACGTCGCAGGTTACCTTGCCATCGACGCTGGCCTTGCCCCAGAACTTGCAGACCTTCGCCCGCTGCTGGACGAAACCGACATTCAGCTCGAGCAGGCAGCCCGGCTCCACCGGGGCGCGGAACTTCGCGTTCTCGATCGCCATGAAATAGACGAGCTTTCCGCTGCCGGCGAGGCCCAGCGTCTCGACTGCGAGGATGCCTGCGGCCTGCGCCAGCGCTTCCACCTGCAGCACGCCCGGCATGATCGGGCGGCCGGGGAAATGACCCTGGAAGAAGTCTTCATTGAAGCTCACCGCCTTGATCGCGGTGATCTCCTCGCCCTTCTTCAGCTCGGCCACCCGGTCGACCAGCAGCATCGGGTAACGATGCGGCAGGGCCTTGAGGATGCGCGTGATGTCATATGGCGTCTCGACGTCGCTCACTGCCCTGCCCCTTCTCTCTTCAGATCAACGCGGCGGCGTTGCACCGTTGGCGGCCGGAGCGGCTGCCTGCTGCTGCTGCGCGGCAACGATCGCGCGGACCTGCTGCACCTGCTGCATCAGCTGGATGGTCGCCTGGTTGGGCTGCCAGCCCTGCGGCGGCGTGATCGACACGTTCGGCAGACGGGCATTGATTGCCTCGATCACAGCTGGGGTGACGTTGATGCCGTCCGCGGCGAAATCGATGGCTTCGGGCGCCAGCATGATCTGGATGTTGCGATCCGACATCACCTGCTGGGAAGCAGGCGCGTACTGCTGGCCGACCTGGTTCACAACATAGAGCTGAGCAAGCTGGATCGGTGCCTGAACCTGCGCGATCTGCTGGTCGATCGTGTTGATCTGCTGAACGGTAGGATTGCTGTCGTTGAGCGCGGCCTGTTCAGCCTCGTCAAGCTGGCCATTGCCATTTGTGTCGAGTTGCTGGATCAGGCCTTGGCGCTGCTGGACCAGTTGTTCGGCCTGGGTGATCTGCGCCTGGTAGGTGGTGCGGATCTGTTCGTAGCCACTCTGCAGCGGCTGGGAGCCGGCAACGGCCACGCCGATATCGGCGGAAGCCATGCCGTTGATCTGGGCCTGTGCGGGCGCAGCGGAAAGGGCCAGCGACACACCGGCAAGGGCAGTCGCGGCCAGGGCGGACTTGGAAGTCTTGCTAAACATCAGAATGCTGTTCCTACGTTGAATGAGAGGATCTTGGTTTCATCGCCTTCCTGCTTGAGCAGCGTATGGGCGAGGTCGATCCGGAACGGACCGAAGGGCGAGTTCCAGTTCACGCCGATGCCGACAGACAGGCGCGGCTTCGGCGAATCGCCGAAGAAATCTTCCTGGAACGGATCGAAGCGACGGCCGATCGGCGTGTTGACCGAACCATCGGGAGCAATCGGATTGGTGACCACCTCCACGCCGGTAACATCGCCGGCATCGTTGCGGACAAATTGCTGGAAGGTGGCGAGACCATCTTCGTTCAGGCGCGGGATGAACAGGCCATCGGGCGGCGGGCTCTGAACCAAGGTGGGCGTTTCGATCCCGAAGACCGAGCCGATATCGACGAAGATCGACGGGCGCAGGCCCAGTTCGCGGGCGCCGGTGCCCAGCGGAATTTCCAGCTCGGCGCGGCCAAAGTAGTAATACTTGCCGCCCAGCGCATCGTCCTGGTTTGCCTTGTCGTCCAGGTCACGAAGCACCAACTCGCCTTCGTCGTTCTGGATATAGGGGCGGCGCACCACGCGCGGGCCAATGCCGCGAATGTCGAAGCCACGCATGTCCGGTTCGCCGAGGAAGAAGCGGTCGGTCAGGCGGACATCCTGGCCCAGGCCGTGGATTGCACCAGCCTCAGCCCGGACCGAGAAGATGAACTGGCTGCCCAGGTTCCAGTACTTGGCTGCATTGGCCGACGCACGCAGGTAGCGCGTGCTGCCGCCAAGACCTGCAAACTGCACGTCGATACCTGCCACTTCGCCGCGCGTGGGGCGCAGGCGGCTGTCGAGCGTGTTGTAGACCATCGACAGGCCGAGGATCGACTGCGTGCGCTTGCCGATCGCTTCGCACAGGTAACGGCCGGCGAGAATCGGTTCGCACTGCGACACGCCATCACCGTCGAAATCGTCGAAGAACAGGCTCTCGTCGATCGTGACATTCTCAAAATTGAGCGTGTAACGCCCGATCACCGAGAGATATTCGGTGAGGGGCACACCGGCCCTGAAGCTGATGCCCGTGGTCGACTGGTCGTAGGTCGCGCTTTCGCGGTTGAAATAGCCGTTATTGTAATCCTGCCGGTAGATGTCCACGCCGGCGAAGATGTTGCGATCGAACAGGTAGGGTTCGGTAAAACTGACCGATCCCGAGCGCGAATAGCGCGAATAGTTTAGCGACAGGCCCACCGTCTGGCCACGGCCGCGAAAGTTGTTCTGCCGGATCGAGCCCTGGAAGATGAAGCTTTCCAGCGAGGAGAAACCGGCCGAGAGCGAGAGTTCGCCGGTCGGCTCTTCCTGCAGGTTGGCCTGCAGGATGATGCGGTCGGGCGCGCTGCCCTCGACCTGCTCGATCTCGAAGTTTTCCTGGAAGTAGCCCAGCGAGTTGATGCGTGCGGTGGAACGCTGCACCTGCAGCGAGCTGAAGGCATCACCTTCCACGATGCGGAATTCGCGGCGGATCACCTTGTCCTGGGTGATCGTATTGCCGTTGATGTCGATTTCCTCGACATAGACACGCGGCGCGTCCGTCAGCGTGAAGCGCACATCCATGGTGCGTGTTTCGCGATCGGGGAAGAATTCGGGCCGCACCTGCGCAAAGGCATAGCCATAGGTGCCGGCGGTCTCGGTCAGCCGCTCGATCGTGTCGTCGACCAGCGTCGCGTTATACCAGTCGCCTTCCTTGATCCCCAGCGATGCGGTCAGCAGATCGCTATCGAAATCGCGCAGCTGGCTGATCACCTCGACATTGCCGAACTGGTAGCGCTCGCCCTCTTCCAGCACATAGGTGATGATGAAGTCACGCTTGTCGGGCGTCAGCTCGGCCACGGCGGAGACGACGCGGAAGTCGGCATAGCCTTCGGTCAGGTAGTACTGGCGCAGCAGCTGCTGGTCATATTGCAGCCGGTCCGGGTCATAGCTGGTGTTGGAGCTGAAGATCTTGAAGAAGCCGGCTTCCTTGGTGACCATTTCCCCGCGCAGGTCGCCGTCGGAGAAGGCCTCGTTGCCGATGATGTTGATCTGGCGGACCTTGGACTTGGGGCCCTCGGTGATCTCGTAGATCACATCCACGCGGTTCTGGTCCAGCATCACCATCTGCGGTTCGACCACGGCGGCATAGCGGCCCTGGCGCTTGTACAGCTCGATGATGCGCGCCACGTCCGCGCGAACGCGGCTCCGGGTGAAGATCTGGCGCGGGAAGAGATTGATCTCTTCGACGATCTCGTCATCGTCGAGGCGGCGATTGCCTTCGAAGATGATGCGATTGATGATCGGGTTTTCCTCGACCGTGATCAGGATATTGCCATCGTTGTTCTCGATCCCGAAGTCGGCGAACAACTCGGTCGCGGCGAGATCGACCAGCGCCTGGTCGGCGCGCTCTGCCGTATAAACCTGGCCGACGCGCAGCTGGATATAGCTGATGATCGTATCGGGCTCGAGCCGCTGGGCGCCGGCGACAGTGATCGTGCGGATCACATCGCCCTGTTCCTGCGTCGCTGCAGGAGCGGGCGAAGACTCGGATTGTGCATCGGCAGGCGCGATCGCCTCAGCCTCCGCCTGAACCTCCGCATCCTGAGCCATGGCGCTTGCCGGCATACCGGCCAGAATCGTGCATCCCAGAAGGGCTGCGGCAAAATGCGAAGCTTTTGTGCTGTTCGCGCTGGAACTCATCATCCCATCCATTTCCAACGGCATTACGCCAGTGACCTTGCGGCTGTGCGGCCCGACCCCACGGGCCCAGATACATTCAACCGCACGGTAAAGAGCGCCCCTTGCCCGATGCTCACCTTGCGATCAAGCGATCAGGGCGGGAATACGCCGTCAGTGTGATCCTTTTCCCCGCCTAGCTTCCGAATATCGGCAACGAGGCAATGTCGATAATCGTGACGAACAACATCAGCGCGAGCACGAATGCCATGCCGGTGCGGAACGCCAGTTCCTGACTGCGGGGACTTGCTGGCTTGCGGCGGATTGCTTCTGCCGCATAAAATGCCAGGTGCCCGCCGTCGAGGACGGGGATTGGCAGCAGGTTGATGAATGCCAAATTAAGCGAGATGAAGGCGACGAAATTGATGAAGGCAAGCCAGCCGAGGCTCAGCTGTTCGCCCGAAAACTTGGCAATCTTTATCGGTCCGCCAAGTTCTTCGACCGAGCGTTCGCCAGTGATGATCTGCCAGATTCCGGTGACCATCATCTTGGTCGCAGTCCAGCATTCCTGAAAACCGAATCCGATGGAGGCGACCGGACCGACCGGGACCAACTCGCCCGCGCCTGACGAAATGCCCACACGCCCGAGTTGCGACTTGTTGCCAAAGCGGTCCACCATGTCGACCGCAGCGATCGTGATAGGCACGGTAGCCGTCTGGCCGTCGCGCTCATAGGTCAGCGAAATGGTGTGACCGGGAAAGGCGATCACATGTTCGCGCACCTGCTGGAAATCGTCGATCGGATCGCCGTCGATGGCGACAATGCGGTCGCCTTCTTCCAGCCCGGCAGCAAGCGCCGGCGAATCCTCCGAAAATCCGTCAATGACCGGCGGCGTGGTGGGCATGCCAAAGGCCATGGCGAAGCCGGCAAAGATAGCTACGGCGATCAGCAAGTTGGTCACCGGACCGGCCGCCACGATCAGTGCCTTCTGCCACAGCGGCTTGGCCTGGAAATACTTGGCGCGCTCCTCCTCAGGCAGGGCGAGATATTCCTCGCTCGGCTGGCTGGCCGGACTCATGTCGCCCGCAAACTGCACGTAGCCGCCCAATGGCAGCGCCGAGATGCGCCAGCGCGTTCCGCGCCTGTCTGTCCAGCCGGTCAATTCCTTGCCGAAACCGATCGAGAACACATCCGCCTTCACGCCGAACCAGCGTCCGACGAGGTAATGGCCAAGCTCGTGCAGCGTCACCAGAGGTCCCAGCACAAGCAGGAAACCGACAATCATCATCCACGGGGATACGGATTCAAGCGCTTCGGGCATTAGGTCAGGCAGGCTCCAGCATGGTCATGGCAAGCTGGCGCGCTTCGGCATCGACGGCAAGCACTTCATCGAGGCTTGTCGGTGCGCGCGGCAGCTCTTTGTCGAGGGTTCTGGCGACAATTGCCGAAATTTGGGTGAACGTAGCATTACCCTTGAGGAAAGCCTCCACCGCTACCTCGTTCGCGGCATTTAGGACGGCAGGCGCCGCCCCGCCCGCCACGGCCGCCTCGCGCGCCAGTTTCGTGGCAGGAAAACGGTCCTCGTCAGGGGCGAAGAAGCTGAGTTCGCCGATAGTCGGGAGGTCGAGCGGCCTGCAGGCCGTATCCATACGCTCCGGATAAGCGAGGCAGGAGGCGATCGGCACACGCATGTCGCTGGGCCCGAGCTGCGCAAGCGTCGATCCGTCGCGATATTCGACCATCGAATGGATCACGCTCTGCGGGTGGACGACGATGCGCAGGCGGTCGAGGCCGACGGGGAAGAGATGCCAGGCCTCGATGAACTCCAGCCCCTTGTTCATCATCGTCGCGCTGTCGATGGTGATCTTGGCGCCCATATCCCAGTTCGGATGCTTCAGTGCCTGTTCGCGCTTCGCCTCGGCGAGTTGCTCGTGGCTCCAGGTGCGGAATGGCCCGCCGCTGGCAGTGAGTGTAATCCAGCGCACATCGGCAAGGTCATTGCCCTCAAGGCACTGGAAGATCGCATTATGCTCGCTGTCGGTTGGGAGCAGCGTAGCGCTGTGGCGCTTCACCGCGTCCATCAGGATATCGCCGGCGGAGACCAGCGCCTCCTTGTTGGCGAGCGCGATGGTTTTGCCCTGCTCCACGGCGGCCATTACCGGCGCGAGGCCAGCGCAGCCGACAATCGCCGCAACGGTGACGTCCGCGCCCAGCGCCGCTGCTTCGCACAGCGCCTGCGAGCCACCGGCGGACTGGATCGAGGTGCCGGACAACCCCTCGCGCAGGTCAGGCAGGCAGGTTTCGTCGCCCACAACCGCCAATTCCGCGTCGAATTCGATGGCCAGCGCCGCCAGTTCCTTCGCCGAGCAATTGGCGGTGAGCGCCTTTACGTCCCATTTGTCCCGCTCCCAGCGGATCAGGTCGAGCGTGGAGGCGCCAATGGAGCCCGTGGCGCCGAGGATGGTGATGGAGCGGGTCATACGTACCAGCCGCCCAGCGGAAACGGCGCGATCAGGCTGGCAATGGTCACGGGCAGCAGTCCGTCCACACGGTCGAACACGCCGCCATGGCCGGGAATGAGATTGGAACTATCCTTCACCCCCGCCTTGCGCTTGAGCCAGCTCTCGAAGAAGTCCCCCGTCTGCGCCACGACGGCCAGCAAGGCCCCACTTGCGGCGAGCAGCAGGACATGTTGCGTGGGCAGCTCGATCGCATAGTCCCACAGGCTGTTTTCGAGATACAACATCGCCACCGCCCACAAGGACGCCGCCGTCATGCCCCCGATCAGCCCCGCCCAGGTCTTGGACGGGCTGATGCGCGGCGCGATCTTCGGTCCGCCGATGGACCGCCCGGCGAAATAGGCGCCGACATCGGTGCAGATCACCGTACCGACCAGTGCCAGCACCGGCAGCATCGTCAACAGGGCAGGCGGATTGTCGAGCGGCTGGGAAATCTGCCCCATCCAGTCACGCCGGCTGGCAAGGATGGCCCCTGCGCCGCCGATATAGGCCGCGCCAAGGATTAGCGCCGGATAGCGAAACAGGCTCTTGTCCGTCGCCGCCCAAACCAGCCGGGCGAACTCCCCGAAGCAGGCCGCACAGACGACGAGGACGAACAGCGCCCAGAAGGGGTTGCCCAGCCACAGCGCCGTTCCCGCCACCAGCAGCATGACAATGGCCGACAGCGTCCGAACACCGAGATCGGACTTCTTCGCCGTAGCCGGTGCCGCTTCACCGTCCGCCATAACGCCGCTCCCTCCGTGCGAATTCGTCCAGTGCGGCCTTCAAGTGGTCCTCGCCAAAATCGGGCCAGAGCACGTCCAGGAAGAGCATTTCGGCATAGGCCGATTGCCACAAGAGGAAGTTCGACAACCGCACTTCGCCGCTGGTCCGGATCAGCAGGTCGAGCGGCGGCAGGTTGGCCGTATCGAGGTTCGCCTCGATGCTCTCCACGCTCACTTCGCCTTCCGCCGCAGCCTTTGCCGCAGCGCGGGCGATTTCCTGCTGTGAGCCGTAATTGAGCGCCACCGCCAGCGTGCGCGTCCCGCCGCTGGTCTTCGCCAGCGCATGTTCAAGCTTTTCGACAATATCCGGCTGGAAAGCCTTGTAATCGCCGATGATCTTCAGACAAACGCCCTGTTCCACCATGTCATCGAGATTGGCCTCGATGAAGCGGCGCATCAGCGACATGAGGTCGGAAATCTCCTCCTCATCGCGCTTCCAGTTCTCGCTGGAGAAAGCATAGAGCGTCAGGCACTCGATCCCCAGCGTCTCGCACGCCTTCACCGTGCGGCGCACCGCCTCCCCGCCCTCGCGATGGCCTATCGCGCGCGGCAAGTGGCGTTTCTTCGCCCAGCGGCCATTGCCATCCATGATGATGGCGACATGGCGAGGGATGGATACGTCCGTCATTTCAGGGACCCGTGCGCCACCAGGGTCACGATCACTGGGTCATGATTTCCTTCTCCTTGTTCGCAGCGGCAGTGTCAGTCTCCGCGACATATTTGTCGGTGAGCTTCTGTACTTCCTCTTCCATCCGCTTGCGATCGTCCTCGGAAATTTCCTTCTTCTTCTCGTCTTCCTTCAGCGCCTCGTTCGCATCGCGACGGACGTTGCGGATGGCGATCTTGGCTTTTTCCGCATAATTGCCGGCCAGCTTGGCCAGCTCCTTGCGCCGCTCCTCGGTCAGGTCGGGCATAGGCAGGCGGATCGTCTGGCCGTCGGTCATCGGGTTAAGGCCGAGATTCGCGTGAGCGATGCCCTTCTCCACCGCGATCACATTGCCTTTGTCCCACACCTGCACGCTCAGCATGCGCGGTTCGGGGGCGGAAACGGTCGCCACCTGACCGATCGGCATCATCGCGCCATAGACTTCGCACATCACCGGATCGAGCAGGGCCACATTGGCGCGCCCGGTGCGCAGGCCGCCCAGGTCGCCTTTCAGGCTCTCGACCGCGCCAGCCATGCGGCGTTCGATATCGGCCTTGTCGTATTTCGCCATGTCACTTGTTCCCTTGCACTATCGTCTGCACGCCTTCGCCCGCCAGCACACGTGCGAGATTGCCCTTTTCGCGGATCGAAAACACCACGATGGGGATCTCGTTATCGCGGCACAGGGCCACGGCGGAAGCGTCCATTACCTTCAGATTGTCTGCCAGTACCTTGTCGTAGGTGACTGTATCGAAACGTTTTGCATCGGGGTTCTTCTTGGGATCTGAGTCATAGACCCCATCCACGCTGGTCCCCTTGAGCAGCGCGCCGCACTGCATTTCCGCCGCGCGCAAAGCCGCCCCGCTATCGGTGGTGAAATAGGGCGCGCCGACGCCGGCGGCAAAGATCACGATGCGCCCCTTTTCCATGTGCCGTTCCGCCCGGCGGCGGATCACCGGCTCGCACACCGCATCCATCTGAATGGCGCTCTGCACACGGGTGTGGACGCCAAGGTTCTCCAGCGCATTTTGCATGGCGAGTGCGTTCATCACGGTCGCCAGCATGCCCATGTAATCGGCCTGCGCGCGGTCCATCCCCTTGGCCGCGCCCGCCATGCCGCGGAAGATATTGCCGCCGCCGATGACGAGGCAGATTTCCAGCCCCGTATCCTTGGCCGCCTTCACCTCTCGTGCCAGCTCCGCCACGGTTTCCTGGTTGATGCCGAACTGCTGCTCGCCCATCAGCACCTCGCCCGAAAGCTTGAGCAGGATACGCTTGGAATTGGGGAGCAGCATGGCGTGGCGTGACCTCTGTGCGCGAAACGGGATGCGCCCTTATAGAGTGGTGCGGACAGGTGCCAAGAGAGTTGCCGTGCAACTTCCCGGGAATGCGCCAGATTTGCACGGTGCTCTACAAAGCAAAACGGCCGGAGTGACGCTGTCACCCCGGCCGCCTTGATTGCGATTCGCCTGGAAAGGCGAAGGATCAGCCGCCGACGGCAGCTGCGACTTCTGCGGCGAAGTCGCTTTCTTCCTTCTCGATGCCTTCGCCGAGCTGGAAGCGGACATAGTCCTTCAGCACGATGGACGTGCCGGCTTCCTTGCCGGCCTTCGCCACGACGTCGGCGATCGGGGTCTTGTTGTCCATCACGAAGAGCTGGCTGAGGAGAGCGTTCTCCTTGGCGAACTTCTTGATGGCGCCATCGACCATCTTTTCCTGCACTTCGGCAGGCTTGCCGCTTTCGGCAGCCTTTTCCGCGGCGATCTTGCGCTCACGCTCGATCACTTCGGCGTCGAGGCCGTCGGCGTCCAGCGCCTGCGGGAAGGCAGCGGCGATGTGCATCGCCAGCTGCTTGCCCAGCGCTTCAAGCACGTCGGCACCGGCTTCGGATTCGAGCGCAACGAGCACGCCGATCTTGCCGAGGTTCGGCGCAGCGGCATTGTGCATGTAGGGCACGATGACGCCGTTGGAGACCTCAACGGTCTTCATGCGACGAACCTGCTGGTTCTCACCGATGGTGGCGACATTGTTGGTCAGCTTGTCCGACACGGTGCCGCCATCGGGATAGGCAGCGCCCTTCAGCGCCTCGACATCGTCGCCGTCCACACCCAGGGCAACCTCGGTGGTCTTGCGAACGAAGTCCTGGAACTGGTCGTTCTTGGCAACGAAGTCGGTTTCCGAGTTCACCTCGACCGCGACACCGCGGGTGCCGGTCACGGCAACACCGACCAGGCCCTCTGCCGCGGTGCGGCTGGACTTCTTCTGGACGGCGGCAAGGCCCTTGGCGCGCAGAGCGTCAACTGCGGCCTCGATGTCGCCATTGGCTTCTTCAAGAGCCTTCTTGGCGTCCATCATGCCCGCGCCCGAAATCTCGCGCAGCTTCTTTACGTCAGCGATGGTATAAGCAGCCATCTGCCTGCTCCTTTGTATTCTATACGGGCACCGGACCCGCGAAGGGATCCGGCGCGCTAACTTGCGATTGTGACGCGCGCCTTACTCGGCAGCAGCGGCTTCGGCAGCAGGAGCTTCCTCGGCCACGGCCGCTTCTTCGGGCGGCGTGTCCATGGCGCCGATATCGGCACCCGAATCCGCCACATTGTCGGCACCGCCCTTGGTCGCGGCCTGTGCGATCGCATCGCAATACAGGCGCACGGCGCGGCTGGCGTCGTCATTGCCGGGAACGGGGAAGGCGATACCGGTCGGGTCGACGTTGGTATCAAGAACGGCGATAACAGGAATGCCAAGCACATTGGCTTCCTTGATCGCCAGTTCCTCCTTGTTGGCATCGATCACGAACATCACGTCCGGAATGCCGCCCATGTCGCGGATACCGCCCAGCGACAGTTCCAGCTTGTCCTTCTTGCGGGTCAGCTGAAGGATTTCCTTCTTGGTCAGGCCGTGCATGTCGCCCGAGAGCTTCTCTTCGAGGCTCTTGAGTTCCTTGATCGACTGCGAAATCGTCTTCCAGTTGGTGAGCATGCCGCCCAGCCAGCGGTGGTTGACGAAGTGCTGGCCGCTGGCACGCGCGGCCTGTGCGATCGGCTCCTGCGCCTGGCGCTTGGTGCCGACGAACAGCACCTTGCCGCCTGCGCGGACGGTCTGGGCGACGAAGTCGAGCGCGCGCGCCATCAGCGGCACGGTCTGCGACAGGTCGATAATGTGAACACCGTTGCGGGCGCCGAAGATATACGGCTTCATCCGCGGGTTCCAGCGGTGGGTCTGGTGGCCGAAATGTGCGCCGGCCTCGATCAATTGCTGCATGGTGACGGTGGGTACCGCCATAGGGAATTCCTTTCCGGTTAGTCCTCTGGAAGGCGGGGAACCGGCCGCGAAGTCAATCTCCGCAGGCGGCACCGGTATGTGTGCCTTCCATGTGAATTTGCCGCTCTGACCATGGACCGGAATGGCCCAAGGGGAAACGACGCCGCGGCGCATAGCGGCAAGTGCCCCGGATTACCAGCCCCAAAAGGCGAAATGCGATGCTTGCGCGAAAAGCGGCTTGACAGGCCGGAACGAAATGTGAACAAGAAGGAACAGATTGGGAACACGGGAACGAAAGCCCGCATTTCTCCTTGCCACCATGATCGGTACGCCCCGCGGCCGAGAGCTTGAGGATAGACGACCATGACCGCTATTGCCATCTCGCTGCTGTTCGGTTTCGCCGCCTTCGTTGCGCTAGCTGCCGTGGCATGGGGTATCGCTCGCGGAATGACGCGTGGGCAGGAAATCATGGAAGAGCTGGTGCGGCTCGATGCCGCCACGGGCCGCAAGGTCAGCCGGTCGCGTCGAGCGGGTCGCGCTCCCTTCGCGCCGCAGCGGCCTTTCGCTGCCGCTTGACCTTCGCATAGCGGATTACGCCCACCGGCATCAGCGCCAGGTAGATCACGCAGATCAGCGCCAGCGTCCACCACGGCTCCGTCAGCAGAGCTGCGAAGAGCATTCCCACCAGCGCGATCGCCGGCAGGCGGATGTCCTTGCCCGGCCGGATCGACGCCCAGCTGAGCGTCGCGAGGTTGGAGATCATCAGCACGGCGATCAGCACGGTCCAGCCGGCCACCAGCAATTCGTCTCGGAAGAGGTCTTCACCGCTCGCCAGCCAGAAGAACATCGGCAGGAATGCGAGCCCCGCCCCTACCGGAGCAGGCACGCCGGTGAGGAAACCGGCCGATTTGTGCGGCTGTTCCTCCGTATCGATCTGGGCATTGAAACGCGCGAGGCGCAGTGCGCAGCAGATCGCGAAACCAAGCGCCGCGAACCAGCCGAAACGCGGCAGGTCCTGCAGCGACCACAGGAACAGCACCAGCGCCGGCGCCATGCCGAAGCTCAACGAATCCGCGAGGCTGTCGAGTTCCGCCCCGAAGCGCGATTGCGCTTTCAGCAGCCGCGCGATGCGGCCATCGATCCCGTCGAGGACGCCCGCCAGCACGATGGCGTAGAGCGCCTTTTCCCAATCACCGACAATTGCGAAACGGATACCCGTCAGCCCTGAACACAGCGCAGCGGCGGTGATGGCGTTGGGAATGACCGCACGCATGGACAGACCCCTGCCCTTGCGGAGCGCCGGTTCGGGCGGATCATCCTCGCTCGCGCGCGGCCCAATCCACTCGGCCTCGGTGTTGTCCTCGGGCTCCAGCCCTTCATCGTCGGTCGGCTCGCTCACAGGCTGACGCCTTCGAGCAGCCCCTGCTTGCCGGTCTCGGCGAGAATCGTTTCGCCCGCGATGACGCGCTGGCCCAGCAGCACCTTGGAATCGGTCCCGCGAGGCAAATAGACGTCGACCCGACTGCCAAAGCGGATCAAGCCGATGCGCTGCCCCACAGCCACCAGGTCGCCCGGCTTGACGAAGGGAACGATCCGGCGTGCGACCAGGCCGGCGATCTGCGTAAAGCCGATCGGCAAACCGTCCGCCCGTTCGATCAGGATGTGCTGGCGCTCATTCTCCTCGCTTGCCTTGTCAAGATCGGCGTTGAGGAAGCGTCCCGGCAAGTAGATGATGCGCCGCACCGTGCCGGCCACCGGGGCGCGATTGATGTGCACGTCGAACACCGACATGAAGATCGAGATGCGCGTCACCGGCTCACTGCCCAGCCCGCGCCCGCTGCCGTCATCGCCCTGCAATTCGGGCGGCGGCGGGACTTCGCTGATCAGTGAGACCAGCCCGTCCGCGGGCGAGACGATCAGGTTCTCCGCCTGCGGCACCACGCGTTCGGGATCGCGGAAGAAGGCGAATACGAAGGCCGAAAGGCCCAGCATCGGCCAGCCGATAATCTCCCAGTCGAGGCCCAGCAGCACAACGGCCGATGCGGCGATACCGATAAGGCCGAACTTGCGGCCTTCGGGGTGGATCGCGGGCCAACGCCATTCGGCATCCCCCCGCCCGCGATTGTCTTTAAGCTCTCCTGCCATGCTGCAGCATCTAGGGACAAGGAACGCACCGCACAAGCAGTAGGCGGTAACCAACGACACCGGATTGTGGAGACAGCGATGGTGAACAGGGCCGGAGTCCACCAGTTCAGACGCGGTTGCGCCTGACTAGGTCTTTGATTGTCCGGGAAAGGCGGCGGTGGTGGACAGGGCTGGATTGTCCGCTGCTTCGCTCTGGACGTCTCCGCTACGCTCCGCCTCCGAACCAGCGTCGAACCTGACGGTTCGATACGCTGGTTCAGGCACGAATGCGCCTGTCGCAACGGTCAGTGATGCATGGAAGGTTCCGGTGGTGGACAGGGCTGGATTCGAACCAGCGTACGCTTGCGCGGGCAGATTTACAGTCTGCTGCCTTTAACCACTCGGCCACCTGTCCACCGGATGCCGGAAATGGGAACGAACCCCAAAAAGTGAAGGGCGATTGGCACCGCCCCTCCGGCCGAGAGGCGCCCCAATGGCGAAGCGACGCTTGCCTGTCAATGGCCGTGCTGGCAGGAGCCGCCGGAAAGAAGGAATTACCATGGGTAAACGAGGCAAAGAGAAGAAGCTGCGCGGCCGTGCGGGCCGGATGCAGGGCGGGCGCGGATCGGGTCGCAGCACGCAGGGGCATGTGCGCCTGTGGGGCCGGCACGCGGTCGAAGCGGCGCTCAAGAATCCCGACCGCCAGCACCGCAAGCTGTGGGCAACGCACGAGGGCGTCGAATCGCTCGATGGCGAATTGCCGGCCGATTTCCCGCTCGAATATGCAGGGCCGCAGGACCTTGAACGCCTCGTCGCGCGCGATGCCCCGCATCAGGGCCTTGTCCTGGAATGCGAGCCGCTGGAGGAATTGCACCTTGAAGAAGTAATGGATGGCGATCCGGCCCGCCCCCTCGTCGTGCTCGACCAGGTGACCGATCCGCACAATGTAGGCGCAATCCTGCGCTCCGCCGCGGCCTTCAACGCCGCCGCCATCGTGACGCAGGACCGCCACGCCCCGCCCGAAGGCGGCGTGCTGGCGAAATCCGCCTCGGGCGCGCTGGAAATCGTGCCGTGGGTGCGGGTGGTGAACCTGTCGCGCGCACTGGAGGAGATGGCTGAGGCCGGCTATTGGCGCATCGGCCTCGCCGGGGAAGCAGAGGACGATTTCGCCTCCGCCCTGCCCGCCGGCCCTGTCGCCATCGTGCTGGGCGCGGAAGGCGAAGGCATGCGGCATAATATCGCCGCCCATTGCGACAATCTGGCGCGTCTGCCGATCAGTAACGCAATGGAAAGCCTGAACGTGTCCAATGCGGCCGCCATCGCGCTTTATGCAGCGGCGATGCGCGCGACCTGATTCACGTAATTCGGGAGACCCCGACAATGACCGTTCTTCGCATCGCCTTCGCCGCCGGAAAGACCGTGCTGGCGCTCGGCTCCGCCCTCGCCCTGTCCGGCTGTTTCATGACGCCGGGCCAGTTCACCGCAACGATGGACGTCCGCCAGTCGGGCGCCTTCAGCTTTGCCTATGACGGCGAGATCTTTATGCTGGCGCTGAGCGATCTTGCCGAAATGGCTGAGGCCTCGGAAATGAACAAGCCGTGCTATGACGAGGGCAGCTTCGAGGAGCGCCCCTGCACGCAGGTCGAGCTCAACGAGCGCCGCTCCGAACAGGATGAGGAAGCCGCGATGATGCAGGCCTTCCTTGGCGGCATGGACCTGTCCGACCCCGAGGCTGCCGGGGAATTCGCGGCCAAGCTGGAACGCCAGACCGGATGGAACAGCGTGACCTATCTCGGCAATGGCCTGTTCGACGTGGACTTCGCCATTTCCAGCCGCCTGACGCATGACTTCGCCTTCCCGACACTCGAGGACATGCCCACGGGCAATGTCTTTGTCTCCGCCTCACTTCGCGACGAAGACCGTGTGCGCATCGCGGCACCGGGCTTTGCGGCCCAGGGCGGCAATCCATTCCAGGCGATGATGATGACCGGCATGGCCGCAGCCTCCGCCGAAGCGGGAAGTGCAAAGGGCGGCAAGGGCTCCCAAGCCGCCACCATGCCCGACATGCCGCAGATGGAAGGCACGTTTCGGATCGTCACCGACGCGACGATCCTCGCCAACAACACCGATGAGGGGCCGCAGCCCGCTGCCGGCGGCCAGCTTCTCGAATGGCAGATCGAACCGGGCACCACCGCCGCGCCCACGGCCCTGCTGGTGATCGAACACTAAAACGCCGACCCGACGGCAAAAGAAAAGGGCCGCTTCCTCGTCGGAAGCGGCCCTTCTTTATTGCGGCAACCATTGCGGCTGCGCGCGCAAATCGCAGATCAGTTCACCGCGTCCTTGAGGCCTTTGCCCGCCTTGAACTTGGGCTGGGTGGAGGCCGGAATCTTCATCGGTGCGCCGGTGCGCGGGTTGCGGCCGGTGGACGCCTTGCGCTTGGCAACCGAGAACGTTCCGAAGCCGACCAGGCGAACTTCGTCCCCCTTCGACAGCGTGCCGGTGATGGTGTCGAACACGCTTTCCACAGCCTTTGTCGCATCATTGCGCGAGAGGCCGCTGGATTCCGCGACGGCTCCGATCAACTCGTTCTTGTTCATTGTCTGGAAAACCCCCTCACTGGTGTTGTCGTTCGACTGTTTTCAAATCGCGTCGCGATTGCGTGGGAATTGAGCGAGTTTTCCGCGCCCTGTCTAGGGCCAAAGCCCCGTTGAAAGGCGGAATCCTAGCATTTTTCGGGCCGATAGAGCCAAATCGCTTCAGACTGGAACGATCCCGCCGCTCCGCGCCCGCCCTTGTCGACAGGGGCAGGCGCGATTCGCTGCGTCGCAGCAAGCGGCGGCGCGATCGATCAGTGCGCGGTGGTGCCCGGTGCCGGTGCCGGATGCGGCTGGCTGGCGAGGTCGTCCGCCTCGGTCCATTCGATCGGAGCGGGCAGCGCGGTCAGCGCGTGCTCCAGCACCTGGTCGACATGGGACACCGGGATGATCTCCAGACCTTCCTTCACATTGTCCGGAATCTCGGCGAGGTCCTTCTCGTTCTCTTCGGGAATGAGCACGGTCTTGATCCCGCCGCGCAGCGCCGCAAGCAGCTTCTCCTTGAGGCCCCCAATGGCGAGCACGCGGCCACGCAAGGTGACCTCACCCGTCATCGCAATGTCCGGTCGCACGGAGACACCCGTCAGTGTCGAGACGATGGAGGTGACCATGCCGACACCGGCTGAGGGGCCATCCTTTGGCACCGCCCCTTCGGGCAGGTGGATATGGATGTTCTTGCGCTGGAAAAGGCTGGGCTTGATGCCATAGGCAGGCGCCCGCGCCTTCACGAAGCTGAAGGCGGCAGCGACACTCTCGTTCATCACCTCACCCAGCTTGCCGGTGGTCTTGATCTCACCCTTGCCCGGCGTGGTCACGCTTTCGATCGTCAGCAGCTCGCCGCCGACCGAAGTCCAAGCAAGACCCGTCACCGCGCCAACCTGTGCCTCTTCTTCCGACATGCCATGCTTGAACTTGCGCACTCCGGCGAATTCGGCGAGGTTTTCGGGCGTGACGGTCACGCTCTTGGTCTCACCTTCCAAGATCTGGCGCAGGCTCTTGCGGCACAGGCGCGCAATCTCGCGCTCCAGCGTACGCACGCCGGCCTCGCGAGTGTAGTAACGGATCAGGTCGCGCAGCCCCTCTTCTGTCAGGCTGAATTCGCCTTCCTTGAGGCCATGCGCTTCCACCTGCTTGGCGATCAGGTGACGCTGGGCGATCTCGACCTTCTCGTCCTCAGTGTAACCCTCCAGCCGGATTATCTCCATGCGATCGAGCAACGGCTGCGGAAGGTTGAGGCTGTTCGCGGTGCACACGAACATGATGTCCGACAGGTCGATATCCAGCTCCAGGTAATGGTCCTGGAATTTGGAGTTCTGTTCGGGATCGAGCACTTCGAGCAGCGCCGAAGCCGGATCGCCGCGGAAATCCTGGCCCAGCTTGTCAATCTCGTCGAGCAGGAACAGTGGATTGCTGGTGCCCGCCTTCTTGAGGTTCGACACGATCTTGCCGGGCATGGAGCCGATATAGGTGCGGCGGTGGCCGCGAATCTCGGCCTCGTCACGCACACCGCCGAGCGACTGGCGGATGAACTCGCGCCCAGTCGCCCGCGCAATCGACTTGCCAAGCGAGGTCTTGCCCACGCCGGGAGGGCCGACGAGGCACAGGATCGGGCCTTTCAGCTTGTTGGTACGCGCCTGAACGGCAAGGTACTCGATGATCCGGTCTTTCACCTTGTCCAGCGCATAGTGATCGGCATCCAGCACGTCCTGCGCCTTGGCGATATCCTTCTTCAGCTTCGACTTCTTGCCCCAGGGCAGGCCCAGCAGCACGTCGAGATAGTTGCGCACGACGGTCGCTTCCGCGCTCATCGGCTGCATGGAGCGCAGCTTCTTGAGCTCGGTCTCGGCCTTGGTCTTGGCTTCCTTGGAGAGCTTGGTCTCCTCGATCTTCTTGGTCAGCTCGGCGATCTCGTCGCCATCCTCACCATCGCCGCCGCCCAGCTCGGACTGAATCGCCTTGAGCTGTTCGTTGAGATAGTATTCGCGCTGCGTCTTCTCCATCTGCCGCTTCACACGGCCACGGATCTTGCGCTCCACCTGCAGGACGGACAGCTCGCCTTCCATGATCGAGAAGACCATTTCCAGCCGCTTGAGCGGATTGGTCTCCGCCAGCGCCTGCTGCTTGGTGGCGACCTTGGCGGACAGGTTTCCGGCGATCGCATCGGCCAGCTGGCCCGGATCCTCGATCTTCGCCAGCTCTTCCTCGATATCCTCGGGCAGCTTCTTGGAATGCTTGGCATAGTCGGTGAACTGGTCGAGCGCGGAGCGCATCAGCGCCGTCGCTTCAGCCGTTTCAACCTGCTCTTCGTCCAGCATCCGCGTCTGCGCCATGACGAAACCTTCGGTTTCGCGCAGCTCGGTCATTTCGGCGCGCGCATTGCCTTCGACCAACACGCGCACGGTACCATCGGGCAGCTTCAGCATCTGCAGCACTTGCGCCACCGTACCGACGGTGAACAGGTCGTCCTGTTCCGGATCGTCGCAAGAGGGGTCCAGCTGCGAGAGCAGGAAGATGTCCTTATTACCATCCATCGCCGCTTCCAGCGCCGCCACCGACTTGTCGCGCCCCACGAAGAGCGGGACGACCATGCCGGGAAACACGACGATGTCGCGCAAGGGAAGGAGGGGGAATGCAGTCATGTTCAATCAGTATCCATCGGGTTGCTTGCCTGCGAATATGGGGACGCCACCCCCGCCCTGCAATGCCAGCTTCTGGCAGGGCTGTGGATGGGGGCTTGGAACACATGGAACAGTGTCCTGAAGCGACAATCCCGCCGCCTCCCGCGCGAGGATAGAAATGCGCATGCTGCTGGGCAGAAGCAGGTCGGATCGACCATGATTGGAGGCGCTGCAACGGCTGTCCTGGCGTGGGAAAGCACAGGAATGCATGCCGCCCGGATAGGCAGTTCTGCCTAGGAGTGCGTTTCCGGTCTCGCGAAGATCGCCTGTCATTCATTGGTTAATGAAGGAACAGGATCCTCGCGTGACAGATGATCGGGGCACGGCAGCCGCAAGCGAGCGGCGCCGGATGGCGCAGTCTTTTCTCCGCCAGAGCCAGTTCATTGTGATGGCACTCGCCCTCACCGTCTGGGCCTGCGGAGCCTTTGTCCTTCTGGTCGGCTGGGCCCTGGGGAACGCAGCAGCAACGCATATCATCGCCGACCTCCCCGCCATGGTCCCGAGCACGGCCTTCCTCTTCATCGTGGCCAGTCTCGCCATATTGTCCGATCTCGATCTTGCCAGAACCGCACGGCGCCGGCTCCAACACGGTGCCAGCCTGCTGATTGCCCTTGTCGCCGCTGCCAACCTGTTGGTGATGTCCCTTTCCAGCCTGTCGGGCATCGACCAAGCCCTCTTCTCGGACATGAGCGGCCTTGGCGAGGATCACATGTCGCTCGGCACTTCGCTCAGCTTCCTGCTGGCCGCTGTCGCCATCGCGCGCCTGAGGGAGCGGCAGGGCGCAGACCGGATATTCGTCTCATCCGCCACTACCGGCCTGCTGGTCAGCCTGTTGGCCATTGTCGGGTCGGCCTTCCACGTGGAATCGCTCTACGCAATCACCGTCTTCGCCAATATGGCGTTGCACACTGCGCTTTGTTTCGCCGCTGCCTTTTCCGCCTTGCTCTTGCTGCGCCCCGCACGCGGCTGGATGGGCGTGTTGAGCGGGCGCGGAGCGGGCAGCGCCGCGGCGCGCCACATCATGCCGACGATATTGATCCTGCCTTTTGCCACCTGCCTGACAGTTCTGGCAGCGCTCGATGCCGACTATTTCGACTATCCCTTCGGCCTCAGCCTGATTGCCATAGGCATGGTCATCACCCTGACCGCAATGAGCTTGCTCGATGCACAGAAGGTCAACCGGCTGGAGGAAAACCACTTCGCGCAGGTCAGGGCGCTTGCCCGGCGCCAGGCTATGGCGCAGGCGGGACAGGCCAGCGAGGACAATTTCCGGGAACTGGCCGAAGCCTTGCCGGTGGCAGTCTACCAGACGAGCTCCGAGGGTCTGGTCACCTATGCCAATCGGCAGATGCAGGAATTGACCGGGCACGATCTCGACCATCTGCTGGGGAATGATCTGAGGGACCTGCTGAAACCCTGCCCGACCGATTACTCCAAGTGTTCGCAAACGCAGGCCGTGTTTCCCGGCGAAGGACAGTGTTTCATTATCGGCGAACAGGTGATCTGGGCCGTGAACGAGACGCGGCCGTTCCACCGGCTGGAGGATGGCGATCCTGGCATGATCGGCACGCTGCAGGACGTCAGCGAAAACCGCAAAGCCTTGGGCGAATTGCGCGCGGCGCGCGATGCCGCACAGGCTGCCGCGCATGCTAAATCAACCTTTCTCGCCAATATGAGCCATGAAATCCGCACACCGATGAACGGCATATTGGGCTTTGCCGAATTGCTGATGGAAAGCGATACCGACCCGCGGCGGCGTCAGTATGCCAAGCTCATCCACGATTCCGGAAAGTCGCTGGTCAAGATCCTCAATGACATCCTCGACCTCTCGAAGATCGAGGCAGGCAAGCTGGTCCTGCGCGAAGAGCCATTCGATCTCGGCGGCGCGATAACCCGCACCGCCCAGCTGATGCGCGGGGCGGCGCAGCACAAGCAGATCGCGCTCGACCTCTCGCTGGACCCCGCCCTGCCCTGTCAGGTCTTCGGCGACGAGCTGCGGCTGGGACAGATCCTCACCAACCTCGTCGGCAATGCGATCAAGTTTTCCGATCGGGGAAGCGTGCGGATCGACGCGCGTTGCGACGACCGCATGGGAACGAGATGGCTGACGGTCACCGTGACCGATCAGGGCATCGGAATCGATCCGGAGCGGCTGGAATCGCTGTTCGGCGAATTCGTCCAGGACGATACCGGGCGCATGCGGCAACATGGCGGCACCGGCCTCGGCCTGCCCATCGCCCGCCGCCTCGCCGAAACCATGGGCGGCCGGCTTACGCTGGATAGCACGCCGGGTGAAGGCACGGTGGCAAAGCTGGAGGTGCCGGTGGTTGTGGCTGGTGGCAGCGGAGCGGTGAAAAGGCGCGCGGTGGCTTGAAGCCCGTTTCACCGGTCGGTCTGGTTCACCACGCAAACAACCGAGCGAGCGAAAACTCCCTCAGGAGGTCCGATACGCTATGCTCGTGACCCAATAGCTTTCGATCGGATCGCCATTGGCATCCAGGGCCGGATCAAATTTTGCATGGTCCATCAATGTGCGGCAAGCTGCTTCCTCGAAATCCGGATGTCCGATAGCAATGGGAATGTGGCAGGAAACGGCGCGCCCATCCGTTCCCACGATCAGACGCACGCGAACGATCGCATTCTCGCCCCGCCTGATCATGCTGCGGGGGAAGCCGGTATTGACGATTGTGTGCACCCAGCCGTCGTAGTCTTTCGGCTCGACCTGGCGTTGGAGCGACCTGTGAGCTTCGACGTCGATACCCCAATGGGTCAGCAATTCATCCATGCAGTTGCGCAAGGCGCCTACCGGCGCTGCCATGGACCCGGTCTGAAAAACGGTCTCTTCACGAAGGATTCCGCTGATCGAAATCCCCGTCATTGCCGCCTCACGCGTTTCGCGGACCGCCACCGTTTCCGGCTCCGCTTCCGCTTCGCCATCCGCGACAGGATGGAGGCTGATATCAAGAGTTATACCCCGCCCAAAGCCCTCGACCTCAAGAAGCTGCGCATTTTCACGGCTCTGCTCCTCACCAACCGGCTCGAACCGGAACAACGCGGGCCGCATCCTCGTCCGGAGCGGCTCGCCATAGGCAGTGAACATCATGCCGTCACCGGGCTGGAACTGGCGAAGCTCGATCACGACTTCCTGCCCTTCGGCACCAAAGGCCCGCCGCAAGGCGCAACTGTCCTCAGCGTAATCCATTAACCAAGGGGAAGCCGGTTCAAGAACTACCGTTTCGGCGTGGGCAAGATTCGGCATAGTGGCCGCAAGAGCCGAAGCAACTACAACTGCTGCATGATATCGCGCGAATTCCCCCTTTGGCCGCTTCCTATAACGTCATCACGCCCACCGGAGCGTGCCGATCAACCCATCCCCGGCAGATTGAACCCCGGTGGCAGGCCCATGCTGCCCTGGATTTCCTTCATCTGCTCATTGGCCGCGCGGTCGGCCTTGTCGCGGGCGTCGTTGAAGGCAGCGGTGACGAGGTCTTCGAGGATCTGCTTTTCCTCCGGCACCATCAGGCTGTCATCGATATTGACACCGAGGATGCGGCCCTTTGCAGTGGCGCGGATTTTCACCAGGCCGCCGCCGGACGAGCCCTCTACCTCGATCGAATCGAGCTTCACCTGCGCGTCGCTCATCTGCTTCTGGATGTTCTGGGCCGCTTCCTGCGCCGCCTTCAGCATCTCTTCCATGGATTCCATTGGTCGTCTCTCGCTTGTTCGTGTGAAGCCAATTTAGGCTATCCAGCACGCCGGTTCCAGCGCGCCTCGCCCACCGGCATCTCTTCCGCGTCGAGCAGTTCGGCGGCGGGAAAGGCCGCCTTGGTCGCCTGCACCAGCGGATGGCTTTCGATCCGCGCGCGGTCGGCGGCCTGCGCCGCTTCGGCGCGTTCGCGCAAACTCGGTTGGCCCTCGCCCGCGCCTTTCGCCACATCCCACCGCTCGCCCGTGGCGCGCAGCAGCGCATCGCGCAGTTCGGGCAGGATATCCTCGTCGAATTCGTCCGAATGGGTGAAGCGCAAATAGCCGTCGCGTAGCTCGATGATACGTATCCAGTCGCGCATCACCTGACCCATGCGCAGCAGGCCTTCCTGCTCCACCCGGTCGCACATGATCGTCCATTCGATATGTGCATCGGGCATGGAGCCAGCCGCTTGCGGACCGTCCTGCGAGGATGCAGCGGCGCCCGGAGCAGCGGGAGCTTGCACGGCCCCCACACCGCGCTCGGCGGCCTCCTTCAGCAGCTTCTCCAGCTTGCCCGGATCGGGCATGTCGGCGGCGTGAAGGATGCGCAGCAGCGCCATTTGCGCCGCGACCAGCGGATCGGGCGCGCCCTTCACCTCGTCATGGCCCTTCAGCAGTAATTGCCACAGGCGATGGACCTGCCCGGCGGAGAGGCGATCGGCCCATTGCGCGATATCCTGCCGCTCTTCCTCGCTGACCGCCGTCACTTCGCCCTCACCCAGCTGGGCGACGGCAATACGATGCGTCAGCTCCATCAAGCCGCGCAGCAGCGCCAGCGGCTCGACGCCGAGCGAATACTGGTCGTTCACGGCAGCAAGCAGGCCCTGCGGGTCGCCATTGAGCAGGTGAGCGAATAGCCGCCTTTGTGCGCCCTTATCGGCAAGGCCCAGCATTTCGCGCACCTTGGCCGCGGTGACCATGGTCGCGCCGTCGCCTGCATCCATGTCGGCATGGGCGATCGCCTGGTCGAGGATGGAGAGGCCGTCGCGCGCCGAACCCTCGGCAGCGGCGGCGACCATGGCGATCGCTTCGTCCTCGGCCTCGACACCTTCCTGCCGGCACACGCTGGCGAAATGCTGGTGGAGCAATTCGGCCGGAATGCGCCGCAAGTCGAAGCGCTGGCAGCGGGAGAGCACCGTCACCGGCAGCTTGTCGACCTCTGTCGTGGCGAAAAGGAATTTCACATGCGCAGGCGGCTCTTCCAGCGTCTTGAGCAACGCGTTGAAAGCGTTGCGGCTGAGCATGTGCACTTCGTCGATAATATAGATCTTGTAGCGCGCGGAGACGGCGGCATAGCGGACCGCCTCGATAATCTCGCGCACATCGTCCACGCCGGTATGGCTGGCGGCGTCCATCTCGATCACGTCGATATGGCGGCCTTCCGCAATGGCCTGGCACGGCTCGCACACACCGCAAGGATCGATGGTCGGTCCGCCCTGCCCATCCGGGCCGACGCAGTTGAGCGCCTTGGCGATCAGGCGCGCGGTGGAGGTTTTGCCCACCCCGCGCACGCCGGTCATCAGGAAGGCATGCGCCAGCCGGTCGCGCGCAATGGCGTTGGCGAGCGTCTTCACCATCGGCTCCTGGCCGATCAGCTCGCTGAATGTCTGCGGACGGTATTTGCGCGCCAGCACGCGATAGGGGCCGGAATTGGCCGGCGGAGGTGCCGGGGCCGCAGCAGGCTGCTCCACGGACGCAGGCGCGGCCTCACTCGCCACGGCAGGGTCCTCTACAGGCGGGGGCGCGGCATCGCCGAACATGGCGGACTGGCCCGCAGCCTCAAGCTCGGCTGCGGAGGGCCCTGCCTGCTCCTGGGCCTCCTCTTCCTGCTCATCATCCCAGGGCGGGAGGTCGGTATCGTCTGGTGAATCACCCATCGCTTCAATCTAGGTGCGGCGCGTGCCGATGTCGAATGGTACAACAGCTTTGCCCCCCGTGCCATTCGGCAGCACCACTGGAGAATGTGATGATAGAGCCAGGTCGACTTACCGACAGACATGAAGGGTCGCTTGTCGTGTTCCTGATAGGAATGCGCATCAACCACTTCCTAAGGCCTCGGCAATGGTTGCCGGTGGCCCGGTCCATGGGGCCGATGATCGCCGAGTTGGAGGACAACCCCGAAAGCGGCTTCATTGGCGCCGAAACGTTGCTGGCAGGCATGCGTACCGTGTTGCTCGTACAATATTGGCGCGATTTCGCACGCCTCGAAGCCTATGCTCAAGACCGTGATCGCAACCATTGGCCCGCCTGGAGCGCTTTCAACAAGGCTGTGGGGGACAATGGCTCGGTTGGCATCTTTCACGAGACCTACTGCGTACCGGCCGGTGGCTTCGAGACGATAAGCGTCAATATGCCGCCTTTCGGCCTCGCTCGCTTTAGTGGGCGGCAACCGGCCACGGGCTCGCGCGTCGCCGCGCGCGATCGCATGTCTGCCATGTCTGAAGGGTAAAGGAGCCGAGCGACCCGCCGCAATTCACCTGGGCTGCTTCCTTCCGGACCTGACCCGGTGAGCGAACGCAAACGTCCACCCGACTCCCGGACCGCGATATGGCGATGCGGTTATAATTTTGCAACCCATCAGCGCTATCCGCCTCAAGACCTTTTGGGGAGGGTATTAATGATCAAGATTATCGTGCCGGCAAGTATGGTTCTCATTCTGGCAGCTTGCGGCGAACCGCCAATGGCCGCCAATGACCTGACGGCACCAGGCAATCCGGAGCTGGCCGCAACGGTCGATTTCGGTGACGACAATGGCGACTATTCGAATGATAGCGAATGCGACGACCCGCGCTTCGAAGGTCCGGGCATGACCGCTACGCCGCTGCTGGACGAAGATATCCGCCACGACGCGACCGACTGCCGCACGGCATTCGAACGTGGCGAGCTGCAATTGCGGAAATAATAGACGGAACATTGCGGGCGTAGCACGTCTTCGGGCCAAAGGCCCGCAAGCGCGAATGCGCGCCCCCTTCGGCTGGCTGCCTGCAGCAGCCGCTCAGGATAAACTACTCCACCCCGTAGTCCGTAGGACGAAGGGACTCAGGCGAGGATAGTCGATGCGAAGCACTGCCTAAGGCAGAACGCTGCGGATGCAGCCGCCGGCGATTGAGGCCGAATATTATCTAAAATTATCGGCGTAGGCCTGGATCTTCAGGCGCTTGGGCGGGACTGTGTGGACCACGGCGGGAATGCCGTGCTTGTCCGCATAGGCCTGCGCCGCCTCGCAGCTTTCGAATTTCAGCTGCACCTGCTGCTGCGTATCGCCGCTGCCGGCCCAGCCCATCAACGGGTCGGGCTTCTTCGCCTGCGCCGGAGCGAAATCGAGGATCCACTGGTCCACCAGAGCCTTGCCGCTCTGCATGGCGTTCTTCGGGCGTTTGTAGATACGGGCCTGCATAGGTTTCCCTTTGTTGATTCTCGCCCGCGAAATCAAGTGCGATTGAAGGCGTTCTTGGTCTTGAGGCTGGGCTTTTCCGCCCATGGTTCATCGGGCCAGCGGTGCTTGGGATAGCGGCCCTTGCCGTCTTTCTGCACATCGCGCCAGCTGCCCTGCCAGAAGCCGGGCAAGTCGCGCGTGGCCTGCATGGGCTTGCCACCCGGGTCGGTCAGTTTCAGCAGCAGAGGCGTGTTGCCGATCATCGGATGACGTTCGAGGCCGAAGACAGCCTGCACGCGCACTTCCACGCAAGGGGCATCGTCGCCTGCATAATCGATGGCGTGGCGCGTTCCGGCGGGGCTGGAGAATTCGCGCGGAGCCAGCCGGTCGAGCTGCTGGCGCTCGTCCCAGCTCAAGCGGCCGAGTAACGCATCGACCAGCTTGCCATTAGGAAGGTCGAGCCCGCGGCGACCATGTAGCAACGGGGCGAGCCATTCGGGTGCTTCCTCACCCAGCCGCTGCAGAGAGAGCGCTTCCAGCCCGGCGAAGCGAGCGCGCGCCAGAAGGTCGGCCGGGAGCAGTTCCCCCAGCTTATCCACAGCCTTCTCCACAAGGAGGTCCACAAGCGCTTGCGGGTCCGGATCGGGGTCGGGGCCGCTCTTCAGCGTGATCGCCCCTAGGCGACGCTCCAGCCGGGCCTCCACCCGCTTTTCGCTCGCATTCCAGCGGGCCGAATGGCGCCGCTCGATCCGCTCGCCAAGCCATTGCTCGACTTCGCCGGGGTCTAGCTGCATCGCGGCAGTGATCCGCGCGCCGCTCGCCCGGCCCTGCGCATCGGCGATCACCAGCCACTCGGCACGTGCGAGCGGCGATGCGGGATCGAGCTGGTAGCCGCGCCCGCCCGCCGACAGCCAGCTCTCCCCGCTCGCATCGCGGCGCTTCGCGACATTCGCGGGCAGCGCATGGGCGAGCAGGATGGCGAGTGGCGGACTCTCGCCCTTCTCGCTCTTCACCAGATCGCCTGCCTTGCGCGCCCAGCCATCGGCCAGCTTGCGCGCCGCCTCTGCTCTTTTCGAGCGGTCGCCGTTCCAACGCTGGAGGCGCTGCGCCAAGTCCTCGCCGCGCCCACCCAGCCCGCGTTCCTGCATCAGCAGCGCCAGCCGCGCCGCCTCCCTGCCCGCTTCGTGCTGCGCGCCATAGAGCACCATGGCGGCTTGCGGTGGCGACATGGGCAGCGCGGCAATCTTGCGCCCCCAATCGGTGATTCGACCCTCATCATCGAGCGCATCCAGCGCCTGCAAGCGCTCGTGCGCGGCGGAGAACGCAGGTGCTGGCGGGACGTCGAGCCATTTCAAGCTCGCCACATTCTCCACTCCCCATTGCGCCAGCGACAGTGTCAGCGGGGCGAGGTCGCTGGTGAGCATTTCGGGCGGATCGAAAGCCTCGCGCCCGGCATGGCCGCCTTCTTCCCACAGGCGATAGGCAACGCCCGGTCCTTGCCGCGCCGCGCGCCCCGCCCTTTGCCCGGCCGATGCCTGGCTAGCGCGCCGGGTGACGAGATGGGTGACGCCCGCTGCCACGTCGAATTCCGCGCGCCGCGACAGGCCGCTATCGACCACGACCGACACGCCATCGAGCGTGATCGAAGTCTCGGCAATGCTGGTGGCGAGCACGAGGCGACGGCGGCCTTCGACATCGCGGCGTATGGCCATGCGCTGGTCCGCTGGCTGCACCTGTCCGTGCAGCGGCAGGATGGGCACATTGGGCAGTCGCTCTTCCAGCCGCTCGCGCACGCGCTCGATTTCGCCAACGCCGGGCAGGAAGGCGAGGATATCGCCCTCCTCCTCGCGCCATGCTGCAAGGATCGCGGATGTCATCGCCTCCTCGATCCGCTTTTCGGGCGAGGCGCCGAGCCACTCCACCCGCAGCGGGTGCGCCTTGCCCTCGCTCTCGATCACCGGAGCGCCCTCGCCCAACAGCCGCGCGAACCGCGCGCCGTCGATGGTGGCGGACATGACCAGCAAGCGCAGGTCTTCGCGCAGCACGCCCTGCGTTTCCAACGCCAGTGCGAGGCCGAGATCGCTGTCGAGATGCCGCTCATGCGCCTCGTCGAACAGCACGGCGGAGATACCTTCGAGTTCCTGGTCGGAGAGGAGCCGCGAGACGAAGATCGCCTCGGTCACGACAAGGATGCGCGTCTTGGGGCCGGACTTGCTGTCCATGCGGGTGAGGTAGCCGACCGTCTCGCCCGGCTTCTCGCCCAGCATCTCCGCCATCCGCTCCGCCGCGGCGCGTGCAGCCACGCGGCGGGGGCTGAGGACGATCACTTGTCCGCTGCACCATTCCTCACCGATCAGCGCAGGCGCAACCGCGGTGGTCTTGCCCGCGCCGGGAGGTGCGATCAGCACGGCGGAATTGTGCGCACGCAAAGCGCCGAGCAGTTCCGGCAGGACGGCGTTGATGGGAAGATTCTGGGCCACGGCTTCGCCCTAACCGAACTTGCTCAGTAATTCGACAGGTCGCGCGGATCGCCCAGTTGCGCGTTGAGATCGGCAGCCTTGCGCGCCAGCTCTCCCAGCCGTTCCGGCAAGTCCTGCGAACCTTCGCGGAAGACGATATTGGCCAGTTCGTACTTGCCGCTCGCTTTCAGGCGCGGTTCCAGGTCACGCAAGCGCTTGCCGCGGAAAAACCCCAGGATCACACATTCCGGATCATGCCTGATGAGGATGCATTGGCCGTTATGCAGGAAGAAGAGATTGCCATGGCGGATCGCCATTTCGAACGGTGCCGCGTCAAGAATGGCCGCCCTGAACTTGTCGATTAGCGGCTTCTGCCAGTCTTCGGCATCGGCGAACCACTCTTCGGGCGAGGCATAGGCCTTCATCCCGGCCATCAATCAATACCCCCGCGTCACCGCGAATTGCGCCGCTTCCACCATCGCCCGGCGTGCCTCACTGTCGGGGAAGATAGCCAGCGCATCGCAGGCGCGCTGGGCATAGTGGCGCGCGCGTTCGCGGGTGTCGGCCACGGCATTGTGCATGTTGATGAGCGTGACCGCCTCGGCGAGGTCGGCGTCGGAGATGGTGAAACCGGCGATGCAGTCCTGCCAGAAGCGCCGCTCTGCATCGCTGCCGCGCGCATAGGCGAGGATGACGGGCAGCGTCATCTTGCCCTCGCGGAAATCGTCACCGCGATCCTTGCCCATTTCGGCAGCGTCCGAATCATAGTCGATCGCGTCATCCACCAGCTGGAAGGCGATGCCGAGATTGCGACCGTAATCGTCGAGCGCCTTTTCCTCCGTCTCGTCCCGCTCGGCCACCACGGCGGCGATGCGACTGGCGGCGGCGAAAAGCGCGGCGGTCTTGGCGCCGATGATGTGGAGGTAGCGCTCTTCCGAAGTCTCGATCTTGCGCTGCGAGACGAGTTGGTCGACCTCGCCCTGCGCGATGATGGCGCTGGCGGAAGACAGGATTTTCAGGACCTTGAGGCTGCCATCTTCCACCATCAGCTCGAAAGCGCGGGAGAAGAGGAAATCGCCCACCAGCACGGTGGCGGGATTGCCGTAGACGATGTTCGCTGCTTCCTTGCCACGGCGCGTTTCGGAGCCGTCCACGACATCGTCATGCAGCAGCGTGGCGGTGTGGATGAACTCCACGGCAGCGGCCAGCTTGTGGTGGCGCGTGCCCTGGTATCCGATCACCTCTGCCCCGGCGATGGTGAGCATCGGCCGCATCCGCTTGCCGCCGCCCGAAATCAGGTGTCCGGCCAGCGCCGGAATCAGGGGAATCTCGCTCTGCATCCGGTCCAGGATCACCTGGTTGACCGAATTCATCGCCGTAGCGGTGAGCGACAGGATCGGCGCGAGCGAGGGGCGGCCCTGCTCACTGCCGCGCTTGAGGGGGACGACATTGGACGTCATGGCGGCCCACCCCATGAGCGACCACGCGGGTGTTGGCAAGCGCGCAATTGCTGCTAGCTAGGGTCTATGGCAATGCGATACCCCCAACCCGAACCGCCCCAGCCGGTGGAGCAGATGACAAACGACACGCATTTCGACCCGGTTCTGGCCGCCTATCGCAAGAGCATCGACAATATCGATGCTGCGCTGATTCACATGCTGGCGGAACGTTTCCGCATCACGCAGGCGGTGGGCGAGTACAAGGCGAAGACGCATATGCCGCCCGCCGATCCGGGGCGCGAGCAGAAGCAGATCCAGCGCTTGCGGGCCCTGGCGGAAGACGCAGACCTCGACCCCGAATTCAGCGAGAAGTTCATCCGCTTCGTGATCGACGAGGTGATCCGCCACCACAATATCGCGCGGGGCGGAAGCTAGAAGCGGTCAGCTCGCCCGCGGCATCTTTGCCTTCACCAGCAGGCCGCCGAGGTCCTCGCTCTCATCGAGTTCCACCTTGCCGCCGTAAATCTCCACGACGTCGCGCACGATGGCGAGGCCGAGGCCCGTTCCGGGCTTCTCGGTGTCGAGCCGCGCACCACGGCTGAACAGCTCGTCGCGCTTGGCGACGGGGATGCCCGCGCCGTCATCCTCCACCCATACGGTGCATAGCTCGCTGTCCGGCTCTGCATCGACGGTGATGAACACGCTGCCGCCGCCATATTTGGCCGCGTTCTCGATGAGGTTGCCGAGGATTTCCTCGAGGTCCTGCTTCTCGATCGCAACCGCCGCATCGCCCTTCCCGGCAATATCAAAACGCACCTCAGGATAGAGGCGTGAAACGGCGCGTTCGACCGCCTGGGTGCTGTCCATGACGTTGGAACGCGCAAGGCCGATCGCCCGCCGGCCCACGGCCCGGGCGCGGGCGAGGTGGTGGTCAACTTGCCGCCGCATCACCGCCGCTTCGCGCAGCACGGTATGATCAAGATCGGGCGCATGCGCGCTCGCTGCATTGGTCAGCACGGTGAGCGGGGTCTTCAGCGCATGGGCGAGGTTACCCGCATGGGTGCGCGCTTCCTCCGCCTGCTTTTCCGAATGGGCGAGCAGCGCGTTCAGTTCCTCCACCATCGGCTGCACTTCAAGCGGCAGCGGATCGGTAACGCGGTTGGTGCCGGTGGTGCGGATGCGGGCGATGGCGAGGCGGATGCGGCGCAGGGGACCAAGGCCGTACCAGGTCTGCAGCATGGCCATCAGGAACAGGCCGATGGCAAGAATGGCGAAGGACCATGTCAGCACCGAGCGGCTGACCGCGATCTGCGATTCGGGATCGGACAGGGTGCCCGCCACCACGAACTGCCATTCGACCTCGCTGCCAGGTATGCGCAAGGTGCGCTGGGCGATGCGCACTTCGTCACCCGTCGCTGTCTCGCCATCGTAGAAGATCGGCTGTTCGGCGCGGACGTCCTCGCGGATTTCGATGGGCTCGTCCCACAGCGAGCGCGAGAGATAGGGCACGAACTCACCGCCCGAGATCTGCCAGTAATAGCCGCTATTCGGCTCGAGATAGCGCTGGTCGCCCAGGATACGGTTGAAATAGACCTCGCCGAAAGGATCGATCTCGGCCGAATTGGCCATGGCAGTGAGCGCGATTTCCAGCTGCTCGTCGAACTGCCGGGTGATGAGGTTGGTAAGCACGCGGTCGAGCGCGAAACCGCCGAGGCCGAGCAGGATCGTGATCCAGACCGCCGCGATCAGCATCATGCGGCGCTGGATACTACCGGTGTGGTTCAGCTCCTCCGTTTCAGGCACGGCGGCCTCTCCCGCATCAGCAGGACCAGCCGCCTGCGGGTCGCCCCCGCTATTCGCGCGGCTGGTCTGCGGGGTCGTCGAGGCTGTAACCGAGGCCACGGATCGTGGTGATGACATTGGCACCCAGCTTCTTGCGGATGCGGGTGACGAAGACCTCGATCGTATTCGAATCGCGGTCGAAATCCTGATCGTAGATATGCTCGATCAGTTCGGTGCGGCTGACCACCTTGCCCTTGTGGTGCATCAGGTAGGACAGCAGCTTGTATTCCTGCGCGGTCAGCTTCACCGGCTCGCCTGCCCTTGTGACGCGACCGGACCTTGTGTCCAGCCGCACGTCGCCGGCGGTGAGTTCGGAGGAGGCATTGCCCGAAGCACGACGGATCAGCGCGCGCAGGCGGGCGATCAGCTCTTCGGTCTGGAAAGGCTTGGCGAGGTAGTCGTCAGCGCCTGCATCGAGGCCTGCGACCTTGTCCGACCAGCTGTCACGCGCGGTGAGGACCAGTACGGGGAAGTTGCGCTTTTCCTTGCGCCACATGCCGAGCACGGTCAGCCCGTCGATCTCCGGCAAGCCAAGGTCGAGAATGGCCGCGTCGTAATCCTCGGTCGAGCCGAGGAAATGCCCGTCCTCACCATCGGTGGACAGGTCCACGGCATAGCCGTTCTGCTCCAGTGTATTCTTCAGCTGCTGACCCAGAGTGGGTTCATCCTCGACAATCAGGATGCGCATTCAACTTCCCCTGCTAGGCGCGCATTGGCGCCACATGTTGCCCGTTAAGTGGTCATTTGGGATCAACGCGTCAACCGAGCGAGCGTTTCCATGCCCTATCGCGATACGCGGAGGACGCGAGCGGTGCGCGCATCGACATCGACCCAGATCAGCCGGCCATCGCGAATGAACTTGAGGCGATAGGCCTGCGCAGAAGGATCGTATTCGAAGCCGATATACTCATCACCATCCATGCGCGGGATGATGCGCCGCTCGATCTCGCGAATCGGCATGTTGCGCCCGGCCTGCATTTGCTCACGGGCACTGGCCTGCTCGCCCCGCTGCTGTTGCTGCGCCTGCTGGCGGTCCTGCGCAAGCGCATCGCTGGCGGCGAAAGGGCTGGCCAGCATGGCAACAGCGGCAAGGGAAGCGAGAATCCGTTTCATGACGGCCTTTTGCCTAGGCTCAGCGCGTTGAACAAGCTGTGAATGCAAAAGGTGACGTTCAGAAAGAATGCCGCTTTCCTTAACGAGTCATCTCATATTTCACACTGACCGTCACGCTGGACTGCACCTGGCCAGGTACGACAGGTGTCGACTTCTCGGCCATATCCAGCGAGGCACGCTGCACCATCGGCATCGGATAGCCTGCCTGAACATTCTCGCTCACTTCCAGCAGGCGAATATCCGCATAACCCGCCATTCGCGCATAGGTCAGCGCCTGTTCGCGGGCATTGGCGAAGGCGGTATCGCGCGCCTGTTCGCGCGCCGCGCTGGCATCGTCGACCGACCAGGATATGCCGCCAAGGTCGGTGGCGCCGGCGGCCACAAGCGCATCGAGGACCTCGCCCGTCCGATCGATATCGCGCAAGGTCACGCTCACCCGGTTGGAGACGCGATAGCCGCGAAACACCTGTTGCTGCGCGCGCTGGTCGTAATCATATTCGGCATTGAGGGAGATGCCGCTTGTCTGGATATCGTCGCGATCGACGCCCTCCGCCTCGATCTGTGCGATCACGCGGTTCATCGCCTGCGTATTGAGGCGCATCGCCTCCACCGCGGTGCTTGCCTGCGTGGTCACGCCCGCGCTGATATCGGCGATATCGGGATCGCTGGCGACACTCTCGGTGACCGATAGTTCGACCACCGGACCTTCAACGGCGATCTGCACCTCGGCCGCCTGAGCGGCGCTTGCGGGCAGTGCCATGGCGGCAGCGGCGAGCGGAAGGGCGATATTCTTCATGGCGGTGTTCTCCATCACATATTTGCCGGCACGAATGCCTTTGTGCGAATTACGGCTGACTGAACCTGTCAGTTCCTTGCCAGCAAGCTTCGCCGCGCCTAACTGCGCCGCATCATGGCGGAACCACCGATACTTTCCTGGGAAGGACTGGGCCTGCATCAGGGCGAAGGCTGGCTGTTTGGCGGGCCTGACACCGATGGGCTGGACCTGCATATCGCCCCGCGCGACCGGCTGGCGCTGATCGGCCGCAACGGCGCGGGCAAGACCACCTTGCTCAAGCTCATTACCGGCGAGATCGAGGCCGATCGGGGTGTCCGCAAGGTCAAGCCCGGCACGCATATCGTGCTGCTCGAGCAGGAGCCGGATTATACCGGCTTCGCCACGCTGATGGACTATGCGCTGTCAGGCGACGACGCCCCCGCCCCGCACGAGGTGGAGGCGATTGCCGGGCAGCTCGGCATCGACATGACGACCGAGGCGAAGGGCGCATCGGGCGGCGAGCGACGCCGCGCCGCGCTCGCCCGCGCTTTGGCGCAGAATCCGGACCTGCTGCTGCTGGATGAGCCGACGAACCACCTCGACCTGTCCGCCATCGACTGGCTCGAAAGCTGGCTGGAGCGCTACAAGGGCGCTTTCATCGTCATCAGCCATGACCGCACCTTCCTGAAGCGCCTGACCCGCTCGACCATCTGGCTCGATCGCGGGAATTTGCGCCGCAAGGATGTCGGCTTCGGCGGCTACGAGGCTTGGGAAGAGCAGGTCTATGCCGAGGAAGCGCGCGCGGCCGAGAAGCTCGACGCCAAGCTGAAGATCGAGGCGCACTGGCTGGAACGCGGCGTCACCGCGCGGCGCAAGCGCAACCAGGGGCGGCTCGAAAAGCTGTGGCAGATGCGTGCCCAGCGCGCGTCGATGATCAACCCTGAAGGCACCGCCAAGCTCAAGCTGGCGAGCGATGCGGATTTCAAGTCCAAGTCGGTGATCGTGGCGGAAGAGATCACCAAGTCATACGGCGACCGCACGATTATCAAGCCCTTCTCCCTGCGCATCCAGCGTGGCGACCGCATCGGCGTGGTCGGCGCGAACGGCGCGGGCAAGACGACGTTGCTCAAGATGCTGACCGGTGAGCTGGAGCCCGACAGCGGCAAGGTCACCCATGCGAATACCCTGTCCGGCGTGATGATCGACCAGCAGCGCAAGCTGCTCAGCCCGGAGAAAACCGTGCGGCAGGTACTGGCCGAGGGCGGCGACTGGATAGACGTGCGCGGACACCGCAAGCATGTGCAGGCCTATCTCAAGGACTTCCTGTTCGATCCCTCGGTGATCGACGCCAAGGTCGGCAGTTTCTCCGGCGGTGAGCGTTCGCGCCTGCTGCTGGCGCGCGAATTCGCCCGCACGTCGAACCTCCTGGTGCTGGACGAGCCGACCAACGATCTCGACCTCGAAACGCTCGACCTGCTGCAGGAAGTGATCGCCGATTACAAGGGCACCGTGCTGATCGTCAGCCATGACCGCGACTTCCTCGACAAGACGGTGACGGTGACGCTCGGCCTTGACGGCAGCGGCCATGTGGACGTGATCGCGGGCGGCTATGCCGACTGGGAAGCGAAGCGGGCCGAGCGACGGTCTAAACCGGCCAAGAAGGCGGAGAAACCGGCCGAAAAGCCCTCAGCACCCCCTCCCCCGCCGCCAAAGTCGACCAAGCTCAGCTACAAGGACCAGCGCGACTACGAATTGCTGCCCGCGCGGATCGAGGAGCTGGAGGAGCTGATCGCGAAAGGCGAAGCGGCGCTGGCCGATCCGGACCTCTATTCTAAGGACCCGGATCGCTTCGCCCGCATCAGCAAGTCGCTGGAAATGGCGCGCGAAGAGAAGGACGAGGCGGAGCTGCGCTGGCTCGAACTGGCGGAGCTGGTTGAAGGCTGACGCAAGCGCCCTTGCCGATTTGCGCGCAATCAATTTTCCGCTGCAGCGCAACATGTATATACTGCCTCCATGGCCGACTCGATTGAACCCGTAGATCTCCCTCCGCATCTCGCCATGTTCGAGACGATGCTGGCCACGTGGAACGAGGCGATGCTCGCGGCAACGGACCAGATGTTCCGCTTCTGGTGCATGCCCTTCTGCGCCCCGCACCACCATGCGGCGCTGTTCCCCTTCCAGCTCGAAATTCCCGAACCTTTCGAGGATGACGAGGATCCGGACCTCTTCGCCTGATTAGTGGCTGACACGCCAATGGCGGGCGACTAGACCTTTCCCGCAAGGGGGTGGGTCAATGCATGTCTTGCTGCTCGGCGCGGGCGGATTCATCGGTCGGCATATCCTGACGGAATTGCTGGAACAGGGTCACGAGGTCACCGCCGTTGTGCGCGGGACCGGCACCCTCGCCCATGCCTTCCCGCAAGCCCGCTTCCGCGCGTTGGACCTGTCCCTTGCCACCAGCGAAGCCGACTGGGCCTCGCTTTGCACCGGCGTCGATTGCCTGGTCAATTGCGCCGGACTGCTGCGCGGCAAGGCGATGCAAGCGGTTCATGCCGACATGCCGCGCGCCCTTTATGCTGCCGCCGCGCACGCTGGTGTCAGGCAGGCGATCCTGATCTCCGCCATCAGCGCACGTGCGGATGTGAAGACCGACTATTCGCAGTCCAAGCTGGCCGGGGAAGATGTGCTCAAATCATCCCGCCTCGACTGGACCGTGCTGCGCCCGTCGCTCGTCTATGGCGAGGGCAGCTATGGCGGAACCTCGCTGATCCGCGGCATGGCTGGCCTGCCGCTTGCAGTACCGCTGCCCGGAAAGGGTGATTTCGCCTTCACCCCCATCCATGTGCGCGACCTTGCGCGCGGGGTGGTGCGCATTTGCGGCGATGCAGCCATGGCCGGCAGGAGCCTCGAACCGGTCGGGCCTGAGCGCCTGAGCTTGCGCGAAGTCCTTGCCCTCTATCGTGGCTGGCTGGGCTTCGGGGAAGCGCGATTCCTGTCGGTCCCCATGCCGGTGATGCGCTTCTTCGCGCGGGTGGGAGACCTGTTCGGCGCCGGGCCGGTCTCGACCAACAGCCTGGCGCAGATGGTCGCGGGGAACGACGGCGACAGCGCGGCCTATGAAAGCGCAATCGGCTTTCCCCAGCGCAGCATGGCCGCAGCGCTCGCTGCCAGCCCGGCGCAGGTGCAGGACCGCTGGCATGCGCGACTCTATTTCCTCGCCCCCGCGATCAAGGCCGTGCTGGTACTCATGTGGGTCGCCTCGGCGCTGCTCGGCTTGTTTTACGGCAGCGAAGCGGCAAGCGCGTTGTTGCACAATCTGGGCCTGCCGCAGCAATGGGTTCCCGCCAGCCTCGCCCTTGGGACCGCCATCGACCTCGCGGTGGCCGCCGTCCTGCTGCTCGACCGCAAGGCGCGCTGGTCCACCGCGGTCCAGCTCCTTGTCGTGCTGGGTTACACCGCCGTGCTCACGATCGGCCTGCCGCAACTGTGGCTCGAACCGCTCGGGCCGCTGCTTAAGAACCTGCCTGTGCTGGCACTGATATTGGTGCATGGCGCAATCGGAGACCGGCGCTGATGGAACTCTATCTGCTCGTCAAATGGGCTCACATCCTGTCCAGCACCGTGCTGTTCGGTTTCGGCGCGGGCACGGCCTGGTATTTCTGGAACGCCCACCTCAGCCGCGATCCGGCAACGATTGCCACGGTGGGCCGCATGGTGGTGCGGGCGGACTGGATATTCACCGGCACCAGCGGCGTTGCCCAACCGGCCACAGGCTTCTGGCTGGTCGGCATGCTGGGATACCCGCTCGATGCCCCATGGCTGGTCCTGACCTACCTGCTTTATCTGCTGGCCTTCGCCTGCTGGGTGCCGGTCGTATGGTTGCAGATCAGAGCCACGCGGCTGGCCGAAAGGGCGGAGCGAGACGGCACGCCGCTAGGTCGCGACTACGAAAGGACCATGCGCGCATGGTTCATCCTCGGCTGGCCCGCCTTCCTCGGCCTGACCGGCGTCTTCTACCTGATGGTGGCCAAGCCGCAGCTATGGTGAACGGGCAATGGCGCGCTATCGCCTGTCCCTGTGCACAATATCGGCCTCGGCGCCCTCTCCGAAACCCTGTATCACGCTGTCCTTGGCCTTGAAGCAGAGCCGGGCGAGCACGAGGAGGACGGCAGATACGAGCAATCCTGGCCAGTGCGTGACAAGGCTGAATACCTCGCTCGACAGTGACAGATAGCCGCCGAAAACGCCGAGCAGGGCAAGGACCGTACCGATCAGGCGGTTGACGCCCTTTTCTATGTCCCGGCCAACCTTGCGCCGGTACCAGCCCTCGTCCTGTTCCTCGTCCATCGCGCCCTCCCCGAAGGGGCGCAATCTATCGGATGCGGTAGAAGTCCGCCACCCGGTCCAGCGCCAACTTGAGCACCAGCTTGCCGCTGCGCGCGGGCCATTGCAGCGCCTTTTCGGCGACCGGCAGCGTCTCGCCCGCGCAGACGACGCGCCACAAGATATCCTCCAGCCCCCTGCCCGCCTGCGCCAGCGCGGCGTGGAAGCGTTCACGGGCGGCAACCTGCCGCTCGGTCTGCGTCAGCCCCGCTTCGCCACCCTTCACCCGCACCGGGTCCCAGCGCATGGTGACGCTCGGCCCCATCTGCGCGCGCTCATAATCGGCACGCAGGCGTTCACCCGCATCGAACAGGCGATCTTCGAGATGGCCATGCGCATGCAGCCAGCCCAGCGGGCTTTCGGCGACATTGACGGTGACGCTGGAGCTGCGGCGCCCCACTCCTGCGCGGCGGCGCGGCCCCTCACTGGTGAGTTCGCGTTCGGCCAGTTCCTGCTTCATAGGTGATTCTCCCTTGTGGTGAAGCGGCCCCTTGCCAAATGGAACCACTTGTAGGAAAGAGAAACCAATCTGGTTATTTTCAGGAGCTGCGCCGTGATCAACCGCATTCGCGACATCCGCAAGCAAAAGGGCATGACGCTGGCCGAGGTCGCCGCCGCCTGCGATCCGCCCACCACGGCGCAGACGATCGGGCGGCTCGAAACAGGCATGCGCAATCTCTCGCTTGTCTGGATGAACCGTATTGGCGAGGCTCTGGGCGTCGACCCGGAATTGCTGGTGAAAGGCGAGGAGGAGGCCGTGCCGCAGATCATCGCCCGCCTGACCGATCAGGGTGCCGAAGCGCTCACCAAGCCGCGCGATGCGATCCTGCCCACGCAGCTGAGCGATGGCGAGGCCTTGGTCTGTCTTGCGATCGAAACACCGCAAGGCGAATATCGCGCCGGTGACCAGCTGTGGATGCGCCAGGTGAAGCCGGAAGATGCGGGCAGCATCATCAATCGCGACGTGCTCGCCCCGCGCAGCGGCGGGCGCTTCGCCTTCGGAAGGCTGATCGACCGGCAAGGCACGCTGGTTGGGCTGCTGCCGCCGGGCATCGGGCAACGGCAAATCGTGATCGACAAGCCCGCCTGGCTGGCGGTGGCGGAAATGCTGGTGCGCAAGCTCTGAGAGCGGGGCGGCATGCAATGAAACGGGTCCTGTCCATTGCCACGCTCTTCCCGAACGCGCACCAGCCGCGTTTCGGGACCTTCGTCGCACGGCAGATGGAGGCGCTGGCGAAGCGCGACGACTGGGACGTGCATGTCATCAATCCATTGGGCATGCCGCCCGTTGCCATGGGCCGCTATGCCCGGCTGCTCGACGCCGCCATCAGCGGGCGCGAGAACGGCGTGAATGTCCACCGCCCGCGCTTCACGCTGATCCCGGCGGTGGGCGGGCCGTTCAACCCGGCGATGATCGTGCGCGCCGCCCTGCCCCTGGCGCGGCGTCTCCACGCGATCCATCCCTTCGACCTGGTGGACGCGCAATTCTTCTATCCCGACGGTCCCGCAGCCGCCCGCATTGCCGAGGAGCTGGGTCTGCCGCTTTCGATCAAGGCGCGCGGGGCCGATATCTCGCTTTGGGGCCACAAGGCCTATGCCAATCGCAAGATGCGCGCCGCCGCCGCTCAGGCGAAAGGCCTGCTGGCGGTGAGCGAGGCGCTGAAGCGCGACATGGTCGCGATCGGCCTGCCCGAAGAGAAGATCACGGTGCATTACACCGGCCTCGACCAGCAGCGCTTCCGCCCGCAGGACCGGGCGCGCAGCCGCGCTGCCCTTGCCCGCGATCACGGCGTGCCGATAGAAGGCCCGCTGCTCGCCAGCGTAGGTGCGCTGATCCCGCGCAAGGGGCAGCACTTCGTGATTGAGGCGCTGGCGGAGCTTCCTGATGCGCAGCTGGTATTGGTCGGCGAAGGGCCGGACGAGTCGGACCTGCGCGCGCTGGCAGCCATGAAAGGCCTTGCTGGCCGGGTGCATTTCCTCGGCTCGCTCAACCATGACGGGCTCCCGAAAGTGCTGAGCGCGGCGGAGGCCATGGTGCTCCCCTCGGCCAGCGAGGGGCTCGCCAATGCCTGGGTGGAGGCGCTCGCCTGCGGTACGCCACTGGTGATCACCGATGTCGGCGGGGCGCGCGAGCTCGTGACCTCTGACACAGCCGGACGTATCGTCGCGCGTGAGACCCCCGCCATCCTGCAGGGCATCGGTGAAGTGCTGGCGGCGAACTACGCACCCGCAGATGTCGCCCAATGCGCCGCGCGCTTCAGTTGGGACAACAACGCAGCGGCGCTGGGGGAGTATTACGAACGGCTGCTCGCCTGAGCGATCAAGCCTCCCCGCGCGCCTTCTTCTCCTGGATATCGGTGATCGATTCCTGCGGCACGAAGCTGGTGGAGGATACCCCAAGCCAGATCAGGATCGGCGCCGCCATATAGACCGAGCTGTAGGTACCCACGAAGATGCCCAGCGTGATCGCGGCGGTCAGGCCGAACAGGCTGGCCGGGCCGAACAGAAGCAGCGGGATCAGTGCCACCAGCAGCGTCAGCGATGTCATCACCGTACGTGCCAGCGTCTCGTTTACCGAGAGGTCCAGCAGCTCCGGAATATCCATCTTGCGGTACTTCTTCAGGTTCTCGCGGATACGGTCGTAGACGACGATCGTGTCGTTCAGCGAGTAGCCGATAATGGCGAGGATCGCGGCGATGATCTGCAGGCTGAATTCGAGCTGGAACAGCGCGAACATGCCCAAGGTCAGCGACACGTCATGGAACAGCGCGAAGAGCGCGCCGACACCGAACTGCCATTCGAATCGAATCCAGATGTAGATGGCGATGGCGATCATCGCGAAGAGCAGGCTCATCAACGCGGTTTCGCGGAATTCGCCGGCGACCTTGCCCGAGACCGTCTCGTTCGCGTCGCGGCGCACATTCTCGAATTCGCCCTGGATCGTGCTGATCACCCGCTCACCGATCTCGCTCGCCGCGCCGGGAGTTTCCTCCACCCCTTCGGGCAGGCGCACGCGGATCGAAACCGAGTTGGGATCGCCGAACCGCTGGATCACCGGATCGCCGAGGCCCATGCTGCCGATTTCCTCGCGCAGCTGCCCGATCGGCGCTTCCTCAAGGTCGGCGAAAGTGACGCGCACTTCCTGACCGCCGGCAAAGTCGACGCCGTAATTGAGGCCCCTGTCATAGACGAGGAACCAGCTCGCCGCGATCAGCAGCACGCTGACCACGTAGAAGGGCAGGCGCCACTTCAGGAACTTGATGTTGGTATCGTCGGGGACGAGTTTCAGCAGTCGCATGGTCTTTCCTCCCCGCTCAGATGGTGATGTCCGTGGGCCGCGACTTGCGCAACCATCCGGCAACCCACATGCGGGTCATGGTGACGGCGGTGAACACGCTGGTGAACAGGCCGATGATCAGGACGACGGCGAAGCCGCGCACCGGACCGGAGCCGAACAGGAACAGCAGCACGCCGGCGATGAAATTGGTGACGTTCGCGTCATAGATGGCGCGGCTCGCCTCACGATAGCCGTTCTCGACCGCGGCGATGACGCGGCGGCCTTTCTTGCGCTCCTCGCGAATACGCTCGTTGATCAGCACGTTGGCATCCACCGCCGCGCCGATGGTCAGCACGAAACCGGCAATGCCGGGCAGTGTCAGAGTGGTATTGAGCACCGCCATGATGCCCAGGATCATAAGGACGTTGAGCACCAGCGCCGCGGTGGCATAGATGCCGAAACGGCCATAGGTCGCGATCATCAGCAGGACCACCAGTAGCGAGCCGATGCCCATCGCGATCATGCCCGCGCGAATCGATTCGGCGCCGAGGTCCGGGCCCACGGTCCGCTCCTCGATCACCGCCAGGTCCACCGGCAGCGCACCGGAGCCGAGCGAGATCGCCAGCTGCGTCGCATCGCGCACGGTGAAGCCGCCGGAAATCTGCGAGGTACCCGACAGGATCGGCTCGCGCATCACCGGTGCGGAGATGACCTCGCCATCGAGAATGATGGCGAATTGCTGGCCGACGTGGTCAGTGGTGAGGCGCGCGAAGCGGCGCGTGCCGTCGGCATTGAAAGTGATCGAGACGGCAGGTTCATTGGTCTGCGCATCGAAGGTCTGTGTCGCGCTGGTCAGCGAATCGCCGCGCACGCCGCCGAGCCGCTTCACCGCGAGCACCACACCTTCATAGTCGCCGCCCACGGCGCCCGGCACCAGCTCGCTGCCGGGGCGGGCAATGCCCTGTTCGATCTCGCTGGGGGCTGCCTGCGTATCGAGAAGCTTGAATTCCAGACGCGCGGTCTGGCCCAGCAGTTCCTTCAGCTCTTCGGGATCCTGCAGGCCGGGTACCTGCACCACGATGCGATCATCGCCCTGGCGGATGATCGTGGGTTCGCGCGTGCCCAGCGAGTCGATACGGCGGCGCACGACGTCGGTCGCGCTGTCCATCGCCGTGGTCACGGCATTGTCGAGCCCCGATTCCGTGGGCGTCAGCTCCAGCCGGTTCTCGTCCAGCACCTGCAGCGTCCATTCGCTGACAAGGCCGGGGCCGTTCATGTAAGGCAGGATCACCTCGCGCGCGGCATCCACCTGGCCCGGATCGTCGAGCATGACCGACAGGCGGCCATTGGCGGTCGAGACGTCGCCGAAGCCGATATCGGCTTCGTCGAGCGCCTGGCGCACCGATTCTTCCATGTTCTCCAGCCGCTGCTGGGCGACCTGGCTCTGGTCCGCCTCCAACAGGATGTGACTGCCTCCGGCAAGGTCCAGGCCCAGGTTGACCGTGGGACTGGGCAGCGCGTCGGGCCAGCGAACGCTAGTGGTCGACAGCAGCGATGGCAGCGCCGCCAGCATGGCGATCAGTGCGATCGCCCAGAGCGAGTTCTTCTTCCAGGTCGGAAAATCGAGCATGGGGCGCGCCTGACCGGTCAGTCGTTGGCGGGCTTGCCGGTGCCGGGCTGCAGCACGTCACCGATCATGTTCTTGACGATCTTGACCTTCACGCCCTGCGCGATCTCGGCCTCGACATAGTCATCGTCCACCTTGGTCACCTTACCCATGATGCCCCCAGAAGTGACGATCTGGTCATTGCGCTTCACGCCACCGACCTTTTCGCGATGGGCCTTCTGCTGCTTCATCTGCGGACGGATGATCAGGAACCAGAAGATCAGCACCATGCCGATGATCGGAATGAAACCAATGATGCCGCCTCCAGCGGAGGCTCCACCTGCGGCGAGATAATCAAGCATAGTTATTGCCCATCCGGAACGTGTTCACACGAAGCGTTGTAAATGGCCGCGAGACGCCTGGCTTCAAGCCCTCCCCCAGCATGTCGGCGCAGCGCGTAGCAGCAATGCAACACTAGGGCAATCGACCCGCTTGCCTTGTGTGGGAGACGTGCCTATAGGCGCGGCTCTCCACTGGTATCGGGACGTGGCGCAGTCTGGTAGCGCACTATACTGGGGGTGTAGGGGTCGCTGGTTCGAATCCAGTCGTCCCGACCAGTGGAGCCTTCCTGAAAATTCAATCCACAGCGCTGTTTAGCGCGAGGCGTCGAAAGCGAATCGCAGCTGCACATTGCCGCCGAGATTCTCTGCGCTGGAGCCCGTACCGACGCCGAATGCGTTGCGGTCGATCGTGCCGCTACCGCTGACCGAACGGCGATTGCCCGACCCCGAGAGGGTGAAATTGATCACCTGCGGGCGGCTGGTACCCTTGATCGTCAGCGTCCCGCGCGCACGATAGCTGTTATTTCCCGTGCTGGTGACATCGGTCGAGCGGAAAGTCGCAGTGGAGAAAGACGAAACGGCGAAGAACTCCGCCCCGGTCAGCATCTGGTCCTGCGTGGCATCGCCTAGCGTGGCGCTGCCCAGCTCGACATTGATGGCGAGATTGGCGCTGGCAGGCGCCGCCGGGTCCATCACGATGCTCCCGCCCCAGCGGCTGAAGCTGCCGTTGAGCGGCGTGCCACCATTGTCCACGGTAAAGCGCAACGAACCTCCCGGCTGGATCGACCAGCTGGGCGGTGGCGCCGCGGCGGCAACGACAGGTTCCTCGGGTTCCTCGGCTCCCTCTTCTTCCGCTTCTTCGACAGCTTCGGTTTCCTCCGCTGCTGCGGCTTCTTCCGCCGCCTTTTCACCTTCCTCGGTGCCGTCCTCACCTTCGGCGTCGTCGAGCTCGGCCGGGATCGCTTCGGCGTCCCCTAGGGCAGCTTCAACCTCATGATCGTGGTCATCATGCGAATCCGGGCTGCGAACCAGGGCGAAGGTCGCGCCGCCAAGCAGAACAACCCCAGCAAGCAGGCCCAGCACCATGCCGGCCGAATTGCCCGGAGCCATGCGCAGCAACAGGTGGTCGCGCATCAGGAAGTGGTGCCGCAGCGCACCCGCCACATGCAGCACGAACAGGGCGATGCCCAGGAAAGCGAGAATCTCGTGCACTTCTTCCACCGGTTCGTTGAGCGAGGCGGGAAGCGGCAGGTGCGGCCATGGTACCACGCCGAACAGCAATGTGGGTACATCGATCGGCGCGGTGGACACGATCGCCCAGCCCGTCAGCGGCGCGGCGATCATGAAGACATAGAACAGGACGTGGACGCTCGAAGCGAGGAATCCGTTGAACCCGCCTTCCAGCTTGGGTGGCGGCTTGTGTGTAAAGCGCCAGCCCAGCCGCAGCAGGCTGAGCAAAAGGATGGTGATGCCGATGCTCTTGTGCAGCTGGAACAGCGCGAAACCGCTGGCATCGTGCGGCATGCCGAACCCGATGGCGATTTCCGCCGCCAGCGCCAATGCGATCAGCCAGTGAAGCAGGATGGCTCCCTTGCTGTAGCGCTCCACTCCGATACCCATCCTGATACCCTTTCTGTTTCTGTTTTGGGGCGACCACTGGTGCAGTTGTTTCCGTTATGCTGCGCTGCAATGCAAGGGCAGCGCGAGCCAGGCGGCCCTGAGTTCAGGACGTCCCGCCTTCAAGTGCCTCTTCCATCAGCATTTCGGCGCGGCCGATCATATGTTCCACTACCTTGCTCAGAACCGCCATGTCTTGCGGATCGATGCCTGCAGTCAGGAATTCGTCACGCATCACGGCGCGCTCGACCATCTTGGCGCGCAGTTCGAGCCCGCCCTTGGCGAGCCCGATCTCGATCTCCGGTCCACCAGGCTTGCGCGTCCGCGTCAGCAGCCCGCGCTCGACCATGCGCTTGACAGTGCGGCTGAGCTGTCCGCGATCCTGCACCAGCCGTTCGGCAAGGCCGTTGAGCGAAAGTGGCATGCCCTCGCTCAGATTGGTCATGATCCGCCATTCGATCTCGGACAGGTCGAACAGGCGGCGCTGGGTCAGGATCGTGCTGCGGCGCATGAGGTTGAAGAGCACCACCATCCGCATGCTCACCAGGCTGTTGAGCTGTTGCTGCTCGGGCAAGGAATTGCCGGCAGCATTGCCTTCGGATTTCGGCGGCACCTGGCTCATCTGTCTTGCGAATCCCTTCAAACCGTCTCTTTGAACGTGTCAAAAAGCTTGCCGGGCTGCAAATGGCAAGTTGCTTCGGTCAACGGCCATCCGCAGCTTCCTCTGCGGCCAATCTTTCCACTTCCTCGCGATAAGGCTTCCAGCCGATCAGCGTCACCAGCAGCGCGGCGGGCAGGAAGATCGCGTGGAGCAGCAGGATCGACCAGCGCAGGTCTTCGGGCGATGTGAAGAGGTAGTCGGTCGTCGCCCCGGTGATGACCGGAGCCAGCCCCTGCCCGATCACAATGAAAATAAACAGGTAAAGCGCCATCACCTGTCCGCGAATCTGGTTGGGTGTGACGATCAACAGCACCGCATTCAGCATCGGCCCCGTCATCCCGACGAGGACAAAGTAGGCCGCGAAACAGGCCATGGCGAGTTCGCCTGTCGGCATCAGCGGCATCGCTATGGCGAACGGGATGTTGAGCGCGCGCGTATAGACAATCACCCGGAAAGGGGCATCCACCAGTCCCCGAGCCTGCAGATAGTCGACCCATTTCACGCCGGTCAGCAGCCCCCCCAGCATGGCGATGATCGCAACAACGCCCGCGACAATGCCGTAGGTCGATGCCTCCCAGCCATAGGTGCGCTGGAAGAAGGGCGCGGCCCAGGCCCTGCCACCGGCATCCAGCGCCCCAAGCGCGAGACCAATGAAGAGCGGTCCGAAAACAGCCAGATGCAGGCCCATATAGCGGATGGCCCCCAGCACCGGCACTTGCGACACCTGCGCCTTGAACGTGCGACGCGGCGGCTCCTTCAGCGTCGTCAGCAGCAAGGCGATCAGGAGGCCCGGCAGGCCAACGGCGAGCAGCACCGTCTGCCAAGGGCGTAATTCACCGACAAAGGGCAATGTCGGCGTCCCAATGGAACCGATGATGTAGATCATCGCGCCCCCGAGCAGCAGCGCCAGCCCGTTCCCCGCCACCGCACCCACCTGCATGCCGTAAACCGCCTTGGGCAGCTTCTCGCGCGGGAAATAGTCCGAGAGGATGGAATAGGCGCTGGGCGAGTTGACCGCCTCCCCCGCCCCCACCAGCATGCGCATGAGGAGGAGCTGGACGAAATTCATCGCCAGTCCGCAGGCGGCCGTGGCGAGGCTCCATACGGTTACGCCGATGACCAGCAGCCGCGTGCGCACCCAGCGGTCGATCAGCGGCGACAGCGGAATGCCGACCAGCGCATAGACGAAGGCGAAGGCGGGGCCGAGCAACAGGCTTGCCTGCGTGTCGGTTAGGCTGAAGTCATCGATGATCTGCTGGATCAGCAGGCCGAGAATGCTCTGGTCGAGCGTGGCGAAAGTGGTGGTCAGCGCCAATATGCCCACCGCATACCAGCCCTGTCTTTCCGGTGGATAGGGCTGCGCGGCGCCCACCTGCGCCTGCGCATCGCCCTCAGTCTCGGCGAGCGTCGCCATCCGCATCCCTCCCATGCAGAGGGGCCTTCCGTCATGCGCGAAAGTGCCCCATCGGACGGGCGGCAGGATGCAGCAATTCAAGCTGCGTGCAATGGCTATTTTGCCAACCGGCGCCGTGCCGCCCGAGCGGGATCAGAGGTAGAGCGTCTCGCCGTCCTCATTCACGGGATTGCGATCGTTCTCCGCACACTGGAATTCGATCAGCGCGCCATGCCGGTCGCGGCGATAGCTGACAGTCACTTCGTAAGGCTCCGCCAGCGCGACCGGATCGGTCATGCGCATCTCGTTCACCAGCACGTCGGGATTTTCGGGGTCCAGATGGATACGCTCCTCCAGACGGAACTGGTCGGAATGCTTGCCGCCTTCACCGAACTCCAGCGTGTCGGAAATGGCAATGGTATCGACCACCAGCGTATCGCCTTCCCAATGGCCGATCGAATGGCCGTGGAAAGTCGGATCCGGGTCTTCCGGATGCTCGCGGCCATCGGTCCAGATCGTGCGCGTCTGCATCCAGGCTTCCTGGTTGATCGTCACGCGACCGGGCGTGAACAGGAACTCGTAGGGATACTGTGCCAGCTGCATGATGCGCGGCAGGCCCGGCGGGCTGCAATTGGAGCGGCTGCGCAGCTCCACCCCGTCATTCTCGATCACCTGATCGCGCCAGCGTTGCCAGCGTTCAAGATATTCGCCCTTGAGGCTCGGCTGCGGCAGCGGGCCGCCGCGGGCGAGGAACCAGATGCCACCCCAGTCGGGCAAATTATCCAGCTCGTGATAGCGGCCCTTGGCAAAGCCCGCGCTCTGTTCCGCTTCGATGCCCTCGGGTACGGGAGAGCTTGTTGCCGCCCCCAGCTGTGCCTGTGCCGCGCCCGCCATTGCCACAAGGGCGACACCTGCCAGGGCGGCCATCGCGCCGCTTTTCATCACCATAACCTCCACCCCTCTCCCGGGTTGTTATTCTTCGACTGTACCCAAAGTGCGCCCGTCCGCCAGGCGGATGCCGGCATAGGCGCCGCCGCGTGCGCCGCTACGCAGGGGATGGACGTAAAGTTCCACCCTGTCACCGGTGCGCAGCATGGTGCGCGTCCAGCCTTCCTGCACGAGGTTGTTGGGACTGGTCATTTCGATCGACCACTGTTCGACCTCGTTGCCGACCGGAACCTCCACGCGGATGAAGGCGTGCGGGTTCTGCCAGCGGAACTGGACGACCTTGGCATCGAGCACCACGGTCTTGGTCATGTCGAACATGGAATAGCTGTGATGCGCCGCCACGGGCACGGTCAGCACGCTCATGCTGCAAACGGCCAATGCGAGCTTTGTTGAAAGTTTCATCGCCGATACCTCCTGCGATCAGAATTGCGGCACGTTGACCGGCTGCCCGTTCTTGGGAAGTCCGGAATCGAGGACGGTGCCGTCCGCCTTGGTCAGGTCGAGGAACAGCCCGCCATGCTCTCCATTGCGAAGCGGCGCCATGCGCAGCGTGATCCGCTCACCCGGACGCAGCGACGTGCGGCGCCAGCCCTGGCGGGTCAGATTGTTCGGGCTGTTGAGCTCGATGCTCCACGATTGCTTGGTGCGGCCGTTGTCGACCTCCAGCTCGATAAAGGCATGCGGATTGGTCCACTGGAATTCCTTCACCGTGCCTTCCAGCGTCATCATCTGCCGCTGGTCGAACATGGCAAAGCTGTGATGCGATGCCGCGGGTGCCGCCAGCGCGACCACGCCCAGGCTTGCCAGCACGGCGAGTGCCGCTTTTCTACTCATCGTCGGAGACTCCCTCGATATTGCTGTAGCCGCGATCCTCGGCCGTCTCGCTGCCGAGGTCGGTGCCCGGCAGGTTGGCGTTGTAGGCAAGGATGCAGTTGCTTTCGTTGATGTCGGTATAGTCCTGGCGGCCGAAGCGCTTGGTGGAGCGCCACTCGCCTTCCCACATGTTGGGATCGGTCATGATGAACTCGATCTCCATCACCGTCCCGCCTTCCAGCAGGCGGATCCGCTCCTCCATCTCGAAGTCGTAGGAGATGGGGATGCCGCGATCGATAAAGTGGTTGTCGGGCTCGAAATACTTGCTGCGCACGACCAGCGTGTCGCCTTCGAAATGGCCGATGCTTTCGCCATTGTAGCTGGGCACGACGATGTTCGGATCGCTGAACTCGCGCCCGTCGAGGAAGATCGTACGGACCGAATTGTTGAAGCCGGAGATCATGTAGATCGCCGTCGGCAACTGGATGAAGGCATGCGGCCAGACGCGCGTCATGATCATCGGCATGCCCGGCGGGTAACACTGGCCGATCGCATCGCGATAAGTCTCGTTGCGTGCGGCGGCCTTCGGCGCCTCGATCAGCGCCTCGATCCCCTCCGGACCGAACGGGGGATAGTCCGGCCCGAACAGGAAGTGACTGAAACCTGCCGACAGGTCCACGAACCATGTGCCGGTCACATTGATCGGCGCCGGCGGACGATCGGCATTGAGATTGGCAGGCGCCAGCGCACCCAGATAGCCCGGATGCTTGGGCACCATCTCGTTCAGCCGTTCCGCACTGATCGGCGTATATTCGAATTCGATGACCGGCTGCTCGGGCGCATCCTGTTCTTGCGCGTGGGCCGCCTGGGTAAAGCCAGCCGCCAGCGCCATGCCGATCGCAAGGCCGCGCACAGCGCCGCCGGTTCCAAAATACCTTCTCACCATCACAATCCCAACCCTGATAGCTTTTTGACTATATCAAAAACGTGGATGAAGCCAAGCTTAAAAGCATCCCCGCCCGTGCCAGCCTGATAATGGCACGGGCGGGAACACCTATCAGAAGTCGTACTGCAAGGTCACGCCCACCTCGCGCGGTTTCCCGCGCACGACGAAGAGGGCCGAACGTTCCGGCGCCGAAGCGGGGATCTGGATCTGGACTGGCCCGCCGCGATCCCAATACCCGCCACCAAACCGCGTGGCGAAGCTGGCATAGGTGTTGTCGAACAGGTTGTTGGCAAACAGGCTGACCGTAACCGGCGCATTGGCTGGCTCGTAGCGCAATCGCAAATTGACCAGGTCAATCGCGGGCAGCTCATACGCGGAATCGCCCGCATCGCTCGGATGGGTCGGCTGTTCGCTGGTGTGCGCCCAGCTGAGGTTCATCGTCAGGTCGCCGCCGAAGATCTCGGTCATGTAGTTGGCGCCGATGTTGAAGCTGTATTCCGGGGGCCCCGGGAACAGGTTGGGCCCGCCATTGGCGACCGGGTCCTTCAGGTCGTATCCGGAGTAGCCTGCCGATCCGTCGAGCCAGAAGTCGTCGGTGATGAACAGCTGTGCATCCACCTCGACACCGTAGATATCGACATCGCCGGTATTGCTGATCTCGATACGGAAGCCGGGCGGCTCGGGACAGCCGGCCTGGCCAGAACATTGCGCCTGCCGGGCCGCCTGGCGGTTCGACCACTGCATGAAGAACACGGTCGGATTGAGGCGCAGGACACCGTCGAAGGCCTCGATACGCATACCGGTCTCGTAATTGACGACCTTCTCGGGATCGACGGGGAGCAGGAACTCGCCGCTCTGCTGCTCGCCGGGAATGAGATCGACGATCTCCAGCCCGCCATAGGAGCCAGCCTTGTAGGCCTTGGATACGGTCGCGTACCACATCCACTCCGGCGTGAAGTGATAGTCGATCGAAGCGCGCCAATCGACCTGGTCCCAGCTATAGTCGGAATAGACCGTCGTGCTGTCCGTTCCGGGGGCCGGAGTGAAGGTCTCATGCGCGAATTCCGTCGACTCGTATGACTTGTAGTCGTGCGCGTAGCGAAGTCCGCCGGTGAAATTCAGGTCCTCGGTGACATGCCATGTCGCACTGGCGAACAGGCCGACCGAATCCGATTTCTGCGTCGTTTCGGTATCGGTGCGGTGGAACAGGCCGAGGTCGGCATTGCCATTGGCCTGCGGGATATTGGCGTTCGGCCCGCCGCGCGGCGTATCGCTGGTGCCGCGACGGTTGATCACTTCCTGATCGTTGAACGACTTTTCGTGGAAGTAGCTGCCGCCCAGAACCAGGTCGACCGCATCCTCGAACAACGCGGCGTTGAGCTGCAGTTCGGAATAGAACGTATCCGAAGTGATCTGGTTGTAGCGCGCCTCGGTACCGAGATACTGCCAGTCCAGGTTGCTGCGATTGTCCAGACCGGAGATACCGGTGACGCTCGACAAGCTGACCGTGTCCGACAGGTCGTAGGTGAGGTTTGCCGAGGCCTGCCAGTATTCGGTATCGTCGAATTGCAGGCACGCATCGTCGAAGTCGGGATCGAAATCGTCGATCAGGCAGAAGCCCGGTGCGGTGAAGTCGTCGATCACGATGCGCGGATCGTTATAGGCGGCGATCGGGTCCTGCCCGTCGGCCTTGAGCGCATCGTTCAGCCAATCGCCGTAATTGCCTTCCCAGAAGCCCTCGAGGCCGGGCCGCATGTCGAACTCCTCGAATACGTGCGGCGTGCCGTTGCTGCTCGAATCGGAATAGATAAAGCCGAGATCAACGGTGAAATCGCTGCTTGGCTCGAACATGAGGTCCGCGCGGCCGATATAGTCGGTGGTGCGGCCCAGGTCCTGCGGCCCGCGCTGCACCCAGCCACCCTGGTTCAGATAGGCGCCCTGGACGCGCACGGCCGCATAGTCGCCCAGCGGCACGTTGAGCGCTGCGACGAGATCGTGCCGCTCCATATTGGCAACAGTCGCGCGGATATAGCCCTCGGTCGCGCTAGGATCGGGCCGCTTCGTGAAATAGCGAATGGCGCCGCCGGTGGAATTGCGCCCGAACAGCGTGCCCTGCGGCCCGCGCAGAACTTCTACGCGCTCGATATCAAGCACGCGCAGGACAGAACCGTTGGTGCGCGGCACATAGATGCCATCGAGATAGAGGCCTACACCGCGTTCACCCGTGGCGCCCCCGCCGCCGGAAACGCCGCGGATCGAGAAGGTCGGATTGGAATTGCCGCTTCCGCGCCCGCCGGTAATGTTGAGGTTCGGCGTAAAGGTGGCGAGATCCTGCAGGTTCTCGATCCCCTTCGCCTCGATTACCTCCGGCGTGACTGCGACGATCGACAGCGGCGTATCCTGCAGATCCGTCTCGCGCCGTTCCGCAGTCACGATGATCGTGCCGCCCGGGCGCGAGGAAGCCTGCTCCCCGCCTTCGTTTTCCTGTTGTGCAAATGCCGGCATGGCAAAGGCCGCGACACCGCAGGACGTGGCAAGCGCCACCCTGCGGGCAATTCCGCTCTTCCAGCTCATATCGTTCTCCCAACCCCGCCTCCGAAAAGCTCTTTGCCGTACCGGGACGCAGGTCCCGACCGTCGGAGGTCGCATCCGCCACCATATTTTTGACGATGGCAAAAGCAAGTTATTTGTGAAAGTCAAATAGAGGAGGAGAACCTCCCGCGATCATTATGCGCTTTCCTACAGTCGTATGAACCCGCCAACCCGTTGACGAGTCGCAATAATATGGAACGCATAACATGGCCCTTCTCGAATCCCTCATCGGCCCCGTCACCTCGATCATCGACAAGGTTATCCCTGACAAGGCTGCGCGTGATCGCGCCAAGCTCGAACTGCTCAAGCTCGAAGGGACACAGGAATTGCAGCTGATCGAGGCACAGATCGCCGCGATCATCGCCGAGGCGAATTCGCAGGACCCCTGGACAAGCCGTGCCCGGCCCAGCTTCCTTTACGTCATGTACACGCTGCTGCTGTTCGCCCTGCCCATGGGCATGCTCGCCGCTTTCCTGCCCGGCACCGCGAAGGACATCGCCAAGGGCATAAACGATTACCTCAACGGCCTGCCCGAACCGCTCTACGCCCTCTTCGGTACCGGCTATCTCGGCTACACCGCCGCGCGCCAGTGGGGGAAGATCAAGGGCGTGGAGAAATAGGGAGGCGCAAGCGGGCAGCACGCGCTGCCCGCTTTACCCCGCCCCGTTCTTGCCGCTATGGCCTGCGGCGAGAAGGGGAATATGCTGACATGGCAGACAAGGTCTATGTCCTGAACGGACCGAACCTGAACCTGCTCGGGCTGAGAGAGCCGGAGATTTACGGGTCGGACACGCTGGACGATGTGGCAGGACGGCTGGAGGACCGGGCGAAGGCGCTCGGCCTCGAAGTCGATGTCCGCCAGTCCAATCACGAAGGCCATTTGTGCGACTGGCTGCACGAGGCGCAGGCAGAAGGCGCGAAAGCCGTGCTGCTCAATGCCGGCGCGCTCACCCATACCAGCCTGGCGCTTTATGACGCGATCCGCTCCATCAAGGTGCCGGTGATCGAGGTGCATATTTCCAATCCGCACGCGCGCGAGGCCTATCGCCACAAGAGCTTCGTCGCCATGGCGGCCAAGGGTACGATTTCCGGCCTTGGCACCTATGGATACGAACTGGCGCTCGAAGCCGCCGCACAACTCTAACCCGCGCGAAGCCGCTTGATTTGCCGCGCGCGGGCCTTGCCTTGATGCGCCGCACCTTCTAGCGACCTTGCCACAAGATTAACCCAGCAAGAGGTTTGCATGTCCGACAACAAGGGCTCCCACGGGCGCAAGACTGCCATGAATATCGACGCCAAACTGGTGCGAGAACTGGCCGAACTGCTGGCCGAAACCGGCCTGACCGAGATCGAGGTGGAAGATGGCGACCGCAAGGTGCGCGTCGCGCGCGGTGGTAGTTCCGGTATCTCGCAGCTTTCACCCGAGCAGATTGCGGCAATCGGGCAGGCGGAGGCCGCGCAGGCAGCAGCCCGCGCTCCCGTAGCCCCTGCCGCTCCTGCGGCAGCAGCACCTGCTGCCGAAGCCCCTGCCGACCTTTCCAACGCGGTGAAATCGCCCATGGTCGGCACGGCCTATCTCTACCCCGAGCCCGGCGCCGCGCCTTTCGTGCGGGTCGGCGACAATGTGAAGGCGGGCGACACGCTGCTGATCGTCGAGGCGATGAAGGTGATGAACCCGATCACCGCGCCTGCCGATGGCACCATCAAGCAGCTGCTGATCGATAATGGCCAGCCGGTCGAATATGACCAGCCGCTGGTCGTGATCGGCTGAGGCGGGCGCCATGGCCATCAACCGCATCCTGATCGCCAATCGCGGCGAAATCGCCCTGCGCATCCACCGGGCGGCGCATGAAATGGGGATCGAGACGGTGGCGGTGCATTCCACCGCCGATGCCGACGCCATGCATGTGCGCCTGGCCGACCAGGCCGTGTGCATCGGCCCGCCCTCTGCCGCGGAAAGCTACCTCAATTTCGCCGCGATCATCTCCGCCGCCGAAGTTTCCGGCGCGGACGCGATCCATCCGGGTTACGGCTTCCTGTCCGAGAATGCGCAATTCGCCGACATCGTCGAGGCGCATGACATCAAGTGGATCGGCCCCAAGCCCGAGCACATCCGCACCATGGGCGACAAGGTGGAAGCGAAGAAGACAGCCGGCGCGCTGGGCCTGCCGCTGGTGCCCGGCAGCGAAGGCGCGGTTTCCGATTTCGACGAGATGCGCCGCGTGGCCAAGGAAATCGGCTATCCGGTGCTCGCCAAGGCTGCTGCCGGCGGTGGCGGCCGGGGCATGAAGGTAATCCCGAGCGAGGACCAGCTCGAAAGCCTCGTCAAGCAGGCCATGTCGGAGGCCAAGGCGGCTTTCGGCGATGACCGCATGTACCTTGAAAAATACCTCGGCAATCCGCGGCATATCGAATTCCAGGTCTTCGGTGACGGCAATGGCAATGCCATCCATCTGGGTGAGCGCGACTGTTCGCTGCAGCGCCGCCACCAGAAGGTGTTCGAGGAGGCCCCTTCCCCCGTCATCACGCCCGAAGAGCGTGAGCGGATGGGCGGCATCGTCGCCAGTGCCATGGCCGATATGGGCTATCGCGGTGCGGGGACGATCGAGTTCCTGTGGGAGAATGGCGAGTTCTACTTCATCGAGATGAACACCCGCCTGCAGGTGGAGCATCCGGTGACCGAGGCGATCACCGGCGTCGACCTGGTGCGCGAACAGATCCGCATTGCCGACGGCAAGGCGCTGTCGGTGAAGCAGGAGGAGCTGGTCTTCTCCGGCCATGCAATCGAATGCCGCATCAATGCCGAGGATCCGTTCACCTTCGTGCCCAGCCCCGGCAAGGTCACGCACTATCACCCGGCTGGCGGCATGCATGTGCGCGTCGATAGCGGGCTCTATTCGGGCTACGTCATCCCGCCCTACTACGATTCCATGATCGCCAAGCTGATCGTTTACGGCCGCACGCGCGAAGGCTGCATCATGCGGCTGAAGCGCGCGCTGGAGGAAATGGTGATCGACGGGGTGAAGACCTCGATCCCGCTTCATGCCGAGCTGATCGAGCAGCCCGATATCCTGTCGGGCGACTACACGATCAAATGGCTGGAAGAGTATCTGGCGGAGCGGGACGCCGACTGACCATGTGTGCTGATCGGGACATCGGATGACCGATATCCTGCTTCTGCTGGCCGGTTTCGTCATGCTGCTGGTGGGCGGCGACGTGCTGGTGCGCGGCGCGGTGCGCCTGTCCGAATTGCTGGGCCTGTCGCCGCTTCTGGTCGGGCTCGTGATCGTTGGCCTCGGTACTTCGCTCCCCGAACTGGCGACATCGGTGCAAGCCGCCATGCGCGGATCGCCGGGCATTGCGCTGGGCAATATCGTCGGCTCCAACATGGCCAATGCCCTGCTGGTGCTGGGCGCGGTGGCTCTGATCCGGCCGATCGAGGTCGAGCGCAACATACTCTGGCGCGATGGCGGCGTGGGGCTGCTGTGCACCGTGATCCTGTTTGCCGCCGCGATGACGCTGGGGCTGGACAGGCTGTTCGGGCACCTGCTGATTGCCGTCCTCGCGATCTATCTATGGCGCGCCTACCGCATGGAGAGCGGCGTGGGCGAACTCGCGGCAGACCACGGTGCGGCCTATGATCGCGCGCTGGCCGCAGAGGATCTCGACCCCGCGCTGATCCCGTCGGACGAACCGAGCGTGACCTATGCCAAGGCCGTGGCCCTGCTGGTCGCGGGCCTCGCCATCGTGGTCGGCGGCGGTGTCGTGCTGGTGGATGCGGCCATCGCCATCGCCACCGATTACGGCATTTCGGAGAGCGTCATCGGCCTCACCATCGTCGCTTTCGGGACCAGCGCGCCCGAACTGGCGACATCGGTAATCGCCGCCATTCGCGGCAAGTCGGACATTGCGCTGGGCAATGTGCTGGGCTCGAACATCTACAATATCGCGCTGATCGGCGGGCTGACCGGCCTCGCCGCGCCGGGTCCGGTGCCCGAGAAGATCCTCCTGCTCGACCTGCCGCTATTGCTGGCGGCGACCATCGCGCTGCTGGTCTTCGCCTATAGCGGCATGCGCCTCAACCGCTGGGAAGGCACTGCGTTGGTCGCGGGCTATGGCGGCTACATCTTGTGGACCGCTGCTCTGGTCTGATTCGCAAAGACACAGCGCCTTTTCCATGGGAGGGATAGCGTTTGCACCAAGGCCGCATCAGACGTGGGGACAGCAAAATATCAACCAATCTAATCCAAATACTTGCTGGATGAGCAAGACTAGAGGTTCGATTGCGGCCAAATGCCTGGCCGTTGGAATTGGCCTGACCTCTGCGTGCGCGCCGGTCGCAGCGGCCTACCATGGACTGCAAGACGAAGAACCGGTCGAGCAGAGGGAGGCCCAACCTCAAGCGTCAGCTATCGAAGAACAGACGCTCGATCAGCAGGATGCCTATTTGCTTGAGAGCGAAGGCGAGTCCACGCTTGTCCTCACAACCTCAAACGCGGCGGTCTATTTTCGCGGATTTTACCATCCGGAAGACCTTGACGAAGCGCGCATCGAAAGACTCGGTCGAAGTCTGCTTCGCGCTGATGTCGTCGTGCTGCAACCGGGCACCGAGCAATTCGAGCCCATTGAAATCCTCACGTGGGACGTAGCGGGCCGGGAAGGTTCGGTTTGCCTGGGCTTGATGCAGATCGTTCGAGGTTCCAATGCGGTTCAGTCAGGCCCGACCATCGAAGAGATGAAGGAGGAATTGCGGAGCTACCTTCCTCCCACGCCGCTGACCGAGTCCTGCACAGAGGGCGACCTACCCCCGATGCCTGCCCAGTTTGAGGAACGGGCGGAAATCGAATATTACGGGCCGGTCCTGCGCGAACCCCCGCGCCCATGCGCAACCTTCCGCCGGGAAAGCCATGGGGCAATAACATTCGCCCCCAACATGCGTATCGACTTCCACAGCATTGTCGGGAGCGAGACCATGCCGAGGAACAGTTTTGACCAGATGAACCGGCATATTGGCGGCTTCATCAGGACTTTTGCCAGTTCGCTCTATCGTAGCGGCTACGGGTCACCGCAAATCATGAAGTACGGGAATTACCAGCCCCGCCCGCACGATCTGGTCGTCGAAGTGCGCGTGGTCGAGGACGTTGCGGCGGGTGTGATTTGCTATGTGGCGGATGTCTCGCAAGGGGAAGCGCTGGAGCGCTTCGTTCACATCGAGCAAAGCAATGGAAAGACCTTGCGCTGGACCAGCCAGCCAGGGCGCGAGTTCGTCGTAGATGCCGAAATCCGGGAATTTGGTACGCGCGTTGCAGCCACGCTCGGTGCCACCGACTAGGCGTCCGGGCGGCGGTACGCTCTACTCAGCACCAATCCCCTGATATTCCAGCGCAAAGCTGGGATCGCATTCATAGGGATAGACATGCTCGCCCTCGCGCTTCGACCAGCTGATGAAGCGCGCGCCGTCATTCTCGATCACTTCGCGGTCGCGGAACCACTGCGTCGCCATCAGCTGCTCGCCATCGTCGGACAGGCGATAGCGTTCGCGCATCACGATGCCGTCCGTGTGGTTGAGGCCGTTATTGGTGATGGTCGAGGCGGCGAGATGCGTGGTTTCGACGATCAGCTCCTCACCCTCCCAGCGCCCGGTCGAAAAGCCCATCTTGGAGTGCGGGTAGCCCTCGCCCGGATGCTCGCGGCCATCCATGAAGACGAGCCGCGTCTGGTCGAAATACTCGTAGCGGATGACGATCACGTCATCGAACTGGTGAATCTCGAAGGGAAACGGGCCCTGCAGCGAATAGACGATGCCCGGCGGCAGGCACACGCGCGCAATCGACATCTCGGTTTCAGGATACCATTCGATGGCCTGGTCCTCCGCGAAGGGCGTCAAGACCAGCTCGCCGAATTCACCGCGCGGAAATTCCTCGACACCCGTATCCTCGACCATGCCGACATCGTCGGGCAGCTTGTCCATCAGCTCTTGCGGACGCTCGACCGGGCCGAAGTCCGGGGCCCAGAAGCCGGAGAGGTCCGGATGGTCCTGCGCAGCGACGGGACTTGCCACAAAGGCCAGCGCGATCAGCAGCTTGCGCATCAATCTTCACCAACGGTGAAAGCTTGCCCAACAGGTCGTCCATCGACTGTCGCGCTGCGCAGGCGGAGATAGGGCTTGCCGTCGCGCGCGGGCCAGCCATCGATCCGCACATGGTCGCCCGCCCGCAAGGAGCTGCGCGACCAGCGCCGCCGTTGCAGCACCACGGGAGCGGTCGTCTCAACCCGCCATTTCTCAACCTCGCCCGACGCACTGGTGACGTCGAGCGCGATGGTCCCGTGCGGATTGGTGAAGCGGAAGGAGGTGACTTCCCCCTCGATCGAAACGGTGCGCGTTTCGTCGAAGAAAACTGCAAAGGAATGATGCGCCATTGCCGGCAGCGCCAGCGCCGCCATCCCCGCGGCCAGAACGGCCACCTTACCTCGACCGGTCATTCGCTCTCTCCCTCGCTCGCCCGTCGTTACAACGTCAGTAGTAAGAGATGGAGCCATGTGCCGCAATTGCCCACCAGCATCCCTGGCGACGAACGCCGGGGCAATCACACGTCCAGCGGGACGCCGGGCTCGTGCTTGGAGGTGCGGATCGTCAGCGATGTCTTGACGCTGGCGACATTGGGCGCAGGCGTCAGCTTGCTGGTGAGGAATTCCTGGAAGCTCTGCAAATCGCGGCTGACGATCTTCAGGATGAAATCGATCTCGCCATTGAGCATGTGGCATTCGCGCACTTCGGGAAGCTGGCGAATGTGATTCTCGAACGCGCGCAGGTCTTCCTCGGCCTGGCTGCGCAGGCTGACCATGGCGAAAACGGTGATGGCGAAGCCGAGCTTGGACGAGTCGAGATCGGCATGATAGCCGCGGATCACGCCCGCTTCCTCCAGCCCGCGCACGCGGCGCAGACATGGCGGCGCGGTGAGGCCGACCCGTTTGGCGAGGTCGACATTCGTCACCCGCCCTTCGGCCTGCAGCTCCGCCAGAAGCTTCCTGTCGATTTCGTCGAGCGTCGCCATTGCCCTGCCCCGCATTTTGAGAGTCACGATCACAGCCGGTCGCGAAACGATAGGCTTTCAAACAAAGCCTCGGCCGAAACATTATTGTGTATGACGGCAATTGTCCCGCTTTGCAACGCACGAAGCGGCGGCAATGCCGACCGGCCCTCCACTCTCTATTGCCCTGATGAGCGGGAATGTGCCCGCGCACAAGCCGGATTCGCGCCTCATTTAATGCTGTTTGACGATCGCCTAGCCACAGTCCTGCGCTCCCCGACACGGGGCGAGGCGGCGGCGCGCACGCAGTTTCGGCAATTGCTCGACCTGCTGGGCAGCGCGCCCGCCGACGAGGAGGGGCTGACTATCGAGGGCTGGCGGCAATTGAGCGAGCAGGCCGCCGAGCTGACGCCCGAGGAACGCGAGCAGATAATGCTGCGCCCGGCGCTGGAGATGCGTGACCAGCACCTGCTCACCTTCCTCGCTTTTTACCGGCTGGGTGAGCTGGCGGAGGCGATCCCGGCGGAGGAGCGCTCCCGCATCCTGCGCGAACCCGGCTTGCGCCTGCGCAACCGGCGGCTGGTGCATGTGCTGGCCGAAGGAGATGCCAAGCCTGCCGCCGCCGCGGTCGCCACCGCACGCCTGACCGAAGAGGACTGGCTGGCGCTGATCCCGCAAATGCCGGTGATGGCGCGCGGTTTCCTGCGCCACCGCCGCGACCTCCCGCCGAGCGCTAAAGAGCTGCTCGCGCAGCTGGGCGTGCGCGACCACGTGCTGCCTATGCCGGAGGGGATGGAGATACCGTTGGCAGAGCCGGAAGCGGAACCGGTGCCCGAACCTGCTGCGCCGGCGCCCGCGGTATCCGTAGCTTCGGCCGGAGCATTGAAGGACCGCGATGGTATCCGCACGCTTCTGCTCCGGATCGAGGCTTTCCGCGAAGGGCGCCGCGATGCCGCTTCCGCGCCGCGCCTGCCGCTGGGCGATACGCCGGAGGACACGTCCGATACCCTCACCCAATTCGCCTTTACCACCGATCGCGAGGGGCGGATCGACTGGGCGGACATGCCGCTCGCCCCGCTGGTGGCGGGCATGCGCCTGGATGCCGAAGGTCCGGGCGTGATCGCCGTGCTTGAAGACGATGCGGCCAAGGCGATGCAGCAGCGCCGCCCCCTGCGGAACGCTCGGCTCACCATCGACGCCGCGCCAGCCATCGCGGGCGAGTGGCGCGTGGATGCCGCACCTGTCTTCACCGAAGCCGACGGCTATTTCACGGGCTTCAGCGGCCGCATGCGCCGCGCGCTTCCGGCCCCGGTCGAGGCGGTGGAGGAAGGCTCTGACACCGCCGCCGACCGCATGCGCCAGCTGCTCCACGAATTGCGCACGCCGGTGAACGCGATCCAGGGATTTGCGGAGATCATCCAGCAGCAGGTCTTCGGCCCCGCCCCCAACGAGTACCGTGCCCTCGCCGCCGCCGTGGCGGTGGATGCGGCGAAGCTGCTGGCAGGCTTCGACGAGGTCGACCGCATGAGCCGCCTCGAAACCCGCGCGCTGGCGCTGGAGCCCGGCGACGGGGACTTGCGCGAAGTGGTGGTGGACACGCTGCGGCGGCTCGACGGTGCCTTGCGCTCGCGCGGCGCGGGGTTCGACTTAATCACCCGTGGGTCACCCTTCACCCCCGGCATCGCCCGGCCCGACCTGCTCGGCCTTACATGGCGCATCCTCGCCAGCCTTGGCGGCGCGCTTGCGCCGGCGGAGCGTTGCGAGGTGGAACTGACCAGCGATGGCGAGCACATCGCCATGCGCTGCCAGCTGCCCGCCTCCCTCAGCGAGATGGAAAATCCGCTGTGCGCACCGCTGCCCGAAAAGCGCCCGGCGCTCAGTTCCGGCATGTTCGGCACCGGCTTCTCTCTGCGGCTGGCACGGGCGGAACTTGCCTCGGTCGGCGGCTCGCTCATCATCGCCGATGGCTGGCTGGAGGCGAGGCTTGGCATATTGACCCCGCGCCCTGCGCTCCATAGCACGGGCGAGAGGAATGACGACGCGGCGTAACAGGTGCCGCCAACAGGGAGAGCAAGGCCGGTGCGCAGCCTGACAGAGCCTCCTCCGCGCCATGCCAAAGCGCAGTTCCGGCCGGATTTCGGCCAGCGCTTCCTCGTCACCGTGGACACCGAAGAGGAATTCGACTGGGAAGCGCCGCTTTCGCGCGATGGCCATTCGTTGCGTCATCTGGACCGCATCCATGGCTTCCAGCAACTCTGCGAGGCGCACAGCGTGGTGCCGCTATGGCTGGTCGACTGGCCCGTCGCCACCTCCCCCGAAGCCGCCGAATTGCTACGCCCCAGCCTCGAATCCGGGCGCGCGGAGATCGGCGTGCAGCTGCATCCCTGGGTCAACCCGCCTTTCGAGGAAGAGGTGAGCGAGCACAATTCCTTCGCCGGCAATTTGCCGCGCGAGCTGGAGGAGGCGAAGCTCACCCAATTGCGCGATACGATCGAGGCAAATTTCGGCAAGGAGCCGCTCGTCTATCGCGCCGGCCGCTATGGCCTCGGCCCGAATACCGCCGCGATCCTCGCCGAACAGGGCATCGCCATCGACACGTCGGTGCGCCCGCTATTCGATTATGGGAGCATGGGCGGCCCCGATTTCCGGCACTTCCCGCTCGCCCCCTATTGGCTCGACGAGGAGCGCATGCTGCTCGAACTGCCGCTGACCACCTGTTTCTGGGGCATGTTGCGACGGCAGGGCGACCTGATCTTTCCGCGCTTGTGGCGCATGCCCGCCATGCGCGGCGTGCTGGCGCGGCTGGGCCTGCTCGAACGCATTCCGCTCACGCCCGAGGGAATCAGCGTGGACGAGGCGATCCGCGGCATCGACATGGCGCTGGACGATGGCCTGCCGCTGCTCGTCTTCTCCTTCCACTCGCCCTCGCTCGCCCCCGGCCACACGCCCTATGTACGCAGCGAGGAGGATCTGGAGCGCCTCTACGACTGGTGGCGCGCGGTCTTCGCCTATCTCCAGCAGCGCAATATCCGCCCCACCAGCGTGGCCGAAATCATGCAGGCGGTATTGCGAGGCTGACACCGCTTGCCAGCGCGCGGCGCTGCCGCTAGTCCCCCGCAGCGCGGAAGGGGACTTCCCCAATGGTCAGGGCCTGTAGCTCAGCGGTTAGAGCTGGCCGCTCATAACGGCTAGGTCGCGGGTTCGAATCCTGCCGGGCCCACCATCCGCGCAAAGCACATCTGTGCCGGGTTCCGGCATGGAATAAGGTCGGGGAGTAGCGCAGCCCGGTAGCGCATCTGTTTTGGGAACAGAGGGTCGCAGGTTCGAATCCTGTCTCCCCGACCAGCTACCTTCACCAGTGTTTGGCGGTAATTGCCGCCTGTTGCCCCGGCGTTACGTATTCGGGGAGCTGAGTCTAGCTGGAATATCATCGTTCAACGCAGCGTCGGTCAGCTAAGTCGCTGTCCCGGAATTCAGCAGCGCCATCTTGTTCCCGCGCGCTTCGAGGTCGAAGCCGATGTCGACAAGTAATTGATTTGCGCGAATAGCATTCGCATCTGCTGTGCTGGTCCTGATCTCACTCGGAAACAGATGCTGGATTTCGAACCGCAGGTTGATGTAGCGCGTGGTGTCGCTCATTGCGCGTCCTCCACGATCCGACATTCTTCGAGCGCAAAGGCGTCCTTCATGCCGATGTCGATGATGGCCTGCGCCAGCGCATCCGACATGAATATCTTGTTGTACAAGACTTCCTCGAACCAGAGATCGGGGCCCTGCAAGGCGCCAGGCGACAACGCTACCGGGTCTTTTTCCCAGTCATTGGTTTTCCAGAATTGGATGCCGGTTTTCTTTTCCACCACGAATTTCACTACCTTGGAGCTAAGTTCCGGAAGCAGTGTATTCTTCCTGCACCCGAAATTGAGCAGGAAGAACTCGCCCGGATATGGCGTTTCCAGATCGGCCTGGTAGATGGTGAAGGGGATCAGTCCGCCTTCGCCCAGATCGAAGCGGGCAAGCACTTCGGCGAGCTTGCCGCGCACCACAAGAAACCCGCCAGTATAGAAGATATCTCCCAGAAGCTTGAAACGCTTCTCATTCCAGACAGCTGCGGCTTCGGGGAGTTCCTCGCGTCGTAATGCGAAGCCCTCACCGGCACGTTTCATGTTTGCGTAGACATCATCCGGTGCCAGCGGAATCTTGAACTCCGCTGGCGTCCAGTCATAGCCATAAAACTTGCTGCGAAGGCCAGGCTTATCACCCAGAGCATAGTTGCTCTTGACACTACTCATCCACACGCGGCTCATGCGGCTTCTCCCAACTTGTGCTCAGTTCCCGCGATCCGGCATTCTTTGAGCGCGAAGGGCAACAATAGACAGCCACCCAGTCCGCCGAGAACACTCCTTCTCGCCATCATCCCCCTTACTCCCCCTTCGCCCGCATCTTCTCCAGGACTTGCGGATCGACGCTGCGGGCGACGATCGGGTGGATGGATACCGGTCTGTCTCCCACGATCTGCCTGAAATTGCCGAGCCCCACCCTCAATGCCCCATATACCGCCCCGGCTTGTGATAGGCGACGAGCACGAAGCTGATCGCCAGCATGCTCACCATCGACCAGAACCACGCCTCAAACTCCAGCGTCACGAAGGCGGCGATCAGGATCGCGCCGTCGAAGAGGATATGCAGGCGGCCGACATTCCAGCCGTGCCGCTTCTGCAGATAGACGGCGATGATGTTCACCCCGCCCACGCCGGTATTGTGCCGCAGCAGGGCGAGGATGCCTACGCCCGCGGCCGTGCCGCCTGCCAGTGCGGCGAAGGCAGGGTGGACGTGGCCGATCTCCATCGCCTTTTGCGTCAGCGCCACCATCGCGAAGATCAGCACGATCGCCACGGCCGTCTTGATCACGAATTCGCGGCCCAGTGCGGTCATCGCCAGCGCGAGGAAGGGCAGGTTGAAGAGGAAGAACAGCACGCCGACATCGAGCGGCACGTGATAGGATACCAGCAGCGCGATGCCCGCCACGCCTGCGGTGGCAATACCCGCAGCCTCCATCAGCACCAGCCCCAGCGCCAGCAATATGCAGCCCGTGCCCATGGCATAGACGTCCTCCAGCAGGCTGTGCTCTGTGGGGTCGCGTAGCGGGTGGTTTTCGTGATCCATTGCGCCAGCCCTATAGGTGCGCGCCGGGCACACCGGCAAGCGCTGGCCCGGCGTTAGCCCCCTCAGTTTTCGCGGCGATAGCCAAGCGGATAGAGCGGGTCGGCACTATCCGCCGCCGCGCCCGGCCGCTGCGCCTCGACCGCCGCCATGGAGGACGGCAATTCGAACGGCAGTTGCCCACGCGGGGCCACCGCGCCCGTCAGCACGTCGAACAGCGCATCATCGCTCGCGCCGAAACTGGCGATGAGCGTGGTGGCGCGCGGCCGGAACGGCCTGAGGATCGCCGGCCGGTCGAGCTGGATATCGGCAACGAGCGGCAGGCCCTCGGGCAGCGAGGCCATGAATTGCACCGCCGGATGGTCGGCTGGAAATGCCAGGCTGCCTTCCTGGTGCATGGCCCCGAAGGCATAGCCGGGATGCAGCATCTCGGCTGGCGAGCGCGTGCGCAATATCGCCAGCTGCGCCTCTGCCGGGTCGTTGACGGGGATCAGCCCCGCCCGCCGCGCGGCGTCCTCCGATACGCCGGAGAGCAGCACGCGCGTGCCCTCCTCAACCGGGAAACCACTATCCGCTTCCAGCAAGACCATGGAAGCCGCCTGCGCCTCGCGCCCGCGCACCTTCTTCTCGTCGCTGCCGATCTGTGCCGCCGCCGCGGCCGGATCGACGTATGGGTCCTCGAAAATCCCCATCGCGAAACTCTGCTCCAAGATGCGGCGGACCGAGGCGTCGATACGCTCCTCCTCCACCAGCCCGGCCTCGACCACGCGGACGATGGGAGAGGGATCGTCGACCCCGCCGAACTGGTCCATGCCTGCATGTATCGCCTTGGCGAAGCGCTCCTCCACAGACAGGTCCTCAGCGCCCCATGCGGTGGAGACCTCGGCAAAGCTGGGCGCCTGGCCCGCGGGCGCGCCTTCCACGCACTCCCGGTTGCAATCGCGCGTGATCGCCCAGTCGGACAGGAGCACGCCGTCGAAGCCCAGCTCCTCGCGAAGCACGCCGGTGAGGATGCGGCGGTTGTAGCCGACGCCCACCTGCTCCACCGGTTCGCCGTCCAGCTCCAGCTCCTCGAGGATCGAATAGGCGGGCATCACGCCTGCCGGATGTGCCTCCAGCGCGCCGATGAAGGGGCGCAAATGCTGCTCCCATTCCTCAAGGTTCAGCCGCGAATGCCGCCCGTAATAGTTATGCGCATCGAAGCCGGTGGAGGAGGCGCTGTAGCCCGCAAAATGCTTGATGACGGAAGCGACGCCATTGCGCTGCAACCCGTCCGCCCCACCCTGAAGCCCGCGCACGAAAGCGGCGGCAGTTGCGGCGGAAACCTCGGCATCCTCGCCATAAGTATCGAAATTGCGCGGCCAGCGCGGCTCAGTGGCGAGGTCGATTTGCGGGCCGAGCAGCAGAGCGAAGCCCGCCGCGCGCAGATCGTCGCGAACCAGCGCGGCGTAGCTTTCCACGAACTCGGGATCGTCGAACGCGGCAAGACCCACGCCATTGGGCCATTGGCTGAACTCGCCACCCGCCACGCTCGCCCCGGCAAGCTCGGTAAAGCCGTGGCGCGGATCGGTCACGATGACGGCGGGGATGCCGAGCCGATGCGCTTCGGCGGCTTCCTGTGCGGCATTGTTGGCGGCGGCCACGTCCTCGGTCTTCGTCGAGAGGCGCGAAATGAAATGGGTCGCGTGGGTGCGCTCCAGCAGCTCGGTGAAGGCGGCTATGTCGTATCCGGTCGCAGGCTCTCCCCAGGGCGCATTGCCGGGCAGCGTGGCCACCACCATCACCCCCGCTTTCTCCGCCAGCGTCATGCGCGCGGTGAGGTCGGCAGCGCGTTCGGCGGGCGAGAGGCGCCAGTCCTCAAACGGCGTCAACGCCCCGTCGCGGTCGAGGTCGCGGAAGGAAATGCCGTCCGCCTCCAGCACGGCGATGCTGCGGCTCTCGATCGATGGCGCCTCGTCCGCCCCGCCCGCGCATCCGCCCAGCGCCAGCGCCGCAAGCGCCACCGCGCGAAAATCGCATTTCACGTGTAAAACCCCCTCATGTCAGGCGCTTGCCCTTGGCATGGATTACCTCGACGAGCAAACCGCGACACACCTTGCCCAACAGGCGCTTAACCCCTATCTGCGCGGGCAAATCCTGACACTTTCAAGATACTCCACGAAGGACGACGAATGGCCGCCCAATACGCATATGTCATGAAGGACATGACGAAGACCTTCCCCGGCGCGCAGAAGCCGGTGCTGGAGCATATCAACATCCAGTTCTACCAGGGCGCCAAGATCGGCATCGTGGGTCCCAACGGCGCGGGTAAGTCCACGCTGATGAAGATCATGGCCGGCATCGACACCGATTTCACGGGCGAGGCATGGCCGGGTGAGAACATCACCGTCGGCTACCTCCCGCAGGAGCCGGAGCTGGACCCCAGCAAGACCGTGCTCGAAAACGTCAAGGACGGCGCGCGCGAGACCGCCGACCTAGTCGACCGTTACAACGCGGTTGCCGCCGAAATGGCCGAGCCCGATGCCGATTACGAGAAGCTGGGCGAGGAGATGGCGGACCTCCAGACCAAGATTGACGCGGTGGACGGCTGGACGCTCGACAACCAGCTCGAAATCGCGATGGAGGCCCTGCGCTGCCCGCCCGGCGATGCCTCGGTCGAAAACCTCTCCGGCGGTGAAAAGCGCCGCGTCGCCCTCACCCGCCTGCTGATCCAGAAGCCCTCCATCCTGCTGCTGGACGAACCGACCAACCACCTCGACGCCGAAAGCGTGCAGTGGCTGGAAAACCACCTGAAGGAATATGCGGGAGCGGTGCTGATGATCACCCATGACCGCTACTTCCTCGACAATGTGGTGGGCTGGATTCTCGAGCTCGATCGCGGGTCCTACTATCCGTACGAAGGCAATTACTCGACCTACCTCGAAAAGAAGGCCAAGCGGCTGGAGCAGGAAAGCCGCGAGGAAAGCGGCAAGCAGAAGGCATTGCAGCGCGAACTGGAATGGATCCGGCAGACGCCGGCCGCGCGCCAGACCAAGTCCAAGGCGCGTATCCGCAAGTTCGACCAGCTGCAGGACGAGATGGGCCAGCGCAAGCCCGGCAAGGCGCAGATCGTCATCCAGGTGCCCGAACGCCTCGGCGGCAAGGTGATCGAGGCGAAGAACATCTCCAAGGCCTATGGCGACAAGCTGCTGTTCGAAGACCTCTCCTTCATGCTGCCCCCGGGCGGCATTGTCGGCGTGATCGGGCCGAACGGCGCGGGTAAATCCACGCTGTTCAAGATCATCACCGGCAAGGAAACGCCCGATAGCGGCACGATCGAGATCGGCGACACCGTGCATCTGGGCTACGTGGACCAGAGCCGCGACCACCTCGACCCCAAGCACAATGTGTGGGAGGAGATTTCGGACGGCCTCGACTACATGAAGGTCAACGGCCACGACATGTCCACCCGCGCCTATGTCGGCGCCTTCAACTTCAAGGGCGCGGACCAGCAGAAGAATGTCGGCAAGCTCTCTGGCGGTGAACGCAACCGCGTGCACATGGCCAAGATGCTGAAGGAAGGCGGCAACGTGCTGCTGCTGGACGAACCGACCAACGACCTCGACGTGGAAACGCTCTCCGCACTGGAAGAGGCGATCGAGAACTTCGCCGGCTGCGCCGTGGTCATCTCGCACGACCGCTTCTTCCTCGACCGCCTCGCGACGCATATCCTTGCATTCGAAGGCGACAGCCACGTGGAATGGTTCGAGGGGAACTTCGAGGCTTATGAAGAGGACAAGCGGCGTCGTTTGGGCGATGCTGCGGATCGTCCGACGAGGTTGGCGTATAAGAAGCTGACTAGGTAAGTTGAACACGCGCTCAGTATCCGATCGGCTTGAGCCGCTTTACCAGCCGTATATTTCGGCGTTCGCCGACTTGGATACATATATAGAGGAGGTATGGCCGAAGACTGACGCCGAGTACCCCCCAAACCTGAATCAGACTTTGAGATTTTTTGTTGGGGCAATGCAGTCGAGGGCGCGCGCGTCTTTTTTACTATTGCAGGCCAACTCTTATTGGGAATCGGAGATCGTTCTGAGGTCTCTCCTTGAGGCGGTTGTCAAATGTCTAACGTTTGCCCGCAGGAAAGATGTCGATGCGCTGTTAGAACAGTTTTGGGTTGAATTGCAGGCCTCTTCTGACCGTAAGACTGCGCTCAAAGCAGCGATGGCCCAAGAGCTAATGGCGGAGGGCAGCGAGGATCACTCGATCTTTGCGGATCTGCAGAACCCGGAATGGTTTTCCATCGAGCCCGCATCCAACAAGCAGCGGCGGCGTAGCTTAGACCATCAATGGTCGCTTCCCGAGCTTGTAAGAAAGTTGATGGATGAGTCAGAAACGACGGAGCCTGTGGCAGGTCTCGACGCGATGCTCCACAGCTACGGCCTTCAAAGTGAGATCACCCACGTCTCTTCGAAGTACTATGACCTCCTTTGGGATCGAATGATTCGCGGGGCCGAACTGGAGGCGCTGGAAGACACGCACTACTGCCGTCAGATGACCGACGCCCTCTTCCTGACAGCTTTCTCTATCGTTCTCAGTTTGCAGAGACTGAACGTTGATAAAGCGAAGTTGAACAGACCAATTGAAATCGCGGAAAAGTTCTCAAAGCTGGCTAAACCTTATCGGGAAGAGTTCGCGCGCATCAGACGTCCGGACTAGCAAGCGAAATGCCCGCCACCCACCTCATCATCCACGGCCGCGTGCATGGTGTGTTCTACCGGGACTGGACGGTGCGCACCGCGCGCGAACTCGGCCTTGCGGGATGGGTGCGGAATTTGCCGGACGGGACGGTCGAGGCGCATCTGGAGGGAGAGGCGCAGGCGGTCGGCGCGATGATTGCGCTGATGCATGATGGCCCGCCTGCCGCGCGGGTGGATCGGATCGAGCAGAGCGAGGTGGCGGCCGAGGGGCTGGACAGGTTCGTGCGGCGGTAGGGGCCGCCTTGCGCCAAGCTCTCCTCCGTTCGCCCTGAGCTTGTCGAAGGGCCGCTATTCCTTTCGAGGCATCGCTGAAACAAGAACGGTGCTTCGACAAGCTCAGCACGAACGGGAATTCCGGAGACAGTATACCTAGTTCAAGTCCTTTCCTCTGGCGAAGCGGTTTCCCCGGCAGTTCTCCGCATCTTATACGCTCACAAAGACACAGAGGTGTCCTGCAACCCCTTTACGCCTTTGTGCCTCTGTGAGCGCCAAAAACCAGCAACGCCTGCGGCGCAGAACAACCATGCGAGCGGTGCGCCCGGGGGTCGTTTGCCCCTCGACAAGCACACGGCGAACGGGAGGATGGGTCTACATGGCCCAGCAATTGAAGCGCTGACCCACCCGAGATTCCCGCCTTCGCGGGAATGACGAATGGTTACGGGACGGATGCTCTGCACACAAAAAAGGGGCGGACCTTACGGCCCGCCCCCTTGTTCAGCATCAAGCCGAAATCAGATCCCGTCGACAGCCTTGCTGACGAGGATGTTCACCGAGACGCGGCGGTTCTGCGCGCGGCCGGCGGGGGTGGTGTTGTCCGCCATCGGGTCGGCCTCGGCCATGCCGGTGGGGGTCAGCATGCGCCAGGGTTGCCAATCGCATTCCTGCTGCAGGAAGTTGACCACGCGGCCCGCGCGGCGTTCGCTCAGGGTCTGGTTGTAGTCCTGGTCGCCCACGGAATCGGTGTAGCCGACCACCAGCAGCAGGGCGTTGTCCATGCCATTGGCCTGTGCGGCGGCGGCGCAGAGTTCCTGCTGGGCGCCCGGGGCAAGGTTCCACTTGCCGGTGTCGAAATAGACGTTGGTGGTTCCCTTGAGGTTGTACTGGTCGATGTCGCCCACGCGGCCACGCAGGGCCTCGGTGGCGGCGGCGTTCTCCTCGATCAGCTCGCCATGTTCGGCGAACTGCTGGCCCGTGCCGTTGCGCACGATATTGGCGGTCTCCAGGTCTTCATCGTTGAAGCGGACCTGGCTGGCGACGAGGTTGCCGCCCCACTCGACCGTCTTCACCGTGACCGGCAGGCCGTTCATCAGCGCATCGGGGCCGAATTCGGTGCGGTTGATACCGAAGAGGCCGCTGCGCTGGCGGATTTCGGTCGCGGGCGAAATGTGGACCGTGGTGTTGGAACCGTCGGCCGTCGTCACCTGCATGCCGCTGCCGCGGCGCATGGAGATGAAGCCTTCGACTTCGGGGCCTTCTGCCATGCCGGTCAGGTCGGCGGGCACCTGGCCTTCAATGGTGATGCGGGTGTCATCCTGCACCGATGCCAGTTCCTGTGCCGAACCTGAAGTTGCGGGGATCGCCATCGCTGCTGCGAGGGCAATGGGGGCTACTGCTGTCATCGTCCCGGAAATGAATCGCATAATCTACTCCTTCACATGGCGGCAGCCGGTGGCATGGCCTGTCTCTCAACCCATGCCTGCCATCGGTGATGGCGTGTGGCAGCCTGAATTCCTGTCCCTGTGCCGGTCCGATACGACCGGCTGCGATATTGTTAGCCGCACGAGGCGCCTGTGGAGCCGCGACTGATGGGGGCAACCTTGCCTCCTTATTAACGGTTCCCGCAACATGGTTAATGCACGGGTAACCGGAGCGTGGGTTGCGATGAGCCGTTTTTGCGGCGAGCGGCGGGCGGCTTTCCTACAGCGCCTGTGCGGGCGCATCGGGGCGGGATGGCTTGCTTTCGCACCCCTTCCGGCAACCCGCGCAGCGTTCGGGTCGCGCCTCCGCGTGGCGTGGGGGGATTTTATCCAATCAGGACAGTGTTCCATGTGTTCCAGCCGTGCCCGAGCTGCGACGAATGGAGCGATGAAAGTTGTTCATGTAACGAGTTGCCAAGATGAACGTTAAGCTAACACACCGGTTCAGTTAACGGTCAGGGCGAATCGGTAGAACGGGGATCACACGGGCCGCATGCCACTCGGCGGCATTCAGACTAGAGGACGCCGATATGACCATCTCCAAACTCATGAAGACCAGTGGTTTGGCCGCATTGGCCATCGCGCTGGCAACCCCCGCCCTCCCCGCGCAGGCTGCCGCCAGTGCGGACACGGCCGCTGAACAGCAGCGCAGTGATCGCGAGAACCGCGGCAATCGCGGCGACCGCGCTCGCAACGAAACGCGCCAGAACCGCCGCAGCAATGACTCCGATCGCAGCCAGATGCGCGAAGCCCGCCGCGAGGCGCGCCAGGTCGAACGCCGCAGCGAACGGCGTGCCGAGCGCGTCGAGAATCGCGGTGACCGCGCCGCAGCGCGGGCCGCTAGCGAGGGCGAGCAGCGCGCCGCCCGCCAGATCGACCGCAACACCGAACGCCGCGCCCAGCGGATCGAGCGTCAGGGCGACCGCCGTGCCGCGGAGGTCCGCCGCGATGCGCGACAGGATCGTCGCGAGGACAACCGCGCGGTCGCGCAACGCGATGGGTCGCGTGATGGCGACCGCGCTAGGAGCAACGACCGTCCGCACAACTGGGGCGAGCGCCTAGGTGCGACCGACAGCCGCGCGATCGACCGTGCCGAGCGCCGCGACAACCGCCGCGACCGGGATCGCGACTACCGTGACCGGGACCGCAACCGGGACTATCGCGATCGCGACCGGAACCGTGACTATCGCGACCGTGACCGCAATGGCTCCTATCGCGACGGGTATCGCGATGGCCGCCGGGACTATCGCCGGTGGGACCGCCGCTGGCGCGACAACAACCGCTACAACTGGAATCGCTACCGCTATTCCAATCGCAGCCACTACCGCCTGGGCCGCTACTACGCTCCCTACCGGAACTACAGCTATCGCCGCCTGAGCATCGGCTTCTACGTCGATAGCCTGTTCTTCGGCAGCCGCTACTGGATCAACGATCCCTGGCAGTACCGCCTGCCCGACGTCTACGGCCCCTATCGCTGGGTGCGCTATTACGACGACGTGCTGCTGGTGGACATCTATACCGGCGAAGTGGTCGACGTGGTCTACGACTTCTTCTGGTAACCGCCCTTCCAGCCAGATGCCGGAAGAGTGGCCGGCAACTGGAACCCCCGCCTTCGCAAGAGGGCGGGGGTTTTGCATTGCCTATACTCCGCCGCCCCGCATATGCAGGGCCGCATGGCAGTGAAGACGAAGCCCGAATTCCTGAAGGACCAGCCGCGCCTGCGCCGCGTGGGCGCCGAGGTGCGCGAGCGGCTGGCGGCCAATCCAGCCGTGTGGCAGGTACCGACCGACAAGGCGGAGATCTATGCCGTTGCAGACTTCATCAAGCCCGAGGAATGTGATCGGCTGATCGCGATGATCGACGACGTGGCGAAGCCCTCCACCGTCTTCGACATCGACTATTCGGAAGGTTATCGCACCTCCTATTCGGGCGATGTCGATCCGACCGATCCTTTCATCAGGAAGCTCAACCGCCGGCTGAACGACCTGATGGGGGTCTATCCCGAATGGGGTGAGACGATCCAGGGGCAGCGCTACCTGCCGGGGCAGGAATTCAAGCCGCATCATGACTGGTTCCACCCCAATACCAGCTATTGGGATTTCGAAATGGGCCGCGGCGGGCAGCGCGCCTACACCGCCATGGCCTTCCTCAACGATGTGGAGGAAGGCGGCACAACCGATTTCACCGACCTGGAGATGTCGATCGAGCCCAAGCCCGGTGCGCTGCTGCTTTGGAACAATGCCGACAAGGATGGGCTGCCCAACCCGCACACGATCCATGCCGGGCGGCCGGTCGTGAAAGGCGTCAAATACATCTTCACCAAGTGGTACCGCGCGCAGAAGTGGAACTGAGCGCAGTCTAGAGCCTCCGCCCGTCATTGCGAGGAGGCCCGAACTCGTTTCGGGGCGACGCGGCAATCCAGTTCCGACGGTCGCCCCGTATGGCCAAGCTAGGGACTGGATTGCTTCGCTTCGCCCGCAATGACGAAGTTCAGGCGGCTTTCGCCAAAGCCTCGGCGATCAGCTTGCGGCTGTTCTCGATCCCGTAAAGCGCGATGAAGCTGCCCATGCGCGGCCCCTGGTCGCTGCCGAGCAGCGTCTGGTAGAGCGCGCGGAACCAGTCGCGCAGGTTTTCGAAGCCATACTCTTCCTTCTTGCCGATCTCGTAGACTTCGGTCTGCAAGTCCTCGCCCGACGTATCGGCGGGGACCGAGGCGAGATAGGCGTCGAGCTCGCGCAAGGCTGCTGCCTCATTCGGCTCCGGCGCGCGCTTCTTCAGCGTCGGCGCGACGAAATCGCGGTTGTAGGCGAGCGCCTTCTCCACCAGCCGGTAGAGGTCCGGATGATCATCCGGATCGGCATCCTGAATGTAGTTGCCGAGGTACGACCACACTTGGCTGTGCGTCGCATCGGCACCCAGCACGCCGACCAGGTTCAGCAGCAGGCCGTAGGTGACAGGCAGGCTATCCCCTGCCCCCTCGTCATGGCCGGCGGCATGCAGCAGGTTCCACGCCGGATTGCCCAGCCGCTTGTCCCACTCCTGATCGGGAATGCGTTCGCGGAACTGCCAGTATTCGTCCACCGCGCGCGGGATCACGCCGATATGCAGCTGCTTGGCGCTCTTCGGATTGGCGAAGAGGTAATGGCCGAGGCTCTCCTCGCTGCCATAGGTCAGCCATTCCTCGATCGAGAGGCCGTTGCCCTTGGACTTGGATATCTTCTCCCCATTGGCGTCGAGGAACAGCTCGTAGATCATGCCTTCCGGCTTGCGGCCGCCCAGCACCTTCACGATGCGGCCCGACTGGGTGACGCTGTCGGTCAGGTCCTTGCCGCACATCTCGTAATCTACGCCCAGCGCATACCAGCGCATGGCCCAGTCGACCTTCCATTGCAGCTTGGACCGGCCGCCGAAGATCGACTGTTCGACCACCTCGCCCTCATCCTCGAAACGGACGATCCCGTTCTCGGCATCGATGACTTCGATCGGGACCTGCAGCACAATACCGCTCCTGGCGCTGATCGGCAGGACCGGCGAATAGGTTTTGCGCCGCTCCTCGCGCAAGGTCGGCAGCATGATCGCCTGGATATCGTCATACTTGCGCAGCACCTGGCGCAGCGCATCGTCGAAACCGCCCGAATTATAGCGCTCGCTGGCAGAGACGAACTCGTAATCGAAGCCGAAACGGTCGAGGAATTCGCGCAAGCGTCGGTTGTTGGTCCCGGCAAAGCTGTCATTCGAGCCGAAGGGATCGGGAATGCGGCTGAGCGGCATGCCAAGGTGACGCGTCAGCATCTCCTTGTTGGGCACATTGTCGGGCACCTTGCGCAGCCCGTCCATGTCGTCGCTGAAAGCCACCAGGCGCGTGGGCGCGGGCGTGCCGTCCGCACTCGCCACGATCTCGTAAGCCTTGCGGACCAGAGTTGTGCGCAGCACTTCCTGGAACGTGCCGATATGCGGCAGGCCGGAGGGGCCGTAACCCGTCTCGAACAGTACCGGCACCACAGTGCCATCGGCATCCGTCTTGGAACCATTGAAACGCTTCACGAGTTTCATGGCCTCCTGGAAGGGCCAGGCCTTGGAAGTTCGGGCGGCAGAGATCAGGGCGTCGTCAAACATGATGGTCGCGCCCATTGCCCAAAGAACGGTTTTTCGCAAGCGCGAAAGGGCATGGAGGCCATCCCGCACGCATAACCACAACAGGGGAAATTACCTTGGATTTCGTTGCCACTATTCGCGAGCAGATCGATGGAATGCTGATGGGGGCGGTAGCGATTCTGCCCAACCTGGCTGTCGCGCTGGTCGTGCTCATCATCACCTGGCTGGTCGCCAAATCGGCAGTGAAAATCGCCGACCGCATCACGGGGAAGACCGATGTGCGCGAGGATCTGCGAAACCTCACCGCCACGCTGGTGCGGGTCCTGATCTGGATCTTCGGCCTGCTGATCGCGGCGGCTGTCGCCATTCCCGGCTTCACCCCTGCGGGACTGATCGCCGGCCTCGGCATCGGCGCGCTAGCCATCGGCTTTGCCTTCCAGGACATCTTCGAAAACTTCCTCGCCGGTGTGCTGATCATGCTGCGCAACAAGATGAATATCGGCGACGTGATCGAGGTGGAGGGCGTGCTGGGCAAGGTTGAGCATATCACCCTGCGCGAAACGCATGTGCGCCACCTCTCCAACGAGCTGACGATCATGCCCAATTCGATGATCTTCAAGAACCAGGTGAAGATCCTCACCGACCAGGACGTGCGGCGCGACCAGATCGTAGTCGGTGTTGCCTATGATACGGACCTGCCCGCCGCCAAGGCCGCGATCCAGCAGGCGGTGGAGGGGCTGGACATTATCCTCGTGGACCGGGGCGTGGACGTCTTCGCGCAGGAGTTCAATTCCAGCTCGATCGACTTCCTCGTCCGCTACTGGACTCAGTCGCGCCCTCGCGACCTGCGCGAGACCAAGAGCGAGGTCGTTTTCACGATCAAGCAGGCGCTGGACGATGCGGGGATCGAGATTCCCTTCCCCTATATCACGCATACCTTCAAGGAGCCTGTGCCGCTGGTGCAGTAACGAAAAGGGCGGCCCCGCGAGGCCGCCCTTCCCCCCTCTCCACTCGGAAATTGGTGTCAGGCGAGGTCGAGGCTGGCGATCAGCCAGCCCTCGCCGCGCTTGGCGTATTGCGCGGACAGCGTCACGCGGGCCGACTGGCTGCCGGCCGAGTTCCCCTGCATGCGTGCCATCTGGACGAGGGTTTCCTTTCCGGCGAGCTCGTCCGCGATCTCCGCCGTGCAATCGTAGCGGGCCGTGGCGGTGGCGCCGTCCTCGGCAATCGCGAAGCTCCTGGGCTCCTCGGCAAGGTCGAGGCTCAGCTTGCTGACGCCTTTCGCAAAGGCCGGGCCCTTGCGGTCGGCGAACAGGCTCGCCGTGTCCTTCGCCCCGCCCCGGTTGAAGGCGCGCAGGAAGTCACGGTTGAGTGCTTCAATCGCGCGCTCATCCTGCAAGCGGGCGAGCGCGGCCTTGCTGCCATCCTCCGCCATCGCAGCGACCGGAATGCCGATAGCCGCCGCCGGGGCCGCGACCAGTGCGCCGACCTTGAGGAAGGAGCGGCGCGTGGTGTCGATAGTCTTGCTCATGGCCTTATCCCCCATATCCTCAACTCCTTGTCCGGTGCTGATAGAAGCGATCGAGATCGAACTGCCCGGCATGGCGCAGCAGCGCGCTGACCGGGCTCATGCTCAGCCCCTCCGTCCCGCAATGATAGCCGATGCCGATATCGTGCATGGTCCGCAGGTTGAGCAGGATAGTGCCCAGCGTGCCGTTACACGCCTCCTCGATCCAGTAGAGGAAGTAGAGCCCGTCGCGGATCTTGATCTGCGCGCCGGAACCCGCCCATTGCAGGCCGGCCGATCCGGTCGGCGTGAAGATGATCCAGCTGGTCGTGCTCGGCGTGGAGTAGAAGTGCATCGAGGTGAGGCCGGGCGAATAGCTGTAGGTGATGCAGCGGCCCAGCATGTCCTCGGTGAATTCGTGCCGTTTGACGCCTGGATCGGGCACGCCTTCAGCCTCCAGCTTCCCGAATAGCGGGCGGCACCCCGCCTCATTGGCGATATAGGGCGTGTTGAGGTAGCCGTTATAGCAAGTGGCCTTGCCCTCCTCGAAATCGAGGACGGTGATATGGCCGTCATGGTTGGGCTCGCCGTGCAGCACGTGGCCCATCAGGAATACGTCGTCGATGGCTTCCCATGCATGGTAGCGCGTGCTGGTCCAGGCCCCGCCATCCTTGCGGTAGCGCAGTTCGTCCACGCTGGTGAATTCGTAATCCATCACCGGTCCGCCGTCATAGCGGATCGTGGCCGTCTTCCCGACCAGCTTGTCGCTGGGCGTGCCGACATTGGCGGCCATGCCGGTCGCCCCGCTGCCCGCGCCGACCCGTTGGGCGAAGACGCGCGTATGGTCGGGAACGATCGCATCAACCTCTGCCTTCGTCATGGTGGCGTAGGTTTCCATCGGGCGGTAGACCGCCCGCGCACCCTTCGCCGTGGCATCCACCTCGCCGGTCTGGCCCGGCCCCGGACGCGGCAGCATCGGCCCGCCCTCGGTGACGCCGAAATCCTCGAACTTGGCGATCTGGCCCAGCCATTCGCCTGTGCCGCGGAAGACATAGAATTCCAGCTCGTCCGCCGCGTTGAAGCCCAGCCGCAGCCCGACTTGCTTCAGCGCGTTCACGTCCATCGTATAGACGGTGAACATGCCGGAAAACTCGCATTCGGTGCGGGTGTAGATGTATTTTCCGTGGCCGATCTCGATATAGTCGGCAGGCGCGCAATAGCCTTGCGAGCGGTCCATCCGGCTGAGTTCGACCCAGTGCGTGTAGGCAATCGAATCGTAGAATTCGAGCGTCTCTGCGCCCGTATCCTGGCGCCAGAAATAGCCTGCGCCTTCCAGCCGGTTGTTGAATTCGTGGCGGACCTCGCTCGGCGCCTGCCCATCGACATGGACATAGCCCTGATAGACCTCGCGCATGACTTCGCGCTTGCGCTTGTAGCCGCCGAACCACAGCTCGAAGACCGTGGCCGAATGCGTGTGGTTATCGACCACCACGGCATAGCCGCGCAGCGATCCGGGCAGCAGGTGGGCTAAGAAGGTCAGGTCGCCAAGTTCGAGCGCCGCATAGCCCGCATCGACTGCCCCGCCCGCATTCTCGCTCAAGGACAGGCGGTTGCCGGTGTTGAAGCGGTAGGACAGCGAAGGCCCATCAACGCCCGTCGTCCCCTTGTCGCAAACGATCTGCATCGTCTGGCCCGCCAGCGACAGGTCGGTGCGCGAGGCACATTTCGGCCCCTCGGCAGCAACGGCGTTCAATCTGGCTCCGATGTCCGCATCCGTCATCGCAGTCCAGTCGATACGGAATAGCGGCAAATCGGGATATGCTTCACTTGGCATGGAATCCCCTCTCCCATTGTTTGGCGCGGAGCCTATCACGCAGGCTTGCGCAGTCCAGCGCGGGAGCGGGCCAAAGCGGCAACTTAATGTGAATTTAATCTAAGCCCATGCCTTGCCGCCGCCGGGCGCCGCCACAAGACGGTTGGCAGCCCCCATGCCTCAAGCTAGCGTCCGCGCCGAAACTCATTTTGGGGAGAGAAGATGATGAGGAAACTTGCTGCCGTCAGCCTGACGGCGCTTGCACTTGCGGCCTGCAATTCCAGCGAAGACACTCCCGCCGTGGCGATGGCTGGCGCCGAGGATTGCGCCGCGATCGACGTGTCGGTGCTGGGCGTGGAAGGGGCCTCCACCAACTGGGTGGAAGCGACCGAGGAGCTGCCTGCCTTCTGCGAAGTCTCCGCCACGCTGAGCCCGGCGGAAGGCTCCACCATCGGCGTGGTTTATCGCCTGCCCGAGGCCTGGAACGGCAAGCTGCTGGGCCTGGGTGGTGGCGGCTGGGCCGGCAATATCACGCTGCAATCGGCATCGGACGGCCTCTCCAAGGGCTATGCCACGATGCAGACCGATGGCGGCAATGCCGGCACCGACGTCTGGAACAATAGCTGGGTGGCCGAGCGGCCCGAAAGCGCGACCGACTTCTCGCACCGCGCGATCCACGAAATGACCGTTGCGGGCAAGGCGCTCGCCAATGCACATTACGGGCAGGCGCACCAGCGCGCCTATTTCCAGGGCTGCTCCACCGGTGGCCGCATGGCGCTGATGGAAGCGCAGCGATACCCGACCGATTACGACGCGATCATAGCCGGCGCGCCCGTTTATACCTTGCAGGTGCAGACCAGCGCCGTCTTCCGCAACCAGACCTTTGCCGCCAATGGCGGTGCGGGCGGTTTCACTCCCGAAGACCTGCAGTTGGTGCAGACCAGCGTCCTCGCGCTGTGCGACGCGGCGGACGGGCTGGCGGATGGCATCGTCAACGATCCCGCCTCCTGCAGCTGGGAGCCTGCCAGCCTGCAATGCGAGGGCGCGAAGGACGCCTCCTGCCTTTCCAGCGGCCAGGTCACCGCGATGCAGGCCGCCTATGACGGCCGCCGCGCTTCGGACGGCAGCTGGATGATGCACCCGATGCGCAGGGGTGGAGAGGCCGGCTGGGCCTTCTTCGTCGGCACTGACGGGACCGGCAACGATCCCACCGGCGGCGGCGGGCTCGCCAACCTGTTCCCGCTGTTCTTCGGCGAGAACAACCGCGTCAAGCTCGGCAACTTCAACGATGCCAACTACCTCGGCGTGCGTGGTAGCGACTTCGCGGAAATGTATGAGGCGAAGAATGCCGACCTCAGCGAGTTCTTCGCCAATGGCGGACGGCTGATGCTGTGGCATGGCGAGAGCGATCCCGGTCCCAGCCCGGTCGGATCGAACGAATATGCCGAAGCGGTCATGAGCGGGAATCCCGCCGCCGCCAGCCAGTTCCGCTATTTCACCCTGCCCGGAGTGGGCCATTGCGCGGGCGGCCCCGGCGCGGACATGGTCGATTATGTCGCCGCCATGGATGACTGGGTGGAAAGCGGCACCGCCCCCGAACGGCTGATCGGCTCCAAGCTGGATGGCTCGATCACCCGCCCGCATTGTGCATGGCCCAATGTCGCCCGCTTCGAAGGCGAAGGCGATGCCAATGATCCGGACAGCTGGAGCTGCGTGCCCCGCACCTGATCCCGCCGCGCCAATATTGAAAAGGGGCGGTGCCGCAGGGTGCCGCCCCTTTCGTTTGGGATGAGCCGGCACCGCGCGTTTACTTTTCGTTCCGCGCTGCCCATGGTCCCGCTCATGCCCGCACTACCTCTTCCCGCGCTCCATGCCAGCCATGCCGGATGCTGGCTGCGCGCCGCCAATGGCGCCACCCGCGCGCTGGGCAAGGGAGAGGCGGTAATGGCCGCGGCCGATACGCCGCTGCTGATGGTCAACGCGCCGCTGGTGGCGACGCGGCTCGGCTACCCCGACCTCTCGGGCCTCGACCTGCTGGAGCTGTTCGCCTTCGTCCACCCGGCGCGCTTCTGCGTGCCCACCGCCAAGGGCCTCGCCCATGCGTTGGGGTTGGAGGAGCCAGCCGATGGCGATGACGTGCCGCGCTTCCTGCAGGAGGCTGCGGGCGCATTGCTGGAAACCTGCGAAAGCCCCGAGTGGCCCGAGCGTGAGGGCGCGTGGAGCGCACTGCAATCGCTCGCCCGGCTGCGCTGGCCATGGGCGGGCGTGATCGCGCCGCATATCCGCCAGCCGGAACGGGCGGAGAAGTGGCTGTTCTCCCGCCTGCCCGAATGGGAAGAAAGCGGCGAGCGGCCCCAGCCCGCGCAAGTCACGCTCGATGATGGCGATGTGCAGGCGCAGCTGGCGCGGCTGACCGGCGAAGGCGCCGAAAAACGGCAGGGCCAGCGCGATTACTCCAGTGCGGTGGCAGGCATCTTCGCCCCGCGCACGCGGCGGGAGGCGCCGCATATGCTGCTGGCGCAGGCGGGCACGGGCATCGGCAAGACGCTCGGCTACCTTGCCCCCGCCTCGCTCTGGGCCAAGGCTTCGGGCGGCACGGTCTGGGTCTCCACCTTTACCAAGAACCTGCAACGCCAGCTGCGCAGCGAAAGCGCACGCGCCTGGCCGGAGGAACGGCCCGACGGCTCGCGCCCGGTGGTAATCCGCAAGGGGCGCGAGAACTATCTCTGCCTGCTCAATCTGGAAGACGCCTTGCAAGGCGGATTCGGCGGGCGCGCGGCGGTACTGGCGCAGCTGGTGGCGCGCTGGGCCGCCTATAGCCGCGATGGCGACATGATCGGTGGCGACCTGCCCGGCTGGCTCGGCACCTTGTTCCGCAGCCGTGCTATCCGTTCGCTGACCGATCAGCGCGGCGAATGCGTCTATGCCGGCTGCCCGCATTACCGCAAATGCTTCATCGAACATGCAAGCCGCGCCAGCGCGCAGGCAGACCTCGTCATCGCCAACCATGCGCTGGTGATGGTCAATGCCGCGCGCGGACGCGACCATGCGCAGCGCCCCGCCCGCATCATTTTCGACGAAGGCCACCACGTTTTCGAGGCCGCCGATTCGACTTTCTCCGCCGCGCTGACCGGTATGGAGGCGATCGAATTGAAGCGCTGGCTACTGGGACCAGAACGCGGGTCGAAGGGCCGCCGAAGGGGCCTCGCCGCGCGGCTCGCGGATGTGTCGAGCTATGATGAACAAGGCGGCAAGGCAATTTCCGCGGCTTGCCATGCGGCGGAGGCTTTGCCTGGCGGCGGCTGGCTGCAAAGGCTGGCCGATGGCGAACCCTCAGGTCCGGTTGAGGAATTGCTCGCAGCGGTCCGGTCGCTCACCTATGCGCGCGATGAAAGCGGAGGGCAGGAAGCAGGCTATGGCATCGAGACCGAGGCCGCACAGCTCGAAGGCGATTTCGTCGAACGTGCACAGGCGGCCGCCATGGCGCTGGCCGAGATTCGCCAGCCGCTCATCCGCCTCGGCGTCCGGCTGGAAGCGGTGCAGGAGGATGCGCCCGACTGGCTCGATTCTCAGGGCCGCGCGCGGCTGGAAGGGGCGCGTCATTCGCTCGCCTGGCGGATCGAGATGCTCGCGGCGTGGGAGGCTTTGCTGGAGCGGCTCGGCGGCCCGGCCAATCCCGATTTCGTCGATTGGCTGGCGGTCGACCGCTCCGACGCACGCGAATATGATATCGGCATCCACCGCCATTTCCTCGACCCGATGAAGCCATTTGCGCAGACCGTGCTCGAAGGCGCGCATGGCGTGATGCTGACCAGCGCCACGCTCTGCGACCGTGGGACTGAGGGTGAGGACTGGAACAGCGCCATCGCGCGATCCGGCGCGGCCTATATCGATACGGCGCCGCAGAAGGTGCAGGCCGAAAGCCCCTTCGATTACGCCTCCCGTGCCGAGGTGCTGATCGTCACCGATGTGAAGAAGGGCGACCTCGCCGGCCTCGCGGGAGCCTATGCCCGCATTGTCGAGGCATCGGGCGGCGGCGTACTGGGCCTGTTCACGGCGATCCGCCGCCTGCGCGCAGTGCATGGCCGCATTGCCGACCGGCTGGCGCGCGCTGGGCTGCCGCTCTTCGCCCAGCATGTCGATCCGATCGATACCGGCACGCTGGTGGATATCTTCCGCGACGATCCGCATGCGAGCCTGCTCGGCACCGATGCCTTGCGCGACGGGGTGGACGTGCCCGGCCATTCGCTGCGCTGCGTGGTGATGGAGCAGGTGCCCTGGCCTAAGCCGAGCATCCTCCACCGCGCCCGCCGTGCGGCAGGCGGTGGCTCCACCTATGACGACCGCATCATCCGCGCGCGTCTGGCACAGGCCTTCGGGCGGCTGATCCGCAGCAAGCAGGATAGCGGCCACTTCATCGTACTGTCCCCCGCCTTCCCCTCGCGCCTGCTCTCCGCCTTCCCGGCGGGCACGCCTGTCACACGATTGACGCTGGAGGAGGCTTTACATCGCGTCGCTGCCGGTGTTGTGATAAATGAAAGGGACGCGCTTGGGGCGCAGGGAGAATAACACGCGGTGAAACTGCTCGGCCTGCTCAGACATGCGAAGTCGGATTGGGACGATCTGTCGCTGCGCGATTTCGACCGCGGCCTGAACGATCGTGGGCGCAAGGGCGCCGGCCTGATGGGCGCGCATATCAGCGATCACGGTGTGAAGTGGGACGCGATCGTCGCCAGTCCCGCCGAGCGGGTGAAATGCACGCTGGAGGCATCGGGCCTGGGCCTGCCGATCACCTATGCCACCGATGCCTATATGGGCGATGCGGCCACGCTGATCCGCCTGCTGCGTGAACATGGCGGCGATGCCCGCGCGTTGCTGCTGGCGGCACATAATCCCGGCCTGCAGGAACTGGCACTTCAGCTGGTCCCGGCGGAAAAGGAAAACGCGCTGTTCGAAGAGGTGATGGAGAAATTCCCCACCGCCGCCTTCGCCGTGTTCGAGCTCGATATCGATGACTGGGCCGATTGCGAACCGGGCTGCGGCAAGCTCGTCCACTTTGCCCGCCCACGCGACCTCGATCCCGAACTGGGGCCCGAACGCGTGAATTGACGAAGCGGCGGCGGGCTGCCCCTATATTCCCAAAGTACGGTATTCCGTTCGATCAGGCCGCTTCGATCGCGGCCGACAGGCGCGCGCGCAAAGCCTTGAGCTGAGGGAGGATGTCCAGCCCCTTGCCCACTGCTTGCGCTGGAGCTGGCGAAGCTTCGCGCGCAGCAGGCTCGGCCCCAGCCGAGCCCGCCGATTGCAGCACCTGCTTTGCGCCCTTCAGCGTGTAGCCTTCGCGATTGATCAGCGCGTCGATCCGCGCGACCAGCTCCACATCCGACGGGCGGTAGAGCCGCCTGCCGCCGCTGCGCTTCAGCGGCTGCAGCATCGGAAACTGCTGCTCCCAATAGCGCAGGATGTGCTGCTTGATGCCCAGCCCCCGCGCCACTTCGCCGATAGTGCGCATGGCATCGGCATCCTTGCCGTCGTCGAATGGAAATGCGGGGGTCATTTTTGTCACGATGCCTTGGCGATCCTGTCTTTCAGCTTCTGGCTCGCGCGAAAAGTCATCACGCGGCGCGGCGTGATCGGCACTTCGACGCCGGTCTTGGGATTGCGGCCGATACGCTCCTTCTTGTCGCGCAATACGAAGCTGCCGAAGCCGGAAATCTTCACATTCTCGCCATCGGCCATGGCGTCGCACATCTTGGCCAGGATCGCTTCGACGAGGTCGAGGCTTTCCGAGCGGGGAAATCCCATTTTGCGATTGATCGTTTCAGCAAGATCGGCGCGGGTCAGCGTTCCGACGGATCGCATCGAATCCATGCGTCCCTTCTCCTTTTCAAGCGCGACCCGCCGCAACAATGCAGCTTTGTCCGGCACTTGGCAAGGTTACGGCGGGCACAAACCCCCCGAATTATCCTATACGCGCAACAGGCTGGCGCCCCAGGTGAAGCCGCCGCCCATAGCCTCCAGCAGCACAAGGTCTCCACGCTTGATGCGCCCGTCGCGCCAGGCGACGTCGAAGGCCAGGGGCACCGAGGCAGCAGAAGTGTTGGCGTGCTTGTCCACCGTCACCACCACCTTGTCCATCGGCAGGCCCAGCTTTCGCGCGGTTGCATCGAGGATGCGCAGATTGGCCTGATGCGGCACCACCCAATCGACCTGCGTGGCAGTAAACCCCGCCTTTTCAATCACATCAGAGAGAACCTGCGCAAGATTTGTCACCGCATGACGGAACACCTCGCGCCCCCGCATCCGCAAATGGCCGACAGTACCGGTGGAGGACGGCCCGCCATCGACATAGAGCAGGTCCTTGTGCTCCCCATCGGCATGCAGCTGTGTGGCGAGCACGCCTTTGTCGCTGTCGTCGGGCAGATCCTCGGCACTGATGACGAAGGCACCGGCGCCATCGCCGAACAGCACGCAGGTTGCCCGGTCTTCCCAGTCGAGAATGCGGCTCATGGTCTCGGCACCGATCACCAGCGCGTTCTTGCTCATGCCCGAGCGGATCATCGAGTCAGCGGTGCCCAGCGCATAAAGGAAGCCGGAGCACACTGCGGCCACGTCGAAAGCAGGGAAGCCCGCGCCGCCCAGTTCCTTCTGCACGATGGTGGCGGTGGCGGGGAAAGTGACGTCAGGCGTAGCAGTAGCGAGCACAATCAGGTCGATCTCGCCAATCGTCATGCCCGCATCTTCCAACGCGCGGCGCGCGGCCTCGGTCGCCAGCGTCGCCGTCGTCTCGCCCTCTCCGGCGATATAGCGCTGGGTAATGCCGGTGCGTTCGCGGATCCACTCGTCGCTGGTGTCGACGCGCTTTGCGAGCTCGTCATTGCTGACGCAATTGGCCGGCAGCGCCGATCCGCAGCCCTTGAAGACGGAACGGATCACTTGGCCGCGGCTCCATTGTCGCGCAGGCGATCCTCGCCCAGTTCGGCCAGGTCCGCGACAATGCGGTCGGTCAGGTCTTCCTCCAGCAGCCGGGCGGTGACTTCCACCGCATTGGCCACACCCTGCATATTGGCGCTGCCATGCGACTTCACCACCACACCGTTAAGGCCGAGGAATACCCCGCCATTGTGGTTGTTGGGATCGAGATGGTGCTTCAACAGCTCGGTCGCCGGGCGCGAAACCAGGAAGCCGATCTTGGAGCGCAGCGAACTGGCAAAGGCATTCTTGAGCAGGTCGGTCACGAAGCGCGCCGATCCCTCGATCGCCTTCAGCGCGATATTGCCGGAGAAGCCGTCGGTCACGACGACATCCACTTCGCCGCGGCTGATCTTGTCGGCCTCGACGAAGCCCTCGAACTGCATCGACAGGCCGGTCGCCTCACGCAGCAAGGCTGCGGCATCCTGAATGTCTCCGGTGCCCTTGATGTCCTCGGTACCGATATTGAGCAGCCGTACACGCGGTGCGTCCTTGCCGGTGACGATGCGCGAATAAGCAGCGCCCATGATGGCAAATTGTACCAGGTTGCGGGCATCGCATTCGGTATTCGCGCCAAGGTCGAGCATGACAACGTCATTGTCCCCAAGAGAGGGGATCAGCGCCGCCAGCGCGGGCCGGTCGATTCCGGGCATGGTGCGCAGGGCCAGCTTGCTCATGGCCATCAGCGCGCCAGTATTGCCGGCACTGACCGCAGCGCCGCAATCGCCGGTTTTCACGGCGTTGATGGCAAGGCCCATGCTGGTGGTCTTGGCGCGGCGCAAGGCCTGCGTCGGCCGCTCTTCGCCGCCGACGACATCCTCGCAATGCAGGATTTCGGATGCGCCTGCCATGCCGGGGTGCTCTGCCAGCGCGGCCTTGATCCGCGCCTCGTCACCCACCAGCAGGAACTTGAATTGCTCATGACGACGGCGAGCAAGCGCCGCGCCCGAGATCATCACGCGCACGCCTTCATCGCCGCCCATCGCATCGATAGCGATACGCGGCAGGCTCATAAGCGCAAATCCCCCAGAACTTTAGGCTTAAAGGCCCTTGGGCTCGAGAACCTGGCGGCCATTATAATGACCGCACGCCGTGCACAGATTATGCGGACGCTTCAACTCGCCGCAGTTGGAGCATTCATGGAATGCCTCCACCTTCAGCGAATCATGGGCCCGACGATTGCCACGACGATGCGGCGAAACTTTTCTTTTAGGGACAGCCATTGCGGCACCTGTTCCTTGAGATCAAAATTGTTGGTAGCCGCCCTAGGGCAAGCACCGCCACCGCGCAAGCGCGGCATCGGGTGCCAAAGGATGCGGCGAAGGCGCGCGCTATAGAGGATTCTCGATCCGTTGCAAGCCATGTTCTCCGCCTCTATCAACCGCACAGGACATGAGGGAAGGATAAGCATGCACGAATTGCATATCACGCTGCTTTCGGCAGCAGCAGCCACGCTGATCGCCATCTGGCTTTCCGCGCGCTGCGGGTCAGTGCGCGGCAAAGAGAAGATCGTCCATGGCGATGGTGGCAGCCCGCTGCTGATGCGGCGCATGCGCGCACAGGCCAATTTCGTCGAATACACGCCGCTGGCGCTGATCCTGATCGGTCTGCTGGAAATGGGCGGCCTGGGCGGCTGGACGCTGGGCCTGTCCGCCCTCGCCTTCCTCATCGGCCGCGTGCTTCATGGCATCGGCATGGATAGCGAGGAAGTGTCGCGGCCGCGCATGATCGGCATGGTACTGACGCTGCCGATCATGCTCGGCTGGGCGATCGCGGCCGTGCTGGTGGCCTTCCGGGCTGTATAATCAGGCTCAGCCGCGGGCCAATGCCGCGTCGCTGACGAAGGCGTTGGTCTTGCGCTCCTGGCCGAAAGTGCTCGGCTGGCCGTGGCCGGGGACGAAGGTAACCTCGTCTCCCAGCGGCCAGAGCTTGCCGGTGATCGCATCGAGCAGGTCCTGATGGTTCCCCATCGGAAAGTCGGTGCGGCCGATCGACCCTGCGAAAAGCACGTCACCGACGAAAGCGAACTTGGTCGGGCGATGGAAGAAGACGACATGGCCGGGCGTGTGGCCGGGGCAATGGATCACTTCCATCTCCACCTCGCCGAAGGAGACGGTGTCGCCATCCTTCAGCCAGCGGTCGGGTTCGAAGATCTCGCAATGCATCTGGAAGCGCGGGCCGTCATCCTCCAGCCGGCTGATCCAGAAGCGGTCATCCTCATGCGGCCCTTCGATCGGCAGGCCGAGTTCCTTGGCCAGCATGCCAGCCTGCCCGCAATGATCGGCATGGCCGTGGGTGAGCAGGATCTTTTCCACCGTGACGCCCGAGCGCGCGATGGCATCCTTCAGCTTGTCGAGATCGCCGCCCGGATCGACCAGCGCGCCGCGCTTGGTCTTCGAGCACCAGACGAGTGAGCAATTCTGCTCGAAAGCGGTGACGGGAATTATGGCGGCGCGCAGCGGCGCTTCGGTGGCGGCGGTCATATCCCCTGTGTGGCCATGCCGTGCCGCAATTACAACTTCCCGCTCTTCCACACGACGCGGCCGACCAGCTCGATCTGCTCCCCCTGCACGGATAGCGGCGGGTAGGAGAGGTTCTGGCTGAGCAGCGAGAAACGCCCCCCACCCTGCGAGGTGACACGCTTGACCAGCAGGCTGTCGTCGAGCCGCACGACGAAGATGCCGTCCCGGAACGGCCTGTCGCTCATGTCGACGAGGAGATCGTCGCCTTCGCGCAGCAATGGTTCCATCGAATCGCCGATGACGCGCACAGCGGAAAGGCTTCCCGGCCGCAAGCCCTGCTCACGTAGCCAGCGGCGCGAGAAGCGGAAGGAATCGAAGGCTTGCTCTGCCGCATTGGAAGCCCCCGGCCCGGCTGATGCCTCAACCGAAAGGCGGGGCACTTCGACCCAGTCGCGCTCCGCTTCATAGGATTTTTCCTGCGATGCACCGAGTTCGGTCTCCGGCACCCCGAAGAATCGCGCCAGCTTTCGCCGATCATCCTCCTCCAGCTTACGCGGACTCCCCTTGGAGATATATTGCTGCAAATACGTGGTGTTACGCCCCAACATACGCGAGAGCGAGGCGAGACTCGTCCCCTTTTCGCGAACCAGCTCTGACAGTCTCTGGCGCGGATCCATCGCAGTTCACCTCCGTATGCTTACCAAAATTCCTATAGGTGAAGGATTTTTCCTAGACAAGTAGGATTTCGTGGGACAGCAATTGGACATCGGACGAGTCGCCGTCCGAACCACCGAATAGAGATCAGAGAGGAGTCGCAGTGCTGATCCGAAAAATCGAAGTTTTCCTGCGCCGAACAGGAATGCCAGCAACCAAGTTCGGCCGCCTGGCCACCAAGGACCCGCGCTTCGTGCTGGACCTGCGGAATGGCCGTACGCCGCGCACTACGATGGAAAAAAAGGTGGAACATTTCATGAACGAATATCGGGAGCGTACGCATGCTTATTGAGGTCAAATCAGCCCCTGTCCCTCCGCAAACGCCGGCTGCCGACGCGGCGCCGCCCGCGCGCAAACGCCGTCGCCGCACGCTGGGTGAGAAGCTGCTCGATACGCTGAAACAGCTGGGCGAAGGGCGCGGCCGCGTGGCGCGCCACAGTGAGCGTAGCTGGGCCAGCATCACCTTCGCGGGTACCCGCCACCAAGTGGACATGCTGTTCGAAGGCAGTGACGCGATCGCGGCGGGCGAATGCTTCATCGCCTTCCTGCCCGAACACGAATTCTCCATTCCCGGCCATATCGTGGCCGATGCGGCGGTGACGGAAGTCGATCACCGGATGGAGCCGCCCCGGTTGCAGGTCCGCTGCGAACTGCTGCTGCTGGAAGAGGGGTGACGACCCTCCCCGTCATTGCGAGCGAAGCGACGCAATCCAGGGCAGTAACCGACCGCCCTGGATTGCCGCGTCGCCCGAAACATGTTCGGGCCTCCTCGCAATGACGAAAGCCCCTAGACCCTCCTGATCACCAGGTTCCGGATCTCGCTCATATCCTCCATGGCGAAGCGGATGCCTTCACGGCCGAGGCCTGAATCTTTCACGCCGCCATAGGGCATATTGTCCACGCGGTAGGACGACACATCGTTCACCACCACGCCGCCCACGTCGAGCACGTCCCACGCCTCCAGCACCTTGTGGATGTCGCTTGTGAAGATGCCCGCCTGCAGGCCGAACTTGCTGTCGTTCACCTGCTCCAGCGCCTCGTCCCAATCGGAGAACTTCGACAGGTTCGCGAGCGGGCCGAAAGCCTCCTCCTTGCTGGCATCGCATTCGCGCCCTACGCCCTCGAGCAGCGTCGCCTCCAGCATCGCGCCTTCCAGCCCGCCGCCGCAGAGCAGCTTGGCACCCGCCGCTACCGCATCGTCGATCCAGCCTTTGAGGCGCTGCGCCTCTTTCACGGAGATCATCGGGCCGATGAAGGTCTCGCGGTCCTTGGGATCGCCAGCCTTCAGCGTCTTCGTCTTCGCGACGAGCATGTCCTTGAACCGGTCATAAATATCGGCGTGAATGATGATCCGCTGCACGCCGATGCAGCTCTGCCCGCTCTGGTAGAAGGCACCGAAAATGATCCGCTCCACCGCGTGGTCGAGATCGGCATCCTTGTCCACGACCACCGCCGCATTGCCGCCCAGTTCGAGCACGACGGGCTTCTTCCCCGCCTTGGCCTTCAGCGCCCAGCCCACGCCGGGCGAGCCGGTGAAACTCAATAGCTTCAGCCGCTCGTCGGTGGTGAACAGATCCGCCCCGTCGCGGCTGGCGGGCAGGATCGAGAAGGCACCTTCGGGCAGGATATCGCACTCCGCCAGCACCTCGCCCATGATGATCGCGCCCAGCGGTGTCATGCTGGCGGGCTTCATCACGAAGGGGCAGCCCACCGCGATGGCCGGCGCGATCTTGTGCGCGGCGAGGTTGAGCGGGAAGTTGAAGGGCGAGATGAAGCTGCACGGCCCGATCGGCACGCGCTTCCACATGCCCATATAACCCTTGGCGCGCGCGGAGATATCGAGCGGCTGGACCTCGCCATAATTGCGCACCGCTTCCTCGGCCGCGATGCGGAACGTGTCGATCAGGCGGCTGACTTCGCCTTCCGCATCCTTGATCGGCTTGCCCGCCTCGATGCACAATGCATAGGCCAGCTCCTCCTGCCGCTCCTTGAACCGCGACACGCAGTGGTTGAGCACATCCTGTTTCTCATAGCTTGCAAGCCGCGCCATCGGCTCCGCCGCGCGCGCAGCCCCGGCAATCGCCTCCTCAATCACGTCGGGCGTCGCGAGCGCGGTGCGGAAGGCGACTTCGCCGGTATATTTGTCCGTCACCGCAAGATCGGTGTTGGGCTGCACCGCCTTGTTGTTGAGGTAGAGCGGGTAGGTGTCTTTCAGCTTGACCAACGGATTCTCCTCTTCGTCATTCCCGCGAAGGCGGGAATCCAGCTGGACCCCCGCCTGCGCGGGGGTGACGAGCTATCTTATAGCTCCTTGGAAAGCCGCTTGATATCGACATTCAGGATCTGGTCGTTCTCCGAATAATCAACCGGACAATCAATAAGATGCACGCCTGGTGTATCGCGGCAATGGGCAAGAACCTCGCGCAAATGATCGCTACTTTCCACCCGGTGCCCATGCGCCCCGAAGCTCTCCGCAAACTTCACGAAATCGGGATTGCCATAGGTGAGGCCGAAATCCGCAAAGCCCATATTGGCCTGCTTCCAGCGGATCATGCCGTATGCATCGTCGCGCAGGATCAGCACGGTCAGGTTGAGGCCGAGGCGAACCGCAGTCTCCATCTCCTGGTCGTTCATCATGAAGCCGCCATCGCCGCAGATCGCCATCACCTTGCGGTCGGGATAGAGCATGGCGCTCATCATCGCGCTGGGCAGCCCCGCGCCCATGGTGGCGAGCGCATTGTCGAGCAGCACGGTGTTGGGAAGGTAGGCGGTGTAGCCGCGCGCGAACCAGATCTTGTAGACGCCATTGTCGAGGCAGATGATCCCGTCATGCGGCATCGTCTCGCGCACCTGCGCAACGAGATGCGGCGGGAAGATCGGGAAGCGCCCGTCTGCGGCGAGGCCCTCCGTATGCGCGACCTCCGCCTTGCGATAGGCGAGCATGTGGTCGAAATTCCATGACCGGTTCGGGGCGATGTCTTCCTTGATCTGCCAGATGGCATTGGCGATGTCGCCGATCACCTCGATCTGCGGGAAATAGACCGGATCTACTTCCGCCGTCTTGGTCGAGACATGGATTACGCAAGGCCCGCCCGCTTTCATGAAGAAAGGCGGCTTTTCGATCACGTCATGGCCGACATTGATGATGCAATCGGCATCCTCCACCGCGCGGTGGACGAAGTCTCCAGCGGATAGGGCGGCACAGCCGAGGAAGAGCGGGTGCCGCTCGTCGATCACGCCCTTGCCCATCTGCGTGGTGAGGAAGGGGATGCCGGTCTTCTCAACGAACTGGAGGAGCATGCGCCCGGTCATCTTGCGGTTGGCGCCCGCGCCGATGACGAGGATCGGCGCCTTGGCCTTCTCGATCGCTTCCACCGCCTGCCGCACCGCCTTGGGCTCGGCAGAGGGACGGCGCGCTGTCGAGCGCGGGATCGGCTTCGCATCGGTATGCTCGTCGGCAATATCCTCGGGCAGTTCGAGATGGACCGCGCCGGGCTTTTCCTCCTCGGCAAGGCGATAGGCCTCTCGCACGCGGCTGGGGATATTGTCGCCCGCCGCCAGCTGGTGCGTGTATTTCGTGATCGGGTCCATCATCGCGACCACGTCGAGGATCTGGAAGCGGCCCTGCTTCGATTTCTTGATCGGCTTCTGCCCGGTGATCATCATCATCGGCATGCCGCCCAATTGCGCATAGGCCGCAGCGGTCACGAAATTGGTCGCGCCCGGCCCAAGCGTCGCGATGCAGACGCCCGTCTTCCCCGTGTGACGCCCATAGGTCGCCGCCATGAAGCCCGCGCCCTGCTCATGCCGGGTCAGGATCAGCCTGATCTTGTCTGAACGGGAAAGCGAATCGAGGAAGTCGAGATTTTCTTCCCCCGGCACGCCGAAGATATATTCGCAGCCCTCTTCCTCCAGGCACTGGATGAACAGGTCCGAAGCTTTCTGCTTGCCGGATTCGGCCATGATCGCAATTCCCCCCACGCGCCCGCAGGCCCCTTCCCCAAAGGACCTTTCACGGGTGATTTTGCGACCACGGGCTGTTGCCCTGGCGCGGAGCCTTACCAGAGCCGCCCGGTCGAGTCAGGAACTAATAGCCGCGCGCGAGATCCACCGCGCTGATCAGTGGTTCGCCGCGTTTCCAGCGGGCGCAGTTTTCGAGGAAACGCTTGGCCGCCATTGCCTGGTTGGACTTTGTCGGCAGGCCGGCTGCATGCATGGTGATATGCGCGCCCGGCGCATCCCATAGCGGGTGGCTTGGCGGCAGTGGCTCGGGATCGGTGAGGTCGAGGATCGCCCCGCCCAGCCTGCCTCCGTGCAGCGCGCCGATCAGCGCATCCTGATCGACGATATCGGCGCGCGCGACATTCACCAGCACTGCATCGGGTTTCATCGCGGCGATCACTTCGGCGGAGATCATCCCGCGCGTTTCCTCCGTGCCGGGCATGGCAAGCACCACCCAGTCGAACTCGCCGATCCGCGCCTGCCATTCATCCGGTCCCAGCGCGCCTTCGGCAGCAGAGCGGCGCATCGGCGTGACCTCGGCATCGAAGGCTTGGAGGAGGTGCCCGACCCGCTGGCCGATCGCGCCATAGCCCATCACCAGCACCTTGCTTCCCGCCAGCTCGCGCGCGCGGCCCGGATGCGGCGCACGCCATTCATGGCGGTCGGCGCAGCGCACGATATCGGCATGATTGCGGGCGAAGGCGAGCATCGCCATCAGCGTGAATTCTGCCACCACATTGGCATTGATGCCCGATCCGTTGGTCAGCGTGACTCCGCGCGCGGCAAGGTCATCCAGCGGCATCCAGTCGACGCCGGCAAAGATGGTGTTGAGCCATTTGAGGTTCTTGGCGCGGCGGAGCGCTTCGAGCGGCGCGGCCTTGTCGAACATGTCGAACCAGCCGATCTCCGCCTCTGGCGCAAGCGCCACCAGCTGCTCGCCGGTCTCCCACCACAGCGGCTCGATCGCTTCGGGCACCTGCGTTTCGAACAGCGGGCGCAGGCGAGCGGGAAGGACGGCCTTGGTCAAAGCTGCCATTCCCAACCGAGCGGATCGCCATCCATCACCTCGACGCCCTTCGCGGCAAGCTCGTCGCGCAAGGCATCGGAAGTCGCGAAATCCTTCGCCGCGCGGGCTTCCTTCCGGCGGGCGAGCGCATCCTCGATCTCGGCCTCGGTGATGGTCGCGGTCTTGGGTCGCACGCGAAGGTCGGCGCGTTCCAGCTCCAGCACGCCCAGCCCCAGCACCGCGTCCATCGCCGCCAGCGCCTGCAATTTGTGTTCCGGATCGACCTTCTTCATCGCCAGCAATTCCTCGAACACAGTGAGGGCTTGCGGGGAATTGAGATCGTCCGCCATCGCCTCGTCAAAGCGGGCGAGCAGCGGCAGCAACTGGCCGCCAATATCGCCATGCGCGTCTTCCAGCGTCCAGCCGCCTTCGGGCTCGGCTGGGAGGGTTTCGACCTGCGCTCTCGCCTTCTCGACCCCGATCAGCACCCGCTTGAGCCGCGTCAGTGCCGCTTCGAGGCCCTCCCAGCTGAACTCCAGCTCGCTGCGGTAATGCGCCTGCAGGCACATCATGCGGTAGGCTAGCGGGTGGTAGCCCTTGTCGATCAGCAGCTGCAGGCGCAGGAACTCGCCCGCGCTCTTCGACATCTTGCCGCTTCGTTCGACCAGGAAGTTGTTGTGCATCCAGATGCGCGCGCCGGAATTGGCCGCCTCGCCAAGGCCGCCACAGCCGCAGAAAGCCTGGTTTTGCGCAATCTCGTTTGGGTGGTGGATCTCGCGATGGTCGATGCCGCCGGTATGGATATCGAAGGGAAAGCCCAGCAGCTTGCCGCTCATCACGCTGCATTCGAGATGCCAGCCGGGCGCGCCCTTGCCCCAGAGAGAATCCCATTCCATCTGCCGCTTTTCGCCCGGCGGAGTCTTGCGCCAGATCGCGAAGTCCGCCGCGTTGCGCTTACCCTCGACCGTCTCGATCCGGCCCTCTCCTTCCTCGGTAACGGCACGGGCCAGCCGCCCGTAATCCTCAACGGTCGAGACGTCGAAATAGAGGCCGCTATCGAGCTCGTAGCAATGCTTGTCCGCGATCGACTTCGCGAACTCCAGCATCTCTTCAATGTAATCCGTCGCCACCGACCAATGCGCCGGCTGGCGGATGTTCAGCGCCTTTACATCGGCCCAATAGGCCTCGGTGTAATGCTTCGCGATGTCCCAGATCGACTGCGCGCGTTCGGCAGCCATCTTCTCCATCTTGTCCTCGCCCGCATCAGCATCGTCGGTCAGGTGCCCGACATCGGTGATGTTGATGACATGGGTGAGCTTGAAGCCCTTCCAGCTCAGCGTCCGGCCCAGAAGGTCCGCGAAGACATAGGCGCGCATATTGCCGATATGCGGGTAATTGTAGACCGTCGGCCCGCAAGTATAGACGCGCGCCTCGCCATCATGGACGGGGTGGAAGGTTTCGATCTTCCGGGTCAGCGAGTTGAAGAGCTTGAGAGCGGACATGCGCGCAGCCTTTGGCGGCATTCGCCGCTGGCGGTCAAGCGCGGAGCATCAGAATTCGGCCCGATCCACGCCAACGAGGTCCACGCCCACGAGGTCCCAGCCGATCCCGTCCCGCTCGAAGCGCATCACCGGCCCTGCACTGCCGTCTTCCCAGATGGAGACGCCGCTGAAGCTATTGAGCCCCTCACGCTCGACATCCCATTCCAGCTCCTGCCCGCGAAAGCGTTCGGGCACGAAGGCAGACGCTACTGATCCCATGCAGACGCGATCGAGCCCATGGTGACGACATTCGCGATCCCGCGCGGCGTCAGCGCATTGCCCACCGCGCTTTCGGCAATCTCGCCGGCAATCGCCCCGCCGATTTGCGCGAGCACGCCGCCATCTTCGGTCCGCTCGGCAATCTGCGCGGAAATCCGTGTATTCGCCTCCGCCTGCAGGCGCTCGAAATCGACCCGCTCATCCAGCGCCTCGAGGTCCCCCTCCTCGGCCGCATCGACAATGCCCTTCATCGCCAGCCATGGCGAGGCAGCATACCAGCCGCCGACGATAACGGCGGCGGCCAACAGAAGTGCGAATAGGCTGCGCATCAGGATCCTCCCTGCCGGGGAACGTCGAGCTTCCCCTCGCAAGCAGGAGCTACCTCCTGACGATCACTCCGACAATGGCGGAAGCGCGGCAGGCTGTACTGCCAGGCAATCGTGGCGGTCGAAGAGCAGCCGGTAGCCCAACCCTTCCAGCCGGTCGCGCAAGGCGGCGGAGCGTTCGGACGAGAGGAAGACGTGCTCGAACAGGATCACCGGCACCCGGTTCGCGGCGAGGTCGAAGGTCGACAGCACGACGTCGTCATTCCCCTCGCAATCCATGGCGATCACTTCGGGAATGACCCCGTGGCGATTGCACAAGCCCCCGAGCCGTTCGGTCTGCACCTCGATCGGCTCCAGCATGGCGGCAAGGTCCTCGTACTTGGCCGCATGCATCATGATCGCCTCACGCGAGAAGGAGCTGAGCACGCTCGCCCCGTTCACCTGCCAGAAGGCTGGCGGGTTGTCGTCCGGCCAGATCGCCAGTTGCTCGAAATGCAGCCTTGGGAGCCCGGCATATTCCTGCTGTAGCGAAGCCATCGCACCGGGAAGCGGCTCCACAAGGATACCGTGCCACCTGCCGGTCTTGACGAAGGCGTTGACCATGTCATCGCCGGCGCCGTCATTCGCGCCGACCTGGACGAAGGCGATCCGTCCCAGCCGGTTGGTGAGGTAGCGCAGAACGTCCTCCACCCGCCGACGAAACTCGCGCTTCGGGAGTGCGTCGTCGCACAGCGTGAATACGGATTCCGACCGTTCAGCTACGGTAATGTATTGCATATCGACCCTTTTCCGCTTTCTGCGCCGTCTTGCGGTACGGCGTCAACGCAGGGGTCCTACCTAGCTGATTTATCTACTCGATCTCGAAAAGATCGGCGAGCTGTTCAATAATCGTGCCGCCCAGTTGTTCAGCATCCATGATCGTCACCGCGCGCTTGTAGTAGCGGGTCACGTCGTGGCCGATTCCGATGGCGACGAGCTGGACGGGCGATTGCTTCTCGATCCATTCGATCACCTTCCGAAGGTGCGTTTCGAGATAGCCCGCATTGTTGACGCTTAGCGTCGCGTCATCGACTGGCGCGCCGTCGGAAATCACCATCAGGATGCGGCGGTCTTCCGGGCGGGCGAGCAGGCGCTCATGCGCCCAGAGCAGCGCCTCGCCGTCGATATTTTCCTTCAGCAGCCCCTCGCGCATCATCAGGCCAAGGTTGCGGCGCGCACGGCGCATCGGCTCGTCCGCCTTTTTATAGATGATGTGGCGAAGGTCGTTGAGGCGTCCGGGATGGGCCGGCTTGCCGTCGGCCAGCCAGCGCTCGCGGCTCTGCCCGCCTTTCCAGGCACGCGTGGTAAAGCCGAGGATTTCCACCTTCACGCCGCAACGCTCCAGCGTGCGCGAGAGGATATCCGCGCTAATCGCGGCGATGGAGATCGGACGTCCGCGCATACTGCCCGAATTGTCGATCAGCATGGTGACGACCGTGTCCTTGAACTCGATATCCCGTTCGATCTTGTAAGAGAGCGAGTGACCGGGGCTGACGACCACCCGAGCGAGCCGCGCGGCATCGAGCATGCCTTCTTCCTGGTCAAAATCCCAGCTGCGGTTCTGCTGCGCCATCAGCCGGCGCTGGAGGCGGTTGGCAAGGCGCGTCACCACGCCCGCAAGGCCCGCCAGCTGGCTGTCGAGATAAGCGCGCAGCCGGTCCAGCTCCTCGTAATCGCACAGGTCCTGCGCTTCGACCACTTCGTCAAAAGACGTGGTGAAGGCCTTGTAATCGAAGGAATCGGGCAAGTCCGTCCACGGGCGGTTCGGGCGGACGGGCATCATGCCCTCCTCGCCATCGTCGCCGGGCTCGCCCTCGGTCATCTCGGTTTCTTGTTCGACTTCCTGCGTCTCTTCGGACTCGCCCTCGCCCTCGGACTGTTCCCCGGCGATTTGCTGCTGCTGGCTGTCCTGGTCGATCTGGTCGTCGTCGCCGTCCTTCTCGCTCTCCTCCTCGCCGTCCTCATCCTCGCCGGCATCGTCCTCGGCATCCTCCGGCTCCTCCTCGGAGCGGACGAGTTCGAGATTGCGCAGCATGTCGAGCGAGAGCGACTGGAAGGCCTTCTGGTCATCGAGCGAGAGGGCGAGGCGTTCGAAATCTTCGCCCGCCTTCTCCTCGATCCACTCGCGCACCATGTCCACGCCCTTTTCGGCGTCGGCGGGCACGGGCTGGCCGGTCAGCTTCTCGCGCAACAGTAGCGCCAGGGCGGAGGGGATCGGCACGTCCTCGCGCCGTTCGGCACGGGTGATCGGATCGGCAGCGATGCGCAGCGCCTGCGAGGCGTCGAGATTGCTGCGCATACCCGCAAAATTGTTCGATCCCAACGCTTCGTAGCGAACATTTTCCACCACGTCGTAACAAGCGCGGGCATCGGGTTCGGCCGGTGCATTGCGGGCATGCAGCGCCGAGTTGTGATGGCGCATCTTGAGCGCGAAACTGTCGGCAAAGCCGCGTGCCTCGCGTGCCTGGTCGGCTGGCAGGGCGCGGCCCGGCATGGGCACGCGCAATGTGTGGCCCTGCAGGCTGGGGGCTTCCGCAGTCCAGTTCACCTCCGCCTCGGCATCGCGGCCAATGGCGCGGGCGGCGCCGGTCAGGGCAAGCTTGAAGCGATCAAGTGGGGATTCGTTGGCCATCGCCCACGGCTATAGGTGCGCAGGGGACCCGGCGAAACCCCGTCCTGCAGCCCTCAGAGCAAATCGGACCCTGCAAAGACGCCGATCAGCAGCGGATTGTTTGTCGATCGCGGATCGCGGCGGATGGCGGCTTCCTCCACCCCGATTTCCTGCCAGATCACGTTGTTGACCGTGTTGGAGAAGGTGTTGGTGACATTGGCCACGTCCACGCCGGTCAGTTGGCCAAGCAGCTGGCCTACCAACGGCTCTCGTGCCACGCGCATGGCCTGACCGACCTCGGGCACCATCGCCTCGACTAGTGCATTGCCCATGTTCCCGCGCAGGAATTCGGTTGCCGCGGTGGGCCCGCCGCGCACCAGCGCTAGCGCATTGTCGATCCCGATCACCCGCACCGCATCGGCAACCATGGGCGCCGCCCGGTCGGAGGCATCGGCGGCGATACCGGCAAAGGCATCTTCCAACCGATCGCGGAACAGGGCGGAGGTGAGGATCGAGGCGAGGATATTGCCGCGATTGCCGAGGAAACCGTCAAGACCGAGCTGGCCCACGCCCTCATCCCAATAGCCGCCCTCGGAGGTCAGGCGGGCGAAAGCGCGTGTCGAGGAGAGATAGAGCAGCTCGCGGATCGCATCGACGAAGCTGAAACCACCCATGGTGGTACAACCCGGCAGCGCCAGCACGCTCGCCCCGGCCATTCCGCCCAGCAGAGTGCGACGGCCCATGCGCTTATCCAGAACTGTCATCCAATTTTCTCCTCTAACCCGCTTGCGGGAGGGGCCCTGCCCCGCCCATATCACTCGGCAGACCCATGCAACGCGCCCGCCTGCTCATCTTCAACGCCGCTCTCGGCCCGTTGGACTACCGTGTCCCCGATGGCATGGAAGTGCAAGCCGGATCGGTCGTGGTTGCCCCGCTCGGACCGCGGCAAATCATTGGCATCGTTTGGGATCCTGAACGCATGCCCAGCGAAACGGTGCCCGACGCCAAGCTGCGTCCGCTTATAGGATTGCTACCTGTCCCCCCGCTGAAGCCGGAGCTGATGCGGCTGATCGAATGGACGGCAGACTATTACTGCGCCTCCATGGCGGCGGTGGCGCGAATGGTCATAACCAGCGGCGGCGCGCTGAAGGGTCCGGCCACCATGACCGAATACCGCCTGACCGGCGGCATGCCCGAACGCATGACGCCGCAGCGGCAGGCGGCGATGGAGGCTCTGGAAGGCGAGCAGGCGACCATTCGCGAGCTGGCGGGCATTGCGGGCGTCTCCGAAGGCGTGCTGCGCGGCCTCGTCAACCAGGGCGTGCTGGAGCCGGTGGAGGTCGATTGCGACCGCCCCTACCCCCGCGCCCGAGCGGATTTCGACGAGCCCAGGCTAAGCGATGACCAGCGCGAGGCGGCGGATCGCTTTGTCGCGGCCGTAAAGGCGCATGACTTTGCGCCCTTCCTGCTCGACGGGGTGACCGGGTCTGGCAAGACCGAAACCTATTTCGAAGCCATCGCCGCCGCGATTGAGGAGGATCGGCAGGTCCTCGTCCTGCTGCCCGAAATCGCGTTGACCGAGGCGTTCCTCAAGCGTTTCGAGGACCGCTTCGGCACAGCTCCTGTCCTGTGGCACAGCTCATTGAAGAGCACCGAGCGCCGTCGCGCCTGGCGCGCGATATCGAGTGGCGAGGCGCAGGTGGTGGTGGGCGCGCGCTCGGCCCTGTTCCTGCCCTACGCTAATCTCGGCCTGATCGTGGTGGACGAAGCGCATGAAGTGAGCTTCAAGCAGGACGACGGCGTGCGCTACAATGCCCGCGATGTGGCTGTAATGCGCGCCCATTTCGAGAGGATCCCGGTGATCCTCGCCAGCGCCACGCCTGCGCTCGAAAGCCTCGCCATGGCCGACCAGGGGATTTACGAGAAGCTGGTGCTGCCCAGCCGCTTCGGCGGCGCGCAATTGCCGACGATCGAGACGGTCGACCTCACCAAGGAAAAGCCTCCCAGCCAGCACTGGCTCGCCCCGCCGCTGGTGGAGGCGTTGAAGGACCGGCTGGAGCGCGGCGAGCAATCGCTGCTCTTCCTCAACCGTCGCGGCTACGCCCCGCTGACCCTGTGCCGCCATTGCGGATACCGCTTCAAATGCCCGCATTGCAGCGCCTGGCTGGTCGAACACCGCCTGTCGCAACGGCTCGCCTGCCACCATTGCGGGCTGGAGACTTCGCCGCCCGACACCTGCCCCGAATGCGGCGAAAGCGATTGCCTTGTCGCCTGCGGCCCCGGCGTGGAACGCATTGCCGACGAGGTAGCGGAAATCCTCCCCGATGCGCGCGTGGCGGTGGTCACCTCGGATACACTCAACTCGCCCGAGAAAGCTGCCGAATTCATCGCCCAGGCCGAAGGCGGCGCGATCGACGTGATCGTGGGCACGCAGCTCGTCACCAAGGGCTTCCACTTCCCTGAGCTGACGCTGGTAGGCGTGGTCGATGCCGATCTCGGCCTTGAAGGCGGGGACCTGCGCGCGGCGGAACGAACATACCAACAGGTGGCGCAGGTCGCGGGGCGCGCCGGGCGCGGCTCCAAGCCTGGCGAAGTGCTAATCCAGACGCGCCACCCCGAAGCCGCCGTGATCGCCGCGCTCGCCGCCGGGGACCGCGATGCCTTCTACGAGGCGGAGACCGAGGCGCGCCGCCATGCCGGTGCCCCGCCCTTCGGCCGCTGGGCCGCGATCATCGTGTCGAGCGAGGACGATGCCGAAGCGCGCGAGGCGGCGAACCGCATCGGTGCCACCCGCCCGATGCTCGACGACGTCCAGATCCTCGGCCCTGCCCCTGCGCCGATGGCGCTGCTACGCGGTCGCTATCGTTATCGCCTGCTGATCAACGCACGCCGCAGCGCCAATGTGCAGGACGTGATCCGCCAATGGCTCGGTGCCCTCAACCACCCGCCCGGCGTACGCGTGGGCGTGGACATCGATCCCTATAGCTTCGTGTAAACTTGAGCCCCGCCAAGAATGGTTGGGAAAGGAAGAACTGATTTCAGGCGAAATCGCCGGTTCAGTTTTGTGGGACCTGCCCTATCATGCTCCCATCGAATCAAATCGATATGGGGACTGAATAATGCGATTTCTTGTGGCGGCCGTGGCCGCTTTGATGCTGGCCCTGCCCGCGCAAGCACAGGACTGGTGGTATGCCGAAACCGCCCATTTCATCATCAAATCGCGCTCCAGCAAGGATGACACGCTGGAATTCGCCGCCAAGGTCGAACGCTTCGATCGCGGCATGCGTTTCCTTCAGGGGCTGCCCGAAGATCATGTCGAGGAAAGCCATGCCAACAAGCCGATCATCTATCGCCTGCGCGATCCGCGGACCATCTCGCGCCTTGCCGGAGCGGGTGGCGGCGGAGTCCTCGGCTTCTTCATTCCCCGTGCCGGGCACAGCGTGGGCTTTGCGCCTGTGCGTCAGTCACGCAGCAACAATTCGCGCGCGCGCCGCGACCGGACAAGCGATCCGAACGAGACGCTGTTCCACGAATATACGCACTATTTCATGATGCAGAACGTGCCGGCCACTTACCCACGGTGGTATTCGGAAGGCTATGCCGAAATGATGTCGACCATGCGCTTCCATGACGATGGCAGCTTCCACATCGGCGACCCGCCACAGGACCGCTATCACCAGGTCATGGAGATGTCGCAGTCGCGCCTCAACGAAATGCTCGACAACGATCATGAGGTGAACTTCGTCGACTATATCCAGCACTACGGCACCGGCTGGCTGCTGACCCACTATCTCAGTTTCGATGTCGAGCGCGAGGCGAAGCTGCGCGAATTCCTCTTCGCGCTGGGCAATGGCGAGGACAGCCTGACTGCCGCCGAGCGCATCTTCGGCGACCTCAATGAGCTGCAGCGCGAAATCCTGCGTTACCGCCGGGATGATTTCCCCGGCTACAATGTGCGACCCAACCTCCTTGCCGAACCCGAAGTGTCGATCCGTCCGATCGAAGGGGCGGAAGATGCCGCCATCCAAGAGGAGATGGAGCTGTGGATCGGCGTGTCCGAGGATGAAGCGGCGGGAGTCGCGGCGAAGCTGCGCGCAGTGGTTGCGGAATATCCCGACAGCGCCCACGCCTATATGCTGCTGGCCGAGGCGGAGCACGATGCGGGCAAGCTCCAGGCCGCGCAGGAAGCGGCAGCAAGGGCAGTCGAGCTTGATCCCGAAAACCAGCATGCCTGGCTCTATCGCGGCCGCATCGCCCTGAAGATGGCGGAGGATGATCCGGCCCAATATGAAGTCGCGCGCGATCACATCGCCTCTGCCCGGACGATCGACCTCGACGATCCGCGCCCGCTGATCGACTATTACGAAAGCTATTATGAAGAGAGTGGCGGGCAGGACATTCCCGAACACGCGATCATCGCACTCGAACAGGCCTATGACACGGCTGGCAGCGACACACGTTATCGCCTGCTGCTGGGCCGCCAGCTGGTGAATGAAAGCCGCTTCCAGGAAGCGACCGTGGTGATGCTCCCGGCCCTGTTCTCGGGCCACAGCTTCGACAATGTGGACGAAGACGACTTCACGCCCAACCGCCTGTTCACCGCGCTAGAGGCACAGGACCGCACACGGGCACTCGAACTGATCAACAAGGTGCTGGAGCCGGAGGAAGAGGAGGACTAAGCCCGCTCCCGCCGCAGCAGTTCCGCCTTGATCTTGGTGCCATAGGCATAGCCGCCGAGCGTGCCATCGGCCGCCACCACGCGGTGGCAGGGCACGATCACCGCGACCGGGTTGGCGCCATTGGCCCCGCCCACCGCGCGGCTGGCTTTCGGGTTGCCGATGGCCTCGGCGATATCGGCATAGCTGCGTGTTTCACCTGCGGGAATCGCGTTCAACTGCTCCCACACGCGCCGCTGGAACGGCGTGCCGCCAACATCGAGCGGGACATCCGCCCGGTGCGAGGGGCGCTCGATCACCGCGACGACTTTCTTCGCCAGGTCGTCCGGGACGGCATTCTCGACCAGGTCCGCGTTGGGGAAGCGGGTATGCAGGTCATCCTCGCCTTCGCCGAAGGCCACGCGGCAAATCCCGCTCTGGGTCGCAGCAACGAGCACCGGACCAAGCGAGCTTTCCGCCACCGTCCATCCGATGCGCACGCCTGCACCGCCCCTGCGCCAGGCTGACGGCGCCATGCCCAGCCGCCTCTGCATCGCGGCATAGAAGCGCGCGGGGCTGTCGAACCCGGCATCATATATGGCATCGGTCACGCGCGCGCCGTTCTCCAAAGCGGCAACGGCCCGCTCCTCCCTGATCGCGCGGGCAAAGGCGGCGGGCGAAAGGCCCGTCACCTGCTTGAACACGCGCTGGAGATGGCCGGGCGAATAATCGACCGCATCGGCAAGCTCTGCCAGCGAGGGAGCCTTGCCATCCTCGTCGAGCAGCCGGGCCACCTGCTTCACCATGTCTTCGGCATCTTTTGTCGTTCGGGGAATCGTCATGTTGGACATGATAGGGCGCGCGTCATGGAATGCTTCTCGAATCTTGCGCTTGCACGCGGCTGCTGTGATGAGGGGCGCATGAATCGCACCTCCCTTGCCGCGCGCCTGCTGGCGCTGGCCGCCCTTGCCCTCGCCAGCCTTCTGACGGCTGCTCCCGCCCATGCGGATCCGGCAGATATAGATGCCGCCGCGCGCGGGGTCGTGCGCGTGGTGGTGATGGGCCGCGATGGGGAGGAGGTATTCCCGATCAGCCACGGTTCGGGCTTCGCCGTGAATGGCGAGACGATCATCACCAATGCCCATGTGGTCGGCCCGGCGGTCGACGATCCGCGCCTGTCTATAGGCATCGTACCGTCGGATGGCGGGGAATCGGTCTATGGCCGCGTGATCTCCGTCAGCCCGCGCAACGATCTGGCGCTGGTCACCACGACCAGCCCGATGCGGCTGCCCCCGCTCACCATTGCCGGCAATCCGCCGGGCAGCGCCGGCAGCGTCACCGCGATCGGCTTCCCGATGAATGTCGACCAGGCGCAGGGTCTGGGTGAGCGCGACATCTTTCGCGCGCAGCCGCCGGTCACCAGCCAGGGCTTCCTTTCTGGCCGCCGCCCCAGCCGCGAATTCGACACCGTGCTGCACACCGCACCCATTGCTCGCGGCAATAGCGGCGGCCCGCTGGTGGACGATTGCGGGCGCGTGATCGGCGTCAATTCCTTCGGCGCGGAGAGCGAGGGGACCGAGGCAGAGTTCTTCTTCGCCGTCACCGTGCGCGAGCTGCTGCCTTTCCTGCGCGCCAATGACATCACCCCGCGCATCAATTCGCTGCCCTGCCGCAGCCTTGCCGATCTCGATGCAGAAGAACGCGCGCGCGAGGCGCAGAGGCAGATGGTCGCGCAGATGCAAGCCGAGGCAGCGGAAGAAGAACGCGCCCAGCGCCGCGCGGACCTGCGACGCAATATCGAATTCGCTGTGCTGGACGAACGCTCCAACGGGCAGGCCCTCGCCCTTCTGCTCGCCATGGTGGCGCTGGGCGGCGCAGCCTTCGCCTATGATTCGCATCGCCGCGCGGACTTCCGCCAGCGCGCGATCGGCGGCTCGGTTGCCCTGCTGGCGATTACCGGTGCACTAGTCGCCTGGCTCTCCCGCCCCGCCTTTGCCGAAGTCGAGGAGCGGCTGGAGGACCAATTGCGGGCGGAGATGTCCGACGAAAGCAGCGGCGTGATCGCGCAAGCAAGCACCAATGGCACGCTCGCCTGCACGCTCGACCTGTCGCGCAGCCGCGTGCTCGGCGCGCCGGTGGAAAGCGTCCCGCTCGAATGGGAAGAGGACGGCTGCGTCAATGAGCGCACGCAATATGGCCTCGATGCACGCGGCTGGTCGCGCGCCTTCGTCCCCGCCAATGAAGAAGCCGTATCGATCAACCGCTTCGACCCGGAAACGGGCGAATATGTGATCGACCGCTATTTGCTCGACCGCGAGACCATGACCTCCGCCCGTTCGGCGCGCGCCAGCTTCGAGGCTCCGCAATGCGGCGACGGGCAGGAGGCTGCACGGCAGCTTGGCACCGCTCAAGGCGAGATCATCGCCCTGCTGCCCGATGCGCCTAACGAACGGCTGGTCTATGACTGCGGCGTGACCTTGGAAGGGCCGATCGAGCTCGATCCCTGAGGCTTTCCCGCCCGCACGGCTTGCATCCCCGCCACCCCGATGCTAGGCGCGCGCCAACCTTGCCCGGACCCACCCGTTTGAGTCCATTTAGCGGCAAGTGAAACCTACTGTTTTCGGTAACCTCGCAAGGGACCATACGCGTGGAGCTTTCCGCCGGTATCAAGGCCAGCCTGGCAGGGCGTTACGCCACTGCATTGTTCGACCTCGCAAGCGAGGCGGGCACCGTCACTGCGGTCGAATCCGACCTAGAGAAGCTTGATTCGGCGCTCGGCGAATCAGCCGAACTTCGCGCGCTGATCCAGAATCCTGAAGTGAGCCGCAGCCAGCTGGGCAAGGTGATGGGCGGCCTGTCCGACCATCTCGGCCTGTCGGACCTGACCGGCAACTTCCTTGGCGTCCTTGCAGAAAACCGCCGCGTGGCAGACCTGCCCGCGATGATCCGCGCCTTCTCTTCCATCGCCGCCGCCCAGCGTGGCGAGGTGAATGCGGAAGTCGCCAGCGCCCATCCGCTGACCGACACGCAGCTGACCGAACTGGAAGGCAAGCTGCGCGCCCGCGAAGGCCGCACGATCAAGCTGAAATCCCGCGTCGACCCCGCCCTTCTCGGCGGCCTGGTCGTCACCATCGGTTCGAAGCGCATCGACAATTCGATCCGGACCCGTCTCAACTCGCTGTCCCAGGCCATGAAGAGCGCCTAAGCGCTCGAACTGGACCCGCCAAATTTGCTGAAAGGCCCAATGATGGAAATCCGCGCCGCAGAAATCTCCAAGGTCATCAAGGACCAGATCGCCAGTTTCGGCAGCGAAGCCGAAGTCAGCGAAGTCGGCTCCGTGCTGTCGGTCGGTGACGGCATCGCCCGTATCCACGGCCTCGACAAGGTGCAGGCCGGTGAAATGGTCGAGTTCGCCAATGGCGTGCAGGGCATGGCGCTGAACCTGGAAGCGGACAATGTCGGCGTCGTGATCTTCGGCTCGGACGCCGAGATCAAGGAAGGCGACAGCGTCAAGCGCACCGGCACCATCGTGGACGTGCCGGTCGGCAAGGGCCTGCTGGGCCGCGTGGTCGATGCCCTCGGCAACCCGATCGACGGCAAGGGCCCGCTTACCGACGTGAAGCGCGAGCGCGTTGAATCCAAGGCGCCGGGCATCATCCCGCGTAAATCGGTGCACGAACCCGTACAGACCGGCCTCAAGGCTATCGACGCGCTGGTTCCGATCGGCCGCGGCCAGCGTGAGCTGATCATCGGTGACCGCCAGACCGGCAAGACCGCCGTCGCCATCGACGCCTTCATCAACCAGAAGACCAACAACAGCGGGACTGACGAGGGCAAGAAGCTCTACTGCATCTATGTTGCCGTGGGCCAGAAGCGCTCCACCGTGGCGCAGATCGTCAAGAGCCTCGAAGAAAACGGCGCGATGGAATATTCCATCGTTGTCGCCGCCACCGCTTCGGAGCCCGCTCCGCTGCAGTATCTGGCCCCCTATACGGGCGCGGCCATGGGCGAATTCTTCCGCGACAACGGCATGCACGCCGTGATCGTGTATGACGATCTTTCCAAGCAGGCCGTGGCCTATCGCCAGATGTCGCTGCTGCTGCGTCGTCCTCCGGGCCGCGAAGCCTATCCGGGCGACGTGTTCTACCTGCACTCCCGCCTGCTGGAACGTGCGGCGAAGATGAACGAGGAAAACGGCGCCGGTTCGCTGACCGCGCTGCCGATCATCGAAACGCAGGCCGGTGACGTGTCCGCCTACATCCCGACCAACGTGATTTCGATCACCGACGGCCAGATCTTCCTCGAAACCGACCTGTTCTACCAGGGCGTCCGCCCGGCCATTAACGTGGGCCTGTCGGTGTCGCGTGTGGGCGGTGCAGCCCAGACCAAGGCGATGAAGAAGGTCTCCGGCTCGATCAAGCTGGAGCTGGCGCAGTATCGCGAAATGGCTGCCTTCGCGCAGTTTGGCTCGGATCTCGACGCCGCAACGCAGAAGCTGCTGAACCGCGGTTCGCGCCTGACCGAGCTGCTGAAGCAGGCCCAGTTCTCGCCGATGCCTTTCGAAGAGCAGACCGTGTCGATCTATGCCGGCACCAACGGCTATCTCGATGCGATCCCGGTGAACCGCGTGAACGAGTACGAAGCTGCCATGCTCAGCTTCATGCGCAACGAGCATGCCGACGTGCTGGCCGAGATCCGTTCGAGCGGCAAGTTCGAAGGCGAAGTGGCCGACAAGACCAAGGCCGCGCTCGACACCTTCGCCAAGCAGTTCGCCTGAGCCTGAGAGAACACGAGAATAGGGAGCCGAAATGGCTAACCTCAAGGAACTCAAGGGTCGGATCAACTCGGTCAAGTCGACCCAGAAGATCACCAAGGCCAAGCAGATGGTCGCCGCGGCCAAGCTGCGCAAGGCGCAGGCTGCTGCCGAAGCCGCCCGCCCCTATGCGGAGCGTCTGGCATCGGTGATGGGCTCGCTCGCCACCAAGGTGAGCGGCGACAGCGCGCCCAAGCTGCTGCGCGGCACCGGATCGGACAAGCGCCACCTGCTGGTGGTCGTGAACACCGACAAGGGCCTGTGCGGCGGTCTCAACGCGAATATCGTGAAGGAAGCGAAGAAGCAGGCGCGCGAACTGACCGCCGCCGGCAAGGACGTGTCCTTCTACCTCGTCGGCAAGAAGGGCCGCGCGCCGATCAAGCGCGACTATCCCGATGCCGGCAAGCAGGGCTTCGACACCAGCGCCGTGCGCCATATCGGCTTCGACGAAGCGACGCAGATCGCCGAAGAGTTGGTCGAGCTGTACGAAGCCGGCCAGTTCGACGTCGCCCACCTGGTCTATCCGGTGTTCAAGTCCGCACTGGCGCAGGACCCGGTCACCCAGCAGCTGATCCCCGTCCCCTCCCCCAACACCGCCGAAGCTTCGGAAGCGGTGGTGGAGTATGAGCCGGACGAGGAAGCGATCCTGGAAGAGCTGCTGCCGCGTTACGTGAAGACGCAGCTGTTCGGCGCGCTTCTGGAACGCGAAGCTTCCGAACAGGGCGCATCGATGACCGCCATGGACAATGCCACGCGCAATGCCGGCGAGCTGATCGAGAAGCTGACCATCGTTTACAATCGCACCCGCCAGGCTGCGATCACCACCGAACTGATTGAAATTATTGCGGGTGCGGAGGCGTTGTAAGTGGGCGCTTGGGGTCTTCTCTTTGACGAAAACGACGATGCCGCCGATTGGCTGGCCGGTTTCGCCGACGCGCCCGACTGGTCTGCGGTAGACGATGCTTTCGCGCTCGACGAAGACTATGTAGAGGCTCCCGAAGCGAGCAACGCGCTCGCAGCGGCGGAAGTCGTGGCCGCTGCCATTGGGAATGCCTCGCCCCGCCTCAAAGCGAACGTTGGAGGTTGGGCATCAGATCAGCCCGATCAGGGAAATGCGCGCCGCGAGATTGCGATCAAGGCAGTTAAACGTGTGCGAGATGACAGTGAGCTCAGCGAGCTCTGGGAAGAAACCGACGAATTCGAGGACTGGAAGAAGTCCGTTGACGAAACAATAGCAAGACTCTGAAACCCGGAAGGTAAATCAATGGCCACCGCCCCCGCCCTTAACCAGAGCCCCAACGGCTCGATCGCCCAGGTCATCGGCGCCGTCGTCGACGTGCAGTTCGAAGGTGAACTGCCCGCCATTCTGACCGCGCTGGAAACCAGGAATGGCGACCAGACGCTCGTGCTCGAAGTTGCCCAGCACCTGGGTGAGAACACCGTGCGCACCATCGCCATGGACAGCACGGACGGCCTGACCCGTGGCCAGGAAGTCACCTCCACCGGCGCGCAGATCTCCGTGCCCGTTGGTCCGAAGACGCTCGGCCGCATCATGAACGTGGTAGGCGAGGCGATTGACGAGCGCGGCCCGATCGGCGCCGAAATGTCTGCTCCGATCCATGCCGAGGCACCCGCCTTCATCGACCAGTCGACCGAAGCCGACATCCTCGTCACCGGCATCAAGGTGATCGACCTGCTCGCTCCCTATGCGAAGGGCGGCAAGATCGGCCTGTTCGGCGGCGCGGGCGTGGGCAAGACCGTGCTGATCCAGGAACTGATCAACAACATCGCCAAGGGTCACGGCGGCGTGTCCGTCTTCGCCGGCGTGGGTGAGCGTACCCGCGAAGGTAACGACCTCTATCACGAATTCCTCGACGCCGGCGTTATCGCCAAGGACGCGGACGGCAATGCGACGTCCGAGGGTTCCAAGGTGGCGCTGGTCTTCGGCCAGATGAACGAACCGCCGGGCGCACGTGCTCGCGTCGCACTGTCGGGCCTGACCATGGCGGAATATTTCCGCGACCAGGAAGGCCAGGACGTGCTGTTCTTCGTGGACAACATCTTCCGCTTCACCCAGGCCGGCGCAGAAGTGTCCGCCCTGCTCGGCCGTATTCCTTCGGCTGTGGGCTACCAGCCGACGCTGTCGACCGACATGGGTAACCTGCAGGAACGCATTACCTCGACCACCAAGGGCTCGATCACCTCGGTGCAGGCCATCTACGTTCCCGCGGATGACTTGACCGACCCGGCACCTGCCGCCTCGTTTGCCCACCTTGACGCAACGACCACGCTGAACCGGGCGATCTCCGAGCTGGGCATCTACCCGGCGGTGGACCCGCTGGACTCGACCAGCCGCGTTCTCGAACCGCGCGTCGTGGGCCAGGAGCATTACGACACGGCCCGCCGCGTCCAGGAAATCCTGCAGAAGTACAAGAGCTTGCAGGACATCATCGCCATTCTCGGCATGGACGAGCTGTCCGAAGAGGACAAGCTGACCGTCGCCCGTGCGCGCAAGATCCAGCGCTTCCTGTCCCAGCCGTTCCACGTGGCCGAGGTGTTCACCAACATCCCGGGCAAGTTCGTGCAGCTGGAAGACACGGTTCGCTCGTTCAAGGCAGTTGTGGACGGTGAATACGACCACCTGCCCGAATCCGCCTTCTACATGGTCGGCGGCATCGACGAAGCAGTCGAGAAGGCCAAGAAGATGGCCGAGGAAGCCTGATCCAGATGGCTCTTCACTTCGAACTCGTCACACCGGCCAAGCTGGTCCGCTCCGAGGAGGTCCACATGGTGGTCGTCCCCGGATCGGAAGGTGATTTCGGTGTGCTGGAGGGCCATGCGCCCTTCATGTCGACGATCAAGGACGGCAATGTGCAGGTCTACAAGACCGCCGGTGCCGAGCCGGAAAACATCGCGGTGCGCGGCGGCTTTGCCGAAGTGGGCGATGCCGGCCTGACGGTGCTGGCCGAACACGTCGAGGGCTAAGCGCCCTTCCCAACTGACAAGACAAAGGGCGCCCGCTGCGGCGCCCTTTTTCGTATGCGCTACTCGCCGCCGATATCCACCAGCGTCTCGGCATAAAGCGCGTTATATTCGGGGGTGAAATGCGCCCCGTCGGTGGTGTAACCCTCATTCAGCGGCGGCACTGGCAGCAGCTTCAGCCCTTCCCGCTCCGCGATCGCGGCCAGCGCCGCATCGAGGCGGGCGATCACGTCGAGGTCATAGGCGTCGCCGAGCGGCTCTACACCAGATTCGGCCGGCCAGATCTGCGCCAGCTTCACCTCGGACGGTTGGCACGCCCGGACGATGCTTTCCATGCTCGCGATCGAATCCTCGACCGTATCGACATGCATCATCGCATCGTTGATGCCGAGCGCGATGGTCGTGGGCGCATCGTGCAGCGCACAGGCCGTGCGCGCCAGCCGCTCCATCTGCTGGATAGTCGCACCGTCATAGCCGATGAACAGCGTGCCACTGCCCGAAGACAGGTCGTGCACACGGCTGTCACCGATCACCAGCCGGTCGGCGAAAGGAACTTGCGCCAGCTCCTTGGCGGTGCGGATGGCGATGGTCTCGCTCGCAGGATAGGGCGCGATCGCCCAGCTTCCCAATACCAGCACGCCTAGCGCCAGAGTGAGCGGAACCGCCAGCAAGGTCATGCGCAAGCCGCGCGTCATCGCATCTCTCCCATCGCCACAGCTTCGCACAGCTGAAACTTCTGGCGCAGCAGCGCCCTGATCTGCGGGCTCTTATCCTCGACCAGCACCATAAGCGCCGCCAGCCCGCGTAAGAGGTCGAGCAGGATGGACATGGACGGAGAAAGAAAGACCGACGCCCTCATTGTCCAGCCTTGGCAGCTGCGGGTTGAAACGTGGTTAAGCCTGTCTGATGCAAGCGCCGCGCGTTTGGCCTTGCGGGCGGGCGGTTGTGACGTATCCCGGTTGCCATGGTAACGGGGGAAACAAGCACGATGACAGCAGCCGCGAGCCTTGGCAGGGTAGCGCAGCGGTGGTTCGCCCGCTGGCCGGCGCAACTCGCCTGGTTCCTGGCCTTTGCCCTGCTCACCCGCTTCACCATGCTCGGCGATCCCAATTACCAGGATGACGAGGCGCTGTTCTTCCTGATCGGGCAAGGCTGGGTCGACGGCGCATGGCCCTATGCCGATATGTGGGACCGCAAGGGGCCGGGGCTGTTCCTGCTCTTCGCCGGGTTTGCCGCGATTTCGGACTCGGTCCTGTCCTACCAGATCGGCGCGCTGGCCTTCGCCGCGCTGACGGCGTTCACGGTCAACCGCATCGCCTTCCTCTTCACCGGACGGCTGGGGGCGATGCTGGCGGGCACCCTCTACCTCGCGCAGATCCCGCTCTTCATGGGCGGCGGCGGGCAGGCGGCGGTGTTCTTCAACCTGCCGATTGCGGTTGCGGCCTGGCTCGTGCTTTCCGCCCCGCATCGCGCACTCCCGAGCCGGGGCATGCTGGCTGCGATGCTGTTGGCGGGCGTCGCCGCGACCTTCAAGCAGACTTGCCTGTTCGACGGCATCTTCCTGGGCTCGCTGCTGCTGTGGCGGCACTGGCGCGCGGGAGCCTCCGTCCCGCAACTGGCGAGGAATGTCGCCCAATATGCGTTCTTAGGTGCATTGCCGATATTGCTGTTTTTCGGCGCCTTTGGACTGGCAGGCCATCTGGCCGAACTTTGGCATGCGCTGGTCTGGTCCAATCTCGACAAGTCCTACAACCCGGCGAACAATATCACGGAGCGCGTCGTGCCGCTGGTGCTGATCATTTCGCCCGTCATCCCCTTGGTGGCGGCGACGCTGGCGCTGGGGCCGGAACATGACGGCAAGCGGCCACTGCGAGGGGTGCTCGCTCTGTGGTTGCTGGTGGTCCTCGCCTCGCTCATCGCCGTACCCAACTTCATCGACCATTACATGCTGCCCGTAGTGCTGGTGACGAGCATCTGCGCCGCACCCGCGCTGCAGAAGGAACCGGTGGGACCGCTTTGGGGCTTTGCCGCCATCCTCGGTAGCCTGCTGTTCGGCCCTGCCTTCCAAGCCAATATGCGCGAGCAATCACGCAGCGCGATGGCGCAGGTCAATGCGGAGATCGCCGCGCAGGCCCCACAGCCGCGGCTGTTCGTGTTCCAGGGACCGGTGGCGCTCTATGCGGGCCCGGTGGAGCGGCCGCCTTCCCCGCTCATCTTCCCGCTTCACCTCTATTACGCGCCCGAACGCGATACGAGCTACCTGCCGACCGCAGGCGAGGTGCGCCGCATCCTTGCCTGGCGTCCGCATGTGGTGGTGACCTTCCCAGAGCAACCCGATCTCGCCGATCCCGAATTGAGCGCGATGGTGATGTCCTATGTCGAGGCGCATTGCTCCGACTGGGGCACGCGCGACCTCCCCGATCGCTATGGCGTGAAAAGCTACCGCCTGTGGGGCGATTGCGCCGCGGACTAGCTGCCGCGCTTGCGCCGGGTAGGCGCGTGGAAGTCGGGCGGCTTGTCCGCCACCCAGCGGACGAACTTCGCCACCTCCTCCAGCTCCATCAACACGGCGCGCGAGCCGTCCATGCGGGCGAGCTGCGCATTGGTGGTATGGGCATGGATGGTACGGTGGCAGATGGGATGGACGGCCACCGTCTCCTTGCCGCGCTTGGCCTTGGGCACGGTGTGATGCCACTGCACACGGCGGCCCAGCGGCCTTTCGCACAGCCAGCAGCTCGTCATTGCATCATCATCCATGCCCGCCATCCTAAAGGAAAATTAACCACGATGCAGCCATGAGGGCAGCGAATTCGCATCGGGACACCCACGTGCAAGAGATCCATCCGCGCACTTTCCAGCAGCAGGGGGAGCCTGCCAAGGCAGACCTGCGCAGCTGGCACGCAGGTGCGATCATCCTGCTCTTCCTGGTGCTGGTGCGCAGCACGTGGTTCGGCGACAATTCAGCGACTTACGACGAACAGCTCTACAGCTTTATCGGCTGGCGCATGGGCTATGGAGAGCTGCCCTATATCGACTGGTGGGACCGCAAGCCCTTCGGCCTCTTCGCGATTTACGGCCTCGCCCATGCGCTGTTCGGGCCGGAGGTAATCGCCTTCCAGCTCGTCGCGGCGGCCTCTGCCGGCGCGGCGGCTTGGCTGACCTACCTCCTCGCGCGCGAGTTGGCGGACAGGCTGACCAGCGCCATCGCCGCCTGCCTGGTGATCATCATCCTTGCCTATTACGGCTGCTGGTCGGGCCAGACCGAGGTCTTCCTCGCCCCGCTGATGCTGGCGATGGTGTGGCTGTTGCGCGATCCGGAGCATCCGCAAGCGCTGCGCCGCTCGCTTGTCGCCATGCTGATCGGCGGGATCGCGCTGCAGGTGAAATATACCGTGCTGCCGCAATGCCTGTTCCTCGGCTGCTATGCGCTGTGGGGACAGTTCCGGCAGGACACGAGCCTCCCGAAACTCGCCACGCTCGCCTCCGCGTTCGCCGCGCTGGGCCTGCTGCCGACCGCGCTGGTCGCCGGTTTTTACGCTGCGGTGGGCGGCTGGGACGCGTTCGTCTTCGCCAACTTCATCTCCTTCTTCGACCGTATCCCGGCACCGAGGGGCCGTCTCAACACCGCCCTGTCATGGTTCCACCTGCCGCTGATGGTGCTGCTGGCGGCAGGAGTCCTCGCGCTGTTCCGCCGCCTGCCCGAGCAATACCGGGCGCAGCGCTGGTTCATCATTGGCTGGACGGTCTCGGCCTTCGCCACGGTGCTCTTCCCGGCGACGGTCTATCCCTACTACTACGCCTCGGTCGTTGCACCGCTCGCCCTGTTCGCCCTGCCCGCCTATTTACGCAGCGGCCCGGCGGGCGCGGTCCCCGCGATCGTGCTGCTGGCGGGCGCGCTCTACATGATCAACCTGCCCGGCAATCGCGCCTATGTCGCCTACCAGAATGCGGAAGTGGAGCGGCTGGCCGAGGCGGTGCGTCCGCATGTCGGCGCGAGCGAGAACTGCCTCCTCGTCTATGACGGGCCAACCGTGCTCTACCGCCTGACGGGCAGCTGTGCGCCCTCGCGCCTTGTCTATCCAGACCACCTCAACAACCAGCTCGAGAGCAATGCACTGGGCATGTCGCAGGCGGGCGAGGTGGCGCGCATCCTGGCGACGAGACCCGGCGCGATCATCACCTCGGAAAGCGCGCTCACCCCGCAAAACCCGGATTCGCAGCGCCTGATCGAGCAGGCGCTCGCCGCCTATTACGTCGAGGTCGAACGCGCCGATTTGCGCGGCCGCGAAACCGTCGCCTGGGTGCGCCGTTAGCGCTGCCTGGTCGAGGCGAGCAACCTTCCGTCCCACCACAGGATCATCCCCGCCCCGACAATGATCAGCGCGCCTGCCAGCGTCGCCAGCGAAGGAATGTCGCCGAATGCTAGCCAGCCCAGCGCGCTAGCGGTGATTAGCTGGATATAGGTTGCGGGCGCCACATGCGCCGCGCCTGCTCGCGTGGTGCCGTAATAGATCAGCCAGTGCCCGGTCGTCCCCGTCACAGCGACCATCGCGCAGCGGACCACGACCGTCCAGTCCGGCCAGCCGAGCGCGAACATGGCGATCCCGCTCGCCCCGCCAGCCAGCGAAACCACCAGCAATATCGCCGCCGATCCTGCCGCAACGAAGAACTGCATGGAGAGCACGCTGCCCTGCCCTGCGGCCGCGCGGTTGGTGATGACCAGCAGGCTCATCCCCAGCGCCGTGCCGAGTGGCAACAATGCGGGCCAGCCCAGCGTAACCACATTCGGCTGCAGGATCACCAGCACGCCGGAAAAGGCGATAGCGATGGCGAGCCATGTCAGCGGGCGCACCGTCTCTCCCAGCAGAGGCTTGCTCAGCAGCGCGGTGATGGCGGGCGCGAAGAAGGCGATTGAAATGGCGGTCGCCAGCGGCATGATGAAGACGGCGGTGAAGAAGCACACGGTCGCAAGGCCAAGGCTCGCCCCGCGGGCCACCTGCAGCCAGGGCCGGGTAGGGATGAAGGCCTTGCGACCCTCGGCCCGCGCCAGCACCGTGCCCAGCACCAGCGCGCCCATGGTGAAGCGCAAAGCCGCCACCGCCAGCGGCGACCATGCGCCCGCCATGCTCTTGGTGATCGTGTCGCCGATGGAGAAGAGCGCGAAGCCCGCAATCGCGGCGAGCAGCCCCGCGCGGCTGTCCGATATCATCGCCCGCTCACGGCTTTGCCGCCCCCGCACGCTGACGTGCGGCGTACCACAGGTAGAGCCCCGCCCCGATGATGATGGCCGCGCCAAGCATGGCGAGGGCATCGGGCGCATCGCCGAAGAAGATCCAGCCCAGCCCGACCGCCATAAGCAGCTGGCCGTAGGTCATGGGCGCAATCGTTCCCGCACCCGCGCGCGCCGTGCCCATATAGATGAGGTACTGCGCCAGCGTAGCGCTGAAGCCGATAAAGGCGCAGCGCGCCACCACCGACCAGTGCGGCCAGTCCAGCGCGAAGCCCTCAACCCCGCTGAAATGCCCGGCTGCGGTGGCGAAACACAGGAAGATCATTGCCGTGACCGACATGTAATATTGCAGGGCCAGCACGCTCGCCCGCCCGTGGCTGGCGCGGTTGGCGATGATCGTCACCGCCATGCCGGTCGCGCCGATCAGCGGGAACAGCACGCCCCAGCCCGCCGTCTCGAAATTGGGCCGCAGCACGATGAACACACCGACAAAGGCAGCGAAGGTGGCGATCCAGGTACTCGCCCGCGCGCGCTCTCCCAGCAGGAATGCGGCGAGGACCGCAGTGATCATGGGTTGGGTGAAGGCGATGGTGGTCGCTTCCGCCAGCGGCATGATCCACACCGCCAGGAACATGCCGATGGCGGAGCAGCTGATCGCCACGCCGCGCACCCATTGCAGCTTGTCCTTCGGCAGAGCCAGCGCGCCAAACCCCTCCGCCCGCGCCAGCATCACCCCCAGCAAAACTGTTCCCACCACATAGCGGGTCAGCGCCATGGCGGGCGCGGGCCAGTCCCCCGCCATGCCCTTGATGATCGCATCGCCGATAGAGAGCGTGCAGAAGCCGGCCAGCGCATAAAGCAGTCCGGCGCGATCCGATTGTTGCATGGCTGGTGAAGTCCCCTTCCTTCGGAAACCTCGCTTAGGCGCTTCGCCGCCGCGCCGCAAATGCTGCTTTTGCGCCGCCTCCGGGCGGCCTTGCCCGCTTTACCGATTGTTAAACCGTCATGCTTAACAAAGCCCTATCCGGCGGGTCCTTCGAGGGCCTGCGATCCCGGGGGCCCGATGACCAAGCTGATTATCCAGATCCCCTGCCTCAATGAGGCGGAGACGCTGCCAGAGACGATCGCGGCCCTGCCGCGGTGGATCAATGGCATCGACGTGATCGAATATATGGTGATCGACGACGGCAGCAGCGACGATACCGCACAGGTCGCGCGCCGCTGGGGCGTGCATCACGTGGTCCAGCACCGCCGCAACCGGGGGCTCGCCGCCGCCTTCCGCAGCGGGATCGACGCGGCGCTGGCCGCAGGCGCCGACATTATCGTGAACACCGATGCCGACGGGCAGTATGAGGGCGAGGACATTGCCTCACTGGTGCAACCGATCCTGCACGGCCGGGCCGATATCGTGGTGGGCGACCGCGGCGTTGCCGACAACCGCCATTTCCATCCCTTCAAGCGCCTGCTCCAACGCCTGGGCAGCCGCGTGGTGCAAAAGCTCGCCGGGACCGAGGTGAATGATGCGGTGAGCGGGTTCCGCGCCATCAGCCGCGATGCCGCGCGGCGGATCAATATCACCACCGAGTTTTCCTATACCACCGACATGCTGATCCAGGCGGGCCGCAAGCGCATGGCCATCGCCACCGTGCCGGTGCGCACCCATGCCGCCAAGCGCCCCAGCCGGTTGTTCAAGTCCATCCCCGCCTTCATCGGGCAGACCGGGGTGACGATCATGCGCGCCTATACCACCCACAACGCCCTGCGCGTCTTCGTGGGAACGGGCATGGTGGTGGCGCTGCTGGGCGCGATCCCGATCCTGCGCTTCCTGTGGTTCTGGGCCACTGGCGATAGCGGCGGGCATATCCAGTCGCTGGTGATCGGCGGCGCCCTGCTGATGCTGGGCACGATCATGGCGGTGATGGGCATCCTCGCGGACCTGATCGCCACCAATCGCAAGCTGTTGGAAATGAACCTGCAGAAGCTGCGCCAGCTGGAAGAGGCGATTGCGAAGCAGAATGGCGATGCGCCCGCTGCGACCAGTGTCGAGGCTGCCGCCGATATCGTGCCGCTGGACCAGCAGCGCAAAGCCGGATCGTGAGCAACAGTCTGGCTGCTGAGGCGGCCCCTTCTACGGTGACCACGACGCACGCGCGATTCTCTCCTTCCAGCATCGCGTGGCCACTCGCCGCCATTGGCCTCGTGCTGGCGATGCAGCTGACCATGGTCTTCACCCGCCCTGTGAATTGGGATGAGTTCTGGTTCCATTACCACGTCCATGAATTCGTGCGCGGCGCGCAGCAGAACCCCCTGCAGAGCCTCCACGGGCGGCTGTTCGCCTGGCTGACCGCGATCCCCGGCAATACGGTAGAGGCGATCGCGATGGCGCGCCTTGTCATGCTGGGTTGCGAGATGCTGACGCTGGGGGCGATCTATGCCCTCGCCCGGCGTTTCACGACTTCGGGCATCGCCGCGCTCGCCGCACTGCTCTATATCTCGGCGGGTTTCGTGTTTCAGCACGGCTTTTCCTTCCGCACGGACCCAATGATCACCGCCGCGCTGATGTGGGCACTGGTGGTGCTCGCGCGCACGCGGCTGCGCCTGCCCGAGATTCTCGCATTCGGTCTGCTGGCCGGCTTTGCGACGATGATATCGGTGAAGACCGTCCTGCTCGCCCCTGCCTTCGCCGGGATCGCCTGGCTGCGCTTTGCCAAGAGCAACCGCGATCCGCGCATGGCGCTGCGCATCGTCGCTTGCAGCGTGGCAGCGCTTGCCGCCTTCCTCACGATCTACAGCTGGCATGCGAGCGGGCTCGGCACGGGTTCGCAGGAGGCCAATAGCAATGCCGGAGGCACGCTGGCCGGATCGCTGGCGTGGATGTTCTTCCTCGGCATCCCGCCCTATTGGCACATGTTCGCCAAGGGCGCGATGATCGCCGTGGTGCTCACCGCCCTCGCCTGCTGGACCCCGCGCCTGCTGTGGAAGGAGGATCGCGACCGGGCGGAGAAGATCGCGCTCGCGGGACTGTGGTTCCCGATGCTCTGCCCGCTCTTCTACACCAATACCGCGCCCTATTTTTACGCCTATTCCATGGCGCCTGTGGCGGTGAGCGTGGTCTGGGCTGCAGAGAAGCTGGTTGCCCGATACGACCTGCGCAAGATTGCCATGCTGCTGCTGGTGCTGACCGCCGCGCTCCTCATCACCGAGGACCGGCAGACCGTTTCACGGCAAAAGCAGGTGGTCGAGGCTGCGGATGCAATGTTCGCCGAGGACATCGCCTATTTCGACCATGACGGCATGATTGCCCGCTTCGACAAGGCGAACGACTTCCTCACCCCCTGGGGCATGGCGCAATATGCCCAGCGCGGCACTTCGATCTATCGCGAGACGATGGAGCAGCGCACCGTGCCGCTGCTGCTCGCCAATGCCGATGTGCTGCAGGAGGCGATGGATGGCGAGCCGGTGCCGCTGACCGAGACCGATATCGCGGCGTTGCGGGGCAACTACATCCGTTACTGGGGGCCGTTCTACGTCGCCGGGAAGCGTGTGGATGGAGCAGGACAGGAGGAATTCCTGGTCCCCGGCCCCTATCGCGTCGCTGAAGGGAGCGTCGCGGTCGACGGGACCACATATGACGCGGGTGACGCAATGGAGATCGCGCGCGGGACCCGCAACCTCTCGGGCGAAGGTACGCTCATCTGGAACGGCGTGGGCGACAAACCCGCCGAGGCCTGGGACGACGGCCCGCTCTACGTCGATTTCTGACGGCCCGACAGCGTTCCCGCAATCACCAGCAGCACGCTCCGCAAAAGGCCCGCCAAGATCGCCGCATAGGCAGCACCCGCAGCTCCATATTCGGCAATCATGCTGGCGGCCGTTCCCGCCAGCAGCAGGACCGATAGCAGGTTGACCACGGCCCCTGCGGCAATCCTGCCGTGGATCACCAGCAGCTGCCAGTAGCCATTGGCCATCAGCACCGAAATCGCCAGCATGAGGCAGATCGGCAGAAGCTCGCCCGCCATCCGATATTGCTCCCCAAGCAGCCAGGTGACCACCGGAACGCCGAGCCAGCGCGCACCGAACCAGGCCGGAACCGCCAGGACGATGCAGCCGAGCAGGAACAGCAAGCCGAAATAGCGCGCGCGCTCATCCTCACGTGCCACTGCGCGGCTGAGCACCGATTGCGCCGCGGTGAGCACGCCCTGCAGCGCCATCACGGCGAACATGGACAGCTGCATGGCCAGGCCGAATTGCCCGACCGCGGCGATGTCGCCGGAATAATGCTTCAGCAGGATCAGCGGCGCGGCGAAGAGCAGGAAAGTCAGGCCGCTTGCCACGCCGATAATTGCGCCCTTTCGCACGACGTCGGACAGCTCGGAGCGGCGTATCCGCAGCTGTAGCAGCGCAAGCTTGCGGATGCGCGGCATGATGATCGCGACCTCGACCAGCCAGCTCAGCCCATGCAGGGCCAGCAATGTCAGCAAGTTCGCCCCCGTCAGCACAAGGCCGATGCCGAGCACCAGCTCCGCCGCGCGAACCATCACCATCGGGCGCATGGCCAGCGATGCCTGCTCGAAGCCGATCGCCGCCAATCGCAGCCAGTTGCTGATCCCGCGAAAAAGCACGGTCGGCAGCAAGACGAGCAAGGCGAGCCGCTCCATCGTCTCGGTCGCTCCGAACAGCGCGTAGCCCGCCATCAGCACGCCAAAGGCAGACAGCAGCAGCAGCCGGACGGCAAAAGACGTCTCGATAAAGGGAAGCGCCGCTTCCCGATCCTTCCCTATCCGTTCGGGCAGCAGCAATTCGGAGCCCATGGCCGCGAAGTTGATGCAGATGGCGCTGACCGAGAAGGCATAGCTCCACCAGCCGTAATCCGACGGGCCGAGGAAGCGCGAAATGGCGATGGCGTAGATCGCTCGCAGAAGGACCTCGGCCCACTCGCCGGTGACGAAATGCGCGGCGTTCCGCCCGATCGAGGCAAGGCCCGGAAAGCGGGCCTGCAACTCGCGCAATGCCGCGATCACTTCTGCATGTCCCGTTCTATCGCGGACCAGTCAAACGTGCCTGCGGTGAGGTCTCGGATGCGGTCGAAGTCCTTGAGGCGCCAGGTGTCCTTGCCCCAAAGGAGCGAGGCCTTGAGGTAGGGAAAGCCCTGTTCGACCAGCTCATCATGCCAGCGCACCGTGCGGTTCACGCGGGTGCAATCGAAGGGGATGTGTATCCTCTTACCCAGCACCTCCCAATCGCAGATGCGTATCCGCCGCGCCAATGGCGGGTCGGGCATGTAGGCGGCATAGGAGAAACCGCCGCTTGCCAGCGCGACGGTGATCCCAGCTTCGTAACGCGCGATCACCTCGTCCTTGTCGTCGATATCGGCAACGCCCCGCCAGAAGGACCGCCAGGCGTCGCTGCGGATGACGGGCGCGGAAAAGACGAAGAAATAGCTCTGCAAGTGGTGGCGGATCTGGCGTGAGAAAACCATGCCCCAGAAGTCGAACGCTTCTTTCTCCCGCCGGGTGTCCATCTCGGCGAAAATCGATGCCAGCGGGAAAAGCGGGCCAATGACGCTGGAGTTGGTGAGGATCACCTCGTCCCACTGTGCCATGTCCTCCAGCGCCAGCGCATCGCGCCAGCCGGCAAAGTCCCATCCGGTGTTCGGCCGCTCGATCACCGCGTCGCATATCGCCTCCGCCACCGCGCGATCCTCGGCCGCGACGGGCGAATTGGAGACGAGCACGATCCGCTCCGCCACCGGGCGCAGGCCTTCGAGATGCGCGCGGATGTAATGCGGCACACCGCCAGCGGGGTCGAATTGCTGGAGGATGGCAAGGCGGCGGGTCATGTCACTCTTTCCAGCAGGTCTCGCCATTGGGCCGTCAGCGCAGGCAAGGCGAAGCGCGCCTTGAGGTCCTGATGCAGGCTTTGCGGCAGGCTGTCACGTTCCGCCGCGAAAGCTTCCAGAGCATCGAGCAATGCATCGGGATCAGCGGGCGGGACGAGGTAGAGGCCGCGCGCCTCCCCTTCCGCCAGTTCGCGCATGGCCGGGGAATCGCGCGTCACCAGCGGCAGTCCGGTGGCAAGCGCCTGGAAGGCCTTGTTCGGGATCACACGCGCCGCCTTCTCGCTGGTGCCGAAGATGCCCAGTGCGATATCCGCTTCCGCCATAGCCTGACGCAGAGCGGGATAATCGACCCATGCGATCCGCTCGATATGTGCCGCGTCGGCTGTCGCCAGCAGCGCGTCGATGCGTGGCGCTTCTTGCCCTTTGCCGATGATCGTCCAGTGGAAGGCGCGCCCGCGTTCGCCCAGCGCTGCCTCGATAATCGTATCGATGCCATGCAAGGGGATGAACTGGCCGTAAAACAACACCTTGACCAGCCCTTGCCCACCATCCTGCTCCCTCGCCGGGAGAGCCGCAAAGGCGCTATCCTCCGCCCCGACGAAGGCGTTTCCCATCGCCTTGGCCGGCAGATTGTGCAGTTCGGCAAACATGTCCGCATGCGCCGCGGTATCGAGCACTACCAGGTCTGCCCAGCGCGCCGCCGCCGCTTCCGCCCGGCGCAGCAGCCGCGCTTGCAGTGAACGCTCGGCAGCCATCCCCCTATCCCGTGCATAGGTATCGTAGAGCGAGAGGAAAGCGTCCCAGACGACGGGAATGCCACGCATGCGGGCAAACGGCGCGATCACCAGCACATCGAACAGGCCGAGATAGCCCACCACGACAACGTCTGTGCGCTCAGCACGCAGGAAACGCCAGACAAGGCCCGGATAGGCGAGCAGCCAGCGCAGCGCGAAGCCCAGCAGCCGCCCCGAACCGGAAAGGCCGCTCTTGTCCTCGACCCCTTGCCATACACTCGTATGAATCTCGGTCAGCTGCAGATCGATCCGGCGCAGCGCCTCACGCATCAGGCGCGTGCGCGGCTTGCCCGTATCATAGGTCCCCCACAGCATCACCCGCATTGCGCATTATCCCTGTTTGCCCCCGGAATAGCTCGAAGATCCGCGAATGGCACCAATTGCAGCCAAGAGACTTAACCAGTTCTTCACCTAAATTCGCAAGAAGCATCGAGTGAGTAATCCGCCGCTTTTGAGCGTGGCGGAAAGATATGACGGGGACAGACGCATGAGCGCTTTCGGACGCAAGAACGGAGCTGGTGGCATGAAAGCAGGTGCCCGCCCCTCCTTCGGTGTGGCCAAACCCATGCAGGGTGGCGGTGCAGGTGGTTCCGCGCAAGACTCCGGCGGCGAACAATTCCCTCCCGTACCCGATGAAGGCGCCGAAGCGCCGATGGCAGATGCCATGCCCGGCATGCCGGGCGGTAGCGATGCGATGTCGCGCCTTGCCGATCGCGCCAATTCGGTCAACGAAGCCTCCAACGAGCCGACAGGCTTCGAGGCGTCGGTCCACAAGATCAAGGAGCAGGTGCTGCCGCGTCTGCTCGAACGCGTCGATCCCGAAGCAGCGGCTACGCTGACCAAGGAAGAGCTTTCCGAAGAATTCCGCCCCATCATCCTGGAGGTGCTGGCCGAGCTCAAGATCACCCTCAACCGCCGCGAGCAGTTCGCGCTGGAAAAGGTGCTGATCGACGAGCTGCTGGGCTTCGGCCCGCTCGAAGAGTTGCTCGGCGACCCCGACGTGACCGATATCATGGTCAACGGCCCGGACCAGACCTATATTGAAAAGAAGGGCAAGCTGACCATCGCGCCGATCAAGTTCCGCGATGAAAGCCACCTCTTCCAGATCGCCCAGCGCATCGTGAACCAGGTCGGCCGCCGCGTCGACCAGACCACGCCGCTGGCCGACGCCCGCCTCAAGGACGGTTCACGTGTGAACGTGATCGTGCCGCCGCTTTCGCTGCGCGGCACCGCGATCTCCATTCGTAAGTTTTCCGAGAAGCCGATCACCATCGACATGCTCAAGGGCTTCGGCTCGATGAGCGACAAGATGGCGACCGCGTTGAAGATTGCCGGCGCCTGCCGCATGAACGTGGTCATCTCCGGCGGTACGGGTTCGGGTAAGACGACCATGCTCAACGCCCTGTCGAAGATGATCGACCCGGGCGAGCGCGTGCTGACGATCGAGGACGCCGCCGAACTTCGCCTGCAGCAGCCGCACTGGCTGCCGCTGGAAACGCGTCCGCCGAACCTTGAAGGCCAGGGCGCCATCACCATCGGCGACCTTGTGAAGAACGCCCTGCGTATGCGTCCTGACCGCATCATCCTGGGCGAAATTCGTGGCGCGGAGTGTTTCGACCTCCTCGCCGCCATGAACACCGGCCACGATGGCTCCATGTGTACGCTTCACGCCAACTCCCCGCGCGAGTGCCTGGGCCGTATGGAAAACATGATCCTGATGGGCGACATCAAGATCCCGAAGGAAGCCATTTCGCGCCAGATCGCCGAATCTGTCGATCTGATCGTGCAGGTGAAGCGCCTTCGCGACGGTTCGCGCCGCACGACCAACATCACCGAGGTGATCGGCATGGAAGGCGACGTGATCGTGACGCAGGAACTGTTCAAGTTCGAGTATCTGGACGAGAGTGAGGACGGCAAGATCCTCGGCGAATTCCGCTCCAGCGGCCTGCGCCCCTACACGCTCGAAAAAGCCCGCCAGTTCGGCTTCGACCAGGCTTACTTGGAAGCGTGTCTCTGACACGCCTGCGCAGGCCCATCCGGGCCTGCGATATCCTCGCCTGAATCCCTCCGTTTCGCTTCGCTCCACTGCGGGGCGGCTGCGGGCGCGCGGTCGCGCTTGCGGGCCTTTGGCCCGTTCAGGCGCTGCATCACAATCGTCATTGCGAGCGAAGCGAAGCAATCCAGTGCGGGACTGCACTTCTCTGGATTGCCGCGTCGCTACGCTCCTCGCAATGACGGTGAAGTGAGGTCGCGGCAGCACGGGCGCCCAGCCGACCGCAAGGCCGAACGGCCGCCCGCAGCGGGGGCAGCTTGCTGCCCGTCTAGCGAGGACGCACCCGCGGATGCGTGCCCACAAAAAACCCCAACTACCCCGCAACCCAGCCCTTCACCGCCACTACCAGCAAGCCGCTGCCGACAAAGGCGGAGACCAGGAACACCAGCGTCCAGGGCATATAGCCGACACGGTCGATGTCTCTCCGCTTCGCCCGCCGCTTCTCTGCCACAAGCGCATATACGGCGAGCAGCAGGAAACCGCCGGCCCAGAAGGCCAGATGGGTCGCCTCGCTGGCGAAGGTGATGAAGGCGGGCCAATGCATTTGCGTCGCGCGCATATGCGTCCTGCCCCGCCGCTGTTCAATGACCCTTCAAGCACTGTTTGCAGATTGCCGCGCCGCGCCTATGGCAATGGCATGAATGCCGGCGAAAGCGATAATGACCGTCCCTTGCTGGCGCTGCTGATCCGCCTTTTGGGCATTGCCGGCCTTGCCACCATGGCCGCGCTCATCAAGTTTGCATCCGAACGCGGCATCCATCTGATCGAACTGCTGTTCTGGCGGCAGGCCATCGCCATTCCGATCCTGCTGGTCTGGGCCATGCTGTCGGGCGGCGTGATGACGCTCGCTACCAAGCGGCCAAAGGCGCACTTGGCGCGCGGGCTCTATGGCCTGGCCGGAATGGTGCTCAATTTCGGCGCGGTGGTTCTGCTGCCGCTGGCGGAGGCGACCACGATCGGCTTTTCCGCGCCAATCTTCGCGGTGATCCTCTCGGTCATCCTGTTGAAGGAGACGATCGGCGTATGGCGCTGGTCAGCGGTGGCAGCGGGCTTTGCTGGCATCATCGTGATCGCACAGCCGGGCGGCGGGCACATCCCGCTCTACGGCGCGCTGGTGGCACTGGGCGGCGCTTTCATGATCGCGCTGATCTCGATCCAGATCCGCGACCTCTCGCGCACGGAGAAGTCGCTGGTGATCGTGTTCTGGTTCGCTGTGACGAGCTCCGTCTGCCTGCTGCCCGTCGTGCCCTTTGTCAGCAAAGCGCATTCCTTCGAGGACTGGATGCTGCTGCTCGTGATCGGCCTTGCCGGTACTTTCGGCCAGCTGGGGATCACGCTGGCGCTGCGTTACGGGCAGGTCTCCAGCGTGATCGTGATGGACTATTCATCGATCGTGTGGGCGACGATCTATGGCTGGCTGCTCTTCGCCATGCTTCCGCCCGCCACCACCTGGCTGGGCGCGCCGCTGATCGTGGCGGCGGGATTGATCATCGCCTGGAGGGAACGCATCGTGGCCAGGAACCGCTTTGCCGACCAGCGTGGCGCGGCCGGAACTTGAGGCTTCCATCGGCGTTTTTTCTGCTACATCCCCAAGTCGGGATTCTTGAAAGGAAGAGAAGAATGGCTCGCAAGATCGTAATCGCCGTGACCGTCGGCCTGCTGACGCTGAGCGTGGCTGCCTGCAACACGGTGCGCGGCGTAGGCGATGACCTGAAGTCGGCCGCGGACGCCGTCGACGACGAAACCTGAGGCTGCACGCCTCCCCCTAGCGCTTGCGATAGACCAGCATGATATTGTTGGCGGGCATGGCCACGCGCCGTGTCCGCCTCAGGCTATGAGATGCCGCCAGCGCTTCCATCCATTCCGCGCGGCGCAGGCCCCACTGCGGATTGCGCGACTTTAGGCTGGCATCGAAGGCAAGGTTGCTCTCGACCGTCTCCACCCCCTCCTCCAGCCACGGGCCGTAGAAGATCAGCGGCGCGCCTGATGGCAGCATCCGCCCGGCGGCTGCGAGCAATCCCTCGCTGGCGGCGACGGGACTGATATGGACCATGTTGATGCAGATGATCGCATCGGCGGCCTCAACCGGCCAATCCAGCGCGGAGGCATCCACTTCCAGCGGCGGCGCGATATTGGCAAGGCCCGCCTCGGCGGACCATGCGGCGATGGAAGCGCGCGCCTCCGCATCGGGATCGCTCGGCTGCCAGTTGAGTTGCGGGAAGCGCTCGGCGAACAGGGTTACATGCTCCCCCGTCCCGCTGGCGATTTCGAGCACCGTTCCGCTATCAGGCAGCTCTTCAGCCAGCACATCGGCGATGGATTCGCGATTGCGCGCGGCCGCGGGGGCTTCCTTCTTCACAGCTTGAGCTTTCCCTTGCGCGGATTGGCCCGGCGCGCCGCCGGCTCGCGGATGATGAGCCAGATAAGCAGGCCGAAGGGCCCGGCGATGAAAGTCAGCAGCAGCACCGGCGCCTGCACGATCCGCGAAATGCCCTTCGCATCCGCATCACGCGCGATCCACATGCCGGCGAAGAGGTCCAGCGCGAGATAGTGGATCCAGCCCACCGTCACCCCGCCATCGGACATGAAGATATTGCGCACGCCCTCGATCGTCGTGAAACCGGCCCCGCCCGCGCCCGCCAGCGCGCCATTGTCCACCGAACCCGTCACCAGCAGGACGAAGAGCACGGAATAGGCGAGGCACAAGAGGCCTATGCCGAGATAGAAGACCAGCGCCTTGGTGATTTCGCCGCGCGGCAGCAGGAGCAGCACGGCCCAGCTCGCCAGCGCCCAGATATTCGCAACGCCGAACAGCGTATCCCAGTTCATTCGCCCTTATCCTCTTTCCGCGACCACCAGGCCGCCAGCAGCGAGCCGATGACCACGTGATAGACGGAGGAGATGGCGCTGGGAACCGGCGCCAGCGCCGCCTGCGCCACGCTGGAGAATTGCGCGGCGAAGCTCGGCGTGCTGGCAAGGCTGGCACCGAGCCCCGAATTCTGCATCCCCACCTCGATACTGATCGTGCGGCAATCGACCTCCGCAAAGCGCAGCAGGCGCGGCACGGCATAGCCAAGCGCGAATCCGGTCAGGTGCAGCAGCAGGATCGCCAGCAGCAGCACGCCCGCATGTTCGATGATCTGCGCCTTGGAATTGCCCATGATCGCCCCGACGATCAGCACCACGGCGATCACCGAAACCAGCGGCGAGACCACCGCGATGCGCCGCGTGACATTGGGCAGCAGCGTGTTGAGCGCCACGCCCGCCACCACCGGCACCAGCACGATGGCGACCATGTTGCGCAGCAGGCTCCAACGGTCGATGGCGATGAAAACACCCGCCAGCCAGTCGGTCAGAAGCGGGGTCAAGAGGATGGCTACAAGGGTCGAGCACAGCGTCATCGAAACCGACAGCGCCAAGTTCGCCCGCGCGAGATAGGTCACCACGTTGGACGCCGTCCCGCCCGGACAGCAAGCCACCAGCACCAGCCCCACCGCCAGTCCCTGCTCAAGGCCGAACAGCATGGCGAAAGTCAGGCCCGCCAGCGGCATCACCGTGAATTGCAGCCCCGCGCCCGCCAGCACCCGTCGCGGCATGGAGAGGACGTGGCGGAAATCATCAAGGCTCAGCGTCAGGCCCATGCCGAGCATGATGACGCCCAGCATCACGCTGACCAAAGACTGGCCCGCCACCTGCGTGCCCGTGACCCAGGCGAAATGCGCCGGCACCGCCCATGCCCAGGCGACGCCCAGCAGCGTCCAGATGGCGAACAGGCCCGTCGCCCTGTCGATCAGTTTTTGCAATGATTGCCCCTCCCCCGCCTGCCTATCGCGCGGGGCCGGAGCTGCCAAGCGTCAGTCTCGTTCCAGCTTGGCGATCAGCCTCTGCATCGCGTCATATTCGTGCGTGAAGCGCCCGCCCGCCTTCTCAAGCGAGGCTTGCAGCAGCGCCGCGGCAACTTCGCTGGCATGAATGGCGCGGTATTTGCGCCGCTCCCCGGTAAGGAACAGGTTCGCCAGCGGAGAGGCCATGCGGGCGAGGCCTTCGAGCGGGCGAAGATCGTTCTCGCGCGCACCTTTCAGCAGGCCGGGACGCAAGATGTCGATCCGCTTGATGCCGGTCTTGAGCAGGCGCTGCTCCATCTCGCCCTTGGTGCGCAGGTAGAAATTCTCCGAGCGCGGGTTCGCACCGACCGAAGAGACGACGGCGAAGCCCTGCACGTCCGCCGCCTTGGCCGCCTCCGCCATGCGCAGCACGAAGTCGCGATCGATCGCGGCAAAGGCCTCCTGATCGCCGCCTTCCTTGGAGATGGTAGTGCCCAGCGCGCAGATGATCTTGTCGGGCGCGATCATCGCGATCGCTTCTTCCCAGCCCTCGTGCGGGGCGACCAGTACTTCCATCCGCGCGCCTTTGGGCATGGCAATCTCGCGCCGGGCGAGCGCCATAAGCAACAAGTCCTCGCGCCCCACCGCGCGCTCCATCACGTGGCGGCCGACAAGCCCCGTCGCGCCCAGCAGCAGCACGCGTTGCGGATCAGACATTCGATAATCCCTCCGGCACCTGCCCGAAGATACGAGCATAGCAATCCATTGCATAGCGATCTGTCATGCCGGCAATGAAATCGGCAATATGCCGCGCACGTCCGGCGGGATCCTGCGGCAGGCTGTCGTGCCAGCCGGCGTTCATCAGCGAGGGGTCCTGGTCGAAAGCGGCATAGAGCTGCGCGATCACCTTATGCGCCACTTCCGCGGTGTTGACCTGTTCGGGGTGGTAATAGAGCCGTTCGTACATGAAGGCCTTCAGCCGACGTTCGCGCGCGGTCCATTCGTCGGAGAATGTCGCCAGCGCACGGCCTGCGGCGCGCACTTCGGCGACCGAGCCGATGCCTTCCACATTGAGGCGCGTGGTTTCGATCAGGTCATTCACCATCACGCCAATCTGGTCGCGCACCAGCTCACGCAATTGCAACGCTTGGGATGCATCGGGATGGCGAGCCTGCGCCGCATCCCAAGCCTCGGCGAGGAAATCGAGCTCGAGCAGATCCTCCACCTTGAGGAACCCGGCGCGCAGCCCATCATCGATATCGTGATTGTCATAGGCGATATCGTCCGCCAGCGCCGCTACCTGCGCCTCCAGCGAAGGCCAGAGGGTGAGGTCGAGCGGGTAGTCATTGTCGAGCGCGGTGAGCGCCCAGCCGGGCTGGTCCACCGGGCCATTATGCTTGGCGAGGCCTTCCAGCACTTCCCAGCTGAGGTTGAGGCCGGGAATATCGCAATAGGGCCGCTCCAGCCGCATCAGCACGCGCAGGCACTGTTCATTGTGGTCCCAGCCGCCATGCTTCTCCAGCGCGGCCTTCAGCGCGTCCTCTCCCGCATGGCCGAAGGGCGGGTGGCCGATATCATGGGCAAGGCACAGCGCCTCGGTCAAATCCTCGTCCAGCCCCAGCTGGCGAGCGATCACGCGACCGATCTGCGCCACTTCCAAGCTATGCGTCAGCCGGACGCGGTAATGATCGCCATCGGGCGCGACGAAGACCTGTGCCTTGCCCGCCAGGCGCCGGAACGCCACCGAATGGATGATCCGGTCCCGATCGCGCTGGAAAGCGCTGCGCGGACCGCGCGTACCGCCGCCGGCTTGCTGGAATTCGCGGCCGCGCGAAGCTGCGGGATCGGCGGCGAAGGGGCTTCGTGACATGTCCCGTCAGCTACGGCGCGGCGGCGTGACTGGCAACGGGAACAACAGGTGAACTGCGGCGCGACGGCTTTATTTGCCGTGCAATATCCATTCCGCCGCGCGGCGTGCGTGGATGCGCGTGCTGTCATAGATCGGCAGCACATTGGCATCGACATCGACGACCATCTCCAGCTCGGTCGAGGCAAGCACGATGGCCTGCGCGCCTTCCTGCCCCTTCTCGGTAATCATCGTCTTCAGCACGCGTTCGGCGTTGCGGGTGGCACGGCCCATCACCAGCTCGTCATAGATGATGCGGTCCACCGCCTCGACATTGACCATTTCGGGCGGCAACAGGTCGATCCCGTGGGAGACCAGGCGGCGGCGATAGAAGCCGCCGGTCATCACATTCTTGGGCCCGATGATCGCAGCCTTGGTCACGCCATCGGCAGCCATCGCCTCGCCCACGCATTCGGCGACATGCAGCATGGGAATGCCGACTTCCGCCTCGATCTCGCGATAGACGCGGTGCATGGAATTGGCGGCGATCACCAGCACCTCGGCCCCCGCCTGCTCCAGCCGCTTGGCAGAAGCGATCAGGATGGCCGCGGCGCCTTCCCAGTCCTTGTCGGTTTCCAGGCGGGAGAGTGCCGTGAAGTCGAGGTTCTCGATGATCATGGGCGCGCTGGCATGGCCGCCCTTGGTCTTTTGAACGATGCGGTTGATCTGCTCGTAATAGCTGCGCGTCGAAACCCAGCTCATACCGCCGATCAGCCCCAGTTTGTGCAATGTCGTGACCCCTTGAACGCTACATAGTTGACGGGGCTCGCGCCCTGCCGCCTTGTTTCGCTGAACGAATTACGGTGGCAAGCGTTTCCCCCATATTAACCATATGGAGCGAGTACTTTGTGCGACAGGATGAGGGCGAGCGGGTGCAAAACCGCCGCAATTGCGGCGCTGCACCGCCCTCCTGTGACCGAAATCAGTCGCCGAGAGCCTTGTTGATTTCCTCGACCATCTTCTTCGCATCGGACAGCAGCATCATGGTCTGGTCCATGTAGAAGACATCGTTATCGACGCCTGCATAGCCCACGCCGCCCATGCTGCGCTTGATGAAGAAGACCTGCTTGGCCTTGTCCACGTCGAACACGGGCATGCCGTAGATGGGGCTGGACTTGTCGGTCTTCGCCGCCGGGTTCACCACGTCATTCGCGCCGATGATGAAGGCGACGTCGCATTGCGCGAATTCGCTGTTGATGTCCTCCAGCTCGAACACCTTGTCATAGGAGACATTGGCCTCGGCCAGCAGCACGTTCATATGCCCCGGCATACGTCCGGCAACGGGATGGATGGCATATTTCACCTCGACGCCCTGCTCTTCCAGCAAGTCGCCCATTTCACGCAAGGCATGCTGCGCCTGCGCCACCGCCATGCCGTAGCCGGGAATGACGATGACCTTTTCGGCCTGCTTGAGCATGAAAGCGGCATCTTCCGCGCTGCCCTGTTTGTAGGGGCGCTGCTCGCGCGCCTCGCCGCCCCCACCCGCGCTGTCATCCGCGCCGAAGCCGCCCGCGATCACGCTAAGGAAGCTGCGGTTCATCGCCCGGCACATGATGTAGCTGAGGATCGCGCCGGAAGAGCCGACCAGCGCGCCGGTGATGATCATCGCCGTATTGCCCAGCGTGAAGCCCATCGCGGCGGCTGCCCAGCCCGAGTATGAGTTGAGCATGGACACCACCACCGGCATGTCCGCCCCGCCGATCGGAATGATCAGCAGGAAGCCGATGATGAAGGCGGCAATGGTCAGCGCCACGATCAGCGGCATGGTGCCCGATGCAGCGGCCGTGGCGAACAGGCCGGTCAGCACGATGATGGCGGCGAGCGTGCCGAGATTGATCACATGCCGGCCGGGCAGCAGGATGGGCGAACCGCTCATCTTGCCCGACAGCTTGGCAAAGGCGATCACCGATCCGGAGAAGGTGATCGCACCGATGGCGATGCCGAGGCCCATCTCGATCCGCGACACGGCGGAGATATCGCCGCTCGCCTCGAGAATGCCGAAAGCGCCCGGATTGAGATAGGCCGCCCAGCCCACCAGCACGGCGGCGAGGCCCACTAGCGAATGAAAGGCCGCCACCAGCTCGGGCATGGCGGTCATCGCGATGCGGCGGGCAATGGTGAAACCGATGATCCCGCCGAGCAGGATGGCGATCCCGATCTCGACGATATTGGCGACGTCATGCGTCACCAGCGTCGTCACCACGGCGATCAGCATGCCGACCATGCCATAGCGGTTGCCCGCGCGACTGGTGGTCGGATGCGACAATCCGCGCAAAGCGAGGATGAAGCACACGCCCGCGATCAAATAGGCAAGCGCCACCCAGGGGTTTACCGCGCCGTGTGCCGGATCAGCTGCTTCCAATGCCCGCATACCGAGCGCGAAGTGGGAATTGGGATTGCCGGGATCACAAGCTCCGCCGTCATTGGTAATATCAGCACAAGCCTGCAAGGCCATGAAAATGCCAGAGAAGTTGGACAGCATGCTCACTTCTCCTTCTTCTTGTACATGGCGAGCATGCGCTCGGTGACGGCAAAGCCGCCGAATATATTGACAGAAGCGAGCACCACGCCCGCAAGCCCCAGCCACTTGGCCGTCGCACTCCCCGCCTCAGCCGAGGCGACCAGCGCGCCGACAATGATCACCGAGGAAATCGCATTGGTCACCGCCATCAGCGGCGTGTGCAGTGCGGGCGTAACCGACCAAACGACGTAGTAGCCCACGAAACAGGCCAGCACGAAGATCGAGAGGATTGAAATGAAGTCCAAGGGTTCTACTCGCTTCTATTATGCCCGCTAGCAACGCAAAGTCGGCATTAGTTCATCAAGTCCTGCAATTCTTCACCTCTGAAATTGCTAAGAATTTCGAGACGGATCATCTCGTCCTGAACGTCAATGACGCGCATCACCATGTTGCCAAGCCCGAGCAACGTATTGGTGCGATAACCGACACAATAACCTTGCTGCGTAAGGCAAAAAAACGATCGACCTCCATCGGGGCCAGTGATCCTTACTCGCACAAAGGCTTCCCAATAAGGCGGAGAACCATCGCGCGGTCGACGGCGCAAAGCCATATGATCTGAATAGATTTCCAACCGCGGAAGGTTCGCAAGATCATCCGGACTGATCGGAACAAGCGACGGGCTGGAAATGCTGAGGGGAGCCACCGGAACGCGGGCACTGAATTCCCAGACAGGTTGTCCCGATGAGAACTGCCACGCCCTTTCATAGCTGCCATCACGGTCAAAATCGCCGACACAGACCCGCCTCAGAGGGTTCAGGAAACCCGCTTCCGTTTCAACGTGGCTGCAAAGAATCGAATATCTTGATCGCATGCTGACCATCTGCGTACCGCTTGGCAGAAAGACGTTTTCGTCAGAAGTCTTCAGCTCTTCATCAAGGACGTAGGCCTTTTTCGGCTGGAGTGGCACGTCGACGAACCGTTCGCGTTCGTCATACCAACCATCAGGCTCGGTCAGCGTAACACTGGCGGGCACCAATTGCGCCCGGAACTCGATGTCCCGTGCAGGCAGTGCCTGCGCGAATGATGGTGCCGCGCAGAACATGGAGGTTGCGGCAGCAACAACTAAGAAAAAGAAACGCCTCACCCCTTCAGCCTCTCATTCACCACGGCCCCACCCTTGGTCAGCCGCACCGCATCGCCGATTTCCTCGTCCAGCGTCACCGTGCCCGTCTCCTTGTCCCAGAAGGCGGAGAGGAAGTTGAAGAGGTTGCGGGAGAACAGCGCGCTCGCATCGGGTGCGAGGTGTGCGGGGGTGTTGGAATAGCCCATGATGAAGACGCCGTGGCGCTCCACCACTTCGTCAGCCACGCTGCCTTCGACATTGCCGCCTTGCGCCACGGCGAGGTCGAAGATGACGCTGCCCTTGCGCATGGTGGCGATCTGCGCGTCGCTGATCAGGCGCGGCGCGGCGCGGCCGGGGATCAGCGCGGTGGTGATGACGATGTCCTGCTTGGCGATGTGGCTAGACACCAGCTCGGCCTGCGCCTTCTGGTATTCCTCCGACATTTCCGTGGCATAGCCGCCGCTGCCCTCGCCCTCGATCCCCTCGACGCTTTCGACGAAGACGGGCTTGGCGCCCAGCGACATGATCTGTTCCCTGGTGGCGGAGCGCACATCGGTTGCCGAAACCTGCGCGCCCAGGCGCTTGGCGGTGGCGATCGCCTGCAGGCCCGCCACGCCCACGCCCATGACGAAACACTTGGCGGCAGACACGGTGCCCGCCGCAGTCATCATCATCGGGAAGGCACGGCCATACTGGTTGGCGGCGGCCAGCACCGCCTTGTAGCCGGAGAGGTTGGACTGGCTGGAGAGCACGTCCATGCTTTGCGCGCGGGTAATGCGCGGCATGAATTCCATCGCCAGCGCCTCGAACCCGGCCTTGGCGTAGAGGTCCACGCGGTCCTTGTCGCGGAAGGGATCGAAAGTCGCGGCCACCATCGCACCGGGCTTTGCACCCGTCAGCGTCATGACGTCGGGCGCCTGCACGCCCAGCACGATATCGGCGCCCGCCACGGCCTGCGCCATGGGCAGCACATCCGCACCGGCGGCGCGGTAATCCTCGTCTGTAATGGCGGAGGTCTCGCCCGCGCCTTCCTCGACCGCGAAGCTGGCGCCCAAGCCGATGAATTTCTTCACCGTTTCGGGCGTTGCAGCCACGCGCGTCTCCCCCGCGGCCCGTTCCTTCAGAACGGCAATGCGCAGATCCCCCATACCGCGCGGCTCAGGAAATGAGCACGAGAACGATCAGAACCAGCACCGCGATCAGCGGAATCGCCCATTTCAGCATGGAAATGAACCCGCCATAGGTCTTCTCGTTCGACTTAATATCTTGGGAATTGGCCATTTTCGCCTAAGGTCCTTTGCCTGAAACCATTGAGTGTTTCGCATGCTCTATCGGCAGTGGGCAAACCACTCAAGTGTTCGCTTAACAGCCTCTTTACCCACGCTTGATATGCCGTCCGTTCACACCGGAAAACCGGATCTTACAGCACCCTTGGGTCGGAAGGGAACGAATGGCCGAAGCCGAACAGCGCCTGTTGATGCTGATCGACGACGAGCCGGCGCAAAGCCGGCTGATCAGCGCACTCGCAGCACGCGAGGGCTGGCGCACGCTCGTGATCGACGAGGCAGAGAAGGCCATCGCCACGCTTGGCACGCGGCAGGGCATGCAATTGTCCGCGATCATCCTCGACCAATGGGTACCGGGTGACCAGGCCTGCGAACTGATCGCGGAGCTGAAGGAACGCCGCCCCGCCCTGCCTATCCTGATGCTGACCGCGAGCACCTCGCCGCTCTTGGCGGTGGAGGCAATGCGCGCGGGCGCGACCGACTACCTCGTGAAACCCGTCGCTCCCGAACGGCTGATGCAGGCGCTGCGCAATGCGACCACCCGCGAAGCGCCGACCGACGAGCTGATGCCGCTGACCGAGAAGATGCATGCGAAGCTGGACTTCGATGCGATGGTCGGCACCGCCCCACCCTTCCGCGATGCGCTGGCCAAGGCGGCCAAGGCCGCGCGCGGTCATGGTAATGTGCTCATCGAGGGCGAGAGCGGCACGGGCAAGGAAATGCTGGTGCGCGCGATGCATGGCGCATCGCCGCGCGCCAAGGCGCCCTTCCGCATGATCCATATCGGCGGCGTCCCCACCTCCAGCCTCGAATCGGTGCTGTTCGGGCATGAGAAGGGCGCTTTTGCCGGCGCGTTCGACCGGCAGGTGGGCGCACTGCAGAATTGCGACGGCGGCACGCTGGTGCTGGACGAGATCGACCGGCTTTCAACCGACCTGCAGGACCGCCTGGCCGAAGCGCTGAAGAATGGCTCGGTCCGCCCGATCGGCGCCAAGCACAGCTTCAAGGTGGACGTGCGGATAATCTCCGCCAGCAACCTTCCGCTGGCCGATCTCGTCGCCACCGGCCACTTCAACGGGGAACTGCTGGAGCTGCTTTCGCGCACCAGCATCACCCTGCCCCCCTTGCGTGAGCGCAACCGCGATGTCGGCGCGCTGACCCGCTATTTCCTCCACCAGATCGGCCAGCAGCCGGGCCTGCGCCCGCTGGGAATCACTTCCGATGCGCTGAAACTGCTGGGTGCTTTCGATTGGCCCGGCAATGTCCGCCAGCTGCAGGCAGTGCTGTTCCGTGCCGCCGTGTTCTGCGAAGGCGACGCGCTGACAGCCGAGGACTTCCCGCAGCTGCGCGAAATCGTGGGCGAGAGCGAGCCGACGACCACCAACGGCCCGATCCGCGAAAGCGCAGGCGTGATGCTCTACACGCCCGATGGCAATCTGCGCCCGCTGGAAGAGATCGAGGCCGACGTGATCCGCCTCGCCATCGGCCATTATCGTGGCCGCATGACCGAAGTCGCCCGCCGCCTCGGCATTGGCCGCTCGACGCTGTATCGCAAGCTGTCGGACCTCGGGATCGACAACGCGGCGTAAGGCTCGACAGCGCTGGCCGCAGCTTATAGCGACCGCGGCATGGCTATCGAGACTTCCTTCACGGGCAAGACCGCCCTCGTCACTGGCGCTGCCTCGGGCATTGGCGCCGCCTGCGCGCGCTGGCTTGACAAGCAAGGTATCGGCAGGCTCGTGCTGGTCGATCGCGACGCGGAAGGCCTTTCCGCACTCCCCCTGTCCTGCGAAATCGAACGCCATGCCGGCGATGTGTCGGACCCCGCCTTCTGGCAAAAGCTGGAGGGCGATCTGGGCAAGATCGACCATGCGGTGATCAACGCCGGTATCGCCGATGGCGCGACGATCCGCGATGCGAGCTTCGATCACTGGCGCCGGATCATGGCGGTCAATCTCGACGGCGCCTTCCTCTCGCTGCAAGTGGCCATGCGAACGATGGGATCGGGTGGCAGCGTGGTAATGCTCGGCTCGGTCTCCGGGGTGAAGCCGATGGCGGGCGCATCGGCCTATTCCGCTTCGAAAGCGGGGCTGATCCACCTTGCCAAGATCGCGGCGCTGGAAGGTGCTCCTGACGGCATCCGCGTCAACGTCATCGCGCCGGGCGGCGTCGATACGGCGATCTGGGACGACAATCCCGACTTCACGAAGATGGTGGAGGATATGGGGCGCGAACAGGCCCTTGCCGCCATGGCCAGCGCCACACCCAGTGGCCGCTTCGCCAGCGCGGAGGAAATCGCGCAGTCCATCGGCTTCCTGCTGTCCGATGCGGCAGGCAATATCACCGGCGCCGTGCTCGCCAGCGACGGCGGCTTCTCGCTCTAGGCAGGAATTGCCGGGAGTTATCAGACCCTGGCTGACAGGCGTCCGTCGAAATTGTCGCGGACGAAGGAAGCGAGGAAGAGCCTGTATGCCTCTTCGGTGACGGTATAGGTGGTCGCGGGAATTCCGCGCGAGTGATGTATCTCCCTGGCCAGCCCGCGAAGCTTCAGAGTCTTGAGCCAGAAGTGGCCATCGTCGGCGCTCATCGGCAAGTCTCTCAGGGTCAATGGCTCTCCCTTGAGATAGGCCTGGATCAACACCAGCAGGACGCTCCATGATGGATCGGTGGAGCGGCCGACACCGTCCATCAACGAGCGCCGGACCAATTCCGCCCGCAGCGCGACATCCAGGAACTCGGCCACGTCATTGGAGACGGTCGGTTCGATCCTGTTTTCCTCCGCTTTCTCGAGAACCTGGTCGACCTTGTCCGCCATGGCGGCAAGCTGGCGTTTGATGCTGTTGAGCTCGCCCGAGAGGTTTTGCGATCCGAGGGCGCCGAAGGCTTTTGCCTGGATGTTTGGAGTACCGGCAAACTTGTCGTTCATTTTCATTCCCGCTCCTTGGTCCCCATGCCCCAAACAATGGCTTCCAATGACATTCGAATTGGCACGCGGCGCGCGGTCCCAGCGATCAGGCCGGGACTTTGCTGGCAGACCTGCAACCCTTGCGGCGATCCGCTCGCACCTTGCCGCATGCCGACGGCCTGGCGCGGTCGGCAAACGAAGCGGCAGCTGCGCGGTCGCCGGCTTTTGGGATGAGGTCGATGAAACGCATGGCAGTCCTCCAACAGGGTCTGCCACAAGCAATTCAAGGATCGTGCCGTTTTCCGGCAACCGCAGAATTCCGTTGAAGCCGACCATCACCGGAGCCAGAACATGCAAAATGCAAAGCGATTTGTTGCGATTTGCAACGCGTGATTTGCAGAGTGCGATTTTATCGCACTCCGCCGGATCGGACCGCTACAGCGCAAGAAGCCCGTTAAAGTCCGTCACCCCAGCATCGCGCAGGCCGCGCCAGACATTGCGCGCCGGTATTCTGTGCCGCCTCATAGGTGTCGTGTAGGCACAACAACAGGCGCTCGACGCTCTACCGAAAGCAGAGCGCTCGGGATCGACCACGCCGCCTAGCCTTGGTCGCGGCCGAACCAGCCAAGGCGCGAGGCCCATTCGCGCTGCCGCTCGCAATCCACACCGCGATAGAGATCCGCTCCATTCACGAAGCCCCTCCCGAAATAGGACCAATGCATGGCCGGTGCCTCGTCCACCCGGATCTGCGCGTGATTGGAAAGGGCGATCTGTCCCCTCGCTGGTGCCCTCATGATGACAGGCGTCAGGTCGGCCAGCGAGCGCGCCGGCCGATGTCCGCGGTCACCATCTGCAACCAGCAGGCAATATGGCTGCCCCTGAGCGGCGCGGTTGGCCTCGCGGACAACAATGCCAGGCTGGGTCAGGCTGAAGAGCAGCAATCCAGAAACGATCGCGCTGGCTGAAAATGCGGCAATGCGGTGGTGGACAGCCGCCATGCGCCGCGCGAGAACGACGAGCGCGATGGCGACGATTGCCCCGGCAAGGAGGACCACATGGGGTCCGACAACTCCTGCAACCAGCGGCATACACCACCACAGAAAGGCCAACCCCAGCGTGAGCAACAGACTAACCTTGAATGGACGCCAGTCGATTGGCGAAGGGGCCGCCTTGATGAGGAACTTCGCGGCAAGTGCAGAAGCAATATAGCGAAACAGGAAGGCCAGCAGGCAGGCGATGACCCCGGCAAAGAGTATCATGTTACCGAAAGCCGCCCAATCCTGCTGGAAGGAAACGGGCCGGTTCGAAAGCCAGAGGAGTCCGGCAAGCAGTGGCGCAAAACTGGCGACCAGCCATGGATAGAGGATGCGCGGTGTTACAAGGGCCAGTATGGGGACGATCAAGAACGCTGAGATGACCAGCTTGGCGATCACCCGGGTAGCCCCGTGAAATCGGTCACCCCGGCATCGCGCAGGCCGCGCCAGACATTGCGCGCCTGCACCGTCTCGAAAACATCGTGCACGCGCAGCAGGTGATAGCCCGCATCCATGCCCAGCTGCGCCAGGACGATGGAGCCGCCGAGCCGCTTGTTCGATCCCGCCTCGTTCGAGAGCGCGCCGATCATGCGCTTGCGGCTTGCGCCCAGCAGCAGGGGCTGTCCGAGTGCGTGGAACAGCGGCAGCGCGTTCAAGAGGTTGAGATTGTCGGCCACCGACTTGCCGAAACCGACACCGGGATCGAGCACGATATTGTGCCGCGCGATCCCGGCCGCCAAGGCTGCATCGCGCCGCTCCTTCAGCCAGTCGAACACGTCGAAGGCCACGGCGGTATAGTCGGCGTTGGAATGGAGGTCCTCGGCCGCCTCATTGCTCGGCCCCGGCGCGTGCATCAGGATCACCGGCTTGCCGCTGGAGGCTGCGAATTCCAGGCTGCGCGGATCGTGGCGCAGGGCTGATACGTCATTGATGATCGCCGCGCCTGCATCGAGCGCCGCCTGCATCACCGCGGGCCTGCGCGTATCTACGCTGACCGCCGCGCCCATGCCCTTGCAATATTCGATCGCGGGGATGACGCGCTTGATCTCGTCGCCTTCCCACACCGCCGCAGCGCCGGGCCGCGTGCTTTCGCCGCCGATATCGATGATCGCCGCGCCCGCTTCGTGCATGTCGGCCGCCTGATCCTGCATGGCGAGCGGATCGTCCATGAACTTCCCGCCATCGGAGAAGCTGTCGGGCGTGACATTGAGGATGCCCATGATCTGCGGCGCGTCGAGGCGGATCACCCGCTCCCCGCATTGCAGCGGTTCGTGCACCGTGGAGAGGTTCGACCACTGCGCCTCGCCTTCCGCCGCGAGATCGTCAGGCAGGCCGCCCAGCAGATCGGCGATACTGCGCGAGGTGGCCAGCTGCCGGTCCACCACCTTGCCGCCCTCGCGCGTGATCACCGCGAATTCGCGCGCATAGGCCATGGAGCCGCCGAGGCGCACCGCATCGCCCTCCACCGCCTGCGGTCCGGTGACGGTGGAGATGGGCTGGATATAGATCGATTGGGTCATGACCTGCCTTTAGCTTCCTTCGTCATTCCAGCGAAAGCTGGAATCTCCCACGTCACGCGACAGGATGGAGACCCCAGCTTTCGCTGGGGTGACGGATCGGATCAGTCTTCTACCGCCAGCAGGTACAACTGCCGCGCGGCATCCACAGGTTTGACGTCGCCGTCCACCTCGTAATGCCAGAAGGTCCAGCCATTGCAGCTGGGCGCGCCTTGCAGGTCCTTGCCCACGCCATGGATCGAGCCGGTGACCTTGCCGCATTCGATCGAGCCATCCGCGCGCACCTTGGCGATCCAGCGGCGCTTCTTGTCGAACACCTGCGTGCCCGGCTTGAGGAAGCCCGATTCCACCACCGCGCCGAAGGCGACGCGGGGCTGGTTCTTGCGGCTCTGCATCGTCTTGAGCGCACTTTCGTCGAGCGGCAGTTCCTTGGCGATGCGCTTGGTGGCGACTTCGCGATAGGCGCTCTCACGCTCGCAGCCGATCCAGTCGCGGCCCAGGCGCTTGGCGACAGCGCCGGTGGTGCCGGTGCCGAAGAAGGGATCGAGAACCACGTCGCCCGCCTCGGTCGTCGCCAGCAGCACACGGTAGAGCAGGCTTTCGGGCTTCTGCGTCGGATGTGCCTTGTGGCCTGTATCGTCCTTCAACCGCTCCCCGCCGGAGCAGATCGGCAGCACCCAGTCGCTGCGCATCTGCAGCTCGTCATTCAGCGTCTTCATCGCGCGGTAGTTGAAGTGATACTTCGCCTTCTCCCCCTGCGAGCACCACAGCAGCGTCTCATGCGCATTGGTGAAGCGGGTGCCGCGGAAGTTCGGCATGGGGTTGGTCTTGCGCCAGACGATGTCGTTGAGGATCCAGAAGCCGAGGTCCTGCAGGATCGCGCCGACGCGGTAGATATTGTGATAGCTGCCGATCACCCACAGCGCGCCATCGGGCTTCAGCACCCTGCGCGCTTCGATCAGCCAGTCGCGGGTGAACTTGTCATAGAGCGCGAAGCTGTCGAAGTGATCCCAGTCGTCGGTCACCGCATCGACATGGCTGCCATCGGGCCGGTTGAGATCGCCGCCAAGCTGCAGGTTGTAGGGCGGATCGGCGAAGACGAGGTCGACGCTGGCATCGGGCAGCTTGCGCATCGCGCTCACGCAGTCGCCCGCAAGGATCTTCCCCAGCGGAAGGTCCTCCTTGCGCACCGGCGCAGCGCGTTTCGCTTTTGCAGCAGGAGCCGCGCGTAGCTTCGTCAATTCACCCATGGATCGGATAGTCCCCTGTAGTTATCCACAGGGTGAATCCTTGGGAGTCCGAGGTCAACCCGCAAATGCCGGGCGGACTCCGACAAGCGGCGAAGCGTTTAAAGAGAACGAAAAGAGTCCCCTACAAGATGTTGAGTCTGATGGATTCCCCGGGACTCGACATGATGGGGTGTGGCCCGGAAGACTCGCCCGGAAAGAGACCGCAATTTTTTTTCTAAAGCTGCATTTCCAGCTGCGCAACCGGAGCGAAGCTGCGACGATGCAGCGGCGTGGGGCCGTGCACGCGCAAGGCCTCCATATGCTCCTTCGAGCCGTATCCCTTGTTCCGCTCCCAGCCGTAATGGGGGTAACGTTCCGCAGCCTCCACCATCAGCCGGTCGCGCCAGGTCTTGGCGAGGATGGAGGCGGCGCCGATCGCCTTCTCCTTGCCGTCCCCACCCACGATCGCGCGGGCGGGCCAGCGCCATTCGGGCAGGCGTCCCTCGGGCGTCAGATTGCCGTCGATCAGCGCCTCGCCCACTTGCGCGCCCGCAGCCTCGCACAGCCGCTCCACCGCGCGGGTCATCGCCAACATGGTGGCGGCGAAGATATTGATGCGGTCGATCTCCTCCACCTCGACCACGCCGATGCCGAAAGCGCAGCGGGCGCGGATCGTTTCCTCCAGCCTCTCGCGCGTCTTGGCGGTGAGCGTCTTGGAATCGCCCACACCCCTTGGTCCCGGCTTGCATAGAATGACGGCAGCGGCCACAACCGGCCCCGCCAAAGGGCCGCGTCCAGCCTCGTCCACCCCGGCAACAAGGGGAGCGGGGCCAAGGCGGTCGCAAAAATCGCGAGAGGGAGTACCCGAAAGCATGCGTAATCGTTTCCTGACCACCGCTTTATTCCCTGCCACTCTTGCGCTCGCAAGCTGCGGGACGTCCGCAAATGGGGAAAGCGTCGCAATTCCCGCGCCGATGGCGGGCACGGCCGTCGAGCTTGAGGAAGGTTCGCCCTTCCTCGCCGAGGCCTATATCGACCTCGACGAAGGCTGGGGCATCGCGATCGAGCCGACCACCGGCAACCTGCTGATCACCGAGAAGGGCGGCACGGCCAAGTATTTCAATCCCGCTACCGGCACCACACTGGAAGTGAACGGCCTTCCCGAAGTCGCCTATGGCGGCCAGGGCGGCCTGGGCGACGTGGCCTTCGCACCCGATTATGCGGAAAGCGGCACCGTCTATCTCAGCTGGGCCAAGGCCGATGAAGGCGAAGCGCGCCGCGCCGTGGCCGGCAAGGGCACTTTCGCCTGTGACGAGGCGGCCTGCACCATCTCCGGCCTGACCGAGATCTGGCAGCAGGATCCGGCAATCGAAAGCTTCGGCCATTTCAGCCACAAGATCGCCTTCTCGCCTGACGGGCAACACCTGTTCATCACCAGCGGCGACCGCATGCAGCAGGACCCGGCGCAGGACCTGTCGAACAATCTCGGCAAGGTGCTGCGCCTCAATCTCGACGGCACGCCCGCTGCGGGCAATCCGTTCGAGGCAGAGGGCGGCGTCACCAGCCAGATCTGGTCCTATGGCCAGCGCAACCTGCTGGGCATCGATTTCGATGCCGGCGGGCAGCTGTGGACGATCGAGCACGGACCTGCTGGCGGCGATGAGCTCAACATGGTGGAGCCGGGCAACAATTATGGCTGGCCGGTCCGCTCCAACGGCGACAATTACGATGGCCGCGACATTCCCGACCACACCGAGGATGACGGCTTCGTGAAGCCCGCCATCTTCTGGAACCCGGTGATCGCGCCGGGCGACATGGTCTTCTATTCGGGCGAGATGTTCCCCGATTGGGAAGGCCAGCTGCTGGTCGCCAATCTCGGCACCATGACCATCGCACGCATTGCCACCGATGCCGCGACCGGCACCGCGACGGAGGAAGCACGCTACGCCTTCCCGCAGCGCCTGCGCGATATCGCCGTGGCGGCCGACGGTTCGCTGTGGGTGGTGGAAGACACGCCCGATGGCCGCCTGCTGCGCCTGACCGCCGCTTCTGCGGAATAGGTAACGGCTGAAACAATTGCATGGAGGCGCGCCGGTCCCTATCGGCGCGCCTTCCATGACACCTGATACCGCCACGCTGATTCCCCTCGAAGGGGTCGATCCCGCCATGATCGAGCAATTGCTCGACCGTGCATTCGGGCCTGAACGGCGCCAGCGCACGGCATACATGCTGCGCGAAGGCGTGGACTGGCTCCCCGCCCTCAGCTTCGCCGCGCTCGATGCGGACGAGATGCTGGTGGGGACGATCCAGGCCTGGCCCGTCGCGCTCACCGATCCGCAGGGCCGCCCGCATCCGTTGATCATGGTCGGCCCCGTTGCCGTACTGCCCGAGCATCAGAATGAGGGCTTCGGCCATGCGCTGATGCTGGCGCAGGCAGGCGCGATGGACCCGCGTGCGGCGATCCCGCAATTCCTGATCGGTGACGCGCCCTATTACGGCAAGTTCGGCTTCACCGCCGATCACACCACAGGCTGGCAATGCCCCGGCCCGTGGGCACCGGAACGGCTGCTGGTGCGCACGGACAATCCGGCGGTTCTGCCCCGCGAAGGCATGCTGGGGCCTTGGAAGTCCTGATCTGACCTGTCATCTGTGGCGCATGCCTTATGAAGCGCCGCCCCAGCTTGCCGACATGTCGCTCGCCGATATTGCCCGGGCGCTGGAGGAACGCCGCCTCCCTCCCATCGAAAAGTGGAACCCGACCGAAACGCTCGATAGCAAGATGCGCATCGCGGCGGACGGCACATGGTTCCATGAGGGCAGCCCAATCTCTCGCGCGGCCATGGTGCGCGCCTTTTCCACCCTGCTGGTGCGTGAGGAGGATGGCAGCCACGCGCTGCTGACCCCGCAATGCCGCCAGACGATCAAGGTGGAGGACGCTGCCTTCGTCGCGGTGGATGTGCAAAGAAAAGGCGATGCCCTCGCCTTCCGCCTCAACACCGACGACCTCGTGCTGGCCGGGCCTGATAACCCGCTGCAAGCGCGCGGAGATGCGGAAGTACCCGCGATCTACCTCAAGGTCCGCCACGGGACGGAGGCGCGCGTGAACCGCTCGACATGGCTGCAACTGGTCGACCTTGCCGAGGACTTGGACGGCGTGCCCCGGGTCTCCAGCCAGGGCGCAACATTCCCGCTGGTCCCGCAATGAGCCCGCTGTTCGAGCGGGTGAGCGTGCTGTTCGAACAGACGCATCATGTCGGCCTCAAGGGCCTGCATGACGATGGCCGCTTTATCCCCGAACGCGTACGGCCCGCCGCCGTGCTGATCGCGGTGACCGACCGCAGCGAGCCGGGCGTGATCCTCACCCATCGCCCAAAGACCATGGCCAGCCATCCCGGCCAGGTCGCCTTCCCCGGCGGCAAGCTGGAGGCGGGCGAAACCCCTATCGAGGCGGCGCTGCGCGAGGCGGAGGAGGAGCTGTCCATCACTCCATCGCATGTCAGCGTGGTGGGCGAGGCGGCGCGCTTTGCCACCGGTTCGGGCTATGAAGTGACCCCGGTGCTCGGCGTGGTGCCCTCCGACCTGCCGATCGTCCCCGATCCGCGCGAGGTCGACAGCTGGTTCGAGGCGCCGCTCCGCTTCGTGCTCGATCCCGCCAATCACGAGCACAAGGTCGGCCTCTTCCGCGGGCATCAGCGGCCCTATATCGAGATCAACTGGAACGGCCACCGCATCTGGGGCATTACCGCAGGCATCCTCAGCAACCTCTCTCACCGCCTCGCCTTCCAGGACCTTCTTCCATGAGTACTGCCCTGCCCGAAACCGACTGGAACCAGCGGGAGGACCTCGTCCAGCTGGTCAAGGCGCTGGGCAGCGGGAAGGTCCGCTGGGTCGGCGGCTCGGTGCGCGATACGCTGATGGGTCACCCGGAGGATGTCGCCGATGTCGATGCGGCGACCCCGCATTTGCCGGAAAAGGTGATCGAGCTGTGCAACGCGGCGGGCATCCGCACCGTCCCCACCGGGATCGACCACGGCACCGTCACCGCCATCCTGCCGCACGGCAATGTCGAGATCACCACTTTGCGCAAGGACGTCTCCACCGATGGCCGCCGCGCGACGGTGGAATATGCGGACGACTGGAAGGACGACGCCGCAAGGCGCGATTTCACCATCAACGCGCTCTATGCCGATCCCGAGACGCTGGAGGTCTTCGACTATTTCGCCGGCATGCTCCACATTCAGGAACGGCGGGTAAAGTTCATCGGCGATGCGCGCGAGCGTATCCGCGAGGACCACCTGCGTATCCTCAGGTACTTCCGCTTCCAGGCGCGCTTCGGCTGCAAGGTCGACCGCGAGGCGGAGGAAGCCTGCCAGGAACTGGCAGAAACGCTGAAAGGCATCAGCCGCGAGCGCGTGGCGATGGAATTGCTGAACCTCCTCGGCCTGCCCGATCCGGTCCATGCGATGACCCGCATGTGCACCTTGGGCGTGCTGAAAGTCGTGCTGCCCGAAAGCTGCGGCGATGCGGAGATCATGCGGCTCGAAGGCCTGCTTGAAAGCGAGGATTGCGTCGATTGCGAGATCGAACCCTTCGCCATGCGCCGCCTCGCCGCGCTCCTTCCCGCCGACCGTGAGGTGGCGGAAAAGGTCGCCGCGCGGCTCAAGCTGTCGAGGGACCAGCGCAAATATCTCGGCTGTGTGGCCGAGCGGTCGGACAGCGATGCGGACAACCCGCACGCCCTCGCCTACCGTGTGGGCCGCGAATGCGCGCGCGACCGGTTGCTGATTGCCCGCAAGGACCCTACCCCGGTGCTCGACTGGGAAATCCCGATCCTGCCGCTGAAAGGCGGCGAGATCGTCCAGCGCGGCGTGGGCGCCGGACCGGAGGTCGCGCGCATCCTGCAGGCGGTGGAGCAACGCTGGGTCGACGAAGGCTTCCCCGACAGGGCGCGGGTGGAGGAACTGCTGGGCGAGGAGCTGGCTTAGGTCAGGGTTTCCCGCCCGCGTCATCATACAATGCAGCCATATAGTCAAAGCCCAGCATGGGTTGCCTCACCGGGATGATCGCAGCCTTCCTCGTCCAAACATACTTTGGCGGATCATCGGCTGCATCAGATAGCGCGACATAGCCGAGGTCATCCAAAATCCCATAAATCGCCAAGATCTCTTCGCGCAAATGGGAATTGCGTTGGTTGAAGTGCGGACCGGCATCGGCAAGTGCACCAATGAGGTTATAAGCATCGCACAGCTGTCCGGTGAGCAAAGCCACGACATTGTCGATGTCGATACCCTTCTCGTAATCGGCATCGATTGCATCGTCGAGGTCATCCAGAGGAACTTGAAGCCGTGCGCACAGGCAGTCTCCACTCATCAGGCCGCGATCGATGAGATACTCATGCGCTACCTGATCCCAGCTGTTCGGCGAATAGAAGTCGTAGTGACCATCCTCCAAACGGACATGCCCTATCTTGGCAGCCTTGACCAATTCGAGCCCACCGGTCCAAATCAAGACAGCATGCACTAACGCGCGGTAAAGCGTTTTTTCGGCATCTTGGCGGCTCTGGTTTGCCAATTCGATTCTCCAGTGAACCTTCGGAGAATAGCAGCACGATCCAAACAATAGATGACTGAGTGACCTGACGGCTATCAAACGCCGTGTGATCTGCCGTATCCCCGCACTCACGCAATTTACTTGCTTGTCAGCGAAACGTCTCTATATGCCGCCGCGACCGGCGCGAATTCGTCGCGCGTTTCGGATGCGAGCGTGAGCCTGCCCATTTCCAACGGGGCAAGGACCGGCTCCGGATTAGCGGTCAACCTGCCAAAGCTTCCCGTGTCACGCTTGGGTCGCCGAAAAGGCCCCAATTTGCGCCCGGAATCCATCCGCGGCGCCCGTGACTGACGAAAGAATTACACATGTCCTATTTTTCCGATCTCGGCCTCGCCGAGCCTATCCTGCGCGCGCTTGAGGAAAAGGGGTATAACGACCCCACGCCGATCCAGCGCCAGGCCATCCCCGCCCTCCTCGAAGGGCGCGACATCCTGGGCATCGCGCAGACCGGCACCGGCAAGACCGCTGCCTTCTCGCTGCCCTCGCTCCACCGCCTCGCGCAGAACCCTACGGGCCGTTACCCGCAGGGCTGCCGCATGCTGGTGCTTTCCCCCACGCGTGAGCTGGCGGCGCAGATCGCCGACAATATGCGCCTCTATGCCCGCTTCCTGAACCTGTCGGTCCAGTGCATCTTCGGCGGCGTTCCGGTGTCCAAGAACATCAATGCCATGCGCAAGGGTGCCGATATCCTCGTCGCCACGCCCGGCCGCCTGCTCGACCTGATCGAACAGCGCGCGCTGACGCTGGATCATGTCGAGATCTTCGTGCTGGACGAAGCCGACCAGATGATGGACCTCGGCTTCATCAAGCCGCTGACGCGCATCGCCAACCTGCTGCCGAAAAATCGCCAGAGCCTGTTCTTCTCTGCCACCATGCCGAGCGAGATCGCCAAGCTGGGCGAGAAGTTCATCAGCAATCCGGTGAAGGTGGAAGTCGCCCCGCAATCGACCACGGCGGAGCGGGTGGACCAGTATGTCACCCATATCGACCAGAAGGAGAAGCAGGCGCTTCTCACCCTGACCCTGCAGAAGGGCCTGGCGACCGGCGAGATCGAGAGCAGCCTGGTCTTCACCCGCACCAAGCATGGCGCGGACCGCGTGGTGCGCTTCCTCGTTGCCGCAGGCATCGAGGCTGCGGCGATCCATGGCAACAAGTCGCAGGCGCAGCGCACCCGCGCGCTCGACGGCTTCCGCGCCGGCCGCATCGCGGTGCTGGTGGCGACCGATATCGCCGCGCGCGGCATCGACGTGCCGGGCGTATCCGCCGTGTTCAACTTCGAGATCCCCAATGTGCCGGAGCAATATGTGCACCGCATCGGCCGCACCGCGCGTGCGGGCCGCAGCGGCCTTGCCATCAGCTTCGTCGCGCCGGACGAGAAGAGCTATATGCGCGACATCTGCCGCCTCACCGGTGTGCAGCCCGCCGCCTATCCGCTGCCCAAGGACTTCATCGCCTTGGCCGAGCGCCTGCCCAAGCCGAGCCGCAAGGCGGCCGGGGCTGAACACTCCGAAGAGCGCCGCGAGGGTCGCGGCGGCGGCGGCCGTGGAGGCCGTAGCGGAGGCAATGGCGGTGGTTCGAACCGTCGCCAGCGTGGCCGCAACAGCCGTCCGAAGAAGGATCCCAACGCGACGGTGCAGCCGCGCGGCAATGGCCGTCGCGGTGGCGGCCAGCAGCGCCGTAATCGCGGTTCCAACGCGGCCCGCGCGCAAAGCTGAACCTCACATTTCGGGCCGATCAGGCCTGATTCAGCGGCTTTTTGGCAATTTTACGCCTGACAGCGGGTTGTCACCGGCTGTTTGGGACGATACCCAATGTGCCGAGTTCATACCTCGCTTTCCATTTTGGTCGGTCCTTTTCCGCGTTCGCGGGGTCGGGCTGGCGTAACCTTGAGACCTCAAAAGTTATAAAGGGACCGCTATACATGAAATCTGCAAAATTCCTCGCCGCCGCTGCCGCACTGGTTATTGCTCCCTTCGCCGCGCAGGCACAGGACGTGGGCGCCACGGTGATGGGCAATGACGGCAACGCCATTGGCACCGTGCTTTCGAACGACGGCACCCTTGTCACCGTCGACACCGGCAAGCACCAGGTTCCGCTGGGCGTCGAAATGTTCGGCTCGGACGAAAACGGCCCGACGCTGAACATTGCCAAGGCGCAGCTGGACCAGATGATGGATGACCAGATCGCCGCCGCTACCGCCACACGCGACGCGGCTCTCGTGGTTGGCGCCGAAGTCGTCACCGCCGACCAGCAATCGCTGGGCGCGATCGACGAAATCGACGGCGACAACATCGTCATCATGAGTGCCGATGAATCCAAGTTCACCCTGCCGCGCGAACTGCTGGCAGTGGATGCCAATGGCAGCCTGATGGCGCTGGCCAACCACGCCGACATCATGGCTGCACTGGAAGCTGCCGGCGGCTAAGCCAGCTGAGCTGAAACCAGTTACCCGATGGGGCCGGCGGAGCGATCCGCCGGCCCTTTTGCTTCTCGAAGCCGCATCCGCGGCTTCGTCCTCGCTAGACGCGCAGCGGAGCTGCGCCCGCTCCGGTGCGGCCGCGTGGCCTTGCGGTCACTTGCGTGACTGGCTGCCGCGCAGCGAAGCGGAGCGAATAGCACCGAGGACGCGCCCACGCAGGTGGGCGCATGAGACAAACTAGAACTTGTTGTCCTTCGGAAAGCCCGTGGGCGGGAGTCGCCCGGCCGCGCCACGCGCGACCTTCCACATGGCGATCTCGTTCTCGGTCCGCGTACGGTCACCCTTCCCGCCCATGGTCCAGCTGAGGCCGTCCTCCAGCTTCAGCGTTGTCGCATCGGAAAGGCCGCCATCGCGATAGCGTTGCAGCGTCACGCCCTGCCCGCGCGTCATCACCGGCATCTCGTCCAGCGCGAAGACCACCAGCTTGCGGTTCTCGCCGACCACGGCGACGTGGTCATGCTCCGGGGCAACCGCGCGGACCACGGACAGTTTCGCATCGCCCTTCAAATTCGCCACCTGCCGGCCCTTGCGCGTCTCTGCCAGCAGCTCGTCCGTCACGGCGACGAAGCCCTTGCCGATGGTGGAGGCGAGGAGGAGCTGCTTGTCCTTCTCATGCACCACCATGGCCACGATCTGCGCGCTCGCCTCGATATCGAGCGTGTTGCGCACCGGCTCCCCGAAACCGCGTGCACTGGGCAGCTTGTCCGCCCCCAGCGTGAAGAAGCGCCCGTCATCGCCTGCGAGCAGGATCTTGTCGGTCGTCTGGCAATGGACCGCGTAAGCCGCCTCATCGCCTTCCTTGTACTTGAAATCGCCGCAGCCATCCTCGCCCAGGTCGACATGGCCCTTGGCGGCACGGACCCAGCCCTTCTTGGAGAGGATCACCGTCACCGGCTCCTTCTCGATCATGGCGTCCATGCTGAATTCCACCGTGGGGGCGGCTTCCTCGATCCGCGTACGGCGCGCGCCGATCGCGGTATCCTCGGCATATTCCTTGCGCAGCGCGGCAAGGTCACGCTTCAGGCGCGTGCGCTGGCGGGCCGGGCTGTCGAGCAGCTTCTGCAGCTCGTCCTGCTCCTTCAGCAGGTCGTCCTTTTCCTGCCGCAGCTGCATTTCCTCCAGCTTGCGCAAGCTGCGCAGCCGCATGTTGAGGATCGCCTCTGCCTGCCGGTCGGTGAGGTTGAATTCCTTCATCATCACCGGCTTGGGCTCATCCTCGGTGCGGATGATCTCGATCACCCGGTCGAGGTTGAGGAAGGCGATGATATAGCCTTCGACCAGCTCCAGCCGCGCGGCGATCTTGTCCAGACGGTGCTGCGTGCGGCGCTGCAGGATCTCGATCTGGCTGTGGATCCACTTCTGCAGCAGCTCCTTCAGCCCCATCACCATCGGCGTGCGCCCGGCACCGCCAGAGGCATCGAGCACGTTGAGGTTGAGGCCGAAGCGCGTCTCGAGGTCGGTCAGCTTGTAGAGCGACTCTTTCAGCAGCTCGGGATCGACATTGCGGCTGCGCGGGATGAGGACGATGCGGATCTGCTCGTCGCTCTCATCGCGCACGTCCTCAAGGATCGGCAGCTTCTTGTCGGAAATCGCCTGCGCGATCTGTTCGATCAGCTTGCCCTTGGGCACCTGGTAGGGGATTTCGGAGATGACCAGCTGCCAGCCGCCGCCCTTCTGGCGCTCGATCCCGGCGTCGCGATCCTCTTCCTTCTCCGCCTCCGCGGCATAGAAGCGGCCGCGCACGCGGAAGCTGCCGCGCCCGGTCTCATAAGCCTGCGAGATTGCATCGGCGCTGTCGACGATCAGGCCGCCGGTCGCGAAGTCCGGCCCCTTGAAGACGCCCATCAGCTCTTCATGGGTGACGTCCTTGTTGAACAGCACCAGCTCCGCCGCATCGACGATCTCGGCGACATTGTGGCTGGGAATGCTGGTAGCCATGCCCACGGCGATGCCGCTGGCGCCATTGGCGAGCAGGTTGGGGAAGATGCCGGGGACGATCTCCGGCTCCTCTTCCTCGCCATTATAGGTCGGGATGAAATCGACCGTGCCTTCGTCCAGCCCCTCCATCAGGGTCATGGCCGTGCGCGTCAGGCGGCATTCGGTGTAGCGGTATGCGGCGGCATTATCGCCGTCGATATTGCCGAAGTTGCCCTGCCCTTCGACCAGCGGATAGCGCAGTGTGAAAGGCTGGGCGAGACGGACCATCGCGTCATAGACCGCCACGTCGCCATGGGGGTGGTACTTGCCGATCACGTCGCCCACGACGCGGGCCGATTTCTTGAAGGCGCTGTCATGCGTCAGCTTCATCGCGCGCATCGCCCACAGCAGGCGGCGATGGACCGGCTTCAGCCCGTCGCGCAGGTCCGGCAGCGAGCGGGCGGTGATGGTGGAGAGCGCATAGACCAGATAACGCTCCGACAGGGCGCTTTCGAAAGGTTCTGCAATGATCCCGTCCTCGGGACGCTGATCGTCTTCAATGGTCGACATGCCATTCGCCCTATCACCGGCACGGCTCACGGGACAGCGTGGAACCTCCAGCTTTCCCCATAAGTTGAAGGGGTAATCACCAATTCGACGAAAGGAGCTTTCCCATGCCCCGCCGTATCCTGATTATCGCGACCGACGGCTTCGAACAGTCGGAACTCACCGGACCGCGCAGCCGCCTCGAACAGGCAGGTCACACCACCATCATCGCCAGCCCCGAATCGGGCAAGATCAAGGGCTGGAACAAGGACGATTGGGGTGACGAGGTCAAAGTGGGCATGAAGCTGGAAGATGCCGAAGCCAAGGACTTCGACGCGTTGCTGCTGCCCGGCGGCCAGATGAACCCGGACAGGCTGCGCCTGGAACGCAAGGTGCCGCAGATCATCCGCGACTTCCTGGACCAGGGCAAGCCGGTCGCCGCCATTTGCCACGCCCCGTGGCTGCTGGCCGAAGCCGGCGTTATCGCGGGCAAGACGGTCACCGCCTGGCCCTCGATCCGCAAGGACCTCGCCAACGCTGGCGCGAATGTGATCGACAATAAGGTCGTGGTTGACGGCAAAATCATCACCAGCCGCATGCCGGATGATATCCCCGCCTTCTCCGACGCGCTGCTGAGGGCGCTGGAAGACCAGCTGGAGCTGCCGGAACCCGCCTGATTGTCCCTCGGTGATCCGGTCAATGGACGGGCTGCACGATAGAAGGCTCTGTCTCCTTGGGAGGCAGGGCCTTCTTTGTGCAGTTCCGCCTCAGGGAGCCGCCACCTCGGCCGCCAGCGAGAGGACCGTGTCGGGCGAGAGCTCGCCCGTCAGTGCATATGCAAAGGGGCCGACTTCCCAATAGGCTACCGAACGCCGGTCCCTCTTTTCAAGCAGGGGCAGCTTCTCGGCGGGAGTCTCCGCACGCGTCGCGAACAGCGAGACCAGCTGGCCATCGCCCGTCACCGCAACCAGGGCCAGCGCGGTGCCCAGATCGGAAGGGTAGACCTGCACATCGGTGACGCGCCATGCAGGCGGCAACGCGGGCAGGTCGATGCCCGTCGTGCGCCGGATTTCCGTCCTGTCGAGATGCGAGGTCTCGACCTGCGAGGCCATTCTCTGCCGTGTCAGGCTGGCGGAGAAGGAGGCATCGGCCTCGTCCACGATCGTGCTCGCATGGGCCGGTTCGGACAGGCCGCCCAGCACATCGTTTCCGATCCACCCTGTGGCCATCAGCGCCAGCATCGCCGCGGCCCGCCGCCAATGCGACCTGCGCTGCGGCTTGCGTTGCGGGAACGGCAGGATGGTGGCGCTGCTCGCCTTGCGTCCGACAAGCGTGCCCTTCGTGCTGCCCGCGACAAGCTGGAAATCGATCTGCGGCCAGCGCTTGCGCCAGCGCGACGCGACCACGCGTTCGCCTGGGCGGGCGCCGTCGTCGAGCAACACGATCGCACCGGGCGAAAGCCTGTCGAACAGGCATTCGGCTGCGCCGCGGACATAGGGATGGACGGACCAGGGCGGCCCGTCGATGATCAGCAGGTCGATCTGCTCGGGCACATGGTCCAGCCGGTACCAGCCGCCCGGCCAGCCCGGCACTTGCGCACCCAGCGGGGCATGGCTGACATGTGCGGACGCGCCTTCCTCGTGAAGCCACTCCTCGACAGAATGGGCAAAAGCACCGTGCTGGTCGTAGCTGTAGAGGCGTCCACCGCCGTTTAGCTGCAGCGCACGGGCACACACCAGCGAAGAGGCCCCAGCACCAAGTTCCACTACTGTTGCAGGCTGCAACTCCTCTACCGCATCGACGATGCGATGGAGGAAACCGGTATCCGCCTTCCAGCTACCGAGATGTGGCAGCGCATCGTCTTCAAGGCCCACGCGGGAGAGCAGGCGGCGCTTGTCCGCCTTCGTCCCGCCCCACAGGCTGTAGAGCAGCCAAGGCCAGCCAATGGCACCAAATGCCAGGCGATACAGCATGTCGGAGAGACCCGTGGCGGGCAGCGCGAAGCCAGAATCGTGTGCTAGCGCGCGCAGAGGCGTCGTCTGGCGGGAGGTCATACGATTTTTCCGGAGACTCCAGAGAGGATATGCCTCGCGAATAGTTCCCTCTCCGCGCGCGCGCCAGCGATTTCAGACGGAGGCTTACGGCAATGCGACAAGCTGCATCACCCGTTGCGCGTCACCACATAGCTTTCGTCGTTGAACCACAGCGCGCCGTGTTTCTGCAGCACGGCGCGCGTGGCGTCGAGATAGGCGGAGCTGGTCATCGCCTCTGCCAGCCGCTCATCCTCGATCTGCGCCACGTAGGTCGCGGCGTTCCATGCGGCGAGCAGGGTGGAGGTGCCGATGCGCGTGTCCTGCGCCTCGATCTCGTCCGGCAACGTATGCATGTGATAGCGGAACAAGGCCTCGCGATCGGGCAGCGGATCGAAGGTATAATTCGCTGCCTCCTCGCCTAAAGCCTCACGCGTGGCGTCGAGCAATTCGCGGCGGTGCGCCGTAAAGGGGTTCTCCTCCGGCCAGACCTCCTGGACGATCTCCAGCCCCGGATCGCCGCCCGCCGAATGGATGCCGAGCAGCCGCCCGCCTACTCGTAGAGCGCGCGCCATCGGGGCCATCACCCGCGCTGCCTTGAAGCGCGTTTCGGCCCGCAGGCGGAAGGGCTGGCTGGCCAGCACGAGGTCGAAATCGGCCACCGCCTCCCCCTCGCGCGGGATCACCGCATCGAGCAGGAAGCGGCAATCCTTGCGGTAGAGCACCAGCACCGTGGGCACTTCGGGCACCAGCACGCCGCTCTTCTCGCTCACTTTCGTGCGCCAGTGTTCGCCCAGGAAATCCTGCAATTCGTGGATCTGCCGTTCGAAATCCGCCGCCGTCGCCCCTTCCAGCGCAACCGATTTCCATACCACCGGCGCCCCTTTGCGCGATGTCAGCCAGGGCGCATCGGCATAGGGCAGGTTCGTCACCGCCAGCACCGTCTCCGGGTGCTCGAAAAAGCGGTCGGGCATCTTGTCCAGCGTGAGGCGGATATCCTCCAGGCTGATCTCCTTCGCCGCGATGTAGAAGGGCAGCCGCTCATATCGCCGGTGCAGCACGCGCAGGAAGCGGGTGAGCACGGTGCCGTCCCCCACCCCCGCATCGAAGAAGCGCAAGGCGGGCGGTTGCGGGCTGATCTGGTCGAGTTCCTGCGCCAGCCTTTGCGCCACCACCCACTTCTCCGAGCAGGTATTGACGAACATCAGGTATTTCTGGCGGTTATCGTAGAACCGGAAGTCCTCTTTCATCGGGCTCTCCCTCCCGATTTCAAAGGCTAGCCTTGCATATCGTGGCTGTCACGCGGGATGCGGACTTCGAGCCCGTCGAGTTCCTCGGTCAGCAGGATCTGGCAGGACAGGCGACTGGTGGCGTGGAGGTCTGCGGCAAGGTCCAGCATGTCCTCCTCATCCTCCGATGCTTCGGGCAATTTGCCGAACCAGTCCTTCGCCACGATCACGTGGCAGGTGGAGCAGGCCATCTGCCCTTCGCAGGTCCCTTCCAGCGGCATGCCGGCGGCCTGGGCGACTTCCAGCAGACGGTCGCCGGGGCTGGCCTCGGCTTCCGACTTTTCGCCGTCGCGATTGATGAAATGGACCTTGATCGGACTTATCCTTGCTGCACTGCAGCACTGGTAATGGATTTTGCCGCCGCTTCAAGCTCTTCCATCGTGGTGTAGCGCCCGAAGCCGAGACGGATGGAGCTTTTGGCACGCGCGTCGGTCAGGCCGATGGCGCGCAGCACGTGGCTCGGGCGGCCCGAGCCGCTGGCGCAGGCGGATCCGGCGGAGAACATCACCTCGCGGCAATCGCTCATCAGCCGGGCCACATCGAGGCCGTCGCGGCGGAGGTTGAGATTGCCATGCCAGCGGGCAACGGCGGAGCCGTTGAGCTCCCACCCCTCGAACAAGTCCAGCGCGCGGTTCCATAGCGCTTCGACGTGTTCGGCGTCCTCTGCCATCCGCTCCTTCGCCACTTGCGCAGCCGCGCCGAAGCCGGCGATCAGCGCAGGGCTGAGCGTGCCCGAGCGCAGGCCTTGCTCCTGCCCGCCGCCGGTGATTTGCGGATCGAGCTCCAGCCCGTCGCGCACCCACAGCGCGCCGACGCCCTTGGGTCCGTACAGCTTGTGCGCGGAGAGGGCAATCATGTCGGCGGAGGTCACCTCCACTTTCCCCGCCGCCTGCACCGCATCGCAGAGGTAGAGCGCATTCGCCGCCTTGGCGTTGCGGTGCCAGTCGAGCGTGGACTGGATCGTGCCTATCTCATTGTTCACCTGCATCACGCAGATAAGGCGCACGTCCTCGGGCAGCTTCTGCGCGGTGTTGCACAGGCCGTCGGCATCGACTTCCAGCTCATGCAGCTGGCCGAGCGCGCGGGCGGTGTCGAGCACGGCTGCATGTTCGATGGCGCTGGCCGCGATGCCGCCGCCCTGCCCCCGATCGCTACCGCGCATGGCAAGGTTGATCGCCTCAGTCGCGCTTCCGGTGAAGATCACCCTGCCACCCGGCGGCAGCAGCGCAGCCACCCGCTCGCGCGCCAGCTCGATCGCGGCGGCGGCCATGCGGCCCATGCGATGCGGGCTGTGCGGATTGCCGAAGCCGGTCCCCTCCGGCCCGTCGAGCCATTGCAACATCGCCTCGCGCGCTTCGGGGGCGAGCGGGGTCGTGGCCTGATAATCGAGATAGATCATGTTTGCCCTATAGCGTCATTGCGAGCGAAACGAAGCAATCCACGGCGTCGCGCACAACCACCCTGGATTGCCGCGCCGCCTTGCGGCTCCTCGAAATGACGTTCAGGCAAGGCCGCGCCAAGCCTCGGCAAAGGCGGCCACATCCTCAGGCGTAGTATTCCACCCAATGCTCACCCGGATAACCCGCGCGGCGAGGTCATCGTCCAGCCCCATCGCCTTGAGCACATGGCTGGTCTTCATCGTACCCGAAGAGCAAGCGCTGCCCTGCGACACCGCAAAGCCCGCCATGTCGAGCCGCATCACCTGCGCGCTGGCGGACATGGAGGGCATGGCCATGGCGGCGATATTCGCGGTCGGATCGGACAGAAGGTCGCCCAGCCACACGCCGCCAGCATCGCGCACCACCGCTGCCAGCGGATCGAGCGAGGCGGAGCTGTAGCTCTCGCCGCAAGCCTCCAGCGCCGCAGCCATGCCCAGCGCGCCGGGCAGGTTCTCCGTCCCGCGACGATATCCGCGCTCATGCCCGCCAACCGGTTCCAGCATCGCATAATCCTTCACCAGCAAGGCCCCGATACCGATCGGTCCGCCGAACTTGTGCGCGGAGATCACCGCCATGTCGCAAACCGGAAGTGCCATCTTGCCCGCACCCTGCGCGCAATCGGCGAGCAACAACCCGCCCGCCTCGCGCACCATGTCCGCAACGGATGTGAGGTCCTGCCTATTGCCCGTCTCCGAATTGACCTGCTGCACCGCCACCAGCGGCGTCTCGCGCTGCACAGCCTCTGCCAGCACCTCCATGTCGAGCGCACCGTCGCTGCGCACCGGCAGCCGCTCCGCATCGGGCACCGTGCCGAGCACGCAGTCATGCTCCACCGCACCCACCAGCCGCGCCCCGGCCTTGGCACGCGTCAAGGCAAGCGCCGCCGCCTCACTCGCCCCGCTGGTAAAGATCACTTCACCCTCCCAGCCCAGCGCCGCTTTCACCCTCGCGCGGGCATCCTCCAGCGCGGCCCGCGCCTTCCTTCCCTCGGCATGCGGGGAGGACGGATTGGCCCAGATGGCGAAGCCTTCATCCATCGCCGCTTTCGCCTCCGGGCGCAGCGGGCTGGTGGCGGCGTGATCGAGATAGATGCGGCTTGTGATGGCAGGGTCCATGGAACAATTGCGAAAAGGAAAGAAATTCCTATATAGCCCCCGACTTCCACCGCGCCAGCCGTGCGCGGGACCCACATTGCTTTGAAGGCACTCGCTACCATGCCGCACGTCATCTTTCCCGGCCCCGAAGGCCGTCTCGAAGGCCGTTTCTCTCCCGGTCCGCGTCCGCGCGCGCCCGTCGCCATGATCCTGCACCCGCATTCGCAGGGCGGCGGCACCATGAACGACCGCATCGTGCAGATGCTGTACAAGAACTTCGTCGACCGCGGCTTTGCCACCTTGCGCTTCAATTTCCGCGGCGTGGGCAAGAGCCAGGGCAGCTTCGACAACGGCATCGGCGAGCTTTCCGATGCCGCAGCCGCGCTCGACTGGGTGCAGTCGATCCATCCCGAAGCGCAGACCACCTGGGTGGCAGGCGTCAGTTTCGGTGCGCTGATCGGCATGCAGCTGCTGATGCGCCGTCCGGAAATCCGCGGATTCATCTCCATCGCCCCGCCCGCGAACCTCTACGACTTCAGCTTCCTGGCCCCCTGCCCGGCCAGCGGCATCTTCATCCAGGGCACGGCGGACACGGTGGTGCAGCCCGCCAGTGTTCAGAAGCTGGTCGACAAGCTGCGCACGCAGAAGCACATCACCATCCACCATGACGAGATTCCGCGCGCTAACCACTTCTTCGAAACGGAGATGAACGAGTTGAAGGCCTCGGTGGACAATTACCTCGATTTCCGTCTGGACCCGGCCTGCCCGATCACCTGATCCGGCCCGGATTTCCGCGGTTTACCGCATATCACACCCCTTCGCATCCACCGATGCGGAGGGGTTTTTCATTGGGGGCTTGTATCAAATTGTCGCAGGATGTAATGTTACATTGTCACACGCAATGACGCCGTAAGCGATGCAGCCCGAAACCGGGTGGTCCCGACGGACCGCACAGACATCGCACCGGATGGGAAAAGGAGAGAATGCCGATGGCCTATACCGACACCCAGCACACGCATAAGCGCCTGGCCGGACTGACCGGCGTGGCGTTGGTCCATATCGCCCTTGCCATGGGCCTCGCCGCGGGCCTGACGATCAAATACACGCAGGCCCCGCCAGAGCCGCGGCTCAAGGGCACCAATGTGAAGTTCGAGATACCTCCTCCCCCGCCTGTGGAGGAAGACATTCCCGAACCGACACCCGCCTCCGACACGGCCGATACGACGCCGTCGGTTCCGGATACGATCATCGACCTCGCGCACAACGCCGACTTCGATGTCGATCTCGACCTGCTGCCGATTCCCCACGTGCCTAGGGTGGACACAAGCGTGTTGGAAAGGGGAAATTTGCGCCTGCCCGATCCGCCGCCGACCTTCACCCCGCGCGATCCAATCCCGCGCAACGGCCCGCGCGGCTGGCTCAGCAATGCCGACTATCCGCGCCGGGCATTGCAGCGCGGCTGGGAGGGCGACCTCACCTATGCGCTGGCCGTGGGCAAGGATGGCAAGGTGGACGATTGCCGCGTCATCAGCTCGACCGGGCATGACATCCTCGACAGCACCGCCTGCGACGTCATCACAAGCAAGGCGCGCTTCGACCCCGCGACCGACCGCACGGGCGCGGAAGTCGGCGGCACCTATCGCGGCACCGTGACCTGGATGATCCCGGAGGATTGACGAACCGGCGGCTGCCGGGTCGCAGCGCTGATTACAGCGAACAGTGTCTCAGCCGCCGGGGGCGGTGTCGTTGGCAGCATCGGCACCGCTTCCGGCGGTTTCCTCCAGCGGGCCGCCGGGAATGGTCCACACCAGCACATTGGCCAGCATCACCAGCGACAGGATCGCCATCAGCATCGCCTGCCGGTCCTGCCCGCGCTTCTTCCAGAGATACCACGCCCCGCCCATCAGGGCGAAAGCGGCGAGCACGGTGATCGAGAGGATGAGATCGAACATTGGGCCTCGGTAGCGTGGGAGGGCGCGGGTTGCCAGAAGGGCGGCGCTCAGCGCGTCAGTTCATCGACATCTTCTTGGTCCAAACGGTCGTGCAGCAATTGACGCCCGCACCACTTCGAGACGTCGGCAAAGCCTTCGAGGCTGATCCGTTTCGTCCGATGGACGATCTCTGGATCGTCTCCGCCGGTATACTCCTCGTAGCTGTAGCCCAGCTCGAAATATCGGGATTCCAGCAACTCGTTTGTTAGGAACACGAATGGCAGCCACGGGTGGTCACTCTCCCGGCGAACCATAAGCAGAGGAATGTCGAACGTTAGTACGATCACATCCTCTCCGCGCTGCATGGGCCCGTAAAGGCGCCACGGCATCCGTGTAACCTGATAGCGCTTGCGCCCTAAACGCACCATGTTGATCGTGAGGCCTGGCCGTTGCTCGGACTCATCCCTGAAGAAAGCCCAGGTTGATGGCATTTGAGCGGACTCGTGCGGTCTGGCTTGTATCAGCACTGCACCGGGCGTGCTTATTCGGCATTGGTATTGCGGGCCAAAACTATATCCCTCGTCAAAATAAGCGGCTGTGCCGGTCCACTGCCCAGACTGGTATTCACCGAGCACATTCTCGTCCAAGTCGTAGAACCATCCATCCTGCGCCGCTACGGGCGACGCGGCTAGCATCGTTGCGCTCAAAAAAAGCACCTTGGTTTTCATGTTCTCCTCCCGCGTAGAAGGCCGAAAATACCTCTCGCGGTCTTGCAAGGCCGTTAATCGAGCCGCCCAGCTTCACGCCCCATCCGTGCGTCGCTGCAACTGCTCCGCCACCCATCGCGCTTAACCCGGTCCTAACCAAACCTCGCAACTCCAGCTTAACCAGCCGGGCGCACTCCATCGTAACTATGGCCCCGTTGTGGAGGCCATTGATGGAGGTCCATATGGGCTCGTTTTTCCTGATTATCGCCATTGCCGGAATGATCGGTCTTATCATGTTTCCGCATTCCAAGAATCGCTGGGAAAACCTCTATCGCCGGGGGAGCGCGGCCACCGCTTTCGGTGTGGGACTGTTCGGATCGGTCTTCATGCTGTTGCAGGTCTGAGCCGTCGCTTCGGGGCAGGCGATCGGAGGGAGCGGGTGAAGGATTGGCGGGGTTGGACTGACAGGGCCGGATTGACAGCAACGGTTGCAACGGTAACCACTGCACCATGACATTCCCCTTCGACAATCGCTTCACCCGCCGCCAGGCGCTCGGCACATTCGCCGGGGCCGCGGCTTTCCTCACCCTTCCCGCCTGCCGCGCATCGGGACCGAGCGCGGCCGAGGCCGATGCGACGCTCGACGATATCGCCTGGCGCCTGCTGGCGCATGAGCCGGAGCGGGCGACGACTTTGGGCGTGGATGTGGGCGAACATGCCGCCCTGCGCGGCGCGCTGGAGGACCTCTCCGCCGCCGGGCAGCAAGCCTATGCCGAGACATTGCGCGCGGACCTGGAGCTGGTGCGCGCCACCGATACTTCCGCGATGGACGATGCGACACGGAACAGCTTCGCCGTGGTCGAAAGCGCCTATGCCAATGCGCTGGAAGGCTTTGCCCTCCCCTATGGCGATGTCGCGGTCGGCAGCTGGCGCAATGCGCCCTATGTCGTGATCCAGAATGTCGGCACCTATATCGACCTGCCGCGCTATCTCGATTCCGACCACCCGATCGCCAGCTCCGCCGATGCGGAGGCTTACCTTGCGCGCCTCAACCAGATGCCCGCGCAATTGGATGGCGAGCTGGAGCGGATGCAGGCAGCCCATGGCATGGGCGTGGTGCCGCCAGACTTCCTGCTGGCGAAGGCGATCCCGCAGATGGAGGCCTCTTTGGCCGATGCGCGCCAAGGTGGCGGGCTGGTGGAATCGCTGGTGCGGCGCACGGGCGAAGAGGGCATCGATGGAGACTGGCAGGCGCGTGCCGAAGCGATCGTCACCGGCCCCGTCGCCGCAGCGCTCGAACGCCAGCTGGAGGAATTGCGCAAGCAGGCGGCCGAAGCAGGTTCCGATGCCGGCATGTGGGCACGCCCGCGCGGCGATGAATATTACGCATGGGCGCTGAAAGCCTCGACCACCACCGATCTTTCGGCGGACGATATCCACCAGATCGGGCTCGACCAGCTGGAGGAAATCCACGGCCGCATGGACCCGATCCTGCGCGACCTTGGCTATAATGACGGCACGCCCGGCCAGCGGATGGTGGAGCTTTCCAAAGACCCGCGCTTCCAGTTTGCCGAGGGCGACGAGGGCCGGGCGCAGATCATGGAGTTCATCGAGGAACGCATCGACTGGATCCGCGCGCAAATGCCGCGCGCATTCGAGGAGACGGTGACCGCCAATCTCGAAGTCCGCCGCCTGCCGCTGGCCGAGGAGCCGGGCGCGCCCACCGCCTATGGCGGCGCGGGCAGCAAGGATGGCAGCGTGCCGGGCAAGATGTGGATCAATTTGCGCACCACGGACCTGCACCGGAAATATGACATCCCCACCCTCGTCCATCACGAGACGATTCCCGGCCATGTGTGGGAAGGCGAATATTCGAACCAGCTGCCACTGATCCGCTCGATCCTCGCCTTTAATGCCTTCTCCGAAGGCTGGGCACTTTATGCCGAGACTCTGGCGGACGAGCTGGGCGCCTATGACGAGAACCCGGCATGGCGGCTCGGCTATCTGCAGGACCAAGCCTATCGCGCGGCGCGGCTGGTGGTCGATACCGGCATGCATGCGAGGCGGTGGTCGCGGACGCGCGCCAGCGAGTTCTTCCAGACAATGGTCGGCAAGCCCCAGGGCGAGGCGGATAACGAGATCGACCGCTATTGCAGCTGGCCGGGCCAGGCCTGCGGCTACAAGATCGGCCACACCGAAATGCTGCGCCAGCGCGCGCGGGCGCAGGAAGCGCTGGGCGATGCCTATGATTTGCGCGCCTACAACCAGGCCGTGGTGCGCGGCGGCAATGCCCCGCTGGACGTGCTGGCGAACAATGTCAGCGCCTATATCGAAAGCGCCGGCTGATCGGGCATAGGGAAACGTCCGGCGGCGAACCCGGACCTGTGACGCCGTTGGGAGAATTCCAGCAGATCGCGCGACCGGCACGGCGCCGGAATGGCGCGGGCGGGAGTGCGGTGGCGGTTTGCCTTGCTCGTGCGAATGGCGGGGGCGGCGCGCCTGCCACGGCGCTGGAATGATCCCCGCACGGCCCTTGGTTGAAGCGGCTTGAGTCGCGGGATGTGGCGGGCGGGCTCGCAAAGCCCTCCACATCCGCTGCGGCTGAACCACCGCACCTGCGCCGCCCCGGTCCGCCGACTGAGAGCCTGCCTGCTGCGGGCAGGTTGAGACGGCAGTAGCGAGGCAGTCATACCCTTGCCGCTATCCGACATCGGCTTGCCTTGGAGGGGGTTTGACGCCCCGCCCGGGCCCACCGCGCCGGTCGCGATGCAGGCGGCGCCCCAAAGGAACGTCCGCCCGCATGGAAGAGGAACAAGCCGGCCTTGCCCGCTCCCGATCCACCCACGTTCCGGTTGGAACGAGGTGTGCCACATAACCTATTTGGTTATCTTTGTCAAGGATGGAAACCTAAAACAAGAACGGCACCGAGGTTCCGCACCCCGGCGCCGTGTCTGTTCCGTTCGCAGGCGCGCCGATTAAGGCGCCGCCTCGATCCCGTCAGCCTATTCCATGCTCACCGCCGGACCATTCCCGTCACGACCTGCGTCAGGATAGACCCGAGCGCGCCGCCCAATGCGCCGCCGCCACCGCCTGCCGGGGCAGGCGATTGCTGCGAAGGCTGGCCGCCATTCATCATGTAGCCGACCACCGCCATGGCGAGGATCGGCAGCATCTTCTTCAGGATGTCGGAGCTGATGCCGGTCGATCCGGACACTTCCTCCGCCACGCCGCGGCTCACATCCTTGCTGCCGAAGATTTGGCCGAGGATATCGTTGCCCGGCTGGGTCGGCGTCGGATCGCGCTGGAGCACGGCGTCGAGCAATACGCCGCCGAGGCCCCCGGCAAGCGCACCGCCAAGGCCGCCCGATGGCGCCGCGCCGCCGCCAAGCGAACCGGCGAGAATATCGCCCAGTCCGCCAAGACTGCCTGCGCCGGGGGCAGAGGTCGTCTGCCGCCCCATGCCCGCAACGATCGCCGGAAGCAGCGCGCCTGCGCCGATCCTGGCGGTCTGTTCGTCAATGCCAAGCTCGTTGGCCATGCTGATTATCACGCCGCTTTGCTGCAGCACTTGTGACAGGTTCATTGTCGATCCTCTCCGAATGTCCGGTCCGGGCGACCAAACCCGGACCCGGGCATTACTTCTTGCCGAACAGGCCCTTGGCCATGCCGGCGATGTCGTTCAGCGGATTGCCGTCCCCGTCGCGGTCCAGCATGTCGAGGATGCCCTTTGCCTGCGGGTTGTTCTCCAGCATGGAAGCGAAGTGGGTCAGCGACCCCTCGCCACCGATCTGGGTGACAATCGTCGAGAGGATGCCGGCATCGAGGCCGGTCTGCGCGGAAGCCAGTTCCACCGTGTCACCCTGCATCTGGTGCGAACGGCCGAGAGCGGCAATCGCCTTCTCCGCCTGGTCGGGCGAAATGCCGACCTTTTCGGCCAGATTGGCCACATCATCAGGGGCGCCGCCGATACCCTTCAAAACTTGATCGAGAACACTCATCACAATTCTCCTTTCAGCCCCTTCCGATTCGCATCATCTGCCCCGTTAGTCCTTGATGCAAGTCAGACTTCCGCGAGTGGCAGCACATCGGGCTCGACCTGGCCCAGCCGCGCTTCGGGCGAGAACAGCAGCGCTTTCGAATAGAAGCGCAGCGGATAGTCGCGACGCCCCCTTTCGCTGGCGAGCAGGCGGTTGACGCGATCCACCAGCCGCCCTTCCCCATCCTGCGCCAGATGGGCGCGCACGGCGGCGATGGAGAACTGGGTAATCGTCTCGTGATAGCCCTGCGTCGCATCATTCACCCCGCCCTTGCTCTTATTGTAGCGGGCGATGGTGCCGGGCAGGTCGCGCTCGGGCTCGAAATCGGGATGTTCGGCCAGCAGGCAGGTGCAGGCGGCCAGATGCGCCTCATGCGTCCACTCCTCCTTGGGGAGCGAACGGTCGAGCAGGCCGCTGGCGACGCGGCGCACGGCCTCGTCGCTGGCGAAGTAACGGATAGGGTGGTCGGTCATGGAAACTTCCGGGCTTCTTCTTGGAGAGGCCCGGAGGTTTCCGAGCCGGGTCAGGCGGCTTGCGGTGCCGCTTGCCTCACGCTTTCATCGACGTACTCGGCAAATTGCTCGAAATTGTCGACGAAGAGCTGGACCAGGTGCTGCGCCATCGCGTCATAGGCATCCTTGTCCGCCCAGGTGCTGCGCGGATCGAGGATCGTCTGGTCGATGCCCAGTTCCTCCAGCGCGGGAACGAATACCGGCACGTCGAAGCCGAAATTCGGATCCTTGCGATATTCGACGCTGTCCATCTTGCCATCGAGCGCTGCGTTCAGCAGCCCGCGCGTCGCCTTGATCGGCATGCGGTGGCCGGTGCCGTACTTGCCGCCGGTCCAGCCGGTGTTGAACAGCCAGCACTGCGCGTTGCCCTCTGCAATGCGCTTCTTGAGCAGATTGCCGTAAACGCTGGGATGGCGCGGCATGAAGGCTGCACCGAAGCAGGTGGAGAAGGTCGCTTCCGGCTCGGTCACGCCAATCTCGGTGCCCGCCACCTTGGCGGTGTAGCCGGACAGGAAGTGATACATCGCCTGATCGGGCGTGAGGCGCGCGATCGGCGGCATCACGCCGAACGCGTCGGCGGTCAGCATCACGACATTGGACGGCACGGGGCCGAGGTTCTTTTCCGAGGTGTTCGGGATGAAATCGATCGGATAGGCGCCGCGCGTGTTCTCGGTCTTGCTCGTATCGGTGAAATCGATCTCGCGCGTATCCTCGTCCATGGCGACATTTTCGAGGATGGTGCCGAACATCTTCGTGGTTGCGTAGATTTCCGGCTCGCCCTCTGCCGACAGGTCGATCATCTTGGCGTAGCAGCCGCCTTCGAAGTTGAAGACCGCATCGTCCGACCAGCCATGCTCGTCATCGCCGATCAGCGTGCGGCTGGCATCGGCGGACAGCGTGGTCTTGCCGGTGCCGGACAGGCCGAAGAAGATCGCCGTCTTGCCGTCCGCGCCGATATTGGCGGAACAGTGCATCGGCATCACGCCCTGTTCGGGCAGCAGGTAGTTCAAGAGGCCGAACACGCCCTTCTTCATCTCGCCCGAATATTCGGTGTTGCCGATCAGGATCAGCTTCTCGGTCAAATTGACCGCGATCACCGTGTCGCTGCGGCAGCCGTGGCGTTCGGGATCGGCCTTGAAGCTGGGCAGGTTGATGATCGTGTATTCGGGAGCGAAGCTGGCCAGCTCATCCTCGGTCGGGCGCACCAGCAGCGTGCGCACGAACAGGGAGTGCCAGGCCATCTGCGTGATGACGCGCACATTCACGCGATATTCGGGCTGCGAGCCGCCGAACAGGTCGGCCACGTAGAGCTCTTCCTTGCCTTCCAGCTCGGCCATGAAGTCGGCCTTGAGGTTGGCGAAGTGTTCCGGGCTCATCGGCTGGTTGATGGCGCCCCAGTTGATCGTCTCTTCCGTCTTCGCATCGCGGACGACGAACTTGTCCTTCACGCTGCGGCCGGTGAAACGGCCGGTTTCCACTACCAGCGGGCCATGCGCGGCCAGCTTGCCTTCGCCCCGGGCCAGCGCATGTTCTACCAGCGCGGCGGTGCCCAGGTTGGTATGAAGTTTGGCATTGGTGGCAATGCCCTGGTCGGCAAGTGAAACACGAAGCGTCGTCGACACTGACAGGGTCTCCCTGTGGGAAATGTGAGTGGTACGTGATTACGGCCTGTTGGCCGCAGCTTTATTCAGGGCCTTAGGCGGGCAGTTCGCTCACGTCAATTTGCTCCTTTGGCGGGCTTTACCCTATTTTTTCAAATGCAGAAATCGAGGCTTTCTATGGTAGCGCTACCGCAATTGCGCAGCTGCCCGGCCCCCATTGTTTCATCCGCCGCTTCGCACTAGGTCTGATGCTGCAGCAAAAGTGCAGCATGAAAGGCATGGCAACCGATGGGCGCTGAGATGGCGGGAGAGGCAGTGCCGGCAGGCGAAGGCCAGCGTTCGATCGCGCTTGTCGACGATGATCGCAACATCCTCACCACCCTCTCCATCGCGCTGCAGGCAGAAGGATATGCCACCCGCGTCTACTCCGATGGAGAGGCCGCGCTGGAGGCTTTGCGCAAGAATCCGCCCGACCTTGCCGTGTTCGATATCAAGATGCCGCGCATGGACGGGATGGAGCTGCTGAGCCGCCTGCGCGAAACGTCCGACCTGCCGGTGATCTTCCTGACCAGCAAGGACGAAGAGGAGGATGAAGAGGCCGGACTTGCGATGGGCGCGGACGATTACATCGCCAAGCCTTTCAGCCAGCGCCTGCTGCTCGCCCGGATCCGCACCATCCTGCGCCGTTCCGGACCCGCGCATGAGGCGCAGCCCGACCTTGCCAGCCCGCCCGCTTCCGACAGCCCGATCATCGAACGCGGTCGCCTCAGGATGGACCCGGCGCGCCACCAGGTGACATGGGACGGCAAGCCCGTCTCGCTCACCGTCACCGAATTCCTGATCCTGGAGGCGCTGGCCGCACGCCCCGGCGTTATCAAGAGCCGCAACCAGCTGATGGATGCCGCCTATCCGGACGACGTCTTCGTCGACGATCGCACGGTGGACAGCCACATCAAGCGCCTGCGCCGCAAGTTCCGCGCGGTGGACAATACGTTCGGCGCGATCGAAACGCTGTACGGCGCGGGCTATTCCTTCTCCGATGGCTGAAGACATCGTCAGCGCCGGACGGCTGGAGCGGCTGGCCTTTCCGCTCGGCAGTTCGCTGACCGCGCGCATCCTGGCGGTAAACCTAATCCCGCTGCTGGTGCTCGCGGGCAGCCTGTTCTTCCTCGATTCCTACCGCCGCCAGCTGCTGGACGAACGCTTCAAACTCGCCCGGATCGAGGCACAGATCACCGCCGAAGCCCTCGCCGGGGCCACGCGCGAGAGGCAGGAGGCATTGCTGATCCAGATCGGCAAGGAACAACGCATGCGCCTGCGCATGTATGACGCCGAGGGCAATCTGTGGGCCGACAGCTTCGCGCTCGACACACAGCCCAGCTTCACTTTCGACGACCCGGTGGCCGAGCCCTTCATGGAAGACCTCGCCCGCTGGACGGATGAGGCGGTGAACTTTGCGGTCGGCGCGCCCAAGCCGCTGCCCTATGCCGAACCGGCAGAGCAGGACGCCGATGCCTGGCCCGAACTGGTCCTCGCCCGCGACCGGGGCATCACCCAGATCGAGCTGCGTAGCGCACCCGATGGCACGCCGGTGATCAACGCCGCCGCGCCGGTGGGCCTCAATGGCGCGACACTGCTGACCACGCGCAATGCGGTGGACATCACCCAATCGGTGCGCGAGGCGCGCACCGGCGTGATGACCATCATCGCCCTCGCCCTCGTCATGTCGATCATCCTTTCACTTTACCTCGCCAACACCATCATCCAGCCCCTGCGACGCCTCGTGCGCGCCACCGTGCTGGTCCGCACCGGGCGCGAGCGCGAGGTGGAAGTGCCGCGCATGCAGGAACGCGGCGACGAGATCGGCCTGCTCGCCCGCGGCGTGTCCGACATGACTGCGGCGCTTCGCCACCGGATCGACGCGGTGGAAAGCTTCGCCGCCGATGTCGCGCATGAGATCAAGAACCCGCTCGCATCCCTACGCAGCGCGACCGAAAGCCTGCCCAAGGTCAAGGATCCGGAACTGCACGCGCAGCTGGTCGATATCGCCGCGCATGACGTGAAGCGGATCGATCGGCTGGTGACCGAAATCTCCGAAGCGAGTCGCGTCGATGCCGAAATCAGCCGCACCAAGTTCGAGGCGGTCGATGTGGCGCTCCTGTTCGAAAACATCGTCAAGGCGCGCGAGGATCGCGGGGAGAATGCCGGGCGCGCGGTCCTGGTCATCCGCGAGCATCCGCAATGCGTCGTGCTGGGCGTGGCCCTGCGCCTCCAACGGATCGCAGAAAACCTGCTCGACAATGCCATCTCCTTCTCGCCTGAGAACGGCACGGTCGAAGTACGCATCGCCCGCCGTGAAGGCCGCGTGATCGCCTCCGTCTGCGACGAGGGGCCGGGCATTCCCGAGGGCGAGCGCGAGAAGGTGTTCCGCCGCTTCCATTCGGACCGCCCGGAAGCAAGCTTCGGCGACCATTCGGGCCTCGGCCTCAATATCGCGCGCACGATTGCGGAGGCGCATGAAGGCGCGCTGTTCGTGGAGGACCGGCAGGACGGCGCATCGGGCGCCTGCCTGGTGCTGGACCTGCCCGCCGCGTGACCTCTCCCGGCGAAAGCTTCCTGCGCCAGTCCAGCTGCGTGCTGGTGGAGGGAAAGGCCGTGCTGATCGAAGGGGAGCCGGGATCGGGCAAGTCCTCCCTCGCCCTCGCCCTGATCGACCGCGGCGCGCAGCTGGTCGGCGATGACGGGGTCACGCTGGCGCGGCGAGGCGAAACGCTCTGGGCCAGCCCGCCGCCCAACACCGCCGGGCTGATCGAGATTCGCAATGTCGGCCTGGTCGAAATGCCCGCCGCCGAAGGGCCGGTGGCGCTCCTCCTCACGCTCGATCCACAAGCGCCGCGTTTTGTCGATCAGGCTGGCACAATTGCCATAGGCGGCATGCAATTGCCGCAAATTGCGCTGTTTCCCGATGCGAGCACCCTTCCCTTGCGCGCCGAGTGGGCTGTCCGAAAATATGCCACCGCCCGATAGGGCCTTCACATTTGCCAAATTGCAGAGCACAGCGCGGCGAATGGTCAGCGAATCCGCTCCCAGCCGTCAGCGCATCCTGCTCGTCACCGGCATGCTCGGTGCCGGAAAGTCCACCGCCCTGCGTGAGCTGGAGGACCTTGGCTGGGAATCGATCGACAATTTCCCCATCCGCCTGCTCGACCGCCTGCTCGGCGGCGATACCAGCGGCCACCCGTTGGCAATCGGCTTCGATTGCCGCACGCGCGGTTTCGTCCCGGCGGAGGTCATCGAGGAAGTAAAGGCGCTGTCCGGACGCGACGACCTGGAGATCACCACCCTGTTCCTCGATTGCGCGGGGCATGAGCTGACCCGCCGTTTCGACGAGACGCGCCGCCGCCATTTCCTCGCCCGCGACCTGCCAGTACCGGCCGGCATCAAGGCGGAGCGCGAATTGCTCGCCCCCATGCGCCGCTGGGCCGACGTGCTGATCGATACCACCGATTTCACCACCAATGATTTGAAGCAGCGCATTCGCGACCAGTTCGGGCAGACTTCTCCGCGCGAGATGACCGTCACTGTTTCCAGCTTCGGCTTTTCGCGCGGCATGCCGCCCGCAACGGACCTGGTGTTCGACATGCGCTTCCTGGACAATCCGCACTGGCAGCCGGGCCTGAAGGAGCTGACCGGGCTGGATGCGCCGGTGGCCGAGTATATCGCCTCCAACCCGGTGTTCGAGAGCAGCTTTGCCCGCATGCGCGACCTGCTGCTGGAACTGCTTCCGCAATATGCCGCGCAGGGCAAAAGCTACGTCAATATCGCCTTCGGCTGCACCGGCGGGCGCCACCGCAGCGTGTTCACCGCCGAGCTTATGGCGCAGGCCTTGCGCGAGGGCGGCTTTTCGCCCACTGTCCTCCACCGCAATCTGGGCTCGCGCGCGGCCGAGTTGGTCGAAGGATCGAAAGCCCCATGATCGCCAATCATAAAAACCCGAGACACAACGTCCCTTTCGCGAGTTGCAACATCCGATGATCGGAATCATCCTTGTTACCCATGGCCGCCTGGCCGAGGAATTCGTCCATGCGATGGAGCATGTGGTCGGCGCGCAGGAAGCCGTCGCCACCATCTGCATCGGCCCCAGTGACGACATGGAACAGAGGCGCGAGGATATCTCCGCCGCGATCGAGGAGGTGGATGACGGCAAGGGCGTCATCATCCTGACCGACCTGTTCGGCGGCACGCCCTCCAACCTCGCCATCTCGTTGCTCGAACAGGGCCGGACCGAGGTGATCGCGGGCATCAACCTGCCCATGCTGATCCGCCTGGCGGGCGCGCGCAAGGAGCTCGACCTCGCCGGCGCCGCCACCGCCGCGCGCGATGCGGGGCGCAATTACATCACCATGGCTTCCGAATTCCTCGGACAGGATGCATAAGGGCCTTACATAAAAGGCAGGACATCCTGGGAGGGAACAGCTTGGCGGAAGCAAGCGAAACGGTCGAAATCGTCAATAAGAGGGGCCTTCACGCCCGCGCCAGCGCGAAGTTCGTGGGCGCGGTGGCGCAGATGGACGGCGTTACCGTCACCGTCGCCAAGGACGGGAACGAGGCAGCCGGCGGCTCCATCCTCGGCCTGATGATGCTGGGCGCGGCCAAGGGCGACAGCGTGGAAATCCGCGTTGCCGGCGATGGGTGCGAGCAGCGCCTGGCCGAGCTGGTGGAGATGGTCGCAGACGGTTTCGGCGAGGATCGGTAGGGCCATCCCATGCGCCGAGAGATCACCGGCTTTTCCAATCCCACGGTCAAATATCTCCGCTCTTTGCGTGAGAAGAAGCATCGCAAGGCTGCGGGCAAGTTCCTCGCCGAAGGGCTGCGCCTGCTGACCGATGCGCGCGAATGCGGCCACGTGCCGGAGACGCTGGTGATGAGCGCGGCACGCGATCCGCACCCTTTGATCGATGCGCTGGAAGCGGCGGTGGAGGCCGCAGGCGGCGAGGTGATCGAGTGTACGCCCGACATCCTCTCCAAGATCACCGGCAAGGACAATCCGCAAGGCGTGGCGGGCGTGTTCGCGGAATTCGATACGTCGCTCGCCGCGCTGGACCGAGGCGCGGCGAAGATCTGGCTGGTAGCGCAGGCTTTGCGCGATCCCGGTAATCTCGGCACCATGCTGCGCACCGGCGATGCGGTGGGCGCTGGTGGCCTGATCCTGATCGACGATTGCGCCGATCCCTTCAGCGTCGAGGCCGTCCGCGCCAGCATGGGCGCGGTGTTCACGCAGAAGGTCGCAAGGGCCTCGTGGGAGGAATTCCTGCCGTGGCTGCGCTCCGGAGAAGGCCAGCTCGTCGCCGCCAGCTTGCGCGACGCCGTCCCCTATCGCGGCGCACCCTACGCCGCGCCCTGCTTCATCCTCGTCGGCAATGAATCGCGCGGCCTGCCCGAGGAATACGAAATGGCCTGCGACCTGCGCGTGACCATGCCGATGCGCGGGCGCGCGGACAGTTTGAACGCGGCGGTAGCAGGCGCGGTGCTGGCCTATGAAGTGCTGGAGGCTTTGGGAGGATAGCCGTGGGCGGCATTCTGTCCGCTATTGGGATGGAAAGCGGACGTTACAGAGATTCCGTTAAAGAGCAGGGATGGACCGGAAGCGGAAGGTCGGCTTCCGGAAGTTGGGCGGTGCAAAGCGGAACGCCTCGATCAGGCTTGATCGAACCCGCTCACCGCGCCTACGCTTAAAAGGACAGAGCAAATGGCAAATCCGCAATCGAGTGTGCTCGAAGACTGTCGCTGGAACGCGCTGACCATCGGCGGGACAGTGCTCTGGCCCTGTTCGAGCTGGTTCTTGCGCTGAGCGCCCGGCGCTGCTGAACAGGGAGCGTATAGATGCGCAAATTTGGCTGGCCCATGCTGGGCCTGAGCATGGCGGTTGCCATGCCTTGTGATGCTGCTGCGCAGGAAAGTGACACTGAGGAACAGGCTTACGAACCGGACATCACGATTCGCTCGCGCTGGGAGGATAATCCTGCGCACGGCTCGGACGGCGATCGTCTGTTGCGACGCGCTTCTGCCGGGCGCTTCGGGTATGTCTATCTGCGTGAGGTGCCAATTCCCCCCATGCTTGTGCCGGATATGGGCGAGCGGGATGTGATGGTCTGGCTGGATGTCGATCTGAATTCAGCAGGCAATGTCACCGCATGCACCGGCGACCGGCTGGAATATTATTACCCGCAGGAACGCCGGTTTGAAGATGCGCCCGCCTTGCCTGCCGAACTGGCGGAAGAGGCGTGCGGCCTGTCGCGAAACCATAGCGGTTTTCGTCCCGCTCTCGACCAGCAGGGCAGCCCCGTATCCAGCACAGCCAGCGCGCGTGTGGAATACAGCTGGAGGCGCCCACTGACCGGACCGCCGCCTGCACCCAATCCGCCAGATAGCTGGGTGCCAAGCGTGCCCAATCGTTACATGTTCGATTATCGCGATTATCATCGCTGGGTATCGGTGAACCGGCCAGATGGCAGCCAGTTTCTGGAAGAGGACCGCACACGCCCGCGCCGTGCAGAGGTTGATCTGGTCATCTCGGCCGATGCGCAAGGCGCGATCACTGAGTGCACGATATCGACCCCCAGCGGTATTGCCGATTATGACAATGCGAGCTGCCCTGCGCTTGAAGCCGCAGGCGTGGAGCTGGTGCAGTCGGTGCGCGACTTTACCCGCATACTGCGCAATTTTCCCGTGAGGGTCCGCTGGAATCGCACCAAGATGCAGGTTGTGATGCCGGGCAAGCCAGTAGGGCCAATGATCATAGGTGATCTGACGCTCGATCCGGCGCTTACAGCAGGTATCGATATATCTGAAGTCGCGCGCGGCAGGGCAGAGCTGACAATTTCATCCAACGGAGAACTGTCTTTCTGCGAAATTTCGGAAAGCACCGGCCATGACTATCTCGACCTACTGACATGTAGACACTTCGCGCAAGGATTACGCTATTCGCAGCCCATCAACGCGTTTGGCGATGCCGCAGAAGGCCGCATTTCCGCCAGCGTCGACTGGAACCGCCAGCAAATCTATGTGCGGTACTGATCGCAGCCGAAAGGCAGGCGCGTATCGAACTGTCGTGGGGAATTCCGGGAACACGGGGAATTCCGGGGACACAATACTTATTTCTCCCGCTTCGATCTCCGCCCGGGCTTCCTTTTCGCAAGTACCCTGCCGGTGGGGTGCTGTTGCCAGGCAATCCACTCATCGGCAGCGAGCGGGCAGTAGTCGCACAGGCGTTACTCGATTCCTTCGACCACCGCCTCGACCTGTTCGTAGGCATCGCCCACTCATCGGAAAGTAAGTCAGCTTTCAGGGAACTCGCGAGCCCAATCGAATGACCGAGATTGGGGCGCATAGCGGCCATGTGCTTAAAGGTCTGCTTTTGGGTCGTTAGCCGACACTCCGGCACGCGCCTCCTCAATCCCCCGCCAACAGCGCCGTAATCCGCCAGCGGCCGTTGCGGCTGAAGGCGAGGAGGCGGTAGTCGATCACGCTGCGCAAATTGCGCGCGGGGACGAAGCCTTCCACTTCCGCGCGATCCTCGGTGGCAGGCACGCGCACTTTCATCCAACCGGCATTCGGGTTCTCGGGATCGTTGCCGAAATGAACGGGCATGCCGTCCTCATAGATCAGCTCCACCTCTTCCCAGCCGACCGTGGCGATCTGGCGCGTGTCATTGCCGCCCATTTCGCGCACGGCGACATCCTTGTCGGTGACGATCATGGAGGAATAGGGATCGAGCTTGGTGTCCTGCGCAAAATAGTAAGGCAGCGTGATGCCGCCCTGCCCGTTCTCCGCGCAGCCGAGGCTCATGACTTCGGCGAGATCCTCCCACAAACGGCCCTCGGGATCATCCAGCGCGGCGCCTAGATTCTCCATGCCATCCGCACCACCGAAGCCCAGCTTCACATCCTCTGCGGCGAGCGCGAGCACCACTTCGGTATCGCGCAGGGAAATCGCCGCATCGAGCGCGGCCATGAAGGCGTTGGCGCCTTGCAAATCGCCGCATTCATTGCGCGGTTCCAGCGGTGCAAGTTCGAGCTCACCAATCGGCGTCGCCATCACCGTCTGCACCAGCTCCTCCGCCGCCTTCTCCATCTCGTCGGACGGAGCCTCGGACTGGCTGCAAGCGGCAAGCGACAGCGCCAGCAAGGGCAACGCTGCGAACGAAGCAAATTTCATGAACCGGTTTCCTCCTCCGCCTCCTCAACCAGACGCGGGCTTGCCGGTTCCTGAATGTCGGCGCCGGTATAGCGCGGTGCGCCTTCCACCAGCGGCACGTCCTCGATCTCGCGCGATATTTCGAGGCCCTTGTCGGCCATGCGCTTGCCCGATGTGAGCACGTTGCGTTCAAAGCTGCCGACGAACTTGTTGTAATTGGCAACCGCCGTTTCCAGCCCTCCGCCGACGCGCTTCAGATGCTCGGCAGCGACGCGCAGCCGGTCATAGAGCTCGGCCCCCATGCGGCCGATTTCCTTGGCCTCTGCAGCCATCTGATCCTGCCGCCAGACCTGCGCCACGGTACGCGCAATGGCGACGAGGTTGGTGGGCGTTGCCAGCAGCACGCCGTTCTTGAAGGCGAAGTCCCACAGCTCCGGATCGGCCTCCAGCGCGGCGGCGACGAAATGCTCGCCGGGGACGAACATCACCACGTAATCGGGCGCTTCCTCGAACTGGCTCTGGTAGCTTTTCGCACCCAGCTGCTGGACATGGGTGCGCATGGACTTGGCGTGCAGATCGAGGTGGCGCTGCCGCTCCGCATCGTCATCCGCCTCGAACGCGGCCTGGTAGGCGTTGAGCGACACCTTGGCGTCGATCACCAGCTTCTTTTGCCCCGGCACATGGACGATCGCATCGGGCCGCAGCCGCCCCTGCTCTGTATCCATCGAATGTTCGAGGTCGAAATCGGTATGCTGTGACAACCCGCATTGCTCGAGCACGTTCTGCAGCGCCCGCTCCCCCCAGCGCCCGCGCGCCTTGGGGGCATTGGTGAGCGAATTGCCGAGCCGCTGCGCCTCACGCCGAACCTCTTCCTGCCCGCGCTGCATATTCTCGATCAGGCCGGTCAGCTGGCCGAAGGCATCGACGCGCTGCTTTTCCAGATTCGTCACCTGTTCTTCATAGCTCTTGAGCCGCTTGTCGACCGGATCGAGCAGCGCCTTCAGCTTCTCCTCGCTCGCCTTTTCCGAATGGCCGAGCCGTTCGGCGGCGCGCTTGAGGAACGCCTCCTGCGCCTCCCCCAGCACCCTGGAGCCGGTGTTCTGGAATTCCTTGAGCAACGCCTCGCGGCTTTCGACCAGCAGGCGCTTCTGTTCCTCGAACCCGGCGGCCTGCGTCTTCAGCGTGGTCAGTTCCTCACGCGTCCTGTCGAGCGTTTCGGCGAGGTTGTCCGCCCGCGCGGCCCGCTCGCTCATCGTCGCAAGTTCGGGCGTCATGCGGGCGAGCTGTTCGCGCAGGCCCGCGGCCTCCGCCTCCCGCTCCGCCACGCGCGCCTTCGCCTCCGCCACCGGCTTGCCGCCGAGGAACCAGCCCAGCGCACCGCCCAGCAGCAGCGCGACAATGACGAATGCGATAACGAGAATCGGGTCCATGGACAGCCTGACGGAAATGAGAACGAAAAGGGAACCTAACGCAGTCCGCCGCGCCGCACAACCGCCCGCGCGCAATCATCCACCGTCACCCACGCGGGCCGATATGCAAATCTTGCTTGAGTGCACCCCCCACTCGATTGTATGCGATGCAAACTAATTCAGATTCGCGAAATTTTCGCGTCAGTGAAAATCCGTTCGGCAATACGAGAGGATCCCAAATGCCCACCGATATCGAGATTGCACGCCAAGCCACGCTGATCCCCATCACCGAAGTCGCCAAGAATGCCGGCGTTCCCGATGAGGCGCTGATCCCTTACGGCAAGTACAAGGCGAAGGTCGACACGGCCACCCTGCCCACCACCAGCAACGGCAAGCTGATCCTGGTCACCGCCGTCAACCCGACGCCTGCCGGCGAAGGCAAGACCACCACTTCGGTCGGCCTTTCCGACGCCCTCCACCGCATCGGCAAGAAGACCATGCTGTGCCTGCGCGAACCTTCGCTGGGCCCCTGCTTCGGCGTCAAGGGCGGCGGCGCCGGCGGCGGCAAGAGCCAGGTCATGCCGATGGACGAGATCAACCTGCACTTCACCGGTGACTTCCACGCCATCACCAGCGCGCACAACCTGCTGAGCGCGATGATCGACAACCACATCTACTGGGGCAATTCGCTCGACATCGACCTGCGCCGCGTCACCTGGCGCCGCGTGCTGGACATGAACGACCGCGCGCTGCGCCAGATCGTCGGCCCGCTGGGCGGCGTGTCGAACGGCTTCCCGCGCGAAACCGGTTTCGACATCACCGTGGCTTCCGAGATCATGGCGATCCTGTGCCTCGCTTCGGATCTCGACGACCTGCAGAAGCGCCTGGGTGACATCATCATCGGCTATCGCCGCGATCGTACGCCGGTCTTCTGCCGCGACGTGAAGGCGGACCCCGCCATGACCGTGCTGCTGAAGGACGCCATCCTGCCCAACCTGGTGCAGACGCTGGAAAACCGCCCGGCCTTCCTCCATGGCGGCCCCTTCGCCAATATCGCGCATGGCTGTAACTCGGTGATCGCCACCAAGACCGCGCTGCGCATGGCCGACTATGTCGTGACCGAGGCTGGCTTCGGCGCCGACCTGGGTGCGGAAAAGTTCATGGACATCAAGTGCCGCCTCGCCGGCCTGAAGCCCGATGCGATCGTGCTGGTCGCCACCGTGCGCGCACTGAAGATGAATGGCGGCGTCGCCAAGGCCGACCTGACCAAGGGTGAGAATGTGGACGCCGTGCGCGCCGGTTCGGTGAACCTGAAGCGTCACATCGAAAACGTGAAGAAGTTCGGCATCACGCCGACCATCGCGATCAACCACTTCTACCTCGACACCGATGCCGAAATCGCGGTGATCCAGGAAATGGCCAAGGAATTCGGCGCCGATGCCGTGATCTGCAAGCACTGGGCAGAAGGCGGCGCGGGCGCGGAGGAGCTGGCGCAGATCGTTGCCACCAAGGCCGATGCGGGCGCTCCGGACTTCGACCAGCTCTATCCTTCCAGCATGCCGCTGGCCGACAAGATCACCACGGTCGCGACCGAAATCTACCGTGCCGAAAACGTCGCCATCCCCACCGCCGTGCGCAAGCAGCTGAAGCAGTGGGAAGAGATGGGCTACGGCGAATTCCCGGTCTGCATGGCGAAGACGCAGTACAGCTTCTCCACCGACCCGACGCAGCTGGGCGCACCCACGGGCCATGAAATCGCCATCCGCGAAGTGCGCCTGTCCGCAGGTGCCGGCTTCGTGGTCGCCATCGCCGGCGACATCATGACCATGCCGGGCCTGCCCAAGGTTCCTTCGGCCGAGGGCATCTATCTCGACGAGAACGGCCAGATCGAAGGCCTGTTCTAAGCTTTCCCCGGATTACCGGACACACAGCAAGGGCCGCTCCTTCAGGGGCGGCCCTTTTTGCTTGCCCGACAACCACTCCCGCGACGGGTTGATTCAAAAGGCAGGTTTGGTGAATATTTTGGAAAGACTTGCCCCCCTATAGGGGTCTCATAACGGGATTCCGGGGGCATCTATAGTGACTGAAGCAGTAGCGACCGCAAGCGAGTTCGAGCAGGCGGCCAAGGAACAGACCGACGATCCGGCAGCGGTGAAGCGGCTGGTCATTTCGGCTTGCCTGATGCTGTTCCTGGAACTGGCCCTGATCCGCTGGCTCGGCTCCAACGTCATCCACCTGTCCTATTTCTCCAATTTCGTCCTGCTCGGCTCCTTCCTCGGCATCGGCGCGGGCTTCCTGATCAGCCGCAAGGACTGGTCGGTATGGCCCTTCTCGCTGCCGCTGCTGACGATCCTGCTGATCGGCGTGACGCTGTTCCCCGTCACGATCCAGCGCAGCGGGTCGGACATCATCTACTTCACCTCGCTGCAAGTGTCGGGCCCGCCTGCGTGGCTTGCCCTCCCCCTGGTGTTCCTGCTGGTCGCGGCGATCCTTGCCGGCCCGGCGGAGCTGGTCGGCCGCTGCTTTGCCAAGATGCGCCCGCTCTCGGCCTATCGCTACGACCTGATCGGTTCGCTTGCTGGGATCATCCTCTTCACCACGCTCAGCTTCCTGCGTGCGCCGTCGATCGTCTGGGGCGTGATCGCCATCGCGCTGTATATCGTGCTGAGCGAGAAGAAGCGGCGCATCCTCTCCGTGGGCTGGGGCGCCGCCTCGCTGGCCATGCTCCTGATGGAGACGCTTACGCCGGGCGTCAGCTGGTCGCCTTATTACAAGGTGCAGACCCACTCCACGAATCAGGCCGCCGATGGCTTCATGCTGATCGAAGCCAATGGCGTACCGCACCAGCTGATGGCGCCCGCGCAGTGGAAAATCGACGAGGGCGAGCGGATCTACGAGACGCCTTACCTGCGCCTGCCCGAAGGCCGCCAGCTGGAGAACGTCCTGATCGTCGGCGCGGGTTCCGGCTCGGACGTCGCCATCGCGCTGCGCAATGGCGCGCAGAATGTGGATGCGGTCGATATCGACCCGCGCATCATGGAGCTGGGCGCCGAATTCAATATCGACCGCCCCTACCAGGATCCGCGCGTCACCCGCCATGTCGATGACGGGCGCGCCTTCCTGGAACGGACGGACAAGAAATACGACCTGATCCTCTTCGCCCTGCCGGATTCGCTGACACTGGTGAGCGGCGCCTCGCAGATCCGCCTCGAAAGCTTCCTCTTCACCGAAGAAGCCGTGCAGTCGGTGCGCGACCGCCTGAAGCCCAACGGCACCTTCGCCATGTATAATTACTATCGCGAGGACTGGCTGATCGACCGGCTGGCGGGCACTGCCGCCAAGGTCTTCGGCCATGCGCCCTGCATCGATACTTTCAGCGGTGCACAGGCGGTGGTGACGGCGGGCATGACGGTGAACGACCAGTCATGCGCGCAGGAATGGCGGCAGACCTCCGCCGGGCCGGTGGAAACCGTGACCGACGATGCTCCCTTCCTCTATTTCCGCGGCGACACTTTCCCGCCGCTCTATGCCTTCACCCTCGCCGCGATCCTGATCGCCTCGCTGGTGACGGTGCGCACGCTGGGCGGCCCGCTGGGCCCAATGCGCCCCTATGCCGACCTGTTTTTCATGGGCGCGGCCTTCCTGCTGCTGGAAACCAAGAACATCGCGACCTTCGCGCTGCTGTTCGGCACGACCTGGTTCGTCAACGCGCTGGTCTTTGCCGGCGTGCTGGTAATCGTGCTGGCGGCGGTGGAGACGACGCGGCGGTTCAAGACGCCGCCGCTGCCGGTGGTCTTCGCCGCGATCGCCGCCTCGCTGGCGCTCGCATGGGTGGTGCCGGAGGAATGGCTGCTGTCGCTGCCCTTCGTGCCGCGCCTGATCATTGCGACGCTGCTGGCATTCGTGCCGATCTATCTCGCCAATGTCGCCTTCTCGAAGCGCTTCCGCGAGAGCGGGGATTCGCAGGCGGCCTTTGCGATCAACCTGCTGGGCACGATCGTGGGCGGCTGCTTCGAATATGCGGCGCTGGTGACCGGATACAACAATCTGCTGATCCTCACCGGTCTGCTCTACCTCGCAGCCTTCCTGCTGGTTCCCAAGGGCGCGGTGCGGTCAGCTTGAACCAGGTGAGATGCAAGGCATAGCCGTCCCTGTATCAATCGTCCGGGTCGGGTAGCAAATTGGCTGCCGTGATGGCGCAGGCCATCGCCGTCCCGAATTGCACATTCTCCTCGCGTAGCTTCACCAGTCGGCGAGCAGGCAGCTGCGGCCTGTCACTAACGGTCACAGGCGGCCCGACAGGCCGTTTTCCGCCCGATAACGCTGAATCCGGCGCACATAGTGCCGCGCAAGGTCGAAATAGATGGCGTCGGATGACGCGTCCGCCGGACGGCTGGCGTTCATCAAGGCGATCTGGTGGTGATAGAGAAGCTGGTTCAAGTCCATGATATTGCTCCCATTGATGCGGGAGCGCGCACGTCTCTCAGCCACTGGGCGCATCGGGGGCAGACCCTGTGATATGCGCATAATACACCAATTGCCCGAAATAGCGAGGCGAAAGATCACTCTACATTCATACCGGGCTGTGCTAAGAGCATATTGCTGACGTCGGAATATGCGACGGACTTCGGCATTTGACTTCTCGCCTTGCCCTATGGGCCTCGGTGAAAAACCAGACGGCGACTTCCTTTCATTCAACGATTTGACGCACGACCCGCGGGCAATTCTGCCTACGGGCAACTCGTTTTCCTGAAAGGAAACATCATGGCCAAGACTGGCACCGTAAAATTCTTCAACACCGACAAGGGCTATGGCTTCATCCAGCCCGATGACGGCTCGGCCGACAGCTTCGTGCACATCAGCGCGGTGCAGGCCGCCGGCATGACCACGCTCGATAAGGAGCAGCGCCTCAACTACGACGTGGAGCGCGGCAACAACGGCAAGGAATCGGCCGTCAACCTGTCGGCTGCCGACTGATCCAGTGCACCCCTTCCGCCGTATCGGCGGGAGGGGTTTTCCTTGTCTTCCAGCCGACCGGAGCCGCCGACATGAGCCTGACCTTCGACTTCTATGACGAACGCGCCCGCGAAGCCGCTGCCGAGGCGAAGGCCGCCACGCTGGAAAATGTGCGCGAACGTGCGCTGCGTTCGGAGAAAACATGGCGCGGCCTCGCCAACCAGGCGAAGAAGCTCCAGCGGGAGCGTGCCAAGGCGGATGCCGAACGGGCCGCCCGGCGTGAGCGCGAGGCGGAAGAGGCGCGGCAGGCCGAAGAGGCCCGGCGACTGGCCGAGCAGCAAGCGCCCGTCCCCTTCACCGGCTCGTTCAGTCCTCCAGACTATTGAGGCCGCGCGCTTCGATCTCGGCCACCCATTCCTCCGGTGTCGGCATCACCGTGTGATCGACGCGCTCGGCGATCTTCCAGCCTTCTTCGGTGCGCACCAGCCGGTCATGATACTGGCCTGACAGTTCGGGCATGGGCGCCCCGCCCTCGCCGCGCATGAAGAAGATGAAGCGCGATTTTGACCGCGCCTCGTCACCCTCCACGTCCACCTCGAAATTGGCGATATAGTGGAAGCTGGAGAGGTTGACGTAATCCTCCTCCACCTCGCCGAACAGGCCCTCCAGCATGGCGCGGATTTCCTCGCGCCCCTCGCGCCTTGTATTGCCGTTGGCCCAGACCCCATCCTCGGTGAAGAGGCCGACATAGCCATCGTAATCGCGCGCATCGAGATGGGCGGAATAGTCGGTGATGACGCGCTGGATCGCCAGCTGGTCCTCCACCGCCTGCACCCGCGCCTCCAGCGCCTCCAGCGCCTCCAGCGCCGACGTGTCATTGCATGCTGACAGCGCCAGTGCTGCAGCCGCTATGGCAAAGCGAATTTTCATGTGATCCCTCCCCCGAATCATGTTTCAGGAGAGGGAGACTAGCGCGTCACGCCGCCTTGCGCGCCTTTTCCAGCTTCTTGAGCGCCATGTTGCGCTTCAGGCGCGAAAGATGGTCGATGAACAGGATGCCGTTCAAATGGTCCATCTCGTGCTGGATGCAGATGGCGAGCAGGCCGTCCATCGCTTCCTCATGCTTGTTGCCTTCAAGGTCCTGCCAGCGCACGCGGCAGGTCTTGGGCCGGTCCACATCGGCGAAGATATCGGGCACGGACAGGCAGCCTTCCTGGTAGGTGCCCAGCTCTTCCGCCGGATCGAGGATTTCCGGGTTGATGAAGATGCGCGGCTCCTTCTTCAGGGGCTTGTGGTTGTGGCCGCAGCCCTCGTCACCGCAATCCTCTTCCTCCGCATCCTCGTCCTCGGGCTGGAGGTCGATCACCAGCACGCGGCTAGGCACACCCACCTGGATCGCAGCGAGGCCGATGCCGTTGGCGGCATACATCGTCTCGAACATGTCATCGACGAGCACTTTCAGCTCCGCGTCGAAAGTCTCGACGGGAGTGGATACGGTCTTCAGCCGGGGATCCGGCGCTTCAAGGATTTCACGAATAGCCATATGTTTAATATAGGCCCGGCCACTTCCTACGACAAGTGAACCAGTTACCCGACAGGCCGCCTTGCCCTGAGCGCCTGCGCGAGGGTGCCCTCATCAAGGTAATCGAGCTCGCCGCCCACGGGCAGGCCATGCGCCAGCTGCGTGATACGCACAGGGTAATTCTCCAGCTTTTCAGCGATATAGTGGGCGGTGGTCTGCCCCTCCAGCGTGGCGTTCATGGCGAGGACCACCTCGTCCACGCCGCCAGCCGCCACGCGGCCCACCAGCGCATCGATGGTCAGGTCCTCAGGCCGCACGCCGTCGAGCGCCGACAGCCTGCCGCCGAGCACGTGATAGGTGCCCGAAAACAGCTTCGCCCGGTCGAGCGCCCACAGATCGGCCACATCCTCCACCACGCAGATCTGCTTCACATCGCGGCGCGGATCGGCGCAGATGCCGCAGGGGTTCTGCGTGTCGACATTGCCGCAAATGTCGCATTCGGCCAGCCGGTCACGCACAGTGGTCAGCGCTTCCAGCACCTGCAGCAGCGACGTCTCGCGCCGTTTCACCAGCCACAGCACAGCCCGCCGCGCCGAACGCGGGCCGAGGCCGGGCAGCTTGGCCAGCGCCGATGCGAGGGTTTCGATCTCTTGCGATGCCATGACACGGGAGATAGGGCCGCTGGCGGACAAGGGAAAGGCCCAACGCATGCGCTTGATCTTCATGGGAACGCCGGATTTCGCCGTGCCGACCCTCTGCGCGCTGGTGGAGGCCGGACACGATGTCTGCGCCGTCTACTCGCAGCCGCCCGCCCGCGCCGGTCGCGGCAAGCAGCTGCGCCTCTCCCCCGTCCACAGGAAGGCGGAGGAGCTGGGGATCGAAGTCCGCACGCCTGCAACCATGCGCGATATCGCCACGCAGGCCGATTTCCACGCGCTGGAGGCCGATGCGGCGGTGGTCGTCGCCTATGGCCAGATCCTGCCGCTGGAGATCATCAACGGCCCGCGCCTCGGCTGTTTCAACGTTCACGGATCGCTGCTGCCGCGCTGGCGCGGGGCGGCGCCGATCCAGCGCTGCATCCTTGCGGGCGACAGCCTGACGGGCATCACCACCATGCAAATGGAAACCGGCCTCGATACCGGTCCCATGCTGCTGAAGGGCAAGACCGAGACCGAGGACAAGACCGCGGGTGACCTGCATGACGAGCTGATGGAGATGGGCGCGCGGCTGATGGTCGAAACGCTCGCGCGGCTGGACGAGATTCGCCCCGAAAAGCAGGACGATCGAGAGGCGACCTATGCCGCCAAGATCGAAAAGGCCGAAGCCGCGATCGACTGGACGGAGACGGCACTCCATATCGAGCGGCGGGTGCGCGCCTTCTCCCCCTTCCCCGGCGCCTGGTTCACGCTCGATGGCGAGCGGGTGAAGCTGCTGCGCGCGCGCATGGTCGGCGTGAACGGCGCGCCCGGCACGGTGCTCGACGAGCAAATGACGATAGCCTGCGGCAATGCAGCCATCCGTCCGGTAGAGCTGCAGCGCGCGGGCAAGCCGGCGATGAAGGCGGAGGATTTCCTGCGCGGCAAGCCTGCGCCTGTCGGGGCGGTGCTCCCATGACCCTGCGGTCGTCATTGCGAGGAGGCCCGAACTTGTTTCGGGGCGAGGCGGCAATCCAGGGCCGTTGTGCGCCTCGCCCTGGATTGCCGCGCTTCGCTCGCAATGACGGGAAAATCGCGGCGTGACCCGCTACGCCCTGACCCTCGAATTCGATGGCGGCCCCTTCATGGGCCTGCAGCGGCAGGTCCACGGCCCCAGCGTGCAGCAAAGCGTGGAAGAAGCGGTGCTCGCCATTACGGGTGAGGATGTGCGCATGCATTCGGCGGGGCGCACCGATAGCGGCGTGCATGCGCTCGGCATGGTCAGCCATGTCGATATCGAAAAGAGCTTCGATCCGTTCCGCCTGTCCGAAGCGCTGAACGCCAAGCTCCGGCCCGATCCGATAGCGGTGCTCGATTGCGAGGTGAAGCCCGATGACTGGCATGCGCGCTTTTCCTGCGTGGGCCGCGCCTATGAATTCCGCATCACCAACCGCCGCGCACCGCTGACGCTGGAACGGGGCAAGGCCTGGCACGTCGCCCGTCCGCTCGACCACGAAGCCATGCACGAGGCGGCGCAGCACCTTGTCGGTTGTCACGATTTCACCACCTTCCGCTCGGTCAATTGCCAGGCGAAGGACCCGGTAAAGACGCTCGACCGCCTCGAGGTGACGCGAGAGGGCGAGCATGTGATCATCCGCGCGGAGGCGCGCAGCTTCCTCCACCACCAGGTCCGCTCGATGGTCGGCACGCTCTCGCTGGTCGGCCTCGGCCAGTGGACGCCTGAGCAGGTGCGCGAAGTGCTGGAAGCGAAGGATCGCCAGCAGCTGGGCCTCAACGCCCCACCCGACGGGCTGTACTTCGTGCGGGCGGTCTATCCTTGATGCGGCCCTAATCCGGTGCCTCGGCCGGCTGGATCGAGAATTCGCCGTCCTGGCCAACGCGGATATCCACCGGCACGCCCTCGATCTCGGTCGATAGCGTTGCCCCGTCCTGTTCGATGGACAGGCGCGTGGAGCCGTCCTCGGTCAGCGGAATGTCCTGCAAATCGTCCACATCGAGCGGCACGATCGGGCCGCCCGGATCGGGCGAGGCGGTGGGATTGGGCGCGGGACGGCTGCTTTCGCCCAGCGCGGCGGCCATGAAATTGCGCCAGATACGCGCGGGTACGCCGCCGCCGGTCACACCACCCAGCGGCGAATTGTCGTCATTGCCGACCCATACACCCACCACCAGGTCCCCCGCATAGCCGACGAAAAGCGCATCGCGATTGTCCTGCGTGGTACCGGTCTTGCCGAAATTGGCGCTGCGCAGCATGGCCGCGCGGCCGGTGCCGCGATTGATCGCGCCGCGCAGCAGCTCCTGCATATCCTCATGCACCGAACTGCGCAGCGATTCCGGCCCGTTGAGCAGCCAGTCCCACCAGCCCTGTTCGGGCCGCGCAAAGGCATGCGGCTCCACCGGATAGGCATTGGCGGCAATCCCGGCATAAGCGGCGGTCAGCTCCATCAGGCTCATGGTCGATGTGCCCAGCGCCATGCTGGGATCGCCCCGGTCGAGCGGCGCGGTAATGCCCAGGTCGCGCGCAGTGGCGATCACCGCATCGTCCCCCACCAGTTGCTGCAGGCGCACCGCGGCAACGTTGGAGCTTTGCGCGAAACCGTCGGCCAGCGTGATGCTCTCCGAATAGCGGCCGCTGGCATTGCGCGGGCGGTAGGAACCCTCTGTGATCTCCGTATTGTCGATCGTATCATCGGGTGACCATCCCTGCTTCAGCGCAGTGAGATAGACGAAGGTCTTGAAGGTCGATCCCACCTGCCGGCGCGCCTGCGTGGCGCGGTTGAAAGGCGATGCGGCATAGTCGCGCCCGCCGATCATCGCCACAACTTCGCCATTGGGGCGCATCGCCACCAGCGCCACCTGCGCGCCGCCCAGCGGCGCGGACTGCGTGACCTGCCGGGCGATGTTCTGCAGACGCGAATCGAGCGTGGTGGTCAGCGTCTGGCTGACATAGCCGACCTCGCTGCGCTGCCGCGCCTCGGGCAGAGCCCAGTCGGCGAAATAGGTGCCGGTGGGCAGGTCATTGGTGGTCCGCACGTCGAGCGAGGGCACGGGCATCGCATCGGCCTGTGCCTGCGTGATGTAGCCCGCCGCGACCATGGATATCTTCACCAGCCGCATCCGCTCCGCCGCAAGGTCGGGGTTTCGCGTGGGAGCCAGCCGGCTGGGGGCCTGCAACAGCCCCGCCAGCATCGCCGCCTGCTCGGGCCGCAAGTTCTCCGGCTGGCGGTAGAAGTAATGCAGGCTCGCGGCGCGCAAGCCGTACATATTGTCGCCGAAATAGGCGTTGGAGAGATAGCGTTCGAGGATCTCGTCCTTGGTCAGCCACGCCTCCAGCCAGAAGGCGATCATCGCCTCTCTCGCCTTGCGGGTCAGCGTGCGTTCGGGGGTGAGGAAAGTGAACTTCGCCAGCTGCTGCGTGATGGTCGAACCGCCGCCCGTGCCGGTGAAGACGGCCCGCGCCACGCCGCGCGGATCGACGCCCCAGTGATCGTAGAAGCGCCTGTCCTCGATGGCGAGGAAGGGCTGGATCACATGCTCGGGCAGCGCGGACACCTCGACAGGCTCGTCCACCACCGCGCCATTGCGCGCGATGGGCGTGCCGTCGCTGGCGAGCAGGGTGACTTGCGGCGGTGCGATCGGCTCCAGCGACTTGGAAAGCGGCGCGGTGATCGCCAGCCAGCCGATCAGGACGATGAACAGCGCCAGCGCCGCCGCCACGCCGCGCACCGCCCACCACCAGCGGCTGCGCCCGCGCCAGCCGCGCCAGAAGCGCCAGTCGCGCTTCGGCGGTACGAGAGGCTCGCCAATATCGCCTCCCGATGGCGGAAGGTCGCCCCCGCCAGCGCCGCCATCGTCACCCCCGCGAAAGGAAGGGTGCCACGGCGCATCTTCCAGCACGGAACTCAGCTCGCCCGGCTGCCAATAGCCGTCGCGATCTTTCTTCCGGGAGCGCAAACTGAAGACCATGCCTTGTGTGTTAACCCAATAATACAGCAAAAGCGAGTCGCGCCCGCCCGGTGCCACCGATTAATACAATTCCGCTGATGACCTTGCCGATTTTTGCTGGCATGTTCCAGATTAACAGGGCCAAAAGGCTCGGGAGAGGACAATGAAGAAACTCATCGCATTGGCCGGTGCGGCCTGCGCGATGGTCGGGCTGGCGCTGGCGGCGCCATCGGCCACCGCCCACCATTCCTTCGCCATGTTCGACCGCAGCCACACCACCACGGTGCGCGGCACGGTACGCGAATTCCAGTGGAGCAATCCGCACGCCTATATCCAGCTGATGGCCAAGGACGCGCAGGGCCGCGACGTGGAATGGAGCCTGGAGATGGGCGCCCCCATGTATCTCTATGCCCGCGGCTGGCGTCCGCGCACGCTGCGCCCCGGCATGGAAGTCTCGGTCGATCTCTACCCGCTGCGCAGCGGTGAGCCGGGCGGCGTGGTCGTGACCGTCAGCGACGCCAGCGGCAAAGAAATCGGCACCAACGAATGAGGGCTTTCGCGATGAGGCCGATTGCCACCACCGTCGCCGTCCTTGCCTGCGCAATGCTCGCCGGTCCCGCCGTGGCCGAGCATCACGAGGAGCAGCACGCCCGCACAGAGGCCTTTGCCGGACTGCCCTACTGGCCCGGCTACTGGGTCTCCGAACACCAGGCCGGCACCACGATCACCGGCCTTGCGCCTATTTTCACCGAGCCGAACCCCGACCTCTCCAACTTCGCCAACGTCATGTCGCTGCGCGCGGACACGGCGAACTGGAACGAGGAAGGCCAGCGTCGCGTGGACCATGTGCGCGCGATTTCCGGCGGGCGGAAGGCCAATGGCTGGGGCTTCCCGATGATGATGAATTCGGCCACTCCGCTGCGCTTCCTCATCACTCCCGAGGAAACCATCATCATCAACGCCTATAACGAGGCGCGCTATATCTACACCGACGGGCGCGACATGCCCGACGAGCTGGATATGTGGCCCACCACCTACGGCACCAGCGTGGGCCATTGGGAAGGCGATACGCTGGTGATCGAAACCGCGATGGTGCAGACGCCGTCCGACTATTTCCACGGCGCCCCGCCCTTCTCCGAGGAGGCACGCTATGAAGAACGCATCCGCATGGACGGAGACCGGCTGGTGGCGGAATTCAAGGTCACCGATCCGGTCACGCTCAACGAGCCTTTCACCTCCAGCATCAGCTGGGTGCGTGACGAGGGCTTCGACCGGATGATCGTGATCGACTGGGACAATGATCGTACCGGGAATGACGGGCAGTTCAACACGATCGAACCCAACGCCGTCGACTAAACCGTCTTTCGGGGGAGAAGAGACGCCATGAAGAGCCTTGCAGTAATCCTCGCCGCCACGATGCTGGCCTCCACCCCTGTTGCCGCGCAGCAGCTTGAGCCGGGCGAAGTCGCGACTGACGTGCCCGCCATTCCCGGCGTCACCTCTGGCGATGCGGAGTGGGAGACCGTGTGGACCGGTCCGATGACGGCGGACGGCATGACCACCACGGCGGACGGGATGCTGCTCTTCGCGCAGGAACAGAGCAATGCGATCTGGAAGCTGTGGCCCGACGGGCGCGCTTTCGTGGAACTGCCCTATGTCACCGGCGCGGGCGCAGCCTCGGTCGATGCTTCGGGCAATGTCTATGCGGTGGAGCGCGGTTGCAGCGATCCCGGCCTGATGCAGCTCACCTGCGATCGTCCGGGCCGCGTGATGCAGCTGACACCCGAACGCAGCGTGGTGGCGAGCCAGATGCCCGATGGCACGCCGCTCGGTCGCCTGAACGACCTCCATGTCGATGGCCGCGGCGGCGCGTGGTTTACCGACGGGCCGCTCTATCACACCGATGCGGCGGGCCATGTCAGCGTGGTTTACGAGCCGCAGGCCTTCACCAATGGCGTGGTCTCCAACCCCGATGGATCGGTGCTCTATGTCACCGACATGCGCGAAATCATCGCCTTCGATATCGGCGAGGACGGCAGCGCCTCCAGCTCCCGCACCTTTGCCACGCTGTCGCAGGATACGCAGGGCTTTGGCGGCGATGGCATGGCTGTCGATGCCGAGGGGCGGCTCTATGTCACCGGCGATGCGGGCGTTTACGTCTTCGCGCTCGACGGAACCGAACTGGGCGTGATCCCCGCCCCGCGCCGCACGATCACCCTCGCCTTTGCCGGGCCGGAGCGCGACCAGCTCTATGTCGGCGCGATGGGAGCCTCCACACCCGATGGCGAGGCATGGGCGACGCCCGAGGGCATTCGCAATGTGGCGATGACGATCTACCGGCTGGAGATGCTCAGCAGCGGGATTCGCTAAAGGGTGAGATCAGGCAGGCGCGGATAGGCGCTGCCACAGGTTTTCCAGCACCGCTTCATGCAGAGCGGTCTCGAATGCGAGGCCCGCGCGCTCATCCTCCACCCAGACGATTTCAGCCGGCTGGGCAGACAGGCCCGGCAGCGTGACCAGCGCGCGTTCGCCCGGTTCGGCACTCCAGCGCTTGCAATCGACCATGCAGCCGCCCTCGCCAATGTCGAGGACTTCCAGCTCGTTCGTGCCGCCCGACTTGACGCGCACTTCAACCATCAGTTTCTGCTTGAGGTCCGAAACACGCCAGATCGTCATGGACATTGTTCTCCTGGGCCGGTCCGGGGCGGAACGGCGGGAATGCGAAGCGGTGCCAACGATGCGTCGCCGGCACCCAAGGCAAGGTAGACAGGCGTACCTAATGCCGCATTAATTCGCCGCGCTCAATGCTCTCCGCCCGTGCCGGCCGCAAAGGTCTCGCCGAAGAAGTCGCCCGCATTCCATTCGGGCCGCTCATCCATATTGGCGATATTGCGCGCGATGGCGAAATTGGCGCCGGTAAATCGTTCCAGCGCGGCAAAATCCACCAGCTCCACCTCATCGCTTGCCTGGTGATAGTGGGTGGACAGGAACTCGCCCTGCGCCGCCTCCCCGCCATTGCCGAAACCGATATCGAGATAGACGGCAGGCACGCCCTGCTTGACATAGGAATACTGGTCGGAACGGGTGAAGAAGCCCTGCTCCGGCTGCGGATCGGGGCTGAGGGTGAGGCCGTACTCCTCCGCCGCGGCGACAACCTGCGGATACATGTTGGACCGTTCCGCCCCGAAGGCGACGACGTCGCTGAAGGCATAGGAAGCGATCGGCATGTCGAGATTGACGTTGGCCACCACCTGCTCGGCCGGAACGGTGGGATTGGCGGCATTGTATTCGGAGCCGACCAGCCCCTTCTCCTCCGCCGTCAGCGCCACGAACAGCACCGGGCGGCGCGGCGGGTGTTCGGCCAGCAGGCGCGCCACCTCGATCATGCTCGATACACCCACGGCATTGTCCATTGCGCCATTGTAGATCTCGTCATCGCCCTCCTCCTCGGTCGGCTGGATGCCGACGTGGTCGAGATGGGCGGTGAGCACGACATATTCGTCCGTCAGCGAAGGATCGCTGCCCGGCAGCATGCCGATCACATTGGGTGCATCGATCCGGGTGAAGTGGCTGGCAAAACCGATCCGTGCGCTGCGGCCGGTGGCGAAGCTGGGAAAACGCTTCTCGGTGGTCATTTCGGCGGCGACGAGGTCGTCATAGTCGAAGTCCAGCCCGTCCAGCAGCGCGCGCGACACATCGGGATGCAATATGCCGGAGACGAGCAGGCCGGGTGAATCGCTATGCGGCGTGCCGTCGCCATTCAGCCAGGTCATTCCCGCGGAATGGCGCGCCTGCCCGGTCAACCGCTCCCATGTGTAGATATTGCTGAGAGCCGGGGTCCACACCAGCAGCATGCCGACAGCACCCTGCTCCGCCACGCGGGCTGCAAGGGTGGAGCGGTAATGCGCCGCCTCTTCCGTGTTGAGATTGGCCGGGCCGCCATAGACGCGCAGGGCGATCTTGCCGTCCAGGTCCACGCCATCGAAATCGTCGCGTTCCGGCAGGTCGAGGCCGTAGCCGATGAAGACCAGCTCCGCCTCCAGCTGGCCGCTTTCCTGCTGCGAGCTGCCGGTGACGTAGAAGTCCTCCCACATGGTGAGCGGTTCCATGCCGCTGATCGCCAGCGCATTGCCTTCCTCCGCGCGGTCCACGCGCAGCATCGGCACGGCCTGGAAATAGGTGCCGTCATCGCCCGCCGGCTCCAGCCCCAGCGCCGCCATGCGCCCGGCGACATAGCCCGCCGCCCGCGCATAGCCGCGCGTGCCCGCCTCGCGCCCTTCCATATTGTCATGCGACAGCACGGTGACGTCGCGCTGCAGGGCATCGCCATCGACTTCAGCCTCGTGAGCGAGAGCCGGGGTGGCGAGGAGAAGCGAAAGGGCGGTGCCGAAAGCGGCCACGGAAATGCGGTTCATGGATGCAAAGTCCCCGTTGCAAATGAAAGCACAGTGCTAGCCGCACAGGCGGCTGGCGCAAGCAGTCACTCGACGAACGGCAGACTCCCGCCGGGTTTACGCCTTGGCGACCACGCTTTCGGGCAATTCGGTACCGAACACGCGCTGGTAGTATTCCGCCACCAGCATCCGCTCCGCCTCGTCACACTTGTTGAGGAAGGTGACGCGGAAGGCGAAGCCGGGATCGTCGAAGATCTCGGTATTCTCGGCCCAGCTGATCACCGTACGCGGGCTCATCACCGTGGAGATATCGCCATTGATGAAGCCCTGGCGCGACAGGTCCGCCACGCGGATCATGTCCGCCACCAGCTTCTTGTCGAGCTTGGTCTTGGTACCGACGATCTCGCGCTCGGTTTCCTCGGGCAAATAGTTCAGCGTGGTGACGATGTTCCAGCGGTCCATCTGCGCCTGGTTGATCGCCTGGGCACCGTGATAGAGGCCGCTCGTATCGCCGAGGCCAACCGTATTGGCGGTGGCGAAAAGGCGGAACCACGGGTTCGGGCGGATCACCTTGTTCTGGTCCAGCAGCGTCAGCTTGCCCGCCTGTTCCAGCACGCGCTGGATCACGAACATCACGTCCGGGCGGCCAGCGTCATATTCGTCGAAGACCAGCGCCACCGGGTGCTGCAGTGCCCAGGGCAGGATGCCTTCGCGGAATTCGGTGACCTGCAAGCCGTCGCGCAGCACGATGGCGTCGCGGCCGATCAGGTCGATACGGCTGATATGCGCGTCGAGATTGATGCGCACGCAGGGCCATTTGAGGCGCGCCGCCACCTGTTCGATATGCGTGGACTTGCCGGTGCCGTGATAGCCCTGCACCATCACGCGCCGATTGTGCGTGAAGCCCGCCAGGATCGCCAGCGTCGTCTCCGGATCGAAGACATAGTCGGGATCGAGGTCGGGCACACGCTCATCCGCCTTCGAAAAGGCCGGCACCTTCAGGTCGATATCGACGCCGAAAGTCTCGCGCGCATCCACTTCGGTATCGGGCTCCGCCATCAGCGTGTCGGAGGTGTCGGTGTTGCTGGTCATCTCGTTCATCTCGCCGCGTTGCCTAGACGCGGGTGGCCATGGCTGCAACAAGCATGTGGCGCATCGGGAGAAAGGCCATGCAAATATTCGGATTTCCCACCAGCCCCTATGTCCGCAAGGTGCTGGTGATCGCGGCGGAAAAGGGGGTCGAGGCAGAGCTGGTGGAGGCGACGCCGCACAAGCCGACGCCCGAATTCCTAGCCGCCAGCCCCTTCCGCATGATGCCGGCGATGCAGGACGGGGATTTCACCCTGCCCGATTCGACCGCGATCGCCTTCTACCTCGACGCCAAATATCCCGACCCGCCGCTACTGCCGGAGGAACCGCAGGCGCGCGGACGGGCCATGTGGATGGACGAGTTCGCCGATACGATCCTGTCCAATTCGGCGCGGGCCATCGCCTTCAACCGTACCATCGGCCCCTCGCTGCTCGGCCTGGCGAAGAACGAGGATGCTGCAGCGGAGGCGGAGACGGCGGTGACACCGGCGCTCGACTGGCTGGAGGAGCAGGTGCCGGAGCAAGGCTGGCTGGTGAGCGATTATTCGCTGGCCGATATCGCGGTGGCGAGTTGCATCAAGACCATGACTTATGGCCTTGATATTACCTTTATCACCTCGCGCCCCAGAACCTTTGCCTGGTTGGAACGCGTCTTTCAGCGACCCGCCTGGATCGAGGTGACCGAGAAAGAGGTGGCCATGTTCAAGGAGGCCATCGTCAGCCGTCACCACCGGTCGGAATAGCGTCTCTACGCGCAAATCCCTGCACAACCAGCGATTTGAGTGGTTATGATGAGATAAATGGGGCGAATCGCCACCGCAAGGGGAATGCGCCATGGCACAGGCAGACGACGCAGCAATCACCATCAGCGCCTTTGAATGGGTGCCCGATTTCGCACGCGGTCAGGTGCGCGACCTGGTGGCGCGCTGGGCGCTGGAAGAGGCGGAGATTCCCTATCGCGTCCACCTGATCCATGCCGGGGCGCCGCGTCCGGCGGATTACCTGCACTGGCAACCCTTCGACCAGGTCCCCGCCCTGCGCGACGCGACGGGCGAGATGTTCGAAAGCGGCGCGATCCTCCACTATCTGGGCGAGAAGGACGCGCGCCTCCTGCCCACCGACCCTGCCGTGAAGATGCAGGCGATGAGCTGGCTTTTCGCTACGCTCAGCTCGGTGGAACCGGTGCTGCGCCCGATCACGCTGATGCCGCTGTTCAATGGTGACAAGGACTGGTGCGCCCCGGCAGTCGCCTCGATGATGCAGCAGGCGGAGCGGCGGCTGGAACAGCTTTCCGCAGCGCTGGGCGACAAGGAATGGCTGGCGGGCCAGTTCAGCGTCGCCGATATCATGATGGCCTTTGTCCTGCGCAGCTTCGGCGGGCAGCTGATCAATGATTGCTCCAACCTCCTCGCCTATCGCGCCCGCGCGCTGGCCCGCCCCGCCTTCGCCCGCGCCCTGCAGGCCCAGCTCGACGATTTGACCGGAGAGCCACCGCACGGCCACGTTTGACCGCAGTTTTTTGTTCGCGTATTGTTCTCACCTTCCAGCAGGAGATTCGCGATGGCCGACTATACCCTTTTCTTCAATCCGATGAGCCGCGCGCTGATCGCGCAATGGGCCTTTGCCGAAGTCGGCGTGGAGCCGGAACTCTCCCTGGTGACATGGGAGGACAAGCCCGCCGCGCTGCTGGAGGTGAACCCGATGGGCAAGGTACCCACGATCATCCATCACACCGCATCGGGTGAGCGGGTGGTGACCGAATGCGCCGCGATCTGCCACTATCTGGGTGAGATGGAAGCGCCCGACCTGCTCCCGCGCGAAGAGGAAAAGGCCGACTATTTCCGCTGGCTGTTCTTCGCCGCCGGTCCCGTGGAAACCGCCGTGACCAACAAGGCCATGGGGTGGGAACCGAAGGATGAGAAGCAGGAGATGACTGTCGGCTTCGGCAATTACGACCGCGTGGTCGATACGCTCGACAAGTGGCTGACAGCCCATGATTTCGTGTGCGGGGACCGCTTCACCATGGCCGATGTCTATGTCGGCAGCCAGGTCGACTGGGGGCTCAATTTCGGCACCCTGACCGACCGCCCCTCCTTCCGCGCCTACCAGTCGAGGCTGCAAGGCCGCGATGCCTATAAGGCGACACTGGGCGCGATAGGCGGCTGACCCCCAGCGCAATCGAACTCGCAATCACGCGCGACCTGCGCCACATTGCGGAAATGGCACGGCGCCCCTTCCCCGATCCGGTTGAATTCGCCCGGCTCAAGCTGGTGGAGGGTGTGCGCGGCATCTTCAACGATCGCGCCAATGGCGAACAGCCGGTGCCGATCTCCGACAACGCCTTGTTCGAGCGGGACACGCCGATCCGCATGGTCCATGCCGATGTCGTTAGCATGATGGTGGGCGGGATGGCCGCGCTGCTCTTGCAGATGCTCCACCCGCATGCCTTGCGCGGCGTGCTCGACCATTCGAATTTCCGTACCGACATGCATGGCCGCCTGCGCCGCACCGCGCGCTTCATTGCCGTCACTACCTATGGCGACCGCGAGGATGCGGAGGCCGCCATCGCGCGCGTCAATGCAATCCACGCCAAGGTCAGCGGCACGCTGCCCGACGGCACGCCCTATTCCGCGCAGGATCCGGCCACGCTCGCCTGGGTGCATCTGACCGAGGCGCGCATGTTCCTTGCCGCCTATCTCGCCCATGTCCGGCCCGACATGCCGCCTGCCGAGCAGGATGAATATTATCGCCAGTTCGCCCTCATCGCCCGCAAGCTGGGATGCGATCCCGTGCCCGAGACCGTCGCCGATGCCGAAAGCCTTTTCAGGCAGATGCGCGGTAATCTTCGCACCGGCTCCGAGGCACGCGAGGTGGCGCAGCTCATCCTGAAAGGGAATAGCGGAGGAGCAGTGGGCGCGATCCAGCCCGCGCTCGCCAATGCCGCGATCTCCCTGTTGCCGCCCTTCGCCCGCACCATGCTGGGGATAGAACCGCCGGGCCTCGCCGCCCTGCCTGCAAGGCTGGCAACCAATGCGCTGGGCGGGACCCTGCGCTGGGCCTTCCGCCAGCAGCGCAGCTAGTCAGGCGAAAGCGTCCGCCTTGCGCAGCAGCTGGTAGGCCTCGACGACTTTCTGCAGGCGCCCCTCATGCCGCCGGTCCCCGCCATTGCGGTCCGGGTGATAGCGGCGCACCAGTTCCGAATAGCGGCGGCGCAGCCTTGCGCGATCGTCCTTCGGGGTCAGCCCCATCACGTTCAGCGCCTCGCGCTCCATCGGGGTGAAGCGGCTGAACTGCTCGTGCTGGCGGCCCTTGGCCTGCTGCCTGATCCCTTCCGCCCGCGCACCGATGGCATCGAGCGGATCGTGGAAATCGGCCCAGCGCGGCAAGCCGTCCACGCCCGCGGTGGGACGAAAGGCCCGGGTCTCTGTCTGCCAGCCGGAAGTCGGCGACTGGGCGGAGTGGATCTCATCCGCATTCATACCGTCGAAGAAGTCGTATCCGGCGTTGAATTCGCGAATATGGTCGAGGCAGAACCAGCGCCATTCGCCCGGCCCGTCAAAGCCGTGGCCGCGATTACCAGGCGCGCGGAATTCACCCGCACCGTCGCATTGGGGCGCCTCGCAGGTCCGGCCTCCATGCTCGTATCGTCCGTGGAATTTGCTTGAGCGCATTCGCTTGAAACTGGGGTATGGGGGCCCAGATGAAAACCCCCGAAGCGCCGATCGGAGAAGAATTTTGGCCGGACCCGTACAAGTTGAAATGGAACAGCTGCTGACCAAGGCCTTCGCGCCGACCCGGTTGGAGGTGATCAATGACAGCGCCATGCATCACGGCCATGCGGGCGACGATGGCAGCGGAGAATCGCATTTCACCGTCGTGATCGAAAGCACCGCTTTCGAAGGCCAGAACCGCGTCAATCGCCAGCGCATGGTCAACAAGGCGCTGGGCGACATTCCGGGCGACCGCGTCCATGCGCTCGCCATCAAGGCCGGCGTGCCGGGAGAGCTCGGGTGAGCTACCAGCTCTGGTACTGGCCCGAGATTCCGGGCCGCGGCGAATTCGTGCGTCTGTTCCTGGAAGCGGCCGAGCTCGATTACGATGATGTCGCGCGTGAACAGGGTGCCGATGCGCTGGTGGAGGACCTGCACGCGCGGCAAGGCATGCGCCCCTTTGCCCCGCCCTATCTCATCGATGGCGATGTGGTGATCGGCCAGACAGCGCTGATCCTGCTCTACCTGTCGGACCGCGAAGGGCTCGGCTCGGGCGATCTCGCCACCGATTTGAAGCTGATGCAGCTGCAGATGGATATCTCCGATCTGGTGGAGGAGGTACACGCCACCCACCACCCGATCGCGCCCGGCCTGTATTATGCCGACCAGATGGATGCCGCCTTCGAAAAGGCGCATGACTTCCGCGAGAACCGCCTGCCCAAATACCTCATTCATTTCGACAATGCGCTGGCCGGCAATGGCGGCCCCTTCATGCTGGGCGAGCAGTGGAGCCATGTCGACACCAGCCTGTTCCAGCTGTTGGAGGGCCTCGATTACGCCTTCCCCAATTTGATGGCCCATCTTCAGGGGAGCTTTCCGAACCTTGAGGCGTTGCAAGGCACAATACCCGATATCGAGGGTGTGGCCGCCTATCTCGCATCCGAGCGGCGGCTGGAATTCAATGAAAACGGCATATTCCGGCACTATGAGGAGCTGGACCAGGCATAGGAGCGCGCGCCATGGCCATCATGCAGACTGTTTCCCCCACCACGCATGATCTGGGCGGCTTTTCCGTCCGTCGCGCGGTGCCCAGCCGCGATTGCCGCATGGTCGGCCCCTTCGTCTTCATCGACCAGTTCGGCCCCGCGCGGCTCGAAAGCGGCGAAGGCATGGATGTGCGCCCGCACCCGCATATCAACCTCGCCACCGTCACATGGCTGTTCGAGGGGGCGATCGACCATCGCGACAGCCTCGGCACTTTCTCCACCATCCGGCCGGGTACGGTGAATTTGATGACCGCCGGAAAGGGCATCGTCCATTCCGAACGCTCGCCGCAATCGGAACGTGACGCAGGCCCTGCCATGTACGGCATGCAGACCTGGCTCGCTTTGCCCGACGGCAAGGAGGAGATCGACCCCGCCTTCGAAGCGGTGAGCGACTTGCCGGTGGTCGAGGATGCGGGCGCCACCGCCACCGTCATCATGGGCGAGCTATGGGGTAGCCGGGCCGAGACTACCTGCCATGCACAGACGATCTATGCCGAGATCAATCTGGAAGCAGGCGGGATGATCCCGATCGATGCCAGCGCGGACGAGCGCGCGGTCATGCTGGTGGGCGGCGACGGCTCGCTCTCCGGCGAGGAATTGCAGCCCTACACGCTCTATGTCCTGAAGCCCGGCGAGGTGATGATGCTGACCAGCGAACATGGCGGCAAGGCCATGCTGATGGGCGGCGAAGCCTTCCCCACCCGCCGCCATGTCTGGTGGAACTTCGTCAGCTCCGACCGCGACCGGATCGAGCAGGCGAAGGAAGACTGGCGCGCAGGCCGCTTCCCCAAGGTGCCGGGCGACACGGAGGAATTCATCCCCCTGCCCGACAAGCCCAAGACCGTCAGCTACCCCTGATCGGGGGCGCGAAACCTATTGCTGTTCGAAGGTGAGGGAGAAGGTCACCGGCACCTGCCCGGTGATCGAATCGAGCCCGGCCAGCCCGCGCAATTCCTCCACGCCCTCGGCGAGGTCGAAAGCGTCGGCGCCGACGATGATCGGGGCGATCGTCGCAACCTTCACCTTGCCTTCGTCCACGCGCGTCACGGCAAGCTCGGTCGCGATCTCGCCGCTGGCGCCATGCAGATCGAGCGTGGCGGTAACCGGCTGGATCAGGCTGTCCCCGGTCTTGAGCGCCGCGAAAGCGGCCGGGTCGAGCGAGGTGGTGACCGTCGCGGCCGGGAATTCCGCCACGTCGAAGAGGAAATCGCGCATCCGCTCGTCGCGCACGTCGATATTGGTCTGTACGCTGGCGAGGTCGATGGTGAGCGTGGCGCTGCCATCGGCGGAAACCGAACCGGTCAGGCCATCGAAGCGATGCGCCTCCGCCACCTGCCCCGCCTTCACGGTGACGAAGGCGAGGTTGGATTCGTCCCCGGCCAGCACCCAGTCGCCGGCCAGCGGCGCTTCCTCCGCAGGTGCTTGCGAACAGGCCGCAAGGGCAAGCGAGGCAAGGATGATCGAAGAACGGGCTGGCAGGGACATGAGGGTACTCCATCGTCGCGAATGTCTTGGTGGAGAATAGGGCATTTGCAGCACGTTTCCACCCGGCAAAAGGGGGTGACGTCCCGCCCCATGCCGGTTAGACGCTCCGCCCTATGAAACACGCCACGCTAATCGCCGCCATGGCCGCCCTGACCCTCGCCCTTCCCGCCAATGCCCAAGATGAGGAGGCTTTTGATATCGCCCAGTCATCCGAATGGTTCAACCAGCAGCAGGCCGCGCTTGCCGCACTCACTCCCGCAGACGGCTGGAGCACGCTTGAAGGCGGGGTGAAGTTCCGCCGCACCGGCGGCGACGGCACCGGCCCCGCGCCGACCGTGCGCGATATCGTGACCGTGCATTACACCGGCAAGCTGACCAATGGCGAGGAGTTCGATTCCAGCCGCGGCGGCGATCCGGCCACCTTCCCGCTCGCCCGCCTCGTGCCCGCATGGCAGGTCGCCATTCCCTATATGGGCGTGGGCGACACGGCGGAGATCATGGTGCCTGCCGAGATGGGCTACGGCCCGCGCGGCGCCGGCCCGATCCCTCCTGCGGCGACGCTGTTCTTCGAGATCGAGCTGATCGATATCATGGTGCCGCCGGGTTGAGTCTGACGTTTGATTGCGTGCGCCCATCCGGGCGCACGTCCTCGGCGCTATTCCCTCCCCCTTCGACAAGCTCAGGGTGCGGGGCAACGCAGTTTATTGTGAGCGGCTGCTGCAAACAGCCAGCCGAAGGGGGCGGCCGGTTGGCCTTGCGGTCGCTAGCGACCGTTTGACAGCCTAGCCCGCCAGCCACTCCACCCATGCACCGTGGGGATGCGCTTCGGCGAGTTGCACCACCTCCTCGCCGCCCGCTTCGTTCATGGGCCAGTATTTCACCTTCAGCTCATGGCGGAAGGTTTCGCGATTGGTCTCCAGCCGCACCCAGGCGAGCGGCTTGTCCGGCGTTGCCGCAGCGCCCGCCTCGTCCATCATCGTGGTGATGTCGGCGCGCGTCTCGGCGGGCAGGTATTGCCACATGATCGTGTGGAACAGCACGCGGGTGACACCGCTCTCCTGCGGGCGCGCGAGCCGCTGGCGGACAAACTCGCCGGCGTCCCTGCGCACCAGCTCGGGCGGCATCTTCGTCGCCATCGCGATCGCGGCATCCATGCGCGCCATGCGTTCCTGCGCATCGGCCCAGATATAGGCCTTGAGCCGCTGCGCCTGCCGCTCATCGGTCAAATCGACCGGGGCAATGTCGCAACCGGCGATATCGGTGATCTCGACATCGGCCTGCGGTGGCGGAGGGCCGCGCCATTCGGGCCGCAGCTGCATGCTGGACAGGCTCGGCCCCGCCTTGGTGCCGCCAAGGTTGTAATGATAGCGGCCCATCATCGTGTTGATCCCCGCCGACGCGCCGATCTCGGTAAGCTCGAATTTCGGCCCCAGTCGTTCGGAAAGCCACAGCAGCGCCGCCATCACGCTGGAGGAGCGCCCCGCCTCGTTCGTCTGCGGCGGTCCATCGAACCATGGCAGCAGCTTGTGATCGAAGGTTTCCACCGCTTCCACCACGATGGCGTCCACCTGCCCCTGGTCGGTGACGAGGCCGGTATAGACCGGCTCTAGCCGCTTCTCCTCGCCCGACAGGTGCAGCGCATGGATGCCCGCCGCGACGCGCAGCGCCAGCGCATCCTCGATCGCCTGCCCCGCCCAGCCGTTGAGCCGCCGCGCAGTAGCCGTCTCGCCTGCCATCACCGCGACCAGCGCGCGGATCACCCGCGCGGTGATCGGCGCATCGGCGCGATCCGCATGGTCGGCATGCCACTCAAGCGCCTCCGCCACGCTGGGAATATCCATCGCCCCCACCCGATCATCTTTCGCTGCCAATGAAGTTGCCCTTTCCGTCCTCCGCGCCTATCTGCCGCGCCTATGAGCGAGACTGCAAACCGCCTGCTGACCTTTGCCGTGCCCAAGGGGCGCATCCTCGATGAAGCGCTGCCCGTGATGGCGCGTGCCGGCGTCGTGCCGGAAAGCGCATTCCACGACAAGGCCGACCGCTCGCTTTCCTTCGCTTGCGAGGCTGCGGACATGCGCATCATCCGCGTGCGCGCTTTCGACGTCGCAACCTTCGTTGCTTTCGGCGCGGCGCAGGTGGGTATTGTCGGCTCCGACGTGATCGAGGAATTCAATTATTCGGAGCTCTACGCGCCCGTAGACCTCGACATCGGCCATTGCCGCCTGTCGGTGGCAGAACCGGCCGAGGGCAATCCCGCGCCGCTCGGCAATGCCAGCCATTTGCGCGTCGCGACCAAATATCCGAACATCACCAGCCGCCATTTCGAACGGCAGGGCGTGCAGGCCGAATGCGTGAAGCTGAACGGCGCGATGGAGCTTGCGCCTTCGCTGGGCCTTGCCGGCCGTATCGTCGATCTCGTCTCGACCGGCCGCACGCTGCAGCAGAACGGGCTGGTCGAAAAGGAGCGGATCATGGACATTTCCGCCCGCCTGATCGTCAATCGCGTGGCGCTGAAGACCGATCCGCGCGTTGCCGCGCTGGTTGAGCGGTTCCGTGCCAATGCGGTTAAGGACGCCGCCTGATGGACTGGCTGAAGACCACCGATCCCGATTTCGAGCGGCGCTTCGCCCGCATCGTCGACGACCGGCGCGAGAGCGACGAGGACGTGGCGCATGTCGTGCGCGACATTATCGCCAAGGTGCGTGCAGAGGGCGATGCCGCGCTCAGCCGCCTGACCGATCGCTACGACCACCACGATCTCGACAAGGACGGCTGGCGGATCGATGCGGAGGCTTGCAAGGCGGCTTTCGACGCACTCGCCCCTGATCTGCGCGCGGCACTCGAACTCGCTGCCAGCCGCATCCGCGCCTATCACGAGGCGCAGCTTCCGGCCGATCGCGACTATACGGACGATGCCGGGGTGCGCCTCGGCGCGCGCTGGACCGCGGTGGACGCGGCGGGGCTCTATGTGCCCGGCGGACGCGCGGCCTATCCCTCCAGCCTGCTGATGAACGCCATTCCGGCCAAGGTCGCGGGCGTCGAACGCCTTGTCGTCACTACCCCCACGCCGCGTGGGCAGATGAACGAGCTGGTACTCGCCGCCGCGCATCTGGCGGGCGTGGACGAGGTCTGGCGCATCGGCGGGGCGCAGGCTGTCGCCGCGCTCGCCTATGGCACCGACACGATCGAGCGGGTCGACGTGATCACCGGCCCCGGCAATGCCTTCGTCGCCGAAGCCAAGCGCCAGCTCTTCGGCGTGGTCGGCATCGACATGGTCGCCGGGCCGAGCGAGATCCTGGTGATCTCCGACAAGAAGTCCGACCCGGACTGGATCGCCGTCGACCTGCTCAGCCAGGCCGAGCACGACCCGACCTCGCAATCGATCCTGATCACCGACGATGCTGTTTTCGCCGCCGAGGTGGAGGATGCGGTGGACGTCGCCTGTGCCCAACTCTCCACCAAGACCACCGCTCGCGCCAGTTGGGACGATTACGGCGTGATTATCGTGGTCGAGGACCTGCTTGAGCAAGGCGTTGCCCTCGCCAACCGCCTCGCCGCCGAACATGTCGAGCTGGCGGTGGACGATCCCGAAGCCTTCTTCGCGAAGCTGCGCCATGCGGGCAGCGTGTTCCTCGGCCGTCACACGCCCGAGGCCGTGGGCGATTACGTCGCCGGGCCCAACCACGTGCTGCCCACCGGCCGACGCGCGCGCTTTTCCAGCGGGCTGTCGGTGCTCGACTTCATGAAGCGCACCAGCTTCATCGCTCTCGACAAGGCTTCCATCGCCGCCATCGGCCCCGCAGCGGTCGCCATGGCCGAGGTGGAAGGCCTTCCCGCTCACGCCAAATCCGTTCAGGTGCGCCTCAAATGAATACCCGTTCCACCGCCCGTTCCGCCGCACGCCTCGCCGCCGTGCAGGCGCTCTACCAGCGCCATATGGAGAAGACCGCGCTCGCGAAATTGCTCGACGAGTTCCACCAGCACCGCCTAGGCGAAGTGATCGACGAGGAACCGCTGGCCGATGCCGAAGTCGATTTCTTCGACGACGTGGTGAGCGGCGTGGTCGCCCGCGAGGAGGAGATCGACGCGCTCGTCTCCGCCAAGCTCGCCGAAGGCTGGACGCTGGCGCGGCTCGACAAGACCATGGTGCAGATCCTGCGCTCCGGGACCTATGAACTGCTCGCCCGCGCCGATGTGCCGACGGGCGCGGCGATCAGCGAATATGTCGATGTCGCCCACGCCTTCTTCGACGCGCGTGAGGCGAAATTCGTGAACGGCGTGCTGGACGCGATCGCGAAAGAGGTGCGGTGAGCAGCGAGGCCGCCTTCATCTCCTCCCTGCGCGCGCTGGCGACCCATCCCGCCGCGCGCAATTTCGAAGACGATTGCGCCGTGCTCGAACTGGGTGGCGAGACGCTGGTCCTCACGCATGACATGATGGTCGAGGGTACGCACTACCCTCCCGGTGCCGACATGGCTGACGTCGCTTGGAAGCTGGTCGCGGTGAACCTGTCCGACCTCGCCGCCAAGGGTGCGGAGCCCATCGGCGTTCTGCTCGGCCATATGCTGGGCAATGGTGACGATGCCTTTGCCAAGGGGTTGGCCGAAGTGCTGGGGCATTACAACGTGCCTCTGCTGGGCGGCGATACGGTGTCGGGCAAAGGCCCCAAGTCGCACGGCCTCACCGCCATCGGGCGTGCCACGCATGTCCCCGTCCCCTCCCGCACCGGCGCGCAGGTCGGCGATGCATTGTGGGTGACCGGCGAACTTGGCGGCGCGATGATGGGCCTGGAGGCTCTCCAGCGCGGCGAGAGCGGCCACACCGCCTATTCGCACCCCGTGCCACTGCTGACCGAGGGGCAAGCGCTCGCGCCCCATGTCACCGCGATGATGGACGTGTCCGACGGATTGCTGCTCGACAGCTTCCGCATGGCCGAGGCGAGCAGGGTCTCCATCGCCATCGACAGCAAATCCGCGCCCATCGCCGCACCCGAGGAGCGGCGGATGGAGGCGCTGACCTGGGGTGACGATTACCAGCTGCTCTTCACCCTCCCCGCAGGCGAAGAACCGCCCGTCCCCGCCACGAATATCGGCCAAGTAGAACCGCGCGGCTTTGCCCCGCTCTTCCTAGACGGCGAGCCGCTGCTCAACTCCGAAGGCCTCGGTTACAGTCACAATTAGACCGCTTCCGGGGAAAACGCCCCTTTAAGCTTGCGAGTCCTTCTCTCCACCGATAGCCCTGTTGTCCTCAACTCGGACCCGGGCAAACCGGGCCGTTTTCATTTGGAGAGGGGGATACGGGTCATGGACCTCGTTATCGTTTCAATAATTCTAGGTGCGCTGGCCGTAGTCTACGGCTTCATCACCAGCCGCCAGGTTCTCGGCGCGGATGCCGGGAACGCCAAGATGCAGGAAATCGCTGCAGCTATCGAGGAAGGCGCGCAGGCCTATCTGCGCCGCCAGTACACCACCATCGCCTTCGTCGGCGTGGCGGTGGCCGTGCTGGTCGCGCTGTTCCTCGGCGCCATCCCGGCGATCGGCTTCGTCATCGGCGCGATCCTGTCGGGTGTTGCCGGTTTCATCGGCATGAACATCTCGGTGCGTTCGAACGTGCGTACGGCGCAGGCAGCCAGCAAGGGCCTGCAGGAAGGCCTGACGCTGGCTTTCCGCGCCGGTGCCATTACCGGCATGCTCGTGGCCGGCCTCGCCCTGCTCGCGATTGCGGTGTTCTACTGGTACATGACTGCCGTTGCCGGCTACTCGGTTGGCGGTGAGGACCGCACGGTGGTGGACGGCCTTGTCGGCCTCGCCTTCGGCGCCTCGCTGATCTCGATCTTCGCGCGTCTGGGCGGCGGTATCTTCACCAAGGCCGCGGACGTCGGCGCCGACCTCGTCGGCAAGGTGGAAGCGGGCATCCCCGAGGACGACCCCCGCAACCCCGCCGTGATCGCGGACAATGTCGGTGACAATGTGGGCGACTGCGCCGGCATGGCCGCCGACCTGTTCGAAACCTATGTCGTGACGGTGGGCGCCACCATGGTGCTGACCGCGCTGCTGCTGAAGGGCGCGGGCGACCTGCTCAACCCGCTGATGGCGCTGCCGCTGCTGATCGGCGGCGTGTGCATCGTCACCAGCATCATCGGCACCTATTTCGTCCGCCTTGGCGGCGGCACGAATGTGATGGGCGCGATGTACAAGGGCTTCCTTGTTTCCGCAGTGCTCTCCGTTCCGGCGATCTGGTTCGCGACCGATATCGCTATCGGCACGGGCACGACCATTCCGGGCACCGAGTTTACAGGACGCCACCTGTTCTATTGCTCGCTCATCGGCCTGGCGCTGACCGGCATCATCATCTGGATCACCGAGTATTACACCGGCACGGGCTTCCGTCCGGTCCGCTCGATCGCCAAGGCTTCGGAAACGGGCCACGGCACCAATGTGATCCAGGGCCTTGCCATCAGCCTTGAATCGACCGCCCTGCCGACCCTGGCGATTATCGCCGCGATCATCGGCGCCTACCAGCTCGCCGGGCTGATCGGCCTCGCCTATGGCGCGACCGCGATGCTGGCGATGGCGGGCATGGTCGTTGCGCTCGACGCCTATGGCCCGGTGACGGACAATGCCGGCGGCATTGCCGAAATGGCCGGTCTGGACGACTCCGTTCGTGAGAAGACCGACCTGCTCGATGCTGTGGGCAACACCACCAAGGCGGTGACCAAGGGCTATGCCATCGGTTCCGCTGGCCTTGCCGCACTGGTGCTGTTCGCTGCCTACACGGCCGATCTGGCGGAGTTCTTCCCGACGCTGACCGTCGATTTCAGCCTCGAGAACCCCTACGTCATCGTCGGCCTGCTGCTCGGCGCGCTGCTGCCCTATCTCTTCGGAGCCATGGGCATGACCGCCGTGGGCCGTGCTGCGGGCGATGTGGTGAAGGATGTGCGCGAACAGTTCGCGGGCGATCCGGGCATCATGGCGGGCACCAGCAAGCCCAACTATGCGCGCACGGTGGACCTCGTCACCAAGGCGGCGATCAAGGAGATGATCATCCCCTCGCTGCTGCCGGTGCTGGCCCCCGTGGTCGTCTACTTCGTGATCGCCGCGATCGGCGGGCAGGAGAACGGCTTTGCCGCTCTCGGCGCGCTGCTGCTGGGCGTGATCGTCGGCGGCCTCTTCGTCGCGCTGTCCATGACTGCCGGTGGCGGCGCGTGGGACAATGCCAAGAAGTATATCGAAGACGGCAATCACGGCGGCAAGGGCAGTGAAGCCCACAAGGCCGCAGTGACCGGCGATACGGTCGGCGATCCCTACAAGGACACCGCTGGCCCGGCCGTGAACCCGATGATCAAGATCACCAATATCGTGGCCCTGCTGCTGCTCGCAGCGCTCGCCGGGTGACCTGATCGCAAGGTACAAGCCTAACGGCCTGTCATACGGTCGTATGAATTTTCTGACCCTGCCCGGAGAAGAGATGCTCCGGGCAGGGTTATCTTTACCCTATCGCTTAAGCCTTCTTCCGCCATGCTCCCCTAGGAGGGAGGGGCGGATCTCTTGGGGTATCCGCTGAAAGGATTAAGCGATCTTGGGCCGGATTTTAATAATTACACGCGGTAATCATACCCGCGCGCATTCGGTTCTGTTTCCAGGCCAGGCATCTGCCGTGTGGCGGATGTCGCGTGGCTTTGCCCGCCGCATGGATGCCGGATGATCCATCAGTTCGCCGGTTTCGAGGATCCGCACGAGGAGATACGTGACGGGTCGGTTTTCGGCCCCGTAGCGCGCGCCGACTTCCTCGCGTCCTATCCGGCGGGCGCGCACCTGCTGCGGCACGGATTGCGCGACCACCCGCTGCTGAACCTGGACGCGCTGGCGCAACTGGCATCGCAGCTCGAAAACCGCCACGTCACCCATCATCGCGGCGACGCGCCCGAAGGGCTGTGCGAGAAGCCAGGTGAATCCGGCCAGGCCATCGGCAGTGTCATCCGTTCGATCGGCAAGGATGGCGGCTGGGCTTCGCTGGAGCAGGTCCAGCGCCTGCCGGGCTATCGCGAATTGCTGGACGAAGTGCTCAAGGAACTGCGCCCACTGATCCAGCAGCGGACCGGCAAGGTGCTGCGTGCGCAGGCGACGATCATCGTCCTCGGCCCCGGCGCCTCCATGCCCAACCGCTTCGCGCCGGAACACCAGCTGCTGTTGCAGGTGGAGGGACAGCAGGTGATGACCATCTTCCCGCGCAGCGAAGTCCATTTCGGGCCCGACGGATATGCTGCCGATGACGATAACGAGCACGAAGCCGAGCTCGCCTGGCACGACAGCTTCTCGCGCGACGGCATGCCCTTCTCGCTTGCCCCAGGGCAGGCGATCTACCTGCCGGCGCGCGAGCCGCATATGCAGAGCAATGGCGAGACGATCTCGATTTCGCTCGCCATCACCTGGTGCAGCGAATGGAGCGCGGCGGAAGCAGATGCCCGTTCTTTCAATGGTTTATTGCGAAAGTGGGGAAGGAAGCCGCAACCGCCGCAACGCTGGCCCGGCCGCAATTACGGCAAGGCGCTGGCCTGGCGCATCCTGAAACGGATTCCCTGGCTGCATTGACGAATGCGCTCTCGCCGCGCATGGGCATGGCGATGGCTACGATTACAAGCCCGACTCCGACGCCTGAACAGCTGGTCGCTGACTTCATGCTGCTGCTCGATCTCGAACAGCGCGGAGGTGATTTGTTCATCGGACGCAAGCATCCCGAAGGCATGGGCCGCGTATTCGGCGGACAGGCCATCGCACAAGCGCTGGGCGCGGCGCGGCGCACTGTTCCCGACGATCGGCACACCCATTCGCTGCACGCCTATTTCCTGCGTCCGGGCAATGATGAATACCCGATCGAATTCCGCGTGAAGCGCGATCTCGACGGACGCAGCTTCTCCAACCGCCGCGTGGTGGCCAGCCAGCGGGGCGAGCCGATCCTGAACCTGACCGCGAGCTTCCAGGTCCCGCAGGAAGGGCTGCACCACCAGGCCGCCGAAATGCCCGACGTTCCCGGTCCGGAAAGCCTGCGCTCAGACGCCGAAATCCGCCGCGAAGTGGCAGCGCAACTGCCCGACGGCACGATGAAGAAGCTGCTACTGCGCCCGCGCGCGATCGATTTCCGCAGCGTGGAACCGCGCGACTGGCTCGATCCGGAAAAGCGCGAACCGCGCGCCCATTGCTGGTTCCGCACCGTTTCCACCCTGCCCGATTACCGCCCGATCCATCGCGCGGTTCTGGCCTACACCACCGATTTCCAGCTGCTGGCCACCGCCATGCAGCCGCATGGCCTGTCCATGCATCGCGGACAGGTAAAGGCGGCCAGCCTCGACCACGCCGTGTGGTTCCATGACGATTTCCGCGCCGATGACTGGTTGCTCTATGTCACCGACAGCCCGTGGTCCGGCCTAGCGCGCGGTTTCGGGCGTGGGCAGATTTTCTCCCGCGACGGACGCCTGATCGCCAGTGTCGCGCAGGAAGGCATGCTGCGCGCGGTTAATCCCAAGGGTTAACCCGGCGCAGGGCGCTACCCGCCCGCGTGGTAGAAATCGTAGATTTGCTGCGCCACGCTCTCGCTGACGCCGGGCACACGCTTCAAATCCTCCAACCCCGCCGCGCGCACTTTCCCCGCCGTGCCGAAATGCAGCAGCAGCGCACGCTTTCGTGCCGGGCCGATGCCGGGAATCTCGTCCAGCGGTGAGGCGGTGATCGCACGGCTGCGCTTCGCCCGGTGCGCGCCGATGACATAGCGGTGCACCTCGTCGCGCAGGCGCTGGAGATAGAACAGCACCGGAGAATTGGTCGGCAGCATCTTCTCCCGCCCATCGGGGAAGTGGAACACTTCGCGCCCCTCGCGACCGTGATGCGGGCCCTTGGCGATGGCGATCAGCGGCACATCCTCGATCCCCAGCTCCTCCAGCGTGTCGCGCACCGCGCTCATCTGCCCCTTGCCGCCGTCGATCAGGACGAGGTCGGGCCAGACGCCCGCCTTTTCGCGATCCGGATCCTCCTTCATCGCGCGGGAAAAGCGCCGCTCCATCACCTCGCGCATCATGCCGAAATCGTCATTGGTCTGCGCCGACTTGATGTTGAACTTGCGATACTGGTTCTTGATGAAGCCTTCCTGCCCCGCGACCACCATCGCGCCGACCGCCTTGGCGCCCTGGATATGGCTGTTGTCATAGACCTCGATCCGCTGCGGAATCTCCGCCAGTTCGAGGAACTCGGCCATTTCGCGCATGATCTTCGCCTGCGTGCCGCTTTCGGCAAGGCGGCGGTCGAGCGCTTCGACAGCGTTACGACTGGCCTGCTGCATCAGCTTGCGCCGTTCCCCGCGCTGGGGGACGGAGATTTCAACCTTGCGCCCAGCCAGCTCGCCGAATGCCTCCTGCAACAGCTCGCAATCCGGCAAGTCGCGGTCGACCAGGATGGTGCGCGGCGGCGGCACTTCCTCGTAGAATTGCGCCAGCACGCGGGCGAGCACCTCGGCCTCCTCCACGTCCTTCGTGTGGCTGGGGAAGAAGGCGCGATGACCCCAGTTCTGCCCGCCGCGCACGAAGAAGCCCTGTATGCCGACCTGCCCGCCCTTGGCCGCCAGCGCGAAGACGTCGGCATCGCCCACGCCTTCGGCATTCACCGCCTGCGAACCTTGGATGAAAGTGGCTGCACGCAGCCGGTCGCGCAGCATGGCAGCAGTCTCGAAGTCGAGGTCCTCGGCAGCCTTCTGCATCTGCTTTTCGATCTTCTTCTGCACCGCGTCGGACTTGCCGGAAAGGAAGGCCTTCGCCTCGTCCAGCAGCTCGTCATAACCCGCCTTGTCGATCCTCCCGACACAGGGCGCTGAGCAGCGCTTGATCTGGTAGAGCAGGCAGGGCCGGTCGCGGCGGCTGAAAAAGCTGTCGGTGCAACTCCTCAGCAGGAACAGCTTCTGCAGCGCATTGATCGTCGTGTTGACCGAACCGGCGCTGGCGAAGGGGCCGTAGTAATTGCCCTTCGCCTTCCTCGCCCCGCGATGCTTCATGATGCGCGGGAAGTCATGCCCCTCGCGCAGCAGGATGAAAGGAAAGCTCTTATCATCGCGCAGCAAGACGTTGTAAGGAGGGCGAAATCGCTTGATGAACTGCGCTTCCAGCAGCAGCGCCTCAGCCTCTGAATTGGTGGTGACGATCTCCATGCCGCGCGTCTGCGCCACCATGCGCTGGAGCCGGTTGGTGAGGTTCGCCACCTGCGTGTAGTTCGCCACGCGGTTCTTCAGCGCCCGTGCCTTGCCCACGTAAAGCACGTCGCCCCGCGCATCGAGCATGCGGTAGACGCCCGGCTTGGGCTTCAGCGTCTTCACCACATTGCGGATCGCCTCCACGCCCGCCTGCAAGTCCGGCTGACCGGAACCTCCCGACGCTCCGCGCACGGTATAGGTGGCGCGCTCCTCGTTGAAGCGCTCCTTGCCACGGGGATCATGCGGGGTTCCGGCAGGGGTACGGGACATGGGAGGGGAGATAGGCAATGCGCCGCTTTTGCACAATCGCCCGCGCTTGCGCTCCCCGGAGAATGCGGGCAGCAATACCCGGCAAACCGGGGAGCCTGATGTCCACATTCACCGCGCCGAAGCGCACTGTCGGCTTCTGGGGCGCGAGCCTGTTGCCGGTGAACGGCATGATCGGCGCGGGCATCTTTGCCCTCCCCGCCGTGCTGGCGGGCGCGCTGGGCAGCTTCGCGCCGTGGATGATGGCGCTGGGCGGGCTGCTCTTCATGCCGCTGGCGCTGTGTTACGCCTGGCTCGCCACCAAGTTCGACCATAGTGGCGGGCCGGTGCTGTATGGAGAGGCCGCCTTCGGGCGCTTCCTCGGCTTCCAGGCCGGCTGGGGCCGCTATGCCAGCGCCATCGTCACCAGCGCGGCGAACACGCATGTCATGGTCACTTATCTCGCCGCGCTCTTCCCGGTGCTTGACGGGCCGGTGGCGACGCCGGTTGCGGTTGCGGTCATCCTGGCGCTGACAGGCATCATCAACCTGCTCGGCATGCGCGGCGCGATTGGCACGCTGGGGGTGATGACCGCGATCAAGGTGCTGCCACTGCTGGCGCTCGTCGTCTCCGCCTTCTTCACAGGCAATCCCGCCATCGGCTTCGTCCTGCCCGAATTCTCGCAATTCGAAACGGTCGTGCTGCTGACCTTCTACGCCTTCATGGGGTTCGAGACGGTGGTCGAACCGGCGGGCGAGATGCGCAATCCCAAACGCGACCTGCCGCGCGCGATCGTCGCCATGGTGGCGGCGGTGACGGTGCTCTACATGGCGGTGATCTGGGCCTATCTGGCGATCGCGCCGGGTGATGATGGCGAGAATGCGCTGGCCGCCGCAGCGCTTGCCAGCATGGGACAAGCCGGATCTGTCGCCATCGTGGTCGCCGCCGCCTTCAGCATCGGGGCGAACACATTCGGTGGCCTAACCGCACTGGCAAGGCTGGTCTATGGCATGGCGGAAAGGCGCATGCTGCCGCGCTGGTTCATGGCGGTCTCCCCGCGCTTCGGCACGCCCGCCAATGCGATCATCTTCATCACGGTGGCGGCGATCCTGCTCGGCTTCTGGGAGGGATTTGCGGTGCTCGCCATTGCTGGGACGCTGATCCGGCTCGTGACCTATGGCATTTGCGCCGCCGCCCTGCCTGTGATCGAACAGCGCGAGGGGCGCGTGGTGCCGCTTCACCTCGCCATGGCGATTGTCGCGCTGGCAAGCTCGATCTGGGTCGCCACCCATGTCGATGCACGGGCAGTGACAGTGCTGGTCGGCATATTGCTGGGCGGCGCGCTTCTTTATGCCATCGCCGCGCGCACCACGCCGCTGCCGCAGGACAATGCTGGGGAAACAGAAACCTTGCCGCACACATAGGGGTTCTCCCGCTCTGTAAACCGGGTGCCGGGAAGCCGTATTCTGCCGTAATGGCACAGGCGCTCGAACAGGACGATCCGGCAGGCGGAAACTGGCTTGGCTGGCTGGGACTTGGGCGCGCAAGCTCTGACTCTGCCCCCCGACGCGAACGCGGGAGACGCTCCAGCGACGCGCGCGCACGCGAACACATGCTGGAAGCGCGGCAGCAACTGCTCTCCGAAATTGCCGAGTTCGTACTGGCCAACGATCTGGAGGTCACATCCGGCACCCTCACCATCGCCCTCAGGCTGTGCTGCGGTGAGGAACCGTCGCTCGAACGACGCATTGCCCGGCGTCGGAGTGAAGGGATGCCGATCACCAGCGACTGGCTGCAGGAAATCACCAGCGACTACTCGCATGGCGAGGAAGAGATGCTCAACAAGCTGGTCGAGCGTCTGGAGACCGGCATCAACGATTTCTCGCGCACCACCGAAACCGCGCGCAGTGCCACAAACGACTATAATGAGGCGCTGGAGCGGCATGTGGACGACATCAAGTCCTCGGACGGGGACGGCCCCAAGCTGCTCTCGGAACTGGCCGGCTACGCCCAGGCCATGCTCGAACGCTCGCGCAAGGCGGAAGCGGAACTGCGCCATGCGGAGGAGGAGGCGGAGGGACTGCGCCGCAACCTGGAACGCGCGCGCCGCGATGCGGAGTTCGATTTCCTCACGGGCTTGCGCAATCGCCGCTCTTTCGAAGTCATGCTGGAAGAGGAATACCGCTCCGCCCGCGCCAATGGTGAAGCGCTGAGCGTGGCCTTTTGCGATATCGACCGGTTCAAGGTGATCAACGACACGCATGGCCACGCCGCCGGTGACCGGGTGCTGTGCGTGGTGGCCGAAACGCTCGCGAAGATTTCCGACGACAAGTGCCATATCGCCCGCCATGGCGGCGAGGAATTCGTGATGCTGTTTCGCGGGTCGAGCACTGTCGAGGCGGCGGAAGCGCTCGATGGAGCGCGGCGGGCGCTAGGTGCACGGCGCCTGATGAACCGGCGCACCGGCGCACCTTTCGGCAAGGTCACCTTCTCCGGCGGCGTGGCCAATGTCTTCGCCTATGACAGCCCGCGCGCGGCGCTCTCCGCAGCCGACCAGGCGCTCTACATGGCTAAGGAAAACGGGCGCGACCGGATCATGCTGGCCGAGGACTGCGACAGTGTCGAAACCGGCGTGGAGGAAAGCGGCTAGGGCCGACCCCCCTTCCCTCCCCGCCCGAACACGCCTAACGCGCGCAGCCATGGAACAGGCGTGGGACGCGATCATTCTGGGCGGCGGGGCGGCGGGCCTGTTCTGTGCAGCCGAAGCCGCCAAGCGCGGGCGCAATGTGCTGGTGCTCGAACGCGCCGAAAAGGTCGGCAAGAAGATCCTGATCTCCGGCGGCGGACGCTGCAATTTCACCAATGTGGGCGCGGGTCCCGCCAACTACCTCTCCGCCAATCCGCATTTCGCCAAGTCCGCGCTCAGCCGCTACCGGCCGCAGGATTTCGTCGCGCTGGTGGAGAAGCACTCCATCGCCTGGCACGAAAAGACGCTGGGCCAGCTGTTCTGCGATGGCAGCGCGCGGCAGATCGTCGACATGCTGCTGGAAGAATGCGCCGCCGGCCCCGGCAAGGTGACCATTCGCTGCAACGAGGAAGTATCCGAGGTCGCGCATAACGGCGCGATGTTCACCGTCACCACCCAATATGGCAGCTTCACAGCGCCGAAACTGGTGATCGCGACGGGCGGGCCCTCCATCCCGAAAATGGGCGCGAGCGATTTCGCCTACCGGCTAGCCCGGCAATTCGGCCTCAAGGTGGTGGAGCCGCGCCCCGCCCTCGTCCCGCTGACACTGGGCGGCGAGGAAGTGCTGTTCCGCGAACTGTCCGGCGTCGCCGCCCCGGTGGAGGCGAGCACCGGCAAGACAGCCTTTCGCGAGGCGGCTTTGTTCACCCATCGCGGGCTGTCGGGTCCGGCGATCCTGCAGGTCTCCAGCTACTGGAAGGCGGGCGATCCGGTGCATATCGACTTCTTCCCCGACCGCCCGAAGGACTGGCCGCTCGACGCGAAACGCGAGAACCCGCGCAGTACCTTGCGTGCGCAGCTACGCGACGGCCTGCCCGCGCGGCTGGCCGATGTGCTGGCGGACCAGCTGGCGATCGACGGCGACCTCGGCAACGTCCCCGACAAGCCCCTGCGAGCGGCGGGCGAGCGGCTGGCGCGCTGGGCCTTCCACCCCAATGGCAGCGAGGGCTTTGCCAAGGCTGAGGTCACTGCGGGCGGCATTTCCACTGCCGAACTCTCCTCCCAGACCATGGAGGCGAAGAAGGTCCCCGGCCTCTACGCGATCGGCGAGGCGGTGGACGTTACCGGCTGGCTGGGCGGCTACAACTTCCAATGGGCCTGGGCGAGCGCCCACGCGGCGGCGCAGGCGCTGTAGGTTCCACCATTCGTCATTGCGAACGACCGAAGGTCGCGCGGCAATCCAGAGGCGGTGTGGCGTCGCCCTGGATTGCTTCGCTTCGCTCGCAATGAGGAGGTGTTAGAAGAGCTTCCGGAATTCGATCTCGAAGCTGCGCCCGGTCGGATCGATCAGGAAGGGCTGGTAGCGGATCGGCACGCTGCCGGTGCTGTCCGTCACGCGCTGGCGGGCATCGAAGATATTGTCCACGGCGATGCCGATGCGCGATCCCTTGAGGAAAGGCACGGCTTCCACCAGCTTCTCGCGCTGGCCGAGGTCCGCAAAAGCGCGCACATCGAAAGTGACATAGTCGTTGAAGGTCAGGTCCGTGCTGCCCGGGTCACCCGACCCGTCGAGCGTGGCAGAGCCGGTATAGCGCCCGCTCCAGATCATGCCGAAGCCGTTATAGAAGGTGCCTACGCGCAAGTCCGCGCTGTGGCGCGACTGGTTGCCGTCACCATCCAGCAGGTCGAGCAGCGGCAGGCCGTCGGCGATCAGCACCTCGTTCTGCAGCTCGTAATTGTACTGGAGGTTGACGAACCAGCGACCGCCACCGCCGCCGGGGCCGCCACGACCGAAAGGCAGGCCGGGAGGGCCGCCACGGCCACCGCCGCGCGCACCGGCAGGTGGGCCGCCCTCGGGGGCGCCCTGCGGCCGGCCGCCTGCACCGGGCGCACCGCCAGCGAATTGCGGCGGGCCGTCGGCGGAACAGATCCGTTCGCGCATCGTGGCGAATTCCGCTTCGTCGATCACGCCGTCTTCGCCTGCCAGCCGTTCAAGCATTTGCGGCGGCAGGTTGATCGGCTGGCCGTCCTCGCCCACCGGCGGGTCCTCGCCATTGGCGGCGGCCGCGATCACCGCATTCATCTGGCCGCGCAGCACGTCGGGCTCCGCCTCGCAGAAGGTCGCGCGCATCTGGGCAAAGCGCTCGGGATCGGGGCGGAATCCTGCGGGCGGACCACCCTGCCCGCCAAATTGCGCGCCGCCTTGGCCGCCAACGGGTCCGCCGACCGGGCCACCCACTGCCGCTCCACCGCCGGAAGCGGCATTGTCATCGCCGCCCCCGCCGATCTGACCCGACAGGTTGAGCCCGAATTGCAGCCGCCGCTGGTCCTCGCGCGCGAAAGTCACCGGACGCTGGTCCAGCTGCACCAGCGTGCCCGATCCGTCGCGGACGAAGCGATCGGGGAAGGCCGCCTCGATATCCTCGGTCAGCAAAGGGAAGCCGGAAGCGACATCAGTGCTGCTATTGTCGATATAGTCGACCGAAAAACTGGCCTGGTCGAGGATGGGTAGCTGCCATTGCAGTCCGATCTTCCAGTCGCTCTGGTTCTGCGCGGGCAGGAAGGCATTGCCGCCGGTGATCACGGTCGCCAGCACCGTCTCATTGTTCACCAGGTCGAAGATCGACACGTTGGGCGTGGCGACTTCCGGGCTGCCGAGCATGGAGAGCGAAGGCGCTTCGTCGCGGTTGATATAGGTGGCGTTGAAAGTCAGGCTGTCGGTCACGCCCCAGACCAGCGTCGAATTCCAGTCATACAGCGTGCCGAAGTCCGAAAGGTCGTCCACCCGCGCGCTGAGATTGAGGCTGAGATCGCCGATAAAGCCGAGGAATTCCTCGTCGCGGCTGGTCAGCGGGATGCCGACATTGACGCTGCCGAACAGGCGCGTGCGCGACAGCTCGGTCTCCACGCCGGGATTGCGTGTGTCCGAACTGTCGATGCCATTCCAGCGCGCGCCCGAACTCAGCGTCAGCGAGACGTCGCCCGCAGGCATGACGAACGGATTGGTCCGTCCCGTCGCCAACGCATTCACCGTATATGTATCGGTCAGCGCCTCGTCGAAACCGGCGTCGGTAAAACTGCCAAGGTCGCCATCGAGCGCCAGCGTACCCGCCGCCGCATCGGCCACCAGCGCAGAAGTATCGACGCGACGCGCGGTGAGGGTCCGCAGTTTGGACAGGGTGGCATCGACCGTCCCCGTCACTTCCCAATCGCCCAGGCCCAGATTGAGCGTGCTGCCGGTGGAGTAGCTCTGGTTGCGGTTGTCCACCGTCAGCGGATCGGCGGCGTTGAAGGTGCGGAAGGCCCTCTCGCCGACCGGATCGAACAATGTGACGGAATCGAGCCCTTGCAGGCGCAGGCTGTCCTCGCGCTCATAGGTCGCATTGACCGACAGCGAATTGCCAGCGCCCAAGGTGGTCGACCAGTTGATCGTGCCTTCGAGGCCCGCGGTATCGCTCACGAGGCTGCGGTAAAGCGCCGGATCGGGATCGGTGGCGAATGTCGGGACGAAGGACTGGACGACGCCGCGATCCGCCTCCGTCAGCGAGCTGGAATTGTTCCACTCGACATTGACGTTGAGGCGCGAGGGACCGTCGATACGCAGGTATGTGCCCTCCACCTCCTGCGTCGAATAGCCACCATCGAAGGGCTGGCCATATTCCAGCTCGATCTCGCGGCTGGAGAAATTGTCCTTGAGGATGATGTTCACCACCCGCTGGTCCGGCGAATAGCCGTATTGCAGCGCCACTTCCTCGGGGAAGACCTCGAACTTCTCGATCGCTTCGGGCGGATAGCTGCGCATTTCACGGAAGGAGGAGATGCGCACGCCGTTCACCAGGATAACGGGAAAGCCCCCGCCGCCGCGCCCGCGCGCACTGGTGACCTGCGGTCCCAGCTGCTGGATCAGCTCTGCGATCGAGCCGACGCCATAGGCGGCGATATCTTCCTCGCCCAGTTCCAGCACCGGCGGCTGCGCGGCTTCGACCGCACCCAGCGACAGGGCGCCAAGGACGACGATCGTATCCTCGTCGAATTGCTCCTCCGGAACGGTGGAGTCTGCCGGAGTATCACCGCCCTGCTGCGCCACGGGCGCTGCCTCGCCATCCTGCGCGGCGGCGGGCAGTGCGGGAAGCATGATAAGGGCGGCTGTCAGGGCAGTCAGGCTAACGGAACTGGAAAGACGCAAGTCGACACTCCATTACAAGCAATTGTCCGGTCCCACCGGCAGCGCATATGTGCCGGGTGTGCACCTGTCAGCAACTGCTCTCAGGGTAATAAAGTGTCGCACATGTATCGCGCCTGTCGCATGTATTACCGAAGGGTGAATCGGCCCCATGTCACGCAGGCGCTTCCCTTTTTCCCCGCGCGCGGCTAAAGCGCGCCGCCAAGACACAACTGCATACGGATCAGACAACTCGATGGCGAAAGAAGAACTCCTCGAAATGCGCGGCAAGGTGGTGGAATTGCTGCCGAACGCGATGTTCCGGGTTGAGCTTGAAAACGGCCACGAAGTGCTGGGCCACACGGCCGGCCGCATGCGCAAGAACCGCATTCGCGTGCTGGTGGGGGACGAGGTGCTGTGCGAACTCACCCCCTATGACCTGACCAAGGCGCGCATCACCTATCGCTTCATGCCGGGACGCGGCGGCCCCGGTCCGCAATCCTGACCGAAGGTGCGGGCATGACCCCGCCCTCATCCCAGACTCGACGCCTGATCCTCGCTTCGGCGAGCCCGCGTCGTCGCGAGCTGATCGCGCGGCTGGGCATTGAACCCGATGCCGTCGCGCCTGCCGATATCGACGAAACCCCGCACAAGACCGAAGTACCGCGCGCCTATGCCACGCGCATGGCGCGCGAGAAGGCACAGGCCGCAGCCGATCCATCCGGCCACGTGCTGGCGGGCGACACGGTGGTGGCCTGCGGGCGGCGCATCCTGCCCAAGGCGGAGGACGAGGCGACTGCGCGCGAGTGCCTGGAGCTGGTTTCCGGCCGCCGCCACCGCGTTCTCTCCGCCCTCGCCCTCCTCTCCCCCGACGGAACCTTGCGCGAGCGGCTGAGCGAGACTCAGGTGCGTTTCAAGCGCCTCTCAGCCGAAGAGATCGACGCTTACATCGCCAGCGACGAATGGCACGGCAAGGCGGGCGGCTATGCGATACAGGGCCGCGCCGAAGGACTGATCGCCTGGATCCAGGGCAGCCATTCGGGAGTGGTCGGCCTTCCCCTTTATGAAACGCGCGCGCTGCTGAAAGCGGCGGGGTTCGACATTGGCTGAGTGGCTGATCGAGGACGGGATCGGCGAGGAGCGCGCACTTCTGGTCGAAAACGGCCATGCAATCGCCGCGCGCTTGCAATGGCCCGGTGAATTGACCGCGGGCGCCATTCTCGAAGGCGTGCTGACCTCCCGCCGCAAGGGCTCGCCGCGTGGACAGGCGCGTTTCGAGAACGGCGAAGAGGCGTTGGTCGACCGCCTGCCCCGCGATGCCGCCGAAGGATCGCAAATGCGCTTCGAGATCATGCGCGGCGCGGTGGGAGAAGCAAAGCGACGCAAACTCGCCCATGCGCGCCCGACCGATGCGCCCCTTTGCCCCGCGCCCACGCTGGCCGAACGGCTGGGCGGCAAGCTCGTCCGCCGCTTCCCCGATGATTTATGGGAAGAGGTGCTGGACGAATGCTTGAGCGGCACTGTCGATTTTCCCGGCGGGTCGCTCCATTTCAGCCCTACACCGGCCATGGTGCTGGTGGACGTGGACGGACAGCTGCCCCCGCGCGAGTTGGCGCTAGCCGCCGTCGAGCCGCTGGCCCGCGCGATCATGCGCTGGAGCCTGGGCGGGGTGATCGGCGTCGATTTCCCCACCTTGCAGGCGAAGGAAGACCGTAAACCCATCGATAGCGCGCTCGGCGTGGCGCTGGCCGATTGGGACCATGAGCGCACCGCTATGAACGGTTTCGGCTTCGTGCAGCTGGTGGCGCGCATGGAAGGGCCCTCTCTGCTCCACCGCACGCATTTCCAGCGCAGCGCGGCGGCGGCGCGCCTGTTGCTGCGTCGGGCGGAAGACGTGGGCGATCCGGGTGTGATCCTGCTCACCGCCCATCCCGCCGTGCTGGCAGCGCTGCGGGAGGAATGGCTGGAGGAACTCGCCCGCCGCACCGGCCGGCAGGTCCGCACCCAGGCCGATCCCGCCCTTGCGCTCGCAGCGGGATTCGCGCAGGCGGTGTCCGCATGAACACGCCCAAGGTCAAAGCCTGTCCGATCTGCAAGAAGCCGCGCAGCCAGGAATTCGCGCCCTTCTGCTCAGCGCGCTGCAAGGATCGCGACCTCGCGCGCTGGTTCAATGACAGCTATACCGTGCCTGGCGAACGAGTGAATCCCGAGGATATCGCGCAAGAGGATTGAAAAGCCCCTTGCCAAGCGGCGGAGGCTTCGCCATAGGGCCGCTTCCAATCGCCCGCCGGTCCTTTTCGCAAGGATCGTCGCCGCAGCGATGCCCGGGTAGCTCAGTGGTAGAGCAGACGACTGAAAATCGTCGTGTCGGTGGTTCGACTCCGCCCCTGGGCACCACTGCGGGCGGTGGGGAAAGGGCCCGCACCGGCCAAATGTTCCCCCGCCCCTTCACGCCAATCCCTAATGGCGCTTAACCAATTGCACACCCCGGCAAACTAGGTTCGGTCTCGTTACGAGACCGTATCCAGATGTCGCATGATCACAACCTATGGCTGGCACTGGCCGGCGGCTTGATTTGCCTTGTCACCGCGCTGGGCGCGGTGACCGTGCTGCGCAATGCCGTTCGCGCCGAGGAAGGCGAACGCGGCTGGTGGCTGGCCTGTTCCACCCTGGTGATCGGCATGGGTTTCTGGACCACGCATTTCGTGGCCATGCTGGGTTACCAAAGCCCGGGATCGATCCGCTTCCTGCTTGGCCTGACGGTCCTCTCCCTACTCGCCGGGATCGCCGGGGCCTGGCTCTCCCTGGCTATCGTCAGGACCAAACTGAACGATTTGCGCGCGGGCCTTGCTGGATTCGGCATCGCGCTCAGCACAGCTGCGCTGCACTACATTGGTATGAATGCCCTGGTCATGCCACATCACGTGGCCTGGAACATGCCGCTGGCGGCGCTCTCGGTGATCGCCGGATCCGCGCTGGCCATCCCCGCCTTCATCCTGATCTTGAGGCCGCGGGCTCGGCGCGGAACGCTGCTGGCCGGCAGCGTACTTCTGGCCGGATCGGTGCTGGCTCTGCACTTCTTCGGCATGGAAGCGATGAAGCTCACCAGCATCGCCGCAGGCCCCGCCTCGGGCGTGGCCGTTTCGCATGTCGTCCTGGCGATCATCCTCGGCATCGTCGCGCTGGTGATAACGGGCTGGACGGGCACTCTGCTGCTGCTGGGCAGGCGCAAGGACAGGCAGGAGCGCGCGCGGCTGCGCGAATTGCGCCTGCTGATGGACGGGGTGAAGGACACCGCGATCTACATGCTCGATCCCGGGGGCCGGGTCATGACCTGGAACGAGGGTGCCGCCCATCTGAAGCAGTACAAGGCGGCAGAGATCATCGGGGAGCACTTCTCGCGCTTCTACCTTCCACATGACATCGACAGGGGCCGCGCAGACCGGGTCCTCGCACAGGCACGCAAGGATGGCGTCTTTCGCGATTTCGGCGAGCGCGTGCGTAAGGATGGCAGCACCTTCTTTGCCAGCATCACCATCGAGCCGATCCTGAACGAGCGGGGCAAGCTGCATGGCTATGCCAAGATCACCCGCGACATTTCCGCCATCAAGCAGGTACGCGACCAGCTCGACCTTGCTCTCGACAACATGCAGCAGGGCCTGCTGGTACTCGACGCCAATCGGCGGCTGGTGCTGCATAATCGCCGCGTGCACGAACTCTACGGCCTCGACAGCGACACGCTGAAAGCGGGCATGAACATACGCGATATCTGTGCCAACACGCTGGGCCGTGCAGTGCCGGCCGACCACTTCGAAAGCAGCATCAGGTCGGCGAGGATCATCTACCAGGACCTGCTCAGCGCCGACGACCAGCACCCCATCATCGCCGAAAGCGACAATGACATGGTTCATTCGCTCGCCGCCAGGCAGCTTGACGATGGCGGCTGGGTGGTGACCATCGATGACGTTACGGAGCGGCAGAAATCGGCCAAGCGGCTGGAATATATGGCGACGCATGATTCGCTCACCGGCCTGCCTAATCGCGAGCGCTTCTACGAGTTGATGGACGAGGCGCTGACTCGCGCCCGCATGCGTGACGAAGCGCTTGCCGTCGCCATCCTGGATCTCGACAACTTCAAGGAAATCAATGACACTCATGGCCACAGTGCAGGCGATTTCGTGCTGCGCGATGTGGCCATGCGGCTCGAAAAGGCGCTGGCTGGCCGCGGCAATGGCGCGCGGCTGGGCGGCGATGAATTCGCCGTCTTCGTCAGCCTCGGCGATGGTGCAACCATTGACGACATCGCCGATGTGCTGAGCGAAGCGCTCAACTTCTCCGTCAACATGGATGACAGCGTGCTAGCCGAATCCATCGATTGCGCGGGCAGTATCGGCCTCGCGCTCTACCCCGAAGACGGGGCGACAGGGCGCGAGTTGATGATCAATGCCGATCTGGCCATGTATCGCGCCAAGGCCAGCCCCTTGCGCAGCTGGTCGCGCTTCCTGCCCGAAATGGACGAGGAGATGCGCGAGCGGCGCAGCCTGCAGGCCGATTTGCGGCTGGCGATGGATCGCAACGAGTTCGACATCGTCTACCAGGTGCAATGTGCGGTCAGCGACGGCCGCGTGCTGGGTTATGAGGCGCTGCTGCGCTGGAACCATGCAACGCTGGGTGAAATCCCGCCCACCGAATTCATCGGCCCGGCAGAGGAAAGCGGACTGATCCTGCCGATCGGCGAGTGGGTGCTGCGCCGCGTCTGCCGCGAGGCGGCAAGCTGGGCCAATCCGTACAAGGTGGCCGTCAATGTCTCGCCCGTGCAGCTGGTGCAGCCCAACCTGCCCGATATCGTGACCGAGGCGCTGCTCGATGCCGGCCTGTCACCCAGCCGGCTGGAAATCGAGATCACCGAAAGCGCGATCATCTCCGACAAGCTGCGCGCGCTGCACAACCTGCGGCGGATCAAGAACCTCGGCGTATCGGTGGCGATCGACGATTTCGGCACCGGCTATTCGTCGCTCGATACGCTCAGCTCTTTCGCCTTCGACAAGATCAAGATCGACCGCTCCTTCCTGATGGGCGTGAAGAAGGACAGCCATTCGCGCAATATCGTGAAGGCGGTGCTGGGCCTTGGCCGCAGCCTCAACCTGCCGGTGCTGGCGGAAGGCGTGGAGACTGAAGAAGACCTCGAGCTGCTGCGGCAGGAGAACTGCCACGAGGCGCAGGGCTACCTCTTCGGACGCCCGCAAAAGCTGTCTTCAAGCGATCTCGCCAGCCATCCGCAGGCGGACGACACCGAACCGGACCAGCGCAAGTCCGCCTGATCGCCCCATTATTACAGCGGCGCTTCGCCTTCCGGGGGCAGCGGCAGCTCTCCCATCGGATCGCTCGCGACCAGCTGGGCGACCTGCTCGAACATCTCGGCATTCTGGTTCATCTGCTCGCTCACGCCGGGATTTTGCTGACCCACATCGCGAAAGAAGCCGGCGGCATCCTGAAGCAGCTTGGCGGCAAGGTCGGCATGGGTGGGCATAGGCATGGTCCTGTCAGGGCAATGGCACGCGGGGACAGACGGCCGGAATGCCGCCACGTCGGGAAAAGGCCGCGCGATAGGTGATGCGCGGCACTCTACCCACTTGAGCGCTGCGGTCAAAGCCGCAGTGGCGCTTAGTGCATATGCGGGGTTTCCGCTCCCTTCGGCACGCGAATGGTCGCCACCAGCCGTCGCACATCGGGGGGCACCGGCGCGGTCAGCTTCGCCACACCTATCGCGACGGCGAAGTTGATCACCATGCCGACCACCCCGATCCCCTCGGGCGAAATGCCGAACAGCCAGTTCGCTTCCACATTGCTCTCGGGCGACCACAACTTGAACCAGGCGATATAGAGGAAGGTGAAGCCAAGGCCCGCCACCATGCCCGCAATCGCGCCTTCGCGGTTCATCCACTTGGTGAAGATGCCCATGAAGATCGCCGGGAACAGCGAAGCGGCGGCAAGGCCGAAGGCGAAGGCCACCACCTGTGCCACCCATCCGGGCGGATAGACCCCGAGATAGCCCGCCACCAGGATCGCCGCCGTGGCCGCGATGCGCGCGGCCAGCAGCTCTCCCTTTTCGGTGATGTTGGGCCGGAAAGTCCGTTTGAGCAGGTCGTGGCTCACCGACGCCGAGATCACCAACAGCAGCCCCGCCGCGGTCGATAAAGCCGCCGCCAGCCCGCCAGCCGCCACCAGCGCGATCACCCAGCCGGGGAGCCTGGCGATTTCCGGATTGGCGAGCACCATGATGTCGCGATCGACATAGACCTCGTTCTCACCCGGAGGCGTGGCATTCTCGGTCAGCCGCTCGCCCGAGGCTCCGCGCTCCTCAAGGAAGATGGGCGCGCCGACGATGGCATCGCCGCTGCGATATTGCATCACGCCATCGCCATTGCGGTCGCGGAAGGCGATGAGGCCGTTATCCTCCCAATTGGTGAACCACTCCGGTGCCTCGGAATATTCCTTGTCGTTCACCGTATCGATGAAGTTGAGCCGCGCGAAGGCGCCCACGGCTGGCGCGGTGGTATAGAGCAAAGCGATGAAGATCAGCGCCCAGCCCGCGCTTCGCCGCGCATCCGATGCCTTGGGCACGGTGAAGAAGCGCACGATCACATGCGGCAGGCCCGCCGTGCCGATCATCAGCGCGGCGGTGATGCAGAACACGTCGATCATCGACTTGCTGCCATCGGTATAGGCGCCAAAGCCCATGTCCTGCAGCACCAGGTCCAGCTTCTGCAGCACGAACAGGCCCGATCCATCCTCCACCCGGCTCCCCAGCCCGATCTGCGGGATGGCATTGCCGGTGACGATGAAGCTGATGAAGAATGCGGGCACCAGATAGGCGAAGATCAGCACGCAATATTGCGCAACCTGCGTATAGGTGATGCCCTTCATGCCCCCCATCACCGCATAGACGAAGACGATCGCCATGCCGATGATCACACCCAGCGTCACATCGACATCGAGGAAGCGCGAGAAGACGATCCCCACCCCGCGCATCTGCCCGGCGATATAGGTGAAGCTGATGAAGATCAGGCACACCACCGCCACCACGCGCGCAGCCTTGGAATAATACCGCGCGCCGATGAAATCGGGCACGGTGAACTCGCCGAATTTCCTCAGGTAAGGCGCCAGCAGCAGCGCCAGCATCACATAGCCGCCGGTCCAGCCCATCAGGTAGACGCTGCCGTCATAGCCCGAAAAGGCGATGATCCCGGCCATGGAGATGAAGCTCGCCGCGCTCATCCAGTCGGCGGCGGTGGCCATGCCGTTGACCACCGGGTTCACCCCTCCGCCCGCGACATAGAACTCCGAAGTCGAACCCGCGCGGCTCCAGATCGCGATACCGATATAGAGCGCGAAGCTGAGGCCCACGAAGAGGTAGATCAGGGTCTGCGTTTCCATGGCCTACACCCCCACCCCGTCATTCCCGCGAAGGCGGGAATCCAGTGCCGACAGTGTGCGAAGCTCGCCCTGGATCCCCGCCTTCGCGGGGATGACGACCAAGAGATGTCTGTCCATCGCCTCAGTCCTCGAGGTCGTATTTGCGCTCGAGGCGGCGCATGGCGAAGCTGTAATAGAAGATCAGCGCGATGAAGACGTAGATCGATCCCTGCTGCGCGAACCAGAAGCCCAGCGGATATCCGCCCAGCATGAACTGGTCCAGCCAGTCGCGCAGCAGGATCCCCGCACCGAAGCTGACCACGAACCAGATCGCCATCAGCACCCCCAGCAATTTCAGGTTCGCTGCCCAATAGGCATTGCTCTCGGCGCTTTCGCCGGTTGCCTGCTCGTCGCCCGCTTCGGGCGTTTCGTTAGCGCTATCGCTCATGCTGTCATGTCGGGCCGCCGTGGAACCCCTTTGCGGTGCCTGCATTCAGACTACCGGACAAAGGGCACGCTTCCCATTCCTCCCCATCTCTTCCTATAGGGGGAGTTGTAACGAAGCCGCATCGCCCGGCAAGCTCTATCGGAAAGGTTATCCATGGCCCGCATCCTCGTTCTCTATTACTCCTCCTACGGTCACAACTCGCAGATGGCCGAAGCCGTCGCGGAGGGCATTCGCGAGGCCGGGCAGGAAGCGGATATCCGCCGCGTCCCCGAAACCGCGCCGGAGGAGATCGTGAAGAACTTCGGCTTCGCCGTGAACGAGGACCATGCGGTGATCGAAAGCCCCGATGCGGTGGGCGGATATGACGGCGTTGTCCTGGGCGCGCCGACGCGCTTTGGCCGCATGCCCAGCCAGATGGCGAGCTTCCTCGATACCTGTGGCGGCCTGTGGGCATCGGGTGCGATGATCGGCAAGGTCGGCGCGGCCTTCTCATCCAGCAATTCGCAGCATGGCGGCACGGTGCCGACGCTGTTCGACCTCATCACCAACATGCTGCATTTCGGCATGACCATCGTCGGCCTCGACTATGGCTTCGACGGCCAGAACGGCGTGGACGAGGTCAAGGGCGGCTCCCCCTATGGTGCCACCACCATCGCCGGCCCCGACGGCAGCCGCCAGCCGAGCAAGGACGAGCTCGACGGCGCGAAATATCTCGGCAAGCGCGTGGCGAACACGGCGGCCAAGCTGAGCGCTTAAGCCGCCGAGTCCGCTGGCAGCCCTAGAGGTTGCCGAGCATTTCCAGCACTTCGTCCATACGTCCTTCCTTCTCCGCATTGCGCAGGGGGAGGACGTTAGCGACAAGGTTTTCGCGCGGCGTGGGCTGCTGTTCGAAGCTCACCATGGTTTCGGCGATGTAGTCGTCCAGCGGCATATAGCCTTCGCGCGTCTCCTGCCCCGGCGTGAGGCCTGTCTGCACTGCAGGCGGGGCGATCTCGATCACCTCGACCTCGCCCTGCAGCCGGTGGCGGAGCGACAGTGAATAGCTGTGCACGGCCGCCTTGCTGGCGCTGTAGGCCGGAGCCGAGGGCAGTGGCGCGAAGGCAAGGCCGCTGGAGACGGTGCAGATCGCGGCATTCTCCTTGCCCTCAAGCTGCGGCAGCAGCGCCTCCACCATGCGGATCGTACCCAGCAGGTTGATGTCGATGATCTGCTGCGAGATCGCGATGGTATCTCCCGTCAACTCGTCCCGCCGCATGATGCCCGCTGAATGGATCAGCATGTTGAGCGCCGGGAAGTCGCTAGCCAGCCTCTCCGCACAGGCGGCGACTGACGCATCATCGGCCACGTCGAGCACCACGGCATACATATTGTCGCGCCCGGCGACGGTCTCCTCCAGGCTTGCCAGCGTGCGGCCCGCGACGATCACCTCATTGCCGCGATCGGCGAATTGCCAGGCCAGCGCCTGCCCGATGCCCGAGCCGCCGCCGGTGACGAGAATGGTGTTTCCAGTGAGTTTCATGGGGGTCTCCTGTCTGGGATGCTGTGCTGGACAGGAGATCGCTTCAACGCTACCCAAATGAAAGAAGGCACCCAAAAGAATTATACTTACCAAAAAGAGAGCGTCGGAATTTCAATACGATGAGCCAACTTCCTTTCGCATGGGATGAGATCGCCGAGGCCAAACGCATACGCGACGAGACCGCGCCGCCTCCGAATGAGGAGATCGATCCCAAGCTGGAAGCGCTGGTCACGCAGATCATCGGACAGGTCGCCGACAAGTGGACCATGCTGGTGCTGGAGGAGCTGGAGGAGCGCGGCTGCCTGCGCTTCACCCAGATCGCCCGCGGCATTCCCGACATCAGCCAGAAGATGCTGACACAGACCCTGCGGCAAATGGAGCGCGAGGGGCTGCTCACCCGCACCGTCCACCCCGTCGTCCCCCCGCATGTCGATTACGAACTGACCGATCTCGGCCACAGCCTGGGCGCGGCTTTCTGCGGCGTGTGGTTATGGGCGGAGGAGAACATGGACCGCATCGAACGCGCCCGCGCCGATTTCGATGCGCGTGCCGGTGTCGTAAAGGCCTAGGCCAGCGCGCCCGCAGCCGCTATCCCCTCCCCCATGCACGGAGAAACTGGCGGCCTGACCCCGTTCGACCTTGCGGCCATGCTGGTGGTCGCTTCCGCCCTGTTGGGCTGGTTCAACCATCATTTCATCAAGCTGCCGCATGTCATCGGCCTTACCGTGATGGGCGCGGTGGCGGCGGTGGCGCTGTTGCTCGCCAATGCCTTCATCCCCGGCGTGACGATGGACGACACGGTCGCCCGGCTGCTGGAGGAGATGAACTTCACCGACACGCTGCTCGACGGCATGCTCAGCTTCCTGCTGTTTGCAGGCGCGCTGCATGTCGATCTCGACCGGCTGCGCGCGGACTGGGTGCCGGTGCTGCTGCTCTCCACCGTCGGCGTGATCATTTCCACGCTGGTGGTGGGCCTCGCCATGTGGGGCGTGGGCACGCTGCTGGCGCTTCCCATCGGCACAATCTGGTATTTCGTCTTCGGCGCGCTGATCGCGCCCACCGATCCCGTCTCCGTCCTCGGCGTGCTGAAGGAGGAGAAGGTGGAGGAGAGCCTGCAGGCGACCGTCGCGGGCGAGAGCTTGTTCAATGACGGCGTTGGCATCGTCGTCTTCGTGATCCTGCTGGGCGCGGCGGTAACAGGGCAGGATTTCAGCCTGGCCGAGGGCGCGCGGCTGTTCGTGATGGAAGCGGGCGGCGGCATCCTGATCGGCCTGATCTTCGGCTATATGGGATATCGCGCGATGCGGTCGATGGACGAATATGCGCTGGAAGTGACGATCACGCTGGCGGTGGTCATGGGCGGCTATGCGCTGTGCAGCTGGCTGCATATCTCCGGCCCGCTGGCGATGGCGGTGGCGGGCCTCCTGATCGGCAATCACGGCATGACCTATGCGATGAGCGACGTGACGCGCGATTACACGATCAAGTTCTGGGAAGTGGTGGACGAACTGCTCAACTCCGTCCTCTTCCTGCTGATCGGGCTGGAGATGATCGTGCTGGTGCCCGGCCTCAGCCACCTCTGGCTGGCGCTGCTGGCAATCCCGATCACTTTGGGCGCAAGGGCGATCGCGGTGACGCTGTCCACCAAGGTCGTCCCTGCTGCGAAGCCCAAGGCGGAAGGCGCCTGGGGCGTGCTATGGTGGGGCGGATTGCGCGGCGGTATCTCCATCGCGCTCGCCCTCTCCCTCCCCGCCGGCGAGACGCGCGACCTGCTCGTCGCCGCCACCTTCGCCGCCGTGCTGTTCAGCGTGCTGGTGCAAAGGGCGACGCTGGGGCGGTTTATCGAGCGTGGGCCGGTGCCGCATGGCGATGGCGCGCCGGAGAGTTTGGGGTGAGCGCTCCTGCCAACAAAGACGCACAGGCTGACGCCGATAACTATCGTAGGTTGCGCGAAGCGCGCGATCCTGAAGACGGCATGCAGTGGATCCTGTTTGTGAAGGAAACGCGCTTGCGTAACGGCTGCTCGATCGAAGAAGCCCACCAGATCGCTCACCGCGATCTTCAATGGCGTAGATGGGTCCAGCGAAGGATCAATGTCGACCCGCAATGCCGAAAGATGGCTCTTCGTCACATCCGGGATACCGGAGATGGCGCACTGATCGTCAAGGATGGAAATAGACTCAGGGTGAAAGAGCCACGCGATGGAGGTGAATCTCTCTAATGCCCGAAACGCCCCACCCGCTCGACGTTGTCGCCCCGGCGCAGATTGCGCGGCTGGTGGAGGAGGTGGGCTTGCGCAAGGTCGCCCTGCCCTTCTGGCCGCTGCTGACGCTGGGCGTGCTGGCGGGGGCCTTCATTGCCTTTGGCGGGATGTTCTACACCGTCACCGTGACGGGCAGCGAACTGGGGCTCGGGCCCACGCGATTGTTGGGCGGCATGGCCTTCTCGCTCGGCCTCGTTCTGGTGATCGTCGGGGGAGCGGAGCTGTTCACCGGCAACAGCCTGATCGTGCTGGCGCTGGCCGATGGCAAGGTGACGCTGGCGCAGCTGCTGCGGAACTGGGGGATCGTCTATCTCGGCAATCTGATCGGCAGCCTGGGAACGGCGGCACTGGTGCACTTCTCCGGCACGCTGGGACTGGGCGATGGCGCGGTGGGCGCGACTGCCGTGGCGATTGCCGAGGGCAAGCTGTCGCTCTCCGTCACCGAGGCCTTTGCCCGCGCGATATTGTGCAATGTGCTGGTGTGCCTGGCGGTATGGATGTGCTTTGCCGCGCACAGCGTTTCGGGAAAGGTGCTGGTGATCCTCTTCCCCATCACCGCCTTCGTCGCGCTCGGCTTCGAGCACTCCATCGCCAATATGTACCTGATCCCGGTGGGCATGCTGCATGCAGGCGAGTTCGCCCTCGCCCCGGCATTGCAGAACCTTGCCGTGGTGACGGCGGGCAATGTCGTGGGCGGCGGCGTGCTCGTCGCGCTGGTGTACTGGCTGGTCTATCTCAGGCCCGGGAAGACCGGCGGCAGCTAGAACTCGTAGCCCAGCTCCACGCCCAGCACCCGGCCCTTGTTGATGGGGGAGAAGGTGCCGGCATTGGGCGCGGGATCGAAGGGCGCATCGTCACCGTCGGAGAATGGGCCGCCCGCGAAGGGCAGGCCCGCATCGGCACCGAACTGCACCTCATCCAGCAAGTTGCGCGCAAACACCGTCAGCGTCACGCCGCATTCGGTGCATCCGACCGACAGCGAGGCGTCGAGCATGTCGGAGGCGTAATTGAAGCCCCAATTGTTGTCCGTATAGGCGTAGCGCGAGCGGTGCTGATAGAAGATGTTCGCGGTCAGCACCTTCGTGTCGGACAGCGCCACGTCGTAGCTCGCGCTGCCGCCATAGGTCCAGCGCGGCGCGCGCGGCAGCTCGAGCGCGAGGTCCGCCGCGTCGATCACATTGTCGCCCGACAGGTCCTGGTAAATGCGCGTGTAATCGGCATCGGTGAAACCGAGATTGGCGGTGAGCGATAAACCGTCGGCAGGCTCAACCGCCGCTTCCAGCTCCAGCCCTTTGATGCGCGCATCGGCGGTGTTGTAGATCGACTGGGCGAGGCCTGCGGTAATGCTCGGCAGAACCACTTCGCGCTGGATATTGTCGACTTCCATCCAGAACAGTGCGCCCTGCAGGAAGACGAGGCCGTCGGGCGACTGCCACTTGGCGCCCAGTTCGAAACTGTCCACCAACTCGCGATCGAAGGCGGGCGAGCCGAGCATCATCGAGACTTCCTCGAATGCGTCAGGCTGGGTGATGCGGAAGTTGTAGCCGCCAGAACGGTGCCCGCGCGACCAGCCCAGATAGATGTTGGCATCTTCGGACGCGCGCAAAGTCGCGACGAGGCGCGGCGAGAAATTCTCCCAGCTGCGCTCATCCGAAAAGCCGTTATTTTCGCCCGGCACACGCTCGCCGGTGAAGGGACAGGTACCCGCGATCACCGAACATGCAGGCCGGGTGCGGACATAGGTGATGTCGGCCGCCTTTTCCTCGCGCGACCAGCGCAGGCCGGCCTTGAGCGAGAGGATCTCGCTGACGTCGAAATCGACCTGTCCGAACAGGCCGTAGACGTCATGGTCCTGCCGCCCGCCGCCAAATTGCGGCGCGGCGCCGAAGAAGCTGAGGTCGCGCTGCTCGTCATAGCCGATCTGCTGGTGGAACAGGTAACCGCCCGCCACCAGGCGCAAGGGACCGGTCTCGACCGCGTAGGACAGCTCGTTCGACCACTGCTCCTGCTCGGTCACCGTGTCCGACTGGAAGATCGGCGTGGGCGAGGAATCGATGTCGTTGCGCGTTGCCTGGCGATAATCGCGCCAGCCGAAGATATTGGTCAGCTTGCCCGCGCCAAGGTCGAGCTCCGCCCGCAGCGATCCGAACAGGTTCTCGCTATCGTTGAAGCCGCGCTGGTTGACGGAGATTTCGAACGTGTCGCGCGCGAACAACCCGTTATTATGCGTTGCCGCACCGTCGCCCGTGCTCTCCATCCATTCGAGCTTGCCGGTAATCTCCAGCGGGCCCTTGTCGTATTTCAGCCCGCCGCGCAGCACGGTGGTGTTGGCGGCACCATAGGATTCGCCGTCGAACTGGTTGGTGAAATAGCCGTTGTCGTCGCTCTTCAGCGCCGCAACGCGGAAGGACAGGCCATCGGTGATCGGACCGGAAATCGCGCCGCGCGCGGTCAGCATGCCGGTGCCACGGCCACTATCGACCGGGCCTTCATAACCGATCCGGGCGAAGCCTTCCCAATGCTCGGTGGGATCGGCGGTCTGCACCATCACCGCGCCGCCAGTGGTGTTCTGCCCGAAGGAGGTGCCCTGCGGTCCGCGCAAGATGTCAATCTGCGCGAGGTCCACCGTGTCGAACACGCTGCCGGCATTGAGGCCCATATAGACGCCGTCGACGAACAGGCCGACCGCCGGGTCGATCGAGGGGATCGAGCTGTTCACGCCCAGCCCGCGAATGGCGAAGTTGGATACGCCCTTGAACGTCCCCACCGTTTCCAGCTGAACATTCGGCGCGGCATAGGACAGCGAGGTAAGGTCGCGGAACTGGCGGGCTTCCAGCGCCTCGGCATCGACGGCCGTCACTGCGCCGGGGAATTCGAGCACGGAGGAGGCGGCATCGATCGTCGCCTCGATCACGATCACATCGTCGGATGCTTCGCCTGCGCTCTCCTGCGCCATTACCGGTAGCGACACCAGCATCGCCACGGCGGATATACCGCTGCGCAAAACCTGCCTGTTCATGGACGACCCCTCATTCTTCTCTGCGCGCCGCTTAGCCGCGTTACGCGGTCACTGCAATTGCCAGCCTCACCGCTTGGGTGTATAGGCCGCGCGCAAGTGCCCCGGCCCTTGCGAAGCGAAGCGCTTCGTCCGCCGGGGCCTTGTCGTTTATACGCCGAAGCGCATTGAAGAAGGTCACGCCCATGTCCCGCCGCCGCCAGATCTACGAAGGCAAGGCCAAGATCCTGTACGAAGGCCCCGAGCCGGGCACGATCATCCAGTATTTCAAGGATGACGCCACCGCTTTCAACGCGGCCAAGAAGGGCACGATCAACGGCAAGGGCGTGATCAACAACCGCATCAGCGAGCATGTGTTCACGCGCCTGTCGCATATCGGCATCCCCACCCACTTCATCCGCCGGTTGAACATGCGCGAGCAGTTGGTTCGCCAGTGCGAGATCATCCCGCTCGAAGTGGTGGTGCGCAATGTCGCCGCCGGTTCCATCGCCAAGAAGCTGGGGCTGGAAGAAGGCGAGGCGCTGCCGCACACGCTGATCGAATATTACCTCAAGTCGGACGAGCTGAACGATCCGATGGTGGCCGAAGAGCATATCGCCTGCTTCAACTGGGCGAGCCATGAGGAGATGCATGACATCGCCGCCATGGCGATCCGCATCAATGATTTCATGTCCGGCATGTTCGCCGCGATCGATATCCGCCTAGTCGATTTCAAGCTCGAATTCGGCCGCATCTACGATGGCGATTTCAGCCGCGTGATCCTGGCCGACGAGATCAGCCCGGACAATTGCCGCCTGTGGGATTTCAACACGGGCGAAAAGCTCGACAAGGACCGCTTCCGCCGCGACATGGGCGGTGAGGAAGAGGCATACCAGGAAGTCGCGCGCCGCCTCGGCCTGCTGCAGGGGGACGATAACGGCCCGGGTGAGGTGCTGGACATGAACGCCCACCGCTCGCGCCTGCGCTCGCCGCCTGCCAAGCCGAAGAAATAGGCCGCAGTAACAGGACATTGCAGGTTCAGCATTTCTGCCCCATCTAGCTGGGCATGAAATTCCGTGCCCTCACCGCGCTCCTGTGCGCAGCCGCCCTTCCGCTTGCCGCCTACGCACAAGCTCCCGAGTACCAGACCACGGATGCGGCCGTTTCCGTACCCGCCGCTGCTGCGGACGATCCCTGGCCCTTTGCCGCCAGCGACCTGCCGGTGGACCCGGACTATCGCGTGGGCGTGCTCGATAACGGGCTGCGCTATGTGATCCGCCCCAACGGCACGCCTGCGGGCCAGGGCATGGTCTATCTATGGGTCAATGCCGGGTCGCTGGGTGAGGAGCCCGACCAGGCCGGCTATGCCCATATGGTCGAGCACATGGCCTTCAACGGCACCACCAATGTTCCCGAAGGCGAGATGATCCGCCTGCTCGAACGCGAAGGGCTGGCTTTCGGCGCGGACACCAACGCCTCCACCACATTTGACCGCACGACCTATACGCTCGACCTGCCGCGCAATGACGAGGGGCTGCTCGACACCGCGCTGATGCTGATGCGCGAGACGGCGAGCGAGATCCTGTTCGAGCCCGAAGCCGTCGCGCGCGAGATCGGCGTGATCCATTCCGAACAGCGTGTGCGCGACACCTTCCAGCTGCGCAACCTGCTCGCCCGCCTCGAATTCCTCTACCCCGGATCGCAATTCGCGCAGAACTGGGTCGGCGGCACCGAAGAGACCATCGCCAATGCAACCTCGCAGCGGCTTCGCGACTATTACGAACGCTGGTACCGGCCCGACAATGCCGCGGTGATCGTGGTCGGCGAATTCGATCCCGACCAGGTGGAAGCCGCGATCCGCCAGCATTTCGCCAGCTGGGAAGCGCCGGCAGTGGAAGCGCCCGCCAGCGCCGGGCCGATCCCCTATGAACGGCAGGGAGATACCGAGGTCTATCTCGACCCCGCCCTGTCCGCCGAAATCCTCATCACCCGTCACGGCCCCTATATCGACCGTCCCGACACGGTCGAATCGCGCCGCGAGCGCGTGCTGCGCCAGATCGGCTACGGCATCATCAACCGCCGCCTCACCCGCCTTGCGCGCGAGGACAATCCGCCCTTCCGCAGCGCGGGCATGGTGACGGAGGAGAATTTCGAAATCGTCCGTTCAACCTCGCTGGTGGTGCAGGCGGCCGAGGGTGAATGGGAACGCGGCCTCGCCGCCGCACAGGAGGAATATCGCCGCGCGATGCTGTATGGCTTCAGCGAAGGCGAAGTGGCGGAGCAGGTCGCCAATCTACGCGCTGCGATCGAGAGCAATGCGGCTGGCGAGAACACCCGCAACAATCGCGATTTCATGACCGGCGCGCTGACCCTGCTGCAAGATGGGCAGGTCCCGACCACGCCTGCCAGCGCGCTCGAGCGCTTCGAAGCGCTTGAGCCCACGATCAACCCCGAAACGGTGCTTGCCGCGCTCAAGGAAGATGTCGTCCCGCTCGATAATCCGCTGATCCGCTATGCCGGGCGCGAGGCTCCCGAAGGCGGCGCAGAGGCTTTGCGCGCCGCGTGGGATGAAGGCATGGCGCTGGTGCTGCAGCCGCGCGAGGAAGCCGCACTCGGCGAGTTTGCCTATACCGACTTCGGCACACCCGGAACGGTAGTGAGCGACGCGGTGGAGCCGCTGCTCGGCATCCGCCAGATCACCTTTGCGAACGGTGTGAAGCTGAACTTGAAGCGCACCGACCTCGAAGAGGATCGCGTCTCGGTGCAGCTCAATATCGATGGCGGGCAGATGCTCGACACGCGCGAAGCACCGCTGGCCACCGCTATGACCAGTTCACTGCTGGTGGGCGGCTTGGGTGAGCACTCGCTGGATGAGCTGCAATCTGTGCTCGCCGGGGCGCAGGTCGGCCTCAATATCGATGCGGATGAGGAGACGTTCCGCTTCCGCTCCACCACCACTCCGCGAGATCTCGACACGCAGTTGCAACTCTTCGCCGCGATGATCGCCGATCCCGGCTATCGCCCGCAAGGTGAAGAGCAATATCAACGTAATGTCAGCAACTTCTTTGCCCGACTTAACGCGACGCCTGATGCAGCCCTGGGCAATGAACTGGGGTCGATCCTGTCGGACAATGACCCGCGGTTTTCGTTGCAGCCGGAGGAGGCCTATCTCCAGCTCAGCTTTGCCGGATTGCGCGATGCAATTGCCGAGCGCTGGCAAAACGGCGCGATCGAGCTGGCGCTGGTCGGCGATTTCGACGAGCAGGCCGCAATCGACCTGGTCGCCGCCACACTGGGCGCCCTGCCCCCGCGCGAAGCGGATTTCGGCGCATGGGCGGATAATCGCGACCGCCGCTTCACCGATAGCCGTTATCCGCGCATTCTCTATCACCAGGGCGAGGACAACCAGGCGCTGTTGCACATGATGTGGCCCACCCGCGATGGCGAGGATCTGCGCGAGACGCTGGAGCTGGAACTGCTGCAGGCGGTCGCCCGCTCCCTGCTGCTCGACACTTTGCGCGAGGAGCTGGGGCAGACCTATTCGCCTTCCGCCAGTGCGCAGCAATCGCGCGTCTATCCCGGCTATGGCACCTTCGCGATCAGCGCCTCCCTGACCCCCGACGATGTCCCTGCCGCGCGCGACGCGATGTTGCAGGTGATCGATAGCCTGCGCAGCGCTCCGGTGGACGAGGACACGCTGCAACGCGCCCGCGCGCCGCAGCTGGAAGCCTATGACAATCTGCTGAAGACCAATGGCGGCTGGATGGGCCTTGTCGACCGCGCGCAGACGCAGGCGGACCGGCTGGAGCGTTATACCGAAGGCCGCGCGGTGCTGGAGGCTCTGACACCCGAGGACGTACAGGAAATGGCGCTGCGCTATCTCGATCCGGCGGAGCGGCTGGAGATCACCGTGCTGCCCGATCCGGGCGAGGCGGCTGACTAAGGGTCAGGCGCGGCGCTTCTTGTCCAGCTCGCGCTTGCCCCAGACATAGATCCCGCTGATCGCAAGGAAGGTCAGCGCGATACCGCTGAGGAAGACGAGCAACTCCCACACGATGCCGCCAATGGTGGCGTAATGCGCCTGCCGCATCCATGTCGACACCGCGATGGCGCGGGTGGGCGCGGGCGGCGGACCGGCACGCGCGGGGCTTTCCTCGACCGAAACGGGACCGCCATTGAGCGGCACGCTGGCGGTGGCTTCCATGCCCTCGCCGACAAGGTTCACGGTCCACGCGGCGCTCTCGACCGTCGGCGCGCTGATCGCGGTGGGCCTGCCGTCATAGGCTGCACTGGCGGAAGCGAGCGCGGCCATCCAGGCCTCATCCTCTGCCTCCAGCACCTCACCCTGCGGGCCGCCGCCGCGCCGCGGGCGCTCGGGCTGCTCCACGCCCGGCTCCACCAGCATGGCGAAGAAGCCGGGGAAGGAAATCCACGCGCCGGTGATCGCTTCCACGACCAGCACGATGGACAGGACGAAGCCCGACTGGCGATGGATGTTGAGCATCTTCCCGTCGCGCTTCTGCCACTTCAGAGCGGCCCAAACGCGCTTCATGCCCGGCCAGAAGACATAGATGCCGGTCACCGCCGAAATGGTCAGGAACAGGCCCATAATGCCTACGATCTGGCGGCCGATGCCGGGGATCAGGAACAGGCCGTGGATGAAGTGCATGTACCACATGAAGCCGCCCGAACTGTCGGTATTGTCGATCACCTCGGCACTGTCGGGATCGACATAGGCCTGGCGGCTCATCCCACCGGGAGCACCAATGCCGAAGGGCGGATCGGCATAGCCTCCAGTGGAAGCAACGATCGGCTCGCCCACCTCGCCCATCTGGATGCGGACGATGGGCCCGTAATCGGCCAGCGCCTCGCGCGCCTTGGCGATATGGTCTTCACTGATGGCAGCCGGATCGGCGGTGGCGGCGACCTCGCGCTGCGGGTTGAGCAGCGCCTCGGTCTCCTCCGGCCAGACTTGTGCAGAGCCGGTCACGCCCAGCACCGCCATCGGGATCAGCAGGATAATGCCCAGCCAGCGATGCACCGCCAGCCACAGCTGCCGCCGCTTCGCCTGCTTGGAGAGATAGGGCTTGGCCGTCATCGCCGCGCCGTCATTACCGCTGGTTACCTGGTCCATCGCATCCTCGAATCACTCGAATATGCTGGGTTAATGAGAGGGATTCGCAGCAACAAGCCCTGAATTGTAACAACTCCACCCACAACGGCCATTTGGCGGGGGCTTGTTCGGGTGCTTGCCCTTGCAGCACGGGGCCTCCATCGCCATAGGCACTCGTGAACCGACTCCATAGATATGCGAAGGTCCGCCCCATGAAAGTCCGCATCCATGTCAGCCTCAAGCCCGGCGTGCTCGACCCGCAGGGCCGCGCAGTCCACCATGCTCTTGAAGGCCTCGGCTTTTCCGGCGTCGAGGATGTGCGCATCGGCCGCCTGATCGAACTGGACGTGGCCGACAGCACCACGGACGAGGCGCTGGACGACATGTGCCGCAAGCTGCTCGCCAACATGGTGATCGAGAACTACCGGATCGAGAAGCTGGAGACAGCCTGATGAAAGCCGCGGTCATCACCTTCCCCGGCTCGAACTGCGACCGCGACATGGCAGTGGCGATCGAGCAGATTTCGGGCAAGGCGCCGCTGCGCGTATGGCATGGCGATGCGGCCCTGCCCGACGGGCTCGGCTTCATCGCCCTGCCCGGCGGCTTTTCCTATGGCGATTACCTGCGCTCCGGCGCGATGGCCGCGAACAGCCCGATCATGAAGAGCGTGGTAGAGGCGGCCGGCAAGGGCGTGCCCGTGTTGGGCGTGTGCAATGGCTTCCAGGTGCTGACCGAAAGCGGCCTGCTGCCCGGCGCGCTGATGCGCAATGCGGGCCAGACCTTCATCTGCCGCACCGTCGCGCTGAGGGTGGAGAATAGCCAGTCGCTCTTCACCAGCCGCTACGAAAAAGGGCAGGTGATCCACATTCCCGTGGCGCATCACGACGGTAATTACTTCGCCGACGAAGCTACGCTGGACCGGCTGGAAGGCGATGGCCGCGTGGCCTTCCGCTATGCCGAAGCCTGCAACGGCTCGCGCCGCGACATCGCCGGCATACTCAATGCGGGCGGCAATGTGCTCGGCATGATGCCCCACCCCGAACGCGCGATCGAGAGCGACCATGGCGGCAGTGATGGCCGCGCGCTGTTCGAGAGCGTGTTTGAAAATCTTTCGGTAGCGTAGCTTGTTTCATGCGCCCGCATCCGCGGGCGCGTCCTCGGTGAATTTTGTTCGGCCTCAAGCGCCGGCGGGGCCATCCGGCCCCTTGGCTATCCTCGCCTGAATCCCTCCGTTCCGCTTCACTCCACTACGGGGCGGCGCAGTTTATCCTGAGCGGCTGCTGCAAGCAGCCAGCCGAAGGGGGCGCGCGTTCGCGCTTGCGGGCCTGCGGCCCGTTACAGAGCTTATCTGGCAGGTCCGAGCGGTTCTTGGTCACGGCAGTAAAAGGCCGACTGGCCGCCCGCAGGTGCCCCGCAGCGTAGCGGAGGGAACAGCACCGAGGACGAAGGCGCGGATGCGCCTTCGCAAAACCAATCACGCAGCAGCGTTGCGCCGCTTCACCACCAGGCTGCGCGCTTCGATGGCGGGCATCGGGCGGCCGAAATAGTAGCCCTGGATCTTGGTGCAGCCGAGGTCGCGGACCATCTGGGCCTGCTTCTCGTCCTCCACGCCCTCAGCGGTCGTGGACATCTCCAGGCTCTGCGCCATGGCGACAACGGCATTGATGATGGCGAGGCTCTCGCGATTGTCCTGCGCGGCGCCCTGCACGAAGCTGCGGTCCACCTTGATGGTCGAGAAGCGCAAAGTACGCAGGTAGCCGAGCGAGGAATAGCCGGTGCCGAAATCGTCAAGCGCGATGGAGCAGCCGAGATCCATGATCTCCTCCAGCGTCTGGCGCGCATGGCGCCCGTCGCGCAGGAACACGCTTTCGGTAACTTCCACTTCCAGGCGATGCGCGGCGAGGCCCGTATCGGCCAGCGCGCGCACAACGGTCTGGGCGAAGTTCGGTTCCAGCAGTTGCTCGCCCGATACGTTCACCGCCACGCGGATATCCTCGGGCCAAGTGGCGGCATGGCGGCAGGCCTCGCGCAGCACCCAGTCGCCGATCGGCACGATCAGGCGCGTATCCTCGGCCAGCGGGATGAACTTGCCCGGGCTGACGAAGCCATGCTCCTTGCTGTTCCAGCGCAGCAGCGCCTCGAAGCTGACGACGTTTTCCGCCTTGGCATTCACCACCGGCTGGAAATGCACTTCCAGCTCCTCGCGCGAAATGGCGTGACGCAGCGAGGCTTCCAGCTTCAGCCGCTCCTCCGCATCCGCATGCAGCGAAGGTTCGAAATAATGATGTTCGCCACCGCCCTCGTCCTTGGCGCGATAGAGCGCGAGGTCGGCATTGCGCATCAGCGTCTCGACATTCAGGCCGTCGCGCGGACCGATGGCGGAACCGACGCTGGCACCGATATAAAGCGTGTGGTGGTCGACCGTGTAGGGCGCGGAGAGCGAGGCGATGATATTGTCCGCCACCTTGCCGGCATAGGCCGGGTTCGGCACGTCGCGGATAACCACGGCGAATTCGTCACCACCCAGGCGGCCGACCTGTTCATTGTCGCTGATGACCTGCTTCAGCCGCAGAGAGACCTGCGCCAGCAGCTTGTCGCCTACGTGGTGGCCCAGAGAATCGTTCACCGCCTTGAAACGGTCGAGATCGATCATCAGGAAGGCACAGCGCGTCTTCCATTGCGCGGCATAGCGCAGGGCTTCGTTCAGCCCCTCGGTCAGCATCAGGCGGTTGGGCAGCCCCGTCAGCGTGTCGTAGCGGGCAAGGTAGGCGATCTTTTCGGAGGATTCGCGCTGTTCGGTGACGTCCGAACCCACGCCGCGGAAACCGCCATGGCCGCCTTTCTCATTGGCGATCGGCGTGCCGGAAAGCTCCCACCAGCGGCGCCCCGTGGACAGCTCCACCTGCACCACCAGGTTGGCGAAGCTTTCGCGCCGCTTCAGCCGGTCGGCCAGCTCGTGGAGCGAAGGCGGCAAATTGCCGCTCTTCCAGCCCTCGTCGCCGCATAGCAATTCGACGAAGCGCTTGCCTTCCACGCTCTTGGCATCGCAGCCGAGCGCATAGGCGAAGCGCGGGCTGGCAGCCTTGATGCGGCGGTGCTGGTCGACCTGCCACAGCCAGTCGGCCTCGTTCTCCTCGAACTCGCGCAGGAGGAGCGAGACCACCTCGTCCTTTTCCGCCACGCCCGCTTCGGCGACGCGTGCGGTCAGGAAGGTGCGCGCAGAGGAAATCGCCCCGCTGATGATGATGCCGCAGAAAAGGACCGAAGCGAGCGCGAAGACATAGCTGCCCTCGAGCACAAAGATATAGATCCCCGCGGCACCGCAAACACCGGCGAAGATGATCGAGGTGATCGGGGCCTGCGATGTCTTGAGCGCAGAGCCGGCCACCAGCATCGCCACTGCCGTCCACAGTGCGTATTTGTCAGCCGGTGAAGCGGTCGGCGCAAAACCCAGCAGCGGCAATGTCCACACCGTCGCAAGCGCCAGCACGGCCACGGCATGACGGAAATAGTCGGCCTTGGTCATCAAGCGATGGTCGACGCCCTCCAGCGAGGCTTCCACCCGCGTGATATGCGCCACGGCGATGGCCAGCGTGCCCATCCAGCCGCCCAGCAGCAGGATCGGCAGGTCGCCCAGGAAGAGGCCGAGCGTGATCAGCGCGGCCAGCATGTGGCCGATGATGCGGGTAGAGGTATTGGCGTAGAGATCGCGATATTGCAGAGAGCGCAAGCGTGCCCAATCGCCCTCGCCGGGTTCGGCAAGACCGATCACCTGCATAGCGTTCAACCGCAAGGGCAGGCTGGGCAGTCCGGAGTAGTTCTCACTCACACGACCGTATTAGGCTGAAAAGCGTTGATTTCGGGTAAAGCAAAAACGCTGTTCCGACACTGGGCGAAACGTTCTTGCAATCAGGGCGATTTGCGCGACCGAATCGCTACGTTCCGCCTGTCACGGCAATATCATGCGAAAGGCACCCAGCTTGAAGGCATCGAAGCGGTAGCCGTAGCTGGGCCGAAAGGGAAAATTCTCGCTCGGGTGCGGTGCCTTGCCTTCGTCGGCCAGCCTTGCAGCAAGGAACCGGTCATCAGGCAGCACAGGCTTATCGAAACCTCGGCGATGCCGAGAAGATCGGACATGGCCCTCAGCTACGGCGTAGAGCCTTCACCCACACCGAAAATGCCGATTGCCGGGCTTTCGACGACGGTGGCCTTGCCGCCGCGCCCAGCCCAGCGGTGATGAAGCAGGCAAGCGGTTGTCCGCCCCCGCGCCGCCGCCGCCAGGAACGACGATGCGCGGAGGCGCTGGATAGCTCACTCGCCAGCAGGTGCCAGCTCGATGGCGAAGCCACCCGCGCGTGCCATGTGCAAGGTGAGGGTGTCGGTAGAAGTCACCGTGTAGCTGCGCACGTCCAACGCGTGGCGATCCTCTCCCAGGCCGTCTGCCGTTTCACCGTCTTCCCAGATGGTGGCGACATAGGCGGTGCCAGGGTCGAGAAAGTCCAGCGCCACGGTGGCATCGCGTGCCTCGGCATCGGTCACGCCGCCGATATACCAGCCTTGCGAATTGCGATCCCGCCGCGCGATCACCGCATATTCGCCCACGGCGCCGTCGAGCAGGCGGCTCTCGCTCCAGTCAGCAGGCACGCGTTGCACCCAGTCGAGCGCCTCGGGGTAGGCAGCGATATTCTCGGGCAGGTCGGCCACCATCTGGATCGGTGAGTAGATCGCCACGTAGAAGGCCAGCTGGCGCGCCAGCGTGGAGGGAATGTCAGGCGCCTCGGCCCCGCGGCCACGCAGCGAGAAAACGCCGGGCGTATAGTCCATCGGCCCCGAAAGCAGGCGGGTGAAGATCATCTCGGGCACATGGTCCGGCCCGTTCTTGGGCACGCCCCATGCGTCGTATTCGGCCCCGCGCGCGCCTTCGCGACTGACCCAGTTGGGATAGGTGCGGCGCAGGCCCGTATCCTTCACCGGCTCATGCGGATTGACTGCGATGTGGTGATCGGCAGCAATCCGGACCACGCGCAGGTGGTGTTGCACAGCCTCCTGCCCATCATGCCAGACGAAGACTTCGCCGCCCTCGCCATCCGGCGCGATCACGCCGCCGGCATCGGCGACATAGCCGGTCTTCACCGCATCGATGCCAAGGCTTTCGTAGAAGGCCATCGCCTCTTCGAGCTGGCGCTCATAGACACCGATATTGCCGCCGGTTTCGTGGTGGCCGATGATCCGCACGCCGCGCTCGGCGGCATAGGCAGCGACGGCCTCGATATCGAAATCGGGGTAGGACTGGGTGAAGCTGAAGTCGCGCCCATTGCCGAACCATGTGCCGTCCCAGCCGACATTCCAGCCTTCGATCAGCACGCCGCGAAAGCCGTGCTCGGCAGCGAAGTCGATATAGCGCATGGCATTCGCGGTGGTCGCGCCGTGACGGTCCCCGCTGTTCCAGCTGCTCTCGTCGAGGTGCATTTCCCACCAGATGCCGATATATTTGTGTGGCTTGAACCAGCTGACGTCGCCCAGCGCATTGGGCTCGTTCAGATTGAGGATCATCGCGCTTTCGAACAGGCCTGCCGGGCCGTCAGCGATCTGGATCGTGCGCCACGGCGTGTGGAACGCGCCTTCACGCACCACTTTCGGCCCGCGCGGACTGGGCGCAAGCTGCGCGCGGAAATTCGTGCCTTCCATGCGGCGCAGCCACATGCCCGAATAATCGACCAGAGCCGCCTCGTGGAAGGAGACATGCGTGCCGTTTTCCAGCACCATGGTCACTGGCGTGTGCACGGTGGACAGCGCGCTGATCGGGGTGCGCTCATAGAGGTATTCGTAGCGGTTCCAGTCGCCTGCCTGGATCGACCAGGCCTCGCCATCGCCGGCAATGCGGAATTCGGTCAACTCCTCGGCAATGTTGGCCACCGGCATGCTCGCCTGCTCGGGGAATTCCATGCGGAAACCCAAGCCATCGTCGAACACGCGCATGCGCACGGTCATTTCGCGCGCAGCCTCGTCCTGCTGGCGGAAGGTGACGGCCAGCTCATTGTGGTTGTCACGGACGAAGCGCCGTTCGCCCCATGGCTGTTCCCATGTAGCGTCGACGCTGTCGGTGGTCTCCGCGATCACTTCGAAACCGCGCCGCATCGGGTCGGCATCGGTGAAATTGAACCCGATGGTCGAACGTGCGATCACGGGTTCGCCATTGAAGCTGACTTCGTAGACGGGAATGCCTTCGCCATCGGCCTCCAGCGTGGCGACGATGCGGCCATCGGGCGAGGAGACCGTGCCTGCCAGCGCGGCCGTGGGCCATGCCACCAGCGTGGAGGCTGCGATAAGGGATCGGACGATATTCATGCCTGCACCACCAATGCTGCATAAGGGGGAAGTAACTTTGCGCTCGCGCCGTTGACCTTGGCGAGTACCGCGCCATCGGCTTCACCGGGCTCAAGTGCGATCGGATCGGCGCCGAGATTGACGAAAGCGCGCACGCATTCGCCCTCGCTACGGCGGCCCAGCACCAGCAGCGTTCCGCGTACTTCGCAGCGCGAAACTGCACCGTGATGCAGTGCCGGATGCGCCTTGCGTAGCGCCAGCATGGCGCGGGCGTGGTTCAGCAAGGATGCTTCGTCCGCCTCCTGCACCGCCACGGCACGGGCGCGGTTTTCCTCGCCCATCGGCAGCCACGGCGTTTCGCTGCCAAAGCCGCCGCAGCCACGCGTGTCCCACGGCATCGGCGTGCGCGCACCATCGCGGCTGAGCGTGAGCGGCCAGTTGGCGATGGCTTCGGGATCGTGCAGCTGGTCGAAGGGGATATCGACCTGCGTCAGGCCCAGCTCCTCGCCCTGGTAGAGGATGATGTTGCCCCGCAGGACAGCAAGCAGCAGCATCTTCATCCGCGCGAAGGCATCGCGGTTGCCGTTGTCGATCCAGCGCGACAGGGCGCGCGGCGCGTCGTGGTTCTCGAAAGCCCAGCTGGGCCAGCCGAGGCCTTCCTCATCCGGCCAGTTCGCCAGCGCCTTGCACACCAGTTCGCCGGTCAGCTTGTCGGCGTAGAGGAAATCGAAGCCATAGGCCGAGTTGAGATGGCTCTCTCCCGCCGTGAACGCCTTCATCTCCTTGTCGGCATCGTCCCCGCCCACCTCGGCGACGGTGAATATGCCGTCGAACTCGTCGGTCAGGGCGCGGATCCGCTCGATGAAAAGCGGGATATCCGCATGCGACTGGTTATGGAGCTTGAGCTGGAAATCGAACGGGCGCGTGCGCTGTTTGCCGTTATGGGGCGCGGGCGGATTGTCGCGCAGTTGCGGGTCGTGCATCGCGAAGTTGAGCGCATCGATGCGGAACCCGTCGACCCCGCGATCGAGCCAGAAACGCATCACGTCGAGCACTGCATCCTGCACCTCCCGGTTGTGCAGATTGAGCTGCGGCTGAGATGAGAGGAAATTGTGCAGGTAGAACTGCCCGCGCCTTGCATCCCAGGTCCAGGCAGGGCCGCCGAATACGGACTGCCAGTTGGACGGTGGTGAGCCATCGGGCTTGGCATCGGCCCACACGTACCAGTCCGCCTTGGCACCGTCGCGGCTGAACCGGCTTTCGGCAAACCAGGCGTGCTCATCGGACGTGTGCGAATAGACCTGGTCGATCAGGACTTTCAGGCCCAGTTCGTGCGCGCGTGTCACCAGCACGTCGAAATCAGCCAGCTCGCCGAAAATCGGATCGACGTCGCGATAGTCCGAAACGTCGTAACCGAAATCCTTCATCGGGCTGGTGAAGAACGGGCTGATCCAGATGGCATCGACACCAAGGGAAGCGACATGGTCCAGCCGGGAGGTGATGCCAGGCAGGTCGCCAATGCCATCGCCGTTCGAATCCATGAAGCTGCGCGGATAGATCTGGTAGATCGATGCGCCTTTCCACCAGGGCATGGGAGTTTCGGAAGTGCTCATTCGGCAACCTCGCTCACCCGGCAGAGCGCCCAGCCGAACGCAGGCAGCGTGAAGGCTGCACTGCCCGGTGCGGAAACGATGGCGGGACATTCGCCCGCCAGTGTCTCGAACGCGCGGGCATTGTAATTGACCCACATATTGACCGAGCGCTCCTCGTCGCTGGTGTTGAACACGGCGAGATATTCGGTCCCGTCGTCGGGATCGAAACGGGCTGCTGCGAAAATGCCTGCCTCCTGTTCATAGTGGCGCACCTGCTGAGGGCCGCGCGCGAGTGCCGGATGTGCACGGCGCAAGGCGGAGAACTCCGCGATCAGGCGATAGAGAGGGTGGGCGATGTCGAAATTGCTGTCCGCCGTGGTCGCATCGGTGCCGATCAGTACGTTGTCGTTGTATTCCGCCGTCAGACTGGGGAACATGTCCTCGCGCGCACGCTGGTCGTTGCCATCGCCAACGAAGCCCTGCTCGTCACCATAATAGATGGTGGGAGAGCCGCGCAGGCTGAGCATCATGGCGTGGCCCAGCATCACCCGCTGTAGGAGCTCGTCCTGCGAGATACCGGGAATGTCATCGCGGATCAGGGTGGAGAAGCGGCCCATGTCATGATTGCCGAGGAAGGTCGGCAGCGTGCGGGCAGTCTCCTCGCCATCCTCATACAATACGTCGCCATCGAACATTTGCGCCAGCACGACCGTGCCCTGATTGCGCCCCAGAAGCTCGCGCATGGCGGCCTGGAAGGCGAAGTCGAGTACGGCAGGCAGGCCGTCGCGGCGCGTGTATTCGGCGATATAGCCGTTCTCGGGCACGTCCTTGTACACTTCGCCGAACATGTGGAAGTTGGGGATGCCGGCCCCGGCCGCGCATTCCCGCATGGCGGGTACGAATTCCTGCCAGAAGCCGGGATCGACGTGACGCGCGGTATCGATGCGGAAGCCGTCGACACGGGTTTCGGTGATCCAGTCGCAGAAGATTTCCTGCATGCCGGCGCGCACGCGCGGATGTTCGGTAAACAGGTCATCAAGCCCGGAAAAATCCCCGAAACGACTGTCTTCGCCGGTGAAGCTGCTGTTGCCGCGATGGTGGTAGTAGATCGGATCGTTCAGCCAGACGGGCACTTTCACGTCGCGCTCCGCCTCGGGCACTTCGGGAATATAGGCGTAGTTCGGATCGACCAGCCGGGCGAAATTTTCCTCGCTCGAATCCTCATGGCCGGTGAAGCCGGGGTTGATCGGCTCTCCATCCACGCCGCCGCGCGTGGAATAGGGATAGTCGCCCAGGCTGCGATATTCGAAATTGCTCTCGTCACCATCGGCATAGGTAATCACGTCAGCCGTGTGGTTGGTGATGATGTCCATGTAGACCTTCATCCCGCGCGCATGCGCGGCATCCACGAAGGCGACAAATTCCTCGCGCGTGCCGAAATGGCTGTCAGGCCGGGTGAAATCGGTGACCCAGTAGCCGTGATACCCCGCGCTTTCATCTCCTGGCGGGCCCTGCACCGGCTTGTTCTGGAAAATCGGCGCGAACCAGATCGCGGTGATGCCCATTCCTTCGAGGTAGTCGAGGCGGCTGGTAAGACCGGCCAGGTCGCCGCCATGAAAGAAGCCGCGCGCTGCGGGGTCGAAGCCGGTTTGCAGGCGGTCGCCGGCAAATTCCCCGGTGTCGTTCGAAGGATCGCCGTTTTCGAAGCGATCCGGCAGCACGAAATAGATGATCTCCTCGCTCGGCAAGCGGTCGAGATAGGCTGCGCCATCGCTTTCGTCGGGCGCGGTGGTGCAACCAGCCATGGTCAGAGCGGCGAGCCCGACCGCGAGTTTCAGGGCGGATCGGATCGTCATGCAGTAACCTTTTCGTTTGTCTTACCAGTCACGAAGCCTTGCAGAAAATCGAGATGGCGCGGCATCGGCTTCACCTGTTCGACAAGCGACGCCTCTGTTTCGTCCAGCAGCGCGCGCAGTTCCGCCTCGGGCAGAGTGTCGGCCATTGGATTGTAACCACGCGCCTCGACGCCCTGTCCGGCGAAAACCTGGAACCAGGCGATTTCGGTAAACAGTTCCTCGTGCTCGCGGTGGATGAAGCCGCCCGCGCGCCATTGCTCCATCCTTGCGGTGAGCGTTGCGGGTAGTTCCATGCTGCGGACATGGTCCCAGAAGGGCCGCCCTTCCCGCTCGTTGGCGGTGTAGTGCAGCACCAGGAAATCGCGGATGCACTCCCATTCGAAGCTGCTCTGGGCGTTGAACCAGTCCACCGTTGCAGGCTCGCCCCGGCCTCGCGGCAGGACTGCCAGGAAGCGGCTGATCGCACTCTGGATCATGTGGATCGATGTCGATTCCATCGGCTCCATGAACCCGGCGGCCAGGCCTATCGCGAGGCAGTTGTTCTTCCAGTGCACGCAGCGCTTTCCGGTGGTGAAACGGATCGGGCGCGGTTCGGCCTGTGGCGCGCCATCGAGATTGGCGAGCAAGGTCTCGGCGGCTTCGTCATCCGACAGGAAATCGCTGCAATAGACGAGGCCATTGCCGATGCGGTGCTGCAAGGGGATGCGCCACTGCCAACCGGCCTTGCGGGCGATGGCCCTGGTATAGGGGGTGAAGTCCCCGCCACCTTCGCACGGAACGGCCATGGCGCGGTCGCAGGGGAGGAAATTGCTCCAGTCGTCGAAACCCGCACCCAGCGCGCCTTCGATCAGCAGCGCGCGAAAGCCCGTGCAGTCGATGAAGAAGCTGCCCTCGACCCGCTCGCCACCTTCCAGCTCCAGTGCGGCAATATCGCCGCTTTCGCCGTGCCGGGCGACCTTGGCGATCCTGCCTTCAACGCGCGTTACCCCGCGCGCTTCGGCGAAGCGGCGCAGATAGGCGGCATAAAGGCCCGCATCGAAGTGATAGGCATAGGGCATCTCGCGGCCCGCAGCTGTCTTGCCGCGGTACATACGCATGGTGCGCGCGGCCAGCTCGTTCAGGGAATAGCGTTGCAGCGGCTTGGCAAAGCCCGCGTGTTGCGCGCGCAGCCAGTAGTGCTGGAAAGGCAGCAAGCCCAGAGGGCGGCCCACGTCGCCAAAGGCGTGCATGTAGCTCTCGCCCTCGCGCCGCCAGCCGTCGAACTCGATCCCCAGCTTGAAGCTGCCGCGCGTCTCGCGCAGGAATTCGGCCTCGTCGAGACCCAGGGCTGAATTGAAAAGGTGGATCTGCGGGATCGTTGCCTCGCCCACGCCCACGGTGCCGATGGCTTCGCTTTCAACGAGCGTGACCGACGTGCCCGGGGGCGCGAAGCGGGAAAGCGCGGCGGCGGTCATCCATCCGGCCGTGCCGCCGCCGGCAATCACGAAGTCGTTTACTGCTGTGTCCGTCATTGCCAGTTGCCCCCAACGCCTGACCAGGCAAGTTTGCAATCTATCGAGGCGCTATCGGAACAGTGAACCGGCGGGGAGCATAGGGGAGGAGGAGCATCTCCCCGCCGGCCTGTTACCAATCAGAAGCGATAAGACGCCCCGATCAGGTAAGTGCGACCATAGGATTCGTAGTCGATGATCTGTGCTTCATCGTCGTTCTGGAACGAGACGAAGGGTTCGTCCGTCAGGTTCAGCGCCTGCAGCGTGATCGACAGGCCATCGAGCGAGCCACTTTCAAAGCGATAACCGATCTGGGCATCGAAGATCGATTCCGGATAGGTCTCGCGGAAGGTGCGGCTAGCCGAGATACCGATGAATTCGGCAAGGAATTCGGTCCGGTAACGATGGCTGATGCGCGCCTCGAAGCCGCCGGTCTCATAGAAGGCAGTGGTGTTGACCACCCATTCCGACAGACCCGGAACATCGGTTTCGAATGAGGGTCCCTGCTGCGGATGGATCGTCAGCTCGCTGTCGGTGTAGGACACGCTGCTCTGCAGGCCGAAACCTTCCAGCGCCTCGGAGAACATACCGAACGGCAGCGCCATGCTCGCTTCGATACCGAAGATGTGGCCGTCGGCTCCATTGTCCGGACCGCTCACGAAGCCGAGGTTCTGCGTGCCGCTCGCGTTGTAGGCGTCCAGCTGGGATCCGGTCAGCGAAGACACGAGATAGGAGAAATCGCGCACCACGGAGGCGCTCGGGTTCACGAAATCGTCGAGCCACTTGTAGTAGGTAGCGAGTGCGAAATAGCCTTGGCCGCCAGCGAAATAGTGCTCGACCGAAAGGTCCACACTATCCGCGATATAGGGGCGGAGCTGCGGGTTGCCGCCACTGCCGCTGAAGATTGAATCGAGCGCACCCTGGGGCTGGTTCGCGACGCTGGCGCTATACGAAGCGTTGAGCTGGTCCATGCGCGGACGGGCCAGAGTGCGAGCCGCGCCCAGGCGAAGCATGGTGTCCGGACCGACTTCGAAGCTCAGCGTCGCGCTGGGCAGCACGTCAAGATATTCGTCGCTCTGGAAAACCGGCGTCCGCGTGGCACCGATACCGCCCGGCGATTCGAAGCCGTCGGAAGACTGGTCGGTCTGCACGAACTGGACGCCGATATTGCCAGTCATCGGCAGGTCCCCGAGCATGGCGTCGAGATCGACACGCACATAGCCGGTCAGCACCTGCTCGTTGACGGTCCAGTCACCCGGGAAGGGCAGGCTGGAACTCTGCACGTCGGTGAGCGCATAGGTGCCATCGTTCAGCAGCGCGAAGGGATCGTAGGCGACCTGCGGGCCGAAGCCGATGAAGCTCAGCGACGCGGTGGGATCGAGCAATGCCGACGTGGGGATCGGCGCACTGGTTACCGCTCCCTGGTCGGCATAGACCGAAGGGCCACCCGCCAGGCTGATGAAGTTCTGCGTGATGTCGCGCGACTTGGTGCGATCGTCGAAGGCCGCGCCGAACACGACCTGGTCGACGAAGGAGATGCGATCGACCGGAAGGGCGATCTCGCCGCGGATCGTCCACAGTTCGTCCTCGGTCTCGGTGTCGTTGATGAAACCGGCCTGCACAATGCCGCCAGCACCCCAGCCACGCGGATCGGTCAGCTGGACCAGGTCGGTGTCGGAATAATCGATCTGGTTGCTGAACTGGAACGGAAAGCCGCCCGAGCTGAGCATGGCAACGACAGTGTCCGAAGGCGAAGCCGGATCAGCCGCATAGCTGAGGCCCGAATAGCTCTCGATCTGCTGCAACCTGCGGTCCGAGCGCGAATAGGCGACGTCGAGCATCAGGATCGCGTCGTCGCTGTCGTACTGGGTGTTCCAGCCGATCGCGAAGGTCTCGGTATCCTTGCGGTCATAGTCATTGCGCACGACCGGACGTACACCGGCAAAGGTTGTGCTGTCGGCAATGCCGTCCGCATCGCTGATGTCGGTAATGGTGGTGGTGGCACCCCAGCCCGGATTCAGCGGGAATTCGATGCCGCGCTGCGGGATACGCTCGCGATAATCGGCGTAGAACACGTCGATCGAGCTGTTCCATTCCGGCGACGGCTCCCATTCCAGCGTGCCAAACACGCCGAGGCGATCAAGATCGACAGAACGGGCGAAGGGCTTCATGCCGCCCAGCACCAGCGCGCCCTGCGAACCGTCGGGCGCGTTGCCACCATCGACATCGCCCTGGCCAAGTTCGGGATAACCCCATGCGTTGAACCGTTCGACCTGGCTCGGGCTCGACTGATAAGCCACGCCCAGCGCGACACCCAGCGTATCGTCAGCGAACTGGTCGACATAGGTGCCGGTGGCGCGGTAGCCCCAACCCTTGATATCGGGGTTGAGCGACCCGTCTTCGTTGAACTCCAGGCGACCGCTGACCGAGATCACGGTCTCGTTCTGGTCCAGCGGACGGATCGTGCGCAGGTCGACCGTACCGGCCAGACCCTGACCGATCAGGCCGGCATAAGGCGTCTTGTAGACGACACCGCTATTGATGAGTTCGGATGGGTACTGGTCGTATTCAACCGCGCGGTTGTCGCCCGAGGAAACGATCTGGCGACCGTTCAGCAGCGAGGTCGAATAGTCCGGGCCAAGGCCGCGGATCGAGAGGCTCTGCGCACGGCCGTCGACACGCTGCACGGCAAGGCCGGGCAAGCGGCCAAGCGTTTCGGCGATGGAGACGTCGGGCAGCTTGCCGATATCTTCCGCCGAGAAGGCTTCGACGATTGCCGTGCTCTGGCGCTTCTCGCCAATGGCCGACTCCAGCGCCTGGCGATAGCCGGAGACGATGATGACGCTGCCGGCATCCAAGCCGTCGTCTGCGACGGTGGCCTCGTCCTGCTGCTCGCCTGCATCCTGTGCGAAGGCGACGCCCGGCAAGGCCAGGGCGGCAATGGCAAATGCGGTGGTGCTGGCACCGGCGCGAAGGGTGTTGCGGATATTCATCTAGTCCCCCGGGACAATTGGGGCCGGTGGGATCCTTCGTCCCTTCCCGACATTCCTGCTCCAAACTCGCGGGTCTAAAGGCTCGCAGCCTTGCCTCGCTTGCCGTTTACTTACCGGGCGGAATGCACCTGGCGAAAGACAGCATACGTATACGCAAGCCGATGCAGGCATGATTTCGCCGCAAGAATGTTTGACTAAACAATCGGAATATCAGGCTTTTAAAAACAGATTCAGTGTCAGCCTGCCGCTGCGGGGATCGGCATCGGGCGTGAAATCATCGCGAAGCGCGGCGCAATGAAGCGTGTTGCCGCGATAGGCAATCATCCGGTTCGCCGCGCCCGCCACCCGGAGCGTTCGCGTGAAGATGGGCGAGTCTGCCCCGATATAGCTGGCGGGCGGAATGCCATGTTGCGCGGTGGCCGCCTCCAGTTCCGCCAGGTAGCAATCGTAGCGCGAACCATCGACGCTTTCGTAGCCGGTCGAGCACTGCCGATAGAAGGCCGTACCGCACGCGCTGTCGTCCGACAGGAACAGCAATACGGCAAGTCGCTCGGGTTCGGTCCCGTCGAAATGCGGCAGGCGCTGGATTGGCGCAAGTTCGCCAGGCGCCTTGGTGACGAGGCTGAGGTAGCACTCGAAATAGGCCGGTTCGCGCTCCAGGCCGAAGGTTTCGCACATTTTCGGCAGCAACGGCTCCACCAGCGGCATGGCGATTTTCGCCGATACGGGCGCACGCAGTCCCGGATAGAACGGTCCGATCGAACGATAGCTGTGCCTTGCGGCAATTTTGCGCACCAGCGCCAGGTCGGCGAGTGCGCCATCCACCTGCAACAGCGGCTGCGCTTCCTCGCCGAAATGCGAGACAGTCAGGCCGTACGTGGGCGAAAGGGCTAGCGGGGACTGGGACATCGATGGTACGGAAGAATTACCACGGCCTGCATGCAAGTATGCAGGTGTGTTTGCAATCGTCCGGGCGCACCAGAAAGCCTTTTCCAACCGAGAGAAAAGACAAGGAGCTAGCGCGGCGGGAGAGGACATGGGACGCGCAGCTACTGGTCGACCGACCAGCTTCGATATCGCATATCTTGCCGGGGTGTCGCAGCCCACCGTCAGCCGCGCCTTGCGTGGCGACAAGTCAGTCAGCGAGAAGACGCGCGCGCGGATCAAGCAGATTGCGCAGGACCTCAACTATACGGTCGACAAGAACGCCTCTTCGTTGCGCTCGCAACGCTCCAATACCATCGCCCTGCTGTTCTTCGAGGACCCGACGCCTGACGAGTCCATGATCAACCCGTTCTTCCTCGCGATGCTGGGATCGATCACACGCGCCTGCGCCAATCACGGGCTGGACCTGCTCATCTCGTTCCAGCGGATGGAAGATGATTGGCACGTGCAATACCAGGACAGCCACCGCGCAGACGGGCTCATCCTATTGGGCTATGGCGACTATACGCTCTACCGGGAACGGCTCGACCAGCTGGAGCGGCAGGGTACGCATTTCGCGCGTTGGGGCTCGGTCACCAGCGACAGCTCGGGCTCGACCATTGGCTCGGACAATTTCGGCGCAGGCAAGCTGGCAGGTGCACACCTTGTCGAGCAGGGGCGGCGCAAGCTCGCCTTCCTTGGCCATGCGGACGAGCACTACCCCGAATTCGCGCAGCGCTATCGCGGCATGTGCCAGGCACTGAAGGATGCGGGGCTGACGCCCGATAGCTCGCTGCAATACGATGCCATCACCACCGAGGAAGCCGGCCATGCGGCCATGCAGAACCTGATCGAGAGTGGACAGGAATTCGATGGCATCTTCGCTGCCAGTGACCTGATCGCCATCGGCGCGATGCGCGCCTTGGCCGAGGCGGGCCTGCGCGTGCCCGAAGATGTGGCGATGGTGGGTTTCGACGATATCCCAGCCGCCAGCCTCACCACCCCGCCGCTGACGACCATCATGCAGGACATCAAGGGTGCCGGTGAGCGGCTCGTCGAAACCCTGCTGGCCAAGGTGGAGGACCGCGAAGGGCCGGACAATCGCCTGCCGACCAGGCTGATCGTGCGCGCCAGCAGCGGTGCCTGCCCTCCCGTTCCACCAGCGCCTGCACCGCCGAAACCGCCCAAGCAGCCAACCGCCTGAGCAGTCCTGCACATTCGTATGCGTGTTGTCGGCTGGACGCATTCGTGCCAGCCCCTTCGCATTGACGCAGGACGGCCACAGACCTTCCGCGCAATGGGAAGGAACACGAAGGATGGAAAAACCGCGTCAGAGTTTCTGGGGCCTGTGGAACATTAGCTTCGGCTTTTTCGGCATCCAGATCGGCTTCGCGCTGCAAAATTCGAACATGAGCCGCGTGTTCCAGACCTTGGGCGCGAGCATGGACGACTTGCCCGCACTATGGGTTGCCGCGCCGCTGACCGGGCTGATCGTGCAACCGATCATCGGCCACCTTTCGGATCGAACATGGAACCGCCTGGGCCGTCGCCGACCCTATTTCCTGACCGGCGCGATCTTCGCGGCGATTGCGCTCTTCGTTATGCCGCTCGCCCCGGCTTTCGGAGCACCACTGCTGTTTGCAGCCGCCATGCTGTGGGTCCTCGATGCCAGCCTGAACGTCTCCATGGAGCCGTTCCGCGCCTTCGTGGGCGACATGCTGCACACCGACCAGCACAGCGCAGGCTATGCCGTGCAGACGGCCTTTATCGGCGCGGGCGCGGTTGTCGGATCGATCTTCCCTTACCTGCTGGAACATCTGGGCGTCGCCAATATCGCGCCGGATGGCGGCATTCCCGATACGGTGAAATGGAGTTTCTGGGCGGGGAGCGCGGCACTGCTGCTGGCGGTGCTGTGGACCGTTGTGACCATCAGGGAATACAGCCCCGAAGAACAGGCCGCCTTTGCCGGGGTTGAAGCGGTGGAGGACGGCGAGCCCGCCCGCCTGCTTGCCGCCAAGAGCTACATGTCCAGCATGGTCTGGCTCGTGGCCGGTGCAGTCGTGCTGGCCGCAGTGCAGCTGTTCGCGCTGGAGAAGGAGCTCTTCCTGCTTGGCGCGCTGCTGGCCATTTACGGCCTGCTGTCCGCCATTGCCATCGGCCTCGCACGGCAGGGACGGACGACCAACATGCTCTCCAGCATCGTTGGTGATTTTTCCGGCATGCCCGAAGTGATGAAGCGGCTGGCGGTCGTGCAGTTCTTCAGCTGGTCGGCGCTGTTCATCATGTGGATCAACACCACGCCCGTGGTGACGCAATATGTCTTTGGCAGCACCGACACCACGAGCGCCGCCTATAACGAAGGCGCGAACTGGGTGAACCTGCTGTTCACGGTCTACAATGGCGTGGCCGCGATTGCCGCGCTGGTGCTGTTGCCGTGGTTCAGCCGCAAGTTCGGACAGGTGCTGACGCACTCGATCTGCCTGACGCTGGGCGCCATCGGCTTCCTGATGTTCTTCTTCGTGCGCGATGCCCAGGCACTGCTGCTGGCCGAAGTGGGCATCGGCATCGCCTGGGCCAGCATCCTTGCCATGCCCTACGCCATCCTCGCCTCGAACCTGCCGCAGAAGAAGCTCGGCATTTACATGGGGCTGTTCAACATCTTCATCGTCGTGCCGCAGCTGCTGGTCGCGACGGTCATGGGGCAGATCATGTTGTGGCTATTCCCCGGCGAGCCCGTGTGGACGATGTTGTTCGCCGCAATCGTCTGGCTGATTTCCGCCGCCGCCATGCTGCGCGTGCAGGCCGTCCTGCCCTCGGCCAATCAAGGGATTTCCCATGCGTAAACTCGCCCTCGCGCTATCCCCGCTGCTGCTCGCAGCCTGCAACCAGGCCGACACTGCTACCAGCGATCCCTGGGAGCTGCAGCCCTACGTGCAGATCGAGGCGCCCGAATGGACGCGCGACGCCGTGCTGTATCAGATCAACACGCGCCAATTCACGCCCGAGGGCACCTTTGCCGCCGCCGAGCGGGAGCTGCCGCGGCTCAAGGAACTGGGCGTCGATATCCTGTGGCTGATGCCCATCCACCCGATTGGCGCAGTGAACCGCAAGGGCACGCTGGGCAGCCCCTATTCGGTGCAGGACTATTACGCGGTGAACCCCGAATTCGGCAGCGAGGAGGATCTGAGGAGCTTCATCGATGCGGCCCACGAACAGGGCTTTCATGTGATCCTCGACCTCGTCGCCAACCATACGGCGTGGGACAACCAGCTCGCGACCGACCACCCGGACTGGTACGAAAAGACCTGGGACGGCCAATTCCGCCCCACACCCTGGTGGGACTGGTCCGACATCATCGATCTCGACTGGTCGCAGCCCGGCGTGCGCAAGCATGTCGGCGAGGCGATGGAAATGTGGGTACGCGACTACGGCGTCGATGGCTTCCGCGCCGACGTGGCGGGCTATGTCCCGGTCGATTTCTGGGAAACCATGCGCGCCCGGCTCGATACCATTCGCCCGGTCTTCATGCTCGGCGAGGTACAGCAATCGAGCTACCACCGCGCCGCCTTCGATGCGACCTATGGCTGGGACTGGCACCACACGTCAAAGCGCATTGCCGCAGGCGCAGCGGATGCCACCGGCCTGTTCGGATACTACGCAGAACATGAAAGCCTGTGGCCGCGTGAGGCCATGCGACTGACCTATATCGAGAACCACGACAGCAATGCGTGGGAAGGCACCATCTACGAGAATTACGGCCCGGCGCTGGACGCAATGACCGCGCTTGCCTTCACCCACCAGGGCCTGCCGATGGTCCATAACGGGCAGGAAACCTGCAACGCCAAACGGCTGGAGTTCTTCGAGAAGGACCCGATCGACTGGAGCCAGGGCGAAGGCTGCGCATACGGCCAGCTATTGGCGGACCTGATTGCCTTCCGCGATGCCAACCCCGCGCTGGCCAACGGCAAGTGGGGTGCCATCATGAGCCAGGTCGTCAATGACAAGCCGCAGCAGCTGTTCGGCTGGGTGCGCCAGCAGGATGGCAACAAGGTGCTGGGCCTGTTCAACCTGTCCGGCAAGCCCGTGGAGGCTACGTTGGCCGATGGGTTGGCGGCCGGTGCCTATACCGAGTTCCAGACCGGCGGTGAGGTGACCATCGCGGCTGGCGATACGGTGAGCCTGCCTGCGTGGGGCTATCGCCTGCTGTCGAGCGGCGGCGAGTAACCCACGCGGCTGCTCGCCCCTCCTGCCGCGGATGCCTTGCTGTGCGACCGACCGCGTTCGCCCGCACCGGCTTTTTCGGCGCGCAGGATGTTTTCCGTGTTCACCGTCCATTCGGAGCACCCTGGAGAGGCAGCGCAGTAGGCCCGAACGACAAGACGCCGGGGATGGTCGGTTTGCCATCCCCGGCGTCCCCTATGCGGCTAGCCGATACTACGGATACATCGATCTGAACTTGCGATCAGAACGTATATCCCAGCCTTAGCATATAGGTGCGACCCGAAGTGGTCGTGCCGTAGAGGCGGTCGGCTGTGTCCGAATATTGTTCGACCGCTTCGTCGGTGATGTTCAGCACGCTCAAGTTGGCCTTCAGATTGTCCGTGATCGCGTAGTGGCTCGTGAAATCGACGAAGTTCGATCCATGGAAACCGCGCTCGTTCTCGTCCGTGTTCCCGGACTGGACCTGCGAGATGTAGCCGCTGCGATAGGCCGTCGACACGCGCATTCCCCAGCGCTCGGCCTCGTAGTAGAGGGTCACGTTCGCAGTGTGGTTCGAAAGGCCCGGGAAGCCCTTGTACTCCGCCAGCCCGGTGCCGCCGACATTCTCATACAGCGTCTCGCCGTCGGCATAGGTGTAGTTGGCGATGATGCCGAGCTTGTCGAACGGGGCCGGCAGGAAATCGAAGTCATGCCGCAGGCCCACTTCGAAGCCCTTTACCGTGCTGTCATTGACGTTTGCAGGCCGGTTGAACTGGAAGATCGTGTCTGCCGTCTGCGGATTGCCAGCACCATCGACGTCGCCGAGCAGCGAGAGCGGATAGCCGGTATCGCCATAACGCACATCGACCGAGGATGAGCCGACGATGTCGGTGATATCCTTGTAGAAGAAGGCTGCCGACAGATAGCCACCTTCGGGGAAGTAGTATTCCGCGCCCAGTTCGAAGTTCCAGGACTTCATCGGCCGCAGGTCCGGATTGCCGGCCGAGATGGTCAGGTCTCCGCCGCTGCTGGCATCGCTGTTCACGCGGCCCGCGACATTCAGCGAGCCAAGCGCCACTCGCGTCAGGTTCTTGCCGGCACTTGCCCGCAGCACCAGCTCGTCGGTGACATCCCATGCGAGGTTGAGAGTGGGCAGGAAGCCGTCATAGCTCCGCTCGATGGAAACGGGTGTATCGCCCACATGGCCTTCCGACGTGATCTGAGTATCATAGTAGCGCACGCCGATATTGCTGCGCAGCGAACCCTGCCCCAGCGGAATGTCCTGCAGGTCGAACAGCGCATAACCGGCCATGGTCTCTTCGATGACGACATGCTTCCTGTCCGGCTCCGGCAGGTAGCGCTCGATGCCCATGCGCCGGTAGACTTCCAGCACGTCCACGCTCAGCCACTCCGCGCCGGTGGCATCGCTCACGAAGGTGACATCCGGATCGACGGTGCCGTCGACCGACCCATCGTTGAAGCCCGCCTTGTTGATGTTCTCGTTTTCCACGACGCTGTATTCGTTGCGGTAACGCTTGAAGCTCGCGCCGAAACGCAGGGCGATGAGCGGATCGAAGCTGTAGTCGAAGTCCAGCTTCGCCGTATCGAACCGGTTTTCGATCTGCGGCTGCCAGATGTCGAGATCGGAGTAGGTGTAGCGGGTCGGATCAAGCGTATCGAAGTGATAGGTGTTGAGGCCGGTGAAGCCCTGGGTGAAGTCGAGCGTCATGTCGCCGCGCGTGACCATGTACACCTTCGCGCTGTTGTCGATGAAAGTCGTCTCTTCCCGACCTGCCAGACCGCTCATGTGGAAACTGTCCGAAAGCTGCCAGTCGGCGTTGAAGACCAGCTGTTCGATGGTGGAATCCGCATCCTCCACCTTGCTCTCCGAAGCCAGCGTGGTGTTGAGCAGCGAATAATAGGTGACGTGGTTCTGGCTGTTGAATTCCAGTTCGGTCACGCTCGCGCATTCGATCTCGCCGAAAAGCTGGTAGCAGCCCATGCCGGTCGAGGTGCCGGTCGCGTGCTGGATGTGGAATTCGTCGCGATTGGCGTTCAGCTCGCCATACAGGCCGTCAATGCCAAGGCGCAGGCCATCGGTGGGCTGCCATTGCAGCGCGATCGTTGCGCCCAGGCGCTCTGTGTCGCTGTCGAAGATGATCGGGCGCGCGCCGCGGGGGAACCACAGCTGCTTGTCCTCGATCAGGTCCTGCGTGGCCTGCGGAAGCGCGGAGATGTCCGCATTCTGCGAATCCACGCGGCGCCAGCGGACCGTGTCATAGCCGGTTTCGGATACGTCGCGGCGGCTGTAGGCGACCGAAGCGAGCAACCCGAAATCGCCCCAGTTATTGCTGATCAGCGCGGCAAAACGCTTGCCGATCGTGTCGACATTGTCGTTTGCCACGCCTTGTGCGCTGAATGCGGCCTGGAAGCCGTCATAGTCGAAAGGCCGCGCCGTCGTCAGCGCCACCGTGCCGGCCAGGCCGCCTTCGTCGAGTTCCGCCGAATAGGTCTTGTAGACATCGACCCGGTTGAACAATTCCGAGGCGAAGATGTTGTAGTCGAAACCGCGGGTACGGCTGACCGAACCGCGCGAGTCCATGGCCGATGAGGTGGTGGCCAGCGCTTCCATCCCGTTCAGCGTCACCTGCGTGAAATCGGGCCCGAGACCGCGCAGCTGGATCTGCCGCCCCTCCCCCGCTTCGCGCGTGATGGTGATGCCCGGGATACGCTGGAGCGCATCGGCAAGGTTATGTTCGGGGAAGGCCGCAATATCCTCCGCCAGGATCGTTTCACGCGTCCCGGTTGTCTCCTTCTTGATCTCCTCCGCCCTGTTCAGGCTGTCCTTGTAACCGGTGACGACGATCGTTCCGCCGGCGACGGCCTGATCGGCAGCATATGCGCTCTCATCCTCAGCCTCGTTCGCGTAAGCGACGCTGCCAAAGCCCGTATGCAGAGCGATTGCGACCAAACTGGCCCCTTTGAAATACCTCATTATTACCCCCTGTTCATTAGACGCGTTGACACACCCCCAAATCACCACCCGGCGAAATGAGAACCGTCACTTTTTTACCTTTGAAATTCAGACTTTTATTTCTTCAATTGATCACAATGAAATTATGTTTCTTGTGAAATATTCATAGTCCATATCAATCTGATATCCGTCGACACCGAGCCCGCGCGCATAGGCAAGGTCCGCCTGGCCCTGAGCGATCGGGTCCTCCTCCAGGTAATGCAGCAGGTTGACCGTCACGATCACATCCACGCCCACCCGGCGAAAACCGGCGATGTCCACGGCACGGAAATCCAAGGGATGATCGAAGGCGAAATACCGTGCGGGATCCCCGCCCTCCCCGATCACTTCCCGCTCGAATTCGGCAAAGGACTTGCGCCACTTCACCTTCGCGGGGCTGCCGATCCGTTCGATCACCGGGCCGCTGCCGATCAGCAGCGCCCCTTCTGCAAGGCCATGGCGGTGCAGCGACGCATTCACGCTTTCCGCAAAGGCGGGGAGGAGCAGGTCCGGCGTCTCCTTCACGTCCACCATCAGGTGCATCTGCCCGGCGGCGCACTCCCGGGCAAAGGTATCGAAGCTCGGCACGACCTCCGGGCTCACACGCTCATGGAGCTGATCCAGCGTGACCTCGTTGATATTGACGTCCACGCCGGTTGTTCGCGCAAGATTGCCATCGTGGAGGCAAACCGCCTGCCCGTCGCGGGTGCAACGGACATCGACTTCCACATGGGTGTAGCTCCGCCTCATGGCCTCGCGCAGTGCGGGGAGCGAGTTTTCGGTCCGCGTCCGGTCAACCACGCCGCCGCGATGCGCGATCAGGTAGGGCTTGCGCGGCCGCGTGACATTCGCTGCGGGAGCAGCCGCCAGCGCAGCCGACGGATTGAGCAAGGCAGGCGCCGCCATGCCGCCCATCGCCATCATGCAACCGCGCCGGGAAATCTGTCCGAGCTTCATTAAACCGATCCCACCATCCATCCGGAAGGGACGAGCCGCTTCCATTCGCAGGGCTGGCTAGATCGGCATGATGAAAGCTATGTGACATTACTGTGGTATTCGCATCGAATAATTTGCATGTTTGTCGAATAGGAAGCAGTATCCACATTATTCCACATAAAACGAGGATTTCGGATGATTTCGCAAAGCAGGCGCCAAGAGATCATGTCGCATCTCGAACAGCGCCGAAGCTGTTCGATCGCCGAGCTGGCAGAGGCTTTTGGCGTGTCCGGAGAAACAATCCGCCGCGATATCAAGGCCATGGAAAATGACGGCCAGGTGGAGAAGCTGCATGGAGGAGTCCGGATTCGCGAGAATCCGCTCGAAACGAGCTATCTCCGGCGTCTGAAGGACAATCAGCAAGCGAAAGAATCGATCGGCGCCGCCGCCGCCTCGCTCGTCGAGGATGGAATGACGGTCCTCATCGATTCGGGCACGACGTCCTACTACGCAGCGGAACACCTGCGGGCGGCCAACGCGCTCTCGGTTGTCACGAACTCGCTGCTCGTTGCCCGGCAGATGGCTCTCATCGGCAACAATCGCGTGTTTTTCACCGGTGGCGAGATCAACCCCTACTACCTGTCCGCCTTCGGGAATGAGGCAATCAGCCAGGCGGTCAAATATGCGCCCGAGATCGCCTTCTTCTCGATCGGCGCGATCGACCCGGCGCGCGGCGGGCTGGATTTCGACATGGACGAGGCGAAGTTCAAACGGGCCATGGCTCCCATGGCCCGCAAGGTCATCGTCCTTGCGGATTCGAGCAAGATCGGAAAGGGCGGGCTGGTGCACACCTTCCATCTCGACCAGATCGATACGATCATAACCGACAAGATGCCGCCGCCCGAAATCCGCTCCGCCCTGGGTGCGGTGCGTATCCTCATCGCGGAGTAAGGCTGCTTCGTTCCGGCTCGGCATTGCGAAGTGAATGTCCTGGCGTGTGCCCGACCAATCGCGCCCTGAAATAGAGCATCGCCAGAAACAGCAGGACGAAGCCGAAGCCGGCGGTCGCGTAGGAAGCGAGGATCAGGAAATCCACCCAGGCAAGGTCGAGATTGCCAAACGATTTCAGCAGCACCAGCGCCACCGAACCCGCATAGCCGCTCGCGTCCGCAACATAGATCAGGAATCCTGCGGTCGCGACAGCCTGGGTATTGGCAATCATGCGGTCGAACAGCATGGCGCTGAACGGCGTGTAGCCGAGATAGAGGCCGGTGCCGAGAAGCATCATCCACACGAGCGGTGACAGGATGTGGCTCTCGAACAGCAGCGTGGACAGGGTGATCATGACCAGTCCGGTCGCGATCAGCAGGAAATTGGCGACGAGGGCGATGAAGTTGTCCTTGATGAGGACGAGCGCAGCCAGCGCGACCAGCACAATCACCGCGCCGGGGATTTCGGACAGGGCAAAGACGCTGGCGCTATCGCCATACCCGAGCCCCTCCCAAATCTCGGCCGCGAAATTGTCGCGAAAATCGCGCAATGCGGTGAGCATCACATAGAGGACGATCAGCGCAGCAAAGCCCGGCGCGTAGGCGCGCAACAATGCCCGCCGCGCCGCCCGGTTCATCGGCGCACGGTGCCTGCGGGCTATCCTGTCCGCGTGATCGGGTTCGGGCATGCAGGCCAGCCCGCCCACGCAGATCATGAGTAGCGGCGCAAAGACGAGGCCGGTCAGCGCAGGCATGGAATAGGCATCGGCGAGACCCGCGTTCATGGTCCACTTGCCCACCGATCTCACCACGCCGGAAGCGATGATGAAGCTGGCGCACAGGATGGCGCCAAGTACTTCCGACAGGCGCCGTCCTTCCAGAAACCCGAAGACGAGCCCCCAGATCATGCCAAGGGGCAGGCCATTCAGGAACAGGAAGGCCGCATTGTAGGGAGGCGGCACCAGCCAGAAGCCGACAAGCGCTCCCTCCGCCGCCAGAACGCACACCAAAATGGACGCTGCGCGCCTGTTGGGCGTGACCTCCGACACAACACGAATGCCGATCACCTTGGACAGGGCATATCCAACGATCTGCGCTAGAACGAGGATGATCTTGTAGTCGATCTCCCATCCCGCCACCGGCTCGAACGTCGCCGCAGTGAAGGGCTTGCGGTAAGCATACATGGCAAAATAGGTGCCGAACGCCATCCCCCCTCCGTAGAGGGCGAAGACAGCCGGATGCGCTTCGGCGAGCTTGCGCCTCAGCCAGTCCTCACCTGTCCGTAAACCGTTCTGCCAAGATCCCATGACCGCCCCCTGCCTGGTCGGCCTCCCCCGCTTCCTTGCTTGCAGCATGAATATGACAGGTGTTCGGACGGCAGGGCTGAGGGCCCCTACTCGATCTCCGCCTCGAAATAGGCGTCGGACCAACTTTCCCAATTCGTGGTTCCGTCACGGAAGCGCATCCAGCTGCGGAACTGGCCGGGGCGCCTTTGGTCGAGCTCGATCACGCGACCGCCCCTCGCCCGGTCATTCGTGATGTCCTCTGGCGGCGTGTGCGGATAGCCGTAATAGCCGACCACGCCGACCTGCCCCAGCATCACGCCACGATACTTGCCGAGGTAATTGTTCACATGGTCGTGGCCGCAGAAGATGCCCATTACGTCGCCGCGATCGAGGACGGCGGCGAACATGCCGCTGTTGATGCGCGAGGGGGATTCCGTCTCATGGCGTTCACCAATGACCTTCCTGCTCAGGATCATCTCCTGGAATTCGGGCAGGGGGATGTGGAAGAACATGAGGCCGGGAATCCGGCGTCCGTAATGCTGTTCCAGCACTGCGGACCGCGACCAGTACCAGCCAACCTGGTCCGTGCGGATCCATTCGTAGCGGATCGAGCGGTCCGGGTGACCTTCTCCCGAATCGATCAGCCACAGCGCATTGACCAGCTCCCGACCTTCGGAATCCCAGAGCAGGAGATCCTTGTTCCCCGCGCCCGAAATTCCCCGCTGCCAGCCGCCATTCCGGTTGAAGGGATAGCTCTCGTAATATTCGAAGACCTGCTCGCGCGTCACACCGGTGCGGGCGAAATGCTCCTGGTCGTGATTGCCGAGGACGATGGCCCACGGCACCTGCTTGTTTTCCATCGCGGTCGCGACATTGCGAACAGCCGCCTCGACATCGGCGGGCGTGTCGCAGCGATCGCCGGAAATGTTGTCCCCCGTCGCAATCACGAGGTCGGGTTTCTCGATATCGATCAGCTTTTCCGTCAGCGCGATCCCGTCGGCATCCGGCTCGGGAATGTAGTGCATGTCGCTGACGACGAGCAGCTTGAACTTGCCGTCAGGGCGAAAGCGAAGTGCATTCTCGTCCGGCGACGAGGTGCTCGCGTCGAACAGGTTCGCAGCGGGTTGGGCGCGGACCATGGCGCTCGAAGCCAGCAGGGTGCCAGCGGTCAAAAAGGTACGACGTTTCACGAAATGAGCCCTCTCGATCAATGAGCGCCCGGGAAGGCGCAAATGGAGGGGCCACTCCGTTTCACAGCTTCATGACAGAAATTTTTCGCCGCGCGGTTTTCTTGGCGGCCTGCGGAAGGTTCCGCGCTGTCTGGGCCATCGAGCGCCTGATCCATCCGCTCTGGGCCAGCCGTAAACCAGATCTGTGCGTTTGGTTGCGGCTCCCGGCGTATCGGATTCGGACCACGCACCTGTAGGTGGCGTACATATTTTCAAAATTTTGCTCTTTGCTGGGCATTGTGGCATTCACTCGCCCAACATGGGCGACGTCGCGAGGATCAAGTGGAAACCGTATCGACCCTGGATCGGGGTGAGACGACCGACCGTATTGCGCAATCGGTCATCGAAACGCTCGCATCGCACGGGGTGAGCCGGCTGACGCATCGCCGCGTTGCCGCGACCGGCGGCATTTCGCTTTCGACCACCACCTATCACTTCCGCACCAAGCAGGAGATGGTGGATCATGCATCGCACCTGCTGCTGGAAAGCTATGTCGCGCGGTTTCAGGCGATCGCGCGCGAATGCGAAGGCGGGCAACGGCAGCCGGAGACGCTGGCCGACCTGTCGCTGAAAATCCTGCGCAACGCCGCCGGGAAGAACCGCTCCGCGGCACTGGCATGGGGAGAGATCATGCTGGATTTCGCCCGGACGGAAGGCGGCCGATCCAGCGCGTCCACGTGGTACGCACAGCTGGAAACTGCCTGGGTGCAAGTGGCCCGGGCTTTCGGTGAAGAGCATGATGAGCTGCGCATAGCTTCCATGATCGACCTCACCGTGGGCCTGCTGTTTTTCACCCGCGCGCTGGGGCTGGACGAAGCGCAGATCGAAGCCGTGGCGAACGGGCAGGACCTGCATCGCGAATGGAAGCTGGATGCGGCAACGGAGCCTTCGGATGCATCGCTACCGCCACCTCAGACCGACAAGGCGAAGGCCACCCGTGAGCAGATCCTTCAGGCAGCGGTAGACCTGTTGATCGCAGGAGGCACCGGCGCCGTCGGCTATTCGGCGATTGCGCGCAAGTCGGGCGTTTCCATGACCGCGCCTGCCTATCACTTCGGGAGCATTTCCGGCCTGCTCAAGCAGGCACAGAAGCACATGTTCGCCCAATCCAAGGACCGCTACCGGGCGGCCCTGTCCGGATCGCATGGCAACGGCTTGTCCGTGGAGGAACTGGCGGACGTCACGGCGGCGATTTTCATTCGCGAGGCAACCCAGTTTTCCGCGCAATCGCTCGCCCATTATTCGATCTGGCTGGAAGCGGCCCGCGACGACGATCTTCGCCCGGACGTGGCCTCCGCGATCGGTGACCAGGTGGTCGGATGGTCCCGTCGCCTTGCAACGATCTCCGGCTCCAGCCCGCATAATGCGATCCTGTGCCAGGCCATGTTCGTGGGCGCGCTTGTCCGTGCGCTGGCCACCGGCGCGCCGACCGAAATGCTCGCCCGGACCCGGGCGCAGTTCCTCTGGCTATTCACCCGCATCAGGGGAACGGAGGGCTCTAGTACACTTTTTCAAAAATTGTTGACCGACCCACACTGATCGCCCAGACATGTGGCCATATCGGGGAAACGATTCCCTGCAGCGCCAACGGGAGGTCACAAGCGAATGCATATCGAGCGGCACGTCAGCGAGGGCATTCTCGTGCTCGAATTTGCCAATCCCCCGCTCAACACGCTGTCGGTTGGCAATGGCCTGGTAGGTGAGTTGCTGGCCTCCGTCTCCGACGCGATCGCCGACAGCACGGTTGAAGCCATCATCCTCACCGGTGCCGGGGGCAATTTCTGCGCGGGCGCGGACATCAAGGATTTCGACGGGCCAGAGGGACAGATCGGCCTGCTCAGGGAGCTGCTCGACCGGGTCGAAAGCTCTCCCAAGCCGGTGATCGCGGCCATTGACGGTTTCTGCTTCGGCGGCGGGCTGGAACTGGCGCTGGCCGCCCATCACCGCATCGCCACGCATGATGCGCGCTTCGCCTTTCCGGAGATCAACCTTGGCTTGCTACCCGGTGCAGGCGGCACGCAGCGCGCGCCGCGCCTTGCCGGGGCAGCCAGGGCGCTTGGCCTGATGCTCGATGGCAAGCCGATCAAGGCGGAGGCGGCGGTCGCGATGGGCCTTGTCGACCGGTTGTCCGATGGCGATCCGGTGGAAGCGGGCAAACCACTGTTCCAGTCCGGCGAATTTGGCCTGCCCAGGCGAGCCAGCGAACTCCCTCCCCCTGCCGACCTGGCAGACGCGATCGCCGAAGCGCGCGAGAAGGGGCTGCCGACAGAAGCGGCAAGGCAGATCGTCGCCTGCGTGGAAGCCATCGCATCACGCAGCTTCGCCGAAGGGCTGGCACTGGAAGCGGAACGCTTCGCCGCGCTGATGGCATCGACGGAATCGAAAGCGCTTCGCCATGGCTTCTTCGGCAGGCGCACCGTACGCAACCTGCCTGGGGTACCCAAGGGGACAGGCCAGCAGGTCGAGCGTGTCACGATCATCGGCGGCGGGTTGATGGGTACCGGCATCGCGCTGGCCGTGCTTTCCGCAGGACTTCCGGTCGCTCTGGTCGAACCGCGCGAAGATGGGCGCGAGAAGGCGCGCGACGCGATCGCGCGGACCATCGTGCGCAACGTCCATAAGGGCCGCCTGTCCGAAGAGGCGGCCGACCGCCAGCTGGGCGCGCTACGGATCGTGGGGAAGTTGTCCGAAGCTAGCGATGCCGACCTGTTTATCGAGGCGGTTTTCGAGGACATGGCGGTGAAGCGCCAGGTCTTCGAAGAGCTTGACCGCCTCGCCGGACCCAATGCCATCCTTGGCAGCAACACCTCGACGCTCGACTTGGATGCCATCGCCGCATGCACCTCGCGCCCCGAACGGGTGGTTGGCCTGCACTTCTTCAGCCCGGCGAATATCATGCGCCTGCTGGAAGTGGTGCGCGGCGCGAAGACCTCTCCCGACGTGCTGCAAAGCGCAATGGGTTTCGCCAAGGCATTGGGCAAAACGGCGGTCGTCGCCGGCAATTGCGATGGCTTCATCGGCAATCGCATTTTCGAGGAATATCTCCGCCAGGCATGGTTCCTGCTGGAAGAAGGCGCCCTGCCCACGCAAGTGGACCAGGCGCTGGAGAAGTTCGGTTTCGCCATGGGGCCGTGCCGGGTGATGGACCTCGCCGGACAGGATATCGGCTGGAGCATCCGCAAGCGCCGCGCGGTGGAACAGCCCGACCGCCCCTATTCCAAGATACCCGACCAGGTGTGCAAGCTCGGCCGTTTCGGCCAGAAAACCGGGGCGGGCATGTATCTCTATCCCGATGGCCGCACGCCGGAGCCGGATCCGGCGATCACCGACCTCATCATCGCGGAATCGGGCCGCCTCGGCATCGAGAGGCGCACAATCGCCGACAGCGAAATCGTCGAGCGTTGCGTGCTGGCGATGGTGAACGAAGGCGCGCGCATCCTTGAAGAGGGCGTAGCCTATCGCCCGGTCGATATCGATGTCGTATTCCTCGACGGATACGGCTTTCCCGCCCTGCGCGGCGGACCGATGTTTTATGCCGACACGCTGGGGCTGGACACGGTGCTGGCCAGGATCCGCCACTATGCGGACCAAAGGCATGGCTGGGCGTGGGAGCCCTCCCCCCTGCTGGTGAAGCTGGCCGAAAGCGGCGGCACATTTTCGGAGTTGAACGCGAAATGACGCAACTGACCAAACTGTTCGACCTGACCGGGCGCGTCGCGCTCATTTCCGGCGGCTCGCGCGGGCTCGGCTTCCAGATTGCCGAGGCGCTGGGCGAATATGGCGCCAAGGTCGCGTTGGTCGCCCGCAAGCAGCATGAGCTGGACGAGGCCGTGGCGAAGCTCGCCGAACAAGGGATCGAGGCGAAGGCCATCGCCGCGGACCTGCTCGATCCGGCCAACGCGCCAGACGTCTGCAAACAGGCGATGGATGCCTTCGGAAGGATGGACGTGCTGGTGAACAGTGCGGGCGCGACCTGGGGCGCGAAGGCGGAGGATTATCCGCTCGATGGCTGGAACAAGGTGATCGGCCTTAGCCTTTCCAGCATCTTCCACCTGACGCAGGCGGCGGCCAATGCGGCCTTCCTGCCGCAGGGCAAGGGTGCGGTGCTCAATGTCGCATCGGTTGCCGCCTATGTCGGCCATTTGCCCAACCGTCCCGGTACCGTCGCCTATAACGCGGCCAAGGGCGGCGTCGTCAGCATGACACGTGCGCTCGCTGCCGAATGGGGACCGCGCAATATCCGCGTGAACTCGCTCGCCCCCGGCTTCTTCCCGTCCAGGATGACCGACGGCACTTTGGCCGAATATGGCAAGGAGATCGTCGAACAGACCCCGCTCGGCAGGCTTGGCGGTGATGACGACCTGAAAGGCGCGGCGCTGCTGCTGTCCGGCGATGCCGGTGCGCATATCACCGGGCAGACGCTCATCGTGGATGGCGGCGCCACGATCATCTGATGGCGGAGGCGACCGACAAGCTCCTGTCGCGCCGGGATGTGCAGTTCTGCCTGCATGACTGGCTGAATATCGGCGAGACGACCGATGCCGAAACGGTGGATGCGATCATCGACCTGTCGGCACGTTTGGCGGAGGAGCACTTCCTCAGCCACTACAAGGCCTCCGATACGCATGAACCCAGCCTCGATGCGGACGGCGTGCATATCCTGCCGCAGATCGGCGAGGCCCTGGGGCATTATGCGGATGCGGGCCTGTTCGCCGCAGGCTTCGCGGAGGAGCTGGGCGGTTTCGACCTGCCATTCCTCGCCTGCGCCGCCTCCTTTGCGCATTTCGCCGCGGCCAATGTGGCGACGGCGGCCTATCCCATGCTGACAGCGGCCAATGCACGGTTGATCGCGGCTTTCGGGTCGCCTGCGCAGGTCGAGGCCTTCGCCCGTCCGCAGATCGCCGGCGAATGGTTCGGCACCATGTGCCTGTCCGAGCCGCAGGCGGGGTCCAGCCTGGCGGAGATCAGGACGCGCGCGCAGCCCGATGGCGAGGACGAGCTGGGCCAGCGCTATCGCCTGCAGGGCAACAAGATGTGGATCTCTGGCGGGGACCAGGATGTGAGCGGGAATATCGTCCACCTCGTGCTCGCCAAGGTGCCGGGCATTGACGGCAAGCTGCCCGATGGCACTGCGGGCCTGTCGCTCTTCATCGCGCCCAAGATCCTGCCCGATGGCGCGCGTAACGATGTTTCGGTCGCCGGCCTCAACCACAAGATGGGTTATCGTGGCACGGCCAATTGCCTGCTCAATTTCGGCGAGAATAACGGCGCAATCGGGTGGCTGGTCGGCCAGCCGGGCGAAGGGCTGCGGCAGATGTTCATGATGATGAACGAGGCGCGCATTTCGGTGGGCCTTGGCGCGGCGGCGCTCGGCTATCGCTCTTACCTCCTCTCCCTGCAATATGCGCAGGAACGGCTGCAAGGCCGCCCCATGGGCGTGCGAGATGGGGAGCCGGTGGCGATCATCCACCACCCCGACGTGCGGCGCATGCTGCTGTCGCAAAAGGCCTATGCCGAGGGTTCGCTGGCCCTGTGCCTCTATTGCGCGAAGCTGGTTGACGCGCATGGCGATCCGGACAGCACAGCCCTGCTGGACCTGCTGACGCCCATCGCCAAGACATGGCCTTCCGAATATGGCCTCGCCGCCAATGACATCGCGATCCAGATCCATGGCGGATATGGCTACACGCGCGAATTCCATGTCGAGCAATTGTGGCGCGACAACCGGCTGAACCCGATCCACGAAGGCACGACCGGGATCCAGGCGATGGACCTGCTTGGCCGCAAGATCCTGCGCGATGGCAGCGCCCTGCCCTTACTGAAAGCAAAGCTGGAAGCGGCAGCCAAACGCGCCGAAAGCATCGAGGAACTGCGCGGGCTGGCGCCATCCATGCTACAGGCATGGTCGGCCATCGAAGCGTGCCTGCAACAGCTCTCCGACCGCCCCGCCGAACGCGCTTTCGACAATGCGACGCCGTTCCTCTGGGCGTTCGGCCATGTGGTATTGGGCTGGATCTGGCTGGAACAAGCCGTCACCGCCGCAAGGCTGGACAGGTCGGCAGAGACGCAGGCGCATTTCGCCGAAGGAAAGATCCGCGCCTGCCGTCATTTCTTCGACAGCGAGCTGCCCAAAGTGGCCGCTTGGCTCTGCGCAGTGGAAGCGGGCAGCGACACCGCCGCGACGGCACCCATAGAGACATTCTGAAAACAGGAAGAAGCAGCATGACCAATAGCGACATCTACATCCTCTCGGCAAAGCGCACCGCCATCGGCACATTCGGCGGCACGCTCAAGGATTTCGAGCCAGCAGATCTGGGCGCGGTGGCCGCACGCGCCGCCATCGCCGAAGCAGGTATCGAAGCGGGCGCGATCGGCAATGTCGTGTTCGGCATGGTCCTGCCCACCCAGCCGCGCGATGCCTATCTGGCGCGCATTATCGGCATGAATGCGGGCCTGCCGGTGGAGGTGCCCGCCATGACGATCAACCGCCTGTGCGGCTCCGGTCTGCAGGCGATCCTGACCGCCGCCCATTCGATCACCGTCGGCGATGCGGAGATTGCGCTCGCGGGCGGCGCCGAAGTGATGAGCCGCGCACCCTATTACGCGCCTTCGGTCCGCTGGGGCGCGAAGATGGGCGATGCCATGCTGGTCGACGGGCTGAACGGCGGCCTGACCGATCCCTTCAACAACGGGCTGATGGGCGTGACGGCGGAGAATGTTGCCGACCGCTATGACATCTCCCGCGAATTGCAGGACGAGGTCGCGGCCGAAAGCCACCGCCGCGCCGCCCAGGCGATCGCGGAGGGCCGCTTCACCAGCCAGATCGCCCCGGTGGAGGTGCGCCAGCGCAAGCAGACGATCAGCTTCGAAGTTGACGAGCATGTCCGCGCCGAAACCACGGCAGAAGGCCTGTCCGGCCTGCGCACCATTTTCCGCAAGGATGGCGGCAGCGTGACGGCGGGCAATGCCTCGGGCATCAATGATGGCGCAGCGGCCGTGATCCTCGCCAGTGAGAGCGCGGTGAAGAAGCACGGGTTGAAGCCGATGGCGCGCCTCGTGTCATGGGGCCATGCGGGCGTGGACCCAGCCTATATGGGCATCGGACCGGTCCCCGCAACGCGCCAGGCACTGGAACGCGCCGGGCTTACGGTCGGCGATCTCGACCTGGTGGAATCGAACGAGGCATTCGCCGCGCAGGCCTGCGCCGTGGCCAAGGAGCTCGGCTTCGACCCAGAAAAGACCAATCCCAATGGCAGCGGCATTTCGCTGGGCCATCCGGTCGGCGCGACCGGCGCGATCAACACCACCAAGCTGGTGCATGAGCTGCACCGCACTTCCGGCAAGCACGGACTCGCCACCATGTGCATTGGCGGCGGGCAGGGTATCGCAGCGATCTTTGAAAGGGTTTGATGCCCGCCATCTTCGGGCGCGGGGGTCCTACCCGCGCTCGAAGATCGGCCCGGTAAAACCGGCCCTCTCCAGCTCGCATTCGGCCTGCTTGAAGCCGTATTCGGGCACGATCTCGCCCGTGCGGTCCATCACGCGATCCCAGTTCGCGACGACCTGCGCCCCGGCATCTTCGCCACCTCCCGCATAAAAGCCTTCGGTCAGCGTGACATGCGATGCGGCGAAATTGCCCGCACCTGCGCACATGATCGCGCGCGTCGGTGCATCTTCACCCACCAGTGCCAGCAGACCGGGGCTAACCAACGCGGGATCGAGCGCGGCCAGCGCCCCATCCACCATCAGTCCCTTGGTCATCGGCGTCGCCGCCGTGGGCGCGAGCGAGTTGACACGGATATTGTATTTCGCCCCTTCGATGGCGAGCGTTTGCATCAGGCCGACCACCGCCATCTTGGCCGCGCCGTAATTGGCCTGGCCGAAATTGCCGAACAGGCCGGAGGAGGAGCTGGTCATCACGATACGGCCGTAAGCCTGCTGGCGCATCGTCTCCCACACCGCCTTGCAGCAATTGGTGGAGCCCATCAGGTGCACTTCGATCACCAGGCGGAAATCGGCGAGGTCCATCTTGGCGAAGCTCTTGTCGCGCAGGATGCCCGCATTGTTGACGAGGATATCGACACTGCCGAGGTCCTGCCTGGCCTTGGCGACCATCGCCTCCACGGCCTCGAATTCGGTCACCGAAGCGGCAAAGCCCATCGCCTTGCCACCAGCCGCGCGGATTTCCTCCGCCACGGCCGATGCCGAATCGTCCGACAGGTCGTTGACCACGACGCTCGCGCCCTTGCCGGCAAGGTAATGCGCGTGGGAGCGGCCCAATCCGCCACCGGCCCCGGTCACGATGGCGACGCGTCCCGCGAGTGGCTGTGATTGCTGGTTGCTCATGTCGATCCCCCGATATTCACTCACGCGATAGTGAGCCTTTTTTGTAAAGATGTACTACCGATAGCATCGCCGCGCGGAAAATGTCAGCTGGCAGCTGCTTTTTCGTCAGCTTTTTGCAGGCAGATTTCGCGGAAGCCCGCCGCCATGAAAGAGGCCATGCGTTCCTTCACCGCAGCATAGTCATCCGACCGGCACAGCCCGTCGGACAGCTTGTCGATACGCCCGGTCCGCGCCAGCGTCAGCATCAGTGCGCCGGTCACGAAATGATAGCCCCAGAAGATGTCCTCTTCGGATGCGCCGGGCAGGGCCTTCTTCAATATCTCGATCAGGCGATAGACCACCGGGTCGAAATATTTGTCCAGCATTTCCGCGCCTTCCGGGCCGTTCGACGCCCGCGCGCCGAATGCGCCGTAATTTTTCCAGCCCTCGCCGCCTTCGATATAGAGGTCGAGGTCGGTGTCGAGGAAGGCATGCAGCGCGCCTTCCAGCGTGGGCTTGCCGCCGCATTCCTTCTCGTAAGCATTGAGCGCATCCATGCGGCGCTTGCTGGTGATCGGGGCGCGGCGTCCGCACACCTCGTCAAACAGCGTCTGCTTGTCGGAGAAGTAGTAGTTCAGCAGCGTGTGATGCACGCCCACACGGTTGGCCACATCCTTCAGCGTGACGCCGTAAAGGCCCCGCTTGGAAAACAGATATTCGGCGGCATCGAGGATCTGCTCGATCATCGCCGCGCGCTGTTCCGCCTTGGTTGTCGGCTCGCGCGTCTTTGCTTTCCTGGCCACTATGCGGTCACCCCGTCTTGCATCAGCTTTCGCGCATGCAACAAGGGCGCCCTGCGTTTCAACCCCCCACATATTCTGCACGCAGTTTCATCTTGTCTATCTTGCCCGTCGGCGCCAGCGGCATTTGCACCAGGCGGACGATCTTTTCCGGGATCCACCAGGACTCCACAGCCTCCAGCAATGGGCTCAGCAGGTGTTCGTTGGTGACCTCCACACCCTTGCGCAGTTCGACGAAAAGCGCGGGCCTTTCACCCCATTTTTCATGCGGAACACCGATGACGGCGGCCATGGAAACTTCCGGCAGGGCCCCCACCCTTGCCTCTATCTCGGATGGATTGATCCACTCGCCGCCGGACTTGATCAGGTCCTTCGATCGGCCGGTGATCATGAGGTTGCCAAGCTCATCGATGCTGGCGAGGTCCCCGGTGGGGAACCAGCCATTGGCATCGGTGGCGCTTTCCTCATGTCCGAAATAGCGTTCCACGACCGCCGGGCCGCGTACGCGCAAGTGCCCTTCCTGGTTGCGCTGCGGCTCAAGCGGATTGCCCTCCGCATCGGTGATGAGCAGGTCGAGGCCGACATCGGGCCTGCCGCAAAGATCATAGGATCGCGTCTCGTCCCCGCGCGCAGCGACGGTTCCCACCGGGGAAAGCTCGGTCATGCCCCAGCTTGTCTGCACGATGACGCCCAGCCGCTCTTCCAGCCGGCGCATCAGATCGGGCGGCATTTGCGCGCCGCCGACCATGATGCGTTCGAGAGAGGGCAGTTCCATGCCCGTCGCCTCGACATGATCGAGCAGACCGACCCACACCGTCGGAACGCCGACGGCGATGGTGACCTCCTCCTCCTGGATCATGCGGGCGATCTCCGCCCCGCCCGCCTGCCGTGCGGGGAAGACCAGCTTCGCGCCCACCGCGGGGCCGGAATAGAGCAGGCCCCAGGCATTGGCGTGGAACATCGGCACCATGGTGAGGATGGAGTCGCGCCGCGACGGCCCCATCACATCGACCTGCATGGCGCGCAAAGTGTGGAGGAAGCTGGAGCGGTGCGTATAGGTCACGCCCTTGGGCGCGCCCGTCGTTCCCGAGGTGAAGCACAGCCCGCTTTTGGTGCGCTCATCGAAATCGCCCCATTCGACCGGATCGCCCGGCGCTTGCACCGCAGGATCGAGCGCCAGCAGTGGCGGCATGGTTTCGTCCCATTTTCCATCCGGAACAGGCCCGTCCACGACAAGCACTGCCGCCAGTGTCGGTGCATGCTGGACGATTTCGTTCGCCAGGCCGACGCAATCGGAGGAGACGATCAGCACCTTCGCCTCCGACTGGGCGACCATGGCTCCCAGTTGCGCGCCCCTCAGGCGCGGGTTGAGCGTGTGGCACACGGCGCCCATGCCGATGATGCCGTACCACGCCTCCATATGCGCCTGCGTATTCCAGGCTAGCGTGGCGACCCGATCGCCAAGCGTAACGCCGAGGGCGCGCAGCTGTCCGGAGATCGCGCGGGCGCGCTGTTCGAGATCGCGATAGGTCACACGTTGCGAAGGTCCCTCCGCCTGCGCAGTGACGACTTCGGCATGGCCGTGCCACTTCGCCGCATGGCGCAGGAACTTGTCCAGCGTCAGCTCGAAATCCTGCATTTCACCGTCGATCATTGGCACCCCCGCCCGGCAGGCGGGATGACTGGCGATGCCAGCCCCGTATTCCAGCCCCAGAGGATATCGCCCGCCATCTTGCGGCGGCACACGCTGGCTTCATGCAATTCGAACATGCCGGGAAACAAGCGTGCGACCATGCGTGGTTCGTCCTCGAACACCATGAAGGCGGTGCCCCGGCGATAGGGCAGCCAGTCCGGCTGGTCTTCCGATACGGGTACGCCGGTCCGGGCGAAGGATGCCCAGTAATCGCCCACCGCGCGGGTCAGCCGCGCTTCGGCAGCGCTGCGTTCCGGCTTGGGCCAGAGGCGCGGCGCACGGCCCATGGTCCCGAACACGTAGGGCAGCTCCGCCGCATGGAAAGCGTGGAGGCCGATGCTGTCGGCTTCCGGATAACCGTGATCCCACAGGTAGAGATAGGCGTCATGCCCCAGCAGCGACTGGCTGCGCGCCAACCTCTCGGACGTCCAGCCGTAAAGTGCGTCGCGCGTAGTGGCGAGCATGCTCTCCTCGATATCGGAGGAGGGATAGAGCCGCAGGAACTCCTCGGCGAGGTCACCATAGGCGGCGCGGATCCGCGTTTCGTAGTCTTCCGCATCCGCTGCCGGCTGCGGCAGCAGGTAACGCAGGCTGCGGATTTCGCCGGTGTTGAACCCGGCCATCAGCGGCACCGGTGCCTGCTCACCCGCAGTGAAGGTGTCGACCAGCTGCGCGGTCAGGAACTTGCCGTCCACCGCTCCCCATGGACCGTATCCGGCATCGATGGCCCGGCCGGTAATATCATGCGCATCGAGCACGCGCATCTCCGCGATGCTCGGTGCGCCCAAGGTTGCACCAATCGCCGTCCCCGCATCTTCGGCAGCTGGCCAGCCATGCGCGGCGCGGCTCAGTTCGGGAGTGGAAATCATGTAGGCGCTTTGAGCGATCGCCTTGTCGAACAAGCCGCGCGCCTCTGGCGAAGCGAGCAGGTACATCACGCTGAGCGCCCCGGCGGATTCGCCGGCAATGGTCACATTGCCCGCATCGCCACCGAAAGCGCCGATATTGCGCTCCACCCAGCGCAGTGCCTCGATCTGATCCTGCAATCCGTAATTGCCGGAAATGCCATCCGCCGATTCCGCGCTCAGCTCCGGATGGGCGAGGTAGCCGAGGATACCCACGCGGTAGTTGATAGAGACAACCACGATCCCGCGCTTCGCCAGTTCCGCCCCGTCATAGAGCGGCGCCGCGCTTGTGCCGGAAACCAGCGCGCCGCCATAGATCCATACGAAGACCGGCGCATTCTCCGCATCCTCCGGCGCCCAGATATTGAGCGAGAGGCAGTCCTCGCTCATTTCCTTGATGTCCCAGGAATAGATAGTGTTCTCGCTCACGCGCTGGATGCAGGAGGGGCCGAAATCCGCCGCATCGAAGCCTTCCGGCAGCCGCTCGAGAGCCTCGGGCGGCTTCCAGCGCATGTCCCCAACCGGCGCCTCGGCATAAGGAATACCCTTGAAGACGGAGAGATCACCCTCCGCCCTGCCGGTCACCTCGCCTACCGGCGCCTGCACCACCGGATTTCCCATCGCGGGAGGGCTGGCGCAGGCCGCGAGCATGGCGGCACAAAGACAAGAAATGGATCGTATCGCTTTTAGCATAAACAGCAGCATTATCCTGGGCCCGGGGCCCTGTTCCTGGTTCAGTCAGGCCCGCAATGGCGGGCCACCGGTGAGGTGTGGGAGGATGCCTTCACCGGTGGCCCGCCAATGCGGAAAGATGGCAATCGCCGCGGATCAGAACGAAGTCCCGATCCGGACGCCCACCGTGCGCGGACGCAAGGTCCCGAAGCGGCCGTCAATGAAGGCTTCGGGGTGCACATATGTGATCGAATGATCGTTGAAGAGGTTCTCCACATAAAGCGTGATGTTCACGTCATCCATGACCACGCCCGCCGCGGCATTCACCGTCTCGAAGCTCTCGGTGCGGGCGAATAGCGGATTGACCACGCCCGGCTGGCCGGGAACATTCTCGAACATGCCGGGGAAATCGCCGACATGCGTCAAGCTGGCGGTAATCCAGGCGTCGGTGGAACCCTCCAAGTTGAAGTCATAGCGCGCGCGCACCGTCCCCTGGAATTCGGGGAAGGCCAGTTGCGCGCCCAGCGTCGCACCGGAAATCGCCGCTTCCGCGGGCGAGAGCTCGCTCACCTCGGAATCGTTGAGCGAGCCGGTGAAGGTCAGGCTCAGGCCCGTTGCCGGAAGAGCGGTGATCTCGAACTCGAGGCCCTTGCTGACCGCGGCGCCGATATTGGTCGCGAACTGCACCGAGTCCGAAACGCGGTTGGCCTGGACCTGGATGTTGCTCCAGTCGATCCGGTAGGCGGCAAGATTGGCGAACAAATGGCCGTCGAGGAACTCCCCCTTGATGCCGAGCTCATAGTTGGTGAGCTTGTCCGACCCGGCACCATCCGGAATGATGATGTCATTGGGATCGAGCGCACTCGCCTGCCCTGCGCGGGCATTCACGATCGGCGTACGGAAACCGGTCGAAACCGTCGCATAGGTCGTGATGTCATCCGTGGGCTTGTAGGATGCGCTCAGCTTGAAGGAGGCCTTGCTGCCCTTCGCCTTTTCGCCCACCGCGGCGGCTACCGGCGTAACGGTAAGCGGCCCGTCAATGCCGAACAGCGCATTGGTGAGGTAGTTGCTGTCATAGCCACCCTCTTCGGTGAAGCCCTGCACTTCGACGCTGCCGTAGCGCAGGCCGCCGGTGAGCCAGAAGTTGTCGCCAAAGCGATAGGTTAGTTCACCAAACGCCGCGAGTTCGCGGGAGACCGAATAGGACCGGAAACTGAGATAGTACTCGTCGGGCAGGCCCGTCATTCCGTGCGCCGCCAGGAATTCCGGCGAGGAACGGTAGTCGAAGTCGACATCCCTACGCTTGTAGAAATAGAAGCCGCCCAGGACCCACTCGACCGGGCCATCATGCGTGGACGCCAACCGCACTTCCTCGACGAAGAGGTCGTCATAGGCATCGGCATCCAGCGCGAAGGGAATGGCCTGTCCGAACGTCGCCGCAAGGTCGACATAGAACAGCGCATCGTAGCGCGAGAGCGTGGTCGAGCTGGTTAGTTCGGCAAAGTCGAAATCATAGGTGATTGTGGCGTTACCGGTCAGCAGTTCGCCCTGGAACAGGTCGGGCCGGTCGGAGAAACGCGTTTCGCGGTCCGGGTCCCGATCCGGATTGATCAGGCTGGAATCCTCCGGATTGCTCTGCTCATAGGAGACCATGAACTTGGCCGAAAGACGTTCGGTCGGCTCGATCAGCAGGGTTGCGCGGCCGCCGAAATTTTCCAGCGTGTTGGAATTTTCGACGCCGGTGCCCAGATTGTCGACCCAGCCTTCCTCGTGCCGGTAGAAACCGACCGCGCGCAGTGCCGCCGTGCCTTCTGCAATCGGCACATTGACCACTGCATTGTAGCGCTGGCGGAAGGAGTCACCTGTCGTCAGGCCGAAATCGACCAGCCCGTTCGCCTCGAAATTATAGAGGTCGGGGCTGCGGGTGATGATCCGCAGCGCACCCGCCAGCGAACCGGAACCAAACAGCGTGCCCTGCGGACCGCGCAGGAATTCCACACGCTCGACGTCGAACAGACTCGGATCGAGAATGGTCGAGTTGCCGTTCGCAGAAATCGGTAGTTCATCGATGTAGATGGCGACCGTGCTCTGCAAATTGGCGTTGTAGCCATTGATGGCGAGGCCGCGGGCGCTGAAATTGTTGAAGTTGGCAGTCGGCTTATTGATCACCACACCGGGCGTTTCGTGGGCCAGGCCTTCATAGCCAACCACGCCCATCTCGGTCAGGTCTTCCTGCTGAAACGCCGTGATGCTGAGCGGCACGTCCTGCAGTTCCACCTCTCGCCTGGTCGAGGTCACGATGATCGAATTTCGATCGATCGCGCCGACGTGCTCTTCCGGCTCAGGATCCGTCGCCTGCGCGAATGCTGCTGCAGGACTCAGGAAAAACGCAGCCGTCGATGCGGCCGCAAGCAATCTGCCCTTCATAACTCTCCCCTCCATGCGTTGGCGGGATTCCTTCCCGCCTTATTTTCGCAAGATGTTTTTGCTCCATCCTCACGTCTGAGTCAATATTCACTATCGCGTGTGTGAAGATTATTGCAGGGGTGCATGCACAGGCACGTGCCGGCCTCCCATGCGATGCCTATTCTCCTGTGATTTCAGCGGGTAACGGCGCTTCGACACCGACATCGGTGAACCATTGCCGGCCAGCTTCGCGCCTGCGCCGGACCATCTCTTCATGCAATTCGAACATGCCGTGAAGCATGTCTTCTTCGCTTCGCGGTTCCTCCGCAAAGCGCATGAAGGCCTGGCCGCTCATATAGTCCAGCCACGCGGGAGCGTTGTCAGCCGAGGGAACTCCGTCGCGGGCAAAGCTGGCCCAGTATTCGACCATGGCCTGCGAAAGTCGCCTGTCCGCCTCGCCATCCGGCAGCGGCCAGCTGTCGGACAGCGGCGCATCCGGCCCCGCCTGTCCAAAGACATAGGGCAATTCGCTGGCGTGGAAGGCGCACAGCCCGCGCTCTTCTGCGGAAGGATAGCAGCGCTCGAAAAGATAGAGATAGGCCGGAAAGCCCGCCGCCACGTGCCGGTCCACCAGGTATTCGCTGGCCCAGCCGAACACGGCGTCGCGCAACACCGCCTTCATGCTCTCCTCGACATCGGAGGACGGATAGAGGCGCAGGAATTCCCCGGCGAGTTCGCCATAGCGCTGCCTGATCGCCGCCTCGTAACTTTCGGCATCCATCGAAGCGACGGGCGTGGGCACAAGGCCAGCGCGCATTTCGCCTTCGGTGAAGCCGGTCATCAGCGGGACGGGCGCCTGCCGCCCGGCATCGAAAGTCTCGACCAGTTGTTCGGTCAGCGACCAGCCATCAATCGTTCCTTCCGGCCGATGCCCGGCCAGTGTCGCGCGAATGGTCAGCGCCCGCGCATCCATCGTGCGCAGTTCCGCTACCGATTGCGCTCCCAGCGCTTCAGCAATATCCGCGCCTGTTTGTTCTGCAGACGGCATGCCATAGGCTTCCCGGTCAAGGACAGGCGTCGCCCGTGTATTGGTGCTCTGCGCAATGGCCTTGTGAAACAGGCCACGCGCGAGCGGGCTTGCGAGCAGATAGGTCACGCTGAGCGCGCCCGCCGATTCCCCCATGATGGTGACATTGCCCGCATCGCCGCCAAATGCCTCGATATTGGCCTGCACCCACTCCAGCGCACGGACCTGGTCCAGCAGGCCGTAATTGCCCGATGCGCCCTGCGGCGATTCCGCGCTCAACTCCGGATGGGCGAGCCATCCCAGCGCACCGAGGCGGTAATTGATCGACACGAAGACGATGCCCTGCCGCGCGAACACCTCCCCGTCATAGAGCGGCTGCGACCCCGCCCCGATACGCAGCGAACCTCCGTGGATCCACACCATCACCGGCGCACCGCGCGCATCCTCCGGCGCCCAGATATTGAGCGTGAGGCAATCCTCGCTCATAGGATCGCGCGGATCGTAATAGATGCTGCTCGGCGGCAGCGGTGGCTGCACGCAGCTGTCGCCGAACTGGGTGGCCTGACGCACGCCCTCCCACGGTGAGGGAGGAAGCGGCGGCCGCCAGCGCAACTCCCCGACCGGCGGGGCCGCAAAGGGCACGCCCCTGAAGACATGCAGGCCATCCTCCTGCGCCCCGGCCAGCACGCCCTCCTCCACCGCAACCTCCACCGATTGCGCGAGGACCGGCGCAGGCAGGGTGGCGGCGAGAAGTGCGATCAGGCGTGCGATCGATTTGGGCATCCCGGCCTCCCCTTCGCCTAGTGATCGATCTTGCGGCGGAAGGTTTCCGGCAGGAAGAGGATGCCGATCACCGCAGTACAGCCGGCAATCACCACCGGATACCACAGGCCGAAGAAGATATTGCCCGTCGCCGCCACCATCGCGAAGGCCATGGTCGGCAGGAACCCGCCGAACCAGCCATTGCCGATATGATAGGGCAAAGACATCGATGTGTAGCGGATGCGCGCCGGAAACAGCTCAACCAGCAGCGCCGCCAGCGGCCCGTAAGTGCCCGTCACCAGGATCATCAGGAAGGCGAGCACCATAATGACCATGGGCCGGTTGATCTTTTCCGGATCGGCACTGGCGGGATAGCCCGCCGTATCGAGCGCGGCCTGCACCTGCTGGCGGAACTCGGCCACGGCGACGGCCTTGGCTTCGGCACCGAGACCCGCCGGATTTGGCGCCACGATTTCCACGTCGCCTACCATGACCTGCGCACCCGAACCGGCGGGGGCATCGCTGTTGCTGTAGTTCACGCCAGCGCCTGCCAGGAAAGACTTGGCGATATCGCAGGACGTCGTGTCGAAGGTATTCTTCCCGATCGGGTCGAACTGGAAGGCGCATTCGCTTTCGGGCGCGACCACCACGACCGGCGCACGCTCCACGGCGGCGGACATTTCGGGATTGCCATAATAGGTCAGCGCCTTGAAGGCCGGGAAGCTGGAGAGCGCCGAGAGGACCATGCAGGTCATGATGATCGGCTTGCGGCCGACCTTGTCGCTCAGCCAGCCAAAGATCACGAAGAAGGGCGTGGCGATCATCAGCGCGATCATGATGAGCACGTTCGCCGTCGCTGGCTCTACCTTCAGGATCCGCTCGAGATAGAACAGCGTGTAGAACTGGCCCGTATAGCCCATCACCGCCTGGCCCGCGACCGCGCCGAACAGCACGATCAGCACCAGCTTCAGGTTCTTCCAGTTGCCGAAAGCCTCGGTGATCGGGGCCTTGGAGGTGCGCCCCTCATCCTTCATCTTCTGGAAGACCGGGCTCTCGTTCAGCTGCAGGCGGATCCAGATCGAGATGGCCAGCAGGAAAATCGAGATAAGGAAGGGAATGCGCCAGCCCCACTCGGCAAAGGTATCCTCGCCCATGGTCGACCGCAGGCCGATCACCAGCAGCAGCGAGAAGAACAGGCCTGCCGTGGCCGTCGTCTGGATGAAGCTGGTGAACAGGCCGCGCTTACCTTCGGGCGCATGTTCAGCGACATAGATCGCCGCGCCGCCATATTCGCCGCCGACCGCAAGGCCCTGCAGCAGGCGCAGCGCCACGAGGATGATCGGCGCGGCAATGCCGATCGAATCATATCCGGGCAGGAAGCCCACCGCGAAAGTGGAAAGGCCCATCAGGCCCATGGTGACGAGGAAGGTGTTCTTGCGCCCGACCACGTCACCCACGCGGCCGAATACCAGCGAACCGAAGGGCCGGACAATAAAGCCGGCAGCAAAGGCCGCCAGTGCCAGGATGAAGCCTGTCGTCTCGTTTACGCCGGAGAAGAAATGCCGCGAAATATAGGTCGCCAGCAGGCCGTAAAGGTAGAAATCATACCACTCGAACACCGTTCCGAGCGACGAGGCCGCAATGACCATCTTCTCATTCTGCGGCTTGGGCTCCTGCCCCTCGCCCACCGACTGCACTTCGGCCATTGCCTGGCTCTCCCCCTCCTTAAACCGCCATCCGTTTCCCCGGATGTGCGGCGATCCTGTTCCCGTTCCAAGTTATTCACTAACTTGTGAGTTAGTTGAATGCCAGAGCCGGTGATGTTAGGCAAGCCACCAAGTTGATCCGGCCTGAAAACAGACCCAAACATGGGTGCAGCCGGAACAGTGCAATGACAATCGGCTGCAGGGCGACTGCCCCTGTTCAGGCCGGTTTGTCACCAGGAAAGGGGAGACGGGATGAGGCAGATTGCATTGACTTCGATGATGGCGCTGGGGCTGCTCGCCTGCAGCGAGGCGGAGGCGCCGGAAGCGTTCGAACCGCCGGTCTGGACGCTGGAACAATCGAGCCTGTTTCCCGAAAATGGCGGGCTAACCCATGCGGAAGACGGCGTGGTCCTGCCCGATGGCACATTGCTGGTCGGCGATTTCGAGCATGGCCTGCTGGAGATCGCTCCCGACGGTAGCACGAGCCCATTCGGCGACTTCGCGGCGGCAGGCTATGAAAGCGCGCCCTCTCCCGACAGGGGTGGTCCCAACGGCATTTCCTTCGAGCCTGATGGCCGGCATGTGTTGGTCGCCGACATCTTCACCGGTGCGATCTATCGCGTCGATAGCGTGACAGCCGAGATCACCCTCATTTACGACCATCCTTACGGCGTGAACTCCGCCGTGCGCGACAGCTCCGGCACGATCTGGTTCACCCAGTCGACAAAGAACCCCGGTGGCGAAGGATCGGAAGAGCGGATGTTCGAAGCCGTCTTCACGCGCATGGGCGATGGTGCGCTGTTCCGGCTCTCCGCCGAGGAGCTGGCCAACGATGACCCGGTCGCAGAGGAAGTGCTGTCGGGCCTCCACTTCGCCAACGGTATCGCCTTGGATGAGGATCGCGGCGCGCTCTACGTCAATGAATTGCTGGCCAACCGCGTCCTCGGCTTCAGCATCGATGTCGCGGCGGGCAGACTGGGCGAACAGCGCGTCATCGCCGATGTGACGACCCCGGACAATGTCGAGCTGGATGAGGATGGACGCCTGTGGGTCACCTCACCCATCGCCAACGAGGTCGTACTGGTCGATCCAGAGAGCGGGGAGAGCTGGAAGGTCTTCGCCCCCAGCGCCGACACGAGTGCGGAGATTGCCGCCGAATGGCGCCGGTTGCTGGACGAAGGACAATCCCCGCAGGCCTTGCTCGGCCCGGAAATGTCCGGACCTATGCCCGGCATCCTCACCGGCGTGATCCTCTCGCCCGGCAACGGACCCGTCTATGTCTCCGGCCTGGGCGATGCGCTGGTCATGCTGCCACGCTAGGCCGGCTGCTCACTCAGCGGCTTCGCTCCGGCGGATCATGCGGGCGAGTACCATGAACAGGCCCGCCCCGATGAGGTACATTGGCGCCAGGGCGTAATAGGCGGCCTGCAGGGCGTGGTCGCCATAGGTCGGCCGGAAATAGTCGCTCGCCATGCCAACATAGGTGGGGCCAAGGCCGAGGCCGATGAAGTTCATTACCAGCAGCAGCAGGGCACCCGAAATCACCCGCTTTTCGGGGGCGACCTCGCCCTGCACGAAAGTGACCGTGGCCGACAGGAAGAAGGAGTTGAGGAACATCGGCACCAGCAGGAACAGCAGCGCCAGCTCCCAGCCCGGCGCCCAGGCGAAACCGATGAAGAAGGGCAGCGCCAGCACCAACGAGACGGCAGGGACCGTGGCATAGGCGCTCTTGCTGCGCGCGGCGAAGCGGTCGACCAGCCTGCCCGAGGCATAGATGCCGGCGCTCATGCCGATACCGACGACAAGCGCGTACCAGATCGCCACTTCCTCCAGCTCCATGCCCTTTTCGCGCATGAGGAAGAGTGTGGTGAAATTGAGCAGGCCGTATGTGATGAAATTGCCCGCCCCGCTCGCCAGCGAGGCCATCACAAGCAACGGGTTGCGGAAGAACTCAGCCACCGATGCGAAGAAACCCTGTGTGTCAGCGTCGGCGGGAATCGCAACAGGCAAAGCATCGGCCTCGCCACGCTTGGGCTCGCGGATGACGAGGTAGACGACCATTGCCGTCACCACACCGATTGCGCCGACCATGTAGAAGGGCACGCGCCAGTCGAACGCGGCGGCGAGCGACGCCCCGAAGGCTACCCCCATGGCCGAGCCAATCGGCGGCCCCAGGTTGAAGATCGCCATGGCCGTGGTCCGCCTCTCGCGCGGAAAGGTGTCGGAGATGATGGCATATGAAGGCGGCACGCCGCCCGCCTCGCCCACGCCCACCATCATGCGCGCAACGGCCAGCTGGCCATAACTTCCCGCCATGCCGCAAGCCGCGGTCGCCCCGCTCCAGATCCCGCAGGCGAGCGACAGGACCTTCACCCGGTTCGTGCGATCGGCAAGCCAGCCGATCGGTATGGCGATGAAGCAGTAGAACAGCGCGAAGTAGAACCCCGTCAGCAGGCCGAGTTGGCCGTCGCTGATCTGCAGACTGTCCTGGATCGGCTTGGCGAGGATCGAGATGAGCTGGCGATCGAGGAAGTTGAGGACATAGACGAAGCACAGCATCCCCAGCGTCAGCCCCGCGCGGGCGGGCACCGCCGCTCCCTCTTCCGTCACCTTTCCGGCAATTGCGCCATCCTGCATCTCGACCCTCTCCCCTTATTCTTCGACTACGACCGCGAGCCAGCGATCAGAAGGCCTTGCGCAGGCTGAGCGCCGCGTAGCGTCCGATCGGGTTGTAGGTGCCGCCAATCCCGTCGCCGCCGGGAAAATAGGGCGGATCCTGGTCGAACAGGTTGTTGACCTGCAGGCCGATCTGCGTGCCACCGGCCAGCCCGTCGCCCGGCAATTCGACCGACAGGCGCAGGTCGACGGTCACATAGGCGTCCGCATCGAATTCGGCGGTGCCGGTAGGTGTTGCATACAGGCTGGTGATCCCGTCGCGATAGTTGACGAAGGCCACGGCATTCACGGCCCCGGCCTGCATGCCCAGCGTGCCACGAAGGGTCGCCTTGGGCACACCCAGGATCAGCTGGTCCGATACAGGTGCGGTTTCCGAAAGCTGCGTATCAAAGTTGAAGATGTAATTGCCCGCAATGCCGCCGAAGACACTGCCGAAGCTCGTATCGTGGCGATAGGTCACGTCGAAATCGAGGCCGTTTGTATTGCGAACACCGAAATTGCCCTGCCGGAAATCGAGCAGATTGCCGATCGTCGGCAGCGTGTCGGGCACGAAATTCACCGGCACCGCGATGGCGAGCAGCTCGTCGATCTGCGCCGCTGAAGGATCGCGATAGACGACCGATGCGAAGGTCGGGTCGGTGAAGGCGATGGAGCCTCCCGGCGTGCCGATCACATTGGTGTAGTGAATGTCGTAATAGGTCACGCTGGCGCGCAGGTTCGGCAGGAAGGCCGGCAGGAAATCCGCCCCGAGCGAGAAGGTCCGCGCCTCTTCCGGCTGGAGGTTGGTGTTCCCGCCATAGAGGATGACCGAATCCACCTGCGCCGCGCCGCGCACGGGGTCGCGAAGGGCGCTGCCCGCGATGGCCGCAGCGTTGAAGTAGTAAGCGCCGACGGTCGCGCCGACATCGCGCAGGCCCGGCGCGCGGAAGGACGTGCCATAGGAGCCGCGCAGGGTGACCCCGTCCGCCACGCCCCAGGTCAGGCCGATCTTGGGATTGGTGGTGGAGCCGAAGTCGCTGTAATCGTCATAGCGTCCGGACAGGGACAGGGTGAGGCTGCGGAACAGCGGTGCACCGTTGTTCGCGCCCACCAGCGGAATGAACAACTCACCATAGACCGACTTGATATTGCGATCGAGATCCTCGGGCACCGGGCTACCGCCATAGATGCCGCGCTGGCGGAAGGTCTCGCCGCGATATTCCGCACCCACCGCGATCCTGAGCTCGCCGCCCGGCAGCTCCGCCAGCGGCCCGTCGATCTTGGCCGCGCCGAGATAGGTCTGCTGGCGGATCGCAAGGTCGCCGGCATAGTCGATGATGGCAGCGGCCACCTGCGGCGAGGTGCCATTGCCGAAGGGATCGAGCGCGGTCTCGAGCGTGGTTGCAATCGCAGCGGCGTCGAGCGCCGCCGGGTCGATCGCAGGCAGGTAGGAGCCGTTGGTGGCGCGGTCATAGGTACCGTAGACGCTCAGCGACAGGTCGCCGCCCAGGTCGAAATCGACACCGGCGGAGGAGTTGAGCGCCTTCACCCGGTAGAGGTTCTCGATGTGGTCGGCGCCATAGAGACTGTCGGTGCGGAACTGCACGAATTCCGTTGTCGCACCGGTGCCCGGCGGCGTCTGGAAATAGGGATTGGCGAAGCCGGGCAGGTTGTAGAGGATCACACCGCCCGAAGCTCCGGTCGCAGCAGGCGGCGCCGCGCGAACCGTGTCCTTGCGATCAGAATAGAGCGCCTCGGCCCACAGCATGACATTGTCGCTAAGGTCCTGCCGTCCGGTCACGAACAGGCTGTGCAGACGCGATGCGGGGACGAGGTCCGCCACCGCGCCATTGTCGCATTTGTTCACTGTGCCGGGAGCAAGCTCCGGCGCCGCGTAATTGACGGCATAGAAGGTGGTGTCGACCAGCACATTGGGCGACGGGCAATAGGTCGTCCGCGTGTCCACACCACCCTCTGCCGTATGATCGACGATGCGATAGTCGCGATCGGAACCGATGATATTGCCGTTCTCGCTATACTGGTAAGCCGCGAGGATGGAGCCGCTGCCCCAGTCCTGACCCGCCAGCGCACCGGCGCTGAAGGTGTGGTAATCGTCCGCCACGCCATAGCGCACCGAAGCCTCGATCCCCGAAGCACGCGTGCGAGTGATGAAGTTCACCACGCCCGCGACCGCGTCAGAACCGTAGATGGCAGAGGCACCGTCGGCGACGATTTCTACCCGCTCGATCGCCAGTTCGGGAAGGAATGGGAAATCCGGATTGGTCTGGTTCACCGCGCCCGCCACAAGGCGATGACCATTCATCAGCGGCAGGGTCGCCGATGCCGGCAGGCTGCGCAGGCCGGGCGCAAAGGCACCGGGGCCGCCGCCCGCTGCCCGCGGTGCGGTGTTGAAGCTGTTGAGCTGCGGCACGGCGGCGAGAAGCTCGGGCGTGGTATTGGCGCCGACCGCCTCGATCTCGTCACGCGACATGCTGATCAGGTTCGATCCGGTCGGCGGCACGCCACGGATGCTGGAACCCGTCACGATGATGACGGATTCTTCCCGGTCATCCTCGCTGGCGGAGGCCGAGGTGTTTTCGTCCGTATCCTGCGCATGGGCAGGCGCTGCGGCGAACAGCGCCATTGCCAGCATGGACACCGCCGAACACGCAATTCCGGTCCCGAATTTTGAAGAAGCAGCCATCGAAGTTCCCTCCCGAATTATCCTTCCCGCTTTTGCGGGTTCGAACGCCGCCACGCTTTCCAGCCAATGCCCGAGCGCTTGCCGGGACGCCGGATGCGAAGGCGTTCACGATGCGGTGATGTCCAATCGCTGGCCGCTTGACCATGACGCGAATAACGCCCGGATTTGACGCAAGTGACGCGCGCTGATGCGGCAATCAATCCGCGCCGGAACGCACCTGATTGATCGTCTTGCCGGTCCATCGGCGGATCGCGCGGCGCAGGTTGGCAGCATCGCTGAAGCCAACCTTCCAGGCCACGTCCTCCACGCTCATGCCCGTCGTCTGCAGATATTCCAGCGCGAGCTTGCGGCGCACATCGTCGGCGATCGCCGCATAGCTCGTATCCTCGGCGGAAAGGCGACGGCGCAAGGTCCGCTCCTGCAAGCCCAGTTGCTTCGCAATGGCCGCCATGGAGGCAAAGCGATTGGGGGCGAGCAACAACAACTGGTAGACCTCCCCCGCAATCCCCGAAGACGCCGTCGATTGCCCGATCAGCCGGTCGCACGTCTCTTCCAGCATTACCCTGGTGAGGCGATTGCCGAGCTCCGGCGTCTGGTCGAGGATACCCTTGGGATAGTGCAGTTCATGCGCCGGCTGGTCATAGAGGCAAGGGCAGGACAGCGCCTGCCCGTCCTCGGCCGACCGGCCATCGTCGGGTAAGCCGAAACAGGCGCGCACCGGCAGGTTGTCCACCCCTGCCGTGTCGCGAATATGGGTGAAGGTCATCTTCATCTGCTGGCGCACCATGAATGTACGCAATTCGTTGCTCATGGCGTCTCGATAGATCTCGCCAAAGGCCCAGACGGCGTAGTCGCCCTCGATCCGCCAGCCCAGCCGCAGCGTCGGCGTGGCGAGCGGCTGGTAGCGCACCGCAAAGTCGAAGAAGTCTCGCATGCTGGGCGAGCACATCAGCGCATAGCCATACATGCCATAGGCGGAGAGGTGCAGGCGCGCACCGATGGCGAAGGCATCGCTGAATTGCGCCCCTGCCGCGACGATATTCTCGCATGCTGTCAGATACTGGCCGATAGAGGTCATGGTGTGCGGATTGCGCACCTCTTCCTCGGTGAGGCCGGTACGGTCGAGCACCACTTCCGCGGGAATGCCACGCGCCGCGACCACGTCGATCACGGTGGTCAGCTTGTAGGGCGCGAAGGATCGCTGGTTGAGCGAAGGGAAACCGGCGCGGGCGTTAACCGTGGGTGTCCCGCCCCTCTGCGCATCGACATCCATGTCCGGAACCTTCTCCCCCTACTTGTCCGGTAAAGACACAATCATGTCCGCCGAAGCACTAAACAGGGCAATAGCCCGGACCTATGCCTTGCATCAAGCCAGCAAAGCCTTGGCAGCGGCCTCGTCCGCAATAGGGAGAGAAATAGTGCTCAACGCGGATACCGCCGCTTGCGCCTCGCATCGGGGCGGGTGCCGATAATGGGTCAAGCGATGCCTACCCCATGCCTGGCGGCCTCTACGCCCGGTCTGGTCGAGCCTGCACACGGCCTTGGCGGGGCAACCATTGGCGAGCTGCTGCAAGGGGCCGTCCTCCAGGGCCATGACCCGCATAAATTGCTCGAAGCCGCCGGGATCGACCCTGCCATCCTCAACGATCCCGCCATCGCCATCGGCGGTCGCGACTTCGTCCGACTGGTGCGGCAGGTCCAGATCGCCCTCGACGATGTCTATCTCGGCTTCCTTCCGCAGGGCTCACGCTTGGCGCTGGAGGATGAGCGGATCCTGTGCCTGTTGCAGGCGGCCAATCTGGGCGAAGCCATCCGCTTCAGCGTGCGCTTCACCAATGCGATGACGCCCGATGTGGGGGCGCAGCTGTTTCCCGAGGCTTGCGGCGCGCTGCGCCACGCCTGCGCCTATCGGACAATTCCGGGCGTCAACCGGGCCATGCTGGTCTGGGTGCGCTTCATCTGGATCTACCAGTTCTTCGGCTGGCTGATCGGGCGGCCGCTCAAGATGAAGGGCCTGTCCGTCTCCGAACCCGGAAATGCGGAGCGTTTCGACCCGTCCGCATTGTTCGGATGCCCGGTCACCTTCGGCGCGCCCGAGGACATGCTCACCTACGACATGCGTGACCTCAACCGCCCGCTGCTGCGCCGCTCGGTACGCGAATACCAGGATTATTGCGCCACCGAGCCCGACTGGTTCGCGGCCGATATCCGCCCGCCCGACTGGACCACCCGTACCCGCAAGGCGATCATCGACCTGCAGCGGCTCGGCAGCTGGTTTCCGACCATCGAGCAGGTTGCCGATCGCGTCTCCTCCAGCCCGCGGCAGCTGCGCCATCACCTTTCGCAGGAAGGCGAGAATTTCCAGAACCTGCGCACAAGGCTGCGCGGTGAAGCGGCCAGCGCTTACCTGCTCGCCAGCGACCTGCCGATACAGGAGATCGGCATGCTGCTGGGCTTCAGCGAGCCGGGCAGTTTCTCGCGCCATTTCATCTCCTGGGCGGGCACCAGCCCGTCCGACTATCGCGCGCAGCACATTGGCGATGCAGGCCGGATGGCCAATGCCAGCGCGCTGCTGGCGGAGCGTCGGCCGCTGAGGATCATCGAGCCTTAGGGGCCCGCCACGCCCATCAAGTCACTCCCATCAAATCCCCGTGTCAGACGGGTCATTCATTTCCGCCGCCCGCAATGCTGGATTTGCCCGACTTCGCGCGATGTCGCGCCGGACGAATATTCAGGAGGATCCCTTGGGACGGAAGTTGACGCATGGCCGATATCGCTGACCCGCAATTCGTCCCCCGGCTTGCCCTCTATCGCGACTGGCTGAAGCGCGAACGCAACCTCGAATTCGCCGATTACGAGGCGATGTGGGAATGGTCGACGCAAGACCTCGACGGCTTCTGGCGCAGCGTGTGGGACTATTTCGACGTCCGCTCGCCCACGCCCTTCCAGCAGGTGGTCGAAGGGACCATGCCTTTCGCGCGCTGGTTCAAAGGTGCGAGCGTCAATTACGCGCGCGAAGTGTTTCGCCATGCGGAGCTTGCCGATGCGGCAGGCCAGCCCGCCATCATCGCGGAGAACGAACGGGGCGAGGTGGAGGAGATCAGCTGGCGCGAGCTCAGGCGGCGCAGCGCCTCGCTCGCCCTCACCTTGCGGGAGAATGGCGTCGACTGCGGCGACCGGGTTGCGGCCTACCTGCCGAACGGCCCCGAGGCCGTCATCGCCATGCTCGCCTGCGTCAGCCTTGGCGCGGTCTGGACGATGTGCGCCCCGGACATGGGCACGCCCGCCGTGCTCGACCGGTTCCGGCAGGCCGAACCCAAGGTGCTGATCGCCGCCGATGGCGTACATTACGGTGGCAAACCGCGCGACCGGTCGACCACCGTGCACGAAATCCTGGCCGGCCTCCCCACGGTGACGAGCGTGATGATCGTCCGCTCGCGCGATGCGGCAGGCCAAGTCGCCAACGCCATTTCCTTCGCCGACGCCATTGCACACGATGACGAGGCCGTCGCTGAATTCGAGCCCGTGGCCGTACCCTTCGAACACCCGCTCTGGATCCTCTATTCCAGCGGCACCACCGGCCCGCCCAAACCGATGGTCCACGGCCATGGCGGGGTGATCCTGACCGGCCATGTCGGAAACATGCATCTCGACCTCGGCGCCAGCTATTCCGCGAACAATTTCGGCGAGCGCTTCCACTGGTACAGCTCGACCGGCTGGGTGATGTGGAACGTGCAGGTCGGCGGGCTGCTGAGCGGCACGACGATCTGCCTTTATGACGGTGCGCCCAAGGGCACCGGGCAGGAGCCGGACTGGCACGCGCTGTGGTCCTTCGCTGCGCGCCACAAGGTGACGTGGTTCGGTGCTGGTGCCGCCTTCTACGCCAATTGCCGCAAGGAGGGCCTCGTCCTGTCAGAGACGGGCGACCTTTCCGCGATCCGTGCGCTGGGCACCACCGGCTCCGTGCTGGACGGCCCGTCCGAAGCGTGGGGTACCAGCGAATTCGCGAAGATCGGCAAGCCCGGCATCTGGTGGTGCAACATATCGGGCGGAACCGATATCGCCGCCGCCTTCATGTCCGGAAACCGCGAATTGCCGCCCACGCCGGGCCGCCTCCAGTGCCGTCACCTTGGCGCCGCGATCGAGGCGTGGGACGAGAATGGCAAAGCGGTGACCGGCGAGGTGGGGGAGCTGGTCTGCACCAAGCCCTTCCCCAGCATGCCGCTCTATTTCTGGGGCGATGAGGAGGCCCAACGCTACTGCTCGACCTATTTCGAGGAATGGGAAGGCATCTGGCGCCATGGCGACTGGCTGACCATCCACCCCGATGGCAGCTGCGCGATTTCCGGCAGGAGCGATGCGACCATCAACCGCCACGGCCTGCGCATGGGAACGGCAGAGATTTATGCGGCGGTCGAAACGATCGATGGCGTGGAAGATACGCTGGTGATCGAGCTTGAGGTGGAAGGCGGCGATAGCCAGCTCCTCATGTTCGTCGTGCCCGCCGCGAACAGCTCGCTCGACGAGGGAATGATGGCGGCGGCCTCCTCGGCCATTCGCGAAAAGCTTTCCCCGCGCTTCATTCCCGATCACTTCATCGCAGCGCCGGGCATCCCGCGTACGCTGAGCGGTAAGAAGCAGGAACTGCCGATCAAACGCCTGTTTTCGGGCTGGCCGCTGGCCAAGGTGATCGATCGCAACCTAACCCAGAACCCCGAAGTGCTGGATTGGTATGTTTCGCAGGCAAATACGTGGCAACAAGGCGCGCTTGAAGGAGTGGAATAGGCAAATGACCGGAACGAAGACGCTGATCGCCCTGTCGGCCATGGCAGCCGCGCTGGCTGCCCCATCTACCGTGGCGGCGCATGAAGCATCGGGAGATGCGAGGAGCGCTGAGGATTGCAGCGCCCTTTCCGGCCTGCGCCTCGACGATGCGGTCATCGAAAGCGCAGAACTCGTTCCGGCGCAGGACGACCAGCGCAGCCTGATGGGTGATACGCCCGGCTATCCCGCCTTCTGCCGCGTCGTCGCCCGCGTACGCTCCGCCCCGGATTCGGATATCGGCGTCGAGATCTGGCTGCCCCTGCAGGGCTGGGAAGGCGTGTTCCACGGCAATGGCAGCGGCGGTTTCGCCGGCACCTTCACCACCGGATATTCCGGCATGGCGGACGGGCTGCGGCGCGGCTTTGCCACTGCCACCACAGATGCCGGGACGGCCCCTGCCTCCCCGCTCGAAGGCGATGCGTTGATCGGAAGCCCGCGAAAGTGGCGCGATTGGGGTCGGCTTTCCACCAATGTGATGACCGAAACCGGCAAGGCCATCACCCGCGCCTTTTACGGACGCGAGGCCGGACGGTCATACTATACCGGCTGTTCGACCGGCGGGCAGCAGGGCCTGATCGAGGCCATGTTCTACCCCGATGACTATGACGGAATCCTGGTCGGCGCTCCCGTCATTCATCGGACCTGGGGCCATGCTGCCGTGCTGTGGGATTATGCCGCCGCGCATCGCACACCGGGCAGCTTCCTGTCGGATACCAAGCTCAAACTGCTCAACCGCGCGGCCATCTCCACATGCTGGGCGCAGGGACACGCGCTGGCCGGGGACAGTTTCATCTCCGATCCGATGGCCTGCGACTTCGATCCCGGTGTGCTGCAATGCCAGGCGGGCGCCTCGGACAGCTGCCTGACCGATGAGGAGGTCGCGACGGCCCGCGCCTTTTATTCCGGCCCCACCAATGCGGATGGAAGCCCTGCCTATTACGGCTGGCTGCCGGGCAGCGAGGTTCCGGGCCTGTTCGGCTGGTCCTTCCTGCAGACGCCCATCAACGATCAGCCGCCCTTTTCCGGCCTGTTCAAATGGGTCCATGGCGCCAGCTGGGATTGGCGCAATTTCGATTTCCACCGCAACATGCCGCTCGTCCACGACCGGCTCGGCCCGATCGTCAACGATGCAACCCGGGGAAGCCTGGGCGAATTCGCGGCGCGCGGGCGCAAGCTGATGATCTATCACGGACTGGCGGACACGCTGGTCGCGCCCGGCCAGTCGGTCGACTTCTTCAATCGCCAAACCGCGGGGATCGGTGAAGCTGCCATGGCGGAAAGCGCCCGCCTCTACCTCGCACCCGGCGTCATGCATTGCGGCGGCGGGACAGGCCCGGATGCCTTCAACGCCACGCTGGGCATCCCTCCCCTTCCCCCGTCCGACGACCCGCGTCACGACATGTTCTCCGCCCTCATCGCCTGGACCGAGCGCGGGGAAGCGCCCGAAGAGATCATCGCCACGAGGTTCAGCACTGCCGACCCGTCGGAAATCGAAATGCAGCGCCCGCTATGCCCCTATCCGAAACAGGCGCGCTATCGCGGTGTCGGGTCAACCCTCGCGCCCGCAAGTTTCGAATGCCGATAGGTAATTGGTATGCGGGAATGCTCCGGATCATTTGGAGGATTCAGCGTCAATCGATGGTCCCAGACATATTTGAGAGGCATCGCCACGAAGAACAGCGGGATCGTCGTCATGCCTTCGACAAGCGCTACCCGTCGGAATAACTTCAGCACATACTTTCCTCCCGGCGCTTCAAGGCGAGTGCAACTGCGGTTTGCGTCAGTGCCAAACGCCCGCGCTACGGATCGCCTATCCGCGAGGCCTATTCATCCTGGTTCAGCCTGACCGCGAACAGCTCCACGCGATGATCGACGAGACGGTAACCCAGGCGTTCGGCGATCTGTCGCTGAAGTATCTCGAGTTCGGGATCGACGAACTCGACGATCTCTCCTGTTTCCACATTGATGATGTGGTCGTGATGCGCGTCGGGAGCCGCTTCGAAACGCGCTCTCCCGTCGCCGAATTCGTGCCGGTCGACCAAACCGAGCTCTTCCATCAGGTTCATCGTTCGATAGACGGTCGCGAGGCTTATCCTGCTGTCACGCAACGCCGCGCGTCGATGTATTTCCTCTATGTCGGGATGATCCTTGGCCTTGGAAAGCACGGCAGCAATCGTGCGGCGCTGGTCCGTCATTCGCAGCCCCTTTTGCTGGCACAATGTTTCCAGATCGATCGCTTCTTCCATTACGCGCACTCAGGCCGCCCGCCCAATCCGATGCGGAGATCTCGCGAAGGGACAAGTCTGCACCGGTCCTTCGACAACTCCTGCTTTGCGCGAGATTTCCCACCCATCCTCGCCCAGTGCCTGCAGCACGGACATGGCCGCCCACTGCAATGCGCCGGGCAGGCCGTGCGGCACCCGCGAGTTTGGGCCAAGCGAAGTCAGCAGGGGCGTCTCCCGGATCGTCTCCAGCAATGCAACCTCGTCACCGGACAAGTGTGCATCCCCCGCTCCTCCCGCGATCAGGCGACGCTCGATGCAGGCCTCCGTAAGCGCGAAGAAGCTGTCGCAGGCGGACGCCAGGGTGAGCGTCTCCATCCGATTGCCCGTCACCCGTGCCATTTCAGGCAAGGGATTGTCGCCAAGCAGGCGCGCACTCGTCCATGCCCGGAACAGCCTGACCAGCAAGGGCAGCTCACTCGCTTGGGGATCGGGACGGGGAACGGAGTGATACATCGTCAGTCCACGAATGCGCGCTCGATCACGAAATCGCCGGGATTGTTGTTCGCCCCCTCACGAAACCCCCACCCTTCGAGCAGTTCGGCGAAATGCCTGTTCATCTCCATCGAACCGCACAGCATTACGCGGTCCGTTTCCGGGTCGAGCCGGGGAGCGCCCGTCACGCCTTCGAACAGCTTGCCGTTCTCGATCAGGCGATCGATGCGTCCCGTCGTATGGAACGCCTCCCTGGTGACGGTGGGGATGTAGTGGAACTGCACCAGTGCCTGGTCCTGCACCAGCGGATCGCCCGCCAGGTGGCTCTCCAGCTCGTCGCGATAGGCCAGATCGGCAACCCGGCGCACCGAGTGGACGAGGATGACCTCGCCGAATGCATCGTAGATATCGGGATCACGGACCAGGCTGAGAAAAGGCGCGAGGCCGGTGCCGGTGGAAAGAAGGAACAGCCGCCTGCCCGGCTTCAGGGCATCGGCCACAAGCGTTCCGGTCGGCTTGCGACCAAGATAGATGCGGTCACCCGGCTTGATATGGCAAAGCCGCGAGGTCAAAGGCCCATCGGGCACCTTGATGGAAAGAAACTCCAGCTCCTCGGCATAGCTTGCGCAAGCGATGGAATAGGCACGCAATAGCGGCCGGCCATCGCCCGGGAGGCCCAGCATCACGAACTCGCCGGAACGGAAGCGGAAGCTTCGCGGACGCGTGATCGCAAAGCTGAACAACCCCTCGTTCCAATGGCGGACCCAGCGAACTTCCTCGACGCTCAGCGCCCCTGTCGGCTCCATCGCAAAGCCCTGGTGAACCAGTTCATTCATCGTATCTTGCTTTCTTCATCGGGCTTCCAGCCGCTTAGCCCGGTAGGTACAAATCTGGCTGCAAACCCTGCTATCGCCCTTGCCGTCCGCTGCTTCTTCGCAGGCGCGACAAGACCCGAAAGCCTGCCTGCCACGGCTTCCGGGTCGCGACTTGCCGGGAAGGACAAGAGCGAGAGAATAACGGCTTCCTGTTCGGACACGCTTTCTCGTCCCAAGCGCTTGGGCTGGACCATGGTGTCACGAAGCGAAAGCATCATGATCTGGAAGAACGGCAGGGCGGCCATCATGCCGACACTCTGGAATACCGGCCCAACCCGCGAGCAACCGCAGCCATTGGCAGCCGTATCGAGCCACCAGCGACGCATCGACCATAGGATCAGCTGCGGCCGCTCTTCGAGATCGTCATAAGAACGGTCGACCCATTCATACATGATCCGGTCCCTCCGATGCACCCCGCGCGCGGAAGCGGGCAGTATGCTTCAGTGACGGAGGCAAATTCGCTATAAGGCGCTCGACCCGCTCGCGCATTGTGGGCCTGTCCAATCCGTGCCGGACCGGACCAAACGAACGCCCGGCCTGATCGAATATGCTGGCCACCGATCGCAATGCATGTGCGAGAACCGGCGCCATATCGGCATGCACGAGCCCGCGCGCCACCTCCTTGACCGGCTCAACCCCTTCAGACGCATGACCAAGGGCAGCAAGCAGGACGGCTTCGTGCTCGGTCACCGTCTCCCGGTTCCGGCAACCGAAATAGAGCGGAACCAGCGCGTTCTGGAACATCGTGCGCATGGCGAGATGGAAATGATCCGTGGCCTCACCTACCCCGTGGGCAGCAAAGGCCCCGCCGATCACACCGCAAACACATCGACGGGAACTCGCAGCGTTCATCCATTCACGCGTTGACCATATGAAGAACCGCGCACCAGGCTCGAGCCTGTATAGCGGGCTGTCGACAAACTCATACATGGACGGCTTTCCTCCTGCTGCTGCGAGGCAGAGCATTTCGCATATCTTGGATCTGGCGGATCATCCGCGCCAGTTTGGCGCATTCCGGACAGCACTCGCGTTCGGTCACGGTGGATCCGGCATAGAGCGACGAACAGCCACCGGCCCCGGAAAGACGAACGGTCATGTCCAGCACCATGGGCTGTGCGACATGAAGCGCCCGAGCAACGTACCAAAAATGCGGGAACGCGAGATGCAGCCGGGCCGAGCTGGACTGGTGGAGCGGGGAGAGATGCCCATCAGCCCAACCCGGCCTTCGCCCGCAATTTCGCGCACCACCCTCACAATGGTGCCGAGGCGGGGTTAATCCCAGACAGCGCCAAGGCCACGAACGCAGCAAAAGCCTCCGCATGAGTGTGAGATATCGCGTTGTCGTTTGCCAGCAAGGGGACCTCCCCCAGCACCGCCATTGAAACACCAGGAAACGAGATTTTCCGCATGCTCCCTCCTTTTACTCCAGGAGATGTTAATGCGAGTCATTTTCATTAGCAATGGCTTATTGAGGATTTTCGCGTGTAAATGCACTGAATGATCTGCCCGGACATTCGCGAATGCCATCATCCTCCCGCAGACAAGAACGGGCGGTGAGAGGTTCACCGCCCGGACTGCCTGTGCTGCCCTGCACCAACGTACAGGCGCAGGCATTTTGCCCGTCGGAGGACCGGCGTCAGAAATGCTCGGCCGTATCGCGCTGGTCGACGACGCCATCCTCGTTGGAATCGAGGCGGCTGAACATCCGGCTTCCGGACTCGTTGAACTCGTCGAGCGTCATGTTGGCGTTTTCATCGGTGTCGAGCACGCCATAGCGAACATGCGCCTGGCGGATCTGCCGCGCACGCTGTTCCGCAAGCTGCTGGTCGAGGCGGAACTTGTACTCATCGACATATTCGTCCTCGGCAACCATACCGTCGCCGTTCAGGTCGAAGGTTTCATAGGTTTCGGCTCGCCGGGCCATGAACTCTTCCGAAGATACCGTTCCGTCTTCATTGGTGTCGTATGAGTTCAGGAAGGCTTCCTTGCTGTGGCCACGGGCAGTCGACCGCCCGCCGTCGCTGTTGCGCGCCTCTTCCTGCTGATCGTCGCCTCCATCCTGCGCCGTGGCAGCGCAGGAAAGGGACATCATGGCGATCGCGGCCATGCCACTGGTCAACATATTCTTCATCGGGAACTATCCTTCTCGTGCTGGAATGGCTTAGCGCTGGACTTCGAAGGTCAGCGAAGTGGTGTAGCTGCGAATGTCGGACTCGGCCCCGTCGGGGGCGTCGGCACGGTGCCGCGTCATCAGGACATAGATACCGGGCTGGTCGAAGCTGAGGGATAGCCGGCCGTCTTCGCCGGTGGTGATTTCCTCGTGAAACTTCTCTTCATCATATTCGGAGCCGCTACGATCGATGGAGACCGCGTGCCCCGCCATGGGCTGGCCATCGAAGAGCACTGCCAGTTCGAACTCGCTGTCGAGGTAGACATCGCTGGGATGCGTCAGCGGCTGGACCAGAAGGCGCCCGATCCGGACATCGACCGGCGCGCGCGTGGGCGCTTTCTTGCTCACATAGACATCGGAGACGGTTTCGGTTTGGCTCGTGCGCGTTTCCGTTGCCTCGGCAGGAATCTCGTCGCCGCGAACCGTTTCCCATTCGCCATTCACCAGGGCCTGCGTGCTCTTGCGACCGTGGCGAACGCCCGAGGTAAAGCGATAGGTGCCCTCCGCCTCTATCGGGCTTTCGAGGATGACGATCTGCCTGTGCTGGGCGACATTCTCGAATTCGCCCCGCGAGCCATCGGGCAGGACCACGTGCCAATCATCTGAATCCACCGCGACCTCGGGTCGGAAGAAGTCCTCCGCGAACGAGCTCTGCACGGTGATTTGCTGCTCAAGGTTCGCCACGAACACATTGGGCAGCATGTAGGCCGTGTGTGCGTATGCGGTGCTGGCCGGCATTGCCGCCAGGACAGCTGCCGCGCATGTCGGCAGGAGCAGACTGCCAGTATTCCTCTTCATGATGTCATCCCTCTTTCTTGACTGATTGTTGTTGCGGAAGGCCCACTTCAGCGGCCCGTGATTTCGAAGTTGAACCGGCGCCTCACGCCGTCGGGAGGTGGCGGAAACGGAACGGCGCGGCGCACCATCTGCATCGCCTCACGGTCAAAGCGGGACGAACCCGAGGTCCGGGCCACACCGACGCCGTTGACCTTGCCGTCCAGAAGCACCGTGAAGTGGATAAAGGCCGAACCGGGACCGACGGTGTTTTGCCTCCGGAAGCGCAGGAGATGCTGCTTGACGGACGCCCCGTAGCTATCGCCTTCCGTGCTGGAGCTTGGTTGTGCATCGCCGCCCCTTGAGGCGACGGCGGGGACGCTTGCCTGCTGTCGGGCCGGTTCGATCCTCACCCTCTCGACCGGTTGCGCCAGCCGGTTTCTGGTCGGGATATGCAGGGGCTCCGCTGGATGAAGCACTTCTGGAGCTACCTCCTCATCGGCCTCTGCCGCGTCTTCGGAAACCAGTTCCGGCTCGGTCAGGAGCGCCAGTTCCTGAGGCTCCACGGCTTTCCGTGCCTCGGCCTGCGCCGACTGCGAGGCAGGCGGAGGCGAGGCTTCCTCGACCGGGCTTTCGGCCTCGACCTCCCCTTGATGGCCCACGTTGAACACGGCCAGCGCAGCACCCCGCTGCACAACCGCGCTGCCGATCCCCGTGAACCACGCGAAGCCGACAAAGATCGCCAGATTGAGCAGGATGGACACGGCCGCCGAAACAGCCTGCTGCCTTGTCCATCCTGTGTACGGATCAGCGTACATCGTGCTCGCCTCAATCTCGGGGCCACCCGCCGGGCGGCCCGTTTGCCGCCAGGTCAGATCTGGAGCGAAATCGACCCCTTGAACGTCCTGCCCGGCGCCGGCCTCGTAGCGAGCCCGTCCGTGTAGAACTTGTCGAAGATGTTCTCGACACTCACACGCAGGGTCAGGTTGTCGATGAAGTCCAGATCAGGCGTGAAGGAAGCCCGCAGGTTGTGCACATTGGTGCCCTCAACCGTGGACGATTCATACGTCGTCACCCCATCCGTGATGCTGCCGGTGCGGGTCGTCAGATCCTCGGAAACATATGCTTCCCACCGGATATCGAACGTCCTGCCGAACCTCTTGCCCGCAGCCAGGCGGTATGTGTTGTTGGGAAGGTTGGTCCAGTCATCGATCACGCCGCTGGTGCGCAGGCGCTCGCCATCGACAATGTTGCCATTGAAGTCGAGATAGAAGCCGCTTGCCGTGGCATAGGACGCCTCGATCTCGAACCCTTCGAGATAGACCTCGAGAACACCCGAATAGGACGTGTTGTCGGTCAATTCCGTATCGTAGTAATTGACCTTCAGCGCGACCCGGTCGTTCGCGGTAAAGACCCCGACCCGATCGAACGAGGCGCCGACTTCCCAGGTTTCACCCTGCTCCGGCTGCGTCATGTAGGTTTCGTTCTCCAGATCATCGAGGATCGGGAGGCTTTCGGTGTGCGCCCAGCTTCCGAAGACGGCGAGGCCGAACGGCAACTCGTAGCGAGCGGAGACGCCGCCCATGAAGGCGTCATTGTCATAGCTCACGGCGCTGCCATCATCGAGGATGCCCTCGACGCTCGAAGTCTCGTAGCGGATCGCCGGCGTCAGCGTGAAGCCGCGGAAGAGGTTGAGCTCGTCGACCAGAAAGGCAGCCAGGCGATCGTCGGTACCGCCCGGCGCGGAGCTCGCGTCGAGGCGATCCTTGTGGATGTATTCCGCGCCGATGCGCAGGGCATGGCGAACGCCGCCAGTGCTGAACAAAGCGCCGTTCTTCAGCGTGACCTTCGAGGTTTCATAGCTGTGATCGGCGCTGACAACGGCAAACCCGCCCGGAGGCGCGAAGGGAGAACTGCCCTCGACATACTCCTGCTCGATGTCCTGGTCCGAGAACGAGTAGACTAGGCTCAGGTCGATCAGGTCATTCGCGATCGGGTTGAAATAATATCCGGCAACGAAGGTCTTGGAAGTCGTGTCGCGATCGACATTGCCGAACGCGCCGCCGCTAGTGCCGAAACTGTCATAGGGCTTGTCGCGCTCGGAAGTCTCGCTCTGGCTGAAGCTTGCCTCGATCGTGTGCTCGTTGTCCTGCCCGAAGTGGACGCCACCCTTCACGAGGAAGCTGGGCAGTTCGAATTCGCTGTTCTCGATCGGATCGCCATTGCCGTCGGATTGCGTCCCGCCTTCGCGATAGCTGTAATTGGCGAGGAATTCGACATTCTCGCTGGGCATGGCAGCCACGGTGGTGGAGGTGGACCAGCCATCACCGTTGGTAAATCCGCCAAGCACCTGGCTCAGGCCGACACCCGGCTGCCCGCCAAGGACGTCGTAGGCATCGTTTGTCTCGAGCCGGACGACGCCGCCGATCACGCCGGAGCCGTATTCGAAGCTCCCGACCGTACCGCGGATGACGTCCACGCTCTTGTACAGCAGCGGATCCGTGAACAGCTGGGTCCCGATGCGATAGAGTTCCTCGGATCCCGTGGTGGCCCCATCGATAAGGATCAGAACCTTCTGGTCGGTGCCATAGGTTCCGTTCGCGCCGAACCCGCGAATATTGATGCCCGATCCGATCGGGGTCGCTCCGTTGATCAGCGTGACGCCCGGAACGGTATCGATCAGCTCGGCAATCGTATTGGCCTGGCGATCCTCGATCTCTTCGCGGTTGATCCGCGTCGTCGCCGTTGCGGTGCCGGTCTGGATGGCACGCGTGCTCTCGCCGATATCGATCGTGCCAAGATACTCGCCATCTGCAACTTCCGTTTCCTCGCCCTCTTCGGCGTCCTGGGCATAGGCGGCGCCATGGAATGACAGGGCAGCGCACATTGCGACAGAGACGCGCAGGACGGATTTAGAACTCATACTTGCAGTCACGAAGACCCCCTTTTTTCGACCCTCACTGTCGGAGCGCGTAATCCACAGCTCCATTAATGCAATCGATTCGCATTAGCGATTCGCTATTATCATCCTGCGACACGTTTGCAATAACAATCATCGCGGCCGTGCATTCAGTAGAAGTCGTGGCGCAGCCGGCCATCGGCCTGGGCTTGCTCAAGCCACTCCGCCCCAAGCGAGGCACGCAGGACGGCAAGTGACGCCTCGCCCATGGCCAGTCGCCCGCAAAGCACCACGCAGCCCTCGCCATCGAGGAAGTCCGCGACCTCGCGCGCCTTGTCCTCAAGCAGCGTCTGGACATAGGGCCCTCCGCCACGCGACAAGACGAGGTCGAGGCGCTGTAAACGTCCGTCTTCATGCCATTCGCGCATTTCGGCGAAGAGTTGCTCTGCCTGGCCAGCCTCGCGCTCACCAAAGACGAGCCAGCATCGCCTGCCCTGCGCTATCGCCTGCGCGATATGCGGGCGCAGCCCTGCCCAACCCGACCCGGCACCAACCGCAAGCAAGGACCCTTGCCCTGCCGGTGGCCTGAACGAACGGTGCTGGCGAATTCGCCCGGTGAAATTCGACCCGGCGTGATTGGATGCGGCCTGATTGGATGCGGCGGGCTCGATGCTGGTCAGGAGGCCCGATCCACGACCGGCAACACCGCCTTCCACCACTCGCCGGACAAATAGCAGCAGTTCATCGGCACCCGGCAGGTTCGCAATCGAATAATCCCGGAAATGGCCGTCGGGCGTTTCCAGCTCGAAAAGGTCACCTATGTCCCATTCCGGCCTGCCCCCGGCTTCCGGTTTGATTGCCAGCCGATAGAGGCCGTCACTGGTTTGCTCGCCCTCGGGACCGAATGCAGCGTCCGCAACCTGCTTGCGCTCGATGACCTGCCAGCTTTGCCCTCGGTCTTCCGCCGCCGGAACCGGTGGATATCCCTCTTCACCCAAATGCTGGTCCCATCGCGCAAGATCGGCGGGGGCAAGATCGTCCACCGGTACAAGCGGCACGCGAAGCTGCGCGCCACACCGCTCCGCCCAGTTCCACACCCTGAGCGCGAAACCGCAGAAGTCGCTGTAGCGCCGGTCGCCCAGCCCAAGCAGCAGCACCCTTTTGCCGGAAAGGTCGGCATCCGCCGAAAGAACCCTTTGCTCGAAAGCCCGGGCGTTGTCCGGCGCATCGCCATCGCCGGTGGTCGACAGAATGAAGAAGATCTTGCGCGCGGCGTCGAGCAGCTCTGGGGTCAGGCAGTCGGCCTCCAGCAATTGCACTGGTCGGCCGCCCGCAGCGATCCGGGCATGGGTGGCGCGGGCAATGTCCTCGGCATGCCCGGTCTGCGAGGCGAAGACGACGAGGCACTCCGCCTTGTCGATCGATTGCTCGGCGGGCTTCCGCAAACAGAGCCAGCATATCAGCAGCCAGATCCCCACCAGCACGAGCGAGATCGCCCAATGAACGGGATCACCGGAAACTCCGGCAAGGGTATCAATCATCGACCAGCCAGTCCTGCATAGCGGCGCTGCAAACAGGTCGCTCCCCACTCTCGCTGGGAATGAGCAGGCACGGAACTGCCAGACGATTGGCCAATGCCAGGGCGCCTTCCTGCCCGGCGACCAGCAGCGCTGTCGCCAAGGCATCGGCACGCCAGCACTCAGGGGCGAGGACGGTCACGCCAGCCAGGTCGCTCGTGGTTGGCTCACCGGTCGCCGGATCGATCGCATGGGAATAGCGCCGCTCGCCGTGGACGAATGATCGCTGGGCAACGCCCGATGACGCACAAGCCCAGTCGTGGAGAGCCAACCGCATGCGCGGTTCACCGGCGTCTTCCGCCCAGTCCAGATCCACCCACCACGGCATGGCATCGGGCTTGACGCCGCATCCCTTGAGCTCGCCGCCGATCTCGACGAGCACGGATGCGACGCCAGGCTCGGCCTGCAATCGATCCATCAGGAGGTCGACGGCAAAACCCTTGGCAATGCCGCACAGATCGAGCTGGAACCCGGCCTTGCGGATGAGCTCGTCGCCTTGAAGGCAAGGTCGGTCGCCGTGGCGGAGCGAGCGGATTGCACTCAACGCCCCTGCATCCGGCAGGCCATCGCCAACCGCGACCGGTCCGAAGCCCCACAGATCGGTCGCTTCGCCGATAAACGGGTCGAACAGGCCGCCAGTCTGTTGCCAGAGCACCAGCGCATCCCCGACCAGTGCGCGCATCGGTTCGCGCAGTGCCAGCGCCCCGCCATCGGGAAGCCCGTTGTAGCGATTGAGATCGGAATCCGCGATCCAGGGGCTCATCTGCTGGTCAACGAGCGCAAGGATTACCTCGCAAGCCCGCTGAAGCTGTCCGCGCAATACGAACAGCTCGAGCGCGCTGGCGTCATCGCGCATCACCATCCGCACCGACCAGGTCGTGCCGAAGATACGGCCGCCGAAACCGATCTCCTCGCCGGAAGGCAGACGATCAACCGGAGCCAAGACCGGCGGCAGGAACAGCAAACCCTCCGCCGCAGGTGCAGCGCTGGAAACCACTTGCGGCATAGTCTTCAGGGCCGGACGGTGACGCTGACAGCTCCAAGCTCCCTGCTGCCGCTGGCGGATGCGTTGGCAGCCCTGCCCGGCGTCAGGCTGAACGGGACCTTCACCAGTTCCCGCCCGCCATTCTCGCGAACAGCTTCGACGACGACCGAATAATTGCCCGCCGCAAGTCCCTCCAGCCCGCGCAGCGGGATCGTGTGCCGCCCGGGAGCCCGGGTGGGACCTGAAATGCCATCGGAAGGCATGTCCATCGCGCGGCCGCCCTTGCGCCACCACATCCTGAGGTCCGGCAGCCAGCGCGCCCCGATGCGCGCCTGATCGTGCAGGACCGTCACCATCTTTACTTGCTGCCCGCCTTCGTTTTCGATCCAGACGGCGACATAGGGCTTGCGATAGGTATTGACCGACATTCGCGGAATTTCGATCGAGACGCTGCCGCTATTGGCCAGGGCCGGCGCAGGCAGGCCGATGGCTGCAAGGGCCAGGTAGTGTGACGGACGCATGGTGCTCAGCTCCTATAAATGGACAAAGAGAAGATAGGCGATGACAGGCAGGACCGCGCCGAAGCTGGTCAGCGGCCAGGTCGATGGCTGCATGCGCGCCTGCAGCCACAGCAAGCCAAAGCCGGTCAGCGCGAAGATGATGAAGCAGACCGCCGCAAGATCGATCAGGAGCGACCAGACCGGCCCCGCATTGCGGCCCTTGTGCAGGTCATTGAGCATGGCGACGGTGCCACGGTCGATTTCCTCGTGATAGGCCCGGCCCTCATTGAGATCGAGGACCAGGTTGCCGTCCACACCCGGCCGGGCAAGGTCGAACACCATCTCGCCATATTCGTTGCGCGCCAGATGCCCCGACAGATCGACACCGGTGCTTTCGCGAATGGCGGAGGCAAGGTCGTCCGAAAGCGGTGCTTCGGTTTCGATTTCCGCTAACTGCTCGACCACTGCGGGCGGCAGCTCAAATTCATTGAGTTCGCTCACACCTTCGGATTCGAAAAACCCGGCGTGATTCAGGGTGATACCGGTCACCGCGAACAGCATCACAAGCGCAAGGCAGAGCGCCGAACTGATCCAGTGCCATTGCCGCAACTGGCGCTTCCAGAAGCTGGCCCGTGCCGACCGAGCCGAGCCATTCGCCCCCACGCCCTCGCCGGCTGCAGATGCTGTCACCGCTGAACGGATCGCGGGCCGCATTGCGCCAATCCCGGCAAGGTCATTCGAATTGGACAATGTCAGCAGCCTGCCTTTGGGAAGATCGTTATATTCTATTGCGACTCATTTTCAATAGCAGTTAGGCTGGCCCCCAGCCCCTGTCAACGATCATAAAGCCCGAAGGCAACCCGCCACTATTTGCAATTGACTCGCATTAACACCGTTTGTAGTGGCCGGCCGTCACAAGGGGGTAAAATGCGACACTACCAGCTATTCATCTCTGCAAGCGCGCTTGCGCTGTCATCAATTGCGCCGTCCGCTGCGTCGGCTGAGGATGGGGAAGACGCCTACGATTCGCCTCAGGACACGATCGTTGTGACAGGCGAAAAGACTGAGCGGTCCCTGCAGGAGACCACCACCAGCGTCGCGGTGACCACGACCGAGCGGATCGAGCAGGAGAATGTCCAGACGATCCAGGAAATCTACCAGCGCACCGCCAACCTCTCGGAGACCTACGGCGCGTCGGGCTTTTCCATCCGCGGGATCGACCAGCGCGGAGTTTCCGGCGGTGGTGACGGTTCCACGGCCACAGTATTCGTCGACGGTGCGCCTGTGCCGCAGGAGGTGCTATCGAACGGTCCCACCGATCTGTGGGACGTGGCGCAGGTGGAAATCTTTCGCGGGCCGCAGTCGACGATCCAGGGCCTCAACGCGCTGGCTGGCGCGGTGCATATCCGAACGCAGGATCCGACATTCTATTGGAGCCTCCGCGGAAGCGCGGAAGTTTCCTCCTTCGACACGACGCGCTTCGCGATTGCTGGCGGTGGCCCCATCGTGCCGGGTGAGCTGGCCTTCCGTATATCGGGCGAGAAGCGCGATTCCGACGGCTATATCCACAATGTGACGCGCGACGAGCCCGAAGCGTCAACCGACACCACCTCGATCCGTGGCAAGCTGCTCTGGACACCCTCGGCACTGCCCGAGTTCGAAGCGCGTCTCACCTACCATCACTTCGAAACCGAAGGCGGCTATGTCTTCGTTTACACCGACAGGTCGGTGGGCGACTATTTCGAGAACCCGACGAACTCATCGGATTTCCCCAATAGCAGCGTGGTCGATCACGATCAGGTCACGCTCGATCTGCGCTATGACCTGGGGGGCGATTTCTCACTCAATGCCCTGGGGACCTATAGCGATACCGGTTATGTGCGGAAGTATGACGGCGATTTTTCGCCGGAAAGCCTGGCCTATAGCGATATCTCGGGCGCCGAGGAGATCTTCACCCAGGAACTGCGGCTCAACTATGATGGCGAGCGGCTCAGCGGCCTGGTCGGACTATTCTACAACCATCGCGACAGGACCAGGCAGTCGCATCAGGTGACGCTGGTCCAGACGCCAGGCTCAACGATCGCAAATTTGCTTGCCGGATCACTCGGCCAGGAGACTGCCGAGCAGGTCGCCGCACTCTATGTCGATGCGCTGCCGTATATCCCTGTGGATTACACGTCCGATTTCCCCTCGAAGGTGGAAACGATGGCCGTCTTCGCCGATGCGCGGTTCGCGCTGACAGACCGGCTCTCGCTATTGGGCGGCTTCCGTTACGATCGTGAACGCAATCGTATTGGCGGCGAGGCCATTGCGACCTTCGTCGGCACGCTGCCGGATCCCGCAGCTTACGGCCCGCTCGCTCCGGCTTTTGCCGGTGTGAATGCCGCTGTGTTGGGCCTTGTCACGGATGCCAATGGTTCGGCACCGGCGGGTACGCGCACATTCAATGCCTTCCTGCCCAAGGCGGGCATGGAAATGGCCTGGACGCCCGACCTGTCCACCGCCTTCGTAGTGCAGCGCGGATACCGTTCGGGCGGCAGCAGCTTCAACACGGCGCGCTCCCAGCTCTTCGCCTATGATCCTGAATATACCTGGAATTACGAACTGTCGCTGCGTTCCGCCTGGCTCGACAATCGCCTGACGGTCAATGCCAACGCTTTCTATATCGACTGGACCGAGCAGCAGACCAACGCCAACTTCGGCAATGGCACCTATGACGCGCACACGGTGAATGCCGGCAAGTCCCATGTCTATGGCTTCGAGGTCGAAACGGCTTATGACGTGTCGGACACGTTCGATATCTACGCCTCCGTCGGCCACACAAGGACCCAGTTCGACGAATTCATAACCGACGTCGGTTCGATCACGGACCTGTCCGGGCTCGAGTTTCCCTATGCGCCGAAATGGACGCTTGCGGGCGGCGCGAACCTGCGCTTCGGCGGGGGCTTCAACGCCAATCTCAATGCCAGCTATCGTAGCGCCGTCTTCACCGATGTTTCCCATCCGCAGGCCGATGGCCTGGTGGGCGCGAGAACCCTGGTCAACGCCCGGATCGGATATGAGGCGGATTACTGGAGCCTTTCGCTCTACGCCAAGAATCTGCTGGATGAGCAATATGACCAATACGTCAACTCGGTCACCAACTACGCGATCATCGGCACACCGCGCCAAGTCGGCGTAATCCTCGAGGCCGGATTTTGACCGACCTCGCCTTCCTCACGATTTCGGCGCTGATACTGGCTGGCACGGGCGCGGCGGCATGGATGCTACGGCGCTCGTGGCAGGCGAAGGCCGGAAATCCGCAGTGGCGCCTTGCTGGCTGGGCACTGCTGGGCGCATGCCTGATCCTGCCCGCTTTCGCGCTGGGCGAAGCGCGCGGGCCGTTCATCGCGCTTAGCCTGGCCAGCGTGGCAGCGCTTCTCGTCGTTGCAAGCGGTTACAGGCTGCGCGAGCGCAAGTCCGGGCGCAGCAGCCTGGCGCCCGAGCCGGCCGAGCGGCTTTCCACCACCTGGCGCGGTGTACTGCGCTGGTTGCTGGCTGGGCCGGTCGGCATGATCTCGGCAATGGGGCTTGGCATTTGCTACGCGGTCTGGGTCCCCGGCGAGCCGCAAACGCGGCTGGTGGTCGGAGGGATGATCGTGCCCATCGCCTGGGGTGGCGCGATGGCATGGACGCTTGCCGACAGCCGCATCCTGCGCGCCACTACCGTGCTGGTCGGCGTTGCGATCTTCGGCTTCGGCGCATCGATCATGAAAGGCTTCACATGACCGCCAGCAAGAGCGCCGCTCTTCCGAAAAAGCGCAAGCCGCTGATGTCTCGCATTCCCGCCGATTTCGTGCGCGCCGTTCTCAAAGGCCATAGCGGGTTGGGACTGGCCTTTGCCGCAGTGATCTACATCGTCTGCCTATCGGGCACGCTATCGGTATTCGTCGACGAATTCGAGCGCTGGGAAGATGCCAATGCACCGGTTGTGGAAAGCGTTTCTCCCGAGGCGGTGCAGAGCGCATATGAGAGCGCCGTCGCCCGGGCGGGAAGCGGGCTCGAACACGTCTTCATCACCATGCCTGCCGGCGATCTGCCCAGGCTGCGTATCCAGACCGATGCCGAGGAAGATCGCATCTGGTTCGCCGATACGCAGGGGGAACTGGTGACGGAGTCGCATGGGCAATGGTCCACTTTCATCGTCGCTTTGCACGAAAACCTGCACCTGCCGCGGACTTGGGGCATGTTCCTCGTCGGGCTGACAGGCGTCGCACTACTCTCCTCGCTGATTTCCGGTATCCTCGCCCATCCGCGCATCTTTCGCGATGCCTTCCACTTGCGGCTGGGCGGGTCCCGGCGCCTGCAGGAGGCCGACCTGCACAACCGGATCGGTGTCTGGGGCCTGCCCTTCCATGTCATCCTGTCGCTCAGCGGGGCCTTCCTCGGTCTCACAACCATCATCGTCGGGGTGCTCGGGATGGCGGTTTTCGAGGGCGACACGGCCAAGATCTACGCGCTGTTCCAGCCTTCGCCGCCAATCGACAACCCGGCCGCCGCCGATCCGCTCGACCTGCTCCCGATGTTTGCGCAATTGCCGGATTCGGGCGGCCACCTCACCAGTATCTTCATGGAGCATCCAACCGAACAGGGCGGCGCGGCCTTGTTCAACATCCGGTATGACGGGGCGCTCGCAGCCGCCGACTCGCTCGCCTTCGACCGCTCGGGCGAGCTTTACTATGCAAAACGCGCTGAGGATTTCACACTGGGCGAAAGCATTCTCGGCAGCCTCGGTCAGCTTCATTTCGGCTGGTTCGGTGGCGGCGTCATAAAGATCGTCTACGGCCTCCTCGGGCTCGGCCTGACCTATCTTGCCGCGGGCGGCGTCAATATCTGGCTGGCCCGCAAGCGCGACCAGGGCAGGCCAGCCGAACGCTGGGAGAGTATCTGGGATGCGTTCGTGTGGGGACAACCGCTGGCACTGACTGCGGCTGCCCTGTCCACGGTGGCGGCACCGGGCTTGGCTATCGATCTTGCGGTCATGGTCTGGCTCGGCATAAGCCTTGGGTCCCTGGCTGCCGCTGCCGCCTTGCCCGCCCCGACAATTTCAAGGCTCGGTCGCGGTGCGAGCGGAGCGCTGCTGCTGCTCTTGGCGCTGGTTCACATCCTGCTAGCCAGCGGACCCGATGCGGTATCCTGGACCATCGACTTGGTGCTTGCTCTTGCTGGAGCGGTGTTGGTTGCAAGCGTTTTCCCATTCCGGCGAGGCAGGCACACAAAGCATCTCCCCATCGGGGGATGATTTTCTGTATTATTAACCCTTTAGCCAAGAATGCGTGCCGCCTGGGGGTTTCCCTGCGCAGATACGCCCGCTGGTTGCCTCACAACTGCGGTCGTGGCCGCTGACGTCGTAGCCTCACCCATCCGATATACACGGCAGTCACCGAACTGATCAGCCCGGCGATCGACATTACCCAGATGAGCAGGTCGCGAGAGGGGGAAGCCCTCAAGAACAGGTTCAGGTCCCAACGGTGAAACAGGTCGAACAGCCAGCGATAGGTTCGGCGGCGAGTATCCGATTGTCCAAGAAGTTCGCCAGTGGCCGGATCGATATGCACCCAGGTTTGTGCCTCATCGGTGAAACGCAGGCGCAATACTGGCAGGGGCACCTCGCCGCGAACTGCGTACCAATAGGAGTCGGGCTTCGTCAGGGTCTCCGTGGCGGAGATTTCCGCTCCGGGAACCAGCCTGGCCGCAGCAATCTTGATCCGTTCTTCGTTCACGTTGAGCGCGCCAAGCATCGCGGCATCGATCACGCGGTCTTCAAGATCGGGCTCCCTAATGCGGAGCACTGCCTGTCCGGCTGCGGAACGCACCACTACTTGCCGCGCTACCGGCCCAAGCTGCGCCAACTCCGCCAGGTCGGGCTCAGGCAAGCGATCGGTCCCCGCATATTCGCGATAGGCCCCCGCAGAAATCCCTTCGCTTGCGAACAGGCGAAAGGGATCAACCGACAGCCAGCCAGAGAAGACCCACAAGATCAGGAAGACGCTGCCGACCAGTCCCGAAACGTGGTGCCATTTCATCCAGCCGCGATAGGGTGTCATCCCACCGTCCTTGAAGCGCCTCTTGCCCGCTCTCAGGCGCATCAAGCCGATCCATGTCCCGGTCAGCGCGACAAGTATGCACGGTCCCGACACCCACATCACGACCTGCCGCCATACCGGCTGCTCCTCACGCAGGGCGCGTGGATAGAGCCAGTGGGGGATCGAGCCTAGCCAGTTCCAGAACCGCTCCTTGGCATCGGTATCGAGTATAACCTCGCCAGAGGTGGATGAGACATAAAGGACCCGGCCCTCCTCTCCCGCCAGTTCGGCCTTCCAGAGCGGGCGATGGACATCGTAGCCGCCGGGCACGCTCCACTGGTCATTGTAGATGCGGCGCATTGCAGACACCGGCTCCTTGCCAAACCCCTCGGCAATTCGCTGTGCCTCCAGCCTGTCGACAGTAGCGGTCGGCAACCCGCTGTCCGCCCAGACGGCGTAGGGATCGGCATCCCAGGGCAAGAGCCGCCAGACCGGCCGCCCGTCCCGCATTTCAAGCACGATCTCTCGCAGATCCTGCTCCCGGCCCGCATCGTAAGGCCCATGCTCGACCTGCTCCCACGCAATGGGCGTCAGGCCCTGTAACCGCTCCTCATCCTCGAGCGAGGGGAACGGCACGTAGAGCATGACCAGCCCAGATACGAACCACAGGACGAAGAGCAGGCAGGTGGCGATCCCCATCCAGCGATGGGTGAGGTAAAGCCAGCGCTTGAGCCTGTGCCACATCGTGCGGACGGGTCAAAAACTGGCGCGCAGCGTGACATCGACCGAGCGAGGGCGGCCGAGGATCCACTGCTCATTGCCATAGGTGCTGAAGGCATAATCCTCGTCGAACAGGTTGTAGAGCCTGAGATCGACCGCGAAGTTATCCGTCACCGCATAGGATGCGCCGAGGTCCACCACCGTATAGGCCGGGACGCGGAAGGCGTTGGCATTGTCCGTGAAACGGCGCCCGACATAGCGCAAATTGGCGCGGGCCGAAAAGCGGTCTCCGCCATTCCAGCGCAATTCCAAATTGGCCGCCGCTTCCGGAACGCCTGCAGGGGTGTTGTCCTCGAACCCATCGAACTCGTCGAAATTGGCATCGAGCACCGTACCGTTGGCGGAAAAGCCGAAACCGGCCGGCAGCGCGAGGTCGAGGCTTGCCTCGATACCTTGCGAGGAGCGCTGGCCGACCTGCTCGATAGCACCGCCCGGCACCGTCTGGCTGAACAGGTTCTGCTTCACGAGACGATAGGCAGCAAGGGTGAAGCTGCCGCGACCGTCCATGAACAGGCCTTTCACCCCCGCTTCGTATTGATAGCCATCGGCATAGGTCAGCTGGAACTGGCTGGCCGAGCCCGAGAATGTCGTCAGCGTGCCCAGCGGATCGACCGCAGTCGCATATTGCGCATAGAGGGAGATCGTCTCCACCGGCTGGTACACCGCGCCCACGCGCCATGTGGTGCTGGACAGCTTCTTGTAGGCATCCGCTCCGCCATTGAGCGCAGGCGTATCCCCGACAATCGTCGTTCCGCTATCGTCGTAGACCCAGTTCCAGCGCCCGACCTTGTTCTCCTCATGCCGGATGCCGGCGGCCAGCGACAGCTGCTCGGTAATCGCAAGCCGATCCTCGGCATAGATCGCCCAGGTCATGGTATCAGTATGATAGCGCGGGATCAGACCAACCGTATCGAGGAAGAGTCCGGGATCGAAGCCGGTGACCGGCACCAGGTCTTCCTGGTACTCCGAAGCGAACTGGTGCGAGTAGTTCAGCTCAAAATAGTTGACGTCATAGCCGATCAGCAGGTCATTGGAGACACCGCCTCCAAAGGTGCTCGCCAGCGCGGCATGGCCCTGGCTGCCATATTGATCGACATCGTGGATGATGCCGTAATTGTCCGCCCGGTAGATCAGGCCCTCGCCTGCATCGGCATAGGTTTCCAGATTGCGCCACTTGCGGTTGCTGGTGATGTAGTAGGCGGTATTGGCGATGCTGACCGTATCGCTCACCTGCCAGTCCAGCTTCAGTGCGGTCCGGTTGTCGCGATAGCGCATGGTGGCATCGCCGACATTGTAGTTCTCCTCGCGGATCGACGTGTCCAGTTCACCGTCGATCAAAGGCGTGCCGAAATATTTGGTCGGGTTGGCATTGCCGAAATCGTTGCGCAGGGTGAGCGAGAAATCCTCGCTCGGTTTAAACTCGAGCGCACCCGAGATCGCTAGGTTATCGCTCTCGCCGCGATCCACGAAGCCGTCGGATTCGCGGTAGCTCACATCAGCGCGGAAGGCGAACATGTCGCCAAGCGGACCGCCGGCCCCGCCCGCCACGTGCCAGGTATCTTGCGAGCCATAGCCTGCCTCCGCATCGGACTCGTAGCGTTCCGAATTGGGCCCCTTGGGAATGACATTGACGACACCGCCCAGCGCGCCCTGGCCGAACAGCACCGATGACGGACCGCTCAGCACCTCGATACGCTCGACATTCCACGGGTCGGAGGGAAAGGAAATCGAGCCATTGTTGGGGAACAGCCGCACGCCGTCATAGAGCTGCAGCACCGAACCCTGGCCGCTGAAGCCGCGCACCGCAAAGGTCAGGCCGGCATTGCCGGGATTGCCCGCATTGGTGACACCGGGCGCTCGCGACACCGCATCGACGATGGCGATATCGCCACGCGCCCTGATGTCATCGCCATCAACCACGCTGACCGTCGCAGGCGTTTCGAGGATCGACAGGCCGAGGCGGCTCCCGGTCGGACTTTCCTGTGTCAGAGCCTGCTCGCGCTCGCCCGTCACGATGATGCGGTCGCCTGGCTCTTCGCTATCCTGTGCAACTGCCGCCGTAGGCAGCGCCAGCGCGATGGCAAGCAGGGAAGTGGCGGATATATGGCAAGCAGTTGCACGCATTCTTTGTGCGCCTTTCGATCGTTGTCGGATTGTGGAGGCAGGCCCCGGTCAGGCGGAGAGATCGCAGAAGCGGGGCGCTTCGATAGGTAAATTACGGTTATGGCGCGGGGCTGTAACGTTACATGGCGGCCATCATGCCGGCCTCGCATTGTTGAGGACGTAGAAAATCCCGCTCTCGTCTTCGCCGGTCAGTTCGAGCACGCCTTCGACCACGATCAGCCCCTCATCGCTCAAGGGAAAGGCCGTGCTGGCCTTGACCTCGATGAACTGGTTGGGCGCGGCGTGCCAATGAAACGGGCAGCCGGGCGGATATCCCAGGAGGACGAAATGAGTCTGTCGGCGGCCCGGCTCGAATGCGTCCATCCAGCCCGCCACCTTGATGCGCTGCCCCTCCAGCCTGCGGACATGGTCGGTGAATTCGGGGCGCGAGATGATGTAGCCTTCGGCATCGGTTCGCGTGATCTCCCGCGTTGCTTCCAGCACCCGCCAGGAGGTGCCTCCGGGGGGAGTCGCTGCGGGCTGCCAGATATCCTCCTGCTCGGTCCGCTGGAGGTATTGCAGCTGGATGGCACCGGCAGGCAGGGCCGGGAACAGGAGGAGCGCCGCAAACGCAATCAGCTTCTTTCTCATGACTTCTCCTTTCAGTTGCGCTGGAGGATCGGGGCGAGGTGGGATCGGGTGACGCCCCATGCGGGAAGCAGTGCGGCGAGCGTGCCGACCGCGAGCGTTGCGAGGAAAAGGACGCCCTCTCCCGCACCGATCCGCCCGGCCACGATCCCGGCATCGGACACGCCTTGCCAGGCTCGGCTGGCGGCCCACAGCATCGCATGCGCCAAGGCGATCCCTGCGAGGGCTGCGAGCCCCGCTGTCATGACGCCTTCGAGAAGGACCGTACGGAAGATTGCTCCTCTGCTGGCCCCCATCACACGCAGCAGTGCAAGGTCCGGCTGGCGGCTTCGCATGGTCGACCACAGGCTGATGAAAATCGCCAGTGCCCCGGCAATCGCCAGTAGCAGGGCAAAGGCGCCCACCGCGCGGATCGCCGGCTCGAACAGCAGGATCAGGCGCGTACTCTCGCGCGCTGGCGAAGCCGCCTGGAGGTTCGTGCCGCGATTGATGTATGACGGCAGCCTGACTGCCGCTGAAGGATTGCGATAGCTGAGCAGGATGGCGGTGATTTCGGCCTCGCCTTCATGGAGGCCTTCCTTGGCCTCGTCATGAGCGTGTTCGTCCTCATGTCCGCCCTCACCGGCCTCCTCGTCATGATGCTCGATGCCGTGGACATCCCAGACGCTTTCGACACTGGTCAGGATCAGCCGGTCGACGGGCTTGCCAGTCGGCGCAAGGATGCCGACCACCTCGAACGGAGTTGCCTCGTGACCCTCACCTTCATCGCCTGCCGCCAGTCCATGACTGCCGACGAAGCGCTGGCCGATGCGTGCCCCGGTGGTACGCGCGACCTCGGCACCGATCACGGCTTCGAATGGCCGGGCATATGGCCGGCCTCGGGCGAGATGCGCGTCGTACAGCTCCAGCAGCGCTGCCTCGGTGCCGACGATGCGGAAGCCGTCGAACTGGTCACCGAGTGCAAGGGGGATGGCCGAGGCGACCAGTGGATTGCTGCGCAAGCGCTCCAGCTCCGCCAGCGGGATGTTCCCGGTCGGCCGGTCGAGATGATAGACGCTCGACAGGACCAGCTGTAGCGGCGATCCCTTGGCGCCCACGACCAGGTCGATCCCCTCGGCTCCGGCCAGGAAGCGCTCCTCGCTTTGCCTTGCAAATTGCAGCAGCAGCACCAGCATGGCGACCGGGATCGCCAGGAGTATGACGTTGAGCGCCGAGGTGAGGCGATTTTCGCCGAGATAGGCAAGCACCAGCCTGATCATGCCGGGACTCCCTCGAGCGCGATCGCCTTGTCGAAAAAGGGGCGCAGGCGGACATCATGCGTTGCCACCAGCAACCCCGTCCCGTGATCGGAGGCAAGGCGCAGGAGCATGTCCGCAACCCTGGCGGCATTGGCATCGTCTAGCGCCGATGTCGGTTCGTCCGCGATCAGCAGGCTGGGCCGTGCGATCAGTGCGCGCGCCACGGCGGCACGCTGCGCCTGACCTTGGCTAAGCTGGTGGGGCCGGGCGTTGGCTTTCTCCCCAATGCCCAGCTCATCCAGCAGGAGCGCAATATCCGTTTGCGAAGCCGCGCGTCCTGCAAGCCGGGCCGCCAGCTGCAAATTCCCCGCGACGCTGAGCGCCGAAACGAGGCGCAGCGACTGGAATACCACCGCGACATGCCGCTTGCGCACGGCATCGCGCGCCGCCTCCGCCCCCTGCGAAATGGCCTCCCCCGCAATCCGTATCTCACCGCTGCGCGGTTTCAGGAACCCGCAGATTAGGTTGATAAGCGTTGACTTGCCCGAGCCCGAAGGCCCGACAAGCAGGCATTGCCCGCCCATGGGCAGGGTCATGCTGAAATTGTGGAACAGTGCCGGCCCGCCAAAATCGTGGCTGACTTCGTCGATCTGCAGAAGGGCGTTCACTGATACTCCTCCCAAGCCGACGGCGCGGATGAGCATTGTTCGCACAGGCCGCAAAGCTCGATCACGGCTCGGGAAGTGCTGAAGCCGGCACCTTGCGCATGTTCGCGCAGGGCGTCGGCAAGGTGGGCGACGGACGGAAACCTGAGAGCACCGCACCGTTCGCAATAGAGGATAGCCCCGCCATCTTCGCCGCCAGCGCAATAGGCATGGAGACTTTCGATGCGTCGCACCGCACCTTCACTGCAAAGCCGGCCGAGCGAGCGATAGACCTGTTGCGGGGCCACCTTCTCGCCTTGCGAAGCCAGATGCTCGACCAGGTCATAAGCCGACATTGGACGGTTCCGCTCTCGCACCGCGGTAGACACCAGCTCATCCACCTTGAGCGGTGCGCGGCGCTTGGCGCCACCGGCTTGCGAGCTCAGACGTGGCAATGTCCTCTCCCGCGCCAGTTGAGGACATGCGCACTTGCCAGCAGGATCGCACCGGTGCTCGCAATCCATGGTTCGGCAGGGTGCCCCAGCATCACAACGCCGATAGCCATCAAGGCAAGCCCCATGCTGCCCAGAACCAGCGGCCTGCGGCGACCGCCTCGGCGTGCGGTGCGCCACAGGATCAGCAGAGAGAACGGCAGGGCCGCGAGCAGGAACCAGAAGTGGAAGCTCTCAGGTAGATCGAGCCAGCTCGTCCATGCCGGAAGCAGCGCGATGAGCACCGGAAGTGCCAGGCAATGAATCATGCAGGCGACCGAAGCCGCGATGGCGATGCCGTCCAGCCAGTTTGTAGGCCTGCCGCTCGCCGTGCTCATGCGCCCTCCTCCCCAACCGGAAAGGCCGGCGTGTCGATGACCAGGATCAGCCGGCGGACACAAAGATCACCGGCAGGCGGAGAGCGGTGGAAGCAGGGTTCGTGCCCCTCTGCGAAAAGGCGGCCCTTGAACAGGCCGATCCAGCCCGGTTGCATCGACCACAGGTTCGCCTTCGTCGGGTCCGCGCCTTGCCGAAGCACTTGCGTGGCGGGACCGGCATAAGTCGTGATCAGGCGAACATCGGTGACATCGGCGTGGATCTTGCGGCAGGCATTCGTTGTGATCCCCTCGAGGCGCAGGCGGACCTCATCCACGCCCATCAGTGCCGCAAACCGATAGGCAAGGTCGGCAATATCGTCTGCCAGAACAGCGGGCAGCGGAGCGAGCGCAACGCTTGCCTGTCCCGGCCGCCCACTCGCTACCCGATCGAAGGGTGCTTCAGCCAGAAGGTCCTCCGCCGCCGATCGCAAGCGGGCGTTGTCCCGCCGCTCGACAAGCAACGATTGGTCAGCGTCGCGGATGGCTTCCCATGCATTGGACGCCAGAGCGGGCGATCGCAGGATTGTTGCACTGGCCATGTCAGTACCTCCCGCTCAGCGTCACACGGAAGTTTCGTGGCGCGCCGGGCATGGTCCAGACATTGGCGTAGGAATTGGCGATATAGGCCTTGTCGAAAATGTTATCGACATCGGCACGGAGCGAGAAGTTCTCGTTGACCGCCCAGGTCGCATCGGCCCGCGCGATGGTATAGCCGGGCAGCATGTAGCCCGTGCCGAAAGGATCGCCGACGCGCTCACCCACATGGCTGATGCCGCCGCCTATCGTGACCGGACCGAGGCTCTTGCTGGCATAGATCGCACCCGAATGTTCGGGGACATTTGACAGCCGCGTGCCCACCAGGTCGGCGGCCTGGTCCTCGCGAATGGTCGCGTCGAGATAGCTGTAGACAGCAGTGACAAAGAAGCCGTCGAGGTCGAGCGTCACTTCGGTTTCCAAGCCGCGCGAACGCTGGCGGCCGATCTGCGTCTTGAGGAAGGGATCGACGGCATTAGGATTGAGCACGTTTCGCTTCGTCATCGTGAAGACCGCCGCCTGGCCGCGCAATGCACCGTCCAGAAGCTCGTACTTCATGCCGACTTCGGCTGAATCGCTCTCCTCCGCGTCGAAAGTGTTGAAACCGTCCGACGGGTTGAGGCGCAGCGATTCACCCCAGCTGGTGTAGATCGAGAAGGACGGCGAAACCGCCCATGTGATCGCGGCGCGCGGCGTGATGCCGTCGTCCTCGGTCAGCAATTGCGCACCGCCATTGAGATTGTCAGTGACCGTCTCTGCAAAATTGTTCCAGCGGGCACCCAGCAGGATGGTGACATCGCCCAGGCTGATCAGGTCCTGCGCGTAAACGCTCTCGCTACGGAAGGAGATTGCCCGATTGCTGAAAGGCAGCGTGTCGGGAAGGGGCTGGCCGTAAACCGGATCAAACAAGTCGATCAGCAGGATCGGGTCGCTCGAGCTGCCGCGAACACGCTGGAGTTCCGCGTCCATGCCGTGACGCACGCGATCGACCCCGATGCGCAGATCGTGTTCGAGGCCAAGAAACTGCGCTTCGGCCGTCAGCTCTGCCCGCAGGGAGAGATCGTCCCACGAATAGTCCGTGTAGCGCCGCTGGCGTCCGGCCGTCCGGCCATCGGCCTGCACACCACGTCCGCCGAAATCGACCATGGTCGAAAGGCCATCAAGGCTGCCGTCGCGATGGGAGAAGCCCAGCTCCAGCGCCACGCTGTCCGACAGGGCGGCGAAGAGGCTGCCCTGCTGCCACAGGATTTCCTGCGCGATCCGGCCATCGCCGGCTTCGCCAAGGAACGTGCGCACATCCATCGCCAGCGCATCGCCATCGAGGCCAACGATCCCGCGATCGAAGGTCGATCGGTTGCGCATATATTCGGCCTGGTAGAGCAGGCGGATATCCCGGCTGGGCGTGAAAGCTATCGAGGGTGCAATCAGCTCGCGATTGCTGGTGACATTGTCGCGAAAGCTCTCCCTGTCTTCGAGCACGCCGATCAGCCGGACCGCAAGCGTATCGGCCAGCGGGCCGCCGACATCGCCGGTCAGGCGCAGGCTGTCCCAGCTCCCATAGCTGGCCGAGGCCGCTGCATGGGCATGGTCCTGAGGTGCCTTGGTGACGATATTGAGCGAGCCACCCGGCTCGCCGCGCCCAGAGAGCGCCGCCGCCGCGCCTTTGAGGAACTCGAAACGCTCGACAGTTGCCGTGTCGATCGGGGCGTTGAAACCAAGATTACTTCCGAAGCGATTGATCAGGATGTCGGGCCCAGTATTCTCGTCACCTGCAAAGCCGCGGATCGAGTATTTGTCCCACAACCCGCCAAAATCGTTCTGCCGCGCGACGCCCCCTGCAAGGTCGATCACATCGTTCAGCCGGTCTGCGCCGATCCTCTCGAGCGTTTCGGAATCGATCACCCGCACGCTTTGAGGATAGTCCTGCAGCGACGTGTCCGATCCGGTGATGCTGGCACTCGCATCGCGCAGGGCGGTGACGATAATCTCGTCGTCTGCACCATCTTCTTGTGCCGCCGCCGGAGCGGCGATGAGAGCCATTCCCGACGTCGATAGGGCAAGCGCTATCCGCTGCGAAAACTTCATATTCCCCCTCATTTCTATGAACGAATCGTGATACATTATATCATTCTTGCTGCCTTTGAGGTGCGTCAGACGAAGAGTCAATGAGATGTTATATTACCTCATTGACTCTTCGTCGGATCGGGGCGATTGAGCGGCGATATGAGTGATTCTTCCGCTTCGCAGGCGCCGATCCGTATTGACGGTCTCTCCCTCTCAAGAAGCGGACGGACCGTGCTGAGCAACCTCTCCTTGTCGGTCGAAGCCGGCCAGGCCTATGCGCTCCTTGGCGGCAATGGCGCGGGCAAGTCGACTACGATTGCCGCACTGCTCGGCCTGCTTCCGGCGGAAGGCGGCGTGATGGAAGTGGCGGGGATCGATCCGGTCGAGGCCCCCGAAGCTGCGCGGCGGGTGATCGGCTACCTCCCTGAGAATGTGGCGCTCTACGAGCAACTCGATGCCTATGAGAATATCGCCTATTTCCTCGCCCTGGGCGGTGCGCGACCATCGAGAGCCGCGATTGATGAGGCGCTGGATGCGGCAGGCCTGGAAGCTGATGCAAGGAGACTGCGAACTGCCGATTATTCGAAGGGAATGCGCCAGAAGGTCGCCATCGCCATGGCCTTGCTCCGCGATGTGCCGGTACTGCTGCTGGATGAGCCGACCAGCGGCCTCGATCCTCGCGCGACGGCCGATTTCAATGCGCTAGTTAGGCAGCTCAAGGCGCGCGGCACGGCGATCCTGATGGTCACGCATGACCTTCTCGGCGCCGCCGACTGCGCCGATCTTATCGGCTTCCTTGCGAAAGGCCGGATCGTCGAGGAAGTCGCCACCGGTCCCAACCTTGACGTGATGGCCCTGCATCATCGCTATGGCGAAGCGGCTGCGGCATGAGTAGTCTTCGACTGGTCGCGCGCAATGAATGGCAGCTTATGCGGCGAAGCCGTGTCGCCCAGATCGCCATTGCCTTGCTGCTGGTGCTCGCCGGTATCGCTGCGATCACGTCCATCGCACATCGCAATGCCAATGACGACTTGCGGGCGCGCTTCCAGGCGCAGGCGAATAGCGAGTTCGACGGACAGCCTGCGCGGCACCCGCACCGCATGGTCCATTACGGCCACTTCGTGTTCCGCCCGCTACCGCCGCTCGCCGCTTTCGATCCGGGCGTGGACGCCTTCACCGGCAGCACGATCTTCCTCGAGGGGCACCGGCAGAACAGCGCGAATTTCGGCGATGTGAGGCAATCATCCTTGCTGGCGCGCTTCGGCCAACTGACGCCGGCCTTCGTGTTGCAGGCATTGGCCCCTCTGGTGCTGATCTTTGTCGGCTTTGGCCTGATTGCGCGCGAACGAGAGGCAGGCACATTGCGCCTGCTGACCGCATCCGGTGCCAGCCCCGGCGCGATCCTTGGCGGCAAGGCGCTCGCGCTGAGCGGCGTTGCGGCGCTCATGCTCATCCCGGCCGGCCTGGCACTACTCTGGATGATGGCAGCCGAAGGGGCCGGAGCTGTCGCGGCGGGATCCCTGCTCCTCGGATATGCGACCTATCTGGCGGTCTGGGTGGCGGCCATTGCAGGCGTTTCCGCCATTGCGAGCACGCCGCGAGCAGCATTGATCGCGCTGCTTGCGATGTGGGCGGTGGCGACCGTCCTCCTTCCCCGCGTGGCCCCCGAAGCGGCCTTGTCCGTCGATCCGCTCACCACCAAGCTGGAAACCGACATCGCCATCCAGCGCGAACTAAGGGAAATCGGCGACAGCCATGATCCCGATGACCCGCATTTCGAGGAGTTCAAGACATCGGTGCTGCAGGAATACGGTGTCGACCGGATCGAGGACCTGCCGTTCAATTATAACGGCCTGCTGGCGATGGAAGGCGAGACGCTGACCTCCAGCCTGTTCGATCAATATGCGGCACGCGAGACGGCGCAGGAGAAGCGCCATGCCGCCATCGTCACCAGCTTCGGCGTGATCAGCCCCACCATTGCGCTCAACCGCCTGTCGATTACTCTGGCCGGAACGGGGATGGATGGCCACCGCCGGTTCCTTGAGCAGGCGGAGGCCTATCGCTTCGCCATCGTCCAGCAACTGAACCAACTGCAGGCCGAGGCGGTGACGTTCGCCGATGACAGCACGCGCAACAGCGATCCCGTCGCTGGCCGCCGCGTACGGATCGACCCGGAACACTGGCACGAGGTGCCGGACTTCACCTATCGCGGCGCGACCACGGGCGAGCGGCTACAGGCTGCCGCAGCGCCTGCGCTAATCTTGCTTTTCTGGCTACTCGTGGCCGGCCTGTTCCTTCGCGAAGCACGCAATTACGTGTTGGGAGCGCATTGATGGCGCTCTGGCTTCACGAATTACGCCTGTTCGCGCGGCAGCGCGTGGCTGCTCCTGCGCTTCTTCTGCTCTTGATGTTGGGTAGCATGAGCGTGTGGAACGGGCTTTCGGAGATTGCCCACCAGCGCGACGTGATCGAGCGTATCCAACCCCAGCAGGAGGCCGACATTTCCGCCGTGGCCGATTTCGTAACACTGGACGGCGATCCCGGCTATGCCGCCTATTACACCTATCACGCCACATGGGACGATCCATCGGACCTGGCCTTCGCCGCACTCGGCCAGCGTGACGTGGCCCCCTATGTGCTGCGCGTGAACGCACTCGCGCTCGAGGCACAGATCCACAACAATGAGCGCTACAACGCCGAACTGGCTCTTCCCGGCAAGTTCGACTGGGCCTTCGTGCTGACCTATATCGCGCCGCTGGTCCTGATCGTCCTGCTGCACGACCTTGCCTCATCGGAGAGGGAAGCGGGCCGGCTGAACCTGCTCCAATCGCTGGCATCGAACACGAGGACGTTTTGGATCCGCCGCGTGACCTTGCGCTACTTGCTCGCATTGGCGGTAATTGTGCTGCCGTTCCTGTTCGGCGCTGCGATTGCAGGAAGCAGCATCGGCGACAGTCTTGCGGTATCGGCAATGACTGCACTTTACCTCACCTTCTGGACTGCGGCCTCGCTGCTGGTCGGCAGGCTGCGCTGGAACAGCGCGGCCAATGCCGGAGTGCTGGCGGCCAGCTGGTTCATGATCGTGCTTGTCCTTCCCGCGCTGGCCCACCTCGGGATCAACGCCGCGATCCCCGTCAGGCAGGGAGTGGAGCTTACCCTCGCGCAACGCGAAACGGTCCATGCGGGCTGGGACAAGCCCAAGCCGGAAACCATGGCCGCCTTCGGAGAACTCTATCAGGAATGGCGCGACACTCCGCCAATCGAAGGCGGGTTCCACTGGAAATGGTATTATGCCTTCCAGCATCTCGGCGATGTGTCGGTTGAGGACGAGACGCTCGCCTATCGCGAGGGACTTGAGGCGCGAGACCGCTGGACACGGAGGGTCGGCTATCTGCTCCCGCCTGTCGCGCTTCAGCATGCCCTGCATCGGCGCGCCGAAACTGATCTGAGAGCGCAGCTAACCTATCAGGATCGCATCCGGGACTATCACGGGCGGCTTCGCGAGTTCTACTACCCCTTTATCTTCAACGAACAGGAATTCAGCCGACAGGATTTCGCGCGGGCACCACTCTGGTCGAGATGAGCGTCGCATGCATCGCCAAGCTGTCCTCAAGCTTTCGGGAGCGGGAGGCCGATTCCCCTACCCAGCCAAACGAACCGGTCCCGGTGCCTGCCGCCGCGCGAATATGCGCCTGAGGCGCTGTTCGACGTCGTCCACCAGCGTGAAGACAACGGGCACGACCAGAAGGCTCAACGCGGTCGAAGTCAGCAGTCCGCCAATCACGGCCAGCGCCATCGGCTGCCGGAAGCTGGCATCGGCGCCATAGCCGAGCGCTATCGGCGCCATTCCGGCGATCATTGCCACGGTTGTCATCACGATCGGGCGCGCCCGCATACGACAGGCATGGACAAGCGCGTCATGGCGGGTCCTGCCATGATCGGCGATGCCGAGAATGGCGTGTTCGACCAGAAGGATCGAATTCTTGGTGACGATCCCCATCAACATGACCATGCCGATCATGGTTGGCATGCTGAGCGAGCTGCCCATCAGCACCAGCGCCACGAATGCCCCGCCAATCGAAAGCGGGATCGCCGACAGGATCGTGACCGGCTGCATGAAGTCCTTGAACAGCAATATCAGCACACAGAAGATGGCCAGCAGCCCGCCCACCAGCGCGGTCGCGAAACCGGATTCCAACTCCTCCCCGATCTCCGCACCCCCGCCTGCAATCACCGAGACCGCCGCCGGCAGGTCCGCAACGGCTGGCAAGGCATTGACCTGCGCCAGCACCTCCCCTTGCGGCATCCCGTTGAGATCGGCGGTTAGCTGGATGAAGCGCTGCCGATCATAGCGATCGATCTGCGCCGGCCCGCTCCCCATCGATAGCTCCGCCACGCTGGAAAGCGGCACCAGCCCTTCGCGGCCGGATACGCGCAAATTCTCGAACGTCTCGATGCTGCGGCGGGCCTCGTCCGGCAGGCGCACCCTGATGTAGAGCTGCCGGTTGTCGAGGTTGAGGCGGGCAACCTGGGCATCGAAATCCCCCGAAGTAGCAACCCGGACGACCTCGCCAATCTCGTCCGTCGTCACGCCGCGTTCCGCCGCGCGCGGCAAGTCGGGCCGGATCACGATTTCGGGCTGTTCCAGGCTGGCGGTGGAATTGATGTTGGACAGCCCTTCGATGCCGCGCATCTGGCGTTCGATATCGCGCGACACCGCCTTCAGGCTCTGCGGATCGTCGCTTGCCAGCACGAGCTCGAGCCGCTCCAGCCCCTCGCCAATGGCGAAGCGCACACCGGCTACGGAGGCGAGGCGCTCACGCATCATCGCCTCGATCTCCGTCTTTCTTGGCCGCTCGCCGCGCGGGGCAAGCAGGACGGTCACCGACGCGCGCCGTACGGCACCGGCCTGATCATCTCCGCCAGCGCCAACGGCAACGAAGACATGCTCCACGCCTTCGACCTCGCTGATCGCCGCGCGCACTTCCTCCGCGACCCCAGTCGTCGCCGCAAGCGGGCTTCCCGGCGGCAATTCGAAGGAAAGCCGCGTGGAACTGCGGTCGTCGGGCGGCAGGAAGCCTGTCGGGATCAGCGGAAGCAAGGCCAGCGAAGCGCCCAGGAACGCAGTGGTCACGAACATCGTGATGCGGCGATGGGAGAGGCACCATTGCACCGCGCCGATATAGGGCCGCATCACACGGTCGCTTTCGCTGGCATGTGCCGCATCGCCCTTGAGGAAATGGGCGGCGAGCATCGGCGTAAGCAGCCGGGCCACGAGCAGCGACATCACCACCGCGATAACGGCAGTCCAGCCGAACGATCGAAAGATCAGGCCGGGAATGCCACCCATCATGGCGGTGGGCAGGAATACGGCGACAAGCGTCAGGGTGGTTGCGATCACCGCCTTGGCGATTTCCTCCACCGCCTCTTCGGTCGCCTGCATGACCGATTTTCCCTGCCTGCGGTGCCGTTCGATATTCTCCACCTCGACAATCGCATCGTCGACCAGGATGCCGACCACCACCGTCAGCGCCAGCAGTGTCAGCGTGTTGAGCGAGAAGCCGAACCACGCCATGGCGGCAAAGGTCGGCAGGATCGAAAGCGGCAGGGCGGTGGCGGCAATCGCCGTGGCGCGCCAGTCGCGCAGGAACAGCCAGACGACCACGATCGACAGCAAGGCGCCCTCGTAGAGCATCGACATCGACCCGTCATATTGTTCGAGCGTGTAGTCGACCGAGCCACCCACGGGTGTGAGTTGGATATCGGGATATTGTTCCTTCAGGCGATCAAGCGCCGCATAGACCCCGTCAGCCACCGCGACTTCGCCCGTTCCCTTGGCACGGATCACCTCGAAGGCGACCACCGGCTTGCCATCCAGCAAGGCCAGTTGCGTGCGATCGGCAGCGCCGTCCTCAATGATCGCCAGCTGCTCCAGGCGAAGCTGTTGCCCGTTGGAGAGGATGACCGGCAGTCTTGCCAGTTCGCTCGCCTCGGCCATCAGCGAAACGGTACGGACCGATTGTTCCGCGCCGCTCAACTGCGCCCGCCCGCCCGACGATTGCTGCTGCATCTCGCGCAAGGCCCGCGACACGTCACCGACCGTCGCCCCCACTGCGGCAAGGCGCGTGGGATCGATGGTCACCGCAACCTCGCGCTCGATGCCGCCAACGCGGTTGACGCGCCCGACGCCCGGCACCGTGCGCACCGTGCGAGTCAGCGTATCGTCGACAAACCAGGAGAGTTCCGCCTCATCCATCCGGCTGGAGGAGATTGCATAGGCAAGCGCGGTGCCGGTGCCGAAATTGTTGGCGGTCACATTGGGCTGGAGCAGGTCGGAGGGCAGGTCAGAACGGGCGGAATCGACCGCATCCTTGGTCTCTATCAGCGCATCGGAAAGCAGCTTGTCGAGATCGAAACTCGCCTGGATCTGCACCGTGCCATCGGTGATCGTCGTGTTGGTGTGCTTGAGGCCGTCCAGCGAGGCCAGCGCGTCCTCCAGTGGCCGGGCGACCTCGGTTTCGAGTTGGGCAGGCGCCGCCCCGGGTAGAACCGCGGTCACCGACACGGTGGGCAAGGCAAGGTCGGGAAGGTCCTGGATCTGCAGGCCCATGAAACCGCGAATTCCGGCCACCGCCAGCAGAATGAACAGCAGGATCGGCGGGATCGGATTGCGGATCGACCAGGTGGCGAAACTCATGGCCGCCCTGCTCCCTCGCTTACTAGCTGCACCACGTCGCCATCATTGAGAAATGCCGCCCCCCTGCGGGCCAGGCGTTCATTTCCCGCAAGCCCCGTCAGGATTTCGATCCTCCCGCCCTGCCGACGGCCAGTCCGGACTTCGCGCAGGGTGATATGGTGCGCAGTTTCTGCATCGCCGCCGGAAACCAGCGCGACATAGTTTCGCCCGTCGCGCAGGATGATGCATTCCGCCGGTACCGCCAAAGCAGCGGCTTCTCCGGTCGAGACGATGCCGGTGACATACATGCCGGACTGTGCCCGGTTGCCGGGCGAGATATCGGCAAAAACGATGGCGAGGCGCGACTGGGCATCCATCGAAGGCGCGATCTGGCGAACCGTTGCACTGGCACTGCCGCCATCGGGAAGTTCGAGATCGATTGCCTGACCGCGTACGATCGAGCCGAGCTGCTCTGCCGTGAATTCCCCGCGCCACTCCAGCCGGTTCTGCCGGATCATCCGGAACAGTTCCTCGCCCGGAGGCACCACCGCGCCCAATGTGGCCGTGCGGGCGGAGATGACGCCGTGGTCGGGCGCGCGAATGGAAGTGTATCTGAGCTCAAGCCGCTTCGCTTCGAGCATGGCCCGCGTTGTGCGCACTTCGGTCTCATAGGCCAGCGCTTCCTGCTCGCTGATGCCGCCTACTTCCTTCAGGCCGCGCGCACGTTGATCATTTGCGACAGCCTGCTGGTGGCTTGCCAGAAGCTGTGCTTCTTCCGCCTGCAGCAATGCCGGATTCAGCCGGGCAAGGACCTGTCCGCGCCGGACATGGTCCCCCACATTCACGCGCACCTCGACAAGCTGGTAGCTTCCGATCTGCGTGCCGATGCTGGCTTCCTGCCAAGGGGCAATGACGCCGGATGCGGACAGTGTCACAGGCCAGGTTTGCCGCTCCGGCACCGCAGTCGTCACTGTCAGCGAAGGTCGGCTCGTATCGCTGGCTGGCTGATCCCCCTCGCCTGATGAGAAATAGGAATAGGCCGCGATTGCCAGGGCGAGCGCAGCGGCCAGCGCCGGAAGCAGCCAGCGCCTGCGATGCGAGCTGGCGTCCAGTTCAAACTCATTTTCCTCAAGGGCATTTTCGTCCCGAGGCACGTCATCGGTGCCGGAATTCATTGATCCATCGTCCTGTTCATGCTGATCGCGCGACCGCCTTCGGCGCTTCCTGCGTCCGATACCGGCCCGCTGGCGCGGACAAGTGCCACCCACGCCCTGGCGTCATCGGCGGCTGCGATGAGCGTGCTCTCCCGGGCGCGGATGAACTGGCGCCGGCTTTCTTCGAGTTCGTAGCGGGCAATGGCTCCCGCGCGCCAACGCGCCTCGTCTGCACGCAGGGCAAGCCGGGCAGCGCTGGCCGCGTCAGAAGTGGTTGTCCTGCGGGCACCGGCGGATTGTCTTGCCGCCAGTGCGTCCTCCACATCGCGGGCGGCGCTGCGCGTTGCGCCGAGCAATTGGGCAACCGCTTCGCGGTAATCGGCCTCCGCTCCCGAAACTGCGGCCGTTCCGGCTCCGCCATCGAATAGCGGACCAGCGATGCTGGCGCCGCCCGTGGCGTTGGCGAACACGTCCCCGGCCCCTGCAACCCGCAGCCACTGCCCCGTCAGAAGTGCCGCCAGGTCGAGGCGCGGCAGCCGTTCGGCGCGTGCCACCGCGATTTCCGACCACCGGGCGGCTGCTTCGCGCTCCGCCGCAACGACGGCGGGATGATGCAGGAGAACCGTCGCGGGCAGCCCTGGCGCAAAGGCAGGCGGCCTGGGCATTCCGTCTGAAAGCAGGCTGGAAGCCGCACCTTCATTCGCAATCCATTGGCGCTCCGGCGCAAAACCCTTTTCAATCGTCGGAGCATCCAGACCGCTAAGCGCCACGAGGGCGTTAAGCCGATAGCGGCAGCTCTCCTCCTGCATGATGCGATCGGTACGGGCAGTAGCAAGATTGCTCTCGATCCCGGCCACCGCGCCCGGCGCGATTGCCCCGAAGCCAAGCCTGGCGCGGGCAATCACCAGCTCGGTTTCGCGTGAGGCAATGTCGTGATCGCGCAGTACCAGCGTGAGATTGCATGCCCGCAGCGCGAGGGCCGTGTCGGCAATTTCCGCGATGAGCGCCAGCCGCGCCGCCTCGGCATCGGCATTGCGCGCCGCCAGCCGATGGCGGGCAGCCGCTGCATTCTCCCTTACGCGGCCCCACAAGTCGATCTCCCATGACAGGCGCAGGCCTGCGGAAGCCGAAAGCTGGTCGGGGTTTCCGGCTGAACCTGCATTTCCGGAGCCCGAGACACCGCCCTCGTAACCGATATTCGGCACCTTGCCCGCATCGGCGGCTGACAGCGCCGCGCGAGCGCGGTCCACACGCGCGGCAGCCTCGGCGAGCGAGGGATTGTCGCGCAAACCGGCAGCGACAAGCTCGTCGATCGCCGGGTCTTCCAGCAGCATCCACCAACCATCGCGGTCGAGTTGCAGGGCCGACGCATCCGCTTCAACCGGGTTGTGCCACGTCGTCGGAACCGGGTCAGCCGGACGCTGGTAGGGGGGCTGAAGGGCGCAGCCGCCAAGCGATATCCACGCAATGCATGCCAATGCTCGTACGAACTGCGCCCCGCGACCCGCAGGGCTGTTGCTCCGGCGGAAAACCATGGTGTCAGAAACGGTAACCGACGAAGGCCAGCACATAGGGGCTGGTCCTCCGCTCCACTATCGGGCTGTTCCTTACATCTCCGAGCAGCGTGGTGACGCCCGCATTGACGCCCATGCTGATCCGATCCGTGACGAGATACATCGACCCCAGTTCCGCCTTGGCATCGAGAAAGCCGCTGCCGGTGGAGAACTGCGACAGCCCTGAAGCCGTCGATTGCGCGGCGTTCACGCCGAAATAGCGATCATTGTGCTTCGCATCGGCCCAGCGCACGCCGACCGAGGGCATCAGCATGAAGCTCTCATTGATGAAAACCGGGCGCGAGACAGTGGCATCGGCCACGAAGCCCCCGGTGCTTCCGGTCACGATCTGCATCCCGCCAAGGGTGGCTTCGAAACCTGCCTGGCGCAGCTTCACGAAACCCCTGGCGCCGACACCGAAAGAAAGCTTCCCGATCCCTTCCGGGGCATCGGACGCCCGATAATTGTCCGCCATCGTGACGCCTGCGCCGATGGTGACGTTTTCCGTGTCGATCAGGTTGAGCCCAATGCCATCCTCGAAATTCGCGAAGAAGCGATCATACTTGATGTCGACAACCGGCAGGGGCTGAAAACGGTAACTGTCCGAACCGAGATAGCCCGGCTCATACATACCACCCACGCCGATCACGAACTGGTCGCCGCCCATGGGCGGGCCGCCCGGCGGCTGGTCATCCTGGGCGAATGCGGCCGAATGCCACAATGCAAGCGGCGCAAGGGCCAAGGTGGCCAGTGATGCGGGGAATTTCTGCGGCAAGCGAATCTGCATGGGGGTAGGACTCCTTTGGTGAAGTCGCACCCCTGGAAGTCCTACCTTCCGCCAACCTTTCGGCTCAGCCCGATTTCGCGCTAGCTCGCGAATTCGTGATTGCCATGTAGCCAAGCCCGCGAAGGGTCCTGATCGCAACGTCGGCATCCAGCTCTGCCAGCTTCGCGCGTACGCGGTGGATGTGAACGTGGATCGAGTTTTCGGTGTAGTCTTCCTCCAGCGAGTGGATGCTGTCGCCCAGCTGGGTCTTGGTGATCACGCGGTTGGGTGCCCGCAGGAAACGTTCGATGACGATGCTCTCCCCGCGTGAGAGGCTGGTTCGGCGGTCGCCTACCACCAGCTCATTCGAAGCCCGGTCAAAGCCCAGATTGCCCAGGCAGACGACGTCTTCCGCGAGTGCAAGCGGCCGCCGCGCCAAGGCCCTCAGCCGTGCCACCAGTTCTTCGATCGCGAACGGCTTGACGAGGTAATCGTCAGCTCCGGTTTCAAGTCCGCGCACCCTCTCGTCTACCGAACCGAGCGCAGTCAGCAATATGACCGGCGTGGAGATTCCCGCCGCGCGCACGCGCAGTAGCAGGTCCAGCCCGTCCTGCGGTTCCAGCCCCGCCTCGGGCGCGAGCATTATGTCGAGAATGGCGGCATCATATTGCGACGATCGCCAGGCGTGCCAGCCATCCTCCGCATCCCTGAACCAGTCCACCGCCAAGCCCGATCGCGCCAGCGCCTTGCACGTGGCTTCGCCAAGCCTGGGGCTATCCTCGACAAACAGCACCTTCATGCTGCTGCACCCGACGGAGAGCCGCCCGTGTGCGCGGAGGTCGCAGCCCGGGAAGAGAAATCGAGGATGAAGCGCGCACCGACCTCCGTGGGTTCCAGCCAGGCCTCGCCATCATGCAGCTCCATGATCCGGCTCACTATCGAAAGTCCCAGCCCGGCACCCGCGCCATGGGGGTCGGACTTGCTGAAGCGCTGGAACAATCGGGGTCGCAAATGATCGGCCACTCCGGGGCCGTCGTCGGCTACACAGATCTTTCCTTGGGGATCGACCGATACAATGACCTCGCTGTCGGAATGCGTGTGGCGCAGTGCATTTTCGAGCAGGTTGCGGATCGCGATTTCTACCAGCTCCGGCACTCCGGTGCATTCGCAGCGCTCCATCTCGTGCTCGAAAGAAATGTTTTTGCCGGCCGCCAGAAACACCCCTGCTGCATCGCTTGCCGCATTGCGGGCCAGCTGGACCAGATCGAACCGAGTCTGGTCGAGCTCCCCGCCATTTTCCGCTTCCGCCAGGGCGAGCAGCTGCGAAATCAGCCGCGCCAGCCGGTCGAATTCCTCCGTCGCGCTCAGGCGATCCTGCGCATCCAGCACGCTTTCCACCTGCGCACGAAGGGTTGCGAGCGGCGTGCGCAGTTCATGTGCGGCATTCGCCGAAAAATCGCGCTGGGCCCTTAGCCCTGCCTCCATCCGGTCGAGCGCCGCATTGAAGGAGGTGACAAGGGGCGCGATCTCGCGCGGTGTCTCATCCAGCGGCAGCCGCTCGGAAATATTGGCCGGCCCGATGCCGGCCGCACGTTCCGATATGCGGTGCAAGGATCGCATGCTCAGCTTGAGCGCGATGATGATACCGCCCATCATCAATGCCATCCATATCAGGAACAGCGGCAGGTTCGCCGCAACCTCTCGCACCAGCCTGATCGGCGCCAATCGCTGGCTGAGGCTGAGCCTGTCGTCACCGGGTATGACCCCAAGGATCTGCACCGCAACGAAGACCAGCGTCATCACCAGGACGACCGAAAAGAACAGCGCCCAGGTCAGCGAATAGCTCCCCTGTGGCGTTGAACCCTTGGGACGTATGCGCAGCAGCTTGGCGGGGATCACGCGTAATTCACTCGATTGAAATTCAACGAAGTTGGCTTCTGCCGGAACTGCTTACCAGTATAGCGTGTGAAGCTTGCGCCAACCTTTCGCGGCTTTCGTGACCTCCGGTCCAGTGAGAACAGATTGCGCAACTCAAGGCCATGGGAAGTGATGATCGCTAAATTGGCAGAGGGCAGCACCCATTGATGACTCGCTCACGAACTCAATTGGCGATCTGCCTGCCAACATCTTATGCGGGCGCGCCACTAATTTCCAGGCCTGCCCGGTCGAGCCGTTGACCTCCCCGGCCAGGGCAAGACGTCCTCCGAAGCAGGCTGCTCAGACACGGGAATCAGCCACGGTCGACCGGCTCCGCGCCATCTTCCGCTCGCAGAGTGTGTAGTGTAATCTGAGCCCGAGGCTTCTACCAGCTACGAGTAGAGCCTTGGGTCGTTTTGGCGCCCGTTGCTGGGCGTGATGGCAACAACCGTATCGTGGGCATGCCCCGATACGGTTTGCCGATTGATCCTGCCCCGATCTCGGCCGGGGTTCTGGGCCCGAGGCTCGAGTAGGGCCGGAAGTGGTTGTAGTCGTGCCGCCAGGTTTCCAGCTCTTAGCGGGCGTGGGCCAGGCTGGTGAAGATCGTCTCGTTCAAGAGCTCGTCCCGCAGGCGTGCATTGAAGCTCTCGATGAACCCGTTCTGGTAGGGCTTGCCCGGCGCGATATAGTGCCACTCGACGTTGCGCTCCTTGCTCCAGCGCAGGATCCCTATGCTGGTCGGTTCGGTGCCGTAGTCGCTGACGATCGTGTGTGGGCGTGCCATCCTCTCGAAGACCGCCGCATCGAGCTCACGTCCGACCCGTGCGCCGGAGATCGACGTATCGGGGATCAGGCGCACGCACTCCCGGCTGTAGTCATCGACCACGGCGAAGATCCGGAACCGCCGCCCGCAGGCGAAGGCATCGGACACTTCCCGCCCGCCATACCTCGACTTCCACTGGTAAAAGGTCGCCGAACCGATCCCATGGCGGCGGCATACGTCCGCCGTCACCATCCCCGCTTCCTGCTCCTTCAATACAGTGATGATCTGCTCCTCGCTGAACCTGCTCCGCTTCATCCGTCCGTCTCCTTGGTAAGGGTCGGACTCTACTTATCTGGAGGAAATCTGGGGGCTCAGACCAATTCCCGCACCACTAATTGGTGGACCATAAAGCATGCGTTGGATCGCTTGTGAGCAGCAGTTCGACCAGCATAAAAATCGCGTGGATGCCGCACGCCCGTTTTTCGTTTAGTTCGAGACCATGAGGTTAACCCGGACGAAGGAAAGAACGTGAATAGCCGAACATTGGTGCGCGCTGCGCTGGATTGCCTGATCTTCCTGGTTGCGGTGACCGGCACCTACCTCGCGCAGCAAGCCGATCGCCCGATTACTGCCGTCCTGATCTTCCTGACCGGCGTAATACTAATTGCTTTCCGTTCGGGCCTCGCAAGCGCGCTTGCCGCGGCGATCGCCGCCTCATTCGTATACAATTTCTTCCTCAGCGAACCGACATTCCGGTTCGGAATCACAAGCGCGGACGAGGCAGTTCCGCTGCTGGCATTCAACATCGCCGCCATTCTTGCAGGTGCCCTTATAGGCCGCCTCAAGGATTCCGCGCAGAAGGCGCATACCGCCCAGTCCGAGACGGCCTTCCTCCTGACGGTGAGCGATCGATTGCAATCGGCAGTGAAACTGAAGGATGTAGAGCTTGCCATCCGGGGAATAATCCCGCGACAAGGCGTGAAATCGGTCCACATCTTCCTCGCGAAAGGCAAAGCCTATGTCCAGCCGTCGACCGGCGAGGTCGAGTTTGACCAGCTAAAGCCCTTTATGGATGACGCAGAGCAAGAGCGTGAGACGGGGAAACCCGTTTTCATGGAGCTTGCAGGCGCGCGCGGGACGCTTGGTCTGGTGAAGTTCCTCCTGGTGGATATGACGCCAGACCGAAGCATGATGTCCAACCTCAAATCGATCGCGGCCCTGTTGGCGCTGGCCGTGGAGCGTTGTCTCCTGCTTGAGGAAGCGGCCGAGGCAAAGGCCGCAGCACGAAGCGAAACGCTGAAGGACGCGTTGCTTTCCTCGGTTTCACACGACCTTCGCACGCCCGTGACAGTCATACAGGCCGCGGCCGGGGCCTTGCGATCGACTGAAGTTTCACTGCCCGATCAGGAGCGCCAGAAATTCCTGAACTCTATCCTGGAACAATGCGCAAGACTGGACCGCTACACAGCCGAACTGCTCGATGTCGGACGTATCCAGTCGGGCATCACCGAAGATCAGCTCGAAATTATTGACCTGAACGAGATTGTCCTGCTTGCCATGAAGCACGCACAGGCGGTGCACCCGTCGCTGAAGCTCGAACGCAATATCCCCTCGAAGGCGGCATTCGTTCGAGCAAACGGGGCCATGCTGGAGCAGGCGATCTACAACGTCATCGACAACGCCCAGAAATACGGCGGACAGAACGGCCCTGTCCGGGTTGAGATGACGAGCAAGGAGGCGCGGGTGACGTTGAACATCACAGATAGCGGCCCCGGTATCTTTGAGCACGAGAGGCCGTATGTCTTCACCCGCTTCTTCAAGGGCGGCAAGGAAAGTTCGAAAAGCGGAATGGGCTTGGGTCTGTTCATCGCCAAAGGCTTCGTCGAGGCGTTCTCTGGAACGATATCGATGGAATCCCCGCTGGAAACCGGGAATGGCGCGCGCGTCACAATCGAGCTCCCTCTTGCGCAATCCCCTGATGCGGCGGCAGCGGCCTGATGAATATCCTGATCGTAGATGACGAACCATCGATCATAGAAACATTGAGACCGGTTCTCTCATCGCTTGGCCACGATGTGATCGATGCCGCCAATGGCGCTGAGGCGTTGAACGCGATCGAGGGCGCAGCCCTGGACCTCGTGCTCCTGGACTTGGGATTGCCCGACACGGATGGCTGCGACCTGATTGCCCCCGTCAAGGATCGGGCGAAGGCGAGCCTGATTGTCATCTCGGCCCGTCACCTTGAGAAAGACAAGGTCAGGGCGCTCGACCTTGGTGCCGATGACTATGTCGACAAGCCGTTCGGGCTGGACGAGTTGCTTGCCCGAATACGGGTCGTGGAACGACGGCGCGCGGAAACATACGGGGCCGCGGTGTCTCGTTACCAGTCTGACGATCTGGTGGTCGACTTCGGCCGGCGCGAGGTGATCCTGATGGACGAACCGATCCATCTCTCGCCCAAGGAATTCGCCCTGTTCGAACTCCTCGTTCGCAATTCGGGGCATGTGGTCACGCAGCGGCAATTGATGATCGCGGGATGGTCAAGCCCAACTGTAGATGGGCAATATCTGCGCAGCTACATGTCCATGCTGCGCGACAAGCTCGAAGCAGACCCGTCCGATCCCGAACTGATCCTGACCGAGCCGGGCGTCGGCTACCGACTGGCAATCATGATGGAACCCCAAGCGTAGCGACTGGTAGTCGGAAGGCTGCCGGGATGGCGGCTTTTTGGGGGCAAGCTGACCTTCCGACTACCAATCATTGTCAAGGAGGCAGGGGTTCGGAGCACTCCAGACTTTGCTCTCTTACGAGGAGAATCCTCTTCGCGTTGCAACGGGATTTTTATGCGACGCGTGAAAATCCCATACTAACTCAGCACAAGCACCAAACTCTATTCGAAGATCAGATTGTTGATCAGACAATCCGAATCGGAGTTTTCAAATCATGTCTCGTTCGTCACACGCTTTGCTGATCCTTACGGCAGCTCTTGCCACTTCCGCCTGTTCCAAAAAAACCCCCGAGGACCTTCCTCCTCCTCCGACCACCAGCCCGGCCCAGACCCGGACCGAAGAACGCGCACCCTCGATCATCCCCGGCAGCCAGGCGGACTTTGTGCGGCAGATGGCCGGCAAGGATATCATCTATTTCGACACCGACCGTTTCAATATCGATGACATCGATGCCACCGCACTGCAGACGCAGGCGCAATGGCTTGCGCGCTATCCGAACAAGCGCGCCACGATCGAAGGTCATGCCGACGAACGCGGAACCCGCGAATACAACCTCGCACTGGGCGAAAGGCGCTCGAATGCGGCAAGAAACTATCTCGTCTCGCTGGGTGTCGATGCATCACGGCTGACCGCAGTCAGCTATGGCAAGGAGCGGCCCGTCGCACTTGGCGCAAATGAGAGCGCTTGGGCGCAGAACCGCCGCGCAGTGACGATCACGATCGACTGAGCGCTGATCGAAAGAAAGAAAAATGGAACCGGCAATGCGGAATGGTGCGGGTCGGCTCCTGCGTCCTGTCGCAATCACCGCGACAGGACGCTGAACCATGGAATTTCTAGCAGAGCTGGGTTTCCATGAAATCCTTCCGTTCATCCTGATCGGCTTTGCCGCGCAGTTGATCGATGGCGCGCTGGGAATGGCGTTCGGCGTTGTCACACAGACGCTGCTGGTCGCCGGACTTGGCCTCCCTCCCGCAACAGCATCGGCAAGCGTCCACATCGTCGAAGTGTTTACGACCGGCGCATCGGGCGCGAGCCATTTGTGGAGACGGAACATCAATTGGCCGTTGTTCTGGCGGCTGGTTCCCGCCGGGGTGATCGGCGGCGTGACCGGGGCGTACCTGCTCTCGAACATCGATGCTTCGGCGGCAAAACCATACGTCATGCTCTATCTTGCAGCGATCGGTGTCCTTATCTTTTTCAAGGCACTGTTCATGGGGCGCACACCGCGCATCAGGGACCCGAAATACACACGTCCCCTGGCCTTGACCGGAGGGTTTCTGGACGCGGCGGGTGGCGGTGGCTGGGGTCCGGTGGTCACTTCCAACCTGCTGGTTCAGGGAAGCGATCCGCGCACAACGATCGGGACGGTGAATTCCGCCGAGTTCGTGCTGACGATCGCGGTCTCGGTGACCTTCATAGCTGCGCTGGGACTGGCTGCCTTCTCGATCGCCATTGTTGGTCTCGTAATTGGCGGAGTGATCGCCGCGCCCATCGGCGCAATCCTCGTCAGCAAGGTCCGCCCGCGCGTTCTGTTGTTCCTGGTCGCTGGAGTGCTGACCGTTACCAGCATCTACGGTCTCATCTCCGCATGGCCATTCTGAGCGATCGATACATGAGACAGCTGATCCTGCTTCCTTTTCTCGCTCTGGCCGCAAGCTGCGCATCGCTGCCGTCGGCATCGACCGTGGGAGCCATTGCCAATAGCTTGACCAGCCCAAGCGACCAGCCAGAAATGGCGCCGATCGACTTGCGCCGGCTTCAAACTCGCGAATACCGGGACGCCAAGCCCGCCGTGTTCGCCGCGACGATGGCTGTCCTGATGGACGTTGGTTATCGTATCCAGTCAGCCGATATCGGCAGCGGCTTGATCATCGCGAGCGCAACTTCGGTAGAAAAGGTCAAGCTGGACCTTCGCGGGCTTGTCGCGACCCGCCAGACGCCAATCGCATCGGTTTTTGTTGAACAAACAGGCGATGGAAGCCGGTTGAGAGTGAATTTGACAATTAGCGATGCGCCAACCGGCACAGCCGGGCCAGGAGAGCGCGCAATACGAGACGAAGGGGTCTACGCGACCTTCTTCGGACAGCTTGAATCAGAACTTCGTACACGCAGGGTGGCAGAAGCGGTGGAGCCCGCTGAGCCGCAGGTTCCCCATGAGGGACCATCAGCTTCGGATGCTAATGAAGCTGACATGATCGCAGACCATGCACTGACATCTTGGGAGAACACGCGGGATCCGCCCGTTCTGCCCCTGACAATGGTTGGTGAACCGCTCAGTGAGGAGACCGAAACGTCACCCAATCGATACAGACAGCTGTTTCCGAACTGATCAACCCGACAAGCGGACCGCGCTGGGCGAGGTATCGAGTAACAGGTCCAGATACAAGCGGCGGAACAGGCCGTTCAGCCAGCGGTAGGTCGCCTGCGCGTATCCGCCAAGCCAAGCCAGCCACCCATGACCGGACTGATAAGACCCTAGGTGTGCTTCGACAACAATACACAGCCCAATCCGCGCCTTCGCGCTTGCAAGTTTGAGCGGACTCAAGCGCATCAATATCGGCTCGTCGGGTATATAATCCCCATGCCTCGATAGCACTAGACTACTCTCTCCACTGAACCGTTCGCCGCTTGGCCGGAAGGCTTGATCGACCAGATGCTGTCGCGCCCTCCCTCGCGCGCGCGACGCGCGACCTTGCGCCAGGCGAGCCAGAATGCACCTGCGGCGGAGATCGCCATGATGTCGACCCAGACAATCTGCGCAGGATGGTCGCCTAGCGTCACCAGCGTAGCAAGTGGTATCAACAGCACAGCCGCGGCGGTCACTGGCAGCAATTCCATCGCTGCGCGAGGTGCTCCACGCATTAGTGCAAAGCCGGTGAAGGCGAGAAACACAGCGTAATAGATAGCGCTATGGATGGCCTCACTAGCATGCAGGCCCAGCGGCTTGGCTGCCGCCACCGTCACGGCAATCCCGGCAATGCAGCCCAGTGGGACACCAACCGTCAGCGCGCCGAGAACCTTTGTCGCGCGTGTCTGCTGCACGGCACCTCCACGCCGCTCTCGCTTACGGCGCGATTCAACCCAGAGCAGGTTGCCAGTGTAGAACAGGAATGCGCCTGCGATGCCGAGAAGGAAGTATGTCCAGCGAATTCCAGGGCCGCCAAAATTGCCGAAATGCAGCGCGAAAAAGCTTGTGACTGTCGCACCCCAACCGTCCTGCATGCCTGGCATATAGTCCAGTTCGGTCAGCTGGCCCGTGAAGGGATCAGCCTCCGCCATGCCGTATGTAGGCGCGCGTAGGCCATATCGCGGATCAGTCCCGGAAACGCGCACGACCTCTTCGCCTTCGGGGGACTGCATGAATGTGAGTGACCTCAAGGTGAAGCCGGGAGTCTGGTCATCTATTCGCTCGACCAGTTCAAGCACGGGCAAGCGATCCTGCCGTGCGGGCGGAGCTGCCGATGCTTCCATTGCGGGGCGACCGCTGTCCGGTTTGAACGCAAGGGTCTTTGCATCATAGAACTGATCGTGAAAGGCGAAGACAACGGCTGTCAGAGCCATAACAAGGTGAAAAGGCAGGCTCAGCAGCCCCAGGACATTATGCAGGTCCAGCCACATGCGTTTGGCATTCTTGCCCACGCGCAGCGCGAATAGGTCCTTTACCAGGCTTGGTAACAGCACGAAAATTCCAGATACGATGGCAATGGCATAGAGCAGCGCAATTGCGCCCATGATCGGCATTGATATCTCATGCTCGAACGGCAAGCCGACCTGCTGGTGTAATATGTCGACGAAATCCGCGACCGGCGAAGGGCCTTGCTCCACCACCTGCAGCGATCCGTCCTGCTCCAGCGCTGCATAGTAAGTCTGCAGCGCTGGATGCTCACCCTGCCCCCGGACAGTCCAAGTCAGCCGCGCAGGTTGCTCCGGTCCCGTGGCCAGGTGAATCTCGTAGCCTCGGCTTGCTTCCGGATGCTGCGCCAGAACTTTTTCCACCAGCTCATCCGTACGATCGAGAGGCGTAGGCCCGGCCAGTGCGGACGGAGGCGATGCCCAGCGCTGCAATGGCTCCTCAAACATGGTGATCGCGCCGGCAAAGAACGCAATAAACAGCGCTAGACCCGAGACGATCCCCACCCAACCGTGGATCTCCTTGTACATCTTGACGATGTCGGTGCGGATTTTCATGCCGATACTCCCATCGCAAACAGGGCCAGCCAGACCGCCAATGTGGCCCCACCCAGCCACAGCCACGCACGCACTCCGCTGCGAAAGAGAAAACAGAAGCTCAGGATTCCCGCCCAGATCGGACCCATTGCCCACATTGTGAACTGGGCTGGCAAGGAAAAGATATCGTCCCCGACATCGATCGATCGATAGAGGATTCCGGATATCCCGAGCGCTAATGCGAATCCCAGTATGAGGCCGGCGCTCGCCTTGCCGAACCAGTTCTTGCTGGTGAGCGGCTCGCTCATCGCTCTTCTCCTCGTTCGGCCGTGATCCATGCCGCGATGATTGGAAGCCCGGTCCAAATCAGCATGGTCAGGGTCATTGTGATGAAGAAGGACGTTGCCGGGCCAGACCATTGCAAAAGAGCGACAAGCCCCGCGAGAATCCCGCCCAACCCGCACCATTTCAACAGGGGCGAAGGCAGCTTGCGCTTTGTCACCTGCTGATTTGAAGAGGCAAGATATGTCGCAACGGAACCCGCCAGGACCAGGATTGAACCGATTATCAAAGTCACTTTCGACCTTCCTCCCCAAACGCGAGCGCAATCGCCTGTCCCATGGCGGCGAGCATCGTCGTCCCGTGATCATGGCCGGACAACAGGCTGACCTGGCTTGCGATGCCATGCTCTGCGAGCCGATCGCGAAGGCGTTCCGCCGCATCGCAGGCTTCCGTCCCTGCGCGACTGGTTTCGCCGTCGCCCAAGGCGATCAGGACTTCGCCTACCTTGCCCGACGGGCGGATCCTTGTGACAGGGACTTCATCGCCAAACCAAAGTGATGGACTGACTACCGCGAAGCGCGACCATGGGCCCTCGCCCTCCATGGCTTCCAGCGCGAGCACCGCGCCGAAGCTATGGCCGAGCAAGGTCTGTCTTGCATTGTCGATCGGCACATTGCGGGCAACCACTGGCACAATGGATTGCCGGACCAGCGCCAGAAAGGCTTGCGAGCCGCCTGTCATATGACCGTGGCCGGGCAGGCCTGCAGGAATCTCATATCCCTCCAGTCTTGGCGTGTAGTCGAAAATGCGGCGGGTCAGGGGACCGGAATCGATCCCGACGACAACTCCATGGTGAATGCCAGAGCGTTCGCCAGCACGCGCCAGGCGCCTTGCGGTGAGCGCAGCAATCGCAAAATTGTCCGCTCCGTCCAGAACCCAGAGGACGGGCCAGCCCTGTTCAGGCGCATCACCCTGGGGCCAGGCGATGGACACACTATATGCGTGCCCATCCTCTGCCTCGATTTTGTGGACCTCTGACCGCTCCAGTTGCCAGGCTTGTGCCTGCGCCGACGCGGGAGCCATCGCCATGGCCAGCAGCGCCAGGGCGACGAGATGCCTCACCATTTGTATTGCAGGCGAGCTGTCACCACCCGGCCCTGGCCATAATAGCACGAAGCCACGGTACCGCAGGTCACGACATATCGCTTGTTTGCGATGTTGCGAGCATTGATGGAAAGCGCCACGCCATCCATCGCCGGATTGGCCGCGCCGAAGTCGTAGCGCAGCAGCAAATCGAACAGCGTATAGTCGTCAATCGGGAACAGGTTGTTCGTATCACCGAAGCTCTCGCCAGTATAACGCACGCCAGCACCGAAACCGAGGCCGGCAAGAGGGCCGGACTCGATCCTCTGATCCACGAAAAGCGAGGCGAGGATTTCCGGCACCGCCTGCATCTTGTTGCCGACGATCGGATCGTTGGACTCGGTGATCTTGGCATCGAGGTGCGAGAAGGAGGCGATGAAAGTTGTCCCCGAAGCGAGGGACGCACGTCCTTCGATTTCCACTCCGCGAACCCTGGCTTCGCCCGCCTGGACCTGGCAGACGCGGCGGCCGCACAAGGTTCCGTTCGGGTCGGATGTCGCCACGTTCTGCTGGGTTATTTCGAACACGCCGGCAGTCAGGTAGATGTTCCGACCGCTTTGATAGCGAATGCCCGCTTCGAACTGTTCACCCGTCGTGGGTACGAAAAGGATCCCATCCAGCGTCTGTGAAGGATCGACTACCTGAGGCAGGAAGCTTTCCGAGTAGCTGACGTAAGGTGCCAGCCCGTTATCGAACAGGTAAACGGCACCAGCCCGCCAGGTGAAATCCTTTGCCTCCGTCGCAAAGCTCGCATCGGTCAGCAGATTGACACTCTCGTCATTGGCCCAGTCGTAACGGCCGCCGATCGTCAGGCGCAGGCCACCCAGACCGATCTGGTCCTGCAGATAGAGGCCTGTCTGCTCGCTCTTGGCACTGCCGTAGATCTGCGGGGTGAGGTTATCGAGATAATCGTCGGAACCGCGCGGTACGGGATTGAAGATGTCCCACAGCGGCAGAACCTGCCCGCCAGGTGCCCCTGGCTGGTTCACCAAGTCACGCAGATGCTCCCATTCCGTATCGAAATAGTCGATGCCAGCCAAAACTGTGTGTGAGAGGGCGCCCGTTTTGAACCGGCCTTCCAGCTGGGTGTCCACCGCAAAACCATCGCTCTCACCATCACCCTGGACCGCACGACGGCCGATCGTCTGTCCATCGATGCATTCGCTTCCGAATGAAGTCGCAGAGCAATCGGTGATTGTGTCGCCAGAGAGGACCGTAACGCGGAACAGCGTATCGACATGCGTGTACCGCATATTGTTGCGCAGGGTCAGTGCATCGCTGAAGTTATGCTCGAAAAGCGAAGCGATGAGGAACTGGTTGCGATCGAAGCGGTTCCAGTCCGGCTCGCCAATATTCGCATCATTAGCGATGAACCGGCCATTCGTCGGCTGATAAGAGCCGGTCGAAGGCAGGAACTGGAATGTCGAACCGCCTTCATCGCGCTGGTACTGCGCAAGCAGCGTCCACTGCGTGTCCGTTCCAGGCGACCAGGTGACGCTGGGCGAGACGTAATAGCGGCTATTGTCGACATCATCGACCTGTGTCCCTCCGGAATGAGCGAGCCCGACGATCCGCCCGGAGACCGTCCCGCTATCATTGAGCGACCCGGCAATGTCACCGGCAATCCGGCCAGACCAATTGCCCAAGTCGGTATATGACTGGCCCTGCACGAGGATCTCGCCTTGCGTGAAAGGGGTAGGCCGCTTGGAGACGATATTGACCATGCCACCCGGAGCTGCCTGACCGTACAGGACGCTGGACGGTCCCTTCAGGACTTCGATCTGTTCGAGGCCGAAAGGATCGAAGCCGAACCGGGTCCACTGTCCGCCTGTGGGCAGGCGCAAACCATCCACGAAGTTGTTGTTGGACGAGAAGCCGCCCGCGCCAAAGCCGCGCACCGAAACCTCGTCCGTGCGACTATCGATGCCGGAAGGTTCAGCCTGCACGCCGGCCGAGTAGGACAGCGCATCGGCAATGGTTGAGGCTGCGCGAAGGTCCATTTCCTCTCGACTGATAATCGAGATGCTCTGCGGAGATTCGATGATCGGCGATTCCGTTTTCGTCGTGGACACCGCAGCAGACAGGCCGGTGGCCGTCACGACGATTTCGTTCTCGTCTTCCTTCTGACCGGACGATGCGCTGCCCTGTGCCATCGCCGGCGTTGCGACGCTTGCGAGAAGCATTGCCACTATTGCGCGCCTGATTGCCATTTGTGTCGAACTCCCTGTTTCTGGTTGTGCCTCGCGCTCGCTGGCGTGCCGGCGAATGCGCGCGTTAGGCACGACCTCAATAGATGTCAATGCGACTCATTTGCATTAGCAATAAAGTTGCAGCCGTAACCGCGCGCTGTAAGCTAGACGGCAGAGTGGTCGGCCTTTTGGGTCAAGATTGCCCTCTTGGGCCTCGATTGAGCGCAGAAGTGCCCCTTGCACTGCCCGACCGCCAAGTCTGCAATTGCATATCCCTCTGCCAAACATGGACATTCCGGCCTGTCGATCAATCGGTATCCGAGTGACGTCCGCTTTCAGGCTCGTCAAAGAGGTCGCCGAATAACCGAAATAGGAGCGCAAAGCTGCCCAACGGCTCGGGGCGAGACCTACCAACAATCCCAAGATGAGCGCCAAGGGCCGATCTCCTCGGCGGAAGGCAATGTCCCGGCTTCAACTCTCGACCCATAGCGCGTCGACAAGGCCAAGCCCCACAAAGGGAGGTATCACAAGGGCGTTTCATCCCATGGGTCCGAAAAGCACGCCCTGGGAGCAGCCTCCAGAGGCCTAGATGAGAATAGTTCGCAAAATAAAATAGGGAGAGATTGGCAGAATTTCGCCAAAAACTGCGTTCAAAAGTGGCAAGACTCTTTTATCTGACAACAACTTGTTGCCACGCAAAAAAGACATTCCATTTCCGCACGCATTTCTGCGGCTCTCAGCCTCCCCTGTGACAATATAGTTTTTCCATTTTGGCTCCCTTGCGCCAGCCAAAAGGAGGCCATCGCCTTTCTTCCGATCAACTTGTAACAATAAAGTTATTCCGTTTTCACACCTAAGAATCCGCAGAATTTCGCCAATTTCGGCCTGACCCTTTGGTAGAAAGAGGGGATCGCCCATCTTATTTCAAAGTCCAGCGAAGGGATGCCCTACTGCAGCAACAGCTCACGTTCCTCGGTGGAGCTATTCCGGCAATGCACTCAAAACCCGGTCAGGCGTCATAGGAAACTCGAATAGGCGCGCTCCACAGGCATCGTAGATCGCATTGGCAATTGCCCCTGCCCCGCCGCACATGCCAAGTTCGCCGATGCCCTTGGCCTGGATCGGGCTTGCGGCCGGATCCCGTTCTTCGACCATGATGACCTCGACATCGGGAATGTCGCGGTGGACGGGCACATGGTATTCGGCGAGGTCGCAGTTCACCAGGTGGCCGTCGACCGGATCGAACAGCAGGGACTCGGTCAGCGCGGCGCCAATGCTCCATGTAATGCCGCCAAGACATTGCGAGCGTGCCGTCTTCTCGTTCAGCACGCGGCCGAACCCGAACGCTCCCAGCATCCTGTCGACTCTCGTCTCGCCGGTGAAACGGTTGACGCGCACCTGTGCGAAGAATGCACCGAACCCCGCCGCAGTATAGTCGTCCTCGATTTCGCCCGGTTCGTAATGCCCCTCCTCGCAAAGATCCTCCCCATCAAGCAGGTCGGTGAGACGGAGGTCGTTACCGGCAGTTCCGTCTTTCAGGACGAGATCGTCGGCAGCGATCCCGACCTTCCCGGCCAATCTCTCGCGAAGCCTGTTGCAGGCGACGAATACCGCCGATCCAACCGAGGCGGCTCCCCAGCTGCCGCCCGATCCGGAGCCGCGCGGCAAGCGGGTGTCGCCGAGTTCGACCAAGACCTTCTCCACCGGCAGCCCGAGCATTTCCCCCGCGATCTGCCCGAGGATGGAATAAGTCCCGGTACCGATATCCGTCATGTCCGTTTCGACCAGCGCCGTGCCGTCCGCTTTCAGCGTGACTCGAGCCTTGGCCTCTTCGATATTATGCACCCGCGCGGCGCTTGCCATGCCGGTCCCGATCCACCACTCGCCCTCGCGACGCTGGCGCGGTTTGCGAGGACCACTGTCCCATCCAAAAGCCTCGGCGCCCTGTTTCAGGCACTCGGCGAGTTTGTGGGAGGAAAACGGCAGGCCTTCGCTGGGATGTTTGTCCGGAATGTTGCGCAGGCGAAGTTCGACGGGGTCGATCCCCGCCTTCTCGGCGAGGACATCCATCGCCGCCTCGAGCGCGGGCATGCCGACGGCCTCGCCCGGCGCCCGGACAGAACCGGCAGTCATGCGGTGTATGCGCGCAACCTCCAGCTGGAGCAGGCGGTTTTCCGCCGCGTAGAGGAACTCGCTCGACTGCAGCACGGGTTCGGCAAAATCCTCTCCCGGCAGGTTGGAGACGCGCGCTTCATGCCCGAAGCCGATCAGCTTGCCATCCCCATCGGCTGCCAAGCGCAGGCGCTGTTTGGTCTCTGACCGTCGCATGATGCATTGGAACACCTGCTGGCGGCTCATCACCACCCGCACCGGGCGACCCAATTCCATCGCTGCCACGCAAGCGGCAACCGTTTCCTCGCTGATGCCGAGCTTCGACCCGAAGCCGCCGCCGACATAGCGGGAGATCAGCCTGATATCCTCTTCCTTCACATCGAGTGCATCCGCAAGTTCGATGATATTGTGGTTGAGCATCTGCAGCGAAGCATGGACGGTCAGGCGCTTGCCATCCCATTCTGCGATCGCGGCGTGAGGCTCCATCGCAGCCGATGCATGACCTTCAGTCCGATAGGTGAGGTCAACGCTGTGGGCCGCGCTTGTCATTGCGTGGGCCAGGTCGCCCTGCCTCGTTCCGTCATCTTGCGGCTCGGGGTCGGTCTGCACGGGATCGAGCGGAATGTCCGACAGATCATCGGCGCGATAATCCACCTTCAGCTGCTTTGCCGCATCGCGCGCTTCTTCAAAGCTTTCCGCAACTACGAGCGCGATCGGCTGCCCGAAATAGCCCACCTTGCGGGCCGGTTGCTCGGGAGCTTCATCTGCCCCGCCCTGCGCTGCCCTTGCGGTCAGTCGTTCGTCATCGATCACCGCCACGACGCCGGGCATGGTCAGCACGGATTGGGCATCGATGTCGGCGACCTCGCCCCTGACAATCGTCGCGGTGACGAGCACGCCTTCAAGGCAGTTCTCGACCGCATGGTCGGCCGTGTATGGCGCGGTTCCAGAAACCTTGGCCGGACCGTCGGGGCGCGATAGCGGCTTGCCGATCACTCCCTGCCGCATCTTGTCGAGCAGATTCCTCGTATCCGGCTTATCCTGTTTGAGATGGGCGGTCATGGTTCCACTCCCGTCGCCTGGGCGAGGACAGCGGCAAGCGTGCGCCGCGCCAGCGGTATCTTGAAATCGTTCTCGCCGTAGCCCTGCGCGCCTTCGAGCAGGATATCGGCCGCCTTGTCGAACAGAGCCGCATCCGGCTCCTGCCCCACCAGGAGCTCCGAAATGCGCGGATCATGCCATGGCTTGTGCGCCAGCCCCCCAAAGGCCAGGTCGGCACGTGCGATGCGTTCGCCATCCATCGCTACTACCGCCGCCACCGAGACCAGCGCGAACGCATAGGACGAACGCTCGCGAACCTTGCGCTAGATTTGGGTCCCGCCGACCGGAGCGGGGAGCGTCACTGCCGTGATGATCTCGCCATCCTCCAGCACATTGTCGCGCCATGGGGTATCGCCCGGAAGGCGATGGAATTCGCGGACGGGTACTGTCCGGCTCGCTCCCTCAGCGTTCGCGATCTCTACTTTCGCGTCGAGTGCGGCCATGGCCACGGCCATGTCGCCGGGATAGGTCGCGATACATTGTGGGCTGGTTCCCAGCACGGCATGCAGGCGTGCGATGCCGTCGATCGCGCCGCAGCCGGAACCCGGCTCGCGCTTGTTGCAGGGATGGTCGATATTGGTGAAGTAATAGCACCGTGTCCGCTGGCAGAGGTTTCCGCCGGTGGTTGCCTTGTTGCGCAACTGCTGCGTCGCACCGGCAAGGATGGCCCGCGACAGTACCGGGTAATCCGCCCGCACCCGCTGGTGGACAGCGGTCGCCGTGTTGGTGGCAAGCGCGCCGATGCGCAGGCCGCTATCATCCGTGTCCTCGATCCGGCCCATGCCGAGAGGATTGATGTCGACCAGGTTCGCGGGCGTCTCAACCTGCAGCTTCATCAGGTCGAGGAGATTGGTGCCCCCTGCGATCGCCATCGCCTCCTGCGCCTCAGAAAGCTGCGCGGCATGTTCCAGCCTGTCGGCGCGCGTATATTCGAACGGCCTCATGACAGCTCCTCCTCCGCCACTTCGCCGATGGCGGCGAGAATGTTGGCATAGGCGCCGCAGCGGCAGAGATTGCCGCTCATCCGTTCGCGGATTTCCTCAGACGTAGCGCCAATGGGCCCCTCAAGCTCCTCGCTCGCATCGCTGGGCCATCCGGCCCTGATCTCCGCCATCATCGCGGTCGCCGAGCATATCTGCCCCGGCGTGCAGAAGCCGCACTGATAGCCGTCATGTTCGACGAAGGCTTTTTGCAGGGTGGAGGGGCTTCCCAGCGAGCCCAGCCCCTCGATCGTAGTGATGCTGTCACCATCATGCATGACCGCCAGCGTCAGACAGCTGTTGATGCGCATTCCGTTGACCAGCACGGTGCAGGCGCCGCATTGCCCGTGATCGCATCCTTTCTTCGTGCCGGTGAGGCGAAGATCGTCGCGCAGATAGTCCAGCAGAGTGGTCCGCGGGTCGCCCGACAGATCGTGTTCTTGTCCGTTGATCGTGATTGCCATGGGAACTCCTGTTCCCTGCATGAATGCCGGACCGGCCGATTTGGTTTCCAAAGCATCTTCCAGTCAAAGTGGATGCTGGAGGGAGCAGGTCCTTTTGCGATCAATCACCCCACAATGAATCGCAAGAAGGAGATAGACCTGTTAGGAACAGGGCCGAGCAGATGGTCGAACACTGAAAAATCACTATATTTTTCCGTGTTTTGGGTTTGCGCTCCGGATCACAAACAATAAAATGCGGACATGACGGTTTTTTGGATTCTGCAAGTCATCGGTCAAACAGTGTGAACGTGCGAGGCCGCCTGCGTCGAGAGACTTCGATATCTCATCGGGAGGTCGAAGAGGCTTTCGATCTGCTTGATCTCACTGAGCGTTCGGGCATGGCCCATACGCTGGCCGCGCATCGGAATGCCATTGGCCGGCTGCTGCCTAGCCTCGTCAGCCACCCGCTGTTCTCGCACGAGATCCAGCGGCTACAGGAACTCGCCGAAAAGTCTCGCGCAGTTCTTGGCGTGTCGGAGGATGAGGCCGAGGTAGAGATCGCATCTCCTGTCCATCCTCTGGCTGCAGCTTATGTCATTCTCGGTTCTCGGCTCGGGGCCGAAATACTTCGCAAAAGGCTGAAGGCGGCACCGACGGATTGGGACTCGGGAGCAGAAGCCTATTTCAACGACGGAGGGTCGCAGCAGCACTGGAAAGTTCTCCAGCAAATGCTCGGCGACATCGATTGTGAGCGGGAAGCGAACGAGATCGTTGAAGGCGCGCAGGCCGCTTTCGGCGTTTTCCTTGAAGAGGCGAACATCGCGGCACGACACGGAGGGGTTTCCGCAACGTTATGAATGTTGACTTGTCCAATTGCGACCGCGAGCCGATCCATCTCCTCGGCCATGTCCAGAGTTTCGGATGCCTCCTCGCGGTGTCGTCCGACTGGATAGTCCTGCACGCCTCACGCAATGTGGAAGACCATCTTGGGCTCCCGGCCGAACAGCTGATCGGCCAGCCCTTGCGCGACAGGATCGCCCCCGACGGGTTGCACGCCATTCGCGGCCGGCTGCAGACGCTCTACACGGACGATGCGATCGAGCGCCTCTATGGGCTTGAGCTGATCGAAGGCGATGACCGCAAGTTCAATGTCGCCATTCACATTTCCGGAGCGGCGATCGTCCTCGAAGTAGAGCCAGCGTCCGACACGGAGCTGGAAAAGGATCACCTTTCGTCGGTTCGCGGGATGATCGAACGCCTAAATGCAGGGGGTGAGGTCGAGGAGATTTGCCACACGGCCACCCGTTTTCTGCGTGCCCTGTGCGGGTTCGATCGCGTGATGGTCTATCGCTTCGGCCCGGACGATACCGGCGAGGTCATCGCGGAAGCTGCGGCGCACCACGTCGATTCCTTCCTGGGTCTTCGTTACCCGGCAACCGACATCCCCCGTCAGGCGCGAGAGCTCTACAAGCGGTCGCTCATTCGCATTATCAGCGATGTCGATGACGAGGTCTCCCCGATAATTCCCGAGACGAATTCGGAGAAAGTCCCGCTCGACCTGTCGCTCAGCACCTTGCGCGCGGTTTCCCCGATCCACCTCGAATACTTGAGAAACATGGGCGTGAAGGCTTCGATGTCGATCAGCATCCTCCACCAGGGACGTTTGTGGGGCCTGTTCGCCTGCCATCACTATGAGCCGCGCGTTCTCGATTACAGCATTCGCTCGGCGTGCGACCTGTTCGGACAGATGTTCAGCTTCGTACTGGGCCAGGCTGAATCAGAGCGTGGGAGGAAGGACGCGGAAGTGGCCCGCGATCTTCATGACCGGCTGATGCGCCAATTGGCAGAGGATTCGAATATCTCGCGGGATTTCGGCCTGGTGGTCGAGGGGCTGTCCGAACTCATCCCGTTCGATGGTGCCGCCGGGTGGATCAACGGCAACTTCCAGTCGATCGGTGTGGCGCCCACCAAGGAGGAGTTCCTCCAGCTGGTAAAGTTCCTCAACACCACCGCCACCAGCCGGGTCTTCGCCACCGATAGCCTTCACAAGGTCTTCCCGCCTGCCGAGGATTACATCGAGCGGGGCGCGGGCCTGCTGGCCCTGCCCGTTTCCCGCACGCCGCGCGACTATATCGTGCTGTTCCGCCGGGAGGTCGCCAAGACGGTGAAGTGGGCGGGAAATCCCGAAAAGCCGGTGGAACTTGGCCCCAACGGTGTCCGGCTTACCCCGCGCAAGAGCTTCGAAGCGTGGAAGGAAACGGTGAGCGGCCATTGCGCCGAATGGACCGCCAGCGAATTGCAGGTCGCGGACGCAATCCGCGTTACGCTCCTCGAAGTCGTGCTGCGCATGTCGGATGCGGCGAATACCGACCGCACGCGGGCGCAGGAACGGCAGGAACTGCTCATCGCGGAACTCAACCACCGCGTGCGCAACATTCTCAACCTAATTCGGGGGCTGGTCGACCAGAGTCGTTCCGAGACGACATCGGTTGCCGATTTCACAAAGACCGTAAGCGATCGCATTCATGCCCTCGCCCGTGCGCATGACCAGATCACGAAAGAGTCCTGGGCCGCGTCCTCCCTTCGCGAACTCGTGAAGACCGAGGTCGAGGCCTATCTTGCCGACAAGGGTGAGCGGGTTCACTTCAACGGCATCGAGGCGATCATCAAGCCCGAGGCGTTTTCGACCCTGGCGTTGGTGATTCATGAGCTCACGACCAATTCGGCGAAGTATGGCGCACTCAGCGACAGTAGCGGAACCGTTGCGATCACCTTGTCCCGGGAGGCGGACGATGCGCTGACCATCCTTTGGGAAGAACGCAATGGACCACCGGTGAAGCCGCCTCTTCGGCGCGGTTTCGGATCGACGGTGATCGATCGGTCCATACCCTTCGAACTGGGCGGGCAGGCGGAGGTGAACTATCCGCTCACCGGCCTGACTGCGCGCTTCGTCATCCCTTCTCGCCATATCGAGAGGTTCGAGTATATCGAAGGCGGGAAGATCACCCCGGACGCAGCTCCTACCGTCTCCGCAAGTGAGCCGCGGATCGCTGGCAAGGCCCTGCTTGTAGAGGACAACATGATCATCGCCCTCGACGGTGAGAAGCTGCTTCGCGAACTGGGCGCATCGGAAGTCGTCGTCGCATCGAATGTGGACGAGGGCCTGCGCCTCATCGATGAGGTGGCACCGGATTTCGCAGTGCTCGACCTCAACCTGGGCACTCAGAACAGCCTGCCTGTTGCGGAGCGCCTGAAAAGTCTTGGCACGCCCTTCGCCTTTGCGACCGGCTATGGCGATGCCTCGGCCTTGCTCACGGACTTTCCCGACACGCCCGTGGTAACCAAGCCATATGCGAAGGCGAGCCTTTTGACGGCCATTCGAAGTTTTTTTTAAAGGGGCTTTTTCCAGCGCAAATCGAACCAGCCTGAGGGGTCTTGCCCACGGGGAAAACTATCCCGAAAAGAAGGCTCGTGAAACCGCGCAAGCTTCCATCGCACTTTTCGGTCCACTGATCAGCTCCGCCGAAACCTAAGCGCCACTGCCGCATTCCAGCCTCATGGTTAAGGAGATTGCACAGTGACCAAGAACTTCGAACTGTCCGACGGCGGAGCCAACCACCAGAAACCCACACGCGATGACGACGTGATGACCACGGCACAGGGAGTGCCGATGGCCGATGACCAGAACTGGCTGAAGGCAGGGGCACGCGGCCCGAGCCTCCTGGAAGATCATATCGCGCGCGAGAAGATCTTCCATTTCGACCACGAACGCATTCCCGAACGCGTGGTCCATGCACGCGGATATGGCGTGCATGGCCATTTCGAACTGACGCGGGCGATCCCCGAATATTCGAGCGCAGCCATCTTTAACGAGGAAGGTGTGAAGACGCCCACCTTCACCCGTTTCTCGACCGTAGCAGGCAATAAGGGTTCTCCCGACCTGGCACGCGACGTGCGCGGCTTCGCGACGAAGTTTTACACCAAGGAAGGCAATTGGGACCTCGTCGGAAACAACATCCCGGTCTTCTTCATCCAGGATGCGATCAAGTTTCCCGACCTGATCCATGCCGCCAAGCCCGCGCCCGATCGCGGCTTCCCGCAGGCGCAGACCGCCCATGACAATTTCTGGGACTTCGTCTCGCTGACCCCAGAATCGATGAACATGATCATGTGGATCATGTCGGACCGCACCATTCCGCGCTCCTTCCGCTTCATGGAAGGCTTCGGCGTCCACACCTTCCGCCTCGTCAACGAAAAGGGAGAGGCGCATTTCGTGAAGTTCCACTGGAAGCCAAAGCTGGGCGTGCAGTCGGTGGTCTGGAACGAGGCGTTGAAGATCAACGGCGCCGACCCGGACTTCCATCGCCGCGACATGTGGGATGCGATCGAGATGGGCGACTATCCCCAATGGGACCTCGGCATCCAGGTTTTCGACGAGAAGTTCGCCGACGAGTTCGAATTCGACGTGCTCGATGCGACCAAGATCGTGCCAGAGGAGCAGGTACCGGTGGAGATTATCGGCACGCTCACCCTCGATGCCAATGTCGACAATTTCTTTGCCGAGACCGAACAGGTCGCCTTCTGCACGCAGAACATCGTGCCGGGCATCGATTTCACCGAGGACCCGCTACTGCAGGGCCGCAACTTCTCCTATCTCGATACGCAGCTGAAGCGGCTCGGCAGTCCCAACTTCACCCATATCCCGATCAATGCGCCCAAATGTCCAGTGCGGCATTTCCAGCAGGACGGACACATGGCGATGTCCAATCCCAAGGGCCGTGCGAATTACGAGCCCAATAGCTGGGACGGTCCGATGGACGACAATCGCGAGCCTCGCGGTCCGCGTGCCTGCCCGATGCGCGGCTTTACCAGCTACGAAGCGCCAGTCGAAAGTCCGAAGATCCGCGTGCGCAGCGAGACCTTCGCCGACCATTACAGCCAGGCGCGGCAGTTCTACATCTCGCAAACGCCGGTCGAACAGACGCATATGGCCAATGCGCTGACTTTCGAACTGAGCAAGGTTGAGCGGATGGATATTCGCGAGCGCATGATCGGCCATCTTCGCCATATCGACGACGATCTCGCCAAGGAGGTCGCTGACGGGATCGGCCTCGAAAAGCTGCCGGAAAAGGTGCCGGTGGCGCGCAAGCCGATCACCGACCTGCCGGAAAGCCCGGCCCTGTCGATCCTCAAGAACAGCCCGAAAAGCTTCAAGGGCCGCAAGCTCGGCATCTACATCGCCGAGGGAGGAGATGCGAAGATTGTGCGTGCGCTGATCAAGGCGGCGAAGGACGAAGGGTCCGTCACCGAGATCATCGCCCCGCATGTCGCCGGCGCTAAACTGTCCGATGGCAAGATGCTCGAAGCCGACGAGAAGATCGATGGTGGCCCCTCGGTCGTCTATGATGCCGTGGCAATCGTCATGGGCGAGGATGCGGCGAAGAACTTCGCCAAGGACAAGCCGAGCATCGACTTCGTCAACGACGCCTTCGCCCATGCCAAATTCATCGCCTACGTGCCCGAAGTCATGCCCTTGCTCGAAGGCGCAGGCGTCGCTGACCGGATGGATGACGGGTTCGTCAATGTCTCCGGCGGCGGCGACGCGGCGCAAGGCTTCATCAAGACCTGCAGGAAGCTGCGCCACTGGGACCGGGAAGCAGTGAAGAAGGACTAAGGTCCAACTGCGGCCTTCCCTGCGCGACAGCGCGTAAAATCTGGAATCGGGGCAAGGTGCAATGCGCGCCTTGCCCCTTTTCAAATCCGCCCGCTCGTCTTCGCGGCGGAAACAATCATGCCCCTCCGGCTTTTTCTTCCTGAAGGAGCGAGAAGAATGGCAGCGCGCGCATATTGGCAGGGACAGATCAGGCTGGCACTGGTGAGCATCCCTGTCGAAATCTATTCGGCGACCAAGTCGGGCGCCCGGATCAGCTTCAACCAGATCCATGAACCGAGCGGAAAACGCATCTCCTACGAGAAGGTCGTTCCCGGCATAGGACCGGTCGACCGCGACGACATCATCAAGGGCTAAGAAATATCGAAGGGCAATTACGTCCTGCTCGAGAACAAGGAGATCGAGGCAGTCAAAATCGAGAGCAAGCGCACGCTGGAACTCGTCCAGTTCGTCGATACCTGCGAGATCGATCCGCTCTATTTCGAAAAGCCTTCTTACGTCGCTCCGCAAGACGAGCTGGCGGATGAAGCGTTTGTCGTGCTGCGCGAGGCGTTGCGCCGGTCGAAAAAGGTGGCGCTTGGCGAGCTTTCGGTTCGCGGGGTGGAAAAGCTGGTCGCGATCAAGCCCTGCGGCAAAGGACTACTGCTCGAAACACTCCGCTATGCGGACGAGGTTCGCAAAGGCCAGTTCTTCTTCGCCGATATCGACGACGCCAAGCCGAAGAAGGAGTTACTCGATCTCGCCACCACACTGATCAAGCAGCGCAGCGCACTCTTCGATGCCGCAGAATTCGAGGATCGCTATGTCGAAGCGCTGAAAAAGCTGATCGACGAGAAAGCCAAATCGAAGAGCAAGAAGGCGATCATCGAGGAAGTTGCTGCATGACTGAGATTAGAGCGCAAAGCTGCCCAACGGCTCGGGGCGAGACCTACCAACAATCCTAAGATGAGCGCCAACGGCTGATCTCCTCGGCGGAAGGCAATGTCTCACCTTCAACACTCCACCCATAGCGCGTCGACAAGGCCGAGCCCCACAAAGGGAGGTATCACAAGGGCGTTTCATCCCATGGGTCCGAAAAGCACGCCCTGGGAGCAGCCTCCAGAGGCCTAGATGAGAATCGCTCGCAAAATAAAATAGGAAGAGATTGGCAGAATTCTGCGAAAAACTGCCTTTAGAAGTGGAAAATCTTTATTTGCCTTAACCACGAAAGTGGAAAGACTTTTTTGTAAATGGAAAAACTCTTTTGTCTTCCTACACTTGTTGTCAGACAAAAAAGATATTCCATTTTCGCACGCATTTCTGCGGCTCTCAGCCTACCCTGTGACAAAATAGTTTTTCCATTTTGGCTCCCTTGCGCGGGGTAAAAGGAGAACATCATCACTTGGACGCTTAGCTTGCGACAATAAAGATATTCCGTTTTGAGACCTGAGAATCCGCAAAATCTCGCCATTCTATTCGCGTAGGGCCGGAAGGCGCAATCATATCCGCTTCACCTCGATCCCGTATTTGCGGATCGCATAGCCGATCTGGCGCGGCGTGAGGTTGAGCAGGCGCGCGGCTTTCGCCTGCACCCAGCCCGTCCGCTCCAGCGCATCGACCAGTTCGCGCTTGCCGATCTTGGTATTGCCCTGCCCCTCCTCCGTGGCAGGGGCCGCCTCGTCGCCCGCCCGGCGCGTGAGCAGATCGCGCTCTGCCTGCTGCACTTCGGGTTCGGCCATGGGCTGGAAGACGGGCAATGGCGCCGAAATCGAACTGTTCCAGAGCTTGGCGGAAAGACATTCATTGTGCTGGCAGGCCAAATCGTTGTCGCTGATCCGCGCATCCAGCGCCATGGTCGCGGTCCGCCGGATGCAGTTCTCCAGCTCGCGCACATTGCCGGGGAAATTGCATTGTTCGAGGATGGTGAGCGCTGAATCCGCAAGTTCGTGCGTCGTATCGTTCTCCTGGTCGAAACGGCGCAGGAACTCGAAGGCCAGTTCGGCAATATCCTCGCGCCGGTTCCTCAGCGGCGGAAGCTGGATCGAAACCACGTTGATCCGGTAATAGAGGTCCGCACGGAACTCGCCTTGCTTGACTGCTTCTTCCAGATTGCGATTGGTGGCGCAGACAAGGCGCACATCGACCTTGATCGTCCTGGTGCCGCCCACCCGCTCGAACTCGCCTTCCTGCAATACGCGCAGCAGCTTGGCCTGGAAGGCGGGCGAGATGTCGCCGATCTCGTCGAGGAACAGCGTCCCGCCATCGGCCATTTCGAAGCGGCCCTTGCGCTGGTTCACAGCGCCGGTGAAAGCACCCTTTTCATGGCCGAACAGTTCGGATTCCAGCACGGATTCCGGCAGGGCCGCGCAATTCAGCTTCACGAAGGGCTGCTTGCGGCGCTGGGAATTGTCATGCAGCGCGTGGGCGAACAGTTCCTTGCCCGTGCCGGATTCCCCGCGCAGCAGGACGGTCGACTTGCTCCGCGCGGCAAGGCGGATTTGCTGGAGAGCGCTGTTCAGCGCCGGGCTGGAGCCGACAATGCCGCGGGTCTTGCCGCCGCTGTCCCGCTCCGCGCTTTCGGAGATGACCTTTTCGAGCAGCCGCTGCCGGTCGAGCAGCCGCTCCCGGTCGCGTCTGACAAGCTCCATCAAGGCAATGGTCTGGCCGATCAGGTTGGCGACCATGGTGAGGAAGCGCACATCCTCGTCGGCTGCGTGGTAGGTGGTGCTTTCGTCCCAGTCCTGTTCGATGGTGAGCGCGCCGGCAACGCGCTTGTCCACCTTGATCGGCACCCCGATGAAGGAACGACGCACATCGGGCGAAGGCGCCTCCTGGCCGTGCCAGCCATCGAACAGGGGGCTGTTGTCCATATTGTGCACGACCACCGGCATTTCGGTGGCGATGATCTGGCAAACCGCCTGTTCGGGGACCTGCCCGCTCCATTCCTGCGCCAGTTCCTCGCTCCAGCCGATGCCCACGACATTGGCGGGATTGCCGTGCTCATCCACCAGCATGATCAGTCCATGGTTCATGTCGAGGAAGCTGGACAGCAGCGTCAGCACATTGCCCAGAGTGACTTCGAGCCGTCCCGAAGGCACGGCGAGGATCTTCGATATCTCGTAGACACCGCGCAGGGCGATGTCGGCTCTGGTGTGGCTTTTTCGAGAAGCGGTTCCGTTCACGGCCAGTCCCGACCGTCCCGGACCTTGGGTGCTCGCGATAACCGGCATGGACGTAACCTTCCTGCCGTCAGCGCATCACGCCTCCTTGCGCCCGCCGGATCTGTTGCCCGCTGGGCAAGACAATTCAGGAATACGTTTATGGTCTCAAATCCGTCTTAAATACACAAGGGAAAAGGCGGAAGTACTTCGCCAGGGAAGATCATCGCCCATCCGTTCTTGCGAAGATCGGGGAAGCGTTTGGCAATCAACCGAATTTATACAGGACACCGAACCCGCCGCGGGGATAGTTCCACTCGATTTCGCCCGTACCCTTGGTCACAATCCGGCAGGTGCCGCACTCCAGACAGCCATCGGCGGCCAGTTCGACCTGGCCCGATTCGGCCACGGAGTAGCAACCGGCGGGACACAAATGGATCATCGCCAGCAGCCCGGCCGAGGGGACCTCGTGCGGTTTCACGCGGATATGCGGCCGGCCAGCATCGACCAGGTAGCGGTTCTGGTAGAGCTTTTCCTCCACCTTCGCGGTCTGGATTGTCGTCATCTCGTTCATCGCCATGCCCTCGCCAGCTTGAATGCATCGCCCAGCATTCCCCTGAGCGTGCGGGTTTCGCGGAAGTTCTTCATGATCGCCTTTTCCTTGCTCTTCTTGTCCACACCGTCGACGCGGAACCAGGTCTGCATCGCCTGGCTGATGAGCTGCGGATAGGTGCCGAAGAAATTGCCCTTGTTTCCATGCAGAAGGGCCGGGATGCCCTTGTATTTCTTGAGGTCCTTCATCACGAAAGTATCCTCCAGCCGGGCAAGGTAGCGCTTGAGGTTGGCCTCGCTCATCTCCTCCCGCTTGCGGTGGAGTTCGATGACCGTTTCGGCCGCCAGCCGGCCCGTCGTCATCGCCAGGTTCGATCCCTCGCGGTGGACCGCGTTCACGAATTGCCCGGCATCGCCGACCACCAGCCAGCCATCGCCATGCAGCTTGGGAATGGCGTTATATCCGCCTTCCGGGATCAGGTGCGCCGCATATTCCTTGCACTCGCTGCCTTCCAGCAACGGCCTGATCGAGGGGTGCTTCTTGAACGCATCCAGCAGTTCGTAGGGCGTGACCTCGCTTTCGGTCATGTCGGAGACGATGCAGCCGATCCCGACTGATATGCTCTCCTCGTTGGTGTAGAGGAAGCCGGTACCGGTCATGCCCTTGGTGATCGTGCCCATCGCCTCGATCACCACGCCTTCATTACCTTTCAGGTTGAAGCGCGCCTCCACCACCTCGCGTGGCAGGAAATGCATCTCCTTTACCGCCAGCGCCACGCTGTCTGGCGAGACTTCCTCGCGCAGGCCTGAGCGCTGGCCGACAAGGCCGTTCACGCCTTCTGCCAGCACCACGATATCGGCCATGATCGGCGCGCCCTGCCGGTCCGTCTGCACGCCGATCACCTTGCCCTTGAGGTCGCGGACCAGTTCGGTGACGGTGGTTTCGCACAAGAGCAGCGCGCCTGCCTCGCGCACCTTGGCGCTGAACCACTTGTCGAACTGCGCGCGCAGGATGGTGTAGCGGTTCGGCTTGTCCTCGTTGAAGTCGTCCGACCGGTAATGCATGCCGGTGTGCGAGCGATCGTCCATCGTCCACATGCGTTGTTCGATCACATGGCGTTCCAGCGGCGCGTCCTCGCGGAAATCGGGGATGATCTGCTCCAGCGCATCGGCATAGAGGATGGCTCCCTGCACGTTTTTGGAGCCGGAATATTCCCCGCGCTCTATCTGCAGCACGTTCAGGCCTTCGCGCGCCATGACCAGCGCCGCGGCATTGCCCGAAGGCCCTGCCCCCACAACGATCGCATCGAACTTTTCATCGATCATGACTGGTCCTCCTCAACTGGCGAGCCGGTTGATGCGCAGCCGCGCAGAAAAGGCCTGCGTCAGCGCCGGCAGCAGGGTGACGGCATCGGCGACGATGCCGAGATGGGCGAATTCGAAGATCGGGGCCTTCGGATCGGTATTGATCGCAACGATCATGTCCGCCCCTTCCACGCCGACGCGATGCTGGATCGCACCCGAAATCCCGGCAGCGATGTAGAGCTTGGGCCGGATGGTCTTGCCGGTCTGGCCGATCTGCCGGTCGGCGGTGATCCAGCCTTTCTGGACCAGCGGGCGCGAGCCGCCATATTCGGCGCCCATCACCTCAGCCAGCCGCTTCACCAGCTGGAAGTTTTCCTCCGAACCCAGACCGAGCCCACCCGCGACCACGATATCGGCATAAGGCAGGTTGGCCTTGTCACTGTCCCGGTCGGCGATGAAATCGAGCACCTTGGTGACGATATCGTCCTCGACGATCTGCGGATCGAATTCGACGATCCTTCCCGTCCGCCCCGGATCGCGTTCGGGCATGGGCATCACGCGCGGGCGCACCGTCGCCATTTGCGGGCGGAAGTTGAGCGTGAAGATCGTGCATAGCAGCGATCCGCCGAAAGTCGGCCGGGTCGCGGCAAGCGATCCCTCCTCATCGATCTCCAGCTCGGTACTGTCGGCGGTCAGCCCGGTCTTGAGCGTGGTGGCGACAGAGCCCGCCAGGTCGCGCCCGAGATTGGTCGCGCCCAGCAGCAGGATTTCCGGCTTGTAGGTGTTGACGAGGTCGGTCAGCACATTGGTCGCGGTTTCGTTGCGGTAATGGACCAGTGCCGGATCGCAGGCGAGGTAGACGCAGTCCGCGCCGAATTCGAAGCACTCCTTCGCCGCTTCCTCCAGCCTGGCGCGATCATCGCCCATGACCACCGCGGCCAGTTCAACCCCGCGCTTGTCCGCCAGCTTGCGGCCTTCGCCGAGCAATTCGAAAGAGACGGAGTGGATCTGGCCATGCTCGATCTCCACCGCCACCCAGACATGCTTGTAGGCCTTGAAGTGTTCGGGCAGCTCCTTCCTGGTATTCGCGCGCCCACCCCCTTGCGGCGTTGCCGGCTTCTTGTCCTCTGCCATTGCTGCCTCCTTCAGAAGTGGTGCGCCGCCTGGTCGAAAAGGTCCTTTTCGACATCAGGGGAGCGCGCGAAAATCGCATCGATCAGGGCATTGGCCCGTGCTTCGGGATTGCCTTCATTGTCGACGAGCTGGACCTCGTCTGTCCGGCCACCGGGCGCGAAGACCTTCTTCACGATGGTGGGAGAGCCGCGCAGCCCGCATTGGGTCAGGTCCTCGATCCCGACGGCCTCCGCATTCCAGGTCACGACTTCGGCCCGCGCCGCCTTCAGCGCGTTCTCCACCGAGCCGCGTCGCATTTCATTGGTCGCCTCGAGCATGGTGATGAGGACCGGGAAGCGGCTTTGCAGCACCTGCACCCCGCCCTCCGCGCGCCGCTCGACAGTGATCGTCCTGTTCACAAGGTCCGTCTCGACGATCTTCGAGACATAGGTCAGCTGGTTGCGGTCGAGCCGCTTGGCGATGCCCGGGCCGACCTGCGCCGTATCCCCGTCAATGGTCTGCTTGCCGGTGAAGATGATGGCGGGATCGCCGAATTCCGCGCCGATCTTCTTCAGCGCCATCGACAGTGCAAAGCTGGTCGCCAGCGTGTCGGACCCGGCAAAATAGCGATCGGTCAGCAGCACCGCACGGTCAGCGCCGAAGGTCAGCGCCTTGCGCAGCGATTCCACCGCCGTCGGCGGCCCCATGGTCAGCACGGTCACCTCACCGCCGAACTTGTCGCGCAGCCGCAGCGCTTCCTCCAGCGCGAACAGGTCATAGGGATTGATGATCGTCGGCACGCCCTGGCGCATGATCGTATTGGTCACCGGATGGACGCGGATCTGCGCGCTGTCGGGGACCTGTTTGATGCAGACGACGATATGCATGGCTCAGGCTCCCGTGATTTCCGTGAGGGGCACGAAGGGCTTGGCCGGTTCGGGCTTGGGCTGGATCGCTTCCTGGTGAACCTTGAACACACGCTCCGCGATGGGGGAGGAGGCGACGAAATCGTCATAGGCCTGCTGCAAATGCTCACGGCACAGCGTGCGCAGCGCCTCATCCCCGGCATCCTCCAACGCGCCTTCGACTTCGCTGCCGCGCAGATACTGCCCCATGCGGCGCATGATGTGCAGCCGCGCGACATGCACCACTTGCGGTTCGTAAGGCACGTCGAGGAAGTCGAAGAACTCCTCCGCGCTGGAGAGCTGTTGCAGGTCTTCAAGCAGGCTCATGGTCGTCCTCCCTGGACTTGGTGCGTTCGCGATGGGCAAGGCGCGCTTCGAGGAAGTCGATGCGGTCGAGCAGTTCGGAAATCGCCTCGCCCACAGGATCGGGCATCAGGTGGTGGTCGAGGTCGATGCGCCCGCCGGGGCGGCGCCGGTCGGCCGGATCGCGCACGACGCGGCCCGGAATGCCGACCACGGTCATACCCGGCGGCACGGGATCGACGACCACGCTGTTGGCGCCGATACGCGCGCTCGCGCCAACGGTGATCGGGCCGAGGATCTTGGCCCCGCAGCCCACCAGCACACCACTTTCCAGCGTGGGATGGCGCTTACCCGCCTGCCAGCTCGTGCCGCCCAGGGTGACGCCGTGATAGAGGGTGACGTCGTCGCCGATCTCCGCCGTCTCGCCGATCACCACGCCCGCGCCATGGTCGATGAAGAAGCGCCTGCCGATGGTGGCCGCCGGGTGGATGTCGACATTGGTCAGCAGGCGCGACAGCCAGGACAGGAAGCGCGCCGAAAAGCGATGGCCGCGCAGCCACAGCCGGTTGGCCAACCGGTGCCAGACGATGGCATGCACGCCCGGATAGGTCAGCACGATCTCCAGCCGGCTGCGCGCGGCGGGATCGCGGGCGGCCACGCAATCGATATCCTCGCGCAGCAGCCGGCCAAGCGAGGGCGGCGGGCGACCAGCCTCCGGTAAGTGGTCGAGGACGCGCGAGGCGGGCATCAGTTCGCTCCCACCTTCGGCGTGGACAGGCTGTGCAATTGCGCGAGATCGGCGAGGCCGACGCCCTGCTTCGTCGCAAGCGCACGGGCACGCACCTGCGCAAGGATCGCGTCGAGCCGCTCCTGCTCTGCTTCAAGCCCGATCGAGCGCAGCATTCCATGCACCGCCGCCCGGCCCGAATGGCGGCCAAGCACGATTTCCCGATTGCGGCCGAAGCGTGCGGGATCGAGCGCTTCATAACTTTCCGCATCACGCAGCAGGCCGGAGACATGGATCCCGGATTCGTGGCGGAACACAGCCGCGCCTACGATCGCCTTGTCATCGGGAATTGCCCGGCAGGCAGCGCGGGCAACCAGCTCCGCCAGCGTCGGCAGAAGGGTCAGGTCCACCTGCGTCTTGCGGCCCAGCGTTTCTCCAAGGCCGGTGACGACCTCCTCCAGCGCGGCATTCCCGGCCCGCTCGCCAAGCCCGAGTACGCAGACGCTTGCATGCGTCGCCCCTGCCCGCACCGATGCCAGCGTATTGGCGGTGGCCAGGCCAAGGTCGTCATGGCCGTGGAATTCCAGCTCGAGATCGGTCTCGCGAACGAGCATCGAGAAGATTTCGTGAGTAGCGAAGGGATCGAGCACGCCCAGCGTATCGGCAAAGCGGAAGCGGATCGCCCCGGCCTGCTCCGCCGTCACCACCACGCGGCGCAGGAAATCGTGATCTGCCCGGCTGGCATCCTCGCCGCCGACGGAGACGACAAGGCCCTTGTCGAGCGCATAGGCGACCGTGTCCTCTATCCGCTCGAGCACGTCGAGGCGGCCAGTGCCGAACTTGACGCGGATCTGGCGGTCGGAAACCGGCACCGAGAGATGCACGCGTCGCGCGCCGGTCCTCATCGCCAGGTCGACATCGGCGCGGGTCATCCGGCACCAGGGAATGATTTCCGCCCGCCCGGCATGTTCCACCATCGCGGAGATGGCGGCGATTTCCTCCTCGCCCATGGCGGGAGTGCCCGCCTCGATCTCGTCCACACCGGCGGCGTCCAGAGCCGCCGCGATGCCGAGCTTCTCTTCGAAAGTGAAAGCGACACCCGGCGCCTGCTCGCCATCGCGCAACGTGCTGTCGTTGATCACGACCGGAAGGGCGAAGCTGGACATCACGTGGTCTCCTTTCATGCGGGGCGGTCAGGCATAGGTCGGGTTGAATTCGGCGGAGGAGGCGTTCTCCCGCTCGCGCCAGAAGGGCGACATGTCGCGCAGCTTCTCGATGATGCCGGGCATGGCGGCGATCACCTGCTCCACATCGCCTTCCGAATTCTCGCGGCTGAAGGAGAAGCGGATCGCGCCGTGGGCGGCGGTGTAAGGCACGTTCATCGCCCGCAGCACATGGCTCGGCTCGAGCGAGCCGGAGGTGCAGGCGGAGCCGGAGGATGCCGCGATACCCTCGCGGTTCATCAGCAGCAGGATCGCCTCGCCCTCTATATATTCGAAAGCGATGTTGGTGGTGTTGGGCAGCCGGTTCTCGACATCGCCCGTCACGAAGGAATTGGGGATCGCCTGCAGCAGCGAGCGCTCCAGCCAGTCGCGCAGCGCGGCGACGCGGGTTTGCTCCTCCTGCATATATTCCGCCGCCAGCTCGGCCGCCTTGCCGAGGCCGACGATGCCGGGGACATTCTCCGTCCCCGCGCGGCGGCCACGCTCCTGGTGCCCGCCCCGGATCAGCGGGCGGGAGCGCACGCCCTTGCGGACGAACAGCGCACCGATGCCCTTGGGGCCGTGCAGCTTGTGTCCGGATAGCGAGAGCATGTCGATCTCGCTCTCGGCGAGGTTGATCGGCAGCTTGCCGACCGCCTGCACGGCATCGGTATGGAACAGCGCGCCGACCTGGTGGGCCATCCTGGCCAGCTGCTCGACCGGAAAGATCGTGCCGGTCTCGTTATTCGCCCACATGATCGAGACGATCGCGGTCTTGGGCGAGAGCGCCTTGCGATAGGCTTCCATGTCGAGCCGTCCCGCGGAATCGACCGGAATGATGTGCACCTTGGCCCGCTCCGTCTTTTCCAGATGGGCGACCAGGCTCAGCACGGCGGGATGTTCCACCGCCGAAGTGACGATCTCATCCCGTCCGCGCTGCGTTTCCAGCGCGGAGAGGATCGCCATGTTGTCGCTTTCCGTCCCGCCCGAAGTGTAGATGATCTCATGATCGAAAGGCGCGCCGATCAGCGCCTGCAACTGCTTGCGCGCCTTGGACACGGCATCGCCGACCTTCGCGCCGAACTCGTGCATCGAGGAGGCATTGCCGAACTGTTCCGAGAAATAGGGCATCATCGCTTCGACGACACGCGGATCGCAACGCGTGGTGGCGTTGTTGTCGAGATAGGCAGTCGGCATGGCGCGGATCTCCTCAGTGGACGGGGGCTACAGGGACGACGAGCAGCGGGATGCCCAGCGCTTCGACCAGCTTGGCCTGCACGCCTTCGATCGTGGCGCCCGAAAGGTGGCAGCCGACGCAGGCGCCGGTGAGCTTCACCATCACCCGGTTGCCGTCGACATCGACCAGCTCGCAATCGCCGCCATCGCGCTGGAGCGAGGGGCGGATCGCGTCGATGGTCTCTTCGATCTTGCGGATCTTCTGCAGCGTCGACATTTGCGCGGGCGCATCCGCCCGGCCCGCTTTCTTCTTCACGGGGCGGGCAACCATTGCGGGATCGAAGGCCAGCGCTTCGGGCAGGATTCCCTCGGCAACCATCTCCGCATTCACGCGAGCCAGCACTTCCTCGATGCCTTCGGCACAGGTCGAACAGCCGCCGCCGGCCTTGGTGTAATTGGTCACTTCCTCGATGCTGGTAAGCTTGTTCTGGCGCACGGTCCGCGCGATCATCTCATCGTCGATGCCGAAGCATTTGCAGACGAGCGCGCCTTCCTCGTGATCATCCTCCCACACCTCGCCGCGATAATTGGCGACAGCAGCCTGCAGCGCCTCGTAGCCCATCACCGAACAATGCATCTTTTCGGGCGGCAGGCCGCCCAGGAAATCGGCGATGTCCTGGTTGGAGATCTTCAGCGCCTCGTCGATCGTCTTGCCGATGATGATTTCGGTGAGGGCCGAGGAAGAGGCGATGGCCGAACCGCAGCCGAAGGTCTGGAACCTGGCGTCAGTGATGGTCTGCGTCGCCTCGTCCACCTTGATCATCAGCCGCAGCGCGTCACCGCAACTGATCGCGCCGACATCGCCCACTCCGTCCGCGCCTTCCAGCGTGCCGCTGTTGACCGGGTTGAAGAAGTAGTCCTGAACCTTCTGGCTATATTCCCACATGGCCTATGTCCTCAGCCGAATGATTTGCCGCACGAGCAGCTGTTGGTTGCGTTGGGGTTGTCGAAGGTGAAACCGGAGCCTTCGAGCGCGACGACGAAATCAATCGTGGTTCCGGCCAGCAGCGGCTGGCTGACGGGGTCGATATAGATCGCGACCTCGTCCTTCCCGATCACCGCGTCATCGGGATCGGGCTCGCTCACGAGCCCCATCTTGTACTGGTAACCGGCACAGCCGCCCGCATCGACCTGGATGCGCAGCCCGGCCGTTGCGCTGCCCGCCTGGTCGATAGCCTGGCGCACCGCCTTTACCGCACTGTCAGTCAGGACGATCATCGCACGAACTCCACAGCGATTGTTTCTGTTCGATGACGGAGCAAACTCCGTGCCACTTCGCAAAAGCCGTTGGTTTGCAGGGATCTGCGTGTGGATGCCGGGGCGGCGCTTGTTGGCTTTCGCACAAACCGGACAGTGCTTTGTTGCAATGCACACAAAGCGTGGAACCGTTGCGGGCGCGGCAACTCCCCAACTTTGCAGGGAAAAGCGAAACGGCCCGTTTCCTGCATGGGTTGCGGCGCCAACCCCAAGGGAGTGCCGACATGACCGCTACCGATATTATTGCCTTCGAAGATACCGCCTTTGGCGAACTGGACGCAGCCCACCGCCTGCGCAACGCCGTGCTGAAGGAAGCCCTGCCCAAGCCCGGAACATTCGGCTTCCGCGGCGATATCGCGCTCGCCTTCCAGGACCAGGTCGCCGACGAGGCTCGCCCGCCGGCCTATTCGATCGAGCAGGTGCTGGCGGTGGCCGATGCCGCAAGCGGGAAGATCCCCCTCCTCGCGGGTTATTTGCACGACTTCACCTGGCTGAAAGACGTGGGCGAAGTGCTGGAAGACTATTTGTCGCCCGAGGGAACCTATGTCTTCTTCGTCAACAATATCGACTTCCTGAAGAAGTACCGCGTGCCGCTGTCCGGTAGTCTCATGGCCTATGTCCTGCCGCTCGACGAATCCACCGTCTGGAAGGAAGTGCTGGAACTGGTCGGTATCGAGAAGAACGATATCAAGAAACTGGGCGCGGCCGAGAAGCTCGAATATGTGATGGATGCCGTCGCCAAGTTCGAGGCAACCTATCCCGAACTCTCCTATGAGGATGGCCTTTCCGTCATGGAACCCGTCCGCAACCGCAATGAGAACCGGCCTGTCTGAGGCAGGCAAGGTGACGCTCAGCGACGCTCCTTTCGAGGGCGTGGATTTCGGCCCCCTGCCCCCGCAGGTGCACGCCCTGCTGCAAGAGGGCGTGCGGGCACATCGCCACGACAACGCCGCCGCCGATGCCTGCTTCCGCGCCGCGCTGGAGCAGGATCCGGCGGCGCTGCCTGCCTATCTGTGCCTCTACAAGATCCACACCTATGGCGGGCGGCTGGCGGAAGCTCGCGCAGCCGCCCTCGCCGGACTGGCAGAGGCGTGCCGCCAGGCTGGCTGGCCTGCCGATTGGCGCGACTGGCCGCCATTGTCCGGATCGGCGGAGGGGCCGGGCCGCTTTGCGCTCTACACGCTGAAGGCGCTCGCCTTCATCGCATTGAAGGACGGACGGGAAAGGGACGCGCGCGCAATGCTGGAAAGGCTAGCCGAACTCGATCCGCAGGGGCTGGTCGGCTGGCAGGTGATAGGCGAGCTTGCGGCCGGGGCGAGCGCCTGACTATTCGCAGCCCTGCCCGCTATCGACCTCGTCCTCTTCCTCCAGTGCGACGCCGGCCAGGCAGATATCGCCGTCCTCGTCGATCAATGTCTCGATCGCGGTCAGATGCGCGCCGAGGCAAGGCCCGTCCACGCATTCACCGGTTCCCAGATCGAACAGCGCGCCATGCTTGCCGCACTGGATGCGGGTGCCTTCCCCGTCGAGGAACTCGCCGCGCTCCCAGTCGAGATGTTCGTCCTGGTGCGGACAGCGGTTCTCATAGGCGCGGACATGCTTGCCCCAGCGCAGGATGAATATCGGCCAGGGGGCGACCAAACCGTTCTCGTCGCGCTTCGCCAGGACGAAGGGCAAGGCCCGGCGGTTCGGAATGTCCTCCGCGGAGCAGATGGCGAAGATGGCCTCGCCGCTCATGCTGGCTGCACCCCATGCGGCTGGCCCAGCGGCAGCAGGCCGTAGCGAAAGCTCTGCGTCATATGCCGCGCACGCTTGAGGGCCTTCTCAGCCAGCTCCGGCGGCAGCATCTCTTCCGCCGCCTGCTCGAATGCCGCCAGCCAGCGGGTAAAATGCGCCTCCTCCACCTTCAGGTGGACATGATGCGAATAGGCGGTGCCGCGCTGGTAGCGGTCCGTGCCGAGCAAGGCATGCGACCAGAAATCATCAACGATGGTGAAGTGCTCTTCGAAATCCGCGATCTCCGCGCGGAACATCGGGCCAAGCAGGTCATCGGACAGGGCCAGCTCGTAGAAGCGCCGGACCATGGCGGAAATGCGCGCTTCGGAGTCGAGGGCGTCCGTTGTCATGAGGCGATGCTTTCGCGTGTCTGACTGGCGGCATTGCGGGCGAGCAGCGCAGGCCCCTCCTCACTACCGAAACAATCGTCGTAATCGTCGCATTCGGTGCAGACGGGGGCGGCACACAGACTGAATTCCTTGGCCGAGCACATCATGCGGTAGAAGAACTTCTTCCACTTCATGTCCTCGCTATTGCGCCGTGCCAGCCGGGCGAAATGGCGTTCCATCAGCTGCGACAGCTCGCCCCGGTCGGCCAGGCCGAGATCCTGCCACAAATGGTTGGGCCGCAGGCAGCGCCGGGCGATCATGCGCGACAGCAGCATCTCGAAGGCGGAGGCTTCGGAGGAATACATCCACAATATGTCGCGCAGCGCCTTTTCCTGCGGATCGGGCGTCAGGCTGGTAGAGGATGCGGGCAGGCCGCCGGGAAACATCATCGCGTTGAGCTTGGCGATCTCGCCGGAATCGAGGCCGATCCGCTCGGGCAGCGGCACCTGCTCGGTTTCGGCTTCCGCCAGCACCATGGCCGCAATCGCTGCGGCCACATGCAGGTCGAACGCGTCCGCCCCGCGCTTGCGTCCGCGCCGGACCAGGTCGGAATAGTGACGCTGCGCCGCCTCCATCGTCCTCAGGCTGCTTCGTGCTGCTGGCAATTGGTCGGGCAAACGCGGGCGCAGGCGCCGCAGCCGATACAGGCATCGGCATCATCGAGCGCCATCACACGCTTCTCGATATCCTCTTCGTCATCCTCATCGTCGAGGTCGACGATATCGCCATCGTCATTGAGCCCCTTCAGCGTCATGACATCGCGCCCGCACACCTTGAAGCAGCGGCCGCAGCCGATGCAGGTTTCCGGATCGATGGCGACGAGGTATTCGGGCGTCCATTCCCGTCCGCCCCTGGTGAGGGCAGTCATGACGCCGTTTCCATCGTCTTCAGGCTGGCCTTGGCCTCGTTCAGTGCCGCGTAGGTCTCGCACACGCGCTCTGCGGTCGCCATCACGTTTTCCAGGCCGACCGGCAGCTCTTCCGAGAGGTCATGCAGGTCCATCTTGGCCTGCATCGCACGGGCGGAGAGCTTCTTGACCTCGGCTTTCAGCGTTTCGACATCGGACATGGGATTCCTCCTCAGTAATCAGCGACTTCGGGGAAGCGCTCGATCATTGCGATCGCGCTGGTGATGACCTTCTCCGCCTCCGCATTGAGCTTTTCCATGCTCAGGAAACCGAAGCGGTGAACGTCGCGCAAGGACTTGCTCAACACCACCAGCCGGCCACAGATCAGCACCATCCGGCCGAAGCCTTCATGGCTCATCTTCATCATCGGGCTCACCATCTTGCCGCAGCGCTTCTCGATCGCGAGGCAGAGTGCTCCATAGTAGAGCTCCAGCCGCCACAGCGTATCGGGGTCGGGATCGCCGATGATGGGGATCAGCTTGCGCTTCTCCTTGTCGACGATGAAAGGTTCGAGCAGTTCCATGTCGCTCTTGCGGTCCCATGACCCATGGGTGTCCTCCGCGCGGATCTGGGCGACCAGGTCCTTTGCGAAGCCTTCGATGACGGGTTTTTCAAGGGTCGTTTCGCTCATGGCTCAGGCCTCCTCCTCTTCGAAGTCGAAATTGCGGTCGCCCGACTTGGCGAGGATCTTGCGCAACCATGGCGGCGGCGTGCCCTTGAGCACATCCTGCAACTTGGCGAGCATGCCCTCGATCGGCTCGGGCTCCGCCACTTTCATCGGGTGGATATTCTGGGCGACGACCCGCGCCGCGCCGGAGCCGCCAATCGCGGCGACGACAAGGATGGACACGCCTTCCAGCGCCTTGAGCTTGGGCTCCAGCTTGTCTTCGTTCCCGTCCTCGTTGAGCTCGCCGGAAAACTCCTCGACCCGGTCGAGCGCCCAGCCTTCAGGCGTGAGGTCATAGATCGCAAGGTTGCGCGCCCAGCCGAAATGGGCATCGATCCGCTCAAGGTCCTGCGTGGCAAAAGCTACTTTCATGGGACGGGTTCCTCCTCGGTCAAAGGGGCGGTGGTGAGTTGCAGCCAGGCATCGCGCCAGTCTTCGGGCTGCGGCTCGTGATGATGTTCCATCAGCATGTTGCCGAGAGTAAAGATCAGGTCGCGCGTGCCGCGATAGCCAATGGTGACGAGATGGGCGGCGCCCAGCGTGTCGAACATCGGGATGCCGACTTTGAAATGGGGGATGTGCAGCCGCTCCGCCGCTTGTCGGCCATGGCTGTGCGTCACCAGCAGGTCCGCATCCCCTGCCCCTTCCTCGAGATCCTCGAGATCACCGATCAGCACCGTTTCGCAGGGCAATTCCGAAAGGACGGGCGACTGCGTCGTCGTGACCGCAGTCCGTATCTGAGCGCCCATTTCGTGCAGGAAGTGCGACAGCGCGTGCAGCAGGTCCGGCTCCGCGCCGATCGCCACCCGCGTTCCGCCGATGGAAAAGTGCCCGTCCAGCATGGCATCGACCAGCTGACCGCGCTGACGGCGATATTTGCGCGGAACGGGACGTCCGGAGATTTCCGACAGGAAGCAGATCAGTTCATCACATGGCGCAAGGCCGGTCAGGCGGTCGAACAGGCGGAAAGGCACGCCCGCCTTCTTCTCCAGAGCTTCCGCCGCAGGCCGCATCTGTTCGCCGATGGCGATGGTCCAGCCCGCGAGGCCCATGGCGGCAGCCTCTTCCCTCCCCGTGCCGCCGAGCGTGGTGGGCGTGAAGTCATCCGGAATATGGCCGTCGAGCGATCCGGAAATGTCGGGCAGGAAGGTCGGCTCAAGCCCGAAAGCCTCAATGATATCGCGCAGCTCGTCGATATCTCCGGGGGTGAGGTGGCAACCAGGAAGCACATTGACCTGCCGCACATCGCGCTTCGCATCCGCCGGTGGGGGCTCCACCAGTCCCTCCACCAACGCCTTGACGGCCTTCGCCCAACCATCCTGGAAAGCGCCGGTGAAATCGGGTGTTCCAACCTGCACCAGCGCCAGATCGGCCAGTTCCGGATGACGATCGCGGATTTGTGTTACGAAACCGGCGAGGTCGTCACCCTTGATCTCGGTCACGCCGGTGGAGCAGATGCCGATGAGTTCTGGGCCGGTCTTCTTGACGATGTTGAGCACCGCCTGTTCGACATTCTCGAACCCGCCCAGCACCGTCGCCACTTCGGACATGGCGGTGGTCTGCAACGGGATCGCCTCGCGGAAATGGCGGACGAACAGCACCAGCCCGAAGCTGGTGCAGCCCTGCGATCCATGCAGCAGCGGCATGGCCCCGCGCATGCCCATGAAGGCTAGCGCGCCGCCGATCGGCTGGCTCATCTTGAGCGGATTGACCGTGCAGGCCTTGGTGGATTTGACGATCTGGGCCATCACGCCGCCTTTGCGGGCGCTGTTGGCTCGCGCGGCATATCCGCGCTCTCCCCGATCGCACGGTCCTGCCAGCTCGCCTCCTCGCCCGCCCAGGGCGCCGGGCGGCGCACTTCCTGCCACACGGGATTGGAGAGCGAGCGGTCGATCTCCTGCACCAGTTCGACCATGCCGTGATAGCCGGCATAGGCAGCGTGGCGTTCCTGGTTGATGTCGAGCCAGGGCATGCTGGCCTTCAACGCGATGAATTGTGAGCGCCCGCCCGACAGCATGATGTCGGCCTCGGCCTTGCGCAGCATGCGGTACATCTCGCGAGGGGTAAGATCGTCGTACATATGGGCATCGTCGCCCATGATCTTCTTGATCTTCTCCTTGTCCTCACGCGTCGATTTCTTGACCGAGGTGCCGACGATTTCCATCCCGGCTTCCTGCAGCGCGGCGACCACGGACCAGCTCTTCACCCCGCCGGTAATGAGGAGCACCTTCTTGCCGGAAAGGCGCTGCCTGTAGGGTTCGATCGCCGCCCAGGCGCGCGCTTCCTCGCGCGTGATCACCGCTTCGGTGCGGTCGATCAGCTCTGCATCGGCGCCGCGCTCGACCAGCAGGCGGGCGATTTCGCGCAGGCTGTCGGACATGTCTTCGATGCCGTAGAAACTGCCCTCGAAGAAGGGGATGTCGTAGCGTTCCTCCATCTTGCGGGCGACGTTGATCATCGCCTTGGAGCAGACCATCATCGCCGCCTTCGCGCGATGCGACCAGGCGACCTCCTTGTACTTCGCGTCCCCTGAAATGCAGGAGAGGATACGAATGCCCAGTTCGTCCAGCAGCGGCTTTACCTGCCACAATTCTCCGGCCAGATTGTATTCGCCGATGATGTTGATGTCGTAGGGCGTCGTGTATTCCGGCTCCTGCGTGCCGATCACGTGGCGCAGCAGCGCTTCGCCCGCGAGCTTGTTACCGAGGTTCTTCGGTCCGACAAAGCCGGGCGACTGGATGGGGATGCAGGGCGTGCCGAACTTCTCGCTCGCGGCCTTGCACACCGCGTCGATATCGTCGCCGATCATGGCGGGCACGCAGGTCTGGTAGACGAAGATCGCGGGCGGATCGTATTTCTCCACGATCTCGCGGATCGACTTGTAGAGCTTCTTCTCCCCGCCGAAGACGATGCTGTTCTCATCCATGTCGGTGGTGAAGCCGGTGCGATATGTCCGCGCGCCGGAACTCTTCGCGCCGCGATTGTCCCAGCTGTTCCCCTCGCAAGCGATGGGTCCGTGGACGAGATGGGCAACGTCCGTGATCGGCTGGAGAGCGATCTTGGCGCCGTCAAAGGCGCAGCCGCCTGCCGCTCCCCCGGGCTGAAGCTGCTTGGTGCAGCCCTTCTTGCGTTCCTTTTCCGACTTCGCCTGGTTCTTGCCGCAGCCGGGTTCGTTGAAGACGTCCTGGATGGTCTGGTTCAGTGAGGGTGTGGTTGTGGCCATCTCATCTCGTCCTTTCGAACCCGGCTGTGGCAGTTGGCTACGGCTCTCCGATCAACGGATGATGTCGTAGCTGTAGTCGGTGAGCGCCGGATCGTTCGTGGTCGCATCCATGTGCTCGAAGATCCGGTCGAGGATCGTCACCAGGACATTCAGGCCGCCCTGGTAACCCCACACCGGGTAGCGGTGCTTGTGGTGGCGATCGAAGATCGGGAAACCGAGCCGGATCAGCGGCACGCCCGTGTCACGCTCCAGATACTTTCCGTAGGTGTTGCCGATGATGAAATCGGGCTTCTCGGTGAAGATCAGCGAGCGCATGTGCCACAGATCCTTGCCGGGATAGGCCTGGCAATTGGCTCCGAAGGGCGAGCTGTCGAACAGCTCCTGCATCTTCGCGGCCCACTTCTTGCCGCCATTGGTGGCGAGCACGACATTGGGTTCCCCGCCCAGTTCCATGATGAACTGCGCAAGGCCGTAACAGAGGTCCGGATCGCCATAGATTGCGAACTTCTTGCCATGGATATGGGCGTTTGAATCCGCCACTGCATCGACCAGCCGGCCGCGTTCCTTGGCCAGTTCGTCAGGGATCTTCACGCCGGCAAGCCGGGCGACTTCCATGATGAACTTGTCGGTCGCCTCGATCCCGATGGGATGGTTGAAGGCGGCGACTTCCTGGCCGTGTCCGGCGATGAAGGGCAGCGTCTTTTCGGTGCAGTATTCCTGCATCGAAATCGTCGCCTTGGCGTGGATCGCGTTGGCCGTATCCTCCAGCGTGGTGCCGCCGTCATACATGCGGAATTCGCCATCGGTGGGCGTGTCCCACACGTCGGACGGATCGCACAGCATAGTGTATTCGACGCCCAGCAGGTCGAAGATCCGGCGCACTTCGCGCTGGTTGCCGACCGTGTAGCCATCAAACCCGCCCACGAAGTTGATCTTCGTGTTGGCCTTGCGCGTCAGCGGCTCCGCCATCTTGGCCTTGCCGTCCCAGAAATATTCCAGGACGCCCTTCAGTGCATTGTCATAGCCGGTGATGTGGCTGCCGACGAATGCGGGCGTGTGGGCGAAGGGAATGTCGAAATCCATCGGGATGGATTCCTTCTCCCGCGCCGTCTTGATGAAGGCGTTGAGGTCGTCCCCGATGACTTCGGCCATGCAGGTGGTGCTGACCGCGATCATCTTCGGCTTGTACATGTTGTAGGTGTTGGCAAGGCCGTCCACCATGTTGTTCAAGCCGCCGAACACCGCCGCATCCTCGGTCATGGATGAGGAGACGCAGGATGTCGGCTCCTTGAAATGGCGCGAGAAGTGCGAGCGGTAATAGGCGACGCAGCCCTGCGACCCGTGGACGAAGGGCAGCGTCCCTTCGAAGCCGACCGCAGCGAAGACCGCGCCCAGCGGCTGGCAGGCCTTGGCCGGATTGACCGTCAGCGCCTCGCGGCTGAAGTTGAGCTCCTTGTACTCCTCGGTCTTCGCCCATTCGCGAACCCGGTCGATTTCCTCGTCCGGATAGGGGTTTTCGAACTCCGCCTTCTTCTTCGCGAGCATTTCCTTGTATTCGGGCCCGCGGAACAGCTCGAAATGGTCGAGCACCTGGTCAGCATTCTGGGGCATCGGTGCCTCCTTGGATCATGGGTTGAGGGTGGGCCGTCACTCCGCAGCGATGGCCACGTATTCCGGATCTTCCTTCCAGGGGGTCGGCGACATCTTCCAGACGGGCGAGTTGATCGCCATGTCCATGTCGCGGGCGAAAATCGCGAAGCCGTCATAGCCGTGATAGGGGCCGGAATAGTCCCAGCTGTGCATCTGGCGGAACGGCACGCCCATCTTCTGGAAGACGTACTTTTCCTTGATGCCGGAACCGACGAGGTCGGGCTGGATCTTCTCGACGAACTTCTCGAATTCGTAACCGGTCACATCGTCATAGATCAGCGTGCCGTCCTTCACGTAATGCTGGGCGGTGCGCTGGTAATCGTCATTGTGGCCGAATTCGTAGCCGGTGCCGACCACTTCCATGCCCAGGTCCTCATAGGCCCCGATCACGTGGCGCGGACGCAGGCCGCCAACATAGAGCATCACCTTCTTGCCCTCGAGACGGGGCTTGTACTTGGCGATCACCGCATCGGTCAGGGCCTTGTACTTGGCGATGACGCGCTCGGCGCCTTCCTGGATCTTCTCGTCGAAATAGCTGGCGATCTTGCGCAGCGATTCCTCGATCTTGGTGGGGCCGAAGAAATTGTACTCCACCCAGGGAATACCGTATTTCTCCTCCATGTGCCGGCTGATGTAGTTCATCGAGCGGTAGCAGTGGAGGACGTTGAGCTTCGCCTTGGGCGTCGCCTCCAGCTCTGCGATCGAGCCATCGCCTGACCATTGCGCGATCACGCGCAGGCCCATTTCCTCCAGCAGGATGCGGCTGGACCAGGCATCGCCGCCGATATTGTAATCGCCGATAATGGCGACATCGTAGGGCGAGGGTTCGAAAGCGGCGGGCTTGCCGTCCTGCTTGTCGAACACCCAGTCGCGCACCGCGTCATTGGCGATGTGGTGGCCCAGCGATTGCGACACGCCGCGGAAACCTTCGCAGCGGACCGGCACGATGGTCTTGCCTTCGTACTCCTTGCTCTTGCTCTTGCTGACCGCCTCGATGTCATCGCCGATCAGGCCGATCGGGCATTCGGACTGCACCGTGATGCCCTTGTTCAGCGGGAAGAGCTGCTCGATCTCGTCAATGATCTTGGCCAGCTTCTTGTCGCCGCCGAAGACGATGTCCTTCTCCTGGAAATCGGAGGTGAACTGCATGGTGACGAAAGTGTCGATGCCGGTCGTGCCGATGTAATAGTTGCGGCGGGCGGCCCAGCTATACTGGCCGCAGCCTACGGGCCCGTGGCTGATATGGATCATGTCCTTGATCGGCCCCCAGACCACGCCCTTCGAGCCGGCATAGGCGCAACCGCGAATGGTCATGACGCCCGGGATGGACTTGATGTTGGACTTCACGCCGCAATCGGAATTGCCTTCCTCATGCACGTTGAGGTGCTTGGCGCGGCGCTTGGCTGTTTTCGCGGGATAAACCTCCAGCACTTCCTGGATCAACGCACGGTTGCGTTCCTTGGCTTCCGCGATGTCGGTGGTGTTCGAGACGCTCATTGCTTCAACTCCTGGTTGATCCGGTGGCCCGGGCCCCTTCCTGGATTCGGGAGAAGGGGCCCGGGGATCGGGAAGTGCCTGCGATCAGACGAGTTCGGAGGCGGTCTTGCCGACCTCGGTCTCGTCGACGGCCTTCATGATGCCGTGCTCCATCAGCATGTCCTCAAGCTCGTCCATGGTGATGGGAGTGGGGATCACGCCGTTGCCGGCATTGTTGTGGATCTTCTCCGCCAGTGTCCGATACTCATTCGCCTGGTTGGAATCGGGCGCGTATTCGATCACCGTCATGCGGCGCAGCTCGGCGTGCTGGACGATGTTGTCGCGCGGGACGAAGTGGATCAGCTCGGTGCCCAGCTTCTTCGCCAGGGTTTCCGCCAGCTCCAGTTCCTTGTCGGTCTGGCGCTCGTTGCAGATGAGCCCACCAAGGCGCACCCCGCCGGAATTGGCGTATTTGAGGATGCCCTTGGAGATGTTGTTGGCGGCATACATGGCCATCATCTCGCCGGACATGACGATGTAGATCTCCTGCGCCTTGTTCTCGCGGATCGGCATGGCGAAACCGCCACACACAACGTCGCCAAGCACGTCGTAGGAGACGTAGTCGATATCCTCGTAAGCGCCGTTTTCCTCGAGGAAGTTGATCGAGGTGATGACGCCGCGGCCAGCGCAGCCGACGCCCGGTTCCGGACCGCCGGATTCAACGCAGCGGATATCCTTGTAGCCGACGCGCATCACGTCCTCGATCTCGAGGTCTTCCACCGAACCGGCTTCGGCCGCGAGTGACAGGATGGTGTCCTGGGCCTTGGCGTGGAGCATCAGGCGGGTGGAATCGGCCTTGGGGTCGCAGCCAACGATCAGGATCTTCTGGCCGAGGTCGGCCAGTGCGGCCAGGGTGTTCTGCGAAGTCGTCGACTTGCCGATGCCTCCCTTGCCGTAGAATGCAATTTGACGAAGTGACATTTCGTGCTCCTAACTTTCATGTTTGAGCCATCTTCCGTCCGGACCGGCTCCTCCTGCCCGAACACTCTCCCGTCGCTTCGTCTTGGTCAGCGGCGGGTCAGGCGCGTCACGTTGATCTCATCGCGTCGCGGCTGCGGATGCTGCGTTGCAACGGGCGTGCCAGTTTGCGTGGAGGGAGCGGAAATGTGCGGTTTTCCGCCGGTTTCGCAGGGTTTCCGGCCGTCTCGCCATCATGTGACAAACGGAACAAAACTGGCCGCCTTGTCGCAAAGGGCACAGTTTTGTCGCCGTCCGGCCGACAATTCCCGGCGCATTCGCCGGACAGGGCATCTGGAACGATTCTTGCTGGGCTAGCCGGATCGCAAGAAGGGAGTTTTCCATGCAGATCGGAGTTGAGAGCAGCAAGGCCGTGGACCAGCGGCGCATCTTCGTGATCGACGAGGACGAGGTGACGCGTGCGGCGCTGCAATTCATGCTCCACGACGAAATCGAAACCCACGAACTCGCCAGCCTGGAGGAGGCCTATGCCAAGGGCACGGACTGGCTGGTGCCCGACCTGTTACTGGTCGGAATCGGCATCGTGGCCGCAAAGGGCCTGCCTGTGCTGGCGGAAATCGCCAAGCGCTTTCCCGATGCGAGGATCCTGGTGGTCACCGGGACCGAGGACGAGGAACTCGCACTCGAAGCGCTCAAGTCCGGCGCGCATGGTGCCCTGATCAAGCCGCTCCGCCTGGAGGATGTGCGCGCGAAGGTCGACACGATCCTCGGCCGGCCCGGCGGCGCGCCGCTGGTGCAGATCGGCGGGCTGACTCTCTGAGCTAGCGGCTCAGCACGACCACCAAATCCTCGGCCAGCTCCTCCTGCTGGAGATGGCTGGTTATGATCCGGTCGATATCCTCTGTCGTCTTCGGGCGGTACCACACGCCTTCGGGATAGATCACCAGCAGCGGGCCGGTGGTGCAGAAGCCCAGGCAGCCGCTGGCAGTGAAGCCGACCTCGGCACCCAGGCCCAGCGCCTCGATCCTGTTGCCCAGATGCTCCCACAAAGGCAGGGCGCCATTCGCCCCGCAGCTCCCCTTGGGATGCATCGGCGGGCGCTGGGTGGAACAGGCGAAGATGTGGCGCTTGTAAAGCTGCGGCAGCTCTTCGGGCAGCTCCATCAGCCCGTTTCCTCCGGGGTATTCACCAGCGCCTGCAATTCGCCGCTCTCATACATTTCGCGCACGATGTCGCAGCCACCGACGAATTCGCCCTTCACATAAAGCTGCGGAATGGTCGGCCAGTCGGAATATTCCTTGATGCCTTCGCGGATGAAGGGATCTTCAAGGACATTGACGCCGACATAGCTCACGCCCAGCGCGTCCAGCACCTTCACCACGCCGGCGGAGAAGCCGCATTGCGGGGCCTGCGGGACGCCCTTCATGAACAGGACGATGTCGTTATCGGTAACGAGGCTGGTGATCCGGTCGGAAGTGCCCATCTGTCGTGCTCCGTTCAGTCTGTCGTTTCGGGGATGAAGGTCTGCAGGGCCAGGGCGTGCAGTTCGCCGCCCAGCTCCTTGCCGATGGCGCTGTAGACCATCTTGTGCTGCTGGACGCGGCTCTTGCCAGCAAAGGCGGCGGAGGTGACGCGCGCGGCCCAGTGATCGCCGTCACCGGCCAGATCGACCATGACAACCTTCGCATCGGGAAAGGCCTTGAGGATACGCTCCTCGATGATGCTTTCTTCCATCGGCATGGGGCATGCTCCTCAAACGTGGCTCAGGATCTCGACGGTGACGTTCTCGGTGCCGAGAACCGTCGCCTCGCAGGCGAGGCGCGACTTCGAACCGACACCCACGATCATGTCGAGCTTGCTGTTCTCGTCGGACGTCATCTTGGACAGGCCCTTGCGCCCTTCCAGCACGAAGAGGTGGCAGGCATCGCCGCATTTGTGTTCGGCCGGATCACCGCCGCCGATAAGCGAAAGCAGCGCGGCGCCTTCGGGGGCGTCGACAGTACGGTTGGCCGGCAAGATGGTAAGCGTTGACATGGTGGTTGGTCTCCGGTGGTCAGTAAATGGCTGCGCCCGCCCCTGCATTGATCGAGGAGTCCTTGAGCCGGGCCACGATGAAGGCGACCTGCTCGGGCGTGAGGTGGGCGTGGAAGGGCAAGGCGATGGCGCGATCGGCGACCTTTTCGGTCACGAACAGGTCGCCCTTATGCCAGCCCATCTCGCGATAGGTGCGCTGCAGGTGCAGCGGGCTGGAATAGGCGCAGGCCTCTATGCCTTCGGTGTGGAGATCCTCGACAATCGCATCACGGGAAGATCGGGAGAAGCGCGTGCCGAGATGCACGACGTAGAGGAACCAATGCAGTTCTTCGACGCAGGAAGCGGCATAGGGCGGCTTGATGCCCTCGAAGCTCTGGATGAACCCGTCATACATCGCCTGGATCATCCGCCGGCGTTCAAGCAGGTAATCGATCCGCGAGAGCTGGGAAATGGCCAGCGCTGCGGTCACTTCGCCCATCGCTGCACCGAGCGGGGCAGCGGTAGTGGCGGAAACGGAGCTGCGTTCCGACAGGGACCGTGAGCGCTGACGGCGAATGCTCATGGCGAGGTCCATATCGTCGGTCACGACGATCCCGCCTTCGCCGCAGCAAATCACGCCGGGCTGGGATAGGTCGAATATGGCAACATCGCCGAAGGAGCCGACGATTCCCTTCTTGTGGCGCGACCCGATCGCCTCGCTCGAATCCTCGACCAGGAAGAGGTCGTGTGCCTCCGCCACTGCACGCAAGGCGGGCCAGTCAGCCGGTTGGCCGGCGGTATTGGAAGCGATGATCGCCCGGGTCGCCGCGGTGATCTTCTCTTCCACCTTTTCCGGCTGGAGCGTTCCGAACCAGTAGTCGATATCGGCGAAGACCGGCGTCGCGCCGACACAATGGACGGCATGACCGAGCTCGCGAAAGCCGTGCGCGGCCAGGATCACCTCATCACCCGGCCCAATTCCGCGCGCAACCAGCGCCAGCAACAGGCCGAGCGAGGCATTGCTGACCGCAATCGCCTGCGACCGGCCGGTATAGGCAGCAAAGGCCTGCTCCAGCTGCGGGACAAGCGAGCCGTCGCTCAACTTTTGCCCGCGCAAGACCGTGTCGACCGCGGCGAGATCTTCCTCGGCCAGATCGGGATCGCAGAGCGGGATCTGATACGGCTCGCTATTGCTGATCGAGACGACATTGCCAGTCATGCCGGGACCTTTCGTGCGATGAGGATACCGGTTGCCTCCTCGGGTGCTTCGGTAACGCGGAAACAATGTCCCGCAGTGTCGAGCAGGTGAAGCGCGACCGAGCCGGTTTCGCGGAACGGATCTTCCAGCACATCGGACGCGTCGCAGTGACTGCAGGAAAGGTCCGGCAGCAGCTGCCGCAGTGCCTGTTCCAGCACGACCGGCTCCGCCTCCGCGTCGATGGCCGCCAGCAGCGCATCGACCCGGGCGATCTCTGTCTCGCCCAGGCTCATCTGCCGTTCCCCGTCATTGCCAGAACCTCTTGTCCGGATCGTTGTTGATCCGCAGCAGGAGTTCGGGAAGGCGCGCATAGCGGCTCTCTTCGATCCAGCCGTCGGTCTTGTGATCCTTCGCCATGAGCCGCCATTCGCCGATCGCAGCATCCCAGCGGATCAGCGCGATGTCGATTTCCCCGCCCTTTGGGTCGATCTTGCGGGAACAGCAGTCGGACCGGATCAGATAGCCATCGCGCACAGCGGACACGTTCGGGCTGACATAGCGATAACGCTCGCGCCCCTTCAGGGCGCTCTGGATGCGGCGCAGGTCGAGCTCGTTTGGATGGGCCGCAACCGGCTTGTCCTGCGAGGTTCTCCGGGCCGTGGCTACCGACATCGCCGCCTCCTTCAGACCTGCCGCAGTTCGTCTTCGAGGCAGCCGACCACCACCCCGCCGGCGAACTCCACCAGGTAGACCGGGATGTTGGCATCGACATGGTGCCCGACATTGACGATCTCGCCCTCTGTCCCGGCGCGGGCGAGGACGGCCTCAAGCTCTGCGCCCGGATGGCTGCCGTCATTGACCAGGTCGACACTCGCGCAAACGCGTTGGCCCCATTGGTAGATCGGTTCGCGCAGGTCGATCATCGCCGTCCTCCCACCCTTCGCGGCAGGGTCGATGGCAGCTCGTCCTCCTCCTCGCAGCCAAGGTCGAGCGGCTCGAGCTCGCGCCGCTTCATGCCCACGCGATTGCCGGTCTCGAAGAACTCGATGCCGTAGATGTAGAACTGCTGCAGGAAGGTGCCGATCGATACGACGACCCCTTCCTCGTGCTTCTTGACCAGGATGTCGCCGATTTCCTTGCCGGCATAGGTCCCGTCATTGCGCACGGTGCGCTTGGCGCGGACCCTTTCGCCATAGCGGAAGGCGGGCGGGTTGTTCAGCTCGACGACCTCGCTATCGCGTACGATGTTAGTCATCGGCCTCCTCCATCGCGTTGAGGACGTCGATAAGGACTTGCGCGCCGATCCGGTCGCGCGGTTCCAGTGCCAGGAGCTTTTCGGCGGCCTCCCGCCCCTCGTCGAGCTTGCCGAGCCGCAGGTTCAGATAGGCATAGCCCTTGAGGCTGAAGAGGAAGAAGCGCGGCAGCAGCGCGCCGCAGTCCGAGAAATCGGCATCGGTCGCCTCAACCCTGCGCCAGTCGTCGCCCAGCACGCTGAGCTCCATCGCCTTGCGCATGCAGCTGCGCGCAATGTTCAGCGCTTCGGACAGACGGCCCTTGTAGAAATAGAAGCGGTAGAAGGCGATCAGCACCGCGGCATGATCGGGTGCGATGTCCGCCGCCGAATAGATATGCGTTTCAGCGACATCGGTGAGGTGATAACGCTCCGCCGCCTTGTCGAGATGTTCCTGCGCCTCGCGCGGCAATCCGCCGCCAAGCAGCGGGCTGGCGAGGATCGTCCGCTCGAGCGCGTCCGAAGCCCCGCCGAAGCCATCGAGCATATGCCCGTTCGCTGCCGCCTTCCCGGTCATGCCGCATATCTCGGCAGGGTGGAGTCGATCACGCAGGTATTGTCGATCGGGCAGATCGCCACGCATTGCGGATCGTCGAAATGACCCACGCATTCGGTGCACAGATCCGGGTCGATCACGAAGGTGTTGCCCTTCTCGGAGATCGCCTGGTTCGGGCACAGCGCTTCGCACGCCGTGCAATTGGTGCATTGGGAGGCGACGATCTTGTAGGGCATGGCCGCCTCACCCCGCGTTCAGCAGCGCGCCCTGGCGGATCGCCGCGTCGCCGCGCTGTTCATGGGTGACTTCGCCGGATGCGACCTTGGCGAGGTATTCCTTGAACCAGGCCAGCGCCGACTTTTCGATATAGTCATGCGCATATTGGTCGACCGGCTCGATGCCCGCTTCGGCCAGCTCGGCCTTCGGGCAACCGCCGATCTTGGCGACGAAGACCGCGTGGCAATCATTGATCGCACGGGTGATCGTATCGAGCGCGTCCTCCTCGCCATAACCGCCCTGGCAATAGAGATCGACGCGGCGGTGGCCGACGAACTTCGCGCCACTGGAAGAGAGTTCGTAAATCTGGAACTCCTTGGCGTGGCCAAAATGCTCGTTGATGATGCCATGGCCCTTGGTGGCGACGGCGACGAGCAGCTTGATATCGCCGGCAGCTTCCAGCCCGTCCAACTCGCCCTTCTTGGCCTCGACCTTGGCCTGGCGTTCTGCCTCGACTGCCTGCTGGTAGGCCTTGCGCCCCTCGGAGTCGTAATTGACCTCCATCTCCATGATCTTGTCAGTGGTGAATTCCTCCGACCGATCCTCGCCCAGCAGGCCGACGGCATCGGCGCGGCACTGGCGGCAATGGCGCATCATGTTCATGTCGCCCTCGCACTCGTCCTGCAGCGCCTTCAACTCCTGCGCCGAGGGACCGCGCTGGCCGTTGAGGCCGAACACAGTGCCATGCTCGGGCGCGGAGATCAGCGGCATGATATTGTGCAGGAAGGCCCCGCGCGACTTCACCGCCTTGTTCACCTCGACCAGGTGCTTGTCATTGACCCCCGGGATCATCACCGAGTTGATCTTGGCGAGGATGCCGCGCTCGGTGAGCATCTCCAGGCCCAGCATCTGGCGCTCGGTCAGGATCTTGGCAGCTTCGTATCCCGTCAGGCGCTTGTTCTCCCAGAACACCCACGGATAGATATGCTGGCCGACTTCGGGATCGATCATGTTGATCGTTATGGTGACGTGATCGACCTTGTACTTGGCGATCTCGTCCACCCAGTCCGGCAAGGCGAGGCCATTGGTCGACAGGCAGAGCTTGATGTCCGGCGCGACTTCCGAAATCAACCGGAAGGTCTCGAAGGTCTGCTTCGGATTGGCGAGCGGATCACCCGGCCCTGCAATGCCGAGAACCGTCATCTGCGGGATGGTGGATGCGACCGCGAGAACCTTCTTGGATGCCTGCTCGGGCGTAAGCCGCTCGGACACGACGCCCGGACGGCTCTCATTCGCGCAGTCATATTTGCGATTGCAGTAATTGCATTGGATGTTGCAGGCCGGCGCCACCGCCACATGCATGCGGGCATAATGATGGTGGGCCTCCTCGCTGTAGCAGGGGTGGTTCTTGACCTTCTCCCAGATCTCGGCGGGCATGTCCTCCGGTCCGCCGGAAGAGCCACAGCTGGCCTTGCCGTCGCCGCCTTCGGTGCCGCAGCCCTTGTGTTCGGCCATCTTCTGCATGACGTCCGAGATATCCACCACCGCTTCATCCGAAGCTGAGGTCCTTGCGTTTTCCAGCGACAAGTCGGTCATGTTCGCTCCTCGATCCAATTGCTCCGCACGCAGCATCGCGCGCGGAAGGGAGATGATGCGGAACCTGCTTCGCAAGCACTGTGCCAAAGCGGTAAATATATGAAATACAGTGATTGTTCTACGCAATTGGCCGCAGGATTGTCGCAACCAGATGTGCGATGTCCGTCAATGTCGCGAAGGCGACATCCAAAAAAAGCGCCGCTGGGTTACAGCGGCGCAAGGGATTTCGACCGGGCTGAACTTGATCGCAGCTAGCCGTCCAGCAGCATGGCGATCGCCCGGTCGAGAGGCATGTCGATGGCGGTAATCTCCTGCTCCTCCAAGAAGCGGCACTCGTTGCGCGTCAGCCCGTCGACCTCGACCACGGCGTAGTGCGCGCCGCCCGAACGCTTCATCACCTGGCGCGCATAAGTGCGCAGCAGCTGGTCGTCGAAATGGCAGCCCAGGAACAGGAAGCTTTTGCCGGTGCGGCGGCGGCGGACCTCTTCCGGGATCGGCGTCTGGATATCGATCTCGGTCAGGACTTCGACATAGTCCGCATCGGAAATGAGGAAATTGCCCGCGGGCGCGATGCTGCCATGCGGCGTATAGAGCAAGGTGTCCGTTCCTTCAGCCTCCGCCTCTTCACACTCCGTACCGTCGGGCATGTAGAAGCGGTACCAGGCAGGATCGGTGATCACCGCGCGATGCGTGCCCTGCACCTCGACCCAGCCCTCACGGCCGGAAAGGGCGCGGCGCATTTCCCCGGCATACCAGCTGTCGACCACCAGCGGCGGCGCCAGTTCGGCCAGCCAGCGATGCAGCGGCGATGGCTCAACCGGCGTTGCGAAGGCCTCCTGCATCAGCGCGGTCACCGTCTGCCGGTGGCGGTAACTCTCGATATATTGCGCCGCCGCCCAGACATTGCCGATCGCGCGCGCCGGGAGCCGCACCTTGCTGCCGAGAAAATCGGCCAAGGCAGCGGTGGTCATCGGCGTCGGCGTCTCCGCCAGTTCCGAAATGCCCGGACCGAGGTAGGGAACGACCTCGCCCGCGCGCAATCTCGTGGCCAGATCGGCTAGGACCTCGGCCGGATTGTCGAGTATGGCGGCAGTCATCGCGATCACTCCACCTCGCTGCGCTTGCGCGCATTGACCGTGATCGGCAGCGAAGTGTCCTCAGCCATGTCCGGCAGGTCGAGGACCCAGCCATTGGCCAGCCTTATCCACCCGCCCCACAGGCCTTCATGCTCCTGTTCGGCGACCGGTTCCTCGAGGTCCTTCTTGGGGACATAGGCGGACAGGACGCCTTCGGCCCTGCGCAACATGATCTTCACGGGTTGGTCTCCTCGTCGGGATTGGGGGATCGCGAGGGCGCTTCGGCATCGGCGTCGGGCGCCGGGAAAGCGACCACGCGCCTGCCGGGTTCGAGCAGGTAATGCAGGCTCTCGACCTGGCCGATCCGCTGGCGCGCGATATCGCGGATCGGCTCCTCCGGATCGTCGAGCAGCGGCTCCAGTTCCTCTTCAGCGATGCGTTCGGCAACGATCAGGCGCACGCCTGCGTCGCTGTCGGCGATCAGCATGGCCAATTGGGGGAGCGGCAGGCGCTCGGCGACAATGCGGCGGACCGATGGATCGGGATCGAAGCCCATATCGGGCAATGCCGGCTTGTCGATCCGCCGGGCGACCCATGCGCGCACTTCCGCATCGGGATCGTGACGCACCAGCGGGAGCAATTCGGGCGGCATCCGCCGAACGGCGGTGATCCGCACCATGTATTCGTTGTCCCCCATGGCAGGTAGCAGGTCGCGTCCCTGCAGGCGGGAAGCGGCGGCGATCCTAACATCGACATCCTCGTCTTCGATCATTTTCCTGATCTTCTCCTCTGGCAGCCGCAGCGTGGCCATGGCCCTGACTTCGGCTTCCGGATCCTTCAGCAGCGGCGGCAGCAGGAACAGGTTGGCATGGCGAGCAGCCCCTGCCCGTACTTCGAAATAGGGGTGGTCGAGATACTGGTCGGCCAGGCCGGGATTTTCCTGCAGGAAGCGTTCCACACGGCGGGCACGACGGTCACGGATGCAGGCCTTGCCCTTGGCGCACAAGCCCATGGCGTTGATCGCCTGGTGGTCGCATTCCCGGCATTTCACCGGGCTGCCCTTCCAGTCGATCGCCTGCCCAAAATCGTCGGGGCCGAAATCGTCCTCTGCAATCACGGCAGGCGGGGCGAGGCTGCCGATGCTCAAGCTGGCACGCAGGTTTGCGGGACCGGGCACACCGTGTCGCATTGCGGGTGGTCATAGGACCCTTCGCATTCGGTGCACTTGTTGGGATCGATGATGAAGGTCTCCCCCTTCATAGAGATCGCGGCATTGGGGCATTCGAATTCACAGGCGCTGCAGCCCGTGCATTGCGATGCGATGATCTTGTAAGCCATTGGCGAGACTCCTGCGATTGGCGTGCCACAGCGCCCGGCGCTAGTGGCGGGCTCGACAGGCCAATCGAAGCAGGAACCATGCCAGACGGCAGACCCGCGGAATTGCGCGGTTTTTCGCAGCCCCCCATGTCGCGCCCCCGACATTCCTTGTCGGCGCTGCGACAAGACCGCCCCGGCAGCAAGAGAGGGAGCGGGCGCGCCCTGCCCCTCCCCTGCCGCGCCTTTTCAGTGACTTGAGGAGGATGGGGCCGATTTTACCGGCGAGACGCATCCGTCTGGCACGGGGATTGCGTCAGGAGACTGCCGAAACAGGCGGGCGAATGCTCCCCCAAAGCCGGAGGCCCATATGGCGAATGTAACCTTTTCCTCGCCCCGCATGGCGCGCGACATCACGGTCTATGCCGTTGCGGGCGATCGCGGGACGATCCTTGCCGTCGCCCAGCAGAACAAGGTCCCTATCCCGTTCGATTGTCAGGACGGCAATTGCGGATCCTGCGTCGTCGAGGTCACGCATCTCGATGCGCCGACCAAATACAGCAAATACGGCATCGCCCTGACCGAGGAGGAAAAGGAAACGCTCAAGCAGCTCGGCAAGATCACCAAGGATGAGATTTACGAGGCCGAGGTGAACGACATGCCGCCACGCTACCGCCTCGCCTGCCAGTGCTTCGTCCGCAACGAGGATATCATGGTGACCTTCGAGGGCGACGAAACGCTGCCTGCCCAGCGCCCGCACATCACTCATGCGGCCCGACATTTCACAGGCGGCATCAAGGTCAATTCGCTCGACGAGTTCCTTGGCTATGCGGTCAAGATCGAGGAAGATGCGGCGACGCATTTCTACGACCTTGCCGAACAGATGAAGGCTTGCGGCAATGACGAAGTCGCCAAGCTTTTCTACCAGCTGGCCGGCTTTTCCCGCCAGCACCTCAAGGAAGCGCAGGAACGGGCGAAGGAGATCAAGGCCGATGTCGTCGTGCCGCCCGATTACGTCTGGCCCGATCAGGCGACGCCCGAACAGACATCGCTGATGGCAGGCGATGCCGCACTGTCGAAGATCGATGCGCTGAAGGCTGCGCTGATCGGCGAAAGGCGCGGCTATGACTTCTACCTCGCCATTGCCGAAACCACCCACGAGCCGGAGGTCAAGGCCATGGCCAAGCTGTTCGTGCAGGAGGAAGCGGAGCACCTGAAAATCCTCGAAGCCTCGGTCACGCGCGAGGAATGGATTCAAAGCAACCCGACCGTTGATGCCTGAGGAAAGGACGCGGATGGAAAACGTCGAAGAATTCCTAGCCCATGCGATCCAGCTCGAACGCGAGGCGGCCGACCGTTTCGGACAACTCGCCGATGCGATGGAGACCGGCGGTAATGTCGAAGTCAGCAAGCTGTTTCGTCGGCTGGCCGACTATTCGCGCATGCATCTTGCCGATGCCCAGGAACGTGCGGGATTTCGCGATGTGCCAAAGAAGGCCCCCGAGGACTTCAACTGGCCCGACAGCGAGAGTCCCGAAGCCGCGGCGATCTGGACGGCCGATCCGCTGATCTCCGCCGAGGAGGCCCTGCTTGCGGCACTCGATGCCGAAATGGCGGGTCTCGACTACTACTCCGGGGTCCTCGCCAAGACCGAGGATCCCGAGATCATCGCGCTGGCCACGGAATTCGTCGAAGAAGAACAGGGCCACGTCGCGGAACTCCAGCGCTGGATTTCAGCCCGCAAGAACGGAGCCGGCAGCCCGGCGACGACCTGACCCGGTTCCGCCAAGGCAAGCCGGTAGCCCCCACGCCGTGGATCCTGCTGGCTCAGCTGAACAGCATCGGGATCACCGACAATATGAGCTCAAATGAGAAGAATTTAACCTTTAGGTAAGCATGATTTTCGCCGGGCCAAAATCGCCAAAACCCCAAGAAATCCTAGGATTTCCGCGGCATACACGCAAAAAATTTTTGGAATTTCTTTTTTGTAACCAAAGCGAAAACGGAACTTCTTTTTTGTAAATGGAAAAACTCTTTTGTCTTCCTACACTGTAAATCGCAGACTGCGCCCTATTCGACGGTCACCGATTTCGCGAGGTTGCGCGGCTGGTCGACATCGGTGCCTTTGACGCAGGCGACGTGATAGGCGAGCAGTTGCACCGGCACGGCATAAACCAGCGGTGCAATCAGCGGGTGGACCTTGGGCATCTCGATCGTGGCCATGCAGCCCTCGCCTGCTTCCGCCAGCCCTTCAGCGTCGGAGATCAGCACGATGCGCCCGCCGCGCGCGGCGACTTCCTGCATGTTGGAGACGGTCTTTTCAAACAGCGGGCCACTCGGCGCCAGCACGATCACCGGCACGTGCTCGTCGATCAGCGCGATGGGGCCGTGCTTCATTTCGCCCGAGGCATAGCCCTCTGCGTGAATGTAGCTGATTTCCTTGAGCTTCAGTGCGCCTTCCAGCGCCAGCGGGAAGTCCGGTCCGCGCCCCAGGTAGAGCACGTCACGCGCAGGCGCGACCAGCGGGGCCATCGCCTTGATATCCTCATCATGGTCGAGCGCGGCGTTGAGAGCGGCGGGCGCTTCGAGCAGGTGATCGACGATCTGCGCCTCTTCCTCAGCGCTCATCCGCCCTTTCTTCACCGCGAAATGAGCGGCCAACGCGGCGAGAACCGCGAGCTGGCAAGTGAAGGCCTTGGTGGAGGCGACGCCGATCTCCGGCCCGGCATGCGTGGGCAGCAGCAGGTCCGCCTCGCGCGCCATGGTGCTGGTGGGCACGTTGACGACCACGGCGATGGTCTGGCCTTCCGCCTTGCAGTGGCGCAGCGCCGCCAGCGTGTCTGCCGTCTCCCCGCTCTGCGAGATGAACAGCGCCAGCCCGCCCTTGGTCAGGATCGGTTCGCGGTATCGGAACTCGCTGGCGAAATCGATGTCCACCGGTACGCGGGCAAAGCTTTCGAACCAGTATTTCGCGACCATCGCGGCATAATAGCTGGTGCCGCAGGCAACGATGGTGATGCGGTCGACGGCGGAAATGTCGAAATCGATCTGCGGCAGGGCCACCTTGCGTTCCAGCGGGCGGAGATAGCTGCGCAATGTCTGCGCCACCACGGTCGGCTGCTCGAAGATCTCCTTCTGCATGAAGTGGTGGAAATTGCCCTTCTCCACCATCGCCGCGCTCGCGCCCGATGTCGTGACCTCGCGGGTAACCGGGTTGTTATCGCGGTCGAAGATTCGCGGTCCGTCCTTGTCGATCACCACCCAGTCGCCCTCGTCGAGATAGGCGATCTTCTGGGTGAGCGCGGCGAGCGCCAGCGCATCCGAGCCGAGATAGGTCTCGCCCTCGCCGATACCGACCACCAGCGGCGAGCCGAGGCGCGCGCCGACCAGCAGGCCGGGATGATCGCGGAAGGCGATGGCGAGCGCGAAGGCCCCGCGCAGCTGCGGCAGTACCTCGCCCACGGCTTCCTCCGGCGACTTGCCCGCCTCGATAAGTTCGGAGACGAGATGCGCAACGACCTCGGTATCGGTCTGGCTCTGGAACACGCGGCCACGCGCCTGCAGCTCGGCCCGAAGCGGAGCGAAGTTCTCGATAATGCCGTTATGCACGACCGCGACCTTGTCTGTCGCATGCGGATGGGCGTTCTGCGTGGTGGGCGCGCCATGGGTGGCCCAGCGCGTGTGGGCGATGCCGACCATCCCGTCCGCCGGATTGGACGCCAGTTCCGCCACGAGGTTGGAGAGCTTGCCCTCGGCACGGCGGCGGACCAGCTCACCATCCTCGATCACGCAGATCCCGGCACTGTCATAACCGCGATATTCCATGCGCTTGAGGCTATCGACCAGGCGCGCTGCGACCGCTTCCTTGCCGACGATACCGATAATTCCGCACATTGATGCTTATGCCCCTGCGATCTGCCGCCGGTCCGGCGGCCAACTGGTTACTGGCGACGATGTAAGCGCCGGATCGTCCCCATGCCAAGCGGCATGTGAACCCTTGCTTTAAACGATAGGGAAGGCGCTCAGGCGGCGAAGACGACGCCTTCCGCCTCTTGCGCCACCATCTTGCCCGGCTCAATGGTGGCGGTGCCTTTCTGCTCCCCCTGCACCACGCGATAGGGGGCAAAGATCATGCGACTGAAGCCGTCCGATTCGACATGGATGCGGATCGCGCGATCGAAACCTTCCTCGCCAATGCCGCCTTCCACCGCGACATGGGCGACGCTGGTGGCGGCGATGATCGCGCCCTCGCCCGCCTGTTCGGCCAGGGCCGCCTGCGTACTATCATAGACCTCGTCCAGCGGATCGGTGCTTTCCTCATCGGCAACACGCATGAATTCGATATCGCCGCTCTCGCCAGCGCGCGCACCGAAAGGAACGATCTTGCCCTTCTCCGCCAGCAGCTGGAAGGCGAAGTCGCGTGAGGCCTGCAGCATGGCGCCCAGTTCCTTTTCACCCAATGTGCGGTCAGCCATCCTTGCGCTCCTGTTCTTTCTTCTTCTTCATCGCATCGTGGAAACGGTCCGCCCAGCCGGGCTTCACCAGCTGCTCGGCGCGGACCATGCGCAGTTCCCCGTCGGAGACGTCGCGGCTGACCGCGCTGCCTGCCGCCACGATCGCATCGGCGCCGATCTTCACCGGCGCGATCAGCGCGGAATTGGAGCCGATAAAGGCGCCCGGCCCGATCACCGTCTTGTGCTTGAAATAGCCATCGTAATTGCAGGTGATCGTCCCCGCGCCGATATTGGCATTTGCACCCACCGTGGCATCGCCGAGATAGGTTAGGTGGTTGGCCTTCGCCCCCTCGCCCAGAACGGCGTTCTTCATCTCGACGAAATTGCCGATCTTGGAGCCTTCCTCCAGCACCGCGCCGGGGCGCAGGCGGGCATAGGGGCCGATCTGGACATGCTCCTTCAGCAACGCACCTTCGAGGTGGCTGAAAGCATGGATGATGACATTGTCGGCCACGGTCACGCCAGGGCCGAAGACGACGTTCGGCTCCACCAGCACGTCCTGCCCCAGCACGGTGTCATGGCTGAAGAAGACCGTCTCGGGCGCGACCAGCGTGGCGCCTTCCGCCATCGCCTTGGCGCGCGCGGCCTGCTGGAAGCGGCGCTCGGCATCGGCCAGTTCGGCGCGGCTATTGATGCCGGCAACCTCATCCGGGTCGGAAGTAACGGTGACGGCGGTGGGAATATCGGACGCAATGGCGACATTCACCACGTCGGGCAGGTAGAATTCGCCCTGCGCATTCTCATTGTCGATTTCGCCCAAGAGCTTGAACAGCATGTCGCTGCGCACCGCCATCAGGCCGGAATTGCATAGCGGGCAGGAGCGTTCTTCGTCGGTCGCATCCTTGAATTCGACCATCTTGGTGATCCGCCCGTCGCGGGCGATCACGCGGCCATATTGCAGCGGGTCATAGGGCTTGAAGCCGAGCACGACGACCGCGGGCGCGTCCTCACCATGCAGGCGTTTCAGCATGCCCATCATGGTCTCGGCGCGTACGAAGGGGACGTCCCCGAACATCACCAGCACATCGCCTTCGAACCCGTCGAGAGCACCCTTCGCCTGCATCACCGCATGGCCGGTGCCCAGCTGCTGGTCCTGCACGGCATAGGAAACGCGGGTGCCGAGGCGGGCTTCCACCTGCTCGCGCCCCTCACCCACGATCACCACCGTGCGTTCGGCACCCAGCCGGTCCACCTGGTCCAGCAAATGCTCGATCATCGGCTTGCCGCCGATTTCGTGCAGCACCTTGTGCCGCTGGCTCTTCATCCTCGTGCCCTTGCCCGCGGCGAGGATCACGGCGGCGATCGGTCTTTCAGCTTCCCACATGCGCATCGCCATGCCACCAAATCATTGCGGTTTCCACAGCCCTGCGCCACAGGGCGCGGCCATGAGCGAATTTCCTTTCCGCATCGTCGGCTTCGATCTCGACGGAACGCTGGTCGATTCCGCGCTCGACCTGGCGCCTGCCGTCAATCACGCATTGCTGGCTGCCGGGCGCGATGCCGTGTCGCTGGAGACAACACGTAGCCTGATCGGCGGCGGGGCGCGGCGCATGCTGGAACGCGCGTTGGAAGTGACGGGCGGCCCGGTGGAAGCGCCGCATTTCGAGGATTTGCACGCCGCGCTGCTGGAGCATTACACCGCCAATATCGCCGCCAATACAAGGCCCTATGAAGGGTGCCTCGACGCGCTGGACATTCTCGCCGGACATGGCTGCCAGCTGGCCGTGGTGACCAACAAGGCGGAGGACCTCGCGCGCAAGCTGATCGAGGAACTCGGCCTCACCAGCCGTTTCGCCAGCATCATGGGCGGCGACACGCTCGGCCGCGAACGCGCCAAGCCCGCGCCCGACATGATCCATGAGACGATCGCGCGCTGCGGCGGCGGGCATTTCGCCATGGTCGGCGATTCGACTTTCGACGTGAAGGCCGCGAAGAACGCCAGCGTGCCCGCCGTGGCCTTCAGCTTCGGCTATCACGACGTCCCGCCCGAGGAATTGGGCGCGGACGTGCTGATCCACCATTTCAACGAACTGGTGCCCGCCCTCGCAAGGTTCTGATCCTGGGGAATCTTGTCAGGAGTGCATCCGGTTCCTAGAACCGCGATGGGAGGGGGCACTCATGACACAGGAAGGGTATTCTATCAGTGCGGGACCGATCGGGGTTCTCGGCCGCGTAGCAAGGTTGGCGCTCGGCGCATTCATGGTTGCCATTGCACCGGTGACCCTTCTCTACGTGGTCTTCTTCTACCTGCAGCTGGGCTCCGTCATACCGGGCCTGCCGGCAGAATATGCCTATCTGTCGCTCTACCAGCCGCTACTGCTGCTAATCGCTTATGCCCTGTTCCTTCTGGCAGTCATTCCGATCTCGATCTGGATCTACCGGGCTCATGCCAACCTTCATGAGGCAGGAGTGGACGAGCTCAACTATCGGCCGGTATGGGCCGTCGCGAGCTTCTTCGTGCCGCTGGTGAACTTCGTGGTGCCGTTCAGGTCCATGCGCGAGCTCCACAACCGGAGCGAAGGGCGCGAAAGCTGGTTCGCGGATTCGAGCGTGGATGACGTCTCCATATGGTGGACGTGCCATGTCACGGCAGTGCTGATCCTGGCGTTCACGACATCGACGCTCCTGATCAATGCCCTGCCCGGCATCTGGCTGACGACGCCTCCGGCCGCGGACACTGCATTGAACGTCGCCGGGCATTTCCTGCTGGGCTGCTCTGCCTGGAAATTGTTCGGGATCATCGGAACGATCACGCAATACCAGTCGGCGGGTGTCGGTACGGCCAGGACCTTCGACTGAAGCCTACTCTTCCACCGCCTTCACCAGCCGCCGCTCCACCGGGGCGAGGACGTTCACCAGTTCCTGTCCGCGCTTTAGCACCTGGCCGTGTTCGCCGAACAACGCCCACATGCCCTGCCGGTTGCGCAGCGCAGGGCGCTTTTCGAGGCGCATTTGCGGCACGTCGGCAGTGCGGCGGAAGGCGGCGAAACTCGCGCATTCCCTGGTGAAATTCATCGCATAGTCGCGCCATTCGCCGGCGGCGACCATACGGCCATAGAGGTCGAGGATGCGGGCAAGCTCCTGCCGGTCGAAGCCCACCTGGTTGGGCGGGCGCTGGCCTGGGAAGGAGACGATATTGCTGCCGGGAAGCGCCGACACCTTACCGTGCTGCATCAGCTATCCGTGCCGCTCTTGCGACTGGCGGCGGGCGCATCGAGCGGCAATTGCGTCTGCTTGCCCTTCATCCCTTCGAGCTGCGCCTTCATCTCGGCGAGTTCGCGCTCCATTGCCTCGATCCGGCCCAAATCGGGTTCGCAAGGTTCGTCGCAGGGTGTGCCATAGGGAATGAATTCGCGCAGCCAGGTTTCCGCCGGAACCAGCGTGGAGCGGGCCTTGAGGCCGATCATCGTCGCGCCTTCGGGCACGTCGTCCGTGACCACCGCATTGGCACCCACGCGCGCGCGCTCACCCACGGTAATGGGGCCGATCACCTGCGCGCCAGAGCCGATGATGACATTGTCGCAAAGCGTCGGGTGGCGCTTGCCGGCCTTGCCATTGGTCGGGTTGGTGCCGCCCAGCGTGACGCATTGGTAGATCGTGACGTTGTCGCCGATCTCCGCCGTCTCCCCGATCACGGTGAAGCCGTGGTCGATGAAGAAGTTCTTGCCGATGATCGCACCGGGATGGATGTCGATCGCGGTCATCCAGCGGCTGATGTGATTGACGAGGCGCGCGAGGAAGAACAGCTCCGCCTCGAACAGCCAGTGCGCCAGGCGATGCATGCCCAGCGCCCAGACACCGGGATAGAGCAGGACTTCCCAGCGCGAACGCGGCGCCGGATCGCGCGCCTTGATGGAGTCCAGATAGCTGATCAGGCGTTCGAACATGACAAACGATTTTCCCTCAAAACCGGAATCAAAGCAAGCGCGGCTCTTCCGGACCTTGCACGGCTTCCAGCGCAGCACGCCAGATACCTTGCCGAGGTGGGGATTTTCTTTCCAGGCTCAAGCGGTCAATTATTTCCACCAGCCTTTCAATGTCCTGCGGCGCCCTGCTGGCACGCGGAATCAGGTAATCGGCCGCATCGGGGCCCAGCGGCAGGCCGCGTTCGGCGCCCATGGAAAGCAGCAATTCGCCCGCCATGGCATCGTCCGGCAGGCCGATTTCGAGCTGCAGGGCCGCGCCCAGCCGGGACCTGAGATCGGGCAGGTTTATCTCCCATGGCGGCTCCCCGCCAACGATCAGCAGCGGCGTTTCGCTTTCCTGCGCGCGGTTCCAGCGGTGGAAGACCTCATCCTCCGCCAGGTCCTGCGCATCGTCCAGCACATCGCCCTTCCCGCCCTGCGCGAACCATTTTGCGAAGAGCGTCTTGCCCGAACGCGGCGGACCGGTCAGCACGGCGGTGCGGAAGGGCCAGCTTTCGGGATGCGCCAGCGCCTCTGCCACATGGGCATTGGCATTGCCGATCACGATACGCGGCGGACCGCCGCTTCCGGCTTTCAGAGGCAGGGCAATCTGCGACATGATGGGCGCTTTTGGCCCCGCTCAGCGGGAAATGGCAATGGCGTTGTTGCCCTCGGTCACCTGCCAGCCATTGGCGCGCAGGGCAGCGGCGAGTTCCGACATACTGCCGGCAAAGTCGACCCGCACCACCGATGTGCCGCCGATCGCCGTACTGGTGACCGCCATCCCGCGCACGCCGTCAACCGAACGCAGGCCGGTAAGCGCGGCATCGAAGGATCGCGGATCGGGCGTGGTTGCCTGCACGGTGATGGCGGTGACCACAGGCGCCTGCACAGGCTGCGTGGCGATTTCCTCCGGCAGGCCCTCGCTCTCCACCGTCTCGCCCGCCGCAGCCGCCTCTTCGGCCTGCTGTGCACGGCGGCTGGATTCGATCAGAGCGCGGATTTCCGGGCTGATCTCGACCATGTCGAGCGTCAGCGACGGGTCGGGCCGCAAGGTGCCCTGGCTCAACGCGCGCTGGAAGATCTGGTCGAACTGCACCACCGCGCGCTCCAGCATGGCGGGCAATTCTTCCACGCTGTCCGCACGCATGGTGAATTCGGCGAGGTAGCGATTGTCCGGACCATGGCGGGCAGTGAACACGCCTTCCACCGGGCCGCCCGGCCAGAGATATTCGAGCCGCGCGACCGGCACGAGGATGTCCGCCGCGCTGAACTGGTCGAGCACGGTGTTCCACCAGGCGCGGCTGCGGCGGCCGGTCTGGCCATAGGTCAGCAGCAGCGATTCCCCGCCCGAACCCGAGGGGCGGACATAGTCTATGGTCGAGGTGCCTGACTGGTATTCCGCCCAGGCGCGCTGCCACGGGTTGCGATATTCGAACATGGTCTGCGTGCCGCCGGTGATCATCACCGGCAAGGTGAGCATCGGGGCCGAGCGAGCCTGCGCCCCTACGCCGCCCAGCAGGGCGCCCGCGCGCTGCCGGTCGAAGATCACGCCAAGCCGCGCGATATAGCGGCGTGGACCGATCTTCTCTTCCTCCACCACGATCGCCGCAACCATGGTCTCCAGCCGCGAATCGGGAATCTCGGGGCCGTCCAGCCGCTCCCACGCGATGCGCTGCGCCTCGCGCCAGCCATTCTCGCGCGCGTCCTGCGCATTGTCGCCGCGCACATCCACCTCGATCCCGCGCACGTCGATATCGGTGGAGCTGGCGACGGGCGCGATACCGCGCTCCCCGCCCACTTGCGCGAACAATGCCGCCCCGAAAACGAGCAGCAGCACAGCCCCCACGGACAGCAGGGTCAGGCGGTGCGATTGCGATCGGGAGAGGGTTGCGGAGATAGACATCGGGGAAATCGCGGCCCTTTTGCCCAAAGGCGAGTGGAAATCCAAGCTGGAAAGTCTAAAGGCTGGTGGCATGTCTTCGAACACACCCTCCTATACCTACGAACAGGCCGGCGTTTCCATCGATGCCGGCAACCGGCTGGTCAAGGCGATCGGCCCGCTGGTCAAGGCCACGATGCGCCCCGGCGCTGATGGCGAGATCGGCGGATTCGGCGGTTTCTTCGATCCCAAGGCGGCAGGCTACAAGGACCCGCTGCTGGTCGCCGGCAATGACGGCGTCGGCACCAAGGTGAAGCTCGCCATCGATCATGACCGGCATGACCGCATCGGCATCGATCTCGTCGCCATGTGCGTGAACGATCTGATCGTGCAAGGCGCGGAACCGCTGTTCTTCCTCGACTATTTCGCCACCGGCAAGCTGGATGGCGGCGTGGCCGAACGCGTGATCGCAGGCATTGCAGAGGGTTGCAAGATGGCCGGCTGCGCGCTGATCGGCGGCGAGACGGCGGAAATGCCGGGCATGTATGCCGATGGCGATTACGACCTCGCCGGCTTCTGCGTCGGCGCGGTGGAGCGCGGCGAGCAGCTGACGGGCGAGAAGGTTGCGCCCGGCCATGTGCTGCTCGGCCTTGCCAGCTCCGGCGTCCATTCTAACGGCTATTCGCTGGTCCGGCGGCTGGCGGCGGACAAGGGCTGGAAGATGGAAAGCCCCGCCCTGTTCGACCAGGAGCGCCTGCTGGTGGACGCGCTGATCGAGCCGACGCGCATCTATGTGAAGAGCCTGCTTCCCGTCATCCGCGCGGGCAAGATCGATGCCCTCGCCCATATTACCGGCGGCGGGTTGCTCGAAAACGTCCCGCGCGTGCTGCCCGATGGCGCGCATGCGGTGATCGACGCCGATGCATGGGAACTGCCGCGGCTGATGGCTTTCCTGCAGGCGCAGGGCAATATCGAGCCGGGAGAGATGGCGCGCACCTTCAACACCGGCATCGGCATGCTGCTGGCCGTGACGCCCGACAATGTCGATGGCGTGACCGCAGACCTTGAGGCCGCAGGCGAGACCGTGTTCCGAATCGGCGACATCGTCGAGGGCGCGAAGGGCTGCACAGTGAAGGGTTCCGCCGGAACCTGGTCCGCCAAGACCGATTGGGAAGCCACGCATAATGCCTGAGAAGGCAAAGGTCGCGTGCCTCCTCTCGGGCAATGGCACGACGATGTCGGCCCTGCTCTTCGCCTCCAAGCTACCCGGCTGCCCCTATGAGATCGTGCTGGTCGCCAGCAATGTGCCCGACGCGCCGGGCCTGAAGATCGCGGCGGCGGAAGGCATCGCCACCTTCGCGCATGACCACAAGGGCATGAGCCGCGAGGATCACGAGGCGGTGATGGACAAGGCGCTGCGCGATGCGGGCGCGCAATATCTCGCCCTGTGTGGCTATATGCGCATCCTGACCGCGGATTTCGTGAATGGCTGGGAAGGCCGCATGGTCAACACCCACCCCTCGCTGCTGCCCAAGTACAAGGGCCTCGACACGCACCAGCGCGCGATCGATGCGGGTGACAAGTTCGGTGGCTGCTCGGTGCATGTGGTAACGGCGGAGCTCGATGGCGGGCCGCTGCTGGGCCAAATGCCGGTGGCGATCCTTCCGGGAGATACGGGCGAGACCCTTGGCCGCCGCGTGATCCTGGCCGAATACCAGCTCTATCCGCGCATGTTCGCCGACTATGTCGGGCGGCATAACCGCGTCGATTGGCTGCTCGAACAGGTGAGCAAGCTGGCGATGGCGCTGCCCGAAGTGGAGCCACGCGAAAGCCACGGTGCGCCCGGCTGGCGCACTGGTGGCAAGAGCGGGAAGTTCTTCGCCTATCTCTCCGACCGCCATCATGGCGAGGAGCATATCGCGCTGCTGGTGAAGACCAGCGGCCCGGACGAGATGGCGAGCCTGATCGAGACCACCCCCGAACTCTATTACCGCCCCGCCTATTACGGCGCGAGCGGCTGGGTCGGTCTGATCCTCAACCGCCCCGATGTCGATTGGGACCATGTGGCCGAATGGCTCGAGCGCAGCTGGGCTTCGGTCGCGCCCAAGCGCCTCACCAAACTGCGCGACGCGGCGGACGAGTTCTAGGCGTGGCCACCGTCCCGCCCCGCCCGCACCTGCTGGCCCGCTCACGCACGGCAGAATGGGCGGACCGGGTGATCGAGGGGATCTGGGACAAGGGGCTGCACCCACAGCCGCCGCTCGAACCCGATGCGCTGTGGGAGATCGGCGCGAAGGGCTTTTCCGAAGAGGATGAGCGTTTCGGCCGCAGCGAGGAGGACGTTGCCGATTTCCGCCTGCGGCTTGAGAAGCTGTGCGAGGCACTACGCGAGGAGGCGGAGCTCAATTCGCTGGGCCACACGATGGCCTATGGCCAGATTACCTCGGCCATCAGGGTGCGCCACGATCTCGGCCGCTTGTGGCAGCGCAAGCCGGGGATCGAGCGCACGCCGATAGCGCCTCCGATCATCGTCGTCGGCCAGATGCGCGCGGGCACCACGCGCATGCATCGCCTGCTCGCCGCCGATCCGGCCCATGCGGGCACCTGCCTCTATCACGGCATGAACCCGGTGCGGCCCTTTCCCGATATCCGCCCGATCAAGACGCGGCTCGGCCTCGCGATCGCGCGGCAGATCAATCCGTGGATCGACACGCTGCATCCCTTCGGCGCCCTGCGGGTGGATGAGGAATTGCCATGGCTTTCCCATGCGCTTTCGCCCGTGGCGCTGGAGGCACAGTACCGCATCCCCTCCTATGTCGCATTCAGCGAGGCGCGCGATGCGACGCCCATCTATCGCGAATTCGAGCGGATGCTGCGCACCGATGCTGCGATGATGCGCAATACCGCTCTGCCGCGCGTGCTCAAATGCCCGCAATATGCCGAGGACCTCGCCCCGCTTCTGGCGCGCTTCCCCGATGCGCGCGTGGTCGTCACTCGCCGCAACAGCGTGGAGGTGCTGGCGAGCACGGTCTCGGTCGTCTCCTGCCAGATGGCCTACCAGACGGAGAGCGCCGACCTCTCAGTGATCGAGGCGGAGTGGACGCGGAAGCTAGCCTTGCGTGAAGAGCGGATGACCGCCGCCCTCGCCCCAGTTGCGGGACCGGTCGCAGAAGTCGATTTCGATGCGCTGAGTGCGGACTGGGAAAGCGAGATCGCGCGCGTCTATGCCCTGCTCGAACTCGACTTCACCGCTGCAGCGCACGCCGCCATGTGTGCCGAGCAGCGCCGGGCGGCGAAAGGCCGCCACACAGCGCATCAGGCTGACTACAGCGAACTCACCGCGAAATAGCGCTCATTCCGCACGGCCCAGCGACGTGATCAGGCCGACCAGCGAGCTTTCGGCGGGGTGGCCGAAGGCTTGCCATTCCACCAGCTTTCCGTCGCGCACCACGGCGCGCCATTGCGTATCACAGACCAGGGTGTGATTGCTGGTGAGCGAGCGCCCGGCAAGCAGTGCCGTGTCCCCGAGATTGCTCGCGCGGTTGATTTCCACGCGCAGGTCCGGCGCCACCTGGTTGACGGCTGCCAGCGCCCTCAACATTTCGTCGCGTCCCTCGATGCGTCCGCCGCGGCTGTCCTCGAACACGACGTCGTCAGCAAGAATCCGAGCCATCGCGACAGTATCGCGCGCATTGCACGCATCTACGAATTCTTGCGCGATCTCGGTCGGCGGCCTTTTGTGCCAGAACATGAATCCTTGCCCCCGCAAGTAACTCGCAGGAATATTCCTACAACACTCATATGATTCGGCCCGCTATTCGCTTTAGAAGCATGTTATTATGTAGCTCTATATCGGAAAAATTCTCCGAATGACACTGCGTTAACCAATATAAGCACGGCGAATTCGTAATAGGAATTCGTTTATTGCCATACTAAGTAAATTTCCTATCCCGTGGGGACATGAAACAAGCGCAGCGAGGCCGGACGAGGTTTCCCCCGCCCGGCCTCGGCTGCTCTTCACTTGTGGCAGGCGGGCTGCCCGCAGATGGTCAGGCCGCAGTGCGAGCTTTAGCGACGATGGCACCAATTTCGTCGGCCAGCGCCAGCCGCTGCTTCTTGAGCTCCTCGGCACGATCGTCCGATGCGGCTTCCACTTCGCTCTCGATGCGATGAATCTCGCGGTTCACCTCATGATATTCTTCCGCCAGCCGGGCGAAATGCGCATCCTCCATCTTGAGGCGATGAAGCACGGCGTGATCCTGCGGGAATTCGTCGGCGAGTTCATGCGGTGTATGCGACATTTGTGATCCTCCTTGGTCTGTCCCGAGAAGGATTAGCGGGCCCGCACCGCCCTCACCTTGCGGCACATCAAAAAACCCCGCCGGATTTCTCCGGCGGGGTTTTTTGTCTGCCCTACCGCTTCGCTACTTGAGGGCGGTAGAAATCTCTCTTGGACAGAGAGATTAGCCGACGATTTCCTCCGGCTTGAAGAAGAAGGCGATCTCGATCGCGGCATTCTCTTCGCTGTCCGAACCGTGGACCGAATTGGCTTCGATCGATTCGGCATAGGTCTTGCGGATCGTGCCCTCGGCAGCATCGGCCGGGTTCGTCGCGCCCATGATGTCGCGGTTGCGCTTCACGGCGTCTTCACCTTCCAGCACCTGCACCACGACCGGGCCGCTGATCATGAAATCGACCAGCTCACCGAAGAAGGGGCGTTCCTTGTGAACCGCATAGAAGCCTTCGGCCTGTTCGCGGCTCATGTGGATGCGCTTGGAAGCAACGACGCGCAAGCCGGCCTCTTCCAGCATCTTGGTGACGGCGCCCGTCAGGTTGCGCTTGGTGGCATCGGGCTTGATGATCGAGAAAGTGCGGGTGACCGCCATGGGGTGTTCCTTCGCGAGATTGTGATTTTGAAGTCTAGCGGCCTCTGAACGGGCCGGTCGCGCGCGCCCCTAGCGCCCTTGCCGGCATTGGGCAAGAGCGCGAGGCACCGGAGCAGGCAGGAGGAACGCTGGGTATGGGGCGGCTCAGCCGTCCCTGCCCACCGTCAGCTGGATGATGGTCGGGCCATCGTCATCGGGCATGGCGCTGACAGAAAGGACGGTGCCGTCCTCCTTCTCGCCGCCGATCAACTCCATGCCATTCGCGCTGATTTCGGAATTAATGGTAACACCCGCCCGATCGGCCTGTTGGCGGTAGAAGGCGATGATCTTATCGGGCGAATCCGGGCTGGTCATGTTGACGATCGCGCCTTGGCGATTATCGCCTCCGATGGTGATGTGGCTGTCCACCGTGGCGCCCGGATAGATCGTAAAGCCGTCGGGCAGCTCGACGTCGCCCGAATCCGCACCGCCCATGCGCATGGTGGCTTCGTCACCGTCCTCGCCCCTCATCCGGAGCGTCACTTCATCGCTATCGCGATCGGCGCTGTAGCTCATCTCGCCGTCTTCGGTGGTGATGGTCCCCTCGTCAGACGAACCGCAGGCTGCCAGCAGCATCGCGGACGCCGCCGCTCCCAGAAATTTTCGCATTACCTCACCTCCCTGTCTCTAACCGGCAGTTGTCCCGTTGGCAGGTACAAGGTCAAGGCCCTTCGACCCAACGGCCCGCATCGTCCTGCTTCCAGAAATGCCGTTCGACCTCCTCGCCCTCGCCCAGCATGCGCCAGGTATCACGGGCATGCTGGATGGTCGCCTCGTCGAAAACGAGCATTGCGCGCTCGAACTTCTCGCTCGGATCGCGCCACTGGCCATCGGCGAGGATCAGGAGGCTTGCGCCATTGGCGGGTTCGACCTTTTCCGCCAGCAGAACCGGCTGGCGCGCATCGTGCTCCCCGCCCGCGATGCCATTGGCGATGAAGGCTGGCGGATCGCCTTCCCAGATCGCCTTGGATAGCGTGGGGAGGAGTCCTTCCCCCTCGCCCACCACCAGCACCTTCTTGCCTGCTTCCACGCTCTTGCGCGCCAGCAGCGCCACGGCAGCGGGTGCCGGGTCGCGGGAAAGGCGGTAGAAGTCGACCCGCATTATTTTCGGCCTACCGCCTCTCAGCCTTCCGCGTGATCGCGAACGTAACGGTCGAGCAGGCGTACGGCGAAGCCGGTTGCGCCCTTGTCCCAGGTCGCGCCGGGTTTGTCCGCCCAAACCATGCCCGCGATGTCGAGATGCGCCCAGGGACGATCCTCGTCGATGAAGCGGTGGAGGAACTGCGCGGCGGTGATCGATCCGCCCCAGCGCGGGCCGACATTCTTGATATCGGCGATCGGGCTGTCGATCAGCTTGTCGTAAGCCGGGCCGATCGGCATGCGCCACAGCTTGTCACCCACGGCCTTGCCAGCAGCATCGAGCCGGTCGGCGAGACCGTCATTATTGCTGAACATGCCCGCATGTTCATTGCCGAGCGAGATGATGATCGCTCCGGTGAGCGTGGCGAGGTCGACCACGATCTTCGGATCGAAATTGCGCTGCGTCCAGGTCAGCGCGTCGCACAGCACCAGCCGCCCTTCGGCATCGGTATTGATGACCTCGATCGTCTGGCCGGACATGGAGGTCACCACGTCGCCGGGACGCTGCGCATTGCCGTCGGGCATGTTTTCCACCAGGCCGACCACGCCGATGACATTGGCGGCTGCCTTGCGCTTCGCCAGCGCCAGCATCGCACCTGCGACGGCACCCGCGCCGCCCATGTCCCACTTCATGTCTTCCATGCCTGCAGGCGGCTTCAGCGAGATGCCGCCCGTATCGAAGGTGACGCCCTTGCCAACGAAGGCGAGCGGCTTTTCGCCCGTCTTGCCGCCCATCCACTTGATCGCCAGCAGGCGCGGCTTGCGGACCGAGCCCTGCGCCACGCCAAGCAGCGCGCCCATGCCCAGCTCGGCCATTTCCTTCTCGTCGAGCACGACCAGCTCCGCCCCGGTACCGTCGAAGCGCTGCTTGCAGCGCTCAACGAAGCTTTCGGGGTAGATGACGTTCGCAGGCTCCGCGACCAGCTCGCGGGTGAATTCGACGCCCTCGGCAATCGCGGCGCCGACCGTCCATTCGGCCTCGGTCCCTTCCGGGGCGCCGATGACCACGGCTTCCGCCAGCGACTTCTTCTGCTCGTCCTTCAGCTTGGTGCGATAGGCATCCCAGCGCCAGCTGCGCAGACGCAGGCCCATCAGCACGGCCGAGGCCTGCTGCGCGGACAGGCCGCCATGGCCGAGATCGAGCACAATGCTCGTCTCGCCCGAAGTCAGGTACTTGGCCGCCAGCGCCGCGCCGGCCTTTTCCAGGTTCGCCAGCTTCGTGTCGCCATTGGCCGTGCCCGATCCGGCCAGCGCCAGCCGGGTCACGCCTTCGCCTTCTTCCACGAAACCTTCGAACAGCTGGCCCGGCTTGCCGGTGAAGCGAGAGGCTTCTGCGCCGCGAGCGACGGCGGCGGGCAGGTCCGCGGGCAGCTTGTCCTGCTCCACGATGCGGGCCAGCACCTTGGGGGACTGGGGGGCGGTGGCGGCGAAGGTGATCTTCATGGGTTCTCCGAATGGACTCGAATGGGGGTAGGCGGGCTTGTGACGATCCCGCAAATGCTGGCGTTGCAGTTAAGGCGCGCTGGTGCGATAGGCAAGCCATGCTCCCTGCCGCGCAGACCCTGCTGCAAGCCTCGATCCGCCGCTTGCCCGCCACGCCTACGGCTCGCCTGCTGGCGGCGGCCGCACTGCTGGCCGTACCGCATATGGCGCAGGCGCAGGATGTGCCGCAGCCCGATTCCGAGCCTCCTTCCATCCCGGCCGAATCGGTCGATGGCGAACGGCGCATCGGCTTTGAAGCCGACGAGCTGGGCTATGATGCAGAGAACGACATCGTCACCGCGCGCGGCAATGTCATCGCCCGTTCCGGCGACCAGTCGGTGCGCGCGGACAGCGTCAGCTGGAACCGCCTGACCGGCGACATCGTGGCCGAAGGCGACGTGCGGGTGGTGGACGAGGACGGCAACCAGCTGTTCACCGAGCGTGTGACGCTGACCGACGAGTTGAAGGCGGGCGCGATGGCCAACCTGCTGCTCGCCTTCCGCCAGGGCGGCCGCCTCGCCGCCGACATGGCCGAGCGTGACGACAATGGCGACATCATCCTCGACAAGGCGGTCTATTCCTCCTGCGCGGTGGTGGATGCCGAAGGCTGTCCCCGAAGCCCCAGCTGGCGGGTGACGGCAGAGCGCGTCACTTACGATGCCGAAACCGAACGCATCCGCTTCCAGGGGGCTTATCTCGAACTGTTCGGCGCGCGCATCCTGCCGCTGCCGGGCCTCGTCATCCGCGCCGATGGCAGCGCCACTACGGGCGTGATGATCCCCGATATCGGCCTCACCGCCTCCAACGGCTTCGAGCTGACCGACAGCTATTACTGGCGCATCGCCGACAATCGCGACCTGCTGCTGACCGGCTATGTCTATACCGGGGCGGCGCCGATGGTCTCCGCGCAATATCGCCAGTTGGGCGAGCATGGCGCGTTCCAGGTTACCGGCTACGGCACCTATTCCACGCGCATCCCGCTCAATTCCACGACGCCCACCAGCGAGGATGCGCTGCGCGGTTACATCTTCGCCAATGGCCGCTACCAGCTCGACCCGAACTGGAGCGTTACCGGCTCGGTCCGCGTGGCGAGCGATCGCACTTTCCTGCGCCGCTATGATATCAGCCGCGAGGACCGCCTGCGTTCGACCGTCAATATCGAGCGGATCGACGAGGACAGTTACCTTTCGCTGTCGGGCTGGGCGACGCAGGCGCTGCTCGTGCCGGTGGACCAGGGCCAGGTGCCGCTGGCGCTGCCGCTGGTCGATTATCGCAAGCGTTTGCAGGACCCCATCGCCGGCGGATCGGTGAACCTCCAGCTCAACACGCTGGCGATCACGCGCGCCGAGGGCCAGGACACCCAGCGCGCCTTCGCCCGCGCGCAATGGGACCTGCGGCGGATCACGCCGATGGGCCAGGAAGTGACGCTGACGGGCCTGGTGCGCGGCGATGTCTATCACTCGGACCAGAACGAGCTGACGCAGACGATCAGCTATCGCGGGCAATCGGGCTGGCAGGCGCGCGGCGTCGCGCTGGCCGCGCTCGACATCAAATGGCCCTTTATCGGGGAGTTCCTGGGCGGATCGCAGATCCTCACCCCGCGCGTGCAGTTTGTCGCCACACCCGATATCCGCAATCTCGACGTCCCGAACGAGGATGCCCGCGCCATCGACCTGGAGGATTCCAACCTCTTCGCGCTCAACCGCTTTCCCGGATATGACCGGGTGGAGGAAGGCGCGCGAGTCACCTATGGCGTCGACTGGCAGGCCAGCTTTCCCAACTGGCGGCTGGAGACGACGATCGGCCAGTCCTATCGCCTGACCGACCAGCCCACATTGTTCCCGGATGGCACGGGCCTCAACGAACAATGGTCCGATTTCGTCGGCCGTACCACGGTTCGCTATCGCGATTTCCTGAAGTTCACCCACCGCTTCCGGCTCGACAAGGACAATTTCGCCGTCCGCCGCAACGAGATCGACGCGACTTTGGGCAATGACCGCACCTATGTCGAGCTCGGCTATCTGCGGCTCAATCGCGATATCGACCTGACATTCGAGGATCTGCAGGATCGCGAGGAATTGCGCGCCGCGGGGCGCATCGCCTTCGCCCGCTACTGGTCGGTCTTCGGTTCCGCCGTGGTCAACCTCACCAATCGCGAGGAGGATCCGACCTTTGCCGCCGACGGGTTCGAACCGCTGCGCACGCGCCTCGGCATTGCCTATGCCGACGATTGCCTCGAGCTCGGCTTCACCTGGCGGCGCGACTATATCGAACTGGCCGATGCCAGGCGCGGCGACTCCTTCCGCCTCTATTTCGCACTGCGCAATCTGGGCTTCCGCTAATGGCTTTCCCCTGCCCGCAAGGCGGGGGATTTGGCAGGGGCGGACAAACTGGCTATCAGGCGCGCACTCAGCTTTGGTTAAGCCGGCAAAAGCCATGTCGGGATGCAATATCGGGCGCGCTTCCGCGCCGAAACGTGGGAATATGACGACTGTGAATCTGTTCGCAAAGACCTTGCGCATTGCGGCTGCGACCGCTGCGCTGGCCGCCATCACCGCCCCTGCCGTGGCCCAGAACGATGGCTTCGACATTCCGGAGGACTTCAACTTCCTCTCTACCGAGAATCCCAATGTGCGCCGCGCCACCGCGCGCGTGAACGGCAATATCATTACCGGCACCGATGTGGATCATCGCGTCGCCCTGATCGTGGCGGCCAATGAATCGCCCATCCCGCCCGAGGAAATGGATCGCCTGCGCCTGCAGGTGCTGCGCAATCTCATCGACGAGACGCTGCAGGTGCAGGAAGCCGCTGCACTGGAAATGGAAGTGAGTGCGGAAGAGGTCGACCAGGCCTATGAGCGTTTCGCTGCCGAGCGTTTCGATCGCGGCGTCGAGCAGATGGACGAGTATCTGCGCTCCGTCGGCTCTTCCCCGCGCACGCTGAAGCGGCAGATCCAGGGCGAATTGGCCTGGGACCGCCTGCTGCGGCGCAATGTGGCGCCTTTCGTGAACGTGTCCACCGAAGAGGTGAACGAACTGTTCGACCGGCTGGAAGCCTCGCGCGGGCAATATGAATACCGGATCGGCGAAATCTTCCTTTCCGCCACCCCGGCCACGCGCGACGCCGTGCTGTCAAATGCCGACCAGATCGTCCAGCAATTGCGCCAGGGCGGCTCCTTCGTTGCCTATGCGCGGCAATATTCGGACGCTTCTACCCGTGCCGTCGGCGGCGACCTCGGCTGGATCCAGCTGGCGCAGCTGCAGAACCCTCAGCTGGAAACCGCCGCACGTGACATGGTGCCCGGCCAGCTGGCCGGCCCGATCGAGATTCCCGGCGGCTTTTCGCTGCTGCTGCTGATCGACCGGCGCCAGATCGGCATGGCCGACCCGCGCGACGCGGTCCTCAGCCTGAAGCAGATCTCGCTCGATTTCGCCCCGGGCATGCCCGAAGCCGAGGCGCAGCAGCGTGCCGACCTGTTCGCCACCACCGTGACTCAGATGAACGGCTGCGGCGATGTCGATGCCAAGGCGGCGGCGATCGGCGCGCAAGTGGTCGCAAACGACCAGATCCGCGCGCGCGCGTTGCCCGATGCGCTGCAAGCGGCGCTGCTTGAACTAAATGTCGGCCAGGCCACCCCGCCCTTCGGCGATTTGCAGGAAGGTGTACGCGTGCTGATGCTGTGCGGCCGCGACGATCCGCAGCAGGTTTCCGGTCCCGATTTCGACGACCTGATGAGCAATCTGGAGAACGAGCGGATCAACCGCCGCGCCCAGCGTTACCTGCGTGACCTGCGTCGCGACGCGGTGATCGAGTACAACTGATCCACTGATGGCGCGCGGACAATGAACGGGGGCGTGCTGGCCATATCACTGGGCGATCCGGCCGGCATCGGGCCCGAAATCATTGCCGAGGCATGGGCCTATCGCAAGCAGCTGGACCTGCCGCCCTTCATGGTCGTGGGCGGCCAGCATGTGCTGACCTCCGCCGCCGCCAGCCGCGATATCGACCTGCCCGTCGCCACTATTTCCGCACCGCAGGACGCGGAGAGCGCTTTCCCCCATGCCCTGCCCGTGCTCGACATGGGAGGCGACGGGACCTGGTGGCCTGGCAAGCCGACCACACAGGGGGCCGAACTCGCCCTAGGGTCGCTCGAACTGGCGGTTTCGCTGGCGCTGACAGGCTCGGCATCGGGGATGGTCACAGCGCCCGTCTCCAAATCGCACCTCGCCGATATCGGCTTCGCCTTTCCCGGCCAGACCGAATTCATCGCGCATAGCAGCGGGATCGAGGAAGAGGATGCGGTGATGATGCTGGCGGGGCCGAGCCTGCGCGCCGTGCCGCTGACCATCCATTGCGCCCTGTCCGACGTCTCGAGCCTTCTCACGCAAGAGCTGATCCTGCGCCGCTGCCGCGTGATCCACCGTGCGATGCAGCGCGATTTCGGGCTTGAGCGCCCGCGTCTGGCGCTTGCCGGACTCAATCCGCATGCCGGTGAAAAGGGCCGCATGGGGCATGAAGAGGAAGAGATCATCGCCCCCGCCATCGCCCAATTGCGCGACGAGGGGATCGACGCCACCGGCCCGCATCCGGCGGATACCATGTTCGCACCCCACAAGCGCGACACCTATGACGTGGCCGTGGCCATGTATCACGACCAGGCGCTGGTGCCGCTGAAGGCGCTCGATTTCGACCAGGGCGTGAACATGACTTTGGGCCTGCCGATCGTCCGCACCTCGCCCGACCATGGCACGGCTTTCGACATTGCCGGCAAGGGCCTCGCCAAACCCGACTCGCTGATCGCCGCGATCCGCATGGCGAGCGAGGCGGCGGCGCATCGGGCCGCTTCGGCGTGAGCCTGCCCCCCTTACGCGAAGTCATCGCCAGGCACGGGCTCAGCGCATCCAAGGCGCTGGGGCAGAACTTCCTGTTCGACGAGCAATTGCTCGACCGGATCGCCGCCATTCCGGGCGACTTGCAGGGCAAGGCGGTGCTGGAGATCGGTCCCGGCCCCGGTGGCCTCACCCGCGCGCTGCTGCGCGCCGGCGCCCGCGTCACCGCGATCGAAATGGACCGGCGCTGCCTTCCCGCGCTGGCCGAGCTTTCCGAAGCTTTCCCCGGACAGCTGCGCGTAATCGAAGGTGATGCGCTGGCGATGGATCATGGCGAACTGATGGGCGAGCCTTTCGCCGTGGTCGCCAACCTGCCCTACAATGTCGGCACCGCGCTGTTCACTCGCTGGCTCGACGGGGAGGACTGGCCGCCGCAATGGACCTCGCTGACGCTGATGTTCCAGCTGGAGGTCGCCCAACGCATCGTGGCGAAGCCCGGCACCTCCGCCTTTGGCCGCCTTGCCGTGCTGGCGCAGTGGCGCAGCAAGGCCAAGCTGGCGATGAAGGTGCATCGCAGCGCCTTCACCCCGCCACCCAAGGTGATGAGCGCCATCGTCCATGTCACGCCGGCTGAGGCTCCCGAAAGTGTCTCCGCCCGCCGCCTGGCAAAGGTAACCGAGGCCGCTTTCGGCCAGCGGCGCAAGATGCTGCGGCAGAGCCTGAAAGGCGTGCCCGGCGCACTCTCGGCACTGGAACAGCTGGGCATCGATCGCACTCGCCGCGCCGAAACGCTCTCGGTAGATGAATTCACGGCGATCGCCCGCGCGCTGGACCCTGCCTAGCGCTTGAGAGCGTTCGCGATCTGCTCCATCGGCGCCAGCCCGTCGCCCACCAGGTCGAGCATGATGTAGCCCGCGCTGACCGCGGTCGCGATGAACATGGCGAACTGGATGAAACGCCCCATCGCACCGGGATTTTCCTCCAGTGCATCACGCATACCAGGTCCGTTGCGCGCCCGTGCATCCGCCCGCGCACGCGCATATTCTTCCCTTTTCCTCTCGGCAGAACCCATCGTTCATTCCCCTGAAGTTCGCAGGGGTATATCCGAAGAGCCTTGTCGGGCCGTTAACCTTGTTCCGGGCGGGTTTCCCGACCGCTCGATTGACAGTGCGCCCATCTCAGGTAGACCGGTTGCATATGAAACAATTAGAACATTCGGAACGCGCACTTCTCGACGGCCTCGACCAGCAGGCCATGCTCGATCGCACCCTCAACTGGGCGGCGATCAATTCGGGTACGGGGAACCTTGCCGGGCTGAAGCAGGTCGCGGGCGAGCTGGCCGATGCCTTCGCCGCCCTGCCCGGCGACCTCACGCTGGAAGACCCGGCGCGCGTCACCGCGGTTGATGCGAACGGCAAGGAAGTGGAGAAGCCGCACGGCCAGCACATGGTGCTGTGCGTGCGCCCAGATGCCGAACGGCGCTTCCTGCTGACCGGTCACATGGATACGGTCTTCCCCGCCGACCACCCGTTCCAGGAAGTGACCTGGCTCGATGACAACACCATCAACGGCCCGGGCACGGCAGACATGAAGGGCGGCCTGTCGGTGATCCTCGAAGTCCTGCTCGCTTTCGAGCGCGATCCGGCGGCGGCCCGATGCGGCTATGACGTGATGATCAATTCGGATGAGGAGACCGGCTCGCTCTCCTCCGCCGCGCTGATCGACCGGCTGGCGCAGGGCAAGTACGCGGCGCTGACCTATGAACCCTCCGCCCTGCCCGACGGCACGCTTGCCCATGCGCGCGGCGGCAGCGGCAACTATTCCATCACCTTCATCGGCCGCTCCGCCCATGCGGGGCGCAATCCGCAGGACGGGCGCAATGCCATTGTCGCCGCCGCCGATTGCGCGGTACGGCTGAAGCAGATGCAGCATCGCGACCTGCCAATAAACCCGGCGAAGATCGATGGCGGCGCGGCCAATAACGTCGTGCCCGACCATGCCGTCCTGTGCTTCAACATCCGCCCGAAGACGACTGTCGCGGCGGAGGACTTTGCCTCCGACCTCAAGGATTTGCTGCAGCTTCTGGAAAAGCAGCATGAAGTCGTGATCCACTGCCACGGCGGCATCACCCGCCCGCCCAAGCCGGTGGACGAACACGCGCAGAAGCTGTTCGACCTCGTCCGCGATACAGGCGCAGACCTCGGTCAGACCATCGGCTGGCAGCCCACCGGCGGCGTCTGCGACGGCAACAACATCGCCGCGCGCCACGTGCCGGTGGTGGACACGATGGGCGTGCGCGGAGGGGCGATTCACTCTCCCGACGAATTCATGATAGTCCCCTCGCTCACCGAACGGGCCGCGCTCAGCACGCTGGTCCTCTCGCGATTGGCCAATGGGGCAGATTTATGAGCTTCATCATACGCGCCGCCACGCCGGCGGATTTGCAGCCGCTATACGAGATGGCCAAGCTGACCGGCGGCGGCTTCACCAACCTGCCGCCCGACCGCAATTCGCTGACCGCGAAGCTCGAACGCGCGGGCCAGAGCTTTGCCCGCGATGGCGAGGACCTGGACCTTGCCGATGAGCTTTTCGTCATGGTGCTGGAGAATACCGAAACCGGCGAAGTGCGCGGCACCAGCCAGCTGTTCACGCAAGTTGGCCAGAGCCTGCCCTTCTATTCCTATCGCCTGACCACGCTGACCCAGCATTCGATCGAGCTGGAGCGCACGGTCACCGCCGAGATGCTGGTGCTCACCAACGACCTTGGCGGATGCAGCGAGGTGGGCGGGCTGTTCCTCCACCCGAATGAGCGTGCGGGCGGCCTCGGCCTGCTACTGGCGCGCAGCCGCTATCTCTATATCGCCGCCCATCGCGAGCGTTTCGGCGACCGCATCCTCGCGGAGCTGCGCGGCATTATAGATGATCGCGGCGGATCGCCCTTCTGGGATGCCATCGGCGGCAAGTTCTTCGGCATGAGCTTCCAGGAAGCGGACGAGTTCAATGCGGTCAACGGCAACCAGTTCATCGCCGACCTCATGCCCAAGCACCCGGTCTATACCGCGCTGCTGAGCGAGGAAGCGCGCAAGGTAATCGGCCTGCCGCACCCCAATGGCCGCGCCGCCATGCGCATGCTGGAGAACGAGAATTTCTCCTATGAAGGCTATGTCGACATTTTCGACGGCGGCCCGACCATGCTCGCGCGCACTGACAACGTCACCAGCATCAAGAATGCCGCCCACGTCCCGGTAGTCGATATCGAGCTGGAAGCGGGCGAGAAGGCGCTGATCGCCGCGGGCAGGCTGGCGAATTTCCGCTGCTGCTATGGCGCGCGCGAACTGCGCGATGATGGCATTGCAATCGACAGCCGCGCGGCGGACCTGCTGCGTGTGGCCAAGGGCGACATGGTGTGGAGCATCGCCAGGTGAACTCCATCAATCGTCATCGCGAGGGGCGGAGGCCCGCGGCGATCCAGGGCCTCCACATACCGCTCTGGATTGGTTGGCCAAGGCCAGCTGCGCTTCCGCTGCGCTCGCAATGACGAGGGAAATGGCATGCTGAGAGAAATCAATTTCGACGGGGTGATCGGCCCCAGTCACAATTATGCCGGGCTCAGCCTCGGCAACCTTGCCGCCACGCGCAATGCAGGCAAGACCTCTCACCCGCGCGCCGCCGCGCTGCAGGGCCTCGCCAAGATGCGCGGGAACATGGAGACGGGCCTTGCCCAGGGTTTCCTGCTGCCGCTGCCCCGCCCGGACATGCACTGGCTGGAGGAGCTGGCGGCGGATGAGAACACCGATCCCGCCCTGGTGGCGAGCGCATGGTCGGCCTCCAGCATGTGGACGGCCAATGCGGCGACAGTCTCTCCCGCGCCGGATACAGCGGACGGCAAGTGCCACCTATCGGTCGCCAATCTCGTCACCATGCCGCATCGCGCGCATGAATGGCCCGATACGCTGGCGCAATTGCAGCTTGCCTTTGCCGATAGCGCGCATTTCGCCGTGCATGGCCCGGTGCCGCCTTGCTTCGGGGATGAGGGCGCGGCCAATCACATGCGCCTTACCGGATCACATGGCGAGCCCGGACTGGAAGTCTTCGTCTATGGCAGGACCGGCGGCCGCTTCCCTGCGCGCCAGCACGAACAGGCGAGCCGCATCGTGGCAAGGAAGCATGGCCTCGATCCCGAGCGCGTGCTGTTCGTGGAGCAAAACCCAGATGCCATCGCCGCCGGCGCCTTCCACAACGATGTGGTGGCCGTGGCGAATGAGGGCGTGCTGTTCACGCATGAGCAGGCCTTCGCCGATCCTGCCGCCACCTATGACGCGATCCGCGCGCGCTGCCCCGGCGCTCAGGTGGTGGAAGTGCCCGCCGGCGCGGTCTCGCTGGATGAGGCGATCTCCTCATACCTCTTCAATGCCCAGTTGCTCACCCCGCCCAATGGCGAGATGACGCTGGTCGTCCCCTCCGAATGCCGCGACAGCACGCCTGTGTGGGCCTGGCTTCAGCAGATGCTCGCGGGCAATGGCCCGATCCGGCATGTGAAGGTGGTGGATGTGCGCCAGTCCATGGCCAATGGCGGCGGCCCCGCCTGCCTGCGCCTGCGCGTGGTGGCCGATCCCGCCACGGTGGACCCGCGCTTCATGCTGGATGCGGCGAAGGCCGATGCGATGGAAAAGGTGATCGCGCAGTACTGGCCGGAAGACATCGCGCCCGGCGACATCGGCAGCGAGGCGCTCGCCGAAACCATCCGGACAGCGCGCGGCAAATTGCTCGAATTGCTGCAGCTTGGCGAACTGGGCTGAAGCCCGGATTCGCCAATCCTGTCGGGAACGCTTACACTCCCCCTCCCGTTTACCATCCGAATCCGCAGAATTCCGCCATTGGCATGGGGTTTGCACCGGAAAAGGTAAACAGAAAGGGAGCCATGCTGCGCCGGATTTCAAGGCTGTTCGTGATCAAGACCCGGGTGGAAGCCCTGGTGATCATCTACGCGCTTGCTCTCGGCGCGACTACGCGCGGCGCCTCCTATCTCGACCAGTTCCCCGGCTGGGGCGGCTGGACGCTGTTCTTCGCCTGCACCGTGGCGGTGTTCCTCGCGGGCGCGAAGATCCTCGATTGTCTGGAATTCGAGCGGAAAGAGAGAGAAGAAGCCGAGACCGACGGCTAAGCCTCCGGTCGAGGTTCCGTCCCTCCGATCTATCACAACCAATTTGCTGTCAGCTGTGGTGCAGACCGAGCCGAGAATGGCGAGGCGCGAGAACCGGCGCGCAGCGACCTTGTAAGGTCGTGAGCACCGGAAGCGCAGCGAATTGCCGTTCGCAGGCCGGTATGCGCCGCAGATGACAGTGAATTGAGGTGGGGGTTTCTGTTGCTAGCTACCCCCGGAGCCCCGGAATCCGTTCTGTTGCCCGGTCGGTCCAACCGCGCTTTAGCTTTGTAAGATCAGTCCGTTAGGACGTCAGGTTACGCAGCGATTGCGAGTGCTTCGTTATCGTTGGCACTTGTGTGTTTTGAACAGTTTTACGGGATACTCAGCCCGAGCGAAAACAGTGCCTTTCAACACACGTCGATCCTGGTTCGGCCCCGTCATAAAACGCTGGTTTCCCAGCGATTTGTGGTGGAGCCGCCGGGTACTGCCCCCGGGTCCGCTGTGCCTATTGCACACCGCAATTTATCGCCATAGCCCGCAAAAACGGGCAGGCCCTATATAGGACCTGCCCGCTTAATGTGAAGTGACTGGAAAAATTAGCCCATCGGGCCCTTCGGCGCGCCTTTCAGCGCATCGCGGATTTCCGTCAGCAGGTCGATCTCGCTCGGACCTGCCGGTGCTTCCTCTTCCTTCTTCTCGAAGCGCTCCTGCACCTTCTTGGCATAGCGAACCAGCAGGAAGATGATGAAGGCCAGGATCAGGAAGTTGATCACGGTCGACACGAAGCTGCCCCAGGCGATGACATTGGCACCCGCTTCACGCGCGGCTTCCAGCGACATGCCGGCTTCCACATCGCCCGACAGGACGATGAACTTGTCGGAGAAATCCACCTCGCCGAAGATCGCACCGATAATCGGCATGATCAGGTCATCGGTCATCGATGCTACGATGGTGGCAAAAGCGCCCGCGATAATCACCGCGACCGCCAGTTCCATTACATTGCCCTTGGCAATAAATTCCTTGAAATCGTTAAGCATTGATCCACTCCCTATTGCGAACCGGGGCCTTGGTCTGCCAGCATTGCGGACATTCGGCAAGCGCAGGGCATTTCCTTGAAACGCCGCGCCACCGTGCTATATGAACAACACACCTGATTGGGGTTTTGGAGGATTACCGACATGTTGAAGCAGCTGACCCGCCTGTTCACCATCCTTGTGGGGAGCCTTGCGCTGGCGTCCTGCGGCATCAACTCGGTTCCCACGGCGGAAGAAAACGCCAAGGCCAAATGGGCCGATGTGCAGGCTGCCTTCCAGGAACGCGCCAACCTGATTCCCAACCTGCAGGAAATCGTGATGTCCTCGGCCGAGCAGGAGCGCGAGACGCTGGAAGGCGTGATCCAGGCGCGCGCCAGCGCAACGCGCCCGGAAATCCAGCTCTCGGCAGATGACCTTGGGGATGCGAGCAAGATGCAGGCCTTCCAGCAGGCACAAGGCGAGCTGTCCTCTGCCCTCTCGCGCCTGATGGTGACGGTGGAACAGTATCCCGAACTGCGCAGCCAGGAGAATTTCGGCCGCTTCATGACGCAGCTGGAAGGCAGCGAGAACCGCATCCGCGTCTCCATCCGCGACTATAACGAGGCGGTGCGCCAGTATAACACCACCATCCGCACTTTCCCGGATATCATCGGCGCCACCATCATCCACGGCGCGGAAGAGATGGAACCCTATCAGGCCGTCACCGAAGGAGCCGAGGTCGCCCCCGAACTCGACATGCGCAGCGAGTGAGGATCACGCGCCCGGAGGGTGACAGAATGACCATGCGGAAGTTCCTGCTGCTGCTGGCCGCGGCATGGGCCATGCTCTTTTCAGGGCTGGCCCACGCCCAGCCGAGCTTTCCCGAGCTCGCGAATTCACCCGTGGTCGACCAGGCGGACCTGCTCGACCCGCAGCAGGAACAGGCGCTGGAGCAGGTGCTGCTCGATTTCGAGGCGCGCAACCAGCGGCAGTTCGTGGTCGTCACGCTCGCCAGCCTGCAGGGCTATGACATTGCCGATTACGGCTACCAGCTGGGTCGCCATTGGGGGATAGGCGATGTGGAGCGCAATGACGGCGTGCTGCTGATCGTCGCCCCGAATGAGCGCGCGATGCGGATCGAGACCGGCTATGGCGTCGAGGCCGTGCTGCCCGATGGCCTTGCCTTCGAATATATCGAGGAAATGAAGCCCTATTTCCGCAACAACGACTATGCGGGCGGCATCGCGGTGGGCGCGCAGCGGATCATCACCCAGCTCGAATTGCCTCCGGAAGAGGCGGTGGCAGTGGCCCAGCAGGCAAGCCAGAGCCGGGAGCGCGAAGGCGGCTTTCCCATTGGCGGGCTGATCTGGCTGGGTTTCCTGTTCTTCTTCTTTGTCCTGCCGATGCTGAGCGGCCGCGGAAGGCGGCGGCGCTATCGCAGCGGCGTTGGCGGCGTGGTGGGCGACATCATCCTGTGGGAAGCCGGCAAGGCCATAGCGCGCGGCGCCTCGGGCGGTCACGGCGGCTGGGGCGGAAGCAGCGGTGGCGGATTTGGCGGCGGCTTCGGCGGCGGAGGGGGCTTTTCCGGTGGCGGCGGCTCCTTCGGCGGCGGCGGCGCTTCGGGGAGCTGGTAATGCCGATATTGAGCGAAGATCAGCACCGGATCGTCTCCGATGCGGTGGGTGAGGCGGAAGCCACCACCAGCGGAGAGATCGTGACCGTTCTCACCGACCGGTCGGACGGATATTCCGACGTCGCTTTGGTCTGGGCAGCCGCCCTCGCCTTCACCGCGATGAGCCTGTTCGCCTTCCTCCCCCAGCCCTTTATGTCCTTCTGGGACATGCTGTCGGGCGGGTGGCTGCATGAATGGACCACCGGCCAGCTGGCCAGCATGACCATCTCCCTCGGCCTCATCGCCTTCATTGTCGCCTGGCTGGCGCAGCAATGGGATCCCTTGCGCTTCTTCCTCATCCCCGGCCCGGTGAAAGGCCAGCGCGTGCACGCCCAGGCGGTGCGCCATTTCAAGGTCGGCGCGGAAAAGCGCACCCATGGCCGCACCGGCGTGCTGATCTATCTGTCGATGAAGGAACACCGCGCGGAAATCGTCGCGGATGAGCCGATTGCCGAGATAGTCCCCGCCGAAGTGTGGGGCGAGGCGATGGCGGACATGCTCGAAGAAATCAGCAAGGGCTGCACCGCAGAAGGCATCGCCGCCGGCGTGCGCGATGTCGGCAAGGTGCTGTCCGAGCACTTTCCGCGCGGCGCGGACGACAATAACGAACTGCCGGACCGCTTGATCGTACTCTAGCGGCGCGATAGGCGCGTCTTCATGTCCGTCGAAGATGCAGACCTGCCCGAAGAAGTGATGTGGTCCGGCAAGTGGATCACCGCCAAGCGCCGCGGCCGGTGGGAATATGTCAGTCGTGCGCGCGGCATCAGGGCGGCGGTGATCCTGCCCATCGACGGTGACCCCTTCGGCTCCGCTCAGGACAGGCACGTCATCCTTGTCGAACAATATCGCGTGCCCGTCAGCTCCCGCGTGCTGGAACTGCCCGCCGGGCTGATCGGCGACGATCCGGATTCCGAAGGCGAGGACCCGCTGGCCGCCGCCAAGCGCGAGCTGATCGAGGAAACCGGCTATTCCGCCGCCAGCTGGCAGGATTGCGGCGAGTTCCTCTCCTCCCCCGGGCTGACAGGCGAGAGCTTCACCCTGCTGAAAGCGACCGGTCTCACCAAGGTGGGCGAAGGCGGCGGGACCGAGAGCGAGGACATCATCGTCCATCGCATCGCCCTTCCCGACCTGCCCGACGCCGTGGAGCAATTCCGCAAGGGCGGCGTTGCCGTGGACGTGCGTATCCTCACGCTTTTGGGAGCATCTTTGTGAAAATCGGCATTCTGGGTTCGGGCGCGATGGGCTGCCTGTTCGGTGCGGCCTTCCACCGTGCGGGGCACGATGTCACGCTGATCGACGTGAACCAGCCGCATCTGGATGCGATCAATGCGCACGGGCTGGAGCTCGACACGCGCGCCGGGGTTGAGCACCTCCCCATCCCCGCTCGCCTGCCCGCCGATGCGACGGGGCCGTTCGACCTCGTCCTCGTCTTCACCAAGACCTTCCATACCGAGGGCGCGCTGGCCGGGATCGCCCATGCGATCGGCGAGAACACCCACCTCCTCAGCCTGCAGAACGGCCTCGGTAATGACCGCAAGCTGGCGGGCGTGGTCAGCGATGACCGGGTGATGGTGGGGGCGAGCATGCTCCCCTCCGACCTCGAAGGCCCCGGCAAGGTACGCAGCCATGGCGAGGGTTATTCGAAGCTCTATCCCGCATTCGGCGGCGATCCGGCCATGGCGCAGGCGGTGGCGGACGCGCTGACCGCAGGAGGCCTGCCCGCGCAGCTCGATCCCGATATCCACGCCGCCATCTGGTCCAAGGCGATCTTCAACGCGGCGATGAACCCGATGTGCGCCCTCACCCGCCGCACCCCCGGCTTCCTCGGCGCAAGCGAGGAAGCGCGCGCCACGATCCGCGCGGTCGTGGAAGAAGGCGTCGCCGCCGCCCATGCCCATGGCGTGATGATCGACGCGCAGCCGATCCACGACCTCACGCAAGTCTCCATGACCGACCATGCCGACCATGAGGCGAGCATGCTGCAGGACGTGAAGGCGGGGCGCCGGACCGAGGTCGACGCGATCAACGGCGCGATCGTGAAGGCAGCAGCAGAGAAAGGCCTTTCCGCCCCGGTGACACAAACGCTGTGGCACCTCGTCAAGCTGGAAGAGGCGAAGCTCGCCTAGGCCAGCTTGATCTCGCGCAGCCGCTCCATCAGGTAATCCTGCGCGGTGATCGGTTCCTCGCCGCCCTCATATATCGGCTCGATCAGGAAATCGGGCCGGAAATGCAGGAAGAAGGGCATCGAGTAGCGCGATCGCGCTGCCGCCTCGCCCACCGGATTGACCACGCGGTGCGTCGTGGAGCGCAACTTGCCCGCCGTCAGGCGCTGCAGCATGTCGCCGATATTCACCGCCAGCGCGCCGGGCGGCGGGGCAACGGGCAGCCATTCGCCCTGTCTGGACAGTAGCTGCAGCCCTGCTTCCTCCGCCCCCAGCAGCAGGGTGATCGTGTTGATATCCTCATGCGCGGCGGCGCGGATCGCGCCTTCTTCCGCCACCTCGGTCGCGGGCGGGTAATGCAGCAAGCGCATGACCGAATTGCCGTCGCGCACGCTGTCCTCGAAGAAGTCCTCCGCTTCTCCCAGATACAGAGCGATGGCCGACAGGATCCGCTTGCCGGTCCATTCGAAGGCGAGGAACAGGTCCTGCATCACCGGGCGGAAGTCGGGCAGCTCGTCCGGCCAGATATTGGGCGGCATGAACTTGGTGTACCGATGCCCCTCCGGCAGGTCGCGCCCGACATGGTAGAATTCCTTGAGGTCGCGAATGCTCGCGCCCTTTGCGGTCTCCACCCCGAAAGGCGTCAGGCCGCGCGCGCCGCCCTGGCCGGGGCGGTGATATTGCCGCTTCACCTCCTCCGGCAGGGCGAAGAATTCTTGCGCAAGCTCTTCGGCACGGTTGATCAATTGCTGGTCGATGCCGTGGTCACGCACCACGGCAAAGCCATATTCCTCGAATGATCGGCCAAGCTCCCCGGAGAAGGTGTCGAGCGGGGCCTGCAGTGAAACGGATGCGATTTCTGACATGGCGCAATGTGTCCCACTTTCCTTTTGCCGCATCAAGCAATAGTCAGCCCCACGGATAGGAAAGAGAGGGACTTCATGGCCGCCGACAACACAATCACGCTTTACGACCTGCAAGTGTCCACTGGCGCGACGATCAGCCCCTTCGTCTGGGCGACCAAGTTCGCCGTGACGCATAAGGGATTCGATCTCGATATCGTGGAAGGCGGCTTTACCGGAATCCTGGAGCGAACCGGCGGCAAGACGGAGCGGCTGCCAGCCATCGTCGATGACGGCAAATGGGTGCTCGATAGCTGGGGCATCGTCGAATATCTCGACCAGACCTATCCCGACCGTCCCATGCTGATCCCGCATGAAAGCACCGCCGCGCTGACCAAGGCGCTGGATGCATGGTTCTGGGGCACCGCCGTGGGGCCGTGGATGCGCAGCTTCTGCGCCGATTATCGCAACGTCTGTTACGAGCATGACAAGGAATATGTCACTAGCACGCGCGAAGTGATGCTGGGCGGCAAGCTGGAGGATGTGCAGGCCGGACGCGAGGATCGCCTGGCGCCGATTTCCGCCAGCCTCGAACCCCTGCGCATGGCCTTGCGCGAGCATGCGTTCCTCGGCGGCGCAGAGCCGAACTATGCCGATTACCGCATCATGGGCGGCTTCCTCTGGCTCGCATCGGTCGCATCGACGCCGGCGCTGGCCGCCGACGATCCGCTGCGTGACTGGGTGGAGCGGGTGCGCGCCATGTTCGGCGGACTGGGCAACCATCCCGGCCTGTTCGAGATCTTCGGGCTGGAGCAACGCGAGGGCGATCCCGATCCCTTCAACCGGCAGGCGGGCCAGGGCGGCATATTCAAGCGCAATACCGGCCCTGCTTCCACCAGCGCCGAAACCAAGCGCATCCTCAAGCAGGATTGAGCGCCTTGTCGAAGCTGAAAGTCCTCGTCACCCGCCGGTGGCCCGAAGCGGTCGAGCGCGCGCTGGCCGAAGAGTTCGACGTCACGCTGAATGAAAGCGACGTGCCGATGAGCCAGCAGGCTCTGGCCGCGGCGATGGCGGAGTATGACGTGCTCTGCCCGACCGTCTCCGACCGAATCGATGCCGATGTGATCGCGGGCGGCGACCGCGTGAAGCTGATCGCCAATTACGGCGTGGGCTTCGATCATATCGACCTCGCCGCTGCCAAGGCGAAGAATATCGCAGTCACCAACACGCCCGGCGTCCTCACCGATGCCACCGCCGATATCGCCATGACGCTGCTGCTGATGACGGCGCGACGCGCTGGCGAAGGCGAGCGGGAGCTGCGTGCGGGCGAGTGGAGCGGGTGGCGACCGACGCACCTGATCGGCAGCGCGCTGAAGGGCAAGGTGCTGGGCCTCGTCGGCATGGGCCGCATCGCGATCGCCACCGCACGGCGCGCCCATCACGGCTTCGGCATGCGCGTCGCGTACTATGGCAGGCGCGAATGCGATCCCGCCGTGGCGCAGGAGCTTGGCGCGACATTCCATCCTGATCTCAACGGCCTGCTGCGCGAAGCTGACTTCGTTTCGCTGCATGTTCCCGGTGGCGGCGAGACCGCAAACCTGATCGATGCCGATGCCATCGCGGTGATGAAACCGGGCAGCTACTTGATCAACACCGCGCGCGGGGGCGTGGTCGATCACGAGGCACTGGCCGATGCGCTGCGCTCCGGCCACCTCGCCGGGGCTGGCCTCGACGTCTATCCAGCCGAGCCGCAAGTGCCCGCAGCATTGCTCGGTCTCGAAAATGTCGTGCTCCTGCCGCATCTGGGCAGCGCCAATTCCGAGACGCGCGAGGCCATGGGAATGTGTGCACTGGCCAATGTCCGGGCCTATGCAAGCGATAAGGAACTGCCTAACCCCGTGGGATGAACGGGGACCCTATCGACGCATTGATTACCGGGCTCGGCCTGCCAGCGGACTATCGCGACACGGTGGAGAAGTACTGGCAACCGCTCGCCACGGCGATTGCGCGGCGGGCGACCCACACCTCGCCACTCGTGGTCGGGATCAATGGCGCGCAAGGGTCGGGCAAGTCCACGCTCTGCGCCTTCCTCGAAGTGCTGCTCAAGAAGCGTGGCTTGCGTACGGTGACGCTGTCGATCGACGACCTCTACCTCAAGCGCGAGGAACGGCAGGCGCTGGCGAACGAGATTCACCCGCTCTTCGCCACGCGCGGCGTTCCCGGCACGCATGCGCCGGGCCTTGGCATTTCCATCATCGAGAGCATTTGCGCCGGCCGCACCTTCGCTCTCCCCCGCTTCGACAAGGCGACCGATGACCGGATGGATGAAGCCCAGCCCGTCAGCGGCCCGGTGGACGTGCTGCTGTTCGAAGGCTGGTGCGTCGGCTGCACCCCGCAGGCCGATGAGGAACTGCTCGAACCGGTCAACGACCTTGAGCGGAACGAGGACCCGGAAGGCGTGTGGCGCGCGGTCGCCAATCTCTGGCTGCGCGGCGACTACAAGAAGCTGTTCGACCAGATCGACATGCTGGTGATGCTGAAGGTCGATGGCTTCGATGCCGTCATCGCCAATCGCCGCAAGCAGGAGGAAAAGCTGCGCGCTTCCCGTCCCGATGCGCCGGGCGTGATGGACGATGCAGCGCTTGCCCGGTTCTGCCAGCATTACGAGCGGCTGACGCTGCACATGCTGGAAGACCTGCCGCACCGCGCCGACATGGTGTTCGAGATCGGCCCCAACCAGACGCCCAAAGGTCCGGCAAAAGGCCTCTAGCCGGGGACTCGCAAAGGCGGCCCGCCCATTGTAACACCCGTGACGATGACGCCCGCAAAGGGCGCGGATGATTCCTTGGGAGGGGAAGCGGAATATGGGCCTTGCACGGCTTGCCACGATTGCCATTGCCACCACCACGCTGACGCTGGCCGCCTGTTCGGACAGCGCATCGAACTTCGGACAGATCGACGAGCAACGCCTGCTCGCGGCGGAAGACGATCCGGATAACTGGCTTTCGCACGGCCGCACCTATGCCGAGCAGCGCTTTTCACCGCTGGCCGATATCAACACGCAGAATATCGGCGACCTCAGCCTCGCCTTCGCGGTCGAGTTCGATACCAATCGCGGGCAGGAAGCGACCCCCATCGTGGTCGACGGGGTGATGTACCTCACCACCGCATGGTCCAAGGTCATGGCGGTCGATGCCGCGACGGGCGAGCAACTGTGGTTCCACGACCCGCAAGTGGACGGCGCGAAGGGCGCGCATGCCTGCTGCGACGTGGTCAATCGTGGTGTCGCCGTGTGGGGCGGCAAGGTCTTTTCCGGCACGATCGACGGGCGGCTGATCGCGCTCGATGCCGAAACGGGCGAGGTCGAGTGGGACGTCGTCACCGTCGATCAGGAACAGCCCTATACGATCACAGGCGCCCCGCGCGTCGTGCGCGGCAAGGTGCTGATCGGCAATTCAGGCGCAGAGATGGGCGTGCGCGGTTATGTCTCAGCCTATGATGCCGATAGCGGCGACCTCGTCTGGCGCTTCTACACCGTGCCCGGCAATCCGGCGGATGGCCCCGACGGCGCAGCATCGGATGCAGCTTTCGAGCAGTTCGCGGGCGAGACGTGGTTCGGCGATTATTGGGAGCTTGGCGGCGGCGGCACGGTTTGGGATTCAATCGTCTACGATCCCGAATTCGACCAGTTGCTTGTCGGCGTGGGCAATGGCTCCCCGTGGAACCACCGCGTGCGGAGCGACGGCAAGGGCGACAACCTCTTCCTGTCCTCGATCCTCGCGCTTGATCCCGATACGGGCGAATACAAGTGGCATTACCAGATCAATCCCGGCGAGACCTGGGACTTCACCGCCACCCAGCAGATCACGCTGGCAACGCTCGAGATCGACGGAGAGCCACGCAAGGTGGCGATGCAGGCGCCGAAGAACGGGTTCTTCTACGTGATCGACCGCGCCACCGGGAAACTGATCAGCGCAGAGCCCTATGCCGAGCAGAACTGGGCGGAGCGGATCGACCTTGAAACCGGTCGGCCGGTGGAGATTCCCGAGGCCCGCTTTGCCGATGCGCCCTATTTCATCACGCCCATGGGTATTGGCGCCCATGCCTGGCATCCGATGAGCTATTCGCCCGATACCGGCCTCGTCTACATCCCCGTGATGGAGGTGCCCAACGCCTATGCCGACGATTCCGATTTCGAGCGGCATATCGGGCGCTGGAATACCGGCGTCTCCTTCCTCGCCCCACCAGAAGGTTCGGTGCCGGGGGCAACGCCGGAGGCACGCCGCGCTTACCTTTCCTCCATCACCTACGGCAAGCTGCAGGCCTGGGATCCGGTCAAGCAAGAGGTCGCATGGGAATTGCGCCGAGACTGGCCGTGGAACGGCGGCACGCTGGCAACTGGCGGCAACCTCGTTTTCCAGGGCCTGCCTGACGGACGCTTCGTCGCCTATTCGGCGGACAAGGGCGAGGAAGTATGGAGCTGGCAGGGCGAACGCGGGATCATGGCCGGCCCCATCAGCTATCGCGTCAATGGCGAGCAATATATCGCGGTGATGGCCGGCTATGGCGGCTCCATGGGCATGGCGACGCAGACTGACTGGATGCGCCGCCCGCCGCCCAATGGCATGCTGCTGGTGTTCAAGATTGGCGGAACGGGCACGATCGATCCCCTGCCCCCGATCGAACCGCGTCCCTATGTGACCAACGACGAGACATTCACTGCCGAGCAGCTGGCGGAAGGTCAGGCACAGTACTTCGCCTTCTGCACCATCTGCCATAACGGTCCGGTCAATCCGGACCTGATGAAGAGCCCTGCCGCCAGGGACGCGCAGGCATGGCAGGCGGTGGTGACCGAAGGCATCCTTGCCGACCGCGGGATGATCAGCTTCTCCCCCTGGATCGATGCCGACCAGGTGGAGGCGGTGCGCGCCTATGTCCTGACCGAAGCAGCGCGCCGCGCGAAGGCGCCAGGACAATGAGCGAGGCCACCGATGTCCTGATCGTCGGTGCCGGCCCGGTCGGCATGCTGACCGCGCTCACCCTCGCGCAAGCGGGTGCGAGCGTGAGGGTGATCGAGCGCGAGGAGCACATCATCAATTCGCCGCGCGCGGCGGTCTATTTCCCCTCCACCCTGCTGGTGCTGGAGGAGTTGGGCATCCTCGACGAATTGGACGCGATAGGCTTCCGCAACCGCGCCTTCGGCACTCATGTGCCCGAGTTCGACTACCACTCGGTCGTCGTCACCGAGCCGATCGAGGGGATAGAGTACGACTACCAGCTGCATGTCGGCCAGCACGATGTCGCCCGCGTGGCGATGGAGCATGCGCAGAAGCTGGGCGTGAAAGTCCATTTCGGTACCGAGCTGCACGGCTTCGAGGAATATGCGGACCATATCCTCGCTATGACCACCGGCCCCGATGGCGAAGTTGAATACGAGGCCAAATGGCTCATCGGTGCCGATGGCGCGCGCAGCACGGTGCGCAAGCTGGCGGATATCGAGTTCGAGGGCCACACCTGGCCCGAACGCTTCGTCGCCACCAATGTGAAATTCCCCTTTGGCGAGCTCGGCTACGAACAGGCCAATTTCGTCTGCGACCCGGTCAACATGGCGGTGATCGCGCAACTCGATACCGAGGGGCTTTGGCGATGCACCTATATGGAGGACTCCAGCCTGCCGCTGGAGACTTACGAAGACCGCATCCACCAGCGCTACGAATGGTTCATGCAAGGGAGGAAGGATTACGAGATCGTCTCCTCCAGCCCCTACATGCTCCACCAGCGCGCGGGCGAGACGCTGCGCAAGGGCCGCGTGCTGCTTGCTGGCGATGCGGCACATGCGACGAACCCTTGCGGCGGGCTTGGCCTCACTTCCGGCCTGTGGACCGGCATCGTACTTGCGGACGTGCTGGGCGCGGTGCTGCGCGGCGAGGAGGACGAGAGCATCCTCGACCGCTTCAGCGACGAAAGGCGGCGGGTGTTCTGGGACGTCGTCACCCCGGCCGCGACCGAGAACAAGCGCATGCTGCAGGAGCAGGACCCGGAAAAGCGGCAGCAGGACCTCGCCCATATCAAGGCGCTGGACACAAACCCGGAAAGCGGCGCTCTGCTGATGCTGTTCGCCTACAAGGTGATCGGCGACGTGCTGCACCCCAATTCACGCTGGGCCGATGCCGATCCGTCCGACCGCGTGGCGATCAATATCCGCGACCGGCAGGGCCAGATCCATTGACCCGCAGTTACCGCCCGCAGGACCTGCATCAGGCCGGGCGCGGCAATCCGCTCGAACTCGCCGCGCAGGGCTTCTTCTGGACCGGCGGCGAGCTGGTGGACCACCCGGCGGCCGGCAAGGCCATGCGCGGGCAGCAATATGTCGAATACTGGATACCCGCCGAACTGAAGCACGAGACACCCGTGGTGATGATCCATGGCGGCGGGGGACAGGGGACCGATTTCCTCGGAACGGCGGACAGGCGCGAAGGCTGGGTGCACTGGTTCGTCCGCCACGGCCGGGCAGTCTATGTGGTGGACCGCCCGCAACACGGCCGCAGTCCTTTCAATCCGGAATTCCAGGGGGAGATGGCGAGGCCCGGCCCTACCCACTTCCTCGAACGACTGTTCACCCGCCCAAGCGATTTCGAGGACAATTACCCGCAGGCGAAGCTGCACACGCAATGGCCGGGCGACGGGACGATGGAAGACCCCGCCTTCCTCTCCTTCCTCGCCGGAACCGGGCCAACGCTCGCCGACCATGCGGAGAGCCAGCGCGATGCGCAGCGCGCGGGCGCGGAGCTGCTCGAACGTATCGGCCCCGCCATCCTGCTCACCCATTCCGCTGGCGGACCTCCGGGCTGGCTGATCGCCGATGCAAAACCGGAACTGGTTAGGGCAATCGTGGCCGTCGAACCGCTGGGCCCGCCTTTCGAGGCGATCAGCGGTCCCCTGCCCTTCGGCATCACCCACGCCCCGCTCGCCTTCGATCCGCCGCTTGCCAACGGCGAGACGCTGGCGAGCATGGACCAGCCCTCTCCCGGCGAGGGCCTCGTTCCCTACAAGATACAGGCCGAGCCAGCGCGGCAACTGCCGAACCTCGCCCGCATTCCCATCGTCGTGCTGACGGCAGAGGCCAGCTGGATGGCGGCGGACAACCACGCCATCGTCCATTTCCTGCGCCAGGCGGGCTGCTCGGTCGAGCATTTGCGGCTCGAAAACCTCGGAATTCACGGCAACGGCCATGCCATGCAGCTTGAACGCAACAGCGACGAGATCGCCGGAGCTATTGCCGGATGGCTGGAGAAGCTTTCCTTATAATAATTTGCCCAGCTAACTATTTTCGGTATAGGCCTTTGCGGAATCGAGACACGGGACAGGGGAGAGGATCGTCCATGCGCAAGAGTTTGGCCGCAATGCTGGCGGCGAGCATGATGGCAACGCCGTTGATGGCACAACAAAGTGCAATGGTGCCCGATGACGGTGACTGGCCGCTTTATGCGCGAGATCATGCCGGGCAGCGTTTCGCCCCTCTCGCCGATATCACCCCGGAAAATGTCGACCAGCTGCAACATGCCTGGACTTTCCGCCTGCGGCCCGATGGCGGGGGCGGCATCCTGGCGGGTACGGTGCCGGTCGTTGTCGATGGCGTGATGTATATGCCGCTGGGCGATGCGGTGGTGGCGCTTGAGGCCCACACGGGCCGCGAGCTGTGGCGCCATGCGGTGGAAGGCGCGACGATCCGCCGCTCGGTCACCTATTGGCCCGGCGATGGCGAGCGCGCGCCGCGGCTGTTCTATTCCAAGGGCAATGCGCTGGTCGCGATCAACGCCGCCAACGGCTCGCTCGCCAGCGAGTTCGGCGATGGCGGGGTGATGGAATTCGAAGGCACCGCCTATTCCTATCCGCCCAGCATCTTTCGCAATGTCCTCGTGATCGGTGCGCTGACGCCGGAGATATCCGAAGGCCCCAGCGGCAATAGCCGCGCTTTCGATGCGCGCACCGGCGAGAAGCTGTGGGAGTTCGACGTGATCCCCCAGCCCGGCCAGGTCGGGCACGAGACATGGCATGACGATGGCTGGCGCAACCGTCCCGGCGCGAACATGTGGGTGTGGTACACCACCGCAGATGTCGAGACCGGGCTGATCTTCATGACGCTCGGCAGTCCCGGCCCCAACTACTGGGGCGGTGACAGGCCGGGCGCGAACCTGTTCGGCAACTCGGTTGTCGCCGTGGACGCGGAGACGGGCGAATATCGCTGGCACTTCCAGACCATCCATCACGATCTGTGGGATTGGGACCTCCCCGCCCCGCCGGTGCTGGTCGACGTCGAGGTGAATGGCGAGACCATCCCCGCCCTCGCCGAAACGGGTAAGCCAGGCCTGATGTACATCCTCGACCGCCGCACGGGTGAGCCGGTGCATGGCGTGAACGAAATGCTGGTCGCCGCAGCCGATGTGCCAGGTGAATACTACCACCCGACGCAACCCATCCCGGTGAAGCCCGAGCCGCTCAGCCGCATGTGGTGGGACCCGACCGATGTGGTCACGGCAGAGGACACCAATGCCGAACACGCGGCCGCCTGCCGCGACTTGCTCGCATCCTATGGCGGCACCTTCTTCAATTCGGGACCGTTCACGCCCTTCTTCTTCCATGAGGAAGGCGATCCCCCGCGCGCCTCCATCAACCTGCCGCACAATGGCGGGTCCAACTGGGGCGGCAGCGCGGTCGATCCGACGACAGGTTATATTTACGTCAACACGTCCGAGAGCGGCTCGATCGGCTGGATCGAAGCGCGCGATCCAGAGGGCAACTATGGCCGCGGAACCTCCGGCTCCGCACAGCCCTACGACCGGGGCAGCCTCTCCGGTCCCGGCGCCTATTCCAGCTTCTCCGCAAGCTTCACCGACGAGAATGGCAGGAACGTCAACCTGCCCTGCATCCGCCCGCCCTGGGGCCGGCTGGTGGCGGTCGATGGGAATACTGGCGAGGTGGCCTGGGCGAGCAAGCTCGGCACCACGCCCGAGCTGGGCGAGGACAAGCAGGATACCGGCTCCAACAACACTTTCGGCGGGCCGATGGTAACAGCCGGCGGGCTGGTCTTCATCGGCGCGACCTCCGATGGCATATTGCGCGCCTTCGACAGCGAGACGGGGGAGCTCGTGTGGAGTGAGCAGCTGGATTATGCCGCCATGACCATACCGATGAGCTATCGCGGCGCTGACGGGCGGCAATATATCGCCGTGCTCGCCACCGGCTCCGCCTTCGGGCCGCCAGTGCTGGGGCCGGACAGGCGGCCTGCCAATAACGAGATGCTGATTACATGGGCGCTGCCTGAGTAGGCCTGTCCATGACCAAGGGAGAGAGAACCATGACCATCAAGACAGCCCTCGCCGGCGTCGCCGCCATCGCGCTGGCCGCTTGTGCCGCCAATGCACAGGACAATGCCATCACCACGCCCGAAGGCGCCTTGATGGATAGCGCCGAGGACATTGCCTATGCACCGGGCGAGCTGACGCAGGCGCAGCTTGAGGCATCCAATGCCGATATCGTCACCGGCGGCGGCATGAACGTGTTCCGCCGTTTCCCGCGTGAGATCACGGACGACATGGTGAACTTCTATGTCAACGCGCTGGCGCTGCGCTCGCTCAATCCGATCCAGCTGACCAGCACGCAGCAGATGATCCTGACGGGGGTCGGCAGCATGCAGATCAAGCTGTCGGCCGGACAGGTGGGCGACCGGCTCTACGACCTTTCGGGCGGCGTCACGGGCGGCACGGGCATCCGCTATTTCCGCCTGACCTTCCCCGATGCAGAAGCTGTGCAGACTCGCTTCGCCGAGACCGGGTTCGACACTCCGGAATTCACCGAGGCAGCGGACGGGACCTGGGTTGCACTGACCGATGATCCGGGCGGTTTCCCGATCCAGATCGTGATCGATCCGGCGGCAAAGGACCATTCGGATGACGGTGTGGGCGTAGGCATCGGCGTGTCCGACCTCGCCGAAAGTCGTGCCTTCTACCGCGAATTCGTCGGCCTCACCGAATTGCCGCCTGTCGAGGACGCGCAGCTGGGCGTGACCAAGTACCCCTACAACTTCAACGAGACGACGATCTTCCTGCACCAGACGCCCGCTGGCGGCGGGGCCGACAATGGCAGCGCGGGCATCCAGTATGTCGTCACCGACGCCCCGCTGGCTGCTGCCCGCGGCGATCACCGCGATATCGGCGTACAAACCCCGCTCAACAAGCTGCGCGGGTTCGACCTCATCACCGTATGGCTGAGCGACCCGGACGGGGTGACCAACTACTTCGCGCAGGTCGGCCCCAACAGCCGCACTGCGCAAGGACAGAACTGAGGCCGCAACGAAAAAGGGGACCCCTTGCGGGATCCCCTCTTTCAATCAGTCCGAAGTAGCCGAAGCTTACTTCTTGGCTTCCATGATATAGGCCGCCAGCAGGTCGATCTCTTCATCGGTGATCTGGCCGCCAAAGGCAGGCATGGCGCCCTGGCCGTTGGTGATGCGGGCGACGATGAAGTCCTTGTCCATCGCATCATTGCCATCGAAGGACGGGCCAATGTGGCCGGTGCCGTTAGCATCGGCCATCGCGTGGCAGACGCCGCAGGACCAGGAACTGAACAGGCCGCGCGCTTCGTCCGCCTGCTCTGCAGTCAGGGCCGCCTCGGCAACTTCCTCAACCGGAGCCTGGGTCGGATCCACAGGGGTGGCAACCGCACTCACCAGCGGGAAAGCCAGCGCCGCAGCGCCCAGCGTAGCCACGCCCGTCTTGAACCACTTGCCAGCAATACCCTTGTTTCCAGCCATATCCCGTTTCCACCTTTCCAAATCTGTTCATGAGGGTCGCAAATTCGCGGCCCTAGTCAACAAACCTCCTACCCGAGTCAAGATTTACCGGAGATTTATGCGTGGTTCGCTTGTCCGAAATTTTCGGACATTGTCAACTAACAGCTGTCAACCATATGTCAGTTGTGGCTAGTATGGCGCTGCTGCTAGAGCCATGATGCAGGGTAGAGGAATGGAAGGGCAAAAACACATGCGTAGAATTCTCAGCCAGACGGCACTCATGCTGCCGATCATCGCACTCGCCGGCTGCGGGGAAGAACCCGTGGAGATGCCATATGGCACCGCGCAGCAGTTCATGGCGAATGAAGTGCAGCCCACGGCAGAGATCTATTGGGGCGCGGTCGGCGCGGTCAGCGAGCTGGTGGATGGCGAAGCCGTTTTCACCGAATTCGAACCCGAAACCGACGAGGAATGGGCCAAGGTGAGCGCCGCAGCGGTCAAGCTTCGCGAATTTGGCGAAGTGCTCGCCAGCCCCGCCTATGCCGATGGCCGCGGCGATGACTGGCTGCAATTCGCGCAAGGATTGCAGGATGTCGCAACGCAGGCGGAAGAGGCCGCGCTGGCGAAGGATCCCGAGGCCGTGTTCGAAGTGGGCGGCACCGTCTATGCCGTGTGCACCGCTTGCCACCAGATGTATCCGCCCGCCGAGCTGCCCGAGGGCGAAACGGTCGACACCGTCCAGACCGACGCAAATCGCCCCAATACCGACGAGACGCTGGAGGAATATATGGAAGGCTCCGGCGAATAGGGTCGAGCGGACAGAGCGGTGGCACCATGTACTACCTGATCATCAAGGCGCTTTTGTCGGGCGTAATCATCGCAGTGGCATCCGAAGTGGCGCGGCGATGGCCCGGTGTGGGCGCACTGATCGTCTCGCTGCCGCTGGTTTCCGTGCTCGCCATGATCTGGCTGTGGCATGATACGGGCGATGCGGAGCGCCTCGCCGATCATTCCGCCGCGACCTTCTGGTTCGTGCTGCCCTCGCTGCCGATGTTCCTCGCGATCCCGCTGATGATGCGCAACGGGGTGGGCTTCTGGGCCGCGCTGGCAGCCGGATGCGTGCTGACCATCGTCCTCTACACGCTGATGGTCCTTATCGCGCCCAAGGTGGGGATCAGGCTGTGACGGCACTTCGCGCCTTCCGCCTCTCGCCCATTGGCTGGGCGCTGCTTACCCTCGCTGCGGTGCTGGTCACCGTGGCGCTGGCCCCCTTCGCCGCGTTCGCGCATGACGTGGCGGAGGGGGACAAGGCTTTCGTCCAGTCGATAGAGGGCCCGGCGATCTTCCCCTTCCTCTATCTCGGCGCCAAGCACATGGTGACGGGATATGACCATATCGCCTTCCTTGTCGGCGTGGTCTTCTTCCTGCGCCGGCTGAAGGACGTGGTGCTCTATGTCTCCATGTTCACGATCGGCCATTCGATCACGCTGATGGGCGGCGTGCTGATGGGGATTGGCGCCAATGCCTATATCATCGATGCGATCATCGGCCTGTCGGTGATCTACAAGGGCGTGGAGAATATCGGCGGCTTTGCGAAGATCGGCCTCAATATCGATACGCGGCTTGCCGTGCTGGTCTTCGGCCTGTTCCACGGCATGGGCCTTGCCACCAAGGTGATGGACCTGGAGGTTTCGCCCAACGGCCTGCTCACCAATCTCATTTCATTCAATGTCGGCGTCGAGCTGGGGCAGGTCATCGTCCTCGCCTTCGTCGTCACCCTGTTCAACTCCTGGCGCAATAGGCCGAGCTTTGCGAAATATGCGAAGGCCGCCAATATCGCGCTGATCGCGGTGGGCGTGGCGCTCACCGCCGTGCAAATCCAAGGATATTTGTCATCATGAGCACTTCGAAAAAGCCTCTCATCATTGCCGGCGTAGCAGTTGTCGCCTTCATCGCCGTCGCCTTCGTGATCCCGGCGGAGACCGGGTACGATCCCACCGGCATCGGCACGGCAACGGGCCTCACCAAGATCGCCGATCCCGACAATCCGGAGCTGGAGCGCGGCATGGCGCGGATGGAGACGCAGGAGGTGCTGCTGCTCTCCGACACGCCGCCTGCGGCCGAGGAAGGCGTTGCCGACAGTTGGACATACGAGTTGCAACCCTATGAATCGGTCGAGTTCAAATACACCATCCCAGAAGGCGCGCGCGTCGCCTTCCGCTGGGAAGGGTCGGACACACTCAATTACGATATGCATGCCCACCCGTTCGAGGGCGGCGTGGAGATGACCGAAAGCTTTGGCGTGGATGCGGCGCAGGCGATGCAAGGCGTCTACATCGCGCCCTTCACCGGCATTCATGGCTGGTACTGGCAGAACCGTACGCTGGAGCCGGTCACGCTCACCCTCGAAACCACGGGCGGGATGACCAATTCGGAGATCTTCAGCCAGGCAGGCGAATTCGAGCGCCCGCTGGAAGGCGTGGAGAACACCGTTGAAGGCGCTGCAGCGGGCCATGCGATGCAGGATGCCGAATAGGGACAAGCGCCCCTGTCGCCGATGTTACAATTGGCGACAAAAATTCCGGATTAAGTCAAATTCGAGGCCTTATAGGGCCTTGTTGTTGCGCGCAGCTTGCGGCTAGGTTGTGGCAAATTTCGGACGGGTCGCCGTCCGCATGACACCATAGGGAGATGGTAGTGATCAATCTGTCGAACATCAGTGCTGGCACGCGTGCCATGGGCCGCCGCGGGATGAAGCTGGCCGCCATTTCGGCGCTCGCCATGGCCAGCGCCGCCTGCAGCACCGCTTACGATTCCGGCATGACCACCACGGCCGCCGCGCCGTCCTCCGCCATCGATTACGTCGGCTGGGACGGCTATCTGGGCGGTGGCGACAGCTCGCAATATTCGGCGCTCGACCAGATCAACCGCTCCAACGTCTCGCAGCTTGAAGTCGCCTGGACCTATGCCACCGGCGAAGGCCAGCCCCCGATCTTCAGCCCCACCGTGGGCGGCGGCCGCATGTATGTGCAGAATGGCCAGGGCCAGATCGTCGCGCTCGACCCGGCAACGGGTTCGGAGCTGTGGGTCTCCAGCCTCGAAGGCCGTGGCGCGGGCTCGCGCGGCGTCAACTATTGGGAAAGCGAAGACGGTTCTGAAGGCCGCCTGATCGTCCTCAATGGCGGCATGCTGCGCGCCATCGACGCGGCCACCGGGCAGGTGATCACCAGCTTCGGCAATAATGGCGGCGTGGACCTGCGCGATGCGCTGGCGGATGATGTCGCCATGCCGGGCAACCCGCTGATGACCAACAATCCGGGCCGCATCTACAAGAACACCGTCATCATGTCGCTGCCCGCGGGCGCCTACGACTATGCATCCTCGCCCGCCGACGTGCAGGCTTATGACGTGATCACGGGCGAGCTGAAGTGGGTGTTCCACTCTGTCCCGCGTGAAGGCGAATTCGGCTACGACACCTGGCCGGCCGAGGATCATGAGAAGTTCGGCGGCGTTCACAACTGGTCGGAAAGCACGATCGACGTCGAGAACGGCATCATGTTCGTGCCCTTCGGTACCGCCCGCTATGACTTCTACGGCGGCAACCGCGAGGGCGATAACCTGTTCGCCAACTCGCTGGTGGCCATCAATGCCGAGACTGGCGAGCGCATCTGGCACTTCCAGATCGTCCATCATGACCTGTGGGACTTCGACCTTCCGGTCGCCCCCAAGCTGATGACGATCACCAAGGACGGCCAGGATATCCCGATCGTCATCCAGGCGACCAAGCACGGCTATGTCTTCGCCTTCAACCGCCTGACGGGTGAGCCGATCTGGCCGATCGAGGAAGTGGCTGTCCCGGCATCAGATGTGGAGGGCGAGCATGCCTCCCCCACCCAGCCGGTACCGACCTGGCCCGAACCCTTCATGCGCCTCAGCTTCACCGAGGACGACATCAACCCCTACCTGCCCGAGGCTGACCAGGAAGCGCTGCGCAACAGTTTGCGCAACGAATGGCGCAATGACGGCATCTTCACCCCGCCGTCCGAGCGTGGCTCGATCTCGCATCCGGGTCACAATGGCGGTGCGAACTGGGGCAATGTCGCGGTCGATCCGGTGAACCAGCGCCTCTATGTCGTCAGCCGCGAACTGCCGCTGCTGCTGAAGATCAACAAGGACAATCGCGAAAGCGCGCTGGCCGCCATGCCGAACGCGCAGGAAGACAATGTTCCCTGGCGTTGGCCGGTCAACTTCATGCTGCAGTCGAACGGCATGGTCGCGATCAAGCCGCCTTTCTCCAACCTCACCGCCTATGACATGAATACGGGCGAGCGGATCTTCCACATTCCGAATGGCGAGATCCTGACGCTGGAGGAACAGGGCATTACCGGCGTGGGCGCTCAGGCGCCGCGTTCCGGCCCGATCGCCACGGCGGGCGGCCTGCTCTTCGTCAACACCGCCTCCGACCGCGCCTTCCGCGCCCGCGATGCGGCGACCGGCGAAGTTCTGTGGGAACACCGCTTCGACGCGGCGACCGAAGGCGTTCCGGCCGTCTATGAAGTGAATGGCCGCCAGTACATCACCGTGCCGGTGGGCGGCGTCGGCCACTTCCTCGGCGGTCTCGGCCTGCCCGAACCGGGTGAGAGCCGCTACGTCACCTTCGCGCTTCCGGCGGGCAACTGATGTCGGCGCTGCGGAAGACGACGCTCGCCCTGCTGGGCGGCGCGGCGCTGGCCAGTAGCGGTGCGTGGGCGCAGGAGGACCTCACCGTCCTCCCCGCCCCGTCCGATGACTACCAGCCCGAGCTGACCGCATGGGGGGAGCCCGATTTCCGCGGCGGCTGGCCTATCGACCATTTGAACGGCCGCACCCCGCTGCAACGCGCGGCGGAGCACGGCGACCGGCAGCTGCTGACGCAGGAGGAATTCGCCGAACGCACCGGAATGGTCGAAGCGCTCGAGCAGCGCTACCAGAACGAAGACAGCACGGACACGATGGGCATCGGCCACTGGGCCGAAGTCGCGGCAGCCAATCGCCGCACCAGCTGGATCACCTCGCCTTCCAATGGCCAGCTGCCCGCTTTCACGGCGGAAGGCCAGCGCCTGTCCGATGCCATGCGCTCCACCTGGGTGCAGGGCCAGCCCTTCGACACCTGGCATGATTTCGACAGCTGGGACCGCTGCATTTCGCGTGGCCTGCCCGCCTCCATGTTCCCGTTCATGTATAATAACGGGATGCGCATCTTTCAGTCGCCGGGACTCGTCGCGATCCAGATGGAAATGGTGCACGAAACGCGCCTGATCCCGACCGATGGCAGCGCACCGATCCCCTCGCAGATCGACCACTGGCTGGGCGAAAGCCGGGGCGAGTGGGAAGATCACAACACGCTGAAAGTGGTCACCACCAATTTCAAGCCTGGCCCGTCCGCCACCAATATCGGCACCACCGGCTCCCCGCGTGAAAACGATACGCCGGTGAGCAACCAGGCCCGCCTGGTCGAGCGTTTCCACATGGTCGGCCCGGACGAGATCATCTACGAATTCACCTGGGAAGACCCGGTCGTCTTCACCCAGCCCTGGTCAGCGCGTCTCGAATGGCAGCGTGACGAGGATTACGAGATTTACGAATACGCCTGCCACGAAGGCAATGTGCAGATCCGCAACTTCATTACCGCCAGCCGCGCCGAACGCGCGGAAGCCGCTGCGGCGGCGGTCGGCGGGTCCGAGTAGGAGCAAGTAATGTACCGCCCGCATATCCGTGCGAAACACCTTTTGAAGGCTAGCCTGCTGGCCGGCGCCACCATGGCCCTGTCCGCCTGCATGCAGACGACGCGGGCCGCCGAACCGCAGCAGGTTGCAACCACGCAGGCCGTGCCTGACGACCTGACCACCATGCCCGCCGTCTCCGATGCCTACCAGCCGGGAACCACTGCCTGGGGCGATCCGGACCTGCGCGGTACCTGGCCGATCAACGACATTGCCGAACTGCCCGTGCAGCGCCCGGCGCAATATGGTGACCGCTTCTGGAAGACCGAGGCGGAAATCGCCGCCGAACAGGGCCGCGTGGAAGCGCTGGAAGAAGCCTACGAATCCGAGGATGAGGAAGGCACGATCGGCCTTGGCCACTGGATTGAATATGAGGCCGGCAGCCGCCGCACCTCCATGCTGGTCGATCCCGCCAACGGCCAGCTGCCCGCGCTGACCGAGGAAGGCATCCGCCTCGCCCAGTTCAGCCGCGCCAGCTGGGTGGCCGGACAGACCTTCGACTGGGTGAGTGATTTCGACAGTTGGGACCGCTGCTGGACGCGCGGTTTCCCTGCTTCGATGCTGCCCTTCCGCTACAATAACGGCATCCGCATCTACCAGTCACCCGGCTATGTGGTGATCGCGCTGGAGATGCTCGGCACGCGCATCATTCCGGTGTCGGGAGAGACCGAACAATGGCCTGCAGGCGTGACCGGCATGTTCGGCCAGAGCCGCGGCCGGTGGGAGGATGGCAATACGCTGGTGGTCGAGACGACAAACCTCCAGCCCGGCGCCTCGCCGCTCAACATGGCGACGCGCGGCGTGCCGCCCAACAACACGCTGCCAACCAGCTATGAAGCGACCACGGTGGAGCGTTTCCACATGGTCGGCCCCGACACGATCACTTACGAGCTGACCTATTCCGACCCGGTCGTGTGGGAAGCGCCGTGGACCTTGCGCGTCAACTGGACGCGCGACGACAGCTACGAATTCTTCGAATATGCCTGCCACGAGGGGAACGTGCAGGTCCGCAATTACATTACCGCCGACCGGGCGGCGCGCGAGCAGGAATTTGCGCGCGGCCGCATGGTCGAGCCGATCGATCCTGATGCTGCGCCCCCGCCCAGCATGGATCCGGCCAGCCGGGGTGTAGGAAACGACGAGTAATGCTATGATGCCCGGGCACGCGCGTGCCTGTCCGCGCATCGGGAATTTTTAGGAGAGACGAGAGATGGCAAAGTTCAATTCCACCATGGGCAAGGTACTGGCGGCCGCGTCGCTGGCAGTGCTCGCTGCTACCGGTGCCAGCGCACAGCAGGTTCCCGAGGACCTGACGGTGATGCCGCCGGTCCCCACCACTTTTGATCCCCCGCGTACCGCATGGGGCGATCCGGACCTGCGCGGCATGTTCCCGATCGACAATATCGCCAGCCTGCCGATGAACCGTCCGGCGCAATATGGCGACCGTTTCTGGCTGACCGATGAGGAATATGCCGCCCGCCAGGCGCAGGCCAATGCCTCTGACGAACGCTATGCCGCGGAAGACGAAGGCGGCACGATCGGTTTCGGCCACTGGGTGGAATCCGATGCCTCGGGCCGCCGCACCTCGCTGCTCGCCAGCCCGGCCAATGGCCAGCTGCCGGCGATGACCGAATGGGCGCAGAACCTGTACCAGTCGGGCCGTTCCAGCTGGACGCCGGGCACGGTGCACCAGTGGGTGGACGATTTCGACACCTGGGACCGCTGCGTCACCCGTGGCTTCCCCGCTTCCATGTTCCCCTTCCGCTATAACAACGGCATCCAGGTGATGCAGGCGCCGGGCTATTTCGTGATCAATCTCGAAATGATCCATGACAGCCGCATCATCCCGATTGTCGGCAGCAAGGAAGAGATGGACGCGATGCGCTGGCCGGCCGAAGTGCGCACCTGGATGGGCCAGTCGATCGGCTATTGGGAAGGCAACACGATGGTAATCGAAACCACCAATATCGTTGCCGGCGACAGCGCCACCACCGTGGTTTCCGAGCGTGGCCCGAGCCCGCTCAACATGGCCACCATGGGCGTGCCGCCGTTCAACACCATCCCCACCAGCGAGGAAGCCGTGGTCGTCGAACGCCTGACCATGACCGGTCCGGACTCGATCGTCTACGAGCTGACCTATACCGATCCGAAGGTTTACACCGCGCCGTGGACCGCGCGCCTCGACTGGACGCGCAACGAGGAATACGAGTTCTTCGAATATGCCTGCCACGAAGGCAATGTGCAGGTCCGCAACTACATCACTGCTGCTTCCGCCGGCCTTGCCGCCGAAGCCGCCGATGCGGCCGCGGCCGAAGCAGCTGCGAACCAGTAACGAGTGAACGCAAGAGGGGCGCGTCTGCAGTCCGGCCATCCTTCATACGAAGGTTGCCGAGACAGCGGATAGCGCCCCTTTTTTGCGGCCATGCCCGGTAGGGCAGCCGCACATGCAGGGGAGAGAACGCATATGAACACCTTCACCAAGAGGATCGCCGTCGGTGCGACCCTGCTGGCAGGCCTTTCCGCCTGCGCTGGCACCTACGAGCCGGTCCAGACCGTCTCGCCTCCTGCCTCCGTGTCGGCCGGACAACCGCAATCAGCCCTCAGCCTCAGGCGGGCGCAGACACAGGGTGGCGAGCTGTTGGGGGTGCCCGGCGCGCTGGAAGGCATCACGGTCTTCAAGGGTATTCCCTTCGCTGCTCCGCCCGTGGGCGACCTGCGCTGGGAACAGCCGCAGCCCGCCCCTGGCTGGGACGGCCTGAAAGTTGCGGACACATGGGGCGATTCCTGCGTGCAGAACCCCGCCCCGCAACGCTTCCCGGTCAATTCCGCAACCGACATGCCCGACAGCCCTGGCATCTCGGAGGACTGCCTCTATCTCAACGTCTGGACCCCGGCCCAAAGCAGCGACGAGAAGCTGCCGGTGATGGTCTGGCTCTATGGCGGCGCCTATAATGAGGGCGGCGGTTCGGCTCCCTTCAGCCAAGGCGACCACCTTGCCCAGAAGGGCGTGGTGATGGTCACCTTCAACTATCGCGTCGGCTCACTCGGCTTCATGGCGCACCCTGAGCTGACCGCCGCTTCGCCACATGGCGCTTCCGGCAACCAGGCGCTGGGCGATTCCATCGCCGCTTTGCAGTGGATCCAGGACAATATCGCGGCCTTTGGCGGCGATCCCAGCCGCGTCACCATCTTCGGTGAGAGCGCGGGTGCCGCGATGAATGGCGGCCTTGCGGGCGCGCCGCCTGCCGATGGCCTCGTCCACCGCGTGATCAGCCAGTCGGGCAACTGGATGGGCCTCAACATCGCGCCGATGACCCCGCGCGAAACCGCGCAACAGCGGACGCTCGATGCCGCGCAGGAGAACTTCGGCACCACCAGCCTGGCCGAGCTGCGCGCGATCCCCGCAACGGAGATCCACGCCAAGCTGCCCGGACAGGGCATGATCATCGACGGGCACATCATTCCCGAGGACCTCTCGGTCGCCTTCGCCAATGGCCGCCAGCTGCGGGTGGACGTGCTCAATGGCTCGAATGAGGATGAAGGCAGCTTCACCGCCGCCTTCGGCCCGCCGCCGACGCTGGCCAGCTGGCAGCAGGGCGAAGCCTTCCGCTGGGGCAACCTCGTCGAACAAGGCCGCGCCGCCTACCCGGTCAGCACCGACGAGGAAGCTGTTGCGACCTCCACCATGCCCTTCGGCGACAATATGAGCTGGCTGCACCGCCAGTTCGCCGAATACCAGGCGGAAATCGGCAAGAGCGCCTATCACTACTGGTTCCGCCACGATCCGCCCTATGATGCCGATCGCGCCAACCTTGGCGCAGCGCATACGGGCGAGATTCCCTATGTTTTCGACAATCTCTGCGCCCCGCGCACCTTCCCCGGCGGATCGTCGGTGGATCAGATGTGCGGTAATGCCCGCGAAGAGGCGTTTGCCGACCAGGTCTCGCAATATTGGGTGAACTTCGCCGCGACCGGCAATCCGAATGGCGATGGCCTGCCGCACTGGCCCGCGATTGGCGAGCTGGGCCGGAACGAAGCGATGATTCTCGACGCAGACGGCTCCGGCGTCGGTCCGTGGCTGGGCGAGGCCAAGATCAGCCTGTATGATGCAATGTTCGAGGCGCGCGTTGCCGAACCGTTGGGGATCGCCGACGACTGACGCCCGGTTTGGGAGGGGAAATGGCTGGATTGAAGTGGGCCCTGCTGGGCTCCGTCGCCGCGACGATGTCGCTGGGAGCTGCTGGTCTGGCGCAGGGCATCCCCTCGCCATTCGAGCTGCAGGTGCAGCAGGGGCGTACGCTCTATGCCGCCAATTGCGCCGCCTGCCACGGCGCTGGCCTCGATGGCGGGCAATTCGCCGCAGGACTGAAAGGTCCGGCCTTCATGGCCAGCTGGAGCGGCGTCCCGGCGAGCGATCTGTTCGACTATATCTCCACCTCCATGCCGCCCGGCGGGAGCGCCTCGCTGGGCGAAGCCGAATATGAGGCGCTGACGGCACTGATCCTGGCCGAGAATGGCGGAACTTCGCAGGAGGCCTTGTCCGCAGCCGACATGGCCGCCTTTGCTCAGGTGACCATCCCGCTGCCCGACACCGGGCCCGGCGAGGAAGGCAACGGCATCGGGCTGCCGGGTATCACGAACCGCTATCCGTTCCCTGCTGCGCCGGACCCGGTCGATCGCTTCGCCAACTACACGCCGGTGACGTCCGAGCAGCTGGCCAATCCCGAGCCGGAAAACTGGCTCACATGGCGGCGCGGCCATGAGGGGCACGGATTCTCCCCGCTAACGCAGATCGACCGCAGCAATGTCGACGACTTGCAAGTCGCGTGGTCGCAAGCCCTTCCCCCCGGACCCACCATGGACGAGCCGATCGTGCGCGACGGCGTCCTCTACGTCTTCGGTTTCGGTGACGAGGTCTTCGCCTTCGATGCCGTCAATGGCCGTCAGCTGTGGCGCTATCGCCGGCGCCTGCCCGAAGGAACGGCGCCGCTGTCCAAGAAGACCATGGCGCTGTGGGACGACAAGCTGGTTATCGCCACGTCCGACCTGCACATGATGGCCCTTGATGCCCGCACCGGACGCCCCGTCTGGGATGTAGCTGTGCCCGATGCGGAGGGCCTGCGATCCAATGGCGGACCGCTGGTCGCGGACGGCGTGGCAATGATCGGATTCGCCTCGCAGCGCGATGGCGGCAGCGTGATCCAGGCTTTCGACGCCACGACGGGCGAGCACCTGTGGACCTTCAACACCATTGCGCAGGATGGCACGCCCGGCGGCGATACGTGGAATGGACTCGCTAACGAAGATCGCCATGGCGGCTCGGTCTGGACCTCCGGCACCTATGATCCAGAAACCGGCCTGGCCCTGTGGGGCGTCGCCCAGACCTACGACACTGGTCCGGTGCGCGACGTGCTGCCGGGCATGAACAATGACGGGCTCTACACCAATTCCACCCTCGCCTTCGCGCCGCGCACCGGCAAGCTCGTCTGGTATTTCCAGCACCAGGCGAACGACCAATACGATCTCGACTGGGTGTTCGAGCGCGTTGTCGGCAAGCTGGAGGTTGATGGCGAAGAGCGCCGCGTGATCATCACCGGCGGCAAGGACGGGCTGATCGACACGCTCGATGCCGAGACAGGCGAGTATCTCTCGACCTACGACATGGGTTTCCAGGACTATATCGTCGCCATCGATCCCGAGACCGGGCGCAAGACGCCCGATCCGGCGCTGCTACCCGGACGCGACCGCCCGGCCGTGTTCATGTGCCCGCATGCGGGCGGCGGCCGCAACTGGAGCCCCAACGCCTTCGTCGAGTCGACAGGCATGATGTTCGGCAATTACCGCGATACCTGCATGGAGCTGCGCCCTCGCGCCGAAGGCGGCTTCCTGACCAGCGGCGTCGACGTGTTCTATTCCGCCCCGGCAGACAGCGACGGCATGTTCGGCATCCTCCAGGGAATCGACATGAAGACCGGCGAAGTGCGGTGGGAGAACCGCCGCCGCGCGCCTTACGACACCGGCATCCTCGCCACCGCAGGCGGGCTGCTGTTCGCGGGCGGCATGGACCGGGAGTTCCTCGCCTTCGACCAGGATAGCGGCGAGCAGCTGTGGCGCAGCGCGCTGACCGGAGTGCCCAATGCTTCCCCGGTCACCTACTCGGTCGACGGGCGGCAATATGTCGCGGTCGTCACGGGTGCGGGCAATCCGCTCTCCTTCGGCCTGCCCAACTTCACGCCGGAGCTGCCGGAGCCGGAAATCAACAGCGCGGCGGTGACCGTCTACGCCCTGCCAGAGAACTGAACCGCACAGACATCGCGCAACAAAAAAGGCCGCCCGGTGGGGCGGCCTTTTTCATGTGTGCAGCGTCTTGCCGGTGGAGATCAGTAGTAGATGCCCAACGTAAAGCCGATTGCTCGACCGCAGAAGACGATGATCAGCCAGAAGACAATCGACAGGATGCCGGCCATCTTGGCGCCCTTCGGCAGCGCCGCGCTGCTGTCCCAGTCCGCCACCGACTTGTAGGTGAGGAAGTGGAAGATCAGCATGTTGAGGCCGGCGGCCGCCATCAGTCCCATCTTCGTGAGGAAGTAGGGATTGACCATGTAGGTGCTGGCCTTGCTGATGAACAGCAGCGTACCGGTGATCGCGGCGATCACGAAGCCGATCCAGGTCCATTTCAGCGTGTCGCTGGACATGGTGGAGACCGGCACATTGGTGGACGCAAGGCCAATCAGGCGAAGGTCCATGATCAACACGGTGCCGAACACGGTCACCAGCGCCATCACATGCAGCGATTCGATCATCGGGAAGGCCCACAGGCTTTCGGCAATGCCGATACCGAGCGAGGAATACTCGATCGATTCCCAGATGTTTGTCGGTTCAGGATACATCATTTTGGTCTATTTCCCCCTCAAACCGGAACGTAGGCGATCCAGCGACCGGCCAGCATGATCAGAAGCCACAGGACGACGAGCAGCAGGCCGGTGGCCTTGGTGCTGCCGCTGGGAACATAAGCTGCCCCGCCGGCAAGCGCCTTGCCGCGCACCGAACGCTGGAAGCCCAGCGTGATCAGCACGGTCACCACCAGGATGCCCATCTTGATCCAGAATACCGAGTTGACCATGTTGCGGATCGGCTCGGCCGTGATCATCAGCAGGCCGCTGATGACGATGCCCAGCAGGCCCCACCAGATCCACGGCATGTAGCGCGAGGCCACATCGCTCACCGGCAGGCTCATGCCCGCCTTGCCATGCACGCGCAGCGTCAGCATCAGCAGCGAGGCGAAGGCCGCCGCGATGGAGACGATGTGCACCACCTGTGCCAGCGGCACGTTCCAGAAATTCTCAACCATGAACAGGCTGAGCGGCGTTTCGGTAATCCAGAAGGCAAAATCGAGGAGGAATGTCGTCCTCAGCCAGTCTGTGATGTTAAACAATAGATCGAGCATCTACCTTATTCCCCTCGTCTAAGCTCTCTTATCTCGAACAGGCGGTTTGTGCGCTTGCCTGTCTTCAATCCTTGATCGGGCGCAAATTCCCTTCCCTGCGAATTTACACCCTGCCCTGGCCGCATGCGCTTGAGACAGCGTCAATGAACGGCCCTTTCAATAGCACTCCCCTGCAACTCCTATCGCACTCTCCGGAGGATACCGAGTAACTTTACGGTAACATCGCATAAAGCGCGGCGTTACAGCTGGTATTCGCCGGCCGGAGCCTTGCCGTCAGCCCGCTAGCCGTTCACGCGCGTTCCGCCAAGCTTTCTCCGGCCAGTGTGACGAATCGCGACAATTTGTCACAAAGTCGAACTCGACATTCACACCGTCAATGGCGACGGAAAGCGGACAAGTGCAAGCCGGTCGAAACACCTGTGACGTTACAGCACGTCGAGGGGAGCTAAATAGGCGGGTTGGCATTGTCAAAAGCGGGATGCGTCTTTAGGACAGAATCAACAAGTGGGGCTTGCAGTCGATCGTGGCTAGGCCTCGTCCGGATGTTCGGGAGAGAGTTCTATGCGACAGGCCAGAGGCCTTGTTCTGGGTGCATTGCTGGCATCGGCCAGCGCCACCGGCGTGATCGCGCAGGATGCCATGCCCGATGGCGACTGGCAGACCATCAATCGCGACCTGGCAGCCACCCGCTACTCTCCGCTCGCTGAAATCAACCGGTCCAATGTGGGCGAGCTGCAGCAGGCCTGGACCTATCCGCTGCGCGCCTTCAACACCGCCGTCCCGCTGGTGGTGAACGGCAATATGTATATCACCGCGCAGAACCGGGTCGTGGCGCTCAACGCCGCCACGGGCGAGGAAGTGTGGGTTCACCAGACCGAAGGCGGCCAGGGGCCCGGTGCGGGCTATTCCGGCCGCGGTGTCGGCTACTGGCCCGGCTCGGGCGATTACGGCCCGCGCGTGCTGGTGACGCAGGGCACCAATCTCGTCGCGCTCGATGCGGCGACGGGTGAGCCGGTCGAAGGCTTCGGCGATGGCGGCGTGGTCGATATCGTCATTGGGTTCGGCGGCACGCCTACCATCCACGGCAATGTGGCGGTGATCGGCGCGGCCTCGCTGGAAAATCCGCGCGGCAATTCCGGCAATCCGCGTGCCTATGACGTGGTGACCGGCGAAAAGCTGTGGGAATTCGATACCACGCCCGACCATGGCGAACTGGGTGGCGACACCTGGGGCAATAGCGGTGCAGAAGGGCGCGGCGGCACCAATATGTGGGGCTTCATGGCCACGGTGGATACCGATACGGACACCGTATACCTGCCCATCGCCAGCCCCTCGCACAATTATTATGGCGGCGACCGTCCGGGCTCCAACCTGTTCGGCAACTCCGTTGTCGCGGTGGACCTGCACACCGGCGAATACAAATGGCACTTCCAGACCGTCCATCACGACATCTGGGACATCGACATGAGCCATGCCGGCCCGCTGATCCCGCTCGCCAATGGCGGCAAGGCGATCACCAATGTCGGCAAGTCCTCGCTGTTCTACGTCCTCGATGCCGAAGATGGGGAGCCGGTGCATGCGGTGGAGGAAATGCCCGTCCCGCGCGGAAACGCGCCGGGTGAGTATTACCACCCAACCCAGCCGATTCCGCAGGTCACGCCGCCGCTCAGCCGCGTGAGCATGACCTGGGACGACATCGTGACGGCGGAAGACACGAACGAGGCGCATGCCGCAGCCTGCATCGCCATGTGGGACAGGGCCGGCGGCTATATCAACGAAGGTATCTTCACCCCGTTCATGTACCGCGCGGAAGGATCGCCGGTGCAGTCCACCATCCAGCTTCCGGGCGGCATCGGCGGCGTGAACTGGGGCGGGCCCACCGCGAATCCTGAAACCGGCATGGTCTATGTCAATGCGATTGACACCTCGCTGGTCGGCTGGGTGGAACGTGTTGCGGGTGATGAGCCCTACAGCTTCGATGCCTCCGAACCGCCACCCTATGACCGGGCGAGCGTGGACGGCAAGGGGCCCTTCTTCAGTTTCCAGGCGCCGTTGAGCGGCGAGTATGACGACAATGGCCGCCCCGTGGGCGTGGCCGCACCGTGCTACAAGCCGCCATGGGCGCGCCTGACCGCGATCGATGCCAATACCGGCGAGATCGCCTGGGCCGTGCCGCTGGGCATTTACGAGGAACAGCCCGAGGGCAAGCAGCTGCTGGGCAATGCCGGCAGCGCTGGGCCCACCGTTACCGCGGGCGGGCTGGTATTCGTGGGCGCAACGAACGATCGCCGTTTCCGCGCCTTTGACGCAGACACCGGAGAGCAGCTATGGGAGACCACGCTCAACGGGAACGCCAACGCCAATCCGATGACCTATCGGGGCAGCGACGGCAAACAATATGTCGCCATCAACGCCAGCGGCGTTATCATGGTGTACACGCTCGATTAGTGATTGGTGCATACAGGAGAGGTTATGCAGGGGATTAAGAAGTTTTCGACGGCGGTTGCAGCTGCGGCGCTCATGGCGCTGGGCACTGTGCCCGCTACCGCGCAGGATCAGATTGACGGCAAGCCGAATCTGAACGGTGTGTGGCAGGTGATGAACAATGCCAACTGGAACCTGGAGCCGCATAGCGCCGCCAGCAACCCGGTGGCGGACCGCCTGCTGGGCGCGATCGGTGCCATTCCGGCCGGCCTGGGCGTGATCGAAGGGGGCGAAATTCCCTACAACGACGCTGCGCAGGAACGCCTCGCCGCGCATAAGGAAAACGTGATCTATCACGATCCGGAAGCTGCATGTTACCTGCCGGGTATCCCCCGGGCGACCTACATGCCGTATCCGTTCCAGATCATTCAGGGCAACAATGACGATATCCTGATGGTCTATGAATATGCATCGGCCAACCGCGTCGTGCATATGCAGGAAGTCGGCATCCCGCCGATCGATACCTGGATGGGCACGTCCTACGGCCAGTGGGAAGGCGACACGCTGGTCGTCACCACGCTGGCGCTGGGCCCGGGCCTGGTGAAGCTGCCCGCCGGTGAAATGGTGGAAGGCGTGACCTGGCTGGATCGTGCCGGCAACTACCTGACCAACCATGCGACCGTGGTGGAGCGCTTCACGCTCGCCGAGGGTGGCAACCACATCGACTACGAGGCGACGATCGAGGATCCGACGATCTACACTCGCCCGTGGACCATCAGCATGCCGCTGTACCGCCGCGTAGAAGACAACGCGCAACTGCTTGAATTCAAGTGTGTTCCGTTTTCTGAACAGCTGCTTTACGGCGACTTAATCGAGGACCAAGGCGCAGAGTGATAAGACACTCTCGTTGACGTCCCGCAAGACATCACGATTCGTGAAAACCAAGGAGTTACCTGCCATGCAAATGAAGAAGCTCAGCGCTGCCGCGATTGGCGCCGTGCTGGCGGTGACGGGCCTGGGCGCTGCCGCGCACCACTCGTTCGCCACTGAGTTCGACCGCAACAAGCCCGTCCGTCTGGAAGGCAAGGTTGTGATGTTCGAGTGGGTGAACCCCCACTCCTGGATCCACATCGACGTGGAACGCAACGGCCGTACCGAGCGCTGGCGTGTTGAAGGCGGTGCGCCTTCGGCCCTGCTGCGTCGCGGCTGGAACAGAAATTCGCTGCCCGCGGGCACCGACATCATCGTGGACGCCTTCCAGGCTCGCGACGGTGACACCCGCGCGTCGGCTGCGGAAATCCGCTTCCCGAACGGTCGCGAGCTGTCGCTCGGCAACCCGACCACGGAAGCCGTTGCCGCTGCTGCACGCCGCGCCGGCAACTAAGCACCTTCCGGCACTTCGCCGGAATGCAAGAAGCGGGGGTCCCATTGCGGGGCCCCCGTTTTCGTTTGGGCCCACCCGCCCCGCGCAAGGGGCTTGCCACCAATGCCCCGCGCGCGCTTGTTCCCGGGCGACTAGCGCCTCACCCCCCACTAAATATCGCGTCGGCCAGCAACCGCCCGGACATCCAGGCATCGCCCACAGTGGGGCCACGCAGCCAGTCCCCGCAGGCACCCATCCTTGTACCGGAGTCCCACAGATATCCCCTGTCGCTCGCTGCCGGGAAGGCATAGCGCCAGCGATGGGCAGCCTCCGCCACCGGCTTGGGCTGGACGATGCCGGTCAATTCGGCGAATTCCGCCAGCAGGGCTGCAGCGATGGCGTCCGGCCGGCTCTCGAGATGCTGGCGCGACCATTCCGCTCCGGCCTGTATGACCCAGCATTCAGCCTCGCCGCGGCCGGGCTTGGCATTGTTGCGCGCTGCCCAAGCAATCGCGCTCTCGCTGCGATAGCTGTCATGCGCTGCGTCCAGCCGCTCGCCAAAGGCGCACATCAGCGTCCAGCAGGGGGCGGAGCGTATGGAGACGGCGAGCCGCACCAGTTCCCGATCGATCGGGAAGGCCAGCATTGCTGCCTGCTCGGCCGGCACGGCGATCACCACGTCGTCGAAGGTGTCCGGCAGCTGCGCATCCTTGGCGCGCAACCGATAGCCCCCCTCCCCGCGCTCGATCATCTCGATCCGCGTGGCAAAGGAGATGTCGAGCGATTGCGCCATGTGCTTGAGCGGCGCATTCATGCAGGGCGCGCCCACCCATGCGCCGGGCCGGTCGGGTGGCCAGCGTTCGACCACCCCGGCTGCGTGCCATTCATCGACCTGACGCGCCATCAGCGCATCGTCTGCGGTGAAATATTGCGCGCCATGGTCGAAGCGCAGTTGCTGGCCATTATGCTCCATCCAGCGAGTGGACATCCGGCCGCCGGGACCACGGCCCTTGTCGAACAGACTGACCCTCCAGCCCGACTCACCCAGGCGCCGGGCGCAGCTCATCCCTGCCATTCCCGCCCCGATGATCGCCACATGACGGGAAGTGCTGGTATTGTCGCTCATGCGGCCTCGAACTGCGAATGCGCCTTAGGAAAAAGGGGCATCGCAGCCGGATCTGATGGGATGGAGGGAGCGGAACGGGAGGGGGGAAGAAGCTGTTCCGCGAGGAAGGTCCGACTGCGATGCAGCCTCCTTATGAAGCTTGGGCAGCCAAGCCGGAATATGGACCTTGGGGCATGTGGCCCGAAGACGGTGTCAGATGCCCGCTTCCACGGCGAGACGGATCATCTCCGCCGCACTCTTCGCGCCAAGCTTTTCCATCGCGATGCCGCGATGCATCTTCACCGTCTTTTCCGACAGGCTCAGTTCCCAGGCGATCTGCTTGTTCCTGAGGCCGGAGGCGACCAGCTTGAGCACTTCCAGCTGGCGCGGTGACAGCGTGCGAATCTTCTCGGCCGCCTTGGCCCGGCGCGAGATGCTGGGACCGGGGGCATCCTCATCCAGTTCCACTTGCGAGCCAAGGAAATAGGTCAGCTCATCATCGTCGCCGAAGATGGGCGCCACCAGCACGGCGTTGCGGAATGGCGTTCCATCCTTCTTGTAATTGAGGATTTCGACCATCACCGGCTTCTTGTCGCGGACACCTTCCTTGATGGCGTCGGTCAGCCAGGGTTCGGTATCCGGACCGGCCAGGAACCGGCAATTGCGGCCGACCACTTCCTCTTCCGGATAGCCGGTAAGGTCGAGGAAGGCCTGGTTGCACGCGACGATCGGATTGTCGTGAAGGCGCGGATTGCTGACCACCGATGCCACGGGGGACCCATTGATCAGATCGGCGACCCACGCCTCGGGTGTTATGTCCTGCTCCATGCCCACAGTGCATATGTAGCGGCGCTTTGCGCGATTAACCAGTGCCGGCGGACAAGCTGGCCTGATTGGTACGAAAGGCATTCTTCCTTTCGTCTGAACCCCTTGTCCCCATATCCGCGGCGCAAACCCCGACAAGACGGGGGCAATAGAAAACGAAACAGGGTCACGACATGTCCGCACACACCGCTTCCCGCACCATCCGCACCCGCGTGGCCTTCGCCTTCACCGCCAGCGCGCTTGCACTGCTCGCCGCCAGCCCGGCGCAGGCGACCGACGGATACTTCCTCAACGGCATCGGCGCGAAGGCCAAGGGCATGGGCGGCGTCGCCATAGCGCTCCCGCAAGATGCGCTGTCCACCGCCACCAATCCGGCCGCGGCCACCGCGCTGGAAAAGCGCGTCGATTTCGGTGTCGAGATCTTCGTGCCCGATCGCGGCGCGACGATTTCCGGCAATGGTGCGGGCCTTGATGGCGACTATTCGGGCAATGGCGCCAATCCCTTCATCCTGCCCGAATTCGGCTATGTCCGCCCGCTTTCGGACCATGTCTCGGTCGCGCTCACCATCAATGGCAATGGCGGGATGAACACCGATTACGAGGCCAATCCCTTTGCCAATTTTGGCGCCACCGGCCCGGCGGGCGTTGACCTGAAGCAGGTCTTCATCTCGCCCACCATCGCGGTGGAGTTTGCCGAGGGGCACTCGCTGGGCGTATCGCCCATCCTGCTGGTGCAGGGCTTCCGGGCGACCGGAATCCAGCCCTTCACCGCCGCGTCCGCCGATCCTGCCCACTTCACCCATAACGGCACCGACTGGTCCTTCGGCGGCGGTTTCCGCGTCGGCTATCTGGGCGAGTTGGCGCCGGGCATCAATGTCGGCGCCTTCTACCAGTCGCGCATCTGGGCGGGCGGCTTCGACGATTACGCAGGCCTGTTCGCGCAACAGGGCGGCTTCGACGTTCCCGAAAGCTATGGCGCGGGTATCGCGGTACAGCCGGTGGAGGGCGTGACGCTGGGCGTGGACGTGAAGCGGATCGAATATTCCGAAGTCCAGTCGGTCGGCAATCCGCTCGCCCCGCTGTTCACCGGCACACCCTTCGGCGCGGAAGGCGGACCCGGCTTCGGCTGGGAGGATGTCACCGTGTTCAAGGTCGGCGGCAGCGTGGATGTGAGCGAAGACCTGACCCTGCGCGCAGGCTATGGCCGCTCGGACAATCCGGTCCCCTCCTCCGAAACCTTCATCAACATCCTGGCCCCCGGCGTGGTGCAGGATCACTTCACCGTGGGTGCGACGCTGGGCATTGGCGGCGGAAAGGAACTGACTGCCTTCGCCATGCGCGCACCGCGCAACACGGTTGAAGGCAGCGGCTCGATCCCGGCGCCCTATGGCGGCGGCGAAGCGGATGTCCGGCTCGCCGAGACCTCCTTCGGCATGTCCTTCGGCTGGAGCTTCTAACCCACGCCTAGACGCCCTGACGGGAGGCCTGGCGCTGCCTGGAGCGCCTCAGTAAGTCTACGCATACACCGATCCTCCCGCCTCTGCTTAGCCACCTGCCCACCCCGCATCGGCCGGGGCGAGCAAGGGAGGATCGGAGCCTGCCGATGGACACCGAATTGCCGGCATGGCCGGGCCGCGAAGGCGCTGAAGCACTACTGCAGGCACAGTCCGCCCTCGATGGGCGCGCGCGTCTGTTGCTCGATCGCAGCGGCCGTCTTGTCGCCGCATGCCGCATGGCCTGGCAGCTGATCCGCAAGCAGGAGTTGCTGGCGCATATCGACGGGCAGGTCCGCGCCGTGTGCGAGGAAGATGCCCGGCTGGTCGCCAGCCTGCTCGAAGTGGCCGAAGGCAAGCGCGGATCAGCCTGCCTCGGCCTGACAGAAAACGTCGACCCGCTCTTCATCCACGCCGCGGCCACCGGCCCCGATCACGTGTGCTGGGTGCTCGCTTCCGCACAGTCCATGCACCGCCGCGAGCTGCCCGACCTCAATGCGCTGTTCGGTCTGACGCCGAGCGAGGCACGTATCATCGAGGACCTGTTTGCCGGGATGACACCGCAGGAGATTGCCAACCACCACTCCAACTCCATCCACACGGTCCGCGTGCATATCAAGCATTGCTACGAGAAGATGGGCGTGAACTGCCGCGAGGAGATGTGGGTCAAGCTGCAATCCTGCGCGCTTTGAATCCGCGCCGGCAGGCGAAGTCGAATTTTGTAGGAATTCGCCACCTCCCTAATGACGAATGGATGACGCACAGGGGAACCCTACCAACTTTGGTTACGTAGATTTTCCAATAATTCCCCCCACCGCTTCCTCCTACTCTTTGTCCGTCGGGACCGAGTCTTTCGATCCGACTTGGGGACCACCTAGCCAGCATTGCTCCTCGCGCTTGTCGCAAGAGCGTGGCTGCCTGTGGGAGGAATTTGATGGACCGCCGCAACGCGACGTTACGCCGGGGCATGCTGCCCGGCGCGTGCAGACTTACGCCTGCTATCCTGGCAGGCCTGCTTGCTTCCGCAACTTGCGCCAATGCGCAGGAGGCTGAGGCAAGCGGATCCGAAATACCGGAAGACGGCACGATCATCGTGTCGCGCGACGTCCACCACACGATCGGTGCGCCATACTTTCCCGGTCAGACCCACCGGGTGGTCACGGCGCCAGGCCGCCTGGTCGTCTCGACTCTCGACAACGGCCTGAAGCCGCTGACCGATGGCGAGACTGCGCAGGTCACCGCACAGCTGACTTCTCCGCAAATGCAGAACGGCGCCCTGGCCGAGATGGGCCAGACGGTAGAACTGGCAGGGGGCGGCAGCCAGCTCGCCAGCGGGACCCAGGTGGGATCCGTCGTCACTTCCACCATCGATCGTTCGATGGACGCGCTGGACGGCGCGCTCGGCAGCCTGTCCGCGCTTGCGGGAGGCGGACAATGAACCACCTCAACATACTTCACGCAGCCGCCCTCGCCGCCCTGATCCCCGCGCTGGGAGCCGCATCCGCGGTGCAGGCGCAGGACGAGCCGCCGGTGCAGGAAACCCTGCAGGACGAGGCCATCGTCGAGGCGGGCCAATTCTCCGGCACGTCCGGCCGGCTGGCGGTCAACATGGCGGCGGGCGACGGCAACCAGCAGGCGGGCAGCGCGGCCCTGGCCATCGGCGAAGTCGCCATCGCCAGCGAAAACGTGGTCCAGCACGGCATGGATGCTGCCGGCGACCGCGCAACCGCCGTGACCATTTCCGGCGATGCCTTTTCCGGCAATTCGGGGCTCGTCAGCCTCAATGTGACTGCCGGCTCGAACAACCAGTCGGCCAATCTGGCAAGCCTGGCAATCGGACAATCCGGCGCACTGACGGACCAGCTTCTGGAACAGTCGCGTGCGCCCACCGAACCGTACGGGGGCACTGAAACAGCCTCTGCCCATCGCAATGACAGCGTCAGCGTAAGCGATGACGCCTTCAGCGGCGGCAGTGGCCTTTTTCAGACGAACCTGATCGGCGGCGAGAGGAACTCCTCCGCCAACACCTTCTCGCTGACTGTCTTGGCGGGGGGACAACCTTGAGTGAATGAAGGAGACTACCGATGAAGAAGTTACTTCTCTCAACAGTCGCGGCCTCGGCCGTGATCGCCACTCCCGTGCTTGCACAGGAGGGCTCGTCGCTGGAAGTCAATGTCGATGCTGACGTGGACATTGCCTATGCCAACAACATCGACACCAGCGTCACCACCGATGTGACCTACTGGAAGCTGGTCGGCCTGCTGGGCGGCGCACTCGTGCGCGGCGTGGTCAACGTCGACAGCTCGGCTGTTGCCGTCAACGACGTCAAGCAGCTGCAGCAGGGCGTGGCCGTGACCTATCGCGAGGAAAACGAGCTGAACGGCGAGAACGGCTATGTCGATCCCGTCTTCGGCGGTGGCTGGAGCGAAGCCGGCAACGACCCGAACGATGATCTGGAAGACGGCATGTTCGAGCCGCAGATCCGCGTCGGCTTCTTCGCTCCGGTGGTCAACACGGTCGATACGTTCGCGATCGATTCCTCCGGCAACACCGGCGTGAACCTGGCTGCAGGTTACTTCAACATGCAGATGAACTCGGCCACGCTGGCGACCTCGAACAACACGTCCGAGGAAGCTATGGGCGGCTGGTCGGAAGCTTCGACCACGTCGTTCCAGTCGCTGCTGGGTGTTTCGCATCTCGCCACCCCGGGTGAAATCCTCCCCGAGGATGACGTTGAGCAGGGCGGTGCGCTGAACAACTTCCGCGACCGCAACACGGTGCTGGGCGGCACGATCGCCGGATCCGGCAATATCGGTGTCAACGCGGCTGCAGGCAGCCTGAATCAGCAGGCCAACCTGCTGACCCTGGCTGTTGCCGCCGATACGACGCTGGCTGAAGCCAATGCCGGCCTGATCCAGACCGCGACGCTCAGCTTCGTGGAACAGCAGGACAGCAAGAACCTGGTGACCGGCCTCGAAATCGCAGGGACCTCCGGCAATGTCGGCGTGAACTTCGCAGCAGGCGTCGGCAACCAGCAGCTGAACGCTCTCACCATCGCTGCGTCGTCGGGTGCGCCCGCCGACAATGGCGGTGGCGGCGGCGACCCCAGCTAAGTCCAACCGAACCGTCAGCTTCGGCCGCTTCCGGGCGGCCGAAGCCCGGGGGCGAGACCGATGCCCCCAACAGATACGGTCCGCCTTCCGGGCGGAGGGGGGGCACGACCACCTCTCCTCCGACCGGAGCGCAGAGACCAGTCAACACACAGGCGAATGAAGGCTAAGATGGGCAAACAGGGTATCACGACTGACAGAGTGCGCCGCAAGATCGCGGCAGGCCTGGCCGCTGCGGGCACCGCGGCGCTGCTCTCCGCCTGCGCAAGCGCACCCGGCGGCCAGGCGACGCCGCTGTGGCTGGGCGCCGTTTCTTCCAATGCCCCCGTTATTCCGGTCTCCGTCACCAGCTGGCAGGACCGCAAGTTCGACAATCTGGTGCGCCAGCGCACCGATTTCAGCTGCGGCGCCGCGGTGATGGCGACCATTTTCAACTTCGCCTTCGGCCGCGAGACGACCGAGGAGCAAGTCCTCGTCAACATGCTGCGGATCGCCGATCCCGACATCGTGCGGCAGAAGGGCTTCTCGCTGCTCGACATGAAGAATTACGCGCAGATGGTCGGCTATGAAGCCGAAGGATACCGCGTCGATTACGCCACGATCCAGGCGCTTGAAGTGCCCTCGATCGCGTTGCTGGATATCCGCGGATACAAGCATTTCGTGGTCGTCCGCCGCGCCTGGGACGACAGGGTCGCGATCGGCGATCCCGCCCTTGGCAACCGGAACATGAGCCGCGCCGATTTCGAAGAGGCGTGGAACGATATCGTCTTCGTCGTCGCCGGCGAAGGATACGACCCGCAAACCGTTCTGCTGCAGCCGCCGGAGCCGCTTTCGGCCCGGCGCCTGATGGCTTTGCACGCAAGCATACCGGGAGCCGAAGTCGCCGAGTTCGGCTTCACCCGCGGCTTTTCATTCTGATGGAGGAGATCATGTCACCCAAACCAGCCTGTCGAAACAGGTCCGCAAGATGGGGGAAAGGCAGCTCGCTCGCCGCCCTTGCCCTTCTCGCCTGCGCCGTCCCGGTGTCGGCCAGCACGCCCGATCTGACAGCGCTCGCCGGGCACCAAAAACTGGCGGATGATGAGCTGTCGGATATGCACGGAAAGTTCGTGACGCCGGAATCGGTTTCCTATTTCGGCATCACCATGCTCACCAGCTGGCAGGATTCCAGCGGCGTCACCACGCTCGCCCGGCTGGTGTTCAATGTCGATTTCCTGTCCGCCCCGAATGGCGGCAAGCCCGTCCCGCAGCTGATGATCGCCTGGGCGCGCGAGGGCGACCAGGGCATGAATGTGACGGACAGCCATGAAGGCTATGTCCCCTATATCACGCCGCAGAATGTGACGCCGATCGGCGGACTCGCCGATTTCTCCGGCGCCGCGCAGGCCAATGTGATCGCAGGAGCGGACAACAGCACGGCGAACGGCATGCAGATGATGATCGTGCCCTCGTCCGCCGTCCCTGCACTGTCGCAGGCCGGTATGCAGGAAGTGAACGGACCGGTGAACCTGGCCTTCAGCGACGGTGACCACCTGCAATTCCGCCTGGCGGACAACCAGCTGGGCATCGTGATGACGGGCAATAACGGGACGGACAGCACAAGCCAGCTGGTCGGCGGCGATGTGGGTCAGGTCCTGCAACAGACCGTGCTGAACAGCGACCACAACCTGGTCGATAACAGCGCCTCGGTGATCTTCGGCGTCGACGCCATCCAGAACATGGAAGTCGTCCGCGCGCAGGAAGCGCTGAGCGCCATGAAAGGACACGGTTTCTAATCACTTAGCAGTTTCCTTTGTTGGGGAGGAACAAGAATGACTTACCGTTTATGGGCCGCTGCGGCCCTGATGCTGGCCGTCGCGCCGGCGCCAGCCAGTGCGCAAGAGGAGGAGACACGGCAATTCGCCGTCGAGGGAGTGGGTGTCCTCACCTGCGCCCGCTTCACCCAGGCGCGGGAGGACCGGCAATCGGCAGAATACCAGCGCATGATCGGCTTCATCGAAGGCTATCTGAGCGCGGCAAACCTTTATGAGCCGAACACGTTCGACCTGACGCCGTGGCACAATGCCGCGGCCTTCGACCTGATCCTCGACAGCCATTGCAAGGATAATCCCGAGGATCCGCTGGTCAGCGTCACGCAACGCATGGTGGTGGGCTTCCGCCCGCTGCGGGTCGCGCAATTCTCGCGCCTGCTGGAGGTGGGCGACAGCGAGAACCGCGCGCTTGTCTACGAGACGATCCTGCGCCGCGCGCAGGCCGCGCTCAGCATTCGCGGCCTCTATTCCGGCCCGGAAGACGGGCAGTACAGCGAGGAGCTGAAGGAAGCCTTCCGCCAGTTCCAGCAAGAAACCAGCCTGACACCCACCGGCGTGCCCGATCCGGCCACGCTGTGGACCCTGCTCAACCCCTGATCGAAAGGGAGGACACAATCATGACCCGCACAAGTTTCACCAAGACCGCGCTGATCAGCGTATCCGCGCTTGCCCTCATCCTGCCGTTGAGCGCCATGGCGCAGGACAACCCGGCCGAGGAAATCGAGCAGTTGCGATCCGAAGTCGATGCACTGCAACAGCGCGAACAATTGTATCTCGATCGCCTGGAGGAGCTGGAATCGCGCCTCGCGGCCATGGAACGCGCGGACGGCACGCCGATGCGCGCGATCTCTCCGGTAGAGGCCGCCGGCATGCGCGGCACCTTCATCGACAGCCAGCCCGTTTCGATCCCCGATGATCCCTCGCTGGCGTTCTTCCGGCGGCAGGACCTGCGGAACTTCCACAATGGCAGCAGCCGGCTCGCACAGCCGCAGGTCCCGGAACCGGCGACCGGCGGGGCAAGTGACGAGACCGCCGATGGCGAGCGCCGCTCCCCTGCCCCGACCGAGGCAGTGGTCGAAATTTCCGAGCAACAGCAGGGCCGCTTCGGCAGCAATATCGGTCTCGACCTGGGCCTGAGCTATTCGCATTTCGACAATGCGCGGATTTCGCTGGACGGCTTCCTCGCACTCGACGCGATCTTCCTCGGCACGATCAGCATCGACCAGGTGCAGTCGGACATCTTCACGCTCGATCCGACCTTGCGCTTCGGCGTGTCTGACAGGCTGTTCTTCGATGCCAACCTGCCGCTGCTGGCACGCACCTCCAATTTCCGTTCGGGCGGCGCGGGCGGCTCGGCCTCCGCATTGATCGAGGAGACGGTGCGCGATACCGGGCTCGGCGATTTCAACGCCGGGGTCAGCTACCGCCTGTTGGAGGAACGCGCCGGGCGGCCCGACGTGGTGCTCAACGGCCGCGTGAAGCTTCCCACCGGGCGCCATCCCTTCGGCATCGAATTCGTCGAAGTCGCCAATAGCGAAGGCAATCTGCAGGTGCCGGAGGCTCTCGCCACCGGAAGCGGGGTCTATGGCGCATCGATCGGCGCATCGGTGCTCAAGACGCTCGATCCGCTGGTGGTGTTCGGCAATGCGACCTACTTCCACAATTTCGCGCGCGAATTCGACGATATCGACGAGAATCCGGGCGATCTTCCCGGCCGCGTGGATATTGGCGATGCCTGGCAGTTCGGCGCGGGGCTTGCCTTTGCGCTGAACGACAAGTCGAGCATTTCCATGTCCTACAGCCAGCGCCTGGTCGAACATACCATTCTGCAACCCGAAGGGCAGGATGTGAGGGAAGTGGTGGGCAGCCAGGCCAATGTGGCGGTGATGAACCTGGGCGCGACTTTCACGCTCGGTTCGCGGCTCGCACTGGTCAGCAATGTCGGCATCGGCCTGACCGATGACAGTCCCGACATGTCCGTGAGCCTGCGCATTCCCTACCGCTTCTGAGGGAGGAGAGGTCATTCTTGGCACCACCTTACGTAATTCTACGTATGGTGGTGCCAAGCTGCGATGGTTGACCTTTTGTGTGCGGCTTGCTGCATTCGCAGGACATTCGTGACCACCACGGATGACGCCGCCGCAAAGGTCGGATCATATGCGCAGCACCATCGCGGATACGCAGGAGGACAAGGGTTTCCCGCCCGAGCTGGCCACGGTCGAACTGATCGGCCCGCTGGCGGAAACCCTGCCCGTGGCACTGGTGATCTCCGACGCCGAGGGAAAGATCCTGGCCGTCAATGCGATGACCGAGCAAATGTTCGGCTATCGGCGCAGGGAAATGCTGGGCGGCAATATCTCCATGCTGATGCCCGATTCAGAGCGGGACCAGCACGCCGAATACGTCTCCACCTATATGCGGACGCGCAAGCCGCGCATTATCGGGATCGGCCGCTACCTGATGGCACGCGGCAAGGATGGGCGGCACTTCCCCATCGACTTGAGCCTGGGCGAAGCGGAACTCTCGGGAGAGGCGGTCTTCATCGCCCTGATGGCAGGGATGGAAACCGACGAGACCGACCGGCGCAAGCTGGAGGAGCTGCGCGAGGAAATTGCCCAGGCATTTCGCATGGGTGCCATGGGCCTGCTCGCCAGCGCCATCGCGCATGAGGTGAACCAGCCGCTGACCGCCTTGCGCAATTACGTGGAGACGGTGGCGCATATGGCCGAAAGCGGTGCGCCAATCGATCGGGAGAAGTTGCACGAGGCAATGAAGGCCTGCAGCGAGGAGGCCGAGCGCGCGGGCCAGATCATCTTCCGCCTGCGCCAGTTCCTGACCCGCGGCGATGCCGAAATGGACCGCTGCTCGCTGTCCCGTCTCGTGTCCAACGCCTTGGCGCTGGCACAGGCGGACGGTGACGCGCGGCTGGTCAACACAGTGGTGAAGCTCTCGCCGGAAGCGGATGCCGTGCTGGTCGACGGCGTGCAGATCGAGCAAGTGCTGTTCAACCTCCTGCGCAATGCCTTCCAGGCGATGAAGCATGAAGGAGAGGCCGTCATTCGCGTGATCAGCAAGCCGGACCGCGCGATGACCGAGGTGGCGATCGAGGATTCCGGACCCGGGATGGATGGCGAGAAGCAGCAATTGCTGTTCCGGCCATTCAACTCCGCCAAGCCCGAGGGGATGGGTGTGGGCCTGTCGATCTGCCGTGCGATTGTCGAGGCGCATGGCGGCAAGCTGTGGATCGAGACCTCCAGCCTTGGCGGGGCCGGGTTCCATTTTACCGTCCCCCGCGTGATCCAAGCGGAGCCGGACGGCATTAACGATGGGCGCTAGCGACATCCCCGTCTATGTGGTCGCCAATTACGAGGGGCTGCGTAATTCGCTGCACTTCATGCTCGGCGCCATGGGGCACGCCAAGGTCAGGAGCTTTGCCGATGGCACGCCATTCCTCGCCGAGCTGGACAGTCTGCCGCCAGGCATCGTCCTTCTCGACATGCGCGTGCGGCAGCCGGACGGTTTCTCCATCCTCGAACGCATAGATGCGCGGCGGAAAGACCAGCTCGCAGTGATCACCCTTGTCGACCGGAGCGACCTGCCGATGGCGATGCGTGCGCGCAAGCTGCGGCTGGCTTGCGACTTCATGATCAAGCCCTTCTCCGCGCAAGATCTGAAGACCGCCTTCGGGCGCTGCCAAAAGCTGTTGCACGGTCAGTTGAGCGTGATCGGCATCCGCCAGGCTGCCCGCAGCCGGCTGGCCGTGCTCGACCCGATGGAAATGCGCATCCTCAGCGCGATCGCCAACGGCCTTCCCGCACGATCTATCGCGACCGATCTCGGCTTGGACCTGCATCAAGTGAGGATGGCGAGGGGAAACCTGAAAAGGCGCCTTGGCGTGGTGGATTCCGCCAGCATGCTCAAGATCGCCTATGACGCTGGCGTGCCGGCCAAACTCGCAAGCCCGGCGCGGCCGGACGAGCCGGAGCTCCCGCTCGGGTAGGATGCGCGAGCCGGGAGTAGCCGCATCCTTTCCATGCGAAATGTCAGAATCGGAAAATTGAGCTTTGTGCCGGGCCTTCGCGGCACTCCGCGGTCAAACTGCCCAGCTTCTCTTCCTCCTTGATCAACAGGTCGAGCAGCGTCTCCTTCAACTCTGGGTTGGTCGCCCCATTCATCTTCTTCAGCAATCTCTTGATGTTCTGTTTGCAGATCATCATCGAGTTCTCAGCTTCGATCGTGTCCGTTCTCATCGCGGACTGGCCCCCTGTCCAAATCTCGTGCCTCTCCCATCCCGCCGACTCGATTCGTCGACGAGCATCACCAAACATCGCTGGAGGCTTGATCTTCCTATCAACCAAGTGCCTTCAGCATTTGGCGACAACCGAAATTAACCAATATCAGCTATTCCCTTTGCATTCAAATTTTGAGTGCCGTTTCGCGCCGCAACAGGCATTATTTGCGACGAACCGTGACCCATCGAAACTCTTGATTTTCATTATTTTTTGTAAAGTTTCGACACACTGTCCCGAATTCATACGGTTGCTCAGCGACACAGTCTTCAGCTTCCCGAACGCTCCTTTTCGCCGGGCTCCCCGGCGACCTGCATATGCGTCCGGTACCACTCGTTTTCGGAGCCGAGGCCCGCTGCAAAGGCAATGCGCAGCACATCGGCAAAGCTGGGAACGTCGAGCTTTGACATCACGTTGGCACGGTAGACCTCCACGGTCCGGACGCTGATCCCCAGGTCATATGCAATGGTCTTGTTGGGATAGCCGCAGGCCAGCCCGTCCAGCACCTGGCACTCGCGGTCCGACAGCTTGCCCAGCTGGGTACGCGCCCAATCCGACTGCAGCATGCGCGCCTGGCGATCGGCCATCAGGCGCACGGCATTGCCTACAGACTGGAGAAGGCGCTCGCGTTCGAAGGGCTTCTGCAGGAAATCGAGTGCGCCGGCCTTCATCGCGGCGACGGCCATGTCGACATCGCCATGTCCGGTGAGCACGATCACCGGCTGGTCCACACCCCGCGCCTTCAATTCCTGCTGCACCTGCAGCCCGTCCATACCGGGCATGCGGATGTCCAGCAGGATACAATCCGCTTCGTCGAAATCGGCTGACTTCAGGAAGGCATCGCCGCTTTCCCAGCGCTTGACGCGATATCCCGATGTCGAGAGCAGGAAGTCGAGTGACCGCCGGATCGAGTCCTCGTCATCAACGACATAGATCAGGTGACCGTCAGACATGGGCGTCTGCCTCGGGGCCCAATCGGCCGCGTTCGATTGATGCGGCCGCATGGCCGATCCGCTGTTGCATTGTCTCGCTCCCCCAAAAAGCGAATATGCCCGAACCTTGACGCCTAGAAGCGCCTTCGGCTCGACCGCCATTCGTAATCATCCGGATAGCGCCTGCCCTTTTCGGGTCGATTTGCGCGCCATTCGCGAATACGTGGCAACTGCAGCATCAGGTGACAGACGGAAACGGCAGGAATGTGTCGAAAAAAGGCTTCATTCCGTCAGTTTACCGCACCCATGCACTATCCCGGCCTAGGTGGTTGCGAACAGCGTGTCCGTGACCTCCATCACGTCCTGACGCGCGCGCGAGAGGCGCGCTGCGTCGAATCGTGCCTGGCAAGCGGTGACATCCTGCATCAGGCCGCGATAGAATGTCTCCAGTACATCGGCGAGCGGTTGCTGTGGGTCGATACCCTGCAACAGGGCGACCAGCCCCAACTGCGCGCGGGAGAGGGCCTTGGTGCGGATATCGCGGCGATTGTTGGCCTCGCCCCAGATGGCGCGCTGCATCGCGGCTGCCAGATCCTCCAGGCACAGGCGCACCAGCTGCGTACCGCCGCAACCGGAAACATAGCCATCGAAAGCCACGCGGCGATATGTGGCGGCAGGATCGGCGAGCTTGAGCATGTCAGTTCCGGTTCGCGGTCCAGATCGCGACCTGGTTCTTCAGGAATTCGAGCGTCGATTGCGACTGCGCCACGCGGCGATCGGCGGCGGTGAAATTGGTCACCAGCCGCTCGCGCAGCGATTCCTGCTGCTCGGCGATCTTGGCGAGGCGATCGTCCATCCGTTCCAGTTGGCTGGAATAGCGGGTGATGGACCCGCCCAGCGATCCCGGATCGGTCCGGCTGCCGACGTTGCGAGCAAACGAGTCGACCGTGGCGAAGACGCCGAACAGGCCGGTGGTGAACATGGCAGAGGTCGCCGCAGGCTGGTCGGCCAGCGTCTGGCGCAAGCGGTCCCCGTCGAACTCGAAATTGCCCTCGCGCGTGCGCTTCAGGCCGAGGTCCGCCAGCGTCGAAGGCTCACCCGGGCCTGCATTGGGCATCACCACCTGCGTCGACAGGCTCGCCAGCGCCCGGCGCAATGCTCGCGCGCCCGGATCATTGCCCAGCTCCCCGCCCTCCGGATTGCCCAGTTCGGCAAGGCTGGAAGAGATATCGTTCAGCGCGGCGACGAAATCGCCCATCATGGTGGTGATCTCGCTCGACTTGTCGGCAAAGCCGATCTGTGTCGGCGCACCGCTGTTGGTGCCCGTCAGCGACAGCACCAGCCCGGCGGGAAGGCCGGTCACCTTGTTGCCGGCAGAGGTCATGGCCACGCCATCGAACAGGTATGCCGCGTTCTGCGCGCTCGCCTTCAGCTGACCGCTGTCAGTGGAGGGATCCCAGGCGAGGTAATCGATATTGCCAGGGGCCGCAGTGCCGGGGACGGCAGCTGCAGAAGCACCGGAGGCTTCGATCACGAAACCATTGGCCTCGCCCGTGGCGCCTTTCACCACCAGTTGCGGACCGTTGGCGGTATTGGCGACATAAGCGTTGAGGCCGCTGCCCGAAGTGCGGATCTTGTCCGCCACGTCCGCCAGCGTATCGGTGGCCGACACGCTGATCACCGCTGCGGTGCGCTCCGTATCCTCGGTAAAGCTGCCGCCGGAGACCGAGCCGAAGCGGATGGTCAGCTCGCCCTCGCCCACCAGGTCGGTGGACGCGCCATAGCTCTGGCTCGCCAGCGTCTGCGATGCGGCGAGCTGGTTCACTTCCAGCGAATAGGTCCCAGTGCCGCTGCCGCCCGCCAGCACCGAAACCTGCGCCACCGAGCCGTTGCCGATGGTGGCGGAGGGAGCAAGGTTGCCGTTTCGGATGCGGTCGCCCAGCGCACTCGCCAGCTGGCTCAGCTGGTTCTTCAGCGTGGAAGCGGCGGAAATGCGCGCCTCCAGCAGCTCGCTGCGGCTTTCCAGCTGGCTGACCTGCGACAGGAAGCGCGCCTCGGCAAGGTCATTGGCCAGCTTCGTCATATCGACGCCGCTGCCGCCGCCAAGGGCGCTGATGATCGAGGAGGTGGTGGTGCTTTCCATGATGCGAAGAACGGGTTTCCCTGGCTGGATTTAAGCCGCGTTCTGCGGCTGGCCCTCGGCGTCGAAACACAGTTCCACAGGCACGGTCACCTGCGGGCGCTGGGGCCGCTCGCCGCGCTTCAGCGACATGACGAAGGCGAGCACGCTGGCGATGGCGGCATAAAGCTCTGCGCGGACCAGCTGGTTCTCGCGCGTGGTGAAATAGACCGCGCGGGCGAGGACCGGATATTCCAGCACCGGCACGCCGTATTCGGCCGCCAGCTCGCGCATTGCCAGCGCCCTTTCCCCGCGCGCCTTGGCCAGCACATAGGGTGCCGGGGCAACGGCCGGGTCATAGGTCATGGCGACGGAGAAATGCGTCGGGTTGGTGAGGACGAATTGCGCCTCCTTCATCGCCGGGGCCATGCCGCCCTTGGAGAGGTCGCGCTGGCGCTGCCGGATCGCCGCCTTCTTCTCGGGCGAGCCTTCAGCCTCCTTGTTCTCGTCCCGCATTTCCTGGCTTGTCATCTTCAGCTGCGAGATGCGGCGGACATACTGGATCGGCCAGTCGACCATGGCGATGAGCACCAGTCCGGCGGAGAGCAGCAGCAGCAGCGTGGCAATGGCATCCCATGCCGCGACCAGCTGTCCGGTCAGCTCCCCCCGCCCCAGCGAGAGCACGGTGATGAGGTTGGCGCTGCCCCACCACCAGGCAATGGAACCCAGCACCACCAGCTTGGCGAGGCTCTTGCCCAGCTCGATCAGCCCCTGCGGGCCGAACATACGCTTGAGGCCCGTCAGCGGGTTCAATTTGGAGGGCTTGGGTTGGAAGTTCTGCACCACCCAGCGCCCTTCACCAAAGGTGAGCTGCGCGACCATGGTCACGGCGATGACCAGCAGGCCGAGCGTCAGGAGCGGGGGCAGGATAGACCACAGGATGTCCTGCATCATCTGGCCGGCCTGGAAATTCTCCAGTGTGGAGCGATCGAAGCTAAGCTGGGTCTCGGCACTCTCCTCCACCAGTGCAAACAGCCATGGACCGGCCATTTTCAGCCACATCGCGCCCGCCAGCACGGCGACGGCGGTGGCGACTTCCTTGGAGCGCAGGACATTGCCCTTCTTGGCCGCGTCCTTCTTGCGCTTCTCTGTCGGTGCAAATGACTTTTCGCCTGCGGGCTGCTCGCTCATGGCTGCACCGCCAGTCCGGCCTGGTCGATCGCACTTTCGGCAAGGCCAACGAATTGCTCGGTCAGGAGCGGCGAGGCGACGATCAGCGAGGCGAGCCCGGCCAGCACGCTGGCGGGCAGGCCCAGTGCGAAGAGGTTGAGCGAGGGGGCAGAGCGGCTGATCACGCCCGTGACCAGCTGCACCAGCAGCAGCACCATGGTGATCGGCAGTGCGATCGCGACGGCGGTGGCCAGCGCCTGGCTGGCGAAGCTCGCTATCAACCAGCCGCGCACGCCCACATCCCATTCAGCACCGGGCGGGAACAGCAAATAGCTTTCCACCACCAGCCGCAGCCACAGCAGGTGACCGCCGATGGCGAGGAAGATCAGCGTCAGCATGATGCCCAGCATCTGCCCGATCGCGCCCGATTGCGCGCCGCTGGAGGGATCGACCGCCGTCGCCATCGCCATGCCCATGCCGCCGGCGATCTGCTCACCCGCAATCAAGGGTGCGGAAAAGGCCAGCTGCAGCACGAAGCCGAGCGTGAAGCCGATCACTGCTTCGCTCAGCAGCGCCACGAAGGTCGGCAGCGCCAGCATCTCCCCCGGCATCTGCACTGGCATCCAGTTGAGGATGAAAATGCCGAGGCCCGCGGCCAGCACGATGCGCACCTGCACCGGCACGGCGCGCGTCCCGAAGATCGGCGCGGCGATGAGGGCAGCGCCAATGCGCACCATCACGAACAGCAGCAGCCAGAGCTGCCCCTGCATCTCGCCAAGGCCGAAATCGGGCAGGCTCACAGCCTCGAAATACCCGCGATCTGGTTGAAGACGTCCTGCGTGAAGTCGCCGATCAGTCCGAACATGCTGGCGCCGAAAAACACCAGCACACCCGCGACGATGGCGAGCTTGGGCACGAAGGTAAGCGTCTGTTCGTTGACCGATGTCGCCGCCTGGATCACGCCCACCATCAAGCCCACGGCGAGCGCAGCCAAGAGGATCGGCGCGGCCACCAGCGCGGTGGTCCACAACATGCGGTCGGTCAGCGCGAAGAGCGATGCACTGTCTTCCATGACCTCGCCCTCCCCTATCCGAAGCTCATGGCGAGCGAGCCCATCAGCAGTGCCCATCCGTCCACAAGAACGAAGAGCAACAGCTTGAATGGCAGGGAAATAATAGTGGGTGACAGCATCATCATGCCGAGGCTCATCAGCACGCTCGCAACGACAAGATCGATCACGAGAAATGGCATGAACAGCATGAAGCCGATCTGGAAGGCGGTCTTCAATTCGCTGGTAACGAAGGCGGGAAGCAGGATCGAGAAGGGCACGTCATCGGTGCTGGCGAATTGCTGCTGCCCGGCCATGTCCGCGAACATGGCCAAGTCGGTCTCGCGCGTCTGACGCATCATGAAGCCGTGGAATGCCTCGCCCGCTTCCTCGATCGCGACATCGGCCTCGATCGCTCCGGCGGCATAGGGTTCGATGGCGGCGGCATTCACCTGGTTCAGCGTAGGCGCCATGATGAACAGCGAGAGGAACAGCGCCAGCCCGATCAGCACCTGGTTGGGCGGCGATTGCTGCAGGCCCAAAGCTTGCCGCAGGATCGCCAGCACGATGATGATGCGGGTGAAGCTCGTCATCATCAGCACCAGTGCGGGCAGAATGGTGAGCAGGCCCATGATGATGAGCAGCTGCAGCGAGAAGGAAAGCGGCGTGCCGTCCCCGCCCGCCGCGCCATCCATCGCGCGTTCGAGCGCTCCGCCAATGCCGGCCGTCGGTGCCAGCGCAGCTGCCTGCGCGGCGTCGGGCAGCATCAGCCCCGCCATCACAGCGAAGGCAATTGCGAAGTAGAAACGCATGCTCAGCGCTCCTCATTCGCGGCGATCGGCTGGACCGCGCGCGGGCGCGCCTCGGCCTCCGCCAGCCGCACCAGCCCTTGCCGGCTCGCACCGACCAGGATCTCGCGGCCGTGGAATTCGATCACCGCCAGCCGCATGCCAGGGGCGAGCATGGTGGTTTCCACCAGCCGTGCGGCCTTGCCGCCCTCGCGCGTGCCGACTCCGCCCTGCACTTTGCGGGCGAGCCACAGGCTGCCCCAGATGAGGCCAGCCAGAAGCGGCAGCAGGAGCAGCAGCTTGGCGATATACCAGCCCATCAGGCGGTCTCCTCCGTGCGCTTCTCGCCCGCCATTTCGACGATGCGCAGCGCAAAGCGGCCGCCTTCGGTTACGACCTCGCCCTTGGCGATGGCCTTGCCGTTGACATAGACGTCGAGCAGTTCGTCCACCTGCCGGTCGAGCGGGACGATCGCGTCCTCGCCCAGTTCCAGCACGTCCTTCAACATCATGCTGGCGCGGCCGAGTTCGACCGTCAGCGACACGTTGACGTCGCGGATGAGGTCCAGTCCGCGCATATTATCCGTCATTGGAAGTTCCTTTCTTCTCCCAGGCCATGGAGGTGATCCGCAGGGCCAGCGCGCCATCGCTGGCGCCCACCTGCCCGCGGGCAATTTCGGTATCGCCCAGCCGCAGCGGCACGCTGGCGGCCAGCGTCAGCGGCAGCGTGTCCCCCGGCTTGAGCGTGGAGATCTTCGCCACCGGCACTTCGATCCGCGCAAGCTGTGCGGTCAGCGGAAGCGGGATGGCGGCAAAGGGCGCTGCGCCGGCATTGGCCTTCCCCGACCCTTTGGCCGCACGCGGCTTGCGCGCCTCATCGCTTAGAAGGCAGGCGGCGTCGCTTTGGCGAATGGTGAGCATGAGCTCCCAGTTCGCACACCCTTCGCGCGCAACGTCGCAGGCGAGCATGAGCAAGGGCTCTTCGTCCTTGGTGGAGACGAGCTTGGCCAGCACCCGGCTTTCGGCGGCGAGTGCAAAAGGGGCCTCCCGCCCGAAGGCCTGACCCAGCGCATCGCCCAACGCCTTGCCCAGACGAACCAGCGCCAGGTCGCAGGAGGACGGCAGGCGTTCGGGAATCGCGCCCGTAACCGTACCCGATCCGCCAAAGACCTGGTCGGTCAGCGTCAGCGCAGCCGGGAAGTTGAGCGAGGCAAGCACTTGCCCGCCCTGCCCGTCCGCCAGCAGGAAATTGACCGCCACGGTGTTAACGAGCTTGTGCAGCTTGGCCGCATTCGCCTTGTCCACCTTGGGGCAGGAGACGGTCGGACGCTCCCCGCCCAGCAGGCGTTCCAGCTCCTCTTCCAGCGACTGGCACAGGCGGCCGGACATCTCGCCCAGATCCTTGGCCAGCTCGGCCGGCTCGGGCGCTCGCCCGGCCAGCGCCTCACTATGTTGCGCCAGCGCCCGCTCGGCGACGAGGACACCTTCGGACTTCATTGGACGAGGAAGGACTGGAAGTGGACGTCCTCGACACCGCCAAAGCCTTCCTGCTCCTCCAGCACGCGGTTGATCGCTTCGGCGAGGCGGCCCCGCATGCGCTGCTTGCCCTCGACCGAATAGACATCGTCTTCCACCGTATTGGCGAGTTCCACCAGCAAGGCGGAGCGGATCGCCAATTCGTGCATTTCCAGCCACTGGATCACGCGCCCGTCATGCCGGGTCGATGCGGCGAGGCTCACCTGTACAAGGCCGGGGGAGTCCTTGAGGTTGGAGGTAAAGCCCTCCTCGAACACGTAGTAGGCTGTGCGATATTCGCTGCCGCCCTCACCATAAACGGCGGGGGCCGCGTCCTTCTGGTCGCCCGCTGCGGCGTAGGGATCGTCATCGCCCTTGCCTACGAGCTTGGGCAGGTCGGGCCCGGCTGGCTCACCGGCGGCAGGACCGAGCAGGCCGAAATGCACGGCGCCATAGGCTCCGCCCGCGCCGAGGCCGAGCAGCAACAGCGCGCCGACCAGCATTTTCATCATGCCCGATTTGGGCTTGCCTTCGCCCGCGGCATCATCGCCGTCTTTCTTCTTGCTCATCTTGCGGTCTCCGAAAGAGGATCAGGCGAACAGCCCGTCATCGCGACGGGGCGCATCGCCCGTTGAATTGTGGGTGCCGCCGCTGGCCTGCTCGCCGCTTTCCGATCGAGCGGAGCGCCCTGCCTGTCCCTGGCGCTGCTGCGCGTCGGACTGGGCGGACGGCGTGGACGAGCCCTGCGACTGCTGGTGCTGCTGGCCCGATTGCTGCGCGCCATTTTCCTGCCGCTGCCCATCGCTGCGGGCGCTTTCGGAAGGTGCGGCAACATTGCGCTCGGCCAGCGCCGCCTGCACGGCAGGCGCGAAGCCCGCATGATCGCTCGACATGGCGACGCGCAGTGCCTGTCCGGCAAGCTCGAACTGCAGCGAGACATTGCCGAATTCGCGGTGCATCACCGACATTTCGGCGCGGCCCGGCTGCGCCATTTCGCGCGCTTCGACGAGGCGGTCGACGGCGGCGGAAAAGTCATGCCTTGGCTGGGCCGTCGTATTGGCGGGAGCAGTCTCCAGCCCAGCGGCCCGGGCGGCCGGCTGCGACGCATCGGTCAGGGAGGGTGCTGTGGTCTGGGCCGGCGCGCTCGGCGCAGTGGGTACTTGCGCTGCCTTGGCCACGCTCTCGGCCGGCATGGCAACGGCCTCAGCGCTCTCGGCCCTGGCGCTGGCAGCACGCGGCGACAGGGCACTGGCCTGCTCCGTGCGCCGCATCTGAGCAGCCATGTCCTCGGTTTCTGTGAACTCTTCGGATGCCATCGGCTGGATGGCGGGATCTTGCATTTCGGCCTGTGTGCCCGTCGCCTTGGGAGCAGCGTCCCTCAGGGAGGCAACAACCTGCGCCTTCGCGGCATCGGAAAGGCTGGCAGGTTCGACGCGCGGCTGGTTCGTTGTCGCAGGTGTCGTGCGATCGGCGACCAGCTCACCCGTGGCTGTCGTGATAACCGGCTTGTCCGATGCGGAGGGTGTCTTGCCCAGCGCAATCGGGGGAATGGCCACCGTCCCGCCCTTGGCGCTCTCCGCCTGCGCAGGAGTCCCCGGCGATGCTGCCACCGGCTGTTCCGGCAGCGCTGTATCGGCCTTGCCTGCAAGCATGTTCGCGGCGAGCGACTGGCCCTTGGTCGATTTGGCAGCCACCGCCTCGCCGCTCACCCCGCTCACCGGATCGGGCAATGCCACCGTGGCTACGAGCACCGGCAGTCCGTCCAGCTCAGCCAACTCTTCCGGCAAGATCTCGCCGTCCGGCACCGGCAAGATATTGCCGGTCTCGATTGCCGCTTCGCCGTCTGCCGGCAATTTGCCGATGCCAAGGATCGATGCGCCATCACCCAGAAGGGCGGCGAAATCCCCGGAAATGGCGGCGCCTAGCGCCTTGTCGCCCTGAGGAGCGACGGCCAGCGCGCTGGTGGAAGTGGTGAGGTTTTGCAGCAGTGACAGGTTCACGTGAGGCCCTCCCGAATGAGGCTGGTTGCGTTCAACCTGCCCCTTTCAACTTTCGTGCCAGAACGGGATTGTCGCGCGCCGCGAGCGCAATTTCGGCTGCGCGGCGTTCCGCGCCCAGCTTCTCGCTGGTCACTTCGCGGCGGCGTTCGGCCGCTTGCAGCCGGCTCATCGCCTCACGCGTGTGCTCCTCCGCCTTGCGGCTTTCGCTTTTGGTCTGGCGGCGGATCTCTTCCAGCCCGGCGAGGAATTGCTGCCGGCGCGCAAGTTCGTCACCGCTGACGGACTCCGTCCGCGTGGCGTAGCTGGCGGCGATTTCCCCGCTGCGTTCCTGCAGGGCGAGCAGCTTGCCATGCGTGCCCTGCGCTTCCGCCACTTTCTGCGCGGCGGCCTGCTTTTCGACTTCGCGCAGCCGCGCCAGCCGGTTGAGCAGTTCAACCCTGCGCTGCGGCGTCCGCATGGTCCATCAGCTCCGTCAGCGCGGCGATGCTCTTGCCCAGCGGCACGGTGTCATGCGCATCCTGCGCCAGGAAGGCGCGGATCGGGTCCTGCAAGGCCAGCGCGCGGTCGAGCTGGGCGTCCGCACCGGCGCGATAGGCGCCCATCAGCAGGAAATCCCGATTGCTCTCATGCGCGGCGATCATGCCGCGCAAGCCATGCGCGCGGCGGCGATGGTCAGGATCGGCCACCGCCTCCATCACGCGGCTGAGCGAGGCGGGAATGTCGATCGCGGGATAATGCCCGCGCTGGGCGATCTCGCGACTGAGCACGATATGCCCGTCGAGGATCGCGCGCGCCGTATCGACCACCGGGTCCGACTGGTCGTCGCCATCGGCAAGCACGGTGTAGATGCCGGTGATCGCCCCGCCGCTGGTGGCCGAATTGCCCGCGCGTTCGATCAGCTTGGTAATGGCGGAAAGCGCGGAAGGCGGATAGCCGCGCGCCGCACCGGGTTCGCCCAGCGAAAGCGCGATCTCACGCGCCGCGTGCGCCACGCGGGTCAGGCTGTCGAGCACCAGCAGAACGCGCTTGCCCTGCGCGCGAAAATATTCGGCCAGCGAACAGGCGAGCTGCGCACCGCGGAGACGCAAATTCGCGGCATGGTCGGCAGGCACGGCGACAACCGCCATGCGCCGCTTCATCTCGCCGGTCATGTGCCGGCCGACGAAATCGGACACTTCGCGCCCGCGTTCGCCGATCAGGCCGATGACCGCGACGTCACAGCTGGCACCGCGCGCTACCATGTCGAGCAGCATGGACTTGCCCACGCCCGATCCGGCGACGATGCCCACGCGCTGTCCTACGCCCAGCGTCGCCAGCGCGTTGATCGCGCGCACGCCGCAATCGAAAGGTTCGGTGACCGAGGCGCGTTCGAGCGCGCCTTCGCGATAGCCGCCCAGCGGCCATGGATGGCCTGCCTTTACCGGCGGACCGCCATCGATCGGCTGGCCCGTGCCATCGACCGCGCGGCCAAGGAATTCCTCACCCACATTGACCAGGCCCGGACGCCCCTCGGCGCGCACCAGCGTGCCCGGTTGCAGGCGTACCGTATCGCCCAAAAGCATCATCAGGCTGCGCCCGCCACGGAAGCCGATCACTTCGGCCGCAGGGGCAGGCTCACCCGCGCGCGGCTGGGCGCGGCAGAGCGTACCGATAGGCGCATTGAGGCCGGAAACCTCGATCATGCCGCCATCGCAGCTGACGATCCGGCCCAGCGGCACCGGCCCGAGGGCGGGCGCGGAACCGCGCATCCGGTCGAGCTCATGCTCGAGGAAATTCAGCACAGACCCAGCGCCTCTTGCAGGGCAGCGCGCCATTCGCCCGGCCCGTCACGCACCGCGCCTTCGGGTGTGTCGAACATCACCGTGCCGCGCTCCAGCCCCGGATCGGGGACGATGTGCCAGGTGCTGGCAAAGTCGCTGTCGAGCAGCGCGATATCTTCAGGGTTCAGGCGCAGGCTGGCATCGATGATCCCCTCGCCCACATGGCCGGCAGCGGTCACGCAGCGGCTCTGCAGGGCCTCGCGGTCGAGCGCCAGCGGGGCCAGCGCCTCCTCGCACAGCAAGGCAACGGTTTCGGCCATCCTCGAGGCCAGCTCTTCCTGCATTTCCTCGTCCAGCCGCCGCAGCGCCAGCTTCAGTGCGGCGCAGGCCGCGCCTTCATTGGCCATTTCGGCCAGCGCCGCCTCGCGCCCGCGCCTTTCGGCATCAGCCAGCGCGTCGGCTAGCACCGCGTCGGCCCTCGCCTCGGCCTCTTCCTGCTCCAACTGTTGCTGCGCCGCGCCGCTAAAGCGCGGATCGGCGGCAAAGCCGGTGCCGCGATCCAGCATGGCGAACCATGGCTGGGCGGGAGCGGCATCGGCAGCAGGCACGGAAACGGCGGGCACTTGCTGGAAGGCAGGCTCAAACGAACTCGCCATCGCCGCCCCCCAGACTGATTTCGCCTTCGTCGGCAAGCTTGCGGGCGACTTCGACAATGCGCTTCTGCGCCACGTTCACATCTTCCTTCTTCAGGCGGCCACGCATCTCGATATCGTCGCGTACGCCATCGGCGGCGCGGCTGGACATGGCGGCGAAGAAACAGTCGCGCTGCTCTTCCTCCAGCCCCTTCAGTGCATCGACCAGCACCTCGCCTTCGACGTCGCGCAGCAAGCGGCCCATATCCATGGCGGAGAGAACAAAGAGCATTTCGAACGTGACCAGCTCGGCCTCGATCGCGCGCGCCAGGTCGGCATCGCGTTCGGAAATAGCGGGCATAACGGAGCGGCCCACATGGCCAGCGGCAAGGTTGATAAGCTCCGCGGCCTCGCGCGCGCCGCCCAGTTCGAGGGAGCCCTTGCCGAAACGCTGGGCAATGCGGGCCGAGAGCATCTCGTCCAGCATCGCCATCGCATGGGTGGAAACCTTCTGCATGCGGGCAATGCGCTCGACCAGGTCGGGCTGTAAATGTGGCGGCAGCAGGGAGAGAAGCTCGGCGGCAGGTTGCGGTTCGAGCAGCAGGAGCAATACGGCAATCGCCTGCGGATGCTCCCCTTCGACCAGTGGCAGCAGCACTGGCGCCGCCAGCCAGCGCGCCAGTTCCAGCGAGCGCGGCGCCTCATCGGGCACGATGCGCTGCATGATGGAATCCGCGCGCACTTCGCCCAGCGCCTTGGTCATGCGTGAGCGCAATTGCGCGGGACGATCGTGGGAGGATAGCGAATTGTCGTCCGCATGGCGCACGAAGCCTTCGATGGCCCCGGCGATGCGATCGGTCCCCACATCGCCCAGGGCGAGCATCTTCTCGCCCACGACCTGCAACTCCTCGGGCTGCAATTGGCCGAGCAGCCTGGACGCCTGGTCATCATCCATCAGCATCAGGATCACGGCCGCGCGATCCGCGTCGCTGATCGCAAGCATCTCGCTCATGAGGCGGACTCCGGTGCGGGAGCAGCAAGCATGCGGCGCAATGCCGCGACCGCACGATCGGGCTGTTCTTCGGCGAGCCTGCGCGCCAGCTCGACCTGCTCACGCAGGTCCTCGGGCCGCGTGGCGATAGCTCCACCTGCGGTGCCACCATTCGCGGCAGAGAGGACTTGCACCCCGCCCTCGCCGCCTTCCTCGCCCTCTTCCAGCGCCGTGCCATCGCTTTCCGGTCCGCGCAGCGCGTTGATGATCGGGCGCACGCCCAGGAGCAGGCCCAGCAGCAGAGCGATAAGGGCGGAGCCATAGCGCAAGGCCATGGCGAACCAGCTGGTGTCGTAGAAGGGCGTTTCGTCCTCCTCCACCGGCCCGAATGCGCCCGCGATCACGGTGACCTGGTCGCCGCGCTGCGGATCGGCGCCAACGGCTGCTGAAACCAGCTGCTGCACCTGTTCGGCAGTGGCGGGCTGGATTGCCTGCAAGGCCTCCTCGCTCAGGGCCACGGCGACCGAGATACGGCGCACGCCGCCCGGGCGGGTGGAGGTCACGGCGACTTCGCGGCCCAGCTCATAGGTGCGCTGCGAGCTGGTCTGCCCGTCCTGCGGCATGGTCTGCGTCTGCGCGGCATTGCCCTGCGGCGGGCCCTGTTCCAGCACCGCCTGGTCGGGCGGCATGTTCGCGGTAGCGCCGGGAATGCCGCCTGCCACTTGCTCGCCACCCGTCACAGAGCGGCTTTCGCTGACAGAGCGCACGACGCCGTCATTGTCATAGCTTTCGCGCGCCTGCGTCATTTCGGTGAGGTCGAGTTCGACCTGTACCTGGCTGGAGAAGTTCCCCTCGCCCAGCATCGGCGTGAGCAGTTGGGAGACCTGCAGCCGCAGCTTCTCCTCGAACTCGCGCTGCAATTGCAAATCGTCGCCGGCATTGCCGCCGGTATCGGAGAGCAGCCGGCCGGACTGGTCGACCACGCGCACGGCGGAGGGCGAAAGGCCGGGGACCGACCCTGCGACGAGGTTGACGATCGCCTGCACCTGGTCGGGCGAGAGCGTGCGTCCGCGCGCCAGCCGCAGCATGACCGAAGCGCTGGGCGCGACATTCTCGCGCACGAAGACCGAGCGTTCTGGCGAGGCGAGATGCACGCGCACGCTTTCGACGCCGTTGATTTCCTGGATCGTGCGCATCAGCTCCCGCTCACGCACATTGCGCAGCCGCTCGCCTTCCAGCGTGCGGCTGGACCCGAGCGGGATGGCATCGAGCATTTCGCTGGTGCTGTCCGGATTGGCGAGCGTGCCGTCGGAAGCGACGAGCATGCGCGCACGGTAGAGATCGTCCTCCGCCACGCTGACCATGCCGGTGGCGGGGTCAATGTCATAGTCGATCGCGCCCGCTTCCAGCGTGGAGACCACGCCCGCGCGTTCGGCATCGGAAAGACTGGAATAGAGCACCCGGCTGGGCCCGTCGGCGAGCGTCATATAAAGCGCCGCCACGCCCGCCAGCGTGCCGAGGCCCGCCAATGCTGGCAGGCTGCGGCGAATGGCGGGCTGTGCTGCGAAGCTCTTCAGCCGGTCGGTAAGGGAAGCGCCATCGCCACCCATGGGCATTGCCAGCGTGGGTGCGGGCGAAGCGGGAAGATTGGCATCTGCCATCTATCAAACTCCCATCCGCATGATTTCCTGGTAGGCGGAAAGCAGCTTGTTGCGGACCTGCAGCGTCGCTTCGAAAGCAACGCCCGATTCCTGCCGCGCCATCATCACCTGGGCGACATCGGTCACTTCGCCACGTTCATAGGCTGCGGTGATGTCGCTCGATTTGGCCTGCGCGGCGCTGACCTGTTCGAGCGTCGATTTCAGCGTGTCGGCAAAGCCGCCGCCGATCGTCTCGCTGCCATTGGCCGCACCGGTGCTGACCGTACCGCCGCTCACGCCTGCTTCGCGCAGGCTCTTGAGCGCATCGGATTGCTGCATCACCTGCTGGCGCAGCGCCATCACCTGCTGCAGGCCTGCGGCGCCGGTGGCATTGATCGAGCTCATCGCGCACCTCCCGCCGCTGCCAGCATCCCGGCTTCACGCAGAGAGGCGAGGCGGTAGCGCAAGGTACGCTCCGAAATCCCCAGCGCCTTGGCCGTTGCGAGGCGGTTGCCGGAATTCTGTTCCAGCGTATCGATGATGGCCTGCGCTTCGGAATTGCGCACGATGGCCGAAAGTTTGCGCCCGCCGGTTGAAAGGGGGGCCGGGGAACCGGCGGGCGATGCCGCAGCGGCGACGGGCCGCACGGCATGATCGAACATGATGTGAGCCGCGGTGATCTCGGGCGCATCGCCCGCCATCAACAGCGCGCGGCGGATGACATTCTCCAGCTCGCGGACATTGCCGGGCCAGTTATGCGCCTCCAGCTTCGCCAGCGCCTCTTCGGTGATCCACGGCAGGAGTTCGCGGCTGGAAGCGTGGCGCAGCACCATGGCAAAGGCGAGCGGCGCAATATCGCCGCGCCTTTCGCGCAAAGCTTCCAGCCGCAGGGGAAAGACGTTGAGACGGTAATAAAGGTCTTCGCGGAAACGCCCGGCGGCGATTTCGGCAGGCAGGTCGCGATTGGTACAAGCAATCACGCGAACATCGACCGGCACGGGCTGCGCCTGGCCCAGCGGCACCACTTCGCCTTCCTGCAATGCGCGCAGAAGCTTGGCCTGCAGTCCAAGCGGCATCTCGCCCAGTTCATCGAGCAGCAACGTGCCGCCATCGGCCGCGCGGAAGAAGCCTTCGCTCGCCTCCGTCGCGCCGGTGAAGGCACCCTTGCGGTGGCCGAACAGCATCGCTTCCAGCATGGCTTCGGGCATGGCGGCGCAATTGACCGCGATGAACGGGCCGGCAGCGCGGGTGCTGGCCTTGTGAACGAAGCGCGCGAGCACTTCCTTGCCCGTTCCGGTCGGACCTTCCAGCAGCACCGGGATATCGCTTTCCGCCACGCGGCGTGCGAGCGTGATCATGGCAATCGAGCCCGTGTCGGCAAAGACCGGGTCCTGCGATCCGGCGGAGGCGGCGAGCAGGGCCGCGCGGGCCGAAGCGGACGCTCCGCTATCGTACGTCAACTCCAGCCCATTGGCACCTAGCAGCTTCAGCGAGGCTTGATCTCCCTTCCGCAGCACGACCATGCGATCCTCGCGCCTGCGAGCGGGCAGGTCCTGCGTGCCTTCGCACAGCATCACCGCGCCTTCTCCCGGCCAGCTGGGCAGCACCGCATTGGCATGTGCCGCCAGCTGCGGATGATTTTTTTCGAGCGCCTCAGTAGAAAAAACGCGCACCATCTGCATGCCCCCGTTTACTTTTGTCGCCCCCATAAATGGCCCGGCAACGGCCAATGAAGGGCGAACTTAAGTCCCCGTAGGAACACCTAATTTTGCAGCAGGTCCGATCGGCGGCGGCGCTTAAACATTTTTCGCAGGGGCCGCTCTTGGTGGTGGCAGCCGCGCCGAAACGAACCGAATGCGGGCTGCGGCTAGAAGACCTTGAACACCTGAAGACTTGGACAAACCAGGAGACTACCAATGGCTGTTATCAACACGAACATCAGTGCCCTGCGCGCCTCGAACGCATCCAACATGGCCGATCGTATGCAGAGCCAGGCGATGGAACGCCTGTCGACCGGCAAGCGCATCAACGGTGCGAAGGACGATGCCGCCGGCCTCGCCATTTCGACCACGATGACCAGCGACATCCGCGCCATGAAGCAGGGCGTCCGCAACGCCAATGACGGCATCGCCCTGGCGCAGACCGCAGAAGGCGCACTGAACGAAGTGACCAACATGCTGCAGCGCGTTCGCGAACTGGCCATCCAGTCGAAGACGGAAACCTATTCCGACACCGACCGCGGCTATATGGACTCGGAAGTCGACGAACTGCAGTCGCAGATCAGCGACATCCTTGCGAACACGCAGTTCAACGGCGTGACGCTGTTCAGCACGACTTCGGGTTCCGATGTCTCGGTGACTATCGCCACCAACGCCACCGACACGGTGACGCTGACCAGCAAGGCGATCGACGGCACCAATATCTCGGCCACCGCACTCGACGTGTCGACCGCAGCGGCTGCGGGGACGACGATCACCAATGTCGACAACGCCCTGGATTCGATCAGCGCCGCCCGCGGTACGCTGGGTGCCGGCCAGAGCCGCCTGGAATCGGCGATCAACAACCTGACCACCAACTCGGTCAACCTGTCCGACGCGCGTTCGCGGATCGTGGATACCGACTATTCGGAAGAAACGACTGCCCTCGCCAAGGCACAGATCCTGAGCCAGGCCTCCACCGCGATGCTGGCGCAGGCCAACCAGAGCCAGCAGAACGTCCTCTCGCTGCTGCGCTAAGAGGCACCGATAGGGGGACAATCCCTCTCTCCCCCTACCCTGACGGCCCGGAACTTCGGTTCCGGGCCGTTTTGCTTTGCGGGTTCTGGGAACGAAGGCAAAGGGGGGAGGAGCTATTCGACCGCTTCGGCCTGCTCCAGCAATAGCCGTCAGGCTTGACGATCCTGCCAGTCGATCACCGCCAGGTAATTGCGCAGGCGATTGACTTCCAGCTTGGCGATCAGTTCGTTCTGGTGCCAGGGCAGCAGGATACCGGCAAGCTCCTCCGCCCATTCGGCGCCCGCATCGAACACGACGCCCAGCCCGAACACAGCCGGCACATGCGCGAAGACGAGCGGACGCTCATCGCTATCGGCTTCAGCGAGGAAATCCTCCACCGCCGTCAACACGCCATTCTTCGGCCCGCCTTCCTTCAAAGCCCAGGCGAACTGGCCCATGCCGCGCCAGCCGCGATTCATGCGTATGGCATTGTCGTCCACATGCACGCCGGCATCATAGCTGAAGGGGTGGCGGTGCTCTTCGGGAATGCGGTCGGGCGCATAATAGCAATCGCGCCGGGCGCAGGGCCAGCTGATGTCGTGAAGGAAGGCCAGCAGCGGCTTGTCCTCGCGACGGCAGATCGCATCGATCGCCTTCATCTCGTGGTAGACAGTGTAGTAGTTGTGATCGCCATCGACGAACCACGCATCCGCCGGGCCGAGATGCTCCAGCGCCTCAAGGCTCGGCTCGGCCACATGATGCACTGCTTCGTGCTGATCCACCCAGTCGAGGAATTCGCGCTTGGGCGTGGGATCGACGCTGGTCAGCGTACCGCCCGCTCGGGCGCAGTGATCGGCGAGGATAGTGGACATGCCGCCAAATTCGGCGCCAATCTCGGTAATATCGGCAACGCCAGCGCGATCCAGGCAAGGCTGGATGATGCTGGGCGCGAATTCGGCCATGGAGTGGATAAGAAGCTGGGTCATGCAACAGCCCTTTCATCTTCGGAAATGAGAGTTTTCTTCGCACCGGCGCGGTGAACGATGGGGCGGAAGGTGCAGGCCAGCAGCATGGGCTGGTCCATGATCGCGGCGGGCGGCGGCACCATCATCACCCCGGCATCGCTGTGGCAATGGAGCAGGCCTCCGCCCGCATTGCTGATCCCTTCGAATTGCGGATCGGCGGGGAATTCGTGGCGCAGCGCCTCGTGCTTGCCGGAGACATAGTCCTCCACGGGCACGAAGGTGCAGCCGGCCAGTTCCACCCATTCGTAAAGCGCACCGAATTGCGGGGCGACAGTCAGCCGCCCCTCCCCCACCGGGATGGCGGCGGTGTAGAAACCGTCATGCGTGGGGGTCGCTTCTACCATGCGGTGGCTGGCGCTCCTGGCATCGGCGAAGATCACCGGCAGCGCGATCGGCGCACCGGCGAAATCGGCGAAAGTGAAAGGCAGGTTGAAACGACGATGGGCGAGCAGGCTGAGGCGCGTCGCCATCCCCTCGCCATCGATCTCGGCGGGCAGGTACATGCGCTCTGCCCCGTTCATGTAGAACAGGCCGCGCTGGCGCAGCCCTTCGCGCGCAACCTTGCGATCGAACAGCGGCACGGTGCGTTCGGTGCCGAGGTTCACGTCATGCTGGAAGGCGGAGACCACCTCCAGCTCTTCCGGCAGCGGCAGATACATCGATCGCATCAGCACGCTGGCCGCACCCTTGCGCCACAACGCTTCCATCTCGTCGCGTCCCTGCCGGATCATCGCGCCCTCGGCCCAATCCTGGAAAGCGAGGCAGCCGGCCTGCACGCGTTCGCGAACCTCGCTCTGCTGCTGCTTGATATCGATGGCGCCGCGAATGGGCGTACCGTCTTCGTCATAGTCGACGACAGAGCCCTGCGCCTTGGTGCATAGCTGTTCGAGCAGCGCGACATTGGCGCACATCGCATCGAGCATCTCGGCGTCGTAATGACGCGCATCGATCAGGCCGAGTTTGTCGAGGCCGGGACAATCCCTCTCGCGCAGCAGCAGGTAGCGTCCCGCGACATGCACTCCCAAACGGTCAGCCAGCACGCCGTCGATGCGGTTCTGCACCGAGCCATTATAGCCGAGATCGACCAGCATCAGCACGTCGCCGGGTTGCGGATCGCAGAGCTGGCGGACATGCGCGCAAAGGCGATCGGCAAAGGCGCGCGAGGCACGCCTTGTGGCCTTGCGGAAGGCACCGCTGCGGCTTTCCTTGAGTAGCGCCAGGCTGCCATCCCGCATCGACATTCCATCGAGCAGGCTGGCGATGCGCTCTTCCGGCATCAGCAGCTGGCGGGCGAGCGTTTGCGGGCGATGGCCCAGCTCTTCCTCGACATAGGCGGCGATGGCCGCGTCATCGGTGAAATGGGCAGCGGTAGCGGTAAAGCGGCTGAGTTCGGCGGCATGGGCCGCAGTCCCGCCGCTGCGCCGTTCATGGATCAGCTGTGGCAAATGGCCGTCGCGCATCAGGAACAGCCGGTGGACCTTTGCACCGTGCGCCTTCTCCAGCGCAGCCGCTTCATCTCGCAACCAAGCGTCATAGGAATGGAGCACCGGGCCAAGCAGCGCGGCACCCAGCCGGGCGGCGGGATCCTCCAGTTGAGGCTCGCCCAGCGCCATGGCGGCGCGGTGCGGTTGCAGCGACGGGGCATCTGTCCCGCCGCGCGCGTGGATCATCGCGTCCATCCCCGCTTCCAGCCGCAGGCGCTGGCGCGCGCCATCGCTCCACTGCTCGAGATGAACGGCCTGGACGCCCAGCGGCGCGACACCCTCGACGTCGGCGGCGAAATTGTCACCCAGATGGACGATCGCTTCAGGAGTATGCTTCAGCTTCTTGAGCACATGCCGGTAGAGACCGCCCGCCTTGGAATGGCCATGCGTGCTGGAACAGAAGATCCGGTCGATCAGCGCGGCGACATCCTCTCCGGCCGAAGTCGCGATCAAGGTGCGCAGTTGCTCCTCGTCCAGATAGGTGTCGGAGACGATCACGATATCGAGCCCGCGTTCGCGGGCGGCCCGCATCAGCTCAACCGTGGGCGCAAAGGCATAGCAATGGCGCGCCTCGGCCAGCAATTCGGCGGCAATCGCCTCCTCGCGCGCGGCGGGTTTGGCATTGGGCATGAGGCGGGCGTAGATCTGCCCTATCGACACCTCGGTGCCCTTGCCCGCCAAGTCCTGCGCCTTGCGTGCCTTGCGTTCGGCACCCGCACGTTGAGCAGCACTGATACCAGGAAGCGCGCGGAATATGTCTGCCGGCGCATGCGTATCGCGCCAGATCAGCGTGTCGAAACAGTCGAGCGACAGGCATGTCGCCTGCGGGAAACGGTCCAACAGATGGGCGATGTCATGCGGCTTGATGCTGATCGTCAAGGCCTTGCTCCTGCGTGGCTCCTATTGGGAGGGCCATGCGTAAACGGGCATGGTTGAGCGATCTCCAGCACCTGCCTAGGCAGTTTTCCGAAGGCTTCCGGGAACAGTCCTTTACTGCAAGAGCAGGATCGAGATGCGGCGATTGCGCGGATCGGCCGGATCGTCACGCACCAGCAATTCACGATCGGCGACGCCTTCGATCCGGTCGAAGCGCGCCTCCGGAATGCCGGTCAGCAGCATTTGCTGGCGCGTCGCCTCGGCCCGGCCGGTGGAGAGCGACCAGTTATTCGCACCCCCGCCCGCTCGCCAGCGCAGCGCATCGGTATGGCCGCGAATGACGATCTGGGCGCCTTGCGGCTCAACGGCTTCCGCCACGATGCCCAGCAATTCGCGCGCTTCAGGTACCAGCACGGTGGAGCTGAGGTGGAACATGGAGAAATCGGCATCATCGACCAGGTCGATGCGAATGCCTTCGGGTGTGCGCATCACCCGCACCTGGCGCGTAAGGTGCCGCAGCCGTTCGACCGCCGCGATCCTTTCCTGGATCTGCCGGGCGATCTCCGCGCGCCGCCGCTCGGCCTCCTCGGCACCGCCTTCTTTCGGACCGCCCTTGGTACCGCGCGGGATCGTGATCGACATCGTGCCGGTCTGCCCCGCGGCATTGGGATAATTGTCGACATCGGTGATGGATGAGCCGCCCAGCATGCCGTCCGATCCCGCGCTCTGTTCACGCATCTTGACCAGCGTGGGCGTGAAATAGTCGGCCAGGCCCTTGCGCTGGTCCTCAGTCGTCGCACCCAGCAGCCACAGCAGCAGGAAGAAGGCCATCATCGCGGTCACGAAGTCGGCATAGGCGACTTTCCACGCGCCACCGTGATGGCCATCTCCGCCAGAGACGATCACCTTCTTGACGATGATCGGCGCAGGAATGGCTTCCTCCGGCAGGGGAGCTGGCGCTGTCGCCATGTTACTTGCCCCTCAGCGCATCGAGCAGGTCGGTCAGCGGCGGGCGATGGGCGGGCGGCAGGCCCGAACGGGCACTTTCGACCACCAGCGGCTGAGGATAGCCGTGAAGCGAGGCGATCAGCACCTGCTTGATCGATTGGAGGATCTGCGCGTCATGCGAATTGACCTGCTTCAGCCTCCCGGCGAGCGGGCCGACGATGCCATAGGCGAGCAGCACGCCAAGGAAGGTCCCGACCAGCGCCGAACCGATCATGCCACCCAGAACCGAAGGCGGCTCGTCGATCGAGCCCATGGTCTTGATCACGCCCAGAACGGCGGCAACGATACCCAGCGCCGGCAGCGCATCGGCCAGCGATTGCAGCGCATGGGCGGGCTCTTCCATCTCGTGCAGTTCGGACTTGATGGCATTGTCCATCACATCCTCCACCGCATGGGTGTCGAGCGAGCCGGAGGAGACGACCAGCAGCGTCAGCGTGTCGCAGATCAGATTGGTCACCGCCGGGTCTGCCAGCAGCGCGGGATATTCGGCGAAGATCGTCGAATCCTTGGGATTGGTGACATGCGATTCCAGCGCCACCGGCCCTTCGGTCTTGAGCATCTTCATCATCTTGCTGGTCAGCGCAATGGCATCGACATGGTCCTGGTCCGAATAGCGCGGGCCCTTGAACACCTTGCCAAGTCCCGCGCCCAACAGCTTCAATTCGTGCATGGAATTGCCGGCGACCGTCGCCCCCAGCGCGGCGCCGCCGATAATCATCATCTCCAGCGGCACGGCCGCCAGCACCGGGCCAAGCGACCCGCCAGCGATCACGAATCCCCCGAACACCATGATCAGCAGGATAACGATCCCGATAGCTGCAAACATAAGGGGTCCTTCCCTTCAGGATCAGATGTTGTCGAACAGGCTGAGGCGCGAGAGGCGCGCAAAGCCTGTCTGGCTGGCTTCCAGCACGGTGAGGATCTGCTGCAGCTCGACCACGGTAGAGGCAAAATCGACGCCGCCCGTATCCGCCATCTGCTGCGCGCGGGAGAAGGACTGGTCGACCTGCCGCTCCTGTATCACGTCGATCCACGCCACGCGCGATCCGGCCACGGTCTGCGCCCGCGTGAGCGAATCCAGCGCGTCGTCGAAACCGGTCAGCGCATCGCGCGCCGCGGCGGCTGGATCGGCCGCACCGCCCTGCAACGCGGCGGCCAGCGTGCCGATATGCGCGAACACGTCGGTCGGCGTGCCGCCGGTGGTGAAATTGAGCACTTCGGGGCCGGTCAGCCCGCGCGTGACGGTTTGCCCGCTGCCGAGGTCGAGCTCGCCGCTGGAAGCAGTGCCGACATAGACTACCGCGCCCGTGCCATCGATCTCATAGGCCTTGCCACTGGTCTCCCCGCCGAACAGCGCGTTGCCGCTGGAATCGAGCGCGTTGGCCGAACTCATCACGCGTCCGACCAGCTCTTCCAGCTCCTGCCCGATCGTGCGGCGCTCCTCGTCGCCCAGCGGATCGCTGGCCGCCCATAGCGCCAGTTCGCGCGCGCGGATGAGGTCCTCGGCGATGGAATCGAGCGCATTGCCGGTGAGCTGCAAGTCGTCGCTGGCGCGCTTGGCATTGCCGGCGTCGATCTCGCCCAGCCGGTCCTGCCGCGACAGGCTGCGCAGGCGGGAGGCGGCGACCGGATCGTCCGATGAGCGCGAGAGCTTCTCGCCCGAAGCGAGCTGGCCCTGCAAATCCTCCGCTTCGGCGCGCAGCCCGCTCATGTGAACAGTCGCGCGGCGATAGAAGGCAAGGGTTGAATTTGTAATCGCGTTCATCGGCCGATCCCCAACATCGTATCGAATATGTCTGCGGCCACCTGTATGACGCGTCCGGAGGCTTCGAAGGCCTGCTGATAGCGAAGGAGGTTGGTGGCTTCCTGATCGAGGTCCACGCCCGTCTCCGCCGACAGGGCGATGCCGGCAGTATCGGCGATGGTCTGCAAGGCGTCGCGCGTAACGGTCCGCGCGCTTATCGCGCTCGACAGGGTGAAGAGGATCGTATCGGCGGACCGCGCCGGACCGTTGGTGGCCATGGCACCGCGCAAGGCCTGCAGGTTCGAGATATCGCGGCTGCCCGCAGGCGAACCGGCAGGCGCGGTGGCGATCTGGCCTCCCGATGTCAGCGCCAGCGAGATCGTAGCAGCGGTGGTGCCGCTGAAGAATGGCTGTCCGCCAGCACCGTTGATGTCTGCGCCATTGCCCTGCGCGGTATTGGCCGTGGTGGCAACCTGGCTGGCGAGAGCGTCAAGATCGGTGCGCAGCGTGGCGATGGCATCGCGCGCCTGCGATGCGCCCAGCAGGCTGCCCGAAGAAAGCGTGATCGCATTTCCGCCTACCGCGAAGGCGAAGCTGCCGTCACCATTGGTGCTCTTGCTGAGCGCGGTCGTCTGCGCTCCGGTCACCAGCGTTTCCCCGCCCAGCTGCACGCTGACCCGGCCGACGGAATCGTAAGTGGTGGTGATACCGCCCAGCTCGGCCATGTCGCGCAGCAGCGCATCGCGCTGGTCGTGCAGCACCGCCATATTGCTGCTGCCCGGGCGCACGCGGGCGATCGAGACATTGGTGCGGGCAAGCTCACTCGCCAGCAGGTTCATCTGGTCGACCCCGGCATCGGTCTGGAAGGTGATGTCGGCTTCGGCCACGTCGAGCCCGCTGGTGGCGATCTGGAAGGTCTGGGCCAGGCGGCGGCCATCCTCCAGCACCGCAGCGCGCAGGGACCCGTCGAGGGGGTCGGAAGCAAGGCGTGAGAGGCTGGCTTCGAAATCGACGATGGCGGGATAGATGCCGGCCTGCTCCACCGCCGCTTCGGCATTGCGCAGGCCCGACAGTTCCGCATCGGCGCGGTTGACGTCGCTGGAGGTACGGCGCGCCTCGCTTTGCAGGAAGGTGGAATTGGAGCGCAGCACTTGCGCCGGGCGAACGCCGCTCAACGCTCCAGCAGGCTCCATGCCTATGCCGCCGCGCGCGGCGACCTCCTCCATGGTGATCGTCCTTCGCGCATAATCCGGATTGCTGGCATTGGCGATGTTCTGCGCGGTGATGTCCAGCGCCGAACGCGCGGCCATCGCGCCGCTCTTGCCAATCAGGATCAGGCTGCCCGACATTGCTCGTTACCCTTCCGTGGAAACATGCGCGGCCAGCTGCCGCTCGATCGCTTCGGCAAGGCCGAACACGCCCTGCTGCGAGGCGACATCGGCGAAGTGCTCGTCGCGCATGGCTTCGAACTGTTCGAGGCCGGGGCCGCCGAACAGCTCGTCACCACCAAGATCGTTCGCCCGCGCACTGGCGAGCAGCTGGCGCAGCATGATCGCCTCGAAAGCCTGCGCGGCCTTGCGCAAGTCGCCATTCGCTGGTGGCTCGAGCGGCGTGACCGCGCTCGTCGTGGAGACCGGAGGGACACCGAGCGGGCTCACAGCACCACCATTTCGGCTTGCAGCGCGCCTGCCTGCTTCAGGGCTTCGAGGATCACCACCAGGTCGGCGGCGCCGACGCCCAGCATGTTCAGCGCATCGACGATCTCGGACAGGTTCGCCCCGCCCTGCATCAGCGCGACGCGGGTTTCCTCCTGCGTCACGTCGATATTGGTCGATTCCTCCAGCGCGGTCTGGCCGCGGCTGAAAGGTTCGGGCTGGACGATCATCGGATCTTCCTCGATCCGCACCACCAGCTTGCCGTGGCTGACCGCAGCGGGCGCAAGGCGGACGGCGGAATTGATCACCACCGTACCGGTGCGGCTGTTGACGATCACCCGCGCGGGCGTTTCCGCCGGCACGACCTGCAGCATCTCGATATCGGCGATCATCTCCGACCGGGCATCGCCGCCAAAGGGCATGACGATCGACAGGGTCACCGCATCGACGATGCGCGCCGCGCCGGGAAATTGGGTGTTTACCGCGTCGCGCAGACGCGCGGCGGTCTGGAAATCGGCATTGTGGAGGTTGAAGCGCAGCTCCCCCTCGCTGTCGAAGCCGGTCGCGACCGCCAGTTCCACGGTCGCGCCATCGGCGATGCGGCCCACGGTCGGGACATTCACCGACAGCTGCGATCCGTCGCGGCCCGATACGCCCAACCCGCCCACGGCGAGGTTGCCCTGCGCCATGGCATAGACCTGCCCGTCCGCACCCTGGAGCGGCGTCAGCACCAGCGACCCGCCACGCAGCGAACGCGCGCGGCCGATAGTGGACACGGTCACATCGATGGTCTGGCCGGGCTTCGAAAAGGCCGGCAGTTCGGCGGTGATGATGACCGCGGCGGCGTTCTTGAGACCCGGCGAGACACCCGGCGGCAGGGTAAGGCCGAAGCGGCCCGACACGCCGCGCATGGCCTGCGTCACGTACTCGAAGTTATCGTCACCCGTGCCATCGAGGCCGACGACGATGCCATAGCCGGTCAGCTGGTTCGGACGCACGCCCTGGAAGGCGCCAAGATCGCGAATACGCTCCGCATGGGCGGGCGTTGCCTGGATGAAAAGCGCCAGTCCCAGAAGGACCGCGCTGGCGAGGCGCATGAGAGAGGCCGCCATCAGAACGGACTCACCATGTTGAAGAAGCGGCCCAGCCAGCCCGGACGGCTGGCCTGCTGGATCGCGCCATTGCCGCCATAGATGATCTGCGCATCGGCAATGCGGCTGGAGGCAACGCGATTGTCGGCGTCGATATCGGCCAGGCGCAGGATACCGGCGAACTGCACCCACTCGTCTCCCTGGCTCAAACGCATCTGCTTTTCTCCAACCACCAGCGCGGTGCCGTTCGGGCGAACCTCCGCGATGGTGACCGCGATGGCGCCGTTGAGCGTGCTGCGCTGCGAAGCATTGCCCTGACCATTGAACGACGAGTCCGCCGATGCATTAAGGGCATTGGGATTGAGGAAATCGAGCGGACCCGCTGTCGGCGGGGTCAAGGCCACCGATCCATCGCGTGCGGTGGAGGCGCTGGTGCTCTTCGACGTGCCGACGCTTTCGACCAGCATGATAGTGACGAGATCGCCCACCCGGCGCGCGCGCGTACCTTCGTGCAGCGCGGCATAGCCGACATTGCGTTGGTAGATGGCGCCGTTCTCCGGAGTGTGGACCGGCGAGGGCGGCGGCAGGGTGGCGGAAAAGCCGGGGTTCGGCCGGCCGCCTTCCATGCCGCAGGAAGCCAGCAGGCTGCAGCCCGCGGCCAGTATCAGGATCGCTCTCATCTTCTGTCTCACAAGGTCTGGTTGGCGTTGCGCAGCATTTCGTCGACCGCGCTGATCATCTTGGAATTGATTTCGTAGGAGCGCTGCGCCTCGATCATCTCGACCAGCTCCTCCACCACGTTCACGTTGGAGGCTTCCAGCATGCCCTGGCGGATCTGGCCGCGGCCGTTCGCGCCCGCTGCACCGGTATCGGCGGCACCGCTGGCGGCGGTTTCCTTCAAGAGGTTGTCGCCGATCGCCTGCAGCCCCGCCGGATTGACGAAGCTGGCGATGGTGATCTGCCCCAACTCGGCCGGTGCCGTGTCGCCGGCGACCACAGCGGTCACCGTTCCATCGGGCGAGATCGCGATCGACTGCGCGCCCTCCGGCACCTGGATCGCGGGATTGAGCGTGAAGCCCTGCGCGGTCACCAGCGTGCCTTCGGCCGAGAGGGTGAAATTGCCCGCGCGGGTATAGGCGATCTCGCCACCCGGCAGCTCCACCTCGAAAAAGCCTGAACCGTCCAGCGCCAGGTCGAGATTGTTTCCCGTGGTGCTCATCGTGCCCTGCGTATCGATCCGCGTGGTGCCCTGCACCGCCACGCCCGTGCCGAGGTTGAGGCCGATGGCATAGGCGGTCTCGCCGGTCGAACGCTGCCCAGCCACGCGCGCATCGTCATAGGCGAGCGTCTGGAAACTGGCGCGATCGCGCTTGAATCCGGTGGTGCCGATATTGGCGAGGTTGTGGGCGATCACCCGCATGCGGGTGTCCTGTGCCTCTAGGCCCGTGCGGGCCACCTGGAGGGCGGATGTAGGCATCTTGCTATCCTTTCAACTGGCTTAGGGGTCAGCTCAGCGACATCAGGCGCGAGGAGGCCTGGTCGAGCTGGTCTGCGGTCGAAATAAGTTTCACGCGGCGTTCGAAGCTGCGCTGGGCGTCGATCATGTCCACCAGCGTGCCAGCGGTATCGACATTGCTTTGTTCCAGCGCGCCGGTGACCACCTGCGTCTCCGGATCGGCGGGCAGGATGCCGCCGCCGGGAACGCGCAACAGGCCGTCCAGGCCTTTCAGCAGCGGACTGCCGGCGGGACTGGCGAGCTTGATCCGGCCGACGAGATCGGCAGGCACGTCAGGCGCGCCGGGATCGGCGGCATAGACGCCGCCGTCGCTGGCAATCGACAGGTTCCATCCCGGAGGCGCGACCAGCGGCCCCGCCTCACCCATCACCGGCAGCCCCTCGCCATTGACGAGGCGGCCTGCGGCATCGGGCAGCAAGTCGCCGCGGCGCGAATAGACTTCGCTGCCATCGGGCGCCTGCAAGGCGATCAGCGCCTCGCCATTGACCGCGATATCGAGATTGCGGCCCGTCTGGTTGATGGAGCCCGGCGTCATGTCCGCCCCGCGCACCGCGCCCTGCGCCAGCCCGCGCACGTCGAAGCTTTCGCCGCGCATGTGGAGAGAGGCGGTGCTGAAGGTTTCCGCGCGGAAACCGGTCGTGCCGGCATTGGCAAGATTACTGGCAATGGCGCGCTGACGCGTCATTGCGGCATCCATGCCGGACAGGGCGGTATAGATCATCCGGTCCATCGTCTGGGCCTCCCGTCAGTTGTGGTCAGGATCAGCTGCGCAGGTTGATGATGGTCTGCGAGAACTGGGTGGCGGTATCGATCGCCTTGGCATTGGCCTGGAAATTGCGCTGGGCGGTGATCAGCCCGACCATTTCCTCGGCCAGGTCGACGTTGGATTTCTCCAGCGCGCCGGAGAGCAGCTGGCCGTTGCGGCCATTGCCCGGCAGCTCGAAAGTCGCCGTGCCGGAAAAGCCGGTGGTCTCCCAATTGGTCGACCCGACTGCCTTGAGGCCGGTAGGCGCAATAAAGGTCGCCAGCGCCACGCGGCCCACCGGTTCGGTGGTGCCATCGGCATAGGCGGCGTTAATCAGGCCGTTCTTCTCGATGACGATGCTGGACAGTTCCGCACCACCGCCGTTGACGGTAGGCACCATGCCATCGATCGTGACGCCCGGATTGATCACTGTGCCCGTCGCATCGACTTCGAAGACCTGCAGTGTCTTGCCCGAAAAATCGGTCAGCGCGCCTGCACCGTCGATCTGGAAATTGCCGTTGCGGGTGAACAGTACCTGCCCGCTTTCAGGGTTGCGGATGGCGAAGAAGCCGTCACCATCGATGGCAACGTCGAGACTGCGGCCGGTCTGCTCGATCGCACCGAGGCCGAAGTTCTGGTTGACGCCGGCGACCGTCGCACCCAGGCCCTGCGACAGGCGCGGATTGGCGGCGGAGCCATTGGCGACGATATCGGCAAATTCGACGCTACTCTTCTTGTAACCGGTAGTTTCGGCATTGGCGATGTTATGCGCGATGGTGGACAGGTCGGTCTGCGAATTCTTCAGGCCGTTCAGCGACGTATAGAAAGAGGTCATCGGGTCGTACTCCTCAGGAATCGGTGGATGTGGCAGGGGCCGCCCGCTGCGCCTCGATCAGCGCGTCGAGCTTGGCGGAAATGTCGCCCAGAGTGGCATTGGTGGTGGAAGATCCGGCGAGAGCGGAGAACTGCGCCATCTGCGCCAGCATGTCCTTGTTATCGACCGGTTCGAACGGGTCCTGCTGCTGCAGCTGGGTGGTCAACAGGCGCAGGAAATCACCCTGACCGAGCGCGCCGAAGCCGCTCTCATCGCTCTTGATCACGGGCTTGTCGCCGTCATTGTTGATCGCCTTCAGATTGCTTGCGACAGAGGTGGAAATGCTGGTCATCACTTGCTCCTGATTGTTTCGAGCATCAGCTGCTTGGCGGTCTGCATGGCTTCGACGAGGTTCTGGTACTGGCGGGCGCTCTCCATGATCTCGACCATCTCCTCGGTCTCATCGACGGGGGCTTCCCACACATCGCCATTCTCGTCGGCCAAGGGGTGGCCGGGATCGTGGCGGCGGATCGGCATGGCATCGGCCTGACGCACTTCGGATACGCGCACGGAAGACATGCCGCTCGCCTGGTCCAGCTCCTGCTGGAACACCGCGCGCACGGGGCGATAGGCCTGCTCCTCGCTGCCGGCGACGGAGCCCGAATTGGCGATATTGGATGCTGCCGCGTTCATGCGGATCATCTGCGCGGACATGCCGCGCTGGACGATGTTGAAGAGGGAGGTCTGGCCGCTCATGCTCATTCTCCCTTCAGCGCGCGGGTGATCGTCTGCACCCGGCCATTGAGGAAGGTCAGCGTGGCGGAATAGGCGACGGCATTTTCGGCAAAGGCCATCTGCTCATTCGCCAGTTCCACCGTATTGCCGTCGAGCGAAGGCATGGTGGGGATGCGATAGCGGGTGGCGGTCTCGATCGAGGCGTCGCGCGTTGCGCCCGCCGTGCGTGCTTCCAGCGCGCTGGCGAAATCGATGTCGCGCGCCTTGTATCCGGGCGTGGCGGCATTGGCGATGTTGGAGGTGAGCAGCCCCATGCGGTGCGAACGCAATTCCAGCGCGGCGCCGTGAATGCCGAAAAGCCTCTCGCTCATCGTGTGTCTCCTTTGCAGCCGGACGGGGGAGCCGCCCATGCGCGATCAGTTCTGCAAGGGGTGTGCCAATTGCGCCTGCCCTGCCGCTCTCTCCCGTGCGGCAGGGCGAAAGCGGCAAGCGCTTGCCGCCACCGGCAAAATGCCGCCGCCTCTAAATCACACGCCGCGCCAGCCGTTCTGGATCAGGCAAAGGAGCATTTGGCATGGAAATCTCGGCCCTGTGGGATGGCCTCGGTGCGGTGATCGTGCTGGGCGGCACGCTGTTGGCGGTGCTGCTGGGCAGCGGCAGCGGCGAGCTTGGTGCCGCCGCGCGGGCCATCGGCAGCCTCGTCACGCCCGCCTTCAACCAGCAGAAAGTCCGCGCGCAGATCGCCCGCAATGTGGAGGATATGCGCCGCGACGGCTTGCTCCGCTCCGTCCCCTGCGCCAGCACCGATAGCGAGATTACCCTCGCCACCAATGCGCTGATCCATGACCGTTCGCTGCATTCGCTGCTCGCCGTGCATCGCCGCTTTCGCGAGGATCGCCAACGGCTTTGCGAGGCAGCGCTGCGCCCGATCCGCCTTGCCGCCGAGGCTGCGCCGGTTTTCGGCATGGTCGGCACCTTGCTGGCCCTCTCGCAAATGCAGCTGGGCGTGGAGGGCGAGGAAGGGGCGCTGGTGACCGGTATCGCCATGGCCATTCTCACCACGCTTTACGGGCTGGTGCTTGCGCATCTCGTCTTCCATCCCCTCGCCCGCGCGGTGGACCGGCGCGGAGAGCGCGAGGAACAGGAACGCCAGCAATTGTTCGACTGGCTGTCCGAGCAACTGAGCGAGAGTTGCCCGCCCTCGCTATCGCTCGCCGCGAGCAGGAGCGGCGGCGGCAGGGATGTCGCCGCATGATGCCGGGACGCGAAGCCGGATGGATGGTGCCTCTGGCGGACCTGTCGCTGATCCTCTTCGTGCTTACGGGAACGGCGCTGTCAGGGCTCTCCGGGATGCCGGAGGATGAATACCTGCCCGCCACGAGGCCGCGCTCGGCCAGCGGAGCCATCGAGACCGGCATCGCCAGCGCGGTGCATGCCGATGCGCCCGGCGCGCCTCCGCTTTCCGAATGGCTCGCCGCCTATCGCCCGATGGAGGGCGAGCAATTAACGATCCAGGGCTTCTACGCCCCCGAAGATCGCCCCGCCATCCGCGAACGGACCGAACAATGGGCGGCCGAAGCGCACGAAGCGGGTGTGGAGGCACGCGTGATCCTGCAGCCTGCGGAAAGCTCGCAGGTGATCGCTCTGTTCGCGCATGATCGGAACATGGAACTGGCACGCAGCTTGCTTGAAGCGGAGCATGACTGACCTCTTCCGGGAGATGCAATCCATGCCTCGCCTTACCGCAGCCCTCACCGGCCCTGCCGCGCTGTGCCTGCTGGCCTCCGCGCCGCTTGCCGCGCAAAGCTTCATCGATCACGGTGCCATCGATGCCGAAGTCGCCGCCTTCACCGGCGCGGGCATCGGCACGCCGGGCGGCGCGCGCCATCCGGTCGATCGCCGCCTGCGCCTCTCGACCTGCCCGCAGCAGCTTTCGCTCGCCTGGCATGGCGTGAGAGCGGACATGGTGCGGGTGGAATGCACGGCTGGCCAGGGCTGGCGCATCTTCGTGCCGGTCAATAGCGGTGGCGTAACCGCTGCCGTAGCTGCCGCCCCGGCGCAGGCTCGGCGTATGCCGGGCGTCGAGCGTGGACAGGTGCTCACCATAACCATCCAGGGCCGCGGCTTCAGCGTCAGCCAGCAGGGCGAAGCGCTGGAAGATGGCTCCGTAGGCGAATGGATCCGCGTGCGGCCCGAAGGCAATCGCGAGGCGGTGCGCGCCCGTATCGATACTCCCGGCCGCGCGGTGATTCCGCTGGGCTGAAATATTTTACTGACGAAAATCTTAAACCCCGCCTCCGGCACCCGTCCTGAGCGGTGAGAACCAACAAGGAGCGACGATCATGTCCCTCTACGACGTATCCAAGCTGAGCGGCCCGGGCACGATCCGCCCCACCGGCCGCGACATGTCCGGCGCGCGGCCCGAAGCGAAGACGGCCAAGGCCGAGAGCGTGGCCGACAAGGGCGTGGCGGTGCAGACCGGATCCCGCGTTTCCGCTGGCGACGTGCCGGTCGATAATGACCGCGTGGCGCAGATCCGCGAGGCCCTGCGCGATGGTAGCTATCCGATCGTCCCGGCGAAGATCACCGATGCGATCATCGCTGCCCGCCTGATGCTGAGCAACGGCCAGTGAGCGCTTCCGTGACCACGACCCGCCCGCTTGCCGATAGCCTGCGGCAGATGCTTGCCGTGCTAGACGATGAGCGGCAAGCACTTGCCGCCCTCGACGTGGATGCGCTGCTCGCCTCCAGCACGCAGAAGCATTCGCTCTGCGCCGTGCTCGAAGCCGAGAACGCGCAGGACATAGACAGCGAATGCACCGGCCTCCTCGAAGCCGCCCGGCACCAGAACGAGGTCAATCGCAAGGTCCGCAACCTGCTGGCGGCCAATGTCGCCGCGCGCCTCGATGCGCTGACCCGCTCGCCCGCCCTTTACAGCAACCCAGCCGCCGTGCGGGCCTGAGCTCCGCCACATCCGCCATATGCGAAAATGGCACGCAACTTGCTGAGAGTTCCGGAGGAGCAAAAGGCTCCACTGGAGTAATCGCAAGGAAGTGGGCGGATGAGTGACCCCAGCATGATGAGCCCGGCCGTCACGGGCATGCCGATGATGGCCTCGCGCGCGCCGCATGCCGCGATCGCGCAGGCGGCGCGGCGCACCGGCGTCGACTTCTCCTATCTCCTCGCACAGGCGCGGATCGAATCCGGCATGGACCCGATGGCGCAGGCGCGCACGTCCAGCGCCAGCGGCCTCTACCAGTTTATCGACCAGACCTGGCTCGCCACGCTCGACAAACATGGCGATGCCTTGGGCTATGGCGGCATCGCGCAGGCGATCGAGACGCGCAACGGCCGCGCGCGCATCACCGATCCCTCCATGCGGCAGGCAATCATGGATTTGCGCTTCGACCCGCAAGCAGCCTCGCTGATGGCGGGCGCGCTGGCGACCGACAACCGCGCAGCGCTGCAACCCGTGCTGGGCCGCGATCCCGATGCAAGCGAGCTCTACCTCGCCCATTTCCTTGGCGCAGGAGCGGCGGGCCGTTTCCTAACCACCCTCACCACTGATCCCGACCGCCCGGCCGCCGGACTGCTGCCCGAAGCGGCGAGCGCCAATCGCGCGATCTTCTACGAACGCGGCGGAGCCGAGCGCAGCGTGGCGGACGTCATGGCGCTGGTCCGTACCCGCGTGGAGGGAGCCATGGCCGACAATGGCTATGCGGCAGGCACGCCTGCCCCGCTCCCGGCCATTCCCGCCTCATCCCGTATGCCGCCACCTGCCTGGCGTGATCGCGCCTATCCCGGCCTGCCGCCCATCGCGCCGCCCGGGAACGCGCCACAGCGCACGTCCATGGCGGACACGTTGCGCGACAGCTTCGCGCTGACCGGCGCTGACACCCAGACCAATTCCGGCCTTGCCCATATCCGCAAGGCCTATGCCCGGATGGAGGCATTCGGACTGTGATCAAAGGCTTCTCCCCCACAGCTCTGCGTGCGCTGGCGCTGCCCACCGGCATCCTCGCGCTGATCGCGATGATGGTGCTGCCGATCCCGACGGTGCTTCTCGACGCCTTCTTCGTCTTCAACATCGCCCTGTCGATCGGCGTGCTGATGGCCGCACTCAATGCCGCCAAGCCGCTCGACTTCTCCGCCTTTCCCACCGTGCTGCTGTTTGCGACGCTGCTGCGCCTTTCTCTCAACGTCGCCTCCACCCGCGTGGTGCTGGTCAATGGCCATGAAGGCGGCGCGGCGGCGGGCCAGGTGATCGAGAGTTTCGGCGCCTTCCTCGTCGGCGGCAATTTCGCCGTGGGCCTGTTCGTCTTCGTCATCCTGCTGATCATCAACATGGTGGTGATCACCAAGGGCGCGGGCCGCGTGTCCGAAGTCTCTGCCCGCTTCACGCTGGACGCGCTGCCGGGCAAGCAGATGGCGATCGATGCCGATATCGCCGCCGGACTGATGACGGCGCAGGAAGCCAAGGCCCGCCGCGCGGAAGTCGCGACCGAGGCCGACTTCTACGGCGCGATGGATGGCGCCTCCAAATTTGTGAAGGGCGATGCCATCGCCGCGCTGCTGATCCTGGCGGTGAACGTGATCGCCGGCTTCACCCTCGGCATGATCACGCACGGTCTTTCCGCAGGCGAGGCCGCGCAGCTCTACATCACGCTGGCCGTGGGCGACGCGCTGGTGGCGCAGGTCCCCGCCCTGCTGCTGTCGATTGCCGCTGCCGCCATCGTCACCCGCGTGACCGACCAGAGCGACCTTGTCGGCCAGATCGGGCGGCAATTCGGCCAGCCGGGCAGCTGGCTCCCGGTGGCGCTGGTCCTCGGCGCGATCGGCCTGGTCCCGGCCATGCCGCAAATGGTCTTCCTGCCCGCCGCCGCGCTCGCCTTCTGGCTCTACCGCACCTTGCGCAAACGGCTGGACGCACCCGTCCCGGTCGAAGTGGAGCCCGAGGTGGATGAACCACAGCGCATCGAGCTCGCCGATGTCAGCGACCAGACGCTGGTCACGCTCGAACTCGGCTATGGCCTGATCCACCTGGTGGACGAGGCCAAGGGCGCGCAGCTGGTCACCGCGGTCACCGGTGTGCGCAAGCAGCTGAGCAAGGCTTTCGGCTTCGTCGTCCCGCAATTCCGCATTCGCGATTCACTCGACCTGCCTGCCAATACCTATCGCATCGTGCTGGGCGGCGTGGAGCTGGCTCGGGCCGTAGCGCGCCCCGATGCCGTCCTCGCCATCGATACCGGCGAAGTGGCGCGCAGCCACGGCCTTTCGGGCGAGGAAACGCGCGATCCCAGCTTCGGCTGCCCTGCCCTATGGATCTCTCCAGGCGAACGCGACCATGCCATCGCCGAGGGTTTCCTGACGGTGCAGGCCGATACGGTCATCGCCACCCATCTCAACCAATTGCTGCAGGCGCGCGGCGACCAGCTGCTCGGCCCCGAAGAGGTGCGCGCACTGCTCGATGCGCTGGGCGACAAAGCGCCGGGGCTGGTCGAGGCGATCCATCCCGACCCGCTCTCGCTCGCCGCGATCACGCGCCTGCTGCGTCAGTTGCTGGCCGATGGCATCACCCTCTCCCACCCGCTGCCCGTGCTCTCCAGCCTCGCGCTGGGCCTGCAGGTCACCAAGGATTTCGACACGCTGGTCGACCATATCCGCGCCGACCTCGGCAGCTGGCTGGTGGGGCAGGTCTGTCCGCCGGACCAGCCGCTGGGCGTGCTGACGCTCGACGCAGGCCTCGAAAGCGCGATCCTGGGCGGGATGAAGGACCCGGCGACCGGGCAGCCGGTAATCGAGCCCGATTGTGCCCGCATGATCGGGGAGCGCGTCTCCGCCCTCGTCGCCGAGGCAGGCCCGGAGCGCAACCTCGCGCTGATCGTCCAGCCGCCCGCGCGCCGCGCGCTCACCGCATTGCTGCGCCAGCGTGTGCCCGCCTGCCTGGTGCTGTCCATCACCGAATTGCCGGCCAGCCAGCCGGTCGAAGTCATCGCCGTGATCGGGGGAGAGGCCGCGCCTGCCGCGCCCGCCCTCGCCGCCGCGAACCAGCCCGCCATGCCGGATGCAGGAGCTGAAGAGGTGCTTGCCGCATGAAACACGACCACAGCAATTTCTCCGCCGCTGCCGCCTATCGCGCGCAGGATATCGTCGCCGACCGGGTGAAGCGCTTCGTGCCGATGGTGCGCAAGGCCGCCTGGCATATCCACGGCGTGGGGCGCGACGGGCTGGAGATCGAGGACCTGATGCAGGCCGGTTTCATTGCCCTGACCGAATGCGCGCGCAATCACGAGGGACCGGGCGAGGACGGCTTTGCCGCCTATGCCAAGATCCGCGTGCGCGGCGCGATGTTCGACCTCATCCGCAAGCAGATGCCGGACAGCCGCAATGCCGTGAAACGCCGGCGGCAAGCAGCCGAGGCGCGCGACAGCCTGCGCCAGCAGTTGGGACGCGAACCCACACGCGAGGAACTGGCCGAGCAGCTGGCCATCCCCGTCGGCGAGCTTGATCAATACCTGTCCGAGGAAATCCAGCTCGTCTCGATGGAGACAAGCTATGACGACAGCAGTTCCGCCTTCGCCTCCGACCTGCCCGATCCCTTTGCCGTGCTGTGCGAATTGCAGGACAATGAGCGGCTGGGAGAGGCGATGGAGGCTTTGCCCGACCGGCTGAAACTGGTGCTGCAGCTCTATTTCGTCGAGGAGTTGAACCTTACCGAAATCGCGCAGGTGCTGGAAGTCAGCGTGCCGCGCGTCCACCAGCTGAAGGCGCAAGCGCTGGTGAAGCTGAAGGACCTGATGGCGCGCGAGGATTCCTGGTAGCTCAGCCGAGTGCAGGCAGCCCGAATTGCTGCGGCGAAAAGGCGAGAACTTCGTCATGCGGGAAGAGCGCGATGGCGGTCAGCCTCTCGCCTTCGAGCCGTAGGTGCCAGTTGCGCCCGTGATCAGGCGTTTTCTGCGCGAAACAGGCCGGATCGAACAGGGCGATATTGATCCCCTCGGGGTCGCGCGCGGACTGGGCGCGGATGGCCTGTCCATTGGCTTCACGGACATTGCCCGCAAGCTCCTGGCAGGCGGAATAGTCGTCCGGATCGGTCCAACGCTGCTTGTCTGCATCGAGCGGCGGCTTGGTGGTGTCGAGCAGGCGCCCAACTGACAGCGGCACGGAAAAGCTCAGATGCTCGCTGGTGCGGTTGCCAGGCAGGAAGCCGGGTGAGCGGGTGAAGAATTTGAGCCGCCAGTATGCTGTCTCGGTGATGGCGGTGCGCTCTTGCTCGCTGGCATAGAAGATACCTGGCCGCTCATTGGCGCGGCGAAAGCGGCTGGCAACCGTGTGTCCATAGCGGAAGGGCGAGCCGAGCAGGTAATGCAGGCCTTGCGCCGCCTTGGGCATGTCCGGCTTGGCGGCGTCTGCCAGTTCCTCCAGCCGCTGCTGCTCGGCAAGATTGCCGGCAAGGCGATTGGTCGAGATCCGGTGCTGGGCTTCCACCACCCGCCACACGGTCCGGCGATAGCGGCGGAATTCAGACGCGAGCGCGGTGGGCGTCCACATAGTCGCAAACCGTCATCAGGCCCTTGAAGCTGTCGACCAGGTCGATCGGCTTGGCGTCGAGATCGACATTGCGCGTGGCGAGCCAGGCGCGCGCGGCCATATCGTCACTGCCCAGCATCGCGTCGAGCGAGCGGAACAGACGCAGCAGGAATTGCGCCGCCTCGAAGGACTTGCTGGCAGGGTCCAGCTCCGCCTTACCCGACCGCAAGCGCGACACAGTGGCAGCCGAGAGGCCCAGAACACTGCCCAACTTCGCATTGGTCAGCCCCCAGAACTCCGCAATCCGCGCAATGGCGGAGGTCAGCAGCTTGCCGTCATCCGGCTGCAATTCGATCGGTAGACTAGCCATTACGCCTCCTTTCACATGCACGATATATATATTTATCGTTCAAATGCAAGGAAGAGGCCAGTCTCACGCTCTAAACATCCACGACACACCGGAAACCGATATGCGACGTGCTGGTGTCGACCGACTGCGGATAGCGCGCAGCCGGTCGGTAGCGGCGGCAATAATTCTCCGCGCACAAATGCGATCCGCCCTTGATGAGATGGAAAGCGTACCCCTCGCGCTCGCGATCCACTTCCATCCGCGCATCTGGCGCACAGCAACTGGCGCCCTCCTCCTTCTGCGCCGGGGCATAGGGCGTGGTGGTCCATTCCCAGACATTGCCGATCATGTCCGACAGCCCATAGCCGTTCGCGGGGAAATGGCCGACGGGCGATGTGCGCGCGAAACCGTCCTCCAGCGAGTTCTCCGTCGGGAAGCGGCCCTGCCAGTAATTGGCCATCATGCGGCCATCGGGGGCAAGCTCGTCGCCCCAGGCATAGTCGGCCCCTTCAAGGCCACCGCGTGCGGCGAATTCCCATTCCGCCTCGGTCGGCAGGCGCTTGCCCTCCCATGCGGCGAAGGCCTGCGCATCTTCCAGCGCGACATGCACCACCGGGTGATCGGACCTGTCGGCAATCGAGCTGCCCGGCCCTTCCGGATGGCGCCAGCAGGCTCCCGGAGTCCAGGACCACCATTCGAACGAGTCATTGAGAGGCGGCTGCACCGCAGGCGGCGTGAACACCGATGAGCCGGCCACCAGCAGTGACGGATCGGCGTCAGGATAGTGCGCCAGATCGGGCGCCTTCTCCGCCAGCGTGACATAGTCCGTTTCCCACACGAAGCGGGCGAAGCGGTCATTGGTGACCGGTGCCATGTCGACCGTGAAGGGACCGACCTCGACCTCGCGAACGGGCGCTTCCTCCGGGTAGAACCGGTCGGAGCCCATCAGGAACCGGCCGCCCTCAAGCCGCCGCATGTCTGATTGCATATGACGCCCTAACGTTGCGCCAGGATCGATCGCTGCGCGGCGATATCCTGCAGGTAGCAGAAGCTCCAGCCGGGGCTGCTTTCCTCTCCGGCCAGCGCATCGGGGCAGCTTGCCGGCTGGTCCAGCGGGTATTCCTCCAGCGGGTCGCGCTTCATGTCGTAGAGCAGGCAATTGCCCGCATCGTCCACGCATACCACCTTGTAGCCGGCATTGCGCACGCCCACGACCATCTGCCCATCGCGCATCAGATTGGTGCTTTCGGTGATGACGAAGCCACGCAACGGATCGCGCACATGCTCCGCCTCGCCATGCAGGATCGGCGCAATCGACACCCCGTCGAGCGGGATGCTGGCGCTGCCGTCCGAATTGGCGACCTCTGCCGGAACAGCGAGCCCAGCAAGCTCGAGGATGGTGGGGAAGAGGTCGGCGACATGGGTAATCTCGTCGCTGCTTGTCCCCGGCGCGATCCCCGGCCCGCGGACGGCAAGCTGCACGCGCGCGCCGCTTTCGAAGGCTGAGCCCTTCCCGCGCCCTTCGCGGGTGATGTAGAGATTGTCGATGAAATCGAGGCCCGGTCGGCCATACATCGGCGTGCCATTGTCGCCCACGAAGATGACGATGGTGTTGGGATCGAGCCGGTCGACCTCGTCCAGGACCCGGCCGATGATCGTGTCCATCGAATTGGTCATCGCCCGAAGCTGCGCATAGGGCGAGCAATCGCCGACATTCTGTGTGCCGTACTCCCCGCCGCAGGCATCGATTTCGGCGCGGGTCGCATCGTCCAGCGTATCTGCATTGGGGATCATCATCGCGCTGGGCTGCTGGATGATCGTGGCATGGGCGAGGTTGAAGGCCATCCAGGCGAACCACGGCCGGTCGGGATCGCTTGCCTCCTGCGCCCGGATCCAGTCGATCGTGTCGCGCCCCTTGTGGACCGCGGCATAGGTGCTGGGCGCAATCCCCGGCAGTTCGGCAGGCCCGGCAGTGTAGCTGCGCCACTCGCCCGGCGGCGTGCCGGAATCCTGCATCTGCGTTTCGTAGTCCCAGAAGGTCGGCAGGGCGGCGTGCATATTGCCGACGAAGAGGTCGAAACCCGCTTCCTTCGGCTTCATGCCGGGATAGTCCGGCCCGTTCTGGCTGGGCAGGCCCGCCATATGCCACTTGCCGAAAGCGGCGGTCACGTAACTCCCGTCCATCGCAAGGTCGCGGACGAAGCTGTCATGCCGCTGGCTCAGCGCATCGGCATAGGTCGCGACATTGGTGTTGCGGGCGTAGAGGCCCGTCAGCAGCGATGCTCGGGTTGGCGAGCAGAAGGGCTGCGCCCAGGCGTTGAAGAACACCATGCCATCCCGCGCCAGCTGGTCCAGCACGGGCGTGGAGGCAGGATTGCCCTCGATGTTCAGGTAGCCGGGATGGTCGAGACCTTCGGGGCCATAGGCCTCCAGCATCTCCTGCTCGATGCCGGGATACATGCCGGTGGTCGCATCCAGCCCCACGTCATCGGCGATGATCAGCAATATGTTGGGGCGCTGCTCGCCCGCCGACTGGGCCATGGCAGGCATGGTCGCGACGCTTGCGCCCATGGCGCAGGCCATGGCCAGTTTCGAAACAGTGTGGAGCATATGCTCTCTCCCTTCCTTGTCCCCTGCCCCGCTATGCGGGCCGGGGCGACGGATCATTGTCCGCCATCCTCATGCAAATGATTCCATCCGCTGCACCAGCCAGAAGACCGCGACCATACCCATACCATAGGCGCAGAGCTGGCGGATCGCCGGTCCCGGATCGCGCTGTCCTGCAAGGTCCAGCCCCGACATGGCCCGCCGCACCAGCGCGTAGAGCGCCAGCGCCAGCAGCACGAAGGCGACCTGGCCTGCCTCGACCCCGACATTGAAGGCGAGCAAGGCCGCCGCGATCTCGGTCTGCGGAATCCCGATTTCGCGCAGCACGCCGGCAAAGCCGAAGCCGTGCAGCAGGCCGAACAAGGTTGCCACCAGCGCGGGATAGCGAAAAGTCAGGCTGTCCTTGCGCCCGCGCACGATCTCCACCGCCAGGAACAGGATCGACAGGGCGATCACCGCTTCGACCGGAGGCGCGGGCAGCCGCACGAGGTTGAGCGTGGACAGCGCCAGCGTGATCGAATGGGCGAGCGTAAAGCCCGTCAGCGCGATCAGCGAGCGGCGAAAAGTGCCTGCCACCAGCAGCAGGCCGGTAACGAACAGCAAGTGGTCAAGCCCGCCAAGAATGTGCTGCACGCCGAGACGAAAATAGTCGCCCACGACTTCGAGCACGCTGGCGCGTTCGGGGATCGTCCAGCTTGTTTCGCTGGGCGGCAACAGCGCGGATAGCGGCGGCGCGTCCAGCTGTTCGAGCCGGAAGAGCGTGGAGAGCGACGGGTTGTATATCGGATAGGCAATGCCGAAGCGCTTGCCCTGCACTCCTCCCGGACAGGAGACCACGGCCTGTGAGAGGACGTCGCCTATATCCTCTGCGCCAAGGTTCACCGGCGTACAGCCCCCGGGTGCGACGGGGATCGGGCGGTTATCCAGGGCCACGCTGCCCGGCGCGCGCACGCGCATGGCGAAGCGGTCGTTCGGAAGCTCTCGGATCAACACGCTGGCCGGGCGCGCGTCATGCGCCTGTGCCGGAACCGCGCCCAATGCCACGACAATGGCCAGCAGCAGAGATGCCAACGCTTGGACGCGCCAGCGCCTCATGGCTCCGGAATACCCTCAGCGTAACGAACATCATATTGGTCGACGAGTTCATCGAGCAGGACTTCGCGCGTATTCGTCCGGCGATCCTCCAGCACGGCGGAGGCAACTTGCGCACGCACTTCCTCGAAAGAAGGTTCGCGGGCCTGCTCGCGATCGGTCAGCAATACGAGATGCGCACCGAAGCGCGACATGACCGGACCTTGCCACGTCTCGTCCGGCGTCATGGCGTCCAGCGCGGCGGCGAATTCCGGGCCGAAGACATCGGCAATCGGACGCAGGTTCTGGCGCACATAGTTCAGCTGGTAGGGGAAGCGGTCGCCATAGGACGGGGCATCGTTGAAGTTGGCGCCATCCGCGCGCAGCCGCGCCAGCAGCGCCCGCGCATGGGCCTGCGGGCCGCCCGCACGGTCGATCTCGGCATCGGCGAAGACATGGGTGAAGGTATATTCGGCCGGCAGGCTGAAATCCGCGCGATGCTCTTCGAAATACGCCCGCAGGTCGTCTTCCGTGGGCGGCTCCGGTTCGATATCAGTATCGGCCACAAGGTACTCGATCTTCTGCACCAGCCGCCGCCGGATGACGTAATCGTTCTCTTCGAGGCCAAGCGCCATCGCCTCGCGCGCCATCGCCTCCTCCCGCACATAGGAGCGCGCCAGTTCAGCCCGCTGCTCTTCCGACAACGCGTCATATTGCGCTTCGAAATAGCCCGGCTCGAAAGCCGCCGAGCGGTATTGCAGGAAATTGATGAGCGTTTCGCGGTCGACCTCGATCACGCGCGATTGCGGATCGAGCGCGTCGTCCTCGTTCACGACATCGTAGACGGCGAACAGCAGCACGCCCAGCAGCACGAAATGGACCAGCGGCTCCCGCGCGAGCCGGCGCATGACACTCATCGGCGGGCCGGCGTGTACCAGATGGGCGAGGAGTAGGCGCGTTCCTGGATGGTCGCGGGCTGCCCCGTCTGCTCGACATCGATGCCGAGCGCAATGGCGTCGAGAAGCGAGTGGCGCGGCGTCGGGATTTCCAGCACGCGGACATAGTAGAAGGCAGCCTGCTGCGGATCGAAATCGGGATCGGTCCACACCGTCGCCAGCTGCACCGCGCCGATACTGTTGGTGTAGAGCCCGGTTTCCAGATCGACGGTGTTGCCCACGGCGGGCAGCTTGCCATCGGGCCCGATGCGGCGATCGTCCGACCATGCGACGTCATAGACGTGCTCATGCGCCTCGCCGTCGGCGTCGACCCAGCCCTTGACCACCTGCACGCGGTCGAGATTACCGCTGAGCGGGTCCTTGGCGGCAAGGATCAGCAGGCTCGGCGCGCGGCCTGCAGGTGCGGCGGTCAGGTCACCGCCCATCGGGATGCCCCGGGCATAGCCGAGCGCCGCGATATCGCGTGCATCGGCATCACTGGCCGAGAAGTTGAACCCGCCGAACATGCGCAGCGCGATGCGCGGGCCGGTGGTGGCATAGACCTCTTTCCGGCGCAGGGCGGCAAAGATACCTTCTCGGGTATTTTCCTCTGCCCAGGCGGCAACGCGACCCGAAGCGCCCATTTCCCACGCCGGAAAGATTACGGGCCGTGGCCCGATGACATGCGAGCTGAGCGGAATGTCCGACACCAGCTTGCCGTAAAAATCGCTCTCCTGCACCGAGGAGAGGCCGGTATGGCTGTCGGTCGAACCGATCATGCCGAAATTGTAGGGATTGACCCCCGTGCGCTCCTGGATCTGCAGCCCGCGCTGCAGCGCGGAGCGGGCATAGTCGCCCTCGTCCGCTGGCGTCGGCGTGCCGATCAGCAGCTTGCGGCGGATCTCGAAGTCCGCGAACTCGTCGTTCGGCGCAATCTCGGGATGCACTTCGGACGTACCCTTGGCCTGCGTCACTTCCACCAGCGGTTCCCACTGCTGCCGGGCGCGGGCATAGGCAGCGGAAATCGGCCGACCGTCGCTGTCGGTCATCTGGAACATCAGCCCGCCCGAAATATTCGAATTGTGCGGGATGGCGATGAAGTCGATCCCCGTGCGGTCACGCGTGGAGGACATCCACGACCACAGATCCTCCGGCCGCTGGCTGTCCTGGCTGCTATAGGGAATGAAGCTCCCCGCGCCTTCGCCATCGGTATTGGCGAGCACGATCCGGTGCAGGTTCTTGCCGCCATCGACGACTGAAGACCATTCCCAGCCGAACATGGTGGTGAAGGTCCCCGGCACGTAGTTCCGCTCTGCCGCCTCGATCTCCACCGCCCATGCCGTGCTGCGCACCGCATCGGAATAGATCTCGCCCATCATCTCCTGCAGCTCGGGCACGGGAGGTCCAGCCATACCGGCCGTAGTCACACTCATCGCCCCGCGCGCGGGATCGCGGACATGCGCCGCCATGGCGCGGCGGCCCCATGGCGTCGCCAGCAGCGTTTCATCCGCCCGGTTGAGCAGGGTGAACAGCCCCATCATCTCCGCATGATCGGTGACGGCCATGAAATCGAGCGGACGGCGGATCTGGATCTTGCGGTCGAGACCGGGCTGCTCGATCGGAATGCCGCGGGCATAGCGATAGGCCATGTCCGGCGTGACCATCGTATTGTCGGTGATATAGGCGTCGAGCGAGTGGTTCGAATGCAGGTGCAATTCGCCCCAGAACAGTTCGGTCGGCGACGCTCCCCCAGCCTGGGCAACCAGCGCGGATGCCGGTGCAATTGCCAGCGCCGCCATTCCGGCGCCGATCATCAGCGCCTGGCCCAACCTCTTTCGTCTTGTGGATATACGATCCATGCCCAACGCTACCGCCCCTCCTCTAGCACGCCGGGCTGCACTGTCCTGCGATCAAGCGCGCGGCGAACTCTCTCCTCGAGCAGGAATTACTGGTCCACCCTGCACCAAGCAACACCGGCCACCCTTATACGAGCAATAGGCTAATCCTTATATCTGATACCGGAGCCGCGCCCGCCTTTTCGCCTAAGCCGGTCGCGCCGCTCCGGTGAGTGCCGCGCGCAGCTCGCTTTCGATGAAGGAATTGACGCGGCTGCCGCCGGGCGCCTTTGCCAGCACGCGTGTGAGCGGCGGCAGATCGACATCGAGCACCTCCAGCGTGCCTTCAGCCAGTTCCTTCTCGATGGTTTCGGGCATCAGATAGGCCACGCCCAGCCCCTCGCAGGCAAGGCGCTGCACCATGTCGCCATTGTTGAGGAAGCGCGGAGGGCGCAGGAAGTGGAGACCGGCCTCCTTCAGCGACTGGCTGATCCAGCGGGCCGAGCGCTGCGCCCGATTGAACGGCACCAGCAGGTCCTGCTCCTCCAGCCGCGCCTCGCCCGTTGCGATGCGAGCCGCAAGGTCGGGTGAGGCGACGAGCGCCACGTCCACATCGCAGACCCTGATGTCCTCGGGAATGGCGTTCTCACCGGCAAGAACCGTGGACACGATAATATCGAGATCGCCGCTGTTCAGCAGCCGCATGGCGTCTTCGTAAGGACGCATGGAGTGCAGTTCGATATCCGCATGGGGATAGTGACGATAAACCTCGCTGACCAACGGATTGAAGTACTTGTCCCGCAAATGCGGCCCGATGGCCATCCGGATCGTCTCTCGGTCGGAATCGCCATCGCTGTTCCGCAGCATCCTTTCGCTGGCATCGAGGATAGCCTCCGCGTCCTGCAGCACCGCCAATCCGCGCGCGGTGAGGACCGGCGTGGTACCCCTGCGGCGGTGGAACAGCGGCGCGCGCAAACGCTTCTCCAGCGTACTGATCTGATCGCTTACTGCCGGCTGGGAAATGCCCAGGCTCTCTGCCGCCTTCACGAAGCTGCCAAGCTTCGCCGCGCAGACGAAGGTGCGCAATTGGCAGAATGTGATGTCTTCGCTCACGTCGATACACTCTCCAGGGCAGGCCGGCGACCTGCTGCCGCGTGCCGGCGCCGCGACCATGCCGATCCACTATATCGGGACCTTCTTATAGCTCAATATAAGCACCCGATGCGTTGCTCTCTTTCAACCCTCCGCGATAGAAAATCAATCGCGAAGGCGGGGAGAGAAACCAATTAGACGCTAAAGCGCAGAAATACAGGCCTTTTAGGCCAAGAATCATAAATATCACCTGATCAAGGTGAGCCGACTTTAATGAAATGAGTCCATTTTTACATGGAATTCTCATAACATACTTCTGCGCCTTAAATATCTATAGGTAAACTTTCTTCTCTTCGCCAAAAAATTGAGGGGGAGAATATTATGAAGTTTGCGGATCGCCAATTGTGCCTCAAGGCCGCCCTGATGGCTGGCTGCGGGGCGCTGGGACTGACCAATCCTGCCTATGCGCAGGTGGCGGATAGCGCAGAAGGATCGGTACTCGACGAGATCGAGGAAGGTGAAAACTCCATTGTCGTGACCGGCACGCGTATCCGTGCCCGCGATTTCGAAGCCAACAGCCCGATCGTCACGGTCGATGCCGAAACCTTCGAGGATACGAGCTCGATCGGGGTCGAGAACATCCTGAACCGGCTGCCGCAATTCGTACCGGCAGTCACCCAGTTCACCACCACCGACGTGCAGAACAGTGCCACCAACACGGTCGGTGCTTCGACGGTCAGCCTGCGTGGTCTGGGGCCGAACCGCAACCTGGTGCTGTTGAACGGCCGCCGCGCGCAGCCGGTCAACGCTGCCCTGGTGGTCGATACCAACTCGATCCCTTCCGCAGCAATCCAGCGCGTGGAGATCATCTCCGGCGGTGCCTCGGCAGTCTATGGCGCCGATGCCGTGGGCGGTGTGGTCAACTTCATTCTCAAGGACAATTTCGACGGCCTTACTGTCGACGGTCAGTACGGCATCACCGAAGTCGGCGACAGCGAAACCTATCGCGTTTCGGGCCTGTGGGGCACCAACTACGCCAGCGGTCGCGGTAATGTCATGTTCGGTGCGGAATATTCCGAGCGCGGCTCTGCGCTTGCCATCGACCGCAAATGGCGCCGCGACGAACTAGCCAGCCCGAATGTACCCGGCACCGAGTTCTTCTTCGGCGAAACCGAGATCGTGCCCCAGCCCGGCGGGCCGGGCGGCTGGCCCAGCCAGGCTGCCATCGATTCAATCTTCCCGGGTCTCGAACCCGGCACGATCCCGCGCAACGCGCAGTGGTTCATCAATCCCACGCCTGACGGGACGGGCACGGTTTTCACCGGCGCCGCGGGCTTCTTCAGCGCCGGTGCCAGCGCTCCGGGCGCCTACAAGTATGACGGGCCGTTCACGCTCGATGGCTATGGCGATGCGCCCTACCGCAAGTTCAACGCGGATGGGTCGATCAACGAGAACCAGCTGGAATCGCTGATCTCCATCCCGTTGAGCCGCTATTCCTTCTTCGGCCGCGGCGATTACGACCTGACGCCGGAAATCACCGTGTTCGCGCAGGGGACCTTCAGCCGCACCAAGAACCGCACGCTGCTGGGCTTCGGCTCCGCCGTGGGCGCGCATTCGGTGGACATTCCCTATGGTTCGGAAATTTATGAGGGCAATGAGGCGCTCGGGATTCCCAGCTCGCTCAATGGCGATGGCACCACCAATGCCCTCTACCTGTCGGGCGGCAATTACGGGCTGAACTGCCCCGAGATGGGCGGCTGTACCGAGAGCGAGGTGTTCCCGCTGCCGGATGAAGTGCAACTGCTGCTCAACAGCCGCAACAACCCCAATGCGGATATCCAGATCGAGACGGCGCTGGACTTCCTGCCGCCACGCCAGACCTTCAACAACACGACCACCTACCAGCTCCTGACCGGCCTCGAAGGCGAATTGCCCAATGGCTGGTTCTGGGATGCAAGCTATGCCTATGGCGAAACCGAGACGGTGGCGATCTACGAGGGCTTCCTGTCGCGCGAAAGCTGGCGTGCGGTGGCCTCCGCGCCCAATTTCGGCCGTGGCTTTGCGGCGCAGGACAATACGGAGCGCGGGGGCAATTCGGGCGGCAGCGCGACCTGCACCACCGGTCTTCCGCTGATCCAGGATTTCACGCCTTCGGAGGACTGCATCGCGGCGATCGACGTCAATCTGCAGAACACCACCAACCTCATCCAGAAGGCGGCCGAGATCAACCTGACGGGCAACGCCTTCGAGATGTGGGCCGGGGCCCTGCAATTCGCGGTCGGCGGTGCGTGGCGCGAATATGAGTACATCTACCGCACGGATTCGCAGACGAGCTTCGAGAACTTCCTCGACGGTGTCGTGGGCCGGCGTCCGGAAAGCAGCACACAGGGCGGCTACAACGTCAAGGAAGTCTATGGCGAGCTCCTGGTGCCGCTGGTGCGTGACGTGCCGGGCATCCACGAGCTCAATCTCGAGCTTGGCGGGCGCTATTCGGACTACAGCACGATCGGCGGGGTGGAGACCTACAAGGTCCTGCTCGACTGGGCCTTCACGCCCTGGGCGCGCGTTCGCGGCGGCTATAACAGGGCCACGCGCGCACCCAATATCGGCGAGCTGTTCCTGGAAGGCACGCAGGTCTTCGCCTTCCTCTCCACGCAATATGGCGACCAGTGTTCGGAGAATAACGAGGACGGTCCCTACAGCGCCAATCCCGATGCCAATGTCAACGGCGCGACGGGTGCGGCCTTCACCAAGGATATCTGTACTTCGCTGATGGGCTCGACCGGGTCGCAGGAATATTACGGTCGTCCGGTGGCAGACCAGCCGACGGCTGGCGGAGTGGGTGTGCCGAACAATATCGGCAACCCCAATATCGGTCCGGAAACCGCCAAGACCTGGACCGCCGGCCTGGTGATCGATTCGCCGACCACCGACCCGGTGTTCGGGGGCCTGCGTGCCAGCATCGACTGGTACCATATCGAAATCGATGACCTGATCGCACTCAAGGATGCGGACACGATCTTCCGCGAGTGCCTCGATCCCGATTTCAACACGGCGGGCGATCCCAATTCGCTGGAATGCCAGCGGCTGGAGCGCGATACGACCACGGGCGAACCGGCGGCGATCTTCCGCGCGCCGACCAATGAAGGCAGCATCAAGACCAGCGGCATCGATGTGCAGCTGAGCTGGAACGGCCGTTTCGACGAACTTGGTGTGGATGCCATTCCCGGCGGGATCGGCCTGACGGTGCTGGCCAACATCAACCTGAAGGAAGAGACGCAGGCTTCGGCCACGTCCGATCCGATCGACTGGAAAGGCACGCAGGGTTGCGCGCTGGGCCTGCAATGCATGGGCTATGACTACCGTGTATTCACCACGCTCAACTACTTCGCAGGCCCGTTCAACGCCACGCTGCGCTGGCAGCACTGGCCGTCGATCGAATCCGGGGCAGCTGCCACCACCCCGGATACGGACACGATCGGCGTGCCCAGCTCCTATGACACCTTCGCGCTCAGCGGGTCGTATCGTGTGAACGAGAACTTCCTGGTGCGCGCCGGTATCGAGAACCTGTTCGACCGCGCTCCGCCGCTGTCGGGCGGCGATCCCGATGCCTCCGACTATCCGCGTGCGGCCACGCGGGCAGGCGGCGGGGTCTACAACCCGCTCGGCCGGAACTTCTATATCGGAGCGCAGATGACGTTCTGAGGAAGATCCTCCCTGAAATAGGCGGCGGGCTCCCACCAAAAGCCGCCGCCTATTTTTTTGGGAATGCCCTATCCGCAGCCGGGCCAGCCGGGACCCCGAAAGCGGATGACCGATACCAGCAGTTCCGGCGCAGGAGGTAGCAGTGCGCTCCATCACAACAGTTTTCGGCACGCTCCTGGGGGCGAGCCTTTTCATCACTGCCCCCGCCTTGGCGCAGAGCGAGACGGCCGAGCGCTGCATGGCGCTGCCGAGCGATAGTGAGCGCATAGAGTGCCTGTACCAGGCCCTGCTTGCTGCCGAGGAAGCGCTGGCCCGCGCGACTCCCGCCGAAACGCCCCCCGAAGTTCCGGCACCTCCTCCGCTGGCACCTGCCGCGCCCGCCAATGGATTGGCCCAGCTGGGCGAGGAACAGATCGCCGTCCGCCAGCGCGATTTCTCGAATTCGGTGGAGGATGAACGCTTCGAGGCAACCGTCGTGGACTTCCGCGAACGCGTACCGGGCCGCATGATGTTCCAGCTCGATAATGGCCAGGTTTGGCAGCAAACCGGCGGCGATGCGCAAAGGTTGCGACTTCCCCGGGACGAAAAAATCGCGGTGGAACTGTGGGGTAGTTGGTCGGGCGGCTATCGGATGCTGCTGAAGGAGCAGAACCTGATCGCACGGGTGGAACGGCTGCGCTAGCCACCAGCAATCGCCGGCCCGAGAGGCCGGACGTAGCCAGCTCTTCGGGGCAGCAAATCACGACTGAGTCCCCACTCCACTTGTAGCGCGCTGTAGACGCACGGTCGCTATCGTGAGCAACTGAGACCAGACTCTATTGCAAATGTTTCGCAATAACCGTAGATCGCCCTCGAATCAGTGAGGGACGGACTGTTCAATGAATTTGAACCGAAGCAGCAAAGCGGTAGCAGCGGCAATCTGCATTATACTTGCCTCACCCGCGCATCTGGCCGCTGCGCCGGTCGTGCCGGAGCAGCTCTCGGTCGGATCCATGTTCGCGCAGGCGGATTGGGTGGTGAAGCTTGTCATTATCGGGCTGGTGATCGCATCCATCGTTACCTGGACCGTGTTCGTCGCCAAGATGGTCGAACTGCGCAAGGTCGGCGCCGCGCAGAAGCGCCTCAACGCCGCGATCATGCAGGCCCGCACGCTAGACGATGCGCGTAAGCAGGCGCCTGAAGCCGCCGAATTGCTCGATGCCGCAGAGCTGGAACTGAAGCTCTCCGCCGATGCACTGGACGATGCGGACGGTATTCGCGAGCGGATATCCACGCGCTTCGCCCGGATCGAAGCCGCCACCGGCCGCAAGCTGGCGCGCGGCGTCCATGTGCTCGCCACGATCGGTGCGACCGCGCCCTTCGTGGGCCTGTTCGGCACCGTCTGGGGCATCATGAACAGCTTCATCGGTATTGCCGAGAACCAGACCACCAACCTTGCCGTGGTCGCGCCCGGTATCGCCGAGGCGCTGCTGGCGACCGGTGTCGGCCTGTTCGCCGCCATTCCCGCCGTGGTGGTCTACAACCACTTCGCCCGCCAGGTTGCCGAACAGCGCGCGCTGGCGGCTGACCGCGCCGCGGCCATCCTCAACATCGCATCGCGCGACCTCTCGCGCGGCGTCGCCAGGGTGGAGGGCTGAGCGCGTGGCATTCCGCCTCGGCACTTCGGATGACGGCGACCTGCCGATGAATGGCGAGATCAACGTCACGCCCTTTATCGACGTGATGCTGGTGCTGCTGATCATTTTCATGGTCGCCGCCCCGCTCGCCACGGTCGATGTGCGGGTGGACCTGCCCGTTGCCAATGCCGAGAGCGCGCCGCGACCGGATCAGCCCGTTTTCGTGACGATCGAGGCCGATGGCCGCGTGACAGTGAATGACCGGGAGACGCCGATGGGCGAGCTGGGTGCAGAGATCACGCGCCTGACCGGCGAGGACCGCGAACAGCGCATCTTCCTGCGCGCCGATCGCTCCGTTTCCTATGACAAACTGATGCAGGCGATGAACGATTTGCGTGCATCGGGCTACCTCCGCGTCGCGCTGGTAGGGGCGGAAGGAACCGATCCGCAGTGAGCGCAGCGGGCATCCTTCCCGGGATCGTTCCCAACTGGCGCCTTGCCCTTGGCGCGGCCGCTGCCGGTCATCTGGCGCTGGGCGGCGTGCTGGCGATCCAGCGCGGTGAACAGGCCGTTGCCCTGCCCGACCCGGTCATGGTGATAGAGCTGGCCGCCGGCGCGGCTCCGCCACCAGCTCCGCAGCCGGAAGACGCGCCGCAGCCGTTGGCCGAGGAACTGCCGCAAATGGTTGTGCCGCGTATCGAGGCGCCGCGCATCGACGCTCCACTGCCGCCCGATCCGGTCACGCTGCCAACACCGCAGCCCGTCCGTCTGGCGGCGCGCGCGCAGCATGTTCCGCAACCAGTAACGCCTGCTCCGCGCCTTTCCGCCCCGCGCGCGCAATCGCAGGCTCCTGCTACCGCGACGGCCAATAGCGGAACGGGGCCCGGCAGTGATCCGCGCGCGCAGCAGGAACAGTCGGACTGGTATGCGCTGGTCGCCGCCCATCTGGAGCGCAACAAGCGTTACCCGCGAGAGGCGCGCCGCGACGGATTGCAGGGTACACCCACCGTCCGCTTCACGGTCGACCGGCGCGGGCGCGTGACCGATATCGCCATCCGCAACAGCAGCGGCCATCCGGCTCTGGACGAGGCTACCATCGCCCTGCTTCGCCGGGTTTCGCCGCTGCCGGCGATGCCCCGCTCGATGGAGCGCGACAGCGTCACCATCAGCCTGCCCATCGAATATTCGCTAAGCCGTAAATAGCGGCATCTTCACAGAACATGGGAATAACCAGAGGGAAACATTGAGAATGCGACGCACTACTAGTATCAAGAGGCCCGCCAGCCTGCGCCGTTCCGGCTCGGCAATCGCGTTGGGCGTATCCGCCGCGATGCTGGCCATGCCGGCCCATGCACAGGACAATAGCGAGGAGGAAGAGGCTGGGGAAGTGCAGCTCGAAACGCTGCAAATCCGCGACTATACCGCCGATTCCAACCCCTACACACAGGATGGCGCGCCCTATAAGGCCCGCGTTTCGGGCGACCCGCGCCGCGTCCAGCCGCTGGCCGAAACGCCTGCGACGATCACGGTCCTGACCGAACAGCAGATCGAGGAATCGGGCGAGACGGACCTGCGCGACATTCTCGACAACCAGCCCGGCGTCACCGTCGGCACGGGCGAGAACGGCAACGCCTTTGGCGACCGTTACATCATCCGCGGCCACGAAGCGCGCAGCGACGTGTTCGTCGACGGCCTGCGCGATCCCGGCATGACCACCCGCGAAAGCTTCGCGGTTGAGCAGATCGAGATCACCAAGGGCCCCAGCGCAAGCTTCGCCGGTCGCGGCTCCACCGGTGGTGCGGTCAATTCCATTACCAAGCAGGCGAGCACGGACTACAACTTCACCCGCGTCGATCTGGGCGTGGGCACGGACGAGTATTATCGCGGCACGGTGGATGCGAACTTCCGCGTCAGCGACTATGTGGCGGTGCGCGTGAACGGCCTCTATGCGAACCAGGAAATCCCCAACCGCAACTTCTCCGATCGCGAGCGTTGGGGCGTGGCGCTTTCCACCCTGTTCCAGCCGACCGACACGTTCGAAATCCTGCTCGACTACTACCACCTGTCGGCGGACGACATTCCCGATATCGGCGGCTATGTGCCGCGCCCGACCGGCACCGGCCCGAGCGACGTTACCGTCTATGATCCGTGGGACGATGTGCCGAACTACGCGCAGGCGGAAGACTTCCTGACTTCCGATGTCGACACCTTCACCGGTCGCCTGACCTGGGAACTGTCGGACACGTTCACGCTGCGCAACTCGACCCGCTATGGCGAGACCGAGAACGGCTATGTCCTCACCGGCCTGCGCGGCGGTGCGTACGATCCGGATGCGATGACGTTCGGCGAAGTGACGCTGAGCACGCACCAGGGCTACCAGGAAGTCGATTACTTCGTGAACCAGCTGAACCTGTTTGCGGACTTCCACACCGGCGCGCTGTATCATCAGGCGATCATCGGGGCAGAGTATTCGGACTACAACGTCGCCAACGGCACGTTCGATGTCACCAACAACGGCGCCACCAACTGCGAAACGCCGGGACGCGGCGGCCTCAGCCCGAACTATTGCATCACGGATGAGAACCGCAACGTGATCTTCGGCCAGGACCAGATCCACAACCTTCTGCAACGCAATATCGTTCGCGGCGGGATCGACAGCGACTGGAGCGTCGAGACGCTCTCCGTCTACCTCATGGACACGGTCGAGGTGAATGAGTGGCTGACGCTGAATGGCGGCATCCGTCTCGATTCCTTCGAATATGCAAACGCGGTCCTTGGTCGCGGCGCGACCACGCCGACGCTCTATGAATATGAGGACACGCTGTGGAACGGCCATGCCGGGATCACGGTGAAGCCGCATGAGGAAGGCATCGTCTACTTCACCTGGGGCACGGCCAAGAACATCAATGGCGGCGAGTCCGACCTCGGCGGCAATTGCGGCTATGGCGGTATCTGCGTGGCCGACGGCACCGATATTGGCGATGGCAGCCCGGAAAGCTCGACCAGCTTCGAGCTTGGCACCAAGTGGGACCTGTTCGATGACCATTTGCTGGTCACCGGCGCGCTGTTCCAGATCACCAAGGACGGCATCTTCGAATCCGCAGGCTCGGGCTATGAAGCCGGCGGCTCGCTCAACACCGGCAAGAACCGTGTTCGCGGTATCGAAATCGGCCTGGTCGGCAACATCACCGACAAGCTGATGGCACAGGTTTCGGGCGTGATCATGGAGTCCGAAGTCCTGGAGGCAAGCGATCCGGCCGATATCGGCCTGCGCCTGTCCAATTTCTCCAACCAGCAGTTCAACGCCCAGCTGCGCTACCAGGCGACGCCGGCCTTCGCCTTCGGTGCATCGGCCACCTACAAGGGTGAGATGTTCACGGGCCAGCCGGACGATGCGGCGAGCTATGACTCCACGCTGGACGTCTATGCCTATCGCGTGCCGGACTACTGGACGTTCGACGCTTTCGCGACCTACCGTGTCAACGATGCGCTGCAGGCCCGTGTGAACGTGACGAACATCGGCAATGAGGACTATTACCTTGCGGGCTACCGCAGCGGACATTTCCTCTACAAGGGTGACGAGCGCCGCGCTACGCTGACGCTGACCGGTCGCTTCTGATCGGGCATTAGCCTGACCTTGGTTATGGCGGGGTGCCCGATGGGTGCCCCGCCATCGCCTTTTTGAGAATTCACGGATTTGCCATGCTGCTGACGATCGAAGGACTCCTGTCGACGGATGAGGTCGCCGCCTTGCGCGACGAGCTCTCTGGCGCGGCGTGGAAGGATGGCGCGGAGACGGCCGGCACGCGCTCGGTCTCGGTCAAGCAGAACCTCCAGCTGGGCGTGACCGATCCGCAAGCGCGTGAATGGGGCAATGGCCTGCTCTCCAAGCTGGGCCGCAACCCCACTTTCATTTCCGCATCGCTGGCGGAGAAGATCTTCCCACCGGTCTTCAACCTCTACCAGGATGGCGGCCATTACGGCTGCCATGTGGACAGCGCACTGATGCGCGTGCCACAGGCGGACATCACCATCCGCAGCGACATTTCCGCCACGATCTTCCTCTCCGAGCCCGACGAATATGAGGGCGGCGAGCTGGTCGTCGAAACCGAATATGGCGCGCAGGAAGTGAAGCTGCCCGCCGGAGACATCGTGCTCTACCCCTCGAACAGCCTGCACCAGGTGATGCCCGTGACGAAGGGCCAACGTATCTGCGCGATAACCTGGATCCAGAGCGCCGTGGCGGACACGCCTGCACGTTCGATGCTGTTCGATCTCGACCAGTCGATCCAGTCGCTCTCCGTCGGCCGCGACAAGCAGGATCCGGATGTCGATCGCTTGATCCATGTCTATCACAATTTGCTGCGCCGCTGGGCGCAGGTCTGACCCGGCATGAGCTGGCGGCGCATATTGTTGTGGCTATTGCTGGCGGTTCCGACGGCGCTGATGCTGCGGCAATATGCCAGCGGCGAAGCGCTCGCCATGCATATGTACCACCCCAGCGGGGAGACGGCCTTGCGCCTGATGCTGCTGGCTATGCTGGTGGGGCCGATGACCGACATTTTCGGCCCCAACCGCTTCCTGCGCGGATGGATGGCGATCCGCCGCAATCTGGGCGTCGCCGCCTTCTGCTATGGCGCGCTGCACCTCGCCTTCTATTTCATCGACATGGGCGCACTCGCCTATGTGATCGACGAACTGCCCCTCCCCTCGATCTGGACGGGCTGGTTATCCTTTGCCTTCATGCTGGCAGCGGCGTCGATCAGTACCGACCGGGCCATGCGAAGGCTGGGCCGCAGTTGGAAACGCATCCAGCAAGGCGTTTATCCCGCATACCTTCTCGCCTGCATCCACTGGTGGCTGCTCGACCGCGATGCCGGGCCAGCGCTGGTTCACCTTGCACCTCTATTGATCGTCTGGACGCTGCGGCTGGACCTGCGCCGCATTCGCAAACATCGGAACAGGGAACAGACCGCATGAACCGCTTCTCCAGGAACAGCCTCGCGCTCGCCGCCGCGGCAAGTGCGCTCGCTTTCGCGCAACCGGCTCTTGCGGATGGCGACGTGACTTGCGGCGCCGGACCGCAGGAGAACTGGGAGCCCGAACGCGCCGTCAGCCGCAAGGCCTGGCAGCGCGGGTGGGAAGTGCTCGAAGTGCTGGTGCAGGGCGATTGCTACGAGGTCTATGCCCGCAACGAGCAGGGACAGGCGATCGAGGCCTTCTTCCACCCCGAGACGCTGGAGCTTCTGGTGATGTTCCGCCGCGGCCGCGAAATCTTCCGCAAGGACGGCTTCACCGGATAGGAACACCGCCTGAAAAGGGTGACCGTTTGCGGAAGCAGATGGCGGAGCGGGAAGCCGTGGGGCAGCTCGTCTCTTATGGACAAATCCCAGCTGGGGTCAGGGCTGTCGGCTGGCGCCAGACCAGGCCCAACGGGTATTTCGGGCGATTTTGGCCTCGACGGGAGAAACGACATCCATTCTTATATCTTTGTGTATATAATTTAGGTCCGGTCAGACCGTAGCTCTCCACCGGCCCGAAACCCAGATTCTGTGCACCTGCAGCATCTTATCTGTCGGACGATTTCCCTCTTGATATGCAGGGAATCGTGACCAAGAACACCCTCTATTGCTGCAACGCAACAGGTCGAACATTCTTGTCGATCACCACTTCCCGTCTTGAGCCCATCTGTATATACGCTCAGATATCATGCGTAGCACCGGCATACTGCCCTTCCTCCTTGCGCTCCTCCTCGCTGGCTGCAGCGCCGGGTCGCAGCCGCAATCGGGTCCGCTGATCCTGGCAGCGGCAAGCCTGCAGGAAGTGCTGGAGGAGGCTGCAGATAGCTGGGAGGCGCAGGGCCATCCACGCCCCTCCCTTTCCTTCGCCGCATCGTCCGCGCTGGCCCGCCAGGTCGAGGCCGGCGCACCGGGCGACCTGTTCATTTCGGCAGATGAGCAATGGATGGATGCGATCGAGGCTAACGGAAGCCTCGCTGCCGGCACGCGCGCCACGCTTGCCGGCAACCGTCTGGTGCTGATTGCTCCTGCAGCAGAGGCGCGATCGATCGCGCTTTCCCCCGGCTTCCCGCTCGCCCGCGAGCTGGGCGAGGGACGGCTGGCCATGGCCGATCCCGATTCCGTCCCCGCGGGCCGCTACGGCAAGGAGGCGCTATCCACCCTGGGTTTATGGGAGGAGGTTTCCGGCAAGCTGGCCGTGGGCGAGAATGTCCGCGTGGCGCTGACGCTGGTCAGCCGCGGCGAAGCACCGCTGGGCATTGTCTACGCGACCGATGCAAGGGCGGATGCAAAGGTGCAGGTCGTCGCGATCTTTCCGGCCGACAGCCACAGCCCGATCACCTATCCGGTCGCCCGCCTCGCCCAGTCGGCGCATCCAGATGCGGCGGCTTTCGAGGACTTTCTCCTTTCCGATGAAGGCCAAGCCATTTTCCGCCGGTTCGGCTTCGAGCCCGGCTGACGCGCATGGGCTGGCTGACACAAGAGGAATGGGCAATCGTGCTGCTCTCGCTGAAGGTCAGCGCGGTAGCCATGGCGGCTGCGCTGCCGCTTGCCTTTGCGCTGGCCTGGCTGCTCGCCCGCATGCGATTTCCGGGCAAGATCCTGCTCGATGCGCTGGTCCACCTGCCGCTGGTCGTGCCGCCGGTGGTGACCGGCTGGCTGCTGCTGATCGCTTTCGGCAGCAACGGTCCGATCGGACGCTTCCTCGAAGAGTGGTTCGGCGTGACGCTGATCTTCCGCTGGACCGGCGCGGCGGTGGCGGCGGCTGTCATGGCGTTGCCGCTGATGGTGCGCGCGATCCGGCTTTCGCTCGAGAATGTCGATCCCCGGCTGGAAGGCGTGGCGCGCACGCTGGGCGCCGGGCCATGGCGCACCTTCTTCTCGATCACCCTGCCCCTGGCGTTGCCCGGGGTGATAGCGGCGCTGGTGCTGGGCCTCGCCCGTTCGCTGGGGGAGTTCGGCGCCACGATCACCTTCGTCTCCAACATTCCAGGGGAAACGCGCACCCTGCCGCTCGCCATTTACACGGCCCTGCAAGTGCCCGGCGGAGAGGCTGCGGTGACACGGCTGGCGCTGATTTCGGTGGCGATCTCGCTAGCGGCGCTGGCATTGTCCGAATGGCTGTCGCGCCGGTCGGATCGAAAAGGTGGCGACCATGTCGTTTGAAGTCGATGTCGAGCTGCCGCGCGGCGGCCGCACGATTGGAGCCAGCTTCGCGTCCGATGCCGGGCTGGTCGCCCTGTTCGGCCCCTCGGGTGCCGGGAAAACCACGCTGCTCGACATGGTCGCCGGGCTCGTCAGGCCGAAGCGCGGGCGCATCGCGGTTGCGGGGGAAGTCCTGTTCGACAGCACAAGCGGGATCGACCTTGCGCCCGAACGCCGCGCCTGCGGCTATGTGCTGCAGGATGGGCGGCTGTTCCCGCACCGGCGCGTGCGCGACAATCTGCTGTTCGGCTGGAAGCTGGCCCCGCCCGAACGGCGCTGGCTGGCACTCGATGTCGCGGTCGGCTTCCTGGGGATCGGGCATTTGCTGGAGCGGATGCCGCATACGCTTTCGGGCGGCGAGGCGCAGCGCGTCGCCATCGGCCGGGCGCTATTATCCGGTCCGCGCTTCCTGCTGATGGACGAGCCGCTCTCCTCGCTCGACATGGCCCGGCGAGGCGAGATCATGGGGCTGATCGAGCGGATCCGGGCCGAACTCGCCATCCCCATCCTCTATGTCAGCCATGACCGGACCGAGGTCGACCGGCTCGCCGGCGAGGTTATCGAGATCGCCTGACTCAGGCCTTCTGGCTCGGTCTTGGCTCGGCCAGCAATTCAGCGCCCAGCCGCTCCCAGTCCCTGCCGCCCTGCGCGCGCCCAGCGGCCTTTTGCAGCATGCGGAAATGATGCAGCACCTCGTGCCCATAAGCGGTGACACGCGCGCCCTTCCCGCCCGCTCGCGTCTCGACCAGCGGCTCGCGCCAGCAGCGGTTCATCGCATCGACCAGCAGCCAGGCCCGGCGATAGCTCATCCCCAGCGCGCGCCCGGCGGCCGAGATCGACCCCTCATGCCCGATCGCATCGAGCAGGTCGGCCTTGCCCGGCCCCATTGCAATCTCATCCCCGCAGATGACCTGCAGCTTGATCTTCAGTGCATCTTCCCCGGCCATGACGCCTTTCTAGGCGTGTAGGGCCGGAAGGCGCAATCAGATCCGCTTCACCTCGATCCCGTATTTGCGGATCGCATAGCCGATCTGGCGCGGCGTGAGGTTGAGCAGGCGCGCGGCTTTCGCCTGCACCCAGCCCGTCCGCTCCAGCGCATCGACCAGTTCGCGCTTGCCGATCTTGGTATTGCCCTGCCCCTCCTCCGTGGCAGGGGCCGCCTCGTCGCCCGCCCGGCGCGTGAGCAGATCGCGCTCTGCCTGCTGCACTTCGGGTTCGGCCATGGGCTGGAAGACGGGCAATGGCGCCGAAATCGAGCGCTGGATCGCGGCCCGAAAAAGCGGAGCGGGCAGCCCGGCGACAACCTGAGCGCAGAACGCGAGCGCGGACCTCGGCAGCGATGAGCACCAGGCCTAACCTGGTGATCCCATGCCTCTCGCCGCCAGCACATGGATGGGCACGCATTGCCTCCGCTTCCTGGTAGGTGCGGCTTCGGTGCGCTTGTCGATGCACCCTGCGATGTCCTCCAAGAAAGCCCAGCCTATCGGCAAACTTCCGCTTTTGCTGGGCTCTCTCGCTCTATGCCCCCAAGCGTCGTCGCAGTTCCGCCGCCGATGCCCTGGAGACCGGAGTGGATTCAGGAAGACCCGTGACTAGCAGTTCCAGGTCCTGCCCCCCTTGCCGCCGCCTGAGCATCTCCACCAGCCGGACATTGATGAGCGCCGAGCGATGGACGCGCAGGAAGTCCTGTTCGGGAAGGACGGATTGCCACCATCGCAACGGGCGATCGTCGTCCAGCGTCACACCATCGCGCAGGCATACGATCGCACCGTCCCGGTCCGCGCGGATCGCGGCGATGGAGGCCAGCGGCACGCCGCGGATCGTCCTGCCCGAACGGAGATAGACCGGCACCGAGAAGTCCTCGCCCACTGGCCGTCGGCTCGGCGCGCCCTCGGTATTCGCCACGCCCATCAGCGCGGCGATCTGGATCAGCGCATGAACCTCATCGACAGTCCACCGGCGCTCGGCACGGGTTGAATCGAGCCCGATACAGGCGATCAGCCGCCCATCGTCATTGCGCACCGGCACCGTAAGGGTGCTCTGGATCTGCTGGTGCCTGAATTCGACCTGCATGCTGCGCAGGCTGCGCGGCAGCAGGGACACGTCGTTGACGGCGATGCTGCGCCCCTCCCGCAGCGGTGCAAGCATCTCGCCCAGTATGGTCACCGGCACGTTCTGCAGGTCCGCAACATGAGACGAGACGCCTTCCCGGCACCACTCGTTCGAATTGCGCAGCAGAGAGACCTCGTCATTGAAGCGCAGCATCCAGGCCCGGTCGGCCCCGGCCGCTTCACCGACGAATTCGAGCAGGCGCGGGACCGCCTCCTCATAAGGCAGCGAGAGCAGGTATCGCGCCGCCATAACTGCCCAGCAAGGCGGGCCCAGCGGGTCCGGCACCTCACCGATCTGCCAGATGTCCACGCCGCTACCGAACCTCTGGGCAGAGGTATCGATCACGATCAGATCGTCACTCCATTCAGTTGCAATGCTTGCCATTCACCGGAATCCGCTTGTTTCGATCAATCCGCACCTGTTGGGCTCCCACGTGAAATTACTTAGCCGTCCGGCCCGTCTCGGGGATCGCACACAAACAAGTAAATGAGGTGAACGAGGGGGGCAAATACTTGGGCGCTGCGGGGCAAGCCGCCGCCTGCCAGAACGAATTCCAACCAGCAAGCTCACCGCCCGTGCTGCCACGCCGGAGCGGCAACGCCTGTCGGCCACAACCATTCCAGTCTGACTATCTTGGGGGATAATCATGTCAATTTCATCCATCGCGCTGCGGCGCAGCCTTCTTGCCGCAGCCAGCTTCGGTGCAATCGCAATCGCCACTCCGGCAATGGCCGAGGATTGCCTGCTCGACCGGAACGACAATGGCACCATCGATGCCGGGACCGACAATGACGGCGGGGCCAACTCGAATGACAATGACGACAATGTCGCTTGCGGTGTCGGCGCGATCGCGACGGGCGCGGATAGCACCGCAACCGGGGCAAACAGCTCGGCAACCGGCTTCAGCAGCACGGCCACCGGATCGGAAAGCGTCGCCAACGGCACGCAGAGTACGGCAACCGGGCGGCAGAGCCAGGCCAGCCAGATCAACAGCACCGCCACCGGCTACTTCAGCCGAGCCACCGGCCAGAGCAGCACGGCCACTGGCGCGAACAGCACGGCAAACAACCAAGATAGCACCGCCACAGGTGAGGGCAGCTCAGCCACCGGACACTCAAGCACGGCGACCGGCCAGGACAGTTCGGCAGCCGGCACAGACAGCACAGCCACCGGCCAGAGCAGCTCTGCCGGCTATACGTACAGCACCGCGACAGGCGCCGGCGCCACTGCCAGCAATGTCCAGGCCACGGCAACCGGCGCTCACAGTCAGGCGAGCGGGTATAATGGCACCACGACGGGCGCCTACAGCACCGCTACGCAGCATAACGCCACGGCGACGGGTTTCAGCGCAGACGCCACCGGTATCGGTAGCACGGCCACCGGCGCATCCAGCCAGGCGAGTGGCGAGAATGCGACCGCTACCGGCATTACCAGCGAGGCCAGCGGCCAGCGCGCAACGGCAAACGGATATAACAGCAGGGCGACCGGCCAAGACAGCACAGCCCTGGGTTCGTCCAGCACGGCGAGTTCCACAAGGGCCACCGCTGCCGGTGTCAGCAGCGTCGCCAGCGCGGTACAAAGCACCGCCATCGGCTTTTCCAGCCAGGCCACCAAGCTAAACACCATCGCCGCCGGTGCATATAGCGTCGCCACCGGCACGCGCAGCGCGGCCTTCGGCGGCTATGCCGAGGCGACCGGCCAGGACAGCACCGCCGTCGGCTATGACAGCACCGCAAGCGCCGTAGCCAGCACGGCCACGGGGACCAGCAGCTCCGCCACCCAGTCAGACTCGACGGCGACTGGCGCCTTCAGCCAGGCGACCGGCCAAGGCAGCACAGCGACCGGCACGGGCAGCCTCTCCAGCGGAACCAACAGCACTGCTACCGGCGCAAGCAGCTTGGCCAGCGGCACTCAAAGCGCGGCCCTCGGCGCGGGCAGCAGGGCAACCGGCTTTGATGGAACCGCCATCGGCTTTGCCAGCCAGGCAACGGCCCAGTTCAGCACAGCAACCGGTGCCTTCAGCCAGGCGACCGGCACGGGCAGCACTGCCAACGGCACTTACGCCACGGCAAGCGGCGCTCGCTCGATCGCGATAGGCAGTGATGGCAGCGATAGCGGTTTCGATGGCGCGATCGCCTCGGCCAACGATGCCATCGCCATCGGTAATGATTCCGAAGCCGATGCCGCCGGCGCCATCGCCCTGGGCGGAAGTGCGCAGGCCACTGCGGCGAACTCGGTTGCGCTGGGCACCGGCTCGGTTGCCGACCGGGAGGACACGGTATCCGTCGGGAGCACCGGCAATGAACGGCAAATCGTCAATGTCGCGGCGGGCACGCAGGCGACCGATGCCGTGAACAAGGGCCAGCTCGATACCGTCGCAGCCACGGCGACTGCCGCGCAGACGACCGCCAATACGGCGCTTGCCAACGCGGCCGCGGCGCAGGACCGCGCCGATGCCGCTTTCAGCAATGCCGCCGCAGCGCAGACGACCGCCGATACCGCGCTTACCGAAGCGCGCGCAGCCCAGCTCGCCGCCGACAATGCCGGTGCCGGTGTCGCGGCAGCACAGGAACGGGCGGACGATGCCTTCGAAGCCGCCGTCGATGCGCAGGCCAACGCCAACCTGGCGCGCACCGCCGCGCAGCAGGCGCAGTCCGAAGCCAATACCGCGTTGGCTTTGGCCAATGCCAATAGCGAGGAATTGGCCTTCTTCGACGTAAACTCCACCGGCCCGGCGGCATCCGCCACCGGCACGGACGCGCTCGCCATCGGCCCCGGCAGCATCGCCAGTGGTGACCGCTCGGTTGCGATGGGATCGGACGCGCAGGCGATCAACGGCCAGGCCGTCTCCATCGGTGCCGGAAACATCGCTTCGGGCGATGGCGCGGTCGCGATCGGCGATCCCAATCTGGCGACGGGTACGGGCGCGGTCGCGCTGGGCGCGAACAACACCGCCACCGGCACCGGCGCGGTCGCCATCGGCAATGTGAACAGCGCGGTGGGCGACGGCGCCATCGCGCTGGGCAATGGCGCCTCGGCCACCGGCATCGGCACAGTCGCGATCGGCAATGGCGCTGTCGCGGACCAGGACGGGCAGATCGCGCTGGGCGGCAGTGACAGCACATACACCTTCGCCGGCCTGACTTCGGAGGAAAGCGCCGCACGCCAGTCCGGCCCGGTCTCCTTCGTGACCACAGATGCCGAAGGCAATCTCGGCGTCAGCTCGCTGGATGTCGGGGCGCTGCAGGGCATGGTCGGGCAGATCAATTCGCTCGAGGGCAATGTCGCGACATTGTTCGATCTTGCGGCAATCGAACGGCGCGAAACCAATCGCGGGATCGCCGCGGCAGTGGCGCTGACTCCGGCCCCGATGCCTTCCGAAGGCGGCAAGATCAGCTACGCGGCCAATGCCTCCGTCTATCGCGGCGAATTCGGGCTCGGCGCTTCGCTGGCGGCCCGCCTCAACACCGAAACGCCCTTCGCCGTGACTGCGGGCCTTTCCTATAGCGGCGGCAAGAACACCGCCGCGCGGGTTGGTGTGGCCGGAGAGTTCTGACCGAGAGGACAGGCGAGGCCGTTGCCGCTACTTGGCGGCAACGGCCTCGCCTTTTTTCCCTTCAACTCTGGCATCATCGGACAGGTGTGCGCCCTGCGAGCGAAGCGTCTTGCGAACATCCGCCACACCTACCGCACGCGGCTGCACGCCTTGGTCCGCCGCCAGCGCCGCGCCCACGCCCGCCGCATGGCCGGTCAGCCAGCATTGCGGGATCTCGCGCATGAAGCCGTGCGAATTGGCATCGCAGCTGATATGGCGGCCTGCCACCAGCATGCCGTCCAGCGCACGCGGGACCAGGCTGCCATAAGGCACCGAGACAATCGGGAATTTCGGGCTGATCGAGGGGCTGATGCCCACCTCGTCCGCCACCGGCGTGCCATTGCCCCAATCCTTGCGCTCGATCCGGCCGACGCCGCCCAGCCGCCGTGTGTGGCGCACGCCCAGCTGGCTGGCGCTTTGCAGGCTGTAGGCATTCTCGAAGCCGGGAGCGTTCTCGCGGAAGAAGCGGCAATGCCCCTCCATCAGGCGGTGGCTGCGGATCTCGACCTCGGTCATGTCATCCACGTCGAGCGCTGAGAGACCTGACTGGCGGGGCCCGAGGAACAGCGCGATATCCGGCCGCCAGCTGACATAGGGCGTCTGGAAGAAGCCCAGCTGTTCGCGGCCCTTGTTCATCAGCTCGGTCAGCTGGTCGGGATAGAGCACCTTCCAGTTGATCCAGCGGTCCATATTAACCCCGCCGATCACCCAGCTGGTGTTCATCGAGTGATGGACGTCGCCTTCCTCGATATCGGTATCGTAGTCAGCCCCCGCGCGGGCGAACATGTCGCCATCGCCCGTGGTGTCGACCACCACCTTTGCCATCAGAGCAGTGCGGCCCTGCTTGCTTTCGAAGATTACGCCCTTCGCCGCGCCATCCTCGATGATCGGGCGCGATCCCCATGCGTGGAACACGATGCGGACGCCCGCCTCCAGCAGCATTTCCTGCGCATTGAGCTTCATCCGCTCCGGATCGAGCGTCGGCGCCCATTGCACGATGCCGTGAAACGCCGTGGTGCGATTGCCCCAATAGGCGGTCTTCATCGGGTCCTTCGAACCCCAGTCGGTTTTGGGAGGCCCCGCCACGGCTTCGGGCGGCATGCGGTCGATGAATTCGCGCGCGAAGCCCTGGATTACGTGGTTGCCTTCCCAGTCGGTCATGCGGTCGATCCACATGACGAGGCCGCCGGTGGAAAGCCCGCCAAGGCAATTGTAGCGCTCAATCAGGGTCACGTCCGCGCCGGCCTTCGCCGCCGCCCATGCGGCAGCGCAACCAGCAGGCCCGCCACCGATCACGGCGACGTCGCACTTGTGATAGATATCGATATCGCGCGCTTCCTCGCGCACGGTGCCCCCGCCATTGGGCGGCGGGATATTGCGGCCCGAACTCTCGAACACGTCGGAGCCGAGGAAGCGGTCTTCGCTATGCCCCTCGACCCGCTGCATTTTCGGCTGATCGCTCACGCGCGACCCCCTTTCCAGATTTGAACTTCACCCTTGTCGGCATCGATGCGGACCCAGTCGCCCGTTGCGATCGCCTCGACCGGATCGCGGTCGAAATCGGTCATGGTCGGCACGCGCAGCACCACCGCGCCCAAAGCCGCCTTGGTGGTGGTGATGGTGAACAGCATGCCCAGCGGCGCACAGCCGGTCAGCTTGGTCATGTGAAACACGCCCGACCAGCCGGAAGAGCCTTTCGCGCCGGGAAAAACGAGGATCTTGTTCGCGAAGCTGACGCCTTTCAGCTCATGATGGCTCTCGATCACCTCGCCCTTCAGCGGATTGACCCCGCCCCAGCCGGAGATCGTCTGGCTCGTCACCAGCGCTTCGCCCTCGGTCACGCCGCCCACGACCTTGCGTCCGCGAATGACGATGTCGGGCGCCTTGAGTTCTGCTGTCGCCATCAGTTGAGCCTCCCTTCCCATTTGCCGGTACAGGCTACGTCGATACAGTCCTGCGTGGTGCCGAACCAGCCCTCAATGCCCATCATCGCGGGCAGGTAATGCGTCTGCTTGGCGCTGTCGAAAGCGGCGACCTTGGTGCCCGGCGGAACGGCCTGGCTGATCGCGGAGCAGGTGTCCGTCATCAGCTTCGCCCCGGCCTCGCGCAGGATACGGTCATAACCGCTGGCCATCGCGGTCGCCTTCACCGCACGGCTGGTGAAGATCCACAGCTCGGCATTTTCATGCACCTTGCGCCCTTCGAGCATGCGCGCTGCATCGGCGATCTGGTCGATCGAGTAATGCGGACAGCCGAGCATGACGTAATCGACATCGCGGCTCTCGCCGATGGAATTGAGCCGCTCGTAAACCGCCGCCCGCTCCTTCGCGCCATAGGTGAAGCGTTCGCCCTTGTCCGCGCCGCCGAAAGCGATTTCGCGGCTCGAAGCTTCTGGAGTGATGCCGACCATGTGGTACATCTCCACCCCGCCCGAGGAGGCCGCAGCCGCGCCGAAATGCTTGTGCTTGATCAGCGCCGCATCGGAGATCGCGCCGTCGAGAACGGGAATCGCATCCTCCACCGCAGCCCCGGTGAAATAGCCGAGCATGCCCCATTCGAAGATCGAATCCACCGGCACCTCCACGTCGATCGCGTGCTGGCCCTTGCGGAAATCGTCCGTGTGGAAGCCCCAGTTGGGAATGCGCTTGGCCAGCATGGCGGCGCTGGTGGATTCCCGCCCCTCGCAATTGGTCCGCCCGCCGATCACCGAATTGCAGAAGACCACGGCGGAGCTTTCCATCCACGCGCAATGCTCGCCCATCACGGGTACATTGCCGGCAAGGTAGGGCGTGCATGTCTTGAGAACCTGGATGCCGTGCGAGGCGACTTCCGCCTCGTCGCTGCGGAAATTGGCGAAGGCTTCCTCACTCATGCCCTGCTCGCGCCACATCTCCGGGTCCATGCCGCCCTGAAGGTGGCAGGAAAAGGCATTCATGCGCGGCACGTCCACCACTTCGTCCGAATCGAGATCGAAGCGGGAGAAGACCGCGCGATAATCGCCACCGTCTTCCTTGTAGTAGTCCTTCACCCATTGCGGGGAGGAGCCGGGCACGCCCGCGACATTGTTGGTCTCGACGAAATCCTCCGCGCCCAGCGCCTCAGCATAACGGATCAGCAGGTCCATCGCCTTGGCCACGGCCGGGCCATCGGCCCCGTCGCGCATCGCCTTTTCCGCATCGGTCAGTCTTACCATGGCGCTCAGTCCTCCCCGCGATCGACGTCGATCAGAACCGCGCCAGTATACATGGGCTGGACGTCGCGGCGATACATGCCGAGCCAGCCATCGGCGGGCACCGCATAGGTGCTGGCGGGGGCGAGCCTGCCCTCGAGTTCCTCGGGGGCAACCATCAGGTCGATGCGCCGCTCCGCCACGTCGATCTCGATGCGGTCGCCATTCTTCACCTTGCCGATCGGCCCGCCAGTCGCCCCCTCCGGCGCGACTTCAGCGACGGTGAGGCCCTTGAGGCAAAGGCCGGACAGCTGCCCGTCGGTCACGAAGGCGGTGTCCTGCGCCAGTCCCGCGGCATCGATGGCAAAGAGGACGAAGGAGGCACCGCCGCCCATTGCCGGGCCGCCTTTCAGCCCCTGCCCGCGCAGCACGACAACCTCGCCCTTCTGCACCTCCCCCGCCTCGATAGCGGCGAGCGCATCATTGGTGCTTTCAAAAACGCGCGCCGGTCCGGCGAAGCTTTCCGGGCGCGATCCGTCACGGATGCCCAGCTTCACGATGGAGCTTTCTGGCGCGAGCGAGCCCTTGAGGATAGCGATGGAGGGACCCGGCGAAATGGGCCGGTCGAGCGGACGGATGACTTCCGCGTCGCCCACCGTCACTGCATCCAGATCCTCGCCCAGCGTGCGACCGGAAGCGACGGTCACGCCAAGGTCGAGCACGGGCGCGAGCTGCTTGAGCATGGCCTGCGCGCCGCCCGCATCTTCGAATTCCTCGATCCGACGCTCGCCGCTGGGACGCACGGCGGCGAGCGTCGGAACCTTGCGGCCCATCTCCTCCCAGATGGCGAAGATGTCGATGTCGAGGCCGCCTTCCGTGACGGTAGCCTGGAGATGCTTGATAGCATTGATCGAGCCGGAGACCGCCAGCACCATCGCCGCCGCATTGCGGAATGCGCCGGGCGTCAGGATCTTGCGCGGCGTCAGGTCTTCGCTCACCATCTCCACGATCCGCGCACCGGCGGCGCGCGCGGCGTCGAACATCCTGTCGCTATTGGCGCGGACGGGCGCGGAGCCGGACATGCACATGCCCAGCGCTTCGACCACGGAGTGCATGGTGTTTGCGGTGGCCATGCCGGCGCAGACGCCCGGTCCCTTGATGGCTTCCTTCGCCATCGCGTCCACCGAATGCTTGCCCGGACGGCCCAGTGCCTCGCCCACACCGCCCGAAAACAGGTCCTCCACATCGACATGGTCGTCACCGATCATGCCCGATGCCTGGTAGCCGCCGATCACCAGCAGCGTGGGGATGTTTATGCGCATCGCCGCCATCAAATGGCCCGGCGGGGTCTTGTCGCAGCTGGTGAGGCAAACCATGCCGTCGAGCATGGCGGCCTCCACCTGCGCCTCGATATCGTTGGGAATGAGGTCACGCCCGCCGAGGATGTAGCTGCCCTGCTTGGCCGCGCCGGTGATGAAGTCCGAGACCGCCGTGGTCCGCACTTCGAAGGGCACGCCGCCGGCAGCGCGGATCGCCTCCTTCACCACTTTCGCCACGCCATCGAGATGCGAGAAGCAGCTGGCCAGTTCGGAGGAGGAATTGACCACCGCGATCTTGGGCTTGAGCAGGTCTTCCTCGCTCAACCCCAGCGCGCGCCACTGGGCGCGGCGGACGGGGGAATTCGCGGAAATGCTTCGAAGGGTCATGGTTCAAGCCTTGCAATCAGGTGGAAAGGACGGGTTCTTGTGTCTGCGCGGGCTGGCCGGTGTCGCGGCGGCGCACGATCACGCCGATACCGATTGCGCAGAGGACAAGAATGGCGGGACAGGCCGCAAGGATGGCGAAACTGCGCACCACGGGCAGGCCGCTCGCGAGGATATATCCGCCCACTATCGGACCGGCGATGCCGCCGACCTTGGCGACCGATGTCGCCCAGCCGCCGCCATTGGCGCGGATCGCGCTGGGGTAATAGACGCCAGCGATGGAGAGGATGCCGAAATGCGCGCCGCTCACCAGGCTGATCGCGACGACCGAGAGGATCAGGAAGGCATCCTGCCCCATCGCGGCCAACCCCGTTACCAGCAGCAGCGGCAGGGCAATCATCGGATAGACGGCGACCGAGAAAGGCCCCTTGCGATCGGTGAACTGCATCAGCAGAAGCCCCAGCCCGGCACCGAAGACCGAGGTGATCGAGCCGACATAGGCCGCGGTATCGCGCGAGAAATCGAGGTCCTCGAAGACGATCGGCCCCCAGTTGGAGGTGAAATACACCGCCATCGTGCTGGCGGTGTAGCCAAGCCAAAGCAGCGGGGTGAGGAGCTTCAGATCGCCCTTGAACAGCTTGGCGACATGGAAATGCGTGGTGTCGCGCTCCTCATCACCCAAGATGAAACGGTTATCGGCGCTCGCCTCAAGCCCGGGTTCGAGGCGGTTGAGCGTGGCGGCGGTGACTTCCGGCCGGATCGCCTTTGCCGCCAGGAAGCGGATCGATTCCGGCAGGGTGAAGACCAGCACCAGCGTGATCGCCAGCGTGCAGGCGCCGCCGAAGAAATAGACTGCGGGCCAGCCATGCTCGGGCGCCAGCCACACGGTGACCGGGCCCGCCAAGGCGGCGCCGATGGAATAGCCCATCATGATCACGGTCACGACGGTGGAACGCATGCGCTTGGGCACGAATTCGATATTGAGCGCCCAGATCAGCGGCAGCATGCCGCCAATGGCAAAGCCATCGAGGAAGCGCAGCGCCATGAGCATTTCGTAGCTGGTGGCAAAGCCCGTTGCGAAAGTGAGTATGCCGAAGGCGAAGGCGGACCAGATGATCGCCTTCCGCCGCCCGAACCTGTCCCCCAGATAGGCGAAGGCGAAACCGCCCAGCATCATGCCGAGCAGGCCGGCGGAAAAGACATTGCCCAGCATAAGCTCGTCCAACGCCAGCGTCTCACGCATATAGGGCGCGGTGAAGCCGATCATCATCATGTCGAAGCCGTCGAACACGGTGATCAGCCAGGACACGGCGATCAGCGTGAAGTTGAAGGCGCTAAGCTTGCGCACCTCAATGACCTCGGCGATGTCGATAGTGCGCGTGTCAGCACTCATGGCGGGGCCTCCTTGCCGTCGAAAATGGCCGCACGGGAACAGTGCCCCGCGAAGGGGCATGGGAATTCAGCTTCATGCCCAGGTCTTCCTGTAAGCAGAAAAGACTGGCCGGACCCCGGGAAGGTCCGGCCAGTGAGGAGGAACCCTAGAACCGTGCGCGCAGACCGCCCTTGAACATCCTGCCAACCGGGTTGAACAGGACATTGTTGCCGGCCCCGTTTGCACCAGGGAAGTTCGGGGGATCCTGATTGAAGACGTTGTCGACGCCCGCGTAGAATTCCAGCCGCTCGGCGAAATCGACCTGCAGCCGGTATGTCGCCATCAGGTCGACATAAGTGCGCGAGGGAACGGAATTGGTGTTCGCGCTGTTCGGATTGGCCAGCGAGAAACCCTCGTCGCCCGGCTCGATGAAGGACGGGAAGAAGAACCCGCTATTGATCCACCGGACATGGGCGTTGAAGGTGAAGCTCTGGCCAATGTCCAGGCTGGCGGTCGCATCGATCGTCCAGTCCGGAATACCGGCCGGCGTGCCGCCACGCAGGCCAGTCTGGCCCGCACGATCGGTGCTGCCGACCGAATCCACCGTGATCAGGTCGTTGACGTAGTTCGCCAGCAACACCAGCGAGAGCGCATTGTCGCTGCCCAGCGGCTGCGCATAGTTGAGCTGGAAATCCACGCCGCGCGCGATCAGGCGATTCACGTTCTGGACCGTATCGTTGATATTGGTCACGTTGTTGTCGCTGTCACGGGTGATCAGCGTACAGCTCAGCGCATCGCCGTCCTCGCAACGCTGGACGATGTTCTGCTGGCCCAGCACGCCGATCGCATCGGCAATATCGATATCGTAATAATCGATCGATGCGCGGAAGCGGCTGAGGAAGCCCGATTGCGGCTGGATCACCACGCCCGCGGTAAAGGTATCGGCCTTTTCCGGAAGCAGGTTGGGGTTCGAGCCGCTGGTGATGGGCACGATCACCTGCACGCCGCCATTGCCGACATCGGTCAGGATGCCGGTGCGCGTGGTCTGCGGGCCGAACAGCTCGGGGATGTTGGGCGCGCGGATGTCACGCGAACGCGTCACGCGGAAGCGCACCTCGTCGACCGGCGCCCAGACCGCGCCGACCTTCCAGGTGGTCGCATTGACGGTGGAGCTGGGCGTGAAATCGCTCGAGCGGCTGTAATGCGTCTGGCGGATCGCCGCGCTGAGGCCCAGCTCGCTGGCAAAGGCCACGTCGGCCAGCAGCGGAACGTCGATTTCGCCGTAACCCTCGGTCACCTCGATCTTGCCGGAGATGATCGAGCCATTGCCCGCATTGAAGAAGCCGCCCGCCTGCGAGATCGCATCGGTATCGCCGGTCAGGGAGTCGCTGCGATATTCCGCACCGAAGGCAACGCCGAGCGGTCCGGCCGGAAGCTCGACCAGAGAGCCGGTGACGTTTGCCGCCACCACGTGCTGCTTGGTGATGCTGGTCTGGAAGCCGTCCGCCGTGACATAGTCGGCAGCAGCCGCGAAAAGCGGGCCATTGGCATAGCCGAACGGGTTCAGCGGCACACAGGCCGGATCGTCATTGGACGGATCGGCATCGGCATTGACGCGGCAGACCGGCTCACCGCCGACACTGGTGGCATCCAGCGCCTTCACGATATTGGCGGTGATCGTGTTGTTGCGCAGGTCGCTGCGGAAGCTGTTGCGGCCGAACTGGTAGTAGACGTCCGCCGTCCAGTCGCTGCTCAGATCGTATTCGGCGCCCGCCACGATGCGGAACACGCGGTTGCGCGCATCGATCTGCACCGGCCCGACATCGTCGAAGCCCTTGCCCAGCGTGAAGCTGGTGTCGCCACTGTCGGCAAGGATGGTCGGAATATCGAGCGTCGGATCGTCCGAGCGCGGAATGAACGGGTTATCGTCCTGGATGGTGATCGCGATGCTGCGATAAGCAGTACTGCGATGCTTGCCGTCGCTGCCGCCCACGGTCACGCCCAGCTCGAACGACAGGTCCTCGGTAGCATCCATCGTGAGCAGGCCCATGGCGCTGTAACGCTCGGTGGGGGAGACGATGGGGAAGTCGAAATAGACATTCTCTTCCGCCGGCGTCGCGGTTTCGCCGCCGATCATCCAGATGCGGTTGGCATAGGAGCCGAGCTCATAACGGCGCGGCGTGCCGTCATCGTTGAAGGTGATGCCGTCGATCGGCCGCAGCACCGGCAGGTCCACGCCGGTATAGGCGCTGGCCGGCGGCGTAGTGATGCCGTGGAAGTCGGTGGTCCATACCGATCCGTTGGCGACCACATTGCTTGACGGGATGGTCGGCTCCTGCCCCGGCGCCAGCGGGTTGCGGCCGACAATGGTCATGCCGCCAACGCACCAGTCGCGGTCGCGGCAGGCATCCACGCCTTCGGCCTTTTCCCATTCCCCGCCGATCACGAGGTGCACATCGGGGCCAAGGTCCCAGCCACCGGCGGCGCCGACCTGCCGCGTGAAATTGTCATCCTCGTTCGAAATGCCCAGCTGGCCATTGACCTTATAGCCGGTGAAGCCGCGATCCATGATGAGGTTGACCACGCCCGAAACAGCGTCCGAACCATAGACGGCGGAGGCGCCGCCGGTGACTACTTCGGCGCGCGAGAGCAGAATCGAAGGGACCATGTTGGTGTCCACCGTCCCCTGCGTGGTCGAAGGCACGAAACGCTTGCCGTCCACCAGCGTCAGCGTGCGCAGCGAGCCAAGGCCGCGCAGGTCGAGGATGCGACCGCCGACATTCAGGCCGGGTCCCGGGCTGAGGCCAGCCGTCGCTGCGGATTCGCTGGCGCGGAAGGAGGGCAGCTCGTTCAGCGCATCGCCGAGGTTGGTCGCGCCGCGCTGGTCCAGCCGGGCGGTATCGAGCATGGTGACGGGCGTGGGCTGGTCGAAGCTGGAACGAATGCGCGAACCGGTGATGACGATCGTGTCGTCCTCATCCTCTTGCGCAGCTGATGATTGCGCAGCCTCTCCAGCTGCCTGTGCCTGTGCGGCACTCGCGCCGGCAAGGCTCGTCGCGATAGCGAAGACACAGCTCGTCGCTGCGTACATCACGCCCTTCTTCATGTTCTCTCCCCTTTTCTTATCCACCTCGATGGGTGCTTGTTATTGCGGTGGAAATTATGGGAGCTTGAGTAGGTCGACAATACACCTTAATGCGATATCAGCATTCTCGAAACGCGAATAATGGACACACTCGCCAACATCCGCACCTTCCTTGCCGCAGCGCGCCTGGGCAGCTTTGCCGCAGCGGCGCGATCGCAGGGTATCGCTCCTTCGGTGGTCTCCAAGCGGATCAGCCAGCTGGAGGACGAGTTCAAGGTCACGCTGTTCCATCGCTCGACCCGCGAAATCGCCCTGACGGTGGATGGCAACCGCATGCTTCCCCATTGCGAAAAGCTGCTGTTCCAGTTCGACGAGCTGCGCGATGTGCGGCCGGACCGGAAGGTGGGCGGGCACCTGCGCATCGATGCGCCGGGTACGGTGACCAGCCGCATCTTCGGCCCGCTATTCAGCGAATTCCTGGCGATCCATCCGGACGTAGACATGGACCTGCGCCTGATCGACCGGCTGACCGACCAGTTCGACCAGGATTGCGATATCACCATCGGCACGCGGCCTTCGCGTTCCGCGCAGATCAACGATTTCCCGCTGATGCCCTACAGCAATGCCACCTATGCCAGCCCGGAATACATCGCCGCGCATGGCGAACCGAAACATCCGGACGAGCTGGCCAAGCACACCTGCCTGGTATCTTTGCTCTACGGCAATACCTGGCATTTCTACGGCGATGCGGGCGACTTCGCGATCACCGTCCAGCCGCGCCTGCAGGTGAATGACGCGATCATCCTGCGAGAGGCGGTGCGGCAAGGCCTTGGCCTCGCCGTCCTGCCGTCGATCCTGGTGGAGGAGGATTTGCGCACCGGCAGGCTGAAAAGGCTGCTGCCCGATTTCCGCCCGCCACCGCTATGGCTGAAGGCGCTGGTGCCCAGCCACAAGCTGCTCAAGCCCAATGTCCGCACATTGCTGGACTTCCTGCATGAGAGGCTGTCCCCCAATGACAGTGGGTCGGACCGGCAATGGCTCACCAGGGTGGCGCTCGACGAAGACCTCGCGTTCTCGCCCTCTGTAAGGGAACGGACCTAGGTCACAGGATGAATGGCGGAGAGGGAGGGATTCGAACCCTCGGAACCCCATAAGGGCTCAACGGTTTTCGAGACCGCCCCGTTCGACCACTCCGGCACCTCTCCGCATAGTCGGGCGCAATCAGGCGGCAGGCCGCCCGGTCGATCAGGAGCAGCGCGGTTAGCCGATGGATTGCCGCTTGCCAAGACCTTGTTCGCGCCCTTTTTCATAAGGTCGGGGAAATGTGCCCTCCCCCGTCTTGTTATGCAGGGGCGAAGGCATATATTCGCGCCCATGGAACGGTCGGAATTCTTCCTTCCCCAGGCTGGACGTATGATCCAGGCCCCTCGCAATAGCTCGGCGCGGTTTTCGATTGGCGACGTGGTCACACACCGCCTGTTCGATTTTCGTGGCGTGGTGTTCGATATCGATCCCGTCTTCGCCAATAGCGAGGAATGGTACGAAGCCATCCCCGAAAACATGCGCCCGCGGCGGGACCAGCCTTTCTACCACCTCTTGGCGGAGAATGAGGAATCCTCCTACGTCGCCTATGTCAGCCAGCAGAACCTGCGGCATGACGAGGATGGCGGCCCGGTGGACCATCCGGGGATCGACCAGATCTTCGATCGCTTCTCCGACGGCCGCTATCGCCTGCGCCGCAGCCTGAGGCACTGATCCAGCGCCTCCCCTTCCCCGCTAAGGGAAATTCAACGTCGGTCTGGGATAATCCGCGCCATGGAAGCGCGTGAAACCCTCGGCGATCCGCTCGACCTGGCCCTGCGGCGCGAGCTGCAGCCGGGTGAGCGCGTGCTGTGGCAGGGAAAGCCCCTGCCGCGAGTGGCGCTGGGCGGCTTCGCGCTGTGGCTTTTCGCCGTGCCCTGGACTGCCTTCTCGGTATTCTGGACTGCCATGGCCTATGCCGGTGCAAGCAGCGACATGGCGGATGATGCGGGCCTGCTCGCCTATGCTTTCCCGCTGTTTGGCGTGCCCTTCATCCTGATCGGCCTGGGCATGATGTCCGTGCCGTTCCTGCCCCTGATCTTCGCGCGGCGCATGCTGTTTGCCGTGACCGACCGCCGCCTGCTGCAATTGCGGCTGGGGCGTAGCTCGCTGATAACCAAGTCGGTCGATGCGGATCGCATCGGCAGCATGGAGCGCCGCGAAGGGCGCGACGGCGCGGGCACGCTTAAGGTCGAAATCGGCTCCAGCATCGACAGCGACGGAGATCGCCGCACCGAACATTTCAACATCGGCGAAGTGCCGCAGGTCATGCAGGTAGAGGACCGGGTGCGCGAAATGCTCGAGCTTGCCGACCGCAGGCGCGCGCTCAGCTCTTGATCTTCCAGCCGCTCTTGAGGACGCGGTAGGTAATGAAGCCCAGCACGAGGTTGAGTACGCCCACCCCGATCGCGGCGCCCAGCACCGCCTCATTCGTATTGCCGATATCGCTCTCGCCCAGGAAACCGAAGCGGAAGCCCGAAATCATGTAGAAGAAGGGGTTCGCGCGGCTGATCGTCTGGAACAAGGGCGAAAGGTTGGAGATAACGTAGAACGTGCCCGACAGCAGGCTGAGCGGGGCGACCACGAAATTGGTGATCGCGGCATTGTGATCGAACTTCTCCGCCCACAGGCTGGCGAGCAGGCCGACGATCGCCAGCATGGTCGCCCCCATCAGGCCGAACCAGACGATCGCCCAGGGATGCGCGGCCTGTAGCTCCACGCCGGGATAGAGAGCCATGGCCAGCGAAACCGCCCCGCCCACCATCAATGCGCGGGTAATCGCGGCCATCACGATGCCGATCATCAGTTCGGCCTCAGACAAGGGAGGCATCAGCAGGTCGATGATCGTGCCCTGCAGCTTGCCCGACAGCAGGCTGAAGCTGGCATTGGCAAAGGCGTTCTGCATCATGCCCATCATGATGAGGCCCGGCGCGACGAAGGTCGCGAAAGGCACGCCCAGGATCAGCCGGTCCGACCGGCCCATCGCAACGGTAAAGATCACCAGGAACAGCAGCGTGGTGACGGCCGGGGCCCAGACAGTCTGCGTCTGCACCTTGAGAAAGCGCCGACACTCCTTAATATAGAGGCTCCACAGGCCGATCCGGTTGAAACCGGTGATCTGCGGCTGGCCCTGCGGCGGGAATTCCCGCCCGGTGGCACGCTGCGGAGCAGGGCTTGCCAGGGATTGTGTTGGGACTTGATCGGCCATGTGCTGCCGCCTATCGGCACCGGCACGGGCTGGCAAGATGCCAGGCGGGCATTTCGCCCAAGATGAAACGGATTTGTTGATGAGCTGGACTGAAGAACGCATCGCCACGCTGACCAAGATGTGGGAAGGCGGCTCCACCGCCAGCCAGATCGCGGATGAACTGGGCGGTGTCTCGCGCAATGCCGTGATTGGCAAGGCGCACCGCCTGGGCCTGAAATCGCGTCCCTCGCCGGTGAAGGCTGGCGAGAAGAAGGCTGCGGCCAAGAAGAAGGTGGCAGCTCCGGCGAAGAAGCCTGCTGCGGCCAAGCCCAAGGCAAAACCTGCCGCGCCGAAGGCTGATACAAAGCCCGTCGCGGCCAAGCCCGCGGGTTCGGCTGCGGCCAAGCCCGTGCCGCAGAACAGCCAGCCGATCCCGAACAAGCCCGACGCGCTTCCCAAGATCCACTCGGTGGGTCCGGGCGGCTTCGTGCGGCAGGGCCCCGGCGACCAGCAGGCTCCGATCCCGCCCGCGCCGCCGCGCCGCCTTGTGCCGGCCAAGCCGAGCCCCGATATTGCCGACAAGACCAGCCTGCTCGATCTTAACGATCGCGTCTGCCGCTGGCCGATGGGCCACCCGGGCGAACCGGACTTCCACTTCTGCGGTGAGAAGGTGAACCCCGGCTTCCCCTATTGCGTGCAACATTGCGGGCGCGCCTACCAGGCACAGCTGCCGCGCGGTGCGCGCAGACCCCCTCCGCCGCTGCCGTTCGGCGGGCCGCGGGTGCGCTAAGCAACCTGAGACATCATCGATTTTCGAGAGAAAAGCCGCGTTTGGCGGCCCGCGCGCGAGGTAATTAAAACGCGCGGGCACGCCTCGGCGCCGAATCTGTGATTCAGATCCAGAAGGTTACGTGCGACCCCATGCCACGAGAGGAAGGGGGGAGGAGATGGGGCACGAGGCCGCACGATCTGAGAAACCCTAAGGCGCCCCGGCTTGGGGTCCGGGACGCCGAGACCAGGAAACTCTTTCGACGCGACCCGAAGAGCCGTCGCTGGCCTCGGGCGCGCTTATATGCGGCTAGCTCAAGTTTCGCATGTAACGTGATTGCCCGACACTGACATGAATGTCAGCCTAACGGATCGCCCTGCATATCGCTCCGGCCGATCGTCTCCCGAACGAAGCGTTCATAATCGCCGGTAACCATAAGGCCTAGCGATACCGCCTTGATCGAGGCGGTGGTGCGATCGGTCACGTCGAGCTTGGCGAAGATCCGGCGGACATAGACATCCACCGAAGAGGGCGAGATGCCGAGGATGTCGGCGATTACCGAATTGCTCTTTCCCCGGCCGATCCAGTGCAGCACTTCCAGCTCGCGATTGGATAGCGCAGGCAGCTGGCGCGCGTTCTTGATGATGCGGCAATAGACCTGAAAGGAGGCCTGACCCACCGCATAGACGCGCTGCATGATCTTGAGCTCGGGAGGATCACCCTTCGGCGGCAGCACCGCACCCAGGAAGCCGCTGCGACCGTCGGGGCCGAAACAGGCAACACCGATCCCACGGCCGAGCCCGTATTGCGCGGCAATGGCAAGGTAGCGGCGCTGCTTCAGGTCGAGCTTCGCCTTGGGCAGCTCATCCGGCCAGTAGACCGGCTCCAACCGCTCCAGCGCAATACCGGGAATGGGATCGATCAGGTGCAGGCGGGCGCGATACTGCTTCTCCCACACCCAGGGCAGGCCGATATTGGTGATAATGCGGCCCACGCGCGGATCGCGGGTGAGCGGCGCGAGGTGGTAGGCCTTGGCAATGCCCAGCACAGCCAACGCGTCCATCGTGGCCTGCCTGAGGGGCACCACTTCCGTGCACGCCCCAAGCGCCTCTCGGCGGTGGGCAAATTCTTCGTCATCGAACGGCATGCCCCTACCCCAAGCAAGGAACTGCTATGTCGAACCGCCGCGAATGTGCCTTGTGGTCTGTCATCCTCAGGCGGCCCTGGGGGAAACTGCCACCAATCGCAACAATGCGCAACGGCCACGCGATCATACTGATCTTGCAGGGGGAACATGCCTGTCGACGATGAAGGCCGCAGCAAGGATTATTGCCGCGCTTGCCGTGAGTACGACGAAGAAGGGCACCACGCTTGTCCCGCCCACATCGAGCAGCCATCCACCGAAAGCCGTCGCGCTCACCGCGCCCACGCGGCTCATCAATATGCCGAGGCCGATGCCGGTGGAACGGATGCTGGAGGGATAGCCTGCCGCCATGATCACATACATGCCGGCAATGCCTGCGCTGAAGAAGGCGCCCGAGGCACCGATCAGCGCGGTCACCAGCGTCTTGTCCGAAGCCGAAGGCACTTCCGGCAGGCTCTCCACCGCCCAGGCCAGCCATACCAGCACGGCCATCAGCACTGTGCCAATAACCACCAGCACGGGCCGCGAGCCGAAGTGGCGCATCGCCGCACCCACGATGATCGAGCCGATCATGGAAGTGATCCCGCCGATCGACACCGCATTGCCCGCCTCGCCCAGCGTGAAGCCGGCGGCGGTCAGGAAAGTGGTCGACCAGCTGAGGATCGAATAGGCAACCATCGCCGCCGCGGCAAAGGCCAGGCCGATCCCGATATTGAGGCGCTTGTAGGAAGGATCGAGGATACCCTTGGTCTGAAACTCCCCACCCCCATGCTCATGGCCATCAGCCACCAGTGCAACATCGCCATCGAGCACATGCGCCGCATGCTTCTTGGCCTGTTCCGCCTTGCCCTGCCCCAGCAGGAAGGCCGGGCTGTCCTTCAGCACCACCAGCACGATGACGACCAGCGAGAGCGTGGCGAAGCCGAAGAAGGTAAAGGTCCCGTCCCACCCACGGGCGGCGGCAAGGTCCGGCCCGATCCAGCCGACAATCGTGCCGCCGATGGGCGTGCCGACCGACAAGGTGGAAACGGTGATCGGGCGCCATTTGTCTGACGTCCATTCGCTCGCCATGGTCAGCGCATTGGCATAGGCCGCGCCGAAGCCGAGCCCGCCAATAAGGCGCCAGAAAGCCATCGACCACACGCCCGTCGAGGTGCCTGCCCCGATGGTCGCCAGCGAGAACACCAGCGCGGCGAGCGCCAGCGCATAGCGCCGCCCCACCCTGTCACCGATCACGCCGCCTGCCGCGGAGCCCAGGCCGAAGCCCACCAGCGCCGCCCCCATGGCCAGGCCGAAGGTGCTGCGATCGACGCCGAAGTCCTCCATCACCAGCGGTGCGATGATGCCGAGCAGTTGCAGGTCGATGCCGTCGCACACCAGCACCAGCATGCAGGTGGCGACAATCAGCCACTGGAACGGCTTCATCGATGTCCGATTGAGCGCTTCGACGAACGAGATTCCGCCCGCAGGCGATTGAGTTGCCATGTTTGATCCCTTCTCCCGAAACGGATCATCACTGCATTTGCGCGAAAAGGCCAGCCCTCTTGCGAAGGGGACACCCCCTAGCGGACCGGGATCTCCTCCACCCAGCCCATGTCGAGCCGATGGAACACGTCCTGCCGCGCGGAGTGGTAGCGCAGCATCCCGTCGCGCTCCTCACCCGCATAGAGCGCGCGCAGGATCGATCCGGAAACGCCGTGGCCGACCACGATCAGATCGCGCTTTCCGGCCCAGCACAGCCAGCCCCACAAGCGCTCCACCGCCACGTCCAGCCCCTCGCCATCGGTGCAGTAGTTGGCCCAGGCGGAAAGGAAGCACGGCTCGTCCTCGACCAGCGGATCGCGCGCGCAGATGGAGGCGAAGTGATGCTTCTCCCACGATCCGCAGCCCACTTCCTGCAGCCGCGCGTCGGGGATCACGGGCCGGTCGATGCCCGCCGCATCGCGCATCAGCCGGGCGGAGGTCATCGCCCGTTCCTGCGGGCTGGCGATGATCTCGAACTCGTGCCCGTCTTCCAGCAGCTGGCGCAAAGTGCGGCCCATCGCCTCCGCCTGTTCGCGGCCCAGGCTGGTCAGCGGACTGTCCATCCGGCCCTGGATGCGGTGTTCGAGATTATACTCGGTCTGGCCGTGGCGCAGCAGGTAGATCATCGTGGCCGCGCCCCTTCGCTTACTGGCCGCCCGCGGGGGACTTGGAGCCAAGGTCGAGCGACATGTCCGCGCCATCTTCCGTCGGGACCGGACGATTGCCCGGCGCCATCAGATTGCGCACCTGCTCTGCCCGCATGCTTTCGAACTTGATGCGCCCCGGCGTCGCTTCCTCATCGGGGAAGGCCTCCTCGATCTCGCGGTGGCGCTGCTTCACCTCGTCGAGGAATTCGCGATTGGTGAAGATGTAGAAGCGGTTTGCCTTGATCGCATCGACCACGAAGCGGCCCGTATCCTCCGGGTCGATCGCCCCGCGCATCGCGTCCCACAAATCCTTGAGGAATTGCGGCGCATTCTCCTCGTCGATGGAGGGATCGTCCTCCGGCAGCGGCACCAGCGCAGTGCGCGTGGCACCGGGGAACAGGCAGGACACGCCGATACCCTTGGGCGCGAGCTGCATGCGCAGGCTCTCCGAATAGCCGCGCACGGCATATTTGGCGGTGGAATAGGCGGCAAGCCCCGGCAGCGGCACCACGCCTGCCATGGAGCTGGTGTTGACGATATGCCCGCCTTCGCCCTGCGCGCGGATGATCGGGGCGACGATCTTGGTCCCGTTGACCACGCCGCCGAGGTTGACGGAAATCGCCTTGTCCCAGCTGTCGAAATCGGGCGCAGCCGCTGTGCCGCCCCCATTCACGCCGGCATTGTTGCACAGCACGTGGATCTTGCCGAAATGGGCGAGAGTCTCATCGACGGCGGCCTTCAGGTTCTCGCGATCGGCGACATTGGCCTTCACGAAGAAGGCGGCATTATTGCCGGCCAGTTCGGCCTTCGCCTTGGCGATATGATCATCGCTCCAGTCCGCGAGCGATACCTTCATGCCTTCCGCCAGGAACGCCTTCGCCATGCCCAGGCCGATGCCGCTGGCACCGCCGGTGATGAAGGCAACCTTGCCGACCAGATCTTCCATTACGCGTCGTTCCCTCTCGTTGAATTCTCAGTCTGCGGCTGGTCGCAGGCCCGCAGCCGCAATCCCCGCTTCGCCGCAGGCAGTATCGTCCGCGCTGTCCGCTCCCGACACGCCGACGCCTCCCAGCGCCACACCATCGCCGGTGAAGAAGGGCACACCGCCTTCCCAGGTGGCGACGCCGGGGGCGCCCTGCCCCCAATTGGCGGTTTCCTTGGAGGCAACATGCACGGTAGCGGCGGAGCGGCCCTTCCACATGGCGAAATCGGTCACGGCGGTGGCGGTGCCGTCCATGAAGGCGAAGGTGATCAGCCGCCCCGCCTCATCATAGACCGCGACGGCAATCGTCAGCTCCCGCTCTTCCGCCCAGGCGATGCAAGTGTCGCGGATGGTTGCGGCAGTATCGTAATCGAGCATGGGGCGCGGCGTCTGCGCCTGCAGCGGCATAGCGAGTGTGAGGCCCGCTACGGCTAGTGATGCAAACCTTGCCAGCATCTCACCTTCCCCTGTCTTCCCACCCGCATCTCTGGCAGATTGCCGCAGCTGCGTCCATGCCCGCTGCGACCGTCGCCGGGCCGGATGCGACGAGGAGAACCCGATGCCCGTATCGCTTCACGCCGCCACCATTCCATCCATGCTGCAGATGATCGGTGCCGCCAAAGGCTGGCTCGACAAGGCCGAGGACAGCGACTTGTCCGAGGAGGAGATCGCCAGCGCCTGCCTGATCGAGGACATGCTGCCCTTCGCCTACCAGGTGAAGAGCATTGCGGTGCATTCGCAAGGTGCGATCGAGGGGGTGCGCAAAGGCGTGTTCTCGCCCGATCGCAGCGAACCGGCGGAAACGCTGGAAGGCATGCGCGAGCGGCTGGAGGAGGCCCGCGCCTTCCTCTCCGCGCTGACCGAGGCGGAACTGGAGGGCTTCATCGGGCAGGATATGCGGTTCGAGATCGGCGACAAGCGGCTCGATTTCACCGCCGAGGATTTCCTGCTGAGCTTCAGCCAGCCGAACTTCTATTTCCACGCTACCGCGGCCTATGCGATCTTGCGGCACAAGGGCGTGCCGGTGGGCAAGATCGATTATCTCGGCCGGATGCGGCTGAAGACGTAATCCAATGCGTCCCGGGAGCCATCGAGCCCCCGGGACCATCGGATCAGCCGGTAACTTCGAGCACCATGTTGGTGTGCGTTTCCGCCGCGCGGCGGACATTGGCGAAGCCTGCCTCGTTCATCACCTCGGTCAGGCGCTTCTGCCCGGCCTGTGCGCCAAGGCCCAACCCGACATCCTGCGCCAGCGATGCCGGAGTACAGGCGACGGTGGAGAAGCCGTAGAAGATCTGCCCCAGCGGATGCATGTTCTCCGCCATGCTGTCGCCCGCCATGGGCTCGACCAGCATGAAGGTCCCGCCATCGTTGAGCGTTTCGCGAATATGCTTCGCCGCGCCGACGGGATCGCCCATGTCGTGCAGCGCATCGAAAATGCAGGCGAAGTCGAAACCGTCGCCGGGATAATCCTGCGCGGTGGCGACTTCGAAGCTGACATTGCCGACGCCCGCTTCGGCGGCATTCTTGCGCGCCGCCGCGATGCTCGGCTCGTGGAAGTCGATGCCGACGAAGGTGGACTTGGGATAGGCCTTGGCCATCAGGATGGTCGAGGAGCCGTATCCGCAACCGATATCGGCCACCTTGGCGCCTGCTTCCAGCTTGTCGGTCACGCCTTCCAGCGCGGGCAGCCATTCGTCCACCAGGTGCGCGGCATAGCCGGGGCGGAAGAAGCGGTCGGTCGAACAGAACAGGCAGGGCGAATGGTCCGACCACGGCCGCCCCTTGCCCGACTTGAAGGTATCGACCGCCTTCTCATGCTGTTCGAACTGGGCGACGATCGCCTGGATGAAGCCCTGCATGCAGGCCGGCTGCCCCTCGCGGCCGAAGACCAGCGCCTGTTCGGGCGTGATCTCGAACGTGTCGCTTTCGGGGTCGAAATTGATGTAGCCCGCAGCGGAGACCGAACCCAGCCATTCATGCAGGTATTTCTCGTTCATGCCGGTCTTGGCGGCCAGCTGGGCGCAGGTCATCGGACCTTCGCCATCCATGGCGTCGAACACGCCCGCCTGGTCGCCCATATAGGCCATCATAAGGCTGACGGCGCCGGCCACGTCGCCGACGACCTTGCCGGCCAGTTCCTCGACCTTCGCCATATCGATCTGTTCGCTCATCTCGCTCTCTCCTTAAGAATCCCTTCGGCAACAAGAGTGACTGTCGCCGGGAACAGACGCAAGGGAAGCTTTGCAGGAGGAAAGGCGGCGCGCTTCTATTCCCAGAGCGCAGGGGGCAGGTATTCGCCGGTGTGTTTCATCACCCATTCCTGCACCATCGGCATGGGAATGGGCGCGCCCTTTTCGTTGGAATCGGGCTTCATCATCACGCCGAATTGCGGGAACATGAAGGCGGTTGTGGTCCGGCCATCGGCGAGCAGCACGTTGAACACCGTGCCCTTGACGCCCTCCGGTCCGTTGGTCGGCATGCCGCTCACCCAGCGTTCGATATGGAGCGGCTCATCCGCCATGAGGCCGAGATAATGGCAGGCCTGCCAGATCGGGTCGCTGGTCAGGGCCTTGTTCTCCACCTCCTCCCGCTCGCGCTTACGCTGTTCGAACAGCGGGTTGCGTTCGGAAAGGCCCTTCATCTTTTCCCCAATCTCGGAATCGGGAAGGACAAGCAGGCAATCGAGCGAGGCGATCCAGTCGCGGTTCGCCTTCATCAGCTTGTCGCCAAGGCCATCGTAGAAGACCTTGTCGGCCTTCTTGAAGAACTCCGGAAACTTGCCGAAACCGCGCGCATCCATGCCTTTACGGAACTCCTCGGGATGGCTGTCGGCAAAGGCGCACAGATCCTCGTAAAGCTCGATCGCATCGTCGATGCCGAGCTTCGCCAGCCCGGCGCGGATGTCGTCGATCTGGTACTGGTGCCAGCCGCTATTGCCGACATACTGGCTGTGCCCGCCATTATTGACCTGCGCGATGTAGTAATCGACGTGATAGGCCTGCATCGCCTCTGGCGGGATTTCGGTCCGCTCGAACATGGCGGTCCGCAGCACGTAATTGACATAGTCGACCACGGCAGACGGCAGTGCGTAGTCCTTCTCACTATCCCGCGCCGATTGCGGGATGATAATGACCGGCAGCTTGGCCGGACTGGTCGCCGTCTTCCTTCCGAACATTCTCGCCCTCCAATACGGAGACCGGGCTATCGGAAAGAGCTTTCAATTAGATTGAAAATATTTGCCGGGTAAACAAATTGGGCCGCGGTGGCTTTCGCCCCGCGGCCCTCTCTCCCTAGAGTGAGGGAAAGCCCCCGCAGCGCATGGCGCGGGGGTCTCCCAATCCAGTATCAGTCGTCCTTCAGGCCGCTGATCGCGGTGCGATCAGTCATCCTTCAGGAAAGCCGGCATGTGGTCGGGGCTGCCCCCGCCATTGTCATCACCGCCACGATCATCGCGATCCCGACGCGGGCCACGTTCGCCACGGCCACCGCGATCACCACCACGGCCACCGCGATCACCACGGTCGCCACGCGGACCACGGCGATCGCCGCGATCGCCACGGGGCTTGTCACCACGCGGTTCGCGCGGCGGGCGGGTGTCTTCCAGCTCTTCGCCGGTTTCCTGGTCGACGACACGCATCGACAGGCGGACCTTGCCGCGGTTGTCGATCTCGAGGACCTTGACCTTCACTTCCTGGCCTTCGGTGACGACATCGGTCGGCTTCTCGACACGCTCGTTCTTCATTTCGGACACGTGGACGAGGCCGTCCTTGCCACCCATGAAGTTCACGAAAGCACCGAAGTCGACGATGTTGACGACCTTGCCGTTGTAGATCTTGCCGACCTCGGCTTCCTCGACAATGCCTTCGATCCAGGCCTTGGCAGCCTCGATCTGCGACAGGTCGGAGGAGGAGATCTTGATCACGCCCTCGTCATCGATGTCCACCTTCGCGCCGGTTTCGGCCACGATCTCGCGGATCACCTTGCCGCCGGTGCCGATAACGTCGCGGATCTTCGACTTGTCGATCTGCATCGTCTCGATACGCGGAGCATGTGCGGAAAGCTCGGTACGGGCAGAGCCCAGGGCCTTCTGCATCTCACCCAGGATATGCGTCCGGCCGGCCTTCGCCTGTTCCAGCGCCTTTTCCATGATTTCCTTCGTGATGCCGGCGATCTTGATGTCCATCTGCAGGCTGGTGATGCCTGCTTCCGAACCGGCAACCTTGAAGTCCATGTCACCCAGGTGATCTTCGTCACCCAGGATGTCGGACAGGACCGCGAAGTCTTCGCCTTCCAGGATCAGGCCCATGGCGATGCCGGAAACCGGGCGTTCGATCGGAACGCCGGCATCCATCATCGACAGACAGCCGCCGCAGACAGTCGCCATCGAGGACGAGCCGTTGGACTCGGTGATGTCGGACAGGATGCGGATCGTGTAGGGGAAGTCGTCATGCGCGGGCAGCACGGGGTGCAGCGCGCGCCATGCCAGCTTGCCATGGCCGATCTCGCGACGGCCCGGCGCGCCGAAGCGGCCCACTTCGCCGACCGAATAGGGCGGGAAGTTATAGTGCAGCATGAAGTTCGAATAGGTCAGGCCGTCCAGCCCGTCGATCATCTGCTCCGATTCCTTGGTGCCCAGCGTGGTGGTGCAGATCGCCTGCGTTTCACCGCGCGTGAACAGCGCCGAACCATGGGTGCGCGGCAGGAAGCCGACCATGCTCTCGATCGGGCGAACCTGGTCGAGCTTGCGCCCGTCGATACGCGCGCCGTCCTTGAGGATGGCGGTACGCACGATTTCGGCTTCGAGCTTCTTCACCGCCTTGCCGGCAGTCATCTGCGTCTGCCCATCGGCCTCGGCATACTTTTGCTTGGCCTTGGCGCGTGCTTCGTTGAGCGCGTTGGAACGGGCGGACTTGTCGGTCAGCTTGTAGGCGGCGGCGATATCGTCGCCCACCACGCCGCGCAGCTCTTCCTTGATCGTGGCAAGCGCGTCGTTCGAGGCGACTTCCCACGGATCCTTGGCAGCCTGCTCGGCCAGCTCGACAATCGCGCCGACGACCTTCTTGGCTTCCTCATGCGCGAACATGACGGCGCCGAGCATCTCTTCTTCGGTCAGTTCCTTGGCTTCGGATTCGACCATCATCACCGCGTCCTGGGTGGCGGCGACCATCAGGTCGAGGCGGCCTTCCTCAAGGGCAGTTTCCTGCTTCGGGTTGAGGACATATTCGCCGTCGATATAGCCGACGCGGCAACCGCCGATCGGGCCCATGAAGGGCACGCCCGAAATCGTCAACGCTGCCGAAGCGGCGACCATGGCAACCACATCGGCCTCGGTCTCGCCATCATAGGAGAGAACCTGGCAGATAACGTTGATTTCGTTATAGAAACCTTCGGGGAACAGCGGGCGGATCGGACGGTCGATCAGGCGGCTGGTCAGCGTTTCCTTCTCGGTCGCGCCGCGTTCACGCTTGAAGAAGCCGCCCGGGATACGGCCGGCGGAGGAGAACTTTTCCTGATAATGGACGGTCAGGGGGAAGAAGTCCTGGCCTTCCTTCACGCCCTTCGCGGCGGTGACCGCGCAGAGCACAACGGTTTCGCCGTAAGTGGCGAGGACCGCGCCGTCAGCCTGACGGGCAATGCGGCCGGTTTCCAGAGTGAGGGTCTTTCCGCCCCACTCCAGCTCTACTTTCTTGGTGTCGAACATATTTATCCTTCGAACCCGCCCAGCCCTATTGCGAGGCGGGGTTTTCTGCCGGGGATACCGTCCCGGTCCGGTGCGGGGCCTTTTTCCTGCCCCAAGGCCCCTTCACCGAATTGTGAAGGATGCCTGTTTTTTCTGCGATGCCGCTGTGGCGATCGCCTGAAAGCGAAAGGGCGGCCCCGTTGGAGCCGCCCCTCGAAACTCTTACTTACGCAGACCCAGCTTCTGGATCAGGTTGTTGTAGCGCTGCAAGTCCTTCTTCTTGAGATAGGCAAGCAGGCTGCGGCGCTTGTTGACCATCTTCAGCAGGCCACGGCGGGAATGGTTATCCTTGTGGTGGTCCTTGAAGTGATCGGTCAGGTTGCGGATACGCTCGGTCAGGATGGCGACCTGGACTTCGGGGGAACCGGTGTCGCCCTTTGCCTGGGCATTGTCCTTGATGACTTCAGCTTTCTTTTCGGCGGTAACCGACATCTTTCATCTACTCCGCAGTATCTTTCAAACGTTGAACCCCCGCACGACCTTGGCCGTGCCTGCAGAGACTTCCATCAGCGCAACGGGAACATCCTCCAGTTTCGCCAGATAGAGCCCGTCTGCATGGGGCAATCCGGAAATGACCCGGCCCTGGCGGGCCGCCTGCGCGCTTTCCGGATCGAGAGACAAGGCCGGGATACCGTCCAGCCCCGCCTCCAGCGGCAGGAGGTGGTCTTCAAGTGGCGCGCCCTTACCGATTTCGTTCAGTTTGTCCAGCGAAATCGCCTGATTTTCGGTGAAGGGACCGGCCGTCACGCGGCGCAGATAGGTGACATGCCCAACCGTCCCCAGCGCATGGGCGATATCGCGCGCCAGGCTGCGGATATAGGTGCCCTTGGAGGCATGCGCCACCAGCGTGACGCTGTCCGCCAGCTCCAGCGGAGCGGAGGGGTCATAGGGATCGGGGCGGCCGGCGGTGGTCTGGAAGGATGACGCGATTTCCACACCGTCATTCCCGCGAAGGCGGGAATCCAGCTGGCCATGTGCTGCAGCCGTCTCTGGATCCCCGCCTTCGCGGGGATGACGAAGTAAGTGCAGGTCATGGATCGTCACCGCCCGGGTCACCATCTCCACCTCTTCGCCCGCCCTTGCCCGGTCGTAGGCCCGTTTTCCGTCCACCTTGATGGCGGAATATTTGGGCGGAACCTGCTCGATATCGCCGGTGAAATACTCGCAGATCGCGGCGATGGCGGCGAGCGGCGGGCGGCGGTCCGAGGTCGCGACAACCTCGCCCTCGGCATCGAGCGTGTCGGTTTCCTCGCCGAAAGCGATGGTAAATTCATAGGTCTTGCTGGCGTCGAGCATGCGGCCCGCCAGCTTCGTCGCCTCGCCCAGCGCGATCGGCAGCACGCCCTCGGCCAGCGGGTCGAGCGTGCCGCCATGCCCCACCTTGACCTTGCCATACCCCGCCTCGCGCAAATTGCGCTTCACAGCACCCACGGCCTGCGTGGAGCCGAGGCCGCGCGGCTTGTCGAGGATCAGCCAGCCATGGGGGTGGGGTTTGTCGGTCATTGCGGCATCCCATGGGGATTTCGGGGACATTGGTAAAGACCCGCGCGAAAAGGCATGCTAGCCATCGTGGTTTCAGGTGAAAGGGGATCGCAGGATGAGCGAAGCGGCAACGCAAAAGGGCTTTCTCGGCATGATCGAGCGGACGGGCAACAAATTGCCCGATCCGGTGTTCCTGTTCTTCTGGCTGATCGCCGGGCTGGTGGTGATCTCTATAGTCGCCTCGCTTGTGGGCTGGAGCGCGGTCCATCCCACCGAGATCGACGAGGCGACCGGCGCACCGCGGATCATCTCTGCCGTCAGCCTGCTATCGGCAGAGAATATCCAGCGCCTGTGGGTCGATATGCCCACCACTTTCACCCATTTCCACCCGCTCGGCTATGTGCTCGTCGTGATGCTGGGCGCGGGCGTGGCGGAGCGTGCGGGCCTGTTCGGCACCGCCATGCGCGGCGCGGTGCGCTATGCCCCCAAGGCGCTGCTGACGCCCTTCGTGGTGCTGGTGGGCATGATGGGCAACCTTGCCGCCGATGCCGCCTACGTCGTGCTGATCCCGCTCGCTGGCATAGTATTCCATGCCGCCGGCCGCCATCCGGTGGCGGGGATTGCTGCGAGCTTTGCGGGCGTTTCGGGCGGCTTTTCTGCCAACCTCCTGCCCGGCCAGCTCGACGCGCTGCTGTTCGGCATTACCGAGGCTGCGGTGGAGACCGTGTTCGGCGATTTCACCGCCAATATCGCGGGCAACTGGTATTTCATCGCCGCCATGACTTTCGTCTTCCTGCCGGTCATCTGGTACGTCACCGACAAGATGATCGAGCCGCGCCTTGGCACATGGGACCCGGCGCGCGCGGGCCATGCCCCGGTGGGTGAGCAGACCGATGCGCCGCTGACCGATGGCGAGCGCAAGGGCCTTCGCTGGGCGGGCCTCGCCATGCTGGCGGTGGTCGCGCTGTGGCTATTCTTCACCTATGGCCCCGGAACGCCGCTGATCGACGAGGACGCGACGCCCGAGGCGCGCTGGTCCCCCTTCTACCGCAGCCTTGTCGCCGCCTTCTTCCTGCTCTTCCTCCTTGCCGGCTGGGCCTATGGCAAGGGCGCTGGCGTGATCGCAAACCACCGCGACCTGGTGCAGATGATGTCGGGCGCGATGGAGGACCTGGCCTATTACCTCGTCCTCGCCTTTGCCGCGGCGCATTTCGTGGCGATGTTCAGCTGGTCGAACCTCGGCCTGATCCTGGCGGTGAACGGGGCTGACGTGCTCGGCTCCTCCGGCCTCCCCGCATGGGCGCTGCTGGCGGCGATCATTATCGTCTCGGGCATCCTCAACCTCTTCGTCGGGTCGGCAAGCGCCAAATGGGCGCTGCTCAGCCCCGTGCTGGTGCCTATGCTGATGCTGCTGGGGATCACGCCGGAAATGGCCACCGCCGCCTATCGCGTGGGCGACAGCGCAACCAATATCATCACTCCGCTGATGGTCTATTTCCCGCTGATCCTGATCTTTTGCCAGCGCTGGCAGAAGGATTTCGGCCTTGGATCGCTGGCGGCAACCATGCTGCCCTATTCGATCGGGTTGATGGTGGTCGGCCTCGCGCTGACGATTGGGTGGGTAGTGCTCGACCTGCCGCTGGGTCCCGGCGCGCAGGTGTTCATGGATATGCCGGTGGCGGAGACGCCCGTAAGCTAGCGATAGAGGCCCAGCGCTTCGGCGAAATGCTGGCGGCATAGGGCGACATAGCGCTCATTGCCGCCGATCTCGGTTTGCGCGCCCTCGCCCACCGGCTGGCCTGCTTGATCGGTGCGCAGGTTCATCGTCGCCTTGCGCCCGCAATGGCACACGGCCTTCAGCTCCACCAACGTATCGGCAATGCCCAAGAGCACGGCGGAACCGGGGAAGAGGTCGCCGCGAAAATCGGTCCTCAGCCCATAGCAGAGCACCGGGATATTCGCCTCATCCGCCAGCCGCGCGCATTGCCAGGCCTGCATGGCGGTGAGGAATTGCGCCTCATCGATCAGCACGCAGGCGAGCGGGGTCTCGTCATGCTGCATCATCACTTCGCGCCAAAGATCGGTGCCGGGTGAGAAGCGCCGCGCATCGGCGCCGAGGCCGATGCGGCTGGCGATGGGCTGGTCTGCCCGGTCGTCCAGAGCAGCGGTCCACAGCATCGTTGCCATGCCGCGCTCGCGATAATTGAAATCGGCCTGCAGCAGCGTGGTCGATTTCCCCGCATTCATGCTGGCATAGTAGAAATAGAGCTTGGCCATGGCGTGCCGCGCTAGTCGTCTTCGTCGAGATCCCGCCGCACGCGCGGATCGTCGAGCAGCTGGTCGATCCGGCTTGCCTCGTCGAAGCTTTCGTCGGCGCGGAATTGCAGCTTGGGAGCGAACTTCAGGCCGAGGCGCTGGGCAACCTCGCGCTGAAAGAAGGCGGTGTTTTGCTGCAGTGCCTTCACCACCACGGCCTCGTCCTCACCCAGCAGCGGCTTCACATAGACCTTGGCGTTGCGCAGGTCGGGCGACATGCGCACTTCGGTGACGCTGACCGTATGCGCGGAAAGCGTATCGTCATGCACCTCGCCGCGCGCGAGCAGTTCGGAGAGGATATGGCGCACACGCTCACCCACCTTGAGCAGGCGGACGGACTGGTCTTCTGGGGCGGAATGACGGGCCATTACTCTTCCATCTTCTCTAAAATACGCTGCAGGGACCGCATGTTGCGCGCCGTGCCGCGGCAGTCGATCTTGCGTTCGATGAAGGCGCCGGTCAGCTTGCTGGTGCCGACACCGTCCACGTAATCGATATAGAGGCAGCGGTCGCCCAGCGCGATCTTCTCCGGCCCGCGTCCTTCATAGGCGGCAAGCATGACCTTGAACTGGTCCGGATCGGTCTGCTTCTCAAGGAAAAGGGTATGGACGAACTTGTCCTCCCCTTCTGCGCGGAACGGATTGTCCTCGATCGCGGAGCGCACCTCATCGGCGTTGCGCACTGCGGCGAACGTATCGAAGCCGAAGCGGTCCTTGACGATCCAGGCGAGCATTTCGGACATGCCCTCGCTGGGTCGCTCATCGAAGGAAAACAGCACGTTGCCGCTGGCGACGACGGTTTCGACGTCCTCCAGCTCCTCGCGCTCCAGCGCCTCGCGCAATTCGGCCATTTTCAGCCGATTGCCGCCGACATTCATGCTGGCGAAGAAGGCGCAATAGCGGGTCATTTGCTGTTGTCGCCTCCTCCGGAGCCAGCCGGTTACAGCGTCCGTTCACGCTCCTCGACTTCGAAGACTTCAAGCTGGTCACCCGGCTTGATGTCGTTCGTGTCGGCCAGCACCACGCCGCATTCGAGGCCGGCGCGGACTTCGTCGACATCGTCCTTGAAGCGCCGCAGCGAGGCGATGGTCGTTGCCGAAACGATGACGTCTTCGCGCGTGAGGCGGGCATGGAGACCCTTGCGGATGACGCCTTCTTCCACCAGCAGGCCAGCTGCCTTGTCCTTCTTGCCGGACTTGAAGACTTCCTTGATCTGCGCACGGCCGACGACATGCTCGATCCGCTCGGGACCCAGCTCGCCCGCCATCTCCTTCGCGATTTCCTCGGTCAGGTGATAGATCACGTCGTAATACTTCATCTCGACGTTATCGCGCTTCACCAGTTCGCGCGCCTTCGCATTGGGACGCACGTTGAAGCCGATGATCGGCGCCTTGGACGCGTTCGCAAGCGATACGTCGCTTTCGGTGATCGCACCCACGCCTGCATGCAGCACGCGGACCTTGATCAGGTCGTTCGAGAGGTTGTGCAGCGCCGAGTTGATGGCCTCCACCGAACCCTGCACATCCGCCTTCACCAGCACGGGGAATTCCACCACATCGCTGGTGTTGAACATCGTGTCGAAGTTGGTCGGGGCCAGCGCGGTGCGCTTTTCGGTCGCCTTTTCCTGGCGATACTGCGCCACTTCGCGGGCACGCTGTTCGTTTTCGACAACGGTCAGCATGTCGCCAGCCTGCGGCACACCGCCGAGGCCCAGGACTTCGACCGGCGTGGCCGGGCCAGCTTCCTTCACCTGCTTGCCGTGATCGTCGATCAGGGCGCGCACGCGGCCGCTTTCGGTGCCGACGACGAAGGTGTCGCCGCGCTTCAGCGTACCGCGATTGACCAGCACGGTGGCAACGGGGCCGCGGCCCTTGTCCAGCTGCGCTTCGACCACGGTGGCCTCGGCAAAGCGCTCGGGATTGGCCTTCAGCTCCATCAGCTCGGCCTGCAGCAGGATCTTCTCGAGCAGATCGTCGAGACCTGCGCCGGTCTTGGCGGAGACTTCCACGTCCTGCACATCGCCCGACATCGCCTCGACGATAACCTCGTGCTCCAGCAGGCGCTCGCGCACCTTCTGCGGGTTCGCTTCCGGCTTGTCGCACTTGTTGATCGCCACGATCATCGGGACGCCGGCGGCCTTGGTGTGATTGATGGCCTCGATGGTCTGCGGCATGATGCCGTCATCGGCGGCCACCACCAGCACCACAATGTCGGTGACGTTGGCACCGCGCTGGCGCATCTGGGTGAAAGCCTCGTGCCCCGGCGTATCGAGGAAGGTGACTTTCTGCTTTTCCTTGCCCTTGGTGGTGATCTGGTAGGCGCCGATATGCTGGGTGATGCCGCCGGCTTCGCCCTTGGTGACATTGGCACCGCGCAGCGCATCCAGCAGGCTGGTCTTGCCGTGATCAACATGGCCCATGATCGTGACCACCGGGGGACGCGGCTTCAGCGTCTCTTCCGGATCGACGTCCTCCTCGGTGGAGATATCGACATCGCTTTCGGACACACGGGTGATGTTGTGGCCGAATTCCTCGACCAGCAGCTCCGCCGTATCCTGGTCGATCGTCTGGTTGACGGTGACCATCATGCCCATGTTGAACAGCGCCTTCACCAGGTCGGCGCCCTTCTCGGCCATGCGGTTGGCGAGTTCCTGCACGGTGATCGCCTCGGGGACGACCACGTCGCGGACCTGCTTTTCACGCGGCTGGCTGGAGCCGCCACCCTGGGCGCGGCGTTCCTTCTCGCGCGCACGCTTCAGCGCGGCGAGGCTGCGTGCACGGCGGCCCTCATCCTCGTTCAGCGCGCGGTTGACGGTCAGCTTGCCCGAACGGCGCTTGTCGCTTTCGCTAGCACCACCGCCGCCGCGCTCGGCCTTGCCCGTCTTGCGCTCCTGCTTCTTTTCGGGGCGCTTGATCTCAGGGCGTTCGACCGGCGTGAACTTGCGCGGGCTGGGAGTGGGCTTGGGCGAGTCCGCCGCAGCCGGCTCCGCTTCGGCCTGTTCGGCAGCGACCTTGGCGGCCTCTTCCTCGGCCTTGCGCTGCTTCTCGGCCTCTTCCTCGGCCTTGCGATTCTGTTCCTCGCGGCGCTTCTGCTCCTCGGCCTCCTGCTTGGCCTGCTGCTCGTCACGCTTGCGCGCTTCCTCGGCCATGCGCAGCCGCTCTTCCTCGGCCTCGCGCTGCATGCGGGCGACGCGTTCCTGCGGCGTTTCACCGGCGGGCGCAGCCTTCTTGGCGGCAGGCTTCTTGGCCGCCGGCTTGGGCTCGGGTGCGGGAGGCGGCGGAGGCGGAGGCGGCGGGGCCGCTTCCTCGGGCGCAGCGCCGGGCTTGGTCAGCTTGCGGCGACGCTTCACCTCGACCGCAACCTTGTTGGTGCGCCCGTGGCTGAAGGTCTGCTTGACCTCTCCCGCATCGACCGAGCGCTTGAGTCCCAGCGGCTTGCGGGTGCGCTTCGGTGTGTCTTCGTTCTCGCTCATACGCCTCTAATATTCCTTCAAATTCAATCTAATGCTGCGGCATCATGCGCAGCGCCATCCACCGCAGCTTCGCCACCATCACCGGCCGGGGCTCCGGCCCCCAGAAAGGTCTGCAAACGACGCAGCGGGACCAGCACCCGCTTTGCCGATGCGTGATCGGCCAGCGCCAGGTGAACGACATTGTCGCGGCCCAATGCCACAGACAGGGCCATGCGGTCCAGTGGCAGGACTTCGCCCGCCATTCCGCTGCCTTCCGCATCCATGCCCACGCGCCAGGCCTGGTCGAGCTTTTTCGACCCGTCCTCGCTCGCATCTTCGGCATGGAACAGCGCGGCGACCTTGCCCATCCGCGCTTCATTGGCGATCCGGTCCGAACCCAAGATAAGACGTCCGGCGCGCATTTCGAGGCCCAGCCGTTCCAGAAATGCGCGTGAAAGCGCATTTTCCAGCAGGACAGGCAGATCTTGAGGAACCGAGAGGCCGCCTTCCTTGAAGGAGCGGGCAAGCGCGCCTTTCAGCTGGCCGCTCGCAATCGCCTGTTCCAGCTGCGCCTTGTTGCAACCGATCCATGCGCCCCTCCCCGGCGCGCGCGCCAGCGCATCGGGCAGCACATCGCCATCGGGAGAGACGGCAAGGCGCAGCAGGTCGTCCCGGCAGGCAGTCTCGCCCGACAGGATGCAGCGCCGCTCGGGAGCGTCGCCACTCCCGTCACGCTTACGCGATCGGTTCTGCCTTAGGCTCTCATTGCGAGGATTCCGCATCGGCGGCCTCCTCTGCTTGGGCTTCGGTGTCGGCAGCCGGAGCGGCCTTTTCCTCGTCCTCGGACCCCGGAGCGGACGCGACATCTTCGTCTTCGAACCAATGCGCGCGAGCGGCCATGATGATCTCGTTGCCCTGCTCTTCCGTCAGGCCGTAGGTGCCAAGCACGCCGCCCTTGTCCTCGGAACGCTGCGGGCGACGCAGCGGCGGGCCATCGGCATTCTGGCGACGACGCGGCGCTTCACGCTTCTTGGCGATCAGCTCGTCGGTGGCGAGATCGGCCAGGTCGTCCAGTGTCTTGATCCCGGCCTTGCCCAGCACCACCAGCATTTCCTCGGTCAGGTGCGGGATATCGGCCAGCGCGTCTTCCACGCCCAGTTCCTTGCGCTGCGCGCGGTGAGCTTCTTCCTGCCGTTCCAGCGCCTCGCGGGCGCGGCTCTGCAGTTCTTCGGCCAGATCCTCGTCGAAGCCTTCGATGCTGGCGAGTTCGGCCAGCTCGACATAGGCGACTTCTTCCAGCTCGGCGAAGCCTTCGGCCACCAGCAGCTGCGACAGCGTCTCGTCGACGTCGAGTTCTTCCTCGAACATCTTGGAACGTTCGGCGAATTCCTTGGAGCGCTTCTCGGAAGCCTCTTCCTCGGTCATGATGTCGATCTGGTGACCGGTCAGCTGGCTGGCGAGGCGCACATTCTGGCCGCGGCGGCCGATGGCGAGCGAGAGCTGGTCATCGGGAACGACAACTTCGATGCGGCCCTCTTCCTCGTCCAGCACAACGCGGCTGACGGTGGCCGGCTGCAGTGCGTTGACGACGAAGGTCGCGGTATCTTCGGACCAGGGGATGATGTCGATCTTCTCGCCCTGCAGTTCCTGCACCACGGCCTGCACGCGCGAGCCCTTCATGCCGACGCAGGCGCCGACCGGGTCGATCGAGCTGTCATGGCTGATCACGCCGATCTTGGCGCGGCTGCCCGGATCGCGGGCGGCGGCCTTGATCTCGATAATGCCGTCGTAGATTTCGGGCACTTCCTGCGCGAACAGCTTCTTCATGAATTCGGGATGCGCGCGGGACAGGAAGATCTGCGGACCGCGATTGTTGCGTTCCACCTTCATGATCAGCGCGCGGATACGCTCGCCCACACGGGCGGCTTCGCGCGGGATCTGCTGGTCGCGGCGGATCACGCCCTCGGCACGGCCGAGATTGACGATCACGTGGCCGAATTCGACCGACTTGATCACGCCGGTGATCACTTCGTTCGCGCGGTCCTTGAATTCCTCGTACTGACGCTCACGCTCGGCATCGCGGACCTTCTGGAAGATCACCTGCTTGGCGCTCTGCGCATCGATACGGCCGAGATCGACCGGCGGCAGCGGGTCGACGATGAAGTCGCCTACGGCAGCGCCCTCTTCCAGCTTCTGGGCCTGCTTCAGGTCCACCTGCTTGAAGTAGTCCTCGACCTCGTCAACGACTTCCACGACGCGCCACAGGCGCAGGTCACCGGTCATCGGGTCCAGCTTGGCGCGAATATCGTTCTCGGCGCCGTAACGGGCGCGCGCCGCCTTCTGGATCGCCTCCTCCATCGCCTCGATAACGATCGCCTTGTCGATCATCTTCTCCGAGGCGACCGCATTGGCGATCGCGAGCAGTTCTGCCTTGTTGGCGGAAATGGGACTGGCCATCAGTCGTCAGCCTTTTCTTCTTCGTTGAACTCTTCGATTTCGTCGGCGCCCTCGATGTCGAGGGGCTGTGTAGCGGCGATCAGCTTGTCTGTCAGGACGAGCTGCGCCGAGTGGATCTTTTCGAGCGGCACGGCAATATTGCCCGCCTTCTTGTCCGCAATGGTGACGACATCGCCTTCGATGCCGACAAGCTCTCCGGCCAGGTTGCGATGATCGTCGATCTTTTCGGACAGCGCGATCTTCGCCTCATACCCGGCCCAGTTGGCATAATCCTTCGGGCGGGTCAGCGGACGGTCGATGCCGGGACTGGAGACTTCGAGCAGGTAAGCGCCCTCGACCAGCTCCTCGCCGCCTTCCTCGATCTCGTCGATCCTGGCGGAAATGGCGCGCGACAGCTGGGCGCATTGCTCCATGATCAGCTGCCCGGTGGCGGGATCTTCCGCCATCACCTGCAGCGTACGCTCCTCACCCGAACCGGTCATCTTCACGCGCACGATTTCGAAGCCGAAAGCTTCGGCTTCATGTGCGAACAGATCGGTCAGGCGGGCGAGATCGGCCATGCCACTCCAGTAATAATGCGTCTTGCCGACTCCATCGTGACAAAGCGGTTTGGTGCCGGCCCCTTGCGGCGCCAGCATCCGGATATTGTCACGACAATTTCGGGATGGCGGTCAAATAGGCGCGTTGGCCCGGTTTGGCAAGTCTATTCGCTTCCCCAGCCGCCCGTATCTTCCATGTAGGGATCGACGTCACCGTAGTTGCCATCATCAAAGCCGGTCTTCGAAGCTGCGGAATAGCCCCAGCCCTCATCGGCCAATTGCTCCGCCCGGCGTTCCTCGCGTGCAGCCTCGATAGCCTTTTCGCCAAGAGCCTCGGCGCGCTCGCTTACCTGCTCAGCGACGACCGGTGCGGTGAAGTGAAGTCCAAGCATGATGATGGCAACAAGACTCAGCCCGGCGAAAATCAACATTCCTACGAGCCGCTGGACATTACCCACCATACCATCGACAAAATCGACCAACCCCCGCATTCCATCCTCCAGTCAAAAAGGCGGAAAGAGCATAAAAAGGGCCTGACAAAGGAAGGGTAAACACGGCCCCGATCGCGCGCCGGCTAACCGTCGGTGTTGATCTCATGCTTCTTTATACAGTGCCGCAGCTGGTCATAGCTGAGGCCGAGCGCCTTGGCGGTCTGGCGCTGGTTCCAGCGATGGCGGCCCAGCGCCTGCAGCACGATGGCCTTTTCATGTGCGTCCACCGCCGCGCGCAGATCGTCGACGTGCGAGAAATCGCTGGCCGGCGCCTTGGCCGGAGCAGGAGAGGCCGGCGACGACTGGCCGCCACCATTCGCTGCGACCGCAGAAGCGGCCGGCTTCCACGGCGAGTCGAAAGGATCGAACACGGCGTGGGCAATCGGCTGGCTCCAGTCGTCCCAGCGGTAGACGGCGCGCTCCACCACATTGCGCAATTCGCGCACATTGCCCGGCCAGGGGTGGTTCTCCATCGCTTCCGCCACGTGCTCGGCAAAGCCGGGCCATTGCTCCCACCCCAGCTCCGCCGCCATGCGCCGCCCGAAGTAATCCACCAGTACGGGGATGTCGCCCTCGCGCACGCGCAGTGGCGGCAGGGTGATAACCTCGAAGGTCAGCCGGTCGAGCAGGTCGGCGCGGAAACGGCCTTCCTCTGCCAGCTTCGGCAGGTCCTCATTGGTGGCGGCGACGATGCGCACGTCAACACGGGTGGGGCGCGAGGCGCCGATGCGCGTCACCTCACCATATTCGACCGCACGCAGCAGCCGCTCCTGCGCGCCCATGGAAAGCGTCCCCAGCTCGTCAAGGAAGAGAGTTCCGCGATCCGCCTCCTCAAACCGCCCGGCGCGCGCCCTGGTGGCGCCGGTGAAGGCGCCTGCCTCATGGCCGAACAGCTCCGCCTCGATCAGCGTTTCGGGCAGCGCGGCGCAGTTCATGACGACCAACGGTTCTTCCCAGCGGTCCGACAGGCGGTGAAGTCGTTCGGCGATCAGTTCCTTGCCTGTCCCGCGCTCTCCGATTACAAGAACAGGGCGCGCCATGGGCGCAGCGCGGCTGGCGCGTTCGACCGCGTCGAGGAAGGCGCCGGACTGGCCGATGAACTGGTTTTCACGCTCCATGCCCAACATATAGTGAATTTCACCAAGGTTTGGCAATACAGGCGATATTCATCTATCTGAACGGCAGATAAACGGCTGATTTTCTCCCGATTTTCCAAACTGGCATGCTGCTTGCAAAGTTTGGGGTAACTGAAGGATTAGGAGAAACCCACATGTTCGATCATCGCTTCCTTGTCAGCAAGACCGGCATTGCCGCGCTGATCAGCGTTGCGGCCATGGTCGTGTTCAACGTGTATGCGGCATCGCAGCAGTTCGGCCTTGACCATGTCGGTCCCGACCTGATGCTCGTCGCTACCCCGATGGTGGGTCTCGCGTGAGCCGCGACGGCAACAATTCTCTGACGCCGGTGGGACTGACGGCGGACAGCTCCGAGGGATCGCGGCTCGACCGCGAGATCGAGAGGCTGCGCACCAGCCCCACTCCGACCCAGTCGAAAGGCGACCGCGGTTTTTTCGATTTTGACGTCAAATCCAATTTGAACGGAGTGCCCTTGATGGGAATTTTCTCGCGTACCCGAGACATCATCGCCGCCAATTTCAACGAGCTGCTGGACCAGGCCGATGATCCTTCGAAGATGATCCGCATGATCATCCTCGAAATGGAGGAAACGCTGGTCGAGGTTCGCGCCAGCGCAGCCCGGACGATTGCCGACCAGAAGGAAATGCACCGCCATGCGGTGAAGCTGGACAAGCTGCAGTCCGACTGGGCGGAAAAGGCGCAGCTGGCGCTGTCGAAGGATCGCGAGGACCTGGCCCGCGCCGCGCTGCTGGAAAAGCGCAAGGCGGGCGACATGGCCGAGCAGCTGAAGACCGAGATCGCCATACTCGACGATGCACTGCGCGCTTACGAGAAGGACATCCAGAAGCTGCAGCACCGCCTGCGCGAAGCACGCAGCCGCCAGAGCCAGATCGCCGCAAGGCTGGAGAGTGCGGAGAACCGCTACAAGCTGCGCAGCCTGATGACCAATGAGCGGGTGGATGAGGCGCTGAGCCGCTTCGACCAGCTGGAACGCCGCGTCGACTATGCCGAAGGCCGCGCCGATGCGCTGGGCATGCAGAACGAGACGCCCTCGCTCGCCGACGAATTCGCCGCGCTGGAAGGCAGCGACAAGGTCGACGAGGAACTGGAAGAAATGAAGCGCGCCCTGGGGATGGGCGGCGACGAGAAGAAGGAAGGGTAAATCTTGGAACAGATCATTATCATACCGGCAATCTTCATCGGGTTGCCGTGGCTGATCCTCCACTATGTCACCAAGTGGAAGACCGCCGGCAGCATCACCTCCGATGACGAAGTGCTGCTGGAGGAGCTCTACCAGCTCGCCAAGCGCCTCGACGAACGGATGGACACGGTCGAACGGCTGGTGGCCACCGACAACCCCGATTTCCAGACCGCGCGCATCATGCACGACAAGGAAATCGACAACGCACCGCTGCAGGAACTGGAAGCCCTGCTGGCCGAGAAGAAGGGAGCCCGCAAGTGAACAGCCCGCGTACCAGCCTTTATCGCGACAAGCAGAATGCGAAGCTGATGGGCGTATGCTCCGGCATCGCCGACTATACCGGGGTCAATGCCCTGTGGGTCCGCCTTGGCGCGCTGATGATGATCGGCCTCACGGCCGGATGGATCATCCCGCTCTATTTCCTCGCCGGCCTGCTGCTCAACAAGAAGCCGCCGCATCTCTATCGCGACGCCGAGGAGCAGAAATACTGGCAGGGCGTGCGGCAGAGTCCGAAGCGCACCACGCGCGAAATCCGCGCCCGCTTCCGCGATATCGACCGCCGCCTGGCCGAAGTCGAAACCTATTACGTCAGCAGTAATCCGCGCCTGTCCGCGGAAATCGAAGACCTGCGCTGATCCACACGAATCGAGGGGGAAGTAGAATGGAACCGGGAGTAATCGGCGTATTCATCCCGATCGTGGGAACAATCATGGGTTGCGGCATTGCCATGGTCGCGATCTGGACGAAGCACCGCGAAAAGGTCGTCAAGATCCAGGTGGATGCCACGGCCGAGCATACGGCTGAGAAAGCCGCGCAATATGCCAGCCATGTGAAGGAGCTGGAGGAGCGCGTGCAGGTGCTCGAACGCATCGTCACCGATCGCGGCTATGACATCGCCACCCAGATCGAAGCTCTGCGCGACACCAAGAAGGTGGAAGACCAAGGCAGCGGCGTGCCGCTCGGCCTCTCCCGGGAGAACGCATGATGGGCGCGGGTGAGACCTTTGCCGCCATCGCCTTTGCCGGCGTGCTGATCGCCTTGATCGTTGCAGGCACGGAGATGTTCCGCCGCTTCATGAACTACAAGGAACGCCAGCTGGAGATGAGCGAACAGAGCGCGCGAAGCACGGCGCAGAACAAGGCGATCGAGGATCGGCTCCGCGCGCTGGAAAGCATCGTCACCGATGGCGGCTATGACGTCGCCAGCAAGATCGAGGCGCTGCGCGATACGCGCAAGGTGGAAGACCAGGGTAGCGGCGTGCCGCTCGGCCTCTCGCGGGAGAACGCATGATGAGTTGGGGTGGTCCGGGCTTCGTAATTGCAATCATTGCCTTGTCCATGGGCGCCTGGGTGATCACCACCTGGATTCGCGCCAAGCACGGCTACCCGCTGGAAGACGAATGGGGCGGCAAGACAGTGCACCCCAGGCACAATAATGCGGACAGCCAGAAGCTGATTGCCGACAATCGCGCCCTGTCCGAACGGCTCGAGAATGCCGAGGATCGCCTTGCCGTGCTCGAGCGCATCGTGACCGACCAGGGCTATCTCACATCGCGCGAGATCGAGGCGCTGCGCGACAAGACGGAGACGAAGTGATGGACCCCACTGTTGCGGTCATACTCGACTACATTCCACTGGTCGTCGGCGGTGCCGTGCTGATCTCGCTCGCCGGTGTATGGGCCTCGGTCCACAACACCAAGCTGAAGATCAAGAACGGCTATCCGCTGGAAGGCATGTGGGGCCAGTCGCTGAAGCCCGAGGTCTCTTCCGAAGGGATGGAGCGGGTGCGCATGCTGACGCAGGAAAACGCCGCGCTGCGCGCAGAGCTCTCCGCGATCAAGGAACGCACCGCCAACCTGGAGAAGATCGTAACCGATAGCGGCTTCCAGCTGACCCACCAGATCGATCGCCTGCGCGATAGGGAGGAGATGCAGTGAGTTTCTGGACTGCTGCGGTCGTGATCGTGGCCATTTGGGCCTTCGTCACGATCTATTCGCACCGGCATGACGGTACGCTTGGCGTCACCCGCGACGAGGACGGCAATCCCGTCTTTCCACCGCGCGACGAGAGCGAATTGCAGCGCGAGGTGAAGGAACTGCGCGAGCGCGTCAAAGTGCTTGAGAGAATTGCCACCGATGACCGGGAGGCCAAGCGCCTGTCCTCGGAAATCGACAGGCTCCGGGACGAATAAGGCCGGGATAGACGAGGGAAGAAGGGAATGATGAGCGACCAATTTCTGATGGCTGCCTGTTCGCTGCTTGGCCTGATGGTGCTGGCGATGGCAACGCTGAAGGGCTGGCAGGGCTGGCTGGCGCTGAAGGAGCGCGAGCTGGACATGCGCGGCGGTCATGCGCCGGAAATCGAAGGCGGCGCCCGTGAAGGCGCGGCGCGGATCGAGATCGCCGACCTCAAGGAACGCATCCGCAAGCTGGAAGCAATTGCCAGCGGGGTGGATTTGTAATCGCGCCTTGCTACATGCGCCTTGTTCCCCAGGGTTCGTCATTGCGAGGAGCGCAGCGACGAAACAATCCAGGGCGGCAGCGCGCAAGGCCCTGGATTGCTTCGCTCCGCTCGCAATGACGGGTTGAAACGCAGTTGCGATCCCTCCACGACATCCTTGAAGAATACGAATTCCTCGAAGGCGACGAACGCTATCGCCTGCTGATCGAGCTTGGCCGCGAGCTGGAGGACATGCCCCAGCCGCTCAAGACCGACGCCACGCTGGTGCGCGGGTGCTCTGCGCAGGTCTGGGTCTATCCCACCGGCGATGCCGGCCAGCTGCACTTCCTGGCGGACAGCAATGCGGCGATCACCAAGGGCATTGTCGCGCTGGTGATTTCCGCCGTGCAGGACAAGCCCGCCAGCGAAGTCGCGGCAATGGACGTGACGGCCGCGCTGGAGCCGTTCGACCTCAAGAACCAGCTCTCCTCCAACCGCACGCAGGGAGTGCCCAACATGATCGCGCTGGTGAAGGAACACGCCGCGCGGATCGCGACTGCCTGACATGAAGCGGCCGCTATGGTCTGCGGCGGGCCTGTCATGCGTGGCTTTGGGCGCGGTGGGGGCCTTCCTGCCGATCCTGCCCACCGTACCCTTCCTGCTGCTGGCCACCTTCTGCTTTGCGCGCGGCAATCCGGCGTGGGAGCAGCGCCTGCTCGATCACCCGCGCTGGGGACCGCCGCTGGTCCAATGGCGCGAGAGGCGGGCGATTTCGCGCCGGGCCAAGATCTCTGCCGTTACCGCCATGGGGGCAGGCGTCCTCATCACCGCGCTCACCGCCGGATGGCCGTGGTGGCTGCTCGTGCTCGGCATTGTCAGCGTCACCGGAAGCTGGATCTGGACCCGCGCGGAATAGGTGCTTGAGGCACGCAGGCGGAGCATGCAAAGCTCTGGCTCAACGCGACAGGAGGCCCGATGCGCGAACATGAATTGCGGCGCCAGGTGGTGGCCGAAATGCACTTGCGGCGCTGGCCGGTCCTCGCCGTCCCCTCGCTCATCACACAGTGGCTGCTCATCGTCGACGAGGATGAGCGCGAGGCGGAATACGCCTTCCTCGACGGATTGTTCGGAGCCCAGGGCGGCAGCCACCGTCCCGCCCATCGCTCGGGCGAAGTCGCGCACGGCATTTCCTGCGTCTGGGAACGCCATAGCGAGGGGAGCAGCATGGCGCTGTTCTCCCCGCCCACCAGTCCCGAGCTGGAAGCGGCCTACAAGCGCGTTCTGGACATGCCCGGCGCAATCCTGAGGGCGACGCAAATCCACGTCGTGGCGAAGGACACAGCGGCGCAGAAGCTGCTGCCCTCCATGCAGTTCGAGCCGGGCGAGACGATCTCCTGCCATTTCGCAGGCAAGGCGCGGCTCTGGGCCGACTTCCGCCTGAAGGAGGACGGGTTCGGCCACGTGGTCGCCGCCGCCAACGGCCTCGACCAGCGCGATTTCACCCGCGCGGTTCAGCGTGTTCAGGAGCTGGGCAATTACCGCAACAAGGCACTGCTCGGCCTGCCCGTCGCGCAGGAGGCCTGGCCCCGGCTAGACGCCGCTGAACAGCAGTTAGCCACCCTCTCGACCCGCGTAGCCGGGGCCGAGGAGCGCGACGACGAGCTGATGGAGGAGCTTTCGCGCCTCTCGCTCGAATTGACGGCGATCGCCACCGCCATCGGCTATCGCATGAGCGCGACGCGCGCCTATGCCGCGTTGGTGCGAGAGCGGCTGGAGCAGCTGCATGTGACGCCGCTCGAAGGTTATGCCTCGCTTGCCAATTTCACCCAGCGCCGCTTCCAGCCCGCAGTGCGCACCTGCGCAGCGGTGACCGCACGCGAGGAGCAATTGTCGGAACGCGCCAGCCGCCTCGCCAGCCTGCTGCGCGCGCGGATCAACACGCGGATCGAGAACCAGAACGCGCGGCTGCTGCGCTCGATGGAGCGCTCCTCCAGCCTGCAATTGCGCTTGCAGCAGCTGGTCGAGGGCCTCTCGGTCGTGGCGCTCAGCTACTACCTGATCGGCCTCGTCGGCTATGTGCTGAAGGGCATGAGCCATTCGTGGCCCGGCCTCGATCCCGAGCTTGTGATGGCTGTGCTGGTGGTGCCGGTGGTTCTGGGCGTGTGGCTGGCGCTGCGGGTGGTGAAGACGCGGGTACTGGGGGAGAGCTAGCGCTCAGGCGCCGGCACTCTCGCGAACCACCGCAATCCCCGCCTCGCGCTGGGCTTTCAGCTCTGCCTTCAGCACCGCCGGATCGCGCGCGAAGACGAAGCCGAAGCTGACGCCGCCTTCCTTGCCGATGGTCGCATGATGCAGCTTGTGCGCCTGCACCAGCCGCTTGGCGTAACCCTTCTTCGGCACCCATTTGAAATAGCGCTGGTGCACCAGCCCGTCATGGATGAGCGTGTAGATCACGCCGTAGAAGAGGATGCCGAGGCCGATCCACGTGCCCGGCCACCAGGCATTGGCGCCCATCACCATGGGACTGCCGACAGCGAACATGGAAATGCTCATCACCGCGCCGACGACGCCGTAAAGATCGTTCTTTTCCAGGATCTTGTCGTGGGGCTCGTGATGGTCGCGATGCCAGGCCCAGCCCCAGCCATGCATGATGTATTTGTGGCTCGCCCAGGCGACCCATTCCATCGCCAGCACGCTGGCAAGGACGATCAGCAGGGGGGCAAGGAAATCGGGCATGTGCGCCATATAGTCCCGTGCGCAGCGGGACGCAAAGCAAGTCAATCGTCCGTATGGCGTTCCTGCTTGCGCGGCAGGCCGAAATAGGTCTCGGCAATATCGCGGCTCACGCGGACCGGACGCATGCTTTCGCTGTCGATGCAGCACCACATGCTTTGCACTTCGGCCAGCACTTCCTCGCCGCGCTGGATCACGGTGTTGTAGAAAGCGCGCGCACCGGCGATCTTTTCCAGCACGGTGTTGGCCACCACGTCCGTATCCTTGAGGAAAGCCGGCCGGCGATAGGTAATCTCATGCTTCAGCGCGACCCACAGATGCGCTGCCACCGCATCGGGCGGAGCGACAGCCTGCCAGTGGCCAAGCACCACGTCCTGCACCCAGTTGAGATAGCGCGAATTGTTCACATGGCCCATGAAGTCGATATCTTCGGGCTGGATGGTGATCGGAATCGCGTGGCGGTTCGTTGACATTCCTGTCAGTTAGCGTGGATGTGTTAATTTTCCAAGGCAATTGCGAGAGCTTTTGTGCGCGAAAAGAATTCCTATGTCCCCTGACTGCTTGCCCCCGCCATGTCACTGGCGCTAACGGGACCGCATCATGTCGAATACGCCACGCACACTGTACGAGAAAATCTGGGATGCCCATGTCATCGAGCAACGCGATGACGGCACCTGCCTGATCTTTATCGACCGCCATCTGGTGCACGAAGTCACCAGTCCGCAGGCCTTCGAGGCCCTGCGCATGACCGGCCGCAAGGTGCGCCGGCCTGAGCTGACGCTGGCGGTTCCCGACCACAATTTGCCCACCACGGCACGTGTCGATGAAGCTGGCAAGCGCGTGCCGATCGCCGATCCGGAAAGCCGCAACCAGCTCCAAGCGCTGGAGCGCAATGCACCCGAATTCGGCGTGAAGTATTTCGGCGCCACCGCCGCGCAGCAGGGCATCGTCCATGTCGTGGGCCCGGAACAGGGCTTCTCCCTGCCCGGCACGACCATCGTCTGCGGCGACAGCCACACCGCCTGCCATGGCGGCGTGGGCGCGCTCGCCTTCGGTATCGGCACGAGCGAGGTCGAGCATGTGCTCGCCACGCAGACGCTGCAATTGCGCAAGTCGAAGACCATGGAAGTGCGCGTTGAGGGTGATCTCGGCCCCGGCGTCACCGCCAAGGACCTGATCATGCATATCATCGGCACCATCGGCACTGCCGGCGGCACCGGCCATGTGATCGAATATCGTGGGCGTGTGTTCGAGGAGATGAGCGTCGAAGGCCGCCTGACCGTCTGCAATATGAGCATCGAGGGCGGCGCCCGCGCCGGCCTGATTGCCCCGGACGACACCACCTTCGCCTATATCAAGGGCCGCCCCTATGCGCCCAAGGGCGAGGATTGGGACAAGGCCGTCACCTATTGGAAGACACTCCACACCGACGAAGGCGCGAGTTTCGACAAGTCGGTGGTGATCAATGCCGCCGATGTGGAACCCACCGTCACATGGGGCACCAGCCCGGAAGACACGGTGGCGATCGGCGGCGTGGTGCCCGATCCGCAGAGCTTTGCCGATGCTTCCAAACAGCGCGCCGCGCAGGCGAGCCTCGATTATATGGGCCTGACCCCCGGCCAACGCATGGACGAGATCGAGGTGCAGAACATCTTCATCGGCAGTTGCACCAACAGCCGCATCGAGGATCTGCGCGCCGCGGCCGAAGTGCTGAAGGGCCGCAAGAAGCACCCCAACATCAAGTGGGGCATCATCGTCCCCGGCTCGGGCCTGGTGAAGATGCAGGCCGAGGAAGAGGGGCTGGACAAGGTCTTCACCGACGCCGGCCTCGAATGGCGCGAGCCGGGCTGTTCGGCCTGCCTCGGCATGAATCCGGACAAGGTGCCCGCGGGTGAGCGCTCCGCCTCCACCAGCAACCGCAATTTCGTCGGCCGCCAGGGTCCGGGCGCGCGCACCCATCTCGTCAGCCCCGCCATGGCCGCCGCTGCGGCGGTGACCGGCAAGCTGACCGATGTCCGCACCCTCGCCTGAGCTGCTGCATTCGCCGCTGGAGCCGGTCGTCGGTGCCGACACGCGCGTCCTGGTCCTCGGCAGCCTTCCCGGCGTAAGCTCGCTGGCGGCAGGCCGCTACTACGCCCATCCGCGCAACCGGTTCTGGCACCTGGCCGGGCAGGTGATCGGGCAGGACCTGGAATCGCTCGATTACGACGCGCGCCTCGCCGCCCTGCTTTCCGGAGGAATCGGTCTGTGGGACACGGTGGCCAGCGCCCGGCGCAAGGGCAGTCTCGATGCGGATATTCGCGATGCCGTGCCAAGGGACCTGAACGCTCTGTGCGACACGCTGCCCGCTCTGCGCGCGGTCGCCTTCAACGGCAAGACATCGGCGCGGATCGGCACCGGACAGGTCGATCACGAACGCTACAGCCTCGTCACCCTCCCTTCCTCCAGCCCGGCCAATGCTGCCGTGCCGCTGGCGGAAAAGGAGCGGCAATGGCTGGAATTGCGCAAATTCATCTAGCCTTGCATCTTGCCTTGCAGCCCCCCCGCGCCCATTGAGGATTACATGACCGACGATACGAAAAAGCTGATTGCTGCCGGTGCCGCCATCGGTTCCGCTGCCGTTGCCGCGGCGCTTCTCTATGCGACCAAGCGCAAGAAGAAGAACGAGCCGACGCAGCTGCCTCCCATCCCCTCTGGCGAAGCGCCGGAAACCGATTGATGGACAAGGTCAGCACGGTTGAAGGGCGCGCCTATCCTTTCGGCATGAAGAATGTCGACACCGACATCATCATCCCCGCGCACTTCCTGAAGACGGTGACGCGCGAAGGTCTTGGCAAGGGTGCTTTCGAGGCTCTGCGCAAGAATCCCGACAACGTCTTCGACGATCCGAAGCATGCGGGCTCCCCGATTATCGTTGCCGGTGACAATTTCGGCTGCGGGTCCAGCCGCGAACACGCCGCCTGGGCGCTGCTGGACATGGGCGTCAAGGCGGTGATCGCGCCGAGCTTCTCCGACATCTTCTCCGGCAATGCCTTCAAGAACGGCATCCTGACCGTCGCCCTGCCGCAGGAAGCGATCGACCGGCTGATGGAAGTGGCGGAAACCGATCCGATCACCATCGACCTCGAAGCGCAGACCGTGACGACGCCCTTCCAGGACCGCTGGTCTTTCGAGATCGATCCCTTCCGCAAGCATTGCCTGACCGAAGGGCTCGACGAAGTGGGCCTGACGCTGCAAAGCAATGACGCAATCGACGCCTATGAGGCACGCCAGCAGGCCGACCAGCCCTGGCTCGCCAAGGGCACCGGCCTTGCCGCCTGAGCGGCCAAGACCTATTTCAAGATTATCCGGATAGAGGGACACGCCATGACCGATTTCAAGGACCGCGAACGCGGCGAAGAAGCCAAGTTCGCAATGGACGAGCAGACCGCCTTCCGCGTCGCTGCCCGCCGCAACCGCCTGCTGGGCGAATGGGCCGCAGGCCTGATGGAGCTGACGCCCGAGGAAACCGAAGCCTACAAGAAGGCGGTCGTGCAGGCCGATTTCGAGGAAGCGGGCGATGAGGACGTGATCCGCAAGGTGCTGGGCGACCTCACCTCCGCAGGGTGCGACGTGGACGAAGCCACCGTGCGCACTACGCTGGAAGAAAAGGCCGTCGAGGCCAAGCGCCAGCTGATGAGCGAGTCCTAAGTCTCATGCCCATGCCTGCTGCGGATATCGAGGCCTTGATCAAGGCGGCGATCCCCGATGCCGTTGTCGAAATCGAAGCGCTGGTGGACGATGGCGACCATTATCGCGCCACCGTCACCTCCGCCTCCTTCGCCGGCAAGCTGCGCGTTGTGCAGCACAAGATGGTCTATGAGGCGCTCGGCGGCCGGATGGGCGGCGAACTCCACGCCTTGCAACTGAGCACCGCCGTCCCCAACTGAGGGATCGTAACTTACAACGACTGGTGGGACCCATGTCTGACGTCAACGAACGTATTTCCAAGATCGTGAACGATAGCGATGTCGTGCTCTTCATGAAGGGCACGCCGCTGTTCCCGCAATGCGGCTTCTCCAGCCGCGCCGTGGCCATCCTCGACCATTGCAACGTCGCTTTCGAAAGCGTGGACGTGCTGCAGGACATGGAAGTGCGCCAGGGGATCAAAAGCTTCTCCGACTGGCCGACCATCCCCCAGCTTTACGTCAAGGGCGAGTTCCTGGGCGGCAGCGACATCATGATGGAAATGTACGAGGCCGGCGAGCTGCAGCAGCTGCTCGAGGAAAAGCAGGTCGCCAAGGCGTCTTGATTGTTTCGAAGGCGCATCCGCGCCTTCGTCCTCGCTAGACGGGCAGCAAAGCTGCCCCGCTGCGGGCGGCCGTTTGGCCTATGGCTTCGCATTCTGTCGGTTACGCCAGCCCATCCGGGCTGGCATCCCCGGCGCTATTCCCTTCGCTTCGCTGCGGGGCGCCGAAGTTTATCCTGAGCGGCTGCTGCAAGCAGCCAGCAGAAGGGGGCGGCCGGTCGGCCTTTGGCTGCCGCGACCGAGAACCGGCCCTCAATTCTCCGCCAAGCCCTGTGACGGGCTGCAGGTTCGCTAGCGCGAACGCGCGTCCGCAGCGAACCGCCCTGGAGCGGCCGCCGCTGATCATCGTCGCGATTTTCGGGGAAAGGTTCTTCGGGGAGGCGGAGCCTGGAGACTTCGGGGATCTAGACTTCAATCTAGGGGTAGGCCCCGCCTCGTTCGAAGAACTTCTTACGCCAATTACATTGCATGCCCCGTGCCAGTTTTGCGCAATCGCGGATTTGTGCGGGAGACGATGGTTGGCGAAACGTTAACTGCTCCCGCTAGTGTAAAATCTCCCGACATTTCGCCCCTCCCGCCTGCGACTTCCGGCGGATCAAGTGCCTATGAGTGCGATTCCGCCAATTCGAGGTAATGCGCGACCTGCTCGCGCATGCCGGCCAGCTCGCCATCGCGTAGCATGCGGGCAAGTTTCGCCGGCCGTCCCGTCCACAGCTCCTTTTCCGAAATGGTCCTGTGCGGCGGGAGCAATGCACCGGCGGCGAGCATGGCCTCACGGCCGACCTGCGCCCCATCCATCACGATGGAGCCCATACCCACAAAGCCGCGATCGGCCACCGTGCAGCCATGCAGCAAGGCCATGTGCCCGACCAGCGCATCCTCCCCGATAATGGTCGGCAGGCGGGTTCCCGATTGCCCCTCGCGCGGCCCCTCGACATGGATCACCGTACCGTCCTGGATATTGCTGCGCGCGCCGATGACGATCGGGGCGAGATCGGCGCGCAACACGCAATTGTACCAGATGCTGGCATGCGCACCGATGGTCACGTCCCCGATAAGGCAGGCGCCCGGCGCGATGAAGGCGGTCGGATGGATGTTCGGCGCCTTGCCGCGATGCTCGCGCATGACACTGCCGGGGAAATCTCGCATCGCTGCAATCTGACCGAAATGGCCGGGTTGTGAAGGCCGCGAGCAGGCCAATGCCTTTCCAGCAGCGAGTTGGTGCCGCCTCGGTCAAGTGGGGCCCACCGGTACGTCTGGTATGTTGCCGCACCAAGATGGATAAGGGTTGCTGCGCCGCTGCCTTGTTGCAGCGGTGACAAGACCGAAAAGGCTCTGGGGGAGGGTTGGACATTGACGGATCGCGAGCGGGTCGACCTGTACCAGGTCGGCTGTGTCAGGATCGGTGCAGGAACCCTCGCCAATTGCGCGGATGATTGCGCGCAGCATGGTGCCGCGAGCGCCATGATCGCAACCTCGGCCCCCATTCTCCCTTTTGCCGAGGAACTGGCGGGTCACTTGCGCCGCCACGGTATCGAGCCGCATATCTGGACCGGCCCGGACGGTGAACCCACGCGCGCCGACCTGCGTAAAGCGATCGATGCGGCCAATGCTTCCGGTGTCGACTTCGTGGTCGGCCTCGGCGGTGGCAGTGCGATGGACGTGGCCAAGCTGGTGGCGGCCTTGCTGGGAGCCGATCAGTCTTTCGACGAGGTCGTCGGCACAGACCTGCTCAACGGCCGCAACCTGCCGCTCGCCTGCATCCCGACCACTGCCGGGACTGGCAGCGAAGTGACGCCGATCGCCATCCTCGAAGATGAACAAGCGCAGTTGAAGAAGGGCGTTGTCAGCCGTCACCTCGTTCCCGACTATGCTTATCTCGATGCGCGGCTGACGGTGACCATGCCGCGGCACGTCACTGCCGCCACCGGGCTGGACGCGCTGACGCATTGTATCGAGGCCTATGCCAACAAGGCGGCCTATCCAGTCGTCGATGCCTGGGCCCTCGAAGGCATTCGCCTGATCGTGCGCAATCTCGAACGAGCATGCGACGAGCCTGACGACCTTGCGGCGCGCGAGGCGATGCTGATCGCCAGCCATCTGGGCGGTATGTGCCTGGGCCCGGTCAACACCGCCGCTGTCCATGCCCTCGCCTATCCGCTCGGCGGCGAATTCCACGTGCCGCACGGCGTCGCCAATTCGCTGCTGCTGCCGCATGTCATCCGCTTCAACGCAGGCGAGGAACCGCGCCGATATGCGGAGATTGCGCGCGCCATGGGACTTGAGCCGGCGGGGAGCGATGCAGGTGATGCCGAGGCTTGCATCGCCGAGATCGAACGCCTGTCTTCGGCAGTCGGCATCGACCGGCGCCTGTCCGACCTCGGCATAAGCTCGAATGCGATACCCAAGATGGCGGCGGCCGCGATGACGGTCCAGCGCCTGCTGAAAAACAACCCGCGCGAAGTGACCGAGACGGACGCGCTGCGCATTTACGAGGCGGCGCTGTAGGTATGGCAAGCGAGGCAAAAGACCGCAGCCTGTTCGGCTGGTATCGCGAGGCGGACCGCAAGACCCGCCGCGTCTTCTGGACCTGCGGCGCAGGCTGGGTGATGGATGCGGCGGACGCGCAGGTCTACCAATACCTCATCCCGCTGCTGATCACCTCGCTCGGCATCACGCTGACCGAAGCGGGCTCGATTGCCAGCGCCAGCTATTTCGCGGCGGCAATCGGAGGCTGGCTGGGTGGCTGGCTGTGCGACCGCTTCGGCCGGGCGCGCATCCTCCAGCTGACCATCCTGTGGTTCTCGGTCTTCTCTTTCCTGTCCGGCTTTGCGGAAACCTATGAGCAGATGCTCGTGATCCGCATACTCCACGGCATTGGTTTTGGCGCGGAATGGGCGGTCGGTGCCGTTCTGCTGGGTGAGATGATCAACCCGAAGCATCGCGGCAAGGCGCTGGGTGCCGTTCAGGCGGGCGCGCCGATCGGATCGGGCATTGCAGCCCTGCTGGCGGGGCCCGTCGCCGCATCCTTCGATCCCGACATTGGCTGGCGCGTGGCCTTCTGGGTCGGCCTTGCCCCGGCGCTGCTGATCTTCTTCATTCGCCGCGGTTCGGACGATTCGCCAATCTATAAAGAGGCGCGGGACCGGCAGAAGGCGGAGAACACCTCCACCGGGTTGATGGCGATTTTCACTCCCAAAATGCTCGGGATCACACTGCTGGCCTCGCTACTGTCGCTGGGAGTTCAGGGCGCGGCCTATTCGGTGGCCAACTACCTCACCACCTTCATGACGGCGGAACGCGGGCTGGCGCAGTCGGTTGCCGGATACCTGGTGCTGATCAATTCCATCGGGGGCTTCTTCGGCTGCATCGTCAATTCCTACATTTCCGACATTCTCGGCCGGCGGACCGTCTTTCGCCTGTTCGGGCTGGGCTTCCTGATCATGGCGTCGGTCTACCTGTTCGGGCCATGGGGCGCGAACCTGTGGTTCCTCGTGCCCATCGGGATGATCTACGGTTTCTTCCAGTTCGGCATGTATGCGAGCTTCGGGCCCTATTTCACCGAGCTGTTTCCCACAGAGATGCGTGGGTCGGGGCAGGCCTTCGCCTATAATTCGGGGCGCGCGGGCGCAGCGCTGTTCATCCTTGGCGTGCCGCTGGTGGCAACGGTCATGCCGCTTAGCGCGGCCATGGCAACGCTCGGGATCGTTGGTATCGCCTGCGCCCTTTTGCCGACATTGCTATTGCCCGAAACCGCCGGGCGCGCTCTACAATCCGCAAGCGAGCTGGATCGGGGGAGCGCTTCGACTTGAGCGACAAGGGAGTCATGATCGTTGTCGGCGCCAGCCGCGGTATCGGCGCGGCGACGGCCCGCATGGCCGCCCAGCGCGGCTATCACACGGTCATCACCTATGTCAGCGGCAGTGAAAGCGCAGAGACACTGGCACGAGAGATCGAGGCTGCCGGAGGACAGGCCACCGCCTTGCCATGCGATGTGACAAGCGAAGAGCAGGTCGTGGACCTTTTCGAGCGCGCCTCCCGCCTCGGCACGCTGGCTGCCGTCGTTTATTCCAGCGGCATCACCGGAGACGCATCGAAGCTGGCCGATGCCGATATCGCCACGATCCGCTCCGTGATGGAGGTCAACCTGATCGGTGCTATGACCTGCGCGCGCGAAGCGGTTCGCCGCATGTCGACCGAGCGCGGCGGCAAGGGCGGGTCGATCACCTTCGTCTCGTCGCGCGCGTCAGATCGCGGATCGGCCGGTGAGTATCTGTGGTACGCGGCGTCCAAGGGCGGAGTGAACAGCCTGGCGACGGGATTGTCGCGCGAGGTCGCCAGCGAAGGCATCCGCGTCAATTGCGTCTCGCCCGGCCCGGTCGCCACCGAAATGCTCAGCCCCGAACGCCAGCGCAAGGGCGCTGCGGCGGTCGCCATGGGGCGTGTCGGCCAGCCGGACGAAGTGGCCTCCGCCATCCTTTACCTCTCCTCGGAAGAGGCATCCTACATCACCGGGGCCAACCTGGCCGTTGCCGGCGGCGCCTAGGACCAAGGAATTTGCCATCACGCGGGAAGTCGTGGAATATCGGACAATAACGGCGACATAGCTCGATCAAGAAGCAGCGCCGGGGAGAGAACGCAGATGCAGTCCTACAGCACCGAAATGCTGCCGGCGGAAACCAGGACTTCGGCCTGGAACGCCTTGTATTCAAAGCAGATGAACGATGTGGAGTTCACGCCGGCGAGCAGCAGCGATTTCGCTGCAAGGCTGAGCCTGGGGCGGCTCGGGCCGATCCAGTTTGCCCGCATGTCCAGCAACCGGACCAACATCCTGCGTACGCGCCGCCACATCCTGCCAAGCGCGCCGAGGCTCTATTCCTTCCTGCTCCAGGCACGCGGCAGCAGCACCTTGTCGCATTGCGGGCACGAGGCACAGCTGACCGCCGGCGACTTCGCCCTGTGCGACAGTTCCGCACCGCACAGTTTCACCGTCGAGGACAACAGCATGGTCATCATGCTGCGCACCGATGCGGCAACCCTGAAGAAGCATTTGCCCACACCGGAAAAGTTCTGCGGCCTGCACCTGAGGAACGATGTCGGGCTGACCGGGACGATGTCGACCACGGTCGAACGGCTCAACGGGCAGCTGGAGACAGGCTTTACCTCGATTTACGACGAGCGCTTCGCCCGCAACCTGCTGGAGATGCTGTCCATGGCCTATGCGCTGGGCTTCGAGACCGATCCCGAGGTTTCGGCCGTTTTGGGCGGGCGCCATGCCGAGGTGGTGCGCTATATCGAGGATCACTTGCGCGATCCGCAGCTCTCGCCGGCGTTGATCGCAAAAGGGCTGCGCATATCGCCGCGCTATCTGCGCACGATCTTTGCCAGCACTGGCGAGAAAGTGTCCGCCTATATCATCCGCCGTCGGCTGGAAGAGTGCGCCGGGCAGATCCGCGACCCGCGATGGGCGGGACACACGCTGACCGAAATCGCCTTTGCGTGGGGCTTCAACAGCGCGGCGCATTTCACCCGCACCTTCCACGAACAATACGGCATGCCGCCGCGCGAATACCGCCGCCAAATGCTCTCTTGACCGCCTCCCGCGAGCGGCTCTGCCGCCTCGGGCAAGCAGCATCGCCCTGCGAGGCAAGCACGATGGACCCGATCTTGCCAGCAGCAATGCGGCAGGAGAATTGAATGACCCAAGCGGATGTGTTGCAGCTCAACAGCGAGTTGGCCCTACGGCTCGCCGATTACTGGCACGAAATCGATTTCAACGGAGGGGCTGGCGCGTCCGCCTATTACACCGAGGACGCCGAATTCCACGGCCAGTTCGCCTCTTACATTGGCCGCGACAAGATCCAGCAATTCTATGACTGGCGCCGCGAACGCGGGGAGCGGTTGTCGGTCCATGCCTTCACCAATTTCCGCGCCTGGTTCACCGGGCCGGACAGTGCAGAGGCGACCAATTTCCTGTTCCTCTACGCCAGAGACGGCGTCCGCCCGCAACCGAGCCATGTGCCGGTGACGATATCGCTGGCGACCGACCGCTTTGTCCGGGGCGGCAATGGCGAGTGGCTGTGCACCTATCGCCGTTTCGAGCACCTCTTCGAAAGCGATACGCCCATCACCAACCCCAATCTCGATAACGCCAATGGCTAAGGTCATGCATCGCGGCAGGCTCGATGAAGCGGACCTGCTGGAAACGCGCAACCTCATTAACGGGGATTGGGTCGGAGGCACAGCTGCGCCCATCGCCGTCGACGATCCCTTCACGCTGGAGGTGATCGCAGAGATCGCCTCGGTCGGCGAGCGCGAGGCGCAGGCGGCGGTCGATGCGGCAGAGGCTGCCTTTCCCGCCTGGGCCGCGCGCACAGCGAAGGAACGCGGCAGCATCCTGCGCCGCTGGTTCGAGCTGCTGGTGCAACACCGGGAAGATATCGCCCGCCTGATCACGCGTGAAAACGGCAAGCATATCCGCGAAGCGCGGGGCGAGGTCGATTACGGCAATCAATTCATGGAATTCTATGCCGATGAGGCCACGCGCGTCTTCGGCGAGATCATACCTGCGCCGCTACACGGGCGGCGGCTGTCGGCGGAGCCCGAGCCGCTGGGCGTAGCCGCCGCGATCACGCCATGGAACTTCCCGCTCGCCATGCTGACCCGCAAGGTCGCGCCTGCCCTCGCCGCAGGCTGCACCATGGTGGCGAAACCGGCTGCGTTGACGCCATTGACGGCTTTGGCCTTCGCCAAGCTGGGGCAGGAAGCGGGCGTTCCGGCGGGCGTGTTCAATATCGTCACCGGCCCTTCCGGCGCGATCGGCAAGGTGCTGACGGGCAGTTCCGCCGTGCGCAAGTTCAGCTTCACCGGATCGACCGAGATCGGCGTGATGCTGGCGCAGCAATGCGCCGCCACGATGAAGCGCGTGAGCATGGAGCTGGGTGGCAATGCGCCGCTGCTGATCTTCGACGATGCCGATCTCGAAACGGCAGTCGAAACGGCGATGGTCGCGAAGTTCCGCAATGGCGGGCAGAGCTGCATCGCCGCCAACCGCATCTATGTGCAGACCGGAATCCGCGACCGCTTCCTCTCCGCATTCGCCGCGAAGGTGAAGGCCATGAAAGCAGGCGACGGTTTCGACGATGACAAGGACATCGGCCCGATGATCGACGAGGCTGCCGTGGCGAAGGTGGACGAGCACCGCGAAGACGCCTTGTCGCGCGGCGGCGAATTGCTGGCCGGCGGTGCCTCGCCCGGCGGCCGGCTTGCGCTACCGACGCTGGTATCAGGCGTTCCCGCCGATGCACGCCTGGCGCAGGAAGAGACCTTCGGGCCGCTGGCCGGAACCATCACATTCGACACGGTCGAGGGCGGCATCGACATGGCAAACAACACGCCTTTCGGTCTCGCCGCCTATCTCTGCTCTTCCGATCCGGCGACGATCGCCCATGTCTCCCGCCAGCTGCAGTCAGGCATGGTCGGCATCAATACCGGGCTGATCTCGACTGCGCATGCCCCGTTCGGCGGCGTGAAGATGTCGGGCATAGGCAAGGAAGGCTCGCATGCGGGCATCGAGGAATATCTCACCCGCAAATATGTCTGCCACGCCGGACTGTAAGGAACCGACCATGCGCAAGACCAAGAAAGTCATCATCACCTGCGCGCCCACCGGCTCCATCCACACGCCCAGCATGAGCCCTCACCTGCCGCTAACGGGTGACGAGATCGCCACTGCCGCGATCGAAGCTGCAGAGGCAGGGGCCTCGATCCTCCATCTGCACGCACGCAATGAGGCAGACGGTTCCCCCTCCCCCCGCGCGGAAGACTTCATGCGCTTCCTGCCGCGCATCAAGCAGGGCACCGACGCGGTGATCAACATCTCAACCGGCGGCAGCGCCACCATGTCGCTGGACGACCGGCTGGAAGGCGCGAAAGCGGCCCAGCCCGAAGTCTGCTCGCTCAATATGGGACCGCTGATCTTCGACTTCTCGGCGGCGGCAAACCGGGTGGAGAGCTGGCAGCATGGCTGGGAACGCGACTATGTCGAAACCAGCCGCGGCCGGATCATGTATAATGATAACGTCTATATCGAGCGGATCATGCTCGAGGTTGGGCGCGAGTTCGGCACCAAGTTCGAATTCGAATGCTACGACATCGGCCATCTCTACACGCTGGCGCATTTCGCCGATCGCGGGCTGATCGACCCGCCCTTCATGATCCAGGGCATCTTCGGCATCCTCGGCGGCGTCGGCGCGGATGTGCGCAACATGGCGCATATGGTCAGCATGGCGGACAGCCTGTTCGGAGACGACTACATCTTCTCCGCTTTCGCCGCCGGACGGCACCAGATGGACTTCTGCACGCAATCGGTGCTGCTTGGCGGCCACGCGCGTGTCGGGCTGGAGGACAGCCTGTTCATCGGCCGCGGCGAGCTGGCACAAAGCAATGCGCAGCAGGTCCGCAAGCTTCGCGGCATCGTCGAGGCGCTGGGCCGGGAGGTCGCCACGCCGGCAGAAGCTCGCGCAATGCTCGGCCTCAAGGGCGGCGACCAGGTCGCTTTCTAGAAGACAACATCCGATCCTGATGAAGAAATGGCCGGCTCCCCTTTCGGGGAACCGGCCAGTGATCGCTTAGGGGGAGGACCCTTTCGCGGTGTTGTTAGAACCGAACCCTGGCGCCGGCGCGGAAGCGCGATCCGAAGGTGTCGAAATGGACCGGATTGGTCGGATAGTTCGAGCCGCCCAGCCCGCCACCGCCCGGCGCTACCGGAGGCTTCGTGTCGAACAGGTTCTCGATCGATCCGAACAGCTCCACATACTGGTCGCCGCCGGAACCCAGCGCGATTTCGTAGGACATCGCCAGGTTCACGTAGGTGGCACTGTCGACCCTGTTGTCGTTGATGCTGTCGGGCAGCGACGGATCATATCCGGCATCTTGCGGGCCGATCTTCTCCACATCGTAAACCCCGCTGGTCACGTGCCGCGCACTGACCGTGACATTGAAGGGGCCATTGTCGTAGGCGAGGAAACCGACGAACAGCCAGTCCGGTGAGGGATTGAAGTCCCCGCCCAGCCGCACCGGTCCGGTCTGCCCGGCATAGTCGATCACCGGCGTGGTGGGGTCCGCCTGCACCTTGAAATCATACTGGTTGTTGGCCAGCAGCCGCAGGCTCACATCGCCGCCCCAACCCTGCTTCAACTCGTATAGGGGCAGGTTGTAGGCCAGCTCGAAGTCGAAACCGCGAACCTTGAGGCTGCCGAGATTGACCTGTCTCGCGTCGACGAAGGTGATATCCGTGGGCGAGGCGAAGGTGATCCGGTCACAGAACAGGTCGAACTCGCCACAGAAATCGACAATCCGCTGCCCCGGAAGCGTGGTCACCGTGTCGCTGACCTCGATCTGGTACCAGTCGGCGGACAAGCGCAGGCCGGGCGCGAAAGCCGGGCTGAAGACCACGCCCAGTGTCGTGGTGTCCGCACTTTCGGGAGCCAGCGCGAAGCTGCCGCCATTGAGGATCGGCGTCGGATCATCGCCCAGGCCGGGCGATCCCGGGATGTTGAAGTTGTCGACGATGCCCTGCGAGCTGCCCTCCTCGGTCGGGACCTGCTGGTTGAACAGCTCCCGGAAACCCGCGGCACGGATATCGCGCGAGCGGGAGCCGCGCACGCGAACGCCGTCCACCGGCTCCCAGATGCCGGAGAACTTGTAGCTGACCTTGTCGGTCGTCTTCTCCTCACCGGTACTGGCGTTGCGCGCCTTGTTCTGCGTCCAGCGTACTGCGCCGTTTACTTCGAGCAATTCGGCAATCGGCGAATCTGCCAGCAGCGGCACATTGAGCTCGCCGAAGGCTTCGATGACGTCGATCGTGCCACCGTAATCGGTGCCAAAGGTGAAGGCGTAGTCATTGTAATTGGGAATGTTCCCGTGGGTCACTTCGCCTTCTTCGGCGCGGTACTCAGCACCCACGGCGGCGCCAACCGGACCCGCACCGATGCCGTCGAACAGATTGCCACTGATCGATACGGCGATCACCTGCTGCGTATAGTCGAAATCCTGCACGACCGGGCGATAGGCGTAGTCGATGGCCGCCTGGGTCAGGTTGTCGAGGCCGAACAGGTTGAGCGGCGCGCACCCTTGCGAGCGCGGATCGGGATCGGCCATCAGCGTTTCGCGGCAGACGATGTTGCCATTGGGCGCACCGCCGAGGAATTCACCTTCGTCCACCGCATCCAGCGCGTACTGGAACTCGGTGTTAACACGGGAATAGCGGCCGTCGCGGTGCTTCTTATTGCTGCCGTACTGGTAATAAACGTCCCAGTCCCAATTGTCGCCCAGTCCGCCTTGCAGGCCCACGACCGCCCGCCACACATCGGCTTCGGCCGAGTTCAGCGCGGGAATTTGGTTGTCGACATCCTTGCCCAGGCTGAACTGCGTCCCGTCGAGAAGGGCCACCAAATCGTCAGGCAGGAAGGCGTTGTCGGGATTGACGAAGAAGGTCGAGCGCGGACCGGCGGTCACCCCGCTATTGGAATTTTCGGTATGCGCATAGGTCACTTCGGTGAAGGCGATCAGCGCATCGGTCAGCTCGTACTCGCCGTAGAGATAGCCGACATAGCGTTCGCTGGGCGTCTGCAGGTCGGAATCCGCATAGGTCGATTCCCCGTCGCCACCGCTGCGCGGTCCGAAGGTGTTGGAGTTCACATAAATACCCGGATCGAAATCGAGCACTGCCGTGCCGTCATCGTTGAAACGCATATTGCGCGCATCCGGATTGGCGGGGTTGCGATTGCGGACCACGCCATGGGAATCGTTGAAGGCCTGCTTGGAATCGGGCGCGATTACGTAGTTCGGCTGGCCGAAGGTGGGCGAGCTGGGGATGTTGTATCCGGTCAGGCTCCCGTCGGGCAGGATATCGTTGTCGTTGGTGAAGACGTCCCAGCCCTCGGCGCACCATAGGCGCACGCCGGAGCAATCGCCGATACCGTCCTTCTTCTGGTATTCGCCGCCCACGACCACATGGCCGCGACCACCACCGAAGGCAGTGCCGTAGACGAGCGAGGCGTGGAAATCCTCGCCGTCACCACGGAAGGTCTGGCCGTAATCGACCTGCGCGCGAAAGCCTTCGAGGTCGGTGTCGAGGATGATGTTGACCACGCCCGCGATCGCATCCGACCCGTAGGCGGCGGAAGCACCTCCGGTAACGGTCTCGACACGCTCGATCATGGCGGTGGGGATCAGGTTGAGATCAACTGCGCCGCCATCCGACGTCGGGACGAAACGCCTCGTATTGACGAGCGTCAGCGTGCGCGTTCCGGCGCTGGGATTGAGGCCGCGAAGATTGGCGAAGCTGGCGCCCACATCGGCACCGGCCGTGATCCCCGCCGTCGCGTCCGACTGGAAGGAGCTGTTTTGCGGTATCAGCTCGACGATGTCCCCGGCGTTCACGATGCCCAGGTCCTGCGTGACTTGCGCATCGAATACGGTCGCAGGCGTCGGCTCGTTAAAGCCGTCGCGCTTGATGCGCGTGCCGGTGACAAGGATGGTGTCGCGGGCCTCCTCTGCCTGCTGGTCATCCTGCGCCGCTACCGGCGCGCTGGACAACACCGCGGCAGAAAGTGCGAACATGGCCGAACTAGCCAGGAAACGGTTCTTCGTCCGGTTGCAGAACAGCATCAATTCCTCCCATTTTATGTTTTCGGGCGCGAGGCCTGGAGAGCCTCCGCCGTGAGGGTGGAATTGGCACGAAGGGGGGCAAGGTTCTTCTCCCGAAAGGTATAGCTTCATGCCCCATGCGGCACTGTTTGCCTGTCGGGCCGATGCTCAGGAGAAGTAGAAACGCATGCCCGTGGCGCAGATTTCCGCGCGCATGGCCGGGTCGGGCACCCACTTGCGATAATCGGCCACGACCTTGTCATAGCTCACGCGATCCTCATAGCCGACGAAGGGCGCATCGCTGCCCCACAACAACCGCTCGGTTCCGACCTTTTCGAGCAAGGTTGAGGCCACTTGCGAGGCTATGCCATCAAGGTCGCCATCGGGATCGTCGCGCCATGCGGTGGTGCCTGCCAGCCGGAAGCCCCCGGACAGCTTGACCCAGCACCGGCCCGTATCGACCGCTGCCAGCATCGCCTGGAACCCGGCGCATCCGAGCGGATCGGCCGGATCGGGATGCCCGAAATGGTCGATCACGATATCCACCTCTGCCGCCTGCAGTGCGGGAAGCACCTCGGGTAGCGAAGTTCCCTCGATCGCAAGCTGCACATGCCAGCCGAGATCACGTACGCGCCGCCATAGGACGCGGTAATCGAAGCTGTCGAGATCCGGCAGGCTTTCGCATCGCGCCAGTTGCAGCCGGATGCCGACAATCCCGTCCTCGCGCATCCGTTCCAGCGTATAGAGATCGGCCGGAGGATCGACGATCGCTGTTCCGCGCAATCGCCGGTCCTGCCGCAAGGCGCGGATCATGTAGTCGTTGTAGCCGCCTGATATCGACAGGCCGGAGAGCACTGCATGCTCGATCCCGTGCCGGTCCATATGGCGGGACAGGTCCTCGGGCGTGAAGGCATATTCCGGTACCGTCCACGCATCGGGACTGGCCGGCATGCGCGTATCGAAGACGTGGGCGTGGCAATCGACCCTGGGGCCCGCCGCCGCTGTCTCCCCTTCCGCTGTGCTTGGCATTTACAGTCCCCTGCCGCCGCCTCACTTGCGCGGATAATCGTCCGCGTTGAGCACCCAGCCTTGCATGTCCGAAAAGTCCTCCCGCGGCGGGGAGAAGATATCGACCAGCACATTGGCTTGGGGGTCCGACGGTGCCGAGGTGTGGATCACGCGCGGCGGGATCACGCAGACGGATGGCGCGGCACACTTCTCGTGCTCGTCTTCCTGCCAGTCATGCAGGTTCGCCGTCCACGGCCAGCGCAAATGGTGCATGTACCAGCCGCGCAAGGCCAGCGAGCATTGCTCGAAATCGTCGTGATGATGCGGCGACAGCTTGGACAGGTCGCGCGCGCCCTGTTCGGGGAAGACATTGACCATGAAGGTGGTGCAGCGGAAGATTTTGCCGAAGCGCCCTTCCTCGTCCGGCACGTCGAGGCTGTAGCTGCGGATGCGATAGCCGTCCGCTGGCATCGGCCAGGCTTCGAAAGCAGGCACATGCGGGTGGTCGCCGGGATATTTGTCCGGGTTGGAAACCTTGCCGGCGATATCCTCATTGGCGGTGGTAATCAGCCTGACCACCACGCCGCTGCCATGCATAGTCACCTTGCTGTCCCCGGGCGGGATCATGGTGATGGAATAGCCGGAAACCTCCTTGCTCTCGCCACCGGCCTCCACGGTCGCCGACAGGTTGGGATCGTGGATCAGCAGCACATATTCGTCCACCTGCCCCTTCCGCTCGAACACGGCGCCGTCCTCGACTTCCGAGTAACAGACCACGAAGTTCTGCCCGCGTGTGTACCAGCTCTTTGCCCTGTCGGCAGATTCCTGCGGTTCCTCCGCATAATAGCGGGCATAGGTGCTCTGGCCGAAGGCGCCATGGCTTGCCGGACCGGCATTGGCAGAGGCGGACGACAGGGCGGAACGGGGATCGTCGGCTTCGTACATGGCATTATTCTCCTGCCGAATGCCGGTTGCCGTCCGACCATTCGAGTTTCACGTCGGGCGCGCGCCCGCTGACGGGATTGAGGAAGTGGAAGCCCATCGGGGCAATGCGGGGAAAGGGTGCAAAGGTCTCGCCGCGCAGGGGAGCATCGGGTGCGAAGGCGCGGATCGCTGCCTCGTCGGGACCAAAGCGCGAGCTGGCTTCCGGATCGATGCCCGTCCAGCCAGAGGCGTAGTCGCCCAGCCAGACGTAATCGAGATCCATGCCGTGGATCCGCCAGATGCCGTCTTCCTTGACCACTTGGTTTTCGTAAATCCCGCCGATCCAGCTGCCACCCGGCTCGGCGGAGGAATTGAACTGCCACAACCGCGTGCGAACCTGCGCGCGCTGTCCGTCCTCAGACACGGTGACGTAGGGCTGGGTCTTCTGGTGGATCGCCTGGAAGGCATCGTTCGGCCCGCCCTCGCCATAGCGCTGGATCAGACTGCCGAGCACGCGATCCTGGCCGATGAAGGTGCCGATATAGGAAAGCTCCTTCCAGCCGTCGCGCGAGAAGACTTCCGCCGTGTTCCGCCAGCTGAACTGGTCGATGTAGTAGCCATAGGCGTTGGAGACATTCTCCGCCCCGTCAAAGGCCTCCGCCTGCTGGAGCGAGCCGTAGGGGGGAATGCGGATCGCAATGGACGCACCCATTTCCGAGTTAAAAACATCGAAGCCCAGCGGCGGAACAGCATAGCCATGTTCGCGGAAATCGACGCTTCCCAGCCGTGTTTCGCCAGTAGCCTCACCGCCGGGCCCCGCAGGTAACATTGCCGGCAGCGGGTTGGCCCATCCGTCCTCATAATCGGCGCGCATGATCGGGCTGCGGTGCATCAGGTGGATGCGCCAGCGGTTCTCCTCATCAGGGCGCAACAGGAATGTCTGCATCGAGACCTGCCATTGACCCTCGCCGCCATGCTGCCCGGTCATCCCCACTTCGACATTGCGGATCAGAGCCATCGAGCCGTCCCAGGCGACATTGGCCATGGGCATCAGCTGCAACCGATCGTTCAACTCGCCGTGGTCGAGACCAGCTTCACCGAAGCGGGTGAGGAAGGCGCGCACACCGTCATGGCCACTCCAGCTGCCGGCGCCACCCATCTCGATCACCGCATCATCGGCAAACAGGTCGACGATATCCTCGTAGAGACCCCGGTCGAGATAGTAGCCATAGGCATTGACCGTATTCTGCGCATGGCTCTGCGCCAGCAAGCCCTGCACCCGGACACCAAAACCATAGCCGTGCCGGGGGTCCTCCCAGGCAGCCTGACGGCGATCAGGCAGGATTTGCCCCGCCTCGTCCGGAGTATAGTGGTAGGGAGCACGCTCCAGCGTGGCTGGGTCATGGCTCCAGCCCCCGGCATAGCTTCCGCTGAAATGCTCGTAGGGCCGGATGCGCGCGATGCGCCAGCCCTCGTCGGTCTTGGCGTAGTCGATGATATGGGTGAGGTCCTGCCACCCGGCCTCTCCGCCAACTTCGGCGGTCATGACCACTTCGTGCCAGCGGCCGGTGGCGCTCTGACCGTCATCGGCGAGCGTCACCACGGGGCTGACGAACAGGCGGATATTCATGCGACCGGCGGGCATGCCATCCTCGCCATGGCCCTGCGTGCTCCGCAACCACTGCTCCACGCCAGCGCGCCGGGAAATCACGCCGCCGCGCGTCACCAGTTCCGCATCGGGCGTCACCATCTGCGCCATGCCGTGCCAGTCGCCGGACATGGCCATATGGCCCCAGCGCGCCTGCATATGCTTGATCTGCCGCAGCGAGGTGAGGTCGTCGATCCGCGCCTGGATGACCTCCGGCTCCTCCTGCGCGGAGGCAGGAGGCGGGGCCAGCACCACGAGGGCGAGCGAGAGGACGATGCGGCGGATCATTCGCTCGCCCCCAAAGCCACCGCCTCGTCATAGACACTCGTATCGATCAGCGTGGCGAGCTCTTCGCGACTACGCGGCTCACGCTCATCGCGGGCCGCCAGCCATTGCTCCTGCACCACCAAGACATCGAGAAGGTCATCGGGCACGGCGGCCAGCCAGCCGTGATGCTCCCAGCTATCGACCACGTCGTCCGCATCGAATTCGCCGGAGATACGCACCATTTCCTGCGCCCGCGCAGGGTCGCTGCGCACTTCCTCGCTCGCATCGAGGATCGCGCGGATGAACTGCACGATCTTGCCGCGCGTTTCCGGATCGGCGAGCTTTTCCGCCGTGGTGTTGAGGTTGAACAGCTCACGATAGACGCCCTCACCGCTGAACACGACGATGTCATCGCCCAGCACCTGCGCGGCATTCTCGCTCTCCGGCTCCCAGATCACCACCGCATCGACTTCGCCATTGGCCAGCGCCTCGGTCATGCCCGCCAGCGGCACGATCGAAACCGCCTCGATATCGTCATAGGAGAGCCCCTCGCGCTCCAGCATCAGCTTGAAGAAATAGCCGGCGCTGGTCTGCGGGATGGTGGCGACGCGCTTGCCTTTCATGTCCGCCATGCTTTCGATCCCGGCGGAGCGGCGCGCAACGACGCGATAGAGCCCTTCGGTCACCGTCATCACGATGCGCAGGTTCGGATTCTCCACCGAATAGCGCAAAGCCTGCGTTTCGGCATTGGTGGCGACATCGGCCTCGCCCTCTTCTCCGAAGCCCGGCACCGGAGGGGCACCCACGAGATTGGCGATCGAGCCCATGCGCACCGTTGCCTCGCCCGGATAATAATGCTCGGCTGCCAGCAGCACGGGCGCGATCTCGAATGTCTGGACATTGCCATAGACGGCGATCGGCCCGGGATCGGCAGGGGCTGTCGCTTCAGGCTGCGCGGCACAGGCGGCCAGCATGGCGCATGCCGCGGTGACCAGGCCAGTCAGGCTGAATCTCTTGAGTTTCATAACGCCGTTTCTCCCCCCGCTGGCATGCTGCGCCGCCTTCTGCTGGCGGCGTCCGATCGGCTTTTGGCCTACCCCTGACCTTTGGGACTGGCAAACCCTTCGGACGCAAGGTGCCGCCATGGTCATGAATCGCTTCCGACACGGGCAATTCCGGGGTTTTTGGGCCAAAGACCGATTCCGCAAGCGTGGCCTTCGCTGCGCTCGAAATCCAAGGACAAAGGGGAATGGCGCGCCCTGCAGGAGTCGAACCTGCGACCTCAGGATTAGAAGTCCCGTGCTCTATCCAGCTGAGCTAAGGGCGCGTCGCATGTGCCAATAGCGGCCTTTGCGATGATCGCAAATCAAGATAGGCATTGGCGCATGGATAGCGAGCCGGAACGTATCGGGGGACAGGCAGGCGGGCGCCGCCATTTCCGCTATTTCGACCTGGTGATGGCGGCCTTCGTCACCATCCTGCTGCTGTCCAACGTGATCGGCGCGGCCAAGGTCTCCTTCGTGGAGCTTCCTGCCATCGGCGTGTGGGAATTCGGCGCAGGGATCCTGTTCTTCCCCGTCTCCTATGTGATCGGAGACATCCTCACCGAAGTTTACGGCTATGCCCATGCGCGCCGCTGCATCTGGACCGGGTTTGCCGCGCTGATCTTCATGGCCTTCATGGCATGGGTGGTCGTCGCACTGCCCCCGGCGGCGAATTGGGGCGGGCAGGACGCCTATGAACAGGTTTTCGGGCAGGTACCGCGCATCGTCATGGCCTCGATCATCGCCTTCTGGGCGGGCGAATTCGCCAATTCCTATGTCATGGCGCGGATGAAAGTCTGGACCAGGGGCAAGGCGCTGTGGAGCCGCACGATCGGATCGACGGTGGTGGGCCAAGGCGTGGACAGCGCGCTGTTCTACCCGCTCGCCTTCTGGGGCGCAGCGGGGTGGACAAGCGATCTGGTGGTGACGGTGGCGCTCACGCAATGGGCGCTCAAGACGGGGTGGGAAGCGCTCCTCACGCCCGTCACCTACAAGGTCGTGGGCTTCCTGAAGGCCAGCGAGGGTGTCGAGGTGTTCGACACCGATACCGACTTTTCGCCCTTCGCCCGGGCGCGCGGCGCCGATTGACCGCGTGGAAGAGCGTGCTGGACGCCGGGCGGATCAGTCCGCCAGCGCCCAGATCGCCAGATAGATCAGGATGAAACTGCCGAAGCCGGCAATCGCACCCACCGCAAAGACCAGCCGAACGATCAGCGGGTCGATCCCGAAGTAGCGGGCCAGTCCCGCACAGACGCCGGCAATCTTGCCGCGCTGCCTGTCCAGCCCGAACTTCTTGGGCGAAAGGCCGTTACGACGATTGTCGATCTGGCTCATGCCAGCAGCCCTGCGGTAGCCTGCACCTGCGGAGTGGCGAAGTAGCTCACCAGGATCGCGGTGGTCACGGCGATGGAAGCAATAGCGGCCATCGCACGGTGGAAGAGAGTGTTCGTTTGCATTTCTAAATCCCCTTATCTCGTATCTATCGAGCGACCATTCGCCCGATGCCAGAGACTTTGCAGGAGGTGTGCCAGTTTTGAAAAATGGCAGAATTCTGCCATTTCCGTTCAGGAAGCAGAAAGGTTGTGCGCACAACCAAACTGATAGTTGGGAAATTTCACCAACTTTTGGAATTGCGCTTTTTCGTGGCCTCGACACCGCCGCTCGCCTAGTCCGCTTCAACCACCATGGCGCTCGACCGGATCACCCTTTCCAGCTTTCGCAATCATGCCGGAACCCGGCTTGACGGGACCGCGCGATTCAACCTGCTGGTTGGCGAGAACGGCGCGGGGAAGACCAATGTGCTGGAGGCCCTATCCCTCTTCGCGCCCGGGCGCGGCCTGCGCCGCGCCGCGCTGGCGGAGATGGCGGGACAGGGCGGCGCGGGCAATTTCGCCGTCAGCGCCGCGCTCGATGCAGGGGATGGCGGCGATCCGGTCATGCTGGGCACCGGCACCACGCCCGAAAGGCCCGGGCGGCGGCTGGTGCAGGTCAATGGCGCGGAAGCGAGCGCCATCGGGCTGGGCGAATGGCTGGCGATAAGCTGGCTGACCCCGGCGATGGACCGGCTGTTCACCGACAGCACCTCTGCCCGCCGCCGCTATCTCGACCGGCTGGCCGTGGCGCTCGACCCGGGCCACGCGCGCCATGCCTCACGTTATGAGGCCGCGCTGCGAGAGCGCAACCGGCTGCTGGGGGAGGATTTCGAACCCGATCCCGCATGGTTCGATTCAATCGAAGCACAGATGGCGCTGGCCGGCGCGGCGCTGGCGCAGGGGCGCGCCGCGCTGGTGACGAAGCTATCGGCCCGGCTGGACGAGCTGCCGCCGCAGCCCTTCGCCCGCCCCACCCTCACCTACCGCCCAGGCGGCCCTGTCGAGGAACAAGCGCTGCGTCAGGAACTCGCCCGACAACGCCGCCGCGATCGCGCTGCCGGCCGAACGCTGACCGGCCCGCATCGTGACGAGCTGGAAGTGGTGATGGCGGGCAAGGAAGTCCCTGCCGCGCAATGTTCGACCGGCGAGCAAAAGGCGATGCTGATCGCGATCACGCTCGCCCATGCCGAGCTGGCAGCGGGCGGCAGGCCCGGTCTGCTATTGCTCGACGAAGTTGCCGCCCATCTCGATCCCGTCCGCCGCGCCGCGCTGTTCGTACGGCTGCGTGAAGGCGGGTCGCAAGTTTGGCTGACGGGAACGGAGCGCGCGCCCTTCGCCGAAATCGAAGGTCAGGCCGCGATCTGGCGCGTTGACGGCGGCAGCGTGGAGCGGCTCTAGGCTGCCGGCATTGCGAGCGCAGCGGTAGCGCAGCTGGCCTTGGCCAACCAATCCAGGGCGCTGGGGTGGAACCGCTCTGGATTGCCGCGTCGCCCCGAAATAAGTTCGGGCCTCCTCGCAAAGACGAAGGAAACCTAGTCGCCCTCCGGCAGCGCCGCCACCACCTGATCGACTGTCGCCGCGACGATTTCCTCGATCCCTTCGGCGGTCGGATGGATCCGGTCGGGCAGAATCAGCTCAGGCTTGTCGAATACGGGTTCGAGGAAGAAGGGCACCAGCGCCGTATCGAACTCCTCGGCCAGTATCGGATAGAGGCCGTCGAATTCCTCCTGGTATTGCACGCCCATATTGGGCGGCGCGCGCATGCCCATCAGCAGCACCGGGATATCGCGTTCGGCGAGAGCAGTGAGGATGGCGGCGAGGTTTTCGCGTGTCTGGTCTGGCGTGATGCCGCGCAGCAAATCGTTACCGCCCAGCTCCACCATTGCGAGGTCCGGCGTTTCTTCCAGATTGTCGAGCACGAAGCTGATCCGCTGTAGCCCGGCTGCGGTGGTATTGCCGGAAACGGCAGCGTCGATCACCCTCGCATTGATGCCGCGCACGCGCAAAACGGCCTGCAGGCGCTCGGGATAGCCCTCGTCCTCCGCCAGGTCGTATCCGGCGAACAGGCTGTCCCCGAAGGCGAGGATGGTGCGCTGCTCGCCGATAACCGGCAGCTCTTCGTCGATGGGTGCGGGCTCGCTGGCTTCCGCCTCCGCTACCGGAGCTTCTGCCCCGCAGGCGGCGAGAGCCAGCGCGAGCGATACCGCCAATGATCCACGTAGAGCACTTCGATACATTTGGTTACTACCCTGACCTTTCCTTACTCCCATAGCTATGCCATCCCGAAATTGTGACAACCCCTCCTGAAAATAGACCCGCGATCGAAGCGCGCGACCTCCGGCTGACGCTGGGCGAAGGCCCCGCCGCCGTGGAGATCCTGCGCGGTATCAACCTGACCGTTCGTGCCGGCGAGACGCTAGCCCTGCTCGGCCCCTCCGGATCGGGCAAGAGCTCGCTGATGAGCGTGCTGACCGGCCTCGAACGCGCCACATCTGGCGCGCTCAGCGTGGCAGGCGCCGATTTTGCGCAGATGAACGAGGATGCACTCGCCCTCGCCCGCCGTGGCCGCATCGGCATCGTGCTGCAGGCCTTCCACCTGTTGCCGACCATGACGGCGCAGGAAAACGTCGCCACCCCGCTGGAACTGGCGGGAGAGGACAATGCCTGGGACCGCGCGGCGGCGGAGCTGGAGGCGGTCGGCCTTGGCCATCGCCTCACCCACTACCCCGCGCAGCTTTCGGGCGGCGAGCAGCAGCGCGTGGCCATTGCCCGCGCCATCGTGGCACGCCCGCCGCTGCTCTTTGCCGATGAGCCGACAGGCAATCTCGATGCTTCGACCGGCACCAGCATCGTCGACGTGCTGTTCGACCGCCGCAAGGAAACCGGCGCGACGCTGATAATCATCACCCATGACAAGTCGCTCGCCGATATGTGCGACCGGGTGGTGACCTTGGCCGACGGCCTGATCGCATCGGATACGGCCAAGCCATGAACACGCTGGGCTGGTCTCAGGCATGGGCCATCGCCCGCCGCGACCTGCACCGGCAGTTCCGGGGCCTGCGCCTGCTGCTGGTCTGCCTGTTCCTCGGCGTCGGCGCGCTGGCCGCGATCGGATCGCTGACGGGTGCCATTCGCGGCGAGCTCGACGCGCAGGGTCAGGTGCTGCTCGGCGGCGATTTCGAAGTCGAAGTCTACCAGCGCCCGCTGACCGAGGAGGAGAACGCCTTCCTCGAGCAATATGGCGAGCTGTCACAGGGCCTGCGAATGCAGGCCATGGCGACCACGGAGGAAAGCGCTGCCCCGGTCGAGCTGAAGGCCGTTCAGGACAACTGGCCGCTCTACGGCGCGTTGGCTCTCACCGATGGCCGCAGCACCGGCGCGCCGGCTGCTGGCGAGGCCTGGGTGGCGCAAGGCGTCGCCGACCGGCTCTCCCTTGCCACGGGTGACAGTTTCACGCTGGGCACGCTGCCGCTGACCGTTGGTGGGATCATTGCCGAGGAGCCCGACCGCTTGTCCGAAGGCTTCTCGCTGGGCCAGACCGTGATCGTCCCGCTCGACGTGCCCGGTGAGGCGGGCCTGACGCAGCCGGGCGCGATGTATGAGACGAAGACGCGGCTGCGCTTTGACGGGAATTACGATCCGGAGAATGTCGAAGAGGCGGTGGAGGATGCCTTCCCCGAAGCCGGCCTCGACATCCGCACACGCGACCGTGCCTCCCCCGGGGCGGAGCGTTTTGTCAGCCGCATGGGCGAATTCCTGACGCTGGTGGGCCTTGCCGCACTGGTGATCGCGGGGATCGGCATTGGCGGCGGCGTCTCCTCCTATCTCGAGGCGCGACGAGCAGGCATTGCCACGCTCAAGATCCTCGGTGCGACCTCCAGCGACATCGCCCGCATTTACGCGCTGCAGATCGGTGCGGCTGCGCTGATCGGATCGGCCGCGGGGCTGGTGGCAGGCGTGGCGGTGACACCGCTGCTTGCCTCTGCGCTTGGCTCGCTGCTGCCGGTCGACAATGCGCTGGTGATCGATCCCGGCGCCCTGCTGCGTGCCGCCGCTTTCGGCCTGCTGGTCGCGCTGGTTTTCGCCGCGCCGCCGATCATGCGTGCGCGCGAGTTTCCCGCCATGGCACTGATGCGCTCTCGCGTCTCGCCATTGGGTCAGGGCTGGAAGGGCGCAGCGCTGCCCGTCGCTCTCGGCCTTGCCGGTATTGCCGCGCTCGCGCTTGTCGGCTCGCCTACACCATCGCTCAGCGCGCTATTCCTGCTCGGCGCCCTCGCAATGCTCGGCCTGCTGGCGCTGCTGGGCAAGGCGATCCGCGAGGCTGCGCGCAAGTGGCCGCGCCCGTCCGATCCGATCGTGCGGGCGGCGCTGGCGAACCTCTACCGCCCCGGCTCCGCCACCGGGGCGCTAGTGACCGCACTCGGCTTCGGCCTTGCCGCCTTCGTGCTGCTGGCGAGTGTGCAGACCAGTCTCAACGGCAATATCGAACGCTCGGTCCCCGCCATCGCGCCCGACTATTTCGTCCTCGACCTGCCGGTGGACCGCCTCGACGAATTCAACACCATGGTCGAGGAGCGCGTGCCCGGCGCGCAGATCAATTCCACACCCACATTGCGCGGCCAGGTGATCGCCTATGGGCCGGAGGACAATCCCGCCATCGTCTCCGAGATGGAGGAGCTGCCCGAAGGCGCATGGGGCCTGCGCGGCGAGCGCGGGTTGACCTATGCCACCAATGTCCCGCAGGGCAATGTGCTGACCGAGGGCGAATGGTGGCCGGAAATCTATCGCGGCGAGCCGCTCGTCTCGGTCGACGAGGACCTGGCCACCGCCGCCGGCCTGCAGTTGGGCGACATCATCACGGTCAGCGTTCTCGGCGTCGAGAAGACCGCGCGCATCTCCAGTTTCCGCCGGCTCGACTGGGAGAGCATGGGCTTCAACTACGTCTTCGTCTTCTCGCCCAATGCGCTGGCCGATGCGCCGCACAATGTCGCCGCGACCGTAGCCTTTCCCGACGGGGCGGAGACGGGCACCTTGTTGCGCGATCTTGCGCGCACCTTCCCCTCCTCCTCTGTGATCGAGGTGGGGCCGATCCTGACCGAGGCGCGCAATATCCTCGACCAGGTGGCACTCGCCATCCTCGCCGCCGCGTCCGTGGCGGTGCTGGCGGGCATCGCCGTGCTGCTGGGGGCGATTGCCGCCGCCCGCGCCGCGCGGATCTACGACACGGTAATCCTGCGCGTCCTGGGCGCGAGCCGGGGCCAGTTGCTGGGGCTGCAATTCGCCGAGTTCGGACTGCTGGCGGCAATCCTTGCCGGCGTGGCTTTGGCGCTGGGCACAGGGCTGGCCTGGCTGATCATCACGCAGCTGTTCGAATTCGACTGGCTGCCCGACTGGCCGCGCATCCTGATGGTGCTGGCCGCGGGCCTGGTGCTGGTGCTGGTCTTCGCCTTCGCCGCATCGCTGCCGGTGCTGCGCGCCAAGCCCGCGCAGACATTGCGCAACCTCTAGCTCAGGCGAAAGTCTCGCCGAGCTTCGCGTCCGCCGTCCCGGTGATCTCACCGTGGATCGTCGCGATAAACGCGGCCTGCGCGATCGATGACAGGGCAGCAAAACCAGCAAAGCCGAAAATGAGGTAGAATATAAAGACGATGGCGGTCGTCTCGCTCGGCCCGCCTTCGAACAGCCAGACCGGCACGAACAGCATAAGGCCGAGCAGGAGTTGCAGGACAGCAAAGCCGATGGCCGCCACGAAGATGGCATTCCAGTGCGCGCGCGTCAGCCGCCACGAACGGGCCATGATCTTGAACGGGTTGCGTCCACCCTCGATCGCCGCGATCGGCACCACCAGTGATAGACGCGACCACAGGTAGATCGCCGGGACCAGCACAACGGCCAGTCCGCCCAATCCCGCCAACTCGTCACTCAACCCGCTTATTCGCGCTATAACGGCGCTGATTAGCAGGGCGAGAATACCGAGAGCGCCCAGCAGGACTGTAACCACAAACAAGGTCAGGCAGCTGCGCACCCCTGCCGAAACCGCCTCACCGAAAGCGATGTCCTGCACTGGAGAAGCCTTGGCTGTCATCGAGCCGAGTTGCGCGAGCCACAGGAGGATCCAGCCGAGATAAAACAGCACCATGCCGAGCAAGATGCTGTCGGCGAAGCCGTAGAGGCTCGCCGTATTGCCTATTTCGGAACTGCTATAGGCAGACATCCCGATGACAAGCGCGAACAGCAGGGAAGCGGCGAGATAGATCGCGAAATAGAGCAGCCACATCCCCATCAGGGCGGGGAAGCACCGCGCGACCACGCCCCATGTGCCGGACAGGATCCGGCCTGCGCTCAAAGCCATCAGCTACTCCCCGATCCGCCCAAAGGGGTCAGGTTACGCATAACTTCATGCCCGGCAAGCCGGTGCGGTCGATCAGGAGAAGACGTCACCCATTCGCCCGCCCCTGCCCTTCGGATCGGGACCATACCGGTTTTCACCAGGCGTGCCGTCGAGGCACATGAGGACGAGCAGGATAATTCCCCCGATATAGGGGATGAAGCCAACCAGAACGAGCCAGCCGGACCTGTCCTGGTCATGCAAGCGGCGCACCTGCACGGCCAGACCCGGTATGATCAAGCCGAGCCCCACAATAACCGAAAGAACTATGAACAAGGTCGATCCGCTACCGTCAAACGCACCGAACAAACCGGCGACCATAAACAGTCCGGCAAACAGCAGGATCTGGAACAGCACGAACATCCAGTATTCCATCCGACGCGACCGGCCGCTGAAGTCGGCATAGCGCTGCAGTGGCAGCAACATGTAATCCATCGCCTGATCCCCCATTATTGGCGTAGCCCCGAATCGCTACACACAAACCCCTAACAGACAAAGAAAAAGGGGCCGTGAAGCCCCTTTTTCCATTAACCTTGTTGGCAGTGTCCGGTCAGAAGCCGATCCGCACCGTTGCGCCGTAAGTACGCGGCTGGTTGGGATAGCCGGAGATCGAGCCGGGCTGCGCCGGGCTGTCGAACAGCGACAGCAGGTAGCGGTCGTTGAGCAGGTTGCGGCCCCAGATCGAAAACTCCACGCCCTCGTCCTCCAGCACATAGGTGACCGATGCGGAAAGCTCGTCCACCTGGCGGGTGAAGGGAACCGCGGCTGCCACGGCCTGTGCCTGACCGCCATCGGGCAGCGTCGGGTCGAGGAAGCCGGGCAGGCCGTCGACGACCTGCGTCTCGGATTCGTATGCATAGGTCGAACGCAGGTAGAGCGTGTCGCCATTGCCCAGCGGCTGTTCCCACTGGCCGCCGATCACCACGGTCCATTCGGGGATACCGGCGGGCGTCGCGCCCGAGATATCGCCGAAGGGCGAAAGCGGGAAGCTCTCATAGCTCGGGTCGAGCCAGGTGACCGCAAGGTTCAGCGTCAGCGGATCGATCGGGTTCGCCATGCTTTCGAATTCCACACCATAGGTGCGCTGCTTACCCGCATTGGCGAGGAAGAAGCCGGTGCCGGTGAAGACGTTCGACTGGAAGCCGTCAATATCCTGGCGGAAGCCCGTCAGGTTCATCGAGTAGTCGCCCCAATTGCCCTTCAGGCCCAGCTCGATGACTTCCGATTCCTCCGGCCCGGCAAAGCGGCTGCCGAAGGTCTGGTTGTTGAACAGCAGGCCCGCACTGGCTAGCGCCGCCGCATCGCCCGGAGCCGGACGGCTGTCACGGCTGAGCGCGAAGGAGCTCGCCTTGAAGCCCGTCGCATAGCTCGCATAGACGTTGAGGTCGGGCGAGATATCGTAGGCCAGGCGCACCGTGTAGGAGAAGTCGTTATCCGACGTCTCGCCGCTTTCCACCGAGTTCGGGATGTTCACGAAGCGCGGGAAGTTCTGCAGCGCCTGCGCGATCAGCAGCGAGTTGACCGCCGGGTTGGTGTCGTTCGCATCGGCATAAGCCTGCACCTGTGCAATCGCACCCGCCTGGATCAGCGGGAAGGCTGCTGCACCAGCGGCACCCGCCGGGCTGGTACCTGCGGCAAGGGCTGCGATTTCAGCCGGTGTGGCCACGGTCCCGGCACAAGCGACGGGCACCTGCTGGCAAACGCCGATGGCGATGGCTTGCGGCGCTCCCTGCGCCACGATGGCGGTGTTGCCCAGTGCGACAAGGTCGAGGTTCGAGAAGACGCCGGTCGACTGGTAGTTCGTCGCCCCCGTCTTGTCGTCCATCGTGTAGTTGCCGCCCAGCGTCAGCGTCAGCCCGTCGGTGATCTCGAAATCGACCTGCGCGAAGATGGACAGCGCCTCGTTGTCCAGCGAGAAGCGGCCGGTTTCGACATTGCCCGGTACGAAGAAGGTGCCGATATACTGCGTCGGATCGCCGGCGAGCGCGCCCAGCGTACCTTCGGCTTCGGTCAGAGTCTGGCCGAGCAGCGTGGTGGTCAGCACATTGGCAAAGGGACGGAAGTCCGCGCCATAGGCAACCTGCTGGTCCTCGCGCACCGATTCATCGAAGAAGAACACACCGGCCAGCGCCGTCACCCTGTCGAAGTCGGCGGTGATGCGGAGTTCCTGCGTGAAGGTCTCCAGCTTTTGCTGGTTGTAACGCTGCAGCAGGTCGGCGGAGGTGAAGTCAACGTCCTGCTCGAAATCGCCCTTCGTCTCGCGATAGGCGGTGATCGAGGTCAGAGTCAGAGCATCGTTCAGGTCATAGTCGAGCTGGCCCGAAAAGCCGTAATTCTTCACGTCGTTGGACGACGGGAAGTTGTTGTAGACGACATCGCCGAAAGCATCAGCCGGCGCGTTGACCTGGCCGCCCACTGCCTGCAGCGCCTGGGTGAAGCTGGAAGGCTGGAGGTTGACGACGCCGCAGCAATTCTCGTCGATCCGGTCGAAGTCTGCAATAAAGCGGGCGCTGAAATTGTCGCCATTGTCATAGAGCAGCTGGCCGCGCATGAACCAGCGACTACGTTCGTTGGTGCGCGTGCCCGATGCCGGGTCGTCATTGTAGCCATCGCGGCGGGCATAACCGGCAGCAAAGCTGGCAGCGACGCTGTCCGACAGCGGGCCGGTGACATAGCCCTTGGCAACGATCGCATCGTAATTGCCGTAGGACAGTTCGGCATTGCCTTCAGTGGTGAAGGAAGGTTCGCCCGTCACGATCGAGATGATGCCGGCAGAAGCGTTCTTGCCGAACAGCGTGGACTGCGGGCCGCGCAGCACTTCGATGCGGCTGACATTGGGCAAGTCGCTGATCTGCGCGGCGGAACGGCTGCGATAGACGCCGTCAACGAAGACGCCGACCGATGGTTCGATACCGGCATTGTTGGCGCCGTTGCCGAAACCGCGGATGATGAAGTTGGTGTTGGCCGAGCTCTGCAGCTGGGTGACGCGCAGCGAAGGCACGACGGTCTGCAGGTCCTTCAGGTCGCGGATTTCCTCGCGCTGGAGCGTTTCGCCGGTGGTCACACTGACCGCCACAGGGGTTTCCTGCAGCGTGGCTTCGCGCTTGGTGGCGGTAATGATGATCTGATTGCCGGAGGCATCGTCGGCCTCCTCTGCACCCGCGTCCTGGGCCTGTGCCGCGAACGGCATGGCAAGAGCGAGAGTTGCGACCCCGCAGAGAAAGCTGCGAGCAAGACCGGCTGAGCCGGAATTCCGGATTGTCATGTGTTTCTCCATTCTCCCACGCGATCCGTCGCGGCTTTTCAAATGCTTCTCGCGGATCTCACGGATATAAATAGTCGCGGCCCGATAGTTTACGCAATGGTTAAGCGCTACTCGGACCTGCACGCGGTTGCAGATGAAACTGCACCTGTAACCAAAACGCCACATTATTTGCCCTGATGTAAGTACTTGGCGCCGCCACCTGTCGATGGCGCTTCGACCTTGCGATTGGGCGACACCTCCGCTAGAGGGCGCGGGATTTTCGCAGGCGCAGCACGAACAGTGCCCCTGCCCACACTTAATCCCAAGGTTGTTCCTATGTCCTCGCCCTTGCGCAATGTGGCGATCATCGCCCACGTCGATCACGGTAAGACCACGCTTGTCGACCAGCTGTTCCGCCAGTCCGGCACCTTCCGCGAAAACCAGCGCGTGGAAGAACGCGCCATGGATAGCGGCGACCTGGAGAAAGAGCGCGGCATCACCATTCTGGCCAAGTGTACCTCGGTCGAGTGGAACGGCACGCGCATCAATATCGTCGACACGCCCGGACACGCCGACTTCGGCGCCGAGGTGGAGCGTATCCTGTCCATGGTTGACGGCGTGATCCTGCTGGTGGACAGCGCCGAGGGCGCCATGCCGCAGACCAAGTTCGTGACCGGCAAGGCGCTGTCACTGGGCCTCAAGCCCATCGTCGTCGTCAACAAGATCGACCGCCCCGATGGCCGTCCGCAGGAAGTGCTGGATGAGGTATTCGACCTGTTCGTGTCGCTCGATGCGAATGACGAGCAGCTCGACTTCCCCGTACTCTACGCCTCGGGCCGCGACGGCTATGCGAGCGATGACCAGGAAGCGCGCGAGGGCAATCTGGAACCGCTGTTCCAGAAGATCGTCGACCATGTGCCCGAACCGGGCCTCGATCCCTCGGGCAAGTTCACCTTCCTCGCCACGCTGCTCGACCGCGACAACTTCATGGGCCGCATCCTGACCGGCCGTGTCCAGTCGGGCACGCTCTCGGTCAACGATCCGATCCACGCGCTGGATGCGGACGGCAAGGTCATCGAAGCGGGCCGCGCCACCAAGGTGCTCGCCTTCCGCGGGCTGGAGCGTGTTCCGGTCGAAAGCGCGCAGGCGGGCGACATCATCGCGCTCGCCGGCCTCGAAAAGGCGACCGTGTCCAACACCATCGCCGATCCGGCCGTGAGCGAGCCGATCGCCGCACAGCCGATCGACCCGCCGACGCTCGCCATGCGCTTTTCGGTCAATGACAGCCCGCTGGCGGGCCGCGAAGGCGACAAGGTGACCAGCCGCATGATCCGCGACCGCCTGATGCGCGAGTCCGAATCGAACGTCGCCATCCGCGTCACCGAAAGCGACGAGAAGGACAGCTTCGAAGTCGCCGGCCGCGGCGAATTGCAGCTGGGCGTGCTGATCGAGACGATGCGCCGCGAAGGCTTCGAACTGGGCATTTCACGCCCGCGCGTGCTGTTCCGCGAAGAAGGCGGCCAGCGTACCGAGCCTTATGAGACCGTGGTGATCGACGTCGATGACGAATTCTCCGGCACGGTCGTGGAGAAGATGCAGCGCCGCAAGGCCGAGCTGACCGAGATGCGCCCGTCCGGCCAGGGGAAGACCCGCATCACCTTCTCCGCCCCCTCGCGCGGCCTGATCGGCTATCACGGCGAATTCCTGTCCGACACGCGCGGCACGGGCATCATGAACCGCCTGTTCGAGAAATACGGCCCGCACAAGGGCCCGATCGAAGGGCGCCAGAACGGCGTGCTGATCTCGATGGAAAATGGCGAAGCGGTTGCCTATGCGCTCAATGCGCTGGAAGAACGCGGCGAGCTGTTCATCAAGCCGCAGACCAAGCTCTATCAGGGCATGATCATCGGCGAGAACGCCAAGCCGGACGATCTGGAAGTGAACCCGCTGAAGTCCAAGCAGCTGACCAACTTCCGCGCCAGCGGCAAGGACGAAGGCATCCGCCTGACCCCGCCGCGTGTGATGACGCTGGAACAGGCCATCGCCTATATCGACGATGACGAGATGGTGGAGGTCACCCCCCAGTCCATCCGCCTGCGCAAGGCCCATCTCGACCCGCATGAGCGCAAGCGCGCCAAGCGGGCATCGCAGGCGGCGTAAGGCCCAAACGGCCTAAGCCACAACTTTCCTACAGCGTGCCGGTCGTGCCTCTTTGCGGGCATGACCAGTCACGCATCCTGTTCCAACGCGGCGTTTTCCTTTTCGCGACGTGTCAACTTCGCATTTTTATATGCAAGTGCACGGAATAATTGGTGTTTTTCCGCGAAAGCCAGGGTGACATACTGTCAACTTCGTCAATTTCGCCACACCGCGCGGAGTGACGGCTCAGGCCGCACCCTGCTTCTGTCGCCACAGCCACCAGCTATAGGCGATCGGGATACCCGCCGCGACGAATACCGCGGTAAGCATCACGATGGCGGTCGCCTCGGGAGAGATCGGCAGCAGCGCCGCCACCACGATGGCTGCGCCAGCCAACATCATGAGCTTGCCGCCCAGCCGATGCGTCGCCACCCAGATATCGGTGTCGGTGATCGTCCATGGTGTGCGGATGCCGACGAAGAAGCCGGGACGGCTCTTGGGCAGGGCATTGCCGACCAGTATCAGCAAGGCGCCACTGCCGAGCATGATGGCATTGACCGGCAGGGTGATGCCGAAGGCGGGCAGGCCGATCACCGCCTCGATCAGCACCATCAGTCCGATCAAGCCGATCCAGCTGACGCGCAGTACCGGGGCGGAGCCTTCCAGCTTCTCCTGCAGCGGCTCCATGAAGGGGATGGCGGCAAAGAGCAGCGCGATCAGCACCAGCAGGCCCGCCGGGAACAGCAGCGCCTGTAGCGCGGGGGCGAACTGGTCGGGCTGGCCCGCCGCATTCCAGTGGATGGGAAGCTGCGCGCCATCGGCCATGCGCGCCTCCGCCACGAAAGCGAATACCACCATACCCGCTGCCACCAGCAGCGAGACAACCAGCAAATCCCTGACCTTCATGCCACTTCTCCTTCGGAAACATCATCGCCCTGCGCCTCGCCGGAAATCCCCATGCGCCCCATGAAGCCCATCACCGCCTCTTCCAGTGTGGACATGTTCAATGTGTAGACGATCGTCCCGCCCCGGTTTTCGCCCAGGATCAGCCCGGCGGATTTCAGCTTGGCGAAATGGCCCGACATGGTCGGCTTGGAGACCAGGAAATTGTCCGCCAGCTCGCCCGCAGTCTTGCCGCCGCTCTTCAGCAGCTCCAGCACCTGGCGGCGGATCGGATGGGACAAGGCATCGAAAACATCATGCATAGCTATTTAGCTAATACGCTAAATAGCCAAAAGCAAGCTCTTTCACATCCGTGTCAGCTGCCCTAAGGGGTCGCTAATGGAAATGGACGAGCTTCGCGTCGCCCTGTTCAGCGGGAACTACAACTACGTTCGCGATGGTGCGAACCAGGCACTGAACAGGCTGGTTGACTATCTGCTGCGGCAAGGCGCGCGCGTGCGCGTATATTCGCCGAAGGTGGAGGAACCCGCCTTCGAATGCGCGGGCGAGCTGATCGGCCTGCCCAATTTGCCGATTCCCGGCCGCGGCGAATATCGCCTGCCGCTGGCGCTCTCTGCAGAGGTGAAGCAGGACCTGGCAAAATTCGTGCCGAATATCGTGCATGTCGCCTCCCCCGATATCGCCGGCCATCGCGCGGTGACCTGGGCGAAGGAACGCGAGGTGCCGATCCTCGCCTCCGTCCATACGCGGTTCGAGACTTATCCCCGCTACTACGGCATGGCCTTCCTCGAGCCCGTGGCGGTCGCGCTACTGCGCCGCTTCTACCAGCGCTGCGACGCGCTTGTCGCCCCGTCGGAGAGCATGGCGGCCGTGCTGCGCGAGCAGGGGATGAATGACGATATCTCCATCTGGTCGCGCGGCGTGGACCGCGAGATCTTCGATCCCTCGCGCCGCGACCTTGCATGGCGGCGCGAGCTGGGGATTGCCGATGACGAGGTGGCGGTGGGCTTCCTCGGAAGGCTGGTGATGGAAAAGGGGCTGGACGTCTTTTCGGAGACGATCGCCGAACTGCGCAAGCGCGACGTCAAACACAAGGTGCTGGTGGTGGGCGAAGGCCCCGCGCATGAGTTCTTCTCCCAGAACGTGCCCGATGCCGTTTTCGCCGGGTTCCAGCGCGGGGCGGATTTGGGCCGCGCCGTCGCTTGCATGGACATGCTGCTCAACCCCTCGGTTACCGAGACGTTCGGCAATGTTACTCTCGAAGCCATGGCCTGCGGCATCCCGGTCGTCGCCGCGCGCGCCACGGGCAGCACCAGCCTTGTGGCCGATGGCGAGACCGGACGGCTGGTCGAACCCGGCCGGATCGGCGACTTTGCCGATGTGGTGGAGGCCTATTGCCGCAACGACGCCCTGCGCAAGGAACATGGCGCGGCGGGCGAATTGCGCAGCCGCGATTACTCATGGGATGCGATCAATTCGGCGGTGGCAGAGGCCTATATCCGCCTCGTCACCGCCAATGAGGAAGCCGTTTCAGCGTAGCACGCCGCGGCGGACCATCGCGCGGGCATAGAGCGTCAGCGAGATCATGATTGCCACCACGACGGCCACTGCCACGGTGGTTGCGGTAGTGTCGGTCATCCCCGGAACCGGGTTCGACATAGCCCACGCGTTGGAGACCGCCATGCCCGCCAGCGACACGACGAAAACCGGATAGGCGAAGCGGTTGCGCAGCAGGATCAGCACCGACCCCGCGACAGCTAACCACACACCGATGGCCCAAGCGACATCGACCCAGACCGGGAAGCTGGAGAAATAGGCAACGGCAACTTCGGCAGGAATGCCATAGGGTTCCACTGCGGCTTCCATATAGGCCAGATTGCCCGTCTGCGACATGATGTAGTCATAGGCCCCGAAGGCCGTGAACAGCAGCGCCAGCACGCCGACCACCCAGATATGCCATGGTGCCTTGTCCGTCCTCATCCCCTCATTCATCGCCAAAACTCCCCTTATGACCCGCCAAGAAGAATGCGCCTTCGCTCTGCGCTTGGCAATCCACGCCCTTCCCCCCTATCTGCTGGGGCGATGAGCGACCTTTTTGCCGATGATCCCGCGCAGCCCGCTGCAAGCGATGAACCAGCCGCCGATGCACCGCTGGCCGACCGGCTGCGTCCGCGCTCGCTGGAGGAGGTGATCGGGCAGGACCATGTGACCGGACCCGAAGGCGCGATCGGGCGGATGGTGGCGGCCGGAAAGCTCTCCAGCATGGTGCTGTGGGGGCCGCCGGGAACGGGCAAGACCAGCATCGCCCGGCTGCTCGCCGCCGCCGTGGGCATGCGTTACGAGGCAGTGAGCGCGGTGTTCTCGGGCGTTGCCGACCTCAAGAAAGCGTTCGCCGCCGCCGAGACGGCGCGCAAGGCGGGCCAGCGCACCTTGCTGTTCGTGGACGAGATCCACCGCTTCAACCGCGCACAGCAGGACAGCTTCCTGCCCTTCGTCGAGAGCGGCGCGGTGACGCTGGTCGGCGCGACGACCGAGAATCCGAGTTTCGAATTGAACGCCGCCCTGCTCAGCCGCGCACAGGTGCTGATCCTGCACCGGCTCGATGCCGAAGCGCTGGGGCAATTGCTCGACCGGGCGGAGGAGCTGGAAGGTCCCCTCCCCCTCACGCCGGAGGCGAAGGATGCGCTGATCGCGTCGGCCGACGGCGACGGTCGCTTCCTCCTCAACCAGTCCGAAACGCTCTACGCAGCGAACATCCCCGAGCCGCTCGATCCCGCCGCGCTCGGCCAGTTCCTCCAGCGCCGCGTCGCCGTTTACGACAAGGATCGCGAGGGGCATTACAATCTCATTTCGGCCCTGCACAAGGCCGTACGCGGGTCGGACCCGCAGGCGGCGCTCTACTACTTCGCGCGCATGCTGGTGGCGGGAGAGGAGCCGCTCTTCCTCGCCCGGCGGCTGATCCGCATGGCAGTGGAGGATATCGGCATGGCCGATCCGCAAGCGTTGCCGCAATGCGTGGCGGCGAAGGATGCCTACCAGTTCCTCGGCAGCCCTGAGGGCGAGCTGGCGCTGGTGCAGGCCTGCATCTACCTCGCCACCGCGCCCAAATCGAACGCCGCCTACAAGGCGCAGAAGGCCGCGTGGAAGTCAGCCCGGGACACGGGCAGCCTGATGCCGCCGATGAATATCGTCAACGCGCCGACCAAGCTGATGAAGGATGTCGGCTACGGCGCGGGCTACACTTACGACCACGACGCCGAGGAAGGCTTTTCGGGCGACAATTACTGGCCCGAGGAGATGGAACCGCAGAGCTTCTACGACCCCGTCGAGCGCGGCTTCGAGCGAGAGGTGAGGAAGCGGCTTGAATATTGGGACAAGCTTCGCGGCGAACGCATTGGCTGACCATTTCGAGCATTTCGTGGCGATAGACTGGTCGGGCGCAAAAGGCGCGCGGCACAAGAGCATCGCCATCGCCGTGGCGCATCGCGAAGGCGGCGCGCCGGTGCTGGCCCGCATGCCCGGCGGCTGGTCTCGCCCCGAAGTGCTGGCGCTGCTGACGGAGGAACTGCCTGCGAACAGCCTCGTCGGCCTCGACCTCGGCATATCGCTGCCCTTTGCCGACCAGGGCGCCTTCTTTCCCGGCTGGGAGGAGAGCCCGCCCGACGCCCGCTCGCTCTGGGCCATGATCGATACTTTGTGCGAGCAGGATGAGTACCTTGGCGCTGGCAGCTTCGTCGACCATCGCATCGCCTCACGCTACTTCCGGCGGCATGGCGGGCGCGAGGGGGAGCACTTCGGGGGCGGCCGCGGGCGCTTTCGCGTCACCGAATTCGCGCAGCAGGAACAGGGCTGCAAACCCTATTCGAACTTCAACCTCGTCGGCGCGGCGCAGGTCGGCAAGTCGAGCCTGACGGGCATGCGTGTTCTGCATGGGCTGGAAGGCCGCGTCCCCGTATGGCCGATCGATCCCCTGCCCGCCGGCGGATCGGTGATCGTCGAGATATACACGGCGCTTGCTGCCATCGCCGCCGGACGCAGCGCCTCGCGCGCCAAGATTCGCAGCGGCGAGGAGCTGGACACCGCCCTCACCCATCTCGGCAGCGCGCCGACGGGCCTTTCCGGTCCGATGGACGACCATTCCGCCGATGCGCTGGTGACCGCCGCCTGGCTGCGCGCCAACGCGCACCGGCCGGAGCTGTGGACACCGCAAGGCATGACGAGCGAAATTGCCCGAACAGAGGGCTGGACCTTCGGCGTGGTTTGAGCCAAAGGGCCATTCCCTCCTGCCCGCAAGCAGCAGCGGCAGGGCAAGACATGGTACGCCGGCTTAGCTCAGTTGGTAGAGCAGTTGATTTGTAATCATCAGGTCGCGGGTTCGACTCCTGCAGCCGGCACCATTTCCCGCTTTTGAAACAGCCGGTGCCGCATGCTGCGAACCGACGGGCCGCTTGGCCCCCGCGCGTTCGCCTTTCCACAGTGGTTTCGATTGTCTCCTGCGAATGACTGGCATAGCCTGCGACGCAAACCGACAGACAAGGGGGTCAGCACTTGCGTTCAATGATTTGCCTGGCAGGGCTGCTGGCAACGGTATCCGCATCTCCCGCCATTGCCCAAGCGCGCGATTTCACTTCGCAGGAACAGCGTGTCGTAGACCTCACCAGCGCGGCGATCTCCTTGCGCTCGGTCCGCGGCGAGGGGAACGAGACCGGCAAGGTCGCCGAACTGTTCCGCGATGCGCTGCTCTATGCAGGCTGGAGCGCGGACGAGATCGAGATCGTCCCGGTCGACGACACCGCCTATTTCATCGCCACCTGGCAGGGCCGCGACGCGTCGCTCGGCCCGATCGTGCTCTCTGCGCATATGGACGTGGTGGAAGCCAAGCCCGAGGATTGGGAGCGCGATCCCTTCACGCCCGTGCTGGCGGATGGCTACCTCTTCGGGCGCGGCGCGAGCGATACCAAGTTCGATGCCGTGCAGGCCATGGTCGCCGTGATGGAGCTGCGCCAAGCGAACTTCGTGCCGGAACGCAGCATCGTGCTGGCTTTCTCGGGCGACGAGGAGACCACGATGATCACCTCCGCCATGATCGCAGAGCGGCTGCGCGATGCGCAGTTGGTGCTGAACGTCGACGGAGCATCGGGCACGCTGGATGAAGAAACGGGCGAACCCAGCTACTGGAGCTGGCAGGGTGCCGAAAAGACCTATGCCGATTTCGAGCTGGAAGTGACCAATCCCGGCGGCCACAGCTCCGCCCCGCGCGACGACAATGCCATCGTCCAGCTCTCCGCCGCACTCGCCCGCATCGGCGCCCATCGCTTCACGCCCGAGCTGAACGACATCACGCGCGACTATTTCACCAAAGCAGCGCAGTTCGAATCCGACCCGCTGCTGGCCGCCGCCATGCGCGCCTTCGCCGCCGATCCCGCCGACAAGGCGGCCGTCGCCGTGCTGCGCGGCAATCCTGCCTATATCGGCCGGATCGGGACCACCTGCGTGCCGACACAGGTCGAGGCGGGCCATGCGCTCAACGCGCTGCCGCAGCGCGCGACCGCCTATGTCAATTGCCGCATCTTCCCCGGCCACCCGAAGGAAGAGATCATGGCCGAGCTTTCCCGCGTGGCGGACGAGCCGGCGATGACCATACGCGAGATCAATCCCGAATATGTCGTCGCCGCCCCCGCCTCGCCCTATGATGCGGAATTTGTCGGCGCGGTGACGCGGGCGATCCACGCCGCCTTCGGCGAGGTGCCTGTTCTCGCCTCCCAGTCATCGGGCGCATCGGATTCGATGTGGTACCGCGCGCTGGGCGTGCCGAGCTACGGGGCGAGCGGAACATTCATGCGCGAGAGCGACGAATATGCGCACGGCCTCAACGAACGTGTGCCGCTCGCCAATATCGGCCGCAGCCTCGAATATTACCGCGTGCTCCTGACCGAGCTGGCTTCGCAGTGAGGACAGTCTTTGCCGCCACCGCCCTGCTGGCGCTGTCCGTGCCGGCGCAGGGGCAATCGCTCTATGTCGAAGCGGGACAGCTGCTCGATGTGACAAGCGGGGAGATGCTTTCCGGCCAGTGCATCCTGACAGAGGGCGAGCGCATCGCATCTGTCGGTCCGTGCGGGGATGTGCCGGAAGGCGCGCAGCAGCTGGACTGGTCGGCCTATACCGTGCTGCCCGGGCTGATCGACCTGCACACGCATTTGTCCGACACGGGCAGCAGCGCTGACTTGTCCGACCCGCTTACCACCTCGCCGGTCGATACCGTACTGATCGGCGCGCGCAATGCGCGGGTCACGCTGGAGGCGGGCTTCACCACCGTGCGCGACGTCGGCACCTATCGCGGGTTGACCGACGTGGCGCTGCGCAATGCGATCGACCGCGGGCTGGTGCCGGGACCGCGCATGTTCGTGGCCGGCGCCTATCTCACCCATCCGGGCGGCGGTGGCGAGCTGAATGGCGTGGTGCCGAATGACGAGCTTCCCGCCGACATGCGCCTGGGCGTGCTGACCAGTCCGGAAGAGGCGGCGGAGAAGGCCGGGTACCTGTTCGATCACGGCGTCGATTTCCTCAAGCTGATCGGCACCGGCGCGGTCCTTGCGATCGGCACCGAACCGGGCGAACCCGAACTGACCGAGGGTGAAATGCGCGCAGCGGTGGAAGTGGCGGAGGCGCACGGCTCCTACGCCACCGCCCATGCCCATGGGGCGCAAGGCATCAAGAACGCCATCCGTGCGGGCGTGCGCAGCATCGAACACGCCAGCCTGATCGACGAAGAAGGCCTGCTGATGGCCCGTGACAATGGCGTGTGGCTGGTGATGGACGTCTTCAACGGCGACTATATCGACGAGGTCGGCACGGCGGAGGGCTGGCCCGAGGAGTATCTGCGCAAGAACCGCGAGACCACGCAGGTCCAGCGCGACAATTTCCGCCGCGCGGTGGAACTGGGCGTGCCGCTCGCTTTCGGCAGCGATGCGGGCGTGTTTCCCCATGGCATCAATGCGCGCCAGTTCGGCTACATGATCGCGAACGGCATGACCCCGCTACAGGCGATCCGTGCGGCGACGGTGAATGCGGCTGAGGTGATCGGGCATGGCGAGGAGCTGGGCGCGATTGCACCCGGCTACTTCGCGGACATGATCGCGGTGGCGGGTGATCCGCTGGTAGACGTGACGGTGCTGGAGAGCGTCGCCGGTGTTGTGAAGAGTGGTTCGGAGATTCGCTAAGGCGCTTTAGTCCGCACAAGGGTGGTTTTGCGACAGTCCGCTTTTGGCCGCGCTGACCGGTCAACTGCCAAACGGGCTAAAGGCGGAGACCGAGAAAGGAAGCTCCAGGAACTGGATTGAAAGATACCGGCTCGGCTTCGGTAAAGTTGAAGGCACTGTAGAGTTTCCGGGCGGTGACGGATTTGGCCTGCACGTCGAGCCGCATTTCTTGGTAGCCCATGGATCGTGCCTCAGCGATCAATCGTTGGACAAGTTTACGACCTAGTTCATTGCCACGCGCATTGGGGCGAACATAGAGCCGCTTCATCTCGCAGATATCCGCCGTGACCTTTCTCAATGCAACGCAGCCATCAACGTCACCGCCTCGTTCCGCCAATAACACGCATCCATCGGGCGGCGCATACTTGACCGGCAGATTCTCGAACTCGGCATCATTGCCCTGATAGTCCAAGTTGACCGGCGAATTGGCGATAAACTCGCGCCAGATTTCCAGCACCGAAGCCGTGTCGTGCGGGAAGACTGCCTGCCTGATCGCCATCGCGGCATTCTACCCAAATCGTCAGCCTGGGTGAAGTTTCGGATGTCGGCTTTCAGGAAGTCTCCAAAGGCGAGGCTAGGTCGGCCCCCGGATCGAAAGCGGACGCCCGCTAAACCCCGATAAACCGCCCCCACTTCCCCCCATCCGCAATCACCTCGCGTGCGCAATTGTGCCCCGGTGCGCCGGTCACGCCGCCGCCGGGATGCGTACCTGCGCCGCACATATAGAGGCCCTTCACCGGCCCGCGATAGGCGCCGTTACCGAGGACGGGGCGCGCCGACCAGAGCTGGTCCAGGCTCATATGGCCATGCATGATGTCACCGCCGACGAGGCCGAATTTGTCGAACAGGCCCTTGGGGCTGAGCACCTGCCGCCCAAGGATCGAGGCGCGGAAGCCAGGGGCGTGTTTCTCCACCGTGTCGATGATCGTGTCGGCCGCCGCGTCTTCCTCATCATCCCAATTGCGGCCGTCCGGCAGTTCGGGAGCGAATTGCTGGCAGAACAGGCTGGCGACGTGCTGGCCTTGCGGAGCGAGGCTGTCATCCACCGTGCTGGGGATCAGCATCTCGACGATCGGCGCCTTGGACCAGCCATGCGCCTTCGCATCGAGGAAGGCCTTGTCCATGTAATCGAGCGTGGGGGCGATGATGATGCCGCTCTGGTGGTGTTCGCCCGGTTCGGGGAGCGCGGTGAAGCGCGGCAGTTCGGACAGCGCGACATTCATGCGGAACGTGCCGCCGCCCGCCTTGAAACCACGCATGCGGCGGCGGAAATCCTCTGGCTGGTGCGTTTCGTCGAGCATCTTGCCGTAGAGCAGCTTGGGCCCGACATTGGCGATCACGCGTTTGGCGGCAATCTCCTCGCCGCTTTCGAGTTTCACGCCGGCCACCGTGTCGCCATCGACCAGCACTTGCGAAACCGGACTTTCGAGGCTGATTTCGACGCCCGCCTCCTGGCAGACCCTGGCCATGATCTGGGTGATCGTGCCCATGCCGCCCACACTGTGGCCCCAGGCGCCCTTCTTGCCGTTCACCTCACCAAAGACGTGGTGCAGCAGGACGTAGGCGCTGCCCGGCGTATCGGGCGATGCGTAATTGCCGACCACCGCGTCAAAGCCGAATGCGGCTTTGACCGCCTCGCTTTCGAACCAGCTGCCAAGGAAGCTGGTGGCGGATTTGGTGAAGAGGTCGAGGATGTCGCGCTTGGCTTCGAGGCCGAGCCTGGCCATGCCCCAGCCCTGCGCCGCGCCAGCGATCAGCGTCCGCAACCCCTCGCCGACATTGGGCGGGGATTTGAGCGCGAGGTCGCGCAGAACTTCGGCCACGCCTTCCAGCGCATCGTAATAGGCGGGCAGCACTTCGGCATCGCGGATGGAGAACTTGCGGAATTCGACCTGCGTGCGCTCCAGCCCGCCGCCGAGCTTGAGGTAGCCCCCATCCTCCTGCGGCAGGAAGTTGGAGATCGGCCGCTCGATCACGCGGTAGCCGTGATCGTGCAGTTTCATGTCGGCGATAACCTTGGGCTGCAGCAGGCTGACAGTGTAGCTCGCCACCGAATTGCGGAAGCCGGGATGGAACTCTTCGGTCACCGCCGCCCCGCCGACCACGTCGCGCCGCTCGACGATGCGCACTTTCAGCCCGGCGCGTGCGAGATAGAAGGCGCAGGTGAGGCCGTTATGGCCCGCCCCGATGATGACGGCGTCGTATTTGCTGCTCATGCGCGGCTCCATCCGGCGGCGGGTTGGTTCTCAAGGCGGGCTGCGGGGATCAGATCCCGCATCCGCTGGCAGAAATGCTTCAGGCACACTTCCTTGTCGGACAGCGGCCCCATGGAGAAGCTGCGGCTCTCCATGCCTTGCTGCACACGGTTGATGAGGGCGGTATCCTCCGCATTGACCTGCCGGTTGATGCGCCAGTTGAGATAGCGCGCAGCGCGCATTTCCCGACGCCATTTGTAGTCAGGGGCATCGGGCAGGACATAGCTGATCTCGCGGATCAGGCATTCGGTCGGGCTGACCGGCAGCCACTGCATGAAATCGACCTGGTCGGGATAAATGTCGAAGGCGACATTGGGCCACAGCTTGAAATAGAGCCAGAAGCGCTGGCGCTCCTCGGGCAGGTGCGGCACCGGGGGAAGCAGGCGCTGGTAGAGCCGTTCGGACCAGTTGTCCGACGGCCGGTCCACCAGCGCGCCCCACATGCGATCGACATTCTCCTCCGCCTCCACGCCATAGCCCTTGCCGAACAGGCGGGTGAGGCCGGGATGGGCAACGGGGATGTGCAGCCCGTCGGAATAATTGTCGCCCACATTCTTCCAGTTGACCGCGCGCGGGCGCAGCGTGACGCGGCCCAGCGCCTTAAGGTCCTCGAAGCGATAGGGGGCGACCATCGCTTCATAAGGCGCCATCATCTCGGCGACCGTGGGGCCTTCGCCCGTCAGCCGCACGAAGACGAAGCCGCGCCAGACCTCCATCGCCACCGGGGCGAGGCCGGATTTCTCCTTGTCGAGCGTCGGGTAGCTGGCGCTGTCGGGAACGCCGGTCAGCCTCCCATCCAGCTCGTAAGTCCAGGCGTGATAGGGGCAGACCAGTTTGCGCGCGCAGCCACTCGCCCCGTCGACGATGCGCGATCCGCGGTGGCGGCAGACATTGGTGAAGGCGCGCAGCACGTCCTCGCGCCCCCGCACCACGATCACGCTTTCGCCGATATAGTCGAGCGTATGCCAGTCGCCGGCATTGGGGATATCGCTGACATGGCAGACCACCTGCCAGCTGGGAGCGAAGACGCGCTCCTTCTCCAGCGCGAAGAATTCCGCATCGCGATAGGTCCACGCGGGCAGGCTCCATCCGTCAAGCGGGTCCCGGTCGTGCAGCTGATGGGGCTGTGTTGCCATGAGTCGATCCTTGCTGTACGTTCGTATAACAAGACCATGACAGCCCGGCAAGCCAGCTTCACCCGCGCCGATCCCGACGAACGGCGCCAGAGCCTGATCGCAGCGACCGCCCGCGTGCTGGCGGAACGGGGCGCGGCGGGCGTCTCCGTGCGCACGATTTGCGCCGAGGCAGGCGTCTCGCCCGGCCTGCTGCGACACTATTTCTCCGGCGTGTCCGAAGCGATCGCGGAAACCTATCGCTGGATTGGCGCGACTATCGGCGCAGCGCTGGATGATGCGGTGGAGGCGGCGGGCGATGATCCGCGCGCGCGGCTGCTCGCCTATCTCACCGCCAGTTTCCGCCCGCCCATCGCCTCGCCGGACCTCTTGGCGAGCTATGTCGCCTTCTGGAGCCTCACGCGCAGCGACCCCGCCGTCGCCGGGGTGCGGGCCGATGTCTATGGCGATTTCCGCGCCGGGCTGGAGGAGCGCATCCGTGCGCTGCGCCCGGACATGTCGGATGTGCGCCTGCCCGCCGTCGCGCTCACCGCGCTGATCGACGGGCTGTGGCTGGAGCTCTCGCTCGGCAATGCACCTTTTACGCCGGAAGAGGCGGAAGGACTGGCGGAAAGCTGGCTAGACGCCCTGCTCGGTTGAGCGCGCCTCGCGCCGAACGAGCCACCACAACGGCAGGCCGGCTACCATCAGCGCCAGACTCCATCCGCTCGCTTCCAGGCCTGCGCCCCACAGGGTCCAGATCGCATAGGCCGCGCCCACTATGGCATAGACGCGCGCCACCTTCATCCGCCAAGCCGCCAGCGCACAGGCGAGATAGAGCCACAGCGCCGCCGAGGTGGAGAGCAGCAGCATGAACTCATAGATGCCCTGCATGCTGCGGCTGGCATTGAGCAGCAGGCACACGGTCGCCACCACGCTCGAAGCGATGAGCGCGTTGCGCGGCGTCCCGGCTTCGTCGGTGCGGCCCCACCATGCGGGCAGCATGCGGCGATCGGCCATGTTGCGCGGCATTTCGCCCTGCATCAGCACCCAGCCGTTGATCGCGCCCACGCAGCTGACGATGGCGAAGAGCGATACCAGCGCGGCCGCTCCCGCATTCCAATAGGTTTCCACGAAGGTCGCCAGCGGGGCGGGGGATGCGGCCACCAGCGCCTCGGGCAGCATCAGCGCAACGAAGCTGCACACCAGCAGGTAGATTAGGCCGGTCAGCGCCGTGCCCCACATGGTTGCGCGCGGCACATTGACCTCGGGGTTCTCGACCTTGGCGGCGGCAAGGCTGGCGCATTCGAAGCCGAGCAGGGCAAACAGCGTCAGCGCCGCCGCCCCGCGCAGGTCTACGCCGTTGATCTCGCGCATCTCGAAAGGCCGGATTTCGCCTTCGCCCGTCCCGAGCACCAGCGCCGCGATCACGATGATGGCGATCAGCGGGAGGACTTTCAGCAGCACCGTCACCACCTGGAAATTGCCCGCTGCATGCACGCCGCGCAGGTTGATGAGCGTCATCGCCCATACCAGCGCGATGGCGGAAAGCGCGGGCGCCATGGGCACTTGCCCGATGGCAGGAATGAACATGGATAGATAGCTGACCCCGGCAACGGCGATACTGGCGACGGCGGTCCACACCGACACCCAGTATATCCACGAGACGAGGAAGGCAGGCAATTCGCCAAAGGCCTCCGTCACGAAACCCGCCGGATCACCCGCCAGAGGCCTCGCCTTCGTCAGTGCGGCAAGCACCCAGGCCAGCACCAGCGTCCCGGCGGTGGTCACGAACCAGCCGAGCACGGCGTTCCAGCCGAATGGCGCGAGGCTGGCGGGCAGCAGGAACACGCCCGATCCGATCATGTTGCCCATGACCAGCGCGATGGCAGCAAAAAGGCCGAGCTTGCGGCCCGGCCCTTTCACTTGTGTTGCCACGTCAGGCACGGATCAGAAGTCGAACCCGGCCTTGATCCCGATGACGCGCGGCCGGATCACGTAATCGTAGAACACGCCGCCGGTTCCGCTCAGCCCATCCGGGTCGCCGCAGGTGGTTTCGAGGCACTGCACGCCCGAATTCACCACGCCGCGTTCGTCGAACAAGTTGGTGGCGAAGAGCTCGAACCGCATGCCCTCGTTGCGCACCCCAAGACTGAAGTCTGCCGTGGTATAGGGATCGAAGAAGCCCTTGATCGAATTCTCGTAAGTGCGCACGTCGCTGCGACGCTTGCCGATATGCGCCAGCGCGCCCTGCACATGCGCATCCCAGTCGCCGACCGGGAATTCGTAGCGAGCCACGGCGTTCCCCTTGAACTTGGCGGTGACCGGCAGCTGCGTTCCCGACGGGGCGAGCAGCGCGTTGGTGCGGCCATCGCCCGGATCGAAGGTGCAGTCGAAATCGGGATTGGCGATGCGGCAGAAATCGCGCCGGATTTCCGCATCGTTGTAGCTTCCCGAAAGCGACAGGGTCAGCCCGCCTTCACTGTAGATGAAGTCCGCCTCGATCCCGCGGATGCGGGCGATGCCGGCGTTGCGGATTTCGGTCAGGCCGTTTTCGCCGAGGAAGGACAGCTGGATCTCGTTCCAGTCTTCCTGGTAGATCGCGCCGTTGAAGCGCACCGGACCGAACTGCGTCTTCCAGCCAATCTCGTAATTGTCGAGCGTATCGGAGCCGTAAGGCGGCAAGGTGCCGCGGCGGTTGATGCCGCCCGGACGGAAGCCTTGCGACCAGGTGGCGTAGACCAGCACGTCCGGATTGATCTCATAGGTCGCGTTGAGCTTGAAGATCGCATCGGTGTCCGACGTCGTCTTGTCGAGATTGGTACACGGCGTCCCGTCGACAACGGCCGGACCGAAGCAGGCTGCCTCGCCCGTACGGCTGGAGAAGTTCGCGCTATAGCCGAAGAAGCCCACCAGCGAGTTCTTGTAGTGGTAGAGCCGCGCGCCGCCGGTCAGCGTCAGCTGGTCGGTCAGGTCGTAGCTGATCTCGCCGAAAGCGGCATAGTCGCGGTCGGTGCGATCCTGCCGGGTCAGCCAGACATTGCTGTCGGTCCCGGTGACCACGAACATGTCGGTCAGGCCGTCGATGATATAATGCTGCTCGATCTCATGCCGCTGGCGCTGGGCGAAGACGCCAGCGATCACCCGCAGCGGGTTGTCCTGCGGGCTGCTGATGCGCAGCTCGCCGAACATGCGGCGATAGCGGTCGCCGCCCTCGATATACTGGTTGGGGCTAATCAGGTCGTAATTGTTGTCGTAGAAATAGGCGCCGTAGCCAGCGAGCGCGTCATAGAAATAGGCGTAGTCCGAATAGTCGGAGGCGACCTCATCCTCGCGCCACAGCCCGCCGCCGGTGGCGACCAGGTCCCAATTGCCGATCCGCCCCTCGATGGTCAGTGCGGCCTGCAACCATTTGTCTTCGCTGTATTCAGGATTGTACTGCACCGTCTGCAGGTCGTCATTGACGGCGGTGGAGCGTTCCTGCGCGAAGCTGCCGTCGGTCTTCTGCACCTGGCCCATCACCGTGGGGCGGATGGTCCAGTTGTCATCCAGCTCGATACCCAGCGCAACGCGCGCGCCATAGGTATCGACGTCGTTGTAATCCTCTTCGACGAGGGCGGCATTGTCCTGCTCGATACCCGAAGTCGGATAGGTGCGGCTGCCGGCGATATTGTCGATATAGCCCGCATCGTGGCGATACCAGCCGACCACGCGCAACGCGGCATTCTCGGCCAGCGGCAGGTTGACGAAGCCTTCGGCGGTGCCGCCGATATCGCCATGCGCGACCGAGTTCAGCTCAAGGTCAACCGCGCCATAGGTGGAGCCGTAATCGGGCTGGTTGGTGACCAGCTTGATGGTGCCCGCCATGGAGCTTGCCCCGTAGAGCGTGCCCTGCGGCCCGGCCAGCGCCTCGACCCGGGCGAGGTCATAGGCATGGATGTCGAGCGCGCCCTGGATCGTGGTGATCGGCATTTCATCGAGATAGGTGCCGACCGTGGGCAGCGAGGCCGAGTGGTTCGCATTCTCGCCCGAGGCGACGCCGCGGAAATAGACCTGCGCGAAACCGGGCGCGAAAGACTGGATGGTGACGGAAGGCAGGAACTTCACGACGTCCTGCAGCTCGTTCACCTGCAGCTCGTCGAGCTGTTCAGTGCCGAGCGCGGTGATCGCAATCGGCACATCCTGCAGGTTCTGCGCACGCTTTTGCGCGGTCACGATGATGACCCCATCATCGGATTCCGAGCTGGCTTCCTGGGCCAGAGCCGGATTGGCGACCGAAAGGGCGGTAGTGGCGAGCAAGGCTGCGCCAAGGCGGCAAGTTGCCGGGATATGGGTATTTTTCATGCGTTCCCTCCGGGTTGAAGGTGTCCCTGAGGGATAATCGCCACATTTCAATCTAACTGACAATAGTGTGAGGCCGCCATCACGCGGCGATTGCCATCCGATATGACATTTCTGCCACTTTCCGCGGCCCTCCCCACCCTATGGGGCGCGGCGGGCGTAGGTTTCGGGCAGGTCGCCCAAGGCGGCTTTCAGCGGCCCGAGCCATTCCTCATAGGGCAGCCACTGGTCAACGCCCGAACGGTTGATCGGCTGGCGCACCTGTTCGCTGGAAGCGGTGCGCACCGCGCGGGTGTTGCGGTGGAACTGCAAGCACTCCTCCTCGAAAGGCAGGTCCAGTGCGTCGAGCAGGCGGCGCACCTCCGCTTCGGGCTCGGCCAGCAAATCCTCGTGGATCACGCGATGGATCCGGCCCGGCAGGACACGGTCGTAATGGTCCATCGCCCGCACATAGTCGGCATAATAGCGGCCGATGTCGTCCAACCCGTAAGAGAAGCCCTGCCCCTTGGCGAAGTGCTGGCGGAAATTGGAGAAGCAGCAATCCATCGGGTGGCGGCGGGCATCCACGATCCGCGCATTAGGAAGGATCAGGTGGATGAAGCCGGCATAGCTCCAATTATTGGGCAGCTTGTCGATATAGAAGGGCTTGTCCGTCTTGCGCTGTACCCGCGTGCGATCGAGATATTCTGCACCCAGCTCTGCCAGCCGATGCGGCTCCATCGCCGCTATCGCTGCGGGCCAGTCGCGAAAGTCGCTGCCTGCAGCCCGTGCCTCGCGCATGGCCATGGCGGGAATGTCGGGCAGTTCCATCGTCCCTTCGACCTGCGAATGGCTGGAGAGGATCTGTTCGAGCAGCGTCGACCCGGCGCGCGGCAGGCCGAGGATGAAAACGGGATCGGGGGAGCGATCGCCCTGCCCCTCGCGCTCGGCGAGGAAGGCCGGGGTAAGTATTTCGACCACGCGGTCCACCTGCGCGGCGATGCCGTCCGGATCGTATGCCACCTGCTCGCGGCGAATGGCATTGCCGCTGGCGTAGTGGCGGAAGCTCGGCTCCGCCTGCTTGCGGTCGCCATAGGCCTTGCCGAGCGCAAAGTGCAGGTGCAGCGCATCGTCGGGCGAGACATCGGCCGCGAGCGCGGCTTCCATCGCCGCGATGTCGGTATCGTCGAACTTCACCGTCTTGAGATTGGCCAGGCTCCACCACACTTCGCCAAGATGCGGTTCCACCGTCAGCGCGCGGCGGTAGGCGGCAACGCTCTGCTCAAGCTGCCCGACAGTCTTGAGCATATGGCCATAGCTCATCAGCAGCTTGGCGTGCTCCGGGAAGGATTCCGTCAGTTCGCCATAAAGCCGCAGCGCCTCGTCATAATCGCCGATCCGCCCCAGCGTCGCTGCCATCAGATTGCGGTTTCCGGGATTGACGGGATCGCGCGCCAGCACCTCGTCGAGCACTTCGGCCGCCTCACCATAGCGGTTCTGCTTGTAGAGCACGGTGGCCAGGTTGGCGCGGGCGGCAAGGAAGCCCGGCGCGAGTTCGAGCGCGCGGCGCAGCAAGGTTTCGGAATCCTTCAGGCGGCCGATCCGGGCTGCCAGTTCGGCCATCAGCCTGATCGCTGCAACATCCGTGGGCTGGCCGGACAGTCGACCGCGCAAGCGCTGCTCGGCGGCTGGCAGATCCCCCGCTACCATCGCTGCGGCGATCGTCACCATCTCCGGATCGCGCACCGTAGCGCGAATGGCCGCCATTTCGGCTGCCTCCGCCTCTTCATCCCGGCCCAGCTCGCGCAGCGCTCGTCCGAGCAGGCGATGGGCCCCGGCATTATGGGGATCGCGTGCCGTTGCCGCGCGCAGCTCCGTGACAGCAGCGCGGGGATCGCTCCTGACCAGATCGACGATGCGCGGCGTCCCGGCGGCTGGCGGCGTATCCTCCTTCGTCGTCATGCGGCCCGGCGTAACACGCACTATGGTTTCTGGGTAGTGGGGTGGAAAACAGGCTGGCCAGGTTGGGCACAACCCAAAGACCGCATCAGCGGCAAACCTCAGAATCCCAGTCTTTCCCGCCTACTCTTGGCTTCCTGCAGCCGAATTCCGCCTAGCCCGCCGGCAAGCGCGCGTTCCCCGGTTCCAGCTCGAAGCGGCGTGCCAGCGACGAGGTACCGCCGCGCCTGGTGACGTAATCCATCACCATGAAGTCGGTCGTCCAGCTGCGATGCGTCACATCGCACAGGGCAAAGCCGCGCTGCGCATTGTGCCAGCGCAGTTGCGGGTTTTCCGCCGCAATCGCTTCGGTATCCGACCTGCTGGGCTCGCCATCGCCGCCCGAAGTGATCGAGGTGACGACGAATTCCGCTGCGATGGGCTCATCACCAGTGCTCAGCTCACCTGCGAAGTTCTGGTGCTCGTCCCCGGTCAGCACCACGGTGCGGCCTGCCACATGGCGTTCGATGCCCTCCAGCAGGCGCCGTCGCGGCGCGCCATAGCCGGCCCAGCTGTCGAGGTTCTCGGCCCTGCCCTCACCCGGCAGGCGGTCGAGGTCCATGACCATCACCTGCTGCGCGATCGCCTGCCAGGTGGCGCCACCTTCCGCCAGGCGCGCTTCCAGCCAGTCCTCCTGTGCCGTGCCGAGCATCTGCGCGTCGGCGCGGTTCACACTGTCGCAGGGCACGCCCCACCGATCATCGCAAGACTGGTCGCTGCGATATTGCCGCGTGTCGAGCAGGTTCAGCGCCAGCAGGTCGCCATAGCGCGCCTGCCGGTACATCTGCATGGAAGGGCCCGTCGGCAGCGAGGATGCGCGCAGCGGCATGTGCTCGTAATAGGCCTGCATCGCCATTTGCCGGCGCAGGGCGAAGAATGCGGGCGGGGTACCGTCCTGATCGAACATATCCGCCCAGTTATTGTCGATCTCATGGTCGTCGAAAGTGACGAACCACGGCGCGGCGGCGTGGGCCGCCTGCAGGTCCGGGTCCATCTTGTGCTGTGCATAGCGGCGGCGATAATCGTCAAGCGAGTAGAGCTCATCACCGAAATGCTCGCGCACGCGCTCGACCGGGCCATCCCAGGTCTGGCGCAGCCGCTCGCCGCGATATTCGTAGATGTAGTCGCCATAGCAGAAGACGAAATCGGGCTCTGTCCGGGCCATTTCGCGCCATGCGGTGTAGTAGCCATCCTCGTAACGCTGGCAGCCGCCTACCGCGAAACGCGCCCGGTCAAGGGGCTGGCCGGCGACGGGCGTGGTCATCGCCCTGCCCCTGCCGCTCCGCTCGCTGCCGCAGCTGAACTGGTACCAATAGGGCCGCGCCGGTTCGAGCCCGCCGACTTCGACATGTACCGCATGGCCCAGCTCAGGACGGGCGAGGCTGCTGCCGCTCGCCACCACCTGCCGCATCCCCGGATCGGTGGCAACCTGCCAATCGACCGGCACGGCGGCGGCGGGCATGCCGTGGCCCATTTCCAGCGGATCGGGCGCCAGCCGCGTCCAGATCACGAAGCCATCGGCAGCTGGCTCACCCGAGGCAATGCCCAGCTGGAAGGGATAGCTGGTGAAGAACGGCTGCGCGATCACCGGACGCGCGAGCGAGAGGCCCATCAGCGTCACCGCGCCTGCGCCGAAGCGGCGCAGCAGCTGCCTCCGGCTCAAATCCAGGCGAGCGTTTCTCAGTCTGTCCGACATGCCTTACCTCCATTGCGGCGCACTCGACCCGCAATTTGCCGAGCGAGGTGACGCGTTCAAGACAGTGACGTAACCTCCGGCGCGGGCGCCATCCGCTTGGCCAGCATCACGAAACCCTTGATCAGCAGCGGCACCAGCAGGATCGACAGCACGATCTTGGCAAGCGACTGGCCCAGCAGCAGCTCTGCAATCGGCCGCACGCCGTAAAAGGCGACGGTGATGAAGATGATCGTATCGACCACCTGGCTGATGATCGAGGCGATCGCCCCGCGCAGCGCCACGAAAGGCAGGCCCGCACGCGCCAGGCGGGAGAAGAGGTAGACGTTGAGCGTCATCGACACGCCATAGGCGAGGATGCCCGCCGCCATCAGCCGCCAGCTTTGCGACAGGACGATCGGGAAGGCCTCCTTGGCAGGTTCATACATACCCTCGTCAGTCGGCAGCGCCAGCACGATCCAGGTGAGGCCGATCGCGGTCAGCAGCGGTACGAAACCGAAGCGCACCAGGCGATTGGCGATCGGCTTGCCATAAAGCTCCGCCACCGTGCTCGAGAGCGCGACGAGCATCAGGAAGGGGAAGATACCGGCCTCCACCGCCAGCGGACCGAGGGCCACCTGCTTGGAGCCGAGCACGCCGGCGATGCAGGTCATGCCGCCATAGAGCAGCGAATAGAGGAAGAGAGGGGCGGGGATTGCGGGGGTGGGACTATCGCTTGTCATGCAATCCACTGCTATTGCAGCACGAACGGAAAGGAAAGCGCGCCGGGCATGTTCTGCCCGGCCCCTGTCCAGACCGCGCACGCGACAGTCCGACCGAACGCTTTCACGTGGGAGTTCACTTGCCGCCTTTCCTGATCAATATCGCCGGCATTTTCGTCATCCTTGCCATCGCGTTCCTGCTCTCGACCGGCAAGCGGCGCATCAGCCTGCGCGTGGTCGGCGCGGCTTTCGCGCTTCAGGCGGTGCTGGCGCTGGTCGTCCTGCGCACGCCCTGGGGACGCTCGGGCATCCAGTTCCTGGCCGACGGGGTGAGCGCCCTGCTGTCTTATGCGGATGAGGGGACGCAATTCCTCTTCGGCGCGCCGGAGAACAACCCGCTCTCCGGCACTTTCGCGCTGGGCGCGCTGCCGGTGATCGTCTTCTTCGCCGCGCTGATCTCGGTCTTCTATCACCTCGGCATCATGCAGAAGCTGATCCGCTGGCTGGGCGGCGCGATCGGCTGGGTGACCGGGATCAGCCGGGTCGAGGCTCTGGCCGCGGCGGCGAATATCTTCGTCGGACAGTCCGAAAGCCCGCTGGTCGTGCGCCCCTATCTGGCCAGCCTGCCGCCCTCGCGCCTGTTCACGCTGATGAGCGTGGGCATGGCCGGCGTCGCGGGCACGATCCTGGCCGCCTATGCCGCGCTACTGGGGAACGAGTACCTGCCCTACCTTCTTGCCGCCGCATTCATGTCCGCACCGGGAGGCATCCTGATGGCCAAGATCATCATGCCTGACGACGCCGAGCCTGCCGCGGTGGACGACAATGGCGATCCTATCGCCCTGCCCAAGGTCCGCATTAGCGGCGAAGGTCCCGCTGCGATAACCGAAGCTGGCAGCAAGCCGCATGAAGTGGAAGTGGCAGAAGGGTTCGAAGGCGAAGGCCGCGCCGCCAATGTCATCGAGGCTGCTGCGCAGGGCGCACAGACCGGGCTCAAGCTGGCGGTCTCGGTCGGCGCGATGCTACTCGCCTTCGTGGCGCTGGTCGCGCTGGCCAACGGGCTCCTGGGCTGGGTTGGCGGATGGTTCGGCAATCCGGACCTTTCCTTCCAGCAGGTTCTGGGCCTGATCCTCGCACCGGTCATGCTGCTGCTCGGCATGCCTTGGCAGGAGGCGCAGGTGGCCGGCGGGCTGTTCGGCACCAAGGTGGTACTGAATGAATTCGTCGCTTTCCTCGACCTTCAGGGCCTGGCCGACGGCGCGCTGAGTGAGCGCAGCCGAGCGATCGCGATCTTCACCCTGTGCGGCTTTGCAAACTTCTCGTCCATCGCCATCCAGATGGCGGTGACCGGCGGGCTTGCCCCGAACCAGCGGCCGGTGATCGCGAGACTGGGCCTGCGCGCCCTCGCTGCGGGAACGCTCGCCAATCTGATGAGTGCGGCGCTGGCCGGGCTATTCCTGCCCTACTAGCAATTAACGCCCGACAGCGACGTATTCGAAGCCCTGCTTCTCCACGTCTGTGCGGCTGTAGAGATTGCGCAGATCGACCAGCAGCGGGCGGTTGAGCAGTTCCTTGGCCTTGCCCAGGTCCAGCGCGCGGAAGGCGTCCCATTCGGTAACGATCACCGCCGCATCGGCACCCGTCATCGCGTCATAGGAATCGTCGCAATAGACGAGGTTGGAGATCACGGCCTTGGAGGTTTCCATCCCTTCGGGATCATAAGCGCGCACGGTAATGCCCGCATCCTGCAGCGCCTGGGCGATCTCGATCGCCGGGGAATCGCGCATGTCGTCGGTATTCGCCTTGAAGGTCAGGCCCAGCAGCGCCACCGTCTTGCCCGCGACGTCGCCGCCCAGCGCCTCGATCACCTTGGCGCCCATGGCCGACTTGCGCTGGTCGTTCACCGCCACCACTGCCTCGACGATCTTGAGCGGCGAGCCGTAGTTCTGGCCCGTCTTCAGCAGGGCCAGCGTATCCTTCGGGAAACACGATCCGCCATAACCGGGACCCGGCTGCAGGAAGCGCGAACCGATGCGGCTGTCCGTGCCGATACCCCGTGCCACATCGCGCACATCCGCCCCTACCTCTTCGCACAGGTCGGCGATCTCGTTGATGAAGCTGATCTTCGTCGCCAGGAAAGCATTGGCTGCATATTTGGTCAGCTCGGCCGCGCGGCGGCTCATCGTCAGGATCGGCGAATCATTGCGGGTAAGCGGACGGTAGATTTCCTGCAGTACCTCTTCCGCATGCGCGTCATTTACGCCGATGACGACGCGGTCGGGACGCTTGAAGTCGTCGATCGCCGCGCCTTCGCGCAGGAATTCGGGATTGGAGGCGACGGAGAATTTCAGCTCCGGGCAGACCTTGCGGATAATCGTCTCGACCTCGTCTCCTGTGCCGACGGGAACGGTGGACTTGTCGACGACCACAGCTCCTTCACGCAGCAATGGAGCCATCTCTTCAGCCGCGGCATAAACATAGGAGAGGTCGGCATGGCCATCGCCGCGCCGGGAGGGTGTGCCGACTGCGATGAACACGGCATCGGCCTCAGGCAGGACCGAGGCGAGGTCGAGCGTGAAGTTGAGCCGCCCGGCCGCGACATTGCTTTCCACCAGTGCATCGAGACCCGGCTCGAAGATCGGAATGCGCCCGTTAAGCAACGCATCGATCTTGCTTTCATCCTTGTCCACGCATGTGACATGATGGCCGAAATCGGCAAAGCAGGCGCCTGAAACCAGGCCGACATAGCCCGTGCCGATCATCACGATTTGCATGCGTATTCCCTCCAGTGGTGTGGCAAGGCCCGGGAAACCGGGCACCCCCTGTGCATTCGCCTCCTAATCGAAGGAAACGACGATAGGCAAGCAATCACCTCGCAGGTGCAGCAATCCGGGGCAATCACGCCGGTCAGCCGCGCCCGCGATAGGGCGCCACGCCCTGGTCGGGCAGCCAGAGTCCCTCGGGCGGAGGACCGCTTTGCCAGAATACGTCGATCGGAATGCCGCCGCGCGGATACCAGTACCCGCCGATGCGCAGCCAGCGCGGCTCCATCTCGCGAAACAGCCTCTCACCGATCCCGACGGTCACATCCTCGTGAAAGCCGTTATGGTTGCGGAACGATCCGAGGAAGAGCTTGAGGCTCTTCGATTCCACGATCGTCTCGCCGGGGGCGTAATCAATCACCAGATGCGCGAAATCGGGCGCGCCGGTTACCGGGCACAGCGAGGTGAATTCGGGCGCGGCAAAGCGCACGAGGTAGAGCGATCCCGGTCGCGGATTGGGCACATAGTCGAGCACCGCCTCGTCCGGAGAGGCAGGCAGCGCGCTCTGCTGGCCAAGGTGGAGCGGCTGGGGCGTATCGTCGGTCATGCGCGCCTGATGCCGCCTTGGCGCGGGCGTGGCAAGCGGCGCATTGTCCTGCCGCTGCCCTTCGCCTATCCCTCAGGCCATGGACTCACTCGTTTCAACTGACTGGCTGGCCCGCGAGATCGGCGCTCCCGACCTCGTAGTGCTCGATGCCTCAGCCCATTTGCCCGATGCCGGGCGCGACCCCGCAGCCGAGTTCGCCGAGGCGCATATTCCCGGCGCGCGCTATCTCGACCTGCCGAGCTTTTTCGATCCCGGCAGCGATGTGCCCGGTGCCGTCCCTACCGCGCAACAATTTGCCGAGCGGATGGGGAAGCTGGGCATCGGCAATGGCACGCGCGTGGTGATCTATGACGATTCCTATGTGAAGACGGCGGCGCGCGCCTGGTTCATCCTCCGCATGCATGGGGTGAAGGACGTTGCAATCCTCGACGGAGGCCTCGGCAAATGGCGCGATGAGGGGCGGCCGCTCGAAAGCGGCGCACCAGCGATCGCGCCAGCCAGTCACGTAGCCGGCACCGGCCCCGCCCCGCTGCGCTACAAGGCCGACATGTTCGTCAATCTCGAAAGCGAGGCGGAGCAGGTGGTCGATGCGCGCGGCGCGGACCGCTTTACCGGTGAAGTGCCCGATTTCCGGTCCGAGGTCGCGGACGGCCACATTCCCGGATCGCATAATGTGGTGTTCGACCAGGTCCTCAACGCAGACGGAACCTACAAGGACAAGGAAGGCGTCGAGCAGGCCTTCCGCGCCCAGGGCGTCGATCTGGCCAGGCCGGTCGTCACGACCTGCGGCGGCGGCGTGACGGCAGCCGTACTGCTTTTCGCGCTCGAACGCGCGGGCAAGACCGACGTGGCGCTCTATGACGGCAGCTGGAGCGAATGGGGCTGCGACCCCGGCCTGCCCAAGGAAATCGGCCCCGGGAAGACTGGCGAAACCAGTTGAGCGATTCCGATCAACATACGCCGCGCAAGCCCTCCACGCGCGTGGTCGAGGCAGGCCGCCGTCCCGAATGGACCGGCGCGGCGGTCAATCCGCCCGTCTGGCGCGCCTCCACCCACCTTTATACCGATGCGAAGGACCTTGCCGGCGGACGCCCCAATGCGGACGGGCATTTCTATTACGGCCGCCGTGGCGCGCCCACGCAATGGGCACTGGCAGAGGCGCTGACCGAGCTGGAGCCGGGCGCGGCGGGCACGGTGCTCTATCCCAGCGGCGTGGCGGCGATCGCCAATGTCCTTCTGGCGGTGCTGAAGCCGGGCGACGTGCTGCTGGTGACCGACAATGCCTATGAGCCGACGCGCAACATCGCACTCGGCATGCTGAAGCAATACGATATCGAAGCGCGGCCCTTCGATCCGCTCGACCTCACCAGCTTCGAGAACGCCTTTTGCGAGCGCACCCGCGCGGTGATGCTGGAAAGCCCCGGCAGCCTGACGATGGAAGTCTGCGATATCCCGCAACTGGCCGCGATCGCCCGCGAGAAGGGGGCTGTGAGCATTCTCGACAATACCTGGGCCTCATCGCTCGGCTTCCCGGCGCTAGAGCGCGGCTGCGACATTTCGATCATGAGCCTGACCAAGCATGTCGGCGGCCATTCGGACCTGATGATGGGCAGCGCCAGCGCGGGGGAGGAGTGGTATACGAAGCTGCGCCTCGCCTCGCAATATATGGGCCAGGTCGTCTCGCCGGACGATGCCGCGCTCGCGTTGCGGGGCCTCAGGACCATGGCGCTGCGGCTGGAACATTCAACGCAGGCCGCGCTGGAGATCGCCCGCTGGCTGCAAGGCCGGCCCGAGGTCGCCCATGTGCTGTGCCCGATGCTGGACGGCGCGCCCGGTAACGCGCTGTGGCAGCGCGATTTCACCGGCGGCTGCGGGCTGTTCAGCATCGTCCTGAAGGGCCGCAGCGTCAGCCAGCGCGCGCGTTTCCTCGATGCGTTGGAATTGTTCGGCCTCGGCTACAGCTGGGGCGGGTTCGAAAGCCTCGCCATTCCCTTCGATCCCGCACGCACGCGCAGCGAGATGGCCTGGCCACCCGCAAGCTGGGACGCCGAGGACCGGCTCGGCGTGCGTTTTTCCATTGGACTTGAGGATGTTGCCGACTTGCTGTCTGATATCGGGCAAGCCTTGGACGCAATGGAAGATTGATGACCGCACCAGTACCCGAAATCCTGCAGGACCCCGCCGCAGAGGGTGAAACGCCAGACGTCGCGGGTGAAACGCCGACCGTCGAGGCCGATCCAATTCCCGTGGCGCCCGATATGCCGCAACCCGAAGACGGCATGGCCGGCGCGGACGCCTTGCGCGAGGCGGTATCCGAACAGAGCATGACGATCGCCAACATTGTCGAAAAGCTGGATTCCTTCGGCTTCTCCATCGATGAAACGCGCATCTCCGCCTGGAGCATCCTGGTCGTCATCATGGTGATCCTTGGCGTGATCGCCTTCGCCCGCGTCTTCAGCAGGCTGGCTCACAAACTGCTGGCCAAGCTGACCGCCTTCGACGCTTCGCAGCGGCTGCTGGGCGAGAAATTGCTGACCATCGCGGTCTGGGCCTTCGCCATCCTTATCGGCATCGACATGCTGGGGATCGACCTTACCGCCCTCGCCGTCTTCTCCGGCGCATTCGGCCTCGCCATCGGTTTCGGCCTGCAGAAGACCTTCGGCAACCTGCTGGCAGGCATCATCCTGTTGATGGACAAGTCGATCAAGCCGGGGGACGTCATCTCGGTCACCGATGCGGCAGGGAATGAGGGGTTTGGCCAGATCCGCAAGATCGGCATCCGCGCCATTTCCGTGGTCACGCGCGACAAGACCGAATATCTGATTCCAAACGAGAATTTGATGATCAACCAGGTGGTCAACTGGTCCTACAGCTCGCGCGAAGTACGCGTGAAGGCCCCGGTCGGCGTATCCTATGGCAGCGATATCGAGCTGGTGACGGAGCTGCTTTACCAGGCGGTGAGGGAAACGCCGCGCGTGCTGGAAAGCCCGCCGCCACGCGTCAACCTGATGGGCTTCGGCGACAGTTCGGTGGACTTCGATATCCGCTTCTGGATCCTCGATCCGGAAGAGGGGCTGTCCAATATCCGCTCCGACGTCCTCATGCGCGTATGGCACCTGTTCAAGGAACACGACGTCGAAATTCCCTTCCCGCAGCGCGACCTCAACCTGCGCGACAATGCGCAGTTCCAGCAGCTGGTGGAGGCGATCGCGCAGAGGGTCGACAAGTCGGCCTAGGCACCCCCTAAAGCTGATCTAGGCCGCGCCAAACCCATTCTCGCTGGCGCTAGGCCGCCCTCGCGCGCATCTGGGCGGCATGGAAAATGGCACGATCTATCTTGTCGGCGCGGGACCGGGCTCGGTCGACTTGCTGACCCTGCGCGCCGCGCGGCTGATCGGCCGTGCGAAGCTGATCGTGCATGACGGGCTCGTCGATCCGGAGATCTTCTCCCTCGCCCGCCCCGATGCCAAGCTCGTCAGCGTCGCCAAGCGTCGCGCGCGCCACACGCTGCCGCAGGAGGATATCAACGCCCTCCTCGTTCGCGAGGCGTTGAAGGGACATGACGTGGTGCGCCTGAAGGGCGGCGATCCTTTCATCTTCGGCCGTGGTGGCGAGGAGATGGAGGAGGCGCGCGCCGCAGGCGTCCGCGTCGAGGTCGTCCCCGGCATCACCGCCGCCAATGGCGCGGCGGCAGCAGCACAAATCCCGCTGACGCATCGCGACCATGCCAGCATCGTCAGCTTCGTCGCCGGTCAGTGCAAGGGGCTGACCGAACAGGATTGGGCCGGGCTTGCCGGCAAGGGCCGCACGCTGGTGATCTATATGGGCGTGAAGACCGCGCCACAGATCGCCGAAAAGCTGATGGCGGACGGGCTCGCCCCCGACATGCCGCTGGCCGTCATCGAAAACGGCGCGCGCCCGGAAATGCGCGTGCTACGCGGCCCGCTGGCCGCCCTTCCCGAACTGGTCGAAGCCGAAAGGGTGAAGAGCCCGGCGCTGATCGTGATCGGGGAAGTCACCGCAGATATCGTCGCGCAAGGCGCGAAACTCGCAATCGGAGTGGAGGAACAGTGAAGATCCTGACCGGAAATGACCTGAAGACAGGTGCGGTCGTATGGTGGACCGGCCAGGACTGGTCGCCGCACGTGGACGACGCCGTGGACGTCGGTGAGCAGGCGGAAGAGATCATGGGCCGCGAGGAATCCGCGCGCCGGGTCAACGTTCCCTACGCCATCGATGCCGAGAAGGACGGGAACGGCGGTGTCCGCCCCGCCCATATCAAGGACCGCGTCCGCGCGCTGGGCCCCACCGTGCGCCCGGACCTGACGCTCAAGCCGACCGAACCCGAAGCCCTCAACTGGGTGATCTGACATGTACAAGTACGACCAATACGACCAGGCCATGGTCGATGCCCGCGTGGAGGAATTCCGCGACCAGACGCGCCGCCGCCTCGAAGGCTCGCTGCCGGAGGAACAGTTCCGCCCGCTGCGTCTGATGAACGGCCTCTACCTCCAGCTGCACGCCTATATGCTGCGCGTGGCGGTACCCTATGGCACGCTCAATTCCGCGCAGATGCATGTGCTGGCGGACATCGCCGACAAGTATGACCGCGGCTATGGCCATTTCACCACGCGGCAGAACATCCAGTACAACTGGATCAAGCTGGAAGACGCGCCGGACCTGCTGGCCGATCTCGCCAAGGTGGAAATGCACGCGATCCAGACCAGCGGCAATTGCATCCGCAACATCAGCTCCGACCATTTCGCCGGTGCTGCTGCGGACGAGCTGGTCGATCCGCGTCCCTATGCCGAAATCCTGCGCCAGTGGTCGAGCTTCCACCCGGAATTCAGCTACTTGCCGCGCAAGTTCAAGATCGCGGTGATCGCTTCGGATACCGACCGCGCGGCCATGCGCCTGCACGATATCGGCATCCAGATCGTCAAGAATGACGCTGGTGAGCTGGGCGCGGCCTTCTATGTCGGTGGCGGCATGGGCCGTACGCCGATGATCGCGCCGTGCATCCGCGACTTCGTGCCGCTGGACCAGCTGGTCACTTATTCGGAGGCCTGCCTGCGCGTCTACAACCGCTATGGCCGCCGCGACAACAAGTACAAGGCGCGCATCAAGATCCTCGTCCACGAGCTGGGCAAGGACGAATATACGCGCCAGGTCGAGGAAGAATTCGCCCATATGCTGGATCAGGGCGTTGAGCCCCCGCTGGCAGAGCTGGAGCGGATCAAGACCTATTTCGCCGATCCGGAATTCAAGACCGGCGGCGCGACCGAGGCCGACCGTTCGGACCCCGAATTCGCGCTGTGGATGGATCGCAACACCCATCCGCACAAGGAGGCGGGCTATGTCAGCGCCGTCATCAGCCTGAAGCCCGTCGGTGGCATTCCAGGCGATGCGTCGACCGAACAGATGCACCTGATGGCGGATCTGGCGAAGGAATACAGCTTCGACGAATGCCGCGTGATGCACACGCAGAACATCGTCCTGCCGCATGTCGAGATCGCTCGCCTGCATGAGCTGTGGACCAAGCTGGAAGCAGCGGGGCTCGGCACGCCGAATCTCGACCAGATCGACGATATCATCGCCTGCCCCGGCCTCGATTATTGCAGCCTCGCCAATGCGCGTTCGATCCCGGTCGCGCAGAAGATTTCGCAGCGCTTTGCCGAAACCGGCAAGGGTGACGAGCTGGGCCAGCTGAAGCTGAAGATTTCCGGCTGCATCAATGCCTGCGGGCATCACCACGCCGGCCATATCGGCATCCTGGGCGTCGATCGCAAAGGTATCGAAAACTACCAGCTGCTGCTCGGCGGCAGCGAGGCGGAGGACACGTCGCTCGGCAAGATCACCGGCCCAGGTTTCGACGAGGACGGGATCGTGGACGCGGTGGAAAAGGCCACCGACGTCTATCTCGCCAACCGCAATGCGGGAGAGCGCTTCCTCGATACCTATCGCCGCATCGGCATGGATCCGTTCAAGGAGGCGCTTTATGGCTGAAGATCTCGGCACCAGCCCCGACCAGGTGCAATTCCGCTTCCGTGATGACGAGATGGTCGATCACGGCATGGTCACCGTCGATGCCTTCCTGGAGCAGACCAATGCCAGCGCCGTCCGCATCGAACCGGGCGACGATGCGCGCGACCTGCTGCCGCATCTCGAACGCCTGGCGCTGGTGGAAGTGAACTTCCCCGTCTTCGGCGATGGCCGCGGCTATTCGGCCGCCCGCATCCTGCGCGAGGCGGGCTTTACCGGCGAATTGCGCGCGGTGGGCGAAGTGCTGGTGGACCAGATCGCCTATATGCGCCGTTGCGGCTTCGATGCCTTCGCGCCCGAAAAGAAGCTGAACGAGGCGGATGTGAAAGCCGCCCTCACCCGCTTCCCGGAAGTCTACCAGAAGACCGTGGACGCTCGCCAGCCGATCTGGGCCCTTCGTCATGGTGATGGGCGGCATGGCTGAACCCGCCCGCCAGCGTGACGTGATCGAGACCGCACCCGCCTTCACCCAGGCGGATGCGGATCGGCTGAACGCGCGCTTCGAAGGCGTGGATGCGGGGCCCATGCTGGCAGAGCTGTTTGCCGAAGGATCGCTGGGCCGCGTCGCCGTGGTTTCCAGCTTCGGCACCGAAAGCGCGGTGCTGCTGCACCTTGTGGCCAAGGCCGATCCTTCCGTCCCGGTCGTCTTCGTCGATACGATGAAGATGTTCGACGAGACGCTGGAATATCGCGACACGCTGATCGATGCGTTGGGCCTCGAAAACCCCTCCGTCGTGCAGCCCGATCCCGATGTTCTGGCCGCAAAGGACGACAACGGTCTGCGCTGGAGCTGGGACCCCGATGGCTGCTGCGAGATCCGCAAGGTGGAACCGCTCGCGCGCGCCAAGCAGGGCCTCGATGCATGGATTTCGGGCCGCAAGGCCTTCCAGTCGGTCACCCGCCAGAACCTGCCGCGCTTCGAGATCGAGGATGGCCGGCTGAAAATCAATCCGCTGGGCGATTGGGACAAGCAGCGCCTCGAAACCTATTTCGAGGAGCACGACCTGCCCCGCCATCCGCTGGAGGAGCAAGGCTACCTCTCCGTCGGCTGCGCGCCCTGCACCAGCAAGGTCAAGCCGGGCGAGGACCCGCGCGCCGGTCGCTGGCGCGGCTGGGACAAGACCGAGTGCGGCATCCATTCGCCCAACAACCCGCAAAATGGCGATGAAGGCGATTTGCCGCCCGGCTACGAGCCTGCTTTCTGAGCGCAAAACCGCGTAATTGCGTGGCTTTTTGGGTTTAGTTGCATAGAATGCAATAGCTGGTGCAGTAATCGCGTTTGAGTGAATCGGGAGCCATCCGCATAAGGAACGGGCCTTTCAGGCATCCTCTCCCAAAACTTTCCAGCCCGGTCGGCTTGTCCGACCGGGCTTTTTCTTTGGGTGGTTTGGGTTACGCCCGCCCATCCGGGCGGGCATCCTCGGTGCTATTCCCTTCCCCCGGATCAAGTCCGGGGTGCGGGGCACCTGCGGGCGGGCAGTCGCCCTATGACTGCCGTGACCAAGAGAAAGGTGTCAGGCCCGTTCTAGCAGGCCGTAAGCAACCAGCGTTTCCACCGTGTCGCGCAGGTCCTGCCGGTCGGTCACCGTGAAATCGGACATGGACAGATCGCCCGCCGCCAGCCGCTCGCGCAATTGCGGCGCGAGATCGGCGGCAAGGTCGATCATCGAACCGGCAATCGCCAGTTGCGGCCCGCCCTCGCCCTCCTCGATCGTGTAGAGGATGCTGTCGCGCACGCGCAGCCGGTCATCCTCGCCAATCCCTTCCACAAGGGCATTCAGCGCACCACGAATGCGCGGGCCCTGTCCCTGCACGAAATTGCTGCCAAAGGCCGCCAGCGTGGCATCGAAGCTGGCCTCCCTGCCCAACTGCGCCATCAGATCGGCGAACATCGCCGCATGCTCACTACGCTTGCCCTCGTCGAAATAGAGCGAGCGCGGCAGCGACTGGCGCATTTGGGGGATGCGTAAACTCGCCTCCGCCACCGCTTCCAGCATGAATTCGGCCCATGTCTGGACGAGGATGCCCACGGTAATGTGCAGACTCGCCTCGTCCCCCTCGGTCAGCGCGCGATGCGCAAGGCCGCGCGGGACATAGAGGCACTGGCCGGGCTCGAGCACGAATGTCTCGCGCAATTCGCCCGGATCGTCGCGGTGTTTGCTGAACTTCTCGCCGCGGAAGGGCAGCCCGTCACGCTGGCCGTAGATCTCCCACTTCTTGCGGCCGGAGACCTGCAGCACGAAGACGTCATGCCCGTCATAATGGACGCCGAAACCATGCGCATTGCTGGGGGTGAGGTAGATATTGGTCTGGATGCGCGCGCCGAATTCCCGCTCCAGCGCCAGGCAGAAGGCATAGAGCTTGCCATCGGCATAATGCAGCTGCGGCAGCACGATGGTCGCGCCGTCACGGAAATTGTCGAGTACCGCGCCGCGATCGATCACGCCATTGGCATGGGTATATTCCGAAAGCGGCAGGCTGGCACCGGACTTCGCCATGGTGAGCGAGGTCGGCGGGAGCTCGGAATCGGACAGTATCTCGTCGATCCGGTCGATGCTGAGCAGATCGCCCACCTCCGCCACGGGTTGGGGCGTACAGAACCAGTCCTTCTCGTAATAGCGCGCGAAGAACTCCTCAGCCGATAGCGGTGCGATCAGGCTGGCGAGCGGGCTGGGCTTGGCATTGGCGGCAGCAGTCATGAGAGAATGACCTATCCGCCTGCCAGCTCGAGGAAAACCCCTGCCTTAGCTGCCGCGGCCGCGACCTACCGCGTCCGCATTGGCACCGGTGTCGGAATCCGTCATCCCGGTACCGCCACCGCGACCATTTCCGAAGGAGTCGTCCGGATCGGAATCGGTCACGCCGGAACGAGTGCCGCGGCCATTGTTATAGGCATCGCTGGAATCGGAGTCCGTGACGCCGGAGCCGCGACCGCGTCCGGACGGGTCGGCATTGGCACCGCTGTCGCTGTCGGAAATGCCCGAACCGCTCCCGCGGCCATTCCCGACAGCATCGTCCGGATCGGAATCGGTCTCACCCGAGCTGCCTCCACTGCCACGGCCGTAATCAGCGCGGTCGCTGGCGTCGGAGTCGGTCATATTGCTGCGGCCATGACCCGCACTGTCATTGGGATCGGAATCGGTAAAGCCGGTGCGCCCATACCCCACGCTGTCATCCGGGTCGGAGTCACTCCGCCCGGTGCGCTGCGCCTTGGCGGGCGATGCGATCATCGTGGTTGCTGCTGCGCCCGTCACCAGCGCAACGAAAGAGCGCCGCGATACCCGGCTCGTTTTCCTAGACATGGTTGCCCCCATATTTCCACTTCGCGCAACTCGGTCCGAATGGCGCTTGCGATCCGATTTCGCGGGCTAGCACACTAGCCCCCCGTCGCGAAATTTGTATGAAATTTCCGGAGAGATTCGCCCTTGGGCGCGCAGCTGTTGCCCTAAAGCCAGCCTTGCTCTGCATACCAGCGCGCCGTTTCGCGCAGGCCCTCGCGCGTGTCGATGCGCGCGGACCACAGCGCTTCAGGCACGGCCTTTTCCGGATCGCTGACCCAGTCGGGATGAACCATGTAGCTGGCCCGGTCGGGCGTCAGCTTGGCCTTTTCTCCGCGCAGCATGCGGTCCAGCTGCGCCGCCGCCTTCAGCAGCCCGGCGGGGACGGCCGGGGCAAACACGTTGCGCCCCATCGCCTCACCGATGGCGCGGGCAAGCTCGGAATGCGCCCAGCCGCCTTTGCGCGCATCATCCACCTCGAAGATGCGCTGCGACCAGTCGCGGCCCGTGCCCAGCGCGCTGTCGAGCAGCAGGCGGGCCAGATCATCGACATGGATCAGAGAGGCGCGGCCTTCGGGCGGCATCGGCACCACACCCCATTTGGCGGCGCGGAAGAGTTCGAGGATTTCGGTATCGCGCGGGCCATAGATCGCCGGGGGGCGGATGATCGTCCAGTCGAGCCCGCTCACCTCCACCTTCTCCTCGGCCATGCGTTTGGATAGGCCGTAATCGGACAGTCCCGGCTCGCGTGCGGAGAGCGAGGAGACGCAGACAAAACGCTCGGTCTCGGCCGTGCGCGCGGCGGAGACGACATTGGCGGTGCCGGTCACATTGCCGTGCTCGAAACCCGCTCTGTCCGGCGCATTGACCACGCCGGCGATGTGCAGCAGCGCCTTGGAACCGGAAGCGAGCGTGGAGAGCGCGGTGCTATCATGCAGGTCGCCGGAGACCCACTCCACCCCCTCGCGCGCCTTCTGTTCGCGACGGGTCAGGGCCTTGACTTCAAGCCCCCTGCGCCCCGCCTCGTCCAGCACCGCCTGGCCGACGAAGCCCGTGGCTCCGGTAATGGCGATTGTCACAGCAGCACCAGCTGGTCCCGATGGACCACGGCGGAGCGCGGTGCATAGCCGAGCAGCGGCTCCAGCTCCTCGCTGCGGTGGCCCTGGATGCGGGTGACTTCGGCGGAGTCATATTCGACCAGCCCCTGCGCCAGCGGGCGCCCGGAAGCATCGCGTATGCCCACCGGATCGCCCCGGCGGAACTCGCCCTCGATAGCGGTGATGCCCGTCGCCAGCAGGCTGCCGCCCTTTGCCAAGGCTTTGGCGCAACCGGCATCGACCACGATCACGCCCGCCATGCGCTGCCGTCCGCCCAGCCAGGACTTCAGCGCCCCGTCATTGCGGCGCGGCAGGAACAGCGTTCCCGTGTCATGCTCCAGCGCGCGGGCGATGGGCCGCTCATGTGTGCCATTGATGATGGCAAGCGTGATCCCCGCACGTTCGGCAATCTCCGCCGCCTGCAATTTCGAGGTCATGCCGCCAGAGCCAAGGCCCGAGGAGGAGGAACCGCTGGCCATTTCGTGGATTTCCGCCGTCACGCCTTCCACCCTGGGCAGCATGCGCGCCTCGGGATCGGCGGGATCGCGATCGTAGAGACCATCGACATCGGAGAGCAGCGCGATGGCATCGGCGCGCGCGGCCTGCGCGGCGCGGGCGGCCAGCCGGTCATTATCGCCAAAGCGGATTTCCTCCGTGGCGACTGAGTCGTTCTCATTAATCACCGGCACCGCGCCCGATTTCAGCAAGCGGCCGATCGTGGCGGAGGCGTTGAGATAGCGGCGGCGGTCGTCGAGGTCTTCCAGCGTCACCAGCAATTGCGCGGCGGTAAGGCCCTGCTGTTCCAGCAGCTCGGACCACAATCCGGCCAGCGCGATCTGGCCCACAGCGGCAGCGGCCTGCGCATCGGCCAGGCTCCCGCGCCCGCCTTTCGCAAGCCCCAGCTTCGCCGCGCCCAGTGCGATAGCGCCCGAACTCACAACCACGACCTGCTGCCCGCGCTTGCGCGCTTCGGCAATCTCGCCGCACAGGGAGGTGAGCCATTCGCGCCGCGGCTTGCCATCCTTCCCCACGAGCAGGGCGGAGCCCACCTTCACCACAAGGCGAGGCGTTGTCAGGGGATCGGCCAGATCGGCAAGTCGCGCGATAGTCATGCCAGACCGCTTAGCGAAAGCCGCGCGCCGCGCAAATAATAGCTTGTTCTCAGGCGAGCGGATCCCAGCTCTGGTCGGCCTCTTCCTCGCCATCCTCATCGGGCACGCGGCCCGGCGATTCCGTGCTGGTCTGCGTGGGAAGATAGCCGATCACGGCATCGAGCAGTTCCTCGATCCCTGCACCGGTGGCCCCGGAAATTGGGAAGACCTGGTCCGCGCCTGCTTCCTTCAGTTCGGCTGCAAAACCTTCCACCAGTTCGGCATCCGCAAGGTCCACCTTGTTGAGCGCTACCAGCCGCGGCTTGTGCTCCAGTGCAGCCTCGTAGGCTTCCAGCTCGCCTTCGACGATGCGCATGGCTTCGACCGGATCCGCGCCCGAAATATCGATCAGGTGGATCAGCACGCGGCAGCGCTCGATATGGCCAAGGAAGCGGTCGCCGATCCCGGCACCCTCGGCCGCACCTTCGATCAGGCCGGGAATGTCGGCGATCACGAATTCGCGGCCCTTGTGCGTCACCACGCCGAGCTTGGGGACCAGCGTGGTGAAAGCATAGGCGCCCACTTTGGCGCGGGCATTGGAAACGGCGTTGATGAAGGTCGATTTGCCCGCATTGGGCAAGCCGACAAGGCCCGCATCGGCGAGCAGCTTCAGCCGCAGCCAGACCGACATTTCCTGCGCCGGCTCGCCCGGCTGGTGCTGGCGCGGGGCGCGGTTGGTGCTGGTCTTGTAACTGGCATTGCCGCGCCCGCCCATGCCGCCTTCCAGCAGCACGAAGCGCTGGCCCTGCTCGGTCATGTCGGCGAGCACTTCTTCCCTGTCTTCCGACAGGATTTGCGTACCGACGGGCACTTCGATCACCAGGTCCTCCGCACCCTTGCCGGTGCGATCCCTGCCCATGCCGTGTCCACCACGCTTGGCCTTGAAGTGCTGGGTATAGCGGAAGTCGATCAGCGTATTGAGGCCGGGCACGGCCAGGAACACCACGTCCCCGCCCTTGCCGCCATTGCCGCCATCGGGGCCGCCGAACTCGATGTATTTCTCACGCCGGAAGCTGACCGCACCGGGACCGCCCGCGCCGGACTTCACGTGAATCTTGGCCTGATCGAGAAAGTGCATTTTTGTTTAGTCCCTCAGACGCCGGGCGCGGCCCATCCGGGCCGCTTGGCTTCCGGCCTGACCGGCCGACGCGCATTCGCGCTTGCAGGCTGTTAGCACAGCCCGTCTCCGGCGCCCATTTTCAGCTCAGCTCGATAGATCGGACCCGCAGGGTCCGCAAGGGCGACCGCCCGCCCGCAGCGGCCCCGCAGTGCCGGCGAAGCCGGAACGGAGGGAATAGCCGCGAGGACGCTCGCCCGGATGGGCGAGCGGAACGAAGGGGAAACCAGATTTCACCGAAGGTGAAAACTGGTGGAGCCGAGCGGGATCGAACCGCTGACCTCGTCATTGCGAACGACGCGCTCTCCCAACTGAGCTACGGCCCCGTTCCAGTTATTTTGCAGGCAGGCCAAGGCCCGCCGCGAAGAGCGCGCCTATTAGCGAACAGCACCCGGCCATGCAAAGCAGAAATTACTGGGCGACGGATGTGCCCTGGACTGGCTCGTTGGACAGCGGCTGGACGACCGGTGTCGACACCGTGTTGCCGTCATCCACGGGAATCACGGGGATGGCCGCGCCGGTATCGACGTCGATCACGGCACCAGCAGGCTCTTGCTGGCTCGCCAGCGTCGATCCAACCGTAGTGAGGCCATTGCCATAGATGGCCACGTAACCCGGCTGGGACTGGCCATAGCGGGTGCCATACTGGCTGTCCCAATCGGCTGAGAGCCGCTCATATTCCTCATATTCTTCGAAAAAGCGCAGGAACGCATTTTCGAGCAATGGGAGGTTGGCCGCGGCGAATTCCTTCACATTGTCGCCTTCGTAGTTGGCGAACTGGCCCGCGACGACGCGCGCGGCAGCGCAGAAGTCCGCCCGGGCGCCGGGCATGGCGAAGTAATTATAGACTTGCGTCGCATGTTCCTCGCGCGCGAGCAGCGCTTCGCGGCTGGAGGAGTAGTCTTCGCGGAACTTGCGATCTATCGCCTGATTGGCCGAGCGCAAGCCGTTGGGGAAGCCGCGCAGGAATTCGCCATAGGCGCTGGTGATGATCTCGTCTCCCGGGGCCAGGCAGTTGAGCGCGGCGACATTCCAGCCGGAGCGGAAGTGCCAGACGGTTTCGGATTCGTCGATCGCGGTGTTGACCGTCAGCCGCTGGCCGAAAGCGTCAACCGGCGGGACTTCCATCTGGTAGGCAGCACCGCGCGGCGGGATCGGACGGTAGGGAATGGGCTCCGGCGCAGCCACGGGAGGGGGCGGAGGCGGAGGCGGAGGTGGGGGAGGAGGAGGCGGCGGCGTACAAGCCGCCAGGGCGGCGACACCCGCAGCCACGGCCAGCGTTTTCAAACAAATATCGGGCATTCCCATCAAAGTCCTCTCACCGCGCATTTGCGTATTATTTTACACAATGCGTCTGAACACGATCTTGCTGACTGATTAGCGCCATGATTCACCAAAAGAAATGCCCGGGATGCAGCTTATGCACCCCGGGCACGATGAAGCGAATCGCAGCTGCGACCGGCTGATTCCGCTATTCGCGGCTGCCGAACATCTGCAGCAGGAAAATGAACATGTTGATGAAGTCGAGATAGAGGTTCAGCGCGCCGTAGATAACCGCCTTGGCTGCCCATTCGGTGCCGCGAACCACGAAATACTCGTTCTTCAGCCGCTGCGTGTCATAGGCGGTGAGGCCGGCGAAGATCAGCACACCGATCGCCGAGATCGCCAGCTGGAACATGCCCGACTGGAAGATGAACATGTTCAGCACCATCGCCACCAGCAGGCCGACCACACCCATGATCAGGAAGCTGCCCCAGCCGGACAGGTCCTTCTGCGTGGTATAGCCGAACAGGCTCAAGCCGGCGAAAGCCGCCGCCGTGCTGAAGAAGGCCATCGCCACCGACTGTCCGGTATAGATGACGAAGATGGTCGACAGCGACAGGCCGAAGCTGACGCAGAAGCCCCAGAACATCGCTTGCAACATCGTCTTGTTGGCGTTCTTGGCTCCAAACCACCAGAACAGCATGAAGGCGAGCGGCGAAAGCTTGATGATCCAGCCAAGGCCGGTCGCCTGCAGCGACATGCCATAAGGCGTCTGGATCACGTTGAAGGCCGCCGAAAACAGCGGCGAATTCACGAACAGCAGCGAGACGATGCCGGTCAGCAGCACGCCCGATGCCATATAGTTGTAGATCGACAGCATGTGCTTGCGCAGGCCGGCGTCGAAAGTCGTGCGGCCAGCGATATCACCCGCCTGGCTCGGCGACACCCCGAAACCCTGACGGGTCTGCTGGTCGTCGTTCCAATTTGCCATGAGATCCAATTCTCCTCTGCCCGGCCTCACAAAATGGGCCGGATTGACCTGAATATCGGGATTCCGTCCCCGAAATTCAAGCAAAACCGGTAGGTGCAGGGTTAACGCGCGTTGAAGGCAGCCCTGCCCCCTATTTGCGCGCTTCGCGGGCCATCTCCGCGCTGCGATCACGCGCCGCGCGCAGCGTTTCGGTGACAAGGCGGCCGAGTGCCTCTCCATCGTCCAGCACGTCGAGCCCGGCGCGGGTCACCCCGCCCTTGCTGGCGACCATGTCCGCCAGCTTCCCCGGATCATGTTCCGACTGCGCAGCCAGCGCCGAGGCGCCTTCCACCATCGCCAGCGCCAGCCGCCGCGCCTGCTCTTCGGGCAAGCCCAGCCGGATCGATGCGGCGCCCAATGCATCGATGAAGCGATAGACGAAAGCGGGGCCGCTACCGGCGAGCGCGGTGACGAGGTCGAAGCGATCCTCCCCGATCCATTCGGGCGTGCCGAGCGGCGCCAGCAGGTCGGTGACCGCACCACGGGCCGCGTCATCCAGCCCCTGCGCTGCGAGCGCGATGGGCGCCTTGCCCAGCGACACGGCAAGATTGGGCATCACCCGCACATGACCTGCGGCGGCGGGGAAATGCTCCTTGAGAACCTCCAGTTCCACACCGGCGAGCAGGGAAAGCACCAGCGCCCCCTCTCCCGCCAAGGGCGCAACCTGCGGTCCAACCTCGGCAAGGTTCTGCGGCTTAACGCCCAGCAGGATCGCATCGAAGCGGCCAGCCTGCGGAAGCTCGCGAAGCACCGGAATGCCGCCGGGCGCATCCTCGCGCACCGGATCGACAACGGCGAAACGGGACGCTGGAACACCGGCAGCCAGCCAGCCGTCCAGCATGGCACCGGCCATATTGCCGCAACCGACAAGGAGCATGGATTCGATCATCGCAAAGCCGATATCAGGCTTCGCCCACAGCATCCACCAAAGCTGCATCCAGCGCATCGCGCGGGTTCTTGTCGCCCCACAGCACGAACTGGAATGCAGGATAGAAACGGTCGCATTCGGCCACCGCGCTTTCGACCGCCATTTGCGCGGCGGACAGGCTCAGCATCCCATCATCGCCGACCATCAGCCCGTGACGGTAGAGCAGCACGCCGCCCTGCGACCAGATATCGAAATGGCCCAGCCACAGCTGCTCGTTGATCAGCGCCAGCAGTTCATAGGCCGCGCGCTTCTTCCCATCGGGAACGCGCACTTCGGGCAGGCAGAGCAGTTGCAGCACGCGGTCCTCGCGCCGCCAGATTCCGCGCAACTGGTAGGTGGTCCAGCTGCCGGGGACTTCGCCGCAAACCTCGTCATCATTGACGAATTCGCAGGGCCAGCCATGGGCTTCGAACAGCGCCGCCAGCATTTCCACCGGTGCCGCCCCCTCAGCATCCTCAATCGGCTCGCGCCCGATGTCCATCACTCGTTCGACCCCAATTGCGCTCTCCGCCTTACCCGATACGGGCGCCTTCGTGCTGCGTCATCAATGCGCTGGCGATGGGTTAATACGCAATCCACCATGCCGCGATGGCCGGGGAGAAGTGCCACAAGCCTGTTGGCAATATGTGCACAAATAGCTGGGGAATTATGCGCAGAAACTGGGGAAAACCGGGGGATAGCGCCCCTCCGCCCCCGTCAGTCGAGCGCGGTGACTTCCTCGCCCTCATCGCTGGTGAAGCGGAAGGCATTGATGCCGGTGGCCGCCAGCTCGGTGACAAGTTCCTGCGCTTCCTGCGCCGTTTCGAAGGGACCGGTCAGCAGACGGCTGGTCTGATTCCAGCGTGCGCGATAGGGCTCCGCATCGTCGAGCAGCCCATCGGCATTGCGCACGATCCGGCGCCAGTCGAAACGGAAGGCGGACGTATCCTGCCCGGTCGCGACCTGCACCCAATGCCGGCTGGGATGAGCGGGCGGCGGGGGCGGTTCGGGTTCGCGTTCCTCACGCGGGATATCGATGCTGGTGATGTCCACCGCGCCGGACATGGATGCTGGGGCGGAATCCTCGAGCGAGAAGTCCGCGAAGGCGTCGGTCAGGCTGAGGCCCGGTTCTTCGACTGGTTCTGGCGAAAGATCCACCGTGGGCTGGGGTTCGGAGAGCGAGAAGGACGGACCGGGCGCTTCTTCCTGCGGCACGACCCCGGAAGCCGGAGGCGCCGTTTCCACCTCGACTTCGGCGAGGGCGGGCAATTCGGTGCTCCCGCTTACTGGACCAAGCGGCTCACCGCCCGGAATCAGGCGCTCGTCCGCACCGCCTGTGGGCGCCGGATTGGCGGGCAATTGCATGCGCCGAGCCAGCTGCGGGTCGTCGCGCCCGATTTCCGCACGCTCCGGGAAACGGCCAAGATTGGCTGCCGCAGCCTGCTGTGCAGGAGTGAGTTCGGGCATGAACCGAAGATATGGCCCGATGCGCCGCGCCAGCCGCGCGGGCAGCATAGCCTCGGCAATCGAGACCGCCTCCTCCTCGCGTCCGAGGATGGCAAGCGCAAAAGCGCGCGTGCGGTAGGCGGCAAGGTCACGGCGCTGGAGAAGCGGCAGCAGGGTCGCCTCCGATGCCGCCTGGTCCCCGCTAATCGCCTGGCTCAGCGCGAGGCGGCGGAGCACCTCGTCATTCCGGCTGCGCGACAGGGCTTGCGAATAGAGCTGCTGCGCACGTGCATTGTCACCCACAAGGTCGAATGCGAGGCCGTGATCGGCGGCATATCCGGCGAGATCCTCGCCCGCTGCGCCCGCCCGCTCGAACAATTGCAGCGCGGATACCGGGTCGTACTGGCGCAGCGCCACCAGTGCCTTACCTGCCAGCACCGCCCCGTTTCCGCCATCGACAGCCTGCGCGCGGGCGAAAAAGCCCTCGGCCGCGTCCATATCGTTCAGTTCCAGCGAGGCGCGCCCGGCAGTGATCAGCGCGGGCAGCGATTCCGGGTTGCGTGACAGGCGGCGCAACGCATCGGCCAGCCGCTCCGCTGCCGGGTTGGCGGTGGGCTGCACCACCTCTTGCGCCTGCAGGGCAAGAGGCAGCGTCGCAAGGCTTGTGGCAGCGATTGCACCCGCAGCAAGCGAGGCGCCAAAACGCCGTGCAATTCCGGAACTTGATGTCATTCCGGCCTACTTAGGCCAGCCCATGTGAACCGCAAGACAACACCGCCGGCAATGCGACTACTGGTTGTTCTGACGCCCCAGGAAGCGCGGAATGCGCATCGCGGGCGCATCGTCGCCATCCTCGCCTTCGCCTTCAGCCTCGCCTTCCTCGCCATGACGGGAGAGATTGGCCATGCGTTCGAACAGCGTACTGCCGCCTGCAGCTGAGGCAGGCTGTGGCGCTTCCGCCGGGACTTCCTCGGCGTCGTCCGATCCGCCACCGAAGAACCGGCGCTTGCGGGGCGCGCTTTCGGCAGCTTCCGGTTCACCGTCTCCGGCAAGGCGGCTAGCATCGAGCAGCAGCTCTTCCTCCTCCTCGGCATCCGCAGTATCAGACCCTTCCGCGACTTCCTCGGTCAGCTCGAACATTTCGCCCGAAGTATGCCCATCATCCTGAGGTTTGGCGGCCGCACGTCCCATGCTGGACAGCGAGGCAAAGCCCTCTTCCTTGCCGGGGCCGAATTCATCATCCTCTGCCGGCGCGGGAGTCGGCGCATCGCTCGACGGGCGCGAGAAATCGACTTCAGGTGCTTCGGCCGCGATCTCGGGATGCCCCAGATCCAGCGGCTCTTCTTCCTCTTCCACAGCCTTGGGGGCAGAAAACGGGCGCGAGAATTCGGTATTTACCCGATTTGCATTCACGTCCGGGCCACCAAGCGTAGTCGCTTCGTCCAGCGCGTCCTCCGCCGCATCATCCTCTTCCAGCGACTGCATCGGCAGTACCGGCTTCTTCGGGCCGCGCGAGGCACCCAGGTTGAGCGGCTGGCTGGCGGAATGCGCCTGCTCGGCACTCTGTTCGATGCCGGTGGCGACCACGGAAACGCGAATGCGCCCGTCGAGATCGGGATTGAAGGCCGAACCCCAGATAATGTTCGCTTCGGGATCGACCAGTTCGCGAATATGGTTCGCAGCCTCGTCCACCTCGAGCAGCTTCATGTCCTCGCCGCCAATGATGGAGATGATTACGCCCTTGGCGCCCTGCATCGACACGCCGTCGAGCAGCGGGTTGGCGATGGCGCGTTCGGCCGCTTCCAGCGCGCGATTTTCGCCCTCGCCTTCGCCTGTGCCCATCATCGCCTTGCCCATCTCGTTCATCACCGAACGGATATCGGCGAAGTCGAGATTGATGAGGCCCGGCATCACCATCAGGTCGGTGATCGAGCGGACGCCCTGCTGCAGCACTTCGTCAGCAAGCTGGAAAGCTTCCTTGAAGGTGGTTTCGGCCTTGGCCACCAGGAACAGGTTCTGGTTGGGAATGACGATCAGCGTATCGACATGCTTCTGCAACTCATCGATGCCCGCTTCGGCGGCGCGCATGCGGCGCGTGCCTTCGAACAGGAAGGGCTTGGTCACCACACCCACGGTGAGGATGCCCTTCTTGCGCGCAGTCTCGGCAATCACCGGCGCGGCACCCGTACCCGTGCCACCACCCATACCGGCAGCGATGAAGACCATGTTCACGCCTTCAAGCGCGCGTTCAATATCCTCCACCGTCTCCTCGGCAGCGGCGCGGCCCACTTCGGGGCGCGAACCGGCACCCAGGCCCTGCGTGATATCGGGGCCCAGCTGGATGCGATGCTCGGCCACGGCGTTGTTCAGCGCCTGCGCGTCGGTGTTGGCCACGATGAAATCGACGCCTTCGATCTCGCTTTGGATCATGTTGGCGATGGCGTTGCCGCCAGCACCGCCCACGCCGATCACGGTGATGCGGGGACGCAGTTCTTCAACGGAAGGCGGGCCGATATTGATGCTCATGTCAGTGCTCTCCTGCGGAGCGGTCTAGTAAACGGGTTGGTAACGCTTGTGCCACAAAGCGATTCCGCCGCGTAAGTGGTATTTTCATGTATCCACAGTCCTGCGCGTCGCTTTTCGCAGGTCAGAAATACTCTTTCATCGCGCTCCAGACGTGGCGGATCATGGCGAGGCCGCCGATCCGCGTCGTCTCGGTAAAGCGCGAGCCCACACTGCGTATATCGACCGGATCCTCTGCCGCATAGAGGATCAGTCCGGCCAGCGTGGCAAAACCGGGCACGCTGTGCGCTTCGGGCAGGCCGCGCAAAGCAGGCGGACGGCCGATGCGCACGGGCATGCCCAGCACGCTTTGGGCATAATCCGCAAGACCCGCCAGCTCGGCCCCGCCGCCGGTCAGCACGACTTGCCGCGCACTCGCCTGGCTTCCCGAGAAACCCATTTTTTCCAAAGCCCTGCCGACATCACGCATCAACCCGTCGAGCTCTCCGGTGATGACCGAGATAAGCTCCGCACGCGGGATATGGCCGCGATCATCCGCCCCGTTGGCGACGGTGGCGGAGCTCTCGTCATCGGGCCCGGCGACCGCGATCATCTCGCGATGGTCATGCGGGCTGGCGATGGCGGAACCGTTCACGCATTTGAGCCGCTCGGCCATGAAGCGCTTGATCCCGAAGGCGGAGGCGACCGCATCGGTGATATCGGCAGAGCCGCGCGGGATGGTGGCGAGGCCCACCAGCATGCCGCCGGCATATACCGCAACATTGGTCACCTGCCCGCCAAATTCGACTAGGGCGACACCCAAGTCGCGCTCCTCGGGCGTCAGGCAGGCATAACCGCAGGCGAGCGGCGAGGCGACGATACCCTCGACTTCCAGATGCGCGTTCTGCACCGCTTCGGTGACATTGCGCATGGGCGCGCCATCGGCAAGCATCACATGCACGTCCACGCCCAGCCGCTCTGCATGCAGGCCCTTGGGATTGGCGACGCCATCCGCGCCATCGAGGAAATAGCAGGCGGGCTGCGCATGCAGCACCATCCGGCCATCGGGCTCGATCCCTTCGCGCGCGGAAACGAGCAGGTGCTCGATATCCTCTTCCTCGATCCGGCGCCCGCCAATATCGATCTCGACCGGGTTGATCGTGCTGGCGAGGCCCGCGCCCGAACAGCCGATCCACACGCTGGTCACCTGCGTCCCGGCGAGCTTTTCGGCCTTCTCGATCGCATCGCGCACGGCATAGGTCGCGGCGGCCATATCGGTGACATAGCCGCGCTTGATGCCATTTGCGGCGCGGTGGCCGCTGCCCAGCACATGCATCTCGCCATTCTCGGTCACGCCCGCGATCATCGCGGAAATGCGGAAGGAGCCGATATTGACGGCAGCGATGACATTGGTGATGCGCGGCTGGCTAGCCATCAATTGTCCTCTTCTTCCTGTGCCGCAGCCTGCTCCGCGGCTTGTTCCATGGCGAGCTCGCGGTCAGCCCTTCCGGGCACCTGCATATACATGCGCGGCGGGTTGCGCATGTCGAAGCGCACGACTTCGCCGCCAATCAGGCGGTGCACACCATCGGCGCGGGCGAAGCTGATCAGCGCAGCGGCAGCGCGCTCCGCGCCTTCGGGCAGCGACAGGCTCTGGTCGGTAGCGAAAGTGAGGTCCCAGCGGCGATTGCCGATCCATTCGGCAGCTTTGACCTGCGGCTGCAGCGCAGGCGCGGCGTCGAGCAGGTCGGTCAGCGCCTCCACCTGCGACTGCGCGCCTTCGCCGGAAATGACGAGATATTCCGAAGCGGCGGAGCGCGAAATCGGCTCCAGCTCCGCGCCCGTCGGATCAATAAGCAGCAAGCGCTCGCCCCGGCGCAGAACGGCATGCGGCTCACGCTCGACAATATCGATCACCAGCGTATCTGGTAGCAGGCGGGAGACACGCGCATCAGCCACCCAGTTGAGCGCCAGCAGCTCGGTGCGCAGCTCTTCGAGGTCCACCAGCGGCATCGACAGGTCTTCGCGCCCAAGAGCGCGCTCATAAACGCGCGCCTCGTTCAGCCGGTCCGTCCCGCGCACCTGCACATTGCCGACCTTGTACCCGGCATTGGCGGCGGCCTTGGCGAATTCGGTTTCTGCAACGGTGGTGAGGCCGGAAACGCGCGCCACCACTATCGCAATGGCGAGCAGCACGGCGAGGATCAGCACGGTGAAGAAGGCGTGCCACTGGTCCTCGGTAAAGGGCAGCGCATCCATCATCCTGTCGAACAGCGAATTGGTCTTTGCGCGCGCCTTGCGCACCTGCCCCGCGCGGCCCTGGCTCTTGGCCTGGCGGCGGACCCCGGTGGCCTTGCGGCGGATCGTCTGCGCCATCAGTCGGTCCCGGCCTCACCGGCTGGCAGCTTGCCGAAATGCCGCAGCGCGTCAGCCACGATCATTTCACACAATTGCGGATATTCGATGCCGCAATAGCGGGCCTGCTCCGGCACCAGGCTGAGCGGGGTCATGCCCGGCTGGGTGTTGGTCTCCAGTACGAACAGACCATCTTCCCCGCGCTCATCGTCCCAGCGGAAATCGGTGCGGCTGGTTCCGCGGCAGCCGAGGACCTTATGCGCCCGCGCGGCATAGCGCAGGCACAGGGCGGCGATATTGTCCGGGATATCGGCGGGGAAGACGTGGGTCGTCTTTCCGTCCGTATATTTGTTCTCGAAATCGTAGAAGCCGCTTGCAACGATCAGCTCGGTAACGCCGAGGGCCTTCGCGCCCTCGCCCGTGTCGATGACCGCCGTCGTCAGCTCGCGGCCGCGAATATAGGGCTCCGCCAGCAAGGTTTCGAACTGCTGCCACGGACCCTTGGCGTCACGCGCGATCGGGTTGCCGCAATTGCTCTCATCCGTGATGATGGCGACGCCGACGGACGATCCCTCATTCACCGGCTTCAGCACATAGGGCCGCGCGATCGGATCGCCATCGAACAGCTCGGTGCTGGGCACAACCCGCCCGCCGGGCATGGGGATACCGTGCGGGACCAGCGCCTGCTTGGTCAGTTCCTTGTCGATGGCGACAACCGAGGTGGCCAGGCCCGAATGCGTATAGGGTACGCCCATCAGGTCCAGCATGCCCTGCACCGTGCCGTCTTCCCCCGGCGCGCCGTGCAGCGCGTTGAAAACGATATCGGGTTTCACTTCGGCAATGCGGGCCGCAACGTCGCGGTCCATGTCGATCCGCGTCACGCGGTGGCCCAGGCTTTCCAGCGCATCCGCCACGCCTTTGCCAGACATGAGCGATACTTCGCGCTCATTGGCCCAGCCGCCCATCAGGACGGCGATATGGAGTTTCGGCAGTCGGCTCACGGTCGTCCCACTCGCTTGATTTCCCATTCCAGCGCCACGCCGGTCTTTTCCGACACGCGGCGGCGTACTTCTTCCCCAAGCCCCTCGATATCGCTGCTGGTCGCATCGCCGGTGTTGATGAGGAAGTTGGCGTGCTTCTCGCTCACCTGCGCGCCGCCCATCTTGAGGCCGCGGCAGCCCGCTTCATCGACCAGCTGCCACGCCTTCTTCCCGTCCGGGTTCTTGAAGGTGGAGCCGCCCGTCTTGGTCCGCAAAGGCTGCGATGCCTCGCGCTCGGCGGCGATGCGGTCCATTTCTCTGCCAATCTCCTCGGGATCGCCGGGATCGCCCTGGAAGCGCGCGGCGACCACGATGGCACCTTCGGGCAGGCGCGAATGGCGATAGGTATAATCGAGGTCTTCCGCCGGGATGTTCACGCAATCGCCATTGGGGAAGACCACGTCGCAATCGACGAGGATATCGGCCACTTCACGACCATAGGCCCCGCCATTCATGCGCACGAAACCGCCCACTGTGCCGGGAATGCCGCGCAGGAATTCCATCCCCGCAATCCCCGCATCGCGCGCGGTGGAGGAGACGAGGATACCCGGCGCGCCGCCGCCGCATTCGAGGATATTGTCGCGCCGCACCTCGACCGAGGCAAAGGGCTTGCCGAGGCGCACGACCACGCCGGGTACGCCGCCATCGCGGATGATGAGGTTTGACCCGAGGCCGATCGCCATCACTGGCGTGCCTTCCTCCAGCCCCTGCAGGAAGCTGGTGAGGTCTTCGAGGTCGGCCGGTTCGAACAGCCAGTCCGCCGGACCGCCGCTCTTGAACCAGACCAGCTTGTCGAGCGGGGCGTCCTTGGTCAGCTTGCCGCGCACGGGAGAGGGTGTCACGTCGGCTGCCCCCTTCTCCTCGCCCGCACCGGGGGCGTTCTGGCCCTTGGGCTCCTCGCCATATTGCATGTGCCGTGTCATGCCGCTTCCGCCCTCGCCCGTTCGATCGAGGACGCGAGACCCGCAGCCCATTTGGTGATGTCGCCCGCGCCGAGGCAGACGACCATGTCGCCCGGCTCGACCAATCCGGCCAGCTCCTGCGCCAGCGCATCCGGCCCGGCGATTTCCGCCGCCTGCCGGTGCCCGCGCGCCTTGATCCCGGCGACCAGCGCCGCGCTGTCGATGCCCGCAATCGGCTGCTCGCCCGCCGGATAGACCGGCGCGGCATAGACGATGTCCGCATCGGCGAAGCAGGACTGGAATTCCTCCATCAGGTCGCGCAACCGCGTGTAGCGATGCGGCTGCGCCACCGCGATGACACGGCCTTTCGCGGCCTCGCGCGCTGCGGAGAGCACCGCGCGGATTTCCACCGGGTGATGCGCATAATCGTCGATCACCCGCACACCATCGACCTCGCCCGCCAGCGTAAAGCGACGGCGTACCCCGCCGAAGCGGGCGAAACCGGCGCGGATCGTGTCGGCGGTGCAGCCCATTTCCAGCGCCACGGCCGTTGCGGCGAGCGCATTCTGGACATTGTGGCGACCGGGCATGGGCAGGACGATGTTCTCTATGCGGCTTTCCCGCCCGTCGCGGTCGCGGCTGACGGCATCGAAGCGGGTTGATCCGCCTTCGCTGGAGATATTCTCCGCCCGCACGTCGGCATGGGGCGAGAAGCCATAGGTGATCACGCGCCGGTCGCGCACACGGGCGATCACGTTCTGCACTTCGTCATGATCGATGCACAGCACTGCAGCGCCATAGAAGGGCACGTTCTCGATGAATTGCAGGAAGGCATCCTTCACCGCATCGAAACTGCCGTAATGGTCGAGATGTTCGGGATCGATATTAGTCACGACCGCGATCGTGCCATCGAGCCGCAGGAAGCTGCCGTCGCTCTCATCCGCCTCGACCACCATCCACTCGCTGTCACCCAGCCGCGCGTTGGAGCCGTAACTTTCGATGATCCCGCCATTGATCACGGTCGGATCCACCCCGCCCGCATCGAGCAGCGTGGCGACCATGCTGGTCGTCGTCGTCTTGCCGTGCGTGCCGGCGACGGCGACGGTGCTTTTCAGCCGCATCAGCTCTGCCAGCATTTCCGCGCGGCGAACCACAGGGATGCGGTTCTCGATAGCTGCAGCGACTTCGGGATTGTCGCGCTTTACCGCGGTGGAGGTGACGACAACGGACGCATCGCCGAGGTTTGCCGCGTCATGCCCGATGGAAACGGGAATGCCGCGCGCACGCAGCCGCTCCACGCTCGCGCTCTCGGCAATGTCGGAGCCCTGCACGCTATAGCCGAGATTCTTCATCACCTCGGCAATGCCGGACATGCCGATACCGCCAATGCCGACGAAATGGATCGTGCCGATATCCGTGGGGACGCCCTTCATACGCTGTCCCTCGTCGCGGCAGCCGGTGCGCCCTCGGCGTTCCTGCGCTCGCTTGCGCCCACGCGGATCACATCCTGGATCGGTGCGCCGCCGAAGCTTTCGACAAGGTCGGCCAGGTCGCGCGCAGCCTTGGGGCGTCCGCAATTCCAGCTGGCATGGGCCGCATTGGCGAGCGTTTCGGGATGCTGGGCCATGGCCTGGATCTGCTTGGCGAGCTCGCTGGCGGTAAACTTGTGCTGGCGGATCGAGCGTGCGCCGCCCGCCTTCACCACTTCGCGCACATTGGCAGCCTGGTGGTCATCGGTGGCGATGGGCAGCGGGACGAGGATCGCGGGGCGGCCCACGGCGGTCAACTCGGCAATGGTGGAGGCGCCGGCACGTCCAATAAAGAGATGCGCATCGGCCAGCCGCGCCTGCATGTCTTCGAAATAGGTGCCGAGTTCGGCGGGAATCTCGTGGCTGGCATAACGCGCCCGCACCGCGTCGAGATCCTCCGGGCGGCATTGCTGCGTCACCTGCAACCGGCTGCGCAAGGCGGGCGGGAGCATGGCAAGGCCATCGGGCACGACTTCAGACAGGACACGCGCGCCCTGGCTGCCGCCGGTCACCAGCACGCGGAACAGTCCGTCGGCGGTAAAGGCGGGGAATTCCTCGTCGCGCAGGCTGAGCACTTCGGGCCGCACGGGATTGCCGACGAGGTGCGTCTTCGCCCGGTGATCCGCCTTAAGCCGCTCGACATCGGGATAGGCGGTGGCGATGGCATCGACCCTTCCCGCCAGCAGGCGATTGACGCGGCCCAGCACGGCGTTCTGTTCGTGGATCACGGTGGCGATATCATCCGCCTGCGCGCCGAGCAGGGCGGGCAGCGCGGGATAGCCGCCAAAGCCGATAACGGCGCTGGGCTGGAAGGTCTCGTAAACGCGGCGCGCCATGGCGCGGCCCTGCATGACGGCACGGATACCGCCCAGCCAGCGCATCGGGTTCTTCCCGAAACGGCCGGCGGGCAGGACATGGGCAGTCAGGAAATCAGGCTTGCCGGGGATCGCCGCGCCGCGATCATCGGTGATCAGGGCGACATGATGGCCGCGCCGCTCCAGCTCGGAAGCAAGCGCAAAGGCGGGCGTCAGATGCCCGCCGGTTCCGCCTGCCGCCAGCACGTAATGTCGTGCAACAGAAGTCATCGCCGCTTGCCTTTCTGCGCCCCTGCTTTCCGCGCCTTTGCGGCCCCGCCGCCGAAATCGAAAGCCTCACGGCTCAGAAACGGATTGCGCCGGGTAATCGCCAGCAGCAACCCGATGGAGAAGCACTGCGCAATGGTAGACGATCCGCCGTAACTCACCAAAGGCAGCGTCATGCCTTTGGAGGGGAAAAGCTGCAGGTTCATGAGAATGTTGATGAAAGCCTGTCCACCGAACAGCGCTATAAGACCGCTGGCTGCAAGGATGATGAACAGCCGGTCCTCATCCACCAGCCGCACCAGCACGCGCAGGATGATGGCGAGGTAGAGCACCACGATCACTCCGCAGGCGAGCAGGCCGAATTCCTCCCCGATCACCGAGAAGATGTAGTCGGTATGCGCTTCGGGCAGGCGCATCTTGTTGTTGCCGAGATTGAGGCCGGTGCCCGTCCACCCGCCGCCCAGCAGCGTGCGGCTGGCAAGGTCCACCTGGTCATAGGCGGTACCGCCGCCAAGGAAGGCGTCGATGCGGTTGCGGGCATTGTCATAGAATACATAGGCAAGGACCAGCCCGCCCAGTCCGACGCCGCACAGTGTCAGTATCCGCTTTATCGGCAAGCCCGCCAGCATCACCACCACGAACCAGCAACCGACGAACAGGATAGCCTCGCCGAAATTGGGTTGCGCCATCAGCATAATGACGATGAAGCCCAGCAATCCGCCCGATACGCCGATCACAGGCAGGCCGGGATCACGCACTTTCCAGGAAAGAATCCAGGCCAGGATCACCGCGAAGGCCGGCTTGAGGAATTCGGACGGCTGGAATTGCAGGCCGAGGTTGAGCCAGCGGGTGGCGCCATTGCGCTCGACACCGATCAGCGGGACCAGCACCAATGCAACCAGCATGGCCGCACCCAGCAGGATCGCCCCGCGCCGCGCGAGTTCATGCGGGACCAGCGAGGTCGCGATCAGCACGCAGAGGCCGAGAAACTGCCAGCGGATGTGCAGCCAGAAGAAATGCAGGTCGGATAGCGTCACATCCGATGTCGACAGGCGATTGGCGCTGGCAGGCGATGCGGCCATGACCGCGATCGTCCCCAGTGACATCAGCAGCAGGATCAGGCCCAGCAGCACACGGTCGATTTCGCGCCACCAGACCAGCAATTGGCGCCTGCGGTCCTGCGGAAAGGCGGCCGTCGGCGCGCTGCGGCGGCCCGGCTGGGGGATATAGGGACGCGCGGCGCTCATGCGGCAGACCTTCCGGTGGAGCCGCTGGTGGGCTGATCGCTGCTCGTCAGCCCGCCCACGATTTCGCGGAATGTGTCGCCGCGTATCTCGTAATCGCGAAACTGGTCGAAGCTGGCGCAAGCGGGGCTGAGAAGCACCACATCGCCGGGCTGGGCTGCCTTGAGCGCGCGCGAAGTCGCCTCGCACAGCATCTCGCAATCCTCGACCGGCATGTGTCCCGTCAGCAGCTTGGCAAACATCGGACCGGCCTCGCCTATCGTGTAGGCGGATGCGACATGGCCGAACCACGGAGCGCAGTCGTCGAGGTTATCGGCTTTGGCGAGACCGCCGCAGATCCAGTGAACACGCGGCCTGCCATCATGCGGGGGCCAGGCGGCGAGCGCCGGGGCGGTGGAGGCGGGATTAGTCGCCTTGGAATCGTTGATCACCAGCACGCCATCGAACGTGCCGAGCACTTCCATCCTGTGCGGCAGGCCGCGGAACGTGGCGAGGCCGGTAAGCACCTGTTCGCGGGAGAGGCCCAGCTCCTCGACCAGAGCGGCGGCGATGGCCGCGTTCTGGAGGTTGTGCGGACCCTGCAGGCTGGGCCATTCACCCTGCCTGCCCGCCAATTCGTCCACCAGCACGCAGGTCGCTCGACCGGGAGCGCGGCGCGCTGCCTCATGCGCCTGCACCTGGCTGGTTTCCGCATCCTCGCAACCGAAGGCCGCGAAATGCCCAGCCTCCTGCATCGCCAGCAGCCGCGCCTTGGAGGCTGCATAGGCGGCAAAGCCGTCATAGCGGTCCAGGTGATCGGGCGTGATATTGATCAGCGCCGCCACCTCGCAATCGAGCGAGAAGGTGAGGTCGATCTGGTAGCTTGAGAGTTCGAGCACATAGACACCGCCTTCGGGCAAAGGCTCCTGCCCCAGGATCGGCAGGCCGATATTGCCGCCCATGCGGGTCGGTACGCCCGCCTGCTCCAGCAGATGGTGGACCAGCGCGGTGGTGGTCGACTTGCCATTGGTGCCGGTAATGCCGACCACCTTGTGCGGGGGCAGATCGGCGCGGGCTTGCGCGAAAAGCTCGATATCGCCGATCACCGGCACGCCCGCTTCGCGCGCCTTGGCCGCCAGCGGATGGGTGTTGAGCGGCACGCCGGGGGAGACGACGATGCCGTCGAACCCGGAAAGATCGATCTCCATCGGATCGGCAATGGTGCAGCGACCCTCCAGCTTGCGGCGCGGCGTTTCCTGCCGGTCCCAGGCCGTTACTTCCGCGCCGCTCGCCAGCAGGCATTCGACCACCGCCATGCCCGATCGGGCGAGGCCGAGGACGGCGTACTTCCTGCCTGCGAAGACGCGTGCCGTGATCACCTGACCTTCAACGTAGCCAAGCCGATGACCGCAAGGACGATGGCGATGATCCAGAAGCGGATCACCACGGTCGACTCCTTCCAGCCCAGCTGTTCGAAATGATGGTGGATCGGCGCCATGCGGAAGACCCGCCTGCCCGTGCGCTTGAACCAGAATACCTGGATGATGACCGATGCGGTCTCCATCACGAACAGGCCGCCGATGATCAGCAGCACGACTTCGTGATGGCTCGCCACGGCCACAGCGCCCAGCGCCCCGCCCAAGGCAAGGCTGCCCGTGTCACCCATGAAGACGGCGGCTGGCGGCGCGTTGAACCACAGGAAGGCGAGGCCCGACCCCATGATTGCCGCGCAGAACAGCGCCAGCTCACCCGCCAGCGGCACGTGCGGGATGCCGAGATATTCCGAATAGTCGACGCGGCCGACAAGGTAGCAGATGATCATGAAGGCGCCCGCCGCGATCACCACCGGCATGGTGGCAAGTCCGTCCAGCCCGTCAGTCAAATTCACCGCATTGCCCATGCCGACGATCACCGTTGCAGCGAAGAGGTAGTAGAACGGACCCAGCGGGATCGACCGGTCGCTGAGGAAGGGGACGTAGAGATTGGTGTTGATCTCACCGACAATCAGCCACGAAGCGATGCCCGCCACGATGAATTCGGCCAGCAGGCGCACCTTGCCCGACACGCCCTTGTGACTGGCCTTGGAAACCTTGTCGTAATCGTCGAGGAAGCCGATCACGCCGAAGCCGAGGCATACGGCAAGGCAGGCCCAGACAAACGGGCTGGACAGGTCCATCCATAGCAGCATGGAAATCACCAGCGAGGTGAGGATCATCAGCCCGCCCATGGTCGGCGTGCCGACCTTGGCCTGGTGCGTCTGCGGCCCGTCCTCGCGGATCGGCTGGCCCTTGCCCTGCCGCACGCGCAACATGGCGATGAAGCGGGGGCCGATGATCAGGCCGATCACCAGCGCCGTCATCATGGCCGCGCCGGACCGGAAGGTCTGGTAACGGACTAGGTTCAGGATACCTTCGAATTCAAGCAGTTGGGCAATAAAATAGAACATCGTTCAACGTCGTCAGCCTTCCCTGGCGCCAAAATGCGCCACCAGGCGCGACAGCCCGACGGAGTTGGACCCCTTGACCAGCACCGCATCCCCTCCGGCGAGGCCAAATTCCTCCAGCGCGGCGATCGCTTCACCCGCATTCTCGCAATGGGCAAAGTGCAAGGGCTTGCCAAGCGTATTGGCAAGGCCTTTCCCCAATTCACGCGCGAGCGGGGTCATCTCGTCGCCCACCAGCACCGCATAATCGACATTGGCATCGAACAGCGGCTCTGACAGCTGCGCGTGGAAAGACGGCGCGAAATCGCCCAGTTCCTTCATCGCGCCCAGCACGGCGATGCGGCGGGTGGCAGGCGTCTGCCCCAGCTGCGCCAGCGTGGCGCGCATGGAAGCGGGATTGGCGTTGTAGCTCTCGTCGACCATCAACGCGTGGCCGCCCGGCACAGTGAGGCGCAGCCGCGCGCCGCGACCCTTGAGGCCGCCCATGCCGGCGAGAGCGAGCCCTGCGGCACCAAGATCTCCGCCCGCGGCATGGACAGCGGCCATGACGCAAAGCGAATTGCTCACCCAGTGATCACCCGGCTCGGCGACGGTGTAGCACAGGCGGTGGCCGCCCATGGCAGCCGTCACCAGCGAACCGCCATGCGCATCGGGCAGCGCATCGAGCAGGCGCATATCGGCATGGTCGGCGCGGCCGAAGGAAATGACCTTTGCGCCCACGGCCTGCGCCGCGTCGCGCAATTGTTCGAAATGCTCGCTATCCGCCGGGATCACCGCCGTGCCGCCTTTTTCCAGGCCGGCGAAGATTTCCGCCTTGGCCGCCGCGATCGCCTCCATGCTGCCCAGGTTCTCGATATGGGCGGGCGCGATGGTTGTGATGACGGCAACATGCGGACGCACCTGCGCGGTCAGCCCGGCAATCTCTCCGGCATGGTTCATGCCCATCTCGAACACGCCATACTGGCTGCGCGGAGCCATGCGCGAGAGGCTGAGCGGAACGCCGACATGGTTGTTGTAGGAGCGGATGGAGCGGTGCGACGTTCCCCGGCTGGTGCGCTCAAGGCTTGCGAAGATCGCTTCCTTGACGCCCGTCTTCCCGACCGAACCGGTCACGCCGATGATGCGTGCCGAGGCCCGGTTCCGTGCCGTCCTGGCAAGAAGTTCAAGCGCCCTTGAGGTGTCTTCCACCAGCACATGCGGCCCGTCCACCGGACGATCGACCAACGCCGCGACGGCGCCATTGGCAAAGGCCTTGTCGACGAACTTGTGCCCGTCCATCGCCTCGCCCTTCAGCGCAACGAACAGGTCCCCCGAACGCACGTCGCGGGAGTCCATTTCGACGCCGCTAACCTGAAATTCACCATAAGCAGTCCCGCCTGTCGCAAGTGCGATCTCGGCAGAAGTCCACAGCGCCAGGCGCAGGCGGTCGGCCTCTTCGACGGGCCAACGAAGGACTTGGGCAACAGCATTCATCGCTCAACCTGCTCCTGAAATCTCGGCGGCGCATTCGCGCGCTACCGTCACGTCATCAAATGGCAGCACGCGCTTGGCGTCACCGCTGCCGACAATCTGTCCCTGTTCGTGCCCCTTGCCGGCGACGAGGACGATGTCGTCCCTGCCCGCTTCGGCAATGGCGGCGCGGATCGCTTCGCGCCGGTCGCCCACTTCGCGCGCGCCCTTGGCGCCCTGCATCACGGCAGCGCGAATGGCGGCGGGGTCTTCCCCGCGCGGATTATCATCGGTCACGAAGACCACATCCGATCCTTCGACAGCGACCCGGCCCATAGGCTCTCTTTTGCCCGTATCACGATCGCCGCCTGCACCGAAGACGGAAATCAGGCGGCCCGTGACATGCGGGCGCAATGCAGCAATTGCCGCGGCCAATGCATCAGGCGTATGCGCGTAATCCACATATACCGGCGCGCCGCTCTTCGCGATCACCGCACGCTCCAGCCGCCCGCGCACGGGTTGCAGGCGGGCGAGCGCATCGAAGACGGCGGCGGGCGCATCGCCGCTCGCCAGTGCCAGCCCGGCGGATACCAGCGCATTGGCGACCTGATATGCACCGATCAGCGGCAGGCGGATGGCATAGGCCTTGCCCTCGCACACGAACTTCAATTCCTGGCCCAAGGCACCGGGTTTGCGGGAAATGAGCTGGATGCCCTTGCCCTTCTCACCCACGGTCAGCAGCTTGAGGCCGCGCGCCTTGGCCACTTCGGCGGCGCGTGCGGACCATTCGTCATCGGCCCAGATCACCGCCGTCCCGCCATCATCCACCACTTCGGTGAACAGGCGCATCTTGGCGGCGAAATAGTCCTCCATGTCAGCATGGTAATCGAGGTGGTCACGCGAAAGATTGGTGAAGGCCCCCGCCATCACCGGCAGTCCCTCGTTGCGGAATTGCGAGAGGCCGTGACTGGAGGCTTCATAGGCGACATGCGTCACGCCCTCGCGCGCAAGGCCGGTCATGTTGGAAAGGAAAGTGACGATATCGGGCGTGGTGAGGCCGGTGGAGACGCTCTCATCCGGCGTGGTGACACCCAGCGTGCCGATGGAAGCAGCCGAATGACCGCACATGCGCCAGATCTGCCGCGTCATCTCGACCGTGGAAGTCTTGCCGTTGGTGCCGGTCACCGCGACCACGTGATCGGGCACGGGGGTGAAGAACTTCGCGGCGATCTCGGCAAAGGCACGGCGTGGTTCGGCAGAGGCGAGATGCAGCGCGCCTTCGACCTTGGCTTCGGGACGCGCCACCACGGCGACAGCACCCGATGCGATGGCGGCGGGAATGAAGTCCTCCCCATTCACCACCGCGCCCTGGAACGCGCCGAAGATATTACCGGGCGCGACCTTGCGATGATCGATGGCAAAGCCGGTGACATGCTCTTCCGCAGCAGCGCCCGCATCCTGCCCGATTGCCTGTGCCAGCGCCCCCAGTTTCATCAATGCACTCCGCTGCCGACGAGGTACTGGAGCTCGGTCAGGTCGATATCGCGTCCCTCGTCGGGCAGCACACCCAGCTGCGGGCCGATGCGCGGGATCAGCCGGCCAACGACCGGCGCCGCGTTCCACGCGGCGGTGCGCTGGTAGGAGCTGGCAACGGTGCCCTGCGGCTCATCCAGCATGGCGATCACGACATAGCGCGGCCGATCCATGGGGAAGGCCGCGGCAAAGGTGGAGACCAGCGTGGTGCGCGAATAGGAGCCGTTCTTGGGCTTTTCGGCCGAGCCCGTCTTGCCGCCCACGCGGAAGCCCGGCGCATTGGCGTTACGGCCGGTGCCATAGACAGCGATCATGCGCAGCAGCTGGTTCATGCGCGCGCTGGTGCTGGCCTTGAACACGCGGCGGCCGCGCGGGGCATTGCCCGGCTCGATCCGCCGCATCGTGGCCGGACGCCACATGCCGCCATTGACCATCGCGGCATAGGCGCTGGCAAGGTGGAGCGGGGTTACCGAAATGCCGTGGCCGAAGCCCACCGTCATGCCCTTCAGCCGCGACCACTCACCGCCGAAGCTGAGCGGTGCGCCGCGACCCGGAAGCTCGATATAGGGCGCCTCGCCCATGCCGAGATCGGTCATGTATTTCTTCAGCACGTCGGAGCCAAGTTCGTCGGCGATCTGGCCGGTGACGATGTTTGAGGAATGGATCAGCGATTGCGGCGCGTTCAGCGTGTCGCCGATCACGTGGCTGTCATTGATCGTCTGCTTGCCGATGCGCAGCGGGCGGTTGGCCTGGTAGCGGCGCGCAAGGTTGGTGATCGACCCGGCATCGATCGCGGCCGCCACGGTCAGCGGCTTGAAGATCGAGCCGAGCTCGTAAACCTGGTTGGTCACGCGGTTGAAGGCTGGCGGCATGATCCCGCGATCGACCATTTCCTGCGTGCGGATCAGGTCTTCGGTGGTGACATTGTTGGGGTCGAATTCGGGGAAGGAGGCCATGGCCAGCACCTCGCCAGTATCGACGTCGAGCACGATGCCTGCCGCACCGATCGCATTGACCGACAGCATGCCGCGCTTCAGCTCATCCTCCAGCGCGCCCTGCACGCGGATATCGATGGAAAGCGCCGCCGGCTCGCCACGGAAAGCCGGATCGACAAGGCGATCCTGCAGCACCTGCTCCATGCCGATATGGCCCTGCCCGTCCTGGACATAGCCCAGCACATGTGCGGCCAGCGATCCTTGCGGATAGTGGCGATCGGCCTCGCGCGGCATTTCCAGCGCCAGCTCACCGATTTCCATCACGCGGTTGGCATCTTCCGGCAGCACGCGGCGGCGCAAATAGGCGCCGCGACCGGCGCGCAGTTTCTCCGCCGTGTCCACCACGTCGAGATCAGGGAAAATCGCGTGGAGTTCACGCGCCACTTCTTCAGGCGAACTTACCAGCGGGGGTCCGCCATCGTCCATCGCGTGCGGATTGAACCACAGCGCATAGGCGGGAAAGGCGCGTGCGAGAGGCACGCCATTGCGGTCAGTGATCTCCCCGCGCGGCGGCAGCAGGGCATCGGCCATGGTGGTCTGCGCGGCGGCGGGCTGGATCACTCCCAGCCAGGCAATGCGTGAGACGGCGGTGAGCGCGAGGAAGAGGAAGGCCAGCGCGATGATCAGCACGCGAAAGCGCGCCATCAACAGCGAGCGGCGGCGGTAATCGACGAGGCGGATGCGCCCGGTGGCCAGCGGCCGCGGGGCGACGAGCGAATTCACTTCCCGCCGCCTCCCAAAGCGATGCGCACGGCGGCGCCGGTTGTCGGGGCCGATGCGGCAGCGCTGAGCGGCACGCGCGCGCTGCGTTCGGCAATTGCGGCGATCAGCGTCGTTCCCTCGCCATCGTCATCGCGCCGGGGGCGCACCAATTCCGGATCGAGGCGCTCGCCGGTGATCGGCGAGACCAGCTCGGCAAAGCTCATATTGTCTTCTTCCAGCGCCTGGCTGGCAAGCAGCACCGGCTCCACCGCATCGGCCGGACGCGCGCTCGCGAAGCGGGAGAGCTGGCGTTCATTCTCGATGAACTGGTCTGCCGCAGGGGCGCTGTAGCCGAAATCGACGCGGTTCCACGCCGCCAGCTGCATCTGGCTGGAACGGGTCAGAAATTCGGTCTCCAGCAGCAGGTTCTGTTCTTCCAGCGCCACGATCCGGCGCTCGGCGCGGGTGACTTCGCTCTGCACCGACCAGACCTGGAAATGCAGCACGCCATAAAGCGCGGTGCAGATTGCCAGCAGGGCCAGCCAGCCGATGCGACGGATGCGAGCCTGGGGGGTCATGCGGCGTGCTCCTTCTGCGATTGGGCGGGGGCGGCTGTGCGAGTGGCCGCGCGCAGGGTGGAGGACCGGGCACGCGGATTGCGGGCGATTTCCGCCGCCGAGGGGCGGATCGCCTTGGACAATTCCCCGAAGCGCGGTGGAGAGACAGGGTGCGCTTCGGGGAGGTGACGTGAGCCGCGCGGGTTAGCGTTGGCGGCATCACGCAGGAACTGTTTGACTATGCGATCTTCCAGGCTGTGGAAGCTGACCACGGCAAGGCGGCCGCCTTCCCTCAGCAGCTGCTCGGCACCGGAGAGGCCCTGCTCCAGCTCGTCCAGCTCCGCATTCACATGGATGCGGATGGCCTGGAAGCTGCGCGTGGCAGGATCCTTGGGCGCACCGGCATGATAGCCGAGCGCCTTGCGCACCACGGCAGCGAGCTCCCCGGTGGTGGTCAGCGGGCGTGCAGCAACGATGGCGCGGGCGACGCGGCGCGACTGGCGCTCCTCGCCATATTTGTAGAGCACGTCGGCAATCGTCTTCTCATCCGCCTCATTGACGAAATCGGCGGCATTGGGACGCTGGCGATCCATGCGCATGTCGAGCGGGCCGTCGGCGGAGAACGCAAAGCCGCGCTCGGCCTGGTCGAGCTGCATGGAGGAGACGCCGATATCCATGGCGATCCCGTCCACCTGCGCGACGCCAGCCTCGGTCATTGCCTCGACCATCTCGGAAAAGCGGCGCGGATGGAGGACGAGGCGCGGCGGGTCCTCCTGCGTTTCGGGCCACTGGCGGCCAGCAGCGATCGCATCGGGATCGCGGTCGAAGGCGTGGACGGTCGCGCCCGCCTCAAGAAAGGCACGCGTATAGCCGCCGGCGCCGAAAGTGGCGTCGATCACCACGTCGCCGGGCTGGATGCGCAGCTCGCGCACCACTTCGTCCAGCAGGACGGGAATATGCGGGGAAGCGGCGGTCACTTGCCCTTCCCCTTGGCATTGGCCGCAGCCATTTCCTGCCGGCAATAGGCCTGCATCTGCGCGAATTCGGGGCCCTGCGCCAGCAGCACTTCGGGATTCCAGATGGTGATAATCTGGCCGATGCCGTGGAAATAGAGCGCATCGCCGATGTCCCCCAGCTCGAACAGCGTGGAACTGAGGTTGAAGCGCCCGCTGGCGTCGAAATTGGTCGGGGTGAAGGTGTAGAGCGCGGCAGACTTCAGCTCGCGATCGAAAGCCATGTCGCCGCGCGCGATGGCCTTGTCCTCCAGCTCGTCCAGCAAATCCTCGAACGTGTCGACGCGGTCCTTGCCGAAGCCGGTCAGGCAGGGCCAGCGATCATGCTTGGAAACGCAGAGCGTGCGTTCGCCGCTTGCTTCGGCCAGAGGATTGCGGAGTTTGGCAGGCAGGACGAAGCGATCCTTTTCGCCGCGAAGCGAAAAGCCCTGACCGCTATATACCGTCGCCTTCTGCGCCACTTCCCCCAGTCCCTGATCGATGGGTCCACACCAAATCGGGCAAAGCGCCAGCGTCCGCGCCGCGCAGCTGCGCGGCCCGTCCATCCATCACAGAATCAGGATGCAACGCGGGCGGCCTTCCGATTAACCCTGTGTAACGCGGGTCAATGCGGGAGGAAAGGGGAAATCACGGGAATTATGGGGAAATGCTGATAATTTCCTGTTTTTACGCCAGTTTTAAGGCGGACTCCGCACTCCCCTGTGTTCGTGCCTATGCGCAGAATCGCGCGAATTCCCGCCTTGTTGCAGCGTATGGGTGGCTTCGTGGGCACCGTGTCCCGCATTTTCCCGCAAAGGGCCGAAGATGTGGGAATAGAGGTGCGCCAGCCCCGCTTCCGCCCCGGGCCAGGGGCCTGCGACGTCAAGCATGGCGGCATCGGCCACCAGCATCACCTCGCCCGTTTCGATGGCGCAATGGGCAATCAACCCGCCTGCCGAAACGACGCATTCGAAGCGGTCCTCATGCGGCACGAAGCGTCCGGGCAGGTTCACCGGCAGCTGCGCCTCGCCATGGGCGATTGTGGTGAGGCCGAGGGACTGGCCCTCCGCGAAAGTCAGTTCCAGCCCCCAGCGCGCGAGGATGGGGGAAAGCAGCGCGACATCCTGCGCCCTTCGGCGATCACCGATGGAGAAGCGCGATTCCCCGGTCATCATCGGATCCGCGAAGAGCAGCAGCTTGCCGCCATCGCGCACCCATCGATCGACCGCGACATTCTCCTCCGCCGCCAGCGCGCGCGGCTGCGCCATCAGCAGGTATTTGTGCGACGAGAGCGCTTCCGCGGTCAGGAAATCGAGCGGGGCGAGCTGGAAATCCTGCTCAAGGAAGGCACGCGCCCAATGCTTCGGCGCATCGCCATTGATGACTTCGGAAAGCCCGTCCGCCTCGCCCCAATAGATCGGCACCGTCCCCATCAGCGCCAGCACCGGCCGCTGCGCAGGCGCGGCCAGCACGGCGCGCTCTGGCGCTTCCTCTGCGGACAGGGGCGTCGGACCCGCCAGCACGGCAATAGCGGCCAGTCCGGCGAAAGGCCTAATCATCGCTGGCAGGCGGAGGCGGTACGTCGCCCGTATCCGGCGGTGCGAGAACCGGACTTGCGGTTGCCTCCGGCTCGGCAGGCAAATTAGGCACCACGCCCGCATCGGCCAGCGGATCGCGCGAGGGCGGCGGGGGCACATCCTGTGTCGTCACCGGCGGCAGGTCTTCGGGGACTGCCACCTGGTTCTGCTGCGCGCTTGAAATGATGATATCGGCCAGTCCGACCATCAAGACCATGACGGTCAGCCCGGCAATGCCCACCTGCAGGCGCTGGATACGCTGTGCGCGCGTACCCGACAGCGGTGCAGGCGCAGTGTCTATGCCCTCTCGCGAGCCTCTGAGGATTTCTCTGGGGTCGAGTGCCATGCGCCCTACCCTAACGATCCAACATTAACGCAGCCAGTCGAAAACCGGCAGCTTCTTCGATTGCAGCCACTCGGCATTGTAGAGGCTGGAAAGATAACGGAAGCCCGTATCGCACAGGATCGTGACGACGCGCTTGCCCCCACCACCGTTCTGGCCGAGCTCTTTACCCAGCGCCACCGCGCCCGCGACATTGATGCCGCTGGACAGGCCCAGGCACAGCCCTTCCTCGCGCAGCAGGCGGGCGACCCATTCCATGCCTTCCTCGTCCGAGATGCGGAACTGCGTATCGATCGGCGCGCCTTCCAGGTTGGCGGTAATGCGGCCCTGCCCGATCCCCTCTGCGACCGAGGAGCCCTCGGCCTTCAACTCGCCATTAGCATAGTAATTATAGAGCGCCGCGCCATGCGGATCGGTCAGCGCGATCTGGATCTTCTCGTCGAAAGCCTTGAGGCCCATGCCGGTGCCCGCCAGCGTGCCGCCAGTGCCTACAGCGCAGGTGAAGCCGTCCACGCGGCCTTCCAGCTGCTCCCAGATTTCAGGCGCCGTGCCTTCGATATGCGCGCGGCGGTTGGCGACATTGTCGAACTGGTTGGCCCAGACGGCGCCCTCGGTCTCCTCCGCCAGCCGGCGCGAGGTGTGCACGAAATGGTTGGGATCCGCGAACTTGGTCGGCGGGACGAGGACCAGCTCCGCGCCCAGAGCGCGCAGCGTGTCCATCTTCTCCTTCGACTGGTTGTCGGGCATGACGATGATCGTCTTGTAGCCCTTGGCATTGGCGACCAGCGCGATGCCGATGCCGGTGTTACCGGCCGTGCCTTCGACAACGGTGCCGCCCGGCCCCAGCTCGCCACGTGCCTCCGCATCATTGACGATCCACAGCGCCGCGCGATCCTTCACGCTGGCGCCCGGATTGGCGAATTCGCACTTGCCCCAGATCTCGCAGCCAGCCGCCTCGCTCGGTCCCTTGAGCAGGACGAGGGGCGTATTGCCGATCAGATCGAGTGTCTTTTCGCGGGGCGGAAGCTGGTTCATGGCTGGGAGGTAAGACGTGGAGCCGCGTGACGCAACCGGACTTGCGCTTGGCCCCCGTGAAGTCAGTCTTCCTCGGCGATGCGCACCTTCAGCCCGTCGAGATCGTCGGTGAAGGGAATCTGGCAGGACAGGCGCGAATTCTCGTCCCGGTCGTCGCTGGAATCGAGCAGGTCGTTCTCGTCCTCGCTCATCGCGGGCAGCTTGTCCTTGAAGGCCGGGTCGACATGGACATGGCAGGTCGCGCAGGAGCAGCAGCCGCCGCACAGCGCCAGCAATTCGTCGAAGCCGTTGTCGCGAATGGCTTCCATCACGGTCAGGCCGCTGGCGGCATCGACGGTGGATTCCTCACCCGCACGGTTCACGACGATCAGCTTTGGCATGGCGATAATTGTCCCTATCTCTTGTCTGCGCGGCTGCTAGGCAATCGCGGCAATATTGGCAAGCAAGCGGTTTTGGCGGAGCGGATATGGGATTGCAGGCGGACCAGATCAAACAGGGGCTGGAGCATGTGGCGTCGGTAGAACCTGCCGTGGCGCGCGCGCTGGATCTGGCCGGCCTTCCCGAACCGCGCATCCGCGAGCGCGGCTATCGCACGCTCCTGCGCACCATTGTCGGCCAGCAGGTCTCGGTCGCGGCGGCAAGCAGTGTGTGGCGCAAGCTGGAAGCCGAGCTGGGCGAGGCGATGGACCCGCACGAGCTTCTCGGGCGCGATTTCGACACATTGCGCGCTTGCGGGTTGTCGCGACAGAAGCAGGGCTATGCCCGCAGTCTGTGCGAGCTGGTCGGCGCGGGCGAACTCGACCTCGAGAACCTGCCTACGGATGACGAGGAGGCGATTGCCGACCTCACCCGCATCAAGGGCATCGGCCGCTGGTCGGCGGAAATCTACCTGCTGTTTGCGGAAGGGCGCCCCGATATCTGGCCCGCCGGGGACCTCGCGGTGATGGCCGGTATCGGCAAGATCCTCGGCCTGGAAGAGCGCCCCGACGAAAAGGCCACGCGCGCCATGTCCGAACCCTGGCGCCCACATCGCGGCGCGCTCGCGATCTTCACCTGGCATTGCTACGACAATCCGGCGCTCTAACGCACTCCACAATCGTCATTGCGAGGAGCCGCAAGGCGACGCGGCAATCCAGGGTTTCCTGGTGCCGCCCTGGATCGCCGCGAGGCTCCGCCCCTCGCGATGACGAATTGTAATTCTGGCGCATGGCCCTAACTGGGGCCGGGACGTCCAATACCGGGAGAGAGCATGACCACCCCCACGACCGCCGCAGACCGTGTCGCCGATATCGACCTCATTTCGCGCGATGCGCTGTTCGGCAATCCCGTCCGTTCGGGCGGCAAGCTCAGCCCCGATGGCAAGTTCCTCAGCTGGATGGCCCCGCACGAAGGGGTGATGAATGTCTGGTGCGCGCCTTTTGACGATCCCGACAATGCAAGGCTGATGACACATGCGAAGGATCGCCCGATCCCGCAATATTTCTGGTCCCCGGACAGCTCCGCCCTGCTCTATGTGCAGGACAAGGAGGGGGACGAGAATTACCTGCTCTACAAGGTCGATGTGGCCAGCGGCGAGGAAAGCTGCCTGACCCCGTTCGAGAATACCCGCATCCAGATCGTCGGCGCGTCGGAGACGATCAAGGACCGCATCCTGGTCGGCCTCAACAATCGCGACCCGCGCTTCCATGACGTCCACATACTCAACCTCACCACCGGCGCGCTGGAGCTGGTGTTCGAGAACAATGAGTGGGCCGGTTTCACCGCCGATGACAGCCTGACCCTGCGCTGGGCGGAGCGGCAGAATGCCGCAGGCGGGCTGGACCTGCACATGATTACCGACGGGGACATCTCGGCCGAGCCGGACGAGGTGATCCCGATGGACGATTCCCTCACCTCGGGCATGGGCGGCTACACCACCGACGGCAAGACGCTCTACTGGCGTGACAGCCGCGGGCGGAATACCGGCGCGCTCTTCGCGCAGGATACCGAGACGGGCGAGCGCACACTGATTGCAGAGGATGATCGCGCCGATATCGGCGGTAGCCTGAGCCATCCGGTGACGGGCGAGTTGCAGGCCTATGCGGTCACTTACCTGCGCACCGAGTGGCATTGCATCGACAAGGGCATCAAGTCCTCGCTCGACTGGCTGCGTGAGCAGCTGGACGGCGATTTCGGCGTGCAGAGCCGTACCGATGACGACACGAAGTGGCTCGTCTGGAACGACCCGCTGACCGCTCCCATCCGCAGCTACATCTATGACCGCGCGGCAGACAGGCTGACGCCTTTCTATGTCACCAAGCCGGAACTGGAAGGCACGCCGCTGCAGCCGATGCATCCGCGCGAGATCCCCGCGCGCGACGGGCTGACCCTGCCCTCCTACCTCACCCTGCCGGCCGCGAGCGACGACAATGGCGACGGCGTGCCCGACGCCCCGTTGCCCATGGTGCTGCTGGTGCATGGCGGCCCGTGGGCGCGCGACGGTTACGGCTTCAACCGCACGCATCAATGGCTCGCCAATCGCGGCTATGCGGTGCTGTCGGTCAATTTCCGCGGCTCGACCGGTTTCGGCAAGGACTTCATCAATGCGGCCAATCTGCAATGGTCGAAGACCATGCATGACGATTTGGTCGACGCGGTAAACTGGGCGGTCCATGCCGGGATTGCCGACAAGGACAAGGTCGCCATCATGGGCGGCTCCTATGGCGGCTACGCCACGCTGGTCGGCCTCACCTACACGCCCGAGGTCTTTGCCTGCGGCGTCGATATCGTCGGACCGTCCAACCTGGAGACATTGCTGGAGACCATCCCGCCCTATTGGGAACCGATGGTGAAGCAGTTCCATGAACGGATGGGCAATCCGACCACCGAGGAAGGCAAGCAGCTGCTGAAGGATTGCAGCCCGCTTTACCGCGCAAAGGATATCGTGAAGCCGCTGTTGATCGGCCAGGGCGCCAACGATCCGCGCGTGAAGATTTCCGAAAGCGACCAGATCGTGGGCGCGATGGAAGGGCACGGCATTCCCGTCACCTATGTCGTCTTCCCGGACGAGGGCCACGGTTTCCACCGCCCGGAAAACAACATCGCCTTCAATGCGATCGTCGAGGGATTCCTTGCCACCTGCCTTGGCGGGCGCGCGGAGAAGATCGGCGATGTGCTGGGCAAGTCCACCGCCGATATCCGCACCGGCGAGGAATTGGTGAAGGGGCTGGGCTAGGCCAGAGCGTCGATCGCCTTGGCCATGGCCACATCCCTTAGCGAAAGCCCGCCGGCCTCATGCGTGGTGAGCGTGATCTCCACCCGGTTGTAGACATTCGACCATTCGGGGTGGTGGTCATGCGTCTCCGCCAGCAGCGCGACGCGGCTCATGAAGCCCCAAGCGGCGTTGAAATCGCGGAACTTGAAGGCACGGATGATCGCAAGTCCATCCTCGCGCAAGGTCCACTCCGGCAGCGCGGCCAGCGCCTTTTCGCGTTCGTCTGCGGTTAGCTGTTCAACTGCCATGTGGTCCACCTTGCTTGTCGCCGCCGGGACTCTGCCCTAACGCTGCCCCGCATGGAAGCGTGCCGCCTTACAGCGACGGATATTGCCTGCCGCCGGGGCGACCGCATTCTGTTTGCGGGACTCTCGCTCGCGCTCGAAAGCGGCCAGGCGCTGCAGGTGGCGGGCGCCAATGGCATGGGCAAGTCCAGCCTGATCCGCATCCTTGCCGGACTGCTGCGGCCCTTTTCGGGAGAGGTGGAGCGGCAAGGCAGTATCGGCCTGCTGGACGAGAAGCCCGCGCTCGACGAACACCAGCCGCTGGGCGAGGCGCTGGCCTTCTGGTCGGCGCTAGACACCGGCAGCGCGCCGCTCGACCGCCTCGGCCTCGCGCCGCTGCTCGACGTGCCGGTGCGTTATCTCTCCACCGGCCAGCGCAAACGCGCGGCGATCGCACGGCTGATGGGGCAGGAGGCACAGGTCTGGCTGCTTGATGAGCCGCTCAATGGTCTCGACACCGACGCTGTGGCGCTGACCGAGAAGCTGGTCGAAGATCACTGCGCGGCGGGCGGCATTGCGCTGATCGCCAGCCACCAGCGTTTCGAGCTCAAGGGAATGGCGCGGCTGGAACTGGCGGAGTTCGCGACGTGAGTGCGCTCGCCACCCTGCTGAAGCGCGACCTCGCCCGCTTCCTGCCCGGCACGGCGAGCGGGGGCACATTACTGCCGCTGCTTTTCTTCATGGCCGTCGCCATGCTCTATCCCTTTGCCATCGGCCCCAATCCCACGCTGCTGGCGCAGACCGGCGGCGGGGTGATCTGGGTTGCCGCCCTGCTCGCCGCGATCCTGCCGCTCGACCGCCTGCTGGCGAGCGATGTGGAGGCAGGCTTCTTCGACCAATGGGCCCTGCGCGGCATTGCCGAGGAAATGGTGGTGGCGATCCGCCTGCTCGCCCATTGGCTCAGCTTCGGCCCCTTTCTGATGCTCGCGGCGATCCCTGCTTCCGCGCTCGTGGGCATTGATGGCGAGACCTTGCGGATCGTCGAGATCGGCCTGCTGGCGGGCACGCCCGGCCTTGCCGCAATCGGCGTCATCATCGCGTCGGTGACCGTGGGTCTCAGGAGCGGCGGCGCGGCATTGTCCGGCCTGCTGGTGATCCCGCTCGCCGTGCCGCTGCTGATCTTCGGCGCGGGTTCGCTCTCGACCGGAGGAGAAGGCGGACTGGCGCTGACGGCGGCGATCAGCCTGGCGTTGGTCGCCATTGCCCCGTTCGCTGGCGGCGCTGCCATCAGGGCTGCGCGCGAAGGATGATCGCCTCGCTGCTTTCCGACGCGGCACCGGTTTCGTCCGCCAAGGGCGCCTATGTCCTCCTGCTATATCTTGAAGGCGAGACCAGCGGCCGTTTCGGCAGGAGAGACTTCACCCTGCCCGCTGGCCGCTATGCCTATTGCGGCAGCGCCAATGGGCCGGGCGGGATCGCCGCCCGCGTGGGCCGGCATATGCGGCACGACAAGTCGGCGCATTGGCATGTCGACCAGCTGACCGTGGCGGCGAGCGACATCACCGCCCTCGCCTTTCCCGGCGGCAGCGAATGCGCGCTGGTCGAACGCCTGCTGGCAGCGGGCGCCCATCTCCCGCTGCCAGGCTTCGGCAGTTCGGATTGCAGGCGGTGCGAAGCGCACCTGCTCCACCTCAGATAGGCGGCTGGTAGTCCTCGTCTTCCAGCGTGAGGATGTAATTCGCCAGCGCGGCCACCTCATCGTCATCGAGGTAGAAGTCCATTTCCTCGGGATAATTATGCGCATCGCGCAGCCAGTTGGTGAGCGTGGCAATGGTCAGGCCCGGCCGGTTGGCGATGGTGGGAAATTCGGGCGCCTCCGGATTGGCGGAGAGGCCGAACCGCTCGATCGAATGGCACCCGCCGCAGGCCGCCTGCGCCAGAGCATGGGTATCACCGCCGACAGGTTTGGCCGGGGTCGCCTGCACAGCGTCCTCCCCGCCATAAGTCTGGCAGGCCGCCAGCAGGAGCGCAGCCGCCCCTGCCGCAGCCGCCATCCTTACCATTGCAGGTCCACCCACACGTCCCGATCCAGTTCCCATCCGTCTTCCTCCAGCACCCAGATATGCGCGAAGCGACCGCCGCCCAGAGGGACGCCGGTATTGCGATCGAGCACCTGATAGTTGCCGTGTACCAGCATCATCTCGTTGTCGACAACGCTATCGGTGACGTTGAGAACGGTAATGGGATTGGCGCGGTCCATGTCCGCAGCCCAGTAATCGCCGATCGACGCCCGGCCGATAAAGCGCCCCTCGCGATGGATGTAGAGTTCCGCATCGTCGGAATAGAGATCCGACAGGGCGGGAACGTCCACGCTGTTATAGGCGGCGGTCCAGCGGTTGGCGAGTTCCTGCACCTCGGCAGGCGATTGCTGCGCGGCGGCGGGTAATGCCATTGCGGCAGTGGCAAGGGCGATGGCGGCGGTGACGAAGCGACGTGTCATGCTGATCCTCCTTTTTGATCCTGACAAACGCAGGATTGAAGGATCGGCGATTTGCCGCATTGATGCCGATCAATAAGGCGGCTGGTGCTGTCCCTTGGGGCTTGCAGTGAAGATCTCGCAGCCATCCTCGGTAATGCCGATCGAGTGCTCGAACTGGGCGGACAGGCTGCGGTCACGGGTCACCGCGGTCCAGCCGTCGCTCAGCATCTTGGCATGCGGGCGGCCCGAATTGATCATCGGTTCGATAGTCATGAACATGCCCGGCTTCAGCTCCGGCCCCGTCCCTGCGCGCGCGGCGTGGACCACTTCGGGCGCATCGTGGAACAGGCGGCCAAGGCCGTGGCCGCAGAATTCGCGCACCACGCCATAGCGATGCTGTTCGGCATGGCTCTGGATCGCCGCGCCGATATCGCCCAGCCGCGCGCCGGGCTTCGCCTTCTCGATCCCGATCATCAGGCACTCATAGGTGATATCGACCAGGCGGCGCGCCTTGATGGAGACATCGCCGACCAGGAACATGCGGCTGGTATCGCCGTGCCAGCCGTCGAGCAGCGGGGTCACGTCGATATTGATGATATCGCCCGATTTCAGCACCTTGTCGCCCGGAATGCCGTGGCAGATCACATGGTTGATCGAGGTGCAGCAGCTATGCGTGAAGCCGCGATAGCCCAGCGTCGCGGGCACCGCGCCGCCATCCAGCATCATGCCGCGCACGAAATCGTCGAGTTCACCCGTGGTTACGCCGGGCACGACCTTATCGGCCAGCGCATCGAGAATCTCGGCCGCCAGCTTGCCGGCCTTGCGCATGCCTTCGAAGCCTTCCGGCCCGTGCAGCTTGATAGTTCCGTCGCGATAGACGGAGGTGTCTGCAGTTACGTTCTGATATTCGACCATGCGGCCCATGTAGCGATTGTGCGCGCTAATTGCGAGGGGCGAAGGCGCTGCGATAGTCTTCCTTGACCGTATCCATCACCGCGCGCGTTACCGGCAGGGTGAATTCATACGCACTCTCGGCATAAGGCCCGGCGACATAGGGGCCCATCTGCACGCCGATCCGGTTGAAGGCGCGGCCATTGGTGGAGCCTAGCAGGATGGTCGTGTCGGACAGCGGCACGCACTGGTCGAACATGTCGTCGCTGCCCGGCTCTATTGGCTCGCCACGACGCGTTGCCCGCTCCACATTCAGCATGTCGCACAGGTCTTCGCCCAGCACCTCTTCCAGAGCGGCGAGGCTGGTGAACATGGCGACCGGCTCCAGCGCTGCATCGGCCTCCCGGTCCCAGACCAGCGAATCGAAGCCGTAATTGCCATGCGCACCGCCAGAATAGGAGCTGAGCGATGCGGAAAGACTCAGGAAGCGCGGCGTATCGGCGACCACCTGCCATTCCACTCCGGTGGAGTATTTGTTGAACGGAAAGCCGTCATCGCCTGCATCCTCGCGCGCCTCTGCACTCTGGCGCGCCAGCGATGTGCGCTCGCGCTCCAGCCGCGCGTCGAGCATGGCGGCGAGCGCGGGAATGCGGCCCGCTTCGACCGGGTAGGAATATTCGAACAGGAAATCATCCGTTTCCTCCCGCACGTCGCGCGCGCCACTGACGATGGCGGGCGTTTCGGGCGGGACAGGCGTGGCGGCGGCACTTTCGCTGGGCAGGGGCTCTGGTGCCTCCTCGCGGCAGGACATGAGCAGCAGGCCCGATGCCAGCGCCCAATAAACTTTCCCCATGCGAATCCTCATGCTTCCCAAAATCGCCCGGTGCGGGCAGAGAGCGCTTATGAGCGTAAAAACCGATTTGATCCAGCCGGATCGCGGGCAGGATGCCGTCGCGATCCACCTCGTCAACAAGGACGGGTTCGACAGCTTCGCCAAGGAGCTGAGCGGCCCCCAGCGCGCGGCGCTGGCGGCGCAGAAGTTTACCGGTGGCGGAAACCAGGTCGGCATCGTGCCCGATGGCGAGGGCTGGTTCGCCGTGGGCGGCGTCGCCAATCCGGACCAGCTTTCGAGCTGGTGCCTCGCCCAGCTCGCCGAAAGGCTGCCCGCCGGAACCTATCGCCTCGCCAAGGGCGAACCGGGCGCTGCCATGTTCGGCTGGCAAAGCGGGCAATATGTCTTCGACCGTTATATGAAGGACGAGGACGCCGAAGGGCCGCGCGTATTGCTGACCGGCGAAGTCGGGAAGATCGACAGCATCGCGGCCGAAGTGCAGGCGACCGCGCTGGTGCAGGACATGGTCAATACCCCGGCCGAAGACATGGGCCCCGAAGCGATCGAGGCCGAGGCCAAGGCGATCGCCGATGCCCATGGCGCGCGTTTCAACGTCGTTCGCGGCGATGCCCTGGCGACAGGTTTCCCCATGGTCCATGCGGTAGGCCGCGCCGCCGCGCGCGAGCATGCGCCGCGACTGATCGAACTTAACTGGGGCGATGATGCCCATCCGCGTATCGCCATCGTCGGCAAGGGCGTGGCCTTCGATTCGGGCGGGCTCGACATCAAGTCGGCCGCCGGAATGCTGCTGATGAAGAAGGATATGGGCGGTGCGGCGCATGCGCTGGCGTTGGCCAAACTGGTCATGCAGGCCGGCCTGAAGGTCCGGTTGCACTGCCTGGTCCCGGCGGTGGAGAATGCCATTGCGGGCAATTCCTTCCGCCCTGGTGACGTGCTCTCCAGCCGCAAGGGCCTCACTGTGGAGATCGGCAATACCGATGCCGAGGGACGGCTGATCCTGGGCGATGCGCTGACCTATGCCAGCGAGAGCGATCCGGAGCTTGTGATCGATTTCGCCACCCTGACGGGTGCAGCGCGCGTGGCGGTGGGGCCGGACCTCCCCGCCCTGTTTACCCGCCGCGACGAGACCGCAGACGAATTGCTCGCGGCAGGCCGCGCGCATGATGATGCGCCCTGGCGGCTGCCGCTGCACGACGCTTACGCCGAGTGGCTGAAATCCGACATTGCCGACACCAACAACACGCACAAGAACGGCTTTGCGGGTGCGAGCGTTGCAGCCAGCTTCCTCGACAAGTTCGTCGGCGAAGGGATCGAATGGGCGCATTTCGACACATTCGCCTGGCGGCCCGTCGCCAAGCCCGGCAGGCCCAAGGGCGGTGCAGCATTGGGCCTGCGCGCGGCCTTTCATGTGTTGAAGCAGCGCTACGGCTGAGAACATCATTAACAGCCCCGGGGCCAGCGAACTTGCCGCGACGCGCGCGCGCGTCTAATCGCCGCCGGATGAATTTGGACGTAGATACGGTGACACAGGGCGCAGACAGCCAGAAACCGACGCATGCGCAGGGCCCTTTCGTGCTCAACGGGCCGGTTGTGCGGCCCGATCCCTCACGCCTGCCGCTGCGCGGGGACCTTGCGCATATCGGCCTCGCCGGAAAATATTTCGTGCCACATTACGCCGTGCCCCAGCCGCGCACCGTGATGCCCGGCGGCGCGCCGCTGCTGGGCGCCCCGCAGGAAGATGCGAAGGAACTTTGTACGCTGATGGAAGGCGACAGTTTCGAACTGCTCGATATTACCGGCCAATGGGCCTGGGGCTGCCTCTCGCTTGAAGGGCCGGTGGGTTATGTCCATGTCGACCGGCTGGAACCGGTCAGCTGATGGCCTTCAACGTCTTCATAGACGGCGGTGCGGGCACCACCGGGCTGGAGATCGCCGACCGGCTGGCAGGGCGGCCCGAATTCGACCTCGTCAAGCTGAGCAACGATGAGCGCAAGGATGCCGAATGCCGGCGTCAGGCGCTGAACTTCGCCGATTTCGCCATCCTTTGCCTGCCCGACGATGCCGCGCGCGAAGCGGTGGCGATGATCGATGAGGGCAGCAAGACCCGGGTAATCGACGCCAGCACCGCGCATCGTACCGCCTCGGGCTGGATCTACGGCTTTCCCGAGATCGTCGGCCGCCCGGTGGTCGCAGGTGCCGACCGGGTGAGCAATCCGGGTTGCTATTCCACTGGCTTCATCGCCCTGATGACCCCGCTGATCCGCGAACGGTTGCTGCCGCGCGAATGGGCCTATTCGGTCCATGCGGTCTCCGGCTATTCAGGCGGCGGAAAGTCGCTGATCGAACGGTTTGAGGAGGATCGCGACATCGCCTTTCGCAGCTATGCGCTGACGCTGGGCCACAAGCATATTCCGGAAATGCAGCAGCGGGTGGGCCTCGCCCATCCGCCGGTCTTCTCGCCCGCCGTGATCCCTGCCCATCGCGGCATGGTGGTGGAAGTGCCGGTGGCGCTCGAAGCCATGCGCGCGGCCGCCAAGCCCTCGCAGCTGCATGAAACGCTGAAGGCATATTATGCCGACAGCCCGGTGGTCGAAGTGGCGGAGGAGAACCCGTCCGAACTGCTGCTGCGGCAATCCGCCGAACCCAGCGACAAGCTGACGCTCTATGTCTTTTCCGACGAGGCGGGCGACCAGGCACGGCTGGTGGCCGTACTCGACAATCTCGGCAAGGGTGCGAGTGGCGCGGCAGTGCAATCGCTCAACTTGATGGCGGGCTGCGAGGAAACTGCAGGATTGCGGCTCTAAAGTTGGTTGTTGCCTAAATATTGGGCAGGTCTCTGCCAAAATTTTGGGCAACTTTCAGCTAGTCGTGCCGTAGTTTTGTTTCGGCACATTTGCAAAAATGATTCCATTCTTGCGAATCCGCCCTTTCGGAACGCTGCGCGATTGTCTACCCCCTTGCGCCGGACCTTGGCATGATTCTTGAAACCCTCTTTTCATGAATTGGCCCGGGTAGACATTGATCGGGCCGGTGGCCGGACATGGCCAGGGGCATATTCGGGACCGAAAGACGGGACAGACGTGAAAAAGATCGAAGCGATTATCAAGCCGTTCAAACTGGATGAGGTGAAGGACGCGCTGCACGAAGTGGGCGTATCCGGCATCACTGTTACCGAAGCGAAGGGCTTCGGCCGCCAGAAGGGCCATACCGAACTCTATCGCGGCGCCGAATATGTCGTCGACTTCCTGCCCAAGGTGAAGCTCGAAGTCGTGGTGCCGGACGCCATGGCCGAAAACGTGGTGGAAGCCATCGCCGGCGCCGCCAAGACCGGCCGCATCGGCGACGGCAAGATCTTCGTCTCCGACATCGCCACCGCCCTGCGCATCCGTACCGGCGAGCAGGACGACGCTGCGATCTAGACCGCAACATTACCAGATCGAGCCGGGACCAGCCGGCCGCAATACCAACCGACACAGATCAAGTGATCAAGGAAGGAAAAGTCATGTCGAGTGCATCCAAGATCGTTAAGCGGATCAAGGACGAGGAGATCGAATGGGTCGATGTCCGCTTCACCGATCCCAAGGGCAAGTGGCAGCACCTGTCGATGTGCGCCAGCGTGGTGGACGAGGACATGCTGGAAGAAGGCATGATGTTCGACGGCTCCTCGATCGAGGGCTGGAAAGCCATCAACGAGTCCGACATGATCCTGAAGCCGGACCTCGATGCCGTGTGGATCGACCCCTTCAGCGCCACGCCGATGATGGTCATCAACTGCGACATCGTGGAACCGTCCAACGGCGAATTCTACGCGCGTGACCCGCGTTCGACCGCCAAGCGCGCCGAAGCTTACCTGAAGTCCACCGGCATCGGCGACACCGTCTATGTCGGCCCGGAACCCGAATTCTTCATGTTCGACGATGTCCGCTTCGAGGACGGCTATGCCGGCTCGGGCTTCGCCATCGACGATATCGAGCTGCCGACCAATACCGGCAAGGAATACGAAGCCGGCAACCTGGCTCACCGCCCGCGCGCCAAGGGTGGCTATTTCCCCGTCGCTCCGGTCGACAGCTGCATGGATATCCGCGCGGAAATGGTCTCCACGATGGCCGAAATGGGCCTGCCCATGGACAAGCATCACCACGAAGTGGCCGCCGCGCAGCATGAGCTGGGCATCACTTTCGGCACGCTGGTGCAGACTGCCGACCACGTGCAGATCTACAAGTATGTCGTGCAGCAGGTCGCGCAGGCCTATGGCAAGACGGCGACTTTCATGCCCAAGCCGATCCGCATGGACAACGGCTCCGGCATGCACACCCACATGTCGATCTGGAAGGACGGCAAGCCCACCTTCGCAGGCAATGGCTATGCTGGCCTGTCAGAAACCTGCCTCCATTACATCGGCGGCGTGGTGAAGCACGCCAAGGCGATCAACGCCTTCACCAACCCGACCACCAATAGCTACAAGCGCCTGGTGCCGGGCTTCGAGGCTCCCGTGCTGCTGGCCTATTCGGCCCGCAACCGCTCCGCTTCCTGCCGTATTCCCTACGGTTCGGGTGAGAAGGCCAAGCGCGTCGAATTCCGCTTCCCCGATCCGCTGGCGAACCCCTACCTCGCCTTCTCGGCCCTGCTGATGGCCGGCATCGACGGGATCGAGAACAAGATCCACCCGGGCGAGGCGATGGACAAGAACCTCTACGACCTGCCGCCGGAAGAGCTGGCCGAAGTGCCGACCGTCTGCGGCTCGCTGCGCGAGGCCCTGGAATCGCTGGAAGCCGACAACGAGTTCCTGCTGAAGGGCGACGTGTTCACCAAGGACCAGATCGAAGCCTATATCGAACTGAAGTGGGAAGACGTCTATCGCTTCGAGCAGACGCCGAGCCCGGTCGAATACGACATGTATTACAGCAGCTGATCCCAGCGGTCAGTTCGCCAACGAAAAGGGGCGTCCGGGAAACCGGGCGCCCCTTTTTCGTGTGCAACACAGAGTTGCGCTCAGGCGGTCTGCCCAGCCTTCCGAAAAGCCTCCAGCTCCCGCTTCAGCATATCGCGCAGTGCCCCGCGCGTAACCTTGCCCATGGAGCTGCGCGGTATCTGCGGCAGCTGCACGAACCACACGCGCTGTTCGGCGGGAAAGAAGCGGGCGAGCGATGCGCGCAGCTCGGTCTCGTCCAGCGAGGCCTTGGCCTCCACGCCCACCACCAATATGTCCTCGGCAGCGGAATTGATCGTCACCGCGCCTACGCCCGCAACTCCCGGCACGCTGGCGACAGCCTCCTCGATCTGCGGCAGGTGGATGGTGAGGCCGCCAAGATTGGCCGTTTCCGCACTGCGGCCCGTAACCGCGACCATGCCATCTTCGAACAGGATCGCGCGATCGCCGGGATAGAACCAGCCGTCACGCCAGCCGGGGCCCTCGGCAGCATCCGCGCTGCGCAACTCCGTCTCGATCATGCCGGGCGAGCGGACACGGACATCGCCTTCCTCGCCAATGGGCAGCGGCAATCCCGCCGCGTCCACCACCTCGAATTCCACGCCGTCGACCAGGAAGCCGGTAGCCCCCGGATGCCGCGCCAGCACGGCGCTGCGACCCTGTGCGATCAGCCCGGTCTCGGTCGTGCCGTAGCCGACCAGCACCCGCCCGGCGATCTGCCCCAGCAGCCGGTTTCGCAAGTCGATCGGCGTGCGCCCGCCGACCAGCTGGATGGTCCTGCGCTCCCGCCCGGGCAAGGTGCCCGGCAGCGCCTGCGCCAGCTGGTTCATGAGGAAAGGCGAAGTCGCAATGAAACTCGCCGCCGCGATAGAGGGCCCCGGTGATGCCGCTTCGCGCGCGAGGGCCCTCAGCACAACCACACCGCCCGCCTGCCACGCTGCCAGGGGGTAGCGAAAGCCGGCCGTGACCAGCAGCCGGAAGGCCGCATGCATGCAGACATCGGCACCAAAATAACCGCTGCGCCAGACCTGCTCTACGCGGTAGTGCAGCACGTCCCGCCCCAGCCGCACCAACTTGGGCAGCCCGGTCGATCCGGAGGTCTGGAAGATCCGCTGGGCGCGCTCCTCCAGATCATCGGGAAGGACCGCATCGGGGATGTCCAGCTGTTCGTCGAGTGGCGCAGACCCTTGTGGCGCGAACACCAGCTGCTGCTCCCCGGGATCGGCATTGGCAAAGTCTCCCTCCCAGCCCAGCACCGCCTTGCGATCCTGAGCCGCGCGCGCTCCCAGCTCGATCGAGCTGGCCAGCCCAGCCCGCAGGCAGCCCAGCTGCATGATCCATTCCCAATAGGTGGTGACATGCTTGCGGTAGTGGTTGAGGCCGACATGGTCGCCCTGCTCCAGCCCGTGCAAGCGCAGCCAGCGCGCCATCGCATCGATATCGCGGGTCAGGCGACCGTAATCGAAGACATCGTCCGCAACCCGGACAGCCGGACGATCCTGTGGGTGCCGGTAGAGCGGTGAAAGCAGTTTCATCGGCGGCAGGCTTGCCACAACGGGCAAGGCATTGCCAAGCTCTGGCACCATCCTTTGCGATTCCGCTTTCCTACAGCGCGGGGCTATACCTAGCGCAGCCGGCTTATACCAATTGCCGGAGACTGAATGACATGAACCGCAAGCCCCTGTTCGATACGGTCCGCACAATGCTTGGCCGCGGCTTTCGCCAGAGCGAGGTCGATGCCATCGATCACGCGGTGGACGATTTACGCGAGGACAGTGTGCCATCTGTTCCATCGTCCTCCCCTGCCCCGCGCGTAGTCGGGCCGGACGGGATTGCGCTGATCCGCCAGTTCGAAGGCTGTGCGAAGCGCCGCCAGGACGGGATGGTGGAAGCCTATCCCGATCCCGGCACAGGCGGCGATCCCTGGACGATCGGCTGGGGCGCGACGGGCAAGGGTATTGGACCCGGCACAATGTGGACCCAGGCGCAATGCGACGCGCGGTTGGAGGCAGACCTTGCCCGCTATGCGGGCGACGTCGTGCGCGCGATCGGCGATGCGCCGACGTCGCAGGCGCAATTCGATGCCATGGTCAGCTTCCACTACAATACCGGTGCGATCGGCAAGGCGACGCTGACACGGAAACATGTGGCGGGCGACCATGCGGGCGCCGCGCGCGAGTTCGATCGTTGGGTCAATGCCGGCGGGCGGGTGATGAAGGGGCTGGTGCGCCGGCGCGTGGCCGAGGCGGCGCTCTACCGCAAAGGCTAGCCTTCGCGCCTAGTAGTCCCGGCTGATCTCGACCGCAGCCTCGCCCCGGCCCAGCGTGCTGATCGATCCGAGCAGCGAGAGCCAGCCGGTCACGCGGAACTCCAGCTCGGTGGCGTTGTAGCCCTGCCCGTCAGTGACCAGTTCGGCATAAAGGCGGCGGGTGATGTTCTTGCCAAGGGCAACCGATGTACCGCGATTGAGCGCCGGATCGGCCGGCATGATGCGCAGCCGGTCGAGCCCGATAGCGCTGCGCAGCCGGTTGATCGGATCTACCCCGCCACCGCCGCGCAGGCTGGCCAGCGCCGCGCCCAGCTGCAGTGCATCGGTGGCGGACAGGTCGGTAACCGAGCCGCCGAACAGCATGCGGGCGAGCAGCTCCTCCTCTGGCAAGGCGGGGACGGAGGAGAAGGCGATCTCCGGCTGGCTGGCGCTGCCGCGCACGGTGACATCGACGTCGATGCCGTTGACGCCCGATTCCGCCAGCAGGTCCAGCCGAGGATCGGGCGGCGCTGCCTCGTCGAAGTCGATCCGCCCACGTGTGATCTCGAAGCGCGTCCCGGCAAAGCTGTAGAAGCCCTGGCGCGGGACGATCCGCACCTCGCCACCGATGCGCGGATCGGCGGTTGTGCCGCGCAGGCGGATGTCGCCGCTCCATTCGCTGTCGAGGCCCATCCCGTCCACCTTGATCCCGCGCGTGGCGCGCGCATCGATCAGATAGTGCCAGGGCTGTCCGGCGCGGCCGGGCGGCGCGATATCGACGGGCGTGTTGATCTCGGTAATCGCAATATCGGGCAGCTCCACCGCCTCATCCGCGCTCGCCAGCCGCCACTCGGCCTCGCGCACGGTCAGGCGCCCGGCGATGGTGCCGCCCACCCCGCTGGACACGATGCGCATTGGCCCGGTCACCGTCGCGCCCATGCCGGGCAATTGCAGGATGCGGGCATTGCTGGCGGCAAGGCGAATGTCGATCTGCGGCCCACGCTCGCGCGTCATGTTGGAAAGGTCGACAAAGCCGCTGCCGCTCACGCGTCCGCCATTGGGCGCCTCGCCGGAGAAAGAGGTGAGCTGCAGCCGCGATCCGTCGAAACGGCCGCGCGCGGATACGCCGGAGATGTCGGTGCCGGTCAGCGCGCTCTGCAGATGGAGGTTGTCGCCCTGCAGCGATCCGCGCACCTGCGGATTGGCGAGCGTGCCGCGCGCATTGGCCGCGACTTCGAGAGGACCAGTCACATCAAGCAGGTCGATCGCGGCGAGCCGCCACAGCGCCTCTGCCGGCCCGTCATAGCGCAGCTGCGCGAGCAGGTCCCCGCCATAGAGCCGCGCCATCAGCCCGCCCTCGCGCGGCAGGTTCGAGATGCGGGCGTTCACGCGGCCGTCGATACCGCTGCCATTTTCCATCACCGCGCGCGCCTGCAGCAGGTCGGCGGAGAGATCGGCGACCAGCGCGAGGTCGATGGGCCGCGAGGTCAGGAGCAGGCCCGAGCGGGTGAAGTCGTTGACCACCACCCGCGCCTCGCCAATCGGCATGCCATCCTCATCGGCGGCCAGTTCGACGACGCCCGAAAGCGTACCGCCGAGGCCGAGATCGCCCGCCACCACATCGGCTAGCGCCACCGGCATGTCGAGCAGGTTGAGACGGCCTTCAGGAGGCGCTTCCCCGCCGAAGCGGCCTTCGACGACGGCATAGCCATCGCCATAGCCCAGCTGGGTGCGCTGCAGCTGCCAGCCGCCATCATCGGTCCGCAGCAGCACCGCGCGGCGCGGCATGGTGATGTCCACCCCGGCATAGGAACCGTCGGCGGCAAGGGCGATCCGCTCGCCAGTCGCCTGGCCATTCAGAAGCAGCTCGAACCGGCTGCCACGACGGCCGGCCAGCGCCGCATCGAAAGTGCCGACCCCGTTGGTGAGCTGCGCATCGACAGCCATACGGCCGAGGAAGAAATTGCCCCAGCTGATACCCTGCGCGGTCATCTCGCCTTCCAGCGTCGTCGCCTCCCCGCCGATGAAGCCGCGCATGTCCATATCCGCCCGCGCCAGCGTGAGCGGCCTGTCCGCCGTGCCGAAGCGCGCATTTCGTGCGGTCAGCTCGACATCGAAGGCCTGCCCGCCGGGACGTGCGGCAAGGCCGATCACGCCATCCACGCCGCCGCGTGTGAGCGCGAGCCGACCGGCCACCCCGCCTTCGACGAGGCGGAGGTTGCCGCTGACCCGCGTTTCCGCCACGTCGAGGCGCCGCACGCCGATCTGCGCTTCGCCCGCTTCGGGCAGGACAAGATCGATCAGCCCGTCGAAGGGGCCCAGCAGCGAATTGCCGGAGGTTTCGATCGCAAAGCCGTCCTCGCTCGGCGCCAGCGCCACGCGGACATTGCTGAGATCGGCGGCGGGCAGCGGGCTGTCGAAGACGAGGTCGGCATAGGGCCCATCGCCGGCCAGCCGCGCCTCGCCTGCGAAGGTGCCGTAATCGGCATGGGTGCCGGAGACGGTCATCAGCGTCTCGCCGCCTTCCAGCCGCCCATCGACCAGCGCGTCGAGCTTGCTGCCCTCGATCCGCATGTCGGAGAAGGTGAGCGGCCGCGTCTCGCTGACCGCCAGCGCGCCCGCGAAACGGATATTCTCGCCCGCGATCGTCTCGATCGTGCTGTTGTCAACGCGCGGCATGCGGCCCTGCACCGTCGCATCGAGCGTCCATGGCACGCCGCCGCCGATGGCGAAGTCGATCCGCGAGGCGGCATCGACCAGCCCCATGTCGAAAAAGGCAAGGTCGTCCGCCGTCACCGGGCCGGAGAAGCGGAATGACCCATTGTCGAAATTGCCCCGCATGCCCAGCCGCGCATCCATGCCGGGGAAGCTGATCGAAAGGTCATCGGAATTGAGCGTGCTGCCAGCATAGGCAAGCGTGCCGGAGATATTGCCGCCGACGAGGCGCGGATCGAACAGATCGATCCCGCTGGTGACCCGCCCCACCTGCATGTCGAGCGGCAGGATCATGCGCTCACCCTCGAAGCTGATCGTGCCTTCCTGCACGATATCGGCAAAGACGATCGTACCGGCGGTGATCGTCCCGATGCGCAGTTCATGCGGCACTTCCAGTTCGCTGAAGGCGCCATTGAGGTCCGCGCGCATTGTTGCATCGTCCAGCACGACGCCGTCGAGCAGCTCGGGATCGAGCAGGGCAGCTTCGAGCGTCATGTCCTCGAACCGATTATCCGCCAGGTCGATGCCGCCGCTGCCGTCGAGGTCGATGCCCTTGCCGCGCAGGGCAAAGCTGCCGTCCAGCGTGCTGTCCTCCAGCGTGCCCGATGCGGTGAAGGCCACTTCGCTGCCCAGCGCCCTGGCCGGAAGGCCGGAGACGTAATCGCCAGGGAAAGCCTGGCCGACGAGGCGGTACTGGCCCGTCTCATTGTAAATATCGAAATCGAGCAGGTCGTCGCCGCCCTGCACCGCCAGCAGGTCCCCCTTCCACGATGTCCAGCTGCCATCCCCCTTGATGCTGACGACAAGCTCTTCCTCCGCCCCGACCATGGTGGCGAGGAACCCGCCCACGGGTGCACGCCAGTCGAGATCGAGATCGAAGACGTCCCCATCGGGTTCCGCCTCCACCAGGAAGCCGAAGACGTCGCCACCGCCGAATTCGCCATCGGCATCGAGGAAGACACGGCCACTGCGAATGTCCGCCTCGGTGCGGAACTGGATCACCCGCTCCTCACCCAGCAAGCCCTCGGCCACGGTGAGATCCTCGATCACCAGCCGGTCCACGCGAATATCGAAATCGGGCAGGAGCGGCGCGTCGGGATCGCCGGGGATCAGTTCGGGCGCAGCGTAAAGCGTGCCGTCGCTGAGGACGAGGTGGCGGACATCGAGCCCGGTGAAGAACCACTTCCACGGCCGCCAGTTGAGATCGACGCGCGGCACTTCGAGAAACAGCGTGTCATTGGCATCGCGCAGCTTCACATCGTTGAAAGTCGCGCTCCACAAAACCGATCCCTCGATCGATTCCACCTCAACCGACAGGCCCGATGCAGGCGAAACCTTGGCGATCTGGTCGACAATCAACTGGCGCCCCGGCGGCGTGTGGAGGAAGGCGATGAGGGCCAGCAGCAGCAGGAAGATGCCGAGCGAGCCGTAGCCCAGCCAGCGCAACGGACGCGGCCAGCGGGAGGCCCGGCGCTCCACGCTTTCATCCTCGATAACCGGCTGGTCCGCCATCAGAAGGCCTGCCCCAGCGCGACATAGACCGCGACCGCCGCGTCATTGGGGCCGGGATTGAGCGGGAAGGCGACGTCGAGCCGGATCGGCCCGAAACCCGAATGATAGCGCAGGCCAATGCCCGCACCGAACTTGATGCTGCGGAAGTCGGGCAAGGCATCGTCACCCACGCTGCCCGCATCGACGAAAGGCACCACGCCCAGCGTACCGTCCAGCATGCCGGTGCGGATGCGCGCTTCCAATGAGAATTCGACTGCGGACAGGCCACCCGTCGGATCGCCCTCGCTATTGCGCGGACCGATCTCGCGATAGCCATAGCCACGCACCGATCCGCCGCCGCCGGCATAGATGCGGCGGGAAGGGGCGATATCCTCGACCGATGCGCCGGGGATGGACGAGAACCGCGCGCGCCCGGCCAGCACCAAGCTGTCGCTCATCTGCTGGTAATAGGAGAAGTCCGCCTGGTTGCGGACATAGACGGTCTCGCTGCTGTCGCTGCGCGAAATCTCCGGCGAGACCCGGCCCGAAACGCGGAAGCCCCTGGTGGGATCGAGCAGATCGTCGCTGGTGTCGATCTGCGCGTAAAGCGGCAGGGCGGCGATGAGATAGGTCTGGCGCGGGCCGAACACGCCATCGGCATCGGCTTCACGTTCTCCCGTCGCCACCAGCTCAAGGCCTACCGACCAGCTCAACGGCTTCTGGAACAGCAGCGTGCTGACGCGCTCATAAGTGCCGACAAGCGATGCGGTGCGCGCGTCGTAAGCCTCGTAATCGAGCGTGCTGGCAAAGGCATCCAGCGTCAGGATCCGGTCGCGGCCGCGGAAATTGTTCTTGCGGAAAGTCGCGCCCAGCAGCTGCTCGCGCGTGCCCGCAATGCCGCGCACGCGGAACAGGCCCTCTGGCGGGAAGAGGTTGCGATGCTCCCAGCTGCCAGCAATGCGAATGCCTTCTTCCGTACCGTAACCGATCGAGCCGGCAACGGTGCGCAGGGGCGCCTTGGTCATCTCGACTTCCATGTCCACCGTGCCCGGCTGGCCTTCGCTGGGTGCTTCGACCTCGACCGGGGTTAGCGAGACCGAGCCGACGAGGCCGGTGGCAAGGATCGCGCGGCGCAAATCCATCTCGTCACTGCGCTTATAGGTGTCGCCCGGATCGAAGCGGGCGATCCGCGCCAGGTGGCGGCCGGAGAGGAAATCATCGAGATTGCTGGTGACATTGCCGAAAACATATTTGCCGCCCGGCGTCACCGGCATGGTCACATCGCCTTCGGCCCGCGCATGGTCGACCAGCAGTTCGGGATCGTCGATGGCGGCGAAGGGATAGCCGCTTTCGCCCAGCGCCGTGTCGAGATCATAGCGTTCATCGGTTATCGCATCGAGCGAGAGGGGATCGCCGGGGAAGACCTCATAGGCGGCGCGCAAATCGTCGTAATCCGTGCCCGTCTGCGAGAGGTTGCCGAGATCCACGGTGCCGATGGTGAAGCGGTTGCCGGGAATGATGTCGAAGCGGGCGATGGAGCTTTCATAATCGGCGTCGGGGCGATCCTCGGGAGAGACGACGCTGCGGATCACCTGGCCATCGAAATAGCCATAGGTGCGCAACATGCGCTGCAACAGCTCCTCGTCAGCACGCGCCTGCGCGGAGAGGCGGGCCTGGCTACCGTCATCATCGAGGCCCTCGATGGTGGAAAGCGCCTTGAACCGGTCGAGGAATTCGTCGCGCTCGGGGAAAAGCGAGCGTTCGGTCGGGAAGACCAGCACCAGTTCGTCCGAAATCCTCTCCCCGCTGCCTTCAGGAAGCGGCGGGATGACGTCCTCAAAAGTGGCGAATTCGACCGGCTCGTCCGCTTCGACCGGGTCGGGATCGGGCAGCTGGAGGTCTTCGGGCGCTTCGATCGTCAGGAGCGGCATGGCCTCCATCGGCGAATCCGCTTCCAGCTCAGGCACGGGGCCATCGTCGGGGGAAGGGAGGTCCGGCTGGTCGCCCTGCTGCGCCCAGCCTTCGGGGTCCTCCACCGCGGAATCGGGGATAAGCTCTTCGAGTGAGGCGGGAGCAGACATGTCCTGCGCCGCCAGCTGCTGAGAAAGCAGGCCAAGGCACAGGGCAAGCGCGGTTGCGCAGCGGGTCATGGAAATAGTGGCGGCGCTGTCTCGCTCAGGCGAGCTTGTACTGCTTCTGCTCCCCGGGAGCGCCATCTTTCGAACCGCCTTCGGGAGGCTTGCCGCCTTTTTCGCCGAGCGAGGAGATAAGGCCGGACTGCTCGTCCTGCGACATGCGGCGCCAGCCATCGGGGCCGAGTTGCTCGAGCGGCCGATAACGCACCTTGTACTGCATGCGCGGCGATCCCTCGACCCAGTATCCGAGATAGACATAGGGCAGCCCCGCCTCTGCCGCGCGGCGGATGTGGTCAAGGATGACAAAATTTCCAAGCCCGCTGCGTCCCTCGATATCCGGATCGTAAAAGCTGTAGATCATTGACAGCCCGTCCCCCTGCCGGTCGGTCAGGCAGGCCGCGATCAGTCGACCGGGCCGGCCATCGGCAGAAGGCTCCCTGTATTCAATGATAAAGCTGGAAACCGAAGTGTGTTCCACCATGTCGGCATAATCCACCTCGTCCATGGCGGCCATGCCGCCGCCGGGATGGCGGCTGCCGAGGTACTTCTGCAGCAGCTGGTATTGCTCGGACGTCGCCCAGGGGCGGCACTCGGTGACGACCAGGTCTTCGTTACGGCGCAGCGTCTTGCGCTGGCTGGCCGAGGGCTGGAATTCTTCCGCCACCACGCGGACCGAAACACAGGCGCGGCAATCGACGCAGGAGGGCCGATAGGCGACCGTCTGGCTGCGGCGGAAGCCGATGCGGCTCAGCGCATCATGCAGCTGTTCGGCATGACCGCCCTTCAGCTCGGTAAATACCTTCCGCTCCGTCTTGCCCGGCAGATATGGGCACGGCGCAGGGCTCGTCACGAAGAAGCGGGGAAATCGAACTGGAGCCGTCACGGGTCTTGGCGGTCCTTGCTGCCTGCGGTCTGATCCAAACGAGCGAAGTGGTGCTATGTTGTACACCGGATTCGCTGGTTGAAATCACATTAACCATAAAAAGCAGCAAATGCAGGGTTAATTTCAACAGGCAGCCACGCGAACAGCACGATGCGCCCCGAATCGGGTCAATTTTGTCAGTTCAGTTCAACGTGGCTGACCGAGTATCCTTGTCCGCGAAGGTCGGAAATCAGCGCTTCCAGCTGCTCGCGGTCGCGCGCCTCGCACTCGATATCGGTGACAAGGCCCTTGGCCGGCAGGTTGGTGAAAATGCGCTGGTGGTAGATTTCCAGGATGTTCACATTGTGCACGTCGAACAGGCGCATCACCTTGAACAGCGCGCCGGGCCGGTCCTGCAAGGTGATCTGCAAGCGCGCGAGGCGGCCCGAACGGGCAAGGTCGCGCAGCAGCACATTGGCGAGCAGGCGCGTATCGATATTGCCTCCACACAGGACGAGCCCGACCTTCTTGCCGGCAAACCGCTCCTTATGTGCCAGCACCGCGGCAAGCCCCGCCGCGCCCGCGCCTTCGACCACGGTCTTTTCGATCTGCAGCAGCAGCGAGACCGCCTCTTCCAGATGCGGCTCTTCCACCAGCACGATATCGTCGACGACATTGCGGATGATCTGGCGCGTATAAGTGCCCGGCTCCTTCACCGCGATACCCTCGGCCAGAGTGTCGCCGCCACAGGGCAGGTCCTCGCCCTTTATGTGGCCATACATGGAGGGGTATAGGCGCGCCTGAACGCCGATCACCTCGATCGGATGGCCCAGCTCTTCGGCCATGGCCTTCGCCACCGTGCCCATGCCGGAGATGAGGCCGCCGCCGCCGATGGGCACCACCAGCGTCTCGATCTCGGGCGCGTCTTCCAGCAATTCGAGCGCGACCGTGCCCTGCCCCGCCGCGACATCGGGATCGTCGAAGGGATGGACGAAGGTCAGCCCCAGCTCGCCTTCCAGCTTGCGCGCATGGGCATATGCCTCGTCGAAATTCTCGCCTTCCAGCACCACCTTGCCGCCGACGGCCTGCGTCTGCATCACCTTAACCGTGGGCGTGGTGCGCGGCATGACGATGGTGACCGGAACGCCCAGACGCCTGCCGTGATAGGAAAGGCCTTGCGAGTGGTTGCCGGCCGAGGCGGCGATCACGCCCTTCTTGCGCTGCTCCTCGGTCAGCAGCAGCAAGGCATTCAGAGCACCGCGTTCCTTATAGGCCGCGGTGAACTGCAAATTCTCGAACTTCAGCCAGATTTCGGCGCCGGTAATTTTCGACAGCGTCCTGCTGTACAGCGTCGGCGTACGCACGACGGCATCGCCGATCCGATCCGCAGCGGCGCGGATATCGGCAATATCGAGCCTGGCTTCCAGTGTCGTACTCGTGTCCATGGCAGCGGCCTATCGCAGATTTTCGCGCAAGGGAAACCCTGCTGGTGTCTTTCCGTCAGCAAAGATTGCCTTGCTGGCGTCAAGCAGGCAGAGCGTCACCCATGAACGCACGAACAAATGTCGCATTTCTGGGGCTTGGCGTGATGGGCGGCCCCATGGCGCGCCACCTCGCCGCCGCCGGGCTCAAGGTCACCGGATGGAACCGCACTGCAAGCCGGGGCGAGGCTTGGCTGGCGGGCTGCAAGGCGCAGGGTTTGGAAGTGACGCTGGCCGCTTCCGCAAGCGAGGCCGTGCGAGATGCGGATATGGTGCTCGCCTGCCTCGGCAATGACGACGATCTCGCCTCGGTCATGCTGGGAGACAGCGGCGCGCTGGCGGCAATGAAACCGGGCGCTTTGTTCGTCGATCACACGACCGTCAGCCCCGCCATCGCGCGGCGCATCGCGGCAGAGGCGGAGCGGCTGGGCCTGATGACGGTCGATGCGCCCGTTTCCGGCGGACAGGCGGGTGCGGAGAACGGCAAGCTTTCCATCATGTGCGGCGGATCGGACGCTGCCATGGCCAAGGCGCAGCCGGTCATGCAGGCCTATGCCGCGCGCATCGTCCATATCGGCGCAGCGGGCGCGGGACAGGGTGCGAAGGCGGTGAACCAGGTCTGCATCGCCGGACTGCTGGCGGGCCTTTCCGAAGGCGTGCGGCTGGCACAGGCGAGCGGGCTCGACATGGGCAAGGTGTTCGAAGCGATCAGCGGCGGCGCGGCGCAGAGCTGGCAGATGGACAATCGCTGGGACACGATGGCGAAGGGCGAATTCGACTTCGGCTTTGCGGTCGACTGGATGCGCAAGGACCTCGCCATCGTCTTGGCAGAGGCGAAGGATACTGGCCTCTCGCTCCCCGTCACCGCCTTGGTCGACCAGTTCTATGCGCAGGTGCAGGCCATGGGCGGCAGTCGTCAGGATACCTCCGCCCTGATCCGTCACCTTCCGGAGGCCGCGGCATGATTGGCTTCAGGACCGTCATTGCGAGGGGCCAACGGCCCCGCGGCAATCCAGAGCGGCAGCGCGCAACGGCCCTGGATTGCCGCGTCGCTTCGCTCCTCGCAATGACGGCGATTGCTTTGTTCGCCCTTCCCACCCCCGCGCTCGCCGACACGCATTTCGACAATGTCGAGGGCATCTCCATCCACCGCGACGGCAGCGTGGATCGTTTCGCCGGCATGGTGGTCGATGAAGAGGGGCGGATCGTCCAGCTGCTCGATTTCGGCGACCGGCCCGAAGGCGAGGTCGACTATTACGAGGACATGCAGGGCCGCGTGGTCATTCCCGGCCTGATCGACAGCCACGCGCATGTGATGTCGCTGGGCCTGTCCAAGCTGACGCTCGATTTGAGCCAGACAAAGAGCCTGGAAGAGGCGCAGGCGCTGGTGGCCGAATATTCCGCCCGTTTCCCCAACCGGCCCTGGCTGGTCGGGCGCGGCTGGAACCAGGAGATCTGGGGCTTGGGGCGCTTTCCCACCGCCGCCGAGCTCGACGCGGTGACGGACCGGCCCATCGTGCTCGAACGGGTGGACGGCCATGCGGTATGGGCCAACTCCGCCGCCCTGCGCGCCGCCGGGATCACCGCGCGGACGCCAGATCCCGAAGGCGGCCGGATCGTGCGGCTGGCCGGATCGCGCGAACCCTCCGGCGTGCTGGTCGACAATGCGATGGCGCTGGTCAACGCGCAGGTGCCCCCTCCCCGCCCCGAGGATCGCGACCTCGCCTTCCACGAGGCGCAGCAGGAATTCTTTTCCCACGGCGTGACCGCGGTCGCCGATATGGGCACCGCTATCGAGGACTGGATGACCTTCCGCCGCGCGGGCGATACCGGGCGGCTGCAATTGCGCGTCATGTCCTATGCCGCCAGCGTTCCGGAGATGCTGCTGATCGGCGGCACCGGCCCGACGACGTGGCTTTATGAGGACCGGCTGCGCCTGAACGGCGTGAAGCTGTGGCTCGACGGCGCGCTGGGATCGCGCGGGGCGGTGCTCAAAGAGGATTACCACGACGATGTGGGCAATCGCGGGCTGCAGGTCATCAACGGCACGCAGCTGCGCAATTTGATGAGCCGCGCTGCGATGGACGGCTTCCAGGTGGCGATCCACGCGATCGGCGATGGTGCCAATGCGGAGGCTCTCGCCGCGATCGACCAACTCTCCGCCGATTTCACCGGCGACCGGCGCTGGCGCATCGAGCATGCGCAGATCGTCGATCCCGTGGACATCCCGCTGTTCTCGCAACACGGCATCATCGCCAGCATGCAACCCGTCCATCAGACCTCCGACCGGCTGATGGCGGAGGCGCGGCTGGGGCCGGACCGGCTGGCGGGCGCCTATGCATGGCGCTCAATCGCAGCGACGGGCGCGCCGCTCGCTTTCGGATCGGATGCGCCGGTCGAGGCAGCCGATGCGCTGGAGGGACTGGCGGTCGCGATCAGCCGCACCGATGCGAATGGCGAGCCGCTGGGCGGCTGGCGTCCGGAAGAGGCGGTAAGCCGCGAGACGGCGCTCGCCGCCTATACGGCAGGCGGGGCCTATGCGGGTTTTGCCGAGGGGCGTTTCGGATCGCTGGCCGTGGGCGAAAGGGCCGATTTCCTGGTGCTCGATGACGATCCGCTGATCCTCAATGCGGACATGCTGCGTGATGTGAACATCCTGCAGACCTGGATCGCCGGGCGCCGTGTGTGGCAGGCGGAGGAAGCGGAGTAGGCCTTAGCCTTCCTTCGGTGCCTCGATCGCCTCGGCTTCGTTCTCGCTCTCGTCGTCGGCGTCCTCGTCCCCGGCCATCTCCGCGTCCTTCTTCTCGCTGAAATACATCACCAGCAGCGAGCCTTCGAACAGCAGGTAGAGCGGCGCGGCCAGGATCAGCAGGCTGACCGCATCGGGCGGGGTGATGATGGCGGAGATGATCAGGATCGCCACCAGCACATAGCGGCGCGCGCCCGCCAGCTGCGCGCGGCTGACAATGCCCGCGCGGTTCAACAGCAGCAGCAGCACCGGCAGCAGGAAGCTTGCCCCGAAGGCGAGGATGAAGCGCATCACCAGGTCGAGATATTCGCCCATGGTCGGCAGCGCTTCGCTCTCCAGCCCGCCGGCCTCGCCCTGGAAGCCGAGGAACCAGGTGAAGGCGGTGGGCATGACCACGAAATAGGCAAGGCTCGCGCCCATGGCGAACAGCACCGGCGTGGCCAGCAGGAAAGGCAGGAAAGCCTTCTTCTCGCGCGCATAGAGACCAGGCGCGATAAAGGCCCAGAGCTGGTTGGCGATGATCGGGAAACTGAGGAAGAAAGCGGCGAACAGCGCCACCTTGATCTCGACGAAAAAGGCTTCGTAGAGGCGGGTGAAGATCAGCCGCCCCTCGCCCGCGGGAAAGGCCTGGACCAGCGGGCGCACGAGGATGCCGAAGATGTCGTCGGCGAAATAGAGGCAGACGGCAAAGGCAACGGCGAGTGCCATCACGGCGCGCACCAGCCGCTTCCTCAGCTCGATCAGATGGTCGAGCAGCGGGGCCTGCGTTTCGTCGAGATCCTTGAGCTTCATGGCCATGGATTAGCCTCAGCTGCTTCGTCATTGCGAGGAGCCGCAAGGCGACGTGGCAATCCAGTTACAGACGTCGCGAGAAAGAATATCGCTTGGGACTGGATTGCTTCGCTTCGCTCGCAATGACGGACCGGGATGCTCATGCCTTGGGCGATCCTTCATCGACATCAGGCGCAGGTTCGACTTGTGCCGCGCTTTCCGCGCTGGCGCCTGCCGCTGGGTCGGGCTCTGCGTCCGGCTTGGGCGCCTCAGGCTGGGCGTCGCCCTTCTTAGGGGGCGGATAGGCCCCCGTCTGCTCCATCTCGGCCGGGCCGCCATTGGGGTGCTGGCGCATGATCTTCTCGTTCTGCGCCTTCCACTTCTTTTCCATCTCCTCCATCTCCGCCTCGCGAATCATGGAATCGAGGCCGGTGCGGAAATGCGCCGACATGCGCCGCATCTTGCCGATCCAGCGGCCCGCGACGCGCAATGCAGCAGGCATATCCTTCGGGCCGATGACGAGAATCGCCACGACCACGATCAGCAGGATTTCCTGTGCGCCGATATCAAACATGTCAGGCGGCGCCCGTCAGAAGCTTAGTTCGAGGTCTTGTCCGCCGGAGCGCTCTCGACCGTTTCGGAAGCGGGCTTCGCGTCGTGCACGATCTTGGCCGCTTCAGCCTTGCCCGCTTCATCCTCCTCCGAGAGGCCCTTGCGGAAGCTTTTCACGCCCTTGCCGAAATCGCCCATCATCTCCGAAATCCGGCCGCGGCCGAACAGGATGAGGATCACCAGCGCGATGATCAGGATCTGGACTGGTCCGATATTCACTAGAAACTCTCCGAAATCGTCAGAAGCCAGAGTCTAGGCGCTTTATTCGGGGTTTTCCAGCGTCTCTGTATCGTCGACGAAATCGGGCGTTTCGTCGCTCTGGCCGCTGTCATCATCCGCTTCGGGCGCTTCGGTTTCCGCGGCTTGCTGCTCCATCATGTCATCAAAGGCGTCGTCGACCGGGTCGAGCAGGCCGGCAGCCTTCAGCTCATCGATTCCCGGCAGGTCACGGCGCGTCTTGAGCCCGAAATGTGACAGAAATTCAGGGGTCGTCGCATAAATTACCGGCCGTCCGGGTACTTCGCGCCGTCCTGCCGCGCGCACCCAGCCTGCCTCCATCAGCACATCGAGCGTGCCGGAGGAGGTCTGCACGCCGCGAATCGCCTCGATCTCCGCGCGGCTGACCGGTTCGTGATAGGCGACGATGGCAAGCACTTCGGTGGCCGCGCGCGAAAGGCGGCGGAGCTGTTCCTTCTCGCGCCGCAGCAGGTGGGCGAGGTCGGACGCGGTCTGGAATTGCCAGCGCCGCCCACGCTCGACCAGCGCAATGCCGCGGCCCTCGTAATGTTCGGCCAGTTCGCGCAGGACCTCGCGCACGTCGGCACCTTCGAGATGGGCGGAAATCTGGTCCGCCGACATCGGCTCTTCCGCCGCGAACAAGGTCGCTTCCACCGCGCGGGCGAGATCGGAGGGTGTATCGCTCATGCCTTCACGCGCCTCAGATGCAGCGGTCCGAAAATCTCCTCCTGGCGAAGTTCCGCCTTGCCCATCTTCGCCAGCTCCAGCGCGGCGACGAAGCTGGAAGCAAGCGCGGATTTCTTCAGCCGAGGCTCTGCATCACCGGGCAGGAAGCTGCGCAATTCCATCCAGTCCAGCGTTACGCCGAGCATGGCGGAGACGCGGTCGATCGCCGAATCGAGCGTCATCACCGGGCGGTTGGCGACCATGTGCACCACCGGCTCCGTCCGCAGCTTGACCTGCCCATAGGCACGCACGAGCTGATACCAATCGCACTGCCACTGGTTCTTCCTCAGGACCTTCAGCCCCTCCGGCGCACCGCGAACGAAGACGTCACGGCCCACGCGGTCGCGCGCCATCAGCCGGGCGGCGGCATCGCGCATCGCGCCGAGGCGTTCCAGCCGCAATTGCAGGCGCAGGGCCAGTTCTTCGGGAGAGGGATCCTCCTGCTCCTCCTTCGGGAGCAGCATCGAGCTCTTGAGGTAAGCGAGCCAGGCCGCCATCACCAGGTAATCGGCGGCAATCTCCAGCTTCAGCGCCTCGGCCCGCTCGATATAGACGATATACTGATCCACCAGCGCGAGGATAGAAATCGACTTCAGGTCGACCTTCTGCCGCCGTGCGAGGTCGAGCAGCAGGTCCAGCGGCCCTTCCCAGCCATCGAGTTCGAGATAGAGCGCAGCGGTGTTTTCCGTGGGCGCGGCGGGGCCGCCCCACTCATCGGCGCCCTCGGCCTCCGCCTCTTCGGCGCCGAACATCAGGCCGTCCTCGTTCATGCCGCGCTCGCAATCTTGAGCAGGCCGTCGCGGGTGGCGAGCAGTTCCGCACGGTCGGCCGGTTGCGGCTTCGGGTAAGCAAGCGCCGCTTCGAGGCGCTTAGCAACCTCGACGCCCATCGCGGGCAGGCGCTCGGCAATGCCGACCTGGTCGTCCATCTTGGCCCAGCAATTGAGCACCACGTCGCAGCCCGCCGCAATCGCCGCCTCGGCGCGTTCGGGGATGGTCCCGTCGAGCGCTTCCATGTCGATATCGTCGGTCAGCAGCAGGCCGGAAAAGCCGATTTCGCCGCGGATGATATCCTTGACGATGCGCTTGGACAGCGTGGCCGGATTGTCCTTGTCCCAGGCCTTGAAGAGGATATGCGCACTCATCGCGATGGGTGCATCGTTCAGCGTGCGGAAGGGGGCGATATCGCGCTCCAGCTCCTCCGCGCTGGCGCTGACGACGGGCAGCTCCTTGTGGCTATCGGCCGAGGCGCGGCCATGGCCCGGCATGTGCTTGATGCAGCCGGTGACGCCTGCGCGGGAAAGACCATCCAACACGGCGCGGCCCAGCGCCGCCACCTGCTTCGGCTCGTCACCCAGGGCGCGGTCGCCGATCACGTCATGCGCGCCTGCCTCGCGCACATCGAGCAGGGGGGTGTAATCGACCGAGATGCCCACTTCGGCAAGGTCCATGCCGAGCAATTGCGAATTAGCCCGCACCGCCTCGATCGCGCTGGCGGGGGCTTGCTGCCACAATTCGGCAAAGGCCCAGCCGGGCGGATAGGCATCCCAGACAGGCGGCTTCATCCGCGCCACGCGGCCGCCTTCCTGGTCGATCGAGATAAGCAGGCGCTCGCGCCCGTGGATGCTGCGCAATTCATCGGTCAGCGCGCGCAGCTGCTCGCGGTTTTCGACGTTCCGGCCGAACAATATGTAGCCCGCCGGGTCCGCCTCCTTGAAGAAGGCGCGTTCCTCCTCGCTCAGCGAGAGACCGGCGATACCGAAAATGGCAGGCGTCATGCAGGTGAAATTCGCAGGAAAGACGCACCCCCGCAAGCGCTTAACCACCAGATGATGTGGACAGGGGGCGCAAGATCGCCCCCGACACCACAATATTGTGGATTGCAGCCCCGTGTCAGCGCTTGACCTGGCAATCGCCACCCGCATTGCGGATCGAACGGCACAAGGCATCCGCCGCATCGGCATTGGCCGTGACGGCCTGCAGGCGATAGATCACACCGCTATCGGCCCGCCCTTCGATGATGCGGTGATTGTGGCCCTGCAGTACGGAATAGCGGTTGCTCAGCTGGCTCCAGCCGCTTTCGGCGGACTGGCGGGTGGAAAAGGCGCCCACCTGCACGCCCACACCGCTCAGCGCAGCCTGCGTCGGGGACGGGCTCGGCGCGGGAGCGGGAGCAGGCGTTTCATCGCCGCTGCGCTGCTGGTCCACATCGATAGACGGGCTCGGCACTTCGCCCGCGGCCAGTTGGCCCACGGTTTCCTGGCCCTCACCAACCTGGAAGCTGACGTCGCCGGTGCCCGCCACCTCGGTGCCACCGGGATCTTCCGGGCGCATCTTGTAGGGTTCGTCCGGCGCCTCGATCGTGCTGCCATCGGCGACGATCTCGCCCTGCGTCGCACTACTGCCAAGGAACTGGCTCACACCGAACAGGATGCCGGCCAGCATCAGCACAGCGACCGCGCCGAAGATCAGGATGCGGTAATCGCCGCCCTCTTCCTCGTAATCCTCATCCGATTCGAGCCATGGAAGAGCATCGTCGTCATCGCTGAGCGCAAGCTGCTCATCAGCCTCATAGGTGCTATCCGCCCCGAGATCGGCGGCATCGTCCTTGCCCTCATCCCCGTTCGGCCAGCTCATCCACTACAGCTCCTCGACAGCGTCCACGCCCAAAAGGGCGAGCCCATTGCGCAATACTTGCCCGATCTGGACGGAGAGGAAAAGCCTTGCCGCAGAAAGCGCCGGGTCCTGTGCCAGGATGATCCGCTTCTGCGCATCGTCATTGCCCAGATTGTAGTAGCTGTGAAAAGCGGAGGCCAAATCATAGAGATAGAAGGCGATGCGGTGCGGTTCGCGCGCCTTGGCGGCGGCCTCAACCTCACGCGGGAATTGCGCAGCCTGCGCGATCAGGGCCATCTCGTCCGCACCAAGGCCCGACAGGTCCGCATCGGAGGGTTCCAGCCCCTCCGCCGCACCCTTGCGCAGGGTCGAACAGATCCGCGCATGGGCATACTGGACATAGAAAACAGGATTGTCCTTCGACGTCTCCACCACCTTGGCGAAGTCGAAATCCATCTGCGCGTCGGGCTTGCGGGTCAGCATGGTGAAACGCACCACGTCCTTGCCCACTTCCTCCACCATGTCGGCAATGGTGACGAAATTGCCGGAGCGCTTGGACATCTTGGCCGGCTCGCCATTCCTCAGCAGCTGGACCATCTGCACCAGCTTCACGTCGAAGGGGATGGGCTTGCCCTGTCCCTCGGACAGAGCGGCGACGGCGGCCTTGATCCGCTTCACCGTGCCCGCATGGTCGGCGCCCCAGATATCGATCAGCTCGTCCGCACCCTCAGCCTTCTGCATGTGATAGGCGAGGTCGGCGCCGAAATAGGTCCATTTGCCGTCCGACTTCCTGATCGGCCGGTCCTGGTCATCCCCGAACCTGGTCGAGCGGAACAGCGGCAGCTCCACTGGCTCCCAATCGTCCAGCACCTTGCCCTTGGGCTGCTCCAGAACGCCATCATAGACAAGGTCGTGTTCGCGCAGCCATTTCTCCGCCTGCTCCGGCTTGCCCGCCATTTGCAGCGCGGCTTCGGAGGAGAAGACGTTATGCTTGATGCCCAGCAGGGCGAGGTCGGCGCGGATCTGCTCCATCATCGCCGTCACCGCCTGCGCGCGGAAGATGGGCAGCCATTCGTCTTCGGGCTCGTCCACGAAGCGGTCGCCCAGCTCCTTGGCCAGCGCCTCGCCAACAGGCTTGAGGTAATCGCCGGGATAGAGGCCCTCCGGGATTGCCCCGATATCGTGGCCCAGCGCTTCCTTGTACCGCAGGAAGGCGGAGCGGGCGAGCACGTCCACCTGCCCGCCGGCATCGTTGACGTAATATTCGCGGATCACATCGTGCCCGGCATATTCGAGCAGGCTCGCCAGCGCATCGCCCACCACCGCGCCGCGGCAATGGCCCATATGCATGGGTCCGGTCGGGTTGGCGGAGACATACTCCACGTTCACCCGCTTGCCCGCGCCGATGGTGGAGCGGCCATATTCCGCGCCCAGCTTGGCGATGGCGGCGAGTTCCTCCAGCCAGGCCGTGTCGGCAAGGCGCAGGTTGATGAAGCCCGGCCCGGCGATCTCCGCGCTTTCGATCAGCGGGTCACGCGTCAGGTGCTCGACGATCTTTTCGGCCAGCGCGCGCGGATTGGTCTTGGCCTGCTTGGCCAGCACCATCGCAGCGTTGGTCGCGAGGTCGCCATGCGAGGGATCGCGCGGCGGTTCCACGCTGACATTCTGGCGCGGGCAATCAGGCGGCAGCACGGCCTCCGCCTCAAGCGCGGAAAGCACGGCGTCGATCTTGGCCGCAAAGGCGGCGTAAAGGGTCTTGGTATCGGACATAGGCGCCGCCGTTAGCCTGTTTGGCAGGCTGGCGAAAGCGCCTTGGCTCCCCCGACTTAGCGCGTGGCGTTATAGGCCAGCTGGTCCTCGCTCAGCTGGAAACCCACCAGCAGCTCGAAACTCGCACGGGCAAGCGCGGCGCGTACCTCCGGACGGGTCAGCGGATCGATCGCCGCATCCGTATCGCCGGCACGGCGCGTGCGGGTGATGATCTCGCGGATATCGGCGGGCAGCGTTGCCTCCGTCCGGTCGATCACCGCGCCGGCCGTGCCCATGGCGCTGGCCCGCGCCTCGCCATCGGCAAAACTGAGCGTCACGGTCCCGAGGCGCTTGGCAACCACCGAACTGCCGCCGCGCATCACGGTGCTGAAATAGGGAATTTCGACTGTGCGCGTACCGCTCACATCGCGGCGCTGCGCCTGCACATCGAAGGTCGCGGTGGAATAGACCTCGGCACCCGATTCATCGCAATTGGCGCGGACATTGGTGATCACCGCCGTCACGTCGATCGCATCGGCGGTGGTTGCGCTGGCGGGAGAGAACAGGGTGATGTCGCCGGTATGGTCGGGAATGCCCACGGCGGGGCAGACGGACCGCAGCGCGGTGATGCCCACCCCTTGCTGCACGACGATATCGCCTTCGCTCTTGCATCCGGCGAGCGCCATGGCGGCACCAGCGGCGACAATCACTGCACTTCGAAGCTTCATTCCCGGTCCTTAGTCCTTATCTTGGGCGAAGGCCCTACCCCTTTCACTCGCGGGCGACAACAGCTAGGAGCGCGGATATGAACGCCCCCTTTCCCGAAACCGTCAGCGAGACCGAAAAGCTGCCGCTGACCGTGCTGATCGCTGCCCCGCGCGGCTTTTGCGCTGGCGTGGACCGCGCAATCGAAATCGTCGAGCGCGCGCTCGAACGCTATGGCGCACCGGTCTATGTCCGGCATGAAATCGTCCACAACCGCTATGTGGTGGACGGGCTGCGCGCCAAGGGCGCGGTCTTCGTCGAGGAGCTGAGCGAAGTGCCCGAAGGCGTGCCGGTGGTCTTTTCCGCCCACGGCGTTCCCAAAAGCGTTCCGGCAGAGGCCGAACGGCGCGAGATGATCTATGTCGATGCCACCTGCCCGCTGGTGTCCAAGGTCCACCGCCAGGCCGAACGCCAGATCGAGGCGGGGCGGCATATCCTGTTCATCGGCCACAAGGGGCACCCGGAAGTCATCGGTACGTTCGGTCAGGTCGCCGAGGGTGACATGACGCTGGTGGAAACGGTGGAAGATGTCGCGGAGCTGCAAGTGCCCGCAGGCAAGCAGCTGTCCTTCCTCACGCAGACCACGCTTTCGGTGGACGACACGGCGGAAATCATCGCTGCGCTTACCGAACGCTATCCCGATATCGTCGCGCCCAAGGCGGAGGATATCTGCTACGCCACCTCCAATCGTCAGGCGGCGGTGAAGGAAATCGCGCCCAAGGCGGACCTGGTGCTGGTGATCGGCGCGCCCAATTCCTCCAACTCGCTGCGCCTTGTCGAAGTGTCCGAACGCTGCGGCACGCCGGCCAAGCTGATCCAGCGCGGATCGGAGATCGAGGCGGGCTGGCTGAAAGGCGTGGAAACGCTCGGCCTCACCGCCGGGGCTTCCGCACCCGAAGCGCTGGTGCGCGAGGTTATCGACCGACTGGCCGAATTGCGGCAGGTGGAGGAGCGGCCAGTCGTTACCGCCGAAGAGAAGATGGTCTTCAAGCTGCCGCGCCAGCTGACGGAGTAGCACCCAGGTGGCAGTCTATACGCAGCTTTCGGCGGAGGATCTTGCCGAGCTCATTTCCCATTACGACGTCGGCGAACTCGTCAGCGCCAAGGGCATTGCCGAGGGCGTGTCCAATTCCAACTGGCTGCTGGAGACGACCGGCAAGGATGGTGGCGGCGCGCGCTACATCCTGACCATGTATGAATTCCGTATCGAGCTCACCGACCTGCCCTTCTTCCTCGGCCTGCTCGACCTGCTGGCGGAAAAGGGCTGCCCGGTGCCCGCGACGATCCATGACAGGTCGGGGGCGACGCATCGCATGATCCCCGATCCCGCCGATCCCGACGGCCCGCAAAAGGCGGTGGCACTGATCGAGTTCCTGCCCGGCGTATCGATTGACCGGCCCGAGCCTGCGCAAGCCCATGCCGTAGGCGCGGCGCTGGCGGGCATCCATCTTGCGGCGCAGGATTATAGTGAGCGCTCCAACGCGATGGGCCTCGCCGCGTGGCAGGAGCTGATCGACGAGTGCGGGCAGGAAGGCCTCGCCACGATCGATCCGGCGCTGCCCGATATCGTCTACGATGCGCTTTCCGGCTTTGCCGGGGACTGGCCCGGCGGCTTGCCGCAGGGCGTGTGCCATGCGGATCTGTTTCCCGACAATGTGCTGATGCTGGGCGAAAAGGTATCCGGCCTGATCGACTTCTACTTCGCCTGCACCGATTTCTTCGCCTACGACCTCGCCGTGACCCATGCAGCCTGGTGCTTTGCCGATCACGGGCGCAAATTCCGCCCGGAAATCTCGCAGGCATTGCTGGCCGGGTACGAAAGCGTGCGCAAACTGACCCCTGCCGAGCACGCGGCGCTGCCCGTGCTGGCGCGCGGCGCGGCCATGCGCTTTGTCGCCACCCGCGCCTATGACTGGCTCAACACTCCGGCGGACGCGCTAGTCACCAAAAAGGATCCGATGGATTTTGTCCGCCGGATGCAGTTCTATGAAGCTGAGGGAAAGGCTATCTTCGCATCATGAAGAAGGTCGATGTGTTCACCGATGGCGCCTGCAAGGGCAATCCCGGCCCAGGCGGCTGGGGTGTGCTGCTGCGCATGGGGCGGCATGAGAAGGAACTGTCCGGCGCAGAGCCCGATACGACCAATAACCGCATGGAAATGACCGCGGTGATCAAGGCGCTCAATGCGCTGATCGAACCGTGTGAAGTCACCATCCATTCCGACAGCAAATATGTCATCGACGGGATGACCAAGTGGGTTTCCGGCTGGAAGAAGCGCGGCTGGGTCAATGCCAGCAAGAAGCCGGTCAAGAATGCCGATCTGTGGCACGACCTGATCGAGGCGGTGGGCCGTCATCAGGTCGAATGGGTCTGGGTCAAGGGCCACAACGGCCACATCGAAAATGAAAGGGTCGACCGCCTGGCCAGCGATGCTGCTGACGAGGTTGGCCGACCCTGATCCTTCTTGTCCCCTTCCGGGGTGAGAAGCTGGCAGCGCCTATTCGGCGGACTTGTCCACCACTTCGGCTTTCGGGCCATTCTTCAGGATGGATTCGATGGCGTTCTTCGCGCTGGCCTTGGAGCTGTAGCCCTCGGTCCAGAAGATCGTTTCGCTGTTGTAGCAGAAATAGGAAACGAACTCGCCCTTCTTGTTCTTACGGATCTCGAAACGGTGCGCCATGAAACCTCCCATGGGTTGTTGTTGGGGGCAGGACGGTGATGGCCTGCTAACCCCTTGGCTAGCCAAAGCGTGCGGGCGAGTAAACACCAGTGTCGATAGTGGCCGTCATGTGATCGCGTGACAGGCCGAGCAGAAGCTGGCTGGCCAGGCGCGCGGCGGCAGGTGCGGTCTGGATCCCGAAGCCGCCTTGCCCGGCAAACCAGAACAGGCCCTCGCTGGCCGGATCGTGGCCGTAGACGGGCATTCGGTCGGGCGCGAAGCTGCGCAGGCCGGCCCATTTGCGTTCCACCGCTTCGATCTTCCAGTCGACCACTTTCTCGAACCGGTCGATGGCGATGGCGACGTCCAGCTCTTCAGCGGCAACGTCTGCGGCGGGGCTTGGCGTTTCGTCATGCGGGCTCAGCCACACGCGCGCGCCATCGGGCTTGAAGTAGAAGGAGCCATCGATGCCGAGCACCAGCGGCAGGTCCGGATCGGGCGCTGGTGCGGTGCGCAATTGCACCACCGTCCGGCGATAGGGCGTGATGCCGAGCGGCTGGGCGCCCGCCATCCGCGCGACCTCGTCCACCCAGGCGCCCGCGGCATTGGCCAGCACGCCGCAGCTAACCTGCTCGCCATTCTCGAAGGTGAGCAACCAGCCGCCGCCCTGCCATTCTGCACTTTGGAGGCGAAAGCCGGTGCGCAGTTCCACCCCCGCCCGCTTGCCGCTGGCGAGGTAATGCTGGTGAACGCCTCCGACATCGATATCGGCGCATTCGGTTTCCTCGATCGCTTCCACCCAGCCGTCGCGCAGGCCCGGAATGCGATGGTCAATGCCGGCCCGGTCGAGCCGGTTCATGGACACGCCGGTGCCGGAAAACTCCTGCTCGAAACTGTCGAGCTGCCCAAGCTGGTCGGCGGTAGCGAGATGCACCGCGCCGCGCGGACTGAGGAAGCCATGCTCTTTCAGCCAGGGTCCGGAAGCCAGGGTCAGCGGCACCACTCCCGGCCCGCCATAGCATTCGTCCCAGAAGGCGGCAGAGCGGCCGGTGGAGTGATAGCCGGGCATGCGCTCCGCCTCTGCCAGCAGCACGCTGGCATGCGGCGCGAGCTCGGCCGCAAGGCTCGCCCCGGCGATCCCCGCGCCGATCACCACGATATCGAAAGTGTCGTTCAACGTGCGGCGATCCCGTCCAGGAAATTGTCAATGGCGCCCAGCGCCCGGTCGCGCACCGGATCTGCCTCGCGCAGGATTTCATGCGCGGACTCCTCGCCGAACTCCAGGAAGGTGACATCTCCGATCCGCCGTGCCGCGGCACGGCTGGCATTGTGGGAGACGAGCTTGTCCGCCGATGTCGAGGTGATGAAGACGGGCATCGCCAGCCTTTCCAGCACGCCGGGTTCGCGCAACCGCCGCATCGACCGCGTCGCCGCCGCGACCCAGCCCCAGCTGCCTGGCCCCATGGCCAGTTCGGGCCGCGCCTCCCGCCAGTACTCCTCGTCGGAGTAGCGCGCTGCATCATGTGTGAGCAGCTTGACACGCGAAGCCGGAAACTCGCCAGGCTTCTCGCTCCATTTCCACGCCGGGCGCTGCGGCTCCCCGATCGTGTTCATCGCGCCAGCGACAAGCTGTTGTACGCTCAGGGGTAGCCATTCGGGATGCACGCCCAGCATAGGGGCGGACAGCACCAGCGCATTGGGTGCGGGGCTAAGCACGCCATCCGCCGCCGCGCGCAGGACCAGGTGCCCGCCCATGGAATGACCGGCCAGCACCAGCGGCCCTTGCCGCCCTTCTGCCCATTGCTTCCAGAAGGCGGCGATGTCGGCGATCCACATGGCGAAGTCATCGATATGACCGGTCACGCTGTCGCTGCCCAGCCGCCCCGACCCGGCCTGGCCGCGCCAGTCCGCCGCGGTGACCTGCCAGCCCTGGCGGCGCCAGTGCTCGAATGTCTCGAGATACTTCTCATAGGCATCGCCGCGTCCCGGCATGAACAGGATCGATCCGCGTAGTCCTGCCTCGCCCCCTTCGGGCGCCGGCCACTCGATATGGCGGATGGCATGCCCGTCGCCCGCCAGCCAGGTGTCCTCGACCGCATTTGCGGGAATGGCCCGGCGATCGAACGCCTGCGCCCCGGTCACTGGCGTCTGATGCTGAATCTGTTCCCTCCTGCCGTGGTTACTATTTAGTAAGTGATGATCGCTAGCACTCACTCCCCAAGGGATTTCCTCGGGGACTTTTGATGCTGGACGATCCAATCAAGTACGGTCTGCTTGCCGCATTGGCAATTGCGTTGCTTACCGCCGCATTTACCGATTTGAAGAGCCGCCGGATCGCCAACTGGCTGAACGGGGCGATCGCCTTGGCCGCACCTGTCTTCTGGTGGGCCAGCGACATGGCACTGTGGCCGGACATTGCCATCCAGCTGGGCCTTGCCGTGGCCACTTTCTTCGGCCTGTCGATCCTCTTCGCGCTGAAGATGATGGGCGGCGGCGACATCAAGCTGCTGACGGCGCTCGCTCTTTGGATCGCACCCGAACACTTCCTTAAATTGCTGGTCATGATGGCGCTGCTCGGCGGCGTCCTGACTCTCGTCTTCGGAGGCTGGCACATCATGCGCCGCCAGCGCGACAGAATCGCGATTCCCTATGGAGTTGCAATCGCCGCGGCGGGCCTGTGGGTCATCGCTTCCTTCTACATCCCCGCGAGCGCGATTACCGGGACCGCAGGGTAAGAAAACCTCATTTTAACCAATTCCAGCCTATCCGGTGAAAATCATTCCGCGAAGGATCTTTAAGGGGGCTTGACGCACCATGGACAAGAAGAAGCTCATTTTGCTTGTAGCGGCACTGATCGTTGCGATCGGTACGGCACTTGCTGCCCGGAGCATGTTTGCGGGCGCCAGCGCGCCGGAGGCAGAAGCCGCCGCCGTCGAGCCCGAAGGACCCAAAGTCCTGGTGGCCAAGCGTGGCCTGCCCGTGGGCACGATCATCACTGCCGATGCCATTGGCTACCAGCTGTGGCCGCAGGAACTCGTGCAGGATGCCTATTTCATTGACGGTGAGGCCAATATGGACGCGCTGCTGGGCACCGTTGTGCGCTTTCCGGTGACGGCAGGCGAACCGGTTACCCAGGGCTCGCTCGTCGCGCCCGGCGATCGTGGCTTCCTGGCTGCGGCGCTTGGCCCGGGCATGCGCGCCATCACCGTGCCGGTTTCGGCCCGCACGGGTGTCGGCGGCTTCGTCTTCCCGGGTGACCGCGTCGACCTGATGCTGGCGCAGACCGTGGCTGGCGACGATGGCGGCCTGCGTGCTGCAGAGACCATCCTCACCAACCTGCGTATCCTGGCGACCGACCAGTCGACCGAAACGACCACCACCGAAGACGGCCGCACCGTGGTGCGCGCCATCCGCACGGTGACGCTGGAAGTGACGCCGCGCATCGCGGAGAAGATCACGGTTGCCCAGACGATCGGCACGCTCAGCCTCTCGCTACGCTCGATCGCCGACAACCAGGCCGAGCTGGAACGCGCGATTGCCGCAGGCGATATCGATGTTCCCTCCGATGCCACGCCGGAAGAAGAAGAGCGCATCCTGCGCCAGGCAGTTGCCCGTCCCACCGAAGGTCCCACGACTTTCGTGACCGGCGGCGACGTGTCGCGCTTCCAGCGCCGCAACCTGGCGCCGACCAATGCCGCCCCGGCTGGCAACGGACAGCCCATGCCGAGCTTCGTCGGCCCGGTCCAGCCGTCCGGCCCGACCGTCCGGGTGACCCGTGGCAAGAACACCTCGGTCGAGAATGTCGATCGCGGTGCGGGCGCCATCCTCGATCGCCAGGCTGCGGCGACCGGCCGCGCTGCCGGCACCGTGCCCGTCGGCCTTTCGACGCTGCGGTGACCGACATGGAAAGACACGCAAACACGCACTCGAAATCCGCCAATTTCAACGGATCCAATTCTAGGGGCAAGAAAATGCAAAGCCGCATTCTCAAGACCGTGCTGACCGCCGCATGTGCGATCGCACCGCTGGCCGCCGTGCCGACCGGCGTGGCCCAGGCCCAGTCCTCCATCGTCAGACCGGCGCAGGATATCGTCCTGTCGATCGGCCGCGGCGAGCTGGTCACCGTGCCGGGCAACATGGCCGACATCTTCGTCGCCAATGATAACGTTGCCGACGTCCAGGTGAAGTCGCAGCGCCAGCTGTATGTATTCGGCCTGTCCGGCGGTGAGACCACGATCTACGCCAGCAATGCTGCCGGCGACATCATCTGGTCCGCCAATATCCGCGTCGGCTCCAACATCGACAGCATCGACCAGATGCTGGCGCTGGCGATGCCCGAAGCACAGATCAGCGTTGCCACCATGGGCACCAACACCGTGCTGCTGACCGGCACCGTGGCCGCGCCCGAGGATGCCGCCGAAGCGGAACGCCTGGTCTCGGCCTTTGTCGGCGATGACACCAATGTGATCTCCCGCCTGCGCATGGCGACGCCGCTGCAGGTCAACCTGCGCGTCCGTTTTGCCGAAGTCAGCCGCTCGCTGGTCCGCTCGCTGGGTGTGAACCTGACCACGATCGATACGACGGGCGGCTTCCAGTTCGGTCTGGGCCAGGGCCGCGACCCCTTCACGACTTTCGCGCCGGGCACGATCACCTGTTCCAGTGCCAATTGTACTGCCACCCTTTCCGATGGCAGCACGACTTCCGGTTCGGGTTTCTCGGCGATTTCTCCCGGCACCACGCTGGGCGGCGTCGGAAGCCTGCTGGGCCTCGACATTGGTGCGGCGCTTGACCTTGCCGAACGCGAAGGCCTGGTGACCACTCTGTCCGAGCCCAACCTCACCGCGCTTTCGGGCGAAACCGCCGAGTTCCTTGCCGGCGGCGAATTCCCGATCCCGCTGAGCCAGGGCCTTGGCACCACCACGGTCGAATACAAGAATTACGGTGTCGGCCTGTCCTACACGCCCACCGTGCTCAGCAACGGCCGTATCTCGATGCGCGTCGCCCCGGAAGTCTCCGAACTTTCGAGCCAGGGCGCGGTGACGCTGAACGGCTTCCAGATCCCGGCGCTGACTATCCGCCGTGCGGAAACGACGATCGAGCTCGGCTCCGGCCAGAGCTTCATGATCGCCGGCCTGTTGTCAAACAACGCCAACAACACGATCGACAAGGCCCCTGGCGTGGGCGACCTGCCGATCCTGGGCAATCTGTTCCGCTCGACCGAGTTCCGTCGCGGCGAAACCGAGCTGGTGATCGTGGTGACGCCTTACCTGGTCGAACCGGTGAGCGATCGCGAAATCCGCCTGCCGACCGATGGGCTCCACGCGCCGACTGCGGCCGAGCAGTTCCTGCTCAACCGCCAGCACAACGGCGTGAGTGGCGAGGTACGTCCGATGCCGCGTGCGGCCGAGGAAGCTCCGGCCAACCCGGCGGTCAGCCTGAACGGCCAGAGCGGCGAAGCCCTTGCCGATGGCGAAACGCCGCGCGGTTCCGACAAACGCACTGCCGAGGCCGCAACGCCCGGCTTCAATCTGAACTGAGAGAGGTGACAGCCATGACTCTTCGTATCAAACGCGCAGCCGCAACGGCGCTCGCTCTCTCGCTGGCAGCAGGCCTGGGTGCCTGCACCACACCCGCCCCGGCCAATTCCTCGCTCTACAGCGTGAACCAGCCGGTGGTCGAACGCAGCAACTTCACGCTGGACCTGCGGGCCGGCGCCAGCGGCCTGACCGTGCCCGAACAGGCGCGACTGGCCGACTGGTTCGAAACGCTCGACGTCGGCTATGGCGACCGCATTTCGCTCGACGATCCGATGGCCAGTGCCGCGGTGAAGGACGATGTCGCGGCCGTTGCCAGCCGCTTCAGCCTGTTGCTGGAAGAAGCCGCCCCGGTGACCGTGGGCTATATCGATCCCGGCAATATCCGCGTGGTGGTCACGCGCTCTACGGCGCATGTCCCTGATTGCCCCAACTGGTCCGGCAACGCCAATTCCAACCTGGGCAACAACACGTCAGCCAACTTCGGTTGTGCGATCAACAGCAACCTTGCTGCCATGGTCGCCGATCCCGAACACCTTCTCGAAGGTGCCGCCGGTACCGGTGACACGGTCGTGATGAGCTCCACCAAGGCGATCGAATCCTATCGCGAAGCAGCACCCACCGGTGGCGGTGGTACCGCGGTGTCCGCCGTGGCTACAAACTAAGAGGGGATCCTGACAATGAGTTCACCGTTCAAGACCGGCTCGGTCGGCAGCCGAGATCCCTTCTCCGCCTTCATCTGCGACGATGCAGCGCTCGATGTGCTGCGCCCGGTCGCGGTCGAGATGGGCTGGCAGCCCGAAAAGTGCAACAAGGGTGGCCTGCGCAACGCCGTGCAGGCCCTGTCGATTTCCGCCAGCCCGGCCATTCTGATGGTCGACCTGTCGGAAAGCGGCGACCCGCTGAACGACATCAACGCTCTGGCGGAAGTCTGCGAGCCGGGCACGGTGGTTATCGCCATCGGCCAGGTGAACGATGTGCGCCTTTATCGCGACCTGGTGGCCAGCGGCATCCACGACTACCTGCTCAAGCCGCTTTCGGCCGGGCAGCTGCGTGATGCACTGACCAATGCGCAGGCGGTCTTCTCCGCCCCGCGCAATCAGGATGGCGATGGCGAGCGCCAGCACGTGTCGACCGCAGTGGTCGGTACGCGCGGCGGCGTTGGTGCCTCCACCATCGCCACGTCGCTGGCATGGCTGTTCGCCGGCGAGCATGCGCGGTCCACCGCCTTGCTCGACCTCGACGTCCATTTCGGCACCGGCGCGCTCTCGCTCGACCTCGAGCCGGGCCGCGGCCTGACGGACGCGATCGAGAACCCCAGCCGTATCGACGGCCTGTTCATCGAACGCGCCATGATCCGGGCCAATGACCGTCTCGCGCTGATGAGTGCGGAAGCGCCGATCAATGCGCCGCTGATGACCGATGGCACTGCCTTCGTGCAGCTGGAGGAGGAATTCCGCCAAGCCTTCGACATGACGGTGATCGACCTGCCACGCAACATGCTGATCAACTTCCCGCACCTGCTGCAGGACGTGAATGTCGTGACGCTGGTGTGCGAGCTGACGCTCGCCTCCGCGCGCGACACGATCCGCCTGCTCTCCTGGCTGAAGACGCATGCCCCCGGCGCCTCCCCGCTGGTGGTGTGCAACAAGGTGCAGGCGGGTGCCAGCGAGATCAGCAAGGCCGATTTCGAAGCCTCGATCGAGCGCGGCGTCAACTACATGATCCCGTACGACCAGAAGGCTGCCGTGAACGCTGCAAAGCTGGGCCAGACCTTCGTCGAGGCTAACAGGAGCGCCAAGTCCACCAGCGTGATCAAGGACATCGCCAATGCGATCGTCGGCGTGAGCGAGGACGAAGGCAGCCTGCAAGATGCCGGCAAGTCCGGTTCGCTGATGGGCAAGTTCGATATCAAATCGCTGCTCTCGTCCAAGAAGGACAAGGCCGGCGCACACGAACCGGCTGAATAACGACGCGTGGATGGCCGGCCCGTCAGGGGCCGGCCCCACCGGTGCAGACTGACAGACGCAAACGACAAGGGCGAGACATGAACATCATCCAGGTTCTGCTAGTAGCCGGTGGCATGATGGGTCTGATGATCCTGGGCTACATGCTGGTCACCAGCCCTTCCACGGTCAAGGATACGCAGCGCCGCCTGCAGGCCGTCCGCTACCGGCACTCCGATAGCACCAAGGACAAGGTCGAGTCGCAGCTGAAGAAGGCGATCGCCGCGCGCAAGCCGAAGCAGTTCAGCCGCGCGGGTGCGGATTCGCGCCTTAAGGCACTCGAGCTGCGTCTGGAACGGACCGGCAGGAACTGGACCGTGATGCAGTATTTCTACGCATCGGGCGGCATTGCCCTCGCCTTGGCCGCCATTCTCTATTTACAGACCGGCGCCGCCCTGCTGGCGCTGGGTGTCGGCCTGCTGTTCGGCGCGGGCCTGCCCCACATGGTGGTGGGCTTCCTGGTCAAGCGGCGCACCAACGCCTTCAACGCCAAGTTCCCCGACGGTATCGAACTGCTTGTCCGCGGCCTGCGCTCCGGCCTTCCGGTTACCGAAACCCTTGGCGTGGTCGCCGCCGAAGTGCCCGGCCCCGTGGGCGAGGAATTCCGCGCGGTGGTCGAACGCATCAAGATCGGCCGCACGATGGAAGAATCGCTGCAGGTCACGGCCGACAAGCTGGGCACTGCCGAATTCCAGTTCTTCGTCATCACGCTGGCAATCCAGCGCGAGACGGGTGGTAACCTGGCGGAAACGCTGTCGAACCTGGCCGACGTATTGCGCAAGCGCGCGCAGATGAAGCTCAAGATCAGGGCGATGAGCTCCGAATCCAAGGCCTCGGCCTATATCGTCGGCGCGCTGCCGTTCATCGTGTTCATCATGATCTACTGGGTGAACCCCAGCTACATCAGCGGCTTCTTCGAAGACGAACGCCTGATCGTCACCGGTCTTGGCGGTCTCGTCTGGATGTCCATCGGCGGCTTCATCATGGCCAAGATGGTCAGCTTCGAAATCTGATCCTGGAAGGGTAGAATATCATGATCACTCCCTCCTCCGGACCCACGCTCCTCGGCGTCGACGTTGTCCTGGTCGGTACGGTCCTGTCCGGCCTGGCCGCCTTCGCCGTGATCCTGGCGATCTATGCCGCGGTGACCGTGAAGGACCCGATGGCCAAGCGCGTGAAGTCGCTCAACGACCGGCGTGCCGAGTTGAAGACCGGCATGCTCACGGCCAATTCCAAGAAGCGGCAAAGTCTCGTTCGCAAGAACGAGAACGTCAACAAGATGAAGGAAACCATGGAGGGCATGAAGGTCCTCCAGGAGAGCCAGGTCAAGATGATCCAGCAGAAGCTGGCGCAGGCCGGTTTCCGCAACAAGGAACTGGCGATCGTCGTGCTCTTCTCGCGCATGGTGCTGCCGGTGGTGCTGGGCCTGATCGGCGTGGTCATCTTCTACTGGACCGAGATGTTCCCCGACTGGGGCAGCACGAAGCGCTTCATGGGCTTCGCCGCCCTGGTGGTCCTGGGATACAAGGGCCCCGAACTCTACCTGCAGAACGTATCGAGCAAGCGTACGCTGGCCATCCAGAAGGGCCTTCCCGACGCGCTGGACCTGCTGGTGATCTGCGCCGAGGCCGGCCTGACGGTCGATGCTGCCTTCAACCGCGTGGCCAAGGAACTGGGACGCGCCTATCCGGAACTGGGTGAGGAATTCGCCCTGACCGCGATCGAGCTATCCTTCCTGACCGAGCGTCGCCAGGCGTTCGAGAACCTCGCCTATCGCGTGGATCTCGATGCGGTGCGCGGCGTGGTGACCACGATGATCCAGACCGAACGCTACGGTACGCCGCTGGCTTCCGCCCTGCGCGTGCTGTCGGCCGAATTCCGCAACGAGCGCATGATGCGTGCGGAAGAAAAGGCCGCGCGCCTGCCCGCCATCATGACGGTGCCGCTGATCCTGTTCATCCTGCCGGTGCTGTTCATCGTCATCCTTGGCCCGGCAGCCTGTTCGATCGCCGACGCCTTCGCCAGCGACGATTTCTGATGCTGGCAGAATAAGGCCCGGTCCACCAAGCGACCGGTACCCATTGAAAAGGCCCCGCCCGGCAATTGCCCGGCGGGGCCTTTTTCAATGCGGCATCATCAAGGGTGAGACGCCGCCAGACTGGCAGGTCCAGACCGTCAGCCAGCGTCAGCCGACGCCGAAATTGCCCGAATCGATGGCGTCGCTGTCCAAATCGTCCACCTGGCCGCGCACCCGTTCCAGCAGGCCGCGGAACTGGTCCATCTCTTCAGGCGAAAGGCCGGCAAAGACGCGACGTTCCATTTCCACCGCCAGCGGCATGATATCGCCATGCATGGCGCGGCCGGCATCGGTCAGCTCAAGATGGTGCGAGCGACCGTCCTGCACATTGGGCGTGCGCTCGGCCAAACCGCGTTCTTCCAATACCTTGCAGGCGCGGTTTACCGCCACCTTGTCCATCAGCGTGCGCTGCGTCAGTTCGCGCTGGGTCAGCCCACCAGAATCGCCCAGCACGGCCATCACGCGCCATTCCGGCACGCTGAGGCCGAAACGCTGGCGATATTCCTGAGCGATGCGGCCGCTGACCGCATTGGAAGTGATGGACAGCTGGTATGGAAGGAACTTGGCGAGAGGTGTTGTCGGTTGCATGGCCAGCAACATTGTTCAGCCGAGCCCGCTTTGCAAGCTCTTCGCGTCAGCCGCCCTGTTGCGGCACAGCTTTGACGAGCCGCCCCGCTACTGCGTCGAGCCGTGTGGTGGCTTCCGCAGCCCAGTGTTCGGGAGGCGTGACGATCGCCGTTTCGAGAACCGTATCGATGGGGCTGGCCTTGCGCGTCTTTGGCAAGACCGATGCGAGCTCCTGCAAGGTGTTGCGCGCGATGTCGGCATTGGCCTGCATGACCGCCAGGATATCGGCCACATCGACGTCGGCTACCGCATCGCGCCAGCAATCATAGTCGGTCACCATGCCGAGCAAGGCATAGGGCAGCTCCGCTTCGCGCGCCAGGCGCGCTTCGGGCATGGCGGTCATGCCAATGACATGCGCACCCCAGCTCCGGTACATCAGGCTTTCGGCGCGGGTCGAGAACTGCGGCCCCTCGATCGCGACATAGGTGCCCGTTTCATGGACGGTCGCTTCCGTCTTCTTGGCCGCCTTGATGGCATAGCCGGACAGGCGCGGGCAGATGGGATCGGCCATCGGCACATGCGCCACGATCCCGTCGCCAAAGAAGGACCGCTCGCGGCCCGTCGTACGGTCGATCAGCTGGTCGACGGCGACGAATTGGCCCGGCTCCATCTCCTCCGCCAGCGAGCCGATAGCCGAGATCGCCAGAATATCGGTGACCCCGCACCGTTTGAGGGCATCGATATTGGCGCGGTAATTCACATATGAGGGAGACAGGGCGTGTCCTGGCCCGTGCCGGGCGATGAAGGTGAAGCGCACGCCAGCAATGCGGCCCGTGGTGACCGGACCGGACGGCTTTCCGAAGGCGCTGCCGACCGGGATCTCCTGTGCATCATCGAGCGCGCCGGGCTGGTAGAGACCGGATCCGCCGATTACGCCGATATGCCATTCGGCCATTGGCCTACCCTTCCCTCGCCTTGCCGAGCCTTGCCCTGCCGTTCCTAGCCAGATGCGACCGCATGACGCCCGTCAGCGCGGCGGCATGCGAATGGCGCCGTCCAGCCGCACAGTCTCGCCGTTGAAATAGCCGTTCTCGACCATGGTCAGGACGAGATTGGCATATTCCTCCGGCTTGCCCAAACGCTTGGGGAACGGCACCGATGCTGCCAGCACATCCTGCACGTTCTGCGGCAGGCCCGCCAGCAGCGGCGTGTTGAAAATGCCCGGCAGGATAGTGTTGATGCGAATGCCTTCGGACATGAAATCGCGCGCGATCGGCAGCGTCATGCCCACCACGCCGCCCTTGGAGGCGGAATAGGCGACCTGGCCGATCTGCCCGTCCACCGCCGCCACGCTGGCGGTACAGACCATCGCGCCGCGCTCACCATCTTCCAGCCCGTCCAGCGTCATCATCCCTGCTGCAGCCTTGGCCACGCACTGGAAGGTGCCGACAAGGTTCACTTTCAGCGTCTTGGCGAAGAGTTCCACCGGCATGTGACTGATCGCGCCCGTTTCCTTGTCGCGGCGCACGGTCTTGCCGATGGTGCCGATACCGGCGCAGCATACCAGCACGCGTTCCTGCCCATGCGCGGCTCGCGCGGCGGCGAAGCCGGCATCCACCGATGCTTCGTCGGACACATCCACCTGGCAGAAAGTGCCGCCGATCTCTGACGCAACCTGCTGCCCGCGCTCCACATTCAGGTCGAACAGCGCGACTTTCGCCCCTTTGGCGGCGAGCGCCCGCGCGCTTGCCTCACCCAGACCGGATGCGCCGCCGGTCACCACCGCGCTAATCGAGGAATCGACCTTCATGTCCTGCAATCTCCCTTGTCCGGCCCCCGCAGCGGGCCCTGCCGCCAACGGTCCTAGAGGGCTTGCAGGGAGGGTCAAGCGCCACCGTTTACGCGAGCGAAACCTATCTGTGGTCAAACTGCAACATGACTGAAGCAATTCCGTCAGGAAGTATAATTGGAATTGAAACCAGTTTAACCTTCAAGCACGTCAGCAAGCAGCATCTTGCTAAACCCTTGCCTGGTCGCCCGGGGTCAACTTGCGATCAGTTAGGTACCACCAAATCCTGGCCGGACGATCCGGCCGCATAATGGGGACTGACCTGTGAAAATCAGAACCGCTCTTAGGGGCGCCACCGCGCCAATTGCTCTTTCCGTGGCGCTGGCCGCAAATCCCGTCCTGGCTCAGGACGCAGAAGATGTGATGATCACATCTCAGGACGACGATGGCGAGGACGCCCCGGTTTCGGCCGACGGTTCCAGCGGTGATACCATCTTCGTCACCGGTTCGCGCATCCGGCGCGACGAGTTCTCGGCACCGGCTCCGCTCACGGTCATCGATCCCCAGATCGCTGCGCGCCAGGGTCTGAACAGCACCGCCAATATGGTGCAGGGTTCCCCGATCGCCGCGGGTTCCGACCAGATCACTTCCGCGCTGTCTTCGGCCTTCCTTACCAACGGCGGCACCGGCGCAGAAACGGTTTCGCTGCGCGGCCTGGGTGCCGAACGCACGCTGGTCCTACTGAACGGCCGCCGCGCAGGCCCGTCCGGCACGCGAGGCGGTGTGTCCTCCTTCGATCTCAACGTCCTGCCGCAGTCCATTGTGGAGCAGGTGGACATCCTGAAGGACGGTGCATCCTCGATTTACGGTTCGGACGCGGTTGCCGGCGTGGTCAACCTGATCACCAAGCGCGACACTGACGGCATCGAATTCGACTTCTTCGGCTCGGTTCCCTTCGAAAGCGGCGGCGAGCAGTGGTCGGCCACGGCGACCTGGGGCAAGACCTTCGACCGCGGCCACATCTTGATTGCGGGCAGCTATTCGCGCCGCAACGAACTGGCACGCGGCGACCGCGACTACCTCGGTTGCGGCGAGAACTACGTCTTCACCGACGAAACCTACAGCACCCGCGCCGACCTGATTGACCCGCGCACCGGCGAGTATGCCTGCGAAGGTTCGGATTCCGGCAATACCTGGGGCCACGTCTGGACCTACGACTACACCTATATGGACTTCGACGGTGACGGCCTTGCCGATTTCGGTACGCCGGGCGGTTCGAACATCCCGGGCAGCGATGGCACCGGCGCTTCCTCGCTGTTCCAGTACAGCTACGGCGACGACAATCTCGGCAACTACATTCCGGCTGCGGGTCCGCGCACCCAGGTCGGTCAGATTGCCCTTCCCGAAGGCTGGTTCCCGGTCGGCTATGATGCCGCGTCGGCTGCGGTTACCAACCGCTACCACCCGCTGATGGACAACGATACGGTCTCTCCCGAGACCAACCTGTACACCATCTATATCGATGCCGCTTACGAGCTGGCCGATGGCATCGAGTTCTACACTGAACTGATGTACAACAAGCGCGACAACTTCGTGAACGCATCGGGCCAGATCTACCAGTTCGGCCTGGGCGAGATTTACGACTACTACTACGACTACAATGGCGACGGTCTGCAGACCAGCGACCCTTCCGACGGCTTTGCTTTTGACCCGTATGCAGAGGGTTTCGTGGGTGCCGCGCTGTTCAGCCCGACCCCGTTCAACCCACATGTCGATAGCTCGGTCGATGTCGATTATTATCGCGCCGTCGCCGGTTTCCGCGGTGATATCACGTCGAACTGGTCCTATGACCTTTACGGCCAGTATTCGCGCTCGGAAGGCACCTATCGCAACCAGACCGCTCTGAAGGACGCCATTGCTACGGCGAACTTCCGCAGCGGCACCAACGGCGTGCGTAACTCCGCCTGCCCGGATGGCCGGACGCCGGTCAGCAACCGCGAGTGCATCTTCGTTGACTGGTTCAGCCCGGAATTCAACTACGGCCTGTATTCGCCTGAGGAATTCGCGTTCCTGTTCGACTGGGACGAAGGTAACACCCTGTATACCCAGAAGTATGTGGAAGGCCTGGTTTCCGGCGACCTGATCGAACTCCCGTGGAGCGGAACGGTCGGCATCGCTCTGGGTGGCGCCGTTCGCGAAGACGAGATCAATGACGTGCCCGGCCCGATCCGCCAGGCCGACAACGGTTTCAACTTCGGTGGCGCCGGCATCACCGCCGGCAAGTCGGTGACGAAGGAAGCCTTCGCCGAAATCAACATCCCGCTGCTGCAGGACCTGCCTCTCATCCAGAGCCTGGATTTCACCGGTGCAGCGCGCGTCACCAATGTGAGCGCAACGCGTGCGTCCGACGGCCTGGAGGACACCTCCAACGGCAACTGGACCTACAAGCTGGCCGGCAACTGGGAAGTGACCGACTGGCTGCGCCTGCGCGCCACCTACGGCACCTCCTATCGCGCCCCGGCACTGTTCGAACAGTTCCTGGCCGACCAGACCGGTTCTCTGGGCCAGCGTGCTGTTGACCCCTGTATCCAGTACGATCTGCCCTCGAAGATGGTCCCGCAAAACATTCAGGATGCCTGTGCGGCTGACGGCGTGGATCCAAGCCACACCGGTGCCGGCGTGTCGCTGGCGGTGATTACCGGTGGTGGTATCGGCGTTCTCGAACCCGAGACCTCCAACGCCTTTACGGCCTCCGCTATCCTGACGCCGTCGTTCGCCTTCCTGCCGAACACGGACATCAGCATCGCAGTCGACTACTTCAACATCGAGGTGAATGGCGAGATCGCACAGCTGGGTAGCGGGGGCATTCTGTCGTCGTGCTACTCATCCGACTTCTACCCGGATGACCCGCTCTGCAATCAGTTCTACCGGTTCAGCGATTTCGACAACGGCACTGCGCCCGCCGAGATTGCTGCCCAGTATGATATCCCGGGTGGTGATCGCAGCAACATCGCAGTGGTGTTCGATCAGTTCTTCAACATCAATAGCCAGAAGAACGAAGGCGTCGACGTGACCACGCGGATCGTCCACGACTTTGCGGGCGACACGACCCTCACGCTGCAGGGCCAGATGACCTGGCAGACGAAGGACGACGTCGCGCTGTTCGATGGCTTCAATGAAGACAATAACGGCGAAGCCGGTGATCCCGTCTGGGTTGGCGACTTCTTCGCGCAGCTGGACACCGGTCCGTGGTCGCTCTTCTATGGCCTGGATGTGATCGGTGGCACTGACGACACCGAGGATTTCATCCAAGCCGAAGGCTCGCTCTGCCCGAACTATGTCACGCTTGGCACTGTGTGCGTGAAGCTGACGACTGCCGCGCAGTTCTATCACAGCTTCTCGGTGACGCGTGAGATTAACGAGCATTTCCGCGTCACTGCGGGCATGTCGAACATCACGGATAACAAGCCGCCGCGTACCACCCAGATCGGTGGCGATGGTACGCGCTCGACCGGTCAGGGCCTGCTGTATTCGCAGTATGACCTGCTCGGCCGCCGCGCCTTCGTGAACATCAACGTCCGCTACTGATAACTTCAGTATCGGCCAAAATCCGGGGCGGCGGGTGACAAACCCGCCGCCCTTGGTTTATTCGCATTCCGCAATTCGAAGCCGCGCACGAAAGAGAACACATGTCTCAGAAACGCACCCCGATCAGGCTGAAGGCCGATACGCTCGACAAGGAAGTTGGCAAGTTCAGCCAGCGCCGCCTGCGACAGTCCGTGTTCCTCAACTCCATCCCCAAATCGGGATCACACCTGGTAAAGAATGTCATGCGCATGTTCGTCCCCCTGGAGGACGTATACGGCAAGCATTTCATCCAGTGGGGCAATCTGCGCGAGCATCTGCGCGCTTTCGATCCGCGCAAGCCGCAGCTGAGCTGGGGGCACCTGATGTTCTCCGATGCGTCGGCAGCGCATACGGCGCATGCACGCAAGATCATCCTTGTCCGCGACCCCTATAGCTGGGTTCTGGCACGCGCACGTTTCTATGTGTCTGACCAGTTTGGCGACAATTCCTCGGTGATCAAGCAATCGGGCATGTCCGCCGACCACCTGATCAACCTGATGATCTTCGGCATCCATCAGCAGGCCCTGCCCATGCGCGAGATGTACAACATGACCGCCATCGCCTGGCGCGGCCCCAACGCCACGTGGATACGTTATGAAGACCTCGTCCACGCGGTGAAGAACGTCGACACTCCGGCCGGCGAAGCCTTCTTCAGCAAGCTCATCGAGCTTGCCGGCATCGGGCCGCTTCCGGACGACTGGCGCGAGCGGGTGAAGATCGGCTCCGACCGCGAACAGAGTGGCACGGCGCGCGAGAACCTGCGCGACATCAAGATCGAGATACCCGACAAGCTCAGTGACGAGCACAAGGAAATGATAGACTACGCCGCGCCGGGGCTGCGCAAGATCCTCGGCTACAAATGATACAAAAAGGGCCGGGATCGAAACCCCGGCCCTTTTTGGTTTGCAGCCTTAGCTCACCGTCATCGACAAGGCGCCATCGCCTTCGTCGATCTTGAGCGTCGAGCCATCGGGCACTTCGCCCGCCAGGATCATCTCGGCCAGCGGGTCCTGCAGATAGCGTTGCACCGCCCGCTTGAGCGGCCTTGCGCCATAGACCGGATCGTATCCGACGCGGCCGAGCCAGGCGAGCGCGCCTTCGGTCAGGTCGAGCGTGATCTTGCGATCCTTCAGCAGCTTCTGCACCCGGCCCACCTGGATTTTCACGATCGGCGCCATGTGCTCTGCCGCCAGGCGGTGGAACAGGATAATCTCGTCCAGTCGGTTGAGGAATTCGGGGCGGAAATGGCCGCGCACTACATCCATCACCTGGTCCTCGACATCGGCCACCTTCTGGTCGTCGCCAAGGTTGGAGAGGAACTGGCTGCCGAGGTTCGAGGTCAGGATGATCAGCGTGTTCGAGAAGTCGACCACCCTGCCCTGCCCGTCTGTCAGGCGACCATCGTCGAGCACCTGCAGCAGCACGTTGAAGACGTCGCTGTGCGCCTTCTCCACCTCGTCGAACAGCACCACCTGGTAGGGACGGCGACGGACGGCTTCGGTCAGCACGCCGCCCTCGTCATAGCCGACATAGCCCGGAGGCGCGCCGATCAGGCGGGCGACGGAGTGCTTCTCCATGAATTCGCTCATGTCGATGCGGACCATGGCGTTGTCGTCATCGAACAGGAAGGAAGCCAGCGCCTTGGTCAGCTCGGTCTTGCCGACACCCGTGGGACCGAGGAACAGGAAGCTGCCCAACGGACGGTTCGGGTCCTGCAGGCCCGCACGCGCACGGCGCACGGCCTTGGACACGGCCTTCACCGCATCCTCCTGCCCGATCACGCGCTTGCCAAGCACCTCTTCCATCTTGAGCAGCTTTTCGCGCTCGCCTTCCATCATCTTGTCGATGGGAATGCCGGTCCAGCGGGAAACGACGGAGGCGATATCGTCCTCGGTCACTTCTTCCTTGAGGAGCGCATTTTCGGTGTGACCTTCGGCTTCGGCGAGCTGCTTTTCGAGCTGAGGGATCTTGCCATACTGCAGCTCACCCGCCTTGGCGAGGTCGCCACCGCGCTGCGCCTGTTCCAGCTCGATGCGGGCGGCATCGAGATCTTCCTTGATCCGCGCCTCGGCATGGATCTTGTCACGCTCATTCTGCCAGCGCGTGGTGAGTTCGGAGCTCTGCTGTTCGAGGTTGGCCAGCTCCTCGCGCAATGCGTCGAGGCGATCCTTCGATGCCTGGTCGTTTTCCTTGGCGAGCGCGCTCTCTTCGATCTTGAGCTGGATGATCCGGCGGTCGAGCGCCTCGATCTCCTCGGGCTTGCTTTCCACTTCCATGCGGATGCGGCTGGCAGCCTCGTCCATCAGGTCGATCGCCTTGTCGGGCAGGAAACGGTCGGAGATATAGCGTTCGGACAGCTGCGCCGCCGCCACGATGGCGCTGTCGGTGATGCGCACGCCGTGGTGCAGCTCGTACTTCTCCTTGATGCCGCGCAGGATGGAGATGGTGTCCTCCACGCTGGGCTCGTCGACGAAGACGGGCTGGAAGCGGCGCTGCAGGGCGGCGTCCTTCTCGACATATTTCTGGTATTCATCCAGCGTGGTCGCACCGATGCAATGCAACTCGCCGCGAGCCAGCGCGGGCTTCAACAGGTTGGAGGCATCCATGCTGCCTTCGGACGCGCCCGCGCCGATCAGCGTGTGCATCTCGTCGATGAACAGGATGATCTGGCCGTCGGCGCCCTTCACCTCGTCGAGCACGGACTTGAGCCGCTCCTCGAACTCGCCGCGATATTTCGCGCCGGCGATCAGCGAGCCCATGTCGAGGCTCATCAGCGTCCGGTCCTTCAGGCTGTCGGGCACGTCGCCATTGGCGATGCGCAGCGCGAGGCCTTCGGCAATCGCGGTCTTGCCGGTGCCGGGTTCGCCAATCAGGACGGGATTGTTCTTGGTCCGGCGGGCGAGGATCTGCACCGTGCGGCGGATTTCCTCGTCGCGGCCGATCACGGGATCAAGCTTGCCGTCGCGCGCGGCCTCGGTCAGGTCGCGGGCATATTTCTTCATCGCATCATAGGCGTTTTCGGCGCTGGCGGTGTCCGCCTTGCGCCCGCCACGCAGCTCTTCGATGGCGCTGTTGAGCCCCTGCGCGGTTACGCCTGCGGCTTCCAGCGCCTTGCCCGCATTGGTCGTCTTGGCGAGCACGAGCGCCAGCAGCAGGCGTTCGACGGTGACGTAGCTGTCGCCTGCCTTTTCGGCGACCTGCTCCGCCTGATCGAGCACGCGCACCGCGTCATTGTCGAGGCCCGGCGTCGCTTGCGCGCCCGAACCGGTGACAGCGGGGATCTTGTCGAGCGCGAGGTCCACCGCCTGCACGGCAGCGGCGGCATTACCCCCGGCGCGCTGGATCAGCCCGGCGGCCATGCCCTCGTCATCCTCAAGCAGAGCCTTGAGCAGGTGATCGGGCGAAATGCGCTGGTGATTGTTGCGAATGGCGACGGTCTGCGCGCTTTGCAGGAAGCCCTTGGCGCGGTCGGTAAATTTTTCGAGATTCATGCGTGGTCCCTCAAGTCCTTTCCGCTCCGAGATAGTGTTGCATTTAAGCAACACAACCCCTTCTCATCCAGCCCACTGTATTATCCCATTACATCGGCAGGCTTTTGGCGGTTGCAAGTCCCAATCTCCAACCGCCCGCCTGCCCAAGTCACTGACAGACCAATCATGGCGCTTCGTCGATGGCGCCACCATGACACGGGTCAATTTGCGAAGGTGAGCGTGGGACTGTCTGCCACATTTCCCGATCCTTCACCTGCGGTGCTTCGCAGCGCCGCCTCCTGTGCTAGTGAGCGCATATGAAACCGACCTGCCTTCTTTCCGCCTTGCTCCCCGCCGCGCTGCTGGCGGGTTGCGCCACCACCGCCGACTATGCCGCGCCCGTTGCGGTCGAAACGCAGGCGAGTACGCAAGCGAACGACCTGCAGGCGCTCGTCGCGCAGGTCGATATTCCCTACGAGACTTTCACGCTCGATAACGGGCTGACGGTGATCGTGCATACCGATCGCAAGGCGCCGCTGGTGGGCGTCACGACCTATTACCGCGTTGGATCGAAGCATGAGCCGCGCGGGCGCACCGGCTTTGCGCACCTGTTCGAACACATCATGTTCAACGGCAGCGAGAACGTCGACAATTTCGATGTGCCGCTAGAGGGCGCAGGCTCCACGCCCACCAATGGATCGACCTGGTTCGATCGCACCAATTACGTGGAGACCGTGCCCACCGGCGCGATCGACCGCGCGCTGATGATGGAGGCGGACCGGATGGGCTACCTCCTCGGCGCGGTGACGCAGGAGGATCTCGATCGCCAGCGCGGCGTGGTGCAGAACGAAAAGCGTCAGGGCGACAACCAGCCCTATGGCCTCGCCGATTACCGCGTGCCCGAAGTGCTGCTGCCCGTCGGTCATCCCTATCGCCATTCCACCATCGGCTCGATGGCGGACCTGTCCGCCGCCTCGCTGGAGGATGTGAGGAGCTGGTTCCGCGACCATTACGGGCCGAACAATGTCGTGCTTGCGCTGGCTGGCGATATAGATGCGGTCACCGCGCGCGAGAAGGTGCAGCGCTGGTTCGGCGATATCCCGCGCGGGCCGGACGTGCCGAGCGTCTCAACAGAGCCGGTGACGCTGGCCGCGCCAGTGAGCGAGGAAATGGCCGACCAGGTCAGCCAGGTGCGCGTGACCCGCAACTGGACAGGACCGGGCCTCAACCACCCCGATGCCGAACCGCTGGAAGTGGGCATGTCGATCCTCGGCGGCCTCTATTCCTCGCGCCTCGACAATGCGATGGTTTATGGCGAGGAAGTGGCGACGCGGGTCTCCGCCCAGGCACAGACTTTCGAGCAGATGGGCTTCCTCTCCGCCGAATTCGACCTCATCCCCGATGGCGACCGCGCGGCGGCCGAAGTGCTGTTCCTTGCCGAGATCGACCGGCTGGTGAGTGAAGGCCCGAGCGAGGACGAAGTGCGCCGCGCGGCAACCCAGGTCATTTCCGGCCAGATCCGCTCGCTCGAACGCGTGGGCGGTTTCGGCGGCAAGGGCATGGAGCTGGCCGAGGGGCTGCTCTTCGCTGGCGATCCTGAATATTACCGCAAGCGGCTGGAGCGTATCGCCAGCCTGACGCCCGCCGATGTGCAGGCGGCGATGCAGCGCTGGCTGACGCGTCCCGCCTATACGCTCGCCATCGTACCCGGCGAACGTACGCTGGACGGCGCGGCGATGGGCGGCTGGGGTGACGAGGCGACCAACCCTCCCCCCGCGCCCGATGCAGGCGGCGGCGTGACGGCCGACCGCACAGGGCCGGAACGCGCCATTCCCGAAGTCGGCGCGATACCGCCGCTCGACTTCCCCACGGCCGAGCGCGCCATGCTCTCCAACGGCATCCCCGTCACGCTGGTCCAGCGCGACACGGTGCCCGCAGTGATGATCGCGCTCACCCTCGATGCCGGTTCCACCGCCGACAGCCCGGACGAAGCAGGGCGGCACCAGTTGATGATGGACATGCTCTCCGAAGGCACGACAAGCCGCGGCCAGCTCGAGATCGTGATCGAGCAGGAGGAGCTGGGCGCGGATATTTCCGCCATCAGCAGCGTGGATTTTAGCAGGGTCTTCCTGTCATCACTCACCAGCAACCTGCCGCAAGCGCTGGACCTCATGGCCGACATCGCGCTCAATCCCGCTTTCGAGGGTGACGCGTTCGACCGCATGCAGGCGCAGCGGCTGGCGGAAATCGCCGACGGGCTGACCTCGCCCGGAACGCTGGCTGGCCGCGCCATGGGCCGCCTGCTGTTCGGACCCGAGAACCCCTATGCCATGGCATCGACCAACGGCGATGCGGAGGTGATCGACGCGCTCACCGCAGCGGACATGCGCGCAGAGCATGACGAATGGTTCCGTCCCGATCTCGCCAGCTTCACCGTTGTGGGCGATATCGACATGGCGAGCCTGCTGCCGCTGCTGGAGGAAGCCTATGGCAGCTGGCAGGCGCCCGCCACGCCGCCGAGCCACAAGGCGATCGACGCTCCGGTTCCCGCGCCCGCTACGCGGCTGGTGGTGGTCGACCGGCCCAATTCGCCGCAATCGGTGCTGGTGCTCGGCCGCCTGCTGCCCCTGACCGGCATGGACCAGGGCAAGGAACCGCTGGAGCTGGCGAACGAAGTGATCGGCAACGGTTTCCTCTCGCGGCTCAACAACGATTTGCGCGAGACGCGCGGCTGGACCTATGGCGTCGGCTCCTCGCTGCCCGGCCGCGTGGGACAGCAGGCGCTTGTCGTATCGACCGCGGTTCAGGCGGACCGGACGGCGGATTCGATCACCGTGATCCTCGACCAGATGGCCGCCTTCCCCTTCGATCGTCCGGTGACCGACGAGGAATTGCAGCGCGTAACGCTCGGCAATATTCGCGGGCTTCCCAACAGGTTCGAGACCAATGGCCAGCTGCTGGGCGCTTTGTTGGGCAACCAGCTGTTCGAGCGGCCCGACGATTACCAAGAGCGGCTGCCGGAGATTTACAGCTCCATCACCGCCGACGCGATCAACGATGCGGCGGCACGCTATCTCCAGCCGGATGACCTCGCCATCGTTGTCGTGGGGGACAGGGCGGTGATCGACGAGCAACTGGAAGGCCTCGGCCTCGCCATCGAATATTGGGAAGCAGAAGAGCTGTGAGGCGATGACCCGGCTGATCGGCTTCAACAAGCCCATGGGCGTGCTGTCGCAATTCACCGATGCGAAATCGCCCACCAGCCGCCCCACCCTCTCCGCCTATATCGACGTGCCGCGCGTCTATCCGGCAGGCAGGCTCGACCGCGACAGCGAGGGCCTGTTGCTGCTGACCGACGACGGGCAGCTGCAGGCACGCATCGCCGATCCGAAGTTCAAGCTGCCCAAGACCTATCTGGTGCAGGTGGAAGGCATTCCCGATGCTGCCGCGCTCGATGCACTGCGCAAGGGCGTGGTGCTGAAGGACGGTCCCACGCGCCCCGCCGAAGTCGAAGCCATCGACCCGCCGGACTTGTGGGAGCGCGACCCGCCCGTGCGCTATCGCAAGAGTGTGCCCGACAGCTGGCTCAAGCTCACGATCCGCGAAGGCCGCAACCGCCAGGTCCGCCGCATGACTGCCGCCGTGGGTTTCCCCACGCTTCGGCTGGTGCGCTGGAGTATTGGCGACTGGTCGCTGGACGGGATTGCACCGGGAGAATGGCGGGATTTCAACGCGTGAAACGGCCCCGCAAGGCCTGATACGCCACCGCCGTCACCGTGTTCGACAGGTTGAGCGAGCGCACCTTGTCCGACACCATCGGCAAGTGGAACACCCGCTCACGATGCGCCTCGACAATGGCTTGCGGGAGTCCCTTCGTCTCCGACCCGAAAACGAGATAGGCATCGTCCGGATAATCCGGCGCGTAGAAACTCGCCTCGCCGAACTCCTCGAACAGGAATAGCCGGTCGCTACGCGGAGCACGCTCGGCAAGGAAATCCTCCCAGCTGGCATATTCCGCCAGCCGCACATGCTCCCAGTAATCGAGCCCCGCGCGCTTCAGCTGCTTGTCCGACAGGGTAAAGCCATAAGGCCGGATCAGCACCAGCTCCATGTCCAGCGCCACGCAAGTGCGCCCCACCGCCCCGGTATTGTGCGGGATTTCAGGGTGGACGAGGACGATGGACGCGCAAGCAGACATTGGTCATGTGCTAGCGCCTTCCGACCCTAGCGAACAGCGGCAGATTCGCTCGGCAGGAAACGGGCATCACTGTGCAAGACGCCGAGCAATATTGTTGATTTGTTAAATTTGCGCGGCATAACAATTACCAGAGCAAAACTTGGCGCAGGGGGGAGTGCCGGGCGGTTTCCGTGTGAGTTCCCCTCGCCGCATTAGGGGGACTTTCATGGCATCGAAGGGTCGTTTTTTCGCGATGGGCATTGCCCTGTCCGTATCATATTCGGGAGCTGTGCTGGCACAGGATGACGCAGCACCGGCACCGGCCGCTGAAGCTTGCGAACTGCATGTCTTCCCGACGATTGAAGGCCAAGCGCAAAACATCGGTTTCCTCTCGGCTGCCGGCGGTGTCATCGGAGCTGCTGTAGAAGCCGCCAACAACGAGGACCGGAATATTTCCGAGGCGGAATATCTGCGCGATGCCTTGGGCCCGCGCTTCCAGGTTGAATCCTTCCAGACAATTGACTTGCCTGAAGCACTTGCCCTCGCTGAAGGCACGCAGGTAATTTACGAAACGCCGATTGCCGACCGCAACATCACCACGCGAGTGAAGACGCGCCTCACCGAATCCACGGCTCCCTGTTATGTCGAACTGATCGTCACTCAGAACCTTTACCAGAAGAAGGTGATCTACGGTCGTTCGCTGAACAACCGTTTCATCTTCAAGGACTTCCGCAATGGTGAAGAAGAAGCGCGACTGGTGAAGGGACGTGGCGGCAATGGTCTCACTCATTTCCCGCCGGAAACCGTTGAAGAGCGAGAAGCTGCCGACGCCGATTTGCGGCAAGCCTTCCTCGCCAACTTTATGGAATACGCTGCGCGCTTCGTAGACTAGGCGACGCATCGATCAGGCGGAGCACGGCCACCTGGCCACTTCACAGGGCTGTTTGGAGCACCATGAAGAAAACACTGCTTACCGCAGCGGCGCTGGCCGTTGCTCCGCTCTCTCCCGCATTTGGCGCCTCTGACACAGACGCGATTGAGGCCGATGAACGCACCATTGAGACCAGCCGCCCGGTCGCGGTAATCCTGCCGCAGGACCGGATCGAAACGCTGATCGAACTGGGCCGCATCGCCCCGCTCTTTGCTGATGGTTTCTTGACCGCGCTGGTCGTCAATTCGATGGATGATCGCCAGGAGCGGCTTACCGAAAACGCGCAGACCGAGGCTGAAGAAACTGCCGCGCCTCTGTTTGCCGCGCTCGAAGGTTTCGATGTTGCGGGGTTGGCGCTGCAAACCACCGATGTCGCCCTCGCGTCGCCCGACTGGTTCAAGGCAGCCCCCGCCAGCCTGTTCCCGATGACAGAGACCTCAACCATCGCTGACTTCGCAGCGGCCAATCCGGCAGAAGAGCTTGCGCTGGCAACCTATCAGTACCAGCTCTCGCCCGACTGTACGCAATTGCGCGTGGTGGCGGACCTGAAACTGGTCGACCGTGAAGGACTGAGCGCGCTTTACAACCAGCAGATCGTCAGCCTCGTTCGGCTTGATCGACCAAGCTATGTTTGCGACGAAAACGTCGCGCAATGGGCTGATAATGGTGGTGCGCTTGCCAAGGCAGCGCTGGGAGATGCCTTCTCGCGGCTCGAAGCGGTCATTCCCCAAGTGCTCGCGCTCGATGACGCCGCTTTCGAGGAAGCCACCGATAAGGACCGCGAGAGCGCTTTTGGCGGCGGCTTCTACGGACCGCTTCTATTTCGTGACGAGCGTGGCCCGGTGATCTGGCAGAGAAAGACCGGCTTTATCGCAATCCAGGTCGCGCAGTTGCCCGAGCCGGCGGCAGAACCGGAGCCGGTGGCAAAGCCACAGCCTTTGGCAGCCAGCGGTGATGCCGCACGCGGTGAAGAAGAGCCTCTCGAAGAAGTTCCTGACACTGCAGAAACAACCGCCGAAGAGGCCGCCGAGGAAGACGCAACGCGCGACGCGCCATAAGGGAGCGCGCCGGTATCACGTCGAAAAGGCGGCGCGTCCTACCCCAGCTTTTCCTTCAGCAGCTGGTTGACCACCGCCGGGTTGGCCTTGCCCTGCATCGCTTTCATCGTCTGGCCGACGAAGAAGCCGAACAGCTTGTCCTTGCCGCCGCGATATTCTTCGACCTTGTCGGCATTGTTGGCGATGATGGTGTCGATCGCTTCCTCGATCGCGCCGGTGTCGCTGACCTGCTTCAGGCCTTCGGTATCGGCGATTTCCGCCGGGTCGCGGCCCTCTTTCAGGACGATTTCGAAGATCTCCTTGGCCTGGCCGCCGGAAATCTCGCCCTTGGCCTGCATGTCGAGGATGCTTGCCTGCCGCTCCGCTGTGGCGTGCGCAATGTCTGCCTCGTCACCCAGCGCCTTGATCACCCCGGGCGCGACCGAGAGGGACCAGTTGGCGACCTGCGTCGCCACGTCCTTCTCCGGCTTGCCGATACCCTTGGCGGTCGCCGCCAGCAGCGTTTCGAAGCGGGCGAAGGTCTCTACCTCGGCGGTCAGTTCGCGGGCGTTGTAGTCGCTGAGGCCCAGCTCGCCGGTATAGCGCGCGCGCTTGGCGTCGGGCAGCTCGGGCAGGGACGCGCGGCAATCCTCGAGGAAAGCGTCGTCCAGCTCCAGCGGCAGCAGGTCCGGATCGGGGAAGTAGCGATAGTCATGCGCATCTTCCTTGCTGCGCATGGACCGCGTGGTGCCGGTATTCGGGTCGAACAGGCGTGTTTCCTGCACGATTGTGCCGCCATCCTCGATCACGTCGACCTGGCGCTGCGCCTCATGCTCGATCGCCTGCATAACGAAGCGCACGGAGTTCACATTCTTCGTCTCCGTCCGCGTGCCCAGTTCGGTATCGCCGACCTTGCGGACGGACACGTTGACGTCCGCACGCATGGAACCTTCCTCCATATTGCCATCGCATGAGCCCACATAGCGCAGGATCGAACGCAGCTTGCGGACATACGCGCCCGCCTCTGCCGGAGAGGTCATGTCGGGGCGGCTGACGATTTCCATCAGCGCCACGCCGGTGCGGTTCAAGTCGACATAGGACATGGTCGGATGCTGGTCATGCATCAGCTTGCCCGCATCCTGTTCCACATGGATGCGTTCGATGCGGATCACCTTGTCTTCGGGGATGCCGACCTTCTCATCCGCGTCGATGGTCAGCGCGCCCTCACCCACCAGCGGATGGTAGAGCTGGCTGATCTGGTAGCCCTGCGGCAAGTCGGCATAGAAGTAGTTCTTGCGGTCGAAGCGCGACCACTTGTTGATCTGAGCCTCGATCGCCATGCCGGTGCGCACCGCCTGGCGGATGCATTCGCGGTTCGGGACCGGGAGCATGCCGGGCATAGCCGCGTCGATCAGGCTGACCTGCGCATTCGGCTCCGCCCCGAATTCGGTGGAGGCGCTGGAGAACAGCTTTGCCTTGCTGGTGACCTGGGCATGGACTTCGAGGCCGATCACGACCTCCCATTCGCCCGTTGCACCCTGAATGCGGTAGTTACTCATTTTACCTCGACAACCCTCACATATCGAGCACTGGCAAGCCTAAACTGACGATCTTCAGTTACGTCTGAACCAACGAAGCCGGCAGGCATGTCGACCACTTGCCAACGGCCTGGCTCGAGCCAGCTATTGTATGTCCAAGACTGCTCATTGGCATCAATCAACTCGAATTGCGTCACGACGTAGTCGCTAGTGTTGGATATCTGAACTGCCATTTCCATCTGAGGCTCGGCGTCACCGCCACCAACTTCAAATGAATCGGGCCACGCCTCGCGTTGGACATATTGTATGTCGAGTGATCCGTTTCGCTCGACTTCATGCTTCCTCCGGCAGGCAGCCTCTACGAAATCAATCGCATCTTCGCTGCTTGAGGAGCCGACTGCGTCAAGAACACAATCGTCATAACCACCACCAGAGCAGCCGATGAGCAAAGGCAGGACGGCCAACGTAACGGCCTCCCTCACCACCACTTCTCCGGCTTGGCCGTGAACCCGGCGCGCTGTTCGATGGCGAGGCCCGCGTTGAGCACGGCCTGTTCGTCGAAGGCAGGGCCGACGATCTGCAGGCCCAGCGGCAAGCCGTCCTTGTTGAGGCCCGCAGGCACACTCATCGCGGGCAGGCCGGCGAGGCTGGCTGGGACCGAGAACACGTCGTTCAGATACATCGCCAGCGGATCGTCCAGCTTGTCGCCCAGCGGGAAGGCAGCGGTCGGCGTGGTCGGGGCGAGTACGAAGTCGCACTTCTCCCAAGCCGCCTCGAAGTCGCGCTGGATCAGCGTGCGGACCTTCATCGCCTGCGTGTAATAGGCGTCATAGAAACCGGCGCTCAGCACATAGGTGCCGATCAGGATGCGGCGCTTCACCTCGTCACCGAAACCGGCGGCGCGAGTGGCAGCATACATGTCCTGCAGGCCCGCCTTCTCGGGCAGGTCGCGCAGGCCGTAGCGCACGCCGTCATAGCGTGCGAGGTTGGACGAAGCTTCTGCCGGGGCGACGATGTAATAGGCGGGCAGCGCATATTTCGTGTGCGGCAGGCTGATATCGACCACCTCGGCGCCTGCGTCCTTCAGCCAGGCGATGCCATCGTCCCAGCTCTTGAGGATTTCCTCGTCCGTGCCGTCCATGCGGTATTCCCTGGGAATGCCGACGCGCTTGCCCTTGAGGTCCGCATTGAGGCTTTCCGCCCATGCGGGAACATCCAGCTCAAGGCTGGTGGAATCCTTCGGGTCGAAGCCCGCCATCGCCTCCAGCATGATCGCGCAATCTTCCACGCTGCGCGCCATCGGCCCGGCCTGGTCGAGCGAGCTTGCGAAGGCAACGATGCCCCAGCGCGAACAACGGCCATAGGTCGGCTTGATGCCCGAAATGCCGGTAAAGGCGGCGGGCTGGCGGATCGATCCGCCCGTGTCCGTGCCGGTGGCGGCAGGCGCGATGCGTGCGGCAACCGCGGCGGAGGAACCGCCCGAGGAACCGCCCGGTGCCAGCTTGGCATTGCCGCCATCATTGCGCCGCCACGGATTGGCGACATCGCCGAAATAGGAAGTCTCGTTGGAGGAACCCATCGCGAACTGGTCAAGGTTCAGCTTGCCCAGCATGCCCGCGCCCGCATCCCACAGCTTCTGGGAAACGGTGGACTCATACTCAGGCTTGAAGCCTTCGAGGATGTGGCTCGCCGCTGTCGTCTGCACGTGCTTCGTCGCGAAGAGGTCCTTCATGCCGATCGGCACGCCGGCCATCTTGCCCAGTTCCTTGCCCGCCGCACGATCCGCATCGACCTTCTTTGCCGCTTCCAGCGCATGGTCGGGCGTGGTGACGATGAAGGCGTTGAGCTGTGCTGCAGCGGCGACTGCGGCATTGAACGCCTCCGCCACTTCGACAGCCGAGAAGGCTCCATTGGCCACGCCATCGCGGATTTCGCGAACGCCAAGAGATGTAAGGTCAGTCACACAAAACTCCGCTCGTGCTGAGCTTGTCGAAGCACCGCACTTCTTTCAGCGACGGCGCAAAAAACGAAAGACGGCCCTTCGACAAGCTCAGGGCGAACGGGGAAACAAGATTCCCCATTTACTCAATCACCTTCGGGACGCCGAAAAAGCCGTGTTCGGCCACGGGCGCATTGGCCAGGATCGCATCGCGCTTGCCGCCGCCGGTCAGCGGGTCGGCATCCACGACATCGTCGCGCAGGCGCAGCTTCTGCTCGATCACCGCCGTCATCGGTTCGACCGAGGAGGTATCGACCTCTCCCAGCTGCTCGACCCAGGCGAGGATATTGTTGAATTCGGGCACCATGTGGTCGAGGTCCTTCTCGTCCACATTGATGCGCGCCAGACTGGCGATCTTCGCCACTTCTTCTCGGGTAACGGACATGGCGGGAGCACTAGCCGCGCTGGCGCAGCGCTTCAAGCTATTCGGAAGTTGTTGCGGTGATGTGGGGGATATCGGGCTCTCCCTCGTCGATCGGCTGGCCCTGCGGTTTGCCATCGATGAAGACGTAGCACTTCGTCACCTCGCGAATTTCGACTTCGGAATCGGCGTCCATATTTGGTGCGGCTTCCGCCACCTCCACGGCTGGCTCCACCTCAACCTTCAGGCCATCGCCATCGGGCACCAGCGAAAGGCGCTGCGACGCGTAAGACTGCACGACCAGCACATCGCGCGCGCCCTCGGGTTCGTCCTCCAATTCAAGCACCACGCAATAGTCGTTGCAGAACCAGGGCGTCGCGCGAAGATATTCGCGGATCGCCGGCTCCACGGCTGGATCTTCCGAATCCACGCGCAGGACAATGTCGAGGTTCCTTCCCCGACGTTCCCACGGTGATGGGCGCAAGTCCTCGTCGCGCGCTTCGGCGGCAAGCTGCGCAACCTCGCCCTCGCCACTTGCCAGCCGGTCCAGCACCGCGCGCCCGCTATCGCCGAAATCCCAGCGCAGAGCGGCGAAGTCGAAATCATCCGGCAAAATCTTCCCCGCCTCCAGCCGCGCGACCTGGTTGCGCGCGGACACCGCGCCGAAATCGTGCCAGGGCAGCGCCAGCAGCAGGGCCAGTCCGCAGGTGGCCACAGCGAGATGCAGGTTGGCGCGGCGCAATTCGGCCGCCCAGCCTTGCATGCGCCCGCGGATCAGGCCCACCCACCACGCAAGGCCATAGGCCGTTGCGATCGCAATGCAGATCAGCGCCCAGATCCGCTCCGGCGACAGGCCGCGCTGGTCCACGCGGATGCCCATGGAAATCGCCGCGAACACCGCCAGCGGGAAGATGCCGGCGGCAAGCACCATAGCGGCGATCCGCTGCACCCTGTTGCCCGACATGGCCGCATCGTCCTCACGCATCACGGCGCAGGTGAGGACGAAACTGCCCACCGCACAGGAAAGCAGGATCGGCGTTGCCGCATCGGTCGCGTCCCACAAGGCCTGTCCACCAGAAGAGAGCAATGCGACGAGGAAGACGATGAGGCCCAGCGCCAGCGGCACCGCCAGCAGGCTGAGCACCAGCAGCACGACATTCTGCAGGCTGCCAATGATCTTGAGGTTGTTCCTCAGCACCCCGAGGCCGGCCCCGAAAGCCGCCCCGCTGAACATCCAGGCGAACCACTCCTCGTCCATCAGGTCCTCGATCACGTCGATGCCGACGAGATCGAACAAGCCGTTGAGCAGGACGAGCAGCAGCCAGCTGAGCCCGGTGAAGGCCATGGCGCCTGCGGCGCTCACCACATCGGTCCAGACGTGGAAATGGGTCAGTTGGTAACTGGTCGCCAGTTTCGTGTGATGGAAGCCCGCCTGGAACAGCGGCAGAGCCAATCCCGTCGCGAAGACCCCGGCGGCAAAGGCGAAATGCCCGCCCGCCGATGTCTCCTGCACACGCAGCCAGTGCCATGAGAGGCCGCCCATGACGAGGCCGATACCGAGCGCGAAGAGCGCAGGCTCCTTCAGCCGTTGCGGGCCGATGGTGAAGGCGGCGGCAATCGATCCGAAGAAGATGAAGGCAGCCGCGCCGCCCGCCAGTGGCTCGGGCTCATGATACTCGACCAGGAAGTAGATCACGAGGCCGGCCGCCGCCAGCAGTCCCGCCAGTATGGCGGGACGCAGCGGCCAGTCCTCTATCGGTTTTGTCGCCTCGGTCGCGTCTGCCATTTCCCCTCCCGGTACTGGCTTATTCGGGGGCTTGGAGACCCTCTGCCGCCATCACTTCGGCCATGACCGCATTGATCTGGTCGGCGCGCGCCTGCAGCTGCTCCTGCGTCATGAATTCATGCAGGGTGACTTCGAAGGTCAGGTCCGCATTGGCCGGGATCGGCGATCCGGGAGGCGGGTTGGGGCCATAGGCCATCTCGGACGGAATCTCGACCCGGTAGGTGCCGCCCTTCTGCATCTGCAACAGCCCCTCGCGGAAGCCGGGGACCACGCCGTCCAGCTCCATATAGGAGCCCTGCGGGATCAGGTCGCGAATCTGCTCGGGAATCTCACCCATGGGCGGCGAGCGGTCGAATTCGGTGCCGTCTTCCAGCGTCCCGACATAATCGACGAAGACCGCATCGCCTTCCTGCGGGGTCGGGCCTTCACCGGCGGTCAGCGTGGTAACGGAGACCGTGTCCGGCCGCGTGACGAACCAGGCCACCGCCCCTGCCAGCAGCGCGCCGACAAGCACGCCGAGCCAGAATTTCATCAGGGAGCCCTTGGCGATGGGCTGCAAGGGAACGCGGGTAACTTCGGCCATGAAATGGGTGATCCTGCAATGAAGAGCAAAGAAAAGGGGCGTCGAGAGTTTCCCCTCCACGCCCCGTTTGGCTTAGCCAGGCAAAAGGTGCAAGTTCTGCACCCCTTCTATTGATTAACGAACGCCGTCGCGTTCCATGCGCTTGCGCTCCAGCTTGCGGGCGCGGCGCACGGCAGCGGCCTTTTCGCGGGCGCGCTTTTCGCTGGGCTTTTCATAGTGGCGGCGCAGCTTCATCTCGCGATACACCCCCTCACGCTGAAGCTTCTTCTTGAGCGCGCGGAGAGCCTGTTCGACGTTGTTATCGCGGACGATGATCTGCATAAACCTAAGCCACCTTTTCTAATCTCGAAATGGTCAGAGCCCGCGAGCGATCGGCGCGGGGTGCACCATATGTCAAACCAATGAAAAACGCGCCGAATCCCTTGCGGACCGGCAATACGAGGCGCGCCCTAGGCGAAATGCGGGCGAAAGGCAAGTGCTGGCGCAACATGGCAAAGCGGCCAAATTGACCTGCCCAAATGGCTTTCGCTACCGCGCGCCCTCGTCTAATGGACGGGCCATGTCCATCACATCCCCCGCACTCGCATCGCTTTATGTCGCCGTTGGCGGTGGCACCGGCGCGCTCGCCCGCTACCAGATGGGCCGCGCGATGACCGCATGGCTGGGCCCGCAGCCCATGGCCATCTTCCCCTGGGCAACGCTGGCCGTGAACACGATCGGCAGCCTTGCCATGGGTATCCTGGCCGGCTTGCTGCTGCGCATCGGCGGGGAGACCGATATGTGGCGCCTGCTGATCGGCGTCGGCCTGTTGGGAGGTTTCACCACCTTTTCCGCCTTCAGCCTGGAGATGGCCATGCTGATCCAGCGCGGGCAGATCGGCCTTGCAGGAATCTATGCACTGCTGTCACTCGGCCTTGGGGTCACCGGCCTGATCTTCGGCCTTACCGTCAGCCGGATCGGCGCGTGAGCAAGGCGTCGAAGGGCTCCGATGAAGTCCGCCAGTTCACTGTCGCGCCCGATGATGACGGCATAAGGCTGGACCGCTGGTTCAAGCGCCACATTCCGCAAGTCGGCTTCGGCACCGTGTCGCGCTGGGCGCGCACCGGGCAGGTGCGCGTGGACGGCAAGCGCGCGAAGGTGGAGGACCGGCTGGAGGCAGGGCAGGTCCTGCGCGTCCCTCCCGGCGGAGAGGATAGCGGCAAGAAGCCGCGCAAGCGCCGCGAGCTGACGGCGGAGGAAGAAGCGCAGGCCGAGGCCATGCTTATCCGACGCACCAAGACCGCGCTGGTACTCAACAAGCCGCCGGGCCTCGCCACGCAAGGCGGTACCAAGACCACCAGGCATGTCGACGGATTGCTCGATGCCTATGCCGACGAGGACGAACCGCGCCCGCGCCTCGTCCACCGGCTCGACAAGGATACGTCCGGCGTCCTGCTCGTCGCGCGCACGCCGGGCAGCGCCGCTTCCTATTCCAAGCGCTTTTCCGGGCGCAGCGCCAAGAAGATCTACTGGGCGCTGGTGGTCGGCGTGCCCGATATCAAGGAAGGCTCTATCGATGCCCCGCTCGCCAAGCAGCCGGGCTCGGGCGGCGAGAAGATGCATGTCGATATCGAGGGCGGACAGCCGTCGAAGACGCTTTACCGCGTAGTCGATCGCGCGGGCGACCGTGCCGCATGGGTCGAGCTGCAGCCGCTGACGGGCCGTACGCACCAGCTGCGCGTGCATATGGCGGCGATCGGCCATCCGATCGTCGGCGACGGGAAATATGGCGGGCCGGATGCTTTCCTCACTGGCACGATCAGCCGCAAGATGCACCTCCATGCCCGCCGCCTGATCATCGACGAACCCGGTGGCGGCAAGCTCGACGAGACCGCCGAACTGCCAGAACACTTCGCCGCCAGCATGGAAAGCCTCGGCTTCGATGAAAGCCTGAGCGCGGCCGAACCCGACAAGGGCCCGCCGGAAAAGACCCGCGCCGAAAAGAAGCAGGACGCGCGCCAGCACGCCAAGCAATACCGCAAGGCGCGGCGCGGTGAGCGCAAGGGCCGCGCACAGGGCGGCGCGCGCAGCGGCAAACCGCCCAGGGCCGATGACAAGCGTGGTCCCAAGGGGAAGAAGGGTCCGGGCAAGCCCAAGGGCCGCAAGTGAGCATCCGTCTCGCGATCTTCGATTGCGACGGCACGCTGTCCGATGGGCAGGCCGCCGTCTGCCGATCCATGGAAACGGCCTTTGCCGCGGTCGACCTGCCCGCCCCCAATCCGGGCGCGGTGCGCCGCATTGTCGGCCTCAGCCTGCCCAATGCGATCCGCCAGCTCGCCCCCGATGCGAGGGAGGCGCAGCACATGGAGGCAGTCGCCGCCTACAAGCAGGCCTTCTTCGCCATGCGGCAGGACGGGAGTTTGCGCGAACCGCTCTATCCCGGGATGGAAGAACTCGTGCGCAACCTTCATGCGCGCGGCTGGGCGCTGGGCGTCGCCACGGGCAAGAGCGACCGGGGCCTGAAAGCCACGCTGATGGCGAATGGCCTCCTCGACATCTTCACCACCCTGCAGACGGCGGACCGCCATCCGTCCAAGCCCCACCCCTCCATGCTGCTCACCGCGATGGAGGACACTTTCGCGCCGCCCGCGCAGACGGTGATGGTGGGCGATACCGTGTTCGACATGGAAGCGGCCAAGGCGGCCAATGTGGATGCGATCGGCGTCGGCTGGGGCTATCACGAGGCGGATGAGCTGCTGGCGGCAGGCGCGCGCGCAGTGGCGCAGACGGCAGCGGAACTGGAGGAACTGATCGATGGCGCATGACCCGACACGCCCGCCTGGCGAGAAAGACCCGGCCAAGGCACGCTTCATGCTCATCAGCCTGATCCGGCTGGGCGGCATTGCCATGATCCTCGCCGCCGTGGCCGTGGCGCAGGGCGTGCTGCCCCTGCCCGGCTGGACCGCGTGGCTGCTGGGCGCGCTTGGCGTCGTGGAAGCCTTCATCGTCCCGCAATTGCTCGCCCGTATCTGGAGCACCAACGACCGGATGCCGCCGAACCAATGAAGCGCTTCTACAAGGATGTTTCCGTCTCGCCCGTCGATGGCGGCTGGCATGTCACGCTGGACGGGCGCGGGATCAAGACGCCCGGTCGCGCTTCGCAAATAGTGCCGAGCGAGGCGCTGGCCGGGTTGCTGGCAGAGGAATGGCGTGCGCAAGGCGAGAAGATCGACCCCAGGAGCTTCGTCTATCGCGACATGGCCGACTATGCGATCGACGTGGTGCGCAAGGACCGCGCGGATGCGGTCGGCAACCTGCTCAACTACTCGCAGACCGATACGCTCTGCTATCGCGGCGATCCGGAGGATCCGCTGTTCCAGCGGCAGGAGGAGCTGTGGGAGCCGCTTCTCAAAACCTGCGAAGCGCGCCACGGCATCACCTTCTCGCGCGTGAGCGGCATCATGTTCGACCAGCAGCCCGAGGCAACGCAGCAACGCCTGCGCGAAGTTCTGGACGCGATGGATGATTTCACCCTCGCCGGGCTGCAGACGATGACCTCGATCGCCGCATCGCTGGTGGTGGGGTTGGAGGCGCTGGAAGACGGCGCCGATCCGGAACAACTGTTCGCCACCGCCAATGCCGAAGAGGACTGGCAGGCCGAGCTATGGGGCTGGGATTTCGAGGCGGAGGATCGCCGCAAGCTGCGGCTCGAAGCCTTTACCCTTGCGCATGAATTTGTGAAGGCGGCGCGGGGCTGAGGTCAATCGCCATTGCGAGCGGCGAAGCCGCGCGGCAGTCCAGGGTACCGCGCGGAACGGCTCTGGATTGCCGCGTCGCTACGCTCCTCGCAATGACGGAAATGTCAGGTCCGGGTGTTTACCCCACCCACTCCGCAACTTGCGCCGCGACGTCGTTCGCCGCGCGGTTCAATGCCGGGCCGACCGAAAGCGCATCGGGTGCAACGCCGCTCTGCTCGCTTTCGAAACGCTGCGTGCGCACCTCGCCATCGGGCAGGCGGAGTACCGCATCATAGCGTACGACCACGCTGCCGGTGGAGGCATCGTAGCCCATCGCCACCAGTTCGCCGCCCAGCTGCGTGCGTGCGGCATATTCGAGGTCACCGCCGCCGACGACCAGCCTCTCGCTATTCGCGCGGATGGTTTCCGCCAGCACGCGCTGGAACAGGCGCGCGGGCTTTTCGACCCAGAAGGCGTCCTGGAGGTAGGCGATCGAGCTGTCGTTCACGCGCACCGGGATGCGCACCACGTCGAGCGAATGCGGCACCGCCGGTTCGGAGACAGCAAGCGCGCTGGACATATCGCCCGTGGCCGAGGCGCCGGCCGGCGCGATGGCGGTGGGCGTCAGGGTCAGCAGCTGGTCGGGCGCTTCGCCCCCGCCGCCGATGCTCACGCAACCGGACAGTAGGGCCAGCGCGCCCGCCGCGCCCAGCAGGTTGCGCATATTCGCGGTGGTCATCGCCAGCTGTCCTTTCGCGCTCATGGTTCGTACTCCGGCAGCGGGCGGCTACCCAGCAGTGAGCCGGCACCTTCGCTTTCGATCGTTTCGGTAAGGTTGCGCAATGTCTCGCTGGTGCGGCGCAGGTCCTGCATCGTCGCTTGTGCCGCGGGCAGCGTCTGCTCGTTCAGCTGGCGGGTCATCGGCTCCACATTCTTGAGCGTGGTTTCCAGCGAATCCGCCGCCGCACGTGCCGATTGCAGCGTGTTGCGCAGGTCCTGCGAGATGGCCGCGCCATCGTTTTCAAGCAGCGCATCGGCGCTTTGCAGCGTGTCCTCGAAAGCGGCCAGCGTGGCGGTCGACTGTTCCAGCGTGCCCTGCAATTGCTGCATGGTGGCGCGAATTTCGGGAGAGGCGCTGGCGAGTTCCGCACTGATCCTGTCCGTGTTGCGCAGGATGCCGGCAATCGATTCCTGGTTGTCGTCATCCAGCACACGGGTCAGCCGGTCGGTCAGCGTGGCAAGGCGTTCCAGCAGCAGCGGGGCGCTGGACAGGATCTCGTCGATCGCGCCGCCCGCGGTCGGGATGATCGGCACGCCTTCGGGGCAATCCGTGGTCTCGCAAGTGATTTCCGGAGCGCCGCGGCGGGCACCGTCGAGATTGAGGGTGGAAACGCCGGTGAAACTGAAGCTGATCGAGGCGGTGGTGCCGATCAGGATCGGCACATCATCCTCTACCCGGATGCGCACGCGGACATATTCGGGATCGCGCGGCCACAGCTCGATTTCGGAGACCTGGCCCACAGGCACACCGGCAAAGGCGACGCTGGAGCCATTGGCCAGCCCGCCGACCGATTGCTGGAAGAAGATGTCATATTCCTTGCGGTCGGCATTGCCCAGGCGGGCGAGCCAGACGAAGAACACCGCCAGTCCTGCCAGGAGCAGCAGGGTGACGATCCCGACCCAGACGTGGTTTGCGCGTGTTTCCATAACCCTGTCCGCCCTATGCCTTGTCGCCCGCGGGCTTGTCCATGCTCTTGGCCCGCCTGTCCGCATTGCTCTTCGCGGTCAGCGCGGCGCGGGCGCGCGGGCCGTTGAAATATTCCTGGATCCACGGATGGTCGCTTTCGAGCAATTCGGGGATCGAGCCGACCGCGATGACCTTCTTGTCCGCCAGCACCGCCACCCGGTCACAAATCGCATAAAGCGTATCGAGGTCGTGGGTGATCAGGAATACGGTCAGGCCCAGCGTATCGGTCAGCTCGCGCAGCAATTCGTCGAACTTGGCGGCGCCGATCGGGTCGAGGCCGGCCGTGGGCTCGTCAAGGAACAGCAGTTCGGGATCGAGCGCGAGGGCGCGGGCGAGGCCGGCGCGCTTCCTCATGCCGCCCGAAAGCTCAGACGGGTACTTGCTCGCCGCATCGGCGGGCAGGCCGGTCATCACCACCTTGTAGCGCGAAATCTCGTCGAGCAGCTCATGCTGCAGCTCGGGATAGAACTGCTTCAGAGGCACCTGCACGTTTTCGGCCACGGTGAGGGTGGAGAACAGCGCGCCGCCCTGGAACAACACGCCCCAGCGGTTACGCACGCCGATCACCTCGTCAGGCTCGGCATCGGTGATGCGTTGGCCGAAAACCTCGATACTGCCTTCGCGCGGAATCTGCAGGCCGATGATCGCGCGCATCAGCACGCTCTTGCCGGTGCCCGATCCGCCGACCACGCCGAGGATTTCGCCCCGCCGCACCTTCAGGTCCAGCTGGTCATGCACCACGAAATCGCCAAAGGCATTGGTCAGGCCTTCGATGACGATCGGGAACTCGCCCTCGTAATGGAGATCGCCGTTGCTCATCCCCAGCCAATCTCCGTGAAGAACACCGCGAAGAACGCATCGAGCACGATGACCATGAAGATCGCCTGCACCACCGCGCGTGTGGTGCGCAGGCCCACTTCCTCCGCATTACCCCTCACCTGCATGCCCTGGTAGCAGCCCGACAGCGCGATGATCAGGCCGAAGACCGGCGCCTTGACCAACCCCACCCACAGGTCGGTCACCGGCACCACTTCCTGGATGCGGCTGAGGAAGGTGAGGAAGGGAATGCCCAACTGCACCTGCGAAATCACCGCGCCGCCAATGATCGCCGTCACAGCGGCATAGAAGCCGAGAAGCGGCATCATCAGCATCGCCGCCAGCACGCGCGGGATCACCAGCGCTTCCACCGGGGCGACGCCGATCGTGCGCATGGCGTCGATCTCCTCGGTCAGCTGCATCGTGCCGATCTGCGCCGCGAAGGCAGAGCCGGAGCGGCCAGCGACCATGATCGCGGTCATCAAAATCCCCAGCTCGCGCAAGGAGATGCGGCCGGTCAGGTTGATCGTGTAGATCTCCGCCCCGAACTCGCGCAGCTGGATCGCGCCCTGCTGGGCGATCACGATGCCGACGAGGAAGCTCATCAACCCGATGATCGGGAGCGAGGTAACGCCCACCAGCTCCATCTGCCGCACCAGCGCGCGGACGCGAAAGCGGCCGGGATGGCGGAACAGCATCAGCAGCGCGGCGATGATCGCACCCATGAAGCCGAGATTGCGCCTCATGCTGCGCCCCAGCTCGAACACCATCGCGCCCACTTCTGCGGGCACGCGCTGCCAGAACCAGCCGCGACGCGGGGCGACATCGGCCGTGCTGGCGCTTTCCTCCACCGCCTCCAGCAGCACTTCGGCCTGCTCGCTGGCGCCCAGCACCTCGGCATTGTGCTCGGCAGCGAAGCGATAGATCACCCAGGCACCGACCGTATCGATGGGAGAAGCGGCGGAAATATCGACGAACTGCACCGGGCCTTCGAGGTCGCGCAAATCGTCATCGAGATAGGCGATGGTCGATACGAGAAGCGGCCCGGTGACCACAACCGTGGTCCGACCCCCTGCCTCCTCGACACTGAAATCCGCCCATTCGTGCATAAGTTGAAGGCTATGCGGGCAAATCAAATCCGCCGCAAGGCAAAGCACCCATTGCCCTTGGGATAGAGCGCTGGCAAAGGCCGCTGCGTTATGACGCGCGAGCTAGACAAGACTTTCGATCCCGCCTCCATCGAGGCGAAGTGGTATGATCATTGGGAAAAGGGCAATCTGTTCCGTCCGGAACGCCCGGATGCCGAACCCTTCACGATCGTCAACCCGCCGCCCAACGTCACCGGCTCGCTCCATATCGGCCACGCGCTCGACAACACGCTGCAAGACATCGTGATCCGTTACGAGCGGATGCGGGGCAAGGATGCGCTGTGGGTGGTCGGCACCGACCATGCCGGCATCGCCACGCAGATGGTGGTCGAACGCCAGATGGAGGAGCGGCAGGACAAGCGCACCAACTACTCGCGCGAGGAATTCGTCGACAAGGTTTGGGAGTGGAAGGAAGAAAGCGGCGGCACGATCACCCGCCAGCTGCGCCGCCTCGGCTGTTCGATGGACTGGTCCCGCGAACAGTTCACCATGGACGAGCATTTCACCCGCGCCGTGCTCAAGGTCTTCGTCGATCTCTTTAACGAGGGCCTGATCTACCGCGACAAGCGGCTGGTGAACTGGGACCCGAAGCTGCGCACCGCGATCTCCGACCTCGAGGTGGAGACGCAGAACGTTGCGGGCGGCTTCTGGCATTTCAAATATCCGCTGGCCGATGGCGTGAAGCTCGACAACGGACAGGACTATATCGAGGTCGCCACCACGCGTCCCGAGACGATGCTGGCCGATATGGCCGTGGCCGTTCACCCTACGGATGATCGCTACAAGAGCGTGGTCGGCAAGGAAGTGGTCCTGCCGATCACCGGCCGCCGAGTGAAGATTGTTCCGGATGAGCATGCCGATCCCGAACTCGGTTCGGGCGCGGTGAAGATCACGCCGGGACATGACTTCAACGACTTCGAAGTGGGCAAGCGCGCCGGGATTGCGGCGTCCGACATGCTCAACATGCTCGATGCCGATGCGAATGTTTGCCAGACCTCGGACGGGCTGGTGCCGGAGGAATATCTCGGCCTGCACCGCTTCAAGCGTGATGGCACGGATGGCGCGCGCGAGCTGGTGGTCCAGCGCCTAAAGGAACAGGGCCTCCTCATCCCCCATATCGCCAAGACGAAGAAGGGCGAGGAAGTCGAGCACGACGCCGAACCGCGCACCATCGCGACGCCCTTTGGCGACCGCGGCGGCGTGGTGATCGAGCCGTGGCTGACCGACCAGTGGTATGTGAATGCCGAGGAACTCGCCAAGGCACCGATCGAGGCGGTGAAGAATGGCGATATCGAGATCGTCCCCAAGACCTGGGAAAAGACGTTCTTCAACTGGATGGAGAATATCCAGCCATGGTGCGTGAGCCGCCAGCTGTGGTGGGGGCATCGGATCCCGGCTTGGTATGACGCGGACGGCCAAGTCTTCGTCGCCGAGACGGAGGAAGAGGCCTACGCCCTTGCCCGTCATTCCCGCGCAGGCGGGAATCCAGAGCCGCAAAGCTCGGACCCCGCCGCACTGGATCCCCGCCTGCGCGGGGATGACGAGATCAAGCTGGAGCGCGACCCCGACGTCCTCGACACTTGGTTCTCCTCCGCCCTGTGGCCCTTCGCCACGCTCGGCTGGCCGGAAGAGACCGAGTTGCTGAAGAAACACTACCCGAACGACCTGCTCGTCTCCGGCTTCGATATCCTGTTCTTCTGGGATGCGCGCATGATGATGCAGGGCATGAAGATGACGGGGCAGGTGCCGTGGCCGCGCCTCTATCTGCACGGCCTCGTGCGCGCGGCGGATGGCTCGAAGATGTCCAAGTCAAAGGGCAATGTGGTCGATCCGCTGATCCTGATCGACCAGTATGGCGCGGACGCGCTGCGCTTCTTCATGGCGGCAATGGAAAGCCAGGGCCGCGATATCAAGATGGATGAGAAGCGCGTCGAGGGCTACCGCAACTTCGCGACAAAGCTCTGGAATGCCACGCGTTTCTGTGCCTCCAACGGTATCGGCGGGTCCAGCACCATCGCCGCGCCCGCTGCCAAGCTGGCCGTGAACCAGTGGATCATCGGCGAAGTCCAGCAGACGGTCGAGACGCTGGACAAGGCGATGGCCGACCTGCGCTTCGATGCCGCCGCCAACACGATCTACCACTTCACCTGGGACAGGTTCTGCGACTGGTACCTCGAGCTGATCAAGCCCGTGCTTCAGGGCGAGGAGGACAGCGAAGCCGCTGCCGAAACGCGCGAAGTGGCCGGCTGGGCGCTCGACCAGATCCTCGTCATGCTGCACCCCTTCATGCCCTTCGTCACCGAGGAGCTGTGGAACGCCCAAGGTGAACGCCAGTATGAGCTGATCCTCGCCAAGTGGCCGGAGCCGAAAGGCAGCGTCAGCAAGCAGGCGACCGACGCCATCGACTGGGTCATCGCCCTTACCACGGCCACGCGCGGTGCACGCAACGAGCTGGGCATTTCACCGGGTGAAAAGCTGCCCGCCTATTGCCCTGCTCCGTCCGACCTTGCGAAACGCGTGGTCGAGCGCAGCGCGGCGGCTATCGAACGCCTCGCACGCCTGACCCCGGTCGAATTCGCCGAGGCTCCCGCGGGCGCGGCCATGCAGGTCGTCGCGGGCGAGGATGTGTTCATCATCCCACTCGAAGGCGTGATCGATATCGCCGCCGAAAAGGCCCGCCTCGAAAAGGCTCTCGCCGCGTCCGAGAAGGAAGCAAAGTCGCTCGAAGGACGCCTCGGCAATCCGAACTTCGTCGAACGCGCCAAGCCCGAAGCGGTCGAGAAGGCCCGCGAGGACCATGCGCACCACACGGCAGAAATCGAGCGGTTGAAGGCGGCACTGGCGCGGCTGGGGTGATACGCGCTGCGATTTCCTACAGGTCCGGTTTGTGCCATGCTGCAAGCATGATCCGGTCCAACAGGAAATCGCATTTGCATCCGCCAGACTGTCAACTTCGCTTGCCGTCATGATTGCACTGAATTTCAGTGACTTGGGCGGTTCTCGCAGGGGCGACACACTGTCAACTTCGTCAATTTCGCCCTGGGTGACGGCGTGCCGCTGACACTCGCCACCCAAGCGCCGGGGGAGCCGGAAATCTTCGCCTCCGTACAGGGCGAAGGGCCGAGCGTCGGGCGGCCGGTCGCCTTCCTGCGCCTGTCGCGCTGCAACCTTGCCTGCGTCTGGTGCGACACCGCCTACACCTGGCACTTCGAAGGCGACAATCGCCCGCATCGCGATGGCGAGACCTACGAGCGCAAGGCCAACCAGCTGACCATGGAAGTGGAGGATGTGGCCGCGCGCATCGCCGCGCTGGGGCAGGATCGCCTCGTCATCACCGGCGGCGAGCCGCTGCTGCAGGCGGGCAAGCTGGCCGACATGCTGGCGCACCTGCCGGATGTCAGCGTCGAGATCGAGACGAACGGCACGGTGAAGCCGCCCGCCCGGCTGGACGTGCTGGTGGACCAGTACAATGTCAGCCCCAAGCTCGCGCATAGCGGCAATCCGCCCGAACTGGCGCTGATCCCCGAAATGCTTGACCATTGGGCGAGCGAGCCGCGCGCCTTCCTCAAATTCGTGATCGCCGAGCCGGGTGATGTGGACGAAGTGCTGGCACTGCGCGAGAGGCACCACATCCCCTCCTCGCGCATCTACCTGATGCCTGAGGGTACCGACAGCGAAACGCTGCGGACACGCGAGGCATGGCTCGCCCCCCTATGCATGGAGCACGGCCTGCGCCTCAGCGACCGCCTGCACATCCACCTGTTCGGGGATACCAGAGGAACGTGACGGGAGGCGCCTCGCGGCAACGGCTTGCGCCCAGCAAGCCGCAAGGCCGACCGGCCGCCCGCAGGGGCCCCGCAGCGGAGCGGAGGGAACACCCCCGAGGACGCAGGCGCGGATGCGCCTGCGCGACCACAAAAGGCCTTAGCTGCCTTGGGTACGCCAGCGCTGGACGACGCGTTCGACCTGCTCCTCTTCGCCGCCTTCCTCGCTCCACAAATCCACGAAGCTCGGGTCTTCGGAGGCCGGGCGCTTGGACTCTTCGAGGTTGTCGAAGTTGACGCGGATGGGGATCGATACACCCTCGCCGCAGATGATGCATTCGCGGTTGCGCAGGGCCGGGATGGAATCGAGGAAGCCGCGCGCACCTTCGGGCATCGCCGCTCGCACGAAGTCCTGATCGCGGTCGTTGTTGAGACGCATGGAGATGATCGTGCCGCATTGCGACAGCACGCCCTCGGCCAAGTCGGACGGGCGCTGCGTGATCAGGCCCAGCGAGATACCGTATTTACGGCCCTCCTTCGCGATACGGCTGAGGATGCGGCCGACGGAGGAGCCGTCGGCGTTCTTCTCGTTCGGCACGTAACGGTGCGCCTCTTCGCAGACCAGCAGGATCGGGCGTGTCTTCTCCTGACGCCCCCAGATGGCGAAGTCGAAGACCATGCGGCTGAGCACGGCGACCACGGTGCTGGTGATGTCGGACGGCACGCCCGACACGTCGATGATCGAGATCGGACGGCCGCCGCCGGGCATGCGGAAGACCTTGCCGATGAAGTCCGCCATCGTATCGCCCACCAGCATGCCGGAGAACATGAACTGGTAGCGCGGATCGGCCTTCAGTTCATCGATCTTGGTCTTGATGCGCATATAGGGCGCGGTGGTGGTCGCCTTGTCCAGCTTGCCCATCTCGTCCTGCAGCATGTTGGTCAGGTCGGACAGGAGATAGGGGATCGGCGAATCGACAGTGATCTTGCCCATCTTTTCCGCCAGCCGGTTCTTGCCGCGCGCATAGAGCAGGCACTTGGCGAGGATGTCCTTGTCTTCCTGCAAGTCGTTACCGGAAGAGCGCAGCAGCACCTCGCAATGCTCCTCGAAATTGAGCAGCCAATAGGGCATCTGCAGGTTGGAGACGTCGAAAATCTGGCCCGTCTGGCGGAAGGCAGCAGAGTACTCGCCGTGAGGGTCGATCATCACGATATGGCCCTGCGGTGCCGCCTGGCATATGCGGTGAAGGATCAGCGAGGCGCTGGTCGACTTACCGGTACCGGTGGAGCCCAGCAGCGCGAAGTGCTTGCCCAGCATGGCATCGATATAGATACCCGCGCGGATGTCGCTGGTGGGATAGACGGTGCCGATCTGGATCGCGCTGCGGCCATCGCTGGCGTAGATCTGGCGAAGATCGTCAGTGGTCGCGGGGAAGATCAGCGAGCCGGGAATCGGATAACGCGTCACACCGCGGCGGAAACCGTGGATCTTGCCGGTCAGCTTCTCTTCCACGCCCTCGCCCATGAAGTCGACATTGGCGATAACGGACTTGCCGTCGCCGCGGCGGTCCTGGCGCTGGTTGCGCACGCTGGCGAGCAGCCAGCCGTCACGGGTACGAATCTTGACCTGGCTGCCGACCTGTCCGGCCAACGCGATCGAGGGATCCTGATCGTCGGAGCATTCGTTGAGGCGCTGCATGTCGAGCGCGACCTGCGAGCCAGAGCCGGCGATCTCGATCACCATGCCGATCGGCTGCATGGCATTGTCCGACACCTCGCTCACCGTAGCGGCGGGACGGTCGAGTGTCTGAGCCCCTGCTGGCGGCTGTGCTGCCGGGCGAGCGGGAGCCGGTGCCGGATTCAGGGCCTGTCCCTGCGGCGCGAGGGGAGCTTGTCCCGGCGCAGCGCCCTGCGCTTGCGGCCGCTGCGGCGATGCAGGCGCACCGCCAGCTGCAAGCGGCTTGGATTCGGGGAACGGCGGCCTCGACATATCGGTCATGAATGTGCTCGCAATATTGGCAGTTATCCTGCCCTTGCGAATAGGCAAACGGGGTTAAGATCGCGTCAATCGCGTGCGCAAACCATCGATTATCCCGGCAAGGTCAGACGAGCGCGAAAAGCCGTCCTGCCGCCCAGCCCATGAATACCGAGAGGGCGACCGCGAGCAGGCCATAGGCGAAGGCATTGCGCTGGCTTTGTTCGGCCACCACGCGGTCAAACCCCTCCTTGCGGACCTGCACCTCGGAGCTGGCGGAAGCGATCACCCGGCCATCGCGAATGGCAAAGGTTTCCGCCACATAGCGGCCGACCACGACGTTGGACGGCAAATCGATCCGCGCCTGGTAGAGCACGTCCTCGGTAATGCTCACCCCGCCTTCATTCTGCTGGAACAGGCCCATGCGCTGGCGCAGGTCGACAAGGCCCAGCGTGAAGCGGTCATACTGCTCCTGGTCGATCGATCCGGTGGGCGAGAGCTGCAGGTAATCGAGCCCGAATTCGTAAATCGCTGCCGTCCGCTGGTCGACCATGCTCCGAACCGGCGCGGAACTGGCGAGCGCATAGAAGGAAGGGACCGAGCGGAAGCTGGTATTCTCAGCATTGATCCAGATGCCTGCGAAACGCTGCTTCTCGCGGATCTGGATCGCCTCTGTCGGGCCGCGCAGGATCACGACGATGTCGTAATCGCCGTCCGAACGGCGGCTCGCCGGATCGATGATCGCTCCGTAGAGCAGTAATTGCGTGCCGGTGAAGCCTTGCCGCACCAGCACCTCGTGCTGGCTGACTTCGCCCACCAGGATCGCGTCGCGCCCCTGTGCCTGCACCGGCTGCGCCAATGCTGCGATCATGGCCGCCACGGCAAGGCACAACACACGCATCATAGCGGCGCCACCGTGTACACTTCCTCCGGAACGACACCCAGCCGCCAGAGCATGACCAGCGCCACTGCCAGCACGATCGCGGACAGCATCAGGCGGAGGTATTCGGGCTTCACCGTGGTGGCGATGCGCGTGCCGATCTGCGCGCCGGAGACCGATCCGATCAGCAGCAGGCCCGCCAGCACGATGTCCACCGCCTGCGTGGTCAGCGCATGGACCATGGTGGTCATCATCGTCACGAAGAGGATGTTGAACAGCGACGTACCGACCACGACATTCGCGCTCATGCCCAAAATGTAGAGCATGGCAGGCACCATGATGAAGCCGCCGCCCACGCCCATCAGCATGGTCAGGATGCCAACGACCATGCCCAGCAGCAGCGGTGCGAGCGGGGAGATGTAGAGGCCCGAGCGATAGAAGCGCCAGCGCATCGGCAGGCTAGCCACCATCGGGTGGTGACGGCGCTTGGCCGCGCGACGCTTTTCCTGCGGCTTGCGATAGAGCGCCTGGATGCTCTCCAGCCCCATCATGCCGCCGATCACGCCCAGCAGCACGACGTAGAGGATGTTGATGAAGACATCGATCTGGCCAAGCGCTTCGAGCAGGTTGAAGATTAGCGCACCCAGGATCGCGCCCAGCAGCCCGCCGGCAACCGTAACGCCGCCCATCTGGTAATCCACGCCATTGCGCTTGCCCTGCGCGATCACCCCGGAAACGCTGGCGCCGGTGACCTGCGTGGCCGCCGAAGCGGCAGCGACCGTGGGCGGGATGCCGTAGAAGATCAGGAGCGGCGTGGTCAGAAACCCGCCGCCGACGCCGAAAATGCCCGACAAAATCCCCGTGGCACCGCCAAGCAGGACGATCACCAGACCGTTCACTGCCAGATTGGCGATGGGGAGATAGACATCCATGGTTCCCCGCTAAACCATGGAGCGCCCTGATAGAAGGTGAATGGTGGGCTGTGCCTAAAATCCGGCGGATAGTGTGAGCGCAGGGCCACTAGCCGGCTCTGCATTGCCGGCCACGCGGAAGCGGTAATCGGCCGCCACGCGCCCGCGCGTGCCGCCCAGGCGGAAGGTGACCGAGGCACTGGGCCCGACATCGAGCCGCTCGCCATCCTCCTGTGCCCCGCCCCAGACGGCGCCGCCGGCGCGCAGGTCGAAGTCATCGGTGGAGGCGAAGCTGCGATCCACACGCGCCTGCCCGTCGGCAAAGGGCGTGGCGTAATCGCCGCCGACATAGCCTGCCTGGGCATAAGCCTCTCCGCGCAGGCCCAGCGGCAGATTCACCGGCGGCAATTCGGTCACCGTGTAGGCGGCAGGGCGCACTTCGCGGCTTTCGGGACGATCGCTCAGCCGGGCTTCGGCGGCTACGCGGATCGGGATGCGCGCCAGCGGGCGGGCGGAGAGGCCGGCAGCCACTTCGCGCTCGCTCGCCCCGTTGAGCGCTGCCGAACCGCGAACATAGGCTTGCGGGCGGCGGCCATTGGACGGCGCCAGCTCGTATCGGACCACCGCGCCCAGCTGGCTACGGCCATAGGACGGGCGGCCGGAGGTGAAGGGCGTCGTCGTATCCTCGCGCCACAAGAGCCAGCCATCGGCGGACCAACGGCTGCGGCGATTGGCGGATGGCGTGGGAAGCGCGACGCCATAGGGTGCCGCATCGGGCACGCTGGCAGCGGCAAGCAGCGGATTGGCCTCGGCCTCGGCAAGCTGCTGGCGCCGCAATTCGGCCTCGCGATAGAGGGCGGCGATTTGCGGCGGTACTTCCATCTGCGACAAGCCCGCCGCCATCAGCAGCGCATGGCCTGCTGCCATGCGCGGCGATGCCGGAAGGCTGGCTTCGGAAACCTGTCGGCCTGCGAGGCTCGAATCACCTCTATCGCTGTGGCCGGGGGGCATTTGCGTCAGCGCCGGATCGCTCCAGCTCGGCGCGACGGGAGAGAAGAGGTCGAACGGCACCTCGGGCGCTTCAGTTGTAGCTACAGGCGGCGACGGCGAGCGGCGCTGGCTTTCCCGAGCAGCTTCCTCCTCGACGGCTACCAGCATTCCGGCCATGCGCCCGTAGCTGCCATCCGCGGGTAGGGGCGAGGCCCAGGTGGCCGCGCGCAGGCTTGCCCAGCCCAGCACGAGGAGCACCAGCATCAGCACCGGCTGTCCGCGTCGCGCGGCCCTGCTCTGCGGGTCCCGGCTCATGCCCGCTGCGCCGTAACGGGCTGGCTGCTTTCTGCCAGCAGGGTGACGACGCCGGCGGGATGCCGGTCATGCACGGTCTTCTCCCACTTCGGCGCAGCGCCGCGCAGGGTGCGCAGATAGGCCATCAGCGCGCGGCGGCCGGACATGATCGCGATGACATTGGCGACCGGTATGCGCAGCACAGCCAGCAGCCCTTCGGCGATGCCATATTCGCGGGCGGTGAAGCCGAAGCGCATCAATGCGCGCCAGGCGAAGCTGGCAAGGTTTGCGCCGATGATCCAGGCAAGCAGCGGATCGGCTTTCCACGGCCGGTCGATACCAAGCTCGCCCAGCAGGTAAAACGCGCCCGCCAGCAGGAAGAAGGCGTATCCGCAGGCCAGCACCAGAGCCGCCAGCGGCCCGCGACGGTCGCGCAGGCGCATCCAGCGTTCGGCGAGCCCCCCTTCCCAGCCCAGCCTTTCCCAACCCTGGAGGCCGATACCGTGGACCCAGCGCGCCTTCTGCCGCACTGCCTCGCCCAGTTCGGAAGGGAAATAGGCGCGCGTGGCGACGAGCGTCCCGTCCTCGTCACGCACGCGCAGGAAGCGGCTGCGGCCGCCGACCGCCTTGACCCGCATGCCCAGCTCGTAATCCTCGGTCAGCGACTGGATGGAGAATGGCAGGCCATCACCATGCATCTTGGCCATTTTGGCCAGCATCTCGCGATTGAGCGCGCAGCCCACACCCGCCGCTGGCAGGCAGGTATCGAGCCAGTTGCGCACGACCATGGACTTGGCATGCGCCTCGGCAAATTCCTCGCAATAATGGCTGCCGATCCAACGCGATTCGCGCTGCGGCAGGGGCAGGACGGGAATCTGCACGAATTCGGCATGCTCGATCGCCTTGTCCATCAGGCCCAGCTCCGCCGGATCGACCAGGTCCTCCGCATCGTGCAGCAGCACCATGCGATAGCGTTCGCCCATGCGCAGCTCGTCGGTTGCCATCGCCCGGTAGAGCCGGTTGAGGCAGTCCGCCTTGGTCGAAGGGCCGTTGCAGTCATGCACCACCAGCCGCACCCGGCGATCCGCGCCGGCTGCCTTCATCGCCGCTTCCAGCGTGCACATGTCGTTCCGGTAACAGCCGACATAGAGCACGAACTGGCGATGCGCCCAGGCGTCGAGCGCATGGGCGATGGTGTGGCCGATCACCTTGTCTTCCTGCCAGGCCGGGATGAAGACGGCAGCCATGCCCGACAATTCGCGCACGCGCATATCCGCGCGCCGCAAATTCTGGCGCGGTTTCCTGTCGGCCAGTTTCATCCAGCCCCACAATCCATCCATCAAGAATTCGTCGATCGCACCGATCAAAAAGAAGATGCCGGCGAAAAGAAGTAGTTCACGCTCAATCAGCGCCAACCACTCAAGGACGCTCCAACCAGCCATTTTGCCCCCATTGCAGACCCGGGTGTTAGGTATTTTGACTTAGCCCTATCGTGCTGGTGGAAAAACGCAACGTCGCTTGCGGAACACTTGCATGTTTGCCGCATTTGCGAAAAGGGATGCGCAACATGGCCAGCACACCGATCATCAAAACCGTTCGCCGCCAGTTCAAGGCCCTCTTCGTCAGCGATGCCTTTGAAGGCATCCTGCTCATCGCGGTCGCCGCCACGGCCATGTTCGTGGCCAATTCCGCGGTTTCGGAAAGCTACCATCATCTCTTCCACGGGGAACTGTTTCCCAGCGAAACCTTCAAGCTCAACACGCTGCATCTGTGGATCAACGATGCGCTGATGGTGATATTCTTCTTCGTGGTCGGGCTGGAAGTGAAGCGAGAGCTGATTGCCGGCAATTTGTCCGACCCCAAGCAGCGCACACTGCCCGTGCTCGCCGCGATCGCCGGCATGGCCGCGCCTGCGCTGGTCTATATCACCATTGCCGGGGACGCACCCAACCTGGAGCGTGGCTGGGCGATTCCCGCCGCGACCGACATCGCCTTTGCCATGGGCGTGGTGGGCCTGCTCGGCTCACGCGTACCCGCGGCGCTGCGGCTGTTCCTGCTGACCGTCGCCATCGTCGACGATATCGGCGCGGTGATGATCATCGCGATTTTTTACACCGCGAATCTCAAGCTGGCCTGGCTGGTCGGATCGCTGGTGGTGCTGGGCGTGATGATCGCGATGAACCGCATGGGCGTGAACCGGGTCTTCCCCTTCATCCTCGCCGCCATCGCGCTGTGGTTCTGCGTGCTCAATTCCGGCGTACATGCGACGATTGCCGGCGTCCTTGCCGCACTGACCATTCCCATGCGCACGCAGGACGACAACTCCATGCTGGAGAATCTCGAACACGGCCTCGTCGGCTGGAACGCCTATCTGGTCGTGCCGATCTTCGGATTCGCCAATGCCGGCGTCGATATTTCCGACCTCGGGCTGGAGGCGCTGATCGACCCGCTGCCGCTGGCCGTGGCCGCGGGTCTGGTTATCGGCAAGCAGGTGGGCATCTTCAGCTGCGTGTTCCTAGCCGACAAGCTGGGCATCGCGAAGAAACCGGCCAGCTGTTCCTGGCCCGAAGTATGGGGCGTGACGATCCTGTGCGGAATCGGCTTCACCATGTCGCTGTTTATCGGCGAGCTGGCCTTCCCCGGCTATCGCCTGCTGATCGACGAGGCGAAGATCGGCATCCTCACCGGCTCGCTGATTTCGGCAGTGCTGGGCTATGTGGTGCTGCGCCTGACGACGACGCATCCGGAAGAAAAGGACGATCCGACAAGCCCGGTGGTGTGATACTGGTCAGCGGGTAAGGACAAAAGCCTCAAGCTTGCCGAGCGTCTGCTGGCCGAGCTCTTCGGCGCCGATGTCCTTCGCTTTACGCAATTCATCGGGCGTCACGAAGATCATGCCCAGCGTGACGGTCGTTGCGCCGTCCAGTTCCTCGAAGGCAGCCCAGGCATCGGCGTGCTTCGGCCCGTTCTCGCCCCATAGGAGCGTGTATTCGATCCGCTCCTCGGGTTGAACCAGCGTATAGCGATGATGGTTCGGGAAGACCGTGCCGTCGGGCGCGATCATGTCGAACACCCATTCGCCGCCGGTCCTCAAATCGATCCGCTTCGTGCGGCAGGAAAAGCCGTCCGGACCCCACCATTGCGGCAAGGTTTCTTCATTCACCCATGCGCCCCACACGGCCGAACGCGGCGCGCTGATAACGCGGCGCAGGACCATCGTGCGGTCTGCGTCATCCGGATATTCCTGCGTCATTTCCCGCTTTCCTTCATTCTATCCATGACAAAGGCGTCCAGCCGGCCAAGACGGTCCTCCCAGATGACCCGCTGCTGGTCGAGCCACAGGCGAGCGGGATCGAGCGCTTCCGGGACGATCGCGCAGGTGCGGACCCGTCCTTCCTTGGAACTGGTGATGAGACCCGCTTCCTCGAGCACCGAGAGGTGGCGCATCACCGTCGGTAACCGCAATCCGGTGGGCCCGGCCAGGTCGGAGACAGGCGCGGGCTCCCGCGCGAGGCGGGTCAAGGTCACGCGGCGCGTATCGTCGGCGAGCGCATGGAAGAGCAATGAGAGGTTCGGATCATAGTTAGTCATATTGCTAACTATTCATGTCCGAGCGCCCTTGGCAAGGAAAAACTTTGCCATATTACTAAGTTTTCAGGTTGCGGGATGAAGCGCCGGCTTCAGGCTTTCGCTACCGGCGGGTTCTCGCCAAGATCCTCGTACCATGCCTCAACCGGCCCATTGAGCTTCAGCGTCAGCGGGCGGCCCTTGCGGTCCACCGTCTTGCCAGCCTGCACGCGCACCCAGCCTTCGGAAATGCAATATTCCTCGATATCGGTGCGCACCCGGTCCTTGAACTTGATGCCCACGCCGCGCTGCAGCTTGTCGGCATCGAAATACTCGCTGCGCGGGTTGATGGCGAGGCGATCGGGCGGAGTGTCGTTTGCGGGCTTATCAGTCATGGCCCGGCGCTTAGCCACGGCTTGGCGGCAAAATCAATCGCACAATTGCCAGCGACTGCCGATTTTACGCCCGTGGAGAGCAGGTCCCGCTTGCCCTTTTCGCCACGGCCTTTTAAGGGCGCATCCCTGTTTGTCAGGCGCATGCCTGAAGAATTCGTCGCACCGCGGGCGTGGCGGAACTGGTAGACGCGCTGGATTTAGGTTCCAGTATCGAAAGATGTGGGGGTTCGAGTCCCTTCGCCCGCACCAGTTCCTGGCGTACTGGGGCACGCAGGACTGTTTGAAAGAAGGCACGTTAAATGCAGATCGTCGAAACCACCAATGAAGGGCTCAAGCGCGCCTATTCCGTGACCATTCCGGCCAAGGACATCGAAGCGCGCATCGATTCGGAGGTGAAGAAGATCGCGCCGCAGGTGCGCATGCCCGGCTTCCGCCCTGGCAAGGTTCCCGCCAACCTGATTCGCAAGATGCATGGCGACGCGCTGCATTCCGATGCGCTGAACGCCACCTTGCGCGAATCGGTCCAGGGCCTGATCACCGACAAGAAGCTGCGCCCCGCGCTGCAGCCCAAGGTCGACATGGTCGAGGGTTATGAGCAGGGCAAGGATGCCGAACTGACGGTGGAAGTCGAAGTCCTGCCGGAAATCGACGTCCCCTCGATCGAAGGGCTGGAGCTGGAAAAGCTCAACGTTCCCGTGTCGGACAAGGCCCTCGACGAAGCGCTCTCCCGCATTGCCGAGAACCAGAAGAGCTACAAGGACGCGCCCAAGACGAAAAAGGCCGGTGACGGCGACCAGCTGATCATCGATTTCGTCGGCCGCGTGGATGGCGAGGAATTCGAAGGCGGCAAGGCAGAGGATACGCCGCTGACCCTCGGCTCAGGCCAGTTCATCCCCGGCTTCGAAGACCAGCTGACCGGCGTGAAGACCGGCGATAGCAAGACCATCAAGGTCACTTTCCCGGCCGACTATCCTGCCGAGCACCTGAAGGGCAAGGATGCCGAATTCGACGTCACCGTGAAGCAGGTGAAGGTCGAGAGCGAGACCAAGATCGACGAGGATTTCGCCAAGCAGCTGGGCCTCGAAAGCCTCGACAAGCTGAAGGAGCTGGTCAAGGGCCAGCTGGAGCAGGAAACTGCCGGCCTCACCCGCACGCAGATGAAGCGCCAGCTGCTCGACAAGCTGGCTGCCGACCATGATTTCGCCGTTCCGCCGACCATGGTGGAAGCCGAATTCGAGCAGATCTGGAACCAGCTGCAGGCCGAAGCCCAGCGTGAGGAAGATCCCGAAGCCGCGCTGAAGGAAATCGAGGCCGAGAAGGACGACTACCGCAAGATCGCCGAGCGCCGCGTGCGCCTGGGCCTGCTGCTGTCCGAAATCGGCCAGGCCAATGGCGTGGAAGTGTCCAGCCAGGAAATGTCCATGCTGATCCAGCAGGCCGCGCAGCAGTACCGCGCCGAGGATCGCCAGCGCTTCATCGACTATGTCCGCAACGAACCGATGGCGCAGGCGCAGATTCGCGCGCCTCTCTATGAGGACAAGGTGGTCGACTTCCTGTTCGACAAGGCCGAAGTGACCGAACGCGACGTGACGCGTGAGGAACTGGAAGCCGCGATCGAGGCCGAGGAGGCCCCGGCCGAGAGCAAGAAGAAGGCACCGGCCAAGAAGAAGGCCGCCGCCAAGAAGCCGGCGGCGAAGAAGGAAGCCGCCAAGGAAGCTCCTGCCAAGAAGGCCGCCGAAAAGAAGCCTGCCGAGAAGAAGCCCGCCGCCAAGAAGGCTGCGGCGAAGAAGCCGGCAGAGAAGAAGCCTGCTGCCAAGAAAGCCGCTGCCAAGAAGCCCGCTGCGAAGAAGGCAGCTGCCAAGAAGTAAGCGCAGCTCTTACGCGCAACGAAAAGGGCGGCCCGGCATATGCCCGGCCGCCCTTTTTCATGCCCGCCGACGGGTAAGCGCGCGCGCCGTCAGAAGCTGCCCTTGACCGTGAAGCTGAGCACACGCCCGACCTCGCGCCTGCGGTTTTCGCGGAACAGCAGCGGCGATGATCCGCGCGGCCCGGCGAAGATCTGGCGGTCGAGCACGATCTCCCTTTCCAGGAGATTGCCGACGCGCGCTTGTACCGACAGGCCGAACACATCCTTGTGCTCGACAAACAGGGTCACGTTACGGTCGATGGAATAATCGAAACCGAATTCGGCGACGCGGTAATAGGGATTCTGGCCCGTGTCGCGAAAGCCCCCGCCAAAGGCCCAGTTGCTGCCCGGCACGTCGTAACGGAAGTCGATCTCCAGGTCGTGCGGCCGGGCGAATTCCACCGGCACGAAGCCGCCCTCCACCGGATCCGGATAGCGCGAATCGCGCAACCGTCCCCTGACGTCGAACTTGGCGCCCGCCAGCCCCATCGGGGCGAGCTGCCAGGTGGCGTTGAGCTCGACACCCATGATCCGCGCGAAATCGACATTGCCGCGCGCCTCACCGCCGGTGGGCGTGGGGACGATGGTGACGTAGTCCTCGAAAAGGCGGAAGAAGGTACGCAAAGATGCGCTGCCCCATGCGCCGAAATCCTTGGTCGCCTCGATCTCGCCGCCCCAGCTCTGGTCAGGCCGCAGCTCGTTATTGGCGGCATTCTGGTTGTTGTCGTTGAGGTTCACGGCCGCGAGGAAATCGCTGAAGTTAAGCTGGCCCACGCGCCGGTCGACGCGCATCGAGACGCTCAACCCGTCCTCAGGCGTCCAGCCCAGGCTGAGCGAGCCCTTCGGACGCAGGAAAGTGCGCGAATTGGGATTACTGCCGGTCTGCCGGATGGAGGAATACTCCCCGCCCAGGATCAGCTGCATGTTGAGATTGCCCGCCAGCTGGTGGCTGAAGGACAGCAGCGATTCATAGCGGTCCTCGCGCACGCCACCCGTCGCCCCGGCGAATTGCACCTGCTCGAAGTCTCCGCCCGGATCGAGCAGGAACAGCTCGCCCTGCTGGTCAAGGCTGTTGAAAGCCGCCTCGAATGACCATTGCCAGTCCGAATTGAGCATTTCCCAGCTATATTCGCTGCGCCCGATACGCTCCCCCGTCTGGCGCAACTGAATGAAGCGGCTGCCGGTCGCCGGATCGCCGGTGCCGGGGTCCACCACCGACTGGGTATTGAAATTGAGCGACTGCGCGGCGTCCAGCCCGATCAGCTTGAGCCGCCCCGGTCCGAGCGCGAAATCGACATCGCCGCCAAATTCGCGGTCATGCCCGCGATTGCGCTGGTCGAAGCGTTCAACCACGGGCGGCGCGCTGGCCGGGGCGATGACGTTCTCATCCTCGAAGCTGCGGAAGCGGCGATGGAGGTACGAACTGTTCAAATTGGCGATCGTGCCGCCAGCCGTCTCGTAACGTACCGAGCCGGAGAAACGCTTGTCGTCACCATTGGCCTTGGTGAGGCTGAAACGCTCCTGCACCGTGCCATCGCCGAAGGTGAAGATGTTGGGGCCACCATTACCGTTGCGGACCGGACGCCCCTCCGCCGCCACGGTGAAACTCAACCGGCCGAAAGTGCCGCTGAGCGAAACAATGCCTTCAAGCCAGCGATTTTCCGAATATCGGGCAGCAAGCTGCGGGCGCCATTCGAATTGGCCCTGCAACCCGTCGGCAGATGAAGCAACGACATTGGCCACGCGTCCCGAAAGGCCGGGAATATTCAGCGTCGAGCCTTCGACCAGCTCGATCCGGATCACGCTGTCGGCACCGATGCGGGCCAGCTCGTCCGTGATGGAACCGGATTTCACGACGATCCGCTCGCCATTCAGCAGGACGTTGGTGTTGGCCTGCCCAAGTCCACGGTTCTGGCCGCCGCCACCACCGGTATCGATGTTGAAGCCGGGCAGTTGTTCGACCATGTCGAGCGCGGAACGCGGACTGTAGGCGGCGAAATCGGCGGGGTAGTAGACCGTGGGCGCCTCGTTCAGCGGGAAATCGCTGCCATCCTGCTGCACGGTTCCGGGCGCGGCCAGCTCCTCAGCGGGATGTTCCTGTTCGCCATCTTCCGCCCAAGCGGGAGCGGCCGTGCCCAGCAAAGCTGTGGCCAGCGCCAATCGCCCCGACCGGGTCAGGCAAGCACGCAAACAGTTTCCCCATCCTGTTGATTTTGTCCGGCCCAGCTAGACCAGATCAACTTAAGGAACAACGAAGCAAATGTAATAAACTGTGTTCGCCAACCGGAGCTATTCTTCGCCCCACCGGTTGAAATCGGCGGTCGGAATGTCGGTACTGCGGGCACGCTCATAGGCCGTGCCAGCCTGCAAGATGGCATGATCAGACCACTTCGTACCGATGAAGCTGAGGCCTACGGGCAAGTCCTCGATCCCGCCCATCGGCACGGTGAGGTGCGGATAGCCGGCAATCGCGGCGAGGCTGCCAATGCCTATACCGGAAATGAAATGATCGCCCAGCACAAGGTCGATGGGCCATGCAGGTCCTTCTGTCGGTGCGACGAGGAATTCGACCTCGTTCTCTGCCAGCAGGCGGTCGATCCCCTCGGGTCCCGCCAGGCGGTAGGAATTGGCACGCGCCTCGCGGTAGGTGCTCTCGTCGGTTGCCAGTGCCGCGGCCTCGAAGATATCCTGCCCGAACCAGCGCAGCTCTGCCTCCGCATTGACGGCGTTGAAGGCGATCACATCGGCCAGCGAACGCACGGGAATCTCGGCCGGCGAGCCTTGCAGATAGGCGTCGAGGCCGGTGCGTAATTCGTAGAGGAGGACCTTGTACTCATCCTCCCACATGCTCTCGTCGGGCGTGTAGTCGATATCGACGAGGATCGCCCCTGCGGCGCGCATATCCACCAGCGCACGCTCGAACACAGCCTCCAGCTGCGCATTTCCGCCGGCCTTGTTGCGCATCACGCCGATACGCCGCCCGAGCAGCGAAGCGGAGCCGAGCCCTCGCGTGAAATTGATCCGGTGCGCATCCGCCTCCGAAGTGGCGGAATCGAGCGGATCGGACCCGGCAATGGCGGATAGCAGCAGCGCCGCATCATAGACGCTGGCGGCCATCGGCCCGGCCGTATCCTGGCTTACGCTGATAGGAACGATATGCGTGCGGCTCACCAGTCCAACCGTGGGCTTGAAGCCGACCACGCCATTGACGCTGGCGGGACAGGTGATCGAACCGTCGGTCTCCGTCCCGATCGCCGCCCAGGCAAGGCCCGCCGCCACCGCCGCTCCGCTGCCAGAGGAGGAACCGCAGGCGTTGCGGTCGATGGCATGGGGATTGCGCGTCTGCCCGCCCACCGCGCTCCAGCCGCTGGAGCTGTCGGAAGAGCGGATATTGGCCCATTCGGACAGGTTGGTCTTGCCCAGCACCACCCCGCCCGCCGCGCCCAGCCGCGCAATCAGCGGCGCATCGCGGTCGGTCATGTTCTCCTCCAAGGCAAGCGATCCGGCGGTGGTGGGCCATTCGCGCGTTTCTATATTATCCTTCACCAGCACCGTGCGGCCGTCGAGGAGTGTGTCGGCTATCCGTCCTTCCGCAGCCTGTTCCAGCGCATCGGGATTGGTGCGGATCACCGCATTGAGCATCGGCCCTGCATCGTCGAGTGCGGCGATCCGATCGAGATATTCTGCCGCCTCCATCGCGGCCTCCTCCGCGCCGATCTCGCCATTGACCGCCGCCTCCTGCGCCAGCACGGGCTGGACAGCGAGCGACGCAAGCGCCAGCGGGGCGAGGAAGCGGAGAGCGCGTTTCATGAGCCTGTTGTGCGCTGCAACGCGGCCCTGCGCAACACTCCGGGTGGACGCATCCAAGCCACTGCGAAAACGAATTCGTGTGGATGGCGAGAGGTGCAATCGCGCTCCCCCCTTGAACATCGGCCAGCCACACGCGACATAGGCCCACGCATTTGACCAAAGAAGGAATGTCCATGTTCGACCTGTTCGGCGACAGCAAAGACCAGTTCACCACCGATCCGATGACCGGCGCACTGGTGCCCGTGGTGGTGGAATCGACCAGCCGCGGTGAACGCAGCTTCGATATTTTCAGCCGCCTGCTGCGCGAACGCATTGTCTTCGTCACCGGCCAGGTGGAAGACAATATGGCTTCGCTGATCGTCGCCCAGCTGTTGTTCCTCGAAAGCGAGAACAGCCAGGACATCTCCATGTATATCAACTCGCCTGGCGGGGTGGTGACGGCCGGCATGGCGATCCATGACACGATGGCCTACATCAAGCCCAAGGTGCGCACCGTGTGCATCGGCCAGGCCGCCTCCATGGGCAGCTTCCTGCTGGCCGCGGGTGAGCCGGGCATGCGCGTGGCGCTGCCCAATGCGCGCATCATGATCCACCAGCCTTCGGGCGGCGCGCGCGGGATGGCTTCCGATATCGAGATCCAGGCGAAGGAAATCCTGCGCATCAAGGCGCGGATGAACGACCTTTACGTGAAATATACCGGCCAGAGCCTCGAGGATATCGAGAAGGCAATGGACCGCGACACCTTCCTCGAAGCCGACGAAGCGAAGAAATTCGGCCTCGTCGACGCCGTTTTCGCCCATCGTCCGAAGGGTGAAGAGGCTGCCGGCGAAGAAGGATCGGGTGGCGCGCCTGAGTAATTCTACCCAAGGTCACGGCCTTGCTTTCCCGGTAAGTTCCGGGTGAAAAAATGTAGCATTTTGGCAACCCCGCGTCGCTAGGCTAGAACAAGCCGGTGGATTCGGGATGCATGCGATTGATTATACGGCCGTCGTCTTTACATTAGGCAGGCTGATTCCCGCGCCCGCGGAATTTCCCGCTGGATGTGGCGCGACAGGCAAGGACTATGACGAAGTTGAGCGGATCCGATAGCAAGAGCACCCTGTATTGCAGCTTCTGCGGCAAGAGCCAGCATGAGGTGCGCAAGCTGATTGCCGGCCCCACCGTCTTCATCTGCGATGAATGCGTGGAGCTGTGCAACGACATCATCCGGGAAGAGGCGAAGGCCGGCATCGCGGGCAAGAAGGATGGCGAAATCGCCACTCCGCACGAAATCTGCGAAACGCTGAACGATTACGTCATCGGGCAGGAACGCGCCAAGCGCGTGCTCTCGGTCGCGGTGCACAATCACTACAAGCGGCTGAAGCATTCCGCCAAGTCCGGCGATGTGGAACTGGCGAAGTCGAACATCCTGCTGGTCGGCCCGACCGGTTCGGGCAAGACGCTGCTGGCGCAGACGCTGGCGCGCACTTTCGACGTGCCTTTCACCATGGCCGACGCCACCACGCTGACCGAAGCCGGTTACGTGGGCGAGGATGTGGAGAACATCATCCTCAAGCTGCTGCAGTCCTCCGACTACAATGTCGAAAAGGCGCAGCACGGCATCGTCTATATCGACGAGATCGACAAGATCACCCGCAAGGCAGAAAACCCCTCCATCACGCGCGACGTGTCGGGCGAAGGCGTACAGCAGGCGCTGCTCAAGCTTATGGAAGGCACCACCGCCTCCGTTCCGCCGCAGGGCGGCCGCAAGCATCCGCAGCAGGAATTCCTGCAGGTGGACACGACGAACATCCTGTTCATCTGCGGCGGCGCATTCGCGGGCCTCGAAAAGGTCATCGGCGACCGCCTGCAGAAGCGCTCGATCGGTTTCGGTGCCAATGTCTCCGACCCGAGCAAGGCCAAGATCGGCGAAATGCTCGAAAAGTGCGAGCCCGAGGATCTGCTGAAGTTCGGCCTGATCCCCGAATTCGTCGGCCGCCTGCCGGTGATCGCCACGCTGCACGACCTCGATGAGGAAGCGCTGGTGACGATCCTGAAGGAGCCGAAGAACGCGCTGGTGAAGCAGTACGCCAAGCTGTTCGAGCTGGAGGATGTGGAACTCACCTTCACCGACGAGGCGCTGGTCGAGATCGCCAAGAAAGCCATCATTCGCAAGACCGGCGCGCGCGGCCTGCGCTCGATCGTGGAAGGCATTTTGCTCGACACGATGTTCGACCTGCCGAGCATGGAAGGCGTCACCGAAGTCGTCGTCGATGCCGATGTGGTGCAAGGCCGCAAGGAGCCTGTGCGCGTGATGGACGGCAAGAAGGGCAAGAAGGAAGAGGCGGCTTAACCTTCGCCCACTTTCCTGCGTTCTGTCAGCTTCCTGAGGCGATCCATGCTTGCTGCAGGGAGCGTTTTGGCTGGGTCGTAATATTCGCCAAAAGCCGGGATGCCTTCGGGCAAGGTCACCCAGGGCATCCTGAAATCGGTGAAGATGGCGACATCGGGCGTCACGCTCGACGCATCGTCCAGAGTTCCGGCGCGAAAGCCCGTCATGAGTGATCCGAAGCGCGGATAGTGGCTCCACATAGCGGTGCCGCAGGTCTTGCAGCGGAAAATCGTATGCGGGTTGCCGCTCCCTCCCGGAACGGTGTGGCTCACCAATTCACCGGAGAGCGGTTCGACATTCTCGCTTTCCGTGAAAACATTCACCACGCTGGTGGAGCCGGTCTGCTGCTGGCACAATTTGCAATGGCAATTATGCACCATGATCGGCTCGCCCGTCACACGGTAGCGCACCTGCCCGCAGGCGCAGCCGCCTTCCCGAATTGTATCGTCAACCATGCAAGCTTCCCTTCCAGATATCGGCAACGCCAGCGCCGGGCGCTGCCTGATGCAGCGTTTTGCCGGATCGGCGTGGATATGGTAAATTAAAAGTCCAGCGCCTTTCTCAACCAAGGGAGAAGGAGATGGATCGTCGGAAATTTGTCGGCCTGGCAGCCTTTGCCACTGCAACAGGGCTCAGTTCTACAGCATTGGCGCATGAGACAGAAGGCACGCCTGCTGAAGATCGCAAGACCTTCGTCCTCGTTCATGGCGCAATGTGCGGTGGCTTCTTTTGGCGGGCCGTCACCAATCGGCTCCGCTCCAGAGGTCATCGGGTCTACGCGCCGACATTGACCGGGATGGCGGACCGTTCGCACCTGCTGCGACCGGACATCTCGCCGCAGGATCACGCGAATGATGTTGCCAATCTCATCAAGTGGGAATTGCTCAAGGATGTGGTCCTGGTGGGTCACTCGCTTGGCGGATCGGTCATCTCCATCGTGCCCGACCTGCTGCCGGAAGACACGATTTCGTCGATCGTCTATCTTGATGCGTTCTACCTGGAGAGCGGCAAGGCCGTGGTGGACGATGCGCCCGAATTGGCGGCATTGATCGGCGAGGACGGGTATATGTCCGGCCTGCCGATAGAACTTCAGGCGGGAGCGGCATTGACGGATGAGGAGCGTGAGTTCCTGCTGCCCGATGTGACCGAAAGACTATCCACACCGCAGCCGGGCGGGACCCTGACCACACCGATCCCCCTGCAGGGCGGACGCGAGAAAATCGCCCGCAAGACATTCGTCTGGGCGGAAAACAGCGGCATTCCGGTCTTCGGCCAATATTACGAGCGGTTGAAGGACAACCCGGATTGGGAGGTGACAAGCATGCCACTGCAGCATGATGTCATGTGGGCCGATCCCGATGCGACGACATCCGTCCTGCTGCACGCAGCGAGGTAGGGTCCAGCTTAACAGCACCCCCCATTGGCCGCCTGCTCCACCTGCAAGGTAGCGTGGCCGATGCCATGATGGTGGTCGAGCTCATGCGCAACCTCACGCAGGAAGGCGTCGCCCGGGTGGCCTGCGGGCATGACGAGGTGGGCGGTAAGCGCGGTCTCGGTCGTGCTCATCGGCCAGATGTGCAGGTCGTGCACCACCTCCACGCCATCCAGACCCGACAGGTAGCCGCGCACGGCGGCCTCATCGACATTCTCGGGCACGGCGAGGAGGCCCATCTTTATGCTGTCCTTGAGCAGGCCCCATGTGCCCCAGGCGATCACCGCCACGATGACGAGGCTGACCAGCGGGTCGATCAGCACAGCACCCGTCAGCAGGATCGCCGCGCCTGCGATAACCACGCCGACGCTCACCAGCGCGTCGGCGGCCATGTGCAGGAAAGCGCCTCGGATGTTGATGTCATGCTTGCGGCCACCCATGAACAGCAGGGCGGTGGCGGTGTTGATGACGATGCCGACGCCGGCGACCCAGATCATCGTCCAGCCCTCTGGCTCGATGGGATCGATCAGCCGGTGCACCGTCTCGAACAGGATCGCACCGATGGCGATCAGCAGCAGCATGGCATTGGCGAGCGCTGCCAGGATGGTCGAACTCTTGAGGCCATAGGTGAAGCGCGCCGAAGGCGGCTTCTTCGCCGCAATACTCGCGCCCCAGGCGATCACCAGCGCCAGCACGTCCGAGAGATTGTGCCCCGCATCGGCAACCAGCGCCATCGATCCCGACAGCACGCCGAACACCGCCTCGACAATGACGAAGGCTGTGTTGAGCACGATACCGATGGCAAAGGCACGCCCGAAATCGGCCGGTGCATGGCTGTGCCCGTGGCCGTGTCCATGGGCGTGGTCATACCCGTGTGAATGTCCGATCCCCATCAGGCCTTACTCGTAGACGCAGGAATCGAGTCCGTCACGCCTGACGACGCCGATCCTCGCCTCGATCGTATTGCCATAGCGGGCGGTGAAGCCGGTGGGGTTGACCACTTCGCGCTTCTTGGGGCTCGGCAGCGCGGCGGCGATCCGGCTCGCCTCGTCGCGAGAGAGACGCGCGGCCGAATGGTTGAAATAGCGCATGGAGCCGGCCTCCACGCCGTAGGTCCCGATGCCCGTCTCTGCGACATTGAGATAGACTTCCATGATCCTTCGCTTGTCCCACAGCGTCTCGATCAGGAAGGTGAACCAGGCCTCCAGCCCTTTGCGGAACCAGCCGCCACCCTGCCACAGGAAGACGTTCTTGGCCGTCTGCTGGCTGATGGTGGAGGCGCCGCGCTGGCGGCCACCCTCGGCCGCTTCCTCCAGCGCATCCTCGATAGCTTCGACATCGAAGCCGTTGTGGCTGCAGAATTTGCCGTCCTCCGCCGCGATCACGGCGGAGACCATGTTGCGATCGATGCGGGACAGCGGCTCCCAGTCGCGGGTGACCGAATTCTCATCCAGCAGCATGGTCGCGGTGTAGGTCACCGGAACGAAGCGGAACAGCACCACCAGCACGATGCTGAGGCTGACGAAGACCAGTGCGGCTTTTGCGATCCAGAATGCTATGCGAAGACCCATCGAGCGAGCTTTAGACAATGCCGAAGCACGGGGGAAGCGGGCACAACCACCGAATTGGCGCAAAAAACCCAATCGGCTGAAACAACAGGGGGCCGGACGTTTCCGCCCGGCCCCTCGTGTTTCGTTTAGCGATCAGCCGCGATCAGGCAGCAGCGGGCATCAGCCTTTCGCCGGCGATACGCTGCATCGCCTTCTGCAGCTTTTCGAAAGCGCGCACCTCGATCTGGCGGATGCGTTCGCGGCTGACATCGTAGACCTGCGACAGCTCTTCCAGCGTCTGCGGGTTTTCCGTCAGGCGGCGTTCGGTCAGGATGTGCTTCTCGCGGTCGTTCAGCGCATCCATCGCCTCGATCAGCATTTCACGGCGCACCTCCGCCTCCTCGGCGTCAGCCACGACCACGTCCTGCAGAGGACGGTCATCGGTCAGCCAGTCCTGCCATTCGCCCGAGCCTTCCTCGCCATTGCGCATCGGCACGTTGAGCGAACCGTCACCGCCCATCATCATCCGGCGGTTCATGTTGACCACTTCCTGCTCCGGCACGCCCAGATCGGTGGCGATCTTGGTCACGTCTTCCGGCGACAGGTCGGTGTCTTCATAGGCTTCGAGCTGCTTCTTCATCCGGCGCAGGTTGAAGAACAGCTTCTTCTGAGCGGCGGTGGTGCCCATTTTCACGAGCGACCAGCTGCGCAGGATGAATTCCTGGATGGAGGCCTTGATCCACCACATCGCATAGGTGGCGAGGCGGAAGCCGCGTTCCGGCTCGAACTTCTTCACGCCCTGCATCAGGCCTACATTGCCTTCGGAAATCAGGTCCGAAACGGGCAGGCCGTAGCCGCGATAGCCCATGGCGATCTTGGCCACCAGGCGCAGGTGGCTGGTCACCAGCTGCGCGGCGGCATCGGGATCTTCATGTTCGCGGTAGCGCACGGCGAGCATATATTCCTGCTCGGGCGTCAGAACCGGGAATTTCTTGATCTCGGCCAGGTAGCGGTTGAGGCCTTGCTCACCGCCAAGGGCCGGGACTGTCGGTCGATTGTTGCTCACTAGTTCCCTTACCTTTCTTGCGTCGACCGCAGCTTGCGGGCCCCTGCTGGGCACCCATCCGTTCGCGGCCACATATTGGTCCCACTATTTATAGCAGAACATTCGGTCAGATAGGACGTATTTCATCGATTGGAATGACCCATTTCGTCGATCAGTTCCCGCATATCAGCAGGCAATTCGCTGCTGAAACGCACAAAGTTACCGATGATGGGGTGGTCAAAGCCGAGAATCGCTGCGTGGAGGGCTTGCCGTTCGAAACCCAAGCGCTTGAGAAGCGGGCGAATCTGCGCATTTGCACGTCCATAGACTGGATCTCCCAATAGCGCATGACCGATTGACGCAAGGTGAACACGTACCTGATGTGTTCTCCCTGTTTCCAGGCGGCATTCGATTAACGAACAATGGTCGAAACGTTGCAGAACCTTGTAATGCGTCACCGCGTGTTTTCCACGCGAGGAATCCTTGGGCAGCACCGCCATTTTCTTTCTGTTGGCGTCCGAACGGCCAATTCTTTCGTCGATCGTTCCCGCAGCGGGGTGCGGATGGCCGTTGCACAGGGCGAGATAGGCCCGCTCGATCGAATGGTCGGCAAATTGCCGCGCTAGCCCCTCATGCGCCTTGTCGCTCTTGGCGACGACCAGCAGGCCGGAGGTATCCTTGTCGATCCTGTGGACGATACCCGGCCGCGCCACGCCGCCAATGCCCGACAGCTGGCCCCGGCAATGATGCAGCAGGGCGTTGACCAGCGTGCCATCGGGATTGCCCGCGGCCGGGTGGACGACCATCCCTGCAGGCTTGTCGACCACGATCAGATACTCGTCCTCATAGACGACCGTGATGGGGATATCCTGTGGGATAGCCTGTGGATCGTCTGGGGGCGGAATGTGGATGGAAAAGCGCGATCCGGCTTGCGCCTTGGCGGAGGCGCTGGTGGCAGGCTGGCCGTCCAGCTCCACCTTTCCCTCGCCGATCAGCGCCTTGATGCGTTCGCGGGACAGCTCCGTCTGCTCGGCCAGAGCCTTGTCCAGGCGGCCCGGGCTGGCGATGGTGCCGGTGATGGTTTGTGCTTCGGACAAGTCATTCCCCGTTCGCCCTGAGCTTGTCGAAGGGCCGCCCTTCTCTTAGCTCCAGATCATGCCGTTCTGGACCTACCTCCTCCACTGCCGTGGCGGCGTGTTCTACACGGGTCAAACTGATGACCTCGATCATCGCATTGCCCAGCACAAGAGCGGCCTCGTCCCCGGCTTTACCAGCAAATACCTGCCCGTCGAGCTTGTGTGGTCGCAGGAGTTTCCAACGCGCGAGGAGGCTCTGGCGGCAGAGCGGCGGATCAAGGGGTGGTCGCGCGCGAAGAAGCTCGCGCTAATCCGGGGCGATTGGGACAGGATATCGCAGCTGGCTAGAGGGAAAAGCGGTCCTTCAACAAGCTCACGACGAACGGGGATCGAGGTTGCGCCTGCCGTGCTTGCGCAGCTCATCGCCAGAGCCACCGCTGCTCACCCCGACGAATGCTGTGGCATCCTGCTGGGCGAAGGCGCAAACATCACCGCCATCGTGCCCACGCGCAACGTCCACTCCACCCCGAGCACGCATTTCGAGATTGCCCCCCAGCCCCTGATCGACGCGCATCGCGCTGCTCGCGCAGGCGGGCCGCAGGTGATCGGCTATTACCACTCGCACCCGGAAGGCCCTGCCCGCCCCTCCGCCACCGACCACGCAGACGCCGCGCGTGACGGGCGCATCTGGGCGATTATCGGACAATCGCGCGACGTGACGTTCTGGGAAGACGGTGAGCACGGGTTCTCCCCGCTTTCCTACCGCGTGGAAGGCGGCTAACGCGCCGCTCAATGCCCATGGTTAATTCCCTTTCTGAATCAGCGCGAAAGCTACGTGGCTGGCAGGGAGGAGCTTTTTCCAATAGGACAGTGTTCCATGTGTTCCATCGCCCCTCTTCGCGCGACTGGGACAAGCCAGAGGATGTGATGACCGCAACCACCGATATCGACCTTGCCGCCTTGCTCTGCTCGCGCCTGTGCCACGACATGCTGAGCCCCGTCGGCGCGATCAATAACGGTCTTGAACTCTACAAGACCGAGAAGGATAGCGAGATGCGCGCGCGGTGTATGGAGCTGCTGGAGCAGAGCGCGCGGGTCAGCGCGGACAAGCTGATGTTCTTCCGCCTCGCCTTCGGTGCCGCAGGCGGTTTCGGCGAAATGGTGGCGAGCGAGGAGCCGCGGAACCTGCTCAAGTCGCTGGTCGATGCGAATGAGCGGCTGGAACTGGAATGGGCCGTTGCCGAACCCAAGCTGTCGAAACCGGCTGTAAAGGTGCTGCTGAACCTCGCCGCGATCGGCCTCGATGCGCTGGTGCGCGGCGGCACGCTGGCCGTGGGGGCCGAGACCAGCAACGGGAAGACCGAGATCGCCGTGCGCGCAGCCGGGACCAAGGTCGCCTTCGACCAGACCATCGGCGATGCGCTGGAAGGCCGGCTCGACCCGGCAGAGCTTTCGGGCCGCACGGCGCCTGCGCATATGATCCACCTGCTGGTGGAGAAGGAAGGCGGGACGCTGCAATCGGCCTTCACTCCCGATGCGCTGGTGCTGGGCGCCACCCTTCCTGCGCCCGAACTGATCGGCTGACGGAGCGAGCACCCGGTGTCCGACCCGCTGGTCCATCGCGAGATCGCCTCGCCCAACTGGAATGAGCGGCAGGGCGATATCGACATGGTGGTTCTCCATTATACGGAGATGAAACCGGTCGAGACCGCGCTGGAGCGCATGTGCGACCCTGAAGCCGAAGTCAGCGCGCATTACTGCATCACCGAGGAAGGCGAGGTCATCCGCCTCGTGCCGGAAGAGAAGCGCGCCTGGCATGCGGGCCGGTCCTACTGGCGCGGGCGCAAGGACGTGAATTCGCATTCGATCGGGATCGAGCTGGACCATCCCGGCCATGCTCTGGGCTATCGCGACTTCGCCGAAGCGCAGATCGAGGCGCTGCTGCCGCTGCTCGACCGGATCGTGAAGACCTACAACATCCCGCGCGCCAATGTGGTCGGCCATTCGGACATCGCGCCCGCGCGCAAGGTCGATCCGGGCGAGCTGTTCCCCTGGGACCGGCTGGCGCGCTGCAAGCTGTGCCTGCCGCGCCCCGAAAAGCTGGAACTGGGCGATCCCTTCGACAATGACGGCTCCTTCTACCTCGCCCTCGAACGCATCGGATATGACATCACCGATGGCCACAAGGCGGTGGAAGCATTCCAGCGCCGCTGGCGGCCCGAGCGGATCGATGGGGAGATCGATGGCGAAATCCGCGCGATTGCGTTCCAACTCCTCTTGGATCGCGACCGCGGAATGACTAGATAGGGAAGTGCCAGGGGGCCGGGCAGCCGCGTTCCTTCGACAGGCTCAGGATGAGCGGGTCGGAGGTGCGAGGAAAGTCCGGGCTCCACGAAACAAGGGTGGCGGGTAACGCCCGCCGGGTGAGGCTTTCGGGCCGAAGCTCAGGGAAAGTGCCACAGAGAGTATACCGCCGATGGCCCCTAAAGGGCACAGGCAAGGGTGAAAGGGTGCGGCAAGAGCGCACCGGGGGACTGGTGACAGGACCCGCATGGCAAACCCCACCCGGAGCAAGACCAAATAGGGGTCTCGCGCTGAAAAGCAGGAGTGTTTCGCTCCGAGAGACCCGGGTTGGTTGCTAGAGCGCAGGGAGCAATCCCTCGCCCAGATGAATGGCTGCCGCCGCCGATAGGTCCTTTTCGAAGGATACCGTGGGTGGACACAGAACCCGGCTTACAGGCCCCCTGGCACCTTTTCGGTCATTGTCGAAAACGCCGCGCCGCCAGTTCAGGCCGGCATCTGGCGTGGTCCGGCTGCGATCGCGCCGTCACTGTCCTGCATCGCCTCTAAATAGCGGCGGCGCGCACCTTCCAGCACCAGCGCTGTCAGCCTGCCGGTCGAATAGGCGCCGGTATCGATCCCGATACGATTACCGCGATCTTCCGGGTCGTCACTGATCGTGTGGCCATGCACGATCACGCCTTCCAACGGATCCGCATGCGAAAGGAAGGGCTCGCGAATCCAGCGCAAGTCCTGCTTCCGCTGCGAGCAGATCGGCGTTTCGGGATCGATCCCCGCATGCACGAAGATATAGTCACCGATCCGGATCATATCCTCGAATGTCGAGATGTAGGCCCGCTCGACCGGCGGCACGGCCCTGCGCATCAGCGATTGCACATCCTCGACGGCGCTGGAGCGGAGCGAGTTTTCCGGAACGCCATAGCTTGCCACCGTCGCGCTGCCGCCATGGCGCAGGAAATGGCGCATCACACCGAGATCGTCGAAGCTATTGAGGAACATCTCCTCGTGATTGCCTGTCAGGATGCGAACGTCGCGGCGCATCTGCCACAAGCGAGCCCGGCGCACGACACCGGCCGAATCCGGCCCGCGATCGACGAGGTCGCCCAGAAGGATGATCGTGGTGGCCGCGCTTCCCGCCTCGTCGTCATCCGCCTCGATAGCCGCGATCAGGGCCTCGAACAGATCGAGCCGTCCGTGAATGTCCCCCACCGCATAAACGCGCTGGCCAGGTGGGACCTTGGGCAGGTCCTCCTCCTCAACCTCGCGAAACAAAGAGCGGATGAACTGGAACATCAGGCGGCACGGTCTTTCTTAATATTTGCCTATGATACCACCAACGCAGCAAAAAGCACTTTGGGCATCCTCTTCCTGCCTAAGTTGCATTTTCGCCTGAGCGCAAGCTGAATGTGGTGCCAAAAATCAACACTTATGTCCCGATTGGGACCTCAGTCCGCAATAAACCTTGTGCATCGCAGCACGGATGGGCAGGTAAATTGCGTGACCGCGGATATCGGCCCGCCTTGTGACAGAGGCCGGATCGCGAACACGCAGGTGGGACGAGGCATTAGTTTCAACCAAGCAATTGAGGAAATTGCCCATGCTTACGTCCGTCCGCAGCCTGATGGCTGCTACTGTTCTTGCCGGTTCCGCCATGGTTGCTGCTCCCGCAGCTGCCCAGGACATTGGGATCGAGCTTTCCGGAAACGCCGCAGTCGTCAGCGAATACCGCTTCCGCGGTGTCGACCTGTCGGGTGGCGATATCGCCATCCAGGGCGGTGTCGACGCTGCCCTGCCCGCCGGCTTCTACATCGGCACCTGGGGTTCTTCGCTGGACGAAGACACCGTCGGTTACGGCCACACCGAGCTGGACATCTATGGCGGCTGGTCGACTGACATCTCCGATACCGTTTCGTTCGACGTCGGCGTGCTCGCCTATCTGTACCCGAATGCGGGTCCGGGCGACTTCGACTACATCGAATTCTACAGCTCGGTCGGCGTTGCCGTCGGTCCGGCTGAAGTGACGCTGGGCGTTGCTTACGCACCCGACCAGGATTCGCTGGGCAGCACCGACAACTTCTACATCTACACCGATGTTGGCGTCGGCATCCCCGACACGCCGATCTCGCTCTCCGGCCACCTCGGCTACACCGACGGCTTCCTGACCTTCACGAACAACTCGAAGGCATGGGACTGGTCGATCGGTGCCGACGTTGCCCTGGGTGACGTGGTGTCCGTCGGCGTCGCCTATGTCGGTGCCGAAGGCGACATCGTCGCTCCGGCCTACGACTTCACCGACGATGCGGTGGTCGTGACGCTGGCCGCCAGCTTCTAAGCTAGCGCCACACGGCAAACAGGATTGGGCCCGCCCCGGCAACGGGGCGGGCCTTTTCCTTTGCGTGGCAGGAAAGGGGCTGGCGCCCTGCCCCTACGCTTCGCTATTGGGCTTCGTGTAACTGCCCTCACGACGGAGACCGCCCGCCATGGTCAAATATCTGCACACGATGATCCGCGTCACCGACCTCGACGCAACGCTCGATTTCTTCAAGCTGCTGGGGCTGGAGGAAGTAAAGCGCAAGGATGTGCCGCAGGGCCGCTTCACCCTCGTCTTCCTTGCCGCTCCCGGACAGGAAGATGTGGCCGAGGTGGAGCTGACCTATAACTGGCCGCCCGAAGACGGCAGCGCGCCCGAGGGCTACACCGGCGGGCGCAATTTCGGCCACCTCGCCTATCGCGTCGACGATATCTATGCGACCTGCCAGAAGCTGATGGATGCAGGCATCACCATCAACCGCCCCCCGCGCGATGGCCACATGGCCTTCGTCCGCACGCCCGACGGGATCAGCATTGAGCTGCTGCAGGACGGCCATCTGCAGCCGCAGGAACCTTGGGCAAGCATGGAGAATGTCGGCAGCTGGTAACTGAACCTCGTGCGACCGCCAAAGCCATCTCACTTACCTGAGCGACTGTTCTTCTTAGTTGGAGCTGCGGGCGCAGCTCTGATCGGTTGGGCAGCATTCTCAGTGCACCACAGCTACACTATCATCGAGACCATCCTGTTTATGGCTAGCGCAGGAATTCCATCGATAATCGCCGGATTCGGCGCGCAGGCGTGGAGGCGAAGGGGAGATCGCAAGGTCGCCGAGTACGACGACAGGATGGCACGTCTCGGTGCAAGTCTAGAGGCTGAGTGATCGCCCACCAGCGTAACTCTTCTTGCCTTCCGGCGCGCTAGTGGCCACCTGCACGCTCATGAACCAGCGCACACGCCCCCAGGTGGTCATCATCGGCCGCCCCAATGTCGGAAAGTCGACCCTGTTCAACCGCCTTGTCGGCAAGAAGCTGGCGCTGGTGGATGACCAGCCCGGCGTCACGCGCGACCGGCGTTTCGGCACGGCGGGCCTGATGGGCCTGGAATTCGAGGCGGTCGATACCGCCGGCTGGGAAGATGAGGACGCCGAGAGCCTGCCCGGCCGCATGCGCGCGCAGACCGAAGTTTCACTGCAAGGCGCCGATGCTGCGCTGTTCGTGATCGATGCACGCGCCGGCGTCACCCCGCTCGACGAAGAGATTGCCCGCTGGCTGCGCGGACAGAACGTGCCCGTGGTGCTGCTCGCCAACAAGGCGGAAGGCAGCGCAGGCGATGCCGGGATCATGGAATCCTATGCGCTGGGCTTCGGCGATCCGGTCGGCATATCTGCCGAACACGGCGAGGGCGTGGCGGAGATCTACACGGCCCTTGCCCCGCTGCTCGAAGAGAAGATCGAGAACTTCCGGCTCGATGCCGAGGCCGAAGCCGCGATCGCCGCAGACCAGCGCGCTGCCGCCATGGCCGCGGCCGAAGCAGCTGAGGAAGAGTTCGTCGAGCTCGATCCCACCGCCCCGCTCAGCCTCGCGATCGTCGGGCGGCCCAATGCGGGCAAGTCCACGCTGATCAACCGCCTGCTGGGCGAAGACCGGCTTCTGACCGGTCCCGAAGCAGGAATCACGCGCGATTCCATTGCCGTCGACTGGCAATGGACCGACCCCAAATCGGGCGAGTTGCGCGATATCAAGCTGGTCGACACCGCCGGCATGCGCAAGCGCGCCAAGGTGCAGGACAAGCTGGAAAGGCTCTCGGTCGGCGATGCCAAGCGCGCGATCGATTATGCCGAGGTCGTGGTGCTGCTGCTCGACGCCACGCGCGGGCTGGAAGTGCAGGACCTCAAGATCGCCAACCTCGCGATCGAGGAAGGCCGCGCGCTGATGATAGCGATCAACAAGTGGGACATTGCCGAAAATCCCAGCGCGCTGTTCAACGGCATCCGCGCGGCACTGGACGAAGGGCTGGCGCAGCTGAAGGGCGTGCCGGTGCTCGCCGTATCCGCGATGACCGGCAAGGGCCTCGACGCGATGCTGGGCGCCGCTTTCGAACTGCGCGAAGCGTGGAGCAAGCGTGTTCCGACATCGGCGCTCAACCGCTGGTTCGACGATGCGCTGGCCGCCAACCCGCCGCCTGCGCCCGGCGGCAGGCGGATCAAGCTGCGCTATATCACCCAGGTCGGCACGCGCCCGCCGCGCTTCGTGGTCTTCGGCACGCGCCTGCACGAATTGCCGACAAGCTATGAGCGATACTTGGTCAACGGCATCCGCAAGCATCTGGGCTTCGGCGCTGTTCCGGTGCGTTTGACGCTGAAAAGCCCCAAAAATCCGTTCGACCGCAAGGACTGACAGAATCCGTTCACATGGATGTGGCGTATTGTCTCCTCAGCCGCACCGGAGTCGTCCAAAGGCGACGTGGTGTGGCGAGGAGAGGACGCCATGCATCATGAATACCGGATCGAATATCTCTCATGCGGCAACGAACCGGGCCGGCGGATGGCGATCCCCGTGCCCGATGTCCGCACCGCGCTGATCGTCGCGGAAATCAACATGCCTGGCGGTTCGGCCGAGCTGTGGGACGGCGACCGGCAGATCGCACGCCTCCAGCGTCGACCGGGAACCCGATCGGCCTTCTGGCATGTGAGCTGATGCGGCCGGAGTGACTTACTCGCCGTCGCCCGCTGATTTGGAATTGAGCTGGACGTAATTTTCCAGACCCATGCGGGCGATCATGTCGAACTGCGTTTCGAGGAAGTCGACATGCTCCTCCTCGCTTTCGAGGATCGAGGCGAAGAGGTCGCGGCTGACATAGTCGCGCACCTTCTCGCAATATTCGATGGCATCGCGCAGCAGCGGGATCGCCTCTTCCTCCATGGCCAGGTCGGCCTTGAGGATTTCCTCCACCGTCTCGCCGACCTTCAGCTTGTGGATTGCCTGGAAGTTGGGGAGCCCGTTCAGGAACAGCACGCGTTCGGCCAGCTGGTCGGCATGCTTCATCTCGTCGATCGATTCGTGCCGCTCATATTCGGCCAGCTTGTGCACGCCCCAGTCGTCGAGGACGCGGTAGTGCAGCCAGTACTGGTTGATCGCGGTCAGCTCATTGGTGAGCGCCTTGTTGAGGAATTCGATGACTGTTGCGTCGCCCTTCATCGGGGTTCTCCTGCTGATCCAATTGTGTGCATTGTGCGTAGCAGCGCGCGCATTTGGCAAGCAAAAGGCAGGGGCGAGACACAAAAAAAGCGCGGAAAACCGGGCTTTTGCGAATGCGTTTCAGGAAGGCGAAATCAGGCGGTGACTGTTGCGGGCGCGGCGCAATTGCGCTCCTCCACGATCACATCATCGGCATCGTCAAGGCAGTGGCCGCAATTGGGGCGCTTACCCAGCGCCGCATACACGCTTTCCGCATCGCCGCCGGTGCGACGCGCTGCGTTACGCAGCTCGCATTCGCGGATGGCATTGCAGACGCAGATATACATTGGCGGGCGAATCTCCTGATTGCTCTGCCAGAGTTAATGCGAATTGCTTGCAATAGCAAGCCTCTTGCGAGCGATTATCAGTCTCGCGGCAGGCGGTTCGGAAACAGCCGCCAATAGGTGAGACAACGCCACAGCCATTCGAGCGGCCCATAGCGGAAATGCGCGAGCCAAAAGCGCGAAAAGGCGATCATCAGCGCCCAGCCCAGCAGCACGACCGGCAGCAGCTCCACCCGGTGCAACTGGCCGTAGAGTCCCCCTGCCCAGCCCTGAAATACCAGCACCATGATCAGCGATGTGCCGATGTAATTGGTGAACGCCATGCGCCCTGCCAGCGACAGCCGCTCTGCCAGCCAGCCAACATGCGGGCGCGCCGCCCACTGCGCCAGCAGGGGCATGGCACCCAGCAGAAGCGGAATGGCGAACAGGCCGGACAGGCCGAAAAAGGCCATCTGCGTCAGATAAGGGGGAAAGCCCTCTCCCATGACGTAAAGCCCCGTCACCAGGTGCAGCGCCAGCCCGGCAACCACGCCGATGACGGCCAGGCCGCGCCAATGCGGCACCCCTTCGCCCAGCGCGAAGACGCCGGCGCGATAGAGCCCCATGCCCAGCAGAACCTTCGGGATTGTCTCAAAGAAGATATAGACGGCATAGCTTGCCAGCAGCGTCATCTCGTTGCCGAGCACAAAGTGCAGCACGCCGCCATAGCTGTCACCGGAATAGACAACCTCCTGCATGCGGGAATCGGTTTCCAGCGTCGCCCAGTACTCGGCGTAATATGTGCTCGCACCATCCACCCCGGCGGAGCTGCCCGCCTCTATCAGTACCGGTGTGAGGAAATTGAGGATCGGCGCGAGCGCCCCCGCCACCGCCCAGATGGTGCCGATCGCCAGCAGCCGCATCGCATCCAGCCGGATGAAGAACAGCGCCACCAGTCCCGCCAGCGCGTAGCTGAACAATATGTCGCCCCTGAACAGCAGGATAAAATGCGCCACGCCGAACAGCGCCAACCAGCCCAGCCGCCGCATCTGGAGCGAAACGCCTTCCCGCGCCCCGCCCTTTCCATCGATAAACAGCAGCATCCCGGCCCCGAAGAGCATGGTGAAGGCACCGCGAAACTTCCCGTCGACCAGCACGAATTGCGCCAGCCAGACCAGCTCGTCCCCCTCGTTTCCGCCACCAGGCAAGGCGGGCGGCCAGAAATAGGCGAGATCGGGGTGACCGAAAGCGACCACATTGGCGAGGAGGATGCCGAGCACGGCGATCCCGCGCACAAGATCGAGCGAATGCAACCGCTCGCCGCCTGCAACAGGCTGCGGCGATCCGGCTGCATCGGCTGGTGGCAGCGGCTCTGCTTGGTGATTCATGCGACCTCTTCGTGGAAGGGAAGGTCTCTTAACGCGTCAGTCGCGCGTCACAAGGCAATCCTGCCCGCTATTTTTCAGCGAGGTGCATACCCGCTGCGCCTCCGCACGCGTGGCATAGCCGCCCGCTTGCAGCAATGTGACCCGGCCCGAGGGGATTAGCAGCCGCTCGCGCCCGGCAAACTCGCTGCGAGAGCTCATCCTGTCCCATAGCCGCTCTGCATTGCCGGGCACACTGAAAGCGCCCAGCTGGACGCGCCAGGGGCCGCTTGCCCGATCCGGCTCCGCAACCGGAGTGGCAGCAGGAGCAGCAGCTGCGACAGGTGCCCGAACCTCGGCAGGTGTATTCTCGACGAAGCTAGCCCCCGCTTCGGCCGGGCTCTGCGTGCCGTCGGCCTGCCCTGCCTCTGCAATCGCCGCTTCCGCCGAGGCGATGGAGGGCGGGACTTCCGCCGTCGCAATCGGCTGGGGGACGCGCGGACTGCCCGAAGCCATGCCCAGGTCAGCGGCAGCAAGCTCGCTGGCACTCGCCGCAGCGGCGGCCTCGCGCATTTCCTGCACCAGGTCGACCGCCTGCCGGCGTTGTTCCAGCGGGATATATTCGTCCATCTGCGCGATCGCCTGGGCCGCCTGCGGCAGGCCGGACGCATTGGCCAGGGTCAGCAAGGCATAGGCGCGCACCCAGTCGCGTTCCACCAGATCACCGTTGAAATGGGCAATCCCGAGCAGATATTGCGAGCGCGGATCGCCCCGCCGCGCCGCATCGGTGACGAGGGGCAGCGCCTCTTCGCGGCGGCCGCCCTGGAACAGCATCAGGCCATAGGTATCGGCCGCCTGCACATGCCCGGCCTCGGCCGCGCGCTGATAGAGTTGCAGGGCGCGAGCATCATCCTGCGTTACGCCGCGTCCGAGACGATAGGCCTGGGCGAGATTGTACATGGCATCGGGATCGCCGGCGGCGGCCGGTCCTTCCCATTCGGCCACAGCGGCAGCAAAATCGCCGCGGCTCCAAGCCTCCACGCCTGCGCGAACATCGGCCTGCACAGGCACGGAAAGGCCAATGCCTCCTGCCAGCCCCGCCACCATGGCGGCGCGGCGAATCCAGCACTGTGTCCGCATCATCATCGCATAACCTTTCGCGTGGAGAACCGGCGCCTGCAACGCCATCACGAAAGCCCTCATAGTAAACCAGGCTTTAGCAAAGTCTTTATGCTCTCATGCTCATATGCGGGAGAGGCACAAAGGCCGCCAAAGCCGATGCGCCCGCAAGTGTAGCATGGATCAGGGGTATCGCCGGATTGGGACAATGCCGGATGGCGAAATAGATCGTCGCATTAACCCAAAATAAACGGTGATCTGCGAATTCAGTAACAAGAAGAGCCGGAAATTCCTCTATTTCGGCTCATTTTAATGAGGGGGATTAGGCCGTGCGCGTATTGGCATTGGCATCTCAAAAGGGCGGTTCGGGCAAGACAACTCTGTCGGGCCATCTCGCCGTGCAAGCGCAGCGCGCTGGTGCAGGTCCTGTCGTACTGATCGACATCGACCCGCAGGGCTCGCTCGCTGACTGGTGGAATGAGCGCGAAGACGAATATCCGGCCTTCGCCCAGACCACTGTTGCCCGCCTGGCAAACGACCTTGCGGTCCTGCGTCAGCAGGGTTTCAAGCTTGCGGTGATCGACACCCCGCCGGCCATCACCATGGCGATCCAGTCGGTGATCCAGGTGGCCGAGCTGATGGTCGTCCCGACGCGTCCCAGCCCGCATGACCTGCGCGCCGTGGGTGCCACGGTCGACCTGTGCGAACGGGCCCGCAAGCCGCTGGTCTTCGTGGTCAACGCCGCAACCCCCAAGGCGAAGATCACGTCGGAGGCCGCCGTGGCGCTGTCGCAGCACGGTACCGTCGCCCCGATCACCATTCACCACCGCACCGATTTCGCCGCCTCGATGATCGATGGCCGCACGGTGATGGAAGTCGATCCCGAAGGTCGCAGCGCGCAGGAAGTGACCGCGCTGTGGCATTATATCGCCGATCGCCTCGAAAAGAATTTCCGCCGCACTGTCTTCGCCGCTCCGGGTGGCTCAGCTGCCCAGGGCCATGCCCCGAACCGGGCACAGGGCGGTTTCGGTCGCCGGGTGGCACAGTAAAGTGCACGGCCCGGCCATGAGCGACCCCAAGCCCATCGCATCGCTCGGCCCGCTTCTCCTGGCCCGCAAGGGCACGGCGAAGCCGGCCATGCGCGCGCAGCTGGATTCCTCTGCGCGCGGCACTTCGGCAGACGTTGTCGACCATCTGGACGAACTGTCCGCCAGCCAGGAGGACCTCGGCTGGAACGACATGGGTGACCACGACATGCAGGAACCGCATGTCGTGCAGGAACCCCACGTCATGCAGGAGCCCGAAGTGCGGCGCCAGCAGATGGGGCTGGTGCACCGCATCGCGGATTCGAACCTGGTCGCGTTCAAGGCAGCGCACAACCAGAACAATCCCGAACCGCTTCGCAGCAAGGAAAAGCCGGTCAAGCCGGTTGCCACGCAGAGCCGCCGCGCGGCCTTCACGCTGCGTCTGGACGATGAACGCCATCTCAAGCTCAAGCTCGCCAGCACCGTCAGCGGTGAAAGCGCACAGCAGCTTGTTACGCGGGCCCTCGACAATCTGCTGTCGGAAATGCCCGAAATCGAAGACCTCGCCGCCCAAGTGAAGCGCGGCGACAAGCATTCCTAAGGAGGGGAACATTCCCATGGATCAGGTTGAGCACGGTTTTCGCATGAAGGGTCTTGCCGCAAGCACTGCCATGGCCGCCGCACTTCTGTCCGGCTGCGCCAGCACCGGTGCCCCGCGCGCCGACGTATCGGCACTGGAAGCCGAAGAAGCAATGGCACAGGGCCGCCACGACCGCGCCGTTCAGCATGCCGAAGCGGCCGTTGCCGGCGATCCGCGCAACGCTTCATATCGCGCCATGCTGGGCAAGTCCTATCTCGACGCCGGGCGCTTCGCTTCGGCGGAGACCAGCTTCAACGATGCCATGGTGCTGGGCGACAACAGCCCGCGCACTGCACTCTCGCTGGCCCTGTCGATGACCGCGCAGGCGAAGTATGGCGAGGCTGCCGCACTGCTGAACGACTGGGAAGGCGAAATCGCTACTGCCGACCTCGGCCTGGCGCTGGCGCTGGCCGGCCAGCCGGAGCGCGGCATCCACCTGATGAGCAACGCCATCCGCGGCGGCCAGAACACGGTGAAGATGCGTCAGAACCTGGCCTATGCCTATGCCGTGGCCGGCCGCTGGCGCGAAGCGCGTGCCATGGCCGCGCAGGACGTTCCCGCCGACCAGCTGAGCAACCGCATTGCACAGTGGGCCGAACTGGCAAGCCCCCTGGCCTATGAACAGCGCATCGCCGGCCTCCTCGGCGTGCCTTCGGGTGTGCAGGATCGTGGCCAGCCGATGCAGCTTGCCCTGGCGAACACGCCGAGCATCGAGCAGCTCGCTTCCGAGGCCAGCGCCCTGGCGCAGGCCGATGCCCCGGCTGCCGATAGTCAGCAGCTGGCGCTGAGTGCCGAGCGCATGAGCGTGCCGGCCACCGGTGGCGAACTTCCTGCCGTGGGTCGTCCGGCCGCAGCGAGCACGCGCTACGAAGCGCCTGCCGCCGATCGCTCGGGCGATTTCGAACAGGCTTTCGCTTCCAACGCGCAGGCATCGGACGGCACGATCCGCTATGTCAACGACCCGCTGGTCCAGACCGTCCCGGCCCGTCAGGCCGCCGCGTCGGAACGGCGCGTGTCCGGCCAGTTCGCGACCCCGGCATCGCGTACGGTTGCCCGCAGCACGACGCAGGGTGCCGCCGAACGTATCGGCGATCCGCGTCCGGTCCGCGCCGACACTGACGAGCCGCACCTGGTGCAGCTGGGCAGCTTCTCCAGCGAACAGGGCGCTCGCCGCGCCTGGGGCATCTATGTCAGCCGCTATCCCGAACTGGCCGATCGCGAAATGGTGATCACCGAGGCCGTGGTTCGCGGCAAGCGCTACTTCCGCGTCTCCGCCGGTGGTTATGACAGTGCGGAAAGCCGCGCCATGTGCGCCCGTGTGGACGCCGCCAATGGCGATGGCTGCATCAGCTGGGCTGCCAGCAGCCCGCTGCCCGGCGCGATCGACAACGGCACGCGTTTCGCCCGCCGCTGATCGAAACATACAGTCTCTCTCTGAAACGGCCCGCCTGGCAGCAGGTGGGCCGTTTCTCGTTGGAGAGCAGATGTCAGAGGGAAATGGCCACCCCGCCCTTCCACAGTGCGGTAACGCGGCCCTGCACCGGCTGGCGATCGAACGGCGTATTGCCCGCCTGCGCCTCGCTGCGGCGGGCATCGACCACCCAGGGCGCCTCGGGATCGATGAGGGCGATATCGGCCTCATAGCCCTCCGCCAGCCCCCCCGCCTCCACGCCGAGCAATTGCGCGGGATTGCGCGCCACCAGATCGAAGGCACGTTCCATCGCAATCACCCCGTCGCGCACCAGCGTCAGCACCATGGCGAGCAGCGTCTCCGCCCCGGCCATGCCCGCCGCCGCATCGGCGAAAGGCAGGTTCTTTTCCTCCGGCGGGCGCGGATCGTGTCCGCTGGCGACGACATCGATCGTGCCATCGCCAATGGCGGCGATCACCGCCTGCCGGTCATCCTCGCTGCGCAAGGGCGGCGAGAGCCGGGCGAAAGTGCGGAACTCGGCGAGCGCGAGGTCGGAGAGCATGAAGTGCGCGGGCGTCACCCCTGCCGTGACAGAGACACCGCGCGCTTTTGCCGCACGCACCAGCTCCAGCGCCGCGCGCGTGGTGACCTGCCGCAAATGCAGCCGCGCCCCGGCCACTTCGGCAAGCGCGATATCGCGCGCCACCGCCAGCGCCTCTGCCTGTGCAGGAGCACTGGGCAGGCCCAGCCGTGTCGCCATCTCTCCTGCCGTGGCGGCGGCGTTCTTGGCCAGCCCGCCATCCTCGGCATGGGTGACCACCACCATGTCCAGCATGGCGGCATATTGCAGCAGTCGCATCATCACGCCGCTATCGGCGATCCAGCCCCGCCCCGTGGCGATCGCCCGCGCTCCTGCATCGCGCATCATGGCGATTTCGGCGAGGCTCTCCCCTTCGAGGGCAATGGTCGCGCCAGCCAGCGGGTGGACCCAGAAGTCAGGCTTGCCGCTCTGTGCGGCGAAGCGTACCCGCGCCGGGTAATCGAGCGGCGGGGATTGGTCGGGCATCAACGCCGCGCGGGTAATCCCGCCGAAGTGGAAGGCCGGCTTGTCGATCGCGAACACGCCCATATCGACCAGGCCGGGCGCGACCAGCTTGCCGCCGGCATCGACGATCGTATCGCCATCCTTGGGCGGGGCACCCAGCGCTGCAATCACGCCGTCTTCCAGCCTCAGCACGCCTTCAGCAATGCCGTCTGCGGTCACCAGCCTGCCGCCGGTGATGGCGATGGGGGATTGCTGCTTCATGCCCATTCCCCTTCCGCCCAGCCCGGCAGCTTGCGCGCACGCCGCGTCAGCACGTCGAGGCAGGCCATGCGGATGGCCACGCCCATTTCCACCTGCTGGGTGATGATCGAGCGCCCCTCCATGTCGGCAACATCGCTATCGATCTCCACGCCGCGGTTCATCGGGCCGGGATGCATCACGATGGCATCGGGCCGGGCGAGCGCCAGCCGTTCCCTGGTGAGGCCATAGAGGTGGCGGTATTCGCGCGGGGAGGGAATGAATTGCCCGTCCATCCGCTCATTCTGCAGGCGCAGCATCATCACCACGTCGGCCCCGTCCAGCGCGTCATCGAAGCGGTAAAAGACCTCCACGCCCATCGCCTCCACCCCGCTGGGCATCAGCGCCGGCGGTGAACACAGGCGCACTTTCGCGCCCAGCGCCTGCAGGTTGAGGATGTTGGAACGGGCAACGCGGCTGTGCAGGATATCGCCGCAAATGGTCACGGTGAGCCCGTTCATCATCCCGTCGCTGCTGGCATCGCCCCGCTCGCGCAATGTGTAGCGCAGCGCCAGCGCATCGAGCAGCGCCTGTGTGGGGTGTTCGTGCTGCCCGTCCCCGGCATTGAGCACCGGGCAATCGACCTTGCCCGCAATCAGCCCCACTGCCCCGCTGGAACCGTGACGGATCACGATGGCATCGGCGCGCATGGCGTTGAGCGTCACCGCCGTGTCGATCAGCGTCTCACCCTTCTTCACGCTCGACTGCGCGGCATGCATGTTGACCACGTCCGCGCCCAGCCGCTTGCCGGCAATCTCGAAGCTCAACAGCGTGCGCGTGGAGTTTTCGAAGAAGGCGTTGATGATCGTCAGGCCGTTCAGCGCGTCGCTGTCCTTGGACGCGTGGCGATTGAGTTCCACCCACTGTTCCGCCTCGTCGAGCAGGAACAGGATCTCGTGCGTCTGCAAGGCGCCGATGGATATAAGGTTGCGGTGCGGGAAGGCCCGTCCGCCGGCCGGATAGCGGCCTTGCGAGGAAGTATCTTGCGGCGATGTCATTAAAGCCAAGTCCCTAGTCGAGAGGTTTCGCCCACTCAAGCGGTTTCATCTGGCGCATTCGCACGCGGCACCCTAGGTTGCGCAAATCACGCATTTTCGGGGCCGATGATATGAGTTTTGCAGGCAAGGTCTGGCGTTTGCTGGTTGGGATCAAGGATGCCTTGGCGCTCCTCTTCCTGCTGCTGTTCTTCGCCCTTCTGTTCAGCGCACTGAGCGCGCGGCCCAATCCCGCGCAGGTGCGCGACGGGGCGCTACTGCTCGACCTTGGTGGCGCAGTGGTGGACGAAGCGAGCGAGATCGATCCGATCAATGCCCTGCTTTCCGGCTCCCTGCCCACGCGCGAATACCAGGCGCGCGATCTGGTGCGCGCGATCGACGAGGCGGCGCGCGACGACAGGATCAAGGCGCTGGCGCTCGACCTCACCACCTTCACCGGCGGCGGGCAGGTGAGCATGAAGGAAGTGGCAGATGCCCTCGCCCGCTTCCGCAATGCCGACAAGCCGATCATCGCCTATGCCGTCGCCTATACCGACGATGCGCTGATGCTGGCGGCACAGGCTGACGAGATCTGGATCGATCCGCTGGGCGGCGTGGCCATTCGCGGACCCGGCGGCACGGTGCTGTTCTACGCCGATGCGCTGGAGCGCTTCAACATCACCGCCCATGTCTACCAGGTCGGCGCCTACAAGGGCACCGGCGAACCCTTTGCCAACTCCGCCATGTCGCCCGAAATGCGCGAGAACCTCGAAACCTATACCAGCCAGCTGTGGGAAGAGTACCAGGCCAGCGTCGTGCAGGCGCGCTCCGGTGCCGATATCGATGCGGTGACCACCGGCCTCACCGCTATGCTGGAGGAGCATGGCGGGGACCTGGCGCAGATTGCCGTGGAAGCGGGCCTTGCAGACACGATCGGCACGCGCGACGAATGGGGCGCACGTGTGGCCGAGATTGCGGGCGAGGACCGGCTGGACGAGAAGCCGGGTGCTTTCGCACATACCGAATATGACAACTGGCTGGGCTCCCTGCCCTCCCCCGGCGGCGATGGCCTGCGCAGCTTTGGCGGCAGCGACAGCGGCACGATCGGCGTCATCACCGTGGCTGGCGAGATTTCCGATGGCGAGGCCGGGCCCGGCAGCGCCGGCGCCGCACGCATCACCGCCTTGCTGGACGATGCGCTGGACGATGACCTTGATGCGCTCGTGGTCCGCGTGGATTCCCCCGGCGGCACCGTCACCGGTTCCGAAGCGATCCGACGGGCCGTGATGCGCCATCGCGACAAGGGCACGCCCGTCGCCATCTCGATGGGCAATTACGCGGCGAGCGGCGGCTACTGGATCGCCACCGCCGGCCAGCGCATCTTCGCCCAGCCGGAAACGCTAACCGGCTCCATCGGCGTGGTCGCGGTGATCCCCAGCTTCGAGGACCTGCTGGCCGAATACGGCGTGAATGCCGAGAGGATCGAGACCACGCCGCTGTCGGGCCAGCCGGACATTCTCGGCGGTTTCAGCCCGGAGACCGAAGCGCTGCTGCGGGCCGAGACGGCTTCCATCTACGACCGTTTCGTGGGCCTGGTGGCCGATGCGCGCGGCATCAGTGTGGATCGCCTGGACGAGCTGGCGCAGGGCCGTGTCTGGACCGGCGGCAGCGCGCGCCAGCTGGGCCTTGTCGACCAGTTCGGCGATCTTGACGCCGCGATGGAATGGGCGGCCAGCGAGGCGGGGCTGGAGGAAGGCGAATGGAAGCCGCGTTTCCTCACCAGCCCGCCCGACCCCTTCGAGGCGATGCTCGCTGGCCTGCTCGGCGGCAGCGCGCAGGAAGAGCCGCAGGCGCTGGTGACCGTATCAGGCCAGTTCGCGCAGCAGGAACAGCGCACGACACTGCGCGTGATAAGCGATTTCGAACGCCTGATGTCCGCCCCCGGCGTACAGGCACTGTGCCTCGAATGCCTCGGCCACAATTCCGCCTCGGCCGGCACCGTCCCGCAGGCGGGCTGGTGGCAACGCATCGCAGGTGCGATTTTCGCGCATTGAGCGCTTGTCATCGGCGGCGGGGCATGGCAAAGGCGCGCCCCTGCCGTGAGAGCAATCCGGCGGGCGCGTAGCTCAGTGGTAGAGCACACCCTTCACACGGGTGGGGTCGCAAGTTCAATCCTTGCCGCGCCCACCATGTCTTCAACCACTTATGTTGATGCATGGACGTTTCCTTGAAAAATCCATGGAAGCTGGATTTTACAGAAAACCTCTTGGATATCCCGCCTCAGAGCCGGGAATATTTGCTAATCTATCTTGGCACGGAACCGGATCGCGATGCTTCCATTAGCAGGGAGCTGTCCGCTCGGAACCAGCCTGATTGCATCGACCTGGTTGTCGTAGCCGGCTGCCGGCGCATAGCCGAAGGATCCATTGCCGGTCTGGCTGTATGAGATGCCCGATGGAGCAAGGGACATGCCTGCCGAGCCGGTGAGCTTGAACGGCAGGCTGGTGGTCCCGTCGAACGGGCTGTTCCGGAATGCGATGTCTTCGGGAAGAAGGTCGAGCAGCACCAGCGAGTTGGAGTCGACCGGGCTGCCGCCAGTGTTGCTGACCGTGATGGTATAGATCACGTCATTGTCCGGCAGGTCGAAGGCTCCAAGCGCACCGCTCACCGGCTCCGATGTCTTGGTGATGGAAACCTGCGGCATGGGACAGAACGATAGCCTCTCGATTCCGACCGCCTGCTGCCCTGTGCTGTACTCTCCGCCAAAGAGCGGGTAATTGCCATAGGTCAGCGTCACGCTGGTGACCGGTTCGGCGAAAGTGGCGGAAATCGTCCCGGTATTGACATTGTTGTTGTCGGAGCCGGAGGTGCCGAAGGCCTGATCCGGGTTCGGGAAGCCTGAAGGGCTTCCGACCCGGATGGAGGAGCCTGACGCTGTCTGCGGCAAGATGCCATTATTGCCCGTGCCATGGGGTGTCACCATGCTCGCCGCGTAGGTGTTGGCGCCATTGGAACCGGTAATGTGCATCCAGTCCCTGAACTGGTTGTTCGTGTAGTCCACATCGTGCACTTCGATGAAGAAGTCGCGGATCGGCTGAGCGAATGTGTAGGTCACGCGCGTGACGCGCGTATTGCTCTCGATATTCGAGGTGCGGCTGGTGAAGATTCCGCCGAGAGACAGCGTCCTTGCCCCGTTTGCCCCGGTTATCAGGTTCGTGATCGCGGGCAGCGCCTGCCCGTTGACGTTCCGGTTCGCCAGTCCGTTGGCAAAGAACGATGCCGTGAACGGCATGGTCTGACCCAGGGAGTTGCTGGCGGTGTAGTTGTAGCTGCCGCTATAGCTGAGCGTCTGGTACGACTGGCTGCTGTAGGAGAAGGTATACAGGTTCGACGCCGAGCATGCCGCATGGGCCGGCATCGCCAGCACCGTACAGCCTAACGCCGCCAGCTGGAACAGGCGCCGCTTCACCGGCCCAGCCCCAGGAAGGAAAAGCTCTGCGTGTCGAACTTCATCTTGATGTTGGCGAAAAGGCCCCGTTCCGTCGATCGTGCATCGCGGAAATCGCGATCACGGAAGCCTGTGACGTTGTAGCCCACTGTAAGCAAGACGTTATCCACCGGCGCAAAGCCGATTTGCGGACCGATCGAGAAGCTCGTCGCTCCATCGGTCAGGTTGGAACGCACGGTCGCGCTGGCGCCGATTTCAACACGCTCGTCAATGCCGATGCGGACATCCGCGCCGACCAGCGCGGTGAAACCGTCGAGCGCGTATCCTTCATATTCATCGAAGCTGTAACGTCCGCCGACGAACAGTGCGAACTCGCTGCGCTGCAGGATCTCGCCAGCCGCACCGCCACCGCGCGGGGTCCAGTTGGTGGAGACACTGCCGATTAGCCGGCGCGATTTCGCATCGCCATCGACAGTGAGCGCGGTGCCGCCGACCGGGCCGGGCTCGCCGAAAACCGCGCCCCGGACGCTGTCGCTGCGGAATTCGAGCTTGCTGAGGAAAGCGAATTCCGAATCCGCCGGACGATGCGCGGCTGCAATGGCGGCATCGATGATTTCGGTCGAAGTGCCGTCAGGGGCGCTCGCATGTGTCCAGGTCAGCCCGCTGCCCACAACGCTGCCTTCGCCCAGCTGGCGAATGGCCGCGAGGCTAAGGCCCTTGCGGTCGGCAAACTCGCCATCGCGCCATTCGGCCCGGCCGGTCGCGCTCCAGCGATCCCGGCGGTAGGTCGCGCCCAGGGTCGCTGCAGTGAAGTCCTCGGTCAGTGTGGCGCCGCTCCCCACGAAACCGCCACTGGCGATCGGATGGTCGGGATTGACGATGTCGCCCGGATCGAAGCCGCCGATCGTGCGGTTTCCGTCAAGCGTAGCCTCGATCGTGATGCTGTCGGTGACGGGAAGGCTCTGAGCCAGGCCGAAAGCCGCAAATGTCCGCTGACGGTCATCGTCCAGGCCCTGGCGGCCGAGCGTGCCGATGACCTTGCTGCCATTCCAGGGCGACACTTCGAGGCCAGCGCGCAGCGTCCGCGCATCGATCGCCTCGCCCTCGGCAATCTCGTAAGTCGCCAGCGCGCGGATGTCGGAAGTGATCGCATAACGCAGACCCAGCTGGTGGCGCGTCGGCAGGTCGATCGATTCCGTGCTGTCGAGGGCAATGCTGGTCGTGCCCGTGATCTCGAGGCGGTTGTCGAACAGGCGCTGCGAAGCACCGGTCTCGAGAACGGTCGAGCTGTTGCGGTCGCCATCGGCGAGGTGGTCGTCGAACCAGGCAATGCCCACGAAGCCATCGGTCCGCTCACCACGATAATCGGTGCGCAATTCGACTGCACGCCGGCTGGCATCGTCGACCAGGCTGTTCTCGTACCAGCCGCTGGCGGTCACCGACCAGTGCTCGGTGACGGCGTAGCGGGCATCCACGCCTGCCTTCCGGCGCCCACGCTCCGCACCGTTGAGCTGACCGACGCCGAAGGACGAACCGACCTGGTGGGCGTAGGCGAGCAGGTCCATGGCGCTGCCATGGTGCTCGGCTTCGATCATCCAGGCAGTCGCGGTGTCGCCCTCGCTGCGGCTGGCGGCGACTTCGGCCCGGATCTCGGTCGCATTGCCAAGGCGCAGGCGCATATCGGCTGCCAGCAGGTCGGAGCGCTCCTCGTCACCCTTGTCGGTGATCGCGGTCGCACCGAAACGCAGCTGGCCATCATCGGTCGTCCAGTCGGCACGAAGGCCGGCATTCCATTCCCCGCCTGCCAGTTCGTCGATCTCGTAGTCGATCACGATGAATTGCGGATTGAGGCCGGAATCGCGGCTCAGCACCGGCCGGGTAAAGCTGATCGTGCCCGAAAGCAGGTCGATGTCGTAATCGATAAAGCGCGTCAGCGTCTGACGTTCGACGATGATTTCCGAGCGGAAACGGTCGCGCACTTCGATCGTCACGGTCTCGCTATTGGCAATGATCGCACGGCTCGAAAGCTGGTAGGGGCCGCTGATGCCCGCACCCTGGATTTCGTCCCGGCGATAGCGCGAGCCAATCTCGGCCGCGAAACCCTGGGCATGTACCTGTCCCAGCTGCACCTCACCCTTTACGCCTGTGGCGACACGGTTGTAGGCCGCCAGCCGGGTCTGGTCGAAGCCGGTCTCGAAATCGCCATAGAGCGCGTAGAAGGCTGCGCTTTCCACGCGGACATAGAGCTTTTCGCGGCTCGCGGCGTCGAAGCGGCGGTTCGCCCCGTCGGCATAGACCGTGTAATAGGCGGACGGATCGATGATCCCCAGCAGCTCGGTATCCTCGCGCTGCTTGGCGCTGTCATAGGCCACGGTGAGGAGCACGCTGCCGAGTACGCGACCCTTGGCGTAGAAGGCTACCCGTGCATCCTCGCCCAGGTCGGAATCGAAGCTGCCGGCCCGCTCCATCTCGTCGGCGATCGACTGCGCGCCGACCGAACCTTCGGCGAGGCCGATAATCGTCCACTCCTGGTCACCGGGCACCATCCAGCTTTCGAGCGTTTGCGTGTGGCGCGTCTCGCCGTCGAGGAAAGAGAATTCTGCACGCACGGCACCGCTCACCATGGTCGGCGCAAGCTCGATATATGCGATGCCATCGTCGCCCTCGACCAGCCAGGTAGGCGCCACCGAACCCAGCCCCCCCAGAGCACGGCTCTGGCTTACCTCGATCGCGCGCGCGCTTTCATAGGGCGAGTTGATCGTCAGCTGGCCGGTAAGGCCGGCATGAACGGGGCGTCCGTGACGGTCGGTCAGGCGAACCGCAAGTACGGGGCGGCTGCGACCGTCGGCAACGAGGTTGGATGCTTCCGGAAGCAGTTCCACCCGGGCGGGACGATTGACGAAATAGACTTCGCGTTCCAGCGTCTCGACCAGCGATCCGTCGGCCTCGCGGATCTCCGCGACCAGGCGTGTCGTCTCGCCTTCCAGCTGGACACCGCGCCAGAGGCTGACGGCGTAGTCGCGCGAAGGAGCGGTATCCGTTCCTTCGAAAGAAAGATCAGCGATGGGCTCGCCGTCAACCTTCAGCACCACGCTCTGGGTCGGCCGATGGCGAATAGCCACGCGGATCGCGGGCGAACGCGGATTGTGATCGATAGCAGGGAAAAGCCAGTCATTGGGGCCATTGCCCATGGCGATCCAGTTTGTTTCCGCACCAGCCGCGACCGGATCGGGAAGCGGTTCCGCACGAGTGCTCGCTGCATCGACCAGCAACGCACCTTCGGGGATCACCGCGTGGAAATCGGCAACGACAAGGCTACCGCCTTGGCCCGTGATGAAGCGCGAATTGGCCCTTCCCGCGCTGCGCGTCGAGGGCGCACAGTCGACGAACTCGCCGCCCTCGGGCAGGGTAGCGTTTTGCGCCTGGACCACATGCGCGCCCGGAACCAGGCCATCGAAATGGTAGCGGCCGTCGGCATCGGTGACGGCGAAGCTGCCATCTTCCAGCATGACCCGGACACCGGGAATTCCGATCGCTTCGCCGGAGGAGCCGCAGCCACCGGCGGTCACGCGGCCGATCAGCGTCATCCGCCCTGCAATCAGGTCGCGATCGATCCGCACGGTCGCACCGGCACGACTGATACCTCCGGTAATATCAATGACTTCTGCGCGATTGCCTGCCTGCCCCGGTGAAGCATCGGGACGCACGGTCATCGCATAGGTTATCCGATGGGACTGGCCCGCCGTCATCGCCCCAAGCACAATCTCGAACCGCTTGCCATCGCTTGCGATGGTTAGCGCATCGCCCGGATCCTCACCGTTCAGGCGGATGGAATCCGGCCGCAAGCGCAGCCAGGTCGACGGAAGGTCGATAAACACGACGTCCTGCCGCGAGCGGAGCTCGTCAGGATTGCGGACGGTTACGGTGTAGAAGACGACATCGCCCGGCTGTGCCCGCTCGCGCGATGCGCGCTTGTCGAGCAGCAAGGGAAGGCCGGGCAGGTCGACCGGAATATCGATCTGGACGGCGTCATTTCCGGAGAGAGCGAACGGATTGCCATAAGAGGCATCCGTGATGATAAAGCTACCGCCGCCGGGGCGTGTAAGTGTGGCAAGCTGGGACTCCGGAACGACCGAAGGCGCGGTGAACGGCTCAGGCGGTTCAACCAGGAGCCGGTAGGAGCCAGCGGGAGTCAGCGGAAAACGGAACTCTCCTGCCTCGACAGGATAGACCAATCCGGCATTGTCGACCGCGTTTGTTCCAGAAATTACCGTTGAAGGATAAGGAGTTACGCCGTCTTCAGAGAAGACCTCGGCGGGCAATCCCGTTGTGGTATCGATCAAGGTGACGCGTGCGCCATCAACCGGCGTTCCGTCCGCGCTATCGAACACCATGCCGTAAGGATCGGCCAGTCCGAGCACCTTTGCGCTGACCAGAACTTCGTCCGATCCCGGCGAGTTGACATCGATCGTGATGGTTTCCCCGCCCGCCAGGCTGAGGACGCAATCGCCCGATACAGGCGCAGGCGGGATGCGACGGGTCGGCAGCTCGCCAATAAAAATCCCGCTATCGACTTCGGTTTCGTAGATGGTGAGTGTCTCGGCGTCGCCACTCGGCGCGTTCAGTACCGCAGTCAATTGATCCCTAGCGTCAGGATCGGTGTTTGCGATCGGCGCAACCACCTCGAAGACCACGATGCGGCCAACCTTGATGGTCGTGGTGGGCGAAATGCTCCAGTTCAGTATCTGCCGGGGATCGACGCTTGCAGTGGTAATCGGCTGGTTGCCGCACCGCGACGCGACAATTTGCGTCGACCTGCCGTCTGCCACGACAGGCTGGTAGGTCGAGATTGTTGCAGCAGGCATCGCCACGTCGAACACGACACGGTTCGACGTGGTGGAATATTCCATGCCCGACACCGTCCATTCCGCATTGGCGATATTTTCGATCGTCTGCGCCCTGGAGGGCACAGCACCGAAGATCACCAGCAAGCAGAGGACGAGAGCCGCCAGTCCGTTAGAGAACCGTTGCGTTCGCATTAACCATATTTGCCCGAAGCAAACGGGGGACCACCGGCCCCCCGTCGCAAAATGAGCCTTAGCTCGGGTCGATCGTGGCTTGGAACACCAGCGTGCCGTTCGAGCCGCCGGCGATATCGCTCAGCCCACCCGAAACGGTGTTGCCGGAGAAGCTGCCGCCAGCCGAACCGGTGCCGGTGTCGCAATCGGTCGGATCGGAGCCTGCACCAGCAAGCGAGCCGTTGATCACGATCGAACCAGGCACGAAGACGAGACCGCTAGGCAGCGTATCCGAGATATTGATGCCAGATGCGGTCGCACTGCCCGAAGCATTGACCACCGCGATGCAGTATTCGACCGTCGCGCCCGGGATCATCTTCGGGTTGGTCGTTCCGTTGACGGGATCGTCGATCACACGGCTCGACTTCGTGACGGTGAGGCCGGCTGCGGAAACCACATAGGTGTCCAGAGCCGAATGCGCACCATCTCGAAGCGCATCGGTTTCACCCGCGGCATCGGCCAGCACTGTGTCCATAGCAGCGGTATTGGCATCGCCCGACGTGAGAACGCCGGTGAGCGCACCGCCCGTGGTTTCGCGAGCGGCGGCCGTCAGGATCACGTCGGCTTCTTCGGCATTCACCACAGTGCCGGGCACGGAAGCGCCCACGACGAACACGGTCACGATATCGTCGGCGACAATATCGTCCAGGTTGGTGACGGGTGCGCCGTCAGCAGCGTCGAGAGAGCCCGACACGCCTGCACTCTCATTGTCCACGTAGAAGGTGTAGCCGCCCGAGATATCGAAATCGTCACCCGATCCGTCAGTCGCGCTGAGCAGGAAGTCGAGCGTCGCGTTCGACAGGTTGGTGACCGTGAAAGTCGTCACGACCTGCGTCTCGTTCGGGTTGACCGTCGTGGTGTTGGAGCCGAGCTCCTGAACCACCAGGTCGATCTTGCGGTCGACGATGATTTCATCCGTCGCCTCAATATCGGTCTGGGCCACAGTGCCGACATTGTAGCTGACGGTCACTTCGTTCTGAATGGTTGTGCCGGCTGCAGTACCGGCAGCGAAAGCAGGCGATGCAACAAGCGCACCGGCCGTCAAGAGACTGGTAGAAACCAGAAATTTCGTATGCGTTTTCATTGGCTTATTCCCCGAGTTATCATAGCGTCAGAAGGTGCGAGGCTGTCGCCCCGGCCCACGGATCACTCTACGATTCCTGAATATTGGACCTGCCCGGCTGCGCCCGGTACCAGTTCGGCAATGGACCAGCGGACATGCGTGACGTCATCGGCACCGGCGGGCTGAACGACCCCCTCCTCGTCGGTGACGGTAAGATCGGCGAGCTTGCCCCAATTCACGCCGCCATCGACCGAGACTTCGAGCTCATTGGCCGAATCATCCGTGACGCGGATGCTGTTCGGCACGGGATTGGTGATGACGAAGTCGTTCACCGTCTCGTTGCCGACATTGTTGTAACGCGTCACGAACTGGAGACGATCGCCGGGCACGACGACTTCCGGGTCGACCAGAAGGGTCGTCCGGTTGCCGTTTTCCTCAACGATACGTTCCAGCTTCATATCGCTGTCCAGCGTCACCGGCCGCTCCGCAGCTTGCGCCATGGCAGGGGAGGTGAAGCAGGCGACAAGAAGCGCTGCCGTAAAGGTCATATTTTTCATGGGTTTACCCTCAGTTGACCTCGACGTCGAACTCGACTGTGTGGGACGCGCCGCTGGTGACGCTGCCGAGATCGACGGAAATGCCGGAACCGTTCGCTTCGCCGGCATCGGTATCTGCCGCGTCGGTCAACGATCCGCTGTCGAGCGCGAGTGAGCCGGGCACATAGGTCGTGCCTGCCGGAATCGCGTCGGAAACGGTCAGGAGATCGACCGATCCCGTTCCGCTTACCGTCGCGAGAATCGAATAGGTGACAATCGCGCCAGGGATCGGCTGCGTACCGCCGAAAGGATCGGCCACTGTCGCCGACTTGGTCAGCGCGACCAGAGGTGAGCCTCCAAGGCTGACAATCAGTGCGCCAAGATCATCGTCGTCCGCACCCGTCGCGCCGACAACGGCGTCGCCGCCGCCCGCGCCTTGACCGGCGAAGCTGGTGCCGGGCGCGCCGGTTCCCGTCGCGGCTTCCGCCGTCAGGCGAAGCTGGCTGGCATCGCTATCGGTCTGCCCACCGGGAAGGGACACGCCGACGAAAACGGTCAGCGCATCGTCCGGGTCGACAGACGGAGTGCTGACGCCGGTCGTCAGGATGAGGTCAGACCCCGGATCGTAGATACCGTTGTTGTTCGTATCCACCGCGACGAAGGTAACATTCGCGTTGAAATCGTTACCGCCGATCGATTCGAGGACCGTCAGATCGAACGCCTCGGGACCGTTGCCCTCGTTGGTAACGGAAAACGTCAACACCGCTCCGGTCCCGTCGATGGCGACGGACCCGCTGTCCAGCGTGGTGACGCTGACATTCAGGACTTCGTCCACGCGAATCGTTACCGTGTTCGAATCGACCGCCCCAGGCGAGCCGCCGATCTGATAAGTCGCGGTCGCCGTGTTCTCGATATCGGTGCCTGCAAGTACGCCCGCAGCGAGTGCGGGCGTGGCGCCAAGGCTGACCACAGCGACAGTGGCCAGCAGGTAGTGAGAGTTCTTGATCATGTTGCCCCCCAAGTTTCTCGGGGTGCTTGCTAAGGGAAAAAGGTTAACGACCTCCTAGGGGTTTCCTCTTACCATTTAACGGACAGGCTGCCCGGCCAGTCTACGCAGAGGTGCAATGGGGCGGGACGTGCAGCTTACCTCGCTCAAGATCGCCCGATGCCGGCAGGATCCGAAGGGTGCGACGGGCAAGCTGACCGCGTCCTCGATTGGTCGCTTCCATTCGTCCTTCTCCCATCGCGCCGACCATCTTTTCCGACATTTTCGATGAGATGGCCCGCCATTCGCGGGGGCCTCCCGGCTGCGTCAGAAGCGCGCCCGTAAGGTAAGGACCGCCCGGTTGGCGTCGAAGCGCAGGTTCGGATCATCCGAGCTGCGCGAGCGGTGGATGAGGCCGGCGGCGAGCGAATAGCGGCGATTGAGCAAATAGGTCACACCGGCACTCGCTTCATATTCGCGGCTGTTCTCTCCAGGGCCCACAGGTGAGATCGTGGCAAAGGTTCCGGCACCGGTGAGCACGATATTGCGGCGCAATTCGTGGCTGACGACCAGTGAATAGCTCGTCCGCAGATTGCCGGCATTCTGGACCGAGGTGTTGAGATCAACCGCACGGCTGACCGCCAGCCGCGCGCTGGTGAGCAGCGTCGGGTTCCACAGCAGGTCGGCCCCGAAGGAAAAGCCGTCAATGTCGCGCAGCTGCGGGTCGTCGTAGTTCTGGACAAGGTAGCCGGCCCGCACATTGCCATAGAGCCTGTCCCTGATTTCGACCGAGATGCCGCCTTCGAGCCGGAAACCTTCGGAATCGCGGTTGAAGTTCACTGTCGGATCGAAATCGGCGTCTTCCGGACCGAAGGGATAGCTGCGCTTCTCCACCGCGCCGCGCACGAAGGTGCGAAAGGCCGCGCCGCCACCGTAACTCACGGTCAGGTCTCCGGAGACGACATCCACATTGCGGATGTCCCCGTCGATCGGCTCTCCGTCGCGCGTCCTGTTGTCCTCGAAGTCGAGCGTGCGGACACTGGCACCCACGATCGCGTTGAAGCGCCCCAGCCGCTGCCTCGCCTGCAGGCTGGCGAGCAGGCGGCCATACTGGATCGGCGACTCGGAAGCCGATGGCGAGGCGATATCGTAGCGCTCCTCGGCCAGGCGATCGGCTTCCAGCCGGACACGGATATCCGCCGAAGAGCCTGTATCCAGCCGGCCGGAAAAGCCCACGCCATATTCATCGGTGTTCTCCGAACTGTTGTCCGCGAACCGCGTCAGCCGGTAACGGGCCGTGGCCCTGACCATATGACGCGACCAGCTCGATTGGAGCCTGACCGAGGGCTCCAGCGTCCCGATCGCATCGGACTTCCTGTCGTCCTCGGAGGCAAAGACATTATCGTCCAGCTCCACCGTGGCTTCGATCTCCGGGTAGATGAAGAAGGAGCCGACACGCCCGCCAACCGGCTGGAACTCCGGCCGGACCCTGTCGGCCACACCGACACCATCGGGTATCTCCTGCGCCAGCGCCCCGGACGGCAGGACAGCGAATGACAATGCCAGCGCCGCAAGGCTTGACTGGCGCAAGTGCCGTGCGCGGTGATCCGCCATCATGCCCGGGTCAGTTCTGGTAATAGCCGGCGAACCGCTTGTGATAGCCGTAGACATCTTCGTTGCCCGTGCTGGCATATTTGCGGATGTCCACCTGGGTAAGGGCAGCACCGGCCATCGGCACGCCTGCCTCGTCAAGGATCTCCACCGCCGCCTCTGCCGCAGAAGGCGATGTCTTGCCCCAGCGTACGACCACCAGAACGGAGTCGGCCCCGGCCGCAACGGTACGGGCATCCGCAACCCCGAGGACGGGGGCGGTATCGATCACCACCAGGTCGTATTCGCGCTTTAGCGTGGCGATCAGCTCTTCCAGCTTCTCGGCCGTCAGCGGGTCGAACGTGTCGGTATTGCCCTCTGCAGTGCCCAGAACGGCGAGCCCCGTCGGTTCATCGACAAAGACCGCTTCTTCCAGCGTTGCCTCACCTGCAATGAAGGAGCGCAATCCGTCCTTCTCGATGTCGAAGATCGCGCTGGTCCCGCGGCGGCGCAGGTCGCAATCGACCAGGATCGTCCTGGTGCCATCCATCGCTGCGGTGCGGGCAAAGCAGACCGAAGTCGTGGTCTTGCCTTCCATGGGCAGGGCCGAGGTGATCGCCACGGCCAGCTTGCTGCCGCGCCGTCGCAGTTGCACGAAGGCCCGCAAACTTCGGAACGCCTCGATGAAGGTCGAGCGGGGATGGGTCAGGATGTAATCGTGCGGCCCTTCGGAATTGCGCATATCGCCCAGCGTGGATTCGAGGTCGGGCACCGCGCCCGCGTAGCGGAGCCGGAGCTTGCGTTCGACCTGGCTCTTGGTGCGGATCCCGGACTGGAAGTACTCGGCCAGCAGCACCGAGCCCACGCCCGATGCCAAGGCAGCGAGCGGCGCGAAGATCAGCGCCAATGTGTAGTTGGGATAGTCCGGCGTGCTGGGAACGGGCGAATTGGCCGATACGCGCGCATCGGCTTGCTGCAGCCCCTCCTGCGCCGCGGTTTCCTTGGAGCGGGACAGGAAGGCCTCGTAAATCTCGCGCGCGGCGTCCGCCTTGCGCTGCAATTCCAGATAGCCGACCTGCGCGCGGCTGTTGGCGGCGAGCGCCTGTTGGGCCGCCGACTGGCTGGACTGGAGCGAAGCCAGCCTCGACTCCGCCACCGAGACCTCAGCCCTCATGCGCGAGAGGATCCGATTGATTTCCGACTGGATCTGATCGCGGGCGTCCGCCAGTTCCTTTTCCGCGTTGCGAACGTCGGGGTGGAGATTGCCGTAGCGGGCATTCAATTCGGCAAGCCGCCGGCTGGCGTCCGCTTCCCTCTGTCTCAGAGAGGTGATGGTGGTAGAGTCGAGCGCCTGCGCCACGTCGGCGCCGGCCCCGCCCCTGCGCACCTGGGCCATGGCCGCGCTCAGTCGTCCGCGCTTTTCGGCAAGGTCGGCCCTGGCGCCGGCAATCTGCTGATTGAGGGCGGATGCCTCTTCCTCCGCCATGGTCGCGCCATTGGCGCTCATCAGGCCGTTTGAGATCGTGAATTGCTGCAATTCGGCATCGGCGGCGGCAGCTTCGGAACGCAGCTGGACCATGCGTTCGTCCAGCCATTCGCGGGCATTGCGCGTGGTCGCGATCTTGCTGCGCATCTGCTCGCCGACATATTCATTGACGAAGGTGTTGGCGATATCCGCCGCGCGTTGAGCGTCAGGCGACTTTGCGATGACATCGATCACATAGGTCAGGCCGGAGCGCCTGACCGTAACCGCGCCCAGAAGGGTATTCGCCCCATTGTCGCGCTCCGTTTCCTCCGCAGGCGTCAGCGGGCGGTCATAGTCCGGAACGGGCCTGCCCGCCTCCTGCGCTTCCAGCACGTCATAGACGCGCCTCGCCAGCGCCATCGAGGTGAGCATGCGTACTTCGGTATCGACGATGTCGCTATTGACCGAAAGATCGGGCACCACCGACCGCACATTGATGACCTGCGTCGACCGCGGCTGGAGCACGATGCTGGCGGTCGCCGCATAGCTGGGCGTCAGCGTCAGCACGCGGATCGCGACGAGCAGGAGGACGGTGAGGACGACACCGATGAAGAGCCATATATGGCGTCGGAAAACCGTCCAGATGTGCATCGGGTTCGGTAGCCACTGCGAGAAGGAGAGCTTCTCCTCCCTCAGTGGCCCGGCGGACGCGGTGATCGCTTGATCCATTGACGTCATTGACTGCCTCCCAGGTTCCCCACCTGCCAAATGATCGCATGCTGGCCGGATTGCCCTTCGCGGACAGGACGGCGCACGCGCCGGAACGTCGAAACGCTCCCGAATGAGGTTTGCCGGCGATATGTGGCTTTGCTGCTCGAAGCGGATCACACATCGCCGCGAGATGATGGAATGTGGACTGCACCGTTCGGTCGGTCGGCGATCGCATCCCTGATCTCGCTATGCGAACCTCACATCATTTCTGATGAGTTAATGGAACCATAATCTTTTCGCATGTGCAACAAAGATTTCGCAAATGCAGCAATTTGGGACGGATTTGCCCTTCACGCACAAAGCCGCGCATCCGCACCTCCCGATGCGGTGCCAAGTTCGGCCATGATCGCCGCGCGGAGCTTCTCATCCGCCGCTTCGGGTGCGAAGTGATCGCGGCCGAACTCACGACCGCGCCGGGCAACAAGGCGGCGAAGTGCGGCATCGTCGGCCAGCGACAGGACCGCATCGGCGAAGTCTTTCGGCTCATCGGCGATGAGCAAGTGCTCGCCATTTTCGACCGCCAGGCCCTCGCAACCCACCGCCGTGGTGACCACGGCCTTGCCGAATGCCATCGCCTCGATGATCTTGATGCGGGTGCCCGCCCCCGACAGGATCGGCGCGATCACGGCATGGGAAGCAGCATAGAGCGGCGTGAGCGACTCGGCCGGGCTGATGACGGTGACGCCATCCATCTCCCCGAAAGCCATGATCTCGGGCGGGGCGTCATAGCCGGTGATGACCAGCTCGATCTTGCTGCCCAAAGCCTCATGCAGGCTGGGCCAGACTTCCTTCACGAACCAGTCGATCCCGGCGACATTGGGCCCATAGCTGAGCGTGCCGACAAACAGCACCCGGAAGGGCAGCGGCGCGGGCTCGCTTTCCGCTCGGTCGAACGGCACTGTGTTGGGTACTGCGATCGCTTTCGCACCATAGCGATCCCTGATTTCGCCAATATCGTGATCCGAACAGACGAGGACGCGGTCCCAGCTGTCGCACAGGCGCTGCTCGGTCTGGCGCGTGAACTTGATCCAGCGGCGCAGCATGACTTGCCAGAACAGGCTCGAGCGGAGTGCCGGGAGGTTGCGCGTCATCCCGATCGATTCGATGTCGTCGAAATCGACGATCCGCACCGCCTTGCTGTCGGAATTCGCGGGCATGAAGGAATCGAGCCAGGTGGCACTGGCGATGCGGAAGGCGAAGATGAGGTCGAAATCATCGTCGATCAGCGCCCTGCACTCTTCATGATAACGTCCGGGCGCAGCCTGGTCGATTTCCGGCCGGCGATGCAGCGCCGCCCAGGCGCGCGATATCCGCCCGCTCGCATTCTCATGCCGCTTGTTCCAGATCGCCGCATTGGTGAGATCGGGCCGGCGCACCAGCCTGTCGACCTTGAGCCGCGACATGGCATCGCCTCTCCCTTCAGCCGTGGCGGCGATGGAATCGGGGAGCACGAGGGTAACCTCGCCCAAAGTCTCCAGCGTGGCGAGATGTTGCGCAGCCCGGCGTTCCGATCCCCTGCCGTTCACATCCGGCACGGCGTGGCTGACAAACAGGATCTTCATCGCGTTTCCCCACAAACTCGCATTCGCATTACGGGTGACATCCGGCCCGCGTCCTAACTGCCCGAGACCGTGCCCTGCGGTTCCGAATATCCTTGAGTCTTCTTCTTGCGCCCATTGGCGGCGGGCATTTCACCCGGCGCGGCAAAGTCGAAATTGCGCAGCGCTTCCCGCTCGATCGCGCCAAGGCGCCCGGCGATATGGGTGGACAATTGCTCCGACTTTTTCAGCACAGCCAGTATCCTGGAGACCACCCGGTCCGGCTCGTCCCGCAGCGCGTCCAGCGTGAGGATCATCTCCGCCGGATCGAGATCGAGGTGGCGGTAAAAACCCTCGAACTTGTTGGCATAGGCGAAGGACATGGCCGGCGTATGCGCCCCGGATGCAATGATCGCCGCATGCATGCGCCCGGTCACCGCCAGGTCGGCGCGCGAGAGCAAGGCCTTGAGCTGGCCCGGCGTCTCCGCCTCGAAGCGGAAGGCGTGGCTATCCCGTCCTTCTCCCAGCAAGGCGAGGATTTCGCCGGCGATGAACTGGTCCGAGCGGGCCATGCGTGAATCGTGCGGGATCAGCAGCACCGATGCACCCACTTCGATCAGCTTGGCGGCCATGCGCGCATAGTCTTCGACCAGCGTCGGATGCCCCTTTTCGTGGAGGTTGTTGGCATTCACCGCGACGATCTTGCGGCCCTCGCCTTTCTGCCGCTCGACCCATGTGAGCACGCCATGACCCGCAAGGCGCTCTTCCGCGGCGGGAAGGAGGAAGGCCGTGTCGGCGGAAAGGCCGATATCGCGGCCGAGCGCCCGCTTCATGCGCTCGTGCGAATATTCATCGCGGGCGAAGATGCGCACGCCCGCCGGGAGGCTCCGCAGCAGCGAGACGATCTGGGGCGACGGATGATCGCTGAAACTGCTGCCGACCACCGTGGCGCGCACGCCCATGCGGGCGGCGCGGGCCAGCAGCTCCAGCCGGTGCGTCATCTTGTCCTCGTCATAGATCCCGTCGAGGATATCGGCACCGACGCAAAGCAGGTCCGAATAGCCACCCAGTTGCAGCAGGATCGCCGCAAGGTTCATCCGCGATCCGTAATCGATGAAGTCCGCCGCCGGGATCAGGCGATCCTCGCGCGCATCGAGCGGCCAATGGCAGCCCTTTTCGACCTGCAGCAGGTCGACCCGCGAATATCCGTTCTTGCGCAAGGTTGCGATGATCGAGGTAAGCATGGCGGCATCGCCGACGCTGCCCGGCCCGGCGGGAGGGATGACCAGCGCCCGCTTGCCCGATGACAGGCGCGACCGGATCGCCCCCGCCGCGGCGCAAAGGTCGACAATTGCCTTTTTCGCAGTACCCGTCATGGGATCCTCTTTCCGGCGTCAGGCCCCGTGTCAGGCATAGTTGCGCAGCCTCAGTGCCGGGACCATGCCGAGGAAGAACCCCGCGCCCCTTGCGATGTAGGAAAGCCCGTCCACCAGCGCCGCACGGCGCGGGAGCAGGCCAAGCGGCAGGAGGGCGATACCGGCGAGGACGTAGCAAAGCCCCTTCCACGCGCATCTGGCCATCGCCGCGAGTGGCGATCGCGTCGACCGTTCTAGCTGGAACCCGGTTGTGCCAAGCCTCCATGACCGTTTGATGGCCCATTTCATCGACAATCGCTCCGGTACCACGGGCTCGCGAACGATCGACTTCGGCGCCCAGCGGATCACGCCGCCGCGATTGGCGAAGCGCAGGAAGAAATCCTTGTCGCTGCCGCCGGTGCGGAAATTCTCGTCGAAGCGCAGTTCCTGCTCGCGGATGAAGGGCAACGACATGATGACATTGTTCGATGCCGCCCACCGGCAGGGCCGGTCGGGATCCTGTTCGATCGCCTTGTAGATGATCGCGCCGCGCAGGCGCTCGGGGGAATCGGGAGGGAAGACGGGCTCCTGCGGTCCGGCCACGGCGTGGGTGCCGGACACGCGCAGGACCTTCGCCGCCTCTATCAGCCAGTCCTCATCGGGCTCGGCATCGTCATCTATGAAGGCAAGGTAGTCGGCGCCCGCTGCGATGCCTTCTTCGAGGGCGCGGTTGCGGGCGATCGGGATACCCTTGCGCGGCTCGACCACGACGGTGAGCGGCATCGGCCCTTCGTCACGAAGGCGGGCGACTTCGGGCGTGACCTCATCCGTCCCGTTCTGGACGAGCATCAGTTCCAGGCGCGTGCCCTCTGCTCGCTTCAGGCGGGATATCGCTTCCACGCAATCGCGCAGCGAGCCGTCGCGGGCTCCGGTGGTGAGGACGGCGAGCAGGATATGCACAGGCCCGCCCTCCTCCGAAACGGCAGCACCGCCGGAACGCTTCTCGCCCCCGGTCACGGCTGAGTTCAGAGAGGAAGGTACAACTTGCACGCGTCTATCCCAGGGTTGTTACTGCCATTCGCGACCCGGATTTCAGCGCAATGCCCCGTGGCGACTTCTCTTTTAGATTTCAGCCCGTTCAGGGCCGATGAGTCGCCTTTCGAAGAAATCCTGTCACGATTTATGCTGCATTGCAACATTGGTTAAGGGTAGTTTTACGTTGCCGGTGGCCAGTATCGGGACAAGCGTGCAGCGCTCTTCGCATGCCGTCCGGCTCCCTGCGTATGGACTACCGCTCACCGCCTGAGGTCGCCGTCATCGGAATAACGAACCGTTCGCTTGTGCTTGGCCGCCTATCCTGCGTGCCGAGTGCGGTCGCCTCCTCCTCGCTCGCGATCGGGGCGCCGGACATTTGCGCCCCGGCAAGGTTGAGGATGGGCCGCTCTTCGGGAATGATCCGGGCGGAAAGCAGGACCCTGCCCGAAGCGTCACCCACCCCATCGGCGAAAGCGAGGCCGGCGGGGATCTGGCCTTCCGGACGGTATGCCTGGGCGAAGGAGATGCGCGTCCCTTCCCGCCCGTTCCAGCGATAGAAAATGTGCCGCCCGATCGTCGCCGTCTCGGCAAGGCTGCTCGCCCAGTAGGGTACGACGTAATCGGCATGATAATGCGTGGACAGGCCGACGCCCTCATAGACGGTGCCGGACAGCGCTTGCCGCGCAATGTCCTGCGCAGCGTCCCAGGCCTGCGGGATCGGCTGCCGGTTCAGCGAACCATCGCAGGTGAAGGTGAACTGGCAGCCGGTACTGCGCTCCGAACCCTGGAAAACCACGTCGCAAACCGAGTTGGGATAGGCCGGGTGATGCACGCGATTGATCACCACCTGCGCCACCGCGCGCTGCCCATCCGCCGGCTCGAAACCTGCTTCGTAATAGATCGCGGCGGTAAGGCAGTGCGCCGCAGCGTCGAAACTCTCGCTACTATCCGGCAATTGCAGGCGCATCCCCGGCGCGAAGTCCGTTTCCGCCACGGGCACCAGCGCATTGGCGATAATCGCTTCTTCGGCGGTGAGCGGCTTGAATGCCCCCGGCCCCGGCTCTGAAATGAGCGCGAGCGCATTGCCCGACGTCTCGCCATTGGCGGCCGGTGCAACAGTCTCGGGCATGGGCGAGCCTTGAGCGATGAAGCGGTCGGCCAGGAAGTAAACGGAGACGATCAGCGCAAGGCAGATCGCGCCGATCCAGATCATGCGGCCATCGGGCCCCTCAGGCTTGGTCAAGCGACCGGTCTCCGGAGCCAGACCATCGTTAGGGGGCGCCTCAAGCTCCGTAGGCGGCTCTTGGGGATCACTCTGCGCCACAGGGGAATGCTTCCTTGAGCGCTACCAGCACGACAGAGGCGGCCTGCCCCTCGCGCGCGGATGGCTCGCTTTCGATCTTGGCGAGAAAGATGTCGCGGATTTCGCTCTGCGCGGTGCCCGCAGGCATGCAGAACTCGCGCTGGTTGATCCAGATCTCATAGGCCCTGGCCGTATCGCGCACGGCGGCCATGAAGGCGAAACAGTAGCTGAGGCTCTCTGCCGAATTCTCGCCACAGCGGTCGGCAAGACCCCCAGCCGTCAAATAGCCGATCGACCCCGGCGAATCCTGCGCGACCGCCGGAGCAGCCGCTCCCGCGAGAAGGACAAGGGCCGCAGGCAGCCTCAAAGGGCGATCCCCTCGATCAAAAGAACCGCTCCGGAATCATGATCGTATCGCCCGGCTGGACGGCAACCGACGTCCCGTCGAGCCGCAGCTCACGCTCGGCATCCTCGGCCGAACGGGTGATACGCACGCGGTCGCGCTTGGCGCGATAGGTATAGCCGCCCGCGGTCGCGATAGCCTGCTGCAGCGTGAGACCGGCAACATATGGATATTCGCCGGGCCGGTTGACCTCGCCAAGGATGTAGAATGGCCGGAAGTCGATCACCTCGATCGCCAGCCGGGGGTCTTCGATATAGCCCGAAGCCAGCGCATCGCGCATGGCCACCTGCAACTGATCGACCGTGCGGTCCTGCGCCTGGACGCTTCCGATCAGCGGGAAGACGACATTGCCGTCCGCCGACACGGAATATTCGCCCGTCAGCCGCTCTTCCCCGAAGACGCGGATGCGCAGCTTGTCGCCAGCGCCAAGAAGCAAGGGAGCCGGTTCGGAAGATATCTCCGATGCTTCCATGACGGGCACCGAATAGGATGTGCAGCCGGCCAGTGCGGCAAGCGCCATTACCGGTATGAGTTTTCGCACCCCCAGCATCGCTCCACGGTGCGGCGTATCGTGTTCAACAGCATGGTTCATCAGGATCCCCTGTATTTGATCGCTGGTCTGGAAGAGTTCGTTTCGGGAGGCTGGAGCGCGTAGCGCAGCCCCATCGCCATGGCCGCAAAGAGCAGGACCGTGCCGTAATCGAAGAGCTTGAGCCCGCGCGATTCCGCGTACATCCGCGTTACCTGGTAGACCATGAAGCTGGCCCAGAACATCAGCGGCAGCGTGGGACGCGAAACGGATACGGCTACCAGTTTCACCAGGGCGAACAGGAACACCGCCGCGAACAGGATGAGCCCGACATAGCCAAGATGCACCAGCAGCTCGAGCGGCGTGTTGTGGAAGTTGAAGCCGGACCTGTTGCCGATACCCATGCTGCGCCAGATGCCTTCCGCATCGAGGTTCCCATGCAGCCAGAAGGCCGAGAAACCCAGCCCGAATACCGGGCGTTCGGCGACCAGCCGCTGCCCATGCTCCCAGATCGGAGTTCGGCCGGTCAGCGTCGGGCTCTTGCCGAAAGCCTCCATGATCCAGGTCATCAGCGGCTCGAACCACAAGTCGCGCTGGACGAACAGGATGAAGATCGTGGCGAGGCCGACAAGGCCGAGAAGGACGCGATATTGCCCCGGGATGGCCCTCGACGCCCCGAGAACGGCGAATACGCCGATGCCCAGTCCCGCACTGATGACCGCGCCTGAGGATTGCGATGCGCCGACCTGGAAAAGCTGCAGCAACAGGACCACTGCGGCGGCGGCAGACGTCAGTACCCACCTACGGCCGATCATCCGGAATAGGAACGCCAGCGAAGCAAGTGCGCCAATTGCAGCGATATCACCCATCGAATTCTTCGAGGCGACCAGGCCTGCGAAAGCCGTGCCGGTTCCGCCCCAGCTCACCGTCTGGCCGAAAATCATGCTGGCGACACTGAAGATTGCGAAGGCGCCGAATATTCCGTTGAGCGCCTTCTCGCTATCGAGGCAACTGCCCAGCAATATGCCGAGGATAGCGGTCAGCAGATACTGCACGCCATAATAGGCGGAGGTCGACGGCTCGATCGACCAGACCACCGAGAGCAGCGCGAAGGCCGGCAATAAGAGGACTATCCAGTTGGACAGCAGCGCCTGCGCGCCCTGCGCAGGCCGGACCACGAAGAAGGCCCCCAGCAGCAAGACGACCAATACCGGAACCAATGCGCCAAGACTGATCGCAAACAGCACGAAAGTAAGAGCGAGGAAGGCGAAAGCCTCATCATAGAGAGGCAGGTCGGCGTTCCTGAGACTGGGTCTCGGGATCAGCTCCGCTCGGTAATGTCCAACCGCCAACGCCGTTCTCCAAGTCTCGTCTAGACCATGTCCACCGCGCCGCCGCGGTGATCGATTGTCGCTGCCCCGGGACAAGACATGTCAGGTCTCCATCAGGTAGCGGGTTCTCAATGCCTGCCCCGCCCGCCGCTGCCTCCGCACCCGCCGCAGCCATGACGCTGCGCGATCGAGTGCGTTGGAATGGAGGATGGACAGCACCTCGCCGGGACGGCCCAGATATGAACGGAAGGCGCGCGCTATGCCGACACGCCGCCGCTCGTCGAGGAAGGCCCGGTAAAGATAACGCCGCGCAATGTGATCGCGATGGCGGCGCACCGACGCATAGGCCGGTGATCCGCGATCCATCCCGGCGAGCAGATCATTGTCGGAATCGCGCAAGGCTGCGAGATCTTCGGTCCGGTGCTGGCCGCTGAGCGAATCCGGCCGCTCGACAGCGACATAACCGCAGCCGGAGGTAATCCGGAACCGCGCACCCGATATCAGGGCGCGCAGATAGAGGGCAAAGTCCTCGCCCAGCCGCAGGCTGGAATCATAGAGGAGGCCATGCTGCTGCAGGAAGCTGCGCCGGAAGACAGGCTTGAGAAAGCCGAGTTCGGCCCGTTGCCGTCCGAAACGCGAGATGTTCGCCTCGACAAAGTCTGCAAGGGTAAGGGCACGCTCCGCCCCTGCTGACGCGCTGGTCAGCGGAAGGCCCGCCTCGCCGCCTTGCAGGACGAACATGATATTGTCGGCGGCAATGTCCCACGCCTCGGAGAGGTCGAGCAGCCGGCTGAAGCGGCCGGGAAGAAGGAAATCATCGGAATCGAGCACCGCCACGAAGGGGCTGGAAGCTTCGGCGAATCCGCGATTGCGCGCTGCTGCCGGCCCTCCGTTCCTGTCCTGCGTGAGAATGCGCAAACGGCCCGACTGGTCATCCGCAAGCCGAGCTGCCTCAACCGTCTTGTCGGAAGAGCAATCGTCGATGACGATAACTTCCGCGACCTCTGGCTCCGCGAGAGCCGAACGCACCGCCCGCCCGATCGTACCTGCCGCATTATAGGCAGCTATGATGACGGCAATACCGCGGTTCGGATCGGCACCAATGCTCACTTCGACTCCTCGCTCGCTACTGCAACATAGAACTCGGAGGTGGACGCAGGCCGAAGCCCAAGTCCCCAGGGTAGATCAACCCTTTCAGCAATTTGAGCGTGACAATCGCATTGTTGCACCGCACAATCAAGCTACTTGATCGTCATCCGTTTCGTTTTGGGGCAGTCAATCGCAGGGGGCAGCATCTGCAAATGAAGGAAAAAGCGCCGGTTCTGGTCGTCATTCCCTGCCTCAATGAGGAGGCACACCTTCCAGGCCTTCTGAAATCGCTTGCCGACGATCCGTGTAGCGGCCTGATCGTGGTGGCCGATGGCGGCAGCACCGATGGCAGCAAGCAGATCGTCCGCGATGCTGCACAGGGCGACACGCGAATTGTCCTGCTCGACAATCCGAAGCGGATCCAGAGTGCGGGCATCAACCTGGCGGTTGAGCGATATGGCGGAGACTATCGTCAATTCGTGCGTGTGGATGCGCACTGCCGCTATCCCGCCGGTTACGTCACCTCGCTTGTCGAAGCCGCCAGCCGCACCGGTGCGGGCTCGGTCGTCGTGTCGATGGTGACGGAAGCGGACCGTGGCTGTTTCCAGAAAGGTGTAGCGGCGGCGCAGAACAGCGTGCTGGGAACGGGCGGGTCGGCGCATCGGCATGTCGGCACGGGCCGATGGGTTGAACATGGCCATCACGCCCTCATGACCGTCAGCGAATTCCAGGCCGTGGGTGGCTATTGCGAGGGATTCCGCGCCAATGAAGATGCGGAGCTGGACATCAGGCTCACTCGCCGCGGCACCCGCATCTGGCTCGAAGCGCCGCTGGCAATCACCTACTTCCCCAGGCGTTCGGCAAGGCGGCTATGGACGCAATATCTTCGCTATGGCGAAGGCCGGGCGATGACGATCAAGCGCCATCGGCCTCCTGTCCGCCTTCGCCAGGTGCTGCCGCTTACGATCGTACCGGCGGTCGTTGCCGCGATACTGGCTCCGTTTCATCTGCCCGGTTCGGCTGCCTTCGCGGTGCCGCTCGCCTGCTGGGTGGTAGCAGCGTTGCTGGTCGGAGCGGCTATCGCGGCGCGACAACGTTCGTGGTGCGCACTCTGGTCCGGCGTAGCGGCGTTAATCATGCACGCCGCATGGTCGGCCGGCTTCTGGATGGAGCTGCTGCGGTCCCTGCGCAGGGTGGGCAACGCCAGGCAATCCACGGCCTGAGAAAACGCATGCGGCAAGTGCTCACTTGACGACGCAGTTGCAGCATAAAAGCGAGGAATTCGGAGCGAGACTTCGCTGCCCCGGTAATCTGATGGAAGCGGCTGCCAGCCAGCGCCAGATAGAACGGCCATCTCGCTGCAAACGCCCTATTCTGGCACAAGATGCTGTATCGACGGGCAAATTGCCCGCCCCCTCTTCACGCCGCCTGCCAGCATGTTTTACGTGCCAGACCAGCGGCATATGGGAATTTCATCGGTGTCACAGCCGTCCGGAAAAATTTGTGCAGCGCAATAATTTCGGTTGACGATTCACCGCGTTCACATACCTTAATACTTCATAAACAGGGGTGATTCGTAACTCTCTACGCAATCAGCAGACAACTGCGAGGGTCCTGACAGTCGACAGAATCCAGCTCGTTGAGGGAGCTACGATTATGAATGTGCAGAACCACAGCTTTCAGTCTGTTTCCGGGAAAAGCATCGCAAGGCGCATCGTCTCGGACGCCTCCACCGGCGTCGGCCGGTTCGACATGGAAGTCATCTGGCCTCTTGCCAAGCACACTCCGGATCTCTCCAGGGCGCGGCGCGCCGCCGAAAGGCTGGATGCCCGCGGAACGGCCGACGATCATGCGAAGCGGCTGTTCGATTTCACCCTTGCCCTGACATTGGCGATTGTTTTCGCGCCGCTGATGCTTCTGCTGGTCCTGATGGTGAAGCTGACCAGTCCCGGGCCCGTGATTTTCTGCCAGCAGCGTGTCGGCAGGAATGGCGAATTGTTTCCCTGCCTGAAGCTGCGCACCATGGTGGTGGACGCACAAGCGCGGCTCGATCACTTGCTGGCAACCGACCCGAAGGCCCGCGCCGAATGGCAGGAGGATCAGAAGCTGCGTAACGATCCGCGCATCACGCCGATCGGGCACTTCCTTCGCCGGACCAGCCTGGACGAATTGCCGCAGCTCTGGAACATCCTGATGGGGCATATGTCCTTCGTCGGACCGCGCCCGATCGTGCAGGATGAGGTGAGCCGCTATGGCGTCCATATCGGCCGCTATTGCGCGGTGCGCCCCGGGCTGACCGGGCTATGGCAGATCAGCGGCCGCAACGATGTGAGCTATTCGGAGCGCGTACGCCTCGATGTGAAATATGTGCGGCGGCACACCTTCGTCGGTGACATGTTCATCTGCGCACGGACAGTCCCCGCCATTCTCGGTTCGCGCGGCTGCTACTGAAGCAGCCCGCGGCCCGACGGAGCGGCTGTTTGTGGGTGTGGAAGGAAGCGAGGCTTTCAGCCCTGTCCTTCAGGTCATGATCAGATAGATGCCATACCAGAGCGCGAGGCTCACCAAAGCGCCGATGGCCCACCAGCGAATGCGGATACCCGAAGCCTGCTGGCCACCTGAAACGTGAGACGGAATTGCTGCGGCATCGGGCACGTCGAGTTCCTCGTTCTGCGAAGACGCCGAAGATAGCTTCAATCCGGTTTCGGAATCCCTAGGCGAACCTACGTTTTTTCCGCGACCTTCAATGTGTCGCTTGGCATTGTTGCTCATTGCACGCTCTTCCGATCCGTGACGCTCGAAACCCGCGAACCTGCCATTCGCCTCGTAGGAGCCAATCAACCTTCTTCAGCCAGCCATGGTCCATCGGGTTGCTTCCCGAATTGCGCCGATGTCGCGAGTTTGTTCCGGCTTCACCTGCGACCTTCGGTTTGATCGCGCGGCGGAACTTTCAAAACCCGACGGCACAGGCGCACCGGACTTCCAGCTGGTGGACGCGCGACCAATCGGACGCATGCATCTCCCAAGCGGCGTCTGTTGCACAAACATCGCCGGGAGGCAACGCGACCGCGCCGCGATCCTTAACGGCTTGCCCCTTTTCGAATACTCGTCGGCGCATTTCACGCTCCTGCTTTGTGCAGGCCGCGCCATCCGTATCAACCGCCAAGAAGGGCCAAAAACCGCTTTGAAACGCGCCCTGGAACACATACTATGTTGCAATGCAGCATCCGGAGGCTCTTGAGCACCCTGCAAGCAAGGCGGCTTTAACGAATGCCACCTCGTCGAAGGGAGACAGAATCGCCTGGCTCGATATCGCCAGGGGATCTTCCATCCTGCTTGTCGTGCTGTTCCACGCGTCGATCGCGGCACAGTTGGTCACGGATATCGATTCCACATACTGGCTGGTCAACGATGTCTTCGCTTACATCCGCATGCCCTTGTTCTTTGCGATATCCGGCATGCTGAGCGCCCGGGTGCTCAGCCGGGACTGGCCGATACTGCTTGAGAAGCGCGTAATCCTGCTTGGGTACCTTTACGTCCTGTGGGCGACGATCGGCTTCTTGCGCTCCCTTGCATTGGGAGCGGACAAGGCTTTTTCCAGCTGGGTCGCGCTTGTTGCATGGCCCAACGCGGTCCTCTGGTTCATCTGGGCACTCGCGATCTATTTTGTGGTTGCCAAGCTTTGCCAGGGCAGGTTCCAGAACGCGGCACTCGTCCTGTCGTTCGGTCTTTCGATCCTGGTGACTATCGACGCCCTGCCCGTGCGCTCCGTCGAACATGCCAAAGCGCTCAACTACGCCTTCTACTTCCTCTTCGGGGCTTATAGCGGGCCGTTGATCCTGGGCGTTGCCAAGCATTGGGGCGCCACGCTGATCGTGGCATCTGCAGCATATGTCGCCTTGTTCCTGGCGCTGCGGTGGGGATACGCCCCCCAACGGGTCACCGCCGTCATGTCGCTCATCGGTCTGGCCGCCGGACTGGCTGGATCTATATCGCTGAGCTACATCCCGATGGTGAAATCCGTGTTGGCGTTCTTCGGACGTAACACGCTCACAATCTATGTTGCGCACACACAGTTGTTGGGCCTGTTCGTCCCCCTCGGTGCCGACGCCGACTCCTTGCCCGGATTTGCCATCTGGGGCGCAATCGCCATGGGCGCGGCGGCGATCGGATTGTCCCTGCTCCTCCGGCCGCTCCTGGAAACGATCGGTGCGCGCTGGTTCTACGCCCTGCCCGGGCGGTTCGTGGACTGGTGGCGGACAAGAACGCAACCGCGAATGCTGGCCTATTCCGCGTCGGACGCGCGCGACAATCCGTCAACGGGGCGGTCGCGGTGATGATGCGGATGCCATACACGATGCGCAGCCGGCTGGGCCTCGGTCCGCGCGCGGGGACTGGCGAGCGTGTCTATGCCATCGGCGACGTCCACGGGAGCATCGAGCTGCTCAACCGCCTCATGGCGAAGATCAGGGAGGACCACGCCAAGAGGAAGCGGATGCCCATGCGGCTCATCGTACTGGGCGATTTCCTCGATCGCGGCGACAATTCCGCCGAGGTCCTGCAGAAGCTGCGCCTATTGGACCAGGCATCGGACAGGGTTTGCGTCTTGCTTGGCAATCATGAGAGCGCCTTGCTGGATTGCACCGAAGGGAATGCCGAGGCGCAGGAAGAATGGCTGCGATATGGCGGCGACACGACGCTACGCAGTTTCGACATCGCGCCGCCGAAAAGCGGGGAGTCCGCAGAAGCATTCGCGCTTCGGGTTACCAAGGGCATCGGCGAGGAAAACCTCGACTGGCTGCGAGACCGCCCGCTATCCGCCCGGTCGGGCGACTACTTCTTCTGCCATGCCGGCGTGCGTCCCTATATCCCGCTCCACCGGCAGAGTGCGGACGACCTGCTCACCATCCGCGATGAGTTCCTGGAAAGCGAAGTCGATCACGGGGCGGTGATCGTTCACGGCCACTCGATCGTGAATGACGGGGCCGAAATCCGGCACAACCGGATCAATGTCGACTCGGGCGCCTACCAGACCGGCAAGTTGACCGCTGTTGGCCTTGAAGGGACCGCGCAATGGCTGGTCGAGGCCTCCATCTGATCGCTTCTGGGACATTTTGCAGCGCAGCAATCGCCTTCCCTACCCTAAATTGTTGAGAAGGAAGGCCATCGCTCTGCCGGAAAGCGCCCCGTGCAGGATGAATTGTTGCATTGCACAATTAACAAGTATAGCCTTGGTTTACGTTGCGAGAACCAAGATTGGGGCACCAATTGATCCGCTTGAGCAACATGACGAATGGCAAGCACGGGGTTCATGACTGAAGCCCCGCCATCCCGCACTGCGCCCTTGGTGGAGACGCGCGACAGTTCCGCCGGGAAGCCAGCGCCGCTGGTCTCGGTCGCGATTGCGGCGTACAATTGCGAGGACTTCCTCGAAGAGGCGGTTGCGTCCGCGCTGGACCAAGGCGTTCCGGTGGAAGTTATCATCGTCGATGACGTATCGAGCGATGGCACCGCACAACTCGCCCGGCGGCTCGCGCGCGATGAGGCGCGGATCCGGGCCTTGTCCATGGAGAGCAATGGCGGCCCGGCTGCGGCGCGGAATGCTGCGCTGGACGCAGCGCGCGGCGAGTGGTTTGCCGTTCTCGATGCCGACGATTTCTACGCACCGGACCGGCTCCGCCAGCTCGTCGAGATGGCCGAGGCGGACCAGGCGGACCTGATTGCCGATGACCTGATCGTTTTCGATAATGACAATGTCACGCCGCCTTCGCGTTACCTGCGGCGGCACAAGGCGGGCAGCCGCGAATGGCTGACCCTGACCAAATATCTGAACGCGACCCGGATGTTCAGCCGAAGGCCCAATCTCGGCTTCCTCAAACCGGTCTTCCGGCTCAGCTCGCTTCGCGAAGCCGGGATTCGCTATGACGAAAGGCTGCGCATCGGCGAGGACGACCTGCTGGTGCTGCAGATGCTGATGGCGGGCATGCGTTACCGGCTGGCCGCCTTGCCCGGCTACTTTTACCGCAAGCATTCGACCTCGATCTCACACCGGCTTTCGCAGGCGAATATCGACCAGATATCGCTCGTCACGAGCGAAGTGGAACAGGCCCTTGGCAGTGCTTCTCCCGAAGAAAAGCGCGCTTTCCGCGCCAGGAAGCACTCGGTGCGCACGGCACTCGGGTTCGTCCATTTCGTCGACCATGTGAAGGCAGGACAATGGCGGCAGGCCGCCGGGATTATCCTCGAGAACCCGTCCGTCCTGCGGCTCGTGCCACTGCCGCTGACCGACCGCCTGGGGCGATGGGCCTCGCGGCGCATCAAGCCGCGCAGCACGGCGGACGCCCCTCACCCGAAATTGAACATTGCCACACAACGTACGGGGTAGAGCCTTGCTTGAAGCCAAACAGGTCGAACCGATGGAAGCGCCCGTGCCACCGGCAGCGGCGGAGCAGCCTGCCCGTCGCGTGCAGGTGCGCGTCGTGTCCTTCGCCGATGCGGCAGAGCGGCGCGCCCGTTTGACCGAGTCGATCAGCAAGGTCGATTGCGACTGGTCCTTCTTCGATGTCGTGCCCGCCGAAGGCCTCCCCGTCGCCTATGACGAGGCGAAGGCCTACGAAACCTATGGCTCCGTATTGTCGGCCGCCGAACGCAGCTGTGCGGCCAGCCATATCGCGATGATGGAAGAGTTCGTTGCCAAGGGCACCAGCGACTACCTGCTGTGCATGGAGGATGACGTCCTCCTTGACCCCTATGTCCGGCTCGATGCCATGGCCGGGTTCATGGCGCTTTGCGACGTCCACTTCATGCGCCTGTATGCCCGCTTCTTCGTGCCGGCGAACTTCCTCGGAGCGGTCGGGCGGATGGCGTTCTATCGCGCCACCTGGCCTGCGCTCGGGACCCAGTGTTTCCTCCTTTCGCGGGCCGGCGCAACGCGCCTGCTCGAAAGCTTCCATTCGACTGGTCTGATCGCACCGATCGACGTGATGCTGGACGGCTTCTGGCGAACGGACATGCCCGTCGTCGTCGCCTATCCCTTCCCCGCCATCGAGCTCGGCCTGCCTTCAAGCATTCACAACAACCGCACATTGGTCGACGAGCGCAATGATGCGCTGAGGGCTTCGATCGGGCCACGCCCGACGCGCCGCGCCAAACTCGGCGAACGTGTCGCGCGTGCCATGGCCAACCGGAAATTCCGCAGTTTCGACAAGAAGCTGGAACAGCGGATCAAGGAGAACATAAGTGCCCTCCACACAGCCTTCCATGGTTGAGGACCCCGTCGCCGAACTGGTCGGGCGGCAGCAGGCCCTGCTGAGGGACCATCTTGCGCGCTTCGTCGGGCCGGGTTCGGATTATGCCCTGCTGGATTTCCCGGACTATGCAAATGTCGGCGACAGCGCCATCTGGCTGGGCGCGATCTCCGTGCTGACGGGGCTGACCGGCCGCCAGCCATTCCTCGCCTCGCGCGCCGACGGGTTTCGTGCCGAAGCGCTCGAACGCCTTCCCGACGGAGGGGTCATCTTCATCAACGGTGGAGGCAATTTCGGCGACATCTGGCAAGGACCGCAGATGTTTCGCGAGAGCATACTGAGCAGGTTCCGCGATCGCACGATCGTCCAGTTACCGCAGAGTATCCACTATGGCGACGAAGCGGCTGCCGATCGCACCGCCAAGGTCATCGCCGATACCAGCGACTTCCACCTCTTCGTGCGCGACCACAAGAGCATGCAGTTTGCCGAGACCCGACTGAACTGCGCCGCCACCCTCGCTCCCGATTGCGCGATGGGCATGGGACCGCTCGACCGGCGCGGTCCGGTGGAAATCGACCTGCTCTGGCTGCTGCGATCCGATGTCGAGCGCGATCCGCGCAACCGCGAGGCGCCGGGTGAAGGCGCCATCGTGGAGGACTGGCTGGAGGAGCCGCCGATGCCGCGCGGCAGCCTTCGCCGCGCCGCTGTGTGGGACATGCTGAAATCCGGCTCGCTTTCGCTCGAACTCACCCGAACCCTGCTGCTCAACCGCATTGCCGCGCACAGGCTGGAGCGCGGCTTGCGCCAGCTTTCGCGCGCCCGCCATGTCGTGACCGACCGGCTGCACTCCCACATCCTTTGCGCGATGATGGGCATTCCGCATGTCGTGCTGGACAATAGCTATGGCAAGGTTTCGGGCTACAGGAACTGCTGGCATGGGGACCTGGATATTGCCGTCCTGGCAGGCTCGGCAGCAGAGATTCCCCAGGCGCTAAAGGCTCTCGATGCCCTCGGGGAGCCGACCTGACGAAATGACCCAGATCCGCTCACGCCTTGCCCGCGGCAGCATGCTGCTGATGGCCTCGCGTGTCATCATCAACGTGCTGGCCTTTGCCTCGACGATCATGCTGGCGCGCCTGCTGACCCCGGAGGATTTCGGGTTGGTGGCTATCGCAACGACGATCCTCGCCATTGCCATGGCGGTGACCCAGCTTTCGCTGGCAGAGTCCATCATCCAGCTCGACGATCCCACGCCAGACCACCTCAACACCGCTTGGACGATGGGCGTGATACGCGCGGCGATAATCGCCTCGCTCTTCGCTATCGCCGCCTATCCGACCGCCCAGTTCTTCGAGGATACTCGGTTAGCGAACATCATGTTCGCCCTCGGCGCGGGCATGATGATCAACGGCTTCGCCAACCCCCGCCGCGCCCTGTTCCAGCGGGACCTTGTTTTCAAACAAGAGTTCCTGATCGAAGTCAGCGCGAAACTCGCCATGGTTGCGACAAGCATTTCGATCGCGTGGATTTTCCGCAGCTATTGGGCGCTGATCGGCGGATTGCTGGCCAGCTACGTGATGACGGTCGGCATCGGCTATGTGCTGATGCCCTACCGGCCGCATTTCACCCTGTCGCGCTTTCGGGAGCTGTGGTCGTTCTCCTTCTGGCTGACGCTCAGCCAGGCGATGAACACGATCAACTGGCGCTTCGACCAGCTGCTGATAGGCAAGTTCATCGGGCGCGCGAGCCTTGGTGCCTATACGGTCGGCGACAACCTCGCACAGATGCCCACGCGCGAAATGACCACGCCTTTGACCAAGACGCTGTTTCCCGGCTTCGCCTCGCTCGGCAAGGACAAGGGACGCGTTGGTGCAGGCTATGCACGGGCACAGGCCATCGTCACCACCCTCGTCCTTCCGGTCGGCGTTGGTGTGGCGCTAATCGCCGATCCGGCCGTACGCCTTGGCATGGGCGAGAAATGGGCGGCCTCCATCTTCGTGATCCAGGCACTGGCATCGGTATTCGCGCTACAGACGATCGGGTCGCTGGCGCATCCGCTGGCGCTTTCGCAGGGGCGAACCAAGCTGATCTTCAAGCGCGACTGCCAGTATTTCGCGCTCCGCCTGCCGGCGATTGTCGGCGGTCTCTATTTCGGTGGCCTCACCGGTGTGGTCATCGGGCGCGTATTCGTCGGCCTGATGGGTATCGGCTTCAATGTGGCGATCGTGCGGAGGCTGGTCGATATTCCGATAAGGCGCCAGCTGCAGGCGAACCTGCGTCCGGTACTGAGCGCTATCATCATGGTTGCGGCGGTGCTGCTTGCGCGCGGCATGTGGACCCACGGGACCGAGACTTCCGACCTCGTCCTCGACCTCGCCCTCAGCATTCCCCTGGGGGCGACCGCATATATGGGCAGCCTCATCATCCTCTGGGCCATCTCCGGCTACCCGGACGGCCCCGAGCGCGAAGCCATGTCCGTCCTGGCAGCCTATCGGGACAAGTTCTTCGCCCGCAAGGAACTGAACTGAGCGCGATCGGCTGCTGCTATTCGCTGCAATGGCCGCCCGCATTCATGCTCGCCGAATAGGCGACGCAGGTAATCACCGCCTCGGTGGGCACGGCAGTCTCATCGAACCGGCCCGCCCATTCGCTCAAGGTGCGCGTGCCCCATAGCGAGAACATGACCTTCTGCCTCTCATTCGGAAGCGGGAGCTCATCGCCCTCCTCCTCATGGACGAGGCTACCGTCCACGAACCAGCGGATCGAACCGCGCTGCCAGTCGAAACCGTAGGTATGGAACCCCTCCGTCGCGTCGAAAGACAGCGGAATCGTGGTCGCCACCTTTTCGCCGCCGGTGAAATAGGTCGCCTGCATCGTCCGGGGGGACTTGCCGAGAATCTCGACATCGATCTCGTTCCACGGCTTGTTCCAGTGCGGCCCGATATAGGTGAAGAAGCCGGTGATGATCCCGCTTCCCGGCGCTGCACGCAGCCGTGCTTCGTAATAGCCGTGGCCATATGTCCCCCCCGACTGGATTTCGCCGGAGGAATAATCCGCGAACTCGGTACTGTTGGGCGCCAAAGCGATGTGCAGGCCGTCCTCAGTCCAGACCTGCATCGCGCGCCAGTCATTGACCATGTAGTCGCCATTGTACCAGCCATCGGAGACGGACCAGAAGGACCTGTCAATCGTCTCGAAACGCTCGACGAAGGGTGCCTCCCCCGTCAGCAAAACCGGCAATGGGCGCTCTCCTTGCGCGGCATCGCCGCTCCGGTCGGCAAGGGAAATGCCAGCGATCCCTGCCAGCCCGAGGACCGGCAGCAGGACCCTGGCCGGCATCACCCTTCTTCTTCCGCCGGCTTTTTCAGTTCGATGAGGACGTACCAGGCCAGCCAGCGCATGGGCGAGCGAAACAGCACGCGGTCGATGGCCGATGTCACCGAAAGCACGGCATCGCCCGGACCGGTATCGCGCAACGGCACGGAGAGCAGCGTGGTCAGGCCGTAGAAATCGAGCCGCTCGACGTCGAAATAGCGTTCGGCCAGCGTGAAGTCGCTCTTCAGCAGCGGATGCTCGTCAGGCGTGCGCGCCTCGGGCGTCATCTGGCGGTAGCGGTTGAGCACCGGATTATGGCCCAGCGGCTCCCAGAAAAGCGCGGTCCCGCCGGGCCGGAGCACTCGGCGAATGCTCTCGAAGCTCTTTTTCAGGTCGAGGTGATGGATGATCCCGCGGCCGAAGACGAGGTCGAAGGATCCATCGGGGAAGGTCATCTCCTCCGCGTTCATCTCGAGATAGTGAACGTTGGAGAGACCTCTGTTCGCAGCTGCAGCATTGGCCTTTTCGACAGCCACGGTCGAGATGTCGATCCCCGTGAGTGTTCGCGCAAGGCTGGCAAGTGTATCCCCTTGGGAAATACCACCGCAGCCATATTCCAGTATGTCCTTTCCCTTCGCCAGCTCGGCGACTCTGTTTCCGTAATGCGAAGATCCGTGCTTTATGCTTGCATAGTACTTTCCCTGCGCATCACGGACTTCCTCCGTAAATCGGGCGTCGTGGAAAGATTTTTCGTTTTCAATACGAGCGGCGGTTCCTGAGGACATGAGGCGCTCCTTCCAATTGACTTGGATGAAAAGCGTATCGAATATTGCTGCACTGCACAAGATGTGGTTTAAAGCGAGTTGAAAGAGGCGGGATTGAGTCGGCCGGGGTGTAGGAAATGCCCTGCCCGCACGCATTCCCGGTTCGATCGGCAAACGGCCCGCGACAAGACGGGCACGAGAAGCCGCAGGAGGTTCGGATGTTCGGTCAGGTCCGGACGGAGGACAATGGTGCTGCGTGATTTCAGTCTTTCGGACAATGCTGACACATTCGCCGCCGACATCTGCGTCGTCGGAGCCGGTGCCGCGGGCATAACCCTCGCCAGGGAACTGGGCGACAGGGGCTTCGACGTCATCCTGCTGGAAGGTGGGGACAAGGGGATCAGCGCGAGTGCGCAAGAGCTGTTCACCGGAGAAAGCGTAGGCGCGCCGATCGCGCTCGATGAAGGGCGCTACCGGGTTTATGGCGGCTCGACCTTGCGCTGGCGGGGCCGCTGCGCTGCCCTCGATCCAATCGATTTCGAACCGCGCCCCTGGGTACCCGATTCCGGCTGGCCCTTGGAAGCACACGATTTCGGGCAGCATTACCGGCAGGCCTGGGAATATTGCGGTTTTCGCGACTTGGGGCCCAGCGATGCGGACGTCCTGCGCAAGCGCCTGAAATTCAATGGCGACCTCGATAACAGCCCCATACGGCCGTATATCTGGCGCTTCGCTCCCACAGGTCGGGAGATCTATCAGGATTGGGCGAAGCGTTTCGGCCCCCGGCTGGAGAAGTCGCGCAATGTGACCGTCCTGCTCAATGCCAATGCCACCGCGCTCGTGCCATCGCCCTCGAACAATCATGTCGAAGCGGTGGAGATCAGTTCACGCGAGGGCAAAAGGGCGCAGATCCGGGCACGAGAGTTCATCTTTGCCTGCGGCGGGATCGAGAATGCCCGGCTCGCCCTCAACTTCGCGGAGCAGACGCCGGGCCTGTTCGAAAGCGTGAGTGATGCGCTCGGCCGCTATTTCATGCAGCACCCCAAGGCCGTGACCGCCAAGGTCCTGCCGGAGGACGGCCAGGAAATCCGCCTGCAGCGCATGTTCAACATCCTGCTGCAGCCGCGCGGCACGCAATACGAAGTGGGGCTTGCGCTCTCCGAAAAGGCGCAGCGCGACCTCCGGCTGATGAATTGCAGCGGCCACTTCCGCTACGTGGAGCGTCCCGATTCCGGATGGTGGCACGTCAAGTCGCTGATGGGGCGCAAGGGCGCGCGTTCGCCCGCCCATGTGCACTTCAAAGGCATGCTCACCGACAGCAAGCGCATTGCCAGCAACGCCGCACGCAGGCTGTGCGGGCGCCACTCCCTGCTGCCCTCGCCCGACGCGCTGTTCGTGGCCGAGGTCGAGCAGGTTCCCGACCGCGATAGCAGGGTCATGCTCCTCGATGACCGTGATGGCCTTGGGCTGCGCAAGGCCCGCATCGACTGGCGGATCAGCGAGGTAGAGCATCGCACCGTGCTCAGCTTCACCCATTTCGCGGACGTAGCGCTGCGGCGGCTGGGCTTCGGACGGCTGCAGATCGACGAGGGCTTTTCCACGCGCGGTACGATGGCGAACGGGCAGTTGCGCGAAAGCTATCACCACATCGGCGCCACGCGCATGAGCGAGACCGGTGCGACCGGCGTGGTCGACGGCAACAGCGCGGTGCACGGCGTGGACAATCTCTATTTCACCGGCTCATCGGTCATGCCGACCGGCGGCCATGCGAATCCGACCCTGACCATCGTGGCGCTGGCATTGCGGCTGGCGGACCATATGATGCAGCGGCAACCTGCCTGAGCGATCGGTGGATATGACCTCTTCGCAAGCCCTTGAAACGATCGACGTGTGCATTTGCACCTATCGCCGGCCCGAGATTGCCGGGACTCTTGCCTCGATCGCGGCGCAGGATCTGCCCGACCATTTGCGGCTCCGCGTCATCGTGGCGGATAATGACAGCACAGCTGCCCGTCTCGAGGAGATCGCAGCCTGCTGCCGTTCCTTGAACCTCGACCACATCTATGTGCATGCGCCGGAGAAGAACATCTCGCGCGCCCGCAATGCCTGCCTGGATAATGCAAGCGCGGACTGGGTAGCCTTCATCGATGATGACGAGACCGCGGAAGAGGGATGGTTGGCGGCACTGGCCGCCGCACGACCGGGCAAGAACTGCGTCTTCGGTCCGACCCGGGCGATCTACGATCCCGAGACCGCTCCCGACTGGATGATCCGCGGCGATTTCCATTCGCACAGCATGGGCCCGCGCGAAGCGGCGCATAATGGATCGACCTGCAATGTCATGATCGACCGCCTGTTCGTGGAGCGCCATGGCCTGCGTTTCCGGGAGGAGTTGGGGACAGTTGGCGGTGAGGACACGATGTTCTTCCACGACATGCTCGATAATGGCGCCAGCTTCGCCTTCGAGCCCAAGGCGATGGTATCGGAACCGGTTGCGCCGGCGCGCGCAAATCTCAAGTGGCTGCTGCGGCGTCGCTACCGCTCGGGACAAATCCATTTCCGTGCATTGCAGCGCGGGACACGGTCGAGAGTTTCTATTGCCGGCTCGGCCTTCATCCGGGTCGCCTATTGCGCGCTTGCTGCGCTATTCGCGCCCAACAAGACCGGTAAGGCGCGTAATTTGGCACGCGGCGCCCTCCATGCAGGCGTGCTTACCTCGGCCTTCGGGGCGAGCCTTTACGAAGAATACGCTTAGGCTTCAGGCTCTTGCTGTGCGAGAGTGCGGGCCAGTTCCGCTTTCGCCTCATGCAGTGCCACCTCCTCGTTGCGTTCGGCAATGCAGCCGATCAGCAGCAGCGCCGGGCCGGAGCCAAGCGCGGTCTTCGCACCGAGAGGCAGCAGGTCAAGGCGAGTGCGGAAGATCTTCTCCTCCGGCAGGCTGGCATTCTCCACCATCGCCACCGGCGTATCGCCCGCCATGCCGGCTTCCATCAGCCCTTTGGCGATCTCGGGGGCCGAGCTCTTGCCCATATAGATGGCAAGTGTCGCCTGCGGATCGGCCAGCGCCTGCCAGTCGAGCGCGAGCAGCTGCCCCTTCTTCGTGTGGGCGGTGACGAAGGTCAGCCGCCGGGCCAGTCCACGAAGGGTCAAGGAGGTGCCCAGGCTGGCCGAAGCCGCACTGGCGGCGGTGATGCCGGGGCAGATGCGCACCGAAATGCCCGCCTCGCGGCAAGCCGTCAGCTCTTCCATGGAGCGACCAAAGATCGACGGGTCGCCGCCTTTGAGACGAACCACCCGTTCACCCGCCAGCGCTGCTTCGACGATTAGCTGATCGATCGTCTTCTGGTCCTTCGAATGGCGGCCAGCGCGCTTGCCCACCGAAACGCGCCGGACATCCGCGGGGATCAGGTCGAGCACGCCCGGGCCCACCAGCGCATCGTGGAAGACCACGCTGGCAGCGCCAATCAGCCGTTCGGCCTTGCGGGTCAGCAGGTCGGGATCGCCCGGACCTGCACCGACCAGCCAGACTTCGCCCCAGACTTCGCCTTTTGCAATCTTGGTCATTCCGCAGCCTCCCTGACGGTGGCATCCGTCTCTTCTATGATCTGCGCGATCAGCGTGCGACAGGACCCGCAATTGGTCCCCGCACAGGTCGCCTCGCCAACCGCCTGAACCGTATTCGCGCCGTTGGCGGCGGCTTCGCGAATGGTGTTCTCTCCCACATCGTGACAGACGCAGACGACCTTGCCGCGATCGGGCAAGGCGATGGCGGGACGTCCGGCAAGCAACTCATGGTCGCTGGCATCGGGCGCGGCGAATTGGCGTACGATCCAGTCGCGCGCAGGCAGTTCGCCGGACCGGGTGAGATAGAGCGCGGCCAGCATCTGTCCGTCTTCATCGCCCACCGTGACCCGGCGCATGCCGCGTGCGATATCGGCGACCTCGCGCCGCATGCCCTCGGGCAGCAACGCATCGATATCCACGGCGCCCAGCCCCGCAAGCTCGGTCAGCCAGCCGCCTTTCACGCGCATTTGCGCCCAATAGGTGCAGTCGGGCTGCACGCGGGTACGGGTGAGCAGGAAGGCGCGCCATTCGGGCTGCCAGGGCGCGATATCGGCAGCGACGTTCTTGAAGGCGGGCTGGCCAGAAACGGGATCGGTCTTCGCCTCTACCAGCAGGCCCGTACGCCCGCCGCCCGAATTGGCATCGGTGAAATGCATCGGCACGAAGATCTGGCCGGTCACCTGCCCATCGCTCACCGCCACGCGATAGATGCTTTCCCCCGCCGCGCTGGAAACGCACGCCAGCCCGCCATCCTCGAGCGCAAGACGTTCGGCATCGGCGGGATGCACTTCCACCAGCGGCTCGCGTCGATGGACAGAGAGCGAGGGGCTGAGGCCGGTGCGCGTCATCGTGTGCCACTGGTCGCGATAGCGGCCGGTATTGAGCACCATTCCATCCACTTGCGTTTTAGGTGCGGTCACGGCGATCAGCCGCGCCTTGCCGTCGCTGGTGGCAAAGCCGTGCCGCAGCGGATGCGTGCCGCCCCACTGGAAGGGCAGCATCCGCTCATAATCGCGATCGCTGCAATCAGCCCATTGGGTGAGGTCGAGCTTCTTGCCATGGCGACCGGCAAGTGCCGTCATCGCCGCGTATTCGCGGAAGATTGCTGCGGGCGAGGTAAAGTCGAAGTGCCGCCCGTGTCCCAGCCGAGCGGCGACATCGCAGACGATCCGCCAGTCGGCCCGCGCCTCTCCGGGAGCAGCGAGCAGCGCCCGCTGGCGCGAGACGCGGCGTTCGGAATTGGTGACCGTCCCATCCTTCTCCGCCCAGCCGAGCGCGGGCAGGCGCACATGGGCGAACTTCGCCGTGTCGGTATCGGCAATCACGTCCGAGACCACGATGTTCGGGCAGCGCGCCAGCGCCTCGCGCACGAAGCCCGCATCGGGCATCGACACCGCCGGATTGGTCGCCATCACCCAGAGGAACTTGATCCGCCCCTCATGCACGGCGCGGAACAGGTCGACCGCCTTCAAGCCCTGCCCGGAACACAGGCGATCGGTCTTCCAGAAACCCGCGACATCGGCGCGCTCATCCTCGGAAAAGCCAAGGTGGCAGGCGAGCGTGTTGGCAAGCCCGCCCACTTCGCGTCCGCCCATCGCATTGGGCTGGCCGGTAATGCTGAAAGGTCCCGCGCCCAGCCGGTTGATGCGGCCCGTTGCGAGGTGGAAATTGATGATCGCATTGCCCTTGTCCGTCCCGCAGGCGGACTGGTTGGCACCCTGGCTGAACAGGGTGAGCATGCGCGGGCGTTCCATAAGGAGGTCGACCAGCTTGGCGAAGATCTGCGGATTGACACCATGCTCGCCGGAAAGCCCGGCGAAGAAGCCCTCGGGCACCTCGCACTGGTCGCGCAGGAACTTCGCATCCAGCCCGCCGCGCTTCGCCACCGCATCGAGCAGCGCATTGAACAGCGCGATATCGCCATCGGGGGCGACAGGAATGTGCAGGTCGGCCAGTGCCGCGGTTTCGGTGCGCCGCGGGTCGATCACGACCAGCTTCGTCCCACGCCGCTCGCGCAGTTTCTCGATCCGCTGCCAGATGACCGGATGGCACCACGCGGTGTTGGAGCCGACAAGCACGACCAGGTCCGCGCAATCGAGATCCTCGTAACTGCAAGGCACCACGTCCTCGCCGAATGCGCGGTTATGCGCGGCAACCGCACTCGCCATGCAAAGGCGCGAATTGGTGTCGATGGTCCCCGTGCCGATAAAGCCCTTGGCGAGCTTGTTGGCGACGTAATAGTCCTCGGTCAGCAACTGGCCGGAAACGTAGAAGGCCACGCTTTCGGGGCCGTGCTCGGCGATTACGCTCTGCAGGCGCTCTGCCACATCGTCCAGCGCCTCATCCCAGCTCGCTCGCCGCTCGCCCAGCATCGGGTGCAGCAAGCGGCCTTCCAGCTCCAGCGTCTCACCCAAATAGGTACCCTTGGAGCACAACCGGCCATGATTGGCAGGGTGCGTCTTGTCGCCCTTGATGGTGACTTCGCGCGCGCCCTTTACCTGAGCGGCAATTCCGCATCCCACGCCGCAATAGGCGCAGGTGGTGTTGATGGGCGCGCCCTTTGCCAAGATCAGGCCGCCGCGACCTGCGCCGCGGGCGCGGGTTCGTCAAAAGGGCCGGTAGGGATCACCGCCTCTCGCAGCAGGTAGATGCGGCCATTGTCCACTTTCAGCGGGATGGTGGGGGTGCAGCCCTTGTCATCGCCCAGCGCCTCGCCGCTTTTCAGCGAGATGCGCCAATTGTGCAGCGGACAGGAGACGCTGTCGCCATGGATGATGCCCTGGCTGAGCGGGCCCTGCTTGTGCGGGCACTTGTTGACCAGCGCGTAGAACTCGCCGCGCATGGTGTGGAAGACGGCGATCTCGTCCGCCCCTGCCACCGGCAGCGTGCGCGCCGTGCCCGGCTCGATCTGCGTGGTGGGACCGATATCGAGCCATTTGCCGACCGTGGCGGACATCATGCATTCTCCATTTCAAGCGGGCGGATTTCGGCGATGTGGCTGTGCAGGTCCTTGTGGGCGCCTGCCGCACGGCCCGCCCAGGGATCGACCTGCCAGTATTTCTGCGACAGGCGGAAGCGCGCGGCGAGGCGGGTGATCCGTTCCGGATCGTCGAACAGCTGCGACTTGATCCAGTCGAGGCCCTTGCGCTCCAGCCAGGGGGCCGTGCGTTCGAGGTAATGCGCATCCTCGCGATAGAGCTGGATGAAGGCGGCGCAATGTTCCATCGCCTCCTCCTCGGTCTCAACCTTGCACAGCAGGTCCGTGGCGCGGACCTTGATCCCGCCATTGCCGCCGACATGCAGCTCGTAACCGCTGTCGACGCAGACCACGCCGAAATCCTTGATCGTCGCTTCGGCGCAATTGCGCGGGCAGCCGCTGACGGCGATCTTGAACTTGTGCGGCATGTAGCTGCCCCAGGTCATCTTCTCGATCTTGACCCCGAGCCCGGTCGAATCCTGCGTGCCGAAGCGGCACCATTCGCTGCCGACGCAGGTCTTCACCGTGCGCAGCGCCTTGCCGTATGCGTGGCCCGAGACCATGCCGGCGGCGTTGAGATCGGCCCAGACGGCAGGAAGGTCTTCCTTCTTGATGCCGAAGATGTCGAGCCGCTGGCCGCCGGTCACCTTGACCATCGGCGCATCGTATTTCTCGACCACGTCGGCAATCGCGCGCAGTTCCTTGGGGCTGGTCAGCCCGCCCCACATGCGCGGCACGACGGAGTAGGTGCCGTCCTTCTGGATATTGGCGTGCAGGCGCTCATTGACGAAGCGGCTCTTCTCGTCATCCTCATATTCGCCGGGCCATGCGCAGAGCAGATAGTAATTGAGCGCGGGGCGGCAGCTGGAACAGCCATCGGGGGTGGTCCAGTGCAGTTCCTGCATCACCTGCGGGATGACTTTCAGTTCCTTTTCCAGGATCAGGCGGCGCACATCGTCATGGGTGAAGCTGGTGCACTTGCACATGGTCTTGGGGCCGCTTGCGACCGCGTCCTCGCCCAAAGTGATCGCCAGCAGGCTTTCGACGAGATTGGTGCAGGAGCCGCAGCTGGCCGAGGCCTTGCAGGTGGAGCGCACCGCATCGAGGCTGTGGGCGCCTCCATTGATGCACTGGACGACCTTGCCCTTGGAGACGCCGTTGCAGCCGCAGATTTCCGCATCATCCGACAGGGCGGCAACGGCGGCATTAGGGTCCGCAAGGGCACCTCCGCCGCTGGCAAAGGCCTGTCCGAAGATCAGCGCCTCGCGAATGTCGGAGATATCCTCCTCCTTCTTCAGGAGGTCGAAATACCAGTTGCCGTCGGCCGTATCGCCATAGAGCACCGCGCCGACGATCTTGCCGTCCTTGACCACCACGCGCTTGTAGATGCCGCGAGAGGCATCGCGCATCACGATATCCTCGCAATCCTCTCCGCCGGAGAAATCGCCTGCCGAAAACAAATCGATGCCCGAAACCTTAAGCTTGGTCGAGGTGACCGATCCTTCATAGCCACTGGGCTGTTCGGTCAGGTGATCTGCCAGCGATCGGCACATCTCCCACAGCGGCGCGACGAGGCCGTAGCAAGCCCCGCGATGCTGGACGCATTCGCCCACCGCCAGGATATCAGGGTCCGACGTGACCATGTGGTCATCCACCACGATCCCGCGCTCGCATTCGAGGTTCGCACCCTTGGCGAGGCCGGTCGCAGGCTTGATGCCCGCGGCCATCACCACGATGTCGGCCTTCACCTTCGTCCCGTCTTCCAGCTCGATGCCGACGACCTTGCCTTCGACGCCGTGGATCACCTTGGTGTTGGCGCTGGTGAGGATCGTCTGGCCGCGGCCTTCCAGTTCCTGCCGCAGCAGGTAGCCCGCCGCCTCGTCGAGCTGGCGTTCCATCAGTGTGGGCATGAGGTGAACGACGGTGACCTTCATGCCGCGAAGCGAGAGGCCATGCGCAGCCTCCAGCCCGAGCAGGCCACCGCCGATCACCACTGCATCACCGCCCTTCTCCGCAGCGGCGAGCATTGTGTCGACATCGTCGAGGTCGCGGAACGTCACCACGCCTTCAAGGTCGTTTCCGGGAATGGGAATGATGAAGGGATCGGAGCCGGTGGCGATCAGCAACTTGTCGTAAGGCTCTACCCGGCCCGAGCGGCTGACGACCGTCTTCGCCTCGCGATCGATATGATCGACCGGATCGCCGCCGACCAGCGTGATGCCATTGTCATCGTACCAGTCCTGCCCGTTGATCACGATCTCTTCGAAGGTCTTTTCGCCCGCCAGCACAGGGGAAAGCATGATGCGGTTGTAATTGACCCGCGGCTCGGCCCCGAAAATGGTGATGTCGTAGCGGTCGGCATCGCGCTCGAGCACTTCCTCCACCGCGCGGCAGCCGGCCATGCCGTTGCCGATCACCACCAGCTTCTCGCGCTTCGGCGTCTCGATTGTCGTCTGGGCGTTCATCGTCCAAGTCCCTTGTCGACAACGCACGCAAAAAAGCCGCCAAGTCTTGCGAAAGACTGGCGGCGCCATTGCCACGTTGTGATTTGATCTGTCAGCGAGAGGGCCGGATCGTCCACCGATGGACGGGCACAACACTTGCTGGAAATGGCAATAGCCGATTCGGGCAGGTGGCGGCAAGCCTCTTTTTGCAGTGCAGCAACGGCCCACCGCCACCGTTGCACGTTTACCAGCTTTTGTAGGGCAGGAATTTCCCGCTCATCACAACCTTTACGCGGTCGCCCTTCTCATGCTCGACTTTCTCGATCTCCATGTCGAAATCGATCGCACTCATGATCCCGTCACCGAATTTCTCCTGCACCAGCTCCTTGAAGGCCTCTCCGAAGACGCCGGTGATTTCGTACCAGCGATAGATGCAGGGATCGGTCGGCACGAGTTTGTCGAACTGCTTGGTGGGGAATTCGGTGAGCACCGTCACCGCCTCTTCCGGAAGGTCGAGCAGCTTTGCCACTTTTGCCGCCGGTTCGGGCAGCAGGCTGTTCATGCCGAGGCAGGCGGAGGTGACGAAGACCTCACTCTGCCCCGCAGCAGCGGCAATCTCCGCCCAGCTGATCTGCTTTTCGCGCTTGGCGGCGCGGATCATGGTGGTGACATCGGATTTGGTCATCATGGGTCTGACTCCTCTTTTTCTGCAGGTGGACGGCTCGGGGCAAAATCCGGCCGGGTGATGATGGAAATGACGAGTGCGGCCGCCAGCACCAACGCGATCAGCCGCCACGTGTTGAGCGAACCGCGCTGCAACAGGGGCAGCGTATTGCGCAGCAGCTCCGGATTGGGGCGGGCAAGATCGCTCACAAACTCCGCCGGTGTGGCGTAACGTTTGGCCGGATCGACGGCGACGGCACGGGCCAGCGCGGCATCGACCCATTCGGGAATGTCCGGATTGCGCGAGGCGGCGGGGATATAGGCAAGCTTGCGCTGCGCCCTTGCCGTGTCGGCGGCGGATACGCGTGCACCATAGGGCAGGCTGCCGGTCAGCATGTGGTAGGCGATGACGCCGAGCGAGAAGACATCGCTCGCAACGCTCGCCGCTTCGCCCAGATAAAGCTCGGGCGCGGAATACTGGATCGTGCCGGCATAGGCCGCATCCTCCATCTCCGGCATCGCGATCTCGTCCAGCCCCGCCACCTGGGTGGAGCCGAAATCGATGATCGTCGCATGGCCGCTCTCATCGATCATGATGTTGTGGGGGCGCAGGTCGCGATGGAGCATTTCGCGGCGGTGCATCGCCTCAAGGCCAGCGGAAACCTGGTTCACTATCCGGCGCACGGGCGCGATCTGGCCGGGCGCATTGTCGAGGATCCACTGGTGCAGCGTGCGCCCCGAAACATGGCGGCTGACCGAAAAGACATGGGCCCGCGCGGCATGCAGGGGGACGGCGGAGAGCAGGTTGGGATGGTCGAGCCGCCGCATCACCCATTCTTCCAGCAGCAGGCCGGCCAGCGCGTCGGCGTCCTGCGAGCGTTCGGTGGATGGCACCTTGATCACGACATCGGCATCGTCCTCCGCATGGCGCGCGAGATAGGCATGGCTGCGCGGCCCCGAATGCAGCTGGCGCAGGATGCGATAGCCTTCGAAATCCTGCCCCTCCTCCAGCACGGGTGCGGGGGCGAGGCGCAGGTCGCCGCCCAGCAGGTCGCCCACATCGCCCTGGGGCAGGCTCTCCACCCGCGCGATCTGCACGGTGAGGTTGTCGCCGCTGCCGCGATCGGCGGCGAGATCGGCCAGCCTCTTCGCCGCTTCGTCGAGATCGCGACATTGCTCGATGGCCGTAAGCAGGTCCGCCGTGCCGACGAATTCGTGGACGCCATCGGTCGAGAGCAGGAAGATATCGCCCGCTTCCACCGCGAGCTTGCGGTATTCGACTTCCAGCTGCGGATTGGCCCCCATGGCGCGGCCAAGATAGCTCTCCCCGCCGCCCAGATGGATGCGATGCTCCGTGGTGAGCACTTCGGCCTGCCTGCCCGTCAGGCGCAGAACCTGCGCATCGCCGACATGGAAGATATGCGCGCTGCGAGATTTGAACACGATCGCGCTCAGCGTGCAGATCAGGCCCGCCGCCTCGCGATCCTCGCCTTCTTCACGCGGGCGGTAGCGGGCGTTTTCGGCATGCATCCAGCTATTGGTCGCGCCGATCACGCATTCGCCGGACTTGCGCACGCTCCAGCCTTCGGAGGTGCAGAAATAATCGGTCAGGAAGCTGTTGACCGCGATCGCGGCGGCCTCCGCCCCGCGCCGACTGGTGCTGATGCCGTCGGCAAGGGCGAGCGCGATTCCCTTGGTGGCAAGGTCCGCGCCGTCCGGCGTCAGCGCGCCATGGAAATCCTGGTTCTCCGCCTTAGTTCCGGCGGAGGAATACTGGCCCAGCGAGATGGCAAGCGTCTGCCTGGTCATGGCCGGGGCCTGCAAGCTACGGGAGGCGGACACATCCGTCACAGCCCGCCTCCCTTGCTCGCGTCGGGGTCAGGCGACGCGGGTCAGCTTGGCGTCCGCCTCGACAGCGGCAGGCTTGCGGCTGGGGCTGGTGCGGACATGGGTGGAGTAGAGCATCAGCCCGGTGAAGGTCAGGCCGCCCACCAGGTTGCCAAGGACCACCGGGATTTCATTCCACAGCAGATAGTCACCGATGCTGAAATCGCCGCCCATCATCAGGCCACTCGGGAACAGGAACATGTTCACGATCGAATGCTCGAACACCATGTAGAAGAACAGCATGATCGGCATCCACATCGCCAGCACCTTGCCGGTGACGGTGGTCGAGACCTGCGCGCCGACCACACCGGTCGAAACCATCCAGTTGCACAGCATGGCGCGCACGAAGACCGTGATCCAGCCTGCAAGGCCATATTCGGCGTAGCCCACGGTGCGCGCTTCGCCCATTGTGGCGAAGATCAGGCCGACCGGATTGGTCTCTTCCGCGGCAAAGCCATAGGTCCAGTAGATCGCCATCATCACGGCCGTGGTCAGCGCGCCGGCAAAGTTGCCGACGAAGACGAGGCCCCAGTTCCTGAGGACTCCGCCCCATGTACAGCCTGGCCTCCTGTCCCACACGGCAAGTGGACACAGCACAAAGACGCCGGTCAACAAGTCATATCCGAGCAAATAGAGCAGGCAGAAGCCCACCGGGAACAGCACCGCGCCCGCCAGAGGCTCGCCGGTTTGCACGTTGATAGTGACGGCAAAGGCCGCCGCCAGTGCCAGAGTGGCACCCGCCATGTAGGCGCGGATCAGCGTGTCCTTGGTCGACATGAATATCTTGGATTCACCGGCGTCGACCAGCTTAGTGACGAATTCACTTGGTAGCAGATATGACATTATACCCTCCATCCATTGGGGTTAACGCTCTGAATCAGAAGCTGTATTCGGCCTGCAGCCAGAACTTCTCCGTATCGACGGCGAAGGCATTCGCGTCGTAATTGGCATATTTGAGGAGCAGACCGACCGGGCCGACCTTGAAGCCCAGCGAGGCATCCCATTCGGAGCCGTAATCGATCCCGCCGAAGTCGCTGTCGAAGTCGTGATAGATCACCGCCGCGGTCACATTGCCTACGCCCGGCAGGCTGAACTGCTTGCGCAGCCCGACATTGTAATCGCGCACGCCGGTGGCAGGCGTGGTCAGGAACAGGTCCGCCCAGCCCTGGAAAGCGTGGAGCGTCGCCATCGGCGTCTGGAACGCGGCCACGCCGTCATCGCTGCCCAGCTCCTCGTAATTGGCGGAAAGGTTGAAGCCGGCAATGGTGGTGCCCACGGTCAGGCTGATGAAATCGGCCGAGTAGTCGACCGGGTTGCTGCCGGCGTCAGCCTGCGTGGCATAGGTGGCCGAGAGGTCCAGGCTGGCCGCGCCCAGTGGCACGGCAGCACTGGCGGTCGCGCCGAAGGTCTGGCTGGAGAAGGCATCGCGCGTGTCGTAATCGACGATGTAGCTGAACGCCGTCACATCCACGACATCGAGATCGACCCCTGCATTGAGGAAGACGAAGTTGCCGTCGAAATACTCGTTCGGGCTGTCGACGCCGAAGATCGTGCGCTGGGAAATCGCCCAGACCGCATCGGCCTTGAAAGGGCCGGTGCCGACCTGAAGGCGCGCCGCATCGAAGGTCTGCTCGTTCTGCCGCCAGCCGACATTGCCGACGAAACGCGCATTGCCCATGATCACCCGCTGGCGGCCCAGCGTGCCGGTGAAGCCCTCGTCGCTATAGGAGACCTGGATCCGGTTGAGCTCCATGTTCTCCGGATCTGCGACGACCGAGAAAGGCTCCACACCATTGCCCGGCTGCGTGTCATTGTAATCGTCGATCAGCGCCGCGGTGCCCTCGCCTTCGACCAACACCTTGAAGCCCATATGCGCCAGTTCGGCGCCCAGCCGTCCGCGCAGGGTCAGCGCATCGGCATCGCCCGCAGCGTTGTCCTGCGACACGGTTTCATAGCGCAGGCGCGTATTGGCCTGGAGATCGAGCGTCCAGCCCTCCTCGATCACGATCGGATCGCCGGGGGCGGCGAGAGCCGGACTGGAAAAGCACGCGATGGCAGTGGCAGTCAGAAGACAGGTCTTGATACGCATAGAGTCACCTCCCTGGAGCCGCCCAGCACGGACGGCTCTTTCCGAAACGGAAAAAGAGAGGCGAGCTCCGTTGCCCGCCGGGCGCCGGATCGCTCCGGCTATGTCAATTGTTTCGCGACGACGGCCCCTTTGCCGCCACCGGCCCCTCCCAGGATTGCGTCAGGCTGCCTTTGCGGCGGGCCCGTGATCGTATTCGGCAAGGAAGTGCAGCACTTCCTGCCGGTATTGATAGAATTTCGGATGTTCGAGCAGTTCCTTGCGGTCGCGCGGTCGCGGCAGGTCTACCTCCAGCACCTTGCCGATGGTGGCGCGCGGGCCGTTGGTCATCATTACGACCTTGTCCGCCAGCAGGATCGCCTCGTCCACGTCATGCGTGACCATGATCGCGGTCACCTTGGTGCGGTTCCACGTCTCCACCAGCACGTCCTGCAAGTCCCAGCGGGTGAGACTGTCGAGCATGCCGAAGGGTTCGTCGAGCAGCAGCAGCCGCGGCGACAGGGCAAAGGCGCGGGCGATACCCACGCGCTGGCGCATGCCGTTGGACATTTCAGCCGCCAGCTTTTCCTTGGAATCGCCAAGACCAACACGGTCGAGATAATAGTCGACGATATCGCGCCGCTCGGCCCTGCTTGCATGCGGATAGACCCGCTCCACGCCGAGAGCGACGTTCTGCCGCGCGGTGAGCCAGGGCATCAGGCTCGGGGCCTGGAACACCACTGCCTTGTCGGGTCCGGCCGCACTGATCTCGCGATTTTCGAGCACGATACCACCGCCGGAAATCTCATTGAGACCTGCCGCCATGGTCAGCACGGTGGACTTGCCGCAACCCGAATGGCCGATCAGCGAGATAAACTCGCCCTTGTCCATGATGTGGTTGAAATCCTCGACCACTTTCAGCGGGCCTTTGGGCGTGGGGTACACCTTGTCGAGCTTGTAGAATTCCAGGTAGCGCTTCTCGACCGGGCTATGCGCCGCCTCGCGATAAGCCTGCGGGAGATTTGGGTCTCTTTGGGGCGCGAGGTCGAGCGGCGTGACATTGGGCAGCTCCACCGAGCTTTCGCCAACCGTCCCGCTTTCCGCATTCAGCGTGCCGAGATAGGAAACGATCTCCTTGCGCAGCTTCTGGAAATGGACATCGTCGTTCACCGCCTCGCGATCGCGAGGGCGGGCCACATCGACATCCCAGATCCTGCCGATCCGTGCCGCAGGTGCGGGGGTCAGCACCGCGACACGGTCGGCAAGAAGGAGCGCTTCGTCCACGTCGTTCGTGACGAGGAGAATTGTGCGACCCTCCTCCTTGCGAATGCGCTCAATTTCGTCCTGCAGCTTGGCGCGGGTCAGCGCGTCGAGCGCGGAAAGCGGCTCGTCCAGCAGCAGGATTTCGGGTTCCATGGCGAGTGCGCGGGCCACCGCAACGCGCTGGCGCATGCCGCCCGAAAGCTGGGCCGGCTTGCGGTCCATCGCATGGCCCAGGCCGACCAGTTCCACCTTCTGCTTCACCAGTGCGGCGCGTTCCGCCTTGCTCCTGTCCTTGTGCACCGCGTCTACCGCCAGCGCGACGTTGGATTCCACCGATAGCCAGGGAAACAGCGAGTAGGACTGGAAAACCAGGCCCCGATCCTTGCTGGTCCCCTCGATCGGCTTGCCTTTCAACAGGATCTGCCCGCCATCGGGTTCGACAAGCCCGGCCACCGAATTGATCAGCGTGGTCTTGCCCGCGCCCGAAAAGCCAAGGATTGCAACGAATTCGCCTTCGGCCACGTCCAGGTCGATCCCGTCGAGCACATGCGTGTCGTCGCCTGACTGGCCCTTGTAGGACTTGCTGACGCTGCGCAGCGAGAGGATGGGAGTTGCGCTCATGATCACACCGTCCTGTTCTTGGAAGCGAGCGACTGCAGAGCCATCATGATGCGGTCGAGGCCGAAGCCGATGAAACCGATCACCACCACCGCGAACATGATGCGGGCGAGCGACTGGCTGGAGCCGTTCTGGAATTCATCCCACACGAACTTGCCGAGGCCCGGGTTCTGCGCGAGCATTTCCGCCGCGATCAGCACCATCCAGCCAACGCCCAGCGACAGGCGCATGCCGGTGAAGATGTAAGGGAGCGATGCGGGCAGGACGAGCTTGGTCAGCTTCGCGAACCAGCCCAGCTTGAGCACGCGGCCGACGTTCAGGAGGTCCTTGTCGATGCTGCTGGTGCCGACCGCCGTATTGATCAGCGTGGGCCACAGCGAACACAGCATCACCACCAGTGCGGAGATGATGAAGGCCTTGGGCAGCAGCGGATCGGCGCTGCTCACCACGGCCGAAATCACCATGGTCACGATCGGCAGCCAGGCGAGCGGGCTGACCGGCTTCATGATCTGCACCAGCGGATTGATCGCCGCGTTCACTACCGGCGACAACCCGCAGACCAGCCCGATCGGCACCGCCACCAGCGTCGCCAGGATGAAGCCCAGCGCCACCGTCTGCAGCGAGGTGATGATCTGGTCAACGAAGGTGGGCGGGCCGTTATATGCGAAATCGGTCACCCGCCCGGGCGTACCGGCCTCGATATAGGCAGCATTGCGCGCATCCTGGTCGGCATAGAATTGCGATTCCACCTCATTGGCCGCACCCCATTCCTCGTACAGCGCCACGCCTTGTCCCGCCACTTCGACCGGACCGGGCAATGCGCCGAGCGAGGTATCGACCTGCGGTGCCAGCACAGCCCACAGGCCGAGGAAGATCAGGATGCCCATCATCGGGGCCAGCAGCCCCTTCATCAGCTTGGCGCCCTGACCTGCGAAGAAGGCGGGCTTTGCCTCCTTCTTCGCGCTTTCGGTTTCGGCAGGAGGCGCGGCGACCTTGCCCGCTACCGATCCCGATGCGGCCTCCACGGCCGGCTCATCGGTCGGTTGCGCATCTGCATAGACGGTTGCCATCGTACTGTTTCCTTCGCTCATTTCCGTGTTCAGCTGCCCGTGACGCCGGAGGCCGTCACGCGCTGGCCCTGCTGCAGGCCGATGTTGAACATGGAGAGGTAATTGTTGGGCTGGCGGCCATTATAGGTGATGCCGTCGATGAAGCCCGACTGGGGGCCGCGGAAGCCGTCGGTCTCCGGCACGTCGCCTTCCTCCAGCACACCCTCTTCCACCAGCCTGTTGGCGGCGGCGAGATAGAGGTCGGGGCGATAGACGGCTTCGGCGGTCTCGAAATACCAGGCGTCGGTCTTGTCCTCGGCGATCTGGCCCCAGCGGCGCATCTGCGTGAGGTACCAGATGGCATCCGAGTAGTAGGGATAGCCCGCATATTTATCGAAGAAGATGTTGAAGCCTTCCGCCGGCCGCGTGTCGCCGGGCTCGAAGGTGAAGACGCCGGTCATGGATGCGGCGATCACCTCGGCATCGGCGCCCACGTAGTTGGAACGGCTGAGAATCTCCACCGCCTCTGCACGGTTGGCGCCGCCATCGGCATCGAGCCATTGCTGCGCCTTGATGATGGCGCGCAGCAGGGCGGCGGTGGTCGCCGGGTATTTCTCGGCGAAATCCTCGCGCAGGCCGAAGACCTTTTCCGGATTGTCGTCCCAGATCTGGTCGTCGGTGATCACCGGCACGCCGATGCCCATGAACACCGCCTGCTGGTTCCAGGGCTCGCCCACGCAATAGCCTTCGATCGTACCGGCCTCCATCGTGGCGGGCATCTGCGGCGGCGGCGTGACCGAGAGGTTCACGTCCGCGCTCACCGTCCCGGTCACGTCGCCATCGGTATAGAAGCCGGGGTTGAGGCCGCCCGCCGCGAGCCAGTAGCGCAGCTCGTAATTATGCGTGCTGACGGGGAAGACCATGCCCATGTTGAAGGGACGGCCCTCGGCTTCGAATTGCTCGACCACCGGCTTCAGGTGGGAAGCGGAAATCGGGTGCACCGGCTTGCCGTCAGCGCCTTCGGGCAGGTCGTCGCGAATCTGCTCCCACACCTTGTTCGACAAGGTGATGGCATTGCCGTTGAGGTCGAGGCTGAGCGGCGCGATCAGGTCCGCCTGCGTGCCGTATCCGATGGTTGCCGCGATGGGCTGTCCGGCGAGCATGTGAGCCCCGTCCAGCTGCCCGCCGATCACGCCGTCGAGCAGCACTTTCCAGTTCGCCTGCGGTTCGAGGCGGACGTTGAGGCCCTCCTCGGCGAAGAAACCCTTTTCCAGCGCGATGGCCAGCGGCGCCATGTCGGTCAGCTTGATAAAGCCGAGCGTCAGATTGGGCTTTTCGATCGCACCGTCGAGGTTGGCGGCGACCACATTGCTCCCCCCTTCGGAGGTGCTGCCCGAACCGCAGCTGACCAGCGCAAGGCTGGCAATGCCGGCCACTGCGGCCATGGTGATACGCTTGGAAAATTCCCGCCGCGAAAAGCTCATCTGTCCCGTCTCCAGATCGGCGCAGAACGCAAAAAAGCCGCCTCGACATGGGTCCTCGCAAGGAACCAGATCGGGCGGCGACGTTGCCACGCTATGTTGAAACCGATCGAAGCGTTGATACCTGTCTCAACAGTGAGACCTGCCGCTCCGTTCGAGGCAAGAGATATGCGATTCGGCGGCGCGCAGTAAAGGCCTTTTTGCACTGCAGCGAAGATTTTCCACCTAATCCAGCGTGTCCAGATAGCTCTCGATGGTGTCCGGATCGAAAGTTCGTCCATCGAAAAACGTGTTGGAAGACAATGTGATATTGCCCTGCTGCGTGCCCACCTGTGTCAGCTTTGTCACGCTCCCTTCAACCTTTGAATTGGCTGCGGGCAAATCGTCACCGGTGCTCTTTAGTGCACTGCGGTATACGTCCGGGCGGAACACTTGCGCGGCCTTTCGCGCGTCTTCGGCATCGTAATCGAAGTGGTCCCAGCGGACCATTTGCGAATAGAGCCAGGCCGCCTGGCTGACCCATGGGAAGTTCGCCGCCTCGCTGTATTGAAACATGAAATCGGGGAAATGCACCGGCTTGTGGCCATGCGCCAGAACCAGCCGGTCCGAAATCGCGCGCGCCACCAGCTTCTCATCGGCCGCCAGATAGGGTGCGGAGGAGAGGATTCGGGCATTGCGCTCGAGATTATTCAGGTCGACGAAGTGCCGCCCCGCCTTGCGCATGGCGCGGATCAGCGCTTCCATGTCCGCGCGCCGCTCTTCCAGAACGGGCGCACGCATGGCCAGCACCTTTTCCACCCCGCGGCGCCAGATCTGCGCGGTTGCCAGCACCATTACGCCGACATCGCGCTCGACGCAGACCGAATTCCACGGTTCGCCGACGCAGGCGCCGTCGATCTCGCCACCCGCCATGGCATCGGCGACGAAGGGCGGCGCGACGGTGACGATCTCGACATCTTCATCCGGGCGAATGCCGCAGGCTGCCAGCCAGTAGCGCAGCTTGTAATTGTGGCTCGAATAGCGATGCACCACGCCGAAGCGCAGCTTGCGTCCCGACGCGTTGGCCGCCTCCACTTCGCCTTTCAGCGCCGCGCCCAATGCCGCCGGATCGGCAAACTGGCCCGGCACCGCAATGCGTTCAGCCAGCGATTTTGCCAGCGTCACGCCATTGCCGTTGAGGCCGAGGACGAAAGGCGCGACCAGCGGTTGCGCGGGCCTCCCCCGCCCCAGCGTGGTGGCAATCGCCAGCGGGGCCAGCATATGCGCGGCTTCGGTATGACCATAGAGCAGCCGGTCGAGCACGGTCGCCCAGCTGACATCCTTCACGAACTTCAGCGACAGCCCTTCTTCTTCGGCAAAGCCGTGTTCCTGGGCCAGGATCGGCAGGCAGGCATCGACCAGGGGCAGGAATCCGATGGTGATCTCTCGTGTCGTCACTCTCTATTTGCCTCCCATCAGGTCATGCGCGGTCACAACCGCCTCGGCGATCTCGGCGATCCGGCGGTTGGATGACATCGCCTTGCGCCGCAATTCGGCATAGGCTTCGGGCTCGGTCACGCCCTTGCTATCCATCAGGATGCGCTTCGCCCTGTCGATCGTCTCGCGCTCGGCCAGCTTGCCCTTGGCTTCGGCAAGGTCGGTCTGCAGCCGGGCGAAGGCATTGAAGCGCTTCACCGCCAGGTCGAGCAGCGGCTTGATGCGGTTGGAGGCAAGGCCATCGACGACATAGGCCGAGACGCCTGCATCGATGGAGGCGGCGATGGCATCGTCGTCGCTCTGGTCCACGAACATGGCGATCGGCTTCGCCAAGGCGCGGCTGACCGTGAAATACTCCTCGAGCACGTCGCGCGAGGGGTTGCCGAGGTCGATCAGCACGATATCGGGCGAAATCTCCTCGATCCGTGCGAGAAGGCCCTGGCGCTGTGTGAGGATATGGATTTCCGGCTCGTCGAGTTCGCTCAAGCCCTCCTCGATAATCGAGGCGCGCGCTGCGCTTTCATCGACAATGGCAATCTTCATTCCGCGCATATTGCATCGCAGCAATTCCGGCGCAAGCGCAACAGGCGCTAGCCTGCCGATTGCGCCTTGAACGTGCTTTTGAGAGACAGTCCAGCTTGACCTCAATCAATGGAGCAGGCGCGCAAAGGGCGCATAAGGCCTGCCAATCAAGGAGGTGACATCATGTTCGCAACCAATGTCGGCAGCACCGATCGCATCCTGCGTATGATCGTGGGCGTTATCCTGATCGCACTGGTCTTCGTAGGGCCGCAGACGCCATGGGGCTGGATCGGGATCATCCCGCTCGCGACCGGTTTCCTGCGCACTTGCCCGCTCTATTCGCTGATCGGGGTGAATACCTGCAAGAAGTAGCGGGTTACGATGCGGCGCGTTGGCGGCCTTCGCGAGTGATGCCGTAAGTCGCGACGTAATCGCCCAGCTCTTCGGCCACGCGCGCTTCGGTCAGGCCGAACTCGCTGAGGCTATAGACGTGTCGGCGGCGCTTCCCGCTGCCGGTGCGGCGCTGGTAGTCCGCCATCGCGGGCAGCGTCGGCGTGATGTCGAGGCCGAGGAAGTCGTAGACCCGGCCCATCGCGCCGCGCCAGTCGCTGTCCATCTCGTCAAAATGCACGTCGATCATCCGTTCGGCGGGAATGGAATCGCGCGCCTTGCGCATGCGTTCGATCATCACCCGTGTCTTGCGCAGCCATTCCTCGCCGATGACATGCGGATCGGCATGGTCGGAATAGATGATCGTCTGGTTCCAGGCGAGCGAGGCGGCGCTGCCGACCACCGCCACCGGGTCGCGATGGGTGAAGACCAGTCGGGCATCGGGAAACAGCTCCAGCAAGGTGGGCAGGTCCATCATGTGCTGCGGCGTCTTCAGGATCCACGGCCTCAGCGATGAACTCTGCTGCGCCCAGCCGATCAGCTGCAGCAGCCGCGCCATCTGCAAATAAGCGGGCTTGGGATCCTGCTCCTCGCACCAGCGGCCATAGGAGGGGACGAACCACTGCGCCTCGTGCTTCATGCTCCACATCGAATTGACCAGCAGGCCCAGCTCCTCCTCCGGCTGCATGGCTCCGGTGGGGTGGATGTCGAGCGTCTTCGGGTTGGAGAGCTTCGCCACCATGCCGATCCGCTTCGCCAGCGTGATCCGCGAATCCTTGCCCCCATGGGTGAAGCCGGGGCGCGGGACCGGGCTGATCGTTTCGAACTGGCGCAGATGCGAAAAGCGCCGGTCGGCCGAGAGCAGGCGGTGCATGCGCGTGGTGCCGGACCGCATGATGCCGACCACGATCACCGGGCGCGGCAACGGGCGGGCGAGGATTTCCGGATGCTCGGCAAACCATTGCTGCGCCCACAACCTGTCATCCAGCAGCTTGAGAAATTGCGCCTTCGCCGCCCATTCACCCGCAGGGTTCAGCCGCGCTTCGCAATGCAACGCATCGAGCAGGACATCGAAGGGCCGTTCGAACCACGGATCGCCGAAATCGGACAGGCCGGTGCGTTCGCTCGCCTCTTCCATCAGCAGCTGTTTGTCGAGGACCGGCTGCTTTGCCAGACCCGTGCGCCGCGCCAGCGCCATCGCCCCGCTCACCGTGTCGACGAAACGCGTGCGCCGCGGCGGCTCAATCGTCCCTTCCTGCAATGAACAAGTCCCCAAGCCAGCCGCGCGATTGCTCGCGATTACCATAGGCAAAGCTACGCGCTGCGCTCAACCCGGTTCCCCCTGCCGATGTGCGTGAAACGCCACTGGACAAGCCCCGCACCGCCAAGGCATAGCCCGCGCCCATGCATGACCTTCGTAGCATTCGCGAAAATCCCGTCGCCTTCGACGCAGCACTCGCCAAGCGCGGGCTGGAACCGCAATCCGCCACCCTGCTGGTGCTAGACGAGGACCGCCGCTCGCTGACCACCCGCCTGCAGGAAATGCAGAGCCGCCGGAACGAGGCTTCCAAGGCGATCGGCCAGGCGATGGGCCAGGGCGACAAGGACAAGGCAGAGGCGCTGAAGGCCGAAGTGGCCGAGCTGAAGCAGTCCATGCCCGCGCTGGAGGAGGAGGAGCGCGCAAAGGCCAAGGCGCTGAACGATGCGCTCGCCGCCATCCCCAACCTCCCCGCCGACGGCGTGCCCGAGGGCGCGGACGAGGACGACAACAAGGAAGTCAGCCGCTGGACGGTGCCGCGCGCCTTCCATTTCAAGCCGGCGGAACATGCCGATATGGGCCCGGCGCTGGGCATGGATTTCGAGACGGGCGCCAGCATGTCCGGCGCGCGCTTCACTTTCCTGCGCGGGCAAATGGCACGGCTCAACCGGGCGCTGGGGCAATTCATGCTCGACAGGCAGACGGGTGAGAACGGCTATACTGAATGCGCCCCGCCGCTGCTGGTGCGTGACGAGGCGCTGTTCGGCACCGGCCAGCTGCCCAAGTTTGCCGAGGACCTGTTCCGCACCACCGATGATCGCTGGCTCATCCCCACCGCCGAGGTCAGCCTGACCAATTCTGTGCGCGAGCAGATCATCGACGACCTCTCCGCCCCGATCCGCCTCACCGCCCTCACCCCCTGTTTCCGCAGCGAAGCGGGCGCGGCGGGCAAGGATACGCGCGGCTTCATCCGCCAGCACCAGTTCGACAAGGTGGAGCTCGTCTCCATCTGCCGTCCCGAGGACGCGCATACGGAACATGAGCATATGCTCGAATCCGCAGAGAGCATATTGAAGGCGCTCGAACTGCCCTATCGCGTGGTCATGCTGTGCACCGGCGACATGGGCTTCGGTGCGCGCAAGACCTTCGATATCGAGGTGTGGCTGCCGGGGCAGGACGCCTATCGCGAGATCAGCTCTGTCAGCTGGTGCGGCGACTTCCAGGCGCGGCGCATGAATGCGCGCTATCGTCCCGAAGACGGGGCCAAGAAGACCGAATTCGTCCACACGCTGAACGGCTCCGGCCTCGCGGTCGGCCGCACGCTGGTGGCGGTGCTGGAGAACTACCAGAACGAGGATGGCTCGGTCAGTGTACCGGAAGCACTGGCGCCCTATATGGGCGGGCTCCAGAAACTCGAACCAATGGGTTGAATTCGTTCGTCCTGAGCTTGTCGAAGGACCGCTTTTCCTTCACCTCTTCAGCAAAGGGAAGTACGGCCCTTCGACAAGCTCAGGGCGAACGGGACGGAAAGGCAGCGCTTGCGCATACTGCTCACCAATGACGATGGCATCCACGCACCCGGCCTCGCAGTGCTGGAGGCGATTGCCGCGACGCTGAGCGACGATGTGTGGGTCTGTGCCCCGGCGGAAGAACAGTCCGGCGCCGGCCATTCGCTCACCCTCCACCAGCCGGTCCGTCTGCGCACTTATGGCGAGAAACGCTTTGCCGTCACCGGCACGCCTACCGATGCGGTGAACCTCGGCCTGCGCAAGCTGTTTGCCGACAGGAAACCCGACCTCGTCATTTCCGGCATCAATGCGGGCGAGAACCTGGCCGACGACATCACCTATTCGGGCACCATCTCTGCCGCGATGGAAGCCGCGCTTGCGGGCATTCCGGCGATTGCCCTGTCGCAAGCCATGCGCGAACGCGGCGCGACCTTTGCCGCTGCCGAGAGCTGGGCCGCCCGCGTACTTGCTCCGCTGATCGAAGTGCCGATGGCGAAGCGCACGCTCGTCAACGTCAACTTCCCCGATTGCCCCGCCGAGCACGTGAAAGGCGTTCGCGTGGTGCGGCAGGGCTTTCATGATTACAGCCGCGGCAGCCTGGTCGAAGGCACCGATCCGCGCGGGCGCAGCTATTACTGGTTCGGGCTGGAGGAGATGGAGCACACGCTCGATCACGGCACCGACCTCGAAGCAGTGGCCGAAGGCTACGTCGCGGTCACGCCGCTGCAGCTCGACCTCACCAATCACGCCGCACTCGGCACATTGGCGGACAGGTTCGCGGAATGAGCGAGGGCGAAAAGCGTAACTCCGTCCGCCAGTCGAGGGCAAAGCGCTTCACTCCGCTGCGGCGCGCGGTCAAGGTGCCCGTCTGGGGCGATCTCGGCATTCGCCTCGGCCTCGCCTTCAGCCTGATCATGACGGTGGTCCTGATCCACTATGCCGATCGCGACGGGCTGGTCGACAATGTCGATGGGCATGTGAGTTTCCTCGACGTCGTCTATTTCACCATGATCTCCATCACCACCACCGGCTTTGGCGATATCGCCCCGATCAGCGACCGTTCGCGGCTGGTCGAAGCGCTGATCGTGACGCCGGTGCGCTTTGCGGTGCTCTTCATTTTCGTCGGCACCGCCTATAACTTCATCATCAAGAGAAGCTGGGAGAAGTTCCGTATGGCCCGCATCCAGAGCCAGCTGTCCGACCATGTGGTCGTGCTCGGTTTCGGGGTCTCCGGCTCCGAGGCAGTGAGCGAGCTGATCGAACGCGGCACCGATCCGCGCGAGATCGTTGTCATGGACCCCAACCCGGACCGGTTGGAGCAAGCCGAAGCGCTTGGCTGCAACGTGATCGAGGCCGATGCCACGCGCGACGACAGCCTTATGGCGGTGCGGATCGCGGAGGCGCAGACCGTGCTGGTTTCCGCCGGGCGCGACGATGCCAGCATCCTGATCGTGCTGACCGTCCGCCACCTCGCGCCCAATGTCCCCATCAGCGTGGTCGTGCGCGCTTCGGACAATGAGCTACTGGCGCACCAGGCGGGCGCGGACAACGTGATCAACCCGGTGCGCTTCACCGGCCTGCTGCTGGCGGGCAGCGCACAAGGGGCGCATATTGCCGACTACCTCGCCGACCTCGCCTCGGTCACCGGGCGCGTGCAGCTGGTCGAACGGCCCGTGCGGCCGGAGGAGATCGGCAAGTCGCTTAACGAACTGACCAGCGGCAAGGGCCTGCGCATCTACCGCAACGGCGGTGCGCGCGGCTTCTGGGAGGACGAGGCCGGCGCGCTGCAGGCAGGCGATATCGTGGTGGAGATCCGCCCCACCGACCTCCCCACCGCAGAGGACGAGATCTCGTCCTCGAGCTGAGGCGGCTCAGCTGAGGGCGACGAACACCCCGCCCATCGCCGCCATGCCGACCACGAAGTGCCCCGCATCGATCAGCCACAGCTTCAGCGACTTGCGCTGGTAGAGGTAGTTGATGCCGATCGCCGGGGCCATCAGGAACGCGCCGAAGCCCAGCGCGAACATCATGATCACATGCGGCTGCGGGTTGGTCCGCGCGATCAGGTGGCCGAGCATCCATGCGACCACCAGCTCCAACAGGAAGCACAGGCCGAAGATCATCGGCATGTTCGCCCCCGCCAGCTTCTCCTCCGTCAGGCCCGTTTCGCGCTGCCACGCCTTGCCGAACAGCAGGCTGTACCAGATTGCTCCCACGGCGAAGAAGGCCACCGCCCCCAGCGCCACTGCCAGCCAGTTCACCGGTCCCATAGTCCAACTCCCTTCCTGTCCGTCCTGCGCGAGAGACTAGCGCAAAGCGCCCGCCGGGTGTAGGGGCGCGCGCATCATGGCAACAAGCACCACGATACCCGAGCAGAAGCGCGTCGGCATGGTCAGCCTCGGCTGCCCCAAGGCGCTGGTCGATTCCGAGCGCATTCTCACCAAGCTGCGCGCCGACGGCTATGCCATGTCGCCCGACTATGAGGGCGCAGACGTGGTGCTCGTCAACACTTGCGGCTTCCTCGATTCCGCCAAGGAAGAGAGCCTGGAGGCGATCGGCGAGGCCATTGCCGAGAACGGCCGCGTGATCGTGACCGGCTGCATGGGTGACGAGGCGGAACTGATCCGCGCCCGCTTCCCCCAGGTCCTCGCCATCACCGGCGCGCACCAGTATGAGGACGTGGTCGAAGCCGTGCACGAAGCCGCACCGCCCTCGCAAGGTCCCTTTATCGACCTCGTCCCGCAACCCAGCGACGACATGGTGAAGCTGACCCCGCGCCACTACAGCTACCTCAAGATCAGCGAGGGCTGTAACCACTCTTGCGCCTTCTGCATCATCCCGGACCTGCGCGGCAAGCTCGCCAGCCGCCGCGTCGATGCCGTGCTGCGCGAGGCGGAGAAGCTCGTCGCCGCCGGCACCAAGGAGCTGCTGGTCATCAGCCAGGACACCTCCGCATACGGCGTCGACACCCGCCATGAGGAGCGCATGTGGAAGGGTCACCCCGTCCGCGCCCACATGACCGACCTTGCCCGCGAGCTCGGCCAGCTACGCACGGCCGAAGGCGACACGCCTTGGGTGCGCCTCCACTATGTCTACCCCTACCCCCATGTCGATGCGGTGATCCCGCTGATGGCGGAAGGACTGATCACCCCCTATCTCGACATCCCCTTCCAGCATGCGAGCCCCAAGGTACTGAAGGCCATGAAGCGCCCCGCCAATGAGGCGAAGGTGCTCGAACGCCTGAAGACATGGCGCGCAATCTGCCCGGACATCGCCATCCGCTCCAGCTTCGTGGTCGGCTTCCCGGGAGAGACCGAGGAGGACTTCCAGTACCTGCTCGACTGGCTGGAGGAAGCCCAGCTCGACCGCGTCGGCGCCTTCCGCTTCGAGCCCGTAGAAGGCGCACAGGCCAATGCCCTGCCCGACCCGGTGTCCGAGGAGGTGAAGGAGGAACGCTTCGCCCGCGTCATGGAAGTGACCGAGCGCATCAGCGCCGCCAAGCTCGCCGCCAAGGTCGGCAAGGTGATCCCCGTGATCGTGGACGAGGTGGGCGAACCCGACGAGGATGGCGATATCGGCGCCACCGCCCGCAGTCAAGCCGACGCCCCGGAGATCGACGGCGCCGTCTACCTGCGCAACGTCGCCGCGACGCTGAAGGCAGGCGACTTCATCGATATCGAGGTCGAGGAGGCCGATGCGCACGACCTGTATGGGGTACCCGCCCTCAAGTAGCGAAGCGATAGGGCGGACAGCATCGCCTCAAGTAGCGAAGCGATAGGGCGACCGAGAACGCGCCCGTTTCCCGCTGAGGTGGAACACGAAACCGGAGTAAATGTGAAAAGCTGAACGGGGGCGAGAGGCGCAGAATTGCGCGAGTTCCCGCTCGGAAGACCGCGAAAGCGTGTAACCTTCCGTTTCGCACCGTTCCATGAAGCTAGAACGCGTGGGGGTGCGGACGTGTGAAAGAGCCGAGGCTTGCCCTATCGGGACAGCTGCGCTGTAGGAAAGTCGCCGGTTGCCGCTGCCACCGTCACTCACCCCACCTCCGCTCAGCCTGAACTTGTCGAAGGCCACGCGCGAACTTCAGCCCCTCACCCTTGCCGATTTCGCGCCAACCGCGACACCAGATCCCAGTCCCCGGCGATCAGGGCCTCCTTCTTGGCCCTGCTCCACCCCTTGATCCGACGCTCCGCCGCAAACGCCTCCTCGCGCGTAGGGAATGTGTCCGACCAGACCAAGGTCACCGGCAGGCGCGCGGCAGTATATCCGCCGAGAGCCCCGCTATTGTGCCGGGCCACGCGCAAATCGATATCGTCCGTATGCCCGGCATAGTAGCTGCCGTCATTGCATCGCAGGAGGTAGGCGTAGAAGGCCATGGGGCGGGCTAACCTTGGCGCGTGGCCTTGGACAAGCTCAGGCTGAGCGGGGGTTGGCTAGATAGGCTGTCCCGGGAAATTTCGACCGATGCAGCAATGGTCAATTAGCTATATTGCCCCCGGAATCCTCATTATCCGGAATTCTACCGTCCCTGACGGTCATCCACTGCCAAGCCGGTGCGGGGATCAAGCTGTCAGGCACGATCCTGATTTCGCTTTCGAGCGGAACCCGTAGTGCATCCTCTGCGAGGATTACATCTCGAATCACAGGAAGCTTTGAAGGGCGGTATTCGAATTCATATCCTTCACGCTGCATCAGCCTGGCAATTTCCCTGCGTTCATCCTCGTCCTCCATCGCTTCCAGTAGCAACGCTACCAGCTCATCCCGCTTACCAAGGCAAAGCATGCCGCCGGCCGCCACTCGGTAACTGTCCCCGGCATTGTCGCGCAGGTAGACGAATTCCTCCTCAGCCTCGTTAGCCCGGCCGAGTTGTTGCAAGGAACATGCACGGTATTCGGACACCAGCATGCGCGCATAGGTCGATCCGTGTACGTCGGCCACTTCACCGGCTCGACCGAGTGCTGCGAGCGCCTCTTCATAACGTCCCTTTTCGAACAAGCGTATGGAGTGATTGATGGTGAAGTTGACGACCCAAGGGTGGATGTTCTCGTCAAGTGCAGCAAGTTCCACCATGAATTGATCGGCCCTTTCCGGGTCGCCGGTCGCATCGGCGGAGTAGGCGGCCAAATTCATCGCCCAGCCCAAATGCTCGTCGATTTCCCCGTCGAGATTGAAGGCTTCCCTCCAATCTGTCACCTGCTCTAGCAAATCGGCAAAGCGGCCAGCATAATACAGCGCGTATGCGTAATCTCGCAAACCCTCGCTATTGCCTGGATCTGCTTCGAATATCGACTGCTTTTCGGCCAGATCGATAGCCGCCACGCCGCGGAAGTGGAGGCCGACGCGCTCTTCCAACTGCGGCCAGATTGCCTCAAATTCCCGGTCCTGCAGCAAATTGATGTAGCTTTGCGGCTGCTTCATATAAGAGAGCAGGGTTGGCAGGTCTTCCGGGTTATTTTCCATCGCCGGCTTGATCGCGTAGCTGGCGAAATTGGCGGCATAGTCGGTGTCCATCGCATCCAAGCTGCCTGCCCTGAACGCGCGATAGGACAAGGCGCGAAGCTTTTCATGTAGGTGTTCTCGGAACAACAAGCGCAAGGCGCCGCTGGTCGCCTGTTCCGCGTCGGGTCCGTCGATTGGCGCCGCGCCATGCACGACGACCGCTTCCAGCCGCCGCAGCACCTCCTCCGTGTCCCCAGCCCAGGTCGCGATGCTCAACCCGAAGAATGGGTCGAAGGGTACGCCGCCAGCTTCAACTTCCCGAAGACTGTCCAACGCAGTTTCCCATCGCCCCTCGTCCATGGCGCAAAACATTCGAGCCAGGATCAACATGTTTCCGTAGGCCGGTGTATTGGGATGACGACGCGCAAGTTCAGAGATCGCGGGCATGCCTTCCGTGCAGGGCGCGGCAGTAGGATTGGCGAAGAAATCCTGTGCCTTCGTTCCAAGCTCGTTGTCTGGCAGGTCGCGCCAGCGAACATCGCCCTTTTCCTGCGCCGCAAGCGACGCTGCCGGCAAAAAAACAAGAGCTGCAGTGAGCAACACGCGCAGCGGCGGCATGAAATAGATCGTCATGATAGCTGTCTATTCGCTATTCAGAACATGTTTCAATGGTGAATATCGCGCGCGCTCCATGAAGCAGACGGACCAACCTTTTTGAAAGCAAAGAGGGTGAGAACCCGTGCACCAGCGCCCTCGCACCGCTATACCCACCACCATGCCCCACCACACCCAGACCTTCACCATCCCCACCTCCGGCAAGTCGCTGGTCGAGTTCACCTCCGATGTCGCGCAGTGGCTCGCCACGACCGGCGTGACCACCGGCCTCGTCACGCTGTTTTGCCGGCACACTTCCGCATCGCTCACCATCAATGAGAATGCGGCGCCGGCGGTGAAGCGGGACATGTTGCGGTGGATGGAAATGGTCGCGCCGGAGAACGCCGGATACGAGCATGATGACGAGGGGCCGGACGACATGCCCGCCCATCTGCGCGCCACGCTGACCGGTGCCTCGCTATCGATCCCTGTGGTGGACGGGCGGATGGCGCTGGGCACGTGGCAGGGCATCTACCTTGCCGAACATCGCAGCCAGCCGCATCGCCGCCAGGTCGTCGCCCATGTAATGGGCGACTAGGCCCGGCGGCTTTTGGGCCCGGCGGCGATCCGGTTGAGTTAGCCGCCGAGGCCTGTCCTGCTCACATCGATGGTCGCCTGCGCGCGCAGCTGGCCGACCTGCACGAGGACGTCGCCATCGGCGGCGGCGTCTTCGACCACGAGCTTGACCCAGAGCGAGTTGTCGTCCCGGAACCAGGCGGTCTCGCTCGCCGCGCGCAGGGCGTCGAGGCTAGCCTGCTCCGCGCCGCGGGCGGCGCTGGTGAAGCCGGGCAGCTGCAGGATCACGAAGGAGCCCTGGTCCATTTCGCGCAAGGAAATCGACATCGCATCGCGGGCGGTGTCCACCCGAACCTCCGCGCCGCTGCCGATCGTGGTTTCGCCATTATATTCGAAACGCCTGCCGTCGCGGTCGAGGATGACCGGTTCGGTGATCGGCTGATTGCCGAAATCGGGGAAGTTGCCGGCGATGTGGAAGCGGCCGATATCACCTTCGCAGACGGCAGCACCCCAGCTCGACCTGATCTGGCAGGCTTCGTCATGCGAGGCGATGCCGTTGTCGATCACGACATAGGAGCCGGGAACGCCGGTGACCGAGCCATCCCGGTCATGGAAGGCCGCACTCCTGTAGGCAGCGCGGCCACCGAAATCGGACGCCCAGCGACGATCGACGGGCGGGAAGCTGACCGGCTTGGCGTCTTCGAAGGTCAGTCCCTCGACCGAGTTATGAGTGCTCATGCCGAAGCTGGTGAACAGCAGGTAGGAAAGCGCGCCCGCATCGCGCTGGTCGTTGGCCTGGTAGTTCACGAAGCGCGTGTTCACGACTTCGTGGAGGTAATCGTAATATTCATAGCCGCGGATCGGGAAATCGGCGGCGGCGGCCGGCAGGCTGCGGCCATAGGCCACTTCCTCGGGGCTTGTCGGATTGCCGATATTGCCGCTCTCACCCACGAACAGCGAGTCAACCACGCGCGAGGTGTAGGGCGCGGCACCCGGAGCACCCGCCGCATGGGTGAAGCCGATGGCGTTGTCGGCCAGCTTCAAATTGGTGAACAGGTGATACTCGCCGCGGCCCCAGATGGCGCCGTTGCGGTTCTTGTAGGCGGTGTAGTTGTCGACGACCGATGGCACCGGCGCACTGGCCGCGTCGGAGGGATCCGCACGGCTGATATGCGCCGCGCCGCCGACGTTGAACGTGCCGTCGGGCGCTGGGCCGCGATCGAACATCAATCCGTCGAAATTGGAGTGGGCGGTATTGCCGGTGAACTCGCGCAGCTTCATCCGGCGCGGCCATGTCTGGGCGCTGATCTCCGTGCCTTCGAACTGGCCGGTCGGGTGCTGCGGAAGCGCGATCCAGAAGCCGATCTGGTCGGAGCCTGCCGCCACATTGCCGATATAGCTATTGTCCGGATTGGTGATCCAGAATGTGGAAGCCGTGTTGTCCGAGGGGATCAGGATATTGTCGGCCCGCTGCCCGTCCATCGCCTGGTGCGGCAGGGTGAGGTTGGTCGGATCGCAGGGCAGCGTCGGATGACACTTGGTCTGGATGCCGAGATTGCGGACGAATGCATTGCCCGTCTCGATCCCGTCTTCGAGGAAGAAGCAGTGGCCCACATTGTTGTAGGTCACGTTGTTTTCCACGCGCAGGTTGTTGGTGCCGTGCACCGTCACGCAGCGGCTGAACGTGTCGTGGATCGCCGAGTTGCGGATATACTGCCCTGCACCCTCGCCGATCAGGTGCCAGTGGATCGGGTAGCGCGCCAGATTCATGTGCTGGCCCATGCGGTTCAATTCGATGCCCGAGACGAACATCTTCGAGCCGACCATCGCCATGATGTGCCCGCCGAAATATGTCTCGTTCGAGTCTTCGGAGGACTGGATGAGGATATTGCGCGTCAGCAGGCCGACTTCGCCGCGCTCGTCCACGCCGAAGGTGATCTCGCCGAAATGCATGTAGTCGAGCGGCGCGTCGAGCGTCAGCACATTGCCGTCGATGGCGGCGATATGGCGCCGTTCCGCCTGTCGCGGGTTGAAGTCGGTGGAGGCGAGGACGATCTCGTCACCCACGCGCCAGCCGCTGGCATCGAGCACTTCGATTGCGCTGCTGCCGGCCTCCGCCGTGCGGGCGAGCTTGGTCCAGGTATGCTCGCGGTCGCCATGCAGGTTGAGCGTGCCGCGCATTAGCATGATCCCGCGATCGCCCATCGTGTTGAGGTCTTCGCCGGGGACATTGTCGGTCAGCGTAATGGTGGCCTTGCGCGTATGCGGCTTGTCCTCGGTGCCGATCTCCAGCTCGCCGCCGGGAACGTAGATCCACTCGGTCGAGAGCTCGATATCGCGTTCGTCGGAAAAGCGGAGCTTGCCGTTGACCGTCAGGCTGCGCAAAGCGGGCGGGCTGACGTCGAGAAGCACGTCCATGTCGCGCTCGATCGTCACCGCATCGCCCTCGTCCGGCACCTTCCCGTCGGGCCAAGTGGCGGGATCGGACCAGCGCAACGACCTGACCTGTGCCGGAGCCGCCTCGGCCTCCATATCGGCGTGGGCGTGGCTATCCTGTGCCGCAACGCCGGACCCTGCCCCAAGCAGGAGTGAAACTGGAAGAAGCGCGCAAAGACGCAACAAGCGAAGCTGCTTGGCCATGATCGACTATCCCCTCTCGTCGGGATCGTTATGTCCCGCCATTTTTTCTGGCGGCAATTGTGCATCGGATAAGCCGCTTTGCCAAGGTCTCTGTCGCCCGCGCGCCGACGCCGCTCAGGACCGGGCGGGCGAGCGCATGTGATGGGCGCGTGACTGGCGCGACAATTCGCTAGGATACTTCGCCGCGCTGACGCATTGAGGGGATGATGCCCATCGATATCAGCGCGCACTTCACTTTCCGGCTCGATCATCCGACCGACCTGCTCCTGCAGTTCGAGGCGGCGGACATTCCCGAACAGCAGGTCCTCTCCGCCGACACGCAATTGTCCGAGGCGATCCATATGGCGCGCGTGCCCGCGCAGGACGATATCGGGGAGCGGATCTGGCTGCGTGCGGAGGGCGAGGTGACGGTCGACTATTCCGCCAGCGTCGCCATTTCGCGCAACACGCATGACATCGCCGCGCTGGCCGCCCTGCCCGCGCATGAGCTGCCGGGCTCGACGGTGAAGTACCTGTTCGATTCCCGCTATTGCCAGGCGGACCGGATGCAGAGCTTCGTCGCCAGCCGCTTCGGCGCGCAGGAAGGCGGGGCCAAGATCGCCGCCATGCGTGATTGGATCGCGCAGGAAATCGCCTATGAGCCGGGCAGCAGCAATGCCACGACCACAGCGGTCGATACCTTCGTCGAAAGGCGCGGGATCTGCCGCGACTTTGCCCATGTGATGGTCTCGCTCGCCCGCGCGGCGACGATCCCGGCGCGCTATGTCAGCTGCTATGCCCCGCGCGTGACGCCGCAGGACTTCCATGCCGTGGCCGAAGTCTTCCTGGCCGACCCGACAGTCGAAGGCGGCGGTGCATGGTACCTCGTCGATGCGACTGGCATGGCGGAAGCGGACAAAACGGTGAAGATCGGTGTTGGCCGCGATGCCGCGGATGTCAGTTTCCTCACCGTCTTCGGCCTCGCGCAATTCGGCGATCACCGCGTGGAAGTGAACCCCCGCGACTGACGCCGGAAGTGCGGAACTTCACTATTGTTAGCGCTACCACTGCGAGATATGGAAGTGCAGTACGCAACGCCGGCACTGTATTCGAATGCGCTGCTATTGCAGCGCAACATATTCGGTCTAGAGTGACCGCGACACGCGACAGGGAACAGGAATGACCGCACAGGCCCATACGTTATTATTGTTCGGAGCGACGGGGGATCTGTCGCGCCGCATGCTCCTCCCCAGCCTTTGCGCGCTGCATGCCGAAGGGCTGGTGCCGGAAGACCTGCGCATCGTCGGAACCGCGCGTTCGGAGATGAGCGATGGCGAATTCCGCAATTTCTCCCGCGATGCGCTGGAGAAGTTCCTGCCCGCCGAACGGCGCGGCGGCGTCGCCGATTTCCTCAACCGGCTGCACTACCAGCAACTGGATGTGACCACGCCCGAAGGCTACAAGGAGCTGGCGAAGCAGGCTGGTCCTGGCGAGGATGTGGCGATCTTCCTCTCCACCGCGCCCAGCCTGTTCAAGCCGACGATCGAAGGGCTGCAGGCAGCCGGTCTTGCAGGTGAAGGCGCGCGCATCAGCCTGGAGAAACCGCTCGGCAACGACCTCGCCTCCAGCTGCGAGATCAACGATGCGGTCGCCTCCGCCTTTCCCGAGGAGCGGATTTTCCGCATCGACCATTACCTCGGCAAGGAGACGGTGCAGAACCTCCTCGCGCTGCGTTTCGCCAACCTGATGTTCGAGCCGCTGTGGCGTTCGCAATATATCGACCATGTGCAGATCACCGTGGCCGAGACCGTCGGCCTCGAAAGCCGGGTCGATTTCTATGACGATGCCGGCGCGCTGCGTGACATGGTGCAGAACCACATGCTGCAGCTGCTCGCTCTGGTGGCGATGGAACCGCCCTCCAGCTTCTCCGCCAATGCGGTGCGCGACGAGAAGGTGAAAGTGCTGCGCGCGCTGCGCCCCGTCTCGGCGGACGAGGTGGTGACCGGCCAGTATCGCGGCGGTGCGAGTAGCGGCAAGATAGTGCCCGGCTATGACGAGGAGCTGGGGCGTGACAGCGATACGGAGACTTTCGTCGCGCTGAAGGCGCATGTCGACAATTGGCGCTGGCGCGGCGTGCCCTTCTACATGCGCACAGGCAAGCGCCTGCACGAACGCGTGACCGAGATCGTGGTGCAGTTCAAATCGGTGCCGCACTCGATTTTCGAAGGCGCGAAGATGAGCGCGAACAAGCTCGTGATCGGCATCCAGCCGACCGAGAACGTGCAGCTCAACCTGATGGCCAAGGTGCCCGGCATCGACCAGGAGGGCATGGTGCTGCGCCCCGTCCCCCTCGATATCGCCATGCCCGATGCCTTTTCCGGCAAGGTCAAGCGCATCGCCTATGAACGCCTGCTGCTCGACCTGATCCATGGCGATCAGACGCTGTTCGTCCGGCGTGACGAGGTGGAGGCGCAATGGAAATGGATCGATGCGATCCGCGAGACCTGGGCCAAGGAAGGCATCACGCCCAGGACCTATGCCGCCGGAAGCTGGGGTCCCAGCGCCGCCATCGCCCTTGCCGAACGCGACGGGGTGAGCTGGCATGAGTAACCTCCACCCCGCGCTCGAGCGGGTGACGGACCGGATTATCGAGCGATCGAAGGACAGCCGCGCCGCCTATCTCCGGCTCATGGAGGAGGAGGGCGAGCTGCATAAGGACCGCAATGCCGCCCTGCCTTGTTCCAACCTCGCCCATGGCTTTGCCGCCGCCGAGGAAGACAAGCAGGCCATCGCCACCCGGGCCGGGCCGAATATCGGCATCATCAGCGCATACAACGACACGATCTCCGCCCACCAGCCCTATGGCGCCTACCCGCCGCGGCTGAAGCTCTATGCCCGCGAAGTGGGCGCCACGGCACAGGTGGCAGGCGCGACGCCCGCCATGTGCGACGGGGTCACGCAGGGCAAGGAGGGCATGGAGCTCTCCCTGTTCAGCCGCGACGTGATCGCTCTCGCCGCCGGGGTGGGCCTCTCGCACCACATGTATGACTCGGTGGCGTTGCTGGGCATTTGCGACAAGATCGTGCCGGGCCTACTCATGGGGAGCCTGCGCTTCGGCTGGCTGCCCGCCATGTTTGTGCCCAGCGGGCCGATGCCCAGCGGCATCCCGAACAAGGAGAAGCAGCGGGTCCGCCAGCTTTATGCCGAAGGCAAGGCGACCCGCGCCGAACTGCTCGAAAGCGAGAGCAAGTCCTACCATTCGGCGGGCACCTGCACCTTTTACGGCACGGCCAATTCGAACCAGATGATGATGGAGCTGATGGGCCTGCACATGCCGGGCGCCGCCTTCGTCACGCCGAACACGCCTTTGCGGCAGGAGCTCGACCGTGCCGCCGTCCACCGCCTCGCCGCGATCACGCGCGAGGGGAACGACTACCGCCCGCTGGCCAAGGTCGTGGACGAAAAGGCGGTGGTGAACGCCGCCGTCGGCCTGCTCGCCACCGGCGGATCGACCAACCATGCGATCCACATTCCCGCCTTCGCGCGCGCGGCCGGGATCGTGATCGACTGGACCGACCTCGCCGAGCTTTCCGCCGCCGTGCCGCTATTGAGCCGCGTCTATCCCAACGGTTCGGGCGATGTGAACCACTTCCACAATGCGGGCGGGATCGGCTTTGTCGTTGGCGAGCTGCTGAAGGCGGGTCTTGCCCACGCCGATGTGCTGACCGTCGCCGGGCAGGATGGCCTCAACGATTATGCCAAGGAACCTTGGCTCGATGGTGAGAGCCTCGCCTGGCGCGATGTGGGTGAGAGCGGCGACAAGGAGATGCTCCGCCCCGCCTCCGATCCCTTCCAGGCCGATGGCGGCATGCGGCTGGTCGAGGGCAATCTCGGCCGCGCCTGTTTCAAGACCAGCGCGGTGACAGAGGATCGCTATACGATCGAAGCGCCCTGCCGCGTCTTCTCCGACCAGCGGCAGGTGGCCCAAGCCTTCAGGGACGGCGAACTCAACCGCGACGTGATCGTCGTCGTGCGCTTCCAGGGCCCGCGCGCCAATGGCATGCCCGAACTCCACGCGCTGACCCCGGTCCTGGGCGTGCTGCAGGACAAGGGATACAAGGTGGCGCTGGTCACCGATGGCCGCATGTCGGGCGCATCGGGCAAGGTGCCCGCCGCGATCCATTGCTCGCCTGAAGCACTGGGCGGCGGTCCGCTCTCGCTGCTTGAAGATGGCGACATGGTGAAGCTGTGCGCGACCACCGGCACGCTCTCCACCACGGCGGACCTTACCAAGCGCACACCTGCCGAGGCACCCCCGCCCGCGAGCGGAACGGGTCGCGAGATCTTCGCCATGTTCCGCATCGGCGCGGACGAGGCGGAAAAGGGCGGCAGCGCCATGCTGGCGGCGGCGGGGCTGTAATGCAGATCGTCGCGATCGATGTCGGCGGCACGCATGCCCGTTTCTGCATCGCCACGCGCAGCGACGATGGAACGATCACGCTCGACGAGCCGGTAACGCTGGAGACCGAGGACCACGCCAGCTTCCAGACCGCGTGGGAGGATTACCGCGAGCGGCAGGGCGGCAGCCTGCCCGACAAGGTCGCCATCGCCATCGCCGGACCCGTAGGCGGCGATGTGATCCGCTTCACCAACAATCCGTGGATCATCCGCCCTGCCCTGATCAGGGAGAAGCTGGGCGTATCCGACTACGTGCTGGTCAATGATTTCGAGGCCGTGGCGCATGCCGTCTCCCGCGCGCCGGAGGACCAGTTCCTCCACCTTGCCGGACCGGATGAGCCCCTGCCTGCCAGCGGCACGATCAGCGTGCTCGGCCCCGGTACCGGGCTCGGCGTCGCCTGGCTGTGGCGCAATGGCAAAGGCCTCACCCATGTGCAGGCGACCGAGGGCGGCCATGTCGATTTCGCCCCGCTCGACCCGATCGAGGATGCGATCCTCGCCCGTATCCGCAAGACCCACACCCGCGTTTCGGCCGAGCGCGTCGTCTCCGGCCCGGCCATTGTCGAGATCTACGCCACGCTCGCAGCCCTCGAAGGCAAGGCCGTGCGCGAGCAGGACGATGTCGCCATCTGGACCGCCGCGCAGGACGGCAGTGATAGCCTTGCGGGCGCGGCGATGGACCGCTTCGCCCTCTCGCTCGGCTCGGTGGCGGGCGATACGGCACTGTCGCAAGGCGCCTCCGCCGTGGTCATCGCGGGCGGTCTCGGCTATCGTCTGCGCGACTATTTGCCTACATCCGGCTTTGCCGAACGCTTCTGCGCCAAGGGCCGCTTTGCCGGCATGATGGCGCGGATGCCGGTAAAGCTGATAACCCATCCGCAGCCCGGCCTGTTCGGTGCCGCGGCTGCATTCTTCCAGCGCCATGAAGGAGCTGCCGCATGAGCGATACCGCCGCCTACAACCCGCATGAGATCGAGCGCGTGATGCGCCTCGCCCCCGTGATCCCCGTGCTGGTGATCGAGGATGATGGCGAAGCGCGCGAAGTGGCCGAGGCGCTGGTCGAAGGCGGGCTGACGGCGCTGGAGGTGACCTTGCGCACGGATGCGGCGCTCAATGTGATCAAGCGCATGAACCTGGTGAAGGGCGCTGTGGTCGGTGCGGGTACCGTCACCAATTCGCGCGAACTGGGCGCAGCGCTGGATGCGGGGGCCGAATTCATCGTCTCTCCCGGCCTGACGCAGCCGCTGGGCGAAGCCGCGTTGAAGAGCGGCACACCCTTCCTTCCCGGCATTGCCACGGCGGGTGACATCATGCGCGGCATGGATATGGGCCTTGAACACTTCAAGTTCTTCCCCGCCATGGCCGCAGGCGGCATCCCTGCTTTGAAGGCCCTCGCCGCGCCCTTCTACAAGGCGAAGTTCTGCCCCACCGGCGGCATCAGCGCCCAGACCGCACCCGACTGGCTGGCGCTGCCCAGCGTGCTGTGCGTCGGCGGGTCGTGGGTCGTGCCCAAGGGCGCCTCGCCCGAGGAGATACGCGAACTCGCCAAGGCGGCGTCGAGCCTCGGCGCATGACCACGCTGGCCGACCTTACCGAACGCCTCCAGCAAAGCCATCAGCGCACGGCGGAAACGCCGCTGTTCAACCCCGTCTTCCAGCTCTCGCTGGACCTGTCGCGCATGCTCGAAAGCGGTGAGCTGTCACTGGAGGATTGCGCCGCGATCATAGCCGAACTCGAATGCGCGGCCTTGGGCCAGCGGGCGGAGCGGCTGCGCAACATGGTCGCGCCAGTCGGCCGCGATGCCAATGTCGCCGCGCTGGAAGAATGCCTGACCGAACCGACTTTCGCAGCCTTCGCGGATCGCTGGGGCAGCCCGCAGCTCCACGCCGTCTTCACCGCGCACCCGACTTTCCTGATGACGCCCGCGCAGACCGATGCAGTGGCCGCCGCTGCCGCCGCCGGAGAGGGCGTGGAACCCGATTGCGTGATCGGCGAACGTCCGCAAGTCACGCTCGCCTACGAGCACGGGCAAGCGATGCACGCCATCGCCAATGCGCAGGTCGCGCGCGATACGCTGAACGCCGCGCTGCTCGACCATGCGCGCAAAAGCTGGCCGGACGAGTGGCTGGCGATGAAGCCGCTGCCTTTCCGCTTCGCCAGCTGGGTCGGCTATGACATGGATGGCCGCACGGACATCACCTGGTCCAATTCGATCGGCTTTCGCCTTGCCGAAAAGGTCGAGCGACTCTCGCTCTATTGCGATGCGCTGGCGAAGATCGACCCCGCGCATCCGCTGCTCAACGAGCTGAAGCCGGCGACCAATTATGCCGAGGAACGCGCGGCCGATTTCGCGGGCGACCTGTCCGATCCCGCCGCGCTTTCGGTGGCCGCCAATCGCCTGACTGCCAGCGATCCGCGCAAGCTGCTTTCGCTCGCGCCCTATATCGAGCGGCTGGAACAGGAAGCGGCCGAGACCGACGATGCCGCCCGCGCCGTGGCGCTGAAGACGCTCGCCGCTTCCATGCGCGCCGATGGCCTTGGCATGGGCTGGATCCACTTCCGCGTGAACGCGAAACAGCTCAACAATGCGATCCGCCGCAAGCTTGATCCGACCGGCGCGATCGACCTCGCCAGCAAGGGCGCGATCGTCCATATCCGCCGCGCGATCGAGCAGGTGAAGCCGCACCGCTCCAACTTCGGCGCGCTCGCAATCGAAAGCTCCACCGCGATCCGGCAATTCCTGGCGATGGCGCAGATCCTCGCCCATGTGGATGCGGATGCACCGATCCGCATGCTGATCGCCGAATGCGAGGAGCCTGCGACGATCCTCGCCGCGCTCTATTTCGCCAAGCTGTTCGGGATCGAGGACAAGGTCGATATCTCGCCCCTGTTCGAGACCGAGACCGCGCTGGAACATGGCGGCCGCTTCGTCGATGCGCTGCTGGCGGAGGAGATCTATCGCGATTACGCCAAGGTGCGCGGGCGCGTGGCGATCCAGACCGGCTTTTCCGATGCTGGTCGCTTCGTAGGGCAGATCCCAGCCAGCCTCGCCATCGAGCGCCTACAGGGCCGGCTGGCCGAGGCGATGGCCGAGCACGAGATGGAAGGCGTCGCCGCGCTGATCTTCAACACCCATGGCGAAAGCATGGGCCGCGGCGCGCATCCTTCCTCGCTGGAAGACCGGCTGAACTGGCCGCTTTCGCCCTGGGCGAAGCGCCGCTTTGCCCGCGCCGGCATCATGCTGGAGCCTGAAGTGAGCTTCCAGGGCGGCGACGGTTACCTGTGGTTCTCCACCCCCGAACTGGCGCTGGCGACGCTGACGCGCATCGCCTGCATCCGCCCCGCCCATACCGATCCGGACGCGCCGAAAGACCTGTTCTATCGCCGCACCGACCTCAGCCTCGATTTCTACCGCGCGATCAAGGAGCATCAGCGCGAGCATCTGGAAAGCCGCACATACAGCCGCGCTGTGACCGCCTTCGGCCTCGGCCTGCTCAATTCCACCGGCAGCCGCGTCAGCCGCCGGCAGAGCGACCTATCCGCCGACCGCGAGATGAGCCTGCGGCAAATCCGCGCCATTCCGCACAATGCCATCCTGCAGCAGCTCGGCTATCCGGTGAATGTGATCGCCGGGATCGGCCACGCGGCGGAGGGCAATTACGAGGAGATGGCGCAGCTGTTGCAGGATAGCGAGCGCGGGCGGCAGCTGGTTCGCCTGGTGCGCGCTTCCAATGCGCTCGCCAGCGTGAAGACCGTCGCCGCACATGGTGAGCTGTTCAATTCCGCATACTGGGCCAGCCGCCCCTACCGCGGGACCGAAAGCCACCTGACTTCCGCGTGCGAGAAGCTGGCAGAGTACCTGGTGAAGGATGACCGGGTGGGCGTGTTCCGCCGCCTCGCCAGCCGCCTGCGCGTCGATGCGCTGAAATTGCACCGCCTGCTGGACCTGATCCCGGACGAGGACCCGACCGCCAACCGCGAGGAAAAGCGCCGCATGATTGGCGTGCTGCAGGCGCTGCGGCTCGCCCTGCTGCAACACATGTTCATCCGCGCGGTCAGCGTGCCGGTATTCAGCCGCGCCAATGACGTGTCGCGTGATGATGTGCTGGAAATGGTCTTCACCCTGCGCGTCGACGAGGCGCTGGCGCAGCTTCGCCGCGCCTATCCCACCAGCTTTCCCAAGATCACCGATTTCCAGCTGGATGAGCCGACCGACTATCCGGAAGGCGAGGACCACGGTTACGAGGCGATAAGGCGCGATTTCATCGATCCGATCGAGACCGCCTATGCCCTCTCGCTACGCATCAGCACGGCGATCGCGAACATCTTCGGGGCCCATGGATAAGCGTTAATTCGGGGTAACTGCCACGTCCCCTTTCGGGACTCGCGCTATGATGTTACTGTCGGCATTCAATGCTTGGGGCATGGGGGCATCCATGAATTCGCCTGCAAAATGGATTGGCGGGGCAACCGCCGTATCAGTGATGCTGATCGCCAGCATGGCTTTCGGCGGAAACGCATTGGTCGCAAAGGCCAATAATGACGAGATGGCGAGCTGGATCGAGGGCAACGACGTTCTGGCGGAGAATACCGCCGTCACCGCTGCCGCTCCCGTCGACCTGTCGCTGGACGGACAGGCAGAGGCGCTTCCGGAATTCACCTCGCAGCCGGTGGTGCAGGAGGTACCCGCCTACGATCCGGAGAATCCCTTCGTCATCAAGCGCGTCCTGCCGATCGAAGGACCGATCCGCTATGGCGAATGGCACTGGGATGACGAAGGCGTTCCCGACGGCCCTCTGGTGATGACGGTGGACTTGCAGGCGCGCGTGATCAGCGTGTTCCGCAATGGCTACGAGATCGGCGCGGCCGCGACCCTGCTCGGCACGCCCGACCACCCGACGCCCACCGGAACCTTCCCGATCCTGACCAAGGAACGGCACAATGTCTCCGAGAAATACAACAACGCCCCCATGCCCTGGACGCTACGGCTGACCTGGGACGGCGTGGCGATCCATGGCGGATCGACGGTCGAGCTCGGCTATGCCAGCCATGGCTGCATCGGCGTGCCCGACGAATTCGTCAGCCGGTTGTACGATATTGCAAAGGTTGGCGACGTGGTGATCATTACCGACGGCGTGATGACCGGCGTGGGCGGCCAGCTGGGGGGTTAGGGACCGCAGGTTGCCGTTCGCCCTGAGCTTGTCGAAGGGCCGTTCTTTCCCTTCTTCCCTTTGGCAAGACGAAAGCGGTCCTTCGACAAGCTCAGGACGAACGGAGTTGCTTGTCAGCCCGTCTTGCGCGGCGGTTCGGGGCGAACCACCCATTCCTCGCCATCAACCGTAACCAGTACGCCTGCGAGGTTGCCGCCCTCGCCCCGCTCGAGCCGGTCGAGCAGTCGTGCAAGGTCCCCGCCTTCGGGATCACCGCCGAATTCGAACAGCGCGTGACCAAGCAGACGCATCCGGATCGCTCGCGGTCCGATCGGATGAATGCGAAGCAAGCCGTCCTCCTTGCGAGAGTTGTTATGCCAAGCAATATCGCTCGCCCACCACAAGGCATCATCGGCCTCGGCGAGATGGCGGGCGGAGGCAGCCAGCATGCGCGGTTCGAGCCATTCGACTCCTTCAAGCGCCTGGCGCATGCGCACCCGCTCGAAATCGGCATCGGCGTTGGAGGGGTCTTCGACGAATCGCTGTGCCGCGGATTGAACTACAGCAAACAGCTCACGGCGGGTGAAGTCGAGCACAGGCCGGATCAGGGTGACCTTGCCTGCTTCGTCAAGCGTAACACGTTCGCGGATGCCGGAAAGCCCGGTCACGCCGACGCCACGGTTGAGCCGCATGAGCAGCGTTTCCACCTGGTCGTCTGCGTGGTGCGCGGTAGCTATAACCCCAAGTCGCCGACGCTCCGCCCAGCCGCCCAGCACTTCGTATCGCGCCTTCCGCGCCTTCGCCAGCAGATTGCCCTCGCCCACCTCGACGCGCAGCACCTCGCAGGGAATCCCCCGCGCCGTGCAAGCGACGATGACCAGCGCGCATTCATCCTTCGCCTCCGGACGCAAGCCGTGATCCACGGTCGCGACTTCGAACTGCCCCGGAATCACCGCATGGGCGAGCAGCAGCATGGCCATGGAATCGGGCCCGCCCGACACGGCGAGGCCGATCTTGCCGCCTTCGGGATTCAGCCGTTCGAGCGCCGCGCGGAACCGTTCGACAAGCTCCGGCGGAATCGGATCACTCGCAGTCGACACGGCCCCGGCTGGTGTCATAGAGCCCCTGCAGGCGGCCGGTGGCGAGCGCCGGATAGGTATCGCCGAACTCGGCCAGCGCGATGCAGGCGCGGCGGGTGTCGCCCAGCTCGATCATGCTCTCGGCAAGGTAGAGCAGGCTGTCTGCGGCGCGGGCGGCCTGCTTGTCGGACTGGTAGTTCTCGAAGAAATGCGTCGCTGCGCGGCGGGCATCGCCGGCATCGAGGAAGGCGCGGCCCAGCAGGTTGCGACCATAGGTAGTGCGCCAGTGGCTCGGATATTGCTCCACGAACATCGCCAGCTGCTGCTGCGCTTCGGGGTAATAGCCCGCATCCCACAGGCGGAAGCCATAGGTATATTCATCATCACCCCGGTCGTCGGTCACGGGCTTGGTGATGCCCTGCACACCAGCGAGCCGTTCGGGCGTGGGGCCGGCCACCGCGGGGGCCGGCGTATTTACGGTCGATGCCAGTCCGCCAAGCTCATTGCCTTCACCCACGGGGATCACGCCGGTCGGCTGGGCGGGAGCGGGAGTGGGAGTGGGAGTGGGAGTGGCTGCGACAGTGGTAGCCCGCGCCTGCTCGATCTCGTTCACCCGCATGTCGAGCAGGGCGAGGGAATTTTCGTTCACCTCGGTCGCGGCGGTCAGGCGGGCCAGCTGCTGCTCGATCGCATCGAGCCGCGCGAGCACGTCGGTCAGCGCGCTGGCGGAGGGAACGCCGGCCTGCGGGCGCTGAACCGGCTGCGCGGTGTTGGCAGTGATCTCCGGCTCGAAAAAGCGTGAATCGCCGCCGGGAAAGACCGCCCGCTGCAAGGCGCGCAGCTGCGCTTCTATGCTCTCCAGCCGGTTGTCGATCTGCGCATGTGCCGCCTGCGGGACCATCCCCGCCACCAGTGCCGCGGCGACCAGCGAGCCACCAAAGCTGCGTGCTGCCAAAATCCTGCCTGCCATTGCTTGCCTTCCCATTGTCTTCAACGCCTCGTGCCTGCGTGTCACTCGCTCACCGAATAGAGGATGAACCGTGCGGAGTGGAGCCGCCCAGCCTGGAAATCCCCCGCTACGCGTCCCGCTAAGGGACATGCCCTATAGCTGCGATAGCGGGGCACTGGCCGTGTTGACCGGTATCTCGCGCGCCAGCAGCGAGGCTGCGTCCACCGGCACGTCGCGCATGGTCACCATCTCGCTCGCAAGCGGCGGTATCAGCTGTCCGCCCACGGTGATGCGCAGCGCATCGGGGCGGCCGGTCCACAATTGCGGTCCGTCGACATCAGCAGGCACTGTGTAGCTTTCGCCCTCGGCCAGTTCACGCTCCATCAGGCGGCGCCCGGCAGCATCGTAAAAACGCACCCAGACATTGGGCGCTGTGGCGGTGAAGACCACGGCACCCGCCGGGCTTGGCTCAGCCGATTGCGTGCCCGCTTCGGCCTCTGCGGCGGCGGCCGCTGCGGCGGCTTCAGCTTCCTCGGCCTCCTGCTGCTCGACCAGCGAGGGCAGTTCGGCTGCGGGCGAAAGCGATACGCGATAGGCGGTGAACAGGCCCGCCAGGAGGATCAGCACGCCCAGGATCGAGAGCCATACCAGCCGACCGGAAGGCGCACGCGCCGGGTCGCCCGGCTCGTAACTGTCACGACGCTCACGCTCGGCGGGTGCCGCCGCATCCATTTCGGCGCGGACCATGGCAACGATGTCGTTCTCGTCCAGCCCTACTTCGCGCGCAATATTGCGGGCAAATCCGACCGCGTGGCTACGCCCGGACAGCTTGCCGAATTCGCCTTCCTCGATCGCGTTGATGTAGCGCTGGGCGATGCGCGTCCTTTCCGCGACATCCTCAACACTCAACCCGGCCTTTTCGCGCGCGAGGCGCAATTGCGGACCCACCCCGCGCGGGAGGAGTGTATCCTCAGGCATTTCGATCTGTTCGCTCATGAAATTTCCGACCGGTTCGGGCCCGCATTCGTGCGGCCCGTGATTGACGCCATCAATGGAGCGAGAGGCCGACAAGTCAAGCCGACTTGCCGCAATCGCCCGCTATTCCACCTCTATTCCGCGCTCTTCCGCCCAGGCGGACAAGGCGGCGCGCATATCCTGCGGCGGCTGGGCCATCCAGCCCTTCATCGCCTCTCCGATATCCTTGGTATCCACCTGGCGCACCAGCTCCTTGATCTGACCGATGGAAGCGGGTGTGATCGACAGGCGGCGAATGCCCAGGCCAATCAGCGCGAGCGCTTCCATGCGCCTGCCGCCCATCTCGCCGCAGACGCCCAGTTCCACACCGCTGCCCGCGCAGTTGCGCACCACGCGCTGCAGGAAGCGCAGGATCGCGGGACTCAGCCAGTCATAACGTTCCGCCAGCGAGGGATTGGCGCGGTCTGCAGCGAAGAGGAACTGCGTCAGGTCGTTCGTGCCGATCGAGATGAAGGATATCTTCGGCAGCAGCAGGTCCAGCGTCTCTGCCAGCGAGGGCACTTCCAGCATCACGCCATAGCGGATCGCGCTCGGCAGCTTGTGCTTGCGCTTCTTCAGGAAGGCGAGCTGGCCTTCGAACACCTCTTTCGCGGCATCGAATTCCCATGGCTCGGAGACCATGGGGAACATCACGTTCAATTCCCGGCCTGCCGCGCCTTCCAGCAGCGCGCGGGCCTGCACCTTCATCAGCCCTTCGCGCTCCAGCGCCAGGCGCAGCGCGCGCCAGCCCATGGCCGGGTTCTCGTCCTCGCGGCTCTTTTCGCTGGAGAGATAGGGCAGCGACTTGTCGCCGCCGATATCGACGGTGCGGAAGATCACCTTCTTGTCGCCTGCGGCATCGAGCACGTCGCGATAGAGACGCGTCTGCCGGTCGCGCTGCGGCAGGGCAGCGGATACGAGGAACTGGAATTCGGTGCGGTAGAGGCCGATGCCGTCCGCGCCCGTCAGGCTGAGCATGGCGACATCGTCACGCAGGCCCGCATTCATCATCACCTCGATCCGCTCGCCATCGCGGGTGAAGGGTTCGACATCGCGCAGCTTGGCATATTCGGCCTGCCGCTGGCGCTTCTGCACCAGCCGCGCCTCGAAAGCGTCGAGCACGCCCTGGCCCGGGCGCACGGTAACCTTGGCCGCATCGCCATCGACCAGCAGCGTATCGCCCTCGCGCACCAGCCCGCGGACGTTGCGCACGCGGCCGATCACCGGCACGCCCATGGCGCGCGCGACGATCACCACATGGGCGGTGAGGCTGCCTTCCTCCAGCACCACGGCCTTCAAGCGCCGCTTGTCATATTCGAGCAGTTCGGCGGGGCCGAGATTCTTGGCGATCAGGATGCTATCGCCATGCAGCCCCGTGGTCGCCGCCGTGCCCAGCTGGCCGGAGACGATGCGGATCAGCCGGTTGGCGAGATCCTCAAGATCATGCATCCGGTCCGCCAGCAGCGGGTCCGAAATCTCGCGCATGCGCTGGCGGGTGCGCTGCTGCACCCGCTCGATCGCGGCTTCCGCCGTCAGGCCGCTATCGATCGCCTCGTTGATGCGGCGCGACCAGCCTTCGTCATAGGCGAACATCTTGTAGGTCTCGAGCACCTGTTCATGCTCGCCATCCACGCCGAATTCGGCCTGGCCGGCCATGGTGTCGATCTGCTCGCGCATCTTGTCGAAGGCGAGATAGACGCGCTGGCGCTCGGCCTCGATATCCTCGGCCACGGTCTGTTCGATATGGATGCGCGGCTGGTGGAATACCGCTTTGCCCAGCGCCAGGCCCTTCACCAGTTTCAGACCGTCGAGCACCTGCTGCCCGCTCTGCGCTTCGGAGCGTTCGCCAAGGTCCTCCTCATCGACCAGTCCGGCATTGTGGATGAGCTCGGCCAGCACCATGGCGACCGTCTGCAGCGCCTCGATCTCCACCTCTTCATATTTGCGCGATTCGACATGCTGCACGGTCAGCACGCCGATGGCGCGGGCGCGGCGCACGATGGGCACGCCGGCGAAGGAGTGAAACTTTTCCTCGCCCGTTTCGGGGCGGTACTGGAATTCGGGATGGGTCGTCGCCTCGTCGAGGTTCAGCGTCTCGATATTCGCGGCGATGGTGCCTGTCAGGCCCTCGCCCACGCCCAGGCGAGTGACGTGGACCGCGCTCTGGTTCAGGCCGCGGGTAGCGTAAAGCTCCAGCATCCCCTCGCGCAGGAGGTAGATCGAGCACACCTCGCTATCGAGCGCTTCACCGATAATGTCGACGATGCGGTTGAGCTTGGCCTGCGCATGGGTGCGCGCGGCCATGACCTCGTGCAACTGGGTGAGGATCGATCGTGCGGCAGCGGCGGCTCCTGGCATGAGGACATGCCTAGAACATATTCACCGCTTTGGGAATGTCTCGCGAGCGAAGCTTTCGCCCGCGAGACAAGAAATGTCAGACGGCCATCAATGCAGCGAAAGCTCTTCCTTCAGCTTCAGCTTCTTCTTCTTGAGTGCCTGGATCGTCTCCATGTCGGGTGAAGGCCGGTTCATCTCTTCCTTGAGACGGCGTTCCAGCCCTTCGTGTTTTGCTTCGAGGGCGGCGACATGCGAGGATTCCATTGGCGTTCTCCTGTCGGATATGTGTGGCATGGCCCCTGTTGTTCAGGGCACAGCATGACGTTGCGAACGCGACTCGCGGACTCCCGTGAGTCGCGCAATTGTCATCAAATCACGAAAAGTCTGGATCGGCAATCGCGGGCTGCTACCAGTCGTGCCGGCAACACGATCGCAAGCAATGCGGGTGAAAGGGACCGGGCGTGACCGAAGAGGAAATGCGCAAGAGGCTGGCGGCGCTCAGGGTCGAGCATCGCGACCTCGATGCCGCTATTGCTGCGCTGACCGATACTGACGGGCCCGACCAGCTGCGGGTCGCCCGGCTGAAGAAACGCAAGCTGGCATTGAAGGACCAGATCGCGCAGATCGAGGATTACCTCACCCCCGACATCATCGCCTGACAAAGCGCCGGCCGCACCACGTCAATCAGCAAGATCCGCTAGGCGGGTAAAGCGTTTCCCATCGGGACAGGGGAAATTGAGCTGGGATATTAACGCTTACCAGTCTGGTGCAGGACCGGCGCGCGCGATAGCAAAGGCGGCATGGCCACACCCGCCAGCATCAGCCCCACCATCGTGGAGACGCTCTACCACGACGCCATCGACCTGGCCGAAGAAGCACGCTCCGTGTTCGACCTGTCGGGACGGCTGGATGCCGTGTCGGCCAATGCCGGCCTGTCGCGCGTGGCCCTGTCTTGCGAGGCGCTGCGCACCACCACGCGGATGATGCATGCGATCGCCTGGCTGCTCAATCACCGCGCCTATTTCGCCGGGGAGCTGAGCGAATTCCAGCTGCGCCGCCATGGCCGCCTGCCGCCCGCGCAACCGGAAAGCGATCCGGAACAGCTCGCCATGCTCGATCGAGAGGTGCGCGAGCTGATCGGCCGCACGAGGGCCTTTTACGCGCGCATCGCCCGGCTCGATAATGCCTGGCGCGAAAGCTACACGATGCACCCCAGCGCCATCCACCGCCTGCGCGAGCGGCTGGGTAATGCGGTGAGCGGCCTTTAGGGGGCGGCAAGCGAACCTTGGCTTAATTCGTCATTGCGAGGAGCGAAGCGACGCGGCAATCCGGAGCAGTTCCGCGCCAAGCCCTGGATTGGTTGGCCAAGGCCAGCTGCGCTTCCGCTCCGCTCGCAATGACGACCACAGGGGCCAGCGCCAACAGCAAGCTACACCTTCGCGAGAGCCTCGGCCCACGCCGCCAGCCGTGTCTCACGCCTGGCCGCATCCATTTGCGGCGTGAAACTGCTGGTCTCCCCGATCATTTCCGCCGCCGCCGCGCCCAGCGAGGGATGCAGGCCCGATCCCACCGCCGCCAGCATCGCCGCGCCGAGCGCGGTGGTCTCCACGAAAGCGGGCCGCGTCACGGGAAGGTCGAGCAGGTCGGCAATGTCCTGCACCATCCAGTCATTGGCGCTCATGCCCCCGTCGATGCGCAGCGAGGTCCATTCGACGCCATCGGCGGCATAGGCGCGGGCAAGGTCATACGTCTGGTAGGACATGGCCTCCAGCGCAGCCCTGGCCAGATGCGCCTTGCCGGTGGCGAAGGTCAGCCCGGTGATCGCGCCGCGCGCATCGGGTTGCCAGTGCGGCGCGCCGAGGCCCGTATGGGCGGGCACGATCACCACCCCGCCGCTATCCTCGATCGAGCGGGCGAGGTCTTCGGTCTCGTGCGCCGTTTCGATGACCCCGAGAGAATCGCGCAGCCACTTGATCAGGCTCCCGGCAACGAAGACCGATCCTTCCACCGCATAGCTCCGCTCCCTGCCAAGCTCGCACAATACCGTGCCCAGCAAGCGGTTGTCCGAGTGCGGCAGTTCGCTGCCCGTGCAGGTGAGGATGAAGGCGCCGGTGCCATAGGTGACCTTGGTATCGCCCGGTGCAAGGCAGCCCTGCCCGATCGTCGCCGCCTGCTGGTCGCCCGCCATGCCGGTGATGGGAATGGGCGCGCCGAGCAAGCCTGGCGCTGCCACGCCCAGCATGCCCGCATTGTCGACCACCTCCGGCAGGGCGGCAGGCGGAATGCCGAACAGGTCGCACAGCTCCAGATCGAAGCCTTCGCCATCGAGTGCCAATAGCAGCGTGCGGCTGGCATTGGACGCGTCAGTGATGTGGAGCCCGCCTGCCAGCTTGAACACAAGCCAGCTTTCCACCGTGCCGAAAGCGAGCCGCCCATCCTGCGCCGCCTTCGCTACCTCTGGCTCGTTGTCGAGCAGCCAGCGCATCTTGGTGGCGGAGAAATAGGGGTCGAGCAGCAGGCCGGTCTTGCCGCGCACCATCTCCTCATGCCCCGCCGCCTTCAGCTGGGCGCAGAATTCGGCGGTGCGGCGGTCCTGCCAGACGATGGCGCGGCACAAGGGCTCGCCCGTTTCCTTGTCCCAGGCCACCACCGTCTCGCGCTGGTTGGTGATGCCGATGGCGGCGATCCGGTCCGCGCCGCCCGCCTTCTCCACCATCGCCTGCGCGCAGGCGAGCGTGCGCTCCCAGATCTCCCCCGCATCATGCTCGACCCAGCCGGGCTTCGGATAATGCTGGGTCAGATCCTGCTGCGCCACGCCATGCTGGCGGCCATCGCCACCGAACAGCATTGCGCGTGTCGAGGTGGTCCCCTCGTCCAGCACCAGGATCAGGCGATCGGTCATGGCAATTCTCTCCCTCCTCGCCCATATGCCGCGCATGTCGCTTCCCCCGCAACCCTGGCCGACCGGCGAATGCGAAGAGCTGGAGCCGCTGGTGCGCCGAGTGCTGGCCCCCAATGGCTCGCCCTTCACCTTTACCGGCACGCAGACCTACCTTGTCGGCAGTGAGGATGGGCTGGCGGTGATCGACCCCGGCCCCGCCGATCCCCAGCACCTCGCCGCGCTGGAAGCCGCGATAGGCAATGCGCGCGTGACGGCGATCATGTGCACGCACACGCACCGCGACCACTCGCCCGCCGCCGCGCCGTTGGCGAAAAGCACCGGCGCGCCGATCATCGGCTGCGCTCCGCTGCATATCCAGAGCGACGCCCCGCGCGTGGATGCGCCTTTCGACAAGGAGTACGAGCCCGACCGCGTGCTGGCCGATGGCGAGCAGGTGACCGGCCCCGGCTGGACGCTCACCGCCGTGGCCACGCCCGGCCACACCTCCAACCACCTCTGCTACGCGCTGGAGGAAAGCGGCGCCCTGTTCACCGGCGATCACGTGATGGGCTGGTCCACCAGCGTCGTCGTCCCGCCCGATGGCGATATGGGCGACTACATGGCGAGCCTGACCAAGCTCTATGAGCGCGAGGACCGCATCTATTACCCCGCGCATGGCCCGGCAGTAACGAAGCCGCGCCAGCTGGTGCGCGGCATGGCCGGCCACCGCCGCGCGCGCGAGCGGCAGATTGTGAAGCTGCTGGCCGAACAGCCGCGCACCATCACAGAGCTGGTGCCGGTGATGTATAAGGGCGTCGCCGAATTCCTCTGGCCCGCAGCTTCGCAAAGCGTGCATGCGCATCTTATCGAGCTGGAAAAGCAGGAAAAGGTCGCACTTTCCGATGAGCAATGGTCGATTGCTCCCGGCAATTAATGCAATTTGCGGCGCAGGCGCTATATCGCACCCAGCAGACACATTTTCGCACCATGAAGAGGTAGCATGACCCTCCAGACCCTCATCCCCGCCGGCACCGACCTGCTTGAAGAGATCAACCGCCTCCGCAAGGAGAAGAACGCGATCATCCTGGCGCATTACTACCAGACGCCCGACTTGCAGGACATTGCCGACTTCGTGGGCGACAGCCTGGAGCTTTCCAAGAAGGCGGCGGAAACCGATGCGGACGTGATCGCCTTTTGCGGCGTGAAGTTCATGGCGGAGACCGCCAAGATCCTCAGCCCCGAGAAGATCGTGGTCCTGCCCGACATGGAGGCTGGCTGTTCGCTCGAAGACAGCTGCCCGCCGGACAAGTTCAAGGCTTTCCGCGAGCGGCATCCGGACCATATCGCGCTGACCTACATCAACTGTTCGACCGAGGTGAAGGCGCTGTCCGACATCATCGTTACCAGCTCGTCCGCCGAAACGATCCTGTCGCAGATCCCCGAGGACCAGAAGATCATCTTCGGGCCGGACCGCCACCTTGGCGGATACCTGTCCCGCAAGTTCAACCGCGAAATGCTGCTGTGGCCGGGCGTCTGCATCGTGCATGAAGCTTTCAGCGAGAAGGAGTTGCTGAAGCTCAAGCAGCAGCACCCCGATGCCCCCATCGCCGCGCATCCGGAATGCCCGCCGCACATTATCGACCATGCCGATTTCGTCGGCTCGACCAGCGGCATCCTCAATTTCGCCAAGACCTTCGAGGGCGACACTCTGATCGTGGCGACCGAACCGCATATCATCCACCAGATGGAAAAGGCGCTACCGGAGAAGACCTTCATCGGCGCGCCGGGTGCGGACGGAAACTGCGCCTGCAATATCTGCCCTTACATGGCGCTCAATACGATGGAGAAGCTCTACCTCTGCCTGCGTGACCTCGAACCGCGTATCGAGATCGAGGAACAGCTGCGGCTCGATGCGAAGAAGAGCCTCGACCGGATGCTGGAAATGGCCGCGGGGACTGTCGGCAAAGGTGATCTGGGGCGGGCTTAGCCCAACCGATTCGAAAAGCTCCCAAATCTCTCTCAGCCGATATCCGAACCCCTCTATTCTGCCAACTTTTCCACAGGCTCATTCGCTAAATTGATAACGATCTCAGACCCATTTTCTGTGGGTAAATCAATTCACGAGTGAGGGATTCAGAAGTCGTAGCGCCAGTCAACAAAGTCGATTTTAAGAAAAAAAACTTAAAATTCAGAAGGTTACAAGTCTCGCGGCTCTTTCCGAGAATTTCCTTTTAAATCAACTACATCAACGGAAGTCTGCCGATAATCGCCGATTCAACGCGAATACTTCAATTTTTTTGACAATATTGCTCACCCCCTATATTGTCTTGATTGTCGCTATATGTGCCTTTGCGACAATGCCTCTGCGCCTGTATGATGTGCGTATGAGCAAGGTCATTTATATATTGGACGGCGGTTCGTGAACCGCTGGCAAGCCATTTCGGAAGTCGTGAAGGCCTTCCTTGATGATGGCTCGCCCGTGTTGGCTTTCATCTGCGTTTTGCTATTCCTTTCTGTCCCAATAGTACTCTTTTCTATCGCGATTGCGTTCGGCGCTCCGGAGACGATCGCCGAAGTGGCGACTCTTGCGCTGAGCACTAAAGCGCCCGGCGCAAACTAAGAATGAGCGCTACTCGCAGGCGGCGAGTGATCGGCGCAACCAACCGCTCCCCCGCGCGTTACCCCATGCATGACAGCAGAAATCCGCTGGTTCTGGGCGCGGCTTAACGCGAATTACTGGTTCTATCCCGCGCTCTTCGCGATTGGCGGAGGGGCGCTGGCTTTCCTGCTCGTCTGGCTCGACCGCAACGGCTTTGCCGCCTTCCTGAACGACATGGAGTGGCTCACGCCCGCGCGGCCGGAGGGGGCATCGAACATGCTCACGGTCATCGCCGGGGCGATGATCGCGGTCGCTTCCACCGTGTTTTCGATCACCATCGTCGCGGTGTCCTATGCCAGCAGCACTTACGGCCCGCGCCTGCTGACCAATTTCATGGAGGACAAGGGCAACCAGCTCAGCCTCGCGACCTTCATCGGCACTTTTGTCTATGCGATCACCGTGTTGCGGACGATCCGCGCGGAGGACGAGAGCGCAGCCGACGCGGCTGAGGCCGCTGCAACCGCCCTGCCCGGCTTCGTGCCGCAGCTTTCGCTGCTCGTCGCCTACCTCCTGATGGCGCTGTCGGTTGCGGTGCTGGTGTTCTTTCTCAACCACGTCCCCTCCGGCATCCGCATTGCCAATGTGCTGGAAGGGATCGGCAAGCGGCTGATCCAGGGGATCGAGAAGACCTATCCGGACGAAGGCTCGGACGATGGCCCCACCACCAGCCCGGAAGGCGAGCCGCTCCATGCCGACCGTCCCGGCTATGTCCAGCTGATCGAATTTACCGAGCTTGCACGCATCGGAGACGAGCACGATTGCGATATCGCGCTGAAAGTGCGCACGGGCGATTTCGTCCATGACGGAATAGAGCTGGCGCAATTGCGCGGCGGCAAGCTGGATGACGATATCCGCAATAAGCTGCGAGAGCAGTTCAATCTCGGCCCCGCGCGCACGCCGGAACAGGACCCGCAATTCCTGATCGACGAGCTGGTGGAGATCGGCCTGCGCGCCCTCTCCCCCGGCATCAACGATCCCTTCACCGCAATCACCGCGCTACACTGGCTGGGCGCGGCGACGGCCGAGCTGGGCCAGCGGCGGCTGGAAAAGCGGGTCTGCGAGGAGGATGCGGAGACCTGCCGCGTCTTCCCCGTGCCTGATGATTTCGATCACTATGTCGCGCGCGGCTTCGGTGCGATCCGCAGCGCGGCGGCGACCAACCCGCTATCAACCAAGGTGATGCTGGACGTGCTGGCCAAGGCCGCACTGGCAATCGGCCCAGGAGGACGCGCGAAACGGCTGGAGCGCGAGGCGCACGACCTGCTGGACCAGGCAAGGCTTTCGATGGGCGGTCCCGACCTGGCGGAAGTCGAACAGGCCTATACGCTGCGCAGGGCGGAAATGCCCGCCTGAGCGACCAGCGCCTACTCGGTGGGCTCTCCTGCCGCCGGAAGGCCCGCCTCCTCGACGGTCGCGGGTTCCGGCGTTTCCCCGGAACCGGCTTCCGCATCCACGGAACCGGTGGCTGCGTCAGCGCTGGGCGTCGCCGGCACTTCGCGCAGCAATGGCGGTTGCGAGCGCACGCGGTCTGTGGCGATCATGGAATCGTCGATCGAGCCGGGCAGGATCTCGCCCGACGCCTCGCGCGCGTCATCCCCGGCAGGCTCCTCCACCTCGTCCCCGCAGGATGCCAGCAGCATCAGCGCGGGAATAGCCAGGGCCAGGCGTCGGTGGTGACCTCTTGTCGTCACGTATCGTCCTCCAGCGCGGCGAGAAAAGCGCCGCTCGTTTCCCGCAATGCCTCATCCCACTGCCCGGGCGCAAGGTCGATCCCGAGCCGTTCGAGGCTGGTGACGCCAAACTCGTCAATGCCGCAGGGCACGATGCCGGTGAAATGGGAAAGGTCGGGCGAAAGGTTCACCGAAAAACCGTGCATCGTCACCCAGCGCCGCACGCGCACGCCGATGGCGCCGATCTTGGCCTCGCGTCCGTCAATGTCCGTCGTCCAGATGCCCACCCTGTCCGGCACCGCCCAGCTTTCGACGCCGAAACCCGCCAGCGTCTCAATCACCCAGCGCTCCAGTCCATGCACGAAGCGGCGCACATCCTTGCCCCGGCGCGACAGGTCGAGCAGCACATAGCCCACGCGCTGGCCCGGCCCGTGATAGGTGTGCCGCCCGCCGCGCCCGGTTTCCACCACGTCGAAACGCGGGTCGAGCACTTCGGCAGGGTCCGCGCTGGTCCCGGCAGTATAGACCGGCGGGTGTTCGAGCAGCCAGATCAGCTCGGCCGCCTCTCCCGCACGGATCGCCGCATTGCGCGCTTCCTGCGCGGCCAGCGCCTCGCGATAGGGGACGGGGCTGTCTGACATGCGCCATTCGGGCGCCTCAGGGGGAAAGGGGGTATTGTCCATCGCTGGGCGATTGCGTGAAGCAGCTTGCGCGGTTTATCAAGCTACTTGCACGAAGGAGGGACAGGCCCATGAATTTCGACATGAACCGCACCTGGTCGCAAGGCGTTGCGCTGGTGCAGGCCAATTGGCAATTGCTGGCGGTGATCGCGGGGATCTTCCTGCTGATCCCGGGCATGCTGATGTATGTCGCCTTCCCCGACCTGATGACCGGCCTGCAGGGTAATCCCGATCCCGACCGGCTTGCCGCCATGTTCGGCGAAGTCGCCGGATCGCTTGTTATCTATGTTATCTTCGCCGTAATCTTCCAGATGATCGGCTATACCGCGATGATCGCGCTGATGGGCGCGGATCGCCCCACGGTGGGTGAGGCGCTGCGGCTGGGCGCGCAATGCCTGCCCACGCTGATCGGTGTCCTGCTGCTGATGATCCTTGCTTACATCGCCATCGGGATCGCGCTGGTGATTGTCACCGGGCTGGTAAGCGCGGTGGTCGGCCTGATTGGCGGCGGGGCGCTGGCAGCCGTGCTGGGCGTGATCATCGCCATCGCGATGATGGTGGTGATGCTCTACGTTTCGGTCCGTTTCTGCCTGACGACGCCGGTCGTCGCGCTGGAGGGACAGCGCAATCCGGTGGCGGCAGTGAAGCGCTCCTGGACGCTGACGGGCTCGCATTCGCGGCGGATCTTCGGCTTTTTCGCCCTGCTGTTCATTGCCTATCTCGTCATCAGCCTGCTGATCGGCGCGGTGGCCGGGCTGCTTGCATCGGCATTCGGAGGCGGCAGCGCGACCAATATCGTGCTGGGCCTGACCAATGGCGCTATGGGCGCGGTAGTGGCGATGATCCTCTGCGGCCTGCTCGTTTCCATGTACCAGCAGCTGGCCGGCAGCGGGTCCGAGAGCCTTTCGAAAACCTTCGACTAGATCTTTTTGCGGAGCGCGTGCCCGCTCAGTCCTGCCAGCCCCAGGCGAGCACGCAGGGCGGGATATTCGCCCACACGCGGGTGGAGGTGACGCGCGGGAAATGGCGCGCGGTCAGCGCACGCGCGGCGCCCGCATATTGATAGGTCAGGAAAGCCCCGCCCTTGCGGATCACCCGTGCCGTGGCAGAGGCGATGGCCGGGCCTACGCCTTCGGGCAGGGTCGAGAAGGGAAGGCCCGAGAGGACATAGTCCGCCTTCTCATGACCGATCGAGCGCACGATATCCTCCACATCCTCGGCCGAACCAAGCACGGCGTGGAAACGGCTGTCCGAGATGGTCTTGCGCAAATATTCGATGAAGAGCGGGTTGGTGTCGATCACCAGCAACTCGCCATCGCGCGGCAGGCGGTCGAGCACGGGCTGGCAGAACGTGCCCACGCCGGGGCCATATTCGACGAACAGCTTCGTATTTGCCCAGTCGACGGGCTCAAGCATCGCCTTGATGACAGCCGGGCTGGACGGCAGGATCGCACCCACCATGCGCGGATGTTCAAGGAAGCCGCGGAAGAACACGCCGGCCGGGCCGAGCGCGCGCTTGATCTTCTCCTTGAGACGCGGAATGCCGCGACTCCGGGCCAGTTCATTGCCGTTCATTGGAAGAATGCAGCCCCCTGAAAGGCCGTGCACGTGATGCGTCGCTGTGTCACAAAGCAAGCCTCGCAAAATGCGCGAAGCATTGCAACGTCTTGGCGGTAAATTGTCCCCATCACCGGATCAGGTGATGTCCGCGATGCGTTCGGGTGGACGGCACAACCGCACGCCTTTTGCCGTCTCCACCAGCGGCCGTTCGATCAGCTTGGGATCGGCGGCCATGGCATCGAGCACCGTGTCGTCATCCGCATCTGGCAGGCCGCGCTCCTTCGCATCGGTCCCGCCGAGCCGCAGCCCCTCGGCAGGGCGCATGCCCGCCGCCTTGTAGAGCCGGGCAAGCGTTTCGCGGCTGGGCGGGTCGTCGAGATAGCGGATGACCTCCACCTCGTAACCCTTCTCCTCCAGCACCTGCAGCGCCTGGCGTGACTTGCTGCAGCGCGGGTTGTGCCAGATCGTGGCCTTCATTTGCTCGCCTCTCTTCTCAATGCATTTCGTGCCTAGCCGCTCGCGGGAAGATCGCCAAGAGCTCGGATTTGCTGTTGAAAGTGCAAATGACTCTCAATAGATGCGCTTTTGAAAATCAATCTCATCAAAGCAATACACGCTAGTTTTCCGAGGGTATCTTGATCAACTCTGTTTCCTTCCGCCGCGCTGCCCTGCTCGCCACCAGCCTGAGCGCCATTGCCATCGCCCTGCCTGCCCATGCCACGGACGATGCACAGCGCGACTATCTTGGCACCGAGATCGTCGTGACCGGGGAGCGTGACGGCTATGCCGAAACCGACGGATCCACCGCCACCAAGACCGCGACCCCGCTGATCGACGTGCCGCAGGCCGTCAGCATCATCACCGCCGACCAGATGGAGGATCAGGGCGTCACCCAGCTGAACGACGCGCTGCGCTTCGTTCCCGGCGTCAGCCTGGAGACGGGCGAAGGCCACCGCGACGAGGTGTTCATCCGCGGGCAGGAAACCACCGCCGACTTCTATCTCGACGGGTTGCGCGACGATGCGCAATATTACCGCTCGCTCTACAACGTGGAACGCGTCGAGGTGCTCAAGGGCGCCAATGCGCTGATCTTCGGCCGCGGTGCGGGCGGCGGCGCGATCAACCGCGTCAGCAAGACCGCGCAAACCGGCACCAGCTTCGTGGGTGCCGCTGCGGAGATCGACACATTCGGCGCCTTCGCCCTGTCGGGTGACGTGAACACACCGCTGTCCGAAGGTGTGGCGCTGCGTATCAATGGCACATACGAAGAATTCGACAGCCACCGCGATTTCTACGAAGGCCGCTTCTTCGGCTTCTCTCCCACGCTGACGATCAATGCCGGTCCCGATACGCGCCTCACCGCCAGCTACACCTATGACGATGACGAGCGCGTGGTCGATCGCGGCGTGCCCAGCTTCAATGGCCAACCGCTGCAAGGCTATGACGAGACCTTCTTCGGCGATCCCGATTACAATCTCAGCGATGTCGAAGTGCATATCGCCCGCCTGCGCGTAGACCACGACTTCTCCAGCGCGCTCGCCTTCAATGCGAGCCTGCAATATGCCGATTACGACAAGTTCTATGCGAACCTCGTCCCCGGTGGCGGCACCACCGCGACCACGGCGACGCTTTCCGGTTACGAGAGCGGCACCGATCGCGAGAACCTGATCGGCCAGGCCAATTTGATCGGCACGTTCGAGACCGGCGCCATCGGCCACACGCTGCTGGTGGGTGCGGAATTCACCACTTCGGAGACCGACTCCATCCGCGACCGCGCACGCTTCAATGGCGGCGCCGATACCTCGATCACCGTGCCGCTGGCCGATGTGATCGCCCCGCCCGCCTTCATCCTGGAGCCGCAGCGGGCCGGCACCTCCGACCTCAACACCTTCTCCTTCTATGTGCAGGAGCAGATGGACCTCGGCGTAGTGCAGCTGATCGGCGGTGTGCGTTATGACGAGTTCGACCTCACCTCCTCCGACATCATCGGCGCTTTCGATGCGGAGCGGAAGGATTCGCGCTGGAGCCCGCGCCTCGGCGTCGTGGTGAAGCCGGTCGAGCATGTCTCGATCTATGCCAGCTGGTCGGAGACCTTCCTGCCGCAATCGGGCGACCAGTTCACCGTGCTCAACGCTACCAGCGCATCGCTGGAGCCGGAGACTTTCGAGAACCTCGAAGCCGGCGTGAAGTGGTCGATCCAGCCCGAGCTGTTCCTGACCGCCGCCATCTTCCGCCTGACGCGCGACAACACTCAGGCACCCGACTCGGCCAATCCGGGTCTGGTCGTCGCGCTGGGCGAAAGCCAGGTGGATGGCTTCGAAATCGGGCTGGCGGGCGAGCTGGCACCCAATCTCAATGTCAGCCTCGGCTATGCCTATCTCGACGGCGAGATCACGCAGACGACCACCTCCGCAGTTGCCGGCACGCCGCTGCAGCAGGTGCCCGAGCATCACGTCACCGCCTGGGCGCGCTACGACGTGACCGAACGCTTCGGCATCGGCGCGGGCGTGGTCCACATGTCGGACCAGTTCGCCAGCAGCAGCACCAATGTCGTGCTGCCTTCCTATACCCGCGTGGATGCGGCGCTCTATTTCGACGTCAGCGAACAGGTTTCGCTGCAGCTGAATGTCGAGAACCTGTTCGACGAGGAATATTACCCCTCGGCGCATGGCGACAACAACATCCAGCCCGCCGAGCCGCTGAATGCGAGCATCGGCGCAAGGCTGCGCTTCTGAGTTGAAGTATGACCGGCCCGGTGCGCTGCGAGGCGCGCCGGGTCAGCTCATTCCGCGCTATCGGCCCGCAAGGCAGGAACCGCGCGGGCAGCATCCTCCATATCGATACCCGGCGCAGGCGCGGCGCTGATCCGTTCCCGGCGGCGCGCGACGCGCCCGGCCCGCTGGATCGCGCGGACGAGGCGCGGGTAGACGCCGCAGCGGCACAAATTCGGCACGGCTTCCCTGACATCCGCCTCGGACGGATCGGGATTGCGCTGGATCAGCGCGGCGGCGGCCATCACGATACCCGGCGTGCAGAAGCCGCACTGGATCGCCTGCTCCGCCACCATCGCCTGCTGCACCGGGTGGCTGCGATCCTCGCTCAGCCCCTCGATCGTGGTGATGAAGCGCCCCTCCGCTTCGGCCAGGGTGATGAGGCAGGACCGCAGCGCCTCGCCATCGACCAGCACCATGCAGGCCCCGCAATCGCCGACGCCACAGCCATATTTGCTGCCCGTGAGGTTCGCCGCATCGCGCAACGCCCACAGCAGCGGGGTCTGCGGGTCCATGTCGAAACGGACCGGCCGGTCATTGACGGTCATCTGGGTCATGAGGGGTCAGGCAATACTCAGTTGCGCCAGGAGCTGTCGATCTTGTCGATCCGCCGCGTCCAGGCACGGAAATCGAGCTTGCCGAAATCGTCCACCAGCATCAGGTCGCGGTCGCGCTGGTGCACCTCGATCACTTCGGGCGGAACGATGATCGGTTCACCGATCGAATAGGTCTTCACCTGCACCTCGCAAGCACGCTGGAACATATAATAGAGGAAAAACATCTCGTAGATGGTCTTTCCCATCAGAACCGGGCCGTGATTGCGCAGCATCAGCACCTGCTTGTTGCCGATATTCCGCACCAGCCGCTCGCTTTCCTCGTTGCGCACGGTGATGCCTTCGAAATCGTGATAGCCCACCAGCCCTTCGAAGAAGCAGCTGTAGAAATTGTGCGGCGTCAGCCCTTCCTTCGAACAGCACACCGCCATCGTATCGGGCGTGTGCGTATGGACGATGGCATGCGCCCAATCGAGCGCCTTGTGGAAGGTCGCATGCTGGGTGAAGCCCGCCAGGTTCACGGGGTAAGGGCTCTCCGCCAGCTTGTTGCCCTGCGCATCGATCTTGACGAGGTTGGAGGCGGTCACCTCGTCCCACATCAGGCCGAAGGGATTGATCAGGAAGGCATCGCGTTCACCGGGCACGCGCAGGGTGATGTGGTTATAGATCCCCTCGCACCAGCCCATGTGATCGAAGATGCGATAGCAGGCGGCAAGGTCCAGCCGCGCCTGCCATTCCTCTTCGCTGCAATCGATCTTCGGTTCGCCCGTATCGGGCTTCAACTGAGTTGCCATCCGCTCTCTCCCTTTTCGGGGCAGATTACACAGCGAGATTGACTTTGTCGCCCTAATTGGCGAGCCAAGCGCGGCGTGACCGGTCGCAGGCTGGCAGCAGGGGAGGATTCGATGGCAGATGAGCTCGGCTTCGGCCAGCCGATGGGTGGCGTGGCGCAAACGGCATTCATTGTGCCCGACCTCAGGGCCGCGATCGGCCATTGGGTGCGCGACATGAAGGCCGGCCCCTTCTTCGTCCTGCCGAATTTGCTGACCCCGGGACAGACCTATCGCGGCAATGAAAGCACCGCCGACATCGCTCTCGCCATGGGCTTTGCCGGGCACATGCTGATCGAGCTGATCCAGCCGCTCGACGACAATCCCAGCGTCTACCGGGAAACCCGCAAGCTGCGCGGCTGGGGCTTCCACCATCTCGGCATCGCCTGCGCGGATGTGGATGCCGCCAGCGCCGACTACCAGACCCGCGGCTACCACGAAGCCTATCGCGCCGCCGTGCCGACGGGCGGCGAAGTGGTCTATCTCGACAACGGATCGGGCCCGGCCTCCGGCTTCCTCGAATTGCTACCGGTCACCCCCGGCATGAATGAGACTTTCACCCGCTTCTGGGAAGCGAGCCGCGACTGGGACGGCTCCAACCCCATCAGGCCCTTCGGATAGGACATAAGAACAATGGCAAGCACGACCGCGGCCGGGCAGCCGACCGGCAACTGGATGAAGAATTCACCCGCCTACCAGACGCTGCTGGTGTTCCTGCTGGCGCTGAATTTCGGCATCGTCTTCTTCGACCGGCAGGCGCTCAACGCGCTGATGCCTTTCGTGGAGCCGGAGCTGCAGCTTTCGCAGACGCAGATCGGCCTGCTCGCCAGCGGCCTGTCCTTCAGCTGGGCGATCGCGGCCTTCTTCGTCGGCCGCCTGTCGGACAGCCTGGGCAAGCGCAAGCTGCTGCTGGTGATCGCCACAATCGCCTTCTCGCTCTGCTCCTTCCTGTCGGGCATCGCCACCAGCTTCGTTTTCCTCTTTGCCGCCCGCCTGCTGATGGGCGCGGCCGAGGGCGGCGTGATGCCGATCAGCCATGCAATGGTGGCAAGCGAAGTCGATCCCAAGCGGCGCGGCCTGGCGCAGGGCGTGGCGCAGAACCTCGGTTCCAACCTGCTCGGCAGCTTCCTCGCCCCGGTGGTGCTGGTGGCCTTCGCCACCGCCTTCAGCTGGCGTGAGGCCTTCTATCTCGCCGCCGTACCCGGACTGCTGTCCGCAGCCCTCATCTGGTTCATGCTGGAAGAGCCGGAAAAGCCCGCCGAAACCGCGGAGGAGGAGAAGGCCGGATCGGGCAATTACTTCGCCGATGTCGCCGCCGCACTGCAGGTCCGCAACATGTGGATCTGCGTGGTCGTGGGCGTGCTGATGGTCGCCCATTTCGTGACCACCTGGGCCTTCATGCCGCTCTACCTGACCGAGGTGAAAGGATACGATCCTTCCACCATGAGCTGGATCATGGGTTCGCTGGGCATTGCCGCGGCGATCTACAGCTTCACCATTGCCGGCCTGTCCGACGTGATCGGCCGCAAGCCGGTGATGGTCTGGCTGCCGCTGCTGGCCGTGCTCGGCCCGCTCGGCGCGATGTATTACGAAGGCGGCGCTTTCGGCCTTGCGGCGATCTTCTTCGTCGGCTGGGCGGTGAACGGCGTGTTCCCGATCTTCATGGCCACCATTCCTTCCGAGACCTTCAAGCCGGTCCACCACGCCACCGTCCTCGGCCTCGCCATGGGCAGCTGCGAGGTACTGGGCGGCGTGTTCGGCCCGATCATCGGCGGCGCGCTGAACGACACATTCGGCATGGACAGCTTCCTGTGGCTGCTGATCGGCCTCTCCATCGTCAGCGGCTTTGTTGCCATGGGGCTGAAGGAAACCGCGCCTGCCGTGCTGGCGCGCAAGGGGCTTGTGGCAGAGACCGTTTAGGGTCCAAAGTACTCCTTAGACATTGTCAACTTCGCCGAGTCCCGCGCCAGACGGGACCGGTTTACCGAGAGCTGCCTGAAGGAACCCTCATGCCCGAAGCACCGACTACCGAACCATGGGCCGGCACGCCGCCCGTGCCCCACGCCTTGCGCCCCGGCGCCAAGCCCGAAGCCTATATGGCCAAGATTGCGGAGGGGCCGGAAGAATATTGGGTCCCCATCGTGGAGGATGTCTATTCCAAGCCGGTATGGATCAGCCCCAGCCTCAACATGTGGGCGGACGTGCTGATGGCCAGGAAGGCCACCATCGTGAACCGGCACTACCACCCCAAGCCCATCTGGGCCTACACGATCAGCGGCAAATGGGCTTATCTTGAGCATGAATGGACCGCCACGGCAGGCGACTTCATCTTCGAGACGCCGGGCGAGAGCCACACGCTGGTATCCTATGAACACCCTGACCCGATGAAGGTCTTCTTCGTCGTCTCCGGTCCGCTGATGTGGCTGGACGAACAGGGCAACACCACCGCCCATTTCGATGTCTTCGATTACATCGCCATGGCGCGCGAACATTACGACAAGGTCGGCATCGGCGCCGACTATGTCGACACACTGATCCGATAAGGGAGACAATCATCATGGCCACCAAACTGAAAGCCCCCCCGTCCGACACCAAGGAAATCGTCGATGTGCCTTGGGCGTACCGCGATACAGTCGCACGGCTGAGTCCGGGCGGCCGCTATATCGATGCGGAAACCGATGTAGACAGCCCATGGGTTCCTTTCGGCGACAATGCCGCCATCAAGCACCTCAGCTTCGATGTGCGCACCAACACCTATTCCAACATATTGTGGATGAAGGGTCCGGGCACGATCGGCACCCACCTGCATCGCGGCACGGTGACGATGGTCACGCTGACGGGTTCGGTCCGCTATCTGGAATATGACTGGGTGGGCACGCCGGGCGGCCTGATCCTGGAAACACCGGGCGAGGCGCATACGCTGGTCACCGAACATCCCGAAGGCTGCAAGCTGTTCGGCTGGATGAACGGCCCGATCGAATTCTACGACGCCCAGGGCACCTATATGGATACGGTCGACGTGTGGTGGTTCATCGAACACTACGAGAACCACTGCAAGGAACACGGCATTCCCATCAACCAGAAGCTCTATCTGTAAGGGAGAGGTAACGATGGCCACGCAGGAAAAGCAGCTCGGCGGGATGAAGGCCCCGCCTTCGGGCGCGTTCAAGATCGTCAACGTGCCCGAAGCGCACCAGAACATGCTCGATCAATATTGCATCGCCGGCACCTATGTCGGCCCGTCGGAGGAGGAGAGCCCGTGGGTTCCCTTCGGCGACAATGCGGCGATCCGCCACCTCGCTTTCGACGTGCGCAACAACGTCTATGCCAATGTGCTGTGGATCAAGTCCAAGGGCGTGATCGGCACGCACAAGCATCGTGGCATGGTCTGGGCGATCGGGCTGGAAGGCAGTTTCCGCTATCTCGAATATGACTGGGTCTGCCGCCCGGGAGACTTCATCACCGAATTCCCCGGCCATGCGCACACGCTGGTGACTGACGAGGAAGACGGCATGAAGGCCTTCTTCTGGATGCAGGGCGCCAACGAGTTCTACGACGAGGACGGCAATTTCGTCGAAACGCTCGACGTGTGGTGGTTCATGAATCACTACGAGACCTACTGCAAAGAGAACGGCATCGCGATCAACAAGCAGCTCTACCTGTGAGCCAGACGCCGGGTACACTCGAACAGTTCGACCTGACGGGCCGCTCTGGCCTCGTCACCGGCGCAGCCTCCGGCATCGGCCTCGCCTATGCCGAGGTGCTGGCCGAGGCTGGCGCCAAGGTCACGCTGACCGATGTGGATGCCGTTGGTGCCGAGCGCGAAGCGAAGAGGCTGCGCGACGCGGGTCATGAGGCACGTGCGGCCGGGGTCGACGTGCGCAATCTCGACCAGGTGGCTAGGGCGTTCGACGGCCATGTCGCGGCCTATGGCGGCTGCGACGTCGCCTTCGCCAATGCCGGCCTCGACGTGGGTGACGGCTTCTGGACGCCCGAGGGCGACCGCAATCCGAACGGCCAGATCGACGTCTATTCCAAGGAGAAGTGGGACACCTCGATCGCGATCAACCTGACCGGCGTGTTCCACACGGTGCGCGAAGCGGCGCGGGTGATGAAGGCGAATGAGAAGAAGGGCTACCGCCGCGGCGGCTCCATCGTCATCACCAGCTCCAATGCGGCCGAGGTGAACGAGGCGATTGTCGGCGTGCCCTATATGGCGGCCAAGGCGGGCGTGAAGCACTTCATGCGCCATTCGGCCTATGAACTCGCCGCCTACGGCATCCGCGTGAACGCCATCGCGCCCGGCCCCTTCGTCACCAATATCGGCGACGGCTGGGTGAAGAAGAACCCGGCGGCGAAGAAGGCGTGGGACGAGCTGGTGCCGGTGGGCCGCATGGCCGAAACCTACCAGATCAAGCCGCTTGCCCTGCTGCTCGCCTCGGACGCAGGCAGCTACATGACCGGCAGCCATGTGATGATCGATGGCGGCATGCAGTTGGGGCCGATCAAGCCGCTGAACGACTAGGAAGATAGGACCGTCATTGCGAGCGAAGCGAAGCAATCCAGAGCGTCTCGCGATCCGGTCTGGATTGCCGCGTCGCCTCCGGCTCCTCGCAATGACGAATGAGAGAGGAAGAGACTTCGATGACCACCCCCGCCCGCGCCGCCATCTGCCGCGGCAATTCGCAGCCCTTTTCCATCGAGGATGTCGAGCTCGACGCGCTGCGCCCCGACGAATTGCGCGTGCGCATGGTCGCTTGCGGCGTGTGCCATACCGACATGGCCGTGCGTGACGAGCAGCTGCCCGTGCCGCATCCGGTGGTGCTGGGGCATGAAGGCGCCGGGATCGTCGAGGAAGTGGGCAGCGCGGTCACCGTTGCCAAGCCCGGGGACCGGGTGGTGATGAGCTTCAACAGCTGCGGCTCCTGCCCGTCCTGCGATATCGACGCGCCGACCTATTGCTACAATTTCTTCCCGCACAACTGGTCCGGCACGCGCGCGGACGGCTCGCCGGTGATGTTCCAGAATGGCGAGACAATGAACGCCAATTTCTTCGGCCAGTCCTCCTTCGCCACCCATGCCATCGCGCATCAGGCGAATACGGTGAAAGTGCCCGACAGCGCCGCCGCGATCCCGCTCGAACGCATTGCCCCCATCGGCTGCGGCCTGATGACCGGCGCGGGCGCGGTGCTGCGCAGCATGAAGGTGCGCAAGGGCATGCCCATTGCCATTTTCGGTGCAGGCACTGTCGGCATGGCGGCGGTGATGGCGGCGAAGATCGCCGGTGCCGATCCGATCATCGCGGTGGACGTCAATGACGCGCGGCTGGAGCTCGCGAAGGAGCTGGGTGCCACCCACGCCTTCAACGCGAAGGATGATGCCATTGCCAAGATCAAGGAACTGGTGCCGCAGGGCCTCGGCTATGTTCTCGACACCACCGGCATCAATTCGGTGATCGAGGGGGCGTGGGCCCTGCTCGCGCCCAAGGGCATTTGCGGCATCGTCGGCGCGTCCGACCCGGCGGACAACCTCACCTTCAACGAAGCCGCCATGATGGGCGGCGGGCGCACGGTGATGGGAATCCTCGGCGGTGACAGCGATGTCGGCCCGTTCCTGACCGAGCTGCTCGACTATCACGTGAAGGGCCAGTTCCCCTTCGAAAAGCTGATCGGATACTTCGACTTCGACCAGATTAACGAGGCTATCCATGCCAGCGAGGATGGCTCGGTGGTGAAGCCGGTCCTGCGGATCTCGGCGGAGTAGGCACATGAAAGCCGTCACCTTCCAGGGCCTGCACACGCCGCTCGCTTTCGAGGAAATCCCCGACCCGACGCCGGGCGAGGGAGAGCTGGTGGTCAAGGTGGGCCGCTGCGGCATTTGCGGCAGCGACCTGCATATGACCGAGGATGCCGCCTATGGCTGCAAGCATGGCGACGTGCTGGGCCATGAATTCGCCGGCGAAGTGGTGGCGCTGGGCAAGGGAGCGACCGGCCAGAAGGTGGGCGACCTCGTCTCCGTCATCCCGCTGAAGAGCTGCGGCAAGTGCGAAGCCTGCCGCAAGGGCACGGTGCAATGGTGCGAGCAATTCGGCCTGCAGGGTGGCGGCTATGCCGAATATGCCGTCACCCGTCCCAACCAGTGCGTGACACTGCCCAGCGACCTGACGCTGGCCGATGGCGCGATTATCGAGCCGCTGGCGGTGGCGCTGCACGGCATCAACCTGTCCGGCATGAAGACGGGCGACAAGGTGCTGGTGCTCGGCGCCGGTCCCATCGGCCTCGCCGTCGCCTTCTGGGCGCGCCGCTTCGGCGCGGGCAAGGTGGCGGTGCAGGATATCTCCGAATTCCAGAAGAACCTCGCGCTGGAAATGGGCGCGAATGTGTTCGTGGTCGATCCGGAAAACCCGGTCGAAAGCGCGATCGAGGGACTGGGCGGCGAGGCGGATATCGTCTTCGAATGCGTCGGCATTCCCGGCCTGATCGACCAGGCGGTGAAGCAGGTGCGCCCCGATGGCAGCATCGTCCTGCTGGGCCTGTGCACCAGGCCCGATACGATCCACACCTTCCCCATGCTGTCGCGGCAGGTGCGGCTCATCACCAGCGCATTCTTCACCGTGCCGGAGTTCGAGGCGGCGCTCGACGCGCTCGACCAGGGGGCGATCCAGCCGCGGCTGCTGGTAACCGATACGATCGATCTGGCGAATACGCCCGACGTGTTCGAAAGCCTCAAAAAGCGCACGAACCAGTGCAAGGTCTTGATCGCGCCCTGAGCGCGAGGCAAAGCGCGCGCAGATGAGCCAGAAAGCCAAGCTGACGCGCGGTTCGATCACCGGGCACCTTGTGCGGCAGACGTCGCCGCTCATCATAGGCGTGACCGCGATGGTCTCCATCGGCCTCGTCGATGCCTATTTCGTCGGCCAGCTCGGCGCGACCGAGCTTGCCGCGATGAGCTTCATCTTCCCGGTCGTCACCGCGCTTTCCAGCCTCGGCGTGGGCGTGATGGCGGGCACCAGCTCGGTCGTCAGCCGCGCGCTGGGCGCCGGGCATGACGAGCGGGCGAGCCGCTGCGCGACTTTGGGCATATTGATCGGCCTTGCCACCGGCCTCGCCATCGCCGCCGCGCTGTTCCTCGGCCATGACGCGCTGTTCACCCTGCTGCAGGCCGATGGCGAGATGCTGCGCCAGACGGGCCTCTACATGATGCCCTATGCGCTGGGGTTCCCGCTGCTGCTGACCATTTCGGGATGCAACGGCGTGCTGCGCGCGCAAGGGGCAGCGAAGTCGAGCCTGGTGGTCTCGATCAGCTTTGCGCTCTCCAACTGGGTGCTCGACCCGATCCTGATCGGCGGAGCATTCGGCTTTCCGGGCTTCGGCATTGCCGGGGCCGCCTATGCCACCATCGGCGGTTTCGTGCTGGGCGCGGGCGTCGGTTTCTGGCTGGTGCAGCGTGGGGAGATTCCCTTCCGCCTGTCCGCACTGAAAGGCGGCAACCTTGCTCAGGGCGTGAAGGACGTGGCGCGCGTGGCGGTTCCTGCCGCCTTCACCAATTCGATCAACCCGGTCGGCCTTGCCGTCATGACCGCTTTCCTCGCCAAGGCGGGAGAGGCGGCGGTGGGCGGCTTCGGCGTGGGCGGACGGTTGCAGATGCTGGCGGTAGTGCCGCTGCTCGGCCTGTCGGGCTCGATCGGTGCGATCGTGGGACAGAACTGGGGCGCGGAACGGTACGACCGGGTGCGCGCGGCGATGTTGCAGGCGGGTGGCTTTTGCGTGGCCTACGGCATGTTCGCCGCGCTCGTCCTCTATCTCGCGCGCTTCTGGTTCGCCGGATTGTTCAGCGAGGATGCGGCAACGGTAGAGGCCGCCGCGCGCTATCTCCAGATTTCGGTCTGGGGCTACGCCGCCTATGGCCTGTTCATCATGGGCAATGGCAGTTTCAACGCCATAGACCATGCCTCGACCGCTTTAGGCCTGTCCTTGGCCCGTGTTCTGATCATCATGGTGCCCTTCGCCGCGCTGCTGCAAGGCGCATGGGGCGCCGATGCAGTCTATGGAGCGGAATTGCTGGCCAATGTGATAGGAGCGGCCGCCTCCATGGCACTGGCCTGGTATCTCGTCAGCCACCGCCGCAAGGACAGGGCGCCGGACTGACCGGCGCCCTTCCCATGCTCAGGAAAGCGGGCGGCTGGAGCCGAAGAACAGCGCCTGGCTGATCGCCGCGCGCACCGTGTCTTCCTGGAACGGCTTGGTGATGAGGTAGGTCGGCTCGGGCCGGTCCCCCGTCAGCAGGCGCTCAGGGTAAGCGGTGATGAAGATCACCGGCACGCTGATATCGGCGAGGATATCATCCACCGCATCAAGGCCCGAGGACCCGTCGGCCAGCTGGATGTCGGCAAGCACCAGGCCCGGCGTTGCCTTGGCGACCACTTCCTGCGCCTGTGTGCGCGTGGCGGCCGTACCGCAGATATCGTGGCCTAGCGAGCGGACGAGGTCTTCCAGCTGCATCGAAATCAGCGGCTCGTCCTCGATAATCAGCACGCTCGTGGCGCTTTCGCGATCGATCTCGGACACCGCCTCGCGCACCAGCGCTTCCACATCCGCAGCGGACATGTCCATGATCTCGCCCGCTTCTTCCGGCGTGAAGTCCTCGACAGTGGTGAGCAGCAGCGCCTGACGGTTGACCGGCGTGATTTTCTTCAGCTGGTCCTGCGCGGCAACCTCATGCAGCGAGGCGCCACCGTCATTCCCGGCAACCTCGAGATAGGCGCTGGACCACATCTTGTTGAATGCGCGGTAGAGCGGGACGCGCCCGCCGCGCAGGCTTTCGGCGACTTCGGCATCGGCGAGGGCTGCTTCCAGCGTAGCTTTGACAAAGGCATCACCGGTCTGTTGCGACCCGGTGAGAGCGCGCGCATAGCGACGCAGATACGGAAGATGAGCGGCGACTTCGGCCCCGATTGACATGCAATAACCCTTCCCGGTTGATGGTTCGCTTCCAACGCACTGCTTTGCGATGGGTTCCTGCCCCCAGCCAATAGCTTGTTCCTGCCATCGAACCATGTGGAAGCAATTGCAAGCCGTGGCCCGCCGCCCCGCTGAATCATTGCGGAAGTTTTTTGCAAAGCGCCGGGAACCGGTGGCTTTTCCGCGCATTATCCCCCTGTCACCCGCCGAGATCCCCCCTCCCGTCCAAGCGGCCGGTGACACGATCCCGAAAGGCCTCCGCTCGAAACCGGGCGGAGGCCTTTTTGGTTTCCCACCCCCGACCTCACGCAGTTTTTTCGCGGTGTGACGCCGATCACGCACGCGAATCGCCCGGCGCAGTAAAATGGGTGCATCGATGCTACTTGGGGGTAGGGCCATGACTGAGCTTGAGGAGCAGACACGTCCGGACAGTCCGACGGATGCGTCGAGCTGGGAAGCGCAGCACGCCGCTGCAATTGCCAGGATCAAGCAACAAGTGGCCTACATCGATGAACGCCTGCTGCTGATGCGGCACCTGGTCGAACCGGGAAAACAGGGGGCTGCGGGGGACGTTTTGGGGAGCGTCCCCCGCTAAGGCGCGCGGTTAGCCAAGCGCTCCGCGCAGGCGGGCGATAAAGCCGGTCTTCTTCTGGTTGAGCAGGACGTCGGCAAGCTGCGCCGGATCATAGGGCTTTTCGAACACACAACCCATCTCGCGCACTTGCGGCGGGATATCCTGCGGCGAACCGGTCGAAAAGGCGATGCGCGGCTTTTTCGGACCCAGCATGCTGACGATTTCCGCCAGCGCCCAGCCGTCGTCGCGATCGGCCAGGTGCACATCGAGGATAATCGCATCGGGGGCCTTGCGCTCCAGCTCGGCAACGGTGGCTGCCATGCTGGCACAGATCACGACATCGTTCGCGCCCGCTTCGCGCAGCGCCTGCTCCAGATCGAGCGAGAGGATAGGATCGTCTTCCACCAGCAGCACCCGGACGTTCCGCGTGCCGGACTTCGGATTTTTGTGCTTTACGCTGGCCATGGATACCCCTGAACGGGCGGCAGGCTACCGCCATGCTTTCATCAACGGGAAAAGGCACCATCCGTTCCCACCTCTACGGGCGGGATTACAGCGGTTTGGTGTAAATCCGGTATTCGCGGTTCTGCGTGGCCGCAATCGCATCGGCGATGGCGATCATGCCCTTGTTGTCTTCCAGCACCCAGCCGACTTCCGCGCGCTTCGCGCCGTGCTCACCCACGGCGTAGCGGCGGATATATTCGATCATCATGAAGGCCAGCTGGCTCGCCAGCCTTGTGTTCTGGTACTTGCGCACCACACCCATCAGCGGCACGCGGAAACCGGCGCCCTGCGGATTGCGCAGCCACCACAGGATCTTCGCCCAGTTGAAGGGGAGGAGCTTGCCGTTCATGTCCTTAAGCTTCTCGTTGAGGTCGGGCAGCGAGATCATGAAGGCAGCCGGTTCGCCATCCACCTCGGCAATCATGTTCGCGCCTTCGAGGATGATCGGCTTCAGCTTCTTGGCGCCATAGGCCTTCTCGGTCTCGGTGAAAGGCACGAAACCCCAGTTCTTCGACCACGCCTCGTTCAAGATGCCGATGATGATCTCCGCCTCTTCGGCGAATTTGCCCTTGTCGACATTGCGAATGGTGATCGCCTCGTTCCGCTCGCCCGACTTGACGATGCGGTTGACGATCGAAGGGAAGCCGTCGCCCACCTCCAGGTCATAGGTGAGCAGCCGCTTGGCGACTTCGTATCCGGCGCTTTCGACCCAGCCTTCATAGGCAGCGTTGTGATGGCCCATCATCACCATGGGCGGATGGTCGTGGCCCATGGTGAGGAGGCCCGGCTCCTCCCAGATGGAGAGGCTGATCGGGCCGAGCGAGCGGGTCATGCCCTGGCCGCGAAGCCAGTCCTCCGCCGCAGCCATCAGCGCATGGGCTACCGCTTCGTCCTCTGCTTCCAGCAGGCCCCAATTGCCGGTGCCGGGCCCCATGCCCTGCTCCACCGGCTGTTCCAGCGCCAGTTCGTCGATATGCGCGGAGATGCGGCCTACGTCGCGGCCATCGCGGCGGGCGAGGAACAATTGCATGCGCGCATGTTCGTGAAACGGGTTGCGGCCGGGGGTGAGCAATTCGACCATGTCGGCGCGCAATGGCGGCACCCAATTCGGGTCATTTGCATTCAGCCGATAAGTGAGATCGATAAAGGCATTGAGCTCACCCTTGCCGGAAACCGGCACAATATCTATTTTGTCGGCCAAGTTACGCCCTTGCATGTGCAGCTGTTCATTCGCGGTTAGCTCTGCTTATGCTTTGCGCGCGATGTCAAGCAGGCCTTTGACGTGCCGCAAGGACAAGGCCCGTCACGTCCTTCAGGAGTCTTCCCCGAGAACTGTCGCCATGACCGCTTACCAGACGACCCTTGACCCTGCCGCCGAAGGCAACAGCGCCGCCACACCGCTGCGCAAGTCGGAGATTCCGGACGACAAGGCTATGCTGCGCGCCGCGGCAGAGCTGACGCGCGATATCAGCACCGCAAGGCCCGATATCTACTGGCCGGACATGATCATCTCGGCGCTGGTCGGCTATGCGGCGCTGGCTGGCGCGATCCTGCTGCAGCCCCTCTGGCTGGCATTGCTGAGCGGCTTCGTGAGCTTCGTCGCGCTTTATCGCGCGCTGCTGTTTATCCACGAAATCACGCATCTGCACCGCAATGCGCTGCCCGGTTTCCGCACCACGTGGAACCTCCTCGTCGGCATTCCGCTGCTGACGCCCAGCCTGATGTATGAGCAGGTGCATACGATCCACCATTCGCGCATGCGCTATGGCACGCCGGAGGATCCCGAATACCTTCCGCTGGCGCTGATGAAGCCGTGGAGTCTGCCGCTGTTCCTGCTCGTCGCGCTGCTGGCGCCGGTGGGTCTGCTGCTGCGCTGGGGCGTGATCGCGCCCATCGGCCTCGTCATCCCGCCAGTTCGCAAATGGGCGTGGGAGCGCGTCTCCTCGCTCTCGATCAACCCTGCCTTCCGCCGCCGCGAGCCGGAGACCGAGGAGCAGCGCCGCTGGTTCCGCTGGCAACAGGTCGGTTCGAGCATCTGGGCGATGTTCCTGCTGACGACGCCTTTCTGGCTCGGCTGGAAGCCGCTGCTGGTGGCGATGGCCGTCACCGCCTTCGTCGCCTTCTTCAACCAGCTGCGCACCATGGTCGCGCATCTGTGGGAGAATGACGGCGAGCGCATGAGCGTGACCGCGCAATATCTCGACTCCGTCAACGTGCCGAGCATTGTGGCCGGCTTCTGGGCTCCCGTGGGTCTGCGCTATCACGCTACGCATCACCTGCTGCCCAGCCTGCCCTACCACTCGCTGCATGAGGCGCATTGCCGTATCAGCGCGCATCTGGGCGTAGAATCGACCTATCAGGGTGCGATTCACAAGGGCATGCTTCCGCTGGTGATGAAAATCAGCCGCAGCACGATGGGGCGGCGGGACTAGACGCCTATTCCTCCGTCCTGATCAGCACCGTTTCTCCGACCAGGAAGAACAGGAAGAACGGCGCCCAGGCCGCCAGCAGCGGCGGGTATCCGCCGAAGCTGCCCATGGCGAGTGCGGCATTCTCGACCACGAAATAGGCAAAGCCCAGCGCCATACCCAGCACCGCGCGGATAAAGAGGTTGCCCGAGCGCGCGAGGCCAAAGCCCGCCACCGCGCCCAGCAGCGGCATCAGCACGGCCGATAGCGGCCCGGAAATCTTGTGCCACCAGCGCCCCTCCAGCTCTGCCGTACGGCGCCCAGCGGCTTTCAGGGCGTCGATCGAATCCGCCAGCTCGCCCAGCGTCTCGGCATCGGGATCGACGCGGCGCAAGCCCACCTGGTCGAGCGTGGTGCCGGGGGCGACCAGCAGCGGCTCCTCCGCCATCTGCGTGCGCGTGGTGGCGACGGTGAAGACCTCGGCATCCTCCACCAGCCAGCCCGGTGCGGCAAAGGTGGCGCGGCTGCCGGTAACCTGGCGCGCGATCATGTCGGAATCGTCCCGCTCATAGAAGGTGACGCCGGTCAGCACGGTGTCCTCTCCCGTGCCGGACAGCGTGCGCGCCATCAGCACGTCGTTCCCGTCATTGAAGTAGACATTGAAGCGCGTTCCCGGATCGTCCGGCACCTGGCCATATTCGACATCCTGCCAGGCCTTCAGCGTTGCGGTGGCGCGGGTGACGACACGCTCATTGAAAACAAAGGTGAAGGCCGACACGATCAGTGCGGTCAGGAGCAGCGGGGCGAGGATCTGGTGCGCGGAGAGCCCCGCGGCCTTCATCGCCGTCACCTCACTGTTCTGGTTGAGCCCGGCAAGCGTGATGATCGTAGCCAGCAGCACCGAATAGGGCAGGAAGCGCTGCACCAGTTGCGGCGCGCGCAGGCTCGCATAGGTCAGCAAATCGTCCTGCCCATTGCCCGGAACGGCGAGGATGTCGCCCGTGCGGCTGAGCAGGTCGAGCATCAGCAGCACCATGACCAGCATCGCCAGCACGGCGATGATGCGCACGGCGAACATCTTGGCCAGGTAGATGGTCAGCTGGCGCGAAGGAAAGAAATCAAGCAGCAAGGGCAGAATCTTCCGCATCCGAGGTCACGGGATCGGCATTGCGCCGTGCGCGGCCGAACAGCTTCTTCACCCGCTTGGCGAGCTTGGCGTAGACATTCTCCAGCCCGGCAATCGGCTGTCCGCCGGGGACATAGGCGATCTGGTAGTACATCCAGGCGATCAGCGCGAAGAGCACCACGAAGGGCCCCCATAGCGCAAGATAGGGATCGACCCGGCCCAGCTGCGCCACATCCTCCCCGTACTGATTGACCTTGTGATAGGCGACCACGATCACGATGGAGAGGAAAATGCCCAGCGCCGATGTCGACCGTTTGGGCGGGACGGCCAGCGCCACCGCCAGCAGCGGCAGCATGATCATCATCACCACTTCGACCATGCGATAGTTGAAATTGGCAAGGCTGCCCGCGCGATCTTCTGCCGAGACTTCGGAGTTCCAGCCGATCTCCAGCAGTTCGGGCAGGATATATTCGCGCTCATCCTCCCCGCGTTCGCGGAAGCGTTCGAGCGCCGGGAGGTCGATCGGCAGATCGTGCTGGCTGAAGCTAAGCACGCGCGGCGACCCGTCGGGAACGTCATGCACGATGGTCCCATCCGTCAGCCTGAGGACGATGGTGTTGCGATCTTCCCGATTGGCGAGGAAACGCCCTTCCCGTGCGGAGATCGACAGCACCTGCCCCTCATCATTGGCGAGGCGGGCGAAAATGCCCTGCAGCTTGCGGCCATCGTCCTCGCTCGATTCGATGCGCAGCGCCATGCGGTCCTCGATCGCGTTGAACTCGCCCACCTTGATCGACGCGCCGAGCGCGCCCGAACGCAGCTCGAACTCCATCTCCTCATAGGCAAAGCGCGCCTTGGGCTGGAGGTAACCGACAATTGCGAAATTGAGCGCCATCAGTGCCAGCGTCATCAAATAGGGCACGCGCAGCAGCCGGGCATAGGACCAGCCGACCGCGCGCATCACATCGAGCTCGCTCGATATGGCCAGCTTGCGGAATGCGAAGAGGATGCCGAGCATCAGCCCCAGCGGGATGGCGAGGCCCGCATATTCGGGAATGAGGTTCAGGAGCATCTCGAACACGACATTGATCGGTCCGCCTTCGGTCGAGACGAATTCGAACAGCCGCAGCATCTTTTCCAGCAGCAACAGGCTGGCCGCGAGCACGAAGATACCGATCATCGGCACGAGGACGAGCCGGAAGATATAGCGGTCCGTGGCGGTGATGAAGTTCGACAAGGTCGGTCTCGACAGGGCTCAATGCAGATGCAGGTCATGGCCCTTAGCGAGAAATGCGCGCGAGGTCATGCCCCGATAATGTCGCGCGCCGTCCTATGATGGTTACGTTCAGGTTACGTCGCCCAGGCGCTCAGGCCTTTTCCAGCGTACATTGCAGCGGGTGCTGGTTCTCGCGAGCGAAATCCATCACCTGGTTCACCTTGGTTTCGGCCACCTCATAGGGGAAGATGCCGCACACCCCCACGCCGCGCTGGTGGACATGGAGCATGACGCGCGTCGCCTGTTCCAGGTCCATGCGGAAGAAGCGCTTGAGGACCATCACGACGAATTCCATCGGCGTGTAGTCGTCGTTCAGCATCAGCACCTTGTATTGGCTGGGTTTCTTGGGCTTGGCGCGGGTCTTGGTGGCAAGGCCGAGCTGCCCTTCCCCCTCGCCGTCGCCGCCATCACCGGGCGTGCCTGTGCCCGGACCGCCATCATCGTCACCCGGACCTGCGCAAAGTGACAACGGCAACAGAAGGGTAGGTTCGGCTTCGAAGGTCATGGCGCTGCCAGATATCGTATCGCGGCTGTCGGGTGCAAGATGGCGCGGAAATTTTGCGTCCTGAAGCAGTACGGGCCGGACAGCGCTGACGCTATCCGGCCCGATTCTGTCGCCGGGGGGAGAGGAGAGCCCGGCGAGGAAAGAAGGAAGTGCCTCAGGCGGCCTTCGACAGCTTCTCGACAGCGACGTTCACGCGCGCCGAAATCGGGGCGAACACGTCGTTCGCCAGCTTCATGGCGCTTTCGGCACCCTTGGAGCTGTTGGCGACCATCGAGTCGAAATTGCGGCGCATGATCTTGCCCTGCAGCTGGAACAGCTCGGTCGGGCTCTTGATCGCAGCCATTTCCTTGAGGTCGGCGGTCATGGTCTCATAGGCCGACTTCATGTCGTCGGCATAGCTCTTGCCCATGTCCTGCATGCCGGCAGCCATGATCTTGCCGCTTTCGACGACGGCTTCAACATTGCCCTTGGCCATTTCGGTCATGTCGGACACCATGCCGGTGCCCTTGTCATAGGCTTCCTGAGCCTTCGTCTGCATTTCGGAGACGGCATCGCTCATGGAAGAGCTCATCATATCGGTGAAGTCCTTGGTCTTGGTGGCCATGATCTTTTCCTTCAATTCGGTAACTGTGGGGGTCTGGGGGGAGGCGACTGCGGGCTTGGGGGAAGCCTTCTTCGCCGGAGTTTTTTTCACTGCTGCAGGCTTGCGCTTCGCGGCCGCCTTTTTGGCAACGGGCTTCTTGGCCACTGTCTTTTTGGCGGGAGCCTTCTTGGCCGGAGCTTCCTTAGCGGCTACCGGAGCGGCCTCTGCCGCCGGCACCACCGGGGCGGGCTTTTCCGGCTTCAGCTCGGAGGCAGCGGCGGCATAGGCCTGTTCGGCACTGCCATCATTGTCCTTCGTGTCAGCCATGTTTCCTCGCTCACTGTGCAAATCGTACAAGCAGCCTTATGCTGCGATGCACAAAATATGCATTGCACTCGCGAAGTCAAGGAATTTTTGTGCAGTGCACAATGGATTTAAGGCAGGCAATTTCAGGTAGGGAAATTCGTCCCTGCCTTTCCTAGTGCATCCTCACATATCGCCCCGGCGCATCCTCGATCGCCGGGTTGGATTTGGAGCCCGGCTTGCGGCGCCCCCTGGCCTTCACCTTCCTGGGGTCGATCTCCGAAATCCAGACGAGCCAGTCGGGCCACCAGCTGCCCGGATGCTCCTCCGCCCCGGAGACGAATTGATCGAGCGAGGCGGCGCTCCTGTCGCCCGTCCAGTACTGGTACTTGTGCGCGTCCGGCGGATTGATCACCCCGGCGATATGGCCGCTGCCCGCCAGCACGAAGCGCACGATGCCGGACAGCGTCTTGGTCAGGCGGAATACGCTCTCGGGCGGAGCGATATGATCCTCGCGCCCGGCCTGGACATAGGCGGGCGTCGCGATCAGCCCGAGGTCGATCGGCGTACCGTCCGCCTCCAGCGCATCGGGCTTCACCAGGAGGTTGTCGCGATAGCAGTTTTCCAGATATGCGGCGTGCCACTTGGCCGGCAAATTGGTGACATCGCCATTCCAGAACAGCAGGTCGAAGGCTGGATAATCCTCGCCCAGCATGTAGTGATTGACCACGTAGTTCCAGATGAGGTCGCTGCCGCGCAGCAGGTTGAAAGTCGCGGCCATGTAGCGTCCGTCCATATAGCCGCCACGGCTCGCCCGCTTGACCAGCTCCATCATCGCATCGTCGGTGAACAGCTTGAGCTGGCCAGCCTCCTCGAAATCGACCTGCGCGGTCAGGAATGTGGCGGAGGCGACCTTGAGCGATTCCCCGCGCCGCGCCAGGATTGCCAGCGTGGCGGCGAGCGTGGTGCCCGCCACGCAATAGCCCAGCGCGTGCACGCGCCCCACCTTCAGCCTCTCGCGCACCACGTCGATCGCCTCGATCTGCGCGCGAACGTAGTCGTCCCAGCCGATATGCGCGAGGCTTTCATCCGCCGATCGCCATGATACCAGTACGACGGTGAGGCCCTGGTCCACCGCCCATTTGACGAAGCTCTTCTTCGGGTTGAGGTCGAGGATGTAGAAGCGGTTGATCCATGGCGGGAAGAGCAGCAGCGGCACTTCCAGCACTTCCTCGGTGGCGGGAGAATACTGGATAAGCTGATAAAGCTCGGTCTCGTAGATCACCTTGCCCGGCGTTGCCGCGACATTCTCCCCCAGCACGAACTGGCTGGTGTCGGTATGCGTCAGCTGGCCCTTTTCGAGGTCGGCGGCGAGCCGCTCCATCCCCTTGACCAGGTTCTCGCCCTTCTGCTCGATCGTACGTTCGAGCACGACCGGGTTCATCAGCGGGAAGTTGGACGGGCTCATCGCATCGAGCACCGATTTGGTGGCGAAACGCAGCTGCTCGCGCTCGTCCTCGTCGATCCCCTCCACCTCATCCACTGCCTCGGCGACCTTTTCGGCCAGCAGCAAGTAGGTCTGGTGGATCAGGGCGAATACCGGCTGTTCGCGCCAGGCGGGATCGGCAAAGCGGCGGTCGGAGCGGGGGAAATGCGGATCACCCTCTCCCTTATGCGCCTCATCCACATCTTCACCGTCGGGCGTGAAATGCTCCAGGATGCGCCCCCACAGCTCGACGCCTTCCTCCCACAATTCCTGCTGGCGTTCGGGATCGAGCGCAGGAAACTGCTCGTACCAGGCCTGCATCACCGCCATCCATTGCGCGGGATCGGCCATGAAGGGGGCTATGAAGCAATGCCCTTCCTTGTCCTTCTTGGTGTTGAGGCGGAACCAGTTCTCCTGAAACTGCATGATCGCGGAGCCAAGCGCGTCGATATCCTCCTCGTCGGGAAGCGATTCGGCGGCCTGCGGCGCGAAGGTCTGCACCACCTGCCGCGCAGCTTCGCCCTGCAGGCGCAGCATCTCGGTAAAGATATCGGCCACGTCTTTGCCGCCTGTGGTGGTAGCGCCGCTGGACTTCTTGCCGCTGGTCTTCTTGCCCATGCCGCCATCATAGGCAGAAAAATGTTATTTGGGAGACAATCTGTTGCGCTGCTAAAGCGCGCGTTGCGCAATCTTGCGGATTCGGCCACAGATTGGGCAAGCAATGAACGAATTCACACACTGCAACAGAAGGATATGATGGACACCGAATTCTACCGCATCAAGCGCCTGCCGCCCTATGTCATCGCCGAAGTCAACGCGATGCGAGCGGCCGCGCGTGCGGAAGGGCGGGACATCATCGACCTTGGCATGGGCAATCCCGACCAGCCGCCGCCGCAGCATGTGATCGACAAGCTGTGCGAGGTGGCGCAGAATCCCGACGCACATGGCTATTCGCAGTCCAAGGGCATTCCCGGCCTGCGCAAGGCCCAGGCCAATTACTACCAGCGCCGCTTCGGGGTCGAACTCGATCCCGAAAGCGAAGTGGTGGTCACGCTCGGCTCCAAGGAAGGGCTGGCCAGCCTCGCCACCGCGATCACCGCGCCGGGCGACACGATCATGGCGCCCAATCCCAGCTACCCGATCCACACTTTCGGCTTCATCATCGCCGGCGCCTCGATCCGCTCGGTGCCGACGACGCCGGACAAGCATTACTGGGAAGCGCTGGAAGCGGCGATGAACTTCACCGTGCCGCGCCCGACCATCCTGGTGGTCAACTTCCCCTCCAACCCGACGGCGGAGGTGGTGGACCTCGAATTCTACAAGAAGCTGGTCGACTGGGCGAAGTTCCACAAGGTCTGGATCCTTTCCGATCTCGCTTATTCGGAGCTCTATTACGATGGCAATCCGACGCCTTCGATCCTGCAGGTGCCGGGGGCGAAGGACGTTGCGGTGGAATTCACCAGCCTGTCCAAGACCTACGGCATGGCCGGCTGGCGCATCGGTTTCGCGGTGGGCAACAAGACGCTGATCAGCGCGCTGACGCGGGTGAAGTCCTATATCGATTACGGCGCCTTCACGCCGATCCAGGCAGCTGCCTGCGCGGCGCTCAACGGCCCGCAAGAATATGTCGAACAGACCCGCAAGATGTATCACAAGCGGCGCGACGTGCTGGTGGAATCCTTCGCCCGTGCCGGCTGGGACATCCCGCCCCCTCCCGCTTCGATGTTCGCCTGGGCACCGCTGCCGCCGGCGCTGAAAGAGATGGGCAGCATGGAATTCGCCAAGCAGTTGCTCACCCATGCCGATCTCGCGGTCGCACCCGGCGTCGGCTATGGTGAGGATGGCGAAGGCTATGTCCGCATCGGCATGGTCGAAAACGAACAGCGGCTGCGCCAGGCCGCGCGCAACGTGAAACGCTACCTGCAGAGCATGGGGGTCAATTCTTCCGCAGCGTAGCAATGGGTGGGGGTCGCACTACCATTCCTGCGAGCACCAGTCAGGTCGGGCAAGCTACTGACTTGCCAAGCACTGCCCCTGTCGCTGACCTGCCCCTTTAAGCAGGGAGTAATGGAGTGAGTGTTTTCGGCTGGATCGCGGCGGGCGATGAACCGCCCGATCGCTGGGATATGCGGCTGCGCGACTGGAACCTGTGCAAGGGGCAGGACGGCAGCAGGGCGGACTGCAAACATGTGCTGGTCTGCAATGTGCGCCACCTGACGCAGGAACAGCGTATCGGCATGGCCGAAGCGGACCGACCGGCCTGGCGGCTCATCATGCTCGGGGTTGAGGAAGCGGCAGACCGTGCGCAGTTGCTCACCATCGGCTGCGCGGAGGCCCTGCCCTCCTGCACGTCGCTGCGCGAACTGGCGGCCAGGGCCAAGCGGGTGGACGACATGTTCGGCCTGTTGCCGCGCTGGCGCAGCCTCGGCCCCATCACGCTCGACCTTTTCCACCGCGATGCGCGCCACGGCCCGCGCTGGCTGCACCTGCATCCGCGTGAGTTCGGCGTGCTGTGGCGGCTCGCCGACACGCCGGGGGAGCGGGTAACCCGGGCGGACCTGCTCAAGGACGTATGGCGCATCAACCACGAGCCGGGGACCAACAGCGTCGAGGTGCACGTCTCGCGCCTGCGCGGCAAGCTGGCCGAAGTCGGCTGCGACAAGCTGGTGGCGACCGTGCCGGAAGGCGGCTACCGCCTGACCGGCGAGGTGCCCTTCATGCTCGCCCGTCCGCCCGCCGGAACCGATGCGCTGGACCGCTATGTGCGGCAGATCGACTGGCACGGATCGCCTGCCTGCAGCGCTCAAGCGACAATTCCGCACAATTCGCAACTGGATTAGCGGCGCTCCTACCTCTATCGTGCCCGCAAAAGTTGGTGGGAGAGGATCAACAATGGCCAGCAAGCCGGGTCAGACACTCGATGTGTCGGGATACATGCAGGGGTTACAGTTCAACCGCTACCACCTGACGCTACTCGTCCTGTGCGCGCTCGTAACTTTCTTCGACGGGCAGGACTTCTCGGCCCTTGCCTATGCCCTGCCCTATATCCGCGACGAGATGCAGATCTCCGACGAGATGACGGGCTATGTCAGCTCCGCGGCGTTCCTCGGCCAGATGATCGGGTCGCTGTTCGGCTCCTATCTCGGCGATATCTTCGGGCGGCGCCCGGTCATTATCGTCTCTACCATCGGCAGCGCGGTGCTCACCACCCTTGTCGGCTTCGCCTCCAGCCCGGAAATGCTGATCGGCCTGCGCTTCGTGTCGGGCCTCGCCATTGGCGGGTTGCTCGCCCCGGTCTGGGCGCTGGGTATCGAGAGCATGCCCAAGTCGATGCGCGCCACCTCGGTCGCGATCATCATGATGGGCTTTTCCTTCGGCGGCGCCTCAGCCGCGCCGATCGCCAACTGGACCGCACCGGTACTGGGCTGGCAGGGAATCTTCTGGGTCTGCGGCGCAATGACCGGCGTCTTTGCCCTGATCCTGTTCTTCATGCTGCCCGAAAGCACGCGCTGGATGGTGGCGACGGGCAAGCCCCGCACGCGCATCGCCCCGATGCTCGCGCGCTTCAATCCGGACTTCGAGCTGCAGCACTACGACAAGTTCATCCTCTCGGACGAGCGCAAGGTGCAGCTGAACGAAGATGGGAATGTGAACGTGCTGCTGCGGCAGGGGATCAATTTCGTACTGCGCGTGCGCGAATTGTTCATCGGCAAGCTCGCCTTTATCACTCTCTGCATCTGGGCGGCCTATTTCTGCTCCAGCTTCGCCATCTATCTTAAGAGCGCCTATGGCGTGATCTTCATGGAGAACCTGGGGATCGAGCGGCAGAACGCCGCCTGGCTTGGCTCCATCGGCGCAATCCTGGGCGCGCTCGGCGGCGCGCTGCTGCTGGCGCTGACCGAAAGGCGCGGTCCTGGCTGGATCACGCTCGCCCCGCTGATCGGCATTCCCTTCGTGGCGCTGGTGGGCACCGGCTATGTGCTGGGAGGCCCCGCCTTGATACCCGTGCTGCTGATCGGCGCGGTTATGGTCGGCGCAGGCCATGCCGCGGTGATTTCGATCACCAGCATCTACTACCCCAGCGCCGTGCGCGCGACGGGTGGCGGCTGGGCCAGCTTCATGGCCAAGTTCGCCGCCGTGGCCGCCCCGATCTACGGCTCGCAATTCCTTGTCGGTGACGGCGATGTGATGGCCAAACAGATCGGCGCGATGGACGGATACATGTTCACCGTGCTGTGCCTTGCGGGCATCGTGCTGTTCGTGCTGGTCCTGTCCTGGTTCGTGCGCGGCATGAACGAGGAGCAGGAACGCGCTTCCGCCGCCGCCCAGCCGGCCGAATAACCACCTTACGGAGTCTTCCTGCACAATGCCCCAACTGCGTTCGCTTTCCGCCAATTCCCCCGGTCGCCGCGCCAACTGGAAGGCACTCGGCCTCAGCAAGGAGGATATGGAGAAGCCCAAGATCGCGGTGGTTAATTCCTCCAGCGAACTGGCGATCTGCTACGCCCATCTCGATGGCATCGCGAAGATCGTGAAGGAGGAGATCCGCAAGGCCGGCGGGGTTCCCTTCGAAGTGCGCACCGCCGCCCCGTCCGATTTCATCACCGGCGCGGCCAAGTCCGGCTCCTATATCCTCGCGGGCCGTGACATCATCGCCAATGATATCGAGGTGCAAGTGGAAGCTGCCTTGCTCGACGGCATGATTTGCCTCACCAGCTGCGACAAGACGCCTCCGGGACACCTGATGGCGGCAGCCCGCCTCAACATTCCCACCATCCTCGTGATTGGCGGATACCAGCAGGCGGGCGAGATCGATGGCGAGCCGGTGGACGTGGAGGACGTCTGGTCAGGCCAGGTGGGCGAACGCTTCGGCGCCAAGCCCAAGTTTCCCGTCGCCGACATGGCGGAAAATGCGATCAGGGGCCCCGGCGTCTGCGCGGGCATGGCTACCGCCAACACGATGCATTCGGTGGTGGAAGCGCTGGGAATGGCGCTGCCCGGCCATGCGCCGGTGCGGGCCAACAGCCCGAAGATGCAGGACAATGCCCGCGCCGCCGCGCGCCGCATCGTGGAGATGGTGGACGAGCAGCTGCTGCCGCGCGACATTCTGACCGAAGGCGCATTCCGCAATGCCATCGCCACCGTGCTGGGCGTGTCAGGCTCCATCAATGCGATCAAGCATTTGCAGGCCACCGCGATCGAGGCGGAAAGCGATATCGATATCTTCGAGTTGTGGGAGGAGATGAGCGACATCCCCGTCCTTTCCGCCGTGCGGCCCACGGGTGATGTGCGAATCGAGCAGTTCGAGGATGCCGGCGGGGCCCGCGCCATCCTGAAGCGGCTGGAAGGGCGGATCGATACTTCGGTCATGACCTGCACCGGCAAGACGCTGGCCGAAAACCTGGCAGGCTATGTCATTCCCGGCCCCGACGTGATCCAGGCGATGGACGATCCCGTAGGCAAGGGGCCCGCCATCGCCATCCTCAAGGGCAACTTCGCCGATACCGCCGTGGTCCGCCTCGGCATTCGCGACGGATCCCGGCCCGAGGAATTTTCCGGCCCCGCGCGCGTGTTCGAAAGCACGGCGGAGTGCATGCAGGCGATCGAAGATGGGGTGGTCAAGGAAGGCGATGTCGTCATCAGCCGCAACCAGGGCCTGAAGGGCGGCCCTGCCATGGGCGGCGGCGCCTCGCTGATCCTCTTTGCGCTTGATGCTGCAGGCCTGGCGAAGACCACTGCCTTCGTCACCGACGGGCAGCTTTCGGGCCTGTGCCTGAAGGGCCTGACCGTGGCCGAAGTCGCGCCCGAAGCGGCGACCGGCGGCCCCATTGGCAAGGTGCAAGACGGCGATATCGTGGCCATCTCGGTCGCCAATCGCAGCATCGATATCGACGTTCCGGCGGAGGAACTCGCCCGCCGCGAGGGACCCGGCTACCTCAATCCCGCAACCGGCTACCTCTCCAATTTCCGCGAGGATGTGCGCGGCATGGAAACGGGCGGCGTCCTGCTTCCCGAGCGGGACTGAGGCAGCCCCGCCCCCGGAAGAATCAGAGGATCTCGTCCTCGTCGAACATCGGATCATCGGCGATCTGGGCGCTGAGTTCATCCAGCGCGCCTTCCGCCTTGGCGACCGACTTCACCCGCGCCAGGTGGAAGCAGGCATCGCCTTCATTCACCAACGGCATGACCACGCGGCCAACGATCACCCCGTCGAAGGGGGCGAGCAATTCGTCCTCCTTCTCTCCGAAAGGGTCGGTCACCGAACCCAGCACATCGCCCTTCTTCACCAGTTCACCATCGGCCTTGTAGGTCCGCAACAACCCTCCGAATGGCGCGCGGATCCACTTGCTTGAGGCGCAATATTGCGGTGCCTGCCGGGCCTTGGCGATGCCCTTGGCCGAGATCATGCCCTTGTGGCGCAAGATGCGCAGGATCCCCATCAGGCCGACGCGGACTGAAAACTCGTCATAGCGAAGCCCCTCGCCCGCCTCGAACAGCAACACGTTCTTGCCCATTGCGCGCGCTGCACCGCGCAGCGAGCCATCGCGAATGCCGGCTTCAAGGATCACGGGCGCGCCGAAAACCTGCGCCAGTTCCTGCGTCACCGGATTGTCCGGCGCCACGCGCACCTGCGGGAAGTTGGTGCGGTGGATTGCGGCGGAATGGAGATCGATCCCCAGCTCCGCCCGCGACAGGATCTCGCTGGTGAAGATATGCGCCAGGCGGGAGGCGAGCGAGCCCGTCTCCTTGCCCGGGAACATGCGGTTGAGATCACGCCGGTCCGGCAAATAACGCGAACGGCTGATGAAGCCGAAAGTGTTGACCACCGGGACCACGAGCAGCGTGCCTTTCAGCCGGTCGAGGTTCGGTGCGCGCAGCAGGCGGCGCACGATCTCGACCCCGATGATCTCGTCACCATGCACGCCGGCACTGACGAAGACGGTCGGCCCGTCCTGCTTGCCGTGGATCACATGCACCGACATCGTGACCGGCGTATGATCGGACAGCACGCTGACCGGCAGGTCGATCGTCTTGCGCGTGCCGGGTGCGACAGTCTCCGATCCGATTGCGAAATCGGCGCGTTTTACCATTAACCCTTACCCTTGGTCTTTGTCGCGCCGGGCTTGGCCTTCTTCTCCAGGTGCTCGATGATCATGCCGGCGATATCGAGGCCGGTAGCCTTCTCCACCCCTTCGAGGCCGGGCGAGGAATTGACCTCCATCACCACCGGACCGTGGTTGGAACGCAGCATGTCCACGCCGCAGACCGCCAGGCCCATGGCCTTGGCGGAGCGCACGGCGGTCGAACGCTCCTCCGGCGTCAGCTTCACCACGCGGGCCGAGCCGCCACGATGCAGGTTGGAACGGAATTCGCCTTCCGCGCCCGAACGCTTCATCGCCGCCACGACCCTGCCACCCACCACGATGGCGCGGATATCGGTGCCGCCGGCTTCCTTGATGAATTCCTGCAGCAGGATGTTCACGCCCGCGCCGCGGAAAGCCTCGACCACGGATTTCGCCGAACGGTCGGTATCGGCAAGCACCACACCGATGCCCTGCGTGCCTTCCAGCAGCTTGATCACCACGGGGGCGCCACCAGCCAGCTGCAGCACCTCGTCGGTCTGCTTCGGGTCATGCGCAAAGGTCGTCACCGGCAGGCCGATGCCGTCACGGGCGAGCAGCTGCATGGAACGCAGCTTGTCGCGCGAGCGGCCGATGCTGACGCTTTCGTTGAGCGGATAGACGCCCATCATCTCGAACTGGCGCAGCACGGCCAGGCCATAGAAGGTGACCGAAGCACCGATACGCGGGATCACCGCATCATAGCCGGTCAGGTTCTCGCCATTGTAGTAGATTTCCGGCCGGCGCGAGGCGATGTTCATATAGCAGCGCAGCGTGTTGATGATGTGGATCTGGTGGCCGCGCACCTCCGCAGCTTCCTTCAGGCGCTGGTGCGTATAGAGGTTCGCGTTCCGCGCGAGCATCGCAATCTTCATTCTCTGATCCTTTCCGTCTGTCTTGTTGTTCAGGCTTGCTGCGCCTGCGCGAGGTATGCCTTCTGCGTGTGCACCGCGATTCCATGGTTCTTGAGCGCCGTGCGCCCCACGATCAGGTCGAACGTCATGTTCGTCCGGTCGGCCAGCGACACGTCGACCGACCAGCAGCGATCGGCGATGCAGAACTTGGTGCGGATGATGATGCGTTCTTCGGGGACGCCGCCGGTGTTCCTGATCTCGCGCACATCGTGCACCGGGCATTCGACGACGTTCGAAACCGACCCGTCTTCATGCACGGAACGGAATCGCACCCAGTCCTCGCCGTCATTTTCAAACCGCTCGACATCCTGTGCATGGAGCGCGGAGGTGCGCGCGCCGGTGTCGATCTTGGCCTTCAGCTCGCTCAACCCGAGATCGGGCAGGCTCACATACTCCAGCCAGCCGATCACCATGACCGGCTGAGCCGACCGCTTGCCGGGCTTTTTCTGCATCAAATTTCCTCGTGATGGTCCCGTTGCCATGGGGCCCTCTAGACGGGTGATTTTATTTTGTCTATAGACAATAAAAGTTTGGAAAATGGGGAATGAAGTTGAACGATTTGGAAGCCGCGGCAGTCAGGCTGGCCGAAATGTACGGGCAGGAATTCGGCGGAAAACCTTCGGGTCGCTATCGCATTCCGCGCAAACTGCTGGCCGAGCTGATGGGCCGTCGCCGGCTGTATGAGGAAGATGTCCGCGACCTTTCCCGCGCCGTGCTGGAGCAGGGCTATGTCCTGATCGACATGGAAACCTTCTTCGTGGTGATGAGCGCCAACTCCTTCGTCAACTATCGCCGCGTGGCGAGAGAAATGGTCGGCTGAGGCAGAACAATCCGCGCCTGCATGGGGCGCCCGCCCCCTTCGCAACCGCAAATCACGCGCCGATGGCGTCAATTACCATGCTCACTACCACGCTCGCTCCCACGCAAGGGGTGCATCCGCGATTCGACAATGTCGTCGCAGAACACCTCGGGGAGCTACCATGTCCGTCAGCCAATTTGCCGAACCGCCCACGATCGCGCCCGAAGCCCTGCTTGAGGACACGCATGGCACCCTGCGTAGCCTGCGCCGCGACCATTCGCTGATCCGCTTCGGCAAACGGCAATTCCTGGTGCTGCGCGCCGAGGACGCCAATTCTGTCCTGGCCGACCCGCGCATGCGGGCGCTGGAGGGAAGCGAATATGTCCAATTGCACGATTTGCCCGAAGGCGCGGCAACCCGCTTCTTCCGGGACTTCTTCCTGCTCTCCAATGGGCAGGATCACCGCACGATCCGCTCGCTCTTTGCCCACTCATTCTCGCTGGGACGGATGACAGCGAAGCGGCCGCAAATGGGCGAGGTGGCACGCCAGATCGCCCATGAGCTGCCGCGCGGCAGACCCTTCGACTTTCTCGACCGCATGGCAGCCCGCGTCCCGGCAGAAATGATCGCCAGCCTGCTGGGCCTGGACCCCGGCGATATCCCCTATTTCAGCCAGCGGGCCTATTCGCTTGCCCTCGCATTTTCACCGATCTACCCGCATGACCGGCACGCCGAGATCGAGGTGGCCGCCGCAGAGATGTACGACTACGTCTATCGGAACCTGCAGGACCGGCTGGAAGACCCGCGCGACGACTTGCTCTCCAGCCTCGCCACCATGTGGCAGGACCAGCGGCCCATCAGCTTTTCCAGCCTCGTCCACCAGGTGATCGGCCTGATACTGGGCGGCGTGGACACGACGCGCGCTGCCTTTGCCATGCTGGTCTCGCTACTGCTCCAGCATCCGGAGCAGTGGCAGGCGGTGAAGGACGACCCCGCCCTGATCCCCGGCGCGGTGGCAGAGGGGTTGCGCTACGATCCGTCGGTCGGATCGGTGGTGCGAATTGCCACTGAACCGCTCGAGGTATGCGGTTTCCCGATTGAGCCCGGACATATCCTGCGCGTGAGCACGATGGCGGCGCTGCGCGATCCGGAAGTCTATGCCGACCCCGAACGATTCGACGTCCGCCGCACCGACCACCCGCGCATGCACCCCGTCTTCAGCCAGGGCCCGCATCGCTGCATCGGCCAGGCGCTAGCACAAATCGAGATGGAAGAGGCGCTCGGCGCGCTGGTGGATATCGCGCCGCGGATCGAGCTGGTCGAGGCACCAGCACTGACCGGCATTGGCGGGATCAGGCAGATTTCCCCGATGATCGTGCGGATCGCCTGATCGCCCGCGTCACTGCGCCGGAACGCTCTCCACCCGTGCAGCCACAACGGCCGCCTCGTCATGCAAATGCGCACCCTGTTCGCGCAGCACCTTGCGGATAGCATCCACGTCCACCGCACGCGGCTGCACGCCCTGATCCGCCGCCAGCGCCGCACCCACGCCTGCCGCATGGCCCGTCAGCCAGCATTGCGGGATCTCGCGCATGAAGCCGTGGCTGTTGGCATCGCAGCTGATATGCCGCCCGCCGACCAGCAGCCCGTCCAGGTTGCGCGGCACCAGCGAGCCATAGGGCACGCTCACCACCGGGAATTTGGGGCTGATCGAGGGGGAGACGCCCACCTCGTCCGCCACTGCCGTGCCATTGCTCCAATCCTTGCGCTCGATCCGTCCCAGACCCGCCAGACGCCGCGTATGGCGCACGCCCAGCTGGCTGGCGCTTTGCAGTGAATAGACGTTCTCGAAGCCCGGCGCATGGCGGCGGAAAAACTGGCAATGCCCCTCCATCAGCCGGTGGCTGCGGATTTCGACTTCGGTCTGGTCATCGACATTGAGGGCGGAAAGGCCACTCTGCCGCGGTCCCAGGAACAGCGCGATATCGGGCCGCCAGCTCACATAGGGCGTCTGGAAGTATCCTAGTTCCTCGCGGCCCCGCGCCATGAACTCACGCAGCTCGTTCGGATGATAGACCTTCCAGTCGATCCAGCGGTCCATGTTCACGCCGCCCAGCACCCAGCCGGTGTTCATCGAATGGTGGACGTCGCCTTCCTCGATATCGGTATCGAACTCCGCCCCGGCGCGGGCAAACATGTCGCCATCGCCGGTCGTGTCGACCACCACCTTGGCGAGCAGCGCGTTGCGGCCCTGCTTGCTTTCGAAGATCACGCCCTTGGCCGTGCCGTCCTCTACCAGCGGGCGCGCGGCCCAGGCATGGAAGACGATGCGGACGCCAGCCTCCAGCAGCATTTCCTGCGCATTGAGCTTCATCCGCTCCGGATCGAGCGTGGGCGCCCATTGCACGATGCCGTGAAAGGCGGTGGTGCGGTTGGACCAATAGGCGAACTTGTCATGGTCGGTGCTGCCCCAATCCTCCTTCGGGGGACCGGCCACAGCCTCGGGCGGCATGCGGTCGATGAATTCGCGCGCGAAACCCTGGATCACGTGATTGCCCTGCCAATCGGTCATGCGGTCGATCCACATGACGAGGCCGCCCGTGGAAAGCCCGCCGAGGCAGTTATAGCGTTCCACCAGCGTCACATCCGCACCGGCCTTGGCCGCAGCCCAAGCAGCCGCGCAACCGGCGGGACCGCCACCGATCACGGCGACATCGCACGTGTGATAGATATCGATCTCGCGCGCATCCTCGCGGATAGTACCCGTGCCATTGGGCGGCGGCAGGTTGCGCGCGCTGCTTTCAAACACGTCGGAGCCCAGGAAGCGCTCCTCGCTGTGGCCCTCGACGCTGGCCATCTTCACTTCATCATTTGCCATATGCCGGCCGATCTATCGCCCCATATGGCAAGCGGCAAGCGAGGTGGTCAGGAAAGGATTGCATAGACCCTCTCCATTCGCTAGTTGCCCGCGCTCTCCATTGGGGAAATGAGGCCCGATGGCGGAGTGGTTACGCAGAGGACTGCAAATCCTTGCACGCCGGTTCGATTCCGGCTCGGGCCTCCACATTTTCGGCCATTGCGCTGGCGATAAACCGGCGATAATGGCCCCGGGAAGAGTGCCGCTTTAGCTCAGTTGGTAGAGCACATCATTCGTAATGATGGGGTCAGGTGTTCGAGTCACCTAAGCGGCACCACTTTTCATGAATGGCGGAAAGCCGCCATTTCTTGCTAACCCCATTCAAGACAGCTGAGAACTCTCGATTGAGTAGGGCGCCCCAGTGTCGGTTTTGCGCCCCGTTTCGGTCACTAGAGACGGTTCGCTTGGTCCCCGAAAGCGGACATGACCTCGTGAACCGGGAATGACAGCAAAGTCGTCCGATGCTGGACGGCAGGTTACAACCGCATATACGGAATAGCGAACATAGGGCTGCGTCGGTGTCTCCACGCGCAAGGCCTTGGCAAGCGCCCGAATTGTCAGTCCCTAGCTGCTGAGGTTACCCCGCCATCTGGGACAGGTTTGCTGCAAAGTTTAACTCAAGCCGAAGCGGTCATGCCGCGAACTTGGTTATGTGTGCCTCCATGAATGAACTTGCACCTTTACCAAGGAGCCAACACAGTTAGAGTAAATTGAACTGAATGATATTCTGAATCTGGGGTATGCATGCTGAATAGAGGCTCTGAATGGCGCAGGTGAGAGCCATATATTAATGCTCCGTGGACGGTCATGAATAACCAGTTTAGCGGACCAAATGCGTGGAACGATTACCTAACCGCACTCGAACAACCTCCCCGAAGCGCAAAGAAATCGAGTCGACAAGCCCGAACAAACCTTGGCTGCCTGCGATGTCGGCGGGTGCCACGAGTTCCTACCTGGTGAACATCATCATGGATGCAAGCCGGCCTTTGGAGATCGACCACAGCCGCTTCAGCTCGGGCTGGGTCAGCACCACCGGGATATTGCGGGCGTGAGCGGTGCGGACCAGCTTGCGGTCGAGCGTATGCGTGAAGAAGAACCGCAATGCTGCGACTATGCTGTTCATGGTCGGCGCCGGTACGCCTGCTGTCTGCTGCTCGATCTGGAACCGGCGAATATCTTCGGCGCTCGCGGTGTGGGGTGAGCGCTCTAGCCAGGTTGCGAACCGCCCGACATCGCGCAGATGGTTACGCTGCGTATCATGGCTGAAGCGGCGCATGGTCAAGTCTTGGATCAGCCGCTGGCGAAGCAGGCTGACCGGACCAATCGGAATAATCTCGTTCATTGATCGACTCTTCAGGTTGAAGGAGCTGAAAGGGTCTGCATATGGCGGACATCGCTCAATCCAAGCGGTGCGCTCGTGGGCCTGCGCTTACCTCAACGCCAGCGCCACTCCGGCGTAGCGGGTTCGTGCTACGGTCGGATGCGGACCGCGCAAGGCGGGCGCCAGCGCTGAGACAGCCCTTGCGGTGCGGGACCGCGCTATTGCCCTGCGGTCCGCCCTTCCCTCAGTCGCCGCCCTGCCCGGCCGATACTGCGGCGGGGGCAGGCGCAAGAGGTGCGCGCTCCTGCACCACCAGCAACCCTGCCTCGAACAATCGCGTCATGGCGCCCGCCACCGCGGCGCCCGGTTCGCCGCGCCCAGCGGCGTCCACGGGACGCCAGTCGCCCTCGTGGCGCAGTTCGATCCCCCCGCCGAGCGCTTCGAGCGCATCCCATTCCGCCAGTGGCATTTCGAGGCCCCGGCGCAAGGCGCCGCGCGGCAGGTGCAGATGCGCGCTCTCGTCCCTTCCATCGCCCGCGCCGACGCTGCGGTAGCGAATGAGGGTCGCCGCCGCGAGATCAGCTGCGGCGACGAAGCTCGTGGTCGATGCGCTTTCCTCCAGCGCCAGGCGGGCATCGATATGGCGCAGCGCATGATCGAGGTCGAAATCCTCCCACACGTCCTTGTCCGAGCGGAGCGTCCAGCCGCCCGCTTGCGCCGTGCGGCGGATGGTGAGGACCAGCGGAGCGAGCAGGTCCAGCCCGCAGGCGCGCAAGTGCCGCAGGAGCATACGCACGTCCCCGCGATAGCGCGCATAGCCGTGCTTCAGCGCCCCGATGCTGGCGCGGATGGCATATTCCTCGGCGCTAACCGGCTGGCCGATCAGGCAGAGCGACTGGCAACCATCGCGCGGCTCGCCGCCAGCTTGCGACAAATGGCCGGAAATCCCGCCTCCGATCTCGCCGACAATCACCGCCACGCCGCCCTCGGTCAGGTGATCGGGCGCCCCGGCCACCACCTTGCGCCACAAGCCGTCGCCGCGCGCGCCGCCGTCGCGGAAGACGGCAGGCGAGGCAGCGGGCGGCGTCGGCATGAAGGGCGGCTGGCTGACCAGCAGGTCGAACCGCTCCCCTGCGACCGGCGCGAATAGGTCGCCGCAGCGAAATTCCACGTTGTCGAACCCGTTTAACCGCGCATTGAGCACGAGGAAGGCTCCGGCGCGCGGGTTGATGTCGGTCCCGACCGCAATTGCGGCGCCGCGCGCGAGGTGCAGCAGGATCGCACCCGCACCGCACCCGATCTGATCCTCCCCCGGTGCACGAACTGTCGATCAGCTTCACCTACCTGTGCATTGCAGTGCACTTCAAAGGCGGTAGGCTCCCCGGGCGAAATTGCAGGCCAGATCGGTGGCCAGCGTGCTGTCAGTCTAATCGCAACTTGGCTCCGATCGCCGCATCAATCCCCTTCCCGCGGTCAGATCAGGCCAGGAGGTTTTGCCACTCGGCCAGTGCAGCCGAGCGGTTCGCTTTATAAGTCATGCTGTCGGTGAAGTGGCAGTCGAGATTGAGGTGGTTGTAGACGTTGTGATGGACAGCGGCGAACCTCTGTCAGCTCTTCATCTGTCGAAACCCGAGCATGACACGTTACCCCGTCTTCGGAAAGGCAGGTGGCCGTTCTCGACCCTGTTGTTGGCCCAGCGTCCCACCTCCCGCTTGCTGGCATTGCCAAGTTCTGCCATCGCGACCTTGTACGAACGCAGACCCTCGGTGGTTATCTCCTCAGGAGATCCGTGCCGTTTCAGCGCCTTTTTATGAACCGCAAGGCGCCTTTCTTGTCGCGGGTCTTCGTCACGTAGCTTTCGAGGGCCTCGCCCTCCTAGTCGACCGCGCGCCAGAGGTAATGCATCTCGCCGTTGATCATCACGTAGACCTCGTCGAGGTACCACTTCCACTGTCTGAAACCTCTCATCCTGCTTATGCGCTGGCGGCTGATGTCAGCTGCGAACAGCGGACCGAACCTGTCCCACCAATGCCGCACCGTCTCGTGACAGATACCCCCTCCCACCGAAAGTGACCTGACACCACGGAAACGCTGGAGAGGCTCCCGGCGGCCCGGCCCTCACATAGGACGGGTTCCAATTGGACTGGCCGGATTGTGGAAAGCCCAGCCCGAAAGCTGACAGTCTCCTGTCGGCCCTTTCGAGCCAGTCTGCTTTTGCGCCCTCCATGCGGTCATTCGAAGCAATCGTAGCTGTGCCCAGAAGCAGACGTCTGATCACGTCCGCTCAAATGGGTAGGGGATGCACCGTCTGCGGCACTCTGACCAGCTGGCAGAATTGGATGACTTTGCAGCATGTGACGGGATGAAGCCGGGAGCTGGCCCTCTCGTCTGATCTCAACCAATCAAGCGACAATATCCGCTCGAGGAATGGCTAGCCCCTCATCCCAATAGGGTGGGCTTCCGAAAGCCAATTTCAAATGATCGATGAGCGCTCGCAGTTTGACCGAAGGCCCATGTTCACGATGAAAGGCTATCAAAATTGGGGTGATGTCCGGGTCGACGCCGATGTTGAGCAATTCGAGCTTGCCGGCCTTGATCGCTCGAAAACTGTGAAAGGTAGGAAGCCAAGCGATGCCGAGACCCGCGATGGCGGCATCTCGCATCGCGTAACATGAACTGACCCGAAGTCGCGGCGTTACATGCGCTACGACACGCTCGATTTCAGCCTCAAAGCTCCAATCGTTTGGTCCCCGGTCGAGATAATGGATTGCCTGGTGCTCTTGCAATTCATCGACCGAACCTGGCCTGCCGCACCGGTCAAGATACGACGGAGCTGCCACAAGTGTGCGGCGGCTGAAGGCGAGCTCCTCTGTCGCTAGGTTCGGAAGTGGCACAGGGGAAATCCGCACGAGCGCGTCAAACGAAGTGCCCAGATCGCCGATCCGGTCATCAAAGTCTGCTGTGACTTTTACCTGCGGATACAGTGCCATGAAATCGTAGAGGGCCGGCCCCAGATGCAGGTCGCCGAAGGCACGCGGGACGACAAGGCGAAGTGGACCCGAAACTTCTCCCCGCCGCCGGGCTACGTCTTCCTTGGCCTCGTTGGTTTCCGCAACAATGCGCCGCGCTCGCTCGAGCAGCGCGTTCCCGTCTTCGGTTAGCGTGTGACTGCGGCTGTTGCGGATCATCAGCTTGGTGCCGAGCGAATGTTCGAGCTCGATCAACCTCTCGCTGACAGTCGATCTGGACACGCCCAGCAAGCGGGCCGCTCCGTTTATCGACCCATTGTCCGCCACGGCAACAAAGGCCACTATTCCGTCGAGCTTCATGGGTCGGAATCTCCGGAAGATTGGTTCGGATCTTCCCGCCTTCCCCCTTACTCTAGTTCCGATCATAAAACCAACGGGCGCTCAGGCGAAACGAGGCGCCCTTGTCGGTCGCAGTTCTCCTACTTGAGCCAGGAAGGGCCAAGGCATGAAACCAGCTTCGTTCTTGTCGATGTGCCTGGTCGTGACCCTGTGGCTCTCCTCCACGGCTGCCACTGCGCAGGACTTCGTGTTCCCGACCAGCTTCCGCACACAGGAGGTCGCCACCAACGGAACCACCCTGCATGTGCGGATCGGCGGCAGCGGACCCGCAGTGCTGCTCCTCCATGGCTATGCCGAGACGGGCGACATGTGGGCGCCGCTCGCGCGGGATTTGATGCGCGACCACACGGTGATCGTGCCGGACCTGCGCGGCATGGGTCTGTCCGCACGGCCGCCTTTGGGGTATGATAAAAAGACCCAGGGTCAGGACATGGCCGGCCTGCTGGACGCATTGGACGTAACAGAGACCGACCTCGTTACCCATGACATCGGAAACATGGTGGGCTTTGCCTTTGCCGCGCAGCACCGCGACCGGGTCAGACGCTTCGTGCTGATGGATGCACCGCTACCCGGCGTCGGCCCGTGGGAGGATATCCTGAAGAATCCCTTGTTGTGGCACTTCCGGTTCGGAGGTCCCGACATGGAACGCCTGGTGGCCGGACGCGAGCGAATCTATCTCGACCGGTTCTGGAACGAGTTCTCCGCCGATCCGGCCCGGTTCGCCGAAACGTCCCGCGAACACTACGCGCGCCTCTATGCAGCACCCGGAGCCATGCACGCAGGCTTCGCACAGTTCGCGGCCTTCGATCAGGACGCGCTCGACAACCAGGCCTTTCTTGCCGAAGGCAAGCTGACCATGCCTGTACTCGCAATTGGCGGCGCGCAGTCCTTCGGCTCCACCATGGCAAGCGTGACGCGGTTTGCGGCAACCGATGTTTCGGAAGGCGTCATCCCAGATGCCGGGCACTGGCTGATGGAGGAACAGCCCGAGACGACCGTAAGAATGATCCGCGACTTCATTGGTCGCGACCATGGATGATGGCCAAGTGCTAGAAGGCATCCGGCCAGCAATTGCACCGGCTGCGGTGCCAGGGCGCGATCCCTCCCACAGCCCCTTCGGTGCCATCTTGACAGATCAGGGTGAAGGCGCCGCCGGCGCAGGAACCTGCATTTTCTGGCGGCTGCATCGGTTGGAATAGCGCTCACGAACATGCCTGGAGTTGCACTTTCAAATCCCGCCATTTCCCAAGGCGAACGAAGAATGGGTACGCTCACCACCAAGGACGGTACCGAGATCTTCTACAAGGATTGGGGACCGCGCGACGCCCGGCCGATCGTGTTTCACCACGGCTGTCCGCTCAGCGCCGATGACTGGGACAACCAGACGATGTTCTTCTTGCTCGCAGGCTGCCGGGTTATCGCGCATGACCGGTGCGGGCACGGCCGCTCGACACAGACCGACACCGGGATTGAGATGGAAACCTACGCCGCCGATGTGGCCGCGCTGACCGACCATCTCAATCTCGAAGGTGCGGTCCACGTGGGTCACTCCACGGGCGGAGGCGTAGTGACGCGTTACATTGCCCGTTCGAAGCCGGGCCGCGTCAGCAAGGCCGTGCTCATCGGAGCCATCCCGCCGATCATGCTCAAGACGACGGCCAGCCCCGGCGGCCTGCTGCTGGACGTGTTCGACGGCTTCCGTGCTGCGTTGGCTGCCAACCGCACACAGTTCTATCGCGACGTGGCCAGCGGGACCTTTCTACGGCTTCAACCGTCCGGGCACGACCATCAGCCAGGCCCTCATCGACAACTGGTGGCGGCAAGGCATGATGGGCGGCGCCAAGGCGCATTGCGACTGCATCAAGGCCCTCTCGGAAACAGATTTCACCGAGAATCTGCAAGCCATCACGGCGCCGGTCCTGATCATGCACGGGTGTACGATCAGATCGTGCCGATAGCCGATTCCGCCGAACTGGCTATCAAGCTGGTCAAGCGCGGTACCTCAAGACCTATCCGGGTTTTCCGCATGGCATGGCCTCAACCCAACCCGAAATTATCAACGCCGACCTGCTCGCCTTGGTCCGGAGCTGACGCGATGGCTGAAACCGCTGGTATCTTCATCCCTATCTCGCACGAGACCGACAAGCAGGTCTGGTGCCGTGAAGCGCACTGACACCTCTTTCGAGGAGCAATCCCATGACCTTCCGAGCCGAAAAGCTGATCAATCCCGACGACACACTGTTCATCTTCATCGACCACCAGCCGCAGATGGCCTTTGGCGTCACCAGCATCGACCGCCAGACACTCAAGAACAACACCGTAGCACTCGCCAAGGCGGCCAAGCTGTTCGGTGTGCCGATCGTCCTGACCGCGGTCGAGACCGAGGGGTTCTCCGGCTATATCTGGCCCGAATTGCTGGACGTTGTGCAGCAAAGGCCGATCGAGCGGACCTCGATGAATTCCTGGGATTCCGGCGCGCTGGTCGCCCAGGTCCAGGCGAGCGGCAAGAAGAAGCTCGTCATCGCCGCTTTGTGGACCGAGGCCTGCCTGCTGTTCCCGACGCTGTCCGCGCTCGAGGAAGGGTTCGAGGTGTTCATCGTTACCGATGCTTCGGGCGGGACCTCGCAGGAAGCGCATGATGCGGCCGTGCGCCGGATGGAGCAGGCCGGTGCACACTCGCTGACAACGATCAACGCAGTGCTCGAACTCCAGCGCGACTGGGCCAACCGTGAAACCTACGACGAGCTTATGGACATCGTGCGCGAGCATCTGGGTGCCTATGGCATGGGCGTCGACTACGCCTACACGATGGTCCACAAGGCGCCTCAACGAGGCACCTTCCCGCACGAAGCTTCCTCTCTGGCGGGGTCGAAGGCGCCCGCTGCGTGATCCTTCGGCACGGTTTCTGGTTCCGCTCCCTGGCCGAAAGCGCGAATTCAGCTCCGCCAAGGCTCAAGAGCTCCTTGGTTGGAAGCCGCGCCCGACGGAGACCACGATCGTTGACACAGCCCGAAGCGCCATCGCGGTGGGAACTGCTTAGGCCAGACCGTGCCCCAAGCTGATGAGGCCGAGAAGGTCAATTGCCATGGCAGCTCACGCATGTTCGAAGCCAGAACCCGACAGTCCGAAACCGGCCCAAAGTTCATGCCTGGCAGGGCCGAATGCATCCATCGGTTTTGGTCGAGCCCACGCTCATCATTCTGTTCCGGAATTGCGCAGGAGGTCCTTCGGAAAGTTTGCCGCCAAGTGATCGATCAATGCCCGCACGGAGGGGGGAAGGCCGCGCCTGGTCGTGAAAACCAGATGCACAATACCCTGCTGGCCCTGCCATTCGGGCAGGACCTGAACCAGTTGGCCTGCTTCCAGCGCCCGCAAGCAGACATGCCAGGGCAGAAGGGCAATCCCCAGACCTGAAATCGCCGCTTCGCGCACCGCCGCCATGTCTTCGCATCCGAGCCGCGGGTAATGGCGGTGCATTGCCGTTCGTCCATTGCGGGTTTCCAGCGCCCACTCGATCTCCATGTCAGCGTCGCTGGTCGCGAGTGTTGGCAGGCGGGCGAGATCAGAGACCTCCTGCAAGCGATGGGCCAGCGCGGGGGCCGCGACGAGGATTCTGGTCGAACTGCCGAGACTTCGCATGGTCAATTCGGCATCACTGGTCAGCGCCGTCCTGACGCGCAAGGCGAGGTCGATCCGTTCCCCGATCAGGTCCACCGGCCGGTCGGTTGCGAGTAGTTGCAGCTGCACCTTGGGATATTTCCGCAGGAAACCGTGAACAAGGTCCGATACCACCTCGATCATCCCTGTAGGACAACTGAAGCGCATGCGGCCATGCGGTTCCGATTGGGCCTGTGCCACAAGCGCTTCTGCCTGTTCGGCTTCCAGTTGAATCGCGCGGCAACGTTCATAGAAAGCCTGGCCGACATCGGTCACCCGAAAGCGCCGGCTCGAACGTTCGATCAGCCGCAGTCCCAGCCGCTCCTCCAACCGGGCGATACGGCGACTGAGCTTGGACTTGGGCTCGCGCAGTGCACGCCCGGCAGCCGCGAAACCGCCATGGCGCACAACCTCGGCGAAATAGGCAAAGTCGTTTAGGTCGCTCTTCATCGTTCTTATTTTGGAACGATAGAGGCCATTTTTGGCCACTACAAGGATTAGCGTTGCAAGTTCATCTCCTTTGTCCACGGCGAGGCAGTCTCGACCGAGAGCAAAGGAGAATTCACATGAGCAAGTTCGACAACAAGGTCGTGGTCATCACCGGCGGAACCAGCGGCATCGGCCTGGGCACGGCAAAGGCTTTCGCCTCGAAGGGGGCGGCAGTCTACATCACTGGTCGGCGCCAGGAGGCGCTCGACGCCGCGGTGCGGGCCATCGGCGGCAACGTCACCGGCGTGCGCGGCGACATGTCCAGCCTGGCCGATCTCGACCGGCTGTATGACATCGTCCAGCAGAGCCATGCGCAGATCGATGTGCTGTTCGTCAATGCCGGCGGCGGCGAACTCGCCCCGCTTGGCGCGATTACCGAAGAGCATTACCAGTCCACTTTCGACACCAATGTGAAGGGCGTGCTCTTCACTGTGCAGAAGGCCCTGCCGGTGCTGCGCGATGGCGCATCCATCATCCTCACCTCGTCCACCACCGGTACGGCGGGCACGGCGAATTTCAGTGTCTATTCGGCCAGCAAGGCGGCGGTGCGCAATTTCGCGCGCAGCTGGATCCTCGACCTCAAGGATCGTGGCATCCGTGTGAATGTAGTCAGCCCCGGCCTCACCGAAACCGCGGGTCTCAACGATCTGTTCGGCGGCGGCGAGCAGGCCGAAGGCGTCAAGGACTTCATGATCGGCACCATCCCGTCGGGCCGGATCGGGCGGCCGGAAGATATCGCCAACGCCGTGCTTTTCCTCGCTTCCGAGGACTCGAGCTTCGTCAACGGTATCGAGCTGTTCGTCGATGGCGGCATGAACCAGATTTGAGAGCACGCGGAGCGGGGCGGAAAGACCGACTAACCGGTCGTTGCGCCCCGCCTCCCACCACGTCGCCAACACCCTTTCCAGAAAGGATCAGCCCATGACCAAGATCGCCTATTCCACCACTGCCACCGCTACCGGCGGGCGCGATGGCCGCGCCCGGACCACCGATGGCTCCTTCGAAGTCGCCCTCGCCACACCGAAAGAGCTCGGCGGCACTGGCATGGGTAACAACCCCGAGCAGCTGTTCGCATCGGGCTATGCTGCATGTTTCCTGGGCGCGATGAAATATGTCGCGGCGCAGGGAAGCCACGCCAAGGTGCCTGCCGACGCATCCGTCACCGCCACGGTCGGCATCGGTCCGCGCGCAGACAAGGGCTTCGGCTTGACGGTAACGCTGGAAATCAGCCTGCCCGGCCTGTCGGAGGCCGAATCCGAAGCGCTGATTGCGGAGGCGGATACGATCTGCCCCTATTCGCATGCCGTGCGCGGCAATATCGAAGTTCAGCTCAAGACAGCGTAAAGCCAGGCAGGCTGGCCACAAGGGCGGGACCGCCGGGAGGTGGTCCCGCCCTTGGTTGACTTCAGCTCAGACGCACCCGAGTTCGATCAGGCTCCTGGCCGTATCCGCCATGGTCTGAGCAACTGGCCGGGTTTGCCAGCCGAGGAGATGACGGGCCTTGTCGCTGCTGGCGAGGCGTATCCGGCCCAGTTGCGGGACGAGCTCGCGCAATTGCGGGCTCATGAGCGCACCGAGCCGCACCAGCCAGTCCGGCAACTGCCGTGTCGGCACCTTGTGGGCATCCGGGCCGAGCTCGTCGCGCAGAATCCGGGCCACTTCGAATAGTGAAAGCTGCGGCTCGGCCACCGCCATGAACCGCTCTCCGGCTGCAGACGGCGCGGTCAACGCTTTGGATTGCAGTTTCACCAGGTCACGTACATCGACAATTCCGAAGTTTAGCCGAGGCACGCCGGGCATCCCCTGGAGCAGCCGCTGGACAAGCACGATCGAGCTGGAAAGCCGTGCTCCCAGAACCGGGCCGAAGATGCCGACCGGATTGACGACGGTCAGCTCCAGACCACCGCCTTGATTCGCGATGAAATCCCAAGCTGCCCGCTCTGCGACTATCTTCGACCTGACATAGGGCTGCACATCCCGGCCATCGGGATCGCTCCAATCGGCTTCGGTGAAGGCGCGTCCGTTTTCCGGGTGACCATAGCCGATAGCGGCGAAGGAGGAGGTGAGGACGACCCGCTTCACTCCCGCATCGCGTGCGGCACGCAGGACACGCAATGTTCCATCGCGGGCAGTGCCGATCAGGCGATCCTCGTCAGCGACAGCGCCGGATGGAAAGGGTGAGGCAATGTGCATTGCATAGTCGCACCCTTTCAGTGCTTGCGGCCAGCCATCGTCATACGCCAAATCCGCTTCTGCAAATTCCAGCCTTCCGACGTCATCCACCCCGGCCACGCGAACCATGTCTCGCAGCTCGTCCGCCTGGCTCGCATTGCGCAGGGTCGCGCGAACGCGATTCCCGTCCGAGAGAAGTCGGACAATCTGATGACCGCCCACGAAGCCGGTGCCCCCGGTAACCAGTACATTTGCCATTGTCGGCCTTCTTCAGAAGTTATCTCTTGTTGGGCCTGCACTTCGGTTACTAGGTTCGATTCATCAACCAGGATGGATTTTATTACCTAGTATGGAAAATCAGACCAACGGCACACAGAGCGGTCTCGCGGACAGTTGCGAGGAATGCTCAGAGCCTGAGACAGTCGATGTCATGCGCTTCCAGCGCGCCATTCGCGCGATCACCGGGAAGTGGAAAATCGAGATCATGTGCAGCCTGATCATGGGGCCGTTGCGCTTCGGCCAACTGCGCCGCGCGCTGCCCGGTATCACCCAACACATGCTGACCGAGCAACTGCGCGCGCTTGCTGCGGACGGCATTGTCATCCGCATCCAATTTCCGGAAATCCCGCCGCGCGTGGAATATGAGCTGACCCGCGCCGGCAAGGATCTCATCCCGCTGTTCGCGATGATACGCGACTGGGCACTGCGCTACGAAGCCGAACTCGGCTTCGCGCAGGATGGGGAAGGATAGCTCTGTGTCAGATGCCGCATGGCGGCTTCGCTAATCTTCCTGCGTCGAGCCGTTCGCGCTGAACAGTTCGAGCCCGCTGAACGGCCCGCCCAGCTGCATCATCCGGCCCCCTGATGCGAGCGAACCAATCGCGATCGGGCGCAGGTGCATATCGTCGACCAGTTGCGCGACCGTGCCGACAGCCTCCGCATCGTCTCCGGCCAGGAACAGGACGCGGCGCAAACCATCGGCTGGGAGCGGCGCGAACATATGCTCGATGGGGAGCGTGTTGAACGCTTTCACGACGCGCGCCGTGGGCGCCAGACGCGCCACAATCTCGCTTCCGGAATCTTCTCCCAGATCGTCGATCTCGAAATCCGGAGCGTAGCTCACGAAGATATTCGTGGCGTCGACGAGGATCCGGCCATTCCATGCAATGTCAGCCGAAAGGAGGTCGGCAACTTTCGTCCATGGCACGGCCATAATGACGACGGGTTTGTCCAGCGCTTCGACAAGGGTTCCAGCCGTTACGCATTGTCCGAGCTCGGCAACCAGATCGCGCAAGCTCTCAGGGCCGCGACTGTTGGCGATAGTTGCGTCGTGTCCCGCTTCAGAAAGGCGGCTGGCCAGGGTCTGGCCGACCGTAGCTGCTCCGAGAATTCCGATTTGCATGATCCATTCTCCCGGGAAGTGTTGGCCTGTCGGCCATCGCCGTGGACGATGGTGATTGTATCACGGGTCGCGCGCCCGGACGACGCTTTCAGGCACATCCCGCCGCTTGTTTTGCGAACAATCCTCCGGCCTGTCGCGAGATCACGCCCAATTCGCCTTCGCCACCTCGAGGATCAGGTTTTCAAGAAAACCGAACAAATCGACGCAGATTATCTGGATATCTCCGAAGCAAAAAGGAGGCTTGAACTGTCCCTATCCCGGGACACCCCAGTCTCGCGGTCAAGTTTCAAGGAGATTGACCATGAATATCGACAATATTGCGGATCGGGCCGTCCCTGCCGGATCCCTTCAAGCTGTATCCCAACCCGTTGCATCCTGGCTCCAGCTGACCGGTCGTGCCGGTCTGGCAGCCATCTTCATCTTGAGCGGCCTGTCCAAGATCGCCGCGCCAGAAGCCACAATCGGCTACATCGCCTCGGTCGGCCTGCCCCTTCCCGAACTGGCGCTCGTCGGCGCGATTGTCGTCGAGGTGATCGGCGGCCTTGCCCTGGTTCTGGGCTACCGCACCAAGGCCGTGGCCGGTGTGCTCGCGCTGTTCTCTCTGGCAACTGCCATCGCCTTCCATGCCGATCTCGCTGACCAGAACCAGTTCATCCACTTCTTCAAGAATGTCGCCATGGCTGGCGGCCTTGCCCAAGTGGTCGCTGCTGGCGCTGGTCGCCTTTCGCTCGATTCCCGCCGTTGAACTGAGATGCACGCGCCTTCTCGCATGGCGCGTGCACTCCTACCCCATGAAGGATACAAACCATGACCGAACGCCAAACCGACACCCAGATCGACCCGCTCTTCCTCGATCGCTGGTCTCCGCGGGCTTTTGACCAATCCGACATTACCGAAAGTGATCTCAGGACCATTCTCGATGCCGCGCGCTGGGCACCCTCCGCCTTCAATTACCAGCCCTGGCGGCTGCTATATGCGAAACGCGGCGATGCCCATTGGGATCTCTTCCTCGCGCTGCTGATCCCCTTCAACCAGAGCTGGGCGAGGGATGCCTCGGCCCTGCTTTTCATCACCTCGGATTCGGTTTCGATCGGGCCGAACGGGCCCACGCCGTCCTACAGCCACAGCTTCGACGCCGGTGCCGCCTGGGCGCAATTGGCCTTGCAAGCCATCAGATCCGGCTATCACGCCCATGCGATGACCGGCGTGGACTTCGACCGGGCGCGAGCCGAACTGGCGATCCCGGAGAGCTTCCGCATCGAAGCGGCCGTGGCGATCGGCAAGCGCGCCGATGTTTCCGTTCTGCCCGAAGGGTTGCAGGACAAGGAGGTCAAGAGCGACCGCAAGCCACTCGACACAATTGCCTTTGCAGGAGGCTTCCCCGCCTGATTGCTTTCCCCCATTCCCCCGGTGCCTGGTTGAAGCTAGCTTCAGCCGGGCATTTTCTTGACTGCTGGAGGCTCTGACATGGCGCAACCGGGCACGCCCACTTTCGATCAGCTGCGCATCTTCATGGCGGTGGTGGAAGCCGGCAGCTTCGCCGGCGCCGGCCGCAAGCTGAACCGTGCCGTGTCCGTGATTTCCTATGGCATAGAGAACCTCGAAGCCCAGCTCGGCCTCAAGCTATTCATCCGCGAGGGGACCAAGAAGCCGGTCTTGACGGAGGCCGGCCACGCGATCCTGGCCGAAGCGCAACGGGTGGGCAACGCGGTCGACGGCCTGCGGGCGCGGACCAAGGGCCTGCTTGACGGCCTCGAGGCGGAAGTCACGCTGGTGGTTGACGTGTTCCTTCCATCGGAACGGCTGGCCAATGTGCTGAATGCCTTCGCCAAGGAGTTCCCCACAGTATCGCTGCGCCTGCATGTCGAAACACTGGGCGCGGTCGCCGCGCTGGTGCTGGATGGGCGCGCCGGGCTGGGCGTGGCAGGGCAGGTGGCCGCACAATTCGAAGGGCTGGAGCGGCATGCCGCAGGGTCGGTGGCGCTGGTCCCGGTGGCCGCGCCCGGCCATCCGCTGGCGCAATTGGCGAAGCCCATGCCGGGTGCCGCGCGCGAGCATATCCAGCTCGTCCTCGCCGACCGCTCGACGCTCACCGCCGGGCGGGACTTTGCCGTGGCCTCTCCACGCAACTGGAGGCTCGCCGACCTCGGGGCGAAGCATCACCTGCTCAAGGCCGGCCTCGGCTGGGGCAATATGCCGCTGCCTATGGTGGAGGCCGATCTGGAACAAGGCTGCCTGGTAAGACTCGACCTGCCAGACGCACAAGGAGGGAACTTCCGCTTCTCGACCATACACCGCGCAGACAGCCCGCCCGGTCCGGCGGCGTCATGGCTCAAGCAGCGGTTTATCGAGCTGGGCGAGGCGGACGGGCAAGGCGGCCTGCCCGACGTTTGATCCCCGACGTTCGAACCCATGCAAAGCGGGGCGGACCATCGCTGGCCTGCCCCGCATGCGTGAACCGCTGCTGCGCCGTCAGAAGCGGTAGGAAACGCCCGCCAGCACCTGATGACGCTCGAGATCGTCCTCGTCGAAATCATACTGGTGATAGCGGTATTCCAGCCGGGCCGAGACGTTGTTGATCAGCTTGTGCTCGACACCGCCGCCGACGAACCAGCCGTCGAGATTCTCCGTTTCGTAGCCGGTCGCTGAGACATCGCTCAGGCGAACACGGCTGTTGGAATAGCCGCCGCGGACATAGGCCAGCGTGCTGTCGCCCACGACATAACCGGCACGGGTGGAGATATCGAAGGCATAGCGCTGGTCGACAGCGACCAGGTTGTTGGCCCCGGAGATCCGGTCATCCACGCCAATCTGGAAACCGCCTTCGACGCCCAGCACGACATTGTCGGCAACTGCATGGTCGTACCCCGCATAGATGCCGCCGACAAAAGAGTCGCGTTCCTGGGTGGAGGTCGCCGCGCCGTCGGGAAGCGGCGCGCGGTCATTGTTCCAGCCGATCTGGACGCCAGCATAGGGGCCTTCGAAGCTCTGCGCCAAAGAGGTTGCGGGAAGCAGTGCCGTGGCGGCAAGCGCAAGGAGGGAGAGGGACTTCATCGTATATTCCTTTCTGGGGGTATTCGGTGTGATTGGAGTGGTCAGCCGACGTCGACAAGCACCAGCTCGCTGTCTTCGAGGGCGGTGATGGTGATGGTGTCCAACTCGGCGATGGCGAGGCCGTCGCGAGCCCCGACTTCGATGCCGCCCACAGTCACGCGACCGGTGGCGGGCACCAGATAGGCCTTGCGGTCCACACCGACGGGATAGGTCAGCGTTTCGCCGGCCTTGGCAGTGGCACCCAGCACGCGGGCCTTCGCCCGGATCGGCAGGACATCGTCATTCGCGTCCATTCCGGAAGCGAGCACGGCGAAGTGCCCACTGCGATCGGCCTTGGGAAAAGGCCGCGCCCCCCAGACGGGCTCGCCGCCTTGCTCGTCGGGCAGGATCCATATCTGGAAAATCTGGGTGACCTCGTCCTCCAGATTGTATTCCGAGTGGCGGATGCCGGTCCCGGCGCTCATCACCTGGACGTCACCGGCCGCGGTCCGGCCTTCATTGCCCAGGCTGTCACGATGCGTGATGGCTCCTTTGCGGACATAGGTGATAATTTCCATGTCCCGATGGGGATGCGGCGGAAAGCCGGTGCCGGGCGCGATAATGTCATCGTTCCAAACGCGCAGCTGGCCCCAGTGCATCCTTTGCGGATCGTGATAACCAGCAAAGGAAAAGTGGTGATGGGCGTCCAGCCAACCATGGTCAGCATGGCCGAGATCGGAAAATTTGCGCAGTTCAATCATGGTCTTCTCCTTCAGCAAGAGAACTGATGGAGAGGATGTAGGCGCGTCGATTTATTCGCAGGACTGGGATAATCTAGATCATTTTTTTCGGCTTTTCCGAAAACAGCCATGGTATTTTTATCTGCAGGGGAAGGAATCGCGCTAAACTGACATCCTCGAAGCGGCATAGCGGCGGCAACTGGTTCGCATTGTGAGGGGAGTACTTCGCAACCAAACTGAATGGGGAGTACTCAGTCAGCTTCGGCATCAATTTGGGTTGCCAACCGAACGGCAGCTATTCGAGGTTCGACTGCAATAGCGGACCGTCGGAAGACGGCCGATAACCCGCCATTCTCCTGGCCCTAATGGAGGGATCAGGGCCTCGATAGAAAAATTTCCCAATGATTTGAGTGCCCATCTTTGTCGTCTATGGGGCACCACCCACCCTCCGAATCGCCAGTGCTCTGATAGATCCGGCACTGACAGGTCGAGCAATGCGCCCTGTCAGCGAAATTCTGTCAGCGGGACAGCGGTTGGGGAGCCGCGGGCGTTGCCGGGGTGACGTTGATCGCAACGCCATAGAGCCGCCACCGGCCATTCAGCGGCTCGTAGAGCAGATCGAAATTAACCTGCTGGGGGGCGGAAGGGAAATAACCTGCCAGTCGCAGCATGCCGTTGGGCTCGATCATCGGCGGCAGCGCGAGTTGCGGCTCGAGCACCGCGATCGCGGACAGGTCCAGGTTCTGGCTGCGCAGGTTGGCGAAGACATCGGCAAGCCGCGCAGTCGTGTTGGCGCCCTGGAAGCCGGGCGCCCCAAGCTCGCGCAGCACGGTATAATTGCCGGTCTTGTTCGCCTGGTCGACTGCCAGCAGGCTTGAGCGAACAAGGATCAGAACCCCGTTCCAGTCGATCTGCGCAGGCCTGCTGCCCGGTTCGGCGGCTTCGGGCGCGGCGTCCTGCGCATGCGCCACCGGTGCGGGCATAGCCACCAGACCGGCAGCAAGTGCCATTGCCCCTAGCGAAAAGGCGGAGTGCTTTCCGCCGTCCCGAAACCGCAAAACCATATCCTCCCAGACTTACCAGGCGAGAGTGACGCCGGCCCTGCCGCCGACACCGCCGCGCTCGCCAACACCGAGGCCGCCTTGCGCGTAGACATTGTTGCCCAGCCTGCCAACGCCGGAAAGCGAGAAGGCATGTTCGCCGCGATACGTGCCCCAGCCGCCGGAAACAGCAAACGACGCGCCCTGCGGAAGGATGGCGCCGCCCATTGCCATGGCGAGGGCGCTGCCTTCGTAACCGCGCCGAATGTCATCGCGCAGTTCTGCCACACCCGATTCCAGGATGCCGACGCGCCCGTCGATCGCGGTGACCTGGTTGCTCAGCCCGTTGACGGTCGTCCCGAGTGTGGCGACTTCGGTGGTCAAGCCACTGACATTCGTTTCCAGCGTGCCGACCCGCCCATCGACGGAAGCCACCTGCGTAGTCAGGCCACCAACATCGGTTTCCAGAGTGTCGACCCGTCCATCAAGCGATGCCACGTCACTGGTCAGGCCGCTAACGTCCGGAATATCGAGAACGGTCGTAGCGAGGTTGCCGGAGGCATCCGCAGTAACGACCTGCACCGGCCCGCTCTGAGCCGCGAGGCTGGCCGCGGAATTGATCCCCGCGAACGTGTAGGTATTGCCGGCATTACCGATGGCGACCTGCTGGTCTTGGGTCGTGGTGACGCCGTTGCCGATCGCCACGGCACCGACATGCGCCACATTGTTCCCGCTGCCCAGCGATACGGCATCAGCCCCCGTAACGGTCGAGCTGTTGCCGACCGCGATGGCGTTCACCGCGTTCACCGTGTTGCTGTTACCGACGATCGCCGAACCGGAAGCGTTCGCAGCCGAGGCAACGGTATTGTTCGAACCCAGAAGGTTGATGTTGTCACCATTCCCGGCCGTCGCTGGCACATTCACATTGTTGTTGTTGCCGGTCACGAAAGTGCCGTTGCCATTGACGACGTTGGGATCGCCGAACGCAAAGCTGCCGTTACCCGCCACGGTATTGCCGGTACCGAAAGCCCCGGAATTCGTGCCGTTCACGGTGTTTCCTGTGCCAAAGGCGGATGAGTTGGCACCGGTCACTGTGCTGTTGGAACCAACGACAGTGCTGTTCGCGCTGTTGTTGTTGACGACGGTGCTGCCACCGATGGCGACGCTCAGGTTGGAGAGCGCACGGGCAGGAGTCGCGCCCGTCCCGTCACCGCCGCCAATGGCGACGCTGTAGGCCCCGAAGGACTGGACGAAAGTGGCGGTATTTGGATTTGAGCCAGCGCCGATCGCCGTGCTGTAGATCCCCGCAGGACCGCCAAAAGCGTTCGCATTTGCGCCGATGGACGTCACACCGGCGGCTGGCGTACCTGCCCCGGCAAAGCTACCCATGGTTGTCGTATTCTCGCCGAGAGCGAAGGCTCCGAAACCGAATGCACTCGCGCCGCCCGATGTCCCGGTGGGCGCCCCGTTGGCTGTCGAGAAGGTCCCGCATACCACGTCGTGTTGGTTCGTAGCCACCGAGTTGCCGCTCCCATGCGGAGCGCCGCCGGTTGCGCTGACCCCGCACACTGCCTGCGCGGCAGCCTCGCTGGATGAAAGCGATGCGACCAGTGCTACGCCTGACACCAAGCCAAGCGCGATGATTTTTTTGTCCATTGTCAGCTTGCCCCCAAGTAAAACTACGTAGGGTCCATATTGCCCTGCGTCCGAAAATCAAGCTTGGGCAGAAGCCTGGCGGGCTATCAGGCAAAGAGCCTTTCAGCAGGTGAAGTCGCCAAGACCCATTCGAACAGCTCAGGCATGCCTGGATGGACCAGATGCAAGCCGGTCAACTCTGAAGGATGGAAACGTTATTTAAATATTTGAAATAACGTGAACATATTCGGCCGTTTCAGGACAATGGGACACTGACTCAAGTGCCCCAAGCTGTACCATCGAAACGGGAATTTGCCATGCACCTTTGCCTGCGCAGCCATCTGCCCGGTATTGGCTTGGATCGCTTCACCTGCAGCTCGCTGAAAAGATCGCAACGAGCAGGGATTGGAGGCGCAGCGCAAGGTGATCTCGCGCTGCGCTCAGCTTCCTACATGAACCAGTCGGAATAGATCGGTTCGCGACGCTCCAGATTGTCGGCCTGATCGAAGCCTGACCCACCGAAGGCTGCCATCGACTGGCGGATCATCGCCACCCTGTGGCTATCAATCTGTGCCTGGCGGACTGCCAGACCCGCTGCCGGCCTGGCCTGCAACGGCAGGTCTGCCGTCGAACGCGGCATTGCAGCTGCACCGTCCTGCAGGCTGGCGAGGCTGACACGCTCGGTCTCCGGCAAGTCCTGCCCCCGGCGCGTCGATCCCGTCGTGTCATAGGCATCGAATAGCGCCGCGATCTGGTCGGGACCGCCCTGCCGGATCCGGTCGAACAACGCGCCGAGGCCCGGCACGCCGCCATCGCTTTCTCCGCGATAGGCGAGCGCGAGATCCGCAGCGGTCGAACTCGTGCCATCGTCGCGCAGGAAGCTGGTGGTCGCGAGCACGCCATTGCCGCCGAAGAACCCGCGACCGTCCGTTCCCTCGATTGCATCGAGGCGGATAGCCGCAATCCCCACGTCGCCAAGCGTGAGCAGCTCCCCTGCATCGGTGATACCGTCGCCATTGCTATCCCGCCACACGCGCAGCTCGCCAAAGCGTGCATCATACACGTCAACCAGGCCGTCCTCATTGCTGTCGAGCCATGCCAGGCCCTGCAGCCCGCCCCTTGCGAGCGGGCTCTCCGCCGCCAGCGAGAGTTCGGATGCCCCGGTGATCAGCCCGTCATTGTTGCGGTCGATCACCAGGAAGCCGTCATCAGCGCCCAGCCAGCTGCTGTCTTCCAGCGTACCGTTTCCGTCGAAGTCGAAGCCCGCATCGGAGCGGCGGCGCCTGACCATCTCCAGGCCATCGCCGTCGAGGTCGAGCGCGACAGTCGCGAACAGGCCAAGGGTGTAGCGCCAGCGGGAGATCACGGAATGCGCACCAAGATCCTGCGTGCCCCGCCAGCCGCGCCCGAAGCCGAGCTGCGTGGCGGTGATGCCGGGCAGGTTGGTCGCGGCCGAGTAATAGGTCAGCGCGGCATCGGCAAAGTCCCGCTGCTCGCCATTCGCCATGGTGAAGCTGCCAGTGTTGATCACCGCGATTTCGCCCGGCAGGGCCGCCCCGTCGACCGGCGTTCCGGCAAGGTCGATCGAGGCAATACCGGCCTCTGCCAGGCTGAGGGTTTCGCCCGCATCGACCGCGCCATCGCCATCCACATCGCGCCAGACGCCGAATTCGGCAAAACGCGCGTCTGAAGCATCGAGCACGCCGTCGCCATTGCTGTCGAAAGCGGCCAGGCCGGCGAGGTCGGAGGCAGCGCCCACCACGTCGTCGATGAAGCTGATTTCCTCAACGCCCGACATCGTGCCGTTTCCGTCACGGTCGAGATAGAGGAAGGCGTCGCCCGCGCCGATCCAGCTGGTGTCGTCCGCCAGCCCGTCGCCATCCAGATCGAAGCGCGCCTCGCTATCGGCGGAGCTCACCGTCTCTATACCGTCGCCATCGAGGTCGAGAATGATCGGCGAGGCGATGTTGAGCGTCTCGCCATCCTTGAAGGCCAGCTGTTCGATCGAGGAAAGCTGATCGGTGCCATCATCGCCATGGGCAATCGCGCCAAGGTCACGGACCTGCAGGCCGAGCGTGCCGCCCTGCGTGACCAGCGCATAGCTGTCACGATAGCCCAGCATGCGGAGCGTATCCATGCCGCTGCCGCCATAGATCAGGTCGTTGCCATGGCCACCGATGAACACGTCATCCCCGGCAAGGCCCACCAGCACGTCGTCACCTGATCCGCCGGCGAGCCAGTCGGCCATGCTGCCGCCCGTCAGTTCATCGTCGCCCACGCCGCCGAAGATGCGGTTGACCTGCTGGTCCGCACCCGTGAGGACATCCGCAGCCTGTGTGCCATAGGTCCAGGCAAGTCCGGTCGCGGCAGCGCCGAACGCGGCCAGAGCCACATCGAACTGGCGCGCATCGGCATCGGTGAAGGTGAAGCTGCCATTGGTGAACTGAAGGCTGGCGGCGCCCGTGTAACTGGCGCCGAAGCCGAAGCTTGCCTGAGCGCCCGGTGCAACCTCCTCATTGGAGATCGCAGCCTCGAACAGGATGTCGCCCGTCGCCAGCGTGGTGGCGGTCGCGCCCCAGACGCTGGTCAGCGTGAACACAACGCCATCGGGAACGTCGAGCACCATCTGCCAATCGTCGATCAGCGTGTCGCTGCTGTTGCTGAAAGAGACGTCCTGCGTGAGCCCGCCGCCCCAATCCTGCGTCGGCTGGACTGTCAGCAGGGTATCTCCCGCATCGGCGAGGTTCAGCGCCGGATCGCGATCGAAGATCACGAAGGCGAAGTCGCCCTCGGTATAGGGAGCGCCGTCGACCTGGATGGTGATCTGGAAGGTCTCGCCCTCGTCCAGTTCGGGCTGATAGCTTTGCCCGTCGGTGGAGAATATCGCCCCGTTTTCATCGATAGTGAAGCTCGCCGGGCCGGGGAACCCGCTGACCCAGCCGCCCACGATGGTGCCGGGGCCGGTATAGGTCGAGACGATGTCCCAGGCCTTCAGCTCGCCCTCGGCAATCGCTTCGGGCTGCACCGTATACTGGAAGGTGACGTTGTAGCCGCCGCCCCAGCTGGGATCATACCAGCTGTTGAGGCTCAGGAAACTGAAGCCCGCCGATTCCCCGCCGTCTTCGACGGTGATGGCAAAGTCGTCGGACACCGAGAGCGTGCCATCGCTAGCGGTCACGCGGATATCGAGCTGCTCGTTCTGGTTCGGCGCAAGGCCGGTGAAGGTCTGCGTGGCGGCATCGAAGATGAGCCAGTTGGGCAGGGCCGATCCGTCAGCCAGCGTCGCCGAATAGGTGAGCGCATCGCCATCCACATCGGCAAAGCTGCCCGCGGGAAGGGCGATCTGGATGTTCTCGCTCGCCTGGAACACCTGGTCGGCCAGCGGCTGCAGCACCGCCGGAGCATCGTTCACAGGGTCGATAGTCAGCAGGAACTGGTCGTTGACCACCAGCCCCTCGCCATCGGTCGCTGCCAGGCGGATTTCGAGCACGCCGTTGAAATCCTGCGGCGGAGTGCCGGTGAAGGCATTGCCATCGAAGGCGACCCAGTCCGGAAGATCGCTGCCATCGGCAAGCGTGGCGATGATCGCCAGCGCATCGCCATCGACATCGGTGAAGGTGGGCGCGTTGATGGCAAAGCTGAACGCGGTGTCCTCGTCCGCATGCACATCGGCATTGGCATCGACCAGCACCGGCGCATCGTTCACCGGATCGATGGTGAGCGTGAACACGTCGCTGGCCGAAAGCGCACCGTCGCTGGCAGCAACGCGGATCTCCAGCGTCCCGTTGAAGTCCTGCGGTGGCACGCCGGAGATCTGGTTGTCGACAAGCGACAGCCAGTCGGGCAGCGGATCGCCATTGGCCAGGGTAGCGGAAATGGTCAGCGCATCGCCATCGACATCGGTGAAGAGACCGGCCGGCAGGGTGATCGATACCGGCTGGTCCTCCACGCCGGCAACGTCATCAAGCGGTGCCGTCAGCACCGGCGCGTCATTGACCGGCAGGATCGTCAGCGTGACCGCGTCACTGGCCGACAATTCGCCATCGCTGGCGGTCACGGTGATGTCGAGGACGCCATTATAGTTGGCCGGCGGAGTGCCCGAGATCACGCCATCGGCGAGCTGCAGCCAATCGGGCAGGGGATCGCCATTTGCCAGCGTTGCGCTGATGGTCAGCGTGTCGCCATCCAGATCGACGAAGCGTTCGACCGGCAGCATGATCGAGACGGACTGGTCTTCCATGCCGAGATAGTCGCCCAGCGGTCCGGTAAGCTCCGGCGCATCGTTGACCGGGTCGATGGTCAGCAGGAAAGTGTCGCTGACGGACAGCTCGCCATCGCTGGCGGTGACGGTGATTTCCAGCGAACCATTGAAGTCCTGCGGCGGCGTGCCGGTGAAGGCGTTGCCGTCGAACGAGAGCCAATCGGGCAGCGCATCGCCACCCGCCAGAGTGGCGGTCAGCAACAGCCCATCGCCGTCGACATCGGCGAAGGCATCGATCGGAAGCGCGATGCTGAAGGCCGCATCCTCGGGCGAGGAAGCGTCGTCCAGCGCATGCGCCAGTACGGGTGCATCGTTGACCGGGTCGATCGTCAACACGAAGTTGTCGCTGACCGACAGCGCGCCATCGCTGGCGGTGACGGTGATTTCCAGCGCGCCGTTGAAGTCCTGCGGCGGGGTGCCGGTGAAGCTCGTGCCATCGAAGCCCAGCCAATCGGGCAGCGGATCGCCGCCCGCCAGCGTGGCGGTCAGCGTCAGCGCATCGCCGTCCACGTCAGCAAAAGCATCCGCAGGCAGGTCGAAGGCGAAAGCCGTGTCTTCGATAGCCGTGGCATCGGCAAGACCAGCCAGCACCACAGGCGCATCATTCACCGGATCGACGGTGAGGACGAAGCTGTCCGACACCGGGAATTCGCCATCGCTGGCAGTGACGAGGATCGTCACGCTGCCAATGAAGTCCTGCGGCGGCGTGCCCGAGAAGGTGGCGCCGTCAAAGGCAATCCAGCCGGGCAGCGGCGAGCCATCGAAGAGCGTGGCGCTCAGCAACAGGGCATCGCCATCGACATCGGCGAAGCTGCCTGCCGGGAGCGCCAGCGAGAAGGCGGCATCTTCCGCAATCGCTCGGTCGGCCAGCGCCTGCGCAAGGACCGGCGCATCGTTCACCGGGTCCACGGTGAAGGTAAAGGACTGGGTGGCCGAAAGCGCACCGTCCCTGGCAGTGACCTCGATTTGCAGCGCGCCGTTGAAGTCGGCGGGCGGAGTGCCGGTGAAGGCGTTGCCGTCGAAGCTCATCCAGTCGGGCAGTGGGTCGCCGCCAGCCAGCGTGGCCGACAGCGTCAGCGCATCACCATCGACATCGCTGAACGCCGCGGGGTCGATCGCAAAGCTGAAGGCGCCGTCCTCATCGGAACTGACATCGGCAATCGCATCGCCTGTCACCGGCGCATCGTTGACCGGCAGGATATCGATCGCCAGCGAGGAACTGGCGGTCCCGCCATTGCCGTCGCTGACGGTCAGGCCGACCGATGCCGCGCCGGTGCGATCTGCATCGGGCACGAAGCGCAGGAAATCGCCTTCGATCGTCGCGGTACCGCCGACAACTGCGGCGATCGACAGGGTCAGCGGATCGCCGTCCACGTCGACATCGTTGGCAAGCAGGTCCGCCACCGCGACCAGCAGCACCTGGTCCTCGTCCACGGCGACCGGGCCGTCATCATTGGCAATCGGTGCATCGTTGATCGAGGCGACGAAGACGCTGATCGTGGTGGTCGACTGCGCGCCATTCGTATCGGCGACCGTATATTCGAAGGTCACCAGCCCGTGCGTATCGGCAGGCGGCGTGAGGACCACCGTGCCATTCGCCTCGAGAACGGCAGTCGCGCCTTCGGTGATGGCGGAAACGCCGACGATCTCGATCGCATCGCCATCCGGATCGACGTCATTGCCCAGCAGCGCCGAGGGGGCGAGATGCAGGGCAACGTCCTCGTCGGTCGCCAGCACATCGCTGCGCACACGCGGCGCATCGTTCACCGGGGCCACGGTGATCATGACATGGCCGGTGGTCGGACCGGCATCGTCGTCGGTCACCGTATAGTCGAAGCCAGCTGTGCCGTGGAAATCGGCATCCGGGGTGAAGGTCACCACGCCGTCTTCGAGTGTGACCGTACCGTGCAAAGCATTGCCCACGGCTGAGACGCGGATCGGGCTGCCATCGGCGTCGGTATCGTTCGCCAGCAGTTCCGCGGCATCGATCGCCAGCGGCGTATCCTCATCGGTGACGAAGGCATCGTCGCCCGCTTCCGGCTTGTCCGGCAGGTCGGTAATCTCGACCGTGACCGTGGCCCAGTCTTCGGAGACAAGCCCCTTCTCGTCCCGCGCCCGATAACGGACGGTAATCGGGCCATTGTAATTGGCCGGAGGCGTCAGCAGCAGGTTGATCCCGTCGCGCACGATCGTGCCGATATCGGTCTCGAACTCGGCGAACTCGAGCAAATCGCCTTCCTGGTCGCTGTCATTGGCGAAGAGATCGGCGGCGCGCAGGACCAGCACGCTGTCCTCGTCACCCACGAAGGGCCCTTCGTCGTCTACCACGACCGGCGCGTCGTTTTGCGGCGCGATATCGAGCGTGACAGTGGCCTGGCGCTCGAACTCGCCGTCGCTGATCCAGTAGTAGAAGGAGGCGGGACCGTTGTAGTTCTCGGCCGGAGTGAAGACGATATTGCCATCGCCATCGAAAGCGACCGAGCCATGCTCGGGGAAATCGTCGAGCCGGGAAACTACCAGCGTATCGCCATCGGGATCGGTGTCGTTCGCGAGCAACTCAGCCTGCGTGATGATGAGCGGCGTGTCTTCCAGCGCGTCGAAGCTGTCATTGCGCGCGGTCGGCGGATCGTTGGGCGGCAGGACGTTGACCGCGACCGTGCCGCTGCCGGTGAGGCCGGTGCCATCCTCGATGATAGAATAGGTGAAGCTGGCGGGGCCGACATAGCCGTCCGCCGGCGTGAAGCGGATGACCTGGCGGCCTTCGACGACTTCCAGCACCGCCGTGCCATTGCTGGCAGTGCCCAGGCTGTCGAAGGAGAAGGCATCGCCTTCGGGGTCGGCATCATTGGCCAGCAGCGTGGCGACATCGATCACGATATCGCTGCCGCTGCGCACGCTGGCACTGTCATTGCCGGCGCGCGGCGCATCGTTGAGCGGGCGGATTTCCAGCGTGACATGCGCCCAGGCAAAGCCGCCATTGCCGTCGCTCACCTGGTAGGAGAAGCCCGCCGTGCCGCTGTAATCGGCCTCGGGCCGGAAAGTGACATAGCCTGCCGCTTCGGACGATGCCGTTCCGTGATCGTCGGCACTGGTCGAATAGCCGACAATGCTCAGGCCGTCGCCGTCGATATCGCCATCATTCTCGAGCAGCCAGCCACTCGGAATATTGAACAGCTCATCCTCGTTGAGGATGAAGGTGCCGTCATCCAGCGCGAAGGGATCGTCGTTCACCGGGCGGATATTGACCTCGACCCGGCCGGTGGAGACACGGCCGTTGCCGTCGGTGACCTTGTAGGAGAAATAGGCGTCGCCGTTGAAACCCTGCGCGCCGGTGAAGGTAATCGTGCCATCACCGTTCAGCACGGCATGGCCGCCGGAAATGTCGCTCACCTGGATCACACTCAGCGTCGCATCCGGATCGCCACCGTCATTGATGGTGAGGAGGGCTGTGTCGAAGGTGAAAGGTTCGTCCTCGTCCGCCCAGCGCACGATGTCGTCTTCCGCCTGGAAGCGCGTCGCCGCAGCGGTCGCGTCGATGGTCGCGCGGTCCCACATAGTGCCGTCATCGAAGACGATGCTCTCGATACCTGCGCCACCGCCGGAGAAGTGGTCGACGATGCGGACCAGGTCGATCCCGAAGCCGTCGCCCTGCTCCAGCTCGACCATCAGGTCGTCACCATCGTAATAAAGGCTGACCGCATCGGTCGTGTAGCCATCGACGATCCGCAGCACGTCGACATCGGTGTCGAGCGCGGCTTCGCGGATCACGTCCTGGCCGGTGCGGTTGCCGAGGATATAGGTATCGCTGCCGCCACCGCCGGTGAGGTCGTCATTGCCGCGATTGCCGTCGAGCAGATTGTCGCCTGCATCGCCTTCGATCACGTCGCCATAGAGCGATCCGCGCACGTCCTCGATATTGGCGTAGCTGTCGCCATTCGCCTCACCGCGCGAACCGCTGCCGGTAGCAAGGCTCATCGTAACGCCGCTGTCGGCATCGGAGAAGTCGAGCAGGTCGCGTCCACCACGCCCGTCGATCACGTCGGCGCCATTGCCGCCGGCGATCACGTTATCGCCATCGTCGCCCAGCAAGGTGTCGGCCGCTGCCGAGCCGATCAGGTTCTCGATGCCCGAGAGCACATCGCCCTCGGCATCGCCGCCGCTGGCCGTGCCCGCCGCGAGGTCGATGGATATACCTTCGGCGCTGATCGAATAATCGGCAGTGTCGATACCTTCGCCGCCATCGATCACGTCCGAGCCGCGACCGCCGACGAGATGGTCATTGCCCGCCCCGCCCAGCAGCACGTCGTCCGAACGGCCGCCGTCGAGGAAGTTGTCGGCATCGTTGCCCGTCAGGCTGTCCGCATGGAGCGTGCCGATGACATTCTCGATGCTCGTCAGCGTATCGCCCTCGGCCTCGCCGCCGCTGCCCGTGCCATCGACCAGCGAGACGGTCACGCCTTCGGCGGAATCGCTGTAATTGGCGGTGTCCACGCCTTCGCCGCCATCGATCGCATCGGCGCCCAGGCCGCCATCGATGAAGTCGTCGCCTTCACCGCCCAGCAGCTGGTCGTCACCATCGCGGCCGTAGATCAGGTCGTCGCCGCCGCGCCCGTCGAGCATGTTGGTCTCGAGCGAACCATAGAGCTGGTCGCCGCGCTCGCTGCCGATCAGGCCTTCGATGCTCTCGAGCTCGTCGCCCTCGGCATATCCGCCCTGGCCGATGCGCGCGAGGATATCCATGCGCAGGCCGACATTGGAATCGCTGAAATCGGCGATATCGAAGCCTTCGCCGCCATCGAGCAGGTCCGCCCCGTCACCGCCGCGCAGGATATCGTCGCCTTCGCGGCCATAGAGGTCGTCCTCGCCGTCCAGGCCGACAATCGTCTCCGCCTGTGCCGAGCCGATCAGCAGGTCGCGCACCGCCGTGCCGGTGATGACAAGGTCGCGTTCGGCACGAATGGTCGAGCTGACATGGCCGATATCGAACAGCCCGGTCTGGTCGTCGATCGCATAGTCGAACTCGATCGGCCCGGAATGGGAAGTGTCGAATTCGATGACGATGAACTCGCCGTCATAGATCGACCAGCTGCCGGTGCTCAGGTTGAGCAAATCGTCCAGAACAACGCCGGACTCGCCATATTTGTGAACCCATCCGGCATTCGCGGAGAAGATCGACTTGTCGATGTCGTAATCATTGGCAAGCAGCTCGCTAATCCGCAGGACGAGCGGGCGCTGGGCGCCACTGTCGAAGCCTTCGTCGTCCAGCGCGGTCGGAGCATCAGGCGTATTCTCGAAGTTTACATCGATCCGGCTGGTGGAGGTAAACTCGCCATCGGTGATCTCATAGTAGAGTACGCTACTGCCCGGGACATTGTCCTTGGGCACCAGCACCAGGTCGCCATCTTCATTCCAGTACCAGTCCTTCAGCCGGTAGGCCGACGGGCCGAGGCTGTAGACGCCCGGAAGGACGGTCAGCGTGTCGCCATTGGGATCGAAATCGTTGGCGAGCAGCTCCTCCTTGGTGATGATCAGCGGCGTGTCTTCGGTACCGGTGAAATCGTCCCATCCGGCCGTCGGCCCGACATTGCCGGTGGGGCGGAAATAGAGGCTGACCGTGCCGTCGCTCACCGCATTGTGCGGATCGCTGATGACATAGCTGAAGGTGGCGGTGCCCCAGTGCCCTTCGTCGGGCGTGTAGGTGATGAAGCCGTCATCGCCCAGCACCACCGTGCCATGGCTGGCGTTGGTCACGGTATTGAGGATGATCGAGCTGTCCGGATCGTCGATATCGAAGTCGTTGCCAAGCAGGATCGAGGCGTCGAAGCGCAGGGCCTGGTCCTGCACGCCGAACAGCGCGGCAATGCCGTTCTTGCCCGTGGCGCTGTCATGCCTTGCCGTGGGGGCATCGTTCACCGGGTTGACGACAACGTCCACGCGCTGCGTGGTGATGCCGCCCTGCCCGTCATCCAGCGTATAGCGGAAGGCGGCAGTGCCGTTGAAATCGGCGCCGGGATCGTAAAGGATGGTGTTGTTCTCGAACAGCTCCACCGATCCGCCGCCGGAGATGATCGATACGGAGACGATGTTGAGCGGATCGCCGTCCACGTCATAGTCGTTGGCGGTCAGCACATCGCCGCTGAAGAACAGCAAGGTATCTTCATCCGTCTCCAGCGTATCGAGCGCCGCCACCGGCGCATCGTTCACCGGGTGCACGATGATCGGCACCGTCGCGGTGGCGAAACCGCCCGCGCCGTCGCTCACCTGATAGGTGATGCTCGTTGTGCCGAAGAAATCGCCGATCGGAGTGATGACAAGGCTGCCGTCATCCTGCATCTGGACGGAGATGTCGGCATTGCCCGTGACAGCCGAGATGGAGAGTATGTCGCCATCGATGTCTGTGTCATTCGCCAGCACAGTGGCCAGCGTTGCCGCACTGACGAGGAGCGGCGCGCCTTCATCCGTTTCAAGGCCGAGATTGTCGTTGCGCGCTACCGGTGCGTCATTGACCGGCAGCACATCGATTTCGACCCGTGCCTCGTCGCTACCACCCTCGGGCGTATTCGCGAGATAGGTGAAATAGGCCTTGCCGTTGAAATCGGCGTCGGGCGTGAAAGTGATGTCGCCATTGCTGGACAGGGCCGCCTGGCCGCCGACAACGTCATATATCTGGGCGATCGTCATGCGATCGCCATCGGTGTCGTTTGCCAGCAGGGTGCGCGAACGGATGACGAGCGTCTCGTCTTCATTGACCGTCAGGCCGGCATCGTCATTTGCCTCTGCCACCGGGCGCACGCGGAGCGCGAGCGCGGTATCGACGAAGCCCTGGCGGCCGTCGGACACGGTATATTCGATGCGCGCGACGCCGGTGAAATCGGCATCGGCGGTGAAGCTGATAGAGCCGTCCGGGTTGAGCACGGCGCTGCCGCCGACCACCTCGCCCAGTGCATGGATCGACAACGGATCGCCATCGGCATCGAAATCATTGCCGAGGATCGACGCTGCCGCGATTTGCAGCGTGGTGCCCTGGACAAGGTCGCGGAACCCGTCAGGATTGGCGACAGGGATATGGTTGCCAAGGATCGCATCAACCTCAGCGCGATCCCATACCGTGCCATCCGCGAATTCGATCTCCTCGATCGCATCCTCGCCATCGGCCAGCATGTTCACCAGCGTCAGGCTGTCTCCATCATGGCCGACAAAGGTGAGTACTACCCCGTCGGAGCCGAAATAGAGCCGCGTGAGGCGCGCATCGTCGGCATCGTACCCTTCGATGACCAGCCGATCGAAACCACCGCCATTGTCTTCGATCAGGTCATGCCCGTCGCCCGCGCGGAAAGTGTAGACGTCGTCGCCGGCAAGACCGTGCAGCTCGTCATCACCCTGCCCGCCGGCAAGCTGGTCGTTGCCGGAAAAACCCCAGATACGGGCATCGCCAGGCGCATCGAGCGCGGAGAGCAGCTGCGGACGCAGCGCGTCGGGCGACCAGGTCTCGCCATCGGCGAATTCGACGATGTCGACGCCCGTATCACCTTCCAGCAGGGCATCGGCCAGCACCACGCGGTCACCATTGGCGAACTCGATAACGAGGTCGTGCCCGGCAGGCGGGCTGCGGAAGAGCTGGGTGACGTCCGCCGCCAGATAGTTGGTGAACAGCAGCCTGTCCGCCGCACCGCCGGTATCGACAATGCGGTCCACGCCATCACCCGCAGCGAAGACATAGGTATCATCGCCGCCGAGACCGGCGAGGTTGTCATTGCCCTTGCCGCCCTGCAGCAATTCGCCCTCTTCGGTGCCGACGATGTAATTGTTGCCGGCATTGGCAAGGTCGGCGATCGCGCGGCCGACAAGTTCGGCATGATCCAGCGTCTCGCCGCTATCGGCGAACACCAGCGAAGCGATCGAGCTTGTGGGAAGGAGGCCGCCCAGCAGCAGCACGGAATTCCCGTTGCCGAAATCGAGCAGCAGGTCATCATTGCCTGCCTCGAAGCGGCGTACTGTGAGATCGGCGGAGGCCAGCCCCTCGACCACCAGCGTGTTGCTGCCGGCGGTGTCGCGCAGGACGTCGCGCCCGTCACCTGCGGAGAAGTAGTAGGTGTCATCGCCGCCGGAGAGGTCGAACAGGATGTCGTTCCCGGTCCCGCCGCGAATGTTGTCATTGCCGCTGCCGCCAGTCAGGCGATCATCGCCCGCCTGACCGCCGATCGACACACCGCCGGGGCCGCCGGTGATGCGGTCATCGGCAGCGGTGCCGCCATAGGCAAGGTCGCGCAGCTGCTGCGCGGTCCAGATCGTGCCATCCGCGAATTCGAGGAAGTCCACCCCGCTGTCGACCTGATGCAAGCCGTTCCTGACGGTGATCCGGTCATTGCCGCCAAGGATGGCGATGCGGTAGTCGGCGTCATGGGCCGTGACCTGCAGGTCGGCCGGAGTGATCCCGGCACCCAGCAGGATGCGATCGGCGCCACCGGCGCCACCATCGATAATGGTATCCCCGCCACTGCCGCGCTTGAAGAAATAGGTGTCGTCGCCACCCTCGCCGGACAACGTGTCCGCCCCTCTGCCGCCATCGATGAAGTCGTTGCCGGTACCGGCATTGACCGTGTCGATCCCGCCCAGTGCCAGGATGTGGTCATCGCCTGACGTGCCGGTGATCGTGTCGTCACCCTCGGTTCCGGCCGGTCGCTGCTGCGCAATATAGGCGGCATCCCAGACCGTTCCGTCCTCGAAACGGATTTCGGCCAGCGTGTAGCTGGAATACCTGAAGGCGTTGGGGATGGTGATCCGCTGGTTGCCGCCGTCGAGCTGCAATTCCAGCTCGTTGCCGTCGAAGATCATGCGGACCTCTTCCGGCGTAATACCCGCGCCGAAAGTGATCACGTCGCTGCCGTCACTCGAGCTGACCAGGATCGTGTCCTGTCCGTCGCCACGTTCGAAATGATAGGTGTCGTTGCCGCGCCCGCCGTCGAGGCGGTCATTGCCCGTACCACCGATCAGGAGGTCGTCGCCGTCGCCGCCGTCGAGGAAGTCATTGCCCGAACCGCCGGAAATCTGGTCGTCGCCATCACCGGCATAAAGGTCGTCGTCCCCGGCCCCGCCATCGATCACGTCGTCATAGTTCGTGGCGGTTAGCTCGTCGTCGCCGCCAAGCATGTCGATAACCCACGGCATGCTGGTCCAGTAGAGATTGAGGTCGTCGGCGCCTTCGGTGGGAACGAAAAGCTGTACGACGAGCGCCGCGCTTGAGGCGACCGACCCGTCAGAGAAATGGAAATCGAAACGATCCAGCCCGGCGTAAGTGAGCCCGTCAATCGTCAATCGGTCTTCGGCGCCATGAATACGAATGATCAGGTCACTGGAAACGAAGCTGACCTCGAGATCGTCGATCGTAAGACCGGCGCCCATTTCGATGATATCAGGGCCAACCTGCTCGGAGTCACGCTCATAGATGGTGTCCTGGCCGCTGCCGATGCCGAACAGGTAAGTGTCGTTGCCTCCCTCGCCCCGCAAGTAATCGTTGCCGCTGCCGCCATCGAGGATATCGGCATCCGGAGTGCCGTGCAGGCTGTCATTGCCGCCAAAGCCCTCGATCAGGCTGCCGTCGGTCGTGCCGAAGACATCGTCGTCGCCATCGCCCCAGCCGAGCCGCGCGATAACATCGTCCGCGGTAAGTATCGTGCCATCGGCAAATTCGATGGTTTCGATCCGCTCCTCGTAACTGGCGTACGAGAGGAGGTTGATGACCCCGCCGCTGAGCAGGTTGGTGATCTGGATATGGAAGCTACCGAGGCTGGAAAAGCTGATATCGGCCGATGTGATCCCTTCGGCGAACAGGATCCGATCGGTACCGCCATCATCGCCAATGTCGATCTCGCCGCTCGAATTGCGGATGAAATAGGTGTCGTCACCCAAGCCGCCATAGACATCGTCATTGCCGAAGCCGGGATCGAGAATGTCGTTCCCGTCATAGCCCCATATCTGATCGCTGCCGGCGCCGCCAAAGATCCAGTCATCCAGATTACTGCCGTCGAGATAGTCTTCATACGGACTGCCAAGGATCTGGAACCCGCTCGGGCCGGTGCCACCGGGGGTCGAGATCGGGTCGAGGTAGGATTGGTAGATGTCGATGGGAAGCGCGGAGAGGTCGATGTCTTCCGGTGCAACTCCCTCCAGGCGAAGGAACGGGATGAACTCGGGGGAGATGCCCAAGATCTCTCCGTCGTCGAGGACGTGCAACTTCACATAGGAGATCAGTGTGTCATCGCCATCGGGATTGAGGGACAGGGCAAAACTGACGTCCGGATAGAAGTCCATGTGGGATGGATCTTCGACGAGGGCGTTGGAATCGATGTAGAAGACCAGGCTATCTTCGCCCGGCGTGAAATCGGTGATCACGTCGATTTCGTGCAGGCCGCCGAAATAGATCAGCGGATATGCCGACACATCGATCTCGAAGGTATCGGCACCGGCGCCGCCGGTCATATAATCAACCTTGAGATCGGTGTAGTTGACGATGGTGTCGTTGCCACCGCCGGCATCGACCACATCAGCGCCTTCCCCGGCAATCAGGAAGTTGGCACCGTCATCGCCGATCAAGGTATCGTCACCGCCCGCAGCCCACACGTCGCCTTCGCCCGACACGAAGATGACACTGCTGTAACTGCTTGGGTAGTAATCGGTTTCCCCGTCAACAGTGATGATATCGGGGCCACTCTGGCCAACACCGTCGGGATGGAAACCCTGCCAGAACTGCGTGAAGTCCAGCGCGGCAGGATCGACGCCCTGCAAGGTTGCAACGGGCGTCGCATCCGATCCGTCGCCGACAAGGCTGACCATCAGTACCGCATCGCCGCCCTGTTCCACCCATGATAGATGGCCGGTGACAAAGGGATCGTCCCCGAATTCGAAACCAGCGAACTCGGCGAAGGCCCTATCGTCAATCCAGACGTGGTTTCCGCCGGCACCAGCGATGAAATTGGTGTAGGTCCGGTTCGGACGTTCGAGGTCGATCTCGATCGTATCACCGGCCAAGACGTCGATCACCTCCGGCGGGAAGGTCTCTCCGCCGTCACCGCCGCCGGTTGAACTGATATAGGGTTCGCCGGCAAAGGGATCGTCCGGCAGCGCGCCGAACAGCTCGGAATCCCCCACTTCCGAAGAGACGGTCAAATCGAACAGATCATCCGACGTCCACACCGTGTCGTCGGCGAAGTGGAATTCCTGGATACCGTAAGCGGAGCCTGAGTTCTGGTCGAGGATGGTCAGCGAGTCATTCGTGCCGCGGATGTGCAATTGCACATCGTCCTCGCCGCGATCGACGACCATGATGTCGTCGGGCGTGATCCCCTCGCCGAAATAGACGCGATTGAGATCGGCGCTGTATCCCTCATAGATCGTGTCATGTCCGTCGCCGAGGTTGAAGCGATAGATGTCGGCGCCGCCTCCCAGGGCAAGCCGATCGGTGCCGGCGCCGCCGGTTGCATCATTCTCGAGATAGCTGCCGAATACTTCGTCATCACCAGCAGTGTGCTGCGAGATGATCGCATCGATATCGGCAAGGGTGAGCACCGCGCCACCGTCGAACTCGAAAGTCTCGATGGCATAGGAGGGCGAATACAGGCCCGATGATATCTCGATCCGGTCTTCTGTCCCGGCAATGCGGAATTCCAGCGTGCTGCCAGAAGAGATGAATTGCAGATCCTCGGGCGCAATACCCGCGCCGAAGACGATGCGGTCCGTTCCGCCATTGTCGTAAATGCGGTCCTGACCATCGCCGAGGTTGAAATGATAGGTGTCGTTGCCGCCCGATCCCTTGAGGTAGTCGTCGCCGGGGCCGCCGGTGATCACATTGGCGCCGCTGGTTCCGTCGACTTCGTCATTGCCGCCCAGCGCATCGATGTCCGGCTCGGAACTGGAGAGATTGACGTCGTCGTCGCCTTCCGTTGCCCGCTCCGTCACCACCGGCGGGCGCAGCGTCATCTCCTCCAGCATGGCCTGCGTCCACACGGTGCCATCCGCGAACTCGATGAAGTCGACTCGCCAGCTGGTACTCGAATAGTGGTTCTTGAGAGTCAGGCGCTGGTCGTCCGCCAAGCGGATGACGATGTCGTTGCTGACCCGCTCGACATAGGCATCGTCGGGCGAAATGCCTTCGCCGAAGCGCACCGTGTCGGTGCCTCCGGATTCGTAGATCAGGTCCTGCCCGTCACCCTTTTCGATCAGGTAGAGATCGTTGCCGGAGCGGTCGTACATGGCGTCATCGCCCTTGCCACCGACATAGGTGTCGGCACCGCCCCAGCCATCAAGCCGGTCATTGCCATCGCCGCCATAGAGGGTCTCACCCGGATCGCCGCCTTCCAGCCAGTCGTCACCCGCTCCGCCATCAAGCGAGCCGCCGAAATTACGCGGAACGAACATATGATCGTCGCCATCGGTGCCGATGCGCGCCCGCTCGGCCATGTCGGCCTGCGTCCAGACGGTACCGTCCTCGAAGACGAATTGCTCGATCCGGTAACTGCCGTTGAACAGCTCGTCGATGAACAGCCGGTCGCCGTCCGCCCCGACATAGAGCAGGGCGTCATTGGTATTGAGCATGGTGATACGGACATCGCCGGGCGCGATGCCCGCACCGAAGCGGATGGTATCGGTCCCGCCAGTATCGCGAATGCTGTCGTATTCATCGCCGAGATTGAAGATATAGGTGTCGTTGCCACCAGCGCCGTTCAGCGTATCGTTGCCGGGACCGCCGGTGATCACATCCGCGCCGCTGGTGCCGTTGATGGTGTCGTCACCATCGGTGAAGGCGAGAAAACCCTCCGTGTCGGTCTGCAGGCTGTCAGCTATCTCCGAACGGGCAATGATCGAGCCATCCCCGAAGCGGATTTCCTCGATCCCCGCCGAACCGGCGAGGGCCTGGCCGCGGAGAATAATCCGGTCCTCGCTGCCGGCAAATTCGACAAGCACATCGCCGCTGCCGTCGTAGAGATAGGAGAATGAAAGGTCCGAGGCCTGATAGCCCTCGATTTGCAGCACGTCGGTTCCGCTGCCGCTGTCAATGATGACGTCGGCCCCATCGAACCGGCGGAAGACGTAGGTGTCCCCACCCGACTGGCCGACGATGATATCGTCACCGCGCCCGCCGGCGAAGGTCGCCGGCGGTGCGCCGGCATCGGGGAAGCCCTGGATCAGGTCGTTTCCGGCTGTCGCCGCCGCTTCGATGATCCGCGCACGGATGTCTTCGGACGAGAGCACGTCGCCGCCCGAGAATTCATATTCCTCGATCCGCGAGGCACCAGAAATCGCGCCACGGATGATCGTTTCACCTGGAAGACCGGCAAAGGAAATGGCGATGTCGCCGCTTTGCGGGTCGAGCCTGCGCACCTGCAGCCGGTCGATCGAACCGGCTTCGAAGCGCACGCGATCCGTTGTCCCGCCGGTGTCGGAGATGATGTCCAGCCCCGGGTTCGCGCCGATCACGTAGAGATCGTCGCCCGTCAGGCCCTTCAGTTCGTCATTGCCGGCGCCGCCCTCGATCAAATCGTCGCGCCCGGCGAAACCGACGACGATATCGTCATTGTCGGTCACCTGCCCGGAAATCAGCGCATTGCGCACGTCCTCATAGGAATAGGTGAAGCCATCGGTGAGCACGATGCTTTCGATCTTGCTTGCATCGAGCAGGCCATCGCGCACCAGCAGGCTGTCGCCGGTCGAAGGAACGCGGATGACCAGGTCGTCGCCATGCGCCTCGAATGCGAGCATGTCGGGACTGATGCGCTCGCCCATCTCGATGCGGTCGATGCCGCCGGTGTCCTCGATCGCGTCCTGGCCGAAGCCGACATCGAAACGATAGGTGTCGTTGCCCGTATAGCCGCGCAGATCGTCGGAACCGTAACCGCCGGACAGCACGTCATCCCGGCCTTCGAAGCCGTGGATCAGGTCGTCGCCATCGGTGCTGCGCAGCAGCGCCTCGAAAATCTCGGTCTCGCCCCAGATGGTGCCGTCTGCGAAATCGRAGACCTCGATCTTCCGTCCGCCGAGCCCGTCGACAATCCGCAGCTGTTCGAGCGAATCCGTCAGCGTTATGATGATGTCGGTGCCTTCGCGGCGCAGGATCACGTCGTCGGGGCTGACCAGTTCGCCGAACACCACGCGGTCCACGGCCCCGGCAACCGATTCCGAATCGAGCTTCTCGGTGATCGTGTCGAAATCGTAATTGGTGCCGAACAGGTAGGTATCGGAGTGGAAGCCGCCGAAAAGCTGGTCGTCGCCTTCGCGGCCGTCGAGGATGTTCTCGCGATCCTCGAAGCCGTTGAGCACGTTGTTGCCGCGCGTACCGCCCGAAATCTGCAACCGCTCCTCGACATCGGCGATGGTCATCACCGAGCCGTCGAAGAATTCGAAAATCTCGACACCCTTGAGCACCGATTGCCACTGGCCGAGAATCCGCAGCGTGTCGGTATAGCCGACGAAGCTGATCAGCAGGTCGTCGCCTTCCTTGGAGAAGCGGACATCGTCATATTTGACATCGGCACCGAAGCGCACGCGATCGTCGGCACGCCACTGGCCGCTATCGATCCGGTCGTCGATGATGTCGTTTCCGTAACCGATATCGAACAGGTAGGTGTCGCCGTCGGACGAGCCGCGCATGATGTCGTTACCGCCGCGTCCATCGATGATTTCGGCATAATGGGTGCCGATCAGGATGTCGTCTCCATCGGTACCCACAAGGTCGATGTCGTCAGCGCCAAGGTCGGTCCAGTCGACCTCCAGGCCGTTGAAGACCAGTTGCTCGATCACCTTGTCGCCCAGGCGATCGTACTGGCCCAGCAGCGTTACGCTTTCGCCGGTCTCGCGAATGATGAAGGTCAGGTCCGCGCCGTCACGAGCGAAATCGATGCCGAACAGGTCGGTATCGGTGATGTCGAGCACGTCGAAACCGGCGGGAAGCAGCAGGTGCCGGCCTGCGCCGGTATCGAGGATACGGTCGTGTCCATATCCTTTTGAGAAGATGTAGCGGTCGCTGAACAGTCCGCCCTTGAGCAGGTCGTTGCCCGCCCCGCCATCCAGCGTGTCGTTCCAGTCGAAGCCGATGATCGTATCGTCGCCATCGGTCCGCTCCAGCGCCAGCAACTCGCGCCCCAGCCGGTCCTGGTCCCAAACCGTGCCATCGCCGAACTCGATGAAGTCGACATTGTCCTCCCAGACGATCCAGAAGGCATAGGTGACGTGGAACTCGTTCTTGAGCGTGATGACTTCGCCGGTGTCCTTGACGCGCAGCTGGACGGTCGCCGAGCCGGGCTCGCGCAGCAGCTCGATATCGTCGGCATTGATGCCCTTGAGGATGAGGCGGTTGTCGGTTTCGAATACGCCGATGCCGACTTCGAAAGAACGGTCCTGGATGACGTCATTGCCGTAGCCGCGCTCGAAGATATAGGTGTCGGCCCCGTCGCCGCCGGCCAGCAGGTCGTCGCCTGCGCCGCCGTCCAGCGTTTCGGATTCGGAGAAGCCGAAGATCGCATCCTCGCCATCGGTGCGCGCTTCTTCCAGCACACGCTTGCGCATCTGCTGCTCGTCGAGGAAGCTGCCATCAGCGAATACCAGCCGCTCGATGCGGTTGGGGCGCAGGGTGGTGATGAAGGCGTTCTGCTGGAAGAACTGGCCCTGGATGGTCAGCGTGTCGCCGGTATCATTGCCGTCCTCGTCCAGCAGGGCGATGACCAGGTCGTTGGAATCGCCTTCGCGCCGCAGCGAGATCGAATCTGCGGTAATGCCCTCACCGAAGGAGACGAGATCGATTCCCTCGCGGAAGGGATTGTTTTCCGCGTCGATGATCGTGTCCTGGCCGTAGCCAAGCTTGAAGATGTAGAGGTCGCCATCGCCGCCGCCGCGCAGGATGTCGTTGCCAGCGCCGCCATCCAGGACGTCGATCGAATTGGTGCCGAAGACAACGTCGTTGGTGTCAAGCGGGTGGCTGGCCGCATAGGCCATGTCGATGAAGTCCCACACCGTGCCATCGGCAAAGACGATCTCGACGATTTCGGTATTGTCGGAGAAGTCGCCGCCCCAGATGCCGGGCCAGCGCCCCTCGAACTGGTCACGGATGGTGACCGTGTGCCCGGTGGAGATTTCCTGGATCACCAGGTCCTCGCCATCCTTGTAGAGGTAAACGTCCTCGGGCGTCAGATGGGCGAAGCGCAGGTAGTCCGAAGCGCGCGGCTGCAATATGCCCTCGACATCCTGGATCGTCACGTCGACGAAATCGCGACCGATGACATAAGTATCGCTGCCCAGCCCGCCCCGGGCCATGGTCGCCCCGGCGGCGACATAGATCAGGTCGTCCCCGCGCGTGCCGTCGAATTCCGGATTGCCCGCATCGACGATGCCGACGCGTTCCTCGTTAACGGAGAGAGCTTCCGCCACCTGCATGAAGCTGGCGTCGACCGGGGCGTTCTCGAACGCCGCCACGATCATGTGGAACAGGAATTCCTGGCTCTTGGGTCCCTTTCCGTGCCGCTTGAAGTCCGGATAGACCGTGTTCAGCACCCGGTCCCATTCGCGCAAGTAATCGACCGTCTCGCTCGCCCCGGCGGGTGCGGCTTCGAGCACATGGGTGAAGAGCGGGATCAGCTCGCGGCCGGAAGTCGCCTGGAAGGTATCGGTGGCGGGATCGTAGTCGACGCCCTCAAAGAAGCTTGCCAGCCCGCCTTGCGATGCGATGCGCACCGCCATGGCACGGCCGACCGAGAGGAAGGAATCCACCAGCGTTCCGGCGAATTCGATATTCTCCGAGATGCTGTAGTCATAGGCGAGCGAATTGTCGGGCGCGCTCTGCGCGATGAACAGCTCGGGGCGGAATTCGAAACCGGCTGAGGCGAAGGCGAACTCGATCTCTTCCAGCGCCATGACTTCGACACGCACCGCGCTGTCGTCGCTGTTGTTTGCATCGGGCAGGTTGTCGAGATCGAGCGCATAGCCACGCAGGCCGAACTGGCCGGGGCCATAGGCCGCCTGATTGTCGAGCGCGCGCTGGAGGTTGCTGGCCCAGACTGCGAACAGACCGTTTTCGTCGCGGATCCACACCGAATAATCGGTGACGATGCCGTCGCGAATATAGAAGGCCGCCTTGTCGTATTCCTGTTCGATCGCTGCGGGGGCGAAGGCTTCGACGCGCCATTCCTGACCGGCACCCGCCGCCTGTGCACGGATATCGTCGAGGCTGGCACGGTCGATGGACGCACCTGTGGCGTCGAGCACCGAATTGCCGCTCGCCAGCTCCCAATATTCACCCTCGGCATCCTCGCGCCGGATCGCATAGTCGAGCACCACGGCAACGCCATCGACCAGCTCGACCAGATAGGCGGTCTCCTCGCGCGCCTCTGGCTCGAAACCGCGGCCCGCGGGGGTCCAGCCCTGCATCAGCTGCCATGTGCCGCCACCTGCATCGGCCTGCGCCAGCACCTGTTCCAGTGTCGGCCTCTCGATCGTGGCGGACGCGCCGTCGAGCACGGGATTGCCGCTGGCGAGCTGCCAGTAGCCTCCGCTCGCATCCTCGACATAGACCGCGTGGTCCACCAGCTCGCCTGCGGCATCCACCAGCACGGCGGAGAGTTCACGGGAGGCGGGATTGGTCCGCGCCCAGGCACCCAGCACCTCGCGCGCCTGGTCGCGCAGCAGGTCTAGATCGCCGGTGGTCATCTGTGCGGCGGTGGTCGCCAGCAGATCCGCCAGCGCGGCGTCGTTGCTCGCCGCCACCGCAAGGTCGGTCAGCACGCCGTAGCCCTTGGCCCCCAGCGCCTCGCCGGAAGCGCCCTTGGGAGCGAAGTCGGCGAGGCCCTTGTCGCCAAGATAGCGTGTTTCGCTACGGTCGGTCTGGAATACCAGTTCGGCCATCGCACCGGTCGAACCGTCAGAGCGGGCGTAGAAACCCTCCGCCCGGATCGTCGCCCCGCTGGCGACCTGGATATCCACTTCGGTCGGGCGGACGGAGAAGGCGGTGATGTCGAAAGCGGCGAGGTCGTGCAGCTCGCCCGCATCGGTGATGCCGTTCTCATTCGCATCGCGCCAGATCTGGAGGTCGGCGAAGTTCACATCGGACGCATCGACGATCCCGTCGCCATTGCTGTCCCATTCCTCCAGCTCGGTATAACCCGACAGGCCCGGTCCGCCGAACAGCTCCGTCGCATCGATCGTGCCCGAACCATCGGCATCGTGGACGAGGAACCCGTCCTCGCCCGATATCCAGCCCGACTTCTCGCCGAACAGGTCGCCGTCATTATCCCAATAGACCGCGCCGAGCCCGGTGGAGACGATACCGTCACCATTGAGGTCGAGCACGAGGGGGTCGTCGGAGGGGAGCCACAGCAGGTTCTTGGCGAAACGACCCACCGCACTGGCAAATTCGCCAACATATTTGAACAACGCGAAGAGCAGGCTCATCTCGTCGTCGCCGCCGAAGATGAAGAACTCCATGCCGAGGTCGCCCTCGTCCCAGTCCTGCACCACCATCGTGTGCGAGAGCAGCTCTTCCTCGGTTTCCTGCGCGGAAAGCTTGGGACCGAAGGAGACCAGCAGCTGGCCGGTCTCCGTTTGGCCATAGGTAACCCAGGGCAGCAGCCAGTCGCGCGCAGTGCCTTTTTCCAGCGAAGCGCCAAGCCAGCCGTTGTTCGTGCCGCCGGTCAGTGGCGCTCCATACAGCTGCAGGCGGTCGTTCTGGCCGGCATCCATGATGAAGCTGCCAGCCGACCACCAGAAGGTGTCGTCATTGGTGTTCCCGGTGTAGGAGACGCCCTTCCCGTCGAGCCCATCACCCCAAAGCTGGCCTTTATAGGAGGAGTTGTAGAGGAAATCGCGCCCCTCTCCGCCAACCACGATCGCACCCTCGCCCCCGCGCACCAACAGGCGGTCGTCATCCTCCCCACCATCGATAGTAAGCCGCAGTTCTTCGCCAGCCTTCAAGGCATAGGGGTCAGGCTCGGGACCAGTATACTCTTCACCCGCAGCCAGCGCCGCAGCCTTGGCATCCGCCAGTTCCTGCTGCGCGGGATCGAAATACTCATCCTTGGCATAGTGCTTCGCGCCAACATACAGCACCACGTCCTCGCCCGCGCCGGCGGTGATCGTTCCGTAGCCGGAGTGGATACCATAGTCCTCGGCTGTAAAGGCGAAGTTGTCGTCCTTGTCTGTCAGGATCACATTTTCGAGACCCCTGGTCTTAACGACGTCGTCGCCTGTCAGGATGTCCTCTAAGAAAAAACTCGCGCCGCTGAGGTTGAGCAGCAGAGTCGGAATCGCCGACAGGAAGCCGAGCGCCGAATACTCTGAAAACGAAAGATTGCCCATCGCAGCCTGGCTTGCGCCATTGCGCCAGAAGACCCCGTTGTTGCCGGAATCTCCACGAGCGGCAAATTCGACAGTATCAAGATGAGCGGACGTAACCACGCCTTGCTCCGGCGCCCCCATGTCCACGGTAAACGTGGAGCCGAACAAATCGACGTAACCCGTAACGTAATCATTGGTCGTCGCACCATCGAGCTTCAGATGGTCGGCATATTCGGTGAGGACGAGCTTTTCTACGTCCTGCATCCGGTTGACATTGGTCTGTCCGGTTAGCGCGCTCTTCAGCGTGAACTCGATATCGGTCTTGCGATCGTTATCCGGCGACGCAACCGCTGCAAGCGTGACCTCATAGCCGCCGAGCGCATTATCGGCGCCAAGATCGACCGTGTCTTCACCCTCGCCACCCTGGAAGAAGTTGCGGCCGTGGATATCGGCGAGAATATCGTCTCCATCGCCGCCGAACAGCATGTCGTCGCCAAGTCCACCGATCAGCGTGTCGTTGCCGCCCGAACCGATCAGGAAGTCATTGTCGTCGGTTCCGGTAACCTTGTCGTCGCCATCGCCGAGAACGAATACGGCGATCTCGTCATCCGAGAGGTTGCCTGAGCCGCCCGGGGCATGCCCGTCGAAAGCCTCGTCCTTGGTCTGCAAGGAAAGACGCCCGACGATCGTGGCCGGGTTTTCTACATCATAGAGCCATTTTGCACCGGCACGTACGGGAGAAGCCCATTCGACCCCATCAGCCTGCCCGGGCACAGGCCCGTAATAACGAAGGGGAAATTGGGTGTCTCCGGTTGCGTTTCGCACCAGCGTGGAAATCCCGACGATTTCCATGTCCTGGTGTTCCTTCCCAGCATCCCAAGTGGCTTCGGAAAGGTCTATCGAAACAGCGGTGAGATCGGCGTTCGTATCAAGTACGCCGGCAGTAAATTGTTGGTCTTCAACATCGGCAAAAGCTAATCGACCTGCATATTGCGTAATGATACGGGCGAGATCGCCGGCGAGGTTGCGGAAACTCTCGGAGATGCCGTCCGCCTCCATGACGCGACCAAGCACATTGGCGTCTTCGTACCATGCTTGAATTGCAGTATCGCCGAAGGGCCGCTCACCTTCTGTGATTGCAGAATAGGCGATGGCTGCCCTCAGCTGGTCGGTCGGAGCATACTCACCCTGACCGCCGCTTTCCACAGAACCCGAAGAACGCCCGAGCGCCTCGCCAATGTCGTCGTCAAAAAGCGCCTCGATCAGCTCCGGAGCGACACCCTGCCAATCAGTGGCGACAGGTATCACCTCGGCATATTTCAGGATAACGAGCAAAGCCTGGCTATGGCGCTTGACCAGATCTGTAGATTCAGGAAGAGCACCATGGAGGCTCAACTCTTCCGAGGGCACCGTCCCTTCGGTCAAGTTGGCCGAAATGGCCTGGCCAAAGGCGTCGGCTGCAACGCCGGCAAGCGTTGCGCTTCTCGTGAAAAAGGCCGCAACCGTCGCAATCAGTCCAATGAGAAACTGCGCACTGCCGTTTCTCACATAGTGCAGCATTTCCTCTTCGACTGAGATGGCATTGAAATTGTCGGTCGTGGGCTTGCGGAAGCCCAGCTGTTCGAAATCCTCATCTGTAAATGTAGACAAGCCCTCAAGCTTGCCCAGAAGCCCTCTTATCTGCGTAATCTCCTCGGGCGTCCCGATTTCGGCCAGAGCGTCCTCGAAATCCGTGCTTTCATGCGCGACGAGCAGCGCATACATCATGCTTGTCGCATAGGTATATGCGCCCTGCGCGAAGGGCATGTGATCGTAACCATAACCCTCAACACCAGACAATGAGGCCACGAGGCCTGCCAGCCCCCCGCCGAGCGAATGGCCCACAACCACGACATCCCCGGGGACGTCGTCGGACATGATTTCGGTTACTTCCCGGTCGGTAACGGCGCTGTAAAACTCGATTGCCAGTTGGCTTTGGCTTTGTGCAGGACCGACACCCAGGGAGCCGAACAGGTCACCAAGCACCCCACCGACCGCATCGCCGAAGATGTGTTCCCACAGCTTGTCATTGAGAGACTGCGTAATGATGAGATCGGGGTCGCCGGCGCCGAGACCGTAACCCGTATTGGCATCCTCGAACGGGTTGTCCGTCCCGCGATAGGAGATGATCGTTTCACCTTCCCACTCGTAGGCGACGGCGTAGAATTCGGATTGGCGCGCAGCAGAATCCTCCGATGTGCCGGACTGCTCGACAATCTGCGCGGTTCCAAGATATTCACCTAGGTCGTCATTGGGTTCGTCAGGACCATTGTCCCCAACCTTAAGCCTACGACCGTATCCCCGGTTGTACGAATCCATCGCAAGAATTGCGAGGAAGAGATCTCTATTCATGCGCGGCGCCCCTCACTGATATGGACTCAAGCCATTGCCTGCACTGAAGGATCCAGCTCCAAGCCGCGCCGAAATCCCGCTCTCTTGTTGATCCCTCAACGATTCTGTCGTGCTTCCGCTCAATTGGCGATCATAGTATCTGGGCAACCACGCCAATAGCTCCTCGATCCCCGTCGTCACGCCCTCATCGGTGATCTCGATGGTAATGCGCTCGACGCCCAAGCTGTCGGGAGACACCTCGCGCACGGTGCGCGGGTCGGCGGGATCGGAGAAGGTCACGAACATGGGCCAGGCCGGGAAGTCGGGGTCGCCCGAGCCGCTGTGGCGACGCAATTCATCCACCGGGACGCGGCGGCGCAATTCCTGCGGCCCTTCGATCGCTACCATCGCCTGATGATCGCGAGCGCGCAGGTCGAGATCGCCCGACTGGTTCCCGCCCGTCCAGTTGTCTGTGGACGCTCTCTGTGCCTTCGTTACCAGCGGCATCAGTGCAAGTTCGGCGGCAAAGGCACCGTATTGCGGACTGCCCGGCTTGCTCAGCAGCGCATAATAGGTACGCCCGTTGGGATGATCGATGATCACCGCCTCACCGCGCATGGACGTCTTGACGGTTCGTCCGGTCGAATCGACAACGCTGGACACCTCCTCCTGCTCCACTGCCCGGACCGAGGAGAAGGCTTGCCCGCCAACATAGACGGTCATCTTGTAATGATAGTCCGGGAACGCATCGTCACCGCATGATGCCAGCGAGAGCGCCATCAGTGCCGCCGCGACGAACCGCTTGAAGGCCATCCCCCTACTCCCCCTTCGCCCGCATCTTCTCCAGCACTTGCGGATCGACGCTGCGGGCGACGATCGGGTGGATGGATACCGGTTTGTCTCCGGCAATCTGCTTGAAGTTGGCGAGCACAGCGGTGGCGAGCTGGCGGTTGGGGGCGATGAGGTCGAGCAGCCAGATGTTCTCGCCGCTCGTCCAGTCGTCGGCCGACAGGCGGGTGGGGAAGACGCCGCCCTTGATCTGGTCGCGGATCTTTGCCGCAACCTCGTCCGAAACGCTGGCCCAGATGGCGATGCCGGCGGTCGCCTCCTGCCCGGCGGGAGCGGCATCCCCGGCCTCTCCCTCGCCCGCTTCGCCAGACGGCGAGCGCGCATGGGCGACGGCGAGGCGGTCGCGCAGCAAGGGCTCGATCACCAGGTGCTGCAGGTCGCCCAGTGTCTGGCTGCGATAGCGCGGCAAATTGCCCATCGCGAGCACCGCCTGCCCTACGCTCAGCTGCACCCGCTCTCTCAGCGCGGCGAGCTTGGCCTTCATCTCTGGCGTGATTTGTGGCTTCTCGGAAGAAGCCTTGGCCGCGGGAGTTGCAGCCTCCGCGCCTTCCTGTTCCTTGTCCGTCGATTTGGCCTGCGAAAGCCCTGCGTCGGCACCATCAGCGCCATTACCCTTGCGACCCATAAATTGCCCCTCAAATCCATACGAATCCCAACGGAAATATTCGCCAAACAGCAGAGGCAGTCAATCCAGTAAATGCTCAAATATCGCAGGAAATTTCCCTCAACGCTGCAATAATTCCGCAGCATTAACTATGCCGTAGAGCTAAAAGACTTGCGTCGCGCCGCACACAGACGGCTTTTTGCACAATCTACCTCTCCCGCCCTGCCTCATCGAGCGCTTGGCTGATCGGGCTGAGCAAATATTGGATGATCCGTCGCTGTCCGGTCTTGATTTCCGCCTGCACTGCCATGCCCGGCTGCACGCGGTCGCACAGGCTGGTGCGGGCGGGATCGTCGGGGCCGCAGGCGAGCGCGATGCTGGTGGCGTAGACGAGGCCGGGCTGCACGGGGCGGCCGTTCTCGTCGCGCTGCGATCCGGCGGGCTGCTGGCTCTGATCGATGGCGTCGCGGCTGATCGTGCGGACGGTGCCTTCCAGCATGCCGAAATCGGTGAAGTTGAACGCTTCCAGCTTCACCGCCACGCGCTGCCCTTCGGCGACGAAGCCGATATCCTTGTTCTGGACGAAGGCGTCGACAGTGATGCCGGCATTGCAGCTGGCGGGCGTTTCCGCACCCTCGGCACTGCAGGGGACGATCACCATGAGCACCTGAGCGGGCTGGACCACACCGCCCACGGTAGTGACGCTCAGCTGCTGCACCACGCCGTCCACGGGGCTGCGCAGTTCCTGGTACTGCCGCCGCCGCTCGGCCTTGCGCACTTCCTCGCCCGCCATGCTCGCCTGCTCGTTCGCATCCGCAAGCTCGGTCACCGCGTTGCGGCCGAAGCCTGCGCGCAAGGAAGCGATCTCCGCGTCGAGCGTACCGATCGCCGCCCCGGCGCGCGCGGCATTGGCACGCTGGATCTCGATATTGCGCAAATGTTCGGCGCGCAGCTGTTCGTATTCGAGCAGGCGCAGGCGCGAATAGAAGCCGCGTTCGGCCAGTTCCTCGCGCGCGGAATATTGCTCTTCTATATAGGGGAGCGCTTCTTCCAGCTTGGCGATCTCGGCCTCGGCGCCCTGCAGTTCGGCAGCCTTCTCCGCACGTTGCTGCCTCAGGCTGGCGCGTTGCGCTTCGTATTCGGCGATCGCCGCGCGGATCAGCGCCCGTTCGGTGGCGACGGTGTCTGGCGAGGCTTCGGGCGGCGCGACGTAGCGTGCGGGCCTGCCCTCCAGATAAGCCAGCAAGGCATCGTTGCGCGCGCGCAGGACGCGGGCGCTCATCAAGCTCTGTTCGCTCTGCGCCTCGTCAGCGCTGGCAAGCGTGGGATCGAGTTCGATCAGCAATTCGCCTGCGCGCACGAACTGGCCGTTGGTGACATGGATCGCGCGCACCGCGCCGATGTCGATCGGCTGCACGGTCTTCACATTGCCGCCAGGAACCACCCGGCCCGAGGCGACTGCCACCACGTCGATCTTGCCCAGCACGGCCCAGATGAGGGCCAGCACCAGCAGGCCGCAGGTGAGCCAGAGCAGCAAGCGCATGCCGGGGCTGGGCGGCTTTTCCATGATCTCCAGCGCGGCGGGGAGGAATTCATGCTCCTCGCGCGGACGAAAGGCCTCGTCCGCCTCGTCCTGCGCGCGCCAGCTTTCGCGCAGCACCGAAAGGTGCCGCGCCAGCGTGGGGAAGCGATCAGCGAGCACGCTCATACGCTTGCCCCTTCTCCGATATTGGCCATCCCGGTCTGCTTGGCATGCAGCTGGGCATAGCGCCCGCCTGCGCGCAGCAGCTCCTCATGCGTGCCGCTTTCGGTAATCTCGCCTGCCTCCACAGTAATGATGCGGTCGCAAGGGCGCACGGCGGAGAGGCGGTGGGCGATGATCAGCACCGTCCGTCCCTGGGCGATGCGGGCGAGGTTGTTCTGGATGATCTCCTCGCTTTCGGCATCGAGCGCGCTGGTCGCCTCGTCGAGGATGAGGATGCGCGGATCGGTCATCAGCGCGCGGGCAATGGCAAGGCGCTGGCGCTGCCCACCGGAGAGATTGGCGCCGCGCTCCTCGATCACAGTGTCATAGCCATGCGGCAGGGTGAGCACGAAGTCGTGCGCGCCAGCCAGCTCGGCAGCGGCGATCACCTGCTCCATCGGCGCGGTGGGATTGGCGAGCGCGATATTCTCGCGCACCGTGCGGTTGAACAGGATATTCTCCTGCAGCACCACGCCCACCTGCCGCCGCAGCCAGGCCGGGTCGACCAGGGCGAGATCGGTGCCGTCGACCAGCACGCGGCCCTGCTCGGGGACGTAGAGGCGCTGGACCAGCTTGGTGAGCGTCGACTTGCCCGAACCGGAGGGGCCGACAATGCCGAGCATCTCGCCCGCGCCCACTTCGAGCGAGACACCGCGCAGGGCCTCTGGCGCATCGGGGCGGTAGCGGAAGCGGACCTTGTCGAATTCCACCTTGCCCGCGATCGGCGGCAGGCTGGCACGGTTCGGGTTGTGCTCGGGCTCTGCCGGTGCGTTGAGGATGTCGCCCAGCCGGTCCACCGAGATGCGCACTTGCTGGAAGTCCTGCCACAATTGCGACAGGCGCAAGATCGGCTGGGCCACGCGCCCCGCCAGCATGTTGAAGGCGACCAAGCTACCCACCGACAGCTCGCCCGCAATCACCGCCTTCGCGCCGACGAACAGGATCGCCACCGTGGTCAGCTTGGAAACGAGCTGGATCAAATGGCTGCCCCAGGTGGAGAGCACGGTCACGTCCCAGCCGGTCTTGATATAGCCGGCGAACTGCTTCTCCCACCGGTCGCGCATGCGCGGTTCGACCGCCATCGATTTGAGCGTGCCGATGCCGGTCACCGTCTCGACCAGGAAAGCCTGGTTCTCCGCCCCGCGCTTGAACTTCTCGTCCAGCCGGGCGCGTAGCGGCGGGGTGATAAGGACCGAGATCAGCACGTAGACCGGGATCGTCAGCGCCACGATCAGCGTCAGGATCGGCGAATAAAGATACATGACGATGAAGAAGACGATGGTGAAGAACAGGTCGATCACCACGGTCACCGCATTGCTGGTGAGGAAGTTGCGGATGCTTTCCAGCTCGCGCACGCGGGCCACGCTGTCGCCCACGCGCCGCGCCTCGAAATAAGAGAGCGGCAGGGCGACGAGATGGCGGAAGAGCGCGGCGGAAAGCTCCGCATCGACGCGGTTGGTCGTATGCGCGAAGAGCCAGTTCCTGAGGCCCGAGAGCACCGTCTCGAACACCAGCACGGTGGCAAGGCCGATCGCCAGCACTTCCAGCGTCGTCATCGACTGGTGGACCAGCACCTTGTCGATCACCAGCTGGAAGAAGATCGGCGACGCGAGGCCGAGCAGTTGGAGGAAGAAGCTGCCCAGCAGAACGTCGCGCAAGGGCTTGCGGTACTTGACCAGCGCCGGGATGAACCAGCTGATATCGAAGGCACGCTTCTGCCCGGCGATATGCTCGCGGCTGGTCATCAGCAGCAGGTCCGCCTTGCCGCCTTCGACTGCGAAGCCGGCCTCCACCTGCTCTTCCGACCAGATTTCCGGCCGTTCGGATCCGGGGGCCAGCACCATGAAGCGCGCGCCGGTATCGGTGTTGTCGTCGATCTTCAGCAGCACGGCCGTCCCGCCATCCGCCAGCCGCACCAGCGCGGGCAGAGGCAGCTTGGGCAGGTCGGCGAGCGGGGCGCGCTTGCGCCGGGCGATCAGCCCCAGCTTCTTGGCGATGCGGGTGAGATCGTCGAAATCGTAGGGATCGTCCCCTCGCCCGCGATCGTGATGGATCTGCGCCGGATCGGCAGGTACGCCAAGGAACTGGGCCAGCAGCACAAAGCTCGCCAGCGCCGCGTCGACGACTGCGGTTGGTCCGTTATTGTCCGAATTATCCATTGAATACCGTTCGACCCCCGGCAGTCCCTTAGCAAGGCAAATGAGTAGCGGGAAGTTACTTCACTTTGCGCCGGTGAAGTTCCGAACTTTCCGCATAGGATTGAGGCTCCGCTTTACCAAGAGACCGCGGCCCTCTGCAGTTCCTTATCCTACCTGCCGCCCGTCGGAATGATCTCGACGGGAGAAAGAGCAGGCCCGGGGATCGACCGCTCGGTGGTAATCTCCGGAACACCAGCTTCCTCCTCAGAGACCGGCATGAATTGCTGCCCCTGCGGGGTATCGACGGCCCGCAACGGCCGGCCGTCTTCCGGGAAGCATCCGGCCTTCTCTGTGCGAGAGCGAAACAGGCAGGATTGCCCGCTTTCATCGTAGCGGACCTGCACCGCGTCTGCGCGCAGGCTCTGGAAGCAATGCTCGCCTTCGAGCACGGTCTCGCCATCTGCGGCAAAGAGACACCCTGTGCCGAACTCTCCGTCGGGACGACGAATACCTTCGCCCAGCACGAAGTCCACACTGCGGAGCGTTTCGAACGCTTCCGGAAAGCGGCTCATTTGATGGAGAAGCCGGTATTCGCCATGATTGTCGGTCGGCTCGATCATCTCTTGCGCCGCCATCTGCGCAAGGCCGAACTCACCCGGCAGCCACTCATATTCCACCAAGGCGGTCTGCGTGACCAGTGACGCCAACTCCGGATCGCCGACCCCGCGAGGATGGGCGGCGATCGCCTCCCACCAGATATCCGGATCGAAGCCGTCCGGCGCAGGCACGGGACGATGCAGCTGCTCCACCACCATTGCCGGGAAGGTCACCGTGCCAGCCGCACCCGGCACCGGCCTGACCCTGGCGGAAATGCCCGTGACGGCACCGACATGGTTGGCCAGCCGGTCTTCGCTCCTGGAGCCGGTCGAGGCCATCCTGCCGGCCGGGAAGCAACCCGGCTCGCCAAAGGTCACCTTGCTTTGGGGAAGTCCCAGGGCACCCGCGAGGGCATGCCCGGCATCGTCATGCTCATCGGCGAAAAGAACGACGCGCTCGAGGCGTTCGGTTGCACCCGAGAAGTCCCAGATTACGGGATCGTCTGCTGCCAAAAGGAGGAATAGCGGCTCATCGCCGCTATCGATGGCCACCTTGATGATGCTCGTTGTGCGATCCTGGGCACCCAACGCTACCGGGGATACCAGCTCGCCGCGACCGGCAATGAATGCGAGGGCGCGCGTGCCATTGCGCGGTCCGGGTACCGTGCATAGAGGCGCTTCGGCAATGTCTCGCGCCATTGCCAGCCGTTCCTGCGCGCCATCGAACTCGGCGGCCGAGATCAGCTGGTTGCCATCCGTATCGATTGCGGCAAACTGGCGGCGAAAGGCCTCGCTGAATTCCGCCTCCGAAAGGATGCCGTCACCATTCGCATCGATGGCGAACAGCCGCTCGAAGGCTCTTGCCTTGCGTTCCTGCCGGCGAGCATCGAGCATGGGCGGCCCTTCCAGGCCGGCGACTTCCTCAATCGTGAGTGAACCATTTCCGTCGGCGTCGAGGCGCTCGAAGGCAAAATCTGGCGGGTCCCTGCGGGAATTGCGCGCGGCAAGGGCGGCGTGCAATTCCTCCTTGCTGAGATAGGCGTCGCCATCGGTGTCGATCGCGGCGAATTGCTCGGCCTGCGCCCCTCCGCGCGGCGCCACTTCGGCAAGCGCCAGCCTGCCGTCGCCGTCGGCATCCCGCCTTTCGAATTCCCGGTCTACATCGGCGCGGCCGCTCTGTTCGTATTCGATTGCCGCAAGCATTTCGGCCTTGGTCACGCCGCCATCGCCATCCGTATCGTACCGCATGAATTCCTGCTCGACCCGCGCCAGCGTTTGCGCGTGTTGTTCCCGCACCCTAGCCAGCATCCGCTCCTCGAGCCTCGCGACATCGTCGCGGTCGAGCCCGTTCCCGTCACTATCGACCTCGCGGAATGACTCGAGCAGCGTGTTCAAATGCGCTTCCTGCGAAGAACTGCGCCGCACATTCGCCACCAGCAATGCAGCGGGATCGTAGGCGTATGTATTATCCTCGCCATCCTGCGCAGAGAGCGGACCGCAGGCGACCGGCAATATTGTGGCAGAATACAGCAAGAACCGGTGGCCACGACGCGTCATCTATACCTCTCCAGAAGAACCCTCCGGCAAGCTACATCGTTACAGGTTGCAATATTGTTTGCGCCTTGCAGGAGCGATTGCATCCTGCCGCGCGCAGCTGCGCCGCAAGTAACCCACGGCCTTTTCGTCCCGACCCTTGGCATGCGCTCTCGATGCTGTATGGCGAGCGTGAGGGAAGACAATGAACGACAGTACATGGGGGACGGAGGGCAGCTTGTGGCTGTCGATACCCCAGCCATTTGTTCCATCGCCAGAGGATCTCGCTCTGCTACGGCAGGCTTGTGCCGCGCAATTGCGCGATGGGGGAGCGCCGTTGCGCGTCCTGATGCTGGGCGTGACCCCGGGGCTGACCGCGATCGACTGGCCGGATGGCAGCACGCTCGATGCCGTCGATTTCGATCCGGTGATGATCGAAACGCTCTGGCGGGACAGGGAAGGCGCGTCCTGCCACTGCGCACCATGGCAGGACATGCCGTTCCCGGATGATCACTTCGATGTGGTCATCGGCGATTGCAGCTTCAACGCACTGCCCGCGATCGCCGACTACGACGGCGTGCTGAACGAGGTGCTGCGGATACTGCGCCCTTCCGGCACGCTGGCCGTCCGCTTCTTCATGCAACCCGCGCCGCGCCTGACGCTCGCCGCACTGATGCATGATGCGGCAGAGAAATATGCGGGCTTCCGCGATGCTGCGATGCGATTGATGATTCCGATGGCATCTTCCGATCCGGACGGCACATCCCATTCGCGCGCCATTCCCGGCAAGGTTGCAGAGCAATGTGGTGATTTGGACTCCTTCCTCGCTGCCTTGGGTCAGGAAGGCGAGGCCAAGGAGCGTGCGCTCAAGACATTCGGTTTCGACCAACGCCTCAATTATCCCACCCGCGAACAGGTCCGTACAATATTCGGGCGCTTCTTTGCCGAGGTAGACATTGTCTTCCCCGATTACGATTGCGGCTTCCTGTGCCCCATGGTCAGTGCCAGGGGTGTCGCCGACGGCCAGGCATCGACCTCCGCTTAGCCATCCCCGAGGCCCGGCCTGTCGAACTTGCATTATCCATCGGACGAAAGTTGAATCGGTCCCATGTCCCTGCGCAGATCCCCGACCACCTGGTCCCTTTTCGGCGGCACGCGATCGGTGCAGTCGCAGCTGATCGACTTCACCTTGCCGGAGCTGGCGCCAGCCCGAATTGAACAGCTGGCCGGTCAATTGGCGGAGCTCGGCTGCCTGCCCGAAGGATTTGCCGAAGTCAGCGCGGAGACGCCCGCTCTGCGCCTCGTGAAGCTCGCCTGCGCCGTGCATCAGGCCTTGCTTGCCGAGGCTCACCTCTTCATGCCCGAAGAAACCGAGGTTCTTCCCGACGAAGGTGCCAGTACCGCAATACGCGTCGCTGTGCCGCGCATTCCCATGCTGGGTAATATGGCGTCTACAAGCCTGCGGCACATCGTCGGCTGCTGCCTCCAATCGGTGAACGGAAAAAAGCCGGCCACGCAATGGGTCGCGGAAACGCGCAAGCAACTTGCGGATGGCGAGCGGACCATGGCCAACAACCACCATTTCGCCCGGGCAGCGCGCGAATTGGGCATGCCTTTCCTCGAATGGCAGGGCCAGGCTTTCCAGATCGGGTTCGGCAAGGCGGCCGTGGCCATGCGCGGCGCGATGACGCAGGATACGGCGGCTATCGGCGTACACATTGCCCGGCAGAAACAGGCGTGCAACGGCGTACTGGCACAGGCAGGTTTTCCGATCGCGATGGGCGGACTTGTCAGCAATCTCACCCATGCGAGAGGGCAGGCGGAAAGGCTTGGATTTCCTGTCGTGGTGAAGCCGGCCGATCTCGATGGCGGCGTGGCCGTTTCCAGCGATATCCGCACCATGGAAGAGCTGGAAAGGGGCTTCAAGTCGGCTCGCGCCAAGAGCCCCAATGTCATCGTCGAGAAGCATGTCGACGGTCTCGATTACCGCCTGCTCATCTTCGGCGAGCAGCTGCTGGTAGCCCTCGAGCGCTCGCCCGGAGGAATCACGGGCGACGGCAAGCGGGGCGTGCGCGCACTGCTGGACGAGTTCAATGCCGACCCGCGCCGCACCAAGGACCAGAATACGCTTTTATATCCGATAGACCTCGACGATGAAGCGATGGTCATGCTGGAACGGCAGGGCCTGACGCTGGAGAGCGTGCCCGAAGAAGGCCAGTTCGTTGCCCTGCGGCGTGCGGCCAATTTCGCGCTGGGCGGCAGCGTGCGACGTGTCGACGATATCGTTCATCCCGACAATCTCGAGCTGGCGCGCCGCGCATTGCGCACCTTGCGGCTCGACCTCGCCGGTGTGGACATGATCCTGCCCGATATCACCAGGCCGTGGCATGAAACCGGCGGTGCCATTTGCGAGATCAATGCCCAGCCCTTCGTCGGCGAACCGGTCACCGAGGACCACTATCGCTTGATCCTGTCCCGGCTGATCGAGGGTGAGGGGCGCGTCCCCATCGTACTGGTCGTGGGGGACCTGGACCAGCCCGCACGCGGCAAGATCGCCGCCGAAGTGCCCGACCTTGCCATTGTCGATTCCAGCTGCGCGCGGTTGAACGGTCAGCCGATCAGCGTGCCGGGATCGGCCTGGCCGCTTTCGTGCCAGGCTCCGCTTTTCAACACCGGGGTCGGTGCGATGCTCTGTATCCTCGATGATGTGACGCATGCCGGAGCCGGCTCGCCGGTCGATCGCTTCTCTTCCGCTTTCATATTGTCCGACGACGAAGTGCCGCCCGCCGTGCAAGCGCTGCTGAAGCGGGCTGGATCGGTAGCGCTGGCGGCCGGGGTGAAGGACGAAGAGCTGGAGAAGGCCGGGATTTCCACCCGCCGGATCACGGGCAAGAGCATCGCCGACGAATTGCTGAAGGCCTTGAAGTAGGCGCTGACCTAGGCCTTGCCGTATCCGCCGCCGCCGGGCGTGCGCAATTCGAACACATCGCCTTCTTCCAATTTTACCGATGCCGTGGCGGGCAGGTCTTCCTCGCTCCCCTCGCAGCGGATGACGCGGTTTGCACCGCAAGCGCCATCGCTTCCTCCCGCGAGGCCGAAGGGAGCGACTTTCCGGCGCCCCGAAAGGATATTGGCGTGCATTGGGGCGAGGAAGCGCAGGCGGCGAAGGGTGCCGTCACCGCCCTTCCACTCGCCTGCCCCACCCGATCCGCGACGGATGGCGAATTCCTCAAGCAGCACGGGGAAGCGCATTTCGAGAATTTCGGGATCGGTCAGGCGCGAGTTCGTCATATGCGTCTGCACCGCGTCCGCGCCGGCAAAGCCCGGACCCGCGCCCGCGCCGCCGGCGACCGTCTCGTAATATTGGTGTGTGGCATCGCCGAAGGTGAAATTGTTCATCGTGCCCTGGCTGGCGGCCATGGCGCCCATCGCCCCCATCAGCGCATCGGTGACCATCTGGCTGGTCTCGACATTGCCCGCCACCACCGCTGCCGGATATTCGGGCGCAAGCATGGAGCCTGCCGGAATGCGGATCGTCACCGGGCGCAGGAAGCCGTCGTTCAATGGCACGGGCAGGCTTGTCAGGCAGCGGATGCAATAGAGCACGGCGGCGCGCACGACGCTTGAAGGTGCGTTGAAATTGCTCGGCCGCTGGTCGCTGGTCCCTGCGAAGTCGAGAACCGCTTTGCCCTTTACGCGATCGACTTGGAGCGAGACGGCGATGCGCGCGCCATCGTCGAAGTGGACCGTATGGCTGCCGTCAGCCAGCCCTTGAAGCACCTTGCGCGCCGCGCCCTCCGCATAGTCGAGCAGATGGCGCATATAGGCGGCGACAACCTCCTCCCCATAGGTCTCTGATAGCTCCAGCAGCCGCGTCGCCCCGCGCTGGCAGGCGGCGACCTGCGCGGCGAGATCGGCAAGATTCTGTTCGATATTGCGCGCCGGGTACGGGCCAGAGGACAGGATCGCGCGCATGTCATCGGCGAGGAAGCGCCCCTCGCGCACCAGCGGGACGGCATCGAGCACGACGCCCTCCTCCTCAATGCTCGTGCTGGCAGACGGCATGGAGCCCGGCGCAATCCCGCCGACATCGGCATGATGGCCGCGCGCGGCGGTGTAGAAGGCAGGCGTGTCGCGCCCCTCGACGAAAACGGGCCGGACCACAGTAATGTCGGGCAAATGCGTGCCGCCCTGATAGGGCGCGTTGAGCGCATAGGCATCGCCTTCGCGCATCGCACCGCCATGGCGCGCCACCACAGCGCGCACGCTGTCGCCCATGCTGCCAAGGTGCACCGGCATATGCGGCGCGTTGGCGATGAGATTGCCCTCAGCATCGAAGATCGCACAAGAGAAATCGAGCCGCTCGCGAATATTCACCGAGCGGGCCGTGTGCTGGAGCGCCGCGCCCATCTCCTCGGCAATCGCCATGAACAAGCCGCCGAATATCTCCAGCCGGACCGGGTCGGCGGCGGTCGAGACTTCTTCCACCGCCTGCGCCTGGGCGCGGGTGAGGACCAGCATGTCGTCGGTTTGCGCGGAGACCTGCCAGCCGGGCTCGACGACCAGCGTCGCCACCGGATCGACCACCAGCGCGGGGCCGTGCAGGATCTCGCCGGGGGCCAGCGCGGCGCGGGGCAGGACGGGGCGTTCGCGGCCCCCGCTCGCCACATGGCCTTGCCCGGCATCGGCATAACGCAGCGAACCGCCATGCTGGGTGGACGCAACCGCATCGATGCGCAGAGCCTCAACCACCAGCGGTGCGTCGATGTCATAGCCAAAGCGCTGGCGATGCGCCTCGGCAAAGGCTGCGAGCATGTCCTCCGCCTCGCCCATGGGAACGGGCAGCGTCGCCTCGCCGCCCTCGGGCCGGACCTGCGCGGTGGCGTGCGTTGCGATGGAACCGGCGTCCACGCCTTGCTCCGCCAGCGCTCGCACCGCCTCGGCGCACAGCCGATCACGCATCGCCTCGATCGCATCCATCTGCGCGGCGGCAAGCGGCAATTGCACTGTCGCCTCGCGCGTCTCCGAACGGTCGGCAAGGCCCATGCCATAGGCAGACAGGACACCCGAGAGCGGATGCACCAGCACCGTCCCGATCCCCAGCGCATCGGCGACAAGGCAGGCATGCTGCCCGCCCGCCCCGCCGAAGCAATTGAGCGCGAAGCGGGCCATGTCATGCCCCTTGGCGGTGGAAACCGCACGGATCGCATTGGCCATATTGGTAACCGCGATGGCAATGAAGCCTTCGGCCGCCGCCTCCGCGCTCATCCGCTCGCCGGTTCCCGCCTCGACCGCATCGAGCACCTCCGACATGCGCGCCAGCGAGGCTTCGCGGTCGAGCGGCTGGTCGCCATCGGGACCAAACACTGCCGGGAAATGATCGGGCTGGAGCTTGCGGAGGATCAGGTTGCAATCGGTGACCGTCAGCGGACCGCCCTGACGATAGCAGGCCGGCCCCGGCTGCGCGCCCGCACTCTCGGGTCCGACCAGGAAGCGCGCGCCGTCGAAGGAGCACACCGAGCCGCCGCCCGCCGCGACCGTATGAATCCGCATCATTGGGGATCGCACACGCACCCCCGCCACCCGGTTGTCGCTGTCACGCTCATAGCTGCCCGCGAACAGCGAGACGTCGGTCGAGGTCCCGCCCATGTCGAAGCCGATCGCCCGTTCGAACCCGGCGCGCTTCGCGGTCTCCGCCATGCCGACGATGCCGCCTGCAGGCCCGGACAGGATCGCATCCTTGCCGCGCAAATGCTCCGCCGCGACCAGCCCGCCGCTCGATTGCATGAAGAGTGGTTCGTGGCCTTCGCCTAGCGCCGCCATCAGCTGCGCGACATAGCGGGCGAGCACGGGCGAGAGATAGGCGTCGACCGCAGTCGTATCCGCCCGCCCGATCAACCTCGCGAGCGGGCTGACGCGGTGGCTGACGGCGATCTCGGTGAAGCCGATATCGCGCGCGATATCGGCCAGCTCCGCCTCATGCGAAGTGTATTTCCACCCATGCATCAGCACGATGGCGACCGCGCGCAGCCCTTTATCGAACGCCGCCTGCATGCCGGCGCGCGCCGCTTCGCGATCGAGTGGGCGCTCCATCGTGGCATCCGCACGCACCCGCTCGTCCACTTCCAGCACCTCGGCGGGAAGCGGCTCGGGCTTCTCGATCTTCCTCGCGAAAATATCCGGCCGTTCCTGCGTGCCGATGGCCAGCGCATCGCCGAAGCCGCACGTGATGGCGAGCAGCACCGGCTCCCCCTTGCGCTCCAGCAGCGCATTGGTGGCGACAGTCGTGCCGATGCGAATATCGGCTTCGGGCAGCGGCCCTTCGGCGATGCCCGTCAGCTGGCGGATCGCGGCGACAGCGGCATCGTCATAATGCGCGGGATTTTCGGAGAGCAGCTTGGCGGTTTCCACCTGCCCGTCGGGCCGAACGGCCACAACGTCGGTAAAGGTACCGCCGCGATCGATCCAGAAATGCCATTTGCCTGCCGTCATCACGGCGCGAGCCTATGCCGCAAGTGGCCCCGCGCGACAAATCGTTACAGGACACCGCCCTAGGGCCACTTGGCAGCCACCCTGTCAAAGGGTAGACTTTGCCAATCTACGGATCACCTGCGCCCAACCCTCACGGGCGCTACCGAAAATTTAAAGCGGGGAGACGCACATGGCCGTTCGGGTCACCATCAATGGCGAAGCACGCGATATCGACGCGCCGGAGGACATGCCCCTTCTGTGGGCCCTCAGGCAGGAACTGGGCATGACCGGCACGAAGTTCGGCTGCGGCATCGGCATGTGCGGTGCCTGCACCGTGCATGTGGACGGGCAGGCGACGCGCAGTTGCTCGCTGCCCATCGGCTCCATCGGTGACCGCGAAGTCTCCACGATCGAGGCGCTGGGCGAAACGCCCGTGGGCCAGGCGCTGCAGCAGGCATGGCTGGACGAGGACGTGATGCAGTGCGGCTATTGCCAGGCGGGCCAGCTGATGAACGCCACTGCGCTGCTCAACAGCAATCCCAACCCGACCGAAGAGGAAATCGAGAACGCGATGCAGGGCAATATCTGCCGCTGCGCCTGCTACAAGCGGATCCACTCCGCCATTGCGGAAGTCGCGAAGGAGGGCACGGCCAATGTCTGACGCAGCGACCATGAACCGCGGCCCGGTACTGGGCCGCCGCGCTTTCCTGAAGGCTTCTGCCGCTGCCGGCGGCGGGCTTGCCCTTGCCGTGACTGTGCCGATGGGCGCTTCGGCCATGGCCAGTGGCGGCCCGGCGGAGCTCAACGCCTTCATCACCATCAACCCGGACAACACGATCACCATCATCGGCAAGAACCCGGAGATCGGACAGGGCATCAAGACCATGCTGCCCATGCTGATCGCCGAGGAACTGGACGCCGATTGGGACCAGGTTTCCATCCAGCAGGGCGATACCGACGCCGCCAAATACGGCCCGCAGCTGGCCGGCGGCAGCTTCGCCACGCCGATGAACTGGTTCCCCATGCGCCAAACGGGTGCGGCGGGGCGGCAGATGCTGCTCGCCGCCGCGGCTTTGCGCTGGGGCGTGGACACCTCCGAACTGACGACCGAGCCTTCCGTCGTGGTCCATGCCGCATCGGGCCGCCGCGCCACTTATGGCGAGTTGGCCGGTGAAGCGGCGACCGTTCCGGTCCCCGAACTCGCCGGTGTCCCGCTGAAGGATGCCGCCGATTTCCGCATCATCGGCACGCCCATCGGCGGGATCGACAGCCCCAAGATCGTGCGCGGTGAGCCGATCTTCGGCGTCGATACGCAGCTGCCGGGGATGGTCTATGCCGCCTATGAGCGTGCGCCTGTTTTCGGTTCCAAGCTCATCTCCGCCGATACGGAGGCCGCCAAGGCCGAACCCGGCGTGATCGATGCCTTCACCGTCGCGGGCAATGGCAATCCGACCGAACTCGTTGATGGCGTGGCCGTGATCGCCAGCAATTGGTGGCTCGCCAACAAGGCGCGCGCCAAGCTCAACGTCCAGTGGGACAATGGCGACTGGACCAACCACAACAGCGCCAAATACGACGCCGACGCGCGCGAGCTGATGGCCAATGCCACCGCGGCAGAGGTCTTCAACGAGAAGGGCGATGTCGATGCTGCCTTCGCCAATGCGGCGCAGGTGGTCGACGCGGAATATCACTATCCCTTCCTCGCCCACGTGCCGATGGAGCCGATGAACTGCACCGCGCTGATGCATGAGGACGGGACCATGGAAATGTGGGCCCCCTCGCAGACGCCGCAGGGCGGCCAGGGCGCGGTGGCCGGATACCTGGGCCTGACCCCGGACAAGGTGAAGGTGCACATCACCCGCATGGGCGGCGGTTTCGGCCGGCGCCTCAACAACGATTACATGGTGCAGGTCGCGGCTATCGCCAAGCAGATGCCCGGCACGCCGGTGCAGCTTATCTGGAGCCGCGAGGACGATGTCCGCACCGACTTCTACCGCCCCTCCGGCTGGCACCGCCTGCGTGCGGCGCTGGATGAGAACGGCAAGCTGGCCGGGATCCAGGACCACTTCGTGACCTGGGACATTGGCGGCGGCGCGTTCAACCCGGCGGTGATGCCGGCGAACGAGTTCCCCGCACCCTATCTCGACCATGTCCGCTATGGCATGACCAAGATGCCCACCGCCGTGCCGATGGGCGCGCTCAGGGCTCCGACCTCCAACGCCATCGCCTTTACCTTCCAGAGCTTCCTCGACGAAGTGGCGCATGCCGCGGGCAAGGACCTGCCCACGCTGATGCTGGAAATCGTCGAGGGTGCTGAGGCAGAGCCGGACACGATGGGCTTCACCGGCCCTACTCCCGGCTTCAACCCGCAGCGCCTGCGCAATGTCACCAACAAGGTGATGGAAATGTCGGGCTGGGGCCAGCCGGTCGCTGAAGGCCATGCGCTGGGCTATGGCTATTACTTCAGCCACCAGGGTTATTTCGCCGAGGTGGTCGAGGTCAGCCTCAACGAACGCAAGCAGATCCAGGTGCATAATGTCTGGGCGGCGGGCGATGTCGGTAGCCACATCATCAACCCCTATGGCGCACTGAACCAGGTCGAAGGCTCGATCATCGACGGTCTGGGCCAGGCGATGCAGCTGGCGGTGGAGATCGAAGGCGGCGCTGTGAAGCAGTCCAACTTCCACAATTACCGCCTGCCGCGCATGCCGATGACGCCGCAGATCCATGTCGAATGGGTGAAGAGCGACTACTCGCCGACCGGCCTTGGCGAACCCGCCCTGCCCCCGGTGATCCCGGCGCTGACCAATGCGCTGTTCGCGCTGACCGGCACCCGCATCCGCGACCTGCCGATCGATACGTCGAAGTTCGCGTAAGCTCGAAGTTCGGCGCCCCAACGAAAGCTGGGGTCTCGGACCGGAAGGCGATGCCAGCGTAGGCTGGCATGACGAAAGGGCCGGGTCAGTCCAGCGTGACGATCCGGCCCGCCAGCCGCTCCACTTGCGGCTTCAGCCCTTCAGATCGGCAGTACGCAACCGCTTCTTCGCCGCCGCCTCGCTGGCGCGGATGGCGAATTCGGTCGGCTCGCGCACCGGGATCAGCAGGACACAGCGCACCCCATCGGGATTGAACTCCAGCTGCACCGGGTTGCGCAACTCATGCGCCACGATCCGCTCGATCAAGTCGGTGCCGAACCCGCGCCCGCGCTGTGCAGGAACGGCGGGGCCGCCGCTCTCCTGCCACTCGACGCGCACCAGTGCGTCTCCTTCGAGCTGCCAATTCACACTAACCTTGCCGCCCGGCTGGCTGAGCGCACCGTATTTCGCTGCATTGGTGGCAAGCTCGTGCATCGCAAGGCCCAGCGACAGGGCATCGTTGGGCGCCAGTTCCACCTCTGGTCCCGATAGCTCCACCGCATGTTCCGCATCCTGCGTGTAAGGCAGCAGTTCCGCGCGCACCACGGCCTCCACCGGCGTGGTCCCCCAGTCCGAATTGGTGAGCAGGTCATGCGTGGCCGAGAGCGCGCGGATGCGCCCGTCCAGCCCGTCGGCAAACGCACCCACATCCTCTGCCCTGCGCCGTGTCAGGGCGATGATCGACAGCACATTGGCGAGCGTGTTCTTGACCCGGTGATTGAGCTCGCGCGTCAGCGAATTGCGGATCGATGCCTGCTCCTCGAACCAGACGAGCGAGGCCTCGTCCTCCAGCGCCTGCTGCGTCAGCATGCGCACCACCAGCATCAGCAGGCTGGCGACCAGCAGGCCGAAGATCAGCGTCGCCATGGACAGGCCCGAAAGCACGCCCGTATCGGCGCGGCTGACTTCAAGGACAAAGGGAGAATTGGCGATCGTCACCAGTTCGTGCGAACGCTGGTCCAGCGGAACCTCTTCCGTGGTCGTGGTGGCAAGGACGTTATCCGGCGCAGCCGCCGCGTGGTAGAGCGTGACGCCGTAGCTGCCGGCATCTTCCAGCTCCAGCGCGCTGGACAGGAAGTCCTGCGCGTTGAACGGGCTGTAGATATAACCACGCAGCCGCCTGCCGCCCGGCGCGCCTTCAAAGACCGGCATATAGATCAGGAAACCCGGCTGTTCCGCACCGCCTTCCTGCTGCAGCACCACCTTGCCGCTGGCGGTGGGACGCGCGGTGCGCTCCGCCTCCATCATTGCTGTGCGGCGCACGGGCTCCGAAAACATGTCATAGCCCAATGCACGGCGATTGCGCTGCGTGTCGGGCTGCAGAAAGGTGACCGGCACGGCATAGGGCTGCTCTCCGGTGAAGGCGGGATAGAATTGTGCCGGCACGGGGGCGCCATCGTCCAGCAACTGGTCGAAAGCATCGAATTCGCCAGGCCGCACCACCATGGCCCAGCCGATTCCTTCCGCCCCGCGATAATCGGCATCGAGGCGCAATTCGGACACGAAGCGGCGGAAGGTATCGGGCGCAATGTCGTCCAGCGTCGCGAGCAGGGCGGCGCCGGCCCGCAAATAGGCGCTGCTGGCATTGGAACGCCGCTCCAGTGCGGAGGCGATGGCGGTTGTGCGGCTGGCCAGCTGGGCGTTGGAACGCTGCGCCTCGCTGCGTTCGATCGCGAAGATCGCCAGCACCGTGATCGCTGCGACAAGCAGGAAAATGCCCACTGGAAGCGCGCGCGGATAGCGCACGAGCCATCGCTTCGTCCTGCTGCGCCTTGTCGCCCGCTCGCTCAAATCCAACTCCAGCACGGGGCCCTGCCTGCCCAATGCAAGCGCTCCCGTCACCAACGGGGAACCGGATGCGCCGCATTTCGTTCCACAAAGCACAATCAAAGCGGCAATTGCATCCATGCGCGATGCGATGTTGCAACACAGGGCCGGTGGTGCGATCCCTGCTGGCAGGATGAAGGACGAGTTCTCAAAAACAATGAACGAGCAAAAGAAGAGTATTGGGAGCGCAACCGGCGAACCCGCAGATGCTGAGAAACCGGCGAAGGCCGACTCCGCCAAGCCCGACTGGGCGGACGGGCTCAAGCAGTTCTATGATTCGGTTGTCGACGAACCCCTGCCCGACGAATTGAGCAAGCTCCTGGCGCAGCTCGATGATGGCGACGACGCATGAGTTCAAACAACAAGAAGCGAGAGCTGCCCGAACGCACGGCAGAGGACAAGCGCGCCTTCAAACAGGAGCTGACCGAGGTCGTGCCGCATTTGCGCGCCTTTGCCCGCGGCCTTTGCGGACGCCCGGACATGGCGGACGACCTGGTGCAGGAAACCATGCTCAAGGCCTGGGCCGCACAGGACCGGTTCCAGCCCGGCACCTCCATGCGCGCCTGGACCTTCGTGATCCTGCGCAATGCCTATCTCACCGATATGCGGCGCAACCGCTTTCGCGGCGAATATGACGAAGGCGTGGCCGAGCGCATCCTGACCGCACCTGCCGGGCAGGAGGAACCCATCCACCTGTCCGACCTCCATCGCGCATTGCTCACCCTGCCGCCCGAACGGCGCGAGGCGCTGTTGCTGGTGGGCGCCGGCGGCTTTTCCTATGACGAGGCGGCGGAGATCTGCGGTTGCGCCGTGGGCACGATCAAGAGCCGTGTGGGCCGCGCCCGCGCCACGCTGGCGAGCATGATCGAGGATGGCGACATTCCCGATCGCTCGACCGCCGATCCTTCCGCCCATCGCGCGATCCTGGAGGAGCTGGACGAGGTGGCGGCCGGCAATGGCCAGGCCGAACCCACGCGCTGACGACCAGCCGTTGCGGCCTCTCGCCATTCCTGCCACGGGCTTGGAGCGTGATCACTTGATCGCGGCCGTGACGCAGGTCATGCAGGGAGGTTGCCGCGTCGGGCTATCCCTACCGGACATGCTTGGGAATAATGGGACTTTGCGGCCATGAACGGTCCGGACACCACGACTGAAGACAAGGGCGAGGCCCCACGCAATCCGGCGCGGCGGCAGGCAATGACATTTGCCGCGCAGGAATTGCGGCTGATCTCCGCCGTGGTCGTACTGATGGCGCTGGGCCTGTTCCTGGCGCTGCCCTTCGTGCTGTCGATCGGCGCGGTGGTGTTCCTGCCGCTGGTCACCGCGATCATCCTCACCATCCTGCTCTCCCCGCTGGCCGACAAGCTGGCGAGCTGGGGGCTGCCCAATTTCCTCGCCTCGCTGCTGGCGATCGTGGCATTCCTCGGCATCGTCGCGCTCGCGCTCACGGCGGTGCTCCGGCCGGCGGTCTCGCTCTATGACGAGGTGCCGGCGATGATCGCCCGCGTGGGCGAGCATTTCAGCCAGCTCAAGGGCAGCTTCAACTGGGTCACGCGCCTGAACGAGCAGATCGCCCAGATCGTCGGCAGCGAAGGCGGGCGCGAAGTGGTCCTGGCCACCCCGTCCTTCCTGGAAGAGCTGGCCTTCGCCACCCCGACCGTGCTGCTGGAAATGCTGCTGACGATCATGCTGGCCTTCTTCATGATCGAGGCGCGCGTCCGCCTAAGGCACCGCTTGCTGCTGCAGCGCGCGGCTGTCGATTCCAGCCTGAAGGCGGCGCGGGTGATGCGCGAGGTGCAGGATCGCGTCGCCGCCTATATCCTCACCGTCGGCGTGATAAATCTGGGCGTCGGCGTGGTGGTGGCGCTGGGCGCGTGGATGCTGGGGATGGACGCGCCGCTAATGTGGGGCGGGCTTGCCGCATTGCTCAATTTCCTGCCCTATATCGGCCCGCTGCTGATGACGGCACTTGTCGCCCTGTTCGGGCTGGGCACTGCGGAATCGCCTCTGCTGGGGCTGATACCCGCCGCCGCCTATCTGGGATTGCACACGGTGGAGGCCAATGTGATCACCCCTGCCGTGCTGGGCGCGCGTTTCACCATGAACCCGGTGCTGATCCTCCTCGCCCTGTCCTATTTCAGCTGGATCTGGGGTGTGACCGGCGCGCTGCTGTCCGTGCCGATCCTGCTGGCGCTGACCGCGCTGGTCGATCACCTGGGCAGGCCCAACTTGATCGGCTTCATGTTCGGCGAACCCCTCTTCGCCACCAACGTGCTGGAACTGGCGGAAGAGGACTGAGCCAGCCTCCCGCCCCGCACCCATTTGCGTTTTTTCCCTGTTGCGATACCTTCCACATATCCCCGCGCCAGACGGGGGTTGAGTGACATATTCCGTGGAGGGGAAACCATGCGCAAGATGATGATCGCAGCCGGCGCAGCTATGGCGCTGGCGACAGGGGCAGCCCAGGCCCAGAATTCCGCCTGGGGCTATTTCGAAGGCGAAGGCGGGTTGCTGCAGGCTGGCCTGGGCAATGCCGAAGGCCAGCAATTGCTGATCAAATGTGACGAGAGCGGCGACAACAAGGTCTTCGCCGCAATCCACTCGCCCCAGCAATTGGCTGGCCCGCAACAACGCGCACCATCGCGCGACGTACGGATGCAACTAGACGGCGGGCGGGTCATCGACACGCGGTGGCGCTTCTACCCCAACACCGCAATCGCGCTGAACAACCGCCGCGAGAGCGTGCTGCCCGACCTGGTGCTGCCGATGGCCGATGCCAATGAACTGACGGTCTGGCTCGATCCTGAAGACGGCACGGAAATCCGAATGATCTTCAATGTCGCCGGTGCGCGCGATGCGATCAATCGCGTGTTCGAAAGCTGCGATGATGACGCCAATCCGCTCGCAGGCTGACGCAGCGAGATCAAGAAAACGCCCGCCTTGCCGGATGGCAAGGCGGGCGTTTTCTTGCGCTGAGACCAGCGATCAGGCGGGATAGGTCCAGGCCGAACCGCGCGCCAGATTATCGGCGGCGAAGTCCCAGTTGAGATGATCGTTCACCACTGCCTTCAAATAGGCAGGGCGGGCATTGCGGTGGTCGATGTAATAGGCGTGCTCCCACACGTCGATCACCAGCAGCGGGTTGAAGCCGCTATCGGCCAGCGTATCGCCGTCATGCGTTTCCTCGATGGAAAGCTTGCCGTCCTTTTCAGCGAGCCACACCCAGCCGCTGGCGAAATGGCCTGCGCCGCGCGCTTCCAGCTGGCTCTTCAATTCATCGAGTGAGCCGAAAGCCGCATCGATCTTGTCGGCCAGGTCGCCCGAGGGGCCGCTGGTCGAAGGCGTCAGCGAGTGCCAGTAGAAGCCGTGGTTCCAGCTCTGCGCCGCATTGTTGAACAGGCCCTGGTTCGATCCGCGGGCCGCCACGATCACCTCTTCCATGCTCTTGCCGTCAAGGTCGGTCCCGGCAATCGCGTCGTTCATCTTGGTGATGTAGGTGTTGTGGTGCTTGCCATGATGGAAGCTGAGCGTCTCCGCGCTGATGGCGGGGGCAAGCGCTTCGCTGTCATAGGGCAGCGGCAGAAGTTCGAACGACATGAGGGATCCCTTCCTGTTAACTTGACTGTCACGGGGCCAACGCACGAGCCGCGCATCGGTTGCAAATCTTGGGGGGACTCCCCCTTGCGGGCGTGACATTGGCGCCCCGGCGCGCCATTGCAAGGGCAGAATTCCTTTAACTGACCAAAGCACGGGGTCAAAAGATCGCATATGGCTAGAGAGCTATTCGGGACGGACGGTATTCGCGGGCGCGCCAATGCCGGCAAGCTGACCGCGGATATCGCGATGAAGGTGGGCCAGGCGGCCGGCAAGCTCTTCCTGCGCGGCGATCACCGGCACCGCGTGGTGATCGGCAAGGATACCCGCCTGTCCGGCTACATGATGGAAAACGCGCTGACCGCGGGCTTCACCTCGGTCGGCATGGACGTGATCCTCACCGGGCCGCTGCCCACGCCCGCCGTGGCGCTGCTCACGCGTGAGATGCGCGCCGATATCGGCGTGATGATCTCCGCCAGCCACAACAAGTTCGCCGACAATGGCATCAAGCTGTTCGGGCCTGACGGCTTCAAGCTGTCCGATGCGGACGAGGAAGCGATCGAGGCCGAGATGGGGCGCGAGCAGCCGCTGGCGCAGGCGGAAAAGATCGGCCGCGCACGCCGGATCGACGATGCGCGCGGACGCTATATCCATGCGGTGAAGCAATCGCTGCCTGACGAGATCCGCCTCGATGGCCTCAAGATCGTGGTCGATTGTGCGCATGGCGCGGCCTATGACGTCGCGCCCACCGCGATCTGGGAACTGGGCGCGAAGGTCGTGGCGATGGGGGTCAGCCCCAATGGCCTCAACATCAATGACGGCGTCGGTTCGACCGATCTCGACGCGATCCGCGCCCGCGTGGTCGATGAGCGTGCGCATATCGGCATTGCGCTGGACGGCGATGCCGACCGGCTGATCGTGATCGACGAGAAGGGCGAGGTGGTCGATGGCGACCAGATCATGGCGCTGATCGGCACCACCATGGCCGAACAGGGCCTGCTGAAGGGGGGCGGCGTGGTGGCCACCGTCATGTCCAATCTCGGCCTCGAACGCTATCTTGCCGGCAAGGGTCTCGACCTGATCCGCACCAAGGTGGGCGACCGCTACGTGCTGGAGGCGATGAAGGCCGGCGGATACAATGTCGGCGGGGAGCAATCCGGCCACATGATCCTGCTCGACCATGCGACCACGGGCGACGGCACCATCGCCGCGCTGCAAGTGCTGGGCGCGCTGGTGAAGAGCGGCAAGCCCGCCAGCGAATTGCTGCACCTGTTCGATCCGGTGCCGCAACTGCTCAAGAATGTCCGCTATGACGGCGGCAATCCGCTGGAGAGCGAAAGCGTCAAATATGCGATCTCGCAAGCGGAAGGCGAGCTGGCCGGGAGCGGCCGGCTAGTGATCCGCAAGTCGGGCACCGAGCCCTTGATCCGGGTGATGGCCGAAGGTGACGATGCCGCGCAGGTCGAACGCGTGGTCGATGGTGTGTGCAAGGCGGTGGAGGACGCCGCTTGAGCCTGGAGATACGCCCGGACTGCGAACGCTGCGGCGCGGACCTGCCGGCAGAAGCGCCGGGCGCCTTCATCTGCAGCTTCGAATGCACCTTCTGCGCCCCATGTGCAGAGGCGCTGGATGATCGGTGCCCCAATTGCGGCGGCGAATTGTGCGACCGGCCGACGCGCGCGGCAAAGTACCACGCCAAGCATCCCCCCTCGACCGAGCGCCGCTACAAAGCCGCATGAGCAAGCGCCCGCCCCGCATCCTCGTGATCGCAGGCTCGGACAGTTCGGGCGGCGCCGGGATACAGGCCGATATCCGCACGATTACGCAATTGGGCGGCTATGCGATGACGGCGATCACTGCTGTCACGGCGCAGAACACCAAGGGCGTCAGCGGCATTGAAGTGATGTCTCCCGATTTCGTCGCCGCACAGATGGATGCCTGCATGTCCGATATCGGCGTCGATGCGGTGAAGATCGGCATGCTCGGCAGCGCGGATGTGGCCGAAGTGGTGGCGGACCGGCTGGAGGAGCTGGCCTGCCCTATCGTCTTCGATCCGGTGATGGTCGCCACCAGCGGTGCGCAGCTGGCCGATGAGGCGACCATCGAAGTGTTCGAATGGCTGATGGAGCTGGCGACGCTCACCACGCCCAATGTCCCCGAGCTAGAAAGACTCTCCAGAATGGAGATCGCAAACGAGATTGATCTCTCGGACGCAACAGGGATTGTGCTCAACAGGATAGGCGGCGGTGCGATTCTAGCGAAGGGTGGTCATTGGAAGGGTGGATTCATCAGCTCCAGAGATTCTTCCCCCGTCAGTACAGACAATCTGATCGTTGACACCCTCTACACGCGGGATGAGCAAGGACACTGGAACGAGCGTGCTTGGTCCGCTCCACGCATCGATACGCGCCACACGCATGGCACGGGCTGCACGCTGTCATCGGCCATCGCCACATTGCTGGCGCAGGGAATGGCGCTGGACGCCGCCGTTGCCGAGGCCCGCCAGTTCGTCCGCCGCGCGCTGGAGAACGCACCCGGCTTCGGATCAGGCCACGGCCCGCTGGGGCTACAGTCGCGAGACTAGCCCAGGGTTCAGGCTCAGTCGCAACCCCTGATCGGGTCGTCAGCCAGCTTGTAGAACTCGCAGATCTCGCCCCAGGCCTCGTCCGCGGTCTCGCAGATCTTGAACAGGTCGAGATCGTCCGCGCTGATCGTGCCTTCTTCCACCAGCCCTTCGAAGTTGATGATGTTGTCCCAGAACTTTTTGCCGAACAGCAGGACCGGGATCGGCTTCATCTTGCCCGTCTGGATCAGCGTGAGCAGTTCAAACAGCTCGTCGCAGGTCCCGAAGCCGCCGGGGAACACCGCCACCGCCCGCGCGCGGATCAGGAAATGCATTTTCCTGAGCGCGAAATAGTGGAAGTTGAGCGAGAGATAGGGCGTCACATAGGAATTGGGCGCCTGCTCATGCGGCAGCACGATGTTGAGGCCGATGCTTTCGCCGCCCGCCTCGCTCGCGCCGCGATTGGCCGCTTCCATGATCGAGGGGCCGCCGCCCGAGCAGACGACGAACTGGCGGTGCCCATCCTCGATGATGGACTTTTCGGTGGCCATCCGCGCCAGCTTGTTCGCCTCGACGTAGTAGCGCGACTTTTCGGCCAGCTTCTCGGCGATCTTCTTCTTTTCGGGCGTGTCCGCCTTGGCGAAGACTTCGTCGATCTGGTCGGGCGCGGGAATGCGGGCGGAGCCGTACATCACCAGCGTCGAGCCGACGCGCGCCTCTTCCAGCACCATCTCGGGCTTGAGCAGTTCGAGCTGGAAGCGCACCGGGCGCAATTCCTCGCGCAGCAGGAATTCGGTGTCGCGAAAGGCCAGCTTGTAGGTCGGATGGCGGGTCTGCGGGGTATCGGACGGATCGCTGTCGGCAAAACCTGCCTCTTCCTCCGCCGGATAGAATTTACGGTTGACCAGGTCGTGGTCGTCTTCACGACCATCGCTACGCTTATCCAAGGTGATCCTCCTAGGTTTCGCGCTGCCCTAGTCGCTTGCAGCGGTGGAGGAAAGGGGAAGGATGCAAACGCCGGCGCTCCGATGGGTAGGCGAGATGCATTCCAAGTACCGCCGATCTGCTCTACAGGCGACATCATGCGTTTTGCGATGTTCGATCCCAAACACCTGTTGGAGGACCTGCCGCGCGAGGCGGTGCCAGCGCTGATCGCGCAATTCATGGAACAGGCCTTCGCCGACCTCGAGGCTCTCGACCGGTGCCTTGAAGCAGAAGACTTCGGCAAGGCGCAGGAAGTCGCCCATCACCTGAAGGGAGGCGCCGCGGCCATGGGAGCGCGGGAAATTGCGCGCCAGGCCCATGCGATCGAGCAGGCCGCCGCCGGACGATCGGAAAAGGTGGAGCTGGGTGCACTGCGCAGCTGTGTGGAACAGACCCAGGTCGAACTTGCCGCCTTCCGCGCCATGCTGGAGCGTTAGGGCCAGCCGGCCCTATTGCACCGAACGCCCGCCCATTTCCTTCAGCGCCATGATCGCCTGGCTGCGGTTGGTCACGCCCAGGGCACGGTAGATGGCGGTGAGGTGGCTCTTCACCGTCGGTTCCGAAATGCCGAGCTCATAGGCGATGACCTTGTTCGAGCTTCCCGTGCTCAACGCATGCATCACGCGCAGCTGGGCTTTGGACAGCTTCTCGATCCCGCTCGCCTCAGCCTCCTCAGATGCGGCCAGGTCCCGCTCCTCGAAATAGTCCCCGCCGGCAAGGATCGCCCCGATGGCAGAACCGATCTTCTGCAGGCTGGCCTCCTTGTTGAGGAAGCCTTGCGCACCCATTCCCTTGGCGCGCGCGGCGACCTTCGCGCCTTCCGTACCGCTGATGATCAGCACCGGGATGCCCGGAAAGTCGGAGCGGACGAGACTGAGATTGATCAGCCCGGAACTGTCCTTCAGGCCGAGGTCGAGGACAAGCGCGTCATACTCCCGCTCGCCGAGCATTCGCAGCGCATCGGCCAGCGTTTCGCAGGTTTCGACAAAGATCGTGCTGTCGTGATCCTGCGCGGCCAGCTTGATTGCCGCGGCGCAAATTGGGTGATCTTCCGCAATCAGGACGTATTGGAGCATGACTACTCCCATATAGCCAAGTCGAAGCGACGGCAAAAGTCACGCGTGTCTGCGGCTTACAATGGTTAATTATGCTTTAGCCTTCTCATCCGTTAGTCTGAAAATGCGACTTCGCGGCAGAATTGGATCAATTCGCCTGCCAGTTGGCAGGCATGAAAAACGCATCTCACATCTATCTTATCGCTGCCAGCCTGGTTGGCATTGTCGCGACAACTGCCGTTCCCGCCCACGCCGCCGGCACCGATGCCGGCACGCTGATCGAGAACACGGCGGAAGCGACCTATGCTTCGGGCTCCTCGAACATCACGGTCACGTCGAACACCGTTACCATCAAGGTAGACGAGGTGCTGGACGTCACCGTGGCTTCGAACAATGTCAGCCAGCTTGCGGCGGACGTGGCCGTCTTCTCCTTCGATGTCACCAATACCGGCAACGGCCCCGAGGCCTATATCCTCGAAGCGGACGCTGCCCTTCCCGGCACGGACTTCGAGTTCACGGTCACGGCGATCGTTATCGACGATGGCGATGGCATCTATGAGCCTGGGATCGATACCGTCCTTCCCGCCGGCAGCGCAACGCCGGCTCTCGACCCCGACACCAGCGTTACCGTTTTCGTGATCGGCACGATGCCCGCAACCGCCACGGACGGGCAGAGCGGCTCGATCGAGCTCACCGCCAATGCCGAAACCGGTACCGGCGCGCCCGGCACGAGCTTTACCGGACAAGGCGAAGGTGGCGGCGATGCCATCGTCGGCTCGTCCAGCGCTACGGGCAATGCCACCTTGTCATCCATCGCGTCACTCGCAGTCGTGACGCTGACCAAGTCGGCCAGCATCGCCGATCCCTTCGGCGGTGAAGAAGCCGTTCCCGGCGCCGCCATCACCTATTCCATCGTCGCCGACATTACCGGAAGCGGCGAAATCTCCGGCCTGAACGTCATCGACCTCATCCCCACCGGTACGACCTATTCCGTCAATTCCCTCCTCCTCGACGGAACCAGCCTGACCGATGCCGATGACACCGATGGCGGGCAGGCCAACCAGACAGACGGAATCCACGTCTCGCTCGGAACTGTGAGCGGCGGGAATTCCCACACGGTCACTTTCGAAGTGACGATCGATTGAATCGGAGGTCCATCATGAAAACCAAGCGCTTCGCATCCCTCTTCGCCATCTTCGCCCTTGCAACGGCCGTGCCGGCGCAGGCGGAGGACGTTGTGTCGCTGACAGGCAATGTCCTTGTCGAACGCACCGTGGTTGAAAACGGCGAAAGCCGCATCGTCTACCAGGCGCCCGATCGGGTGGTGCCCGGAGACAAGCTCGTCTTCAGCACCGATTACGACAACACGACCAGCCAGGATGTCGAACAGTTCGTGGTCACCAACCCGGTACCGGCAGCAGTTACCGTCGCGCCGGAATCGGCGGCCGAGCTCGATGTTTCGGTTGATGGCGGACAGAGCTGGGGGCGGCTTGCCGACCTCACCATCGCCGGGACCGACGGCGCGGTACGCGCCGCCACGGCATCCGACGTCACCCATATTCGCTGGGTCCTTCCCATGATCGCCGCAGGCGAGAACGGGTCGCTGACCTACAACGCAATCGTCCGCTGACGCGGGGGTAACGCCCGGCCCGCGGGCAGGATTGGCGGGCAACAGTAGAAAGGAACTGAAAAGTGACACGCACCAGCAGAATGCTGGGTGCGGTGAGCGCGGTCGCGCTCACGGCTCTCAGCGTCAGCCCCTCCTATGCCGCAGGCACGGAAGCTGGCACCTCGATCACCAATACGGTGACCGTGAACTACCAGGTCGGGGGCATTGCCCAGACCGCGGAAACCGCGTCCGACACCTTCGTGGTCGACCGCAAGATCGACCTTCTCGTTGACCAGTCGGATGCCGTCACCACCACGGTTTCACCGGGTGAGACGCAGACGGTGACCACGTTCACTGTCACCAACCTGTCGAACGACGTGATGGACGTCGCGCTGACTGCCGCGCAGCTTGTCGGCGGCACCGCCGAACAGGGCGGCACGGACAATTTCGACGTGACCAACCTGCAGATCTGGGTTGATAACGGCGACGGCATCTTCGATCCGGCGACCGACACGCAGGTCAGCTATATCGATGAGCTGGCAGCCGATACCACGGCGACCGTCTTCGTGATCGGCGACATTCCGATCTCGCAGGAGACCGGCGATGTCGCGGGCGTGGTCCTGACCGGTACAGCGGCCGAAGGTGGCACTGCCGGCAGCCAGGGCGCAACGATCGTCGAAACCACCGGTGGCGACACGGCTGGTGAAGACACCGTCTTTGCCGATGCGGCGGGCGAAACCGACGTCCAGTATGACGGCACCCATTCGGCCGGCGACGACTGGAGCGTCCTTGCCGCGCTGGTGAGCGTGACCAAGGAAAGCCTGGTCCTGAGCGATCCCGTCAACGGGACCACCGATCCCAAGGCAATTCCTGGCGCAACGGTGCAGTACTGCATCAAGGTCAGCAACGCCGCCGGCGGCGCCGATGCGACCAATGTGACCCTGACCGACCCTGTTCCTGGCGACGTGACCTATGTCACCAGCACCGCTTTCGTCGACGGAACCGTGAATGGCGACGGCACCTGCAATGCAGGTACGACCACCGGTTCCTATGACGGGGGGACCACAACAGTGAGCGGCACGATCCCGACCCTTTCGGCCGGCGATACGCGCACGCTCGTGTTCAACGCGACGATCAACTGATCGAAGCGCAACTGCGATGGCCGGGGCTCCACCACCTCCTACCCCTGCTCCGGCCATCGCCATCTTCCTTCACCTAAAGGACTTGCCGTGTTTCTGGGCCGCCTCCTCGCTAAAGCTACGATAGTCGCCGCATTGGCGATGTCGCTTGGCGCGGGCACTGTCCAGGCCCAGGAAGTGCGCAATATCGCAGAAGCGCATTGGATGGCGGGTGACACGCCGGTCCGCGCCATCTCCAACGAAGTTTCCATCCCGATCGTTTCGAAGCCGGTCGCGATCACCACCTATCACCTGGACGGCAATTCCAAGCTCAGCTTGACGATGCCCGCCGCCCGCTGCGGATCCGGCAACGGCGCAACCCTCACCCCCGCATCGGCCGGTTCTTCCAGCGATCACGCCTCGCAGATCCGCAAGATCAGCCCGACCAGCAAAATCCGCATCGGCGAAGACCTGATCGTCGGCGTCGAGGCCGCTTTCGCCAATCGCGACCCCGACGCGGTCGATCTGCTGACCTTTGTCATCACCACCGAAAGCGGCGATCGCGAAGAGATCGTGGTCGGCGAGACCGGTCCCGACACCGGCATCTTCATGGGTTCCATCCCCACCGGCCCGATCCCGATGCCCGCCGTACATGACGATTGCACGCTGAGCCTCGTCCCGCTCGAACACATCACCGTCGAAGTTCGGGACCAGCGCAACAACAGCCCGCTGGGTTCGGTCGTGGTGAGTGCGCTGGTCGATCCCTATGGCTATGTCTTCGACAGCGAGACCGGCGAAGCCGTGGACGGCGCCGTGGTGACGCTGATCAATGTCGACACCGGCCTGCCCGCAACTGTCTTCGCCCATGACGGCGTGACACCCTGGCCTTCCACTGTCGTGACCGGCAGCGTGGTGACCGACGGCGCGGGCAACATCTATACGTTGGCCCCGGGCGAGTATCTCTTCCCGCTGGTGCCCGAAGCCAATTACCGCATCGAAGTATCGCCGCCCGATCCCTATTCCGCGCCGTCCATCGTCTCGCCGGGAGAGCTTGCCGAACTGACGCGGCCCAATGGGACGCCGCTGGTCATCCGCGACGGCTCCTATGGCGGATCCTTCCTTGTCACCGCGCCCGATGCGATGCGCATCGACATACCGCTCGACCGTCCGACGCTAGCCGTGGGGTTGAGCAAGGTCGCCTCGCGCGAGGTGGCCGAACCCGGCGATCCGGTGATCTACACCGTCACCGTGCGCAATCTCGATCCCTCGCGGGCGAAGCGCAATGTGACGCTGGTCGACCGCCCGTCCCGCTGGCTGCGCCTGCGCTCCGACTCGATCCGCATCGATGGCGAGCCGGTGGAAGGCGATGCCCTGACCATCGCACAGGATGGCGGCATGCTGACGCTGGCCTTCGACAAGATCGATGCGGGCGCGACCGCTACCGTGACCTATGCGATGATCGTACTGCCCGATGCCCCTCCCGGCGATGCGGTGAACGTGGCCGAGGCAACCGACATCTTCGGCAATGCCAGCCGCGCCCAGGCAAACCTGCGCATTGCACGTGAGTCCATTGCCGGGCGCATGACGCTGATCGGGCGCATCTCCGCAGGCGACTGCGCCGTGGAAGGTCCGCGCCCCGGCATCCCCGGCGTGCGCGTGATGCTGGAAGACGGCAGCTTTGCCATCACCGATGCCGATGGACGCTATCACTTCGAAGGCCTGATCCCCGGCACTCACGTGGTGCAGATTGCCGAGCGCACCCTGCCCGAAGGCGGCGAGCTGGTGGACTGCGCCCGCTCCACCCGCTCCGCCGGCAAGGACAATTCGCGCTTCATCACCGGCCAGGGCGGCAGCCTCGCCGTCGCCGACTTCCATGCGATCATCCCGCAGGCCGCAGCAGTGGAAGAGGCTGCTTCTGCCGCCGCCGAGGAGAGCACCCTGCTCTCCGATACCGCCGCTGCCGGCAGCGAAACGGACTGGATCGCGCTGGGTGATGGAGCGAACGAGTTCCTCTTCCCCGCCATCGACCACAATCCCCGCGCACCCGCCGTGCGTGTCGCCATCCGCCATCGCGGAGACCAGACCATCGCGCTGACCGCCAATGGCGCTCCGGTCGATCCTCTGACTTTCGAAGGCACCGACTACGCCACCGGCCGCGCTTTCGGCGTGAGCGCATGGCGCGGCATCCATATCGAGGGCGAAGTGCTGCAGCTGCGCGCGGAAATCCGCAACGCCGATGGCTCCGTCGCCGAAACGCTGACGCGCGACGTGTTCTTCGCCAACCGCCCGGCACGGGTGGAATTGCTCGAGGCGCGCTCGCAGCTTGTTGCCGACGGCACGACCCGTCCGGTGGTCGCCGTGCGCATCACCGATAGCAATGGCCGCCCCGTCCATGCAGGCATCACCGGCGAATTCGGCCTCAGCCAGCCTTACGAAAGCGCGCAGGCTCTCGACGCCATGCAGTCGCGCATGCTGTCGGGCCTTAACCGCAACCGCCCCGTATGGCGGGTGGAAGGCGATGACGGCATTGCCCTGATCGAGCTTGCCCCGACCATGGTGAGCGGCAAGCTGACGCTCGATTTCGCCTTCGTCGACAAGGACTTCTCCCGCCAGCAGCAGCTGGATGCATGGATCGTCCCCGGCGACATGGAATGGACCATTGTCGGCCTGGTCGAAGGGTCGGTCGGCTCGCAGAATATTGCCGACAACATGCAGCGCACCGGCACGTTCGACAGCGACCTTGGCGATAATGCGCGCGTCGCGCTCTATGCCAAGGGCCGCGTGCTGGGCCGCTTCCTGCTCACCGCCGCCTATGACAGCGCGAAGCAGAGCGATGACCAGCCGTTGCTCGGCCAGATCGATCCGCAGGCTTACTACACCGTGTTTGCAGATGGCTCCACGCGCCGCTTCGATGCCGCCAGCCGCGAAAAGCTCTATGTCCGTATCGAGACTGCAGCCTTCTATGCGCTCTATGGCGACTTCGTCACCGGCTTCGACCAGACGCAGCTCGCCCGTTACAACCGCACCATGACCGGCGTGAAGGCCGAGCTGCAGACCGGCGGCCTGCATGTCGAAGCCTTCGCCGCCGAAACCGGCAGCACATATCGCCGCGACGAGATCCAGGGCGAAGGCCTGTCGGGCCCCTACCAGCTGTCCAGCCGCGCGATCATCGCCAATAGCGAGCGTGTGGTGATCGAAGTGCGCGACCGCCTGCGCTCCGAACTGATCGTCTCGACCCGCCAGCTGACCCGCTTCGTGGACTACGATATCGACCTGCTGAGCGGCACGATCCGTTTCAGCGAGCCGGTGCTGAGCCGCGACCCGGCGGGCAATCCGCAATTCATCGTGATCGATTACGAAGTCGACGAACTGGGCGAAGGCGAGCTCAATGCCGGCCTGCGCGCCGACTACACCACCGCCGACGGCAACCTCCGCGTCGGCACCACCGTTATCAGCGAGAAGGGCCGCGAAGAACGCGCCAACCTGGCCGCTGTCGATGTGCAGGCCCGCATCGGCGAGAATACCGAGATCCGCGCCGAAGCCGCGATCAGCCGCTCGGGCGACGAAAGCGGCGAAGCCTGGCTGGTGGAAGTCGAGCATCACGACGGCAATCTCGACCTGCTGGCCTATGCCCGTTCCGTCTCCGGCAACTTCGGCGTGGGCCAGCAAAACCTGGCCGAGCGTGGCCGCCGCAAGGTCGGCGTGGATGCCCGCTATGCCCTGTCCGAGAACATGTCGGTCACTGCCAGCGGCTGGCTCGACAATGCGCTGGACGGCGCCAATGCCCGCCGCGCCCTGCAGCTCCGCGGCGAATATCGTACCGGCGATACCGACCTGCTGCTGGGCCTGACGCATTTTGCCGACACGCTGTCGGACGGCTCCGATGCCTCCTCGACCGTGCTCGAAGGTGGTGCAACCCAGCGCCTGTTCGGCAACAAGCTGGAACTGAGCGCACTGTCGAGCATCGCGCTGGGCGAAACCGGATCTGTCGACCTGCCCGTGCGCCATCGCATCGGTGCGCGCTATGCGATCACCAGCGATGTTCGCGCCATCGGCAGCTACGAAATCGCCAACGGCGATGCAGTGGATGCGCGCACGGCACGCGTCGGGCTGGAGCTTACTCCTTGGGATGGCGCCCGGATGATCGGCTCGCTGGGCCAGGAAGAGATCACCGAATATGGCAAGCGCGCCTTCGCTGCCTTCGGCCTCGCCCAGTCGCTGCAGCTGAACGAGCACCTGACCGTCGACGCCACTGTCGATCACAACCGCACGATCGGCGGAAGCATTGCCGAGGGCAACCTGGTGAACCCCGCCCATCCTGCGGCGAGTGGCGGCCAGCTGGGGCAGAACGGCACGCTGGCAGAGGACTTCACCGCGATCACGCTGGGCGCCACCTATCGCCGCGACCGCTGGGCGGTGACCGGCCGCGGCGAATGGCGCGGCGGCGAATTCGCCAACCGCCGCGGGCTGACCTTCGGCGCGATCCGCCAGATCGGCGAAGGCAGCATGCTCGGCTCGGGCTTTACCTGGACCTCGGCCAAGGGGATCGACGGTGCGACCAGCGAAGTCTTCGACGGCTCGCTCGTCGCCGCCAGCCGCCCGGACAGCTCCAGCATCGCATGGCTCGCCAAGGCGCAGTTCCGCAGCGACAAGGTCTCGGGCGCCGTGGCCGGCAATACGGGCACGGTCGGCAATACGATCTTCAACGTAGATGGCGATGCCATCTCGCGCCGCCTGATCGGCAGCGCCTCGGTCAACTGGTCGCCGCGCGATCAGCAATTCCTGCGCCGCTCCGAATTCGGCCTGTTCCTCGGCAGCCGCTACAGCTTCGACGAGATCGCCGGCTACGACATTTCCGCATGGACCCTGCTGGCCGGCCTCGATGCCCGCATCGGTCTGGGCGAGCGGTTCGAGATCGGCGCGATCGCCACCGCGCGCGCCAGCGTCAGCGACGGCTATGTCCGCTACGCCATCGGCCCCAATATCGGCTTCACCCCGACCGACGATGTGCTGATCACGCTCGGCTACAACATCACCGGCTTCCGCGATCCCGACTTCTCGTCCCTGCGGCACACGAATGAAGGCCTCTATGTCAGCGGAAAGATCAAGTTCGACGCAGGCAGCTTCGGCTTCCTGGGGCTGGGGCAGTGACTGGCCGTGTCGAATTTTGCAGATCACGAACACCTTTTGCAAAATGCGAAATATCCTTCGCATTCTGCAAAAGAACTACGGCCAAAAGGCGGTAACTTCTTGTATTGCTTCAGAGCCGGTCTTTGGCACGACAATTGCTGCGTCACGACCGGAAACTCGGAGAATCTATCATGAAAGGCGTGATTTTCGCCGAACTGCAACGTTGGGTCGAGCAGGCATTTTCGCCTGCGACGGCCGATGCGATGATCACGCAGTCCGGCCTTGCGCGCAATGGCGTCTACACCTCGGTCGGCTCCTATCCGCATGAGGAAGCGCTCGAGCTGATTGGCGCGCTGAGCAAGATTGTCGACAAGCCGGTGCCGGAGCTCGCCAATGCCTATGGCTATTGGCTCGCCTTCCGCTTCGTCGAACTCTATCCGCAGATGTTCGAAGGCTATACCGACGCGGTCAACTTCCTGCGCGATGTCGATGCCAATCACCACCAGGAAGTGGCAAAGCTCTATCCCGGCGCGCGCACGCCCACCATCGTGGCGGTGGTCGAGGGCGAGGAGCTGATCGTCAGCTATTCCTCGCACCGCCCCTTTGCCGACGTCGCGCTTGGGCTGGTTCGCGGCTACCTGGACTATTTCGACCATCGGCTTGAAGTGGTGCGCGACCCCAACGACGAAGGCCCGCACGCCGCGCGCTTCTTCATTCGCGAACCCGGTAACCAGGCGCTGGGCCACAAGGTCTGAGCCATGTCCGGTAGCCCGCGTGACAGTTTCAATGTGACCACTGGAGTGGTGCTGGAGCCGCTTGCGCCCGAGGAGCAGGTCGCCCTGCTCGAACGGCGCCTGGCCCGCGAATTTGCCGCACGCGCGGCTGCCGAGAACCTGCTCGAGGAAAGAAGCCGCACGCTGGCCGAAGCCAACAACCAGCTTGAACTGCGCAAGGCGGATCTCGCCGCCAGTCTTGAACGCCGCCACCGGCAATTGCTGGAAGCGCAAAAGGTCGCCGGTTTCGGAACGCTGACGATCGACCTGCGCAGCAAGCGGGTGGAGATCTCCGACAATGCGAAGGAACTGGTCGGGTTCGCCAGCGAGGAGGAAGCGCAATCCTATCGCGCGCACCTCCGCCGCGTCGTGCAGGAAGACCGCGACCAGCTGTTCCGCTGGATGAAGGAACTGTTCGGGACCGCCCGGCAGGGGAAATGCGCCACATGCCCCAGCCTGCGGCCCCCGGCCGATGGCGACGCCCGGCATATCTCCAAGCTGGTCAGCAAGCCGCGCCTGGCCGACCTGATCGACCAGCACAAGACCTGCATGGGCGAAGGCCAGCACATCGAGGTACGGCTATCCCCGAGAGGTGATGAAGGGCCGCGCTGGGTGCGCGTGATCGCCCAGATCGAATTCGACCATCGTTGCCGTGCCTCCATGCTGTTTGCGACGATCCAGGACATCACCCAGAGAATCCGCTCAGAGCAGGAAACCGAGGCGCTGCGCGCACGCGACCTTTCCCGGCTTGGCGAGCTTGAACGCCTGAACCGGGAATTGTCGGATGCCCGCGAGGAAGCCGAACGCGCCAGCGATGCCAAGTCCCGCTTCCTCGCCATGATGAGCCACGATATCCGCACGCCTCTCAACGGAATTGTCGGCATGATGAGCCTGCTGGAAGAGGAAGGGCTGACCAGCGAGCAGAGGCGTTCGCTCGAGCTAGCACGCAATAGCGGCGAGCAACTACGCGTCCTGCTCAACGATATTATCGACCTCGCCCGCGCCGAGGCGGGACGCTTCGACCTGCATCCGCAGCCGACCCAGCTTCTCTCGCTGATCGAACAGCGGGCGGAGTTCTGGCGCTGCGGCGCGCTGGAAAAGCAGCTGGTGCTGGAAACCAAGGTCACGCCGCAAGTGCCGTCATGGATCATGATCGACATGGTGCGGCTGAACCAGCTGCTCGACAATTTGCTGAGCAATGCGATCAAATACACCAATGAAGGCGGCATCCTGCTGTCGTTGGACTATTTGCCGTCCGGCCGGCTGCGAGTGGAAATCATAGATTCCGGCGTCGGCGTTCCGCCGGAGCGGCGCAAGGACCTGTTCGAGGAATTCGGCCAGCTGCACATGCCGGGCAGCCAGGCTGGCGGTGCCGGCCTGGGCTTGGCGATTTGCCGCCGCATCGCGGAAGTGATGGGGGGCGAAATCGGGGTGGACTCGGCCGATATCGGCAGTTGCTTCTGGTTCGAACTTCCCTGCAATCCCATCATGCCGCCTTTGCATATGGCCAACCCCATCGTCGACGAACTCAAGGGCCGCGGCGGCAGGACGCCGCGCGTGCTGGTGGCCGAGGATTTGACCACCAACCAGATCGTCGTGAAAGGCATGCTGAAGAAATTCGGCTGCGAGGCGACGATCGTCGGCAATGGACGCGATGCTCTCTACGAGGTGGAAGCGGGCGATTACGACATCGTCCTGATGGACATGGCCATGCCGGTCATGGACGGCGCCACGGCCACCCGTGCCATTCGCGAGCTGCCCGAGGAGAAGGGCAGGATCCCGATCATCGCGCTGACCGCCTATGCCCGCGACGAGGAACTGGCCCCCATGGTCGAGGCGGGCGCGAATGCCTGCGCCAGCAAGCCGATCGTGTCTGAAGACCTGCGCCAGAAGCTCACCGACGGACTGGCCACGTCCTATTGACCCTTCGCGGGTTGCTCGCTTCAACTTCCGTCGCTTCAAATGGGGTTTCACCATGGCCGAACTCATCGACCAACAGCTCGTGCGGGAGCAATTCGGCGCACTCGATGCCGAAACCGCGGCCATGCTTGTCGAAGCCATGGAAGCCGACCTGCGCGAATGGAGCAAAGCCCTGATTACTGCCTGGCAGCAGGGCGATAAGGAAAAAGCCAGCCGTGCGCGACACTCGCTGAAAGGGCTGTGCGGCAATTTCGGTGCCAGCGAGCTGATGGCATTGGCCGAAGGCGAGCTTTCCGGCGATGCCGAGCAGGCGGCGCTGAAAGCCTGCCTCGAACAGACCATCACCGCTATCAGGGCAACTGCCTGCCACGCGTGAAGCAATGCCTGCGGCGCCTCCATCGTGGCGCAGGCGCCCGTCAGGCTCGCACAGCCAAGAAGGGAAAGAATGTGCTTCGGCTGCATGATGGACTCCAAGTGTTCGGAGACCATTGCGCAAGCACCGTGCCAATTCCGCAGCCCCATGTTGCACTATGCAAAAAGATCCACACTCATTGCATTTTGCAAATAGGCGGATCTCGATCTTTGCATAATACTAAAGTCGCATATGCAGCCTGCAAACATTCATGATACAAATGGGGTAATTACCAGTGAAGCGTAGATTGGCATAGATCGCGCGTCTGACCAAAAGCTTCCGAAGCAGTAGGTAATTTTGCGAGAGCCCAATGAGCCGCACACGCATCTTGATTGTCGAAGACGTGCCGTCTCTTTCGATGGCCTATGCAGCACATCTGGAGAAGGCAGGCTTCGAGGCCGTTATTGCCGATACCGGCGCAGCCGCATTGGAAACGATCGCCAAGGACGGCGATTTCGCTGCCATGCTGCTCGACCTGCAATTGCCGGACACGGACGGGCTGCAGCTCTTGCGTGATAGGCCAGAGCTCTTGCGCAAGTTCCCGATCGTGGTGGCAACCGCGGACGCTTCCCTGTCACGTGCGGTCGATGCCATGCGGCTGGGATCCTTCGACTTCCTTGTCAAACCGGTTTCCGGCCCACGGCTCGTGTCGGTCATCACCAGCGCCGTCGAACTCGGTCAGGCCGATGACGAAGCAGAAGGCGCTGCCGGAGAGGATGCCGCCAACGGCGACAGGCCAGGCAATTTCATCGGCAATTCGCCCGAAATGCGCGAGGTCTACCGGCAGATCGAATGCGTTGCGCGCAGCAAGGCGACAGTCTTCGTGACCGGCGAAAGCGGTACGGGCAAGGAATTATGCGCCGAGGCGATCCATGCCGAGAGCGGCCGCCGCAAGGGGCCCTTTGTTGCCATCAACTGCGGCGCTATTCCCGAAAACCTGCTCGAGTCCGAACTGTTCGGCCATTTGAAAGGCTCCTTTACCGGCGCGGTGGGCGACCGGATCGGTGCGGCGCAGGCCGCTCACAAGGGAACCCTGTTCCTAGACGAGATCTGCGAAATGGCGCTGCCGCTACAGGTGAAGCTTCTGCGCTTCCTGCAAACCGGCACCGTGCAGCGCGTCGGTTCCAACCGGGTCGAGGATGTCGACGTACGGATCGTCTGCGCGACCAATCGCGACCCCCGCCGCGAGGTTGCGCAAGGCCGTTTTCGCGAGGACCTTTATTACCGGCTCGCCGTGGTGCCCCTGCACCTGCCAGCCCTGCGCGAACGCCATGGCGACGTGGCTGAACTTGCCGCCTACTTCCTCGATCGCTTCGGCCGCGAGGAAGGCAAGAGTTTCGCTCCGCTTGCCGCCGATACGCTCGCCCGGCTTTCGCGCTATTCCTGGCCGGGCAACGTCCGCGAATTGCAGAACGTGGTACGCCGCGCGACTGTGATGCATGCCGGGCCCGATTTGCCGGGCACCGCTTTTCACCTGCCCGGCCCAGAAGACATAGCGGCACCGACATCCAGCTTGCCAGAACCGGCAGAACAACCCGGCGTCGCCGATGGGCCCGCATCGCGGACGGCCGATATCGTCACGGCCATTCACGGCCTGACGCTCGAACAGGTAGAGCGGATCGCGATCGAAGGGGCGATCGACAGTGCGGGCGGCAGCTTGCCTGCTGCGGCAAGGGCTCTGGGCGTCAGCCCTTCGACGCTGTATCGCAAACGTGAACGCTGGGCTGTGGCGGATTGAACGGTATCGGATTGTGAACTGGAAACCCGAAAAATGGCAATGGCTGGCGCTGGCGACCTTCATCGTCAGCTTCGCCGAGAACTATTTCTCGATCACGGATCGCACTTTGCTGATTGCCTATCTGGCGCCGGGAATGGCGCTGATGGGCCTCTACCACTTGCATGGTCAGACACGGCTGAAATTCTTGGGCGCCGTGGCATTCGGGATCGTCGCATCCCTTGTCCTCACCGGCTTCTCCCTTCCCGCCGCGCTCTTCTTGGGCGTGGGCATATTGGCACAATGCCTTGCCGGCGCATGGCTGCTGCGCAAGCTGCTGCCCAGCGGCATGGACCTCACGCAAGTCCGGGCGCTGCTCGCCATTTCCGCTGTAGCCATATTCGTCGCCCCGTTTGTCGGGCTCTTCATCCTGCAAAGCTTCGATTTCCTGCTCGACGCCAGTTTGATGGCTCCTGCACCGATTGTGGGAGCGGAGGAAAATCAGGTCGGCCTCACACTCTCATTGATGGAGTGGAGCATCTTCCCCCTCGCCCTGGGCATCTTCCTGACTGCCCCGATCATCACCTGCTTCCTGTCCGATTGTGAGATCGGCATGCCGCGGGACTGGACCACCGAGCGCGTCGGCGTCCTGTTCGGCGCCTTGGCCCTGAACGCACTGACGATGTGGACCGACGGCCATACTCTCCACTTCCTCATCGCCCCGCCGCTGATCTTCGTGGCGTTGCGGCTGGGTATCCGGGATACCGCGATTGCCCTGATCGCCTCGATCTACATCACCTCCAGCGCGACGGCCGCGAGCATCGGCCCGGTCGCCGCCTCTGTCGCGAACCCGTTTTTCCAGGTCGGCTATATCCAGGCCATCTACCTCGTCGCGATCGCCTGTCTCGTGCCGGTGGCAGCGACGATCGAGTTGCGGCGCAGGCTCGAACACTCGCTGGAAGAGAGCATCGAATATACCGACCAGATCATCTCCCACATGCAGCAGATCGTCTTCCGCACCGACCATGAAGGGTGCTGGACTTATCTCAACCCGGCATGGGAGCAGGTGACGGGTTATACTTGCGAAGAAAGCATGGGCTGGAAAACAACCCGTTTGCTGGTCCCCGACGAGCTGGCGAAGACGAAGACCATCTATCCGGACCTGATCGGCGGAAAGTGCGACCAGCTGCAACTGCACCAGCGCTTCACCCGCAAGGACGGCGAGATTCGCGATATCGCCGTGAGCATCCGCGCCGTCAGGGACGAGCGCGGCCAGTTTGCCGGTACCACCGGCACGATCCGCGACAGCACGGACGATCACAATTACCTGCGCGCGCTCAAGGCGAGCGAGCAGCGTTTCCGCGAACTGTGCGATACAGCGCCGGTCGGTATCGTCCGATCCGATATCGATGGCGCAATCACCTATGCAAACAATCGCTTCGAATACCTGGCGCTCGCGCCGGAGAAGTCCCTGCTGGGCAAGTTCTGGTACGATATCCTGCATGTAGATGCCGACATGCTGCGGGCACAGATCCGCGAAAACACGCTGACTCCGGGCTCCGTCCACCAGTTCGAAATGGAGTTTCGCGACGCCTCCAACCAGAAGCGCTGGATGGTCGTCGTGGTGACCGGCGAATTCAACAAGGCCGGTCAGCGAACAGGCTATATCGCGACAGCAGCCGACGTTACCCGGCGCAAGCAAACCGAAGAACAGCTCGCGCGGACCAGCAGCGAAATGCGGGTGCTGGCGCAAAACATCAACGACGTGGTGCTGCGGGTCAGCCTTGAGGGCACCTGTCTCTATGCCACGCCCTCGATCAAGGAAGTACTCGGCCATGACGCGCAGGCGGTGGTGGGCCGAAGAGTGATGAACAGCGTCCATCCCGAAGATGTCGACAAGCTGCAGTCAGCATTCGATACTCTCGTGCAAGGCGAAGGCGAGCAGCGGACGGTGACTTACCGCTACCTCCCCGCATTCCCCGATGCCGAGTACCTATGGCTGGAAGCCAATACGCGCCTGACCCGCGACCGCAACGGCCAGCCTGCGGAAATCGTGGCATCGATACGCGATGTGACCGACCGCAAAAAGCTGGAGCTCGAGCTGACCGAGGCGCGGCGCAGGGCCGAAGATGCAGCCGACGCGAAGAGCAGCTTCCTGGCCAATTTCAGCCACGAAATCCGCACGCCGATGAATGGAGTGATCGGCCTCACCGAACTGCTCATGGACCGCGAGCTGGACCCGGTGGCGCGCAATTACGCGCAGCTTATCGCGGATTCCGGCGACACCATGATGAAGTTGCTGAACGACATTCTCGACCTTGCCAAGATCGAGTCCGGGCGCCTGCAGCTGGTCGATCGCAATCTCGACCTGCGCGAGATGCTTGAAGGCGCGTTGAAGGTGATGACAGCCGTGGCCGCCCAGAAGCACCTCACGCTCGCGCTTGAGATGGACGACGATGTTCCGCGCCGGATCATGGGCGACGATTTGCGTCTGCGCCAGATCCTTTCCAACCTCGTGGGCAACGCGGTGAAGTTCACGAACGAAGGCGGTGTCCGTGTGTCGGCACACGTGGCGGGTGAGAACCTCGTCATCGCCGTGGCCGACACCGGCATAGGCATCGCCGAAGAGGCACAGGCCGGGGTGTTCGACGAATTCGTCCAGGTGCGAAATTCGGAAAGAAGCATTGCAGTGGGAACCGGCCTTGGCCTGCCCATCGCCCGGCGCCTTGCCGAAGCCATGGAAGGGACGCTCGAGCTGGAGAGCGAAGAGGGCGTCGGGACGACCTTCACGCTGTCGCTTCCATGCCGCGCAGCCGAAGAAGAAGCCGCGCCGGAAGAGGATGCCGCGCCAGAAAACTCAACGGTCCGCGAACAGCCGGCCCTGCGCGTCCTCGTTGCTGAGGACAACCAGACCAACTGCATCATCATCGACGGCATGCTCAAGCGCCTTGGCCACGACGCCGTGCTGGTGAACGATGGCCGTGCCGCTGTCGACGAGGCGCTCTCGGCCGACCGCTCGGACAAACCCTACGACATCGTGCTGATGGATGTTTTCATGCCGGAACTCGACGGCCTCGACGCCACGCGGGAGATCCGCGCGTCGGGCCTTTGTGGCGAACGCCTGCCGATCGTGGCGATCACCGCCAACGCCTATCAGGAAGACGTCCAGCGTTGCCTGGAAGCAGGCATGCAGGCGCATCTCAGCAAGCCGGTTCGGCTGGCGGACCTGCAGAAAGCGATGGAAAAGGTGTCATCGGGCATCCTGAGCAGCGAAATTGTCGCCAGCAAGTGAGGGCACGATTTCCGGCTGGCTTCGGTATCCGGGGCGGGAAGCGTTGCTTGACGCGAAGCGGACAACGAAGCCTGCATGATCGGATAGCGGAGATCCCGCGGTCGCATATGGGAAAGGCACGAAAGCATGCTGCGGAACTATGCGTTTCCCGGCGCTATCATCATCCCTGAAGAGGATCATGTCCTTGTATCGGCGGACAATGCTCGCTTCCTCCGCCCGTGATCCGGTATCCACTTCGGCATTCGGCAGCAGCATCGCCATCGCGTCTTTCTGGCTTTCTCCGAGCGGTGGAGAAGCTGCGAAACCGGCCATACGCGTGCCAACCCTTCCAACGTTGAAATCACCGCCGAAGACAATCGGCGTCGCCGGACTGACGGATCCCGCGATGAGGCGCTGCAGCTCCTGAATTTGCCAGCCATGGGCGGCATCCGCACGTTCAAGCGCAACATGGGTGGATCTACGCGAATTGAGGTGCGTATTGGCGAATGCAACCGGCCGGTCGAAGCCGGGCAATGCGATCCACGCGATCATCACACCCTTGGCAGCGAGGCAATCGAACCCTGCACAGGCACCTTGCGGAAAGGCAATTCGATCGGTGCGGACAATCGGATAGTCAGACAGGATCACAAGTCCGCTATCCAGCACGGTGCCCAGCCCCTCGCCGCGGTCCCGTCTTGCCGAAGCAGCATAGGCCTGACCCAGGGGCGGCAAACCGCCTGCCGGCGCCGATTGCGGACCCAACATCACATGGCGATAGCCTGCCGCAGCGCCGATCGCCTTCGCATCGTCGCTAAATGCTTCCTGCAGCAAGACCACGTCGGGCGCGTTCCCGCTGGCACGCATCTGTGCCAGCCTCCCGCCGATTTCGGCCAGCGCGTTGCCGCGGCCCGAGGCAGCGGGCCAGGGCAGTCCCTTGACGTTGTAGGTCATCACCGAGAATCCCGGAGATGCCTGCCGGACCTCCACCGGGAGCGAGGGCATGGGATCGAAAGGTGGCTGGCGGATGCTCGGCGCCATGAGCATGGCGGCGATCGCCACCCAGCCTGCGAATGTCAGCCCGCGCATTGTCGTCCCCACTGCAATTGCATCTGCCTACGAGACGCCTCGCACGCGCCGATCCCGCAGCTCTTCGCTGCGAAGTGCGGAATTCTGCGGCCCGCGGAGTCTTGCCTCTGTCACCAAGGGACGAACCGGGGTTTGGCTATGGGTAGATCGGTACTGGGCATGTTGACGGCATCGCTGATCGTTGCGGGTCTCGGCAGCGCTTGTGACGCGCAGGCACAGGAAACGAAGCGCGAGGACGCGCGAGACACAGGCTACGCGGCTCCCGGCGCAGCCATGGCGATGGCCGGTACTTCGCGCCGGCAAGTGGCCGGCCGCACGCTTGAAGCGGACCTGGGCGCCGGAAGGTTCAGCTTACGCGGCGAGCGCGTGCGCCAGGGCGAAAAGCGGCGCTGCGGAGCCAGCGGCTGCGGCCAGTGGTTCCGCTCCTACAACGCCGAAGCTGCCGCCCGCATGAAGCTGACCGACTCCTTCGATCTCGGCATGCGCTTTGCAGTCGCCCGCGAACGCCGGGGAAATCCGCGCGCCGCCTTGCTGACGGGCAGGACGGGCGGCGTCAGCCAGGCGCTGTCGCTCGAATTGCATCGCGGCAACCGCATGCTTGCGGTAGGCGCCTTCGACCGGGCGGGATGGTCGCCCGGCAATATTGCCAATCTCGCCGAGCGGATGAACAATGGCGAAGGGCTCGCACGGCGCGGGATCGCGGTGGAATATTCCGCCTCCGCATCCTCCGGCGCGACGGATACGAGGATCGGTCTTGCGCTCGAACGTGCGGAAAGCCGCTTCAACAGCAATGAGACAACGGCCCTATTGCGTTTCAGGACCATGTTTTGATGAGCCGGACTGTCTTTTCCCTGCAAAATGATGTGGACAACACTCCCCCTGTCACGCTGGCGACCAATTGGGTACATAGTGGCCAGCCCGAAGCTTGGCGGACGGGTGGGGTCGGCGGTATGAAACAGCTTCTTCTGGAAATGCATGGCGACCTGAAGCGCTTTGCCCTTTCGCGGCAATGCGACCCTGACGAGATCGATGACCTGTTGCAGGATCTCTTTGTCAAGCTGACGACCGGCAAGACCGGACCGGTCGCCAATCCGCGCGCCTATCTCTACCAGATGACCAACAATTTGATCCTCGACCGTCGCCGGGGCAAGCGGCGGCAGGAACGTCGAGACGACGCCTGGGCACGGGCGAGTTTCGGCCACGAATTGCGCAATGATCCGGCTGCCTCGCCGGAGCGGACCGCGATCGACCGGCACTTGCTGGCGCAGGTCGATGCGGCAATTGCGGCCATGCCCGATCGCCGGGCGGAGATCCTCCGGCGCTTTCGCATCGATGGCCAGACACAACAGCATATTGCCACAGAACTCGGTATCAGCCTCAGCGCCGTGGAAAAGCACCTGCAGAAAGCCTATCATGTGCTCTTGGAACTGCGTGAGGAACTCGAGAACGAGCCCGGCCAAGAGGTAGTCTGAAGTGCATAAGCCGAGTTCAGGTGGCGACGGAGCTATGGAGCAGGCGCTTGCCTGGCACCTGCGCCTGCGCGACGGCGACGAAGCTGCATGGGAGGAATTCACCGCGTGGCTGGAGAGCGATCCGGCCCATAACGCCGCCTATGAAGAGGTGGCCGCGCGCGACGCCGCCCTCGACTCGATCCTCCAGGAAGCGAATTTCGCCGCTCCGGACAATATGCATCCGGCAGCCGCGAATGACGAGGGGCCGCCGCCGGCAAGCAAAGGCTGGCGCTGGCTTGCCATTGCCGCCTCGCTGGTGCTCGTCGCCATGCTGGCCGCGCAATTGCTGACCTCGGGCAGCGATCGCTATGTCGTTGCGACATCGCCCGGAGAAACGCGGACCATCGCGCTCTCTGACGGCGGCCAGATTGTCGTCAACGGCGGAAGCGAAATCGTGCTCGACCACGAGGATGCGCGCTTTGCCGAACTGGTTGCCGGCGAAGCGCATTTCACCGTGGTCCATGACGCAAGCGCCCCCTTCGTGGTGACGGTTGGGGAAGACCGGCTGGTCGATATCGGAACCGTCTTCAACGTGCTGCGCGAGGATGGCGAACTGCACGTCGCGGTCGCCGAGGGCGCGGTACGCTATGAAGGTGGCAGGAATGTCGAGCTTGATGCCGGGGAAGCGATGCGGCTGGGTGCCGACGGCAATATCCAGGTCTCCACCCTCCCGGTCGAAGCCATTGGCGGCTGGGTGGACGGAATGCTCGTCTACGATGCGACGCCGATCGGCGAACTTGCCGCGGATATCGAGCGGTCCACGGGTATCGCCATCGCGCTCGACCCGGAGCTTGAGGGACGCAGCTTCTCGGGCGTCATCCAGACAACGGGCGATGACGCCGCGCTGCGGGGCCGGTTGCAGGATCTGTTGGGCGTCACCGTCGATAGCGATGAAACGGGTTGGACATTGCGGCCCTGACGATGCGCGCACTCGCCTTCGCTGCGACCGGAATAGCATGCGTCGCCTTCGCCCAACCCGCCTCCGCACAGGAGCGGATTGCCTTCGAGATTCCAGCAGGAAGGCTCGACATCGCGCTTGTTCGCTTTGCGCGACAGGCAGGCATGTCGGTCGATGTCAGCGATCCGGCGCTGCAGCGGGCGCGCACGCGGGGACTGAGCGGGCGCCATACGCGGAGCGAAGGCTTGCGGCTGCTGCTGCGCGGGACGGGCTATGATTTCCGCATCGGCGCGCAGTCGGTCATCACCCTGACAGCCCGTCCGGCACCGGCGCCCGCCCCGGCACCAGCTCCTCGCCCGGCGGAACCTCCCCCGCCCGCTCCGCCACCTCCAGTGTCGATTGTCGTCACCGCCAGCAAGCAGAAGGCCTTGCTGGAGGATTATCCCGGCACCATCCATATGGCGCAGTTCGATGCCGCCGACGGGCTGCGCTTCGGCGGAGGCGGATCGGGCATACTGCTGCGCGAATTGCCCAATCTTACTTCCACCGACCTGGGGGAGGGCCGCAACAAGATCTTTATCCGTGGTGTGGCGGACAGCAGTTTCAACGGACAGACGCAGGCGACAATCAGCCAGTATTTCGGCGAGAGCCGGCTCAATTACAGCGGCCCCGATCCTGACCTGATGCTCTATGATGTCGAGCGGTTTGAGGTCCTCGAGGGCCCGCAGGGCACGCTCTACGGTGCGGGATCGCTCGGCGGCGTAATCCGCATCGCACCGCGTTCGCCGCAACCGGGCGAGACCTCGCTTGCGGGAGTAGCGGCGGGCACGCTCACGCAGGATGAGCCCGGCGCAGAACTGGCACTGGTGGGAAACCTTCCCGTTGGTAGTACAGGGGCCGCACGCCTCGTCGCCTATCGCGCATATCGGCCGGGTTATATCGACGATCCGGAGCGCGGGCTTGCCGATATCAACAGCACGGATATCGTCGGCCTGCGCGCCAGCCTGAGCCTCGAGCCGCACGACACGCTCGATCTCGAGTTCGGTGCACTGATGCAGGATCTCAGCAGCGAGGACGGGCAATATACCGATAGCGGCACCGATGCCCTCACCCGCCATTCGGCGATCGGCCAGCCTTTCGACAGCAATTACTTCCTCGTCTGGGCCACCGCGCGCGCGCAGTTCGACTTCGCGGAGCTGGTATCGACCACTTCGGCCGCACAGCAGGCCATCGATACCGTTTTCGATGCAACGCCGGCCAGCAGTGCGGAGCCGCTTGCCTATGTCGAGGATCGCAATGTCGCGCTCTTCGCTCATGAAACGCGCCTGGCGGGATCCTTCGGCCCGGTTTCGAGCTGGGTTGCAGGCATCGCCCTCGCGGGCAATTACGACCGCGCGGCCCGCGCTTTCGGCGCCGCAGCCGATCCGTCGGACATCTCGATCGTCCGGTCGATCACCGTCGACACGGCCCTTTTCGGGGAGGCCACGATCGGGCCATGGCATAATTTCTCGCTGACCGCAGGCGGGCGCTTTTCATGGGTGCGATCGAGCTATGAAGTCGAATTCGTCCCGGACGAACAGGAGATCGAATCGCGCCGATCCCAATCGCGCTTCCTGCCAACGGCCGCGCTGTCCTGGACGCCCCTCTCCGGCCTCATCGTCTATGCCCGTTACCGTGAGGGCTATCGCCCCGGCTCCGTCAGGGTCAGCGGAGCTGGTGAGGATGCGGCGGGCACGCTTTTCGATGCCGACGAGATGTTCACCAGCGAGGCCGGACTGCGTGTCGGCGCCCGAGAGGAGTCGCGCGTCTGGGGCGGGCTGCAATATTCCTATTCACGCTGGAACGAGGTCCAGGCCGACCTCGTCACCCCCGAAGGCTTTCCCTATGTCGCCAATCTCGGCTCGGGCTTCGTGCGCTATTCCTCGATCGACCTTGGCTGGCGGCCCTTCGATCCGCTGGTATTGGAGGCATCGGCTTTCCTGACAACCAGCCAGCTCGACCGGCCGAGCACGGCATTCGCCGGCCTCAACGAGGAAGACCTGCCGAACATCGCCGATGAGGGCTGGCGGTTTTCGGCACGGTTCGACCAGCGGCTGGGCGATGCGCAGCTCACGGTCAGCGGTTCGGTCGGCTATATCGGCCCGTCCTTCCTGGCGATCGGCGAACCCTTCGAGCTGCCGCAGGGCCGTTATCACGACACGGCGCTGGGAGCCCGCCTGGATCTGGGCGATTGGGGAATTTCGCTCGACATCGACAATGTGCTCGACGAGCGCAGCAATCGCTTCTCCTTTGGCAATCCGTTCTTCGTCGCTGAAGGAATGCAGCGCACGCCGCTGCGTCCGCGGACGATAAGGCTGGGCGTCGATGCGCAGTTCTGACGACAAGCTGCTGCTCGCCTCCATCCACGATGTCGGCCCGCGTTTCGAGCGCGAGGTCGGCGCGCTGGCGGAGCTTTTCGCGCGGCAATTGGGCGGCCCGCGATTTGCCATGCTGGTCGTGCCCGATCATTGGGGGGAGAGCCCCCTGCGGCCGGGCACGCCCTTCGCGGCGGGCCTGCGCCAATGGGCCGAGCAGGGTGTCGAGATGTTCGTGCATGGCTGGTTCCACAAGGACCTTGCGGATCATGCCGGGCTGGCGAGCTTCAAGGCCAAACACATGACCGCAGGCGAAGGCGAGTTCCTCGGCCTCTCCCGCGAGGAGGCCGCGCGCCGCATGGATGGGGGCAGGAAGCTGATAGAGGATGTTATCGGCGGCCCGGTTGCCGGTTTTATCGCCCCGGCCTGGCTCTATGGCGAAGGCGCACGGGCGGCGCTCAGAACAAGCGGCTTTACGCTCGCCGAGGACCATATGCGCGTATGGCGCCCGGCGACGGACGAAACGCTGGCCAGGGGGCCGGTGGTCACCTGGGCCAGCCGGTCGAGCGCGCGCACCGCCTCATCGCTGGCCTTCGCCGCGCTCGCACGGCACGCGCTCAATCCGCTCAGGACCGTGCGTGTCGCGGCGCATCCGGGCGATACGTCCAAGGCCTCGATCCTCGCCAGTATCGAGCGCACGCTCGGCCATTTCGCCTCCCGCCGCCGCGCGGCGCGCTATGCGGAGCTCTCTGGCTGACAAGCGCTGGCATAGTGCGGGTATCGGCTCGCCGCGGCGTCCACAGGACATGCGCATTGCCATACCGATCCACGCATTCGAACCCGGCGGCGTCGAGCGCGTAGGCCTGCGGCTGGCGGAACGCTGGCAGGAGGAAGGGCACGATGTCGCGGTCGTGCTCGGCCGCGACCGCGGGACCTGCCGTGAGGATCGGCCCGCGCTCGATTACCGGACATTTCGCGAGCCCATCCCGACCGCCGGCTGGGAAACCATCTGGATGATGCTGTGCCTGCTGCGCTTCCTGATGCGCGAGCGGCCCGATGTCATCTTCTGCCCCGGACTCACCTATACAGCGCCCTGCGTCGTTGCGCGCCTGCTGCTCGGGCAGTGCTGCCCGCCGGTGGTGGTGAAGGTGAGCAACGATCTCGACCGGCCCGACATGTCAGGACCGCTGGCCGCGCCCTATCGCGCTTGGCTCTCACTACAGGGCCGCCTACTCGACCATTTCGTGGCGATCGGTGCGCCAATGCGCGAGCCCGTCGCCAGCGCCCTGCAGATCAAGGCTGACAGGGTGAGCGTGATCCCGGACCCGGCACTGTCGCAAGCCGAATGCGCTGGCCTGGCAAAGCTCGCCGGGCGCAAGGCGAATGACCGCGCCGGGCGCAGCTTCCTCGCGGTGGGCAGGCTGGTGCCGCAAAAGAACTTCGCGCTGCTGCTGCGGGCTTTTGCCGCCATGGCATCGCCGGGTGACCGGCTGGCGATCGCCGGCGAAGGCCCGTGCCGCGCGGCGCTGGAGCGCGAGGCCGGACGGCTGGGCATTGCCGCGCAATTGACCATGCCAGGACACGTTCACGACATGACGGCACTCTATCGCGATGCCGATGTGCTTGTGCTGTCCTCCGATTACGAGGGCGTTCCTGCGGTCGTGATCGAAGCGCTGGCCGCTGGCCTGCCGATCGCTGCCACCGATTGCTGTGCCAGCATGGCATGGCTGGCGGGCGATGGCGCTTTCGGCAGACTTGCTCCGCGCGGCGATGCAGCAGCGCTGGCGCGCGCCATGGTCGAAGCGAGCAAGCTCGATCCGCCGCAGGAGGACAGGCGGTGCTTCGCTGCGGATTTCACCCTCGAACGGGCCTCACAACATTATCTCGGGCTGTTCGCAGAAGCATGCGAAGCGCAGGCGCCGGAGAAATCCGGTGAGCAAGTGCGGGAACCGCGCGGTGGCGGCGTCTGTCAAGGCAATCACCACCACAAGGCGTGAGAATGACAGAACAAATGCTCCTGCCGGTCAGCGGCGACACCATCCCCCTCCTGCCGCAAGACCGGCCCCGCACCTTCAGCTGGACCCGCGCTCTCACCATCCTCCTGTCGCTGCTGGTCGTCGCGGCAGCGCTCTCGCAGATCAGTACGCTTGATGCAGCCAGCATCCTGGATCTTGTCCCGTCCTCGCCGTCCTTCTGGGTGCTGTTCGCTCTCGGCTTCATGGCCGGGCCGCTCAGCGAATGGTATATCTTCAACCGGCTGTGGGGCGTGGGCCGCCCTGCCCTTGGCGCGCTAACCCGCAAGCTCGTCTACAACGAATTGCTGCTCGGCTATCTTGGCGAGGCGTGGTTCTATGCCTGGGCGCGCAAGAACAGCCAGGTAGAGGCGGCGCCCTTCGGTGCAGTGAAGGACGTGGCAGTGCTTTCCGCCATGGCGGGCAATGTGATGACGCTGGTGCTGATCGCGCTCGCCATCCCCTTCCTCGACCTGCTGCCGCTGGGTGAGCATGGCGCACAGATCGGCTGGTCGCTCGCTTTCGTTGTCGCCAGTTCGCTTGCGGTGATGGTCTGGCGCAAGGCGCTGTTCTCGCTCCCTGCATCGGAGCTGCGCATGGTCTTCGCCGTCCATGTCGCCCGTATCCTCGCCACGACGCTCATCTCTGCGATGCTATGGAATATGGTGCTGCCCGAAACGCCGATCGGCTGGTGGCTGGTACTCGCCGCAATCCGGCTGCTGATCTCGCGCCTGCCCTTCGTGCCCAACAAGGATGTGGTCTTTGCCGGCGTCGCCGTGCTGGCGGCGGGCGCGCATCTCGAGATCGCCGGGCTGGTGGCGATGATGGCGGGGCTGATCCTTGCCGCCAACCTGATTGTTGGCCTCGGCTTCTCGCTCATCGACCTGCTCACCGGAGAACGCAGCGATGCGCCTGCTCGCTAGCCTCGCCCTGCTGCCCGTGCTGGCGCAGGCGAGCATCCCTTCGACGCCGGACCTCGGCCAGGCCGAAGGCCGGTGCCGCACCAATGAGCAGGGTCCGGCTTTCCTCGTGGATGTGGTCGGGCTGCGCGATCGGCAAGGTAAGCTCAAGCTGGAAGTCTATCCCGCCAATGACGATGATTTCCTGGCCGACGACAATATCCTCATTTCGGCTGGCAAGACCTTCCGCCGCATCGAAGTCGCGGTGCCGGCGGCTGCCCAGCCCCAGCTCTGTGTCAGGGTGCCGCAGGCGGGGCGCTACTCGGTGGTGCTGCTGCATGATCGCAATTCCAATCGGCGCTTCAACTGGCGGAACGACGGGATCGGCTTTGCGGGCAATCCCCGGCTCGGGATCAGCCAGCCGGCAGCGCAAGAAGCGAGCGCGGTCGCCGGGGCCGGGCGCACGGAAATCAGGATCGTCGTGAATTACCTGCGCGGCCTCAGGATGCGGCCGCTGGAGGACTGAACAGCCTATGCGCATTGTCGATGTCTGTGGTTTCTATACGCCCGAGGGCGGCGGCATTCGCACCTATGTGGAGCAGAAGCTGCGGGTCGCCGAAAAGCTGGGGCAGGATATCACCCTGCTCGCCCCGGGCGCAGCGGATCGCACGGTGGAGATTTCCGGATCCGCCCGGATTGTCACGCTCGCTTCCCCGCACTTCCCGCTCGACCGGAAATATTTCTCCTTTGCCGATCAGGCGGCGGTACATGCCGCGCTCGACCGCCTGCAGCCGGATCTGATCGAGGCTTCCTCTCCATGGAATAGCGCGAATTACGTTGCGGCCTATCCGCAGCCGGTCCCGCGTGCGCTGGTGATGCATTCCGAACCGCTGTCGGCCCATGTCTATCGCTGGTTCGAGGGGATCGCGCAGCCCGCCTCGGTCGATCGCGTCTTCGACTGGTTCTGGGAGCGCTTGCGCCGTTACGGCAGGAGCTTCGACGCCGTGATCGCGGCCAATTCCAGCCTTGCGCAGCGCCTGTCGGATGGCGGCGTGGCCAATGTCGTGACCATGCCCATGGGCGTCGAGCCCGGCCTGTTCTCACCCGCGCTTCGCAGCGAGTCCCTGCGCGAGCGCTTGCTGGGCCTTTGCCAGCTTGGGCCAGAAGCGACCCTGCTGGTCAGCGCCGGGCGCCTTGCCACCGAAAAGCGCGTACCCATGCTGGTCGAGGCGGCGACGATTGCGGGAGCACACCGCCCGATCGGCCTCGTCATTTTCGGAGAGGGGCGCGCGCATCGAAAGATCATGCGCGCCATCGCGGGAAACCCGCATATCCGCCTTCTCCGCCCGGTGCGCGATCGCAAGCAGTTCGCCGCGATCCTGGCCAGCGCCGATGCCTTGCTGCATGGCTGCGAGGCCGAGACATTCGGAATGATCGCCGCAGAGGCGCATGCCAGCGGCCTTCCGCTGATCGCGCCCAATCTTGGCGGGGCGAGCGATTTCGTCCGCCATAACCCGGCGCTCGGCTTCACGCCCACCAACATGGCAGATATCGTGCGGGCGATCCTCCAGCTTCCCGATGGCGGATTGCGGGCGGCGGCCAGTCCCCCACCCCGCAACATGGAGGAGCACTTCCGCGATCTCTTCCGGCTCTATTCGGGGCTCGTTCCCCAAAAGAGCGCGGCGGCTGCCTGATCGGAGGCGGAGCAATGCTCCTCGCCCGGATCGATCGATATGTGCTCGGCTCATCGCTGGGCACGCTGGGCAGCGTGATCGGCATTATCATGTCGCTGATGGTGCTCGAGCATATCCCGCGGCTGATCGAGATCACCCGCCTTTCCGGCCAGCGCGGATACATCGTCTGGCAGACCGTTCTCGGCCTGCTGCCCGAATATGCCGGGATCGGCATGCTGGTGGGACTTTACCTCGCCATTGCCTTGTCGGTCCGCAAGCTCGCAATGCGCGGCGAACTGGCTGTGATCGAGGCGACCGGCATCGGCCCCCGACGCTGGATGCGCATGCCTGTCCTGCTCAGCGTTCTGGTCGCGGCCTTCGTCCTCGCCAACCAGGGGTGGATGCAGCCGGAGGGTGAGCGCAGGATCGATGAAATCGGCCAGCGCATGGCGAATGGCGACTTCGGCATCAACCTGGCCCCGCGAAGGTTCCACGATCTCGGCGACGGGATGATGGTGTATTTCGATAGCGTCGACCCGGACTCCGCCACGCTGGGCGGCCTGATGATCGTCGACGATGAACGCACCTACAATGCCTCAAGCGGCAAGCTGGGATTTGCCCCGGACGGCAGGAGCTTTGTCCGGCTGATCGATGGGCAGTCGATCGGCAAGGCCGACGGGACGGTATTGAGCTTCGCGATGCTGGCCTTCGAATCCCGCCCCGAAGGCATCCGTATGGAATCCGGACACGCCGAGGACAATCCCTTGCGCAGCCGAAGCCTTGATGAGTTGCTGCGCTCGCCCGATCCTGACCACCGGGCGGCAGCCTTCGCGCGCATGCTGTGGGTCGTCCTGGTGCTGCTGACGCCCTTGCTGGCCTTCGCGCTGGGGCGCCCTCCCATGCGATCTTCAAGCCCGATCGGCTTCGCGCTGGGACTTTGCCTGCTTGTGGCCTTTATCAAGTCCCTCTCGCTCATCGAAACGCGCATATGGCTCACGCCGATGGCCGATGCGCTTGCCTTGGGAATGTGCTGGACCGCCCTCGTGATGGCCCTGATCCTCTGGCAGAACCGGAGCGGCTTCGGCGCGGTGGATCGGGCGATCCTGTCCGGGTTCAAGCGAATCCGGCGAGGCATCGTGCTCGCAAGGCCGCCAGCCGCAGCGAGGCACAGCTGCGCGTGACGCATCGTCATTGCCGGCAAGGCTTGCGGTGGAAACTGGTGGAAAACTGGATGCCCCGTGAGGATTCGAACCTCAATTGACGGAGTCAGAGTCCGTAGTCTTACCATTAGACGACGGGGCAACAGAGGGCGCGCGTCTATAACGCGGCTTGGATTCGGTCAAGACCCGCAGATTGGAAAGCTGCGCGGCGGCGCGATTTTGTCAGGTTTTCGCGGGCCAGAGGCGCGTGCGGCAGATGAAGGCGACGCAGCCTTTCACTTCCAGCGCGCCACCCGCAGCAGGGCGCACTTCGGTGCGATAGGTTCCGCCATCTTCCGGGTTGTAGACCTCGCCCCTCCATGCGCCATCATCCCAGCGCAGGTCCTGCAGCAGGGTGATGCCGAGGATCGGGCGCTCGCGCAGGGCGGGATTATCATTGTGGCGGTCGCGATTGCTCTCACCCGGCTTGTTGCGGATGATCCGGGTGATCTTGCCGCAACGCACCGATCCGCAGCGCTCAACCGTGATCTCCACATAGCCGCCCGAGTCGACATAGGTCCCGTCGATGGAGCTTTGCGCGGATGCGGGCGCGGCCAGCGCCAGTGCCGCGGCGGCGGATGCGAAGATCAGACGTCCCATGCCGCCCATAACGCATGACGCGGCTGAACGGGTCCTGATCACGCCGAACAACTCGCCCCGCCCAGCACGCAAAAGCGCGCGCAATGCGGGTGGTTGAGTGGCACCTCGCGCGCGGCCTCCGCCAAAGTCTCGCCCAGATCGAAGCCCGCATCGTAGGGCAGCAAAGTGCAGGCGACGACGCGGGCGCGCCCTTCCCCCTTGCGGTGGACGACCATCCGGCTGGTGGCGCACATCACGTCCGAAGGCGACTTGCCAAGGATGGACCAGCAGGCGGTGGTGATCTCGGGCACGTCGGCGCTCTCGTCCATCTCCGGGAAGAGCACCAGCCGCGCGGGATCGGCGGCGTCAATGGCGATACCCTCGCGCACGAATAGCTCGGCATAGGCGGCGCGCGCCGCGCCCATGTCCTCACCCGCCAGCGAGCGTCCGGCGGCGGCGATGGAGAAGCCATGGGTGGAGAGCCATTGCAGGCCATCGATCATCGGGGCCCAGCTATTCGGCCCGCGCTCGCCTTCATGCACCGCCTGTGTGTGGTGGTCGATGGAGACGCGCAGGGTAAGCCGATCCCCGAACCGCTCGCGCAGGGCCAGCAGCGCCGCCTCATGCCGCCGCATGGGCTTCATCGCATTGGTCAGCACCAGCACCTCATGTCCGCGGTCCAACGCGTCCTCCAGCATCCGCAAGAAGGCCGGGTTCATGAAAGGCTCGCCGCCGGTGAAGCCGATCTCGCGCACATGCTGGCCGGACGCGGCAATCTCGTCATAGAAGCTCGCCGCGTCCTCGGCGCTCAGATAGACCAGCGCATCATTGGTGGGCGAGCTTTCGATATAGCAGCTGGCGCAGGCGAGATTGCAGAGCGTGCCGGTGTTGAGCCACAGCGTTTCGAGGTGATCCAGCGCCACCGATGCGCGCGGAGAGCCATCCGCCGTCACCGCCGGATCGGCAAACTTCTCGCGCTTCAGAGGCACCTTGTCCGGAATCGCGAAAGGCGATGGTCCCGTGGGCACGTTGCGGCTCTTCACGCGGCTCGCCATCAGAACAGTTTCCTCAGTTTCGAGACGAACCGCGCATAGCTCTTGGGCAGCGAACCGAAGACGGTCGGCTCCCATGTCTTGAAGGCCAGCGCCTTGGTGATTTCCGAACGGGTGGGATAGGCGATCACCGCACCACCAAGCGCGAAACTGCTGCTCTTGCCCGTGATCGCCTGCGTCAGCGGCAGCAACAACTCGCCCGCATTATGGCCGACAATGCTGGCGCCAATGACCTTCTTGCCCTTCATTACCAGCTTCATGTGGCCCGCAATCTCGCCTTCCGAGACAGCGCGGTCATTGTGGTCGAAATCCTCGCGCACCACCGTCACAGCCTCGCCATGCTTCTCCCGCGCCTCGGCCTCGGTCATGCCGATCTGGGCGACTTCGGGATCGGTATAGGTGCACCAGGGCAGCGCCTTCCAGTCCACCTTGGTCGGCAGGCCGGTGGCGATTTCGAGCACGACGTTGGAGCCTTCATAGCCCGAGACATGGGTGAGGCGCGGCCCCTCTCGGCAATCGCCGATGGCGTAGATGTTCTTGATGGACGTCCGGCGGCGCGCATCGACCTTGATGCCGTTGCGGCCCAGTTCGATACCCAGCTCCTCCAGCCCATACCCGGAAGTGCGCGCCTTGCGGCCGACGGCGACGAGCAGGTGCGAGCCGGTGAGCGTTTCCCCGCCATCAGTGGTGACGGTGATGGTGCCGGAGCTGCCTGCAACCTTGGCCGCCTTGCCATCGACAAAGCGCACGCCTTCGCGCTCCATCTGTGCCTGCACGACGGCGACCGAGTCCGGATCGTCTCGCCCCATCAGCGGGCCGGGATTGATGATGGTCACTTCGCTGCCGAGGCGGCGGAAGCTCTGACCCATTTCCATGCCGATCACGCCGCCACCGATGATGACAAGGTGCCTCGGCTGTTCGGTCAGCTCGAACAGGTTCTCATTGGTGAGATAAGGGACGCTATCGATCCCCTCGATCGGCGGCACGAAAGGCTCGGAGCCGGTGGCGATGACGATGCGTGGTGCGGTCAGCTTGCGACCCGCAACCTCCACCGTGTGCCGGTCCCGCAAGGTGGCATGGTCACGCAGCACCTCACAGCCCATCTCCTCGAAACGCTCCTGTGAATCATGCGGGGCGATGGCGGCGATGGCTGCGTGGATGTGGCCATGCACGCCCATCCAGTCGACCTGCGGCGCGGCCAGTTGCACGCCCAGCCGCTTCTCCTCGCGCGCTTCGGCGGCTCGGCGCGCGGAAGCGATCAGCGCCTTCGATGGAACGCAGCCATTATTGAGGCATTCGCCCCCCATCGCGCCCTTCTCGATCAGCGCGACCTTGAGGCCGAACAGCGCGCAGCCGCCCGCGGCGGTCAATCCCGCAGCACCGCCGCCGATCACGATCACGTCATGCGAATATTCCATTGGTCCCCACGGTAACCGAAAAGCGCTGCCAAGCGACAATATTCCTGTCTATGATCAAGCCATTCGACCCGAAGGGACAGGTAGTTTCATGAATCTCCAGAATTCGCAGGACTATTATGGAAAGGTGCTGGGAGGCAGTACGGACCTTCGGACCGATGCCTGCTGCACGCTCGAAATGCCTGCGCCCGCTATTCTCGATGCGTTGAAGAACGTCCATCCGGAAGTGAAGGCCCGTTATTACGGCTGCGGCCTGGTAGTCCCGCAGGCGATCGAGGGGTGCAATGTGCTCGATCTCGGATCGGGTAGCGGGCAGGACGCGTATTTGCTGGCGCAGCTGGTCGGCGCGAAGGGCTCGGTCACCGGCGTCGATGCCACGCCCGAACAGCTCGCGGTGGCGAACGAACATCTCGACTGGCATGCGGAACGTTTCGGATATCGCAATGTCCGCTTCGTGGAAGGCGATATCGAGAAGCTGGACGAACTGGGGCTGGAGCCGGAGAGCTTCGACGTCATCGTCTCCAATTGCGTGATCAACCTCGTCGCCGACAAGGAAGCGGTCTTCCGCGCCGCGCACCGCGTGCTGAAGCCGGGCGGGGAGCTCTATTTCTCCGACGTCTATGCTGATCGCCGCGTGCCAAAGCACTTGCTGGAAGACCCGGTGCTGCACGGCGAATGCCTGTCCGGCGCGCTCTATTGGGGCGATTTCGACATGCTGGCCAAGCGCGCCGGTTTCGCCGATCCGCGCCTCGTCACCGACCGGGTGCTGGGCATCAACGATGCGGAAGTGGCGAAGAAGCTGGAAGGGATCGCCTTCGTTTCCGCCACCTACCGCCTGTTCAAGCTCGCCGGGCTGGAACCGCAATGCGAGGATTACGGCCAGGCTGTGATCTACAAGGGCACGGTGCCGGGTGAGGAGCAGATGTTCCACCTCGATGACCACCACGCGATCGAACGCGGGCGTATCTTCCCGGTGTGCGGGAACAGCTGGCTGATGCTGGCAGAAACTCGGCTGGCCGAGCATTTCGAATTCATCGGCAATTTCGACACGCATTTCGGCGTCTTCCCCGGTTGCGGCACCGCCGTTCCTTTCGGCCAGAGCGATGCTAATCCGGCCAAGAGCGAAGCGGCGCCCTGTTGTTGAGGGATTTGGGCTGTTGAGGATTCTGGTCACAGGTGCCGCCGGGCTGATCGGCGGCGAGGTTTGCGCACGGCTGGCGGCGCGGGGACATGACATCACCGCCATGGTCCGCCGAACGAAAGAGGTGCGCGGCAATGATGGGGCCGATGTGCCCGTCGCCAGCGTGGTTTCGGGCGACGTCACCCTGCCCTTGATGGAGCTAGACCCCGCCAGGCATGCGCTAGACCTCGTTGTGCACTGCGCAGCCTCGCTTCAGTTCGACGCGCCGGAGGAGGAGCTGGAGCGCGACAATGTGCAGGGGACCGCCAACGCGCTTGCCTTTGCCAAGGCTTGCGGAGCGAAGTTCGCGCACGTCTCCACCGCCTATGTTTGCGGCCTTCGCCAAGGGGTTATCGAGGAAGGGCCGGTCCCTGAAGGCACCCAATTCGCCAACAATTACGAGGCGAGCAAGGCCCGCGCCGAGGCCTTGGTGGCGGCAAGCGGCGTGCCCTTCGCGATCGCCCGCCCCTCGATTACTTTGGGCCATTCAGAGACCGGCGCGATCCGCGATTTTCCCTCGCTTTGCAATGTCTTCCGCCTGATGGCGCGCGGCAAGATCACGACCTTCCCCGCCGACCCAAACTCCACGCTCGACCTCGTTCCCATCGACCATGTCGCAGAAGGAATTGCCCGCATTTCCGAGAGGATGGATGAGGCCCAGGGCGGCTATTTCCACCTCGTCGCGGCAACGCCCACACCCTCCGCCGAGCTGGCCCACGGCGTCGCCCGCGTGCCCCATTTCCCCGATCCGCAAATAGTAGCTCCCGCCGATTTCGATCTCGCCAGCCTCTCGCCGATGGAAGCACGCGTGGCCGGGCGGATGCTCGCCACTTTCGGAAGCTATTTCACCCGCAGTCCCCGGTTCGATGACCGCAAACTGCGCGCACTGACCGGGCTCACCTGCCCACCCACGGATAGCGAATGGATGGACCGGCTAATCGCCTATGGCATGGCGGCGGGATACCTCCCTGCGCCGCCGGTCAGCGCACGTCCGGATAGTGACGCTCGAGCCGCTCCCGCACACCCATAGCCCAGAGGAAACCGACTTTCAGATAGGTCCAGTTGGCCTTCAGCGCGCCCCATTCGGCGATGCGGCGGTCGCTGGTTTCGATCATGCGCGGCACCAGTTTCACGCGGCCTAGCTCCACCAGTTTGGCGCACAAATCCACTTCCTCCATCACCTTGGCGGAAGGATCGCAACCGCCGACATCGAGGAACTGGTGACGGCGGAAGAACATGCCGTGGTCGCCGAACAGGAGCCGCGCCCCCCTCAAGAATAGCAGCGGCCGGAAGAGCAGCGGGGCGTACCAGGTCTTCGCCCAGTTATGCGCCGTGGTGCCCCAACGCGTCTTCTCCGACCCCTTGATCACCGGCGTGAAACTGGCGAGCGCGATGCGCGGATCGGAGAGCGTCTGGACGATCACCTGCATCGCATCGGCAGGCGGATAGGTATCGGCATGGAGCACCAGCACCGCTTCCCCGCGCGCCGCTTCGACCCCGGTGTTGATCTGAAGCCCGCGCCCCCGCGCGCTGTTCACGACGCGCCAGCCATAGCTCTCCGCCAAGCCCACCGAACCATCCTCGCTCCCGCCATCGACGCACAGCACCTCGAACGGCGCGGGATCGAGCCGTCCCAGCACCTCGGCCAGCTGCGGGAGCGCCTTCTCCTCATTCAGCATCGGGATGACGATGGAAATGCGCATCAGGGCAGCAATTCGGGCCAGCGGGCGAGGTCGGCCGGGCGGTCGCAATCCTCCAGTTCGTCGATCATCGCCGGTTCGACGCCAGCTTGCGACAGGCGCTGCAAGGTCTCGGCCAGAACCGCGTCGGTCCCCCAGGGCATATCGGTAAACAGGAAAGGCAGCCGGCGATTGAAGCCGAGCAGGTAATATCCGCCATCGCTTGCCGGGCCGATCACCGCATCGCGCCGCTCCAGTGCGCTCGCCGCGTCGCGCAGATGGCGCGGCGCAAGGTCCGGCACGTCCGCGCCCAGCAGGATCGCCGGTCCGCCCACGCGGGTGAGCCGCGCGCCCAAGTCGCCCTCGCCCTGGTCCACCAGTGTCACGTCATCGCCGAGCCATTCGGCGAAGTCGGCACGCTCCGCCCCCGTGAACCACACGTCGAAAGCAAGCCCGCTCGCGCGGATGGTGGCGATGGTCCGCTCCACCAGCAGGCGATGGACATGCGCCGCGCCGCTCGGCCCCAGCGCTGGGATCAGCCGCGTCTTGGCCTTGCCGGGATGCGGATATTTCGCAAACAGCGCGACGACGGGTTCCGGAATGGCGGCCATCTGCTTCCCCTAGCCTCTCGACGCGGCTTTGGCGAACCGCCATTGTCGCGCGCCATGGCATCGCGATTCCTCAAGGCTGCGGGCTTCGCCGCGACGCTCGGCATTGTCGGGGCGATCGCGCTTGCCGAACGCCGCCGCCCGCTGAGGAAACAGACGCGCGATCCGCTTCCGCGCACCATCCGCAATGCCGCGATGGGGGCGGGCTGCCAGGCGATGATCATGGTGAGCGAAGCCCCGGCGACGCAGGCCATCGCACGGCGCAATGAGAGCGAGCAGCGCGGATTGCAGCACGCGCTGGGAGGCGGGATCATCGGCAAGCTCGCCGCTTTCCTCGCCATGGATTACGGCTTCTATCTCTGGCACATCGCCACGCACAAGGTGCCTTTCCTGTGGCGCTTCCACCGCGTCCACCATGTCGATCCGGACATGGACATGAGCACGGCGGTGAGGTTCCATTTCCTCGACATGTTGATCTCCCTGCCATGGCGGCTGGTGCAGGTGCGCGTGTCCGGCGTCGATCCGAAGATGCTCAAGGCGTGGCAGGGCTTCTTCGTGCTTTCGGTGCTGTTCCACCATTCGAACACGCGCTTGCCAAAGGGCTTGGACGAGAAACTCTCCCGCGTGATCACCACGCCGAAGATGCACGGCATCCACCATTCGCAGGACTTGTCCGAAATGGACAGCAACTGGAGCAGCGGCATCGCCATCTGGGATCACCTCCACGGCACTTATCGCGACGATGTGGCGCAGGAGGATATCGCCATCGGGGTCGACGATGCGCTGGCCGAACGCGATGTCGAGCTCGTCCCCGCCCTGCTCGCCCCGGCGCGCACTGGCGGCGCCCGGTCGGAGGCATAAGGCCGCTCTCCTTGCGGGAGCGCTACCCATGCGCTAGCCTGCACTCAGGTTCCGCTCGTGTGGCGGGTTTTGAGAAGTAGTGAGTTTTACAAATTATGGCGGACATGTCTCCGCCGGACGGCCGCAAGGTAAAGGCCGGTGATCGACAGGGACGAAGCAAGGACCGTCCCGACAGGCAACCGGCCAAGGCGCGCCAGAATTCCGGCAACAGGGCCAGCAAGCGCCCGGATTCCGATAAATCCCGCAGCAAGGGCACGATGCGCGACGCCACCAGCTGGCGCCGCCCGCCGCATCACAATTATCGCCAGGCCTATGCCGCGATCGACCTCGGCACCAATAATTGCCGCCTGCTGATCGCCAAACCGTCCGACGAGAACTTCGTGGTGATCGATGCCTTTTCGCGCGTCGTGCGGCTGGGCGAAGGACTGGCACAGACCAATCGCCTGTCGGACAAGGCGATGGACCGCGCGGTGGGCGCGCTGCGCATTTGCGCGGACAAGCTGAGGAAGCGCAATGTCCACCTCGCCCGATCGGTCGCCACCGAAGCCTGCCGCCGGGCGGATAATGGCGGGGAATTCATCGAGCGGGTGCGCAAGGAGACCGGCATCGTGCTCGACATCATCAGCGCGCAGGAAGAAGCGCGGCTGGCGGTGCTGGGCTGCCATATCCTGCTGGAGGACGGCATCGGCCCGGCGGTGATCTTCGATATCGGCGGCGGCTCGACCGAGCTGGTGCTGATCGAACCCGGCGCGCCCGTGCCCCGCATCCTCGACTGGCAGAGCGTGCCCTGGGGCGTGGTCTCCCTGTCCGAGACGGTGGGACCGGAGGAAGGCGACCAGGAAGCACGCCTCGCCCGCTATGCCGAGATGAAGCGGCTGGTGCGCGAGAGCTTTGCCGAATTCGCCAAACGGATCGACGCCCACCGCTCGCCCGACCTGCGCCTGCTGGGCACCAGCGGCACGGTGACGACGCTCGCCAGCCTGCATCTCGAACTGCCGCAATATGATCGCAAGGCGGTGGACGGGCTGATCGTGCCCGCCACATCGATGCGGGATATCTCGCAGGAATTGTCCGCGCTTTCTCCGCAGGAACGGCGGCAGTTGAATTGCATCGGCAACGAACGCGCGGACCTGGTGGTGGCGGGCTGCGCCATTCTCGAAGCGATCCTCGACATCTGGCCCGCGCCGCGACTGGGCGTGGCCGATCGCGGCATTCGCGAGGGGATCCTGCGATCGATGATGACCGCCGATGCCGAAGGCGCGCAGGCGCAGGCCGCTTTGCGCGACCAGAAGGGCAAGGGACAGGGCTGATGGCACGAGCAGGCAAGGATGCGGACCGTCGGTTGAAGACGGCGAAGAAGCGCAAGGCAAGCTCGCAGCGCTGGCTGGAGCGGCAGCTCAACGATCCTTACGTGAAGCAGGCCAAGGCCGATGGCTATCGTAGCCGTGCGGCCTTCAAACTGATCGAACTCGACGACAAGTTCGGTCTCGTGAAAGGCGCGCAACGCGTGGTCGACCTGGGCATTGCGCCGGGCGGCTGGAGCCAGGTCGTACGCAAGCGCGCGCCGAAGGCGGGCGTGGTCGGTATCGACCTGCTTGAGACCGAACCGATCGAGGGCGTCACCATCTTCCAGATGGACTTCATGGACGATGCTGCCCCGCAGAAGCTGGAAGAGGCGCTGGACGGCCCGCCCGACCTGGTGTTGTCGGACATGGCCGCCAACACGGTGGGCCACAAGCAGACCGACCATTTGCGCACCATGGCACTGGTGGAAGCGGGCGCGTGGTTCGCGGTGGAGACGCTGGCGGAAGGCGGGGCTTTCGTTGCCAAGGTGCTGGCCGGCGGGACGGACAAGGACCTGCTCGACCTGCTCAAGAAGCACTTCAAGACCGTCAAGCATGCCAAGCCGCCCGCCAGCCGCAAGGGCAGCTCCGAATGGTATGTCGTGGCGCAGGGCTTCAAGGGACGCGCCGAGGACGACTGACCGGGACGCCACAAATGAAAAGGGCCGGGATTGCTCCCGGCCCATTTCCTCTCGAACCTAAAGCTGTCGAGCGATCAGGCTGCCGCCTCGAGTTCGGCTTCCGCGCCTTCCTCGGCAGCGTCTTCGGCCACGGCTTCACCCTCTTCGGCACCTGCTGCGTCACCTTCTTCCGCAGCGGGCTCTTCCACCGGGGGTTCGGGAAGCGCGGGACCGCCGCCATTCTCCATCAGGTAGAGCATGACATTGGCGCGTTCCTGCGGATCGGACAGGCCGGCAAAGCTCATCTTCGTGCCATTGGCGAAGGCACGCGGGCTGGAGAGCCAGGCGTCCATGTTCTCGTAAGTCCATTCACCGCCATGATCGGCCAGCGCGCTGGAATAGTCGAAGCCGGCAACATGCTGGCCGACAGGCTGGCCCAGCACACCGAAGAGATTCGGGCCGATGCCGTTGGCGCCGCCCTGATCGATCGTGTGGCAGGCCACGCACTTGGCGAAGGAATTGCCGCCCGCAGCCGCATCGCCGCCAGCAAGCAGGGTTGCCAGTGCCGGACCCTGGTCCGCACCGCCTGCATCGGCAGCTTCGATCACATAGCCGGGTTGTTCGGGCATTTCCGCATCGGGCATGATCAGGTTCATCGCAAAGCGCATCATCAGCGCAACGACGCCTGCGAAAAGAAGCCAGCCGAAAATGGTATTGAGACGGTCAGTCATGGACGATTCATCTGCACGGTTGAGCCAAGGTTGTGGGGCGCTCTAGTGGGGCATGGCGTCCGGCGCAAGTGCCGATAGTGGCTTGTTTGCCCTGAGCAGTGGCGATAGGCGGCTTTGCACCATGCACAGCTTTCCCGCTCCCGCCCTCGCGCTCGTCGAAAAAATGCGCGCCGCCGCCGCTGCAGAGCCCGAGCGCGCCGTTGCGTTTCAGGGAGCGCCTGGCGCCAATTCGCACCGCGCGGCGATGGAATATGCGCCCGATGGCCTGCCGCTGCCCTGCTTCAGTTTCGAGGATGCGCTGGAGGCGGTGAAGAGCGGCCAGGCCGGCTGCGCGATCATCCCGATCGAGAATTCCCAGCATGGCCGCGTGGCCGATATCCACTTCCTGCTGCCCGAAAGCGGCCTTGCCATCGTGGGCGAGCATTTCCTCGAGATCCGCCATGCGCTGATGGGCCTTCCGCTCGACACGGTCACGCTGGAGAGCGTCAAGGCCGCGCACAGCCATCCGCAAGCGCTGGGCCAGTCGCGCCACTATCTGCGAGAGCGCGGCATCACCCCGCTCGCCTATGCCGATACGGCCGCCGCTGCAGCCCATGTGATAGAAGAGGGCGATCCGACCGAGGCGGCGATCGCGCCGCTGATGGCCGCGGACCTCTATGGCCTCAAGGTTATCGAGGACCGGGTGGAGGATGCGCATGACAACACCACCCGCTTCGTGGTGCTGGCGCGCGAGGCGCTCGATCCCGCATCGCTGGCAGGCGAGCAGGCGATGACCACCTTCGTCTTCGAAGTGAACAACGTGCCCGCCGCGCTCTACAAGGCGCTGGGCTGCTTCGCCACGAACGGCGTCAACATGACCAAGCTGGAAAGCTACCAGAAGGGCGCCAGCTTCGCCGCAACCATGTTCTATTGCGACATCGTGGGCGCGCCGGGCGATCCGGCAGTGGACCGCGCGCTGGAGGAACTCGCCTTCCACGCCAAGGAAGTACGCATGCTGGGCACTTACCGCTCGGCACGGATGCGGGGCTGAGGCCTATGTCTGGCGAGCGGCTTCCCCCGGATGCCTTTCGCCTGATCGAGGACGACCTGACCGCCCCCGAAGTCGTCGCCCTGCTGCAACAGCATCTGGACGAGATGCACCAGTTCTCGCCGCCAGAGATGGTCCACGCCATGCCGGTCGAGCGGCTGCGCCAGACCGATGTCACCTTCTATTCCGCATGGCATGACGGCCAGCTGGCCGCCGTCGGCGCGATCCGCCATATCGATGACCAGCGCGGCGAGCTCAAATCCATGCGAGCGAGCGACCTCTTTCGCGGGCGCGGCGCGGGCGAAGCAGTGCTGTTGCAGCTGATGGCGGAAGCGCGGCGGCGCGGATATCGCTGGCTGGGGCTGGAGACGGGAAGAACCGAACCGTTCCATCCCGCCCTCGGCCTCTACCGCAAGCACGGCTTTTCCGAATGCGCGCCTTTCGGCGACTACCTGCCCGGCGATTTCAGCATCTGCCTGTCGCGCAATCTCGACTGATCAGGCCATTTCCATCGGCTGCGCGGCGCAATAGCCGGCAATGAAATCGGCGTGCTTGGGCAGGCGCGAGGCTGCCGTGCGACACTCGTCCGCGATCCGGCGCACGGCCTGCGCCGCATATGCCGGGTCAGCCCTGTCGGCGAGCGCATGGACCCCGCCCGGCAGGCAGCGCTGGCCGATCAGCATGGAGGACCAGCTGCCGAGCTGGAACAGATGCCCGCCCGAAATGTCGAGGATGCCGCGCGCCCGCCACACGTCGAGCACATGGGCGAGGCTGTCGGGGATCGCCATATTGCGCGTGTAGCGCCAGAACTCGGAATCCTCGCGTTCCGACAAATGGTAATGCGCCACGATGAAGTCGCGCACGTCGAGCCATTCCTGCTCGGTGCGGCGATTGAAAGCCTCCGCCAGCGCCGGGTCCATTGCCCGCGTGGGGAAATAGTCGACCAGCCGTTCGAGCGCGGACTGCACGAAATGGATCGAGGTGGATTCGAGCGGTTCGAGGAAGCCGCTGGAAAGACCGAGCCCGACGACGTTCTTCACCCATGCGCGCTTGCGCCGCCCGGTCCGGAACTTGATCAGCCGCGGCGTATCGAGCGCTTCGCCCTCTATCGTTGCCAGCAGCCGTTCTTCCGCCTCGCTTTCGGATGAAAAGGCGCTGGCGAAGACATGGCCATTGCCGGTGCGGTGCTGCAGCGGGATACGCCACTGCCAGCCAACGGAATGCGCGATGCCCTGCGTATAGGGCCGGATATCGCCGTCGGGCCGCTTGCTTGGGACCGCCAGAGCGCGGTCGGAGGGGATGTAGCGGCTCCAGTCGTCCCACTCCTCCTCCAGCGCGCCGCCCAGCAGCAGGCTGCGGAAACCCGAGCAATCGATGAACAGGTCGGCCTCCAGCCGCCGCCCATCTTCCAGCACCACGGCGGAGACGAACCCGCTTTCGCCGTCGCGTTCGACATCGGTGATGCGCCCTTCGTGACGCACCGCGCCGCGTTCCTCGGCTACCGAGCGCAGGTGCCGGGCATAGAGATGCGCATCGAAGTGATAGGCATGGGTATAGCGGTTGGGCAGCTGGTCCTTCGGCCGTCCGGCGGGCGCGAAGCGGTTTTCGCGCGCGGCGGCCTGGGCAACGTAAAGCTCCTGGAATTGCGGGTAGGGCCTGCCATCCTGAGCTGCCGCCAGTCGTCCCAGCAGCCACCAGTGATGCAGCTTCACCAGCGCATCGATCTCGCGCCCCACCGCGCCGAACTGGTGGAGATAGCGGTCGCCCTTACGGCCCCAATTGTGGAACTCGATCCCCAGTTTGAAGGTGCCTTGCGTCGCCGCCATGAAGGCAGCCTCGTCCAGCTTCACGAAGTGGTTGAACTTCTGCATCGGCGGGATCGTCGCCTCGCCTACGCCGACAATGCCGATCGCTTCGCTTTCGACCAGCTCCACCGAGATATCCTTCGACAGCGTGGTCGCCAGCATGGTCGCAGCCATCCAGCCGGACGAGCCTCCGCCCACCACCAGCACCCTGCGCAGGCTCTGGTCGCTGGGCGGTTGCGGAAGGTGTTCACCGGGATCGAATTGCGTCATGTTGACATATTGGGCCGTTGGCTCGCGCGGCGCAATGATCGGCCGTAATTTGCCAGACTCGCAAGTCTTAACACGAAGACGTTGCCTCCCCGCGCCATGCGTGCCACCAGTCGCTACGTGACCAGAATGGCGGGGGATCAGGATTTTGCGCGCGATTGGGACGCGGTGCGTTCCGATGGCGATATCCAGTTCGCCCCGATAGAGCTTCCCGCCCAGCCGGAGCGAGAGCCGGATTGGCTCTCCAAATTCTTCGAGTGGCTTGGCGAACTGCTCAGTCCCGCTGCACAGGTCTTTGCCGGCAGCTGGAGCTGGCTGTCCTGGGTGCTGATCGCAGCAGCCGTCGCCCTGATCCTGTTCGCTATCTACCGCATCGTTGATCCCGCCATGCTGCAGCGGCGCAAATCCGCGCATGAGGAAGATGCCGAGTTCGTGCCCGAACGCGGCGCGGCGCTGGCCCTGCTGGAGGAGGCGGACCGGCTGGCCAGCGAAGGCCGCTTCGACGAGGCGACGCACCTGCTGCTGACGCGATCGGTGGGCCAGATCGCCGAATTGCGCCCCGACCTGATCGATCCTTCGAGCACGGCGCGCGAGATTTCCGCCTTGCCCGCCCTCCCCGACAGCGCGCGCACCGCCTTTGCCACGATTGCCGAGCGGGTCGAGCGCAGCCTCTTCGCCCTGACGCGCCTGTCTTCGGATGACTGGCATGCCGCCCGCGCGGCCTATTCCGAATTCGCGCTCGGCTATCGCGAGATCCGGACATGAGCCGGGCAGCCAATCCCTTCTCGCCCGGCAAGCTGGTGGCGCTGGTGCTGGTGGGGGCGAGCGCCTTCCTTCTGTTCCTCTATGCTATTGGCGCGGGCTGGACCGGCGGCAATCGCGAGGGGATGACCGCGCATGCCAATTCCAATGCGCTGAACGGCTTTTCCGGCCTGGTCGCGCTGATGAAGCGGCGTGGCCACGATGTCTCCATCGCCACGACGCGCGAGGTCCAGGAGGACGAGGTGCTGCTGGTCCTCACACCCTCCTTCCAGACCGATGCCGCCGAATTGCAGGAGGTTATGGAATCGCGCCGCTATCGCGGGCCGACCGTGGTGATCCTGCCCAAATGGGCGAGCGCGCCCTTGCCGGAAGAAGCGCGCGGCGAAGCGCCTTCGGACTGGGTGCAGGTCGCGCTCGGCTTCTCCCCGTTCTGGTTCGAGCAGGTCGAGGATTTCGAGCCCATGGCGCTGGGTCAGGGCGGCACGGCCAGCTGGAGCGGGTTCGGCCTGTCCGGAACGCTGCCCGATAGCGAGGCCATGCAGGCGATTGTCGATGTGCCGAACAAGGAGTTGTTCCCCCTCGTCACCGATGCCGAGGGCGACTTGCTGGCAGGATATTGGAACCGCAACGGCTATCACCCCGAGCTGGCCGAGGCCGGCCGGATTACCTTCTCCGAGGAGGAGGAATACGACCAGGACAATGCTCTCTATCCGCTGGTGATCGTGGCCGAGCCGGATCTTATGAACAATTACGGCATGGCCGACCGCACCCGTGCCTTGGCCTCGGTTCGGCTGCTTGAACTGAGCATGGAGGGCTATGACATGCCCGTCGCTTTCGACATGACCATGCCCGGCCTGGGATCGAGCGAGAACCTGCTGACCCTTGCCTTCCGGCCGCCTTTCCTTGCCGCAACCTTGTGCCTGATCGCCGCGCTGTTCGTGGTCGGCTGGCGTGCCTTCCGCCGCTTCGGCCCGCCGGTGGCCGAGGAGGAGGCCTTCGCGCGCGGCAAGACGCAACTGGCGCGCAACGGCGCGGCCCTGATCGAACGCACGCGGCGCTGGCACCTGCTGGGCGCGCCCTATGCCGCGATGGTCGCCGGGCGCATCGCCTCAGCCCTGCATATTCGCGAGACCGATCGCATGGAGCGCGAGGCGGCAATCGATGCCGCGATGGTCGCGCGCGGCCTCGACGCCCCGCTGTTCAGCGAAAGGGCGGAACGCCTGCGCGACGCACGCGGTGCGGCGGAAATGATACGCGCGGCCAGCGCATTGCAATCACTGGAAAGGACGCTGAAACGATGAGCATGACACTGGAAGAGACGCGCGCCTTGGCGCAGTCGATCCGGGACGAGGTGGGCAAGGCCATCGTCGGCCAGGAGGAGACGATCGAGCACCTGCTGATCGCGCTCATCAGCCGCGGCCACGTGCTGCTGGAAGGCCCGCCGGGGACGGCCAAGACCTTCCTCGCCCAGTGCTTCAGCCGCGCCACCGGTCTCGAATTCGGGCGCATCCAGTTCACGCCCGACTTGCTGCCAGGCGATATCCTCGGCTCCAACCTGTTCAACTTTCAGACCAGCCAGTTCACCCTGACGCGCGGGCCGATCTTCTGCGACCTGCTGCTGGCGGACGAGATCAACCGCACCCCGCCCAAGACGCAGGCCGCGCTGCTCGAAGCGATGCAGGAACGCCGGGTAACGCTGGATGGCGAGACGCATGCGCTGGGCGACCAGTTCATGGTGGTTGCGACCCAAAACCCGATCGAGAACCAGGGCGTCTATCCGCTGCCCGAAGCACAGCTGGACCGCTTCGCCTTCAAGCTGCTGGTGCCCTATCCCAGCCTCGAAGAGGAAGCGCGTATTGTCGAGCGGTTCGGAACGCTCTCCGGCCCGCCCAGCGTGGACGATTTCGGTATTTCGCAAGTGGCGGACGCGACGAAGATCGCCGCCGCGCAGGCCTCGCTCGGCCATGTCACGCTGGCGAAGGAGATCGTCGATTATACGGTGAACCTGGTGCGCGCCACGCGCGACAATCCGGAACTCGCCAGCGGCGCATCCCCGCGCGCCGCCGTGCTGCTGGCCAATGCCGCCCGCGCCCGTGCCGCGCTGCATGGCCGCGCCTATGTCATTCCTGACGACGTGAAGGCCCTCGCCACTGCAGCCCTGCGCCACCGCCTGCTGCTCTCGCCCGCCGCAGAGATCGAAGGGCGCGAGATGGAGGACCTCGTCGCCGACCTCGTCGAACAGACAGAGGCGCCGCGCTAAGGCCCCTGCAAATGCGTCTCCCCGCCTTCCCCATTGTCCCGTCCGCCCGGATGCTGGTGATCCTGACGCTGCTGGCGCCCATCGCGCTGGTGGTGGCGGCGACCGCGCCCTCCGCCTGGGTGGTCGCGCCTGCCGCGGCGCTAGCGCTGCTGCTGGTGATGCTGCTCGATGGATGGCTGGCCGGGAGGCTCCACGACCTGCAGTTGCACGTCCCCAGCGATACCGAGGTGGGGCAGCCCGCTTCCATCCGCGTGCTCGCCGATCTCGACCGCAGCTCCAATGCCACACCGCCTGAAGCCGCTCTCGGCTTCGACGCACGGCTGGGCGAAGGCGGAGTGGTCACATTCCCGCTTGCCGGCAAAGGCGAAGCTTCCACTTTCGCAGGCGAAGGCGCAATCACCCCTGTGCGCCGGGGTACGGGCGCCTTCCACGACCTTTGGCTGCGCTGGCCCGGACCGCTGGGGCTTGGCGTGCGGCAGGTGCATCGCAAGCTGGAGGAGACAGAACTCCGCGTCTGGCCCGATCTCTCCCCCACCCGCTCACCCGTGCTGCAAGCGTTTTTGCGCGATGCGCAATTCGGCCTGATCGCCCGGCGCATTCGCGGCGAAGGCACGCAGTTCGAGGCCTTGTCCGAATATGAAGCAGGCATGGACCGCCGCCGCATCGACTGGAAGGCATCGGCGCGCCACACCGCACTCTATGCCCGCGAGAACGAGGCGGAGCGCGACAACCAGATCGTCTTCGCCTTCGATTGCGGGCAGTCCATGTGCGAGCCGGTGGACGGCCTGCCGCGTATCGACCGGGCCGTGACCGCAGCGCTCACCGCCAGCTATGTCGCGCTGAAGGGCGGTGACCGCGTGGCCTTTTTCGGCTTTGCCGATGCGCCCAGCGTGCTGACACCCTTCGTCACCGACACGCGCGCCTTCCACCGCTTGCAGACCGCTGCCGCCGGGCTGGATTACACGACGCGCGAGCCGAATTTCACGCTGGCGCTCGCAACGCTCACCGCCCGCCTGCAGCGCCGCAGCCTGATCGTGCTCTTCTCCGATTTCACCGACCCGACCTCGGCCGAACTGATGGTGGAAAGCGTCGCGCGGCTGGTGCGCCACCACCTCGTCATTTTCGTCACCATGGTGGATACCGAGCTGGAAGGCCTCGCCACGCGCGAACCGGAGACCGTGGCGGATATCGCCACCGCCGTCTCCGCCGCATCGCTCGCCCACCAGCGCGCCATCGTGTTGCAGCGGTTGCGGCAGATGGGCGTCGACGTGATCGAGGCCCCGCATGACACGATCGGCTACCGCCTGATCGACCGCTACCTCCAGGCCAAGCGCGCGGAGGCGATCGGGTGAGCCACTTCGCTTCTCCTTCCAGCCGCCCGTCTCTTGGTCGCAGTAGCCATAGGCCGAACGGCCGCCCGCAGGCGCCCCGCAGCCGAGCGGAGGGAATAGCGCCGAGGACCGCGCGCCCGGATGGGCGTGCGGAAAGAGGGGGTTGCTGATGGCGCTCAATCTTTTCCGAAAGAAGGTGGCCGAGGCAGCCGCCGATATCGAGGCGGCGTCCCTGCGCTCCGACCAGTTCCGGCTGGAGCGCGAAGGCGACTGGCAGCGGCTCGAAACCATCGTCGAGGCGCTGGAGAAAGGCCGCCTCGGCAGGATCGCCGATGACGACCTGCTGGAGCTTCCCGTGCTCTACCGCAAGGCCGCCTCCAGCCTCTCCGTCGCGCGCGAGACTTCGCTCGATGCGGCGACGCTCGCCTATCTCGAATCGCTGGTCCGGCGAGCATGGTTCCAGGTCTATGGCCCGCGCTCCAGCCTGTTCGCATGGGCGCGGCGGTTCCTTGGCGGCGGATGGAGCGCATCGGTGCGCGAAATCTGGCTCGACATCTGCATCGCCCTGTTCGCCATGATCTCCGGCACGGTGGTCGGCTACCTGCTCGTCGCCAGCGATCGCGGCTGGTACTATTCGCTCGTCTCGGGCGGAATGGCGGGCGGGCGCCAGCCCGGCGCGAGCCGGGAGGAGCTGGCCGAAACGCTGGCGAGTACCGAGAACGCCGATGGGCTCGGCATGTTCGCCGCCTATCTCTTCTCCAACAATTCGGCCGTGTGCATCATGGCTTTCGCGCTGGGCTTCTGCTTCGGCATCCCCACGCTGCTGCTGCTGGTCTACAACATGGCGCTGCTGGGGGCGATGCTGTGGCTGTTCGCCGATGCCGGGCTGACATGGGAATTCGCCGCCTGGCTTTCCGTCCATGGCACGACGGAACTGGGCGCGATCCTGCTTTCGGGTGCGGCCGGCATGCATATTGGCAGGTCGATGGCCTTTCCTGGCCGCCGGAGCGTGCTCTCCGCCGCCGCCGCATCGGGCCGGCGTGCGGCGCAGGTGATGGCGGGCTGCGTGCTGATGCTGGTCGTTGCGGGACTGCTCGAAGGCTATGCGCGCCAGCTGCTTCCCGGGGCCGGGCCGCGCGCCATCGTCGGCGGTCTCTTCCTTGCCGGATGGGTGTTCTATTTCCTCCTCATGCCGCGCCCGCGCGACCATGGCACGGAGGACGCGCCATGAGCAGCGCCAGCGTTACCAATCGCCTGCGGTCATCGCAATTGAGGCGGCAGCGGGAGCTGGTGACGCCCGAAGGGCTGTCGCTTCCGCTCACCATTGCCAGCCGCGGCGCGCGCGTGGGCGCATTACTGCTCGACCTCATCATCATCGCCCTGTCGGTGGTGGCGCTGGTCCTGCTGCTGCTGGCCTTTGGCACCAATATGGCGACCATCGGCTCTGGCGAGGTCGGCGGAGCGGTGGAATTCCTCGTGGTGATCCTCATCATGCTGACCTTCCTCGCCCGTTATGGATACTTCCTGTTCTTCGAACTGGGGCCGCGCGGAGCAACGCCCGGCAAGCGCATCATGGGCATCCGCGTCGCCGCGCGCGACGGCGGGCGATTGACGGCTGAGGCGGTGATCGCGCGCAACCTGCTGCGCGACGTGGAGGTATTCCTGCCCGCCACCTACCTCCTATCGGGAGAGGCCGAGCAAGGCGTGATGGGCGTCGCCGCATTCGTCTGGCTGATGTGCTTCGTGCTGTTTCCCGTCTTCAACAAGGACCGCCTGCGCGCCGGCGACCTGGTGGCCGGGACATGGGTGGTCGAAGCCAGCCGCGTGAAGCTCGCCGAGGCCATGTCCACCGCGCCCGACCGCAGCCGGGACTTCCGCTTCGGCGAGGAAGAACTGTCTGTCTACGGCGAGCACGAATTGCAGGTGCTCGAAGGCGTGCTGCGGCAGGATAACTCCGAAGCCATGCATGAGGTGATGCTGGCCATCTGCAACAAGATCGGCTGGGAAGCAGGCGCGGGCCATGAGCGCGAGTTCCTCGAAGCCTTCTATGCCGCCCTGCGCGCGCATCTTGAGCGCAACATGCGTTTCGGCAAGCGCAAGGCGGACAAGTTCTCCTGACGGGCCTGCGCCGAAACGTGCATTTTCATCGGTCAATCGCGGCTCAATTTGGCCGCTATCCTCTGCAATAATCCGTCCCGAGAGGGTCGTATCAACGGCCCCATAGCAGGGGAGTAGTTTGATGCGTTTGGGACGTTACCGCTTCGATCAGGACCTGGCGATAGAGATCGCTGCCGATATCTTGCTGGCCATTGCCATTGTGGTGGTCACATGGCTGCTGGCAAGGGCCGCCAAATGGGCTTTCGCCAAGATCGTCGACAATGTCTCCTTCCTGCAGAAGGACACCTCTTCGGGCGAGAGCATCGGTATGCAGCTGGGCAAGATCGTGTCCATGCTGATCTGGCTGCTCGGCCTCCTCGCAGTCTTGCAGGTATTCGACCTGGGCGGCGTGATGCGGCCGGTGACCACACTGCTCGATTCGATCATGGGCTTCATCCCGCATTTGATCGGGGCGGGCCTGATCTTCTTCATCGGCCTGATGATCGCACGCATCCTGCGCGACCTGACGGTGACCGCACTGCAGACGGTCGATTTCGACAAATGGGCGAACAGGGGCGGCGTGGACAACGTCACCGGCAATGCCGCCATCAGCAAGACGATCGGCACGATCGTCTTCGTGCTGGTGATCATCCCGGTCTCCATCGCCGCGCTGGAGGCGCTGGATATAGAGACCATTTCCGGCCCGGCGAGCGAGATGCTGCAGATGATCTTCGGGGCGATCCCGCGCATCATCGGGGCGGCGATCCTGCTCGGCCTCGGTTATCTGATCGCCCGCTTTGCCGGCACCATGCTGGCCGACGTGCTGCGCGGCCTGGGCGTCGACCGCTCACTGGAAAGCACCGGACTGCTGCCGGCGAACACCTCCGCCTCGCGCGTGATCGGCAACGTAGTGCAGGTGGCGATCATCCTGTTCATCGCCATTGCCGCCACGCGCCTGCTGGGCTTCCCGGAACTGACCGTCATTCTCGACGAGATACTCGAGCTGGGCGGACGCGTCGTCTTCGGTGCAGTGGTGATCGGCGCGGGTTTCCTGATCGCCGGACTGCTCGGCCGTATCATCGGCGGCGAAGGCGGCAATGCTGTGGCCGGTAGCGTGGTGAAATGGGCCGCGATCGTGCTGTTCACGTTCATGGGCCTGCAATTCATGGGCGTGGGCGAGGAGATCGTGCAGACGGCTTTCTCCGCCATCGTGATCGGCGGCGCGGTAGCAGCGGCACTCGCTTTTGGCCTGGGCGGACGCGAATGGGCCGCGCGCAAGCTGGAACAGGCGGATGAGGCGGTCAGCCGCAGCGCTGCCGCTTCCTCGTCTTCCGGCTCAACGCCTGCCACAACGGCGGGAGAAGAGCCCGCGGACCTGCCGCCCGGCGCCTGAGGCTTCACAGCCACCCGCCCAAAGGATAGGGCGCAGGACCATGACCCTGGAACTGCGCCCTGCAACCCTTGACGATGCCGACGCACTGGCAGGCTTTGCCCGCGATGCCTTCGATGCTGCGTTCGGCCATCTCTACAAGCCTGAGGACCTGCAGGCGTTTTTTGACGAGTGGCGCACGCCGGAGCGTTATCGTGCATCCGTCGAAGACCCCGACACCGCCGTGCAGCTCGCGCTCGATAATGGGGAAATCGCCGCCTACTGCCTGCTGGTGCGCGGTTACATGTTCGACGAGCACCCCGAACCGCGCCCGGCAAACCCGGCCTTCCTCAGCCAGCTCTATTGCGCGAAGAAGAGCACCGGACGTGGCCTTGGCGCGGCATTGATGGACTGGGCGCTGGCGCAAACGCGCACGTGGGATGGCGATGCCATTACCCTGTCGGTCTTCAGCGAGAATTTCGGGGCGCAGCGTTTCTACCAGCGCCACGGCTTTCACCACGTGGCCAATATCGATTTCTGGGTGGGGAACCATCGCGACGATGAATTCCTCTACGAATTGCGCCTTTGACGAAATGGAGCGCTAGTCCAAAGTTAATCCGCGTTTAGGGATTGCGGTCCACAGCGTTCATAGCCACGACCTTTCAAGGACAAACCTGCACCGATGGCCCCCGCGCGACCAGAGCTGACCACACCGGTGTTTTCGACGGGACCACTGCCGGACGAACTGTTGCGCGACGCCCAGATCGATCGCGTCCTGGCCGCCGTGCGCGGGCATCTCGGGCTCGAGATCGCCTTTGTCTCGCGCTATGTCGGCGACGGTGAGCGGGAGTTGACGCATGTCGATACCGATCTCGACCTGCCGATGGGCCCCGGCTTTCGCGAGCCGGTGGAGGAATCCTATTGCTGGCACATCCTGCAAGGGCGCCTGCCCGAGCTGATCCAGGACCCCGCCGACCATCCGTTGACGGCAGAGCTGGCGATCACCGACATGCTGCCCGTAGGCTGCCATCTCAACGTGCCGCTGCGCCTGTCGGACGGCAGCGTGTGGGGCAGTTTCTGCGCGCTGGGCCGCAAGCCCGACCGCAGCCTGGGCCAGCGTGACCTGAAGGTGGTACACGCCTTCGCCAGCCTCGCTGCCGAGCGAATCGAACAGGCGATGGAAGGCGAAATGGCGCTTAAAGCAGCCCGCGAGCGGGTCACCGACATGCTGGACGGCAGCGCGATCACCATCTTCCACCAGCCGATCCACGCGCTGGACACCGGCGAACCGGTGGGCGTGGAATGCCTGGCGCGCTTCCCCAACCAGAACCGCCTGGGACCTGATGCCTGGTTCGACGATGCGGAGCAGGTCGGACTGGGAGTAGAGCTGGAAATGGCCGCCGTGCGCGCCGCGCTCGATACAATCGATCACCTGCCAGCGGGCATTTATGCGACGGTCAATGTCGCGCCCTCCACCATCATGTCCGGCATGCTCGAGGCAGAGCTCGAGAAGGTCGACACCGCGCAACTGGTGATCGAGGTGACCGAGCACCAGCAGGTAGCCGATTTCGGCGCGCTGGCGGAGCGGCTGGTCAGGCTGAAGGAGAAGGTGCGCATCGCCATCGACGATGTCGGCACGGGCTATTCGGGCCTTAGGCACATCGTCGACCTCAAGCCCGACATGCTCAAGATGGACATGGCCCTCACCCGCGAAATCGACAGCGATCCGGCGCGCCGCGCGCTGACCGGCGCGCTGGTGCAGCTGGCGCGGGATATCGGCTGCCTGCTGGTGGCCGAAGGGATCGAGACGCAGCAGGAATGCGATACGATGACCGCGCTCGGCGTCGCCTGCGGACAGGGCTATTTCTTCTCACGCCCGCTGCCGGTGGTGGCGGCGCAGCAATATCTCATGGGCAACCGGGCGAAGGGTGAGGCTCCCGACCGCAATGCCCAGGAAACGCGCGGCCTTCCGGAAGCGAACGACCAGCCGCCGGCGCGCCTGCCGCGAAGCTGAGCTGCCTTGGCAACCCGCGTCCGGCTCAGTCGTCGCGGGCGCCGTTGCGCATGGCCCGCTCCTGTTCGCGGGTCATCTCCTTTGCGGCATAGACGTCGCCCGCTTCCATCTGCACGCGCAGCCGCTGCCGGTCGTTCTCGCGATAACGGCTTTCGGCCCGGTCGATCTCCTGCTCGCTCAGACCCACATTATCCAGCGCCATAAGCGCCATGCGCAGCGCGGATTCGAACAATTCGCGCATGACGTAATCGGCCTTGCTGCCGGCCATCGCGATCACGCTTCGCCGGTCGTATCCACGCAAATAGACCTGCGCATCGGGGAAGGCCTGCTTCAACGCTTCGACCAGTTCGGCGTCCACCTTGTCATTCGCCGTGCAGAACATGATCAGCTGCGCTTCGCCCGCCCCTGCCTGGCGCAGCATGTCGAGCCGCAACCCGTCGCCGAAATAGACTTTCCAGCCGAACTCCTCGGCCATGTCGATGCGCTTCACATCGGTATCGATCACGGTGACGGTCAGGCCCGCGCCCTGCAGCGTCTGCGCCACGGTCTGCCCGAAGCGGCCATATCCGACCACGATCGCGCTGGCGCCTTCGGCCTGCGGGCCCTCGCGCTCCTCCCCGCCATCGCTGCCGGGCGGCTCGCGGCGGACACGGCGCGTGGCCATCATCAGGAAGGGCGTGGCGGCCATGGACAGGGTGACGACCGCGCCGAAGATGCTCGCGGCCGTATCCTCGATCAGCAGCGCGCTCTGCGCGGTGGTGTAGAGCACGAAGGCGAATTCGCCGCCTTGCGACAGCAGCAGGCCGAGCGCCAGCGCGGCTCGCCAGCGCATCTTCATAAGCAGTCCCAGCCCGGTGATGATCCCGGTCTTGAGTGCGATCAGCAGCACGGCGAAACCAATCACGAAGAACGGACTGTCGGCAATCGCCTGCAGGTCCAGCATCATGCCCACGGCGATGAAAAACAGCCCCAGAAGGATTGAGCGGAAGGGCTCGATATCCGCCTCCAGTTCGTGCCTGTAGGGCGTGTCGGCCAGCATCACACCGGCAATGAAGGCGCCTAGCGCCAGCGACAGGCCGAGCAGTTCCATCACCGCCGCGCTGGCGACCACGGTGAAGAGCGCGGCGACAATGAACATCTCGCGCTCGCCCAATTTGCCAATCAAGCGGAACAGCGGACGGATCAGGAAACGTCCCGCCGCGATCAGCCCGGCGACGGCTGCCAGCGAAAGCAGCACCAGCGTGATGCCCGCGGGGCCCTCGGCATCGGCGGGATTGCGGCTCATCGCCGAAACGATGGTGATCAACGGGATGATCGAAAGGTCCTGGAACAGCAGGATGGCAAAGGCCCGCTCGCCAAAAGGCGTGCGCAGGCGTCCGGCCGATTGCAGCATGGGCAGCACCTGCGCGGTGGAGCTGAGGCCCAGCGGCAGGCCAATGGCCAGCGCCGCCTCCATCGTGAAGCCGGTGAGCGCCAGCACGGTGGCCGCCACGGCGAGGCCGCAGGCGATGACCTGCGCCCCGCCAAGGACGAAGATCTCGTGCTTCATGCGCCATAGCCGCGCCGGATTGAGTTCTAGCCCGACGACGAACAGCAGCATGACGATGCCGAGCTCGGCGAACTCGACCATTTCCTCCGCACCGCCGACCAGGCCCAGAACTTGCGGTCCGATCACCACGCCTGCGACGAGGTAACCCAGCGTGGCGCCCAGCCCCATGCGGCGGAACAGCAGCACGAAGCCGAGCGCGAAGCCCAGCATGACCACGCCTTCAAGCAGCATCAATCCGCCTTCGTGCCCTTCCATCAACCTGCCTCCCGAACCGGCCGGGTCAAAACCACTTCCATTTCCAGAACAGCGCGATCTGCATGGAGAAGATCAACCCGCACAGGCCCACAACGATCCAGAAAGCGGTCGGATTGTCGGTGCCCGGAACGCCGGCGACATTGATGCCCAGCAGGCCGGTGATGAAACCCAGCGGCAGGAAGATCGCGGCGACGATGGTGAGCAGGTAATTGGTCCGCTCATTGCGGGCGATCGAGCGGCCGCGGATATCGTCCATCAGCACGACGGCGCTTTCCTTGCTGATGTCGAGGTCTTCGAGATAGCGCCGCAGCCGGTCGATCGATTCGGCGATCTCGCGCCTGTCATGCTCCTCGAACCAGGGCGGGGCATAGCGGCTGATCGCTTCCAGCGCCTCGTGCATCGGGCCCATATGGCGTTTCAGGCCCAGGCAGTTGCGGCGGATCGTCGCAATCTTCTCCAGCGCTGCTTCCGCATCGTCATCCGGGTCGCGATCCTCCAGCGCGTCGAGATGGTCGTTCATGTCGACGATGGAGCGATTCATGCGGGTGATCATCGCCTCGGTGATCTCGGTGATCAGCGCGCCGCAATCATTGGGCCCCGCCGCGCGCCGGTCGATCATGCGCAGCACGTGACGCGGTGTCTGCAACGGATGCCGCCGCAGCGTGACGAGACGCTTGCCGTCGCACCACATTTGCAGCGAGAGCATGTCCTCCGGCTCGGCGCCGGGATTGAAGTTGATCCCGCGCAGCGTCGCCACCAGCGTATCGCCTTCGCGGAATGCGCGCGGGCGCGTCTTGTCGCTGACGAGCAATTCGCGCGTCGGCTCGGAAATGCCGAGTTCCTCGAGCCATTCGATCACGCCGGGGCGGTTGCGACAGAGGTGCACCCACAGCACCTCGCCATCGCCATCGGGCTGCCATGCGCGCGCCTCGTCCCAGGTGACCGGGCGGCCTGCGCCCTTCCCGTCCAGCACGCGGCCGAAGATCATCGGATCCTCCGGCGGGCATTCGCCGGAGATATCCACCTGCAGGTCTTCCTGTTCGTCGTCCATCGCGGCGCACCATGCCGCAAAGCGGGCTTGCTGTCATTGCCCCTTGAGCGGCGTGAGCATATGTCTCGCCAATGCTCATCCACGGACAATGCCATTGCGGCGCAATCGCCTATGAAGCCGAGGTTTCACCCGGCACCGTGGTCTTGTGCCATTGCAGCGATTGCCAAACCTTCGCCGGTGGTCCCTATCGCGCGATGATCCGGCCGGAGGCGGGGACTCTCGAAATGACAGGGACGCCGAAACATTACGAGAAGACCGCCGATAGCGGGCGCGTGCGGGTGCAGGGCTTTTGCGGCGATTGCGGCTCCCATCTCTATGCGATGGATCCCGATGGCGCGAACCTGGCGCTGCGCATCGGCGCGATCGCAGAGCGGCATGAGCTGGGCGCGCCGGTGAAGCAGGTCTGGTGCTCTTCCGCATTCGACTGGGCCTTCGACCTGCCCGAAGAGGGGCGCATTTCCACCCAGCCCTAGGCCCAAGGGCTGTCATTGCCCCTTCATGCGCCTGCGCCTATATGGACGCCATGTCATCTTCCGTCAGACCGTGGCGCGATATCGATCGCCGCAAGAGCCGCCAGATCATGGTCGGCAATGTCCCCGTGGGCGGCGATGCGCCGATCACCGTGCAGACCATGACCAATACGCCGACAGAGGATGTGGCCGCCACGATCGACCAGATCCGCCGCTGCGAGGATGCGGGCGCGGACATCATCCGCATCTCCTGCCCGACCGAGGAATCGACGCGGCATTTCGACCAGATCACCCGCGCTTCCAACATCCCGGTCGTGGCCGACATCCACTTCCACTACAAGCGCGCGCTGGAAGCCGCCGACAAGGGCGCGGCCTGCCTGCGCATCAATCCCGGCAATATCGGCTCTTCGGAGCGCGTCGCCGAGGTTGTCCGCGCGGCCAAGGCCAATGGCTGCGCGATCCGCATCGGCGTGAATGCTGGCTCCCTCGAAAAGGACCTGCTGGAGAAGTATGGCGAGCCCTGCCCCGAGGCGCTGGTCGAAAGCGCGCTCGACCATATCAAGCTGCTGCAGGACCACGACTTCCACGAATTCAAGGTCGCGGTGAAGGCCAGCGACGTCTTCCTCGCCGTCGCCGCCTATCAGGGGCTGGCAGAGGCGGTGGATTGCCCGCTGCACCTTGGCATTACCGAGGCGGGCGGGCTGATCGGCGGCACGGTGAAGAGCTCCATCGGCATTGGCAGCCTGCTGTGGGCGGGCATTGGCGACACGATCCGCGTTTCCCTTTCGGCAGAGCCGGAGCAGGAAGTGCGCGTCGGGTTCGAGATCCTCAAGGCGCTGGGCCTCAGGACACGCGGCGTGCGCGTCGTCTCCTGCCCCAGCTGCGCGCGGCAGGGCTTCGACGTCATCCGCACGGTGCAAGTGCTGGAAGAGCGCCTGCAGCACATCAAGACGCCGCTCTCGCTCTCCGTCCTCGGCTGCGTGGTCAACGGGCCGGGCGAAGCGCGTGAGACCGATATCGGCATCACCGGCGGCGGCGCGGGCAAGCATATGGTATACCTCTCCGGCGTGACCGATCACCATGTGCAGGATGCCGACATGATCGATCACATCGTGGGCCTTGTCGAAAAAAAGGCCGCGGAGATCGAGGAAGGCATGACCGATGCAGGAAAAGCAGACAGCGCAGTCGAAGCCGCAGAATAGCGATTCCGGCATTACCGGGGACGGCCAGCTTATGGCCCGAAAGGTAGCCCTAGGTACCGGATCTGCCGGTGCGCTTTCCGCCGGAGCCCTCGCCATCGGCGCGCTGGCCGTCGGGGCCGTCGCGATAGGCGCACTCGCCATTGGCAGGCTCGCCATCCGCCGCATGCACCTGCGGGAAGCCCGCATCGACAGGCTGAGCGTCGGCGAGCTCGAAATCGACGAAATCACGATCGTGCATCACGACGACGACTAATATCCGCCCGCCGGCTCGTACACCGGCGGCTTTACCCCACGGTAACCCTGCGGCGGATAGTTTCCGCCGATGGATATCAAAATCCCCCTCGCCCTCGTGCTAATCGCGGGTGGCGCTATCGGCTTGATGTTGCCGATGGACGGCGGATTTGAGCAAGACGCACCTGAAACTGCTGCGAATCCGGACGGAAATTCCACTTCCGCACAGGTCAATCTCGCGCAAGCTCCGGCCGCAAACACCGGCTCGGAATGGGCCGAAGGGGTGCAGATCCAGCGCGCAGGCGACGGGCATTTCTATGCCGATGTTCGCACAGGCGGCCAGAACATCCTGATGCTGGTGGACACCGGCGCATCTGTGGTCGCGCTGACTGCAGAAGATGCGCAGGCGATGGGCATTACCTGGTTCGATGAGGATGTGCAGCCCGTGGCGCAGGGCGCCGGCGGGCCGGTCTATGGCGTGACTACCATGATCGACCATATGAGCGTGGGCGACCTGGAAGCCAGCAATGTCGAAGCTGTGGTCATCACCAGGGGTGCGCGCGTTTCCCTGCTCGGCCAGTCCTTCCTCAGCCGCGTGGGAACGGTCTCGATCAGCGGCGACACCATGTCGCTGGCGCAATAGCAGCACACTGTCGGAGGGGGCATCCAGCATGAACATGACGAGCTTCCTGCCGCAGCGTTGGCGCACCCGTCGCGAGGCGGGCCGGCATAACGAGGCGATTGCAGGCGTGCTCTCCACCCCTCCCATCGTGCCCAAGCGTGATGGATTGGTGATCTTCTCGATGATCGGCACCGCCGTGCTGCTGCCCTATCTCGTCGCGGTCAAATCGCTGTGGAAGCATTTGCAGCGCGGCCGCATCGCCATTCTCGACGATGGCACGCTGACCGCGCAGGACCGCGCGATCCTGGCCCAGCATTGCGGCGATCCGCAGATCTTCCGCATTGCCGACATTCCGCGCGGCGATTTCCCGGAAGGGGGCTGCTGGGAACGGCTGCTGACAATCCTGGACAATCGCGCGGGCGAATACTGGCTGCAACTGGACAGCGACACGGTGACGCTGGGCCCGGTGTGGGAGCTGGAGCGCGCCATCGCGGCCAATCGCAGTTTCACCCTGCTGGGCGGCGGAGATGCGCCCGAAGAGCCGCTGGAACTCGCCACCTTTGCCGAGCGCCTCTATCCGCACGGCCCGGCTGACGGCCATGTGCAGACGCGCATCGAAAGCCGCATGGGCGACCTCGCCCCAGGGCTGCCGTGGAAATATATCCGTGGCTGCGCGGGCTTTGCAGGCTTTTCCGCCGGGCGTGGCGGGCGCAAGCTGGCTGCGGCCTTCCTCGGCCGGATGAAGACCGCGATCGGGGCGGAAAACGCGAGCATCTGGGGCACCGAACAGGTCGCCTCCAACTTCCTGATCGCCAATGAGGGCACGCCGCTATGCCTGCCCTATTCCCGCTACATGAATTACTGGGGCAAGCCGTGGGAAGAGGATGTCGCCTTCATCCACTTCGTCGGCGCGCATCGCTTTGACCATGGTGCCTATACCGAGGTCAGCGAGAAGGCTGTTGAGGCACTGCGCGCCTGAGGGCCGGCCCTAGAAGTAGATATCGATGTAATCGGTGAGGTAGTCGCACCATTCGAATTCGCGCAGCCGCCAGTACTGGCGATCCTGCGTGATGGCGAAGCGCCAGACCTTGTCCTGCTGGCAGAAGCGGCCGGCATCGGGCGTATTCATGATGGTGATCGTGCCATCGAAGAGGAAATAGTCCGCGCCCACCTCCGTCACCTTTCCATCGAGCAGGACGGCGGCGGGCCGTTCGGGGGCGAACTGGCTGGCAGTGAGGTGCCAGGATCCATCCTCTGCCACGACCACGTCCGCAGGGCCACGCTCGTCCCAGCTGATCCATTGCAGCGTCACACCGCTGTTTTCGCGCAGCATGGTCGCTTTGAGCTCATCATGGATCACCGGTGTGGCAGATGCGGTCGGCGCGGCACCGGCGGTCTCGGCAGTGGCGGTCACCGGGGCGCAAGCGGCAAGCAGCGCAAGGGCGGCAGGAGCAAGATTTCCCTTCATGCCGCCACCCTAGAGGCAAGAAGCCGAGTCGCGAATGCTGAAGGCATTGTGGCGCGCCAGGTGGCGAGTCGGCACGGTAAAGCGTGGCGAATACGCGAGCAAAACCCCGAATCGCGTTGAATCTGGCTCGACAGCTCCCCAGATAAGCAAGCATCATGCCGAAAATGAAAACAGATCGTCGCAAATTCCTTTTTGGTGCCGCCGCAGGTGCAGCGTCCCTCGCCGCACCGCTCCGCGTAGCTGCACAGGCTGCACCCGATCAGCGTACTCGCAAGATCGTCGACAAGGCCGTCAGCGAGCTGGCGCGCGCGGCGCATGCCGTATCCCGGCGCGACGTGGTCGCCATCGCTGATTTCGGCCTGCATTCTTCCGAGCCGCGATTTCATATCGTGAACCTGGAAGCGGGCCGGATGCGCAGCTTCCTCGTCACCCATGGTGCGGGCTCTGATCCCGAACATGACGGCTGGCTCAATGCCTTTTCCAATGTGAACGGTTCCAACGCCACCAGTCGCGGTGCCTATGTCACCGAGCAGCTCTATCACGGCAAATATGGCGCCTCGATGCGTCTGGAGGGGCTGGAGCGGGACAATTCCAATGCCTATTCGCGCGCCATCGTGATGCACCCGGCCACTTACGCGACGCAGGACTTCGTCAATCAGCATGGCCGGCTGGGCCGTTCGAATGGCTGCTTTGCCATGGGCGATGCGGAGATGACCCATACCCTGAACGCCCTGCAGGGCGGCACGTTGCTCTTCGCAGACCGGCTGGGCATCGGCCCCGGCGGCGCGCAGGTCCAGGCCCCGCGCCAGCGCAACCTCAATCTCGGCTGATTTGTCCTAGTTCAGCAGGCGGCGTCCACTGACGGGCGCGGCCATGCTCTGGAGAACGGGCGCATCGCGATCATAGAGGTCGGCGAATTGCGTCACCTCGCCATTCTCGTCCACGCCCATCGTGAAATAGGCGATATGGACGGGGACCGCTTGGGCCAGCGGCACGCGCGTATAGGTCCCGCTATCGGAAATCGCCTGCGCCTCTTCCCGGCTGATATTGTCATTCAGCGTCACCAGCGTGAAGGCGAGTTCGAGCACGTCCTGCGTGCGGATGCAGCCGTGGCTGAGGGCGCGATAATCTTCCTCGAAGCGCTGTTTTGCAGGCGTATCGTGCAGGAAGACGGCATGCGGGTTGGGCATGTCGAGCTTCACGATCCCCAGCGCATTCTGTGGCCCCGGCTGCTGCACGATGCTGACATAACCATTGGCCCCGCGCGTCGCGACATAACCGCGACTGCGTGCCCAGGCGGGGTTGTTGAGGACGCGGCGGCCCAGCCCCTCTCCCACCACGATGCTTTGCGGCACGGTCCAGGTCGGGTTGAAGATGATGCCTTCCACCTGGTCGGAAAATTGCGGCGTGGCGTTGCGGCCCGGAATGCCGACAATGACGCGGTGGCTGCGGGTGATCTCGCCATCTACCATCAGCCGCAGGCGGAATTCGGGGATGTTGACCAGCAGGTGCGTCGCGCCCAGGTCGCGCGGCAGCCAGCGCCAGCGATCCATGTTGGCAGCGATCAGGCGGCGCCGGTCGACATCCTCCAGCGGCGTTGCTCCCAACGCATCGCGCAAGGCAGCATAATCCGGGTGCACGGGATCGAGCGAGGCCAGCACGCGCCCCACATCCTCGCCCGCCTTCACCCGCGCCATCAGCGCCGAGGCAGGGTAGAGCCGCGCATCGGGATCGACGACGTGGAACGACCGGCGCGCGCTGCGCGGCGTGCGTCCGTCACGCAAATCCTGCACCAGCCAGCCGAAGATCGCGCCCGCGACATTGTCGAGCCGCTCGCTCTCGCCATCGGCCAGCGCCGCCCGTAACGCTTCCGGCCGGTAGTCGGCCGCGTTCAACCCCTCATCGGCCACCGTAGCCAGTAGTTCGAGCAGCGCTTGCGCCGCTTCGGGCGTCCATTCACGCTCTTCTTGCGCGGCAAGAGCCCCTGCCGATTGCGCCATATAGACCGCCGGCAAAGCCGCCTCGACATCGGCGCAGGAAGTGCCGAAATCCTGCGCCTTTACCGCAACCGGCATGGCGGCGCAGGCAGCGCCCAGCGCAATGGCTCCAAGAATTCCGAAACTGGCGACCTCTCTCATGCGTATAGTGTGAAACAGGCGAAGCAGGCTTGCAAGAAATCTCGCTTGCGCCGTTTGGAGAGTGACGGGGGCAAACGCGCTGCTAAAGCCGGATTGCCATGTCCCGCAATCCAACCTTCTATCCCTTCCTCGTCACCGTGCTGGCGATCGGATTGCTCAGCCTGATGGACGGCTTCATGAAAAGCGCGGCGCTGGCGGTAGGGGCCTATAGCGCGCTGCTGCTGCGATCGGGCATGGCGCTGGCGATGGTCGGCCCCGTCTGGCTGTGGCAGGGCGCGCAACGGCCCGGACGCAAGGCGATGCGGCTGCACCTGCTGCGCGGCGTGATCATCGCCTTTACAGCACTCACCTTCTTTTCCGCCCTCGTCTACTTGCCGCTGGCCGAGGCGATTGCGTTGAGCTTCATCAGCCCGCTGATGGCGCTGGCACTGGCGGCGCTGGTGCTGAAGGAGAAGATCGCCGGAAAGACGCTGGCAGCCGCCGTCCTCGGCCTTGCCGGCGTGGTCATTATCGTCGGCGGGCGCATCGGGCGCGAGCGGCTGACCGACGAGGCCGCGCTCGGCATCGTTCTCGTGCTGGTCTCCGCCGTGCTCTACGCCTGGAACCTGATCCTGCAACGCCAGCAGGCCCTGCTCGCCAAGCCGGTCGAGATCGCGACCTTCCAGAGCATGATCGTCGGCGCCACGCTGCTGCTCGCCGCGCCCTTCTTCTTCATCCTGCCCGAAGCCCCGCGCACATGGCTGGATATCGGCATGACGGCGGTGCTGAGCCTGATCGGCGGGATGCTGCTCGCCTGGGCCTATGCCCGAGCGGAGGCGCAGGTGCTGGTGCCGGTGGAATATACCGGCTTTGCCTGGGCGGCGCTGTTCGGCTGGCTGCTCTTTGCCGAGGTGGTGCAATGGGCAACGCTGGCCGGCGCCGCGCTGATTATCGTCGGCTGCTGGATCGCTGCGCCCCGCAAGCACACCGAACAGACCGCGACCGGCGTGGCGAGCGTGCCGCCCGTGAACGCGCCCTAACCGCTTGCAGGCGGAGCAGGCGCTTGGCGGGTCGGCACGTCTTCCTCATCCTCGCCGCCGAGCGATAGATTGGTGCTCTGCCACACCAGCCCCAGCGCCCCGCCAAGAAATGCCGCCACGATCAGCGCCAGCGCCATCCGCAGCGCGCCGATGCGCGGCCTGTCCCTGTCAGCCGGTCCGAATCCCATACTTGCCCCAAACCTCCACTTTACGCCCTGAAAGCGCCTGCGCCCTTGACCAAACGGCCCCAAAAGAGCAGGTCGCGCCCAAAGGCTCCTCCCTCCACTACACCAGGAGCCCAAACAGCAACAGGCATGCGCCTCGAACGGCAAAGGACAAGGCATCTATGACCCAGGTCGGCTCCAACACGCTCGGCACCCGCAGTACCATGGATGTAGGCGGCAAGACCTACGCCTATTACTCGCTGGCAAAGGCGGCGGAAACCATCGGCGATGTCAGCCGCCTACCCTTCTCGCTGAAGGTGCTGCTGGAGAACATGCTCCGCTTCGAGGATGAAGGCTTCACCGTCGGCAAGGAACATGCGCAGGCGATTGCCGACTGGCAGAAGAACCCCGCCACGGGCGAGGAAATCCAGTACCGCCCCGCGCGCGTGCTGCTGCAGGATTTCACCGGCGTGCCTTGCGTGGTGGACCTTGCCGCCATGCGCGATGCGATCGCCAAGCTTGGCGGCGACACCGCCAAGATCAATCCGCAGGTTCCGGTGAACCTCGTCATCGACCACTCGGTGATGGTGGACGAATTCGGCCACCCCAAGGCCTTCGAACACAATATGGAGTTCGAATACCAGCGTAACGCCGAACGCTATGACTTCCTAAAGTGGGGCGCCAAGAGCCTGCAGAATTTCTACGCCGTGCCCCCGGGCACAGGCATCTGCCACCAGGTGAACCTGGAGCACATCGGCAAGTGCGTATGGTCCTCCAAGGACCAGAATGGCGAGCTAGTGGCCTATCCCGACACTTGCGTCGGCACCGACAGCCACACCACCATGATCAACGGCCTGGGCGTGCTGGGCTGGGGCGTGGGCGGTATCGAGGCCGAGGCCGCCATGCTGGGCCAGCCGATCTCCATGCTGATCCCCGAAGTCGTGGGCTTCAAGCTGACCGGCCAGATGGCCGAAGGCGTGACCGCGACCGACCTCGTGCTCACCTGCGTGCAGATGCTGCGCGAGCATGGCGTGGTGGGCCGCTTCGTCGAATTCTACGGCCCCGGCGTGTCCAATCTCAGCCTCGCCGACCGCGCCACCATCGCCAATATGGCGCCCGAATATGGCGCGACCTGCGGCTTCTTCGGCATCGACGACAAGACGCTCGACTACCTGCGCCTCACCGGCCGCGCGGAAGACGAGATCGCGCTGGTCGAAGCCTATGCCAAGGAACAGGGCATGTGGTTCACGCCGGAGAACGAGCCGGTCTTCTCCAGCACGCTGTCGCTCGACATGAGCACCGTCGTCCCCAGCCTCGCCGGCCCCAAGCGCCCGCAGGACAAGGTCGCGCTGCCGATGGTGGACGAGCTGTTCAACACCGACCTGTCCAAGCTCTACGGCAAGTCCGCGCCCGCGCGCGTCGCCGTGGAAGGCAGGGACCACGATATCGGCGATGGCGATGTTGTGATTGCCGCCATCACCAGCTGCACCAACACCTCCAACCCGGACGTGCTGATCGCCGCCGGCCTCGTCGCCAAGAAGGCGAATGAAAAGGGCCTCAAGCCCAAGCCGTGGGTGAAGACTTCGCTCGCCCCGGGCTCGCAGGTCGTCACCGACTACCTCGTGAAAGCCGGCCTGCAGGAGCATCTGGACGCGATCGGCTTCGACCTGGTCGGCTATGGCTGCACCACCTGCATCGGCAACTCGGGCCCGCTGGCCCCGCCCTTCAGCAAGGCGATCAACGAGAACGACCTAGTCGCCGCCAGCGTCCTCTCGGGCAACCGCAACTTCGAAGGCCGCGTCTCGCCGGACGTGCGCGCCAACTTCCTTGCCAGCCCGCCGCTGGTCGTCGCCTATGCGCTCAAGGGCACGGTGACCGAGGATATCACCACCACCCCCATCGGGCAGGACCAGGACGGCAATGACGTAATGCTGGCCGACCTCTGGCCGACGACGCAGGAAATTGCCGACCTTCGCGCGTCCAGCATCGACCGCGAAATGTTCGAGAGCCGCTATGCCGACGTCTACAAGGGCGACGAGCACTGGCAGGCGATCCAGGTCGAAGCTTCGGACACCTATGCGTGGAAGCCGGGCAGCACCTATGTCGCCAACCCGCCCTATTTCGAGGGCATGGGCATGACGCCTGATCCGGTGACCGACATCGTGGAAGCCAAGCCGCTCGCCATTCTCGGCGATTCGGTGACGACCGACCACATCAGCCCCGCCGGATCGATCAAGGAAGACAGTCCGGCAGGCGAATACCTGCTGGCCAACCAGGTCGCCAAGGCGGACTTCAACTCCTACGGCAGCCGCCGCGGCAACCATGAAGTGATGATGCGCGGCACCTTTGCCAATATCCGCATCAAGAACGAAATGGTTCCGGGCGTGGAGGGTGGCTACACCACCTATAACGGCGAGCAGATGGCGATCTATGACGCCGCCATGAAGCACAAGGCCGACGGCACGCCGCTGGTGGTCGTGGGCGGCAAGGAATACGGCACCGGCTCCAGCCGCGACTGGGCAGCCAAGGGCACGATCCTGCTGGGCGTTCGCGCGGTGATCGTCGAAAGCTTCGAGCGTATCCACCGCTCCAACCTGATCGGCATGGGCGTGCTTCCACTGCAGTTCAAGGATGGCGACACGCGCGAGACGCTGGGCCTGAAGGGTGACGATGCCTTCACGATTCTGGGCCTCGCCACCATGGCACCGCAGCAGGACGTCGAAGTCGAGGTGACCCGTGCCGACGGCTCGACCTTCAGCTTCACCACCAAGTCGCGCATCGATACCGCCAACGAGATGGAATATTACCGCAATGGCGGCATCCTGCAGTACGTGCTGCGCAAGCTGGCCTGGCGTCGTAAGCCTTAACCACTCGCATTCATCGCGAGTCCAGTGGCGGGCTGGCAGCCTCCCCCTGATTGCAGAAGGGGAGACCTGCCATGCCCGCCATTCGTTTGTCGCTCGCCGCATTGGCGCTGAGCCTTGCCACTATGCCCGCCCATGCGCAGGATAGCGCCCCGCCTTCCGATGTCGATTACGCCGGTTTCCTGGCGCTGACCGCTCAGCTTGCCGAAGTGCGCGAAGATCACCTGCTTGGCTGGGACGAGTTCTCCGCCGTGGCCGAAGCAGGCGATGCGATCATCCTCGACACACGCTCCGCGGCAGCGTTCCAGTGGGGGCATATCGAGGGTGCGGTAAACCTGCCCTTTTCCGATTTCACCCAAGCGAAGCTGGCCGAAGTGATCGGGTCTGACCGCGACCGCCCGATCCTCATCTATTGCAACAACAACTTCTCAGACAACGTGGCACCGGTGCCATCCAAGAAAATCGAGCTAGCGCTCAACATTCCCACCTTCATCAACCTGCACGGATATGGTTATACCAATGTCTGGGAACTGGCGGACCTGATGAGCATAGAAGATCCGGCCGTGGGCTGGGTCTCCGCCTTCCCGTTTGAAGGAGAGTAATCATGCGCCGTGCCGTCCTGCTTTGCCTGCCCCTGGCCCTTGCCGCCTGTTCGGTGGAAGAGGAGGAGATCGCACCCGGTGCCGTTGCGGAAGAGGCAAGCGTGGCGGCGGTGGAAACCATCTCTGCCGTCGACCTCGCCGCCATGCTGAAAGCGGGCGAGGCGATCTTGGTGGATGTGCGCACGCCGGAGGAATTCGCCGAAATGCGGCTGGCGGGCGCGCTCAATGCCCCGCTTTCCACGTTCGATCCTGCCAGCATCCCGATGGAAGTGGGGCGCACAACAATCCTGATGTGCCGCTCCTCACGCCGTTCCGGAGAGGCCGCGACCAAGCTGGCCGAACACATCGGCGGCACCGTGCGCCATCTGGAAGGCGGCATCCTCGCCTGGGAGGAAGCGGGCCTCGAGACACTGGCCGAACCGCGCCCCGCGAGCTGACTGGGGGGGGCAGGTGAGCCGCTTCACGTTCTCCTACGACGCCCCACGCGCCGCGCCTTCGGGACTGGTCGATCCGGTCAACGATCCGGCAAAGCTCGCCGCGGTCGGCGCAGCGGTAAGCAGCCGCCTGTCCGGCAAGCCCGGCATTGTCGCGCATGGCGGCACGAAGGCCGACCTGTTCACCATTCCCGGCTTCCGCGATGCGAAGGAATGCGCGCGGCTGGTCTCGGTGATCGACAGCCGCATCGGCCCTTCGGAGCTGTTCGAGGGGACGGAGGTAGACGGCTTCCGCACCAGCTCCACCCATCATTTCGACGAAGGCGATCCCGATGTCGTCAGCCTGCAGCGGGCGATTGCCGATGCGCTTGGCATTCCCGTCGCCCATGCCGAGGTAATGCAGGGACAGCGCTACCTGCCGGGCCAGCAATACAAGCATCATTTCGACTATTTCACGCCCGGCCAGCCCTATTGGCAGCAGGAACGGCGACGCGGCGGGCAGCGCAGCTGGACGGCGATGCTCTGCCTCAACGAGCCCGAAGCAGGTGGCGCGACCGACTTCCACAAGCTCGGCGTCGCCATCCCTCCCAAGACGGGTACGCTGGTGGTGTGGAACAATATGGACGCCGGCGGCCACCCCAACCCGGCCACGCTGCATGCAGGAATGCCGGTGGACGCGGGCGCCAAATATGTGATCACCCAGTGGTTCCGGCAGGACGAATGGAGCCTGCACCTGCGCTAGATGCTACCCACAAACCGAAAGAGGCGGCCCGCAGCGGACCGCCTCTTCCCCCCAATGCTGCCTGCGACTGGTGTCTTCAGGCCGCGTATTCGGTGTCTTGTCCTGCCTCGCCCTTGCGACGGCGGCGGCGCATGAACACGGCGCCCGCGCCAGCACCGAACAGCAGCAACATGCCCGGTTCCGGTACCTTCGTGCCGGAGGTGGTGCTGGTGGTCGTCGTCGTGCAGTTGCAGCCGCTCGAAGAGCTGGTCGAAGTCGAGGTAGACGAACTGGTCGAGCTTGATGTGGACGTGGAAGTCGACGAACTGGTGCTGGTCGAGGTCGAGCTCGACGAACTGGTGCTCGTCGACACATTGCCCGACGTTGACGTCGAGGTAGACGAGTAATTGCCAGAGGAGCTGGTGACCGAACCGGTTGAAGTGCTCACGCTGCCCGTCGAGGTCGACACGCCGCCCGTGGTCGAGGACGTCGAAGTGGACGAGCCGCCGGTCGAGGTCGAAGTCGAGCTACCGGTCGAGGAATTGTCGATATCGATGTCGATATTGATGTCCCCGCCGCTGGTGCTGCTCTGGTCCTGGTCCTGCTCCTGGTTGACGATGATGTCGCCAATGGAGGAGCTGCCGCCGCTACCCCCGAAGAAGCCGCCGAAGAATCCTCCGCCGAAACCGCCGAAGCCTCCCGAACCACCGATGATGATCGGCTCCCCGCCACCACCGCCGCAGCAAGCTTGCGCGGCAGGAAGCGGCAAGGGCGGAAGCGGCAGCGGAACGGGTTCCGGCTCGGTTTCCACCACGCGGCGAATACGGGTGGTTTCACGCGGCGGGATCGCGCGGGCCGCCGGCACGTCCTTCACCGATGCCAGCACGGGCGCTTCCACGGCCTTGTCGGACTTGTAGTCCACTTCCGCTGCCTGCGGCTCGGCGACATGCACCGCGCCGCCCGTAACCAGCGCACCCCCGGCGGCTACGGCGGACATCTTCGCAAGGGCCATTCGTACGGACATAAGTGTCTCTCTTCGCGTTTCCCTGTCGAACCACGCTGCCCCCAAAACAGGCCCATATGGTCCTTCCAACGCTCTCAAAGAGACGGTTCTTGGCGGAAGGGGCAATGGTAAAGAGGTGCTTAACCCTGTCCCACGCCCACTTTTCTCGGCGGATTTGCGTGGCTCGCAGTGCTTTGTCCCACATTGGAACCGAACCGGCGCCCTTCGCGAAGGCTGTTCGGCGCCGAGGGCCTATTTGGACGGGTCGAACAGCCCGCCCTGCGCACCCGATGGCGAATCACTTGGCGGATCGATTCCCAGATGCGCCCAGCCGCCTGCATTGAGGCAGCGCCCGCGCGCGGTGCGCGCCACCAGGCCGAGCTGGATGAGGTAAGGTTCGACCACTTCCTCCACCGTGTCGCGCGGCTCGGATAGGCCTGCTGCCAGCGTCTCCACGCCCACCGGCCCGCCCTTGTAGATATCGGCGATCATGGTGAGGTAGCGGCGATCCATCGCATCGAGGCCAAGGCTATCGATCTCCAGCCGGGTGAGCGCCTCATCCGCAAGTTTGGCCGTCACCGTGCCGCCACCGCCGACATGGGCGAAATCGCGCACGCGGCGCATCAGCCGGCCTGCCACACGCGGCGTGCCGCGCGAGCGGCGGGCAATCTCGCGCGCGCCCGCGGGATCGATCTCCAAGCCCAGCAGCCCCGCCCCGCGCGTGACGACCTTGAGCAACTCGTCCTCGGTATAGAAGTTGAGCCGCACCGGAATACCGAAGCGATCGCGCAGCGGCGTGGTCAGCAGCCCCTGCCGCGTGGTCGCGCCGACCAGCGTGAAAGGCGGCAGGTCGATGCGGACAGAGCGCGCAGACGGCCCCTCTCCGATAATGATATCGAGCGCGCGGTCCTCCATCGCGGGATAGAGCACTTCCTCCACCACCGGGTTAAGACGATGGATCTCGTCGATGAAGAGGACGTCATGCGGCTCAAGGTTCGTGAGCAGCGCGGCCAGATCCCCCGCCTTGGCAATCACCGGGCCGCTGGTGGCGCGAAAGCCCACGCCCAGTTCCTTTGCCACGATCTGCGCCAGCGTGGTTTTGCCGAGGCCGGGAGGGCCGAAGAACAGCACATGGTCCATGGCCTCGCCCCGGCCCTTCGCCGCCTCGATAAAGACGCGCAAATTCTCCCGCGCGGCCTGCTGGCCGACGAACTCGCCAAGCGATTTCGGGCGCAGCGCCGCGTCCGGGTCTTCCGGCTGGCGGTCGGGGGTATGGAGGGGGACGGGATCGGTCATGCTCAAGGGATGTTCTGGTAGCCTTGCTGGTGCAGCAGCGCAGTGGTGACCGTCTGCGAATAGGTCATGAGGACGCCCGGCAACAGGTCTTCGGCGGTAATGCCCTGGCTCAGCGCCGATTGGCCGCAGACATAGAACTGCACGCCATGCGCGATCATTTCGGCGATCGCTGCGGCGCTGGCATTGCTGGCCCCGTCATTGGCGGCGCCATAGGCCGCGTCATGCGTGACATCGCGGATCGAGGGGCCGTGGAGGACGATGGCGAGTTTCACGTTCTCCTCCGGCACGCCGGCATGGACCAGCAGGTTGACAAAGCGCGCCGCGCTGTCGATCCGCCCATTGACCTGGCCCGGTTCGGCCGCGCGGACAATGTCGAAGATCGCCTTGATCTCCCCATCCGCCGGGACCGGTATGTTGTTTTCGACGGGTCGCCACGATCCGAATTTGGTGAAGACCGGCCCACTCATCCGCTCCTGTGCCAAGGCTGGAGCCGCCACCAGAGAGAGGGCCATGGCGAGGATCAGGGGCAGTCTGCGCATCGGATAGTCTCCTTCGGGGCGGAGTGGCGGGCGATCAGAAAGGATTGAGCGTATAGCCCTGCTGTTGCAACAGCGCATGCGCGGTCATGGCGGAAAGCGCCATCTGCACGCCGGGTGCGAGGTCTGCCTTGGCGATGCCCATGCCGGTGGCGCTCTGGCCGCAGATGATGATCTGCACGCCATGGTCGAGCAGCGCCGCGATCACCGGCAGGTTCGCATTCTCTGCCCCGTCGAAGCGCGCGGCATAGGCCTCTGCGCTCAGCACATCATTGCCAGCCGGGCCATGGATGACGAGCGCCACCTGCACCCGCTCCTCCGGCACGCCGGCACGCACATGCATGTTGATGAAGCGCGCCGCGCTGGTCAGCGCGCGGTTGACCTCTCCCTGCTCGGCCTGCGCAGTGACGTCGAAAGCGACGCGGAAATGGGCGTCGGCGGGGATTGTCATGTCGTAGTCGACATCGGCGACGGGGCCGAAATCGGTGAAGACCGGGCCGGTGGTGAATTGGGGGATGTCTTGTGCGACGGCAGGGGTGGCGAGCAGCAATGTAAGCACCACGGGGAGGAACCGGAAAAGGTTCCCCGGCTGACGGTCCGCAGAATGGAGAAGGACGGATTTGATCATGCTAACCTACTGTGCGTTTCCAGCGAGAATCAATTCACGAAGGAACACCGATTCCGGCTTCTGCCGACAGACCGCGATCGCAGTCTCAATCGCAACTGCACGCTTCTCGCGATCTTTGAAGAACTGAACTTCCTCGCGATCCGTAACGATTGCCGCACCTCCATAGAAGGAGATCAGGGGATTTCTCCATGGCCCTGAGGCAAGCTCCAGCGAGTGATACCAGTCATAATCGCGCACGGCCTGCTCACAGGTGTATTCCGTCCCGACCGGTATCGACAGGGTGAAGGAGTATAGATGTATTTTTAGCCGCGCCCGAATCTCACCGTTTACAGTGTGCGTTTCGGGCAACCCGTTCTCTTCAAGTTTGGCGACAGCATACTCGTCGAGAACAACCGACCCCGTCGATTGCTCGACTAGGACATCAAATACATCCCGTTCTGGCGCCAATTGGGCCACCACTATTAGCTCGCCATGCGCTCCTTGCTCCCGCAATTCCGCCGACAGCGGAAGCCAGAACTCGGTTTCTGGGAGAGTTTCCTCTTCTTGCGCTTTGGCCGTGCCCGCCAAGAAGACCAAGCTCGCCAATCCAGCGATCGACACGATCCATCGTTGCAAAGCAAGCTTCCTTGCTACCATTTCATCACCCCGCCGCCCTCTTCAACGCCACACGGATCAGGTCACTTTCGCTGGCATCATCGCCAAGCTCGTTGAGCGCGGTTGCCACAGCCTGCGCCGCCACCGCAGGTTTGAAACCAAGGTTTTCCAGCGCCGATGCGGCATCGGAGCCCGCCCTGCCCTTTGGCGCTGCGGCAACACCCGCCACTCCGCCACCACCCGGCAAAGCGCCCGCCTTGTCCTTCAGCTCATTGACGATGCGCCCCGCCAGTTTCGGCCCCACGCCCTTGGCCCGCGCTATCGCGGCGGCGTCCACCGCCGCGCAGGCATCGCGCAGTTCTCCGGTCGAAAGCGCTGAGAGGATGGCAAGCGCCACTTTGGACCCCACACCCTGCACCGAATTGAGCAGGCGGAACCAGTCGCGCTCCGCGCTTTCGGCAAAGCCGAGCAGGCGCATGTCGTTCTCCGACACCTGCAGGTCGGTATAGACGGTGCAGGCCTCTCCGGTCTCGCCCAGCGCGGAGAGCGTCTTGGACGAGCAGTGGACCAGATAGCCGACGCCCTGGACGTCGATCACCGCCCAGTCCTCACCGGTTTCGTCGAGCAGTCCCTTCAGTTTCGCGATCATGTTCTGTTCCTGCCCGTTTTGCGCCTCAAAGAATAGTCCCGCCGCACACTTATCGTCATTGCGAGCGACCGAAGGGAGCGCGGCAATCCAGTCCCGGCACTGGATTGCTTCGCTCCGCTCGCAATGACGAGTGGTGGACAAATCGTCCGGCTTGGAGGAAAGACGCGGCCCATGAGCATGAACACTTTCGGACGCGTCTTCCGCTTCACCACCTGGGGGGAAAGCCACGGGCCTGCCTTGGGCGCGGTGGTGGACGGTTGCCCTCCGGGCCTGGAAGTGAGCGAGGAGGATATCCAGCCTTTCCTCGATGCGCGCCGTCCGGGCACCAGCCGCTTTACCACGCAGCGCAATGAGCCGGACCAGGTGAAGATCCTCTCCGGCGTGTTCGAGGGCAAGACCACCGGCACGCCGATCAGCCTGATGATCGAGAATACCGACCAGCGCAGCAAGGATTATGGCGAGATCGCCAAGGCATACCGCCCCGGCCATGCCGACTATGCCTATGACGCGAAATACGGCCATCGCGATTATCGCGGCGGCGGGCGGTCGAGCGCGCGCGAGACAGCGGCGCGGGTGGCGGCGAGCGCGATCGCGCGGCTGGCGATCCCCGAGGTGGAGATCACCGCCTATGTCTCCGCGATCGGCGGGGACGAGATCGACCGCGACAATATCGACTATACCTACATCGACCAGAACCCGTTCTTCTGCCCGGACCATCTGGCCGCCGAACGCTGGGAGAAGCTGGTGGACGAGGCGCGCAAGGACGGATCATCGCTCGGCGCAGTGGTCGAATGTGTGGCGACGGGCGTGCCTGCAGGATGGGGCGCGCCGATCTATGCCAAGCTCGATGCAGACCTTGCCGCCGCGATGATGGGCATCAACGCGGTAAAGGGCGTGGAGATCGGCGAGGGCATGGCCGCAGCCGCCCTGCGCGGTGAGGACAATGCCGACGAGATGCGGCCCGGCGCGGCAGGTGAGGGGCCGGAATTCCTCGCCAACCATGCGGGCGGGATCGCGGGCGGCATCTCGACCGGCCAGCCTGTCGTGTGCCGCGTGGCCTTCAAGCCCACCAGCTCGATCCTGATCCCGCGCCAGTCGATCAATTCGGAGGGCGAGGCGGTCGATATCCGCACCAAGGGGCGGCATGATCCCTGCGTCGGCATTCGCGGTGCGCCGGTGGTCGAGGCGATGATGGCGCTGGTGCTGGCGGATCACATGATGCTGCACCGGGCTCAAGTGGGTTGATGTGACGCTCGCCCATCCGGGCGAGCATCCTCGGTGCCATTCCCTCCGTTTCACTTCGGGGCACCTGCGGGCGGGCGGTCGCCCTTGCGGACCTGCGGCCCGTTTGAACTAGTGCGAAGGCGTTGTTCTAGCGATAGACCGCCAGACCCAGCACAATTCTGCCCACCTCGTTGAACCACGGCGATCCCACCACGGCTTCGTGGATCGCGCCCTCGACGAAAATCCACGCAGCTCCGAACAGCGAATATCTGCTGATCCCACCGGTCTCACGCCGTTCCTGCCACAGGATGGCCGCCGCCATTCCCCACAGCGTCAGGTAGAGCCAGAAGGTCGGGATAGGATCGTCGAGCCCCAGCGCGTTGGACCAGAAGCGGTTCACGCCCGGCGGCAGCACGGGCAGCATCGCGAACATCATCATCCGCTTGTGGATCTGCGGTCGTTTCACGTTGCGGATCGCCAAGGTGAACATGATCGCGAAGCCGATCACAGCCAGGATGCCGAGGTAGAGACCATCGGTGCCGGGATCGCGCCCGGCATCCATCCCGGCACGCGAGGCGATGAGTTGGGTGGCGAGGCCGATCAGCAGGATGGCGGTGGCATGGGCGATGCCCCATGTGCCAAGGCTGCGGTGCAGCTTCACATTCCCGGTACTCGCCAGGCCGGTCTGGGCCAGCAGCAGCAGCATCCAGGTGCCGAACACCACGGCGTGTATGTGCACGATAGGCGGCGCGGGCGGGAAATTACCCTGTAGAGCCGGCAATCCCGAATGGATTCCAAAGCCGGCGATGACGAAGAAGCACATGGCCAGCGCCAGCCAGAAGAAGAATGACGGTTTGAATCTGCGCACGCCTGTTGGCGCTGCGGCAATACTTGCTGTCATGAAAGCCCCTCCCCGGCCTGCCTTTCGGCCCTCGCAATCTAGCGGGCCGCCGGCGCGACGCAAACGGATTTGCCCAATACCATCGCCCGAGTCGCAGCAGGCAGGCGCACCGCCCTGCCAGCAGGATTGGTGCAAAAAATACAACAGCTGTTGCACTTATCGAAACATTCACGGAGGTGATCGAATATTTCAATCACCGCAATCGCAACAAGCCGCTTTTCAGATCACTGAAGCACCCTATCTCCAGCGTCGAGTTTCAGACCCGATACAGGAGATTTTGATGGGTATCATCGGCAGCAAGATTACGCCGTTCAAGGCCACCGCATTCCAGGCCGGCAAGGACTTCTTCGACGTCACCGAAAAGGACATCGAAGGCAAGTGGGCCGTGTTCTTCTTCTACCCGGCGGACTTCACCTTCGTGTGCCCGACCGAGCTGGAAGACATGGGCGAAAAGTACGAAATGCTGAAGGGCATGGACGTGGAAGTATACGCCGTGTCGACCGACACGCATTTCAGCCACAAGGCCTGGCACGACACGTCCGAGAAGATCGGCAAGCTCAAGTTCCCCTTCCTGGGAGACCAGCTGCACACGCTGTCGAAGAACTTCGACGTGCTGCGTGAGGAAATGGGCCTGGCCGACCGTGCGACCTTCGTGGTCGATCCCGACGGCATCATCCAGATCATGGAAATCACCTGCGAAGGCGTGGGCCGTAATGCCAACGAACTGACCCGCAAGATCAAGGCGGCCCAGTATGTCCGCGCTAACCCCGGCCAGGTCTGCCCGGCCGCTTGGGAAGAAGGCGCCGACACGCTGGCTCCCTCGCTGGACCTCGTGGGCAAGATCTAAGCCCACCACTTAACTGAATAACGAACCCGTCGCCCCCGACGGGTCGCGTGAACGGTCCGGGGCCTTCCACCTCCCCCATCCCCCCGGAAGCCCCCGGGCCGTTTTTCACTTCTTACGACAGGAGACATGCGATGCTCGATGCCAATATGACGCAGCAGCTGCAGCAATATCTCGGCAATCTGCGCGAACCGATCGAACTGGTCGCCTCGCTCGACGACAGCAAGCGTTCTTCCGATACGCGTGAACTGCTGGAAGAGATCGCTGCCCTGTCCGACAAGGTCAGCGCCAGTTTCGACGGCGACCATGACCGCAAGCCAAGCTTCATCATCCGCCGCGCATCCGATGCCGGCAAGTGGGTCCGCTTCGCCGGCCTGCCGATGGGGCACGAATTTACCTCGCTCGTCCTCGCCTTGCTGTGGGCAGGCGGCCATCCGCCGAAGGTGGAGCAGGAGGTCCTCGACCAGATCGCCGCGCTGGAAGGCGATTACGAGTTCGAGATGTTCTTCTCGCTTTCCTGCCACAACTGCCCGGACGTGGTGCAGGCGCTGACGCTGATGGCGCTCTACAACCCGCGCATCACGGCGACGCTGATCGAAGGCGGCTCCTTCCAGGAGGAAGTCGATAGCCGCAATGTGATGGCCGTGCCCGCGACCTTCCTGAATGGCGAGATGTTCGCCAGCGGCAAGATGGGCGTGGAGGAAATCCTGCAGAAGCTGGACGGCAATGCCTCCGCCCGCGCCGCGGCGAAGCTGGCCGACAAGCCCGCCTTCGAGGTGCTGGTGATCGGCGGCGGTCCCGCCGGTGCCTCGGCGGCGATCTATACCGCACGCAAGGGCTTCAGCACCGGCATCGCGGCGGAGCGTTTCGGCGGCCAGGTTCTCGACACGATGGGGATCGAGAACTTCATCTCCGTCCCCTATACCGAAGGCCCCAAGCTGGCCGCGCAGTTGGAAAGCCATGTCGGCGAATACGACATCGACGTGATGAACCTGCAGACTGCGAAGAAGTTGGTCCCCGCCGAACGTGCGGGCGATTACCATCAGGTCGAGATGGAGAACGGCGCGGTGCTCAAGGCCCGCTCCGTCATCCTCTCCACCGGCGCGCGCTGGCGCAATCTGGGCGTTCCGGGTGAGCAGGACTATCGCAACAAGGGCGTTGCCTATTGCCCGCATTGCGATGGTCCGCTGTTCAAGGGCAAGCGCGTGGCGGTGATCGGCGGCGGCAATAGCGGCGTCGAGGCGGCAATCGACCTCGCCGGTATCGTTGGCCACGTGACCTTGTTCGAATTCGACAGCAAGCTGCGCGCCGACGAGGTGCTGCAGGACAAGCTGCGTCTGATGCCCAATGTGGACATTCACCTGAATGCGCAGACGACCGAGATCACCGGCGACGGCGAACGCGTGAACGGCCTCATCTACAAGGACCGCGAGAGCGGAGATGAGCGCAAGGTCGCGCTGGAAGGCGTGTTCGTGCAGATCGGCCTTGTGCCCAACACCGAATGGCTCAGGGATTCCGGCCTGGCGCTCAGCCAGCATGGCGAGATCGAGATCGATCACAAGGCGGCGAGCAACCTGCCCGGCGTCTTCGCCGCGGGCGACGTTACCACCGTGCCCTACAAGCAGATCATCATCGCCATGGGCGAAGGGTCGAAAGCGGCTCTCAGCGCATTCGACTATTTGATCCGCAATGCGGCCCCGGCAGAGGCAATGGCAGAAGCCGCCAAATAGGCTGCCTCAGCCGAACACACAGCGAAGCCCCGCCCGCGCCCCGGCGCCGGCGGGGCTTTTCGTTTGGGCGCAGCGTGGGAACGCCTCACCTTTTGAACGTCAAAATCGATCATTGAATGCCAATCAATCGGTTAGACGAATAAGTCACAGAGGCGCATCTTCCTTGTGTCAACAGATTGGCGACTCGCCGCAGGGGCGCGTCGCCACCACTCGAGAGGAGAGATTTCCATGGACGCAGAAACGGGTTCGATGTCGGGCGGATGCCCCTTCACCGGCGGCGTAAGGTCGCTGCTTGGCCGTACCAACAAGGACTGGTGGCCCGATGCGCTCCAGCTCGAAATCCTCACGCAGGAAGGCAGGGCCGCCGATCCGATGGGCGCGGACTTCGATTATTGCGAAGCCTTCAACGCCGTCGACTATGCCGCGCTGAAGGCAGACCTCACCGCGCTGATGACCGACAGCCAGGACTGGTGGCCGGCCGATTACGGCCATTACGGCCCCTTCTTCATCCGCATGGCCTGGCATGCAGCCGGCACCTATCGCACCGGCGACGGTCGCGGCGGCGCGGGCAGCGGTCAGCAGCGCTTCGCTCCGCTCAACAGCTGGCCGGATAACGGCAACCTCGACAAGGCGCGCCGCCTGCTCTGGCCGATCAAGAAGAAATACGGCAAGCATATCAGCTGGGCCGACCTCTTCATCCTCACCGGCAATGTCGCGATCGAGAGCATGGGTGGTCCCACCTTCGGCTTCGGCGGCGGTCGCAAGGACGTGTTCGAGCCCGAGAACGTCTATTGGGGCACGGAAGAACTCTGGGTCGACCAGGGCGCCGAAACCCGCATCATCCCCGATGAGGGCAAGGCGATGGACAACCCGCTGGCCGCGATCCAGATGGGCCTCATCTACGTCAATCCGGAAGGACCGGGCGGCAATCCGCACGATGCCGAGGGCATGGCCCGCGACATGCGCGAGACTTTCGCCCGCATGGCAATGAATGACGAGGAAACCGTGGCTCTCACCGCAGGCGGTCACGCCTTCGGCAAGGCGCACGGCATGGTCCCTCCGGACCAGCTTTCCGGCAGCCCCGAAAGCGGCGCGCTGGAAATGCAGGGCTTTGGCTGGGCGACCGATGACGACCAGATCGCCAAGGGTCACATTACCACTTCGGGCATCGAAGGCGCATGGTCGAACAACCCCATCAAGTGGGGTGGCGACTACTTCCGCCTGCTGTTCAAGTATGACTATGAGCTGGTGCAGAGCCCGGCTGGCGCCAATCAGTGGCAGCCGATCAACCAGTCCGAAGAGGATATGGCACCCGATGCGCGGGACCCGAACAAGAAGGTCCCGACCATGATGACCACCGCCGACATGGCGCTGAAGCGCGATCCGGAATATCGCAAGATTTCCGAACGCTTCCGCGATGATCAGGCGGCGCTCGACGATGCCTTCGCCCGCGCATGGTTCAAGCTGTGCCACCGCGACATGGGGCCCAAGGCGCGTTACCTCGGCCCGGAAGTCCCGGCCGAAGAGCTGATCTGGCAGGACCCCGTTCCCGCCGGCAGCAAGCCTTCGGACAGCGATGTCTCGGCCTTCAAGTCGGCCATTCTCGGCAGCGGGCTCTCCGTTTCCGAGCTGGTCAAGGCGGCCTGGGCCTCGGCCTCGACCTTCCGTAATTCGGACAATCGCGGTGGTGCCAATGGCGCCCGCGTCCGCCTCGCGCCGCAGAAGGACTGGGCGGTCAACGATCCGGAGGAACTGGGCAAGGTCCTCGCCAAGATCGACAGCCTGCGTGGCAACCTCTCGATGGCCGATGCCATCGTGCTGGCTGGCGCGGCTGCGGTCGAGAAGGCGGCCAAGGACGGCGGCTTTGCCGTATCGGTCAATGTCACCACCGGCCGCGGCGACGCGAGCGAGGAGCAGACCGATGCCGAGAGCTTCGAGCCGCTCGAGCCCTTTGCCGACGGTTTCCGCAACTACCTGAAGACCAAGGCGAGCGTGAAGACCGAGGACATGCTGGTCGATCGCGCAAACCTGCTCGGCCTCTCCATTCCGGAGATGACCGCGCTGGTCGGCGGCATGCGCGCGCTGGGTGCGGTGAGCAACCACGCCGATCATGGTTCGCGCATCGGCGTCTTCACCGATCGTCCGGGTGTGCTGTCGAACGACTTCTTCGTGAACCTGCTCGACATGGGCACGCGCTGGAAGGTCGTGGACGAGAGCGGCGACGAGGAGTTCGTCGGCACCGACCGCGCAACGGGTGCGGAAAAGTGGCGCGCCACGCGCACGGACCTGGTCTTCGGCTCAAACTCGCAGCTGCGGGCGATCTCCGAAGTCTATGCCGAGGACACCAGCAAGGAGAAGTTCGTGAAGGACTTCGTCGCAGCCTGGACCAAGGTGATGGATGCCGACCGCTTTGACCTCACCATGGCGAAGTACCACTAGGAGGTCGTCCCAATTTCAGGGTCGCAGGGCCCCCGGCAGCAATGCCGGGGGCTTTTTTGCGCCTTAGCGTCGCCGCCTCAGCACGAGATAAAGCGCACCCTCGCCCCCATGGCGGCGGTGTGCAGTCCTGACCGCCGCAATGTCTGAGCCATGCGGCCCTGCGGCGAGCCAGTCGAGGATCTTGGCGCGGATCGCCCCGCGCTTCTCCCCACGGTCAGCCGCATCGACCGGGCGCGGCTTGCCGGTGATCAGCAGCACCAGCCGCGCGCCCATCGCCTTGGCCTGCATCAGCCCGGTATCCAGCCGCCTGTGTGCCTGGTCGAGCGTATGGCCATGCAGGTCGAGAGTGAAATCGGGCTCTGTCGAAGCGCGCGTCAGCCGCCGCTCCCAATGCGAATCGAGGCCGCTGTCATGAACCGGCGCGGGAGCCGGAGCTGGCGGGACGAGTGGCTTGGGGACGCGGCCCTTCACACGTGGTGCGGGCTTCGCGATCGGGGCACTGGCAGGTTGCGTCAGCAGCGGCTTGTGCTCCGTCCGGCGCGGCTCCAGCGGCGTCACGCTGGCGGCGACTTTCGCCCAGAGCGCGGCCTCCGCCTCCGATAGGCCGCGCGGGGCCTTGCGGCTCATGGCACGCCCAGCCGGTCCAGCGTGCCGCGCGGCAGGAACAGCAAAGCCTCGCCGCGCGCACTCATGCCGCCGGCAATCTCGCGCGCCCGCTCGCCCGCGCCCCAGAACGTGTCGAAGCGGTTGGGACCGCGGATCGCGCCACCAGTGTCCTGCGCCACCCACAGCCCGCGCGCCTCCGCCCGGTCGGTGGCAAGGAATACGGGCGCGCCATAGGGCACGAACTTTGGATCGACCGCGACCGAGCTTTCCCCGCGCACCGGCACGCCGATGCTGCCGAGCGGGCCATCTCCCTCCAGTTCGGTGAAGAAGACCCAGCTTTCATTCATGCGCATCAGCGCGCGGCCGTCCTCCGGGTTCTCGCGGATATATTGCATGATGCCCTGCATGGAGCCTGGATATTGCCCCGGTCCGTCACCCAGCAGCCCCTGCTCGCGCATCACGCCGCCAATGCCGGTATAGGCATGGCCGTTCTGTCCGGCATAGCCGATGCGGATCACCTCGCCTTCGGGCGTGACGAGACGGCCGGAACCCTGGATCTGCAGGAAGAACAGCTCCACCGGATCCGCCGCCCAGCCGATTTCGAGGCCGCGCCCTTCCAGCGCCCCGTCCTCGATCTCCGCGCGGGTGTAGTAGGAGACGAAACGCCCATCCTCGTCATAGCGGCCCAGCGGCGGACGCCCCTCGCGCTCGGCCTGCGGCATGTCGTCGGGCCAGGCGCGGGTGAGATCGTCGGGCATGGCATAGACCGGCGCATCGAATCCGGGATGCTTCTCGCGCGAGCCGAGAATCTGCGGTTCAAAATATCCGGTCGCAAAAGCCGCGCCATCGCCCACGCGCACGGTTTCGAAATGGGCGGAGAAGAACTGCGCCGCATTGCCGCGCGGCCATTCGGGTGCCTCGGCGCAGGCCTGGTACCAGTCGGCAGGCTGGGTCAGCCCCGTCTGGTCCTCGCGCCGCGTGACCACATGGCAGCTGGCCTGGAAGGCATCGAGCGCGGCGGCGCTATCACGCGGCAGCAGGCCGAAGCTTTCAATCGCCGGACCACGCGCAAGGCTGAGCGCAGCCGCATTGGCGGGCGTCGCAACCGGTGGCGGTGTGGGAGCGGGCGTACCACCCGGCACGACCGTGCAGGACGCCAGAAGCGCCAGTGCAGGCACCGCCGCCAACACATGTCGAACGGAAGAAAAGCGCGCCATCGATGTCACGGGATCACGCGCCCCCATCGGCGGAAGGATCAGCCTTCGTCGGTTTCGTCGAGCAGCCAGGCCGGATCGTTGCTGCGCACGTCGCGGCTGAAGGTCCAGATGTCGCGGCTTTCCACCGCATCGTCCAGCGAGCCGGCAATGACATTCTCATCCTTGTCGCGCGTGACAGCGGCGATGTCGGACACGAAGCGCACCGCGATGCGGGCGATCTGCCCGTCGAGCATGGCCGAATGCACCGTGGTGTCCTCAATGCGGATCAGCTTGTTGTCGAGCGTGTGGCCCGCTTCCTCGCGCGCGTCGATCGCGGTGGCGAAGCTGGCATAGACGTCATCGTCGCACAGTTCCTTCAGCTCTTCCTTGTCGCCGCGCCAGAAGGCTTCGAGCACCATTTCATAGGCACCCTTCGCGCCATCGAGGAAGGCGAGCAGGTCGAAGCGGCGATCGGACCCCGCAATTTCGCGCAATCCCTGTTCGATCGCGGGCGGGAAACCGGTGATCGGGCGTTCCAGCCGCGGGGCTTCCTCCACCGCCGTGGGAGAGGGAGGGACGCGGCCCTGGTCATCCGCCCGGTCGAAACCATTGTGCACGATCTCCTCTTCCTGCTCGGCCCGGCGGCCCAGCACGGAATAGAGACGCAGCCCCAAGAAGGCTGCAACCATGGCGAGGATGGCGATTTCAACTATCACATTCATGTCCCGTATGACGGTCTTCGGGCGCGCCCGAACCCCGAAACGGAGCGCAATGCGCGCATGAGAAGCAATTGTGGCCCAGATAGGCCCTAATTACAAATGGACAACGCACGATGGCGCAACAATTCGCTCGGTCGTCCGATTACTGCAACATTTCACCGAAATGCCAGCTGAACGAAAGGCTGCCCGACGGGGCGAAACCGCACAGGCACGTTGCGGGCGGGCCATGGCAGTGCTAGGCGCGCCAGCCAGCACATCAAGGATCAACAGGCGGGCCGCACGCGCTCCCGCCCCAGCGAAACGGAAGTTCGACAGTCATGGCCGAAGAAGGCGACGTTCTCACCAATCTCGACAACCAGCCGGCTCCCAATGGTGCCGACACCCAGCCGGTGGCGGGCATCGTCAGCCAGTATGTGAAGGATCTCTCGGTCGAGAATCCCAAGGCGCCGGAAAGCTTCCAGTGGACCTCGCAGCCGGAAATGGACGTGCAGTTCAACATCGCCTCGCGCAAGGTGAACGAGGAGCTGTCCGAGGTCGAACTGAAGATCACCGCGACCGCCAAGACGAAGGAAGGCGTCGCCTATATCGTCGACCTGGCCTTCTGCGGCCTCGTCGGCATGCGCAACATGCCGGACGACCAGAAGCACGCCTTCACCTATGCCGAAGCGCCGCGCATCCTGTTTCCCTTCGCCCGCCGCGTTATTGCCGATGCGGTGCGCGATGCCGGCTTCACGCCGCTGCTGCTCGACCCGATCGACTTCAACGGCCTCTACGTGCAGCAGCTACGCGCCAAGCAGGCGCAGGATGCCGCCGCTGCCGGCGCAGCCCCTGCCGCAGGCGACACGCCGCCTTCGGGCGACGAGGGCTGATGAAGCCCGGCGGGCGCAAGGCTCGCTGAGAGGGCGGGACGATGGGCCTGCTGAGGAATGTCGGAACGATCAGCTCGCTGACGCTGGTCAGCCGCATTGCCGGCCTCGCGCGCGAGATGATCTTCTCGCGCGTGCTGGGCGCGAATGAGGCGACGGACGCGTTCCTGCAGGCCTTCATCCTGCCCAATGTTTTCCGCCGCCTGTTCGCCGAGGGCGCCTTTTCCGCCGCCTTCGTGCCGATGTTCTCCAAGCGCGTGCAGCAGGGAGACGATGCTGGCGACGATGGCCATGCACAGGCAGCGCAGTTTTCGAACGACGTCCTCAGCGTATTCCTGCCCGCGCTGATTATCCTGTGCGCGATAGCCGAGATCGCCATGCCCGCGATCATCTGGCTATGGTCGCCCGAATGGCGCGGCGATGCGGACCAGCTCGGCTTTGCGACCGACCTCGCCCGCATCACCTTCCCCTATATCGCTCTGATCAGCCTGGTGACCCTGTTCACCGGCATGCTCAATTCGGTCAGCAAGTTCGCGCCGGGGGCGAGCTTCCCGATCATCCTCAACCTGGTGCTGATCGCCGCCCTGCTGGGCGGGGATTACTGGATGGCGAACGGGGGCGAGCTGCGCGATGCGGTCTACCTCGTCGCCTTCGCAGTCAGCGCGGCGGGCGTGCTGCAGCTCCTGTGGCTGTACTATTGGACGCGCGTGGCGGGCTTCAAACCCAGCCTGCAGCTGCCCAAGGTGACGCCGGAAGTGAAGCGGCTGTGCTGGATTGCGCTACCCGCGGCATTCGGCGCGGGCGCCTACCAGATCAACACGCTGGTGCAGGTCTATTTCCTCAACGCGCTGGAAGGCTCCAACGTCACTTACATGAACTATGCCGACCGGCTGAACCAGCTGCCGCTGGGGATCATCGGCATTGCGCTGGCGACGGCGATCCTGCCCTCGCTCTCGCGCCATATCGCGGCGAAGGACAAGGCGGGCGCCTCCGCCGTGCAGACCGATGCGATAGAACTGGCCATGCTGCTTACCCTGCCCGCAGCAGTCGCCATGGCGATCTGCGGGGTGGAGTTCGTCACCGTATTCTTTCAGGGCGGCCGCCTCTCGATCGAGGATGCGCGCATTGCCGGCGAGGTGCTGGTGGCACTCGTCTTCGGCCTGCCCGCCTATGTGCTGGTCAAGGTACTGGTGCCCGGCTTCTATGCCCGTTCCGACACGCGCACGCCGGTCTATGCCGCGCTGGTGGCTCTCGCCTTCTTCATCGGCTTCAACATCGCCTTCCTCCAGCGCTTCGGCGTGGTCGGGGTAGCGGCGGCGAGCGCCGTGGGCGCATGGCTCAATTGCGCGATCCTCTATGCGATCCTCGTCAAGCGCGGCCACTATCACGCGCCCGCCGTCCTGCTCGGCAGGCTGGCAAAGCAATTGGTGGCCGCCGCCGCCATGGGCGCGGCGCTGTGGTTCCTGCGCGATGCCTTTGAGGGCTGGTATGCGGGTAATGTGTTTGAGCGCGTCACGGCCCTCGGTGTCATCGCCGTGGCGGGCGCGGGAATTTATTTCTCGGTGGCATTGTTTGTCGGTGCTATCGACAGGGCGACTGTAGCAAAGCTCATCAAGCGCAAAGCGGCGAAGTAGCGCGGACATCGTGCGCCACTCGCTGTCTTGCAGAACGAGTTACGTCTGGTAAGGCGGCTTCCATGAAATTCGGATTTCTTTCTTCTGGCGTTGCCCCCCTGCGTTTCGCGGTGCGTGGCCGGGCGGCCTGGTTCTGGTCGGGCTGCTTCAACTGAGAGCGCCCTCTGCCCGGGCCTGACGGGCAGCCTTGTTTCCAGAATTCAGAAAGAGAATAGCTATGCGCGTCGTATCCGGCATCCAACCCACCGGCCAGCCGCACCTCGGCAATTACCTTGGGGCGATCCGCAATTATGTGAAGCTGCAGGACGAGGCAGTGGCCGCGGGCGGCGAGTGCATGATCTTCCTTGCCGACCTGCACGCCATTTCGATGCCGCATGACCCGGCGGAGCTGCATGCCAGCACGCTGGAACTGGTCGCCACCTTGGTCGCCTGCGGGGTCGATCCGAACAAGGCCGTGCTGTTCAACCAGGCGCAGGTTCCCGCCCATTCCGAGCTGCAATGGCTCTTGAACGGCACCGCGCGCATGGGCTGGCTGAACCGCATGACGCAGTTCAAGGACAAGTCCGGCAAGAACCGCGAAGGCGCATCGGTTGCCCTGTTCACTTATCCCGTGCTGCAGGCGGCGGACGTGCTGCTCTACCAGGCGACGCATGTGCCGGTGGGCGAGGACCAGAAGCAGCATTTGGAGCTGGCGCGCGACATCGCGCAGAAGTTCAACAACGACTTCGCCTCGGAGGAAGCGCCGGTTTTCACCCTGCCCGACCCGATCATCCCGCCCGAAGCGGCGCGGATCATGAGCCTGCGGGACGGCAGCGCGAAGATGAGCAAGTCCGATCCCTCGGACATGAGCCGCATCAACCTGGCCGACGATGCCGACACAATGGCGAAGAAGGTCAAGAAGGCCAAGACCGACCCCGAACCGCTGCCTAGCGAGGCCAAGGGGCTGGAAGAGAGGGCCGAAGCGCTCAACCTCGTCGCCATTTACGCCGCGCTCGCCGGAACCAGCGTCGATGCCGTGCTGGGTGATTTCGGCGGGCAGGGTTTCGGCGCCTTCAAGCCTGCTTTGGCGGAGCTGCTGGTGGAAACGCTCTCCCCCATCCGCGACCGTTTCGTGGAGCTGAAGGCGGACCGCGAGGCGCTGGATGCGATTCTCGCGCGCGGGGCGGCGCAGGCGCGCGAGCTGGCTTCGCCCACGCTCAAGGCTGCCTATGAAGCGCTGGGCCTGATTCGCGGCTGAGGGCGCGAAAAGGCGAATCATACTGCTGTTTTTGCTGGATTTTCCGGCACTTTCGCCCTGCCCCATTCAAAATGGGTTCATGGCGCGCTTGCTATTGCCGCGCGCAAGATGGAGACGTGTCGTCTCGCAAGAGGTCGAAACCGGGCAAGAGATCCGGCCTAACAGAGAGTAATGCCATGTTCGGACTGAACAAATTGAGCAGGGGTTTGAAGATTGCCGCCGGTGCCGTGATGCTGGCAGGCCTTGCCGCCTGCGCCACGCCTTTCCGCGCGGATGTCTCACGCTTCGAAAGCCAGCTGCCCGCGCCGCAGGGCCAGACCTTCGCCGTGGTAGCGGACGATCCGGAGCTTGCCGGCGGCCTCGAATTCGCGCTCTACGCCGATCGCGTGGAGGCGGAGATGGCCGAGCTCGGCTATACGCAGACGGACAATCCCGAAAGCGCCAACCTGCTGGTACGCTTCGCCTATGGCGTGGATGACGGGCGCGAACGCGTGCGCACCAACTACACCGGCTTCCGCGATCCCTTCTACCGTTCGTGGTACGGCTACACGCCCTTCGTCTATCGCGACCGGCTGGGCCGTCCGCGCGTGGCCTACCTGCCCAACCGTAGCTGGGGCTACGGCTTCTACGACCCGTTCTTCGACGGCTATTATGGCGGCCGCGATATTGACAGCTACACGATCTTTACCAGCGGCATTTCGCTGAAGATCGACAATGGCCAGACGGGCGAGCGATTGTTCGAAGGCAGTGCGGAGGCGGTCTCCACCTCCAATCGCCTGCAATATCTCGTGCCCAATTTGATCGAGGCGATGTTCACCGATTTCCCCGGCAATTCGGGTGAGACGGTGCGCATCTCCATCGCTCCGGAAGACCAGCCGGTGAAGCGCAACGACCGCTAGGGCGCGGACAGATTATCAGTTCCGGGGTAACTCCCCGGGGACGTCGGGCGGGCCTCCCTCAACGCGACGCGGGGGAGGCCCGCCTTTTCTTTGCCCGCAATCTGCGGCAGTCTCTCCCGCAAAGGAAACTTGGGAGGGATGAGAGATGAAGAAACTGATCGGCGCGGCCACGCTGGCCATGGCACTGGCTGCATGCGGCGAAACCGCACCAGACGAGGCGACCGATACCGCCGCGCGCGAATGGCCCGGCGTTCCCGAGGAACAGGCGGCGATGATCCGCGAGGCAGGCCAGGTGATCGATCCCGCCAGCTTCGACATCTTCGCCCCGCTGGTCGATGCCCCGCCCTATGACGATGTCACCATGACCGAGAATGTCGCCTATGGCGACGATCCGGCGCAACAGCTCGACCTCTACACGTTCAACGCTGCCGAGGAGGGCATCAGCCGCCCGGTGCTGCTCTATGTCCATGGCGGCGGTTTCGTCGGCGGATCGAAGCAGGGCGCCTATTACCCGCAAAGCGCCACCGCATGGGCCGCGCGCAACGGGATGGTTGGCGTGAACATCGATTACCGCCTCGCGCCCGATAATCCCTATCCCGCCGCCAGCGCGGACCTTGCCTCTGCTATCGCCTGGGTGCGAGCGAACATCGCCCAACATGGCGGCGATCCCGACCACATCATCCTGTGGGGCCACTCCGCCGGGGCGAATGTGGTGGCGGACTATGTCGCGACCGATTCCATCCATGGCGAGGAATTCGTCGGCGTGCAGGGCGCGGTGCTGATGAGCCCCGCCTATGCGCTGGAACAGGGTGAGGACCCGCACCCCTATTATGGCGAGGATGCCAGCCTGCTGACCGCCGCGCCTTCCATCGAACGCTTGGGCGCGACCAGCCTGCCGCTGATGATCGCCTGGGCCGAATACGACCCGCAGCTGTTCCACGACTTCGCCGAAGCCGCCGAAGCGAGCCTGTGCGCCGAAGGAGCTGCGGCCAATTGCCCGACCATGCTCTACCTCAAGGATCACAACCATATGACCGAAGGCGCCAGCATCGGCAGCGTGGATGAGAGCTTTTCGGGGCCGTTCACCGAGTGGATGGGGAGTCTGTAACGATGATCAGGCTTGCACTTCTGGCCACCGCCCTCGCCCTCCCGCTTCCCGTGGCAGCGCAGGCTGCGAACCGCATGATCGAACCGGTCGGACAGTGGGAAATCGACAGCGACGACGAGAGCTGCACCTTGGTCCGCTCTTTCACCGCGCTGGAGCCGGGCGACACCACCATGTTCATTCGCAGCTGGGGACCATTTACAGCATTCCGCGTAAGCGTTGCGGGGCCAACCATGCAGCGGGACGACAGCAGGGCGATCTTTGCCCGTGCAAGTTTTGGAGAGCCTGAAGAGGCGAAGGATATCGTGGCGATCGGCAGCAGCTATCGCAGCGGGCCTATGGTTGCATTTCAGGGACGCGTGGACGACACCCGCAATGGCGCCGGGACCAATGCCTTTGGCAGCTTCATCTACCACCTGCCCGAACGCCCCGATGTGAACATAGCCGTGCCTTTCACCTGGGAAGCGACCCAGCTCTATTTCGATGGCTCCGCCATGGCGCCCCAAACTCTGCGACTTGACGCCATGGAAACTGCGCGGACGCTGATGGAAGACTGCGAGCGGGATCTCATGAGTGAGTGGGAATTCGGTCCGCCTGACCAGACAGGCTTCGCACGCGCTCCCGTCCTGGAAAATCCGCAGGTCGTAGGCGAGCGGATGCGGTTTCCCGATAATGTGATCGTCAATCATTCCAGCCGCATCGTCCAGATGCGCTTCCATGTCGGTGCCGACGGGGAGGTTCTGGATTGCGAAATCCAATATCCGAACTGGAGTAACGGCAACCGCCGCCGCTCCTGCCGCGAAATCAGCGATACTGCAGAATTCACCCCCGCTCTCGACGCTACTGGCGCGCCGATCGACTCGCTCTACCGGGCAACGCTGTTCCTCATCCGCTTCGACTAGAGCGGGACAGGCGCGAACCTGCCCCGCCCCTTCCTATCGGTTGTCCAGCTGCGCCCGCACCGCCGACAACCCGTCGCGGTTAATGCGATAGGGGCCGCCATTGCGGCTGACGATCAGCCGCTTGCGCCGCAGTTTCTGGAACACCGGCATGGTGCAATCGGCCAGCCGGAAGCCGTCGCGATTGAAGCAATCGACCTCGGTTATCTTGCCGGTATCGTTCTTGATCGGACGGATTTGTCCGCCCTGCGCGAGTGCATGCAGCACACGCTGTTCGTATTTCGAAATGTTCACTGGGATGTCTCGTCCGCCTGGATGAAATCCATGCGCATGGGCGAGCGGCAGGCAGTCAGCCTGCGGCACACGATGCGCGTGACGAGCCGGCCGCGATAGACGCGGCAAGCTCACATCAGCGGAGGACAATCTCCTGCATAAACCTTTCCGGTTGCGTTGGTGGCTGCAAGATTGGCGACGGGCGCGCGGGCCGTCAAGGGCGCGTTAGAGCCAGATGATCTAGAGCGAGGCGTAGCCGCCGGTGGAGCCGAAGCCACCTTTTCCGCGCTCGGTCTCCGGCAGCTCGGTCACCTCTTCCCACTCCGCCAGCGTGACGGGAGAGACGATCAGCTGGGCGATGCGATCGCCGCGCTGGATCTGGAAGTTGTCTTGCGAGTGGTTGATCAGGATGACCTTCACTTCGCCGCGATAATCCGAATCCACCGTGCCCGGCGTGTTGGGGACGGTGATGCCGTGCTTGAGCGCGAGACCAGAGCGCGGACGCACCTGGATCTCGTATCCGTCGGGAATGCCGACGGCGAAACCGGTGGCGACGGCATGGGGAATGCCGGGCCGCAGGATCATGTTTTCGGCTGCGAGGACGTCCATGCCCGCCGCGCCTTCGGTGGCATAGGCGGGCAGTTCCAGCCCGTGTCCATGCGGCAGGCGCTTGATCTGGATGGGAACACGATCAGCCATTCACCTTCTCCAACTGGTCGGCAATCGCCTGGATCAGCTTCCAGGCGACGTCCATCTTGCTCATTTCTTCCCAGTTCTCGACCTTGCGCTCGCGCACGATGTGAACCTTGTTGTCGGTGCCGCCCATCACGTCGCCGGAGACGTCGTTGGCGACGATCCAGTCGACGCCCTTGCTCTTGCGCTTCTTGCGGGCATTTTCGACCACGTTCTCGGTCTCGGCGGCGAAGCCGATGAGCAGGTCCGGCCGCTTGGAGCTGGCGGAGACCATGGCCAGGATATCGGGATTCTCGGTCAGCATCAGCGCAGGCGGTGCATTGCCGCGCTTCTTGATCTTTTCCTCGTGATAATCGCGCGGGCGCCAGTCGGAAACGGCGGCGACCATCACCGCGCAATCGGCGGGCAGCGCATCCTTCACCGCCGCCGACATGGCTTCGGCGCTTTCCACGTCCACGCGATCGACGCCTGCCGGGGTCGCGAGATTGACCGGGCCAGCCACCAGCGTGACCTTGGCCCCCGCCGCCGCGGCGGCTGCGGCAATGGCGAAGCCCTGCCGGCCGGAAGAGCGGTTGGCGAGATAGCGCACCGGATCGATCGGCTCGTGCGTCGGGCCTGCGGTGATCAGCAGGTGCTTGCCATAAAGCGGGCGCTTCTTGGGATCGTCGTCGAACACCGGCCCGCCTTCCAGCGGCTCGGCCACCATCTTGGCCATGGCCGGTTCGAGCGGCTGCGTGGGAGCGGCGGCTTCCTCGCCTTCGAAAGGCTGGGGAGCGGCCTGGCGCTTGTTGACTGTATGGTTGATCGCCTCGCGGTCGGTCGGCGGGGCGGCGCTGGCCTTGCCCTTCTTCGCCACGACGGCGTCCGGATCGGTATCGTCGGGCTCGGGCAGGTCGGCGCCTTCGCCGTCCGCCGCTTCCTCGAGCTCCTCGTCCTCATGCTCGCCATGAATGTAGGAACGCTGGATGATCTGGCCCAGATCGCCTGCATCGCCGCCAATCGCCTCACCATCCTCGCCGCGATTGGGCAGCGGGTCGACGATGCCGACATCGTCGTCATCCTCTTCCATTTCGGCGATGCGACGGAAATATTCGAGGACGTAATCATATTCCTCACCCGGCTCGAGGTCGAGCAGGTCGCAGATTTCCAGCCACACGGCGGCCGGTTCGGGCAGGCGGCCGGGGCCGAATTCGCCGCAGGCCATCTCGCCCTCGTCCGGCAGCATCACGCGCACGCCGGCATCAGCAAGGAAGGTAATGTTGCGCTGCGTCGCCTCATGCTCCCACATGCGCACATTCATGGCAGGCACGCAGAGTACCGGCTTGTCGGTGGCGAGGATCAGCGTGGTGGCAAGGTCATCGGCAATACCGGCAGCCATCTTCGCCATCAGGTCCGCCGTGGCCGGGCACACGATCACAAGATCCGCCTCGCGGCTAAGCTGGATGTGGCCGATCTCGGCCTCGTTCTTGAGGTCCCACAGGCTGGTATGCACCTGGTTGCCCGACAGGGCGGCCAACGCCATGGGCGTAACGAATTGCTGCCCGCCATCGGTCAGCACGCAAGTGACTTCGGCCCCACCCTTGCGGATGAGGCGTACCAGTTCGCACGACTTGTAGGCGGCAATCCCGCCGCCCACGATCAGGAGCACACGTGGCTCAGCCATCGATGTCTTCGGGCCCTCCCGGCAAATGAAAGCTGTTCGGGGGCTTAGCCCCGACATCAATCCAGCGCCAGCCTTGGCACGGGATGGTTAAGACTTGTTTTCCGCTACCTGCCTGCCCAGCGCCGTTTGCACAAGGTCTGCCAGCGCACGCGGCACGAAAGCGAGGCCTGCGGCATAGGCGGGCAGGACCAGCATGATCCAGTAAAAATTCTCGATCCGTGCGAAGAGCGCGATGGCCAGCGCAAAACCGGTGAACCAGCCGGTTGCGACCAGCCCCAGCCTGCCGCCGAGCCCGATCCAGCCGATCAGCGGCAGCACTGCGATGGGCGCAGCGAGCGCCACCGGCAGGAACAGCAGCACGGTAAGGTGGGTGAGCGAGAACAGCGCCATTTGCGGCCCGATCAGCCCGCTCCATCCGGGGGACGAGGCATCGCCCGGCAGGCGATATTCGGCCACCGCATTGGCATGCAGCCCCAGCGCCACGGCGTAGATCGCCAGCAAGGCGCCGATCGCCGCCACTTCCTTCCAGCGCCGCTCCAGCACGGCAATCGCGCCCCACAGGAGGAGGAAAGGCAGCGCCAGTTCGCGTATCGCCAAGGCCCCGGCAATCGCGATCAGCGCCGGCCACCAGCGATGCTTGCGATAGAGCCCCATGCCGAGGCTGACGAGCATCCCCGCGCTCACCTCATGGAACAGCAGCGCCCGGTCGGCGAAGATCACCCCACCCGCAGCCAAGAACAGGAAGGAAGCCGCTAGCCGCTCCGCCTTGTTGGTAAAGGGTGACAGCGCCCCGATCCATGCCAGCACGATGCCCAGCATCAGCGCGAAACTGGCCAGCTGGCGTACCCTGCCGGCAAGATGCGTATCGATCCACGCCATGGTCGGCAGGCGTACGGTGACGAAAGGCTTTGTCGGGTAGTTATGCCTCCGCTGCTCATCGAGTGCGGCCGCGTAATAGCTCTCCCCCTGCCGGAAGCGCTCATGGATATGCGCGTAGAGCTGCAGGTCGGTGAAGTTCTCTTCCTTGTCGGCCTCCGCCTTTACGTCATAGGCATCCGCCGTGCGCGGGACGGTGATCGCCGCCCAGGCCAGCGTGGCGGCGAGTACCAGCAGCACCGCAATGGCCCCACCGCGCGAAAGATGGCGCAGGGGCCGTCCCAGCGCGCACCACCAGCCGATCGGATCGGAGAGCAGCCTCATGCCAGATTTGTGGACCAGCCGCGGCATACCCTCAACGCCCCCGCGCCGAATTCCACAGCGATCGCAAGGCGCGCGGCACGAAGGCGTATCCCATGAACCAGCAGGGCGTCACCACCAGCGCCCAGTAGAAATTGTTGTCGCGCCCGGCGAGCATGAAGAACACGCCGTATCCGAGGAACAACAGGAAACCGAACAGGCCCGCATCGCTCTTCCACCCGGCCCAGCCGAGCAGGGGCAGCAGCACCAGAGGCGCGGCCAGCCATCCGGGTACGAGGTGCAGGACGCTCGATTCGGTGATGTTGAGCGTCCAACCGCCGAGCCCACGCAGCACCAGCCAGGCGGGCGATCGCGGATCGGCCTCCGAAATCAGCGCATCGACCTGCGCCAGATGCGCCGCCCACACGACCGCGAAGACCAGCACCAGCCCGGTCCATGCGGCAAGTTCGCGCCAGTCGCGGCGGAACAAGGCGAAGGCCCCCATCAGGAGGACGAAAGGCAGCGCATGTTCGCGAATGGCGAGTGCGGCCGCGGCGGCGAGCCACGCCAGCCCCCATTTGCCGGGGCGATGCACGCCGAAGGAGAGCGCCAACAAGACGCCCGCCCAGACCTCATGCAGGACGAGATATTCCGCCTTCAGCCCGATCCCCGCGCCAATCACCAGCAGCAGCATGGCGATATTGCGGTGCTCCTCGCCGCCCGGCTCGTCGTCCAGCCTGCGCCACCAGGCGATCAGGGTCGCGAGCCCGACGAGTACCGCCAGCACCGCCAGCCCGCCCTGCCCGATCCACGCATTCAGATAGGCGAGCGTCGGCAGCCGCACGGTGGTGCCCGGACGCACGGGGAAGTCGCCCGCGCGCTGCTCCGCAACTGCCGCCGCATAATAGTCCTCACCCGCCGCCACACGCTCGGCAATCCGGTCATAGAGCGCGAGGTCGGTATCGCGATCATCGTCGTCGCCAAGCTCGGCATCGACCATCTCCTCCACCAGTTCGGTAGAAGGGAACGGGACGCTGTCGGGCTCGGAAAAGCCGGTCCGCTCGGTCAGCACGGCGGCGACCAGCAGCACGGCGGTAAACGCCATGACGAGCATGGCCGCGCCCGGCGCCCAATGCGCAAAGCGGTCCCACGGCAGGCGGCGTGCGTTAATACCCAATCAGCTTACCCCAGCCATCCTGCCGCCGTGACTCCCCACAAGGCGGCAGCGCCCAGCGCGGCGGAGAGCAGGAAGCCCGGCCAGCGGCGTGCCGGGCGGGTGCGGCGTTCCCACATCAGCTCGATATCGGGCAGCGGCGGCGGCTCGGGTGCACCGCCCTTGGGCGGATATTGCTCCTCCAGCCGCCGCACCAGCGCGGGGATGCGCAGCAGCGTTTCGGTATCTTCCTTGATCCGGTTTGCCAGCGCGCTTTCCGGGCCGAGCTCGTCGCGGATCCAGCTGCGCACATAGGGGGCCGACACGTCCCACATATTGATCTGCGGATCGAGCTGGGTGGCGATGCCTTCGACCATCACCATGGTCTTTTGCAGCAGCAGCAAATGCGGCTGCGTCTGCATGTCGAAATCGCGGGTGATGGCGAACAGCCCGTCCAGCATCTGGCCAACCGAAAGTTCGCTCACCGGCTTGCCTCGCATCGGTTCACCCACCGCGCGCAGCGCCGTCGCGAATTCGTCGACCGAGTGGTAGCTCGGCACATATTGCGCCTCGAAATGGATCTCGGCCACGCGCTTGTAGTTGCCCGTGGTCAAGCCATAGAGGATTTCCGCCAGCCATTGCCGCGCGCGCCGGTCGATCCGGCCCATGATACCGAAATCGATGGCGACGATATCGCCATTGGGCCGCACGAAGAGGTTCCCCTGATGCATGTCGGCATGGAAGAAGCCCGCGCTGATCGCCTGCGTCAGGAAGGCGAGCACCAACCGCCGGGCTATATCGGGAAGGTCGTGGCCCGCCGCCTTCAGCGCAGCGACGTCGCTGATCTTCACGCCATCGATCCATTCGATCGTCATCACCCGGCCATTGGTGCGATCCCAGTCGATCTCGGGAATGCAATAATCGGCAATGCCGCGCATCGCTTCGTCAAGTTCGGAGGCCGAGGCTGCCTCGCGTCTGAGGTCGAGCTCGCGATTGGTCCAGCGCTTGAAATTGGCGATGGTCAGCGCGGGGCGCAGGCGCGCAGCTTCGCCGCCCATGGCCTCGAGATGGGCAGCAGCCCATTCATAAGTGGTGATGTCGCGCGCAAAGCGTTCGCGAATGCCGGGACGCAGCACCTTGATCGCAACGATCGTGCCGTCGGTGGTCACGCCCTTGTGCACCTGCGCGATCGAGGCCGCGCCCACGGGGGCAGGATCGATCTCTGTAAAGAGGCTTTCGATCGGCGCTTCGAAGCTGCGCTCGATCTCCGCCTTAATCAGCGCGAAGGGGACGGGCGGCAGGCTGTCCTGCAGGCTCAGCAAATTGCGTGCAGCATCCTCGCCTACAAGGTCGGGCCGGGTGGCGAGCGTCTGCCCCAGCTTGATCGCCGCAGGGCCAATCTTCTGGAAAGCGGTCGCATAGTCCGGCTCGCCGCTCTTGCCGGTGAAGGAAATCCACCGCGCCAGCTTGGTCATGCGTTTTACCGGCGGCGGCGTGTTGGGATCACTCTCGATCCCGACAAGCGCGCGGTGACGCGCCGCCGTGACGCCCCAGATGAAGAGGCGGAACAGATGCGTCGAAGGCTTCGTCACCGGGTCAGACTTTCCACCCCGAATGGATCGCGACAAGGCCGCCCATGATCGGCTCCACCTTCGTGCGCGCAAAGCCCGCATCGCGGATCATCTGCTCGAATTCGGGCATGGAGGGGAAGCGGCGGATGCTTTCGATCAGATAGCGATAGCTCTCCTCGTCACCGGCCACCGCCTTGCCGATCTGCGGCACCAGTCTGTGCGAATAGAAGTCATAAGCCTCCTTCGCGCCGGGCCAGGTCATGGTGGAGAATTCGAGGCAATAGAAGCGCCCGCCATATTTCAGCACGCGGTGCGCCTCGCGCAGCGCCTTGTCGATATGCGTCACGTTGCGGATGCCGAAGGCAATCGTATAGGCATCGAACTGCTTGTCGATATAGGTCAGGTCCTCGGCATTCTGGCAGGACCAGGTGAGGCCGGTGAGCCCGCGCTTCATCGCCCGCTCGACCCCGACATCGAGCATGTCCTGGTTGATATCGGCAACCACCACCTCGGCCCCGCGTTCGGCCATGCGGAAGGCGATGTCGCCCGTGCCGCCTGCCATATCGAGGATCGCCTCGCCCGGCTGCGGCTTCACCCGCTTGACGAAACGGTCCTTCCACAAGCGGTGAAGGCCGCCCGACATGGCATCGTTCATGATGTCGTATTTGGCCGCGACATTGGAAAAGACCGCGCCCACGCGGCGGGTCTTTTCCTCCGGAGCTACGTCGGTGTAGCCAAAGGAAACCTGGTCGTTCATGCCGCGCGCCTTAGCGGCTGACGGCGAGGCGTGCCAGTGAAAGCGTCACCTGCACTCCGGCAAGCCGTGGCCGGCAATCAGGCGTCCGCCTTCTCCGGCGGCGGGAAGACATTGGGGCCGAGATGGGCAAGGAAATCGAGCTTGCCGATATCCACCCCGGCCGAACGCAGGATCGCGTAGAGCATGCTGGCGTGGAAATAGACGTTCGGCAGCACGAAGCCGGTCAGATATGTCTGCCCGCCAAAGCGCATGCCGCCGCCATTGGGGAATTTCAGTTCGATCTCCCGCGCGATGCCCGCATCGATCGCAGCAGGATCGAGGCTCTCGAGGAAGGCGATGGTCTTGTCGCAGCGCTCCTTCAGTTCGGCAAAACTCGCTTCGGTATCGGGCATGGATGGAGCCTCCACCCCGGTGAGGCGCGCGCCGCAGCCCTTGGCGCTGTCCGAAACCAGCTGCACCTGCTTGGCCAGCGGATACATGTCGGGTGCCAGGCGGGCTTCGAGCAATTCGGCCTCGCCCTTTTGCGCGGCCGCCTTGTCGAGCCAGTCCTTCATGTTGGTCAGGACGGTGATGAACACGGGCACGCTGGACTGGTAGGGTGTCATGGGCATGGTTTCCTCGCCTCTCATTGAAGGCTGATAGCTAGGTGCGGCGCGGCCCGTAGACAAGCAGGATCGCTGACCTTACCAACCGCGCCATGCCGGAATTGCCCGAAGTCGAAACCACCGTGCGCGGACTGGCGCGCTTCCTCGATGGGGAGCGCATCACGCGCGTGCGGCAAAACCGGCCGGACATGCGCTTCCCTTTTCCCGAAGGGCTGGTCCAGGCGCTGACCGGCGCGACGGTCTCCTCGTTGGGACGGCGGGCGAAATACGGCCTCATTCATACCGACCGCGACACGACGCTCATCTTCCACCTCGGCATGAGCGGGCGCTGGCGCATCGATCCTGAGGCGGACGACAAGCACGACCACCTGGTGCTGGAAACCGCAGCGCACCGCTTCGCCCTGTGCGATCCGCGCCGCTTCGGCTTTGTCGACCTTGTCGATACGCCGCAGCTCGATACCTGGCCCGCCTTCGCCGCCATGGGGCCCGAGCCTTTGGGCGACGCGCTGACGGTCGATCACCTGCGCGCGGCGCTGAAGGGCCGCAAGCAGGCGATCAAGCTGCTGCTGCTCGACCAGTCGGTGGTGGCTGGCCTTGGCAATATATATGTGTGCGAGGCGCTGTTCCGAGCCGGCATCCATCCGCGCAAGGCCGGGGGGAAAGTCTATCGCCCGGCGCTCGAAAGGCTGGTGCCGGCCATCCGCGACGTGCTGCTACAATCGATCAAGGATGGCGGCTCTTCCCTGCGCGACTATGCAAGGCCCGATGGGGAGCTGGGCTATTTCGCGACCCGCTTTGCCGTCTATGGCCGCGAGGGCGAACCCTGCCAGCGCTGCGATGACGGCACTATCCGCCGCATCGTGCAAGGCGGGCGCAGCACGTGGTTCTGCCCAAGCTGCCAGAAGTAGGAAGCCAAGCCAGCCTGGTGGCTCGCGCCCGGCATTTGCGGGTGCCAACAATCGGTTGACGATTCGGGTCTCGCCGCCTATGTCGCGCGCTTTCCGGCGGGTGTCCGCCATTTTTCGATAGCTTAGACAGACAGACCGGCCGTCTGACGGACGGCACGAGACAGGAACGAACATGGCCAACACGCTGCAATCAAAAAAGCGCATCCGCCGCAACAACAAGCGCGCTGAGATCAACGGCGCCCGCATGAGCCGCATCCGCACCCAGGTGAAGAAGGTGGAGACCGCCTGCACCGCTGGTGACAAGACTGCCGCTGCCGAAGCGCTGAAGGCTGCACAGCCGGAAATGGCCAAGGGCGTGGCCAAGGGCGTGCTGCACAAGAACACTGCTGCGCGCAAGCTGAGCCGGCTGACCAAGCGAGTCGCCGCTCTCTGATTCGCCACTCATTTCGGCCGCTTCGGCGGAACGAAGTTGGAACGGGGCCGGGGCTTTTGCCACCGGCCCTTTTCGCATCTGCAGCAGAGCCCGTTGCTGCAACGCGGAAACCCTAGGGAAAACCGCGATTCGCAGCACTGTCACAAAACTTTGCTTATTTTTCAGTGTGTTGAACGCAAACCCGCCGATCACGCGCGAGTCAACCGCATTTATTTAGCTTTTTTTACACCACGCCCCTTGCTCCTAGCCCCGCGATCTTCATAACTGGAAATGTGATCGCGACCGAGCCGGTTCGATTGCTATTTGACGAGCCACTGGAACGGGGCCCGGGACTGCGCATGCCGCTTTTCCGGTCGGGGGAGTTATGCCTTCGTTCCAGGGGACTGGGGGAACAGCTGGGCAGGCCTCTCGGGATAAGGAACGGTACGAGATGATACGTGTGGGACCGCACGCCGGGCAAGGGAATCCGGCAAAGCGCGATGAGGCGACCGAGAACATGGAAGAGCAAGAAGCACTGGACCTGCAGGCCGACTGGTCGGATATCAGCCAGGGCCTGCGCAAGGATCTGGGCAACCAGCTTTTCACGCAGTGGATCCGCCCCATCCAGCTGGGAAGCTTCAACAAGGAAACGGGAACGCTTGAGCTGTTCCTGCCGACCGAGTTTTCCGCAAACTGGGTGAATGACCGATTCCATGACCGGCTCTCGCTGGCGTGGAAGATCGCCCGCAGCGAAGTGCGCCACGTTTCGATCAAGGTCCATCCCGGCCGCCGCAAGCTGGCCGACCTCGACCTGCGCGGCGATGACGGATTCGGCCATCGCGCGGCCAATGACGCGACGCTGGCGATGGAATCGATCGGCGACGATGGCTTTACCTCCAGCGTCGGCCTCGACCCCTCGCTGACCTTTGCCGCTTTCGTCACCGGCTCCACCAATGTGCTCGCCAAGAACGCGGCGGAGCGCATGGCCAAGGCCGAAAAGCCGCAGTTCAGCCCGCTCTACCTCAAGGCCGCCACCGGTCAGGGCAAGACTCACCTGATGCACGCCATCGGCCACTCCTACCTGCAGGCGCACCCGCGTGCGCGCATCTTCTACTGCAGCGCCGAGCGTTTCATGGTCGAGTTCGTGCAGGCGCTGAAGTCGAACGAGATGATCGAGTTCAAGGCCCGCCTGCGCGGCTTCGACCTCCTTCTCGTCGACGATATCCAGTTCATCATCGGCAAGGCTTCCGCACAGGAAGAGCTGCTCTACACGATCGACGCGCTCCTCGCTGAGGGCAAGCGGCTGGTCTTCGCCGCCGACCGCGCGCCGCAGGCGCTGGACGGTGTGGAGCCGCGCCTGCTCAGCCGCCTGTCGATGGGCCTCGTCGCCGATATCCAGGCTGCCGATATCGAACTGCGTCGCCTGATCCTCGAATCGAAGCTGACCAAGTTCGCCCCGCTCGACGTGCCAGACGATGTGATCGATTTCCTCGCCCGCACCATCAACCGAAACGTGCGCGAGCTGGTCGGCGGCCTCAACAAGCTGGTCGCTTATGCCCAGCTGACGGGGCAGGAAGTCTCTCTGCAGCTGGCCGAAGAGCAGCTGACCGATATCCTGTCGGCCAATCGCCGCCGCATCACGATCGACGAGATCCAGCGCACCGTGTGCCAGTTCTATCGCATCGACCGCAGCGAGATGAGCTCCAAGCGCCGCGCCCGTGCCGTGGTTCGTCCGCGCCAGGTGGCGATGTATCTCGCCAAGGTGCTGACGCCGCGCTCCTACCCGGAGATCGGCCGCAAGTTCGGCGGCCGCGATCATTCCACCGTGATCCACGCGGTGCGCCTGATCGAGGACCTGCGCCAGCGCGATGCCGATATGGATGGTGACGTCCGCAGCCTGCTCCGCCAGCTCGAGAGCTGATGGTTACTATCGGGTTTTCCCGCTAGGCTTCCACCGCCGATCCACAGACTTGCCGACAAGTACACCGCCCGGGGTTATCCCGGCGCGGTGCACAGGCTTGTCCGCAAGCTATCCACAGGGCTGTGCACAGGCTGCAAAACTGACAAAGTTGACAGTCTGCCACCCTGTCGAAGGCCCCGCAGACCCGCAGAAATCCTAGGGAAATGGGCCTAGGTGCCAAGTTGACACCTCCCAAAGGGGGAACCGCTTTCCCGCCCGCTATCCACATGTCGAAAGAGCCAGCAGCCCCGATCGCATCGTCCACAGCTTGTAGGAAAGCGCATCCCCCGCTTTACCCGCCCGGCAATAGCGCTAGGGATGCACAGATGGCCGAGCCTGTTGCCCACACCCCGTCCACCGGCATGGAGCCCGAGCGGCTCGAACGCTTTGCCCGCCATATCGTGCTGCCCGAAATCGGCGGCGCGGGGCAGGCGGCGCTGGCGGGAAGCCATGTGCTGCTGGTTGGGCTGGGCGGGATCGGCGCGCCGGCGCTGCAATATCTCGCAGCAGCCGGAATCGGGACGCTGACACTGGTCGACGATGACGATGTCGATCTCACCAACCTGCAACGCCAGACCATCTACACCACCCGCGATATCGGCCATGGCAAGGCGGTGGCCGCGCGCCGCTGGGTCTCCAATTTCGACAATGCGCTGGACGTGACCATTTCCGATGCACGCATCACGCCCGAAAGCGCCGCGCGCGTGGTCGAGAGCGTCGACCTCGTGCTCGACGGGACGGACAATTTCGCCACCCGCCTCGCCGTCTCCGATGCCTGCGTGGCAGAGCGTGTCCCGCTCCTCTCCGCCGCGGTCGGACGCTTTCAGGGACAGGTCGGCGCCTTTGCCGGACACCTGGTCGGCCAGCCCTGCTATCGCTGCTATGTCGGCGATGCTTTCGATGCCGACGATTGCGACACTTGTGCCGAAGACGGCATGCTGGGCGCGATGGCCGGCTGGGCGGCGAGCTTTGCCGCGATGCAGGCCGTGCGCATCCTCGTCAGCGGAAATGGCGGCATGGGCGAGCCGCAATGGGGCCAGCTCCACCTGCTCGATGGACTGAAGCCGGGCATGCGCAGCCTGAAGATTGCCAAGGACCCGGCGTGCAAGGCGTGCGGGAGTACTATCGGCTGAGGAGGTCGCCCCCGCGACTCCATCCCAAAAAGAGCGAGGCGCCCGACGCATGCGCCGGACGCCTCCATCTCGTGCCTCCTGGCTTTGGGAGTCCTAGAAGCGTGCGGTGGCTTCCAGGCTGACGCGGTGCTCGTCATAATCCCGATTGGCCAGCGTGCCGTCATAGTTGATCGACACGTCGATCGGCATGCTGCTGCTGGCCTGGAAATGGCCGGTCACGCCTGCGCCCACGCGGACATATTCATCGTCGACCGCATCGATCGGCGTGATGAAGGGCAGCAGGCCATCGGTGAATGCGGTTGCCACGAAAGCGCCCTCATCCTCGAATTCCTTCACCCAATGTGCCGACAGGCGCGGCTCGAAGCTGTTGGCACCGCTCGCGATCGGCAGTTCCACCTGGCCGCCGAGCCACAGCGTCTCGGAAGCGAATTCCATGGCGTCCACGGTCATCGACAGGGCGCCTGCCCCGCTTTCCGCATAGCCATCCACTTCCAGGTCGTAATAGTGATACTGGATGCTGGGCCCCAGGATCACCGGGCCGAGTTCGACGCCATAGCCGGCCTTTGCGGCGAAGTTCCACTGGCGGCCATCGGTCTCGCTCGAAGCATGGCGGGACAGCGAACCGATATTGATGTCGCGATCATTGTCGAAATCCACCCAAGAGTGGCCGCCGACGAGATCGACATAAAACCCGGTATCCGCACCGTAGGAGCCGTAGCCCATCACGGTCAGCGCATCGACTTCCAGCTCACCGCGATCGAAGTCGATATCCGCGGAGTTCTGGCCATAGCCAAGGGCTGCACCCAGGCGCAGATTCTCGGCCAGGCGGTAGTCGGCACCGGCTGCCAGGGCCATCCCGTCGAAGTCGGAACCGGCGCCATTGGCCGACTGCTCGATATCGCCGGTCGAGAGCGAACCCGACAGGAAGACGGCGATGCGGCCGTCATGGCTGGTACGGCTGTCATCGACATGGCGCAGCACCAGTTCGAGCTGGTCGCGGCTGGCGAGCTGGGCCTGGATGCCGAAATTGCGCAAATAGCTGGTTGCGGCCGTCTCCAGCCCCTGCCGGATCTCCGCATCGGAGGACAGCGAGTTGAGCGCGCCGGTCACTTCCTGGAAATCGGCGAAGATCGGGTTGATCGTCACTTCGCTGCCGGTCGCGGTGGACTGGTCGTAGAAGAGGTAGGGGATCTCCGTCTGGTCGAGGGACACGGCGACGTCGAACTGGAAGTCGGTTTCCGCCGCCATGATGATGGGCGCGAATACCGGCACGAAGCGGATCGTCAACTGCTCGCCCGCAATATCGCCAACGTCGATGGAATAGTTGAGGTTGGCGTTCGACAGGTCCTCGATGATGTCGACATAATAGTCGTCCCGGGCGAGCAGCGCATCGACCGCCGCCGCATCCTGGACGATGCCGTCGCCATCGAGCCACAGGTCGCCCGCCTTCCAGTAGAGCAGCTCGGCCTCTGTCGACGGATCGCCGTCATTGTCGAAGAACAGGGCCTCGGGCACCTGGTTGCGCGACAGCACACCATTCCCGAACAGGACCGCATAGCCGCCCCAGATACCGTCCGTGACCAGGGTGTCGCTGCCCTCGGGCACGAAGTAGAAGCCCGACCGGTCCGGCGCGGTGAAGTATCCCTCTTCACCTTCCTGGCCGCCGGTTCCGAAAAGCCCGTCGGGGAAGAACGCGCGTTGTAGCGGGTTCTGCCCGTCAACGCCGCCATTGCCTTCCCACTCGGCAGCCTTACCCAGCAGTTCGGCCACCTGGTCCATGCTCAGGGCCTCGCCACTTTGCGAGGCGAGGACGAAGTTATCGCCGCTACCCGTGCCGACCTCGATCCGGAAACCCGTCATGCGAAGGTCGGTCTGGTTGGTGATCTTGCCGAAGGTGAAATATTCGGTCGTTCCGCCGGAAGCCTCGACAGCCCAGACCGTATCGAGTGCGCCCATACCGGTGAGGTTGTGCTTGATGCGCTTGCCGGAACCGGGCTCCGCATCGCAGGCCAGGCCATTGCTGGCCATCAGGCAGTTCGCGACGCCGTTGGGGGCAAAACCATTGTCCGACATGAAGTCGTCATTGTTGAGATCGGTGGTGACCGGAGCCCCGCCCGGCTCGACGACATTCTCATCCGGATCGATCAGGATGAATCCGTCACCCAGAACCGATTCGAGTTCGATGATTTCACCGGCATGCGCCAGTCCACCGGAACCCAAGGCGAGTGCGACCGTCATCGCGACGCCAGAGGCGCGCGAAGCCAATTTCCAACTTGTCATTATGTAACCCCCTATTTGCGACCAATTACGCGAGCATCCGAGGACCGAACGCTCGCTTAGCCCACGACCGGGCCTGTGATTTGTAGTAGCCGCAGGGCAGAGCCGGGGATTTGACAGAAAGCAAGAAAGTGAGGAATTTCCGTCAATTGGTATTTTTCACGAGAGCATATCGCCCCGCCGAGAATGACTGAGCAGACATTTCAAGCGTGCTCGCGGGTGACGGGAAAGCCTTTCGGGCCCATCAAGAATGGGCAGGCGGGGAACTGCATGCGCGAGCGGAAAACTCCGCTTGGGTTCACGTTGAGACAGGCTCCGCAGGCCGCTCGGCACTCGCACTTTCGCGTAGCCACACGATGCGGCCATTCACCATGCCATAGCCGGCGAAGCAGCTTGCCAGCGGCGCGTGGTTGCGAGCCGGCTGTCCGGTGCGATCCTGTTCATCCTGCACCATGGCCAGCTCAGCCAACCGCGCGGCGAATCAGGCGTTCGCGCAGCGATGTGCCGCTACGGTGAAGCTGCGGGTACTCAGACGCACCTCCGGAAAGGGAGACCAGGCCGGGTCCCTCGATCATCTCGCTCTCGCACAGCTGCGCGAGGATGACCGGGTGCAGCGGCTTTTCCAGTGCGAAGCCGTGCAGGTGGACGGACGTCCATTTCAACTGGACCGTCTGGCTCTCGAGCCCCGGGATGAGGATGTAATAGGTCTCACCCACATTGCCGCGAAAAGGGCTATCCATGCAGAAGCCCGCAATGGTGGCATTCACAAGCGTGCCAGGCATCTTCTGCCCCCCACGCTTGCGAATGATCGCGCCCATCTGCGCTTCCTGGCGCACGGCGTCGCGCAATTCCTGGACCGGAGAACTCGTGTGTCGCGTCATCATTTCCCCCTTGCGGCCGAGCCTCGCGTCGCCTGCCGCGGCCACCGCCATGGGGCGCGGATGTGCGCCATCTGCGCCCACGCGAGCAATGCCATGATTGGCGCTGTCCAGAATCGGGAAATCGGCAGCCGGAGTCGTTAACGGCACATCCGAACCACAGGCCGCGCGGCCTATTCGCCCACCATTTCCGTCACCCATTGTGGCACCAGCTCGCTCGCCGTGCCGAGACGAGTCTCGTCGAATTGCCGCGATCCCAGACTCTGTTCGAGGTTCAATTCCAGCGTGCGCGCACCGCCAAGCTGTGCCTGCTGGACGAATCCGGCGGCGGGATAGACTGCGCCGCTGGTGCCGATGGAAACGAACAGGTCGGCCTCCGCCAAAGCGGCGAAGATCGCATCCATCCGATAGGGCATTTCACCGAACCACACGATGTCGGGCCGCAGTGCCGACTCGCCGCAGGCCGGGCATGGCGGGCGGTCGCTCAGCGCGCCTTCCCAGTGATGGCGCATATCGCAGGCCATGCACCAGGCGGAGAGCGCCTCGCCATGCATATGCAGCATGCGGCTCGCCCCGGCGCGTTCATGAAGGTCATCGATATTCTGCGTGACGATCAGCAATTCGCCTTCCCACTTCTCATCGAGATGGGCGAGCGCCACATGCGCGTCGTTGGGCTGGGCTGCCATCACCCCGGCGCGCCGCTCGTCATAGAAACGCTGGACGAGATCGGGATCGGCGGCGAATCCTTCGGGCGTGGCGACCTGTTCCACCGGATGATCTTCCCACAAGCCGTCTTCCGCGCGGAAGGTTCGAAGACCGCTTTCGGCGCTTATCCCCGCGCCGGTGAGGATCACGATATTGCGGATATTGCTCATAGGCAGCATGAAGCACCAGCAAAGGGGATTAGGCAATGGCGCGTATCGGAATTATCGGCAGCGAAGGGCGCATGGGGCACGCGCTGGCCGAGGCGATTGTGGCGACGGGGCACGAATGTTCAGGCGGTGCGGACAGGGGAGACGACGTGGCGAAGCTCGCCGATGCGAGCGACGCGCTGGTCGATTTCTCCGCCCCGGCAGCGCTTCAGGGCAACCTTCATGCGGCAATCGGCGCAGGCATCCCGATCCTGATCGGGACCACCGGCATTACCGACGAACACCACCTCGCCATCGATCATGCGGCGCAGGCGGTGCCTGTGCTGCAGACGGGCAATACCTCGCTCGGCGTTACGCTGCTGGCGCATCTGGTGGGCGAGGCGGCCAAGCGGTTGGGTCCGGACTGGGATATCGAGATCGTCGAGATGCATCACCGGATGAAAGTCGATGCCCCCAGCGGCACCGCGCTGCTGCTGGGCGAAGCGGCGGCGGCGGCACGCGGCACGCATCTGTCCGCAGTCATGGAAAGCGGGCGCGACGGGCATACCGGTGCGCGGGCCGAAGGCGCGATCGGCTTCGCGGCATTGCGCGGCGGCACCATCGCGGGCGAGCATTCGGTCTATTTCGCCGGCGAGCAGGAGCGGCTGCAGCTCACCCATCTCGCCGAAAACCGCATGATCTTCGCCAATGGCGCGGTGAAGGGTGCCGCCTGGCTGATCGGCCGGGACGCCGGGCGCTACACCATGCAGGACGTGCTCGGCCTCTGACCTCTCCATGACCAAGGACCAGATTTTCGAATTCTTCCGCCGCCTGGCAGAGGACAATCCCGAGCCCGAGACCGAGCTGGAATATGGCAATGCCTACCAGCTCGTCGTCGCGGTGGCCCTCTCTGCCCAGGCGACCGATGTGGGCGTGAACAAGGCGACGCGCGCGCTGTTCGCCAAGGTGCAGACCCCGCAGCAGATGCTCGACCTGGGCGAAGAGGGCTTGAGGGAGCACATCAAGACCATCGGCCTGTTCAACTCCAAGGCCAAGAACGTCATCGCGCTCAGCCAGCTTTTGGTGGACGAATATGGTGGCGAGGTTCCGGATAGCCGCGAGGAGCTGGTGAAGCTGCCCGGCGTGGGCCGCAAGACGGCCAATGTCGTGCTCAATTGCTGGTTCGGGCATGAGACCTTCGCGGTCGACACGCATATCTTTCGCGTCGGCAACCGCACCGGCCTCGCCAAGGGCAAGACGCCCGAGCAGGTCGAGGCGAAGCTGGAGAAGCGTGTCCCCGAACCCTTCCGCCTCGGCGCGCATCACTGGCTGATCCTGCACGGCCGCTATATCTGCAAGGCGCGCACGCCCGAATGCTGGCGCTGCCCGGTGGTGGATTTGTGCAGCTACCGCAAGAAGGCATTGGAAAAACCGAAGGGGCGGCAGGCATGACGGGCACCGGGCAGGATATCCCCGGCTACCTGGTTTGCACGCATCCCCGCTCGGGCAGCAGCTATTTCTGTCAGCTGCTCGAAAGCACCGGGAAGCTGGGCAAACCGCTCGAATATTTCACCCACGGCCATATGCGCCGCCGATTCGCCGATCCGGCCGACCCGGCCAGCTTGCAAGCGCAGATGCACCATTTCGAGCAGGTGGCGGCCAGCTCCAACGGGCTCCGCGCCGCCAAGCTCTTCTGGTTCGATATGCCCGGCCTCGCAAAGTCCCGGCTCCTCGACCGCTTCGCCGGATATCGCGCCGTCCATCTGGAGCGCGCCGACAAGCTGGGACAAGCCATCTCGATCAGCCGCGCCCTGCGTACCGGGCAGATCCGGTCGGACATGGGAGCTGCCGACAGCTCGGCCTCCTATGAATATGATGATATCCGTCGGCGCCTGGAAACCTTGCTGACAGCCGATGCAAGCTGGAAGGCCTTCTTCAAGAAGCAGCGGATGCGGCCGCTCCATATCCTCTATGAAGATGTCACGGCCAATCCGCAGGCTGCGGTGGACCGGGTTGCACGGCTGGTGGGCCTGGAATCGGCGCCGATCGACAAGGACGGTGTGACGCTGCGCATGCAGCGCGACACGCTCAATTCCGAATGGCGTGAGCGCTTCCTCGCCGAAGTGAGCCAGCGCAATCCCGGCTTGGCGGAAGGACTGAAAGGCGCAACCGCCGCCTAGATGTCGTCCGCGCTGACCAGTTCCTCGCGGTCCAGTTCACCGGTCATCGCCGCCACGGTCGTCGCGATGGCCGCATCCGAGGTGACATTGGTGGTGGTACGCATCATGTCCATGATCCGGTCGACACCGGCGACGAAAGCGATGGTTTCCAGCGGCACGCCCACGGCTCCGAACACCATGGCCATCATGATCAGGCCCGTGCCCGGAATGCCCGCCGCGCCGACGGAGCCGACCGTCGCCAGCAGCGAAACCATCAGGTAGTCGCCAAGGTCGAGGTCCACGCCGAAGATTTGCGCGCCGAACACGGTGGCAAGGCCCAGATACATCGCCGTGCCGTCCATGTTCACCGTCGCCCCCAGCGAGGCGGTGAAACTGGAAACCGAGCGGCTGACACCGATATTGCGTTGCAGGCAGCGCAAAGTCACCGGCAGGGTCGCGCTGGAACTGGCGGTGGAATAGGCAACCGCGATCGCATCCACCATGCCGCGAAAGAAATCGCGCACCGGCACGCGGGCCATCAGCTTGAGCATGCCGATATAGACCACGCCGATCATGATCAGGCAGCCGAGATAGTTGAGGAAGACGACCTGTCCCAGCGCGGCGAGCGAGCCTGGTCCGATCGTGCCCACAACCCATGCAATCAGCGAGAAGACACCGAAAGGCGTCAGCTCCATCACGATGGCGGTCACCTGCTGCATGACCACGGCGCCGCTGTCGAATATCTTGAGGACCGGAGCCCCCTCCTCCTTCGCCATCAATATGCCCATGCCGATGAGGATGGAGAAGACAATCAGCGGCAGCACCGCGCCATCGGCCATCACCGCCACAGGGTTATCCGGCACCATGGAAAGGACCATCTCCTGCCAGGTAGCCTCATTGGGCGTTGGCGGCTCGCCCCTGTCGATGGCCGAGGTGTCCAGCCCTACGCCGGGCTGGAAGATCGCTCCCAGCGCAATGCCCAGCCAGATGGCGATCTGTCCGGTTATGAAGAACAGCAGGATCGCCCGCCCACCAACCGCGCCCAGCTTGCGGATATCGCCGATGGAAGCGATGCCGGCAACGAGGCTGAAGAAGATCAGCGGCACCACCAGCATCTTGATGAAGGCGACGAAGACATCGCCGACGATCTTGATGTTCTCGGCACCTGCCAGCCAGAAATAATGGAAATAGAGCCCGGCCAGGACACCCAGCAGTAGCGCCCCGATAACACGCTGCCACAGGGGAATTGCGAACCAGGCTTTCATGGGCTTCCCCTTCTCAGGTGCTGAGTGCGGCAGTGACGATCCGGCGGTAGATTGCCGTCAGCGTGGCGAGATCGTCAAGCGCCACCGCTTCATCGGTCTTGTGCATGGTCGCATTGACCAGGCCGAACTCGATCACCGGGGCGAGGTCCTTGAGGAAGCGCGCATCGGAGGTTCCGCCACTGGTCGAAGCTTCGGGCACCACGCCCGTTTCCGCCTCCACGGCATTGGCGATCATCTGCGAGAAGTCGCCCGGCGGTGTCAGGAAGGGCTCGCCAGAGATCACCGGCCGCGCCGTGCCGCCATGCTTTTCGGCTATTGCCGTGACGCGCTCGGAGAGTTCTGCGCCTGTATGCAGGTCATTGAAACGGATCGAGATACGTGCCTTCGCCTTGCCCGGGATCACGTTATGCGCACGATTGGGCACATCGAACTCGGTGATCTCGAGATTGCTCGGCTGGAACCAGTCTGTCCCCTCGTCAAGCACCAGCGCATCAAGCTCGGCGAGGATGGCGACCATCTTGGGCATCGGATTGTCCGCCAGATGCGGATAGGCGACGTGCCCCTGCGTCCCCGCGACCTCCAGCCAGATATTGACCGAACCGCGCCGGCCGATCTTCATCATGTCGCCCAGCCGGTTCACGCTGGTAGGCTCGCCCACGAGGATCAGATCGGGAATCTCATTCCGCTCACGCATCAGGTCGATCAGCGCGCGCGTGCCGTGAAGCGCCGGGCCTTCCTCGTCACCGGTGATGATGAGGCTGACCGTGCCCGCCTCGGCCGGAATCGCCGCCAGCGCGGCAATGAAACAGGCCACCGCCCCCTTCATGTCCACCGCGCCGCGGCCATACAGCAACTCGCCGCGCACTTCGGGACCAAACGGTTCGCTCGCCCAGCCCTCGCCCGGCGGCACGACGTCGACATGGCCGGCAAAGGCGAAATGCTTCGATCCTTCGGGGCCACGGCGGATGGCGAACATGTTCTCCACCGCCTCCTCGTCGCTGCCTTCCGGGCCGTCGCCGCGCGCAAAGCGCTGGCAATCGAAGCCCAGCGGTTCGAGCATGGCGGCAAGGCAATCGAAGACCTCGCCCCTTGCGGGCGTCACGCTTTCGCAGGCGATCAGGCGTTTGGTCAGATCGACCGGGTCAGACATGTGCAATCCTTTGTTCCGGGAAGCGGGCATATGGACTATGCGCACAGGTGACAAGCAGGAGCCCGACGCCATGCCCAAGCTCGATCTCGACGCCATCGATGCAGTCAATCGCACAGGCTATCCGCCGCCGCACGACAAGGCGGTGGAAGGACGCTGGCAGCGCCGCTTCGCCACCGCGAGCGGATTGACGAGACTGGGCGCCAATCACGTCGTGCTGAAGCCGGGGGCATGGACCTCGCAGCGCCACTGGCACGATCACGCCGATGAGCTGGTAGTGATGCTGGAAGGCGAGGCCGTGCTGGTCGAGGATGAGGGCGAAACCGTGCTGGGACCGGGCGATATCGCGGTGTTTCCCGGCGGCGTGCCCAATGGCCACGTGATCCAGAACCGTTCGGATAGCGACTGCGTGCTACTGGCCGTCAGCGCCGGTCACGAGGAGGATAGCGGGGAATATTCCGATATCGACATGCGCTTCGGCCCGGAGGGTTTCACGCATAAGGACGGCACGCCTTACTGACGGTGGTGCGGCTCACCCGGCCGTGGCCACCTCGAATTGCGAGATGGTCCATTCCTCGGCCTCGGCCGCCTCGACCCATTCCTGGATCCAGGCATGTTCCCACAGGGCCTGCATATAGGTCTCCGCAAAGCCCGGCACGCCGATGCCATAGGTGATGAAGCGGCTGACGATGGGCGCATAGAAGATGTCCGCCGCGCCGAATGTACCGAACAGATAAGGCCCCCCCTTGCCGAAACGCGCGCGCGCTTCGGCCCACAGGCCGAGAATGCGCACGATATCGCCCTTCGTCTCTTCCGACAGCTCGACCCCGATGCGCGCGCGGATATTCATCGGGCACTCGCGCCTAAGCGACAGGTAGGAGCTGTGCATTTCGGCGACCATGGAGCGGGCCATCGCCCGGGCACCGTCACCCTTCGGCCAGAAACGGTCGCGGCCGACCTTGTCCGCCAGATATTCCATGATGGCGAGACTGTCCCACACCACCACGTCGCCGTCCCATAGTACCGGGACCTTGCCGGCGGAGGGCTGGAAATGGCCCTCGTCCCGCCGTTTCGCCTCCCAGTCCTCGCCATAGAGCGGAACGGTAAGTTCCTCGAATTGCAGGCCGGATTGCCTGGCCGCCAGCCAGCCGCGCAGCGACCAGCTGGAATAGTTCTTGTTACCGATGATCAGCTTCATGGAAGGTCCCTGTATCCTCCCTCGCGCCCCTAACCATTCATGCTCGCACTGTCGAGGCTGAACAATATGACGCCACGAGGAACCTCACTGTCCCAAAACGGGGTTAAGAGGTTTCTTACGAAATCGCCGCTGTCAGGGGTTTGTTTACCATCGTGTGTCTAGAGTTTGGACAGATGGCCCGTGCTGGGCTGGAAAAAAGGTGAACGGGTCAACTGATGTCGGCGACCAAGGAACGGATCAGCGCGATGGAGCGCATCCGTCACGCCAGCTGGGCGGGGCTGATCGCGCTCGTCCTGACGTTCCTGACCATCATCGAACCGATCGACCAGATGACCTGGGTGACGCAGTCGCGCCTCGCCAGCTTCCCGGCTTCCGGAGACATCGTCTATGTCGGTTCGGCCGAGGACCTGACCGATCCGGATTCTCCCGAACGCCGCGAGCGACTGGCCACAACGCTGGACAGGCTGCGCGCATCCGGCACCGAACGTGTTTATCTCGACATGGTGTTCGACCGCCCGTCCACTCCGGATGCCGACAGCGCACTCAACACCGCCCTGCGCGCCTATGACGGCCAAGCCTACCTCGTGCAGAGCATTACTACCGGCCTCAACGGCGTGGACGAAATGGAACGCAGCTTTCCCACTGTGGGAGAGCGGGTCGAAGTCGTCGGCAGCAAGCGCTGGCGGAACTTTCTCGGTTATACCTGGACGTCTCCATATGTGGTGAGCTTCCGCGACCAGGCGCTGCCTAGCCTGCCTGCATCGATTGCCGGGCAATCCGCCAAACCAGGTGAAGAATTCCGCATCAATTACGGCTTCGACCTCGCATCGATCCCGACTCATCGGTACCAGGACCTGCAGCCGGTCTCCGGCCCTCTGGGCACGGTCCAGCAGCCGGATGCCGATGTTGATGGCAAGGTGGTGGTGATCGGCAACCTCAAACGCGCCGACACCAACGCCTCCAATATCCCCGGCCATATCGAAGTGCCCGCATCGATGGTCGACATCTATGCGGCCGAGACTCTGAAGGCCGGCCTTACCGATACTATCGGGTCCTACACCGTGCTGCTGACGGTGCTCTTCGCGCTCTACCTCCTCAGCCAGTCGAACCGCCGCATGCTGCGCCGGGCGTGTTATGCTGGCATCGCAATCGGCCTTTGCGTGGCGGTCTATGTCACGGCCCTGATGGGCGTGAAGATCGAGATTGCGGGCGCCCTGTTCCTGCTGCTGATCTATGCCGCGATGCGGGTGCGCGCCAACTGGCGCACCAGCTATCGCCTGGAAGATCCCGACACCGGCCTGCCGACATTCGCCGCACTGGAGAACAGCAAGGACGTGGCCGAGACGGTACCGGCGATCATCGTGGCGAAGATTCACCGCTTCGAAGAAGTCCGCAAGACGCTCCCCTCCGACCTGCACAGCGAATATATGCTGAGGATCATCGGACGTCTGCGAGCGGCGAAGGAAGATGCGAGAATCTTCCTGGGGCCGGGCCACCTGATCGCCTGGACCTTACCGGAAAAAGAGCCGGCAATCATTCGCGAACACCTGGAGGGCCTGCGGGCCCTGTTCTCGTCTCCGCTGCTGGTGGACGACAACCAGGTCGATGTCGGCATCACTTTCGGCGTCGACATCACGCCCAGCCCCAATGTGGTACGCCGGCTGGCAGGCGCGGTGGAAGCGGCGGAGGGGACAACCGAAACCTATGAGCCGATCGAGATTGCCGAACTGGCGAGCGACGAGGACCTGATCTGGAACATCTCGCTGCAGGCGCGCATCGACGCGGCGCTTTCCAATGGCGAGATCTACCTGATCTACCAGCCCAAGATCCTGGTCGCGACAGGAGAGATGGTGGGAGTGGAGGCGCTTGTGCGCTGGCGCGACCCGATAAAGGGGCTGATCCCGCCCGACCACTTCATCCGCCAGTGCGAAAATGCCGGCCGCATGAGCCAGTTGACGCGGCACGTATTGCGCGATGCCTGCCAGGCCGGAATTGCCTTCGAGGAAGAGGGGCTTCCGCTGTCTGTAGCAGTCAATGTGTCGGCAACGCTGGTGCATGAACGCGATATCGTGAACATGGTGCGCGAGGTCCTGCAGGACACGGGCTTCGACCCGCACCGGCTCACGCTGGAGATTACCGAAACCTACCGCATCTCCAATTACGAACGCGCGGCCGAAATCCTCAACGACCTTGCCGCGCTGGGCCCCAAGATATCGATGGACGATTTTGGCGTTGGGGCGGCCAGCCTTGAAGCCTTGCAGCGCCTGCCCTTCACCGAACTGAAGATCGACCGCGCGTTTACTTCCGCGATCAAGGACAATCCCAAGTCGGCGGCGATCGTTCGCAATGTGCTCAACCTTGGAAAAGACTTGCGAGTCATCGTGGTGGCCGAAGGGGTCGAGGACGAGGCAACATTAACCATCTTGCGCGATTCGGGCTGCCTCGTAGCGCAGGGATTCGCCATTTCGCGCCCTATTCCCTTCAAAGAAATCTTGGTATTTCAATCAGTTGACAAAAAACAATCCCTAACCAACATGGTTTAAACTTTACAAACAAAAATGGTTAATGCAGTTTGCGTGTGTCCAAACAAGGAGACACACAATGCGTCGCACAATTTGGGATTGGCTCTTCGGCGGTCGTCACGGCTGAGAGTCTCAAGAAACGAGATAGAGAAAGGGCGCCCTCACGGCGCCCTTTTTTCTTTCAGGCTTCGGAATGCGTGACCGCGAGGAATTCTCGCGAATCTACAAACACTTAACTGCGAATATCGGCCAGAACGGCGGCGCGCAGTTCGGCGATCCCCATGCCCTTTTCCGATGAGGTGACGTGAAGCTGCGGATGTGCGGCGGGATGCTTGCGCGCTTCCTCAGCCACCTTGGCCTTTACCTTCTCCAGCTCGCTCGCCTTGACCTTGTCCGCCTTGGTCAGCACCAGGCGATAGCCGACTGCCGCCTCGTCGAGCATGGTCATCATCTCGCGGTCGACTTCCTTCAGGCCATGGCGGCTATCGATCAGGACCAGCGTGCGCTTGAGCGGCACGCGCCCGCGCAGATAGGTGCGCACCAGCTTCTTCCAGTTGTCGACCACTTTCAGCGGCGCCTTGGCAAAACCGTAGCCTGGCATGTCGACAAAGCGGAACTGCGTGGGATCGCCCACCTCGAAGAAGTTCAGTTCCTGCGTACGCCCCGGTGTCACCGATGTGCGCGCGATCGACTTGCGGCCCGTCAGCGCATTGATCAGCGAGCTCTTGCCGACATTCGAGCGGCCGGCGAAGGCCACTTCGGGATAATCGCCATCGGGCAGGAATTTGAGCTGCGGCGCGGAGAGGAGGAACTCCACCCGGCCGGAGAACAGGCGCGATGCCTCTTCGGCCAGCTGTTCCTCTTCTTCGGTCACATTCGCCTCCGGTCTATGCCTTGTCCCGCTCAGCCGCGCGCGCCTTGTCGGCGGCATCCTTCTCCGCCTGCGCTTTAAGCTGCGGATGGCGGGAGTAGAGATATTTCTGCTGCGCCAGCGTGAGCAGGTTGGAGGTGATCCAGTAGAGCAGCAGGCCTGCGGCAAAAGGTGCCATCACGAACATCAGCACCCAGGGCATGATCATGAAGATCTGCTGCTGCATCGGATCCATTGCTGCAGGGTTCAGCTTGAACTGCAGCCACATGGTGAAGCCCAGCAGAACCGCCAGGATGCCGATGCCGAGGAAGCCCGGCGGATCGAAAGGCAGCAAGCCGAACAGGTTGAGGATCTTCGCCGGATCGGGCGCCGAAAGGTCATGGATCCAGCCATAGAAGGGCTGGTGGCGCATCTCGATCGCCAGCAGCAGCGTCTTGTAGAGGGCGAAGAAGATCGGGATCTGCAGGAAGATCGGCAGGCAGCCCGCCAGCGGATTGACCTTCTCCTCCTTGTAGAGCTTGGCCATTTCCTGCTGCAGCTGCGCCTTGTCGTCCTTGTAGCGTTCCTGCAGCGCCTTCATCTTCGGCTGCACCGCGCGCATCTGCGCCATGGAAGCGAACTGCTTCTGCGCGATGGGGAACATCAGCAGGCGGATGATCACGGTCAGGCAGATGATGGCGAGGCCGAAATTGCCGACCAGGTCGAACAGGAAGATCAGCACCTGCCACATCGGCCATGCTATGAAGCGGAACCAGCCCCAGTCGATGGCGAGGCCGAACTGTTCGATACCGGCATCCTGGTAGGAATCCAGCACCGCGCTTTCCTTGGCACCTGCGAAAAGCTGCGTCGTGCGTTCGAGCGTCTGGCCGGAGCCGACGGTGGCGGTGTCGTAGAGCAGGACGGCGGCATATTTGTCGGCGCCGGCTTCGGTGAAGGAGGCCTGCGTTTCGGCGCCCGCATCAGGGATCAGCGCGCTCATCCAGTAGATGTCGGTAAAACCCACCCAGCCCGGACGACCGGTTAGACGCACCTGGCCGTTCGGTTCCTCGGCCACTTCATCGTAGTCCCAGTCGAAATTCACCGAGCCGTCGATCGAGGCGATCGGCCCCGAATGGACGTTCCAGGTCGAGCGGTCGGCCGTCTCGCTGGTGCGGTTGATCAGCGCACGCGGGCGCACGGCAATCGTGCCTTCGCCATTATTGGTCACCGCCTGGCGGACGGTCAGCATGTAATGCTCGTCCACCGCATAGGTGAGCGCGAAGACCTGCCCCTCGCCATTGTCCCAGCTGAGCGTGACGGGGGTATCCTGCGTCAGCATCTCTCCATCGGCAGTCCAGACGGTCTGCGCCGTGGGCGTGGTCACGCCCTCGCCCAGCCAGTCGAAGCGGGCGAAGTGCTGCAAATCGGTGCCGAGCGGGGCCATGAACTGCACCGGGCCGCTGTCGGGCGCGATCGTCTCGCGATGGGTCTTGAACTCAATGTCATCGACACGCGCACCGAGGAGATTGATCGAGCCCTCGATTTCCGGCGCATCGATGCGGACGCGATCGGCGCTCGCCAGCTCAGTCGCCAGGTCGCGCTCGATCTCCACGGCCTGCGTCGGGCTGTCGGCGGCGATCTGCTCGGGCGTGGCATTCTCGCTCGTCACCACCGCCTCGGGCTGCGGGAAGAAGCGCGACATGACGAGGTCCCAGCCCAGGAGCAGGGCCAGGCTCAGCACGACGGCGAGGATGAGGTTACGCTGGTTGTCCAAGATAATTTCCCGTCCGGTAATTCCTGCCCGATGCGCCTCTACGGCACCGGGTCATATCCGTGTCCCCCCCAAGGGTGGCAGCGCAATAGCCGCTTCAATGCCAGCCATCCACCCTTGATTGCACCATGTTTATTCAGCGCATCGATAGCATATTCGCTGCAGCTGGGCTGGTAGCGGCAGGTGGGCGGCAGGATACGGCTGGGGCCGAGCTGCCATCCGCGCGCGATGAGGATCAGGACGCGCTTCACTTGCGCGGCTTTCGTTGCGGGCGGGGCCGGTCGCCCTTGCCTTCGGATGCCGCCTTGAGCGCATGGGAGAGCTCGCCCCGCATGCGGTGATAATCGCGCGTGATCCCGCCGGAGCGGCCGATCAGCACGTGATCGGTATCGGCCATGCCTTCTTCGGGCAAAGCATCGCGCAGCAGCTCGCGAAAACGGCGCTTCATGCGATTCCTGACCACGGCATTGCCGACCTTCTTGGTCACCGTGATCCCGAAGCGCTTGCCCTGTCCGCGGTTCGGCCGCGTCAGCAGCACGAAACCGGGCCGCGCATTGCGCAATCCCTTGTTGGCGGCGAGGAAATCGGCCCGCTTGGTGAGGACGGTGATTGTCACGAGGGGGTAGATAGGAAGCGAATCGCCAGCCGCCGAATCTTTTGTTTTCCGCACGCCAATCCGGGCGCGCGTCCTCGGTGCAATTCCCTTCCCCTTCGCCAAGCTCAGGGTACGGGGCACCTGCGGGCGGGCGTTCGCCCTTGCGGTCCTGCGGACCGAACCAGCGCCTACCTGCGATGCGGGACACGAAAACGGGCTGCTAAAGCAGCCCGCAAGCGCGAACGCGCGTCGGCCGGTTAGGCCGGAAGCCAAGCGCGCGGATGCGCGCGCCCGGCGTTTGAAGGTCTACAAATTACGCGCAGAGGTTCTTGCGGCCGCGACGACGGCGGGAACGCAGGACCTTGCGGCCACCGGGGGTCGCCTTGCGGGCGAAGAAGCCGTGGCGGCGGGCACGCACAAGGTTGCTCGGCTGGAAAGTGCGCTTCATGGGTCTGTCCTCGAATTCATAAACAAATAGGGCCGCCAGCACGGGCGGCCGTCACATGGGCGCGCAACTAGTTGAGCGTTTCGACGAAGTCAAGATAGGCAAGGCGCGGTTTGTCGCCCCCGCCATCCGTATTTGCGCCTTTTTCGGCCGGTGTATCGATCCAGCCGCGCATTTCGGCACCCGTCAGCCATAGCGCCGATTCGAACGGCACCGAATTGGTCATGGCATAGAAGCGCGCGGCGTCCTCTGCGCTCATACCCATTTCGCGGTAATAGTCGAGGTACTTCCGGTGCTCCGGCGAGGATGCGGCGTAATCCCATGCGCCCATACCGCGTTCATCGAGCCAGGCATGGACGGCGAACTCCGCCCCATCGTCGATCCGGCGCGTCTCGCCGGCCAGGAACAGCTCGACCGCCCCCGAACGCACCGAGCCGCCTTCCGGCACCACTGTCGCCAGCCCGCGTTCGCGGATCATCCGGCCCAGGCGCAAATTCGCGCGGTCGTCATGCGTGCCCGGGCATTCGATAAAGGCGATGGTGGCGATGGCCGGATAATCGGCCAGCATCAGGTCGAATTCGGCGGGCGTGTAGCTGGTGGTGATCCCCACGAGCGCGGCACGGGTCGCATCCATAACGCGGAAGGGGCCGTAGGCGGCGATCGCCTGCTGTTCGGCCTCGGCCATTTGCGGGGAGACGAAACGCGAGGCGGAGGTCTCCACCCATTCGACGACCACTTCCTCATAGACATAGGTCTCAGCCGCGGCGGGCGCAGCAAGGCCCGCGGCAAGAACGGCGGTGAGGATGGCGGCGATGCGCATACCGCCAGCACTGCGCGGCGGCTCCTGACTGATCGTTAAAAAATTCGGTTTTCGAGCAATTTACCACGTGTTCGCTCGACACGGGCCACATGCGCGTTATCACGTAGGCAAAAGGGAAATCTCACTTGGTCGCATTGGTTCAAACGGTCGCGTATCTGGGGCTCGAGGCACGTCCCGTGGAAGTGCAGTGCCAGGTCGCCCCCGGCCTCCCGCGTTTCGGTATCGTCGGCCTTGCTGACAAGGCGGTGGGCGAAAGCAAGGAGCGGGTGCAATCCGCGCTCGCCAGCATGGGCCTTGCGCTGCCGCCCAAGCGGATCACCATCAATCTCTCGCCCGCGGACTTGCCCAAGGAAGGCTCGCACTACGACCTGCCGATCGCGCTGGCGCTGCTCGCCGCCATGGGCGTGACCGATGCCGAACAGCTTGCCGACTTCGTGGCAGTGGGAGAGCTGGCGCTCGACGGCCGAATCGTCCCCTCGCCCGGCGTGCTGCTGGCGGCGCTGCATGCGAGCGAGGAGGAGAAGGGCCTCATTTGCCCCGCCGTGCAGGGGAGCGAGGCGCGCTGGGCATCGGATGTGCCACTGATTGCCGCGCCCGACCTCGTCAGCCTGCTCAATCACCTGAAAGGCACCAGTCGCCTGCCCGATCCGCAGCCGGGCGAAGTGGACGAGCCCGACCACGGCCCCGACCTGAAGCAAGTGAAGGGGCAGGAGACCGCCAAGCGTGCGCTTGAGATCGCCGCCGCCGGCGGCCACAATTTGCTGATGATCGGCCCGCCGGGCGCGGGCAAGAGCCTGCTGGCGAGCTGCCTGCCCGGCATCCTGCCGCCATTGAGCCCGTCCGAAGCGCTCGAATCCTCCATGGTCGCAAGCGTTGCAGGCTTGCTCGAGGGCGGGAAGATCAACCGCACGCGCCCGTTCCGCGCGCCGCATCATTCGGCCAGCATGGCGGCGCTTACCGGCGGCGGGCTGCGCGTGAAGCCTGGCGAGGTGAGCCTGGCACATCTCGGCGTCCTGTTCCTCGACGAACTGCCCGAATTCCAGCGCGCCGTGCTCGATTCGCTGCGCCAGCCGCTGGAGACGGGCAAGGTCGATGTCGCGCGCGCCAATGCGCATGTCGCCTACCCGGCAAATGTCCAGTTGGTGGCGGCGATGAACCCGTGCCGCTGCGGGCACCTGGGCGATGCGGCGCTCGCCTGCAGCCGCGCGCCGCGTTGTGCTGCCGATTACCAGTCCAAGGTTTCCGGCCCGCTGCTCGACCGGATCGACCTGCATGTGGAGGTCGACCCCGTCTCCGCTGCCGACATGGCCCTGCCCCCGCCCGCCGAGGGCAGCGCGGAAGTCTCCGCCCGCGTGGCCGAGGCGCGCGCCAAGCAGACCGCGCGCGGCATCCGCTCCAATGCGGAGCTGGAAGGTGACGCGCTGGAGGAATACGCCATGCCAGACGATGCCGGGCGGCAGCTGCTGATGCAGGCGGCAGAGGCGATGCGCCTGTCCGCCCGCAGCTATACACGCATCCTGCGCGTCGCGCGGACCATTGCAGATCTGGCCGACGCACCCGATGTAGGGCGTATCCATGTCGCAGAAGCACTCAGCTACCGAAGACAGGCCCCGCGTGCCTGACGATCAGCCGATGAGGACGGTGTCCGTCCCGCGTGCCGGGCAACGCATGGGCCTGCCGCGCAGCGTGCACCTGGCGGGCGGGTTGCTGGTGGCAATCTGCTGGATCGCATGGCTGCTCGCCCCGGGTGGAGACATGCGCGAATGGGGCATTTCCGCCGCCGCGCTGTCGGAAGGTCGCTACGATACGATCTTCCTCCACATGTTTGCCCATGCCGGCCTGTTCCATATCGGCATGAACAGCCTGGTGCTGCTCGCCTTTGCCGGGCCGATCGTCTGGGTGATGGGGCGCGGGCAGATCCTTGGCGGGTCGCTGCGCTTCCTGCTGTTCTATTTCCTCTCCGGCTTGGCCGGCGCGCTGCTTTACGTAGCGATCAATCCGAATGGCGTGATCCCGGCCGTGGGTGCATCGGGCGCGATCTCGGGTATGATCGGCTTCGTCTCGCGCATGCGGCCGGGCGGCCGCCTGCTCCCCGTCTTCAGCCGCGAGCTAGGCGCGCGCGTATGGAGCTTCGTGAAGGCGAACCTGATCCTGATTGCCCTCTTCGCGATCCCCTTCTTCCTCGGCGGCACGGGCATATTGATAGCCTGGGAGGGGCATCTGGGCGGCTTCCTGTTCGGCCTTTTCGCCGCCGGAGCCTTCATGCCGCGCAGCCATGGCTAAGCTTGTCTTCCGCCGCGCGCAGCGGCCCGGCGACGATGATGCGCTGTGGGCGATTCTCGAGCCGGTGGTGCGTGAAGGCACAACCTATCCGGTCGATCCTGGTGCCAGCCGCGAAGAGGTTTTCTTCTACTGGTTCGCGCCGGACAAACGGGTGTGGGTGGCCGAGGATGCGGACGGAATCATCGGCACCTATTACCTGAAACCCAATTCCACCGGCCCTGCCGCGCATGTCGCCAATGCCGGATACATGGTGCTGCCCGCCGCGCGCGGGCGCGGGATTGCGCGGGCGATGGCAGAGCACAGCTTCGCGCAGGCCAAGCTGGAAGGATTCCGGGCGATGCAGTTCAACCTCGTGATCGCCACCAATGCGGCAGCGCTGCACCTGTGGCGTTCGGTCGGAATGGAGGAGATCGGCCGTTTGCCGCAGGCCTTCCGCCTGCCCTCCGGCGACTATGTCGATGCGCTGGTGATGTACCGCCTGCTCTAGCTCAGCAGCAGTCGGGCTTTCCCTTTTCGCCACGCTTCTTCCACGCGAGGTCATGCCAGCCTAGCTCGCGCCCGTCGGCGGCGCGGATGGCGATGGGGGCAATCGGCTCACCCTTCTCCGCATCGACGAGTTCCAGCTCCGGATTGACGTTCTGGCCGTATTTCTCTCCCCACTGGCGCAGCGCCAGCATCGCGGGGAGCAGGTCGTAACCTTTTTCGGTCAGGCGGTATTCCACCTTGCGCCGGTCATGTTCGCAGGGTTTGCGCTCCATCACGCCATTTTCGACGAGGCGGGCGAGCCGGTTGGAGAGTATGTTGCGGGCGATGCCGAGCTGGCTGGAGAAATCTTCGAAATGGACATAGCCGTTAAAGGCCGCGCGCAGGATCAGGAACGACCAGCGCTCTCCCATCACTTCCAGCGCCTGCGGCAGGCCGCAAGTTGCCGGATTGTCAAAAGTCTCTCTCAACTCACCCATGTGTCACATCCGTCATTGTGGCTGTCCTACAACCATTCGTCGCAAAGCCAAAAACATTCGCAGGAAACAGGTTGCAAATGACAACTTGTAAATCTAGGTAGCGATTCGCAACCAGTTTTTCAATGCAACTGATGAATGAGGAAGACCCATGACGTTGAGCAAGATTGCATTGCCGCTCACCGCCGCTGCCGCCGTATTTTCGCTGGGTGCGCCCGCAGCGCTGGCGCAGGGCGGTTCCGCCGGCTTCACTGCCGAACTGGCAGAACCTGCCGCCGATAACCGCGTGATCGCGGGCGGCGTGCTGTGGAGCTGCTCGGGCACCAGCTGCACCGCGCCGATAAACGGCAAGCGCCCGCTGCGCGTCTGCCATGATTTGAAGCGCGAAGTGGGCGCGATCACCAGTTTTGCCGTGGGAGGTGAGGCGCTCGACGCCGAGCGCCTTGAACGCTGCAACCGCTGACAAGACGGATTTCACCGCTCTCCAATCCCATCCGAGAGGTGAAAACTTGAGGCCCCGGCTCCCCCCGCCGGGGCCTTTTTCTATGCGGTGAGCAGTCCGTGGCGGATCAGATCGGCTTCCAGCCTTGCCGCATCGGTGAAGACATGACCGTGCCAGCCGCGTGCGGTGGCGGCGGCGATGTTTTCCGCCTTGTCGTCGATAAAGAACAGCTGATTCACAGGCAGGCCGAAGCGCTCCTCCGCAATCGCATAGATCGCCGGATCGGGCTTGGCGCATTTCTCATGGCCGGAGACGACGATATCGCGAAACCCGTCGAACACCGGCTGCGCGGCGCGGAATTCGTCCCAGAAATCGGCGCCGAAATTGGACAGTCCGAACAGCGGCACGTCCTGCCGCTTCAACCGCGCGACAAGGTCGTGCGTTCCGGAGACAGGACCGGGAATCGTATCGGCAAAGCGCGTGGCATAGGCATCGATCAGATGCGCATGGTCGGGAAACTCGCGCTTGCGCTCAGGCACCATCTCGGAGAGCGGCCGACCTTCATCCTGCTGGTGGTGCCAGCTTTCGGATACGACATGGGTGAGGAACCAGTCCAGCTCCTCCTGATCCTCGATCAGTTGGCCGAACAGGTGGCGCAAGTCCCATTGGATCAGGACGCGCCCAATATCGAAGACGACGGCTTTTGGCTGGAGCTCAGACATGCAAAAAGCCCCCGTGGTGGCGGGGGCTTTGCGAAAGACCTGCGCCCGGCATAGCCAGCGGCGCGGCCGGCATCATCAGCCCTGGCGGGCCTTGAAGCGACGGTTGGTCTTGTTGATCACATAGGTGCGCCCGCGGCGGCGAATCACGCGGCAATCGCGATGGCGGTTCTTCAGCGACTTGAGGCTGTTGCGGATCTTCATGGTTCTATTCCTGAAAAATATTCGGCACCGGAGAACGCCCCGATGCCGGAATTTCGAAGGCGCAGGTATGGGGGTGCGGCCCGAAAGTCAAGCGCCGGAGGGCTAACGCCCGCGCAATTCGGCCAGTTTCCGCTCCCAGGCAAGCGCATGGGCGACGATTTCGTCCAGATCGGCATGGTTCGGCTGCCAGGGCAGCGTCTTCTTGATGCGCGAAGGGTCCGAAATAAGCGAATCGGGATCGCCCGCCCGGCGCGGACCCATCACCCGCTCGATCTTCATGTTCGTCACCCGGTCCACCGCATCAAGAACCTCGAGCACGGAGAAGCCACGGCCATAGCCGCAATTCATCGTCATCGAGCGTTCGGGTTCCGCCACCAGTGCATCCAGTGCCAGCACATGAGCATCGGCGAGGTCGCTGACATGGATATAGTCGCGCACGCCGGTGCCATCGGGCGTGTCGTAATCGGTGCCGAAGACCGAGACATTGTCGCGCTTGCCCAGCGCCGCTTCTACCGCAACCTTGATGAGATGCGTTGCCCCGGCAGTCGACTGCCCGCTGCGGCATTGCGGATCGGCGCCCGCCACGTTGAAATAACGCAGCGCGCAATAGTTGAAGTCATGCGCGGCGGCGGTATCGGCCAGCATCTGCTCGGTCATCAGCTTCGACCAGCCATAGGGATTGATCGGCTGCTTCGGGCTGTCCTCCGCCACCGGCGAGACTTCGGGCACGCCATAGGTCGCCGCCGTGCTGGAAAAGATCATGTGGCGCACGCCCGCACCCACCAGTGCTTCCATCAGCGCGCGGCTCTTGGCGGTGTTGTTGTGGTAATATTTGAGCGGGTTCTCGACGCTTTCAGGGACGATGATCGAACCGGCGAAATGCATCACCGCGCCGATCCCCTGCTCTCCCACGATCCGCGCCACCAGTTCGGCATCGGCAATATCGCCCTCGTAGAAGGCAACGCCATCGGGTATGGCAAAGCGAAAGCCGGTGGTGAGATTGTCGATCACGGCCACAGGCGTACCGCGATCGCGCAGCGCGAGGACCGCATGGCTGCCAATATAGCCGGCGCCGCCGGTAACGAGGACGGGGAGGGACTGGCTCATGTCTTGGGCCGATAGCACATTATGATAAAACAGAAATCAACCTTCGTGCATGCCGAAGCGGCAACTTCCCGTCCTGTTATGCATTGGGACAGTATGAGAGGATTTCGTCATCTTGCCATCGCAGCGCTGGCCGTCACCGGCCTCGCCGCCTGCGCCACCCCTGCCTGGGTCTCTCCTGTGGAAGTGACGCGCTTTACTGGTGCCACTCCGGCAGAACTGGTACAGGGCACCATCGCCATCCAGCCTGCCACCGGCCTCGATCCGCAATCAATCGAATTCGGCCTTTACCGCACCGAGCTGGCAGAGGAGCTTACGGCGCTGGGCTATAGCGTAGTGGACGGCGCATCGCGCCAGCTCGCCGTGCTCGACATCACCGAAAGCGTCAGCCAGCCCGACCGGCGCGGCGGCCCCGTTAGCGTGGGTGGCGGGGCGAGCACGGGTAGCTATGGCTCGGGCGTGGGACTTGGCGTGGGCATCGACTTGTCGGGCCGCCCGGCAGAGGAGATTGCACGCACCGTCGCCGTCTATATCCGTCCGGCGGAAGGCGGCGGGAACCTGTGGGAAGGGCGCGCCAGCTTCACCGCCACCGCCAATAGCGACTATGCCGACCCGGCGCTCGCCGCCGCCCGCGCGATCGAGGCCCTGTTCACGGGCTTCCCCGGACGGTCCGGCGAGACTATCGAGGTGGAATGACCGACATCCAGATCAACGCCGCTTTCGACAGCGGCAATATCGCCGTCACCTCCATCGAGGGCACACGCGCAACGCTGACCATCCCCAAGGACAAGGACAGCGACTTCTACCAGTGGTTCCATTTCCGCGTCTCCGGCTGCGAGGGGCGTGAACTTGAACTGCGCATTACAGGCCTGGAGGCGAGCGCCTACCCTCAAGGCTGGCCGGGCTATCGCGCCTGCGTGTCCGAGGATCGCGCTTTCTGGGGCCGCGCCGATACCTCCTATGACAAGAGCGAGGATGGCGGCACGCTGACGATCCGCCATGCGCCGGTGGGCGATCTTTGCTGGTTCGCCTATTTCGCACCCTACAGCCATGAGCGGCATTGCGACCTGGTGGCGGAGGCTGCGCTGGCCGAGGGCGTCACGCACCGCACGCTCGGTCACTCACTCGATGGCAGGACGATCGACTGCCTGATCCTGGGCGATGGCGGCACGCATGTCTGGCTCTATGCCCGCCAGCATCCGGGCGAGAGCATGGCCGAATGGTGGATGGAAGGCGCGCTGGAAATGCTCTGCGACGAGGCCGATCCCATCGCGCGCAAGCTGCGCCAGCTATGCCGCTTCCACATCGTGCCCAATTGCAATCCGGACGGCAGTTTCCGCGGCCATTTGCGCACCAATGCGGCGGGGGTGAACCTCAACCGCGAATGGCACGAGCCGACCGCCGAGCGCTCACCCGAAGTGCTCGCCATCCGCAATGCGATGGATGAAAGCGGCGTCGACTTCGCGATGGACGTGCATGGGGACGAGGCGATCCCGGCCAATTTCCTCGCCGGCTTCGAAGGCATCCCCTCATGGAAGGACAAGCAGGGCGCGGGCTACAAGCGCTATCGTGACCTGTTGACGCGCCGTACGCCCGACTTCCAGACCTTGATGGGCTATCCGGAAGCAGGCGCGGGCAAGGCGAACCTTTCGATGAGCACCAACCAGGTGGCCGAGCGCTTCGCCGCGGTGGCGATGACGCTGGAAATGCCCTTCAAGGACCACGAGCCCATGCCCGATGCGGCACAGGGGTGGAGCCCCGAACGCTGCAAGCTGCTCGCGCGCGATTGCCTCGGTGCGCTGTTCGAATGGCTGGAGGACTGACGCGGCGCCAGCCCTCCGCGCTTCCGCCTATTCTGCTTCTTCGGCTTCTTCGGCTTCAGCCTCGGCACGCGTGCCGGTGACGGGGATATTCCCGAAATCCGATGCCACTTGCGCCGTCAGCGCGTCGCCTTCGACGCTGCCCGTGTAGCTCAGGTCCATCGGGCCCTGCGGCGTGGTCATGCTGCGCTTGAAGGAGAAGCTGTTGCCATCGACCACTACGTCGCTGATCGTACTTTCCATCGGCGGCGGAGGGGCTGCACCGGCACCGCCGGCGGGCGCCTGGTCCACCATGGTGACGGTGTAGCCATCTTCTGCCTCGGCGACAGTGAGCACGGCCGCAAAGGTGCCGAAATCGGTCACCGCTTCGGTATTCCACGCGCCCAGCACCGGCGTTTCCTGCGCGGCAGCCGGAGTGGCGGCCAGCGCCCCGCCAAATGCGAGCGCTGCGAATAGAGCCTTGTTCATCGGGCTTTGTCCTTTCCCATCCTGTCCCGCCGGCGATGCTATGCCTGCTGCCCGTACACGGCAAGCGCGAAACGGAAGGAAGGGGACCGAGGTCAATCGTAGCGGAAGGCTTCAGGCAGCAAATGGCTCAGCGTCCAGCTATGCGATTCGCCATCAGCCAGGCCGATCACTTGCGGGTCACTGCCGTCGCTGCCCGCCAACTCGGCCAGCACTTGCCGGCAGCGCCCGCATGGCGTGATCGTATCGGCGTGGGGCGTGAAGACCGCCACCGCTTTCAGCGCGCCGCGCCGCCCCTCGCTCATCGCTTTCGCGACCGCCACGGTTTCCGCGCAGAGCGAGAGGCCGTAGCTCGCATTCTCGACATTGGCGCCGGTCACCACCGAACCATCGGCGAACAGCAGCGCCGCGCCGACATGGAAGTTCGAATAGGGGGCATAGGCCTGCTCCGCCGCCGCGCGTGCCTTCTCCAGCAGATCGTCCATCGCTGTCCTCACGGTTGCGCGACCACCCAGCGCAGCGGCTGGTCGGTCACTTCAGTCCATAGCTGCGGGTTGGCGGTCCACAGCGTCCACGGCCGCCCGGCATAGTCGGGCTCCAGCCAGCCCTGTTCAAGCCAAAGATTGCGCTCGATCCGGCTGGCAATAGCATAGCGATCTTCAAAGCGGGAGGACAGCAGCAGGATGGCCCGCTGGCCGGTATGGCTCTCCACCTGGTTGAGGAAGGTGGTGAGCTCGCTTTCCACCGCCGCCTCGCTCACCGGCGTGGCGCAATCCTCCGCCAGCGCGTCGAGCGCAATGACGGGCGGCAGCATGGCCGCATCGCGCGGCACGATGGTGACGAAATTGGCCGCCTGCCGCTCCGCCGGGATGCACGGATCATAAGCATGGACCGCGCCATAGGGCAGCGGAGCCTCCTCCAGCGCGCGCAGATTGGCGCTGAGCCGCGCATCGCGCCCGCTCTCGCCCGCGCTCGCCTCGATATAGGCAAAGTTGGCGCCGATCGCGGCCAGCGTGCGGAAGTCCACCTCGCCATCGCGAGCACCGACCAGCACGCCTTGTGTGGGAAATTCCTCGCGCGAGGGGACCCAGTGCTGGGCTTCCCACCAGAGCCACGCGATAGCAACCGCCAGCAACAGCAGGACGGCGGCGACAATACGCCAGCGCCAGGGAAATGCCCGCTTCCTGCCCATGATGCGTGATGCGACCTCGTAAAGTGTTCAGGCCTTGATATGCAGCACGCAGATCAAGGTGAAAAGCCGCCTTGCGGTGTCGAAATCGGTGACGATCTTGCCCTCGAGCATATTGAGGAGATGCCGCGTGCCACGATCGTGGATTGCGCGGCGGGCCATGTCGAGCGTCTCGATCTCCGCCGCGGTCGCCTTGCGCAAGGCCTTGTAATAGCTATCGCAAATGGCGAAATATTCGCGGATCACCCGGCGCAGGCGGCCCATGCCGAGGCCGATTGTTCCGGCGTCCTCACCTGCATTGTCGCGAATGCCCACGGCCAGCATGCTGTCCACCACCGACAGGCGCAGCTCCCACGGTCCGTGATGGCCATTGGCGACAGCGCGCAGCGGGCGGAACTCGTTTTCCTCGACAAGGTCACGCAGCGCCACTTCGCGCTCGCTCTCGATATCGGCATTGCGCGCAATGATCGTCGCTTCGTCGAGCGCGATAGTAGCAATCCGGTCATCGGGCGAGGTGGTCAGCATCATGCCCGCTTTTTCGCAGAGGAATTGCCATGCTGCAATTGCGAAATCGGCGCGTCCGAGCAATCATCCCCGCTATCCACAGGGCTAGAGCGCAGACACCGCCTTGCGATGTAGCGCTTCCAAGAGCATTACGCCCACGATGTCCGATGAAGACCTGCTGATCCGTTCCGGTACCGCGGCCACTGCAGCCGAGGCCAAGACCCGCGCCCTGCCCGCCAACCTTGAGGCGGAGGCAGCGTTCCTGGGCGCCGTACTGATCGACAATCGCGTGCTGGAGGAGCTGACGGTTCCCCTGCGCGGCGACCATTTCCATGCCCCGCTGCATCAGCGCATCTTCGACCGCATCCAGACGCTGACGGAACGGCAGATGGTGGTGACTCCGGTCACGCTGAAACCCTATTTCGAAGCGGATGAGGCGCTGAAGGAGCTGGGCGGTACCGCCTATCTCGCGCAGCTGACCGCCGACGGTCAGGGCCTGCTCGCCCCGCGCGAACTGGCGCAGCAGATCTACGACCTCGCCCTCTTGCGCGAACTGATCAGCGTGGGCCGCGACCTGGTGGACAGCGCGCTCGACACCTCCGAAGAGGTTGAGCCGATGCGCCAGATCGAACAGGCCGAGGCGCGGCTGTTCGAAGTGGCCGAAGGCGCGACTACGGGCAATGAGGCGGAGAGCTTCGGCGCCGCCAGCCGCGAGGCGATTGCGCTGATCGAAATCGCGCTCAATTCGGGCGGCCATGTGTCGGGCAAGACCACGGGGCTCGAATCGGTCAATTCGAAATGCGGCGGGTTGCACGATTCCGACCTCATCATCCTCGCTGGCCGCCCCGGCATGGGCAAGTCGTCGCTGGCGATGAACATCGCCTATAATTGCGCCGCCCGCCTGAAGCGCGATCGCAAGGACAATATCGAAAAGTCGGTCGGTGCCGGCGTCGCCGTGTTCAGCCTGGAAATGAGCAAGGACCAGCTGGCCACGCGTATCCTGGCCGAACAGGCGGGCATTTCCTCCGAGAAACTGCGCATGGGCAAGATCAGCCATGAGGAATTCGCCGAGCTTTCGCGCGCCAGCCAGCGCCTCAACGACCTGCCGCTGTTCATCGACGATACGCCCGCCCTCTCCATCGGCGCGCTGCGCACCCGCGCGCGGCGGCTGAAGCGGCGGCACGATATCGGCCTGGTCGTGGTCGACTACCTCCAGCTGCTGCAAGGTTCGGGCCGCGCGCAGGACAATCGCGTGAACGAAATTTCTGAGATCAGCCGCGGGTTGAAGACGCTCGCGAAGGAACTGAACGTCCCCGTCATCGCGCTCTCGCAGCTGAGCCGTGCGGTAGAGCAGCGCGACGACAAGCGCCCGATGCTTTCCGACCTGCGCGAATCCGGCTCGATCGAGCAGGACGCCGACATGGTGTGGTTCATTTTCCGCGAGGACTATTACGTCAACAATCGCGAACCCAAGGTGCCGCATGCCGCCGACGATCCGAAGGTCGCCGAAGCACATGCGGCCTGGGTGGCGGAGATGGAGCGCGTGCACGGCCTCGCCGAACTGATCGTCGCCAAGCAGCGCCACGGTTCGACCGGCAAGGTGCGGCTGAAATTCGAAGCCAAGATCACCCGCTTCTCCGACCTCGAGGAAGGCGAATATCCGGATGACGCTTTCGAGTGAGCCCTAAAGGCCGAGATTCAGCTTCCGGCTCACGGAATAGTCGAGCACCGAGACCAGGAACCAGCTGATCGTCCAGCGCAACCGGTTGAACCAGGTCGCATTCTGGCGATGCACCTCGCGCGTGATCTCCTGCGATGCGGGCAGGTGCTGTGCGATGAAGCCGCGCATCGTGTCTGCCAAATGCCGGTCCTCCACCCGCAGCACGATCTCGAGATTGAGGTAGAGGCTGCGCATGTCGAAATTGGCGCTGCCGAGATAGACCGCATCGTCCAGCACGATCAGCTTGGTGTGCAGGCGGCAGGGCTGGAATTCCCAGATCCGCGCGCCCGCCTTCAGCAAATTGCCATAGAGCAGGCGGCTTGCCCCGATCGTGGCGCCATTGTCGGTCTTGCCCGCCATCACCAGCCGCGTCTGCCCTTTCCGGGCGATCTGGCGAATACGGCTGCGCAGGCGTCGCGAGGGCGAGAAATAGGCCATCATCACATCCAGCCTGGTGCCGTACATCAGGTCCCGGCTGATAATATGCGCCCAGCTGGACAGGCCCTTGGTCGGCCCGCCGATCAGCAGCTGCACCGGGCCGTTGCCGCCGTTCCAGTCGCGCACGCTCCTGCGGATGGCGCGGAATTGCGAATGGGCATCGTCCGCCCAGGCTTCCAGCCGGTCGAACCATTCCTCGATACGTTCGACCACCGGGCCGGAGACGGTGATCGCCAGGTCGTTCCAGCCATTGCGCTCGGGCGGTTCGAAATAGGAATCCTCGATGTTGAAGCCGCCAAGCATGGCAGTCTCCCCATCGGCGACGACGATCTTCTGGTGGTTGCGGATGAGGTAGCGGCGCGACCATTTGGCGAGGAAGAGGTAGAACTTGCCCCCCGCTTCCATGAGCGGGGCGAAGAAGTCCCCGTCGGCCTCCGCCCCGAAGCCATCGACGATCACCGTCACCTCTACCCCGCGCCGCGCCGCATCGGCGAGCGCATCGCGGACCACCCGCCCCGAATCGTCGCGCGCGAAGATGTAGAAGGCGAGCTTCAGGCTGCCGCGCGCTTCGCCTATGAGCTGCAGCAGACGGTCCAGCCGGTCCGGCCCTGCCGGATAGAAGCCGAGCTGCAGGCCCTGCGCCTCGCAATGGAAAGGCGCCGGGTCGCGATAAATCAGGGTTTTCTCTCCATTGCCGGAACTCTCGTCCATGGCCCCTTCTAGCACCGCTTTCGCGGTGGAAAACCTTGACGAAACGCGCCCTGGCGCCTAGGTGGCACACTTTCCGCATAAGCTGCACAGAAATTGGAGTGCCCCATGGCGCGCGTTACCGTCGAAGATTGCGTCGACAAGGTCCCGAACCGTTTCGATCTCGTCCTGCTGGCTGCCCAGCGCGCGCGGGAGATTTCCGGCGGCTCCGAACTCACCATCGATCGCGACCGGGACAAGAACCCCGTTGTCGCCCTGCGCGAAATCGCCGAACAGACGGTGAAGCCCAAGCAGCTGCAGGAATCGCTCACGCAGTCGCTGCAGAACTTCCTGCCCGATGAAGAGGATGAGGCGGACGAAATCGGTTCGCTGAGCCAGTCGGCCGAAGCCATGCGCCTGTCGGCCTCTGCGCCGACCCGCTCGACTTCGATCGGTGCCGATTACGACGGCTGATCTTCGCAGGTCTTCGAATACCCAAAAGGGCCGCACCGTGCTGGTGCGGCCCTTTTCGTTTGTGCGCTCCGCACCGGCCAAGCTGTTCCGATCAGGGATGTCCAAAATGTGACAACTTGCGGTTCCCCGCCGCGCACGGCACCATCGTTTACGCATTGAACACGGGGCAGGAGTTTCGGCGCGGACCATGGCGGTCATTGCAGTCTACAGCGTGAAAGGCGGGGTGGGGAAGACCACCATCGCGGCCAATCTCGCGTGGTTCTCTGCCACGGTGTCCTGCCGCAAGACCTTGCTGTGGGACCTCGATGCAGCCGGCGGCGCGGGCTTCCTCTATGGCGTCGATCCGCGCAAGAAGGCGAGTGCCGGAACCATTTTCTCCAAGGATGCCGACCCGGAAGAGCTGATCCGCCAGACCGATTACGACCGGCTGGAGCTGCTGCCCGCCGACAAGTCGCTGCGCGATCTCGACGGCGTGCTGACGCGGATCGGCAAGAAGAAGCGGCTGGCCAAGCTCGCCGAGACATTGGGCAAGCGCTACGACCGGATCATCCTCGATTGCCCGCCAGTGCTGAACGAGGTCAGCGCCCAGGTGTTGCGCGCGGCCACTGTGGTGATCGTGCCGCTCCCCCCCTCGCCGCTCTCGACCCGCGCCTTCGACATGGTCGCCGCCGAGATCCGCGCCCACACCAAGACGCATCCGCCGATCCTGCCGGTGCTCTCTATGCTCGACATGCGGCGCAACCTGCACCGCAAGGCGCGCGAGGAGAACAAGAACTGGCCCGCCATCCCGCAAGCCAGCGCAGTGGAGCAATGCGCGGTGCTGCATCGCCCCGTCGCCGATTTCGCGCCCACCAGCCCCGCCGCGCGCAGCTTCGGCCAGCTATGGACCGCGATCGAACGCAAGCTCGCGCAAAGGGGCTGACGGGGCAGGCGCGGCGCGATATCATGCGCGCCATGGTTGGGGCATGAGCGATATCGTCGAAGGCTTGGGCACCGCGGTCGAGGGCGGCCTGTTCTCGCGCGTCCTCGATCCGGAATCGGGCGCGAAAGAGCGGCACGAGGGCGATCCGGAGAACTGCCTCAATTGCGGCACGAGGCTCGAAGGCGCTTACTGCCACGCTTGCGGCCAGAGCGGGCATGTCCACCGTACCATCGGCGCCTTCATGCACGACCTTGTTCACGGGGCGCTGCATTTCGAAGGCAAGATGTGGCGCACACTGCCGATGCTGGCGTTCAAGCCGGGAGCGCTAACCCGGCGCTATATAGAGGGTGAACGCGCACGCTTCGTCTCGCCCATGGCGCTGTTCCTGTTCAGCGTCTTCCTGATGTTCGCCGTGTTCCAGATGGTGGGCCTCACCACTCCTACGGACGTTGGCGGACCAAATGTCGACGAGGTGATCGATCAAGTCGATGCACAGACCGTCTCCGAACGTGATTCCGTGCGCGAAGCGCTGGAGGCCATGGCGCCGGACGATCCCGAACGCGCGACGACACAGCAAAGGCTTGATGAGCTCGAGGTGACGTTAGACAGGATCGAAAACGTGCAAGCCCTTAACTTGTCGGAGAACTCAGGCATTCACACGGGAGTTGACTGGCTCGACAATACGCTGGTCAAGAAGTGGTCGGAGAACCCTGGCCTCATGCTCTACAAGCTGCAGGCCAATGCCTACAAGTTCAGCTGGCTGCTGATCCCGATCTCGATCCCCTTCGTGTGGCTCCTGTTCTTCTGGCGTCGGCGTTTCAAGGCCTATGACCACGCGATTTTCGTCACCTATTCGCTCAGCTTCATGACGCTGCTGTTTGTTGCTGCATCGGTGCTCAGCGCCTCGGGCATGTCAAGGACGGCTGTTTTTACCACCATCGCCACGCTCGCCCCGCTTCATCTCTACAAGCACCTGCGCCATTCCTACGAGCTGTCGCGCTTTTCCGCCCTGTGGCGCTTCCTCGCGCTTTCCTCCTTCATCTGGATCGTGATCGCGCTGTTCGTGCAGGCGCTGCTTCTGATCGGAGCGTTTTAGGAAATGCGAATTAGCCCAGCCGCTGCGGCCTCATGTCTGGCAATACTTTGCGGCTGCGCGACCCCGGTCGGGCAGCGGGGCGAAGTTCACGAACCGACCCCCGGCTATGCTTGCGAGGTCAGTGTTCGGGGCGCCGGATCGGCGAAGGCGCTATTGCGCGAAGACGGGTCGACCTTCAGCAGTCGGCTGGATTGGCGCTGGCGTGGCGGGCGGGAAACAGGTTTGGGCTTGTGGGTCACGCACTCCACCGGGCCCATCGTCAACCCGAATTCCTTCCTGACCGCCGTCATCAGCAGTGGCGTCATGAGAAGCCGGTCGGCGAGACGTCCCCGATTCAGACTGGCTTTGACCAACCAGCCAGGCGAGGACTACCTCAACTTCCATTATGCCATTGCACGCAGCGAGGTACAGGAGCGGATGGCTGGTCTGTCCTTGTGGATCGCGTGGTCGGATCTGGCCGCCCACGCCCGGTCGTCTGAGCAGCTCTACCTTATTTCCTTCGACGAGCGCGAGCACACCGTGGAATCCAGACCGTTTCCGCGCGACGTTATCTTGCAGGCAGAGACAGACATTGCGACACTCAACCGGAGATTGGCAGACACCGTGAGGCATTTTCGCGAGAGGTGCAGCCCGTCTGACGATATAGATCCTCCGCCGCCTGTCATCATCTGACAATCCGTCGGAGCGCCCACACTCCCTCGAACACGGCCGACTATCTAGCCTTTGGTGGCCAAGCTACGCACCCTGCGGAGCCTCGCCCGAACCGCCGAAGCGCTTGCCGGCCTTGGGGATAGAGGAGCCGTGCACCGGCTGCACCGCCACCGGGCCCGTAGGTTCGTCCGGACGGTCGAGCTTGCCGGTATCGAGCAGTTCCTTGATGTCGTCACCGGTCAGCGTCTCATATTCGAGCATCGCCTGCGCCAGCAGATGGAGCTGGTCCTCATGCTTGGTGAGGAGGTCGGTCGCGCGCTTGTGTGCGCCTTCGACCAGACCCTTGATCTCGGCATCGATCAGCTTGTTGGTCTCGGCCCCGGCAAAGGTCCGGGTGGTCTGCCCCATGCCAAGATAGCCTTCCTGGCTCTGCTCGTACTGCAGCGGGCCGAGCTTTTCGGACATTCCCCACTTGGTGACCATGTTGCGGGCAAGGTCGGTGGCGTACTGGATGTCCGACGAAGCGCCACTCGACACCTTGTCATGGCCAAAGATGATCTCTTCCGCCACGCGGCCGCCCATGGAGACCGAGAGGTTCGCGTGCATCTTGTCGCGGTGGTAGGAGTAGTTGTCCCGTTCCGGCAGGCGCATCACCATGCCCAGCGCGCGGCCACGCGGGATGATGGTGGCCTTGTGGATCGGATCCGAGGCTTCCTCGTGGATCGAGACGATCGCATGGCCGGCCTCGTGATAGGCGGTCATCTTCTTCTCGTCCTCGGTCATCACCATGGACTTGCGCTCAGCGCCCATCATGACCTTGTCCTTGGCGTCCTCGAATTCCTGCATGGCGACAAGGCGCTTGTTGCGCCGCGCTGCCAGCAGCGCCGCCTCGTTGACGAGGTTGGCGAGGTCCGCACCACTGAAGCCGGGCGTGCCGCGCGCAATGGTGCGCGGGTTCACGTCGGGCGCCAGCGGCACCTTCTTCATGTGGACGGCGAGGATCTTCTCGCGCCCGTCGATATCGGGGATCGGCACCACCACCTGGCGATCGAAGCGGCCCGGGCGCAGCAATGCGGGGTCGAGCACGTCGGGGCGGTTGGTGGCGGCGATGATGATGATGCCTTCATTGGCCTCGAAGCCGTCCATCTCCACCAGCAGCTGGTTCAGCGTCTGTTCGCGCTCGTCATTCGAATTGCCGATGCCGTTGCCGCGATGGCGGCCCACGGCGTCGATTTCGTCGATGAAGACGATGCAAGGCGCATTCTTCTTGGCCTGTTCGAACATGTCGCGCACACGGGATGCGCCGACGCCGACGAACATCTCGACAAAGTCGGAACCGGAGATGGTGAAGAAGGGCACGCGCGCTTCACCCGCAATCGCGCGGGCAAGCAGCGTCTTGCCGGTACCGGGCGAGCCGACCAGCAGCGCGCCCTTGGGAATCTGGCCGCCCAGCTTGGAGAAGCGCGACGGGTCCTTCAGGAATTCGACGATTTCCTGCAGCTCCTCGCGCGCCTCATCGATGCCGGCCACGTCGTCGAAGGTGACGCGGCCCTGTTTTTCGGTCAGCAGCTTGGCCTTGGACTTGCCGAAGCCCATCGCGCCCGAACCGCCGCCCTTCTGCACCTGCCTGAGGGCGAAGAAGGCGATGCCGAGGATGAGCAGGAAAGGCAGCGTCTGGACGAGGATGTAGACGAGCATGTTCGTCTGTTCGGGCTGCGCACCCGAATAGTCGACGCTGTTGTCTTCCAGCAGCTGGGTAAGCGTCACGTCGTTCTCGACCGGGATAGTGCTGAAGGCATTGCCGTTTTCGAGCACACCGACGATGCGATCGGGCGCGATCGTCACTTGCTCCACGCTGCCTTCGGCAACCTTCTCGCGGAATTCGGAATAGTTGATCTGCGTGCCGGGCGTATCGCCCGTATTGCCGAACATCGACACCATCAGCAGCAGGGCCATGAAGATGCCGCCCCAGACCAGCAGGCTCTTCACCCAGGGATTGGGGTTATTTTCCGGTTCGCGATTCTCGCTCATGCGCAACAGATCCTTTCGTGGAACCAATGTAGGATCGCCCGGCTGAATGGCAAGCTAATGGCCGGGCTTTCGTCATCGGAAGCGAAGTTGACAAAAGTGACAGTGCGAAAGCTTGGCGGAACCGGGCGCAAAGCCGCAGGAAAGCCGGGGTTTTCGCACGAGCTGGACAAGTTGACACTTGCACGGGACGAAAGCGCGGATCTTTGGCCGTTTCTCATCACCCTGCCATGCGCCTGGGAAGGCACGTAGGAAAGCTATTCGCGGCTGCGTGCCAGGATCAGCCTGTCCGACAAGTCCGCGCCCTGCTGGCCGGTGACCTGGAACAGCGCTTCGAAAGCGCCGTCATCCGCCGTGTCTTCCAGCTCGGGAGGCAGCACGCCGCCCGCGACGATCGGGCCGATACCGCGCAGGCCCGTCACCCGCTCGCTCGCCACCACCGTCACGAGCGCACCGCCCGGCGCGTTGTATCGGGCAAGATAGGCATAGTCGCGATAGAAGGCGGGCGAGGCGAGGCGGCGCGCCTCGTCGCTCATCCACACCTCGCCGCTCTCGCGATCGATGATCTCGTCATAGCTGTCACCGATACGCAGCGTGCTGCCCGCGAAGGTCACTTCCTCCAGCAACCCCATGCCGGAAAGGAGGCCGAGATAGACCACGTCATGCGTGTTGAGCATGTCGGAGGTGAGTTCGGAGGCGGCGATCACCTCCACCGGCTTGTCCGTTGCGGCGAGCAGGGGCGCGACCGATTGGAGCGCATAGGCGGTCTGGAAAGGAAGGTAGTTGAGGCCGACATCCTCGGCATTGCCGTAACGCTCCGGATCGGCCTCCTGCAGCCGCAACAGGTCCTCGGGCGAGTTGACGCGGAAATCTCGGATCAGGCGGCCATCTTCGGGAAAGACGGGGTCGATCTCGCCGAACAGGTAATAGTCGCCCATCACCAGCAGAACCGGGCGCTCGGACCGCTCCAGCGGGTCCCAGATGGCATTGCCGCCATCGCCGCGCCCACCCCACCAGCTGCCGCCTGCAAAAACCAGCGCGGCCAGAAGCAACAGTGCGGCCAACAGCAACGCAAACTGACGGCGCGGCAGGACTACAGCGCCTTTCGCAGGATGCTCGGTCGCGGAAGGCGCTTCATGCTGCAACAGGCGCAGCGCATAGATGCCGGAAGGGATTTCCACTTGCGCCTGTCCCTCCACCGGCGGGTTCGCCAGATAGTGATCGTCCAGCTTCTTGCGCAGGCGATGGATATAGACGCGCACCGTCGCGTCATCGGAATCGGTTTCCGCCTGGCCGAATACCGCGGCGGAAATCTCCGCCTGCGTTGCGGGTTCGGCCAGCGGTCCGCGTTCGGCAAGATAATCGAACAATTCGCGCAACCGGCCGGATTGGCCGACAACGCCCTCGGCGCGCAGCCTTTGCACCTCTGCCGCATAGGCGGCGTTACTACTCTCTTCGCCGGTCATCCCGATTGTATCCATCTGTCGCAAATCGGCCTGTAACGTCCTTGTAACGGGCCGATTACCGTAAATTACGTAGCTCGTCGCACGCGCATTAGGCAGATCGGCTTCAACATCAATTGTCAAGTCAGGTTACAGCGTGCCCAATAGCCACTCCTTGCGTTTTCCCATCCCTCCCCGTGCCGGCCTCCTGTCCGGTGCGGCAGCCCTCGCCTGCGCCCTCACTCCCAACCCTGCATGGGCGCAGGTCGAGGGCCCGGAGGGCGACGATCCGCATGCCGAAGCCGGGCACGAGCATGAAGAGCGCGAGAATATCGGGGTGGTGCGCGACCAGACGACCGGCGACATCATCTATGTCTATGGCCGCGGTGAACGGCGCATCGGCGAAGCCATCGCCGCCAGCGAAGGCGGCGTTGCCGGGGCGGATATCGAACTTCGTCCCCTGTTGCGTCCCGGTGAGATTCTCGAAGCAACCCCCGGCCTGATCGCCACGCAGCATTCGGGCGGCGGCAAGGCCAACCAGTTCTTCCTGCGCGGCTTCAACCTCGACCATGGCACGGACTATGCCGTCTATATCGACGACATGCCGGTCAATTTCCGCACGCACGGCCATGGCCAGGGCTATCTCGACGTCAACGGGTTGATCCCCGAAAGCGTCGAGCGCGTGGATTACCGGAAGGGTCCCTATCGTGCCGACACTGGCGATTTCAGCTTTGTCGGATCCAGCTTCATCACAACCAAGGACCGGCTGCAGCCCTTCGCCACCGCCGAAGCCGGCTCCTACGGCTATCGCCGCTTCGTGGCGGGTGGCTCCACCCGCGTCGGCAGCGGCGATTTGCTCGCCATCGGGCAGGTGAAGCTCAATGACGGGCCGTGGGAGCTGGCGGAGGATTTCGAGGGCTATTCGGGCTTCCTCAAATATTCGACGCCGATCGGCGATGCCGATTTCCAGGTCTCGCTGAACGTCTTCGATGCCAGCTGGAATCCGACCGAGCAGCTGCCCGAACGCGTGATCGACACCGATCTGTGCGAGGATCGCTTCTGCGCGCTCGACACCACGCTGACCGGCTATACCAAGCGGCAGGTACTGACCGCCAATTACGAGAGCGATAACTGGCGCATCACCGGCTATGCCCAGCATTACGACTGGAGCCTGCTGTCAAACTTCACCTATTTCCTCGAGGATCCGGTCAATGGCGACCAGCTGCGCCAGTTCGAGGAACGCTGGACCTTCGGCGGCCGCGTCGAGCGCTTCGAGCAGCTGACCGACCGCATTTCGCTGCGGGTCGGGGCAGAGGCGCGCCATGACGATATCGGTCCCGTCGGCCTCGACGAGACGATCGATGGTGAGCTTGAGTTCAACTACAACAGTTTCGACGTCACCGAAAAGTCGCTCGGCCTTTATGCGGAGGTGATTGTCGAGCCGGTCGAGCGGCTGTTCGTCACCGCCGGCCTGCGCGGCGACTGGTACGGTTTCGAGACCAGCGCGATTGACGGCGTGGACGTGTGGTCGGGCGATGTCAGCGACGAGACTTTAGCGCCCAAGATCGGCGTGAACTACGAAGTGACGGATGGCATCGCCCTCTATGCCAATTACGGCGAGGGGTTCCATTCCAACGACGCGCGCGGCGTGACCAATCCCGCCGATCCGGCGCCCGGCCTGGTCGAAGGCGATTTCGAGGAGCTGGGCTTTCGCTTCGAACGCGGCGGGCTGATCTTCACCGGCGTCTATTTCTGGTCGAGCATCGACAGCGAGCTGATCTATGTCGGCGACAGCGGCGCGGTGGAGCCCTCCGACCCCGGCAAGCGTCGCGGCTACGAACTGACCGCCTTCTGGAAGCCCAATAACTGGCTGGCAGTGGACGGCGTATGGACCGGCACGCGCAGCCGCTTCGATGGCCTGCCCGAAGGCGAGAACTACGTGCCGGGCGCGCTGGAGAATTCGGGCGAGCTGGGCCTGTCCGCAGCCTTTCCCGAATGGAATGCCGCCGCTCGCATCCGCTATCTCGGCCCGCATGCGCTGATCGAGGATAACTCGCAGCGCGGCGCGTCCACCCTTCTCGTCAATGCACGCCTCGCCTGGACCCCGCAGGATTTCTGGGGTCTGGAAGTCTATGGCGAGGTGCTCAACCTGTTCGACAGCGAAGCGGACGATATTGACTATTTCTACGCCACCCGCTTCCCCGGCGAGCCAGCCGAGGGGATCGAGGGGCGCAATAGCCGCATCGTCGAACCGCGGCAGGTGAGGGTCGGCGTGACCAAGCGGTTCTGATTCGCTCTTGAGCTTGCGGGACGGGGCGCAATCGCGTGTGCGCCCCGCCATGGGAAGACCCGGCTGCCGCATGGCGCAGCCGGGTCTTTCTGCTTTTCCATCAATGAGATATCGCCAAATAAGTCAAGCAACCCAATCATCATGTCAATGTTGCTTGACAAAATCAGCCTCGTGTCTAGCTTCCTTTACATAAATTCAAGGGAGCTTGATATGACTATCCCCCAAACGGCAAGCGAGGGACGCGGCCCGCTACTCTACATCGTTCTGTTCGTCCTGAGCGCCGCAATCGTCAGCGCGCTGCGCCTGACCGATGCGATCAATCCGGGCACGGCCTATCTGCTGTTCATCGCCTCCATGGGCTTCATGGCGCTTTCCGTCAGGGCCATGGTTCGCAAGGGTTCGCCCAGCCGCGCCAGCAAGGCGATCCGCCGCTACAGCAAGGGCATGCTCGCAACGAGCCTCGGTTACGTGCTGGGGCTGGGCGCGGCGATCACGCTGGACCAGCGCTTTGACATTGCCGGGCCGCTGGCCTTCGTCATCGCCCTGCTGCCCGTGATCCCGATCTTCGGCATGATCTATGTCATGGGCCGCTACCTGGTGGAGGAGCAGGACGAATATTTGCGCCACCGCGCAACGATCGCCTCGCTGGTGGGCCTCGCCTGCGTGCTCGGCTTTGGCTCCTTCTGGGGCTTCCTCGAAGGGTTCGAACTGGTCCCTCATGCTCCGGGCTGGTGGGCGGTGCCAGTCTGGGCCGTGGGCATGGGGCTGGCACAGGCATGGATGAGCTTTACCGATCGCGCCGAACCGGAAGCGGACGGCGACGCATGAAGAACCGCCTCAAAGTCCTGCGAGCAGAGCGCAATTGGAGCCAGCAGGACCTGGCCGATGCACTGGGCGTGAGCAGGCAAAGCGTCAACGCGATCGAGACGGGGAAATACGATCCCTCGCTCCCGCTCGCCTTCACATTCTCCGACGTGTTCGGAATGCCGATTGAAGAGATCTTCCTGCGTGCCAAAGATTAGTGCTGACGCGCGGGACTGACTGAAAGGACAAGACGATGTTTGAACGTGCCAATTGCGGCGCATGGCTTCGTGCGCCCATCATCCTGCTGCTTGCGCTGGCCCTGTTGCTCGGCCTGCCCTTCCCTTCCACCGTCCTTGCGCAAGAGGTGGAGTATGACCGCTTCAGCGTGGAGATTGTCGGTGAAGGCCCGGACGTGATCCTGATCCCCGGCCTTGCCACTCCGCGCGATGTCTGGGCGCCGCAGGTCGAGCAATTGCAGGACCGCTATCGCCTCCATTTGCTGCAGGTCCGCGGCTTTGGCGAGCCTGCCGGGGCCAATTCCGAAGGGCCGATCCTCGATGACCTCGTCGACGAACTGGCGGAATACATCGCGGCGGAAGGGCTGGAGCACCCCGCGCTGGTCGGCCATTCGCTGGGCGGGCTCATCTCGCTGATACTGGCGGCCGAGCATCCCGCACTCCCCGGCAAATTGCTGATCGTCGATGCGCTGCCCTGGTATGCCGCCGTCTTCGCGCCGGGGCAGGAAATCGCGATGGCGCAGGTCGAGCCGCAGGCGGCGATGATGCGCGCGCAATTGCTTGCCGCTGCCGATGCGGAACCGGATCCGCAGGCGATTGCCGCCAATACCGCAAACCAGTCGCTATCCGAGGAAGGCCGCGCGAAAGTGGCCGCATGGTCCGCCGCTGCCGACCAGCGCGTGACCGCGCAGCTCATCTATGAAGACCTCACCACCGATATGCGCGAACGGATCGCCGAGATCACCGCGCCGGTGACGGTGCTGGTGCCCTTCGCCGATCCCTATCCGACCGAACCGATCGCGCGCGAATTCTATGCGGGCGAGTATGCCGCGCTGGAGGGCGTGAGGATCACCCCCATCGGTCCCTCGCGACACTTCATCATGCTCGATGTGCCGGAGGCTTTTGCCGAGGTTCTTGAGGAAGTGCTGGCGGAGTAAGGCCCCTTCCTCCCTGTGCCATCGACACAGGGAGGAAGTTTCGCCCTACTCCTCGAAGCCCGTCAGCACGAAGCGCTGGACGCGGCGGCCAGTATTGACCTCGGTGGTGTAGACATTGCCCTGGCTGTCCACATCCACGCTGTGCAGCCAGATGAATTGGCCGGGATAGCGCCCGTTCTTGCCGAAATGGCCGAGGATCTCATGCGTCTCGCGCAGCAGTATCCACACGCGGCCGTTCATCATGTCGGCAACATAGACATAGGTGCCGTCCGGGCTGAAGGCGACATCGCTGGCGGTGCGCGTGCCGCCCGTTTCCAGCGCGATCACCACGTCTTCGAGGAACTCCACCCCACCATCGGTTTCGCGGAAGACCTGCAGGCGGTTGTTGCGCCGGTCGCAGACATAGATCGTGTCTTCCGGCCCGCGCACCACGCAATGGACGATGTCGCCAAAGGCCGTGCTTTCCGGGTTCGGCCCGCCATCGCCGGTGCTGGCCGCCTGGCTCTGGTCGAAATTCCCCTCACGCGTTCCGCCATCAGGGTCGGCGCCATAGGCACCCCACAGGTGCTGGAAGCCGAGGTTCTCCAGCCCGAATTCGGCAATGCGCTTGTTGATATAGCCATCGGCCACCAGCACGCTGTCGCCATTCACGCTGATATCGGCAGGATTGCCGAGGAACTCCTCGCTCATATTGCCATCGGTTTGCTGGCGCGTGCCGATCTGGCGGAGATATTCGCCATCGGCGGTGAATTGCAGCACCACATGGTCGCCATTGCCATTGCCGCCGATCCAGACATTCATGTTCTCATCGACATAGAGGCCGTGGACATTGGCGGGCCATTGCTCGTCGCCCGTCTCGGTGGCGTCGGGGCCCTGGCCCTCCACCACGCCGTCCCCCGGCGCGAGGTCGGTGCCGCCCCAGCTGCGCAAGAGATTCCCCTCCTGGTCGAACTGCAGCACATGCGGCGGGGCGGCGCAGCAGGCGGAGCTTATCCCGCTATCGAGACCGGTATCGGTAAAACCCAATGAATTGGGGCGGGTGAGCACCCAGATATTGTCGTCCCGGTCCACGGCGAGGCCCGGCGACTGGCCCAGGATCATGTCCTCCGGCAGGCGCGGCCAGCTGGCATCGGCCTCGAAAGTCGGGACCGGTACCGCATCGCTCAGCCGCTCGCTTTCGACCGGCACCAGCACATCGGCCGTGGCGGGCGTGGCCGCCAGCAGGCCAAGTGTGGCCGCCCCGGCGGCCAGCGGGGTCCTTCGCATCTTCGTGTCTCCCATTGTGATCCTCTCTTTGTGTTATCCTTGCACTTCGCCGATGACTTCCGGCAGCGCCGCAGCATAGCGGGCGACATCCTCCAGTCTGCCGCAGCTGACGCGCGAGAACTGGGTCCATGGACCATAGGCGCCGCGGATCATGACTCCGCGGTTTGCCATTGCAGCCTGCACCGCATCGGCATCCTCCACCACGACATAGACGAAGTTGGTCTGGCTTGGCAGCGCAGTCAGGCCCGAGCGCGCAATTGCGTCGTAGATCATCTCGCGCCCTTCGGTCACGCGCTCCTTGCTGAAGGCGAGAAAGCCCGTGTCGTTATAGCTGGCGATCGCGCCTGCCAGCCCGGCGACATTGCCGCCGAAGCTCATCTGGTGGCTGCGGATCAACGCAGCGTTTTCCTCGCTGGTGATGGCATAGCCAACGCGCATGCCCGCCATGCCGTAGATCTTGGAGAAGGTGCGGCAGACGATAACGTCCTGCCCGGCCTTGACCAGCTCGAGGACGGAATTGCCCTCCGGATCGTCGGTCAGTTCATTATACGCTTCGTCCACCAGCAAGGTCGCCGTGGGCGTGACTTGCGCGGCCAGCCGCCGAAGGGCCGCGCCATCCACCAGCATGCCGGTGGGATTGTTGGGATTGCAGATCTGCACAAGCGACACGTTCTCGCCGAACGCCGCCTCGATCCCGGCAATGTCGACCTGCATTTCGGAGTCCAGCGGGACACGGATCACGTCCACGCCCTGGCGCTCACCGTAACGCACGGTCGCGTCCCAGAAGAGGCCGGGACACAGTATCGCGCCCTTCGCGCCCCAGGCGAGCGATATGGCGGAGAGGATCTCGGTCGATCCCGCGCCCACGACGACTTGCGAAGGCGAGACGCCATTGCGCTCGGCGATCATCTCGCCCAGCCGGGCCAGGCCGCGGTCCGCATAGTAGCAGCCATTGGACGATGCCTCTGCAATCGCCTGCAGCGCGGAAGGCGCGGGGCCATAGGGGTTTTCGTTGCGCGAAAGCAGCGCTTGGCCCTCCGGCGGACCGAACAGGGCGGCGGGAGACGGCGTGGATTGCGCGCTCGCGCGGGTGGCAAGGGTGGCGGCAAGTCCGGCCGCAGCCGCACTCCCGGCAAGGAAAGTCCTGCGCGCAATATCCATGTTTCGTCTCCTTCTTACTGGTTGGCGATCCCTATTGGTTGGCAATCATGGTCACCCCGACCACGATCAGGTAAATTCCGAAAACCAGCCGCAACACGCGCGGGCTGAGCTTGTGTGCCGCCGCTACGCCCAGAGGTGCGAACAGCACCGATGTGGCGACAATGCCGATCGCGGCGGGCCAATTGACATAGCCGAACGATCCGGCGGGCAGGCCGGGCTCTGCAAAGCCGATGATGATGAAGCCGATCGTGCCGGGAAGCGCGATGATCGCGCCCATGCCGCTCGCCGTGCCGATAGCGCGGTGGATGGGCGTGCCGCACAATGTCATCACCATGGTGGTGATCGTGCCGCCGCCAATGCCGAGCAGGCTGGAAAGCAGGCCCAGGCCGCCCGCCAGGCTCACCTTGGCCGCGCCGCCAGGCATCGCCTCCAGCAGCTGCCGGTCATGAATGCGCGGCGCGAGGAAATGCAGCGCGAAAGCCAGCACGCCCACGCCGAAGATCAGCGCCAGCGTGCCACTCGACACAAAGTCGGCAATCGCCGCGCCCAGCACAGTGCCGCCCACGACCCATGGCGCCCAGCTCTTGAGCACTTCGAAATCGACCGAATTGCGCAACGCATGGCTTTTGACCGAACGGAGCGAAGTGAAGATGATCGTCGCCAGCGACGTGCCGATGGCGATATGGGTGATCTGGTCCGGCTGCGCACCCATCATCGGCAGGATAAGCACCAGAGCGGGAACGACCACGAAGCCGCCGCCAATGCCGAACAACCCGCCGGCAAAACCGGCCCCCGCCCCTGCTGCGAGGAGCGCGGCTATCGGTAGCAGCAGGGAACTGTCGCCTGTCACGGACACTTGTTCTACGCTGCAATGCAGCAAAATCGAGTCGTTTTGTGCATTGCTGGCTATTTTGCGACACTCGATTACAAATGACGGCATGGACCAAGGGCTCACCCACGCAGCACAAGAGGGGGCATGACCAACCCATCAATCCTGTTCACACCGGTGACTTTGAACGCCACCGCTTTCCGCAATCGCTGGGTCATGCCGGCGATGCAGCGCGGCATGTGCGAGGGCGGCGCGCCTTCGGCAGACCTGGCCGCCTATTACCGCCGCCGGACCGAAGGCGGCACCGCGCTGATCATCGGGGAGAGCGCGGCGATCGACCACCCCTCCGCCACCGTCCAGCCGACCAGCGCGCATATCAATGCCTCGACGCGCGACGCCTGGGCGCATTGCGTGAAGGAAGTGCTCGCGGCGGGCGGCGAGATGATGCTGCAGCTGTGGCACGAGGGCGCAATGCGCACCGATGGGAAGGCGCTGAGCGCATCTGGCCTCGCCCATCCGGGCAAGGAAAGCGGCCGCGCCGCGACCTTGGACGAGCTGGCTCAGATCCGCGACGGCTTCGTCCGCTCAGCGAAGATCGCGCAGGGCATCGGCGCTTGCGGGGTCGAGGTGCATGCAGCGCATGGCTATTTCCTCGACCAGTTCCTGTGGCACGGCTCCAATATACGCGAGGATGGCTATGGCGGCCCGCTGATCGCCCATCGCGCGCGCTTCCCGGCGGAGATCGTCGCCGCCATCCGCGCCGAATGCGGGCCCGATTTCCTGATCTCGCTGCGCTTCTCGCAATGGAAGGAAGTGGACTACGCGGCGCGCGTCGCGCCCACTCCGGAAGAGCTGGCGGAAATGGCGACGATCTTCCGCGATGCTGGCGTCGACGTGCTCCACGCCTCCACCCGCCGCTTCTGGGAAGCCGAATGGGATGGCGATGAGCGCAACCTTGCCGGATGGACCAAGGCGGGCGGCGGCCTGCCGGTGATCACCGTCGGTTCAGTCGGTCTCGATACAGATGTGATGGACGTCTTCATGGAAGAGGTCGATCCAGGCCCGCGCGTGGCGGTTGCGTTAGAGGACTTGGCGACGAGAATGGAAGCAGGTGAATTCGACATGGTGGCGGTAGGCCGCGCGCTGATCGGCGATCCCGATTTCGTGAAGAAGGTGGAGGCGGGCGATTACGACGCCATCCGCACCTTCAGGCGCGACGATCTCGGCAAGCTCGAATGGGACCTGTCCATCGTCGAAGAGGCGCATGCCGGGGCGGGTGCGGCATGATCCTCCCCACCCGCACGGTCGATAAGGTCTGGGGCCGCGAGCTTTTGCCCGCGCCGTTCACCTCCATTCCCGACACGAAGATCGGCGAGATCTGGTTCGAGCCGCCGCCCGAGCTGCCCGAACTGCTGGTGAAGTACATTTTCACCTCGGAGAAACTCTCGATCCAGTGCCACCCGTCGGACGACCAAGCCGAGGCTTCGGGCAAGGGCCGGCAGGGCAAGGAGGAATGCTGGCTGGTGGTCGATGCCGAGCCGGGCGCGACGCTCGGCATCGGCTTCCATGAACCTGTCGATGCCGACACGATGCGCGCGGCCGCGCTGGACGGGTCGATCGAGGACATGCTGGTCTGGCACGAAGTGGGGCCAGGCGATTTCTTCTACATCCCCGCCAATACCGTTCACGCGATCGGGCCGGGCGTCTCTATCATCGAGATCCAGCAGAATTCGGACATCACCTATCGCCTCTACGACTATGGCCGTCCGCGCGAGCTGCACCTTGAGCAAGGCATGGCGGTGGCAAAGGGCGAGTATTATCCCGACGAACTGCACCGGATACTCGCAGCGAACGGGCACCAGTCGCTGGTCGACGGGCCCTTCTTCCGGCTCGACCTGGTGGACGGTATCCCGGACGAAAAGCTGCTCTACAGCTATTCCGGCAGGCTGCTGGTCATCCCGATGAAGGGCGAGGTGCTGGTGGCGGGCGAAGTGGTGCGCCCCGGCCAGTGCGCGCTTGCGCCCGACCTGGCGAGCACCACCTTCGCACCCGATGGAAAGGCGCTGGTGACGGCGCCCCTCTAGGAGAGTTCATCCTCCCTGTGCCGAAGGCATGGGGAGGATGATTTCTACACCACCCCGAAAGCCAGCATCGCGTCGGCGACCTTCTTGAAGCCGGCGATATTAGCGCCCTTCACATAGTCGACATAGCCGCCGTCCTGCTTGCCATATTCCACGCATTTGCCGTGGATGCCTTCCATCAGCTCGGTCAGCATTTCGCCCAGCCGCTCATGGTTCCAGCTGATGCGTTCGGAGTTCTGGCTCATCTCGAGGCCTGAGACCGCGACGCCGCCAGCATTGGCCGCCTTGCCGGGGCCGTACATGATCTTGGCATCGTGGAAGACCTTCACGCCTTCCAGCGTGGTGGGCATGTTGGCGCCTTCGGAGACGGCCTTCACGCCGTTCGCCACCAGCTCCTTCGCCTCTTCCTCGTTCAGCTCGTTCTGCGTCGCGCAGGGTAGCGCCAGGTCGCACGGAACGTCCCACGGGCGCTTGCCTTCGTGGAAAGTGGCATTGGTGAAATGGTCGGCATATTCCGAGATGCGGCCCCGGCGCACATTCTTGAGTTGCTTCACCCAGTCGATCCTTTCCTGATCGATACCGTCGGGGTCATGGATGAAGCCGCCGCTGTCGGAGAGGGTCAGCACCTTGCCGCCCAGCTGGACGATCTTCTCCGCCGCATGGGTGGCGACATTGCCCGAGCCGGAAATCACCGCCGTGTGGCCTTCCACGTCCATGCCCTGGTGCTTGAGCATGTTCTGCATGAAATAGACCGCGCCATAGCCCGTCGCCTCGGGCCGCATCTGCGATCCGCCATATTCGGTGGCCTTGCCCGTCAGCACGCCTTCCCAGCGATTGGTGATCCGCTTGTACTGGCCGAACATGTAGCCGATCTCGCGCGCTCCCACGCCGATATCGCCCGCCGGTACGTCCGTATCGGGGCCGATATGGCGATAGAGTTCGGTCATGAAGGCCTGGCAGAAGCGCATCACTTCGCTGTCCGACTTGCCGCGCGGATTGAAGTTCGCGCCGCCCTTGCCGCCGCCCATCGGCAGGCCCGTCAGCGAGTTCTTGAAGGTCTGCTCGAAAGCGAGGAACTTCAGCACGCTTTCGGTGACGCTGGGATGGAAGCGGATGCCGCCCTTGTAAGGACCGATGGCATTGTTGTTCTGCACCCGCCAGCCGCGCTGCACGCGGATGCAGTGATTGTCATCCTCCCAGCAGACGCGGAAGCTGACCACCCGGTCCGGCTCGGCAATCCGGCGCAGGATCTGCGCCTCGTGATATTCCTCCTTGTCCCCGATGAAATCGAAGATGTCCTGCGCCACTTCCTGCACCGCCTGGACGAATTCGGGCTGCCCCGGATTGCGCTTCTTCACACCCTCCATGAATGTCGGAAAATCGACGTGATCGGATACGGCCATTGTTCTTCCCCCCAAGATTGGGAACGCCTGGGCAAGGCCGACCATTCGGGCCCTGCGCGACTCGTCCCCATTTGATCCGGGCGGGACAAGACCATGTCCGCGCCGCGAAATAAAGGCCGGGCTCTCTTCCGCTGGCTGGTACTGCGTGCGCAAAGCCGAGCAATCAGGCTGACAAGCGCGCTCCAGGTTTGCTATGGGCATGCCGGGGGTGAGCGCGGGGGCGCTGGCCGTTGGCGGCAAAGGGCGATAAGGGGTCGTCCTGCAACCAGTCGTTTTGGCGGCCGGAGGCAAACTTGGGGGGACAGGAATGAGCAATCGCAAGCGGCGAGCCGGCTGGACGCGGAGCCTTGCGCACGCGCGCCGCGCATTGCCTGCTCTCGCGCTCGCCACGCTTGCCTGCGCCGCCTTGCTCGCCGGCCTGCCGCGTGAAGGCAGCGCCAACGCGCAGGGCTCCTATTCCTATACCGGCGTCGCCTCCTGCGCGGGATCGACCTGCCACGGCCGCAGCGAAGGCAATGGCGCGGTGGTGCGTCAGGACGAGATCGCCACATGGCAGAACCCCTCCGCCGTCAGCGGCGCGCATAGCCGCGCCTATACGGTGCTGGCCGGAACGCGCGGGAAGCAGATCGCGCAGTCGCTGGGCTGGCAGGATGCGACAAGCCGTTCCGAATGCCTCGGCTGCCATGCTACTTTCGTGCCCGTCTCCGAGCAGGGGCCGCGCTTTCACACCAGCGACGGCGTCGGCTGCGAGAGCTGCCACGGCGCGGCGGCAGGCTGGCTCGCCACGCATTACAAGGTGGGAGGAACGCATCCGGCGAATGTGAGTAATGGCCTCGTCCCGCTGGAACAGCCGCAGGTGCGCGCCAAGGTGTGCCTCGATTGCCATTACGGCAGCGCCGATCAGGGCCAGTTCGTCACCCATGCGATGATGGCGGCGGGCCATCCGCGCATCTCCTTTGAGCTCGACCTGTTCAGCGCCTTCCAGCAGCATCATGACGAGGATAGCGATTACGCCCAGCGCAAGGGCGCGACCGACAATGTCCAGCTATGGGCGGTGGGTCAGGCCGAAGCGGTGGCGCGGGCGACGGACCTGTTCTCAAGGCCCGACCTCGCCACCGAAGGCGTCTTCCCCGAATTCTACTTCTACGATTGCCACAGCTGCCACCGCCCGATCAGTGACGGACCGGATCGGCGGCTGACCTTCGAGACCAATCCGGGCCGGCCCATTCCCTTCGGCCAGCCGCCCTTCAATGATGAGAACATCATCATGCTCGATGCCGTCTCGCAAGCGCTCGCCCCCGCGCGTGCCGAGGCATTCCGCGCCGCGAGCCGCAATTTCCACGATGCGATGGATGAAGGCCGCCCGCAGGCGCAAGCCGCCGCCATGGCGCTGCGCAGCGAGGCGGCGCGCCTGTCCGATGCGCTGGCGGCGCGCTCCTATGGCGGGAACGATGCCTTCGAGGTGATCTCCATCATCGGCGGGCGGGCGATCAATCCGCGCTTTACCGACTATGCCGGATCGGCGCAGGCGGTGATGGCGGTGGACACACTGCTCAACGCGCTGGTGACGCGCGGCCGCATCACCGTGGGCGCAGCGGCGAGCATCCGCGCGGATATCAACCGCGCCTATGCAGCGGTTCGCAGCCCGGAGAGCTATGACCCCGGCGCTTTCCGCTCCGCTTTGGGCAATGCCGTGGGCGCGATCGGGCGGCTGAGTTGATGACGATGCGAAAAGCGACAGCCCTGCTGGCGAGCGCCGCGCTGGTCCTGTCTGGCTGCGGCGGCAGTTCAGGCGGAGGTGGCGGCGGCACTCCCACACCCACACCTGCCCCGGCCCCAGCACCAGCCCCGGCGCCCGCTCCCAGCGGCGGCCTGTTCACTCCGCCCGCGCTGGCAGCGCTCACCGTGGCGGAAGTCGAGCGGATTATCGCGCAGGCTGCCGGTGAAGCGAGTGCGCGCGGCCTGCCCTCGATCATCGCGGTGACAGACCGCGTGGGCAATGTGCTCGGAGTGTTCGAGATGACCGGCGCGCCCGCCACCATGACCGTCAGCCGCCAGCGGATCGGCGGCCTCGCCCCCAGCGGCGGCGAAGAGGGCTTGCAAGGCGCGGTCGTGCCCGCGGTAACCGGCGCCATCGCCAAGGCGATCACCGGGGCATACCTGTCCAGTGGCGGCAATGCCTTCTCGACCCGCACCGCCAGCCAGATCGTGCAGCAGCATTTCCCGCCCGGTCCGACTACCGCAGGACTGGAGAGCGGGCCGTTGTTCGGTGTGCAGTTCAGCCAGCTGCCCTGCTCCGACCTATCCAGCCGCTTCCTGCCCGGAGGAGGCCCCGGCGCGCTGATCGGCCCCAAGCGTTCGCCACTGGGCCTTGCCGCCGATCCCGGCGGCCTGCCGATCTACAAGAACGGCGTGGTCGTTGGCGGCATCGGCGTGATGGGCGATGGCGATTACGGCTTCGATCCCAATAGCATCGACACCGATCTCGACGATGAGGAGGCGATCGCGCTGGCGGGGACACAGGGCTTCACCCCGCCGACCGATATTCGCGCCGACCGTATCTTCGTGGACGGGACCGCGCTGCGCTTCAGCGATGCGACCGCAAGCCAGCTCTCGGCCCTGCAGACCAATTTCGCCGCCGCGCCCGGCGCGCTGATCCCGGTCACCGGCTATTCCAACGGCACGATCATCGCGGGCACGCCCTATGGCAGCGAGGCTTCGGGCGTGCGCGCGGCGACGGCGGGCGAGTTTTCCAACCCGGACGCCTTCGTCCTGACCGACGGCAGCGGCAATCCGCGCTTCCCGATCCGCGCGGGCACCGATGGTGCCAGCGTCAGCCAGCCGCTGACGGCTGGCGAGGTGCGCGCCATATTGGAGGAAGCCTTCGCCGTCCTCTCCCGCGCCCGCGCGCAAATCCGCCGCCCGCTCGATTCCCGGATGCAGGCGACGATCAGCATTGTCGATACACATGGCCGGGTGCTGGGCATCGTTCGTTCTCCCGACGGGCCGCTATTCGGCACCGATGTGAGCCTGCAAAAGGCGCGCACCGCCGCCTTCTTCTCCAACCCCGTGGCAGGCCAGCAATTGCTGGCGGCGGGCGGCGATCCGGCGAGCTATGTCCAGCGCGTGCGCGATTTTCTCGGCGATCCCAATGCGCTGACGGGCACATTCGCTTTTGCCGATCGCTCCGGCGGCAATCTCTCGCGCCCCTACTTCCCCGATGGCGAGGTAGGCCAGCCGCCCGGGCCGCTTTCGGTGACCTCGACGGGCCTGTTCAGCCCCTTCGCCGTGGGGCTGCAGACAGACCTCGTCGCGGGCAATATCGTCCAGCATGTGCAATTCGTCGCCGGGGCTTCGGGCAGCGACACGCCGGTCGGCTGCACCGGCATCCCGGCCGCGCCCGGCGGGCAGAAGCGGGTCGCCAACGGTATCCAGATCTTCCCCGGCTCGGTCCCCATCTATCGCGGCGGAGAGCTTGTTGGTGGCATCGGCGTCTCGGGTGACGGTATCGACCAGGACGACATGGTCAGCTTCCTCGGCCTCCACAATGGAGGCCAGCGCGTGGGCGGTATCGGCAATGCCGCACCCGCCATCCGCGCCGACAGGATCGAGGTGAATGTCGGCGGGCGCTCGGTTCGCCTGCGCTATATCAATTGTCCCTTCGCGCCCTTCCTCGACACGTCAGACCAGAATGTGTGCCAGGGCCTGTGAGCAGCTCTCTGCTCCTCCTGCCTTTGCTGGCCCAGGTTGCCGCCGCGCAGCAGCAGGACCCTGCGCCCGAAGAGGAAGTGCAGCAGGTCGAGGAGGCGGAGGAGAGCGCCCCGCAATATGAAGGCGTCGCGCCCGAAAGCGGGCTCGGCACGCTGGTAGAGCCGCCCGCGCCCACGCCGGTCGAGCCCGATATCATCGAAGGCCGCACCCGCCCCGGCTATGTCGCGCCGCTGCCCGATGCGGTGACGCAGGACAATCCCGGCGCGGTGCGTGCTCCTCCGCCGCAAGCCTTCCCGGTCGACCAGGTGCCGATCCCCGACCGCTGGCGCCTGATCCAGAACCTGGGGCTGGTGATCGAGGATCCGCTCGATCCCTACAACCAGAACACCTACAAGGGCGACCGCCCGATCTGCACCAATAGCGACGAGGATCGCGAACGCCGCGCCCGCGCTCGCGAGGAGGCGGAGGCTGCCGGGGTCGAGGCGCCCTATGGCAGTGCGCGCTGCTTCACGCCGCGCTTCCTCGGCCTTGAAGGCAATGACTGGTTCTTCATCGTCAACGCCATCAGCGACACGGTGCTGGAGCCGCGCACTTTCCCCATTCCCGTGGGCGTGCAGACGACCGAGGACCCGGACCGGCTGGATGTCTTCGGCAATGACTATTCCGCCGTCTTTTCGCAGACCTTCATCGCCGGTTTCGCGCTGCTGAAGGGCTCCACCGCCTACAAGCCGCCGGACGTCGAATACCGCGTGACGCTGGCCTTCAACGTGAACCATGTCGACGTGCCCGAACGCCGCGTGCTCCATGTCGAACCGACGAAGCCGAGCCACCGCACCGACCATTTCCTGGGCGTGCAGGAGGCCTTCTTCGACTACCACATCCGCAACACTTCGAAGCGCTATGACTTCGACAGTTTCCGCATCGGCATCCAGCCCATGCAGGCGGATTTCCGCGGCTTCCTGTTCAATGACAACCAGCTGGGCTTCCGCCTGTTCGGGACGCGCGACAACAACCGTTTCCAGTACAACCTCGGCGCTTTCTGGCGGCTGGAGAAGGATACCAATTCGGGCCTCAACGCGGTGCTGCAGCGCCCGCGCGACGATTTCGTCTTCCTCGCCAATGTCTATCGCCAGGACTTCCTGATCCCGGCGCTGACCAGCCAGTTCACCGTCGTCTACAACCGCAATCGCGAAGGCGACGAGGTGCAGATCGACGATAACGGCTTCCCGGTGCGCCCGGCCCTGCTCGGCACGCTGCGCGGGCGCGATTACGACGTGGTCTATCTGGGATATAACGCCGACGGGCGGATCGGGCGGATCAACCTGACCGCCAGCGCCTATTGGGCCTTGGGCGAGGATCGCAACAGCTTCTTCACCGACCGCGAGGCGGATATCAACGCGCAATTCGGCGCGATCGAGCTGTCCTATGACCGCGACTGGGCGCGCTTCCGCCTGTCGGGCGCATGGGCGAGCGGCGATGGCGATCCTTTCGACGATACCGAAAGCGGCTTCGACGCGATTTTCGAAAACCCCGTCTTCGCCGGTGCGGACACCTCCTACTGGATCCGCCAGACCATTCCCTTTGCCGGCGGCGGGCGCGCGATCAGCGTCAATGGCCGCAACGGCATCCTCAATTCGCTGCGCAGTTCCAAGGAACAGGGGCAGTCCAATTTCAACAATCCCGGCCTGATCCTTGCCGGCGTGGGCGCCGATTTCGACCTGACGCCGGAACTGCGCGTTTCGGCCAATGCCAACCATTTGTGGTTCGAGGATACGGCTACGCTGGAGACCCTTCGCGTCGAAGGATCGATCCCGCAGGAGATCGGCTACGACCTCTCCGCCTCCGCCATCTGGCGTCCGCTGGCGACGCAGAACATCGTCGCCCGCCTGTCCGGCGCCGCGCTGGTGTCGGGTGACGGCTTTCGCGACCTGTTCGACAATCTGGACGGCAATACGACCTATTACTCGGTCCTCGCCAATGTGACGGTGAGCTACTGATGATGCTCAAACGCCACCTTGCCCTTGCCGCCAGCCTGGCCTTCGCCGCCGCCGCGATGGTGGTCGGCCCGCAGACGCAGGCCGCGGGCGAGAGCGAGACGCCGGTGGAGCGCGACTACTCGCTGGTGCGCGCCGCGCCCGCGCCGCAGAACCAGTCTCTGGCGGAGATGATGGCGAAGTCCGACGGCTGCCTCTCCTGCCATGTCGAAACCGACGCGCCGACCATGCATTTGAGCGATGCGGTGCGGATCGGCTGCGTCGATTGCCATGGCGGGAATGCCGAAGTGCGCGGCAATCCGGAACTCAGCTTCAGCCATCCGGACTATGTCGCCGCGCGCTATGCGGCGCATGTGCTGCCGACGCTGCCCGAAAGCTGGCATTTCCCGAGTTCGGCGAACCCCGAGCGCTCCTACTCGCTGCTCAACCGCGAGAGCCCCGAATTCGTCCGCTTCGTGAACCCGTCCGATTACCGCGTCGCGCGCGAGGCTTGCGGGGCGTGCCATCTCGACCTGGTGGAGGCCAACGAGCGCTCGCTGATGGCGTCGGGCGCGATGCTGTGGGGCGGCGCGGCCTATAATAACGGCATCCTGCCCTACAAGAATTACGTGCTGGGAGAGGCCTATACGCGCGATGGCGTGGCGGCGCAGGTGCTCAGCCCCGGCGCGCCTCCGGGCACGGTGAGCGAGGCGCAGGCCGCACGCGGCGCCTTGGGCACACTCTATCCGCTGCCGACCTGGCAGGTGGTGCCGCCGGGCGACGTGTTCCGCGTGTTCGAACGCGGCGGGCGCAATATCGCCAGCCAGTTCCCGGAGATCGGCATCCCCAACCCCACCGGCCTGATCCAGCGTCTTGAGGAGCCCGGGCGGCCCGATTTGCGCCAGTCCAACCGCGGCCCCGCCACCGGCCTGCGCGCCGCGATCCCGGTCCTCAACATTCACAAGACGCGCCTCAACGATCCCTTCACCTGGTTCATGGGCACGAACGACCAGCCGGGCGATTATCGCCATTCGGGCTGCGCCTCCTGCCACGTGGTCTATGCAAACGACCGCGAGCCGCGCCATTCGCTGATCTACTCGCAATTCGGCCGCGACGGACAGACGGTCACCCGCGATCCGACGATCAACCGGCAGATGCAGGAGGATCATGGAGACGGACATGATGACGGGCATGGCGCGTTGATCCAGCCGGACCATGGCGACCACGCCGACGATCACGCAGAGGATCACGGCGAAAACGGGGGCGGCACATTCGATCCCAACCGCGAGCAGGGCCACCCGCTGCAGCACGTCTTCACCCGCGCCATCCCGACCAGCCAGTGCATGAACTGCCACATGCACCAGCCGAACATCTTCCTGAATTCCTTCCTCGGCTACACCATGTGGGATTACGAATCCGACGCACCCTTCATGTGGCCCGGCCCGGAAAACCGCACCCCGCGCCCCGAAGGCATGAGCGACGAGGATTACGCGGCCACCTACCTCACGCAGCAATATCCCACGGCGGAGGAAGTGCGCGCGGTGCTGGACCGCAATCCCGAAGGCGCCGCCCCGCGCGGGCTGTGGGCCGATGTCGATTTCCTGCGCGAAGTCTATTCGCTCAACCCGGAGCTGAAAGACACGCAGTTCGGCGACTATCACGGCCATGGCTGGAACTTCCGCGCGATCTTCAAGCGCGACCGCGAGGGAAATCTCCTCGACGCCGACGGAAATATCCTCGACCCCGACGATCCGGAAATCTGGCGACGCGAGGGCGAAGGCGAATTCGTCGAGCCCGGCACCAATCCCGGCAAGGCTGTGCACATGATGAGCATCCATGCCGAGGTCGGCATGCAATGCGCCGATTGCCACTTCTCGCAGGACGCGCATGGCAACGGCCTGATCTATGGCGAAGTCGCCAATGCGATCGAGATCGGCTGCAAGGATTGCCACGGCACGGCGGACGAATATCCGACCTTGCGCACCTCCGGCCCCGCCGCCCCGCCCGACGGGCACAACCTTGCCGTTATCCGCAACCCGGACGGCCGCCGCCGCTTCGAATGGGTGGATGAAGAAGGTGGACGCCGCAAGCTGATCCAGCGCAGCATCGTCGATCCCGAGCTTGAATGGGAAGTCAGTCTCGTCAGGGATAGCGTCGATCCCGCCAGCCCCAACTTCAACGGCAAGTCGGCCCGCGCCAAGCTGATGAGCCGCGATGGCGCGGAAACGGGCAACTTTGAGTTTGGCCCCGGAATCGCTCCGGAAAACCGCGCGCATGGCGATGACGACATGGCCTGCTTCACCTGCCACCTCAGCTGGACCACCAGCTGCGGCGGCTGCCACCTGCCGATCGAGGCGAACTGGCAGAGCGAGGTGCATCGTTATGACGGGGAGACCACGCGCAACTTCGCCACCTACAATCCGCAGGTGGCGCGCGACCAGATGTTCCAGCTGGGCGTACACCAGACCACCAAGGGCAACGAGGTCGCGCCCGTCCGCTCCTCCAGCGCGCTGGTGCTCTCCTCCACGAATATCAATCGGGAGCGGATCTATATCCAGCAGCCGCCGATCAGCTCGGCGGGCTTTTCCAGCCAGGCCTTCGCGCCGCATTTCCCGCATACGGTTCGGCTGACCGAGACCAAAACCTGCTCGGACTGCCACCTCTCCGAAGCAGAGGACAACAACGCGATCATGGCGCAGCTGCTGCTGCTCGGCACCAATTACGTGAACTTCGTGGGGATGAACGCATGGACGGGTCTGGAGGCTGGTTTCCAGGCCACCCGCGTCACCGAATGGGACGAGCCGCAGGCGGTGCTCGGCTCCTACCTCCATCGCTATGCCTATCCCGATTATTGGCGCATGCATGTGGAGGACAATGATCGCGAGCTGAAGGACTGGACCCGCGGCGAGGTCTTCGATGGCGACGTGTCGGGCGAGACCAAGGCGCTGGAGCAATTCGCCAATGTCGTGGAAGGCACGCCCGATGCCGTGCGCTGCCTGCAGATGCGCGGCGAATACATGTTCGTGGCGGAAGGCAAGGGCGGCTTCCGCGTCTATGACATTGCCAGCATCGCCAACAAAGGCTTCTCGGAGCGGATCATCACCGCGCCCTTCTCGCCCCTCGGCCATGACGCCCATGTCGGCAGCGAGAATGCCACCTGCATGGCGCTGCCCACCAACCAGGCGATCGCGCCCACGCGCAACACCGCCGAAATGCGCGAAATGAACCAGGAGCAGGCCTTCCTGCCGATCTACCACTATGCGGTGGTCACCGACGCGGAGGAGGGCCTGCTCCTCGTCAATGTCGACACCTTCGCCGATGGCGAGCTGCGCAATAACGATATCGACCGGCTGACCTTCACCGATGGCAGCGATGCGTGGAACCCGGACAATGTACTCGCCGGTGCGCGCCACATCACGCTGGCGGGCGAGGTGGCCTATATCACCGCCGATGTGGGCCTGGTGGTGGTGGACCTCTCCAATCCCGAAAGCCCGCAAGTCTCCGCCGTGCGCGAGATGGCTGATGCCCGCGCCTCAGCGATCCAGTTCCGCTACCTTTGGGTCAGCGATGCCGAGGGGCTGAAGCTGTTCGACGTCACCAAACTGCGCAACCCCGTTCTGCGCCCAGAGGGGACGGTGCCGATGCAGGACGCCCGCCGCATCTATGTCGCCCGCACCTATGCCTATGTCGCGGGCAAGCAGGAGGGGCTGGTGATCGTGGACGTGACCCGCCCGCTCGCGCCGCAAGTCTACGCCCGCGAGACCTTGGGCGGCACCATGACCGATGTGGAGGACGTGGTGGTCGGCTCCACCAATGCCTCGCTCTTCGCCTATGTCGCGGACGGGGTGAACGGGGTGAAAGTGCTCCAGCTGACCAGCCCGGACAGCCAGCGCAATTTCTACGGCTTCAGCCCTGCGCCGATGCCCGAGCTGATCGCCTGGGCGAAAACGCCCTCGCCCGCCTTATCCATGTCCAAGGGCCTCGACCGCGATCGCGCCGTGGACGAAACGGGCGGCCAGATCGCCATTTTCGGCCGCCTCGGCTCCCGGCCCTTCACCCGCGCCGAGATGGACGAGCTGTTTCTCACCGATGCCGGAGTGCCATGGCGGGTGAGCGACGCGGTGGACATGGCGGCGTGGGTACCGGGTCGGGGGCCAGTCCTGGCAGGGCGGTGAGCAAGTAGCTTGACGGGCACTAGCGGCCCGATTGGTGGCATTCCCGATACGGCGAACGCGCTTTCCACAGCCAGACGCACGGTCGCAGTTCGATGTTTGACATTCGTCGCCGCTCCCAACTAGACCGTCCCCGTCGAGCGCTTTATGGCGTCCAAAAATTTTCAGGCGTCTTCAATGGATTAGAAATCCGGATTGGATTCTTCATAGAAATTCGGCACCTGTTATCCTGGATCCGAGAGTAACCTCCATCCAGCATTAAACGTTACCGCCCCCAGCTTTAGAAATGCGGACCAGAAGGAGAAGGAATTACATGACGCTCCATAGTGATATTTCCGATGAAAGCCGTGAATCTCTGGCAAAAGCATATAATGAAATTTATCAGGACGCTATTGATCGTGAAGCTGGACGCAAATTCGAGCGCATGTCCGAACGATACAAGGATGGTATGTGGGAGAGAATTCTTCTCAGGCTTCGCCTTTTTTCCCGGCCAGTTACTGGCGGCACATTCCTCGATTACGGATGCAAGTTCGGTCACTTGACCCCGATCTTGATGGAGCGCGGCGCGAAGAACGTCATCAGCGTTGATGTGGACGATGAATATTTGAGCGATGGAGCCAAGTTCATTGGCGAGAAGTACAATAGCACCTACTTTAAATCTGATGATTGCTATCTGGACATCGAATCGAATTCCGTTGATTTTATTCTTGTTAATGAGGTTATCAGCCATATCAACCCCAGCCTTGTAGAGAATTTTTATTCCGAGTGCTCTCGCGTATTGAAAGAAGGAGGGGAAATAGTCATTTCAGACGGGAATAACTACTCCCACCTGAAGACGCGGATGGACCTTATTGACTGGTACTCTTTGTGGGATGGTGGCCATTCCAAAGAGTTCGGGGAATCGAACTACGAGAAAAAGCGCTTCGTCACCCTTCGTCGGGCCTTCAAGGAACGTAAACTGGACCAGGAGAAGCTGGAGTATTACGCCCACAATACGGCTGGCCTCCATGGGGACCGTTTGATCGAAACCGTCCGGCGTGCGCTGGATGAAGGTGTTTTCATCGAACGCCCGCATCGTCCCGGCATCCCTCCGATCCACCCCAATTACGGCGTTGCCATGGAACGGGCGTTTTATCCGCTGCAGGTTGAAATGTCTCTGCGCACCTATGGTCTGGATACGGTGCAGTTGATCGGCGCGGGCGCTCCCCGTCCGATCGCGGGGGAGCATGAACGCGGGAAGACGAAGAACTTTGTCATTCGCGGCGTGAAACTTCCCGAGAGCATCGAAGCCCTCCAGGAATATGCGAAGACGGATACCACAAAGGTAGACGAATAGGCCTATTACGGCATCTTCCGGGCGAAGTGCTGGGAGGAGGCCGTACGGCTAACCCTACCCCTTCTCCCGCTCCATATCGCGGATCATCGGCTGGAGGTGCGGGCCGTAGAAGGCGAGCACCTCCCAGTCGCTGACGGTCTCGTAGTGCGAGACGAGCCGTTCGCCGTCCCAATGGTGCAGCGCATAGCGCGGCGGTTCGGTGGTGATGAGCGGGCGGCCGTCGGGCTTGTCCGGTGAGATCGGGCGCATGTCCATCGCCACCAGCGGCGCGACCGAGGGCGTGACGCTCAAGGGAATACCGCAGAAGTCGGTGACGATCTGGCGGTGGAGATGCCCGCAATGGATCGCCTGCACCTGGCTCATCCCCTCGAGCGCGGCGGCCAGGTTGAGTATCCATTGCTCGTCCGCGCGCGGGTCCATCCATTTGATGCCGGAGACGACCGGCGGGTGGTGCATGAAGATCACCGTGGGCGTATCCCGATGCGCTTCCAGCTGCGCGCGCAGCCAGTCGCGGCGCCCGGTGCAGAAGGCCCCGCCATGGCGGCCCGGTTCCAGCGTATCGAGCTGCACAACCAGCAGTCCCTGATGCTCGACGGCGGAATGGATGAAGCCATCCTCGCCGCGCAGCGTATCGGGAAAGGCCGCCAGCAGCCCTTCACGGCAGTCATGATTGCCCACCATCATGTGCACCGGGAAGGGGCATTCGGCCAGCAGCTCGGCCGTCTTGCGGAAGCTCTCCTCATCGCCGCGATCGGTGATGTCGCCCGAACAGATCAGCATGTCGGGCGTGTTGGGCTGTTTCAGCAGCCGATCGAGCGTGGCGCGGAAGCGCTGGCCGTTCAGTTCCTCTGGCCGCGCCTCCGGCTCGAAGCCGATATGGATATCGGTCAGCTGCGCGATGATCATGGCTTGATCCTTGCGCCGGACAGGCCCGCAATGCGTGGCGGAGCAGCGGCGGCCCCTTCGCGCGGGTGATAGGAATGGCACATGGCGCAGCTTGAAGGGACTTCGGCGCTGAGCGCAGCCTCGCCCTCATGGCAATCGCGGCAGGAGGCGAGATCGGGCAGCAACAGGTCGCTCGCCGCGTTGGACGTATCCGCCGCGTGGCAGGTCGCGCAGTCCTCCTGCGTGTGCGCATCATGGTCGAACCAGCCATTCATCATGAAGCGCGCGTGCTGCCTGACCGGCGCGACCGAGAGCACGCCCGTGGCGGCATCGCCGGGAAGGTGGCACTCGCCGCACAGCCCATCGCTATCCATCGCGCTGGCGCGCAGGACCGAAGGGGCGACGCGGCTGAAATTGCCGTAATAGATGCCGCCTTCGGCATAGTCGCCCGGTCGTCGCCTGCCGGTCATTACCGGGCGGCGCGGGCTGCGATCGGCGGCGAGCAGGTCCGCCTCCACCTGCGCCACGTCGCCATGGCGCAGCGTGCGGAAGGTCGATCCGACGCGGTCATAGACGAGGCTGTGGCAGGTCTCGCAATTGGTCTCCATGTCCACCGGCAGGAAGCGCACGCCATCGGCGGTGGGCGTATGGCAGCTGGCGCATTCGAGCCCGTCGCCATAGCCGGCATCCGCGCCCAGCCGCCGCGCCATCTGCGTCACGCCGCTGGTGGGATCGAGGTGGATATCGTGCGGGAAGCGCAGCCCGTTCCAGTCCTTCGGATGCGAGGCAAGCGAGAGGCGGCGTCGTTCGCTCGCGCCCTGTTCGGCCAGCACCGCCACCTTGAACTCCGGATGCGCCTCGCCGAAATCGGCTGCATTGCCCAGCGTCGTGTAGGACAGCCGCGAATCCAGCGTGTCGTGACAATCGGCGCAGAATTGCTGCCTAGTCGGCTCCATCCGCCCCGCGCCTTCATGCTCGGTATGGCAGTCGGTGCAAGCGCCGGGGCCGGGCTTGTTGAAGGCATGGGCGACGCTCCACAGCAGCGCCTCGCCGCCCTCGGCCTGCGGCCGGCCGGTGGACATGCGATCCGCCAGCGCGTGGTCGGCAATGCCCTCGTGACAGGTCAGGCATGTCTGGTCGCGCACCGCCACGAAAGGCTCGACATGGCAGGCCTCGCAATTGTTCTCGAGGCCATGGTGGACCGAGGAGAGCGCGCCGGTGCTCCAGCTCGCATCCATCAGCACCACGCCTTCGCCGGTCAGCTGCGGTTCCACCTGCTCACGCGTGAGGTGGGAAAAGATCGGGATGGCGAGGAAGGCGAGGAGGATGACGATGGAGCCGGCCCAGGCCATGGTCCTTTTGCCCGGCAGCGCGCTGGCAAGGGTGAAGCCGCGCAGGCGCTCCTTGCCGCCGCCCTCATCCTCCGCCCGCTGGCGGGTGGTGATGACGGTCGCACCATCCTCACCGGTCGAGAAGTCGAGGCGGTAGGAGCCGACACCGATCTCCGCCCCCTTGGCCGGATCGATCGCACCCGACTGGACGTTGCGCCCGTCGAGCGTGAAACCGAGCGATCCCAAGGCTTCGGCGCGCAGGGTCCCTCCCGGCGCGGGAGTAAGGCGGATATGTTGCTGCTCCACCGCCAGGTCCGGCAGGTGGATGGCATTGGCGGCGTCGCGGCCGATGACGATGCTCTCGGCGGCAAGCTCGCGCTCGCGCACGATCTCTCGACCGGCGGCGGTGACATCGATACTGCGTAGGCGAAACTGCATGCGTCCCCTCACCAATAATAGAAGACGCTGACGATATGCGCGGTCAGCGCGGCGATGAGCGCGATGGTGACCGGCACATGGATATAGAGCCACACTTCCAGCATGGCGCGAATGCGCATGTGGCGGCGGATCTGGTCGAGCTGCGCCTTGCGCTTGCGAAGCAGGGAGAGGACCTTGCCCGAGGCCGCATCGCCATCGAGATGCGCCATCGCGTCAAGCGCCTCGACCGTGCGGCAATCGGGATAGCGGCCGGTCAGGCGCGCGCCGATGCCGCCCGCAAAGGGATCCTGCTCCAGCGCGCCGATCACCAGGTCGCTCTCGGCCCGGCCCAAAGGCTGCGCGGCATTTTCCAGCTGGCGGTCGATCGCATCGAGCGCGTCGAGCATCTGCCCCTTGGTCATCTCGCGCCGGTTGTTGGACAGCTGCGCGGGCAGCGTCGCATAGACCGCGATGCCGTATATCCCCGACAGGATCACCAGCATCATCAGCGCATAGGCGAGCGTATGGACGTTCCAGCCGAACTGGAAGCCGGTGTGCAGCGTGGCGATGACGATGAGCGAAAGGCCGAGATAGACGTGGGCCGAGGTCCAGGCCTTCAGCGACCACTTGCCCTCGGTCATCTTGCGCTTGCGGATGCCGAGCAATGCCAGCCAGACGATCAGCAGCGCGCCGATCGTGCCGAGCGTATAGCCGTACCAGCTGCCGCCATTATGGCGCGGAGTGACGTCGACCAGCGCATAGGAGAGGATCGCCACCAGGCTGGCGAGCAGTGCGATCTTGAGCCAGCGCATGCGCTTATGCGCGAGGAAACCCTCGTGATCGCTCTGCCGCTCGCGGCGCGGGCTTTCGTCTTCGGCGACAGTCGCCATCAGTCGAGCCCCCCTTCCCTTGTCACCGAGAGGAACTTCTCCGGCGCGACGCGGATCGCGGCACCTGTGGGACAGGCGCGCACGCAGGCAGGACCGCCATCAATGCCGAGGCACATGTCGCATTTGATCGCGAGCTTGGCCTGACCCTCGCCCGAATGCTCCTTGCGCCAGCTATAGCTCGCCTCGCCCGGTCCCGGCCCCTTGCCGAACAGCAGCCAGCTGAGCAGGCCGGGCTTTTCGGGCGGCACCGCATCCATGCGGATCACGCCATAGGGGCAGTTGCGCTGGCAATTGCCGCAGCCGATGCAAGTGTCGTCGATGAAGACCTCGCCATCGGGGCCGCGCTTGATCGCATTGGGCGGGCAATCGGCCATGCAATGCGGATGCTCGCAATGGCGGCATGACGTCGGCACGTGGAGGTGGGCGTAGGTCCGTCCAGCCTCGCGGTCGAGGCGGCTTAGACCCTCGTGACTATCGGCACAGGCCTTCTCGCAATTGTCGCAGCCGACGCAGAGCGTCTCGTCAATAAGCAACACGTCGGTCGCCTCGCCAATGCCGTTATCGACGAGGAATTGCGCGGTTTCCGAATACATGTCCGCCGCCGAGCCGAAGCTGTCCTTGCGCGCTTCGACGAAAGCGGTGACTTCGCGGCGGCCGGCCATTTCCTCCAGCGCCTTTTCGCGCAGGCGGGGCTTGGCATCGAGCAGTGCGTTGAACGCCTCGCCCGGGAAGCGCACGACCTCGCTCTTGATCGCGGCCTTCACCGTGGCGGTGCGCTTCGATCCGTCGATCACCGCCATTTCGCCGAAATAGGATCCGGCGGGGAGGTAGGAGAGGAAGACCGGCTTGCCGCCAATATCCTTCTCCACGATCATCGACCCGCGGCGGATGACGTAGATGTCCCTGTCCTCCGCCCCTTCCTCGATCACCTTCTGGCCCGCGCGCACGTCCACCACTTCGGCCTGCTGGACCAGCGCGGCGACATCCTCGCGCGTCAGGCCCGATCCGAACATCTGCAGCAATTGCCGCTCGATGCTGATCTGGTTCACCACCCTGCCGGCGCTGGGCACGGTGGCGATGAGTTTCAGCGCGGCATTGCGCGACAATTCGACCACCACCAGCGGCTCGGCCGCGCGGATCGTCGCGCCGCGGCGGCGTCCGGAAATGAGGCCGACCTCGCCGAAGATCGAGCCTTCCTCGATAGGCACTGTGACCGAAGGATCGTTCGGATTGACCTCCACCGCGACCGAGCCCTGCGCGATGGCGAACATGGAGGAACCCGGCTCATTGCGGATGAACACCGCCTCACCCGGCGCGAAAGCCTCCACGGTGGAATCGAGCAGCAGCTCGCGCAATTGCAGCGGCGAAAGCTCGCGGAAGATGGCGACATTGCTGCCGATCACGTCCAGCCAGTGTTCGACCGGATACCGGTCCGGAAGCTTGGCGAACTTCTCTTCAAGAATCGGCTGGTCGGCGGGCTTGAGATCGGTGTTCCCATTGAGGAACTCGATCACGTCATAGCCCTGGTTCATGCAGTGCTTGATGAGCGGATATCCCGCCAGCGCGCCGATTACATGCACGCCGTTCTTGGTCGTCTCGAAAGTCGGGGTCAGCTGCGGGAAGGCGTCGCGCTCCTCGCTGGCGAACTGCACGCCGATCGCCTCGACGAAATCGCGCGGCGGCTTGGAGCCGGTGCGCGCGATGATGCGGTCACAGCGGATCACTTCCTCACCATCGCGCGTATCGAGCACCAGCTCTCCCGGGCGCACTTCCTGCGGGGAGGTTTCGCGGCGCACCGAGATGCGGCCATCGGCTTCCGCTTCCTCCAGCAGCTTGACGTTGGCGCCCTTGGCGCGGGCAAAGCTGTTGCGGCGATTGAGGATGGTGACGGTATTGCGCTGTGCCGGATCGGCGGCGAGGCCGAGCGCATTCTCGATCCCCGCATCGCCCGAACCGATCACGGTGATATGCTCGTCGAAATATTCGCCCGGATCGTCCAGCTGGTACTGGATATGCGGCATCTCCGCACCGGGAATGCGCAAGAGGTTGGGATTGCCCTGCGTGCCGATGGCCAGCACGACGTTCTCGGCGTGGATCGGCGCGCCACCCTTCACCTCGATCACATAGGCTCCCTTGTCGCCGGTGATCGCGGTTACTTCCGCATTGTAGCGGACATTGACCTTACCCTCGGCGATCTGCCGGTCCCAGATGCCGAGGATTTCCTCGCGGCTGCCGGCATCGAAATCGAGGTCCGATCGCAGGACAAGGTTGGATGGTGTCGCCATCACATGCTTGCCCTTCTGGTATTTGAAGATCGTGTCGGAGAGGTGGTCGGTCTTTTCGATGAGCACATGGCTCATCCCCAGATGCGCGGCATGCGCCGCGGCACTGAGACCCGCAGGCCCAGAACCGACGATCGCAACTTGCACACGGTCTTGACCTGATGTCATTCCCGTCCCCCCTGCAAATTCTTATGCCGCAAAGAAGGCGCATTGAAAACCGTTGAGGACGGTGCTTTTTTAGCAAGTATCGAGGGTGGGGGTGATCTTGGACAACAGCACGACAAGTGGTTTTCCGAAAGGGGCGATCATCGCATTGATTGCGGTGGCTATTCTGGCTGCAGCGCTGACATGGCGGCTGGTCGGTACGGCGAGTGAGGGCGCCGATGCGGCGCCTGTCTCCACTGTCGAAGAAGCCGCACCGCAAAGCTTCGAGGAGATGCGCGAACTGGCCGAGCAGGCGGGCGGCGATCCGGTGCCGTGGCAGCGGCTCGGCTTCGCCCATTTCAGCGCCAACATGTATCCCGAAGCGGCCGAAGCCTATGAAGAGGCGGTGGAGCGCGCGCCCGACAGCGCCGATCTGTGGTCCGCCCTTGGCGAAGCACGCATCTATGCCGATGAGAGCGATCCCATGCCGCCCGCCGCGCTGGAAGCGTTCCGCCGCTCGGTCGCGCTCGATCCCGGCAATCCGCGCGCTCGCTATTTCCTCGCCGTGCAGAGAGACCTTTCGGGCGACAATGACGGCGCGATCGCGGACTGGTTGGCGCTGCTCGCCGATACGCCGCCCGGCGCGCCGTGGGAGACCGACCTCATCCGCACGATCAGCCAGGTGGGCCAGCGCGAGGAGATCGATTTGCAGCCGCGTATCGAACAGGCGATGGCGACGCGCGACATCCTCCCGGCCTCTGCCACCGGCGGCATTCCCGGCCCCACGCAGGACCAGATGGCGGCAGCAGCCGGCATGTCGCCGGGACAGCAGCAGGACATGGCCGAGGACATGGTCAGCCGCCTCGCCGCGCGGCTGGAAGGGGACCCCGCCAATGTCGACGGGTGGATCATGCTGATGCGCAGCTACCAGACCTTGGGCCGCACCGGACAGGCACGCGATGCCTACGCGCACGCGCTGGAAGCCAACCCGCAGGCGGAAGGGCAATTACGCGCGGCGGCAGAGGCGCTGGGCCTCTGACCTCGAAGCGCCCTACCGTCCCCAGTCCTCGTTCGCGCGGGCGATCACATAAGCATGGATCGCATCGGCATCCTCCTGGCTGAGGATGTCGGAGAAGTTCGCCATGCCCTTGTCGAGATAGAGGCCCTCCAGCACGATCTGGTCGAACTTGCCATGCGTGTCGCGGTCCATGTGGCGCAGGTCCTTTACGCCGCCGATGGCGTTCTGGCCGTGACACACCGCGCAGGTCTGCTGGAACAGCAGCTGCCCGTGCGCCACCCTCTCTTCCGAAGCGGCAAGACGCGGCGGTTCGGGCGGGGCCGCAGCGTTCTCGGGCAGCGGCGGCAGCGTCAGGTTGCCGCCCAGCTTGAACACCAGCAGGCGGGCAGGCGCACGCGGCATCTCGATGCCCGCGCCGCGCTCGATCTGCGCCGCGCCGCCGCCCCAGCCGGCATTGATCGCGATATATTGCTCGCCGTCGATTTCATAGGTTATCGCGCCCGCGACCGGCGCGCTCTGCGTCGGATACTCCCACAGCAGCGAACCGTCATGCGCGTTGAAGGCAGCGAAGGTCTGCTTCGTGGTGCCTTCGAAGACGAGGTCCGAGGCCGTGACCATGACCCCGCCATTGCCGTGGCGCGGCAGCTCGACCTTCCAGGCGAGCTCCTGCTTCACCGGGTCCCATGCCGCGAGCCATGCAGCCTCAACCGCATTGGCCTCCGCCATCAGCTCGCCGCGGATGCGCCCGGCCTCTCCCGTATAGCCGCCCCAGCCGCTGTTCGACCGCATGGGCTGCGGCTCCCATCCCGGCTGCAACGCATAGACGAAGGCCGACTGGTAGGCCGGGAAGTAGGCGAGCCCCGTGCGCGGGCTGAAGGCCATGGGGAACCAGTTATGCGCCCCGCCCGGCCCCGGTGCGACCAGCTTGGGCGTCTCGTCATAACGCACCGCGTCACTGGTGATCGGGCGGCCATTGGCATCGAAACCCTCGTTCCAGTTCTGGAACACATGCGCACCGGCGCTGATGAACTCGCCCGTTGCGCGGTCGAGCACGTAGAAGAAGCCGTTCTTCGGTGCCTGCATCAGCACCTGCCGCGTCTCACCCTCGATCTCCAGATCGGCGCTGATCATGCTGGCGGTGCAGGTCCAGTCCCACTCCTCGCCCGGGTTCATCTGGTAGTGCCAGCGATACTCGCCGCTGTCGGCGTCGAGCGCGACGATTGAGCAGACGAACAGGTTGTCGCCCTCATTGTTGGAGCGGTAATAGCGCGCATGCGGGACGGAATTGCCCGTGCCGACATAGACGAGGTTCAGCTCCGGATCGTAGGCGATGGCGTCCCACGGATTGGCCCCGCCGCCCAGCTGCCGCCACATGCCTTCATCCGACCATGTCGCGCGCATCATGGCGTTCGCGCTGTCCGAAGCCTCGCCATCGGGCATGTCGTCCGGATTGGGAGTGAGGTAGAACTTCCACACCTCCTCGCCCGTCTCCACGTCATAAGCGGAGGCAAAGCCGCGCACGCCCAGGTCGCCACCAGACTGGCCGACCACCACCTTGTCCCCAAACACGCGCGGCGCGCCGGTGATGGAGTAGGCATAGCCGCTGTCGAGTTCGAAGGTGCGGGTGTTCCACAGCTCCGCGCCCGTATCCTTGTTCAGCGCGATCAGGCGGCCATCGAGCGTGGCGATGATCACCTTGTCGCCCGACATGGCGAGGCCGCGGCTGACCGGCTCGCAACAGGCATAGCGGCCGAACTCGCGCGGGGTCTTGGGATCGTAGGTCCACAGCACCGCGCCCGTCTTCGCGTCATAGGCGGTGGTGATGTTCCAGCTCAGCGTGTTGTAAAGCACGCCATCGGCATAGAGCGGCGTCGCCTCCACCCCGCGATAGGTGTCGAGATCGGCATACCAGGCGAGGCCCAGCTGGCTGACGTTCTGCGCATTCACCTGCGTCAGCGGGCTGAAGCGTTGCGCGGTATAGTCGCGCCCGTCACTGGTCCATTCGCCCGCCGCCGGATTGGCGAGCGGGTCCGCACTGGCGGCAATGGCCCCGACCGGGGCGCTCTCGCCACCAGCGGTGGTGCAACTGGCAAGCGCCAGCGCGAAAGTCGATGCGATGGAACACAAAAGCCGCTTTTTGTGGAGGCGGCCCGTGGCAGATTTCATCTCAATTCCAGCAATTTGCATCTAATTCCATGTCCTGTGCGTGTAACCTTCGGCGATCCGGCGGTCCGAACGCGTCTCGGTTCCTCAATTCACAATCCTGCTTTCCGCCAAGCCCACCACAAGCCGTGTAGGAAAGCGCGTCTCCGTCAATCCTTCGGCGGCAGCGCGATCGGTTGCGTACCGTCCGCCTGCCTGCCCACCGTCAGGCTCTCCGCCTGCTCCGGCGTGCCAGGCGGGCGGTGATAGGCGCCAACCGTCGCGACATCGGGCGCGAAGGCCTCTCCCGTCACCGGGTTCGGATAGTGGAAGGGGATGATGTAGTAGGCGGGATAGGTCAGGTAGACCGTGCTGGGCGGCAGGTCCGGCGGCGGGTCGAACTTGTCCGGCCAGGTATTGTTGAGCGCATTCTCGCCCCAGCCCGCCCAGCTCGAATACATGGTGAAGGGCCCGGTCAGCCGGCTCATCCGCCAGACGCCGTCCTCGCCCTTTTCGAAGGCATCTTCGTAAAGCGGCAGGCCCCAGCCGCTCGACGCCATCACCCAGGCACGGCTGCGGATCCAGCCAGTCTCGCCATCGGGCGAAACGTTCACGATGGGCTGGAACTGCATGTGGTTGGTGATCATGCCGATATTCGCGCCATCGGGACCGAAGGCGGTCTGCATATATTCGAGCACGCGATCGCGGCCCACGAATATGCCCTTGCCGCCGATCTCCAGCGTGGCATCCTCGGTGAAGAGGTCGCTCAAATGCGTCCACTGGCCCTTGTCGACGAAATAGCCATAGGTGCGCTGGACACGCTCGATATCGTTCATGTCCTCGAGCCGGGTGATGCGCGCATCGAGCTGGTCGAGGAGGGCGTCCGTGCCCTGCTCCTGGGCGATAGCGGGGGTGGAGAGGGTAATTGCCAAGGCGGCGAAGGCCCCCGTTCGTGCAACTATGGTGCGCCCCACCTCCGCTCGCCCCGGGCCTGTCGAAGGGCGCACAAAATATGGCGCGCGTGCTTCGACAGGCTCAGCACGAACGGGGGTCTGTTCCGAAGTGAAAATCCCCATCATTCCCTCCCCGAAAGATCATCGCGCGGCTGCACCACCTCGATCGGCTCGCCCGTCACCGGATGCGGGAAGCTGAAGGGCGGGATGTAGTTGGACGGGAAAGCGCGATAGCGTTCGCTCGGCGGTTCGTCGGGCGGAAAGATCGCGCTCATGCCTTCCATCGGGATCGCGCTGCGCATCCAGCCGGCATCGTAATCGGTCATGCCGGTGACGTAGAAATGCAGGTCGGCGATCTTCCAGGTGCCGCCTTCCTTCACATATTCATTCTCATACAGTCCCACGCCCCAGATGCCGTTGGCGCCCGGTTCGGACAGCATGATCATGCCCTGCCAGCGGGCGGTGGCGGTCTGGCCATCCTCGGCCACGCGGATCACCGCCTGCAGCTGCATGTGGTTGTTGAGATGGCCGGGTGCGAGCCGTTCGGGGCCGAACAGCAGCAGCGCCCGCTCGATCCGGTCGCGGCCGATATAGACGCCGCGCGCGCCATATTCGAAGCGGCCATTGCGGGCGAAGAGGTCAGCCACTTCGGGCCACATGCCCTTGTCGAAATAATAGCCATAGGTGGCCTGCAGCACTTCGATATCGTGCTGGTCTTCGAGCCGTTCGACGCGGTCGCGGAAGGAGGCGAGGCGTTCCTCTGCGGATTGCGCGATGGCGGGTGTGGACAGGCCGAGCGCCAAGGCAGCGGTGATTGCGAGACGGATCATCATTCGACCTCCCTCCCGGTAACAGGATGCGGGGCCTGGAAGGGCGGGATCTGCACCTCCGGGAAGGCCTCGATATCCTCGGGCGCGATATCTGGGGGGAAGTCGATGGAAGCCTGACTGCGCGCCAACCCCTCGCCTTCACCCAGCCGCGCCCAGCCATCGGCATAGGGGGCGACGAAATTCACATAGAGGTGGAGGTTGGCGATCTTCCACACGCCGCCCTCGCGCACATAGGCATTCTCGTAGACGCCATCGCGCCACTCGGCATGTTGCTTGTACTGGCCCAGCATGCCGAGATCGCGCCAGCGTGCGGTGGCGCTGGTCGCATCGTCCGCCATGGTGATCGCCGGCTGCAGCGTGACCCATTCGTTGAGCTGGCCGTAGATCAGCCCCTCCTGCCCACCATGGAGGCGGCGAAGGTACTCCGCGATCCGCTCGCGCCCGACATAGGTGCCGTCCACACCCATGGTGAAGCTGCCATCGTCGGTGAAGAGGTCGGCGGCCTGCTGCCACAACCCGCGATCGACGTAATAGGCGAAGGCGCGCTGCAGGTTCTTGATCGCACGCACGCCTTCGAGGCGTTCGACGCGGGCGGTCAGCTCAGCAGCCTCGGCGCGGATCTCCGCATCGGACATTTGCGCCTGGACTGGCAGCGGCAGCGCCACCAGCGCAGCAGCAAGGGCAAGGCGGCGCATCACTCGGCGCCCGGGATTTCGACGTTGAACACGCGGAACTCGCCCGGGTCCTGCATCTGCTTGTTCGGATCGAAGAGGAAGGACAGCTTGCCTTCGGGATAGAAGGCGCGGCCATCCACTGCGGTCACCGAGCTGGCATAGTCGATACCTTCGGCCAGCACCTCGATCTGCGCATTATCACCCTCGATGGTGACCAGCGTGATCATGCCCGAATTGCCCTCGCTCTGCAGGAAGCGGTTGCCGCCGATCGGGCGCAGCCCGTCCGGTCCGCCCATCTCGCGCGAGGGGGTGAGCACCGTGACATCGGTGAAACCGCCCGCCTCATCCACATTCACGCGCAGCAGCGTGTTGCGCTGGATGGCATTGGCGTAGAGCGTGCCGTCCTCGCCAATGGCGATGCCGTCGATCGTGCCGAATTCCTCATCCACGGCGAAGACTTCCCACGCATCTCCGCCATTTGGCAGGCGCAGGATGCGGCCACCGAGCATTTCGCTGGCATAGACATCGCCATTCGCGGCAATCGCCATGTCGTTGCACATGGCGGGGCCGTCTGTCGGGAAGGGATAGGTCGCCTGCAGGCTCCCATCCGCGAGGCTGAAGGTCTTGATCGAAGGCGCACCTTCCTGCGGCGGCTGCACCAGCGTGTTGGGATTGGTGCAAACCCACAAGAGCCCGCGCGCATCGTCGGCCAGCACGCCGAAGACGGACATCAGGCCGTTCTCTTCATCGGGAGCGATCCACACCGGCGCGCTATCGCTGCCCGCGCTCGTGCGGAAAATCATGCCGGGATTGCTGCCGATATAGATATTGCCGACCGCGTCCGAGGTGATGCTTTCGGGGAAGAGCCGTTCGCCCTCCATCACGATCTCGGGCGGAGGCGCCTCCGCAACCGCTTCGTCCGATCCTTGCGCGCATGCACCCAGCACAGCCAGCAGAGCCAGCGCGGGCATTCCCCGTTTCATCATCATCCTCTCCCCTTGCGCCTTCCCCGACGCGAGCCGCGCATCATAGGGCGCTGGACCGAAGTGAAAAGGCCCCATTGCCAGCGAGCGCCTCATATGAAAAAGTGAGCGCTACCATTTATGGGAGGTGGGGATGAGCGAGGAAGAAAGGGCTGCCATGTCGCGGCGTGAGGTTCTGGCGGCAGGGATGGCCGCCGCAGGTGCGGCATCGGCAGCAGAGGCGCTGGCGCAACAAGCCGAGGGACAACCGCTTTTGGGCGATCCGGCCCTGCCCGAAGTGCCCGGCCAGCGAATGCGCTGGGCGATCGTGGGCCTTGGTACATTCGCCGTCGGGCAGGTGATCCCCGGTTTCGCCGATGCGCGCCATTCGCGCATGACCGCCTTCGTCTCCGGCAATCCGGAAAAGGCGCGCGACCTGGGCGCGCGATACGGCGTCTCGCGCTTCTACGATTACGAGAATTTCGACGACATCGCGCAGGATGACGAGATCGACTGCGTCTATATCGTCCTGCCCGTGGGCCTCCATGCCGAATACACGATCCGCGCGCTGGAAGCGGGCAAGCATGTGCTGTGCGAAAAGCCCATGTGCAACACGGTGGAAGAGGCAGAGGCGATGGTCGCCGCGGCCGAGGCGGCGAACCGCCAGCTGGGCGTGGCCTATCGCGTGCATTTCGAGCCCAACAATCTCGACGCACAGCGCCGCATCGCAGCCGGAGAGCTGGGCACGATGCGCTTTATCTCCGCCGATCACGGCTTTTCCGCCGATCCGAACTGGCCGCCGCATAAATGGCGGCTGGAGAAGCTGCTGGCAGGCGGCGGGTCGATGTTCGATATTGGCATTTACGGCATGAACACCTCGCTGATGATGCTGCCGGGCGACCGGGTCGTTTCAGTCTCGGGTACCTACTCCACACCCGCAGGCGATGATCGCTTCACCGAGGTAGAGGGCGCCATCGAATACAGGCTGCGCATGGCGAGCGGCATCAGCATTCAGGGTTCGTCCTCCTATTGCTACAGCCCCTATGTCTCTCGCCAGCGCTATTTCGGATCGACCGGCAGTATCGAGATGCGGCCGGCGACGACCTATTATGACAACAGCATAGAACTGGAAGCTGGCGGAGCACCGCGCACATTCCGTGCGGGCAACCCGATCAGCCAGTTCTCCGCCCAGCTCGACGGCTTCTCACAAGCCGCGCGGACCAACACGCCGCACCGCACGCCCGGTGCGATGGGCCTGCGCGACATGCGGTTGATTGAAGCGCTCTATGCCAGCGCCGACCAGGGCGGCGCGGTGGTCGAGGTCGATATCCCGGTCTAGCGCCTGATATCGCCAATCGTGCCTTCAAGATCGGCGGGCGAGTGATCGGGCAAATCGCCCGGCGTCGCCTGCTTGATCGCCATCAGGCGCTGGCCAGCTCTTAGTGCATTCTCGGCATCCTCGCGGTCCGCTAGCCAGCGATGGAGCACGCCGGTGGCGAAGGCATCGCCGGTACCGATCCGCTCGATATTGGAAGGGAGCGGGATCTCGTCCGCCTCCTCCCAGCTATCGCGCGCATCGAAACGCGCGGCGACGAAATGGAGGCCTTCGGGCGAGACTTCGCGCTGGGTCGAGACCATGGCTTGCAGCTTAGGGAAAGCGGCGAACATCGCCTCTGCCGCATCGCGCGAACTGGACCCCGCCATGTCGCTTCCCAGCAGCAGCCCGGCATCGCGGTAGTTGCCGAACATCAGGTCCGCCTCTGCAACCACCGGGGCGAGAACCTTGCGCGGATCGCGCGTGCCGCCAGCCCATAATTGCGAGCGGAAATTGCCGTCGAAGGAGATCGTGCAGCCCTTCGCCTTGGCCGCCTTCACCAGCGCCAAGGTCGCCTCCGCCCCCGCCTCACTGACGGCAGGCGAGATGCCCGAGACGTGGAGATGCTCCACCCCCTCCAGCGCCGCAGTGGCATCGTAAGATGCAGAGGAAGCCAGCGCGAAAGCGCTCCCCACCCGGTCATAGGTGACGCCGCCGCCGCGCGGCCCTGCGACAGGATCGTGGAAATAGAGGCCCATGCGCCCCGGTCCCGTGCCGAGGAAGGCGAGGTCGAGCCCCTCGCTCGCCAGCCTGCGCCGGGCCAGCGCGCCAAGGTCGTTATCCGGCAGGACCGAAATCACCCGCGCCTGATGGCCCAGCTGCGCAAGGCCCACGGCGACATTCGCCTCCGCCCCGCCGACATGCACGTCCAGCCCGCTCGCGCGGCGCAGGGACACGCCTTGCTGCGGGGCGAGTCTCAGCAGAACTTCCCCGAAACAGGCGATACGGGCCATGCGATTACTCCTGCGGCAGCTTGGCCGGGACCATGCGCGGCACCAGGAAATGGATGACCACGAAGGCGATCACATAGCCCAGCCCGGCATAGATCACGATGGGAGTATAGGAGCCGGTCAGCTCCAGCGTCCAGCCAGTCGCCTGCGCGATCAATATGCCGCCCACCGCGCCTGCTGCGCCGCCCATGCCGGCGATCGTCGCCACCGCGCGGCGCGGATAGAGGTCCGAAATCATCGTGAAGATGTTGGAGCTGAAGGCCTGGTGCGCCGCCGTGCCCATGCCGATCAGCAGCACCGCCACCAGCGGGCTGGGGGCATAGGTCACCGTCACCATAGGCAGGGCGAAAAGCGCGGCGATGAAGAGCGTGGTCTTGCGCGCCCGGTTCACCGACCATCCGCGGCCGATCAGGTGCGAGGACAGCCAGCCGCCCGCGATCGAGCCGACATCGGCCAGCAGGTACACGCCGATCAGCGCCGGACCGATGGTGGCGAGCACGCCGCTATCGCCGGTCGGGAACAGCTCCATCCCCTGCGTGCGGGCGAGGAAATCGGGCAGCCAGAAGAGGAAGAGATACCACACCGGATCGGTGAAGAACTTGCCGCAAATGAAGAACCAGGCCTGCCGCTGGCGGATCGCCGCGCCCCAGCCGAGGGGCTTGCCCGCGACGTCCTCGCCATCCTGCGTGATCCATTCGCGTTCTTCCGCCGTCACCTTTTCGTGATCGTCGGGCTGGCGGAAGAAGCGCAGCCAGGCCCACAGCACGATGAAGCCTAGCGCGCCGGTGACAAGGAAGGCCGCTTCCCAGCCATACAAACCGGCAATGCCGATGCCCAGGATGGGCGTCAGGATGACCGCGATATTGGCCCCCGCATTGAGGATGCCGACGCCCAGCGCCCGCTCGCGCTTGGGGAACCATTCGGCCACCGATTTGACCGCGCCGGGATAGGCCGCGCTTTCGGCCACGCCCAGCGCCACGCGGGCCAGGATGAAGGCGAGCACGCTGCGCGCAAAGGCGTGGAAGCAGGCGGCGATGCTCCACAGGGCGATGGCGATGGCCATGCCCTTGCGTGTCCCCACCCGGTCGAGCCATCGGCCTACCACCAGCAGGCCGATGCCGTAGCTGGCCTGGAAGGCAGTGACGATATTGCCGTAATCGACCTCGCTCCAGCCCAGGTCCTCCTGGATGATCGGCTTCAGGACACCGATGACCTGCCGGTCGATATAATTGATCGTAATGACGAAGAAGAGGATCGCGCAGATCCCCCAGCGGTATTTCCCGCGCGGCTTGGCCAGCCCTGCCGTCACGCTTCCGGACGCATTCGCACCCGGCGCCATGCCGGCCTCATTCCCTTGGGACATCTCGCGTTCCCCTCTCCCTGATAGCGCTACCATATGGAAGCGCAGGCATGGCGGCAAGCGGTTTGGAAATAAGTCTCCAATTCCTCGTCATTGCGAGCGACCGAAGGGAGCGCGGCAATCCAGAGCGTCACGCAGGACCGCCCTGGATTGCTTCGTCGCTACGCTCCTCGCAATGACGATGGAGGAGCAGCCGCCTTCAATACCCCTCGGCTTCCGCGGCAGCGCGCAGGCGGGCGCGCAATATGCGGCCCGATTCGGTCAGGTCTTCATCGCTCCACCCGGCTGGAGGCGTTCCGGGCTTCAGCGCCGCGCTGCTCTCGTCGCGGTCGGTGATCGACCAGTTGAGCCAGCTGATGCCGTTCGCCTCGGCCCAGTCCCACCAGGCGTTGGAGCTTTCCATGTCGATCGGCCCGTCGCCGGTTGCCTCGACAATGCCGAATTCGGTGATCATCAGCGCCAGGCCTGCTTCCAGCGCCGCATCGCCCTTGTCGCGCAAGTCCTGCTTGTGCGTGGCGGCGTAGTAATGGAGCGTGTAGCCGATATTCTCGCCTTCCAGCGGATCGGTCGCAGCGATGTCGACATCCTGGCTCCAGCTGGGTGAGCCGACGATGATAAGGTTGTCCGGATCATGCGCGCGGATCGCGGCGATCATCCGCTCGTGATAGGGCTTCACGTCCCGGCTCCAGTCCACGCCCTCGCGCAAGGGCTCGTTGAACGGCTCGTAGATCAGGTTCGGCAAATGGCCATATCGGCGGGCGATTTCGGTGAGGAAGGCCTCCGCCTCATCCGCATGGTCGCGATGGGCGTGCCAGTCGACCAGCACATAGATACCGTTAGCTTCCGCGGCCTCTATCACCGTCGCTGCCTTGGCGATCTCGCGGTCGAAATGCTGGAGCGCGCTGTCATCGCCCTCCGCCGCGATGGAGGCGCGGATGGCGGTGACCTTCCAGTCCGAGACCAGCCAGTCCACCGTTTCGCGCGTGTAATATTGCGGGCCCCATTGCGACCAGAACAGGCTCATGCCGCGCAGGGTCACGGGCTCGCCATGCGCGTCCACCACCTTGCCATCGGTAATGGACAGCGCGCCGTGGCGGGCGACGGGTGTGCCCTCCGGAGCCGATACGGCCTGCGCCTCGCTCCCGGCCCCTTCGGCCGGCGTGCAGGCGGCGAGCGCCAGCAGGGCCAGCCCCGCACAGATGTGCCGAATGAACCTCATGATTATTCCCCTCCCCAAGTTCTCACGATCCGCCGTTGTTCGGCGATGAATGCGACCTCCTCCGGCCCCGGCACCCAGCCCGACTTGAGCAGGCCGCGCGGACCGAAGAGGCGCTCCAGTTGCGCCGAGACATCGCCTGCGGAGATCGCATCGCGCAGCTCCTCAGCAAGCGGGTCGTCCAAATGGCGGCCGCGGGCGATATGCAGCAGCCAGGCCGCAATGCCCGTCAGGATCGCAATGCAATGGCCGCGCGCGTCGGCGAGCGTCGCCAGCCAGCGCTGCGGGACCTTCTGGCTGCCATCCATCGCGATCTGCGCCAGCCGGTGGTCAAGCGCCGGATTGTCGAAACGCGCGATCAGCTGGGTGGCGTAATCGGACAGGAATCCCCCATCGAGGCCGGTGACCGTAGGCGCGGCCTCCTGCCGCATCAACACCTCCACCAGCGGACGAATCCGCTCATCCCGCATCGCCTCGTGCACGAAGATATGCCCGGCGGCGAGGCCGGCATAGGCGAGCAGCGAATGCGCACCATTGAGCATGCGCAGCTTGGCCGCCTCGTAAGGCGCGACATCGGTGACGATCTCGGCCCCATGCGCCTCCCAATTCGGGCGCTGACCGGCGAAGCTGTCCTCGATCACCCATTGGCTGAACCGCTCGGTCACCACCGCGCCCTCGTCCACCACCCCCAGCCTCGCGGCCAGGGTCGCGCGGTCCGTATCGCTGGTGGCGGGCACGATGCGGTCGACCATGGTGGAGGGGAATGTGCAGTTCTCGCGCACCCATGCCGCCAGCGCGGGATTGTCGCGCTCCAGCCACGAACCCAGCAGGCGGGCGAGCACTCTTCCGTTCTCGGGCAAGTTGTCGCAACTCATCAGCGTCAAGCCCGGCATGCCCGCCGCCATGCGCCAGCCCAGCCCCTGCGTAAGGAGCGGGTAGAAGCTCTCCACCGCTATTGCGTGGTCCAGCCCGCCCACAGCGTCTCGGCAATAACCTTTTTCGGTCACGGTGAAGCTGACCACATGGCATTCGGGCGAGGCGAGGCGGGCAACGATCTTCGCGCAATCGCGGCCTTTCACCAGCACCTCGCGCAGGGAGCCGATGACGCGCGTCGCCTGCCCCTCGCCGCTACGCTCGGTCAGCGTATAGAGCCCGGCCTGCGGGTTGAGCTGGCGCGCCACCCTGTCGGACCGCAGCGAGACGCCCGCGATCATCCACCCGGTCTCGCCCGTTGCCATGGCGGCATCATTGTAAGCGGCCAGATGCGCGCGTGCGAAAGCGCCGAGGCCGAAATGGACGATTCCCACCTCCTGCATGTCGCGATCATAGGTCGGCCTGATCACGTCCAGCGGCAGGCCGGGCAATTGGGATCGCGACAGCCTCACAGCCGGTAGGCCGCCTTGGCGAGATTGTAGGCGAGGTCTGCGGCCAGCTCATGCGCCTCGTCCTCCTCCAGCCGGTGTTCGGCCACCAGCTCGGCGAGGAAGCCGCAGTCGATCCGCCGGGCGAGGTCATGCCGCGCGGGGATGGAAAGGAAGGCGCGCGTATCGTCATTGAAGCCGACCGTGTTGTAGAAGCCCGCCGTCTCCGTGGTCATGCGGCGGAAGCGGCGCATGCCCTCGGGGCTGTCATGGAACCACCATGCCGGGCCGAGCTTGAGGCACGGATAATGCCCGGCCAGCGGGGCCAGCTCGCGCGCATAGGCAGTCTCGTCCAGCGTGAAGAGGATGAGGGAGAACCCCGCCTCGTTTCCGAAGCGGTCGAGCAACGGCTTCAAGCCATGGACGTAGTCGGTGGCGAGCGGAATATCGGCGCCGACATCGCGCCCATAGCGGGCGAAAAGCGCGGCATTGTGATTGCGGAAGCTGCCCGGATGCAGCTGCATGACGAGGCCATCGTCGAGGCTCATGCGCGCCATTTCGGTGAGCATCTGCGCGCGGAACAGCTCGGCGTCCTCGGGCAGCGCGCCGCCGCGCTTGATGCGGTTGAACAGCCGCTCGGCCTCATCCGGGGCCAGGTCCGCCGTCTGCGCGGTCGGGTGGCCATGATCGGTCGAGGTGGCTCCCATCTGCTTGAAGAAGGCGCGACGCTGGCGGTGTGCGGCAAGGTATCCCTGCCAGTCGAGGCAATCCTCGCCGGTCAGCTGGGAGAGCGCGGCGAGGTTCTCGGCAAAGCCTTCGAATTCGGGATCGACCACCGGGTCGGGGCGATAGGCAGTGATGACGCGTCCTTGCCAATCCGATTCGCGGATCGTCGCATGATACTCCAGCGTGTCGAGCGGCGCCTCGGTGGTGGCGATCACCTCGATATTGAACCGCTCGAACAGCGCGCGCGGGCGGAAGGCGTCGGTCGCCAAGGCAGAGGTGATCGTGTCGTAATAGAGGTCGGCAGTCTCCGCCTCCAGCCGCACGTCCAGCCCGAAGACTTTGGAGAACACCCAGTCGCACCAGATGCGCGACGGGGTGCCGCGAAAGAGGTGGTAATTCGCCGCCAGCAGCCGCCACGCCTCGCGCGGATCGGCCGCACCTTCTTTTACGCCCAGCGCCTCCAGCGGAATGCCTTGCGAATGGAGCATGCGGAACAGGTAATGGTCGGGCTGCAGCAGCAATTCGGCGGCATTTCCGAAGGGCTCGTTTAGCGCAAACCAGGATGGATCGGTATGGCCGTGCGGGCTGACGATCGGCAGGTCGCGCACCTCATGATAGAGCGCGCGCGCGATATCGCGCACGCGCGGCTCGGCCGGGAACAACCGGTCCTCATCCAGCGACAATGGCTTCGCCAAGCCCGTCTCCTCTCGCTTTTCCCCAAACGCGTGTTATGGCAATGGTAGCGCTAACGGGAGGGGTTGTCGCGCATGAAGATCACCGCTGCAAGGGTCCTTGTCTGCTGTCCGGGCCGCAATTTCGTGACGCTGCTGGTCGAGACCGACCAGGGCGTTACCGGTATCGGCGATGCCACGCTGAACGGGCGCGAGCTGGCCGTCGCCAGCTATCTTACCGACCACGTCATCCCCAACCTCATTGGCCGCGATCCGAGCCGGATCGAGGATATGTGGCAGTTCCTCTATCGCGGCAGCTACTGGCGGCGCGGGCCTGTGCAATTGTCCGCCGTCTCCGCCGTCGATACCGCCTTGTGGGACATCAAGGCCAAGATGGCCGGCATGCCGCTCTACCAGCTGCTGGGTGGCAAGAGCCGCGAGCGCGTGCTCGTCTACGGCCATGCCAATGGAGGCACGCTGGAAGAGACGGTGGAAGCCGTCGGCCGCTATATCGACATGGGCTACAAGGCGATCCGCGCGCAAAGCGGCATTCCGGGGATCGAGAAGGCCTATGGCGTGGCGCGCGGCACTCTACATTACGAGCCTGCCGATGCGGCGCTCCCCACGGAAACCGTGTGGGACACGCCCAAATATCTCCGCTTTGCACCCAAGCTGTTCGAGGCCTTGCGCAAGGAATATGGCGAGGAGCCGGAACTGCTCCATGACGTGCATCACCGGCTGACTCCGAACGAGGCGGCGCAGCTCGGCAAGTCGCTGGAAGACTATCGCCTGTTCTGGATGGAGGACCCGACGCCGGCGGAAAACCAGCAGGCCTTCCGCCTTATCCGTGAACGCACCACTACGCCGATCGCGGTGGGAGAGATCTTCAACACGATCTGGGATGCGAAGGAGCTGATCGAGAACCAGTTGATCGACTATATCCGCACCACCGTGCTGCGCGCAGGGGGGATCACGCATCTGCGGCGGATCGCCGACCTCGCGAGCCTCTACCAGATCCGCACCGGCAGCCACGGGGCGACCGACCTCTCCCCCGTCACCATGGGCGCGGCGCTGCATTTCGATACCTGGGTGCCCAATTTCGGCATCCAGGAATATATGCGCCATTCCGACGAGACCGACGCTGTCTTCCCGCATGACTACCACTTCGCCGACGGCTTCCTCCATTGCGGGGAGACGCCTGGCCACGGCGTGACGATCGATGAGGAGCTGGCGGCCAAATACCCCTACAGCCCCGCCCAATTGCCTGTGGCGCGGCTGGAAGACGGGACGATGTGGAGCTGGTGACCGCCTAGCGCACCGTCACACGCGTCGGGATCGCGGCGGGCGTGATGGTGCCTGTGGCAGTGCCGGTCACCTCCACTTGCGTGCTGGCGCGGATATCGTCGGACGCACTGCCGATCAGCAGTTCGATCCTGCCCGGCTCGATCACCCAGCCGCCTTGGAGCCCCCAGAGGGCGAACTGGTCGGCGGTCGGCGTGAAGGAAACCTCGCGCGTCTCGCCCGGTGCAAGGCTGACCCGGCGGAAGCCGCGCAGCTGCATCACCGGGCGCGAGACGCTGGCGACAGGATCGCGCATATAGAGTTGCACCACCTCGTCCCCTACCACGCTGCCGCTGTTGGTGACCGGAATGGTGAGCGTGACCGAACCACCCTCTGCGGCGACAGAAGACGTGTCTAACGCGATCTCGCCATAGTCGAAGCTCGTATAGCTCAACCCATGGCCGAAAGCGTAGAGCGGGGTGATCGGCAGGTCCATGTAACGCGCCGTGTCCTTGCTCAGATCGGGATCGGCGGGCCGGCCGCTCGGTAGCGTATCGTAGGTGAAAGGCACCTGCCCCGTCGCGCGCGGGAAGGTGGCGGGCAGCTTGCCGCCGGGATTGGCCTCACCCAGCAATGTGCGGGTGATCGCGGGGCCCGCCTCGATGCCGAGCAGCCAGGTCCCGAGCACCGCGTCCGCCGCTTCGTCCACTTCGGGAATCGCCATCGGGCGACCGCCCATCAGCACCACCACCAGCGGCTTGCCGGTCGCGGCGACGGCTTCGAGCAATTCGCGCTGGCGGCCGGGCAATTCGAGGCTGGAGCGGCTGCGCGCCTCGCCCGACCAGTCGTAATCCTCGCCGATGGCCAGCACCACGAGATCGGCGGCTTCGGCGGCGGCGACGGCGGCGGGAATGCCGCTCGCATCGTCGCTCCGGCTATCCGCGCCCGCAACATAGGTGACGTCCGGCAGCGCCGCTTCGAGCGCGCTGCGCAAGGTCACCACATCCTCCTCGCGACCCTGCGCGCGCCAGCTGCCGAGCTGAGACAGTGCATCGTCGGCGAGCGCGCCGATCAGCGCCACATTGCCCGCACCGCGCGCCAGCGGGAGCACGCCGCCCTCGTTCTTCAGCAGCACGATCGAGCGTTCGGCGATCCGCCGCGCTTCGGCGCGATGCTGTGGCGAGAGCAGCACCGCAGCTTCGCGCGCAGTGTCGTGATAGACGTAAGGATCATCGAACAGGCCGAGCCGCTGCTTCACTCGCAGGATCCGCAGTACCGCCTCGTCGAGTAGCGCCTCCAGCGAGGGATCGTCGGCAATCGCAGCGCGCAGATCGTCGGCATAGACGTCCGCGACCATGTCCATATCCACGCTCGCCCGCAGCGCCAGCGCGGCGGCGTCGGAGCGGGTTTCCGCCACGCCATGCGCCATCAGTTCCTCGACCGCGCGCCAGTCGGACAAGAGCAGCCCGTCCCAGCCCCATTCCTCGCGCAAGATGCCGCGCAGCAGCGCTTCATTGCCCGTGGTCGGCACGCCGCCCACCGCGTTGAAGGCGGTCATATAGCTCGCCGTTTCCGCCTCCGCCGCAGCACGGAACGGGGCGAGATAGACCTCGCGCATCGCCCTCTCGGACAGCTCCGCCCCGGCATAATCGCGCCCGCCCTCTGCCGCGCCATAGGCGCCGAAATGCTTGGTGCCCGCCATGATCGTATCACCTGCGGCAAGGTCGTCGCCCTGGAAGCCGCGCACTTGCGCTGCGGCCATGCGGCTGCCGAGATAGGCGTCCTCGCCCGCGCCTTCGACGATGCGGCCCCAGCGTGCATCGCGGGCGATGTCCACCATCGGCGCGAAGGTCCAGTGCAGGCCCGATGCGCTCGCCTCGCGCGCGGCGATGCGGGCATGGCTCATCGCCGCATCCTCGTCCCAGCTCGCCGCCATCGCCAGCGGCACCGGGAAGATCGTGCGATAGCCATGGACCACGTCCATTGAGAAGAGCAGCGGGATGCCCAACCGGCTTTCCTCCACTGCAACACGCTGCAATTCGCGCAATTCAGCGGCGCCCGCGACATGGAGGTAGGAGCCGACTTCGCCGCGCCGCACGCGCTCCAGCTCCTCCGGCCCCAGCCGCGAATTGAGCGCCTTGGACCGCCCGCCCATGCGCTGCACCAGCTGGCCGATCTTTTCATCCAGAGTCATGCGCGCCAGCAGCGCTTCCACCTCGACGGAAGAGCGCTCCTGCCCTTCCGCCGGGCGGACCAGCAAGGCCGCCGCCAGCAGCACGGCCATCAGTGCCAGCAGCCAATGTCCCACGGGCTTGTGCAGTGTCGCGTCGATCATGTCCCCTCCCCGCCAGGCTTTCAAAATGCCTTTGACTTTCGGCTGCAGAGCTACAATGGTAGCGCTCACATAGTCAAGATTCACGCACGGGTTGCGAGGAATTGGGAGGGAAAATGTCGCGTCTAGGGAAGGCTGCCTCGACCGGGCTGGCCACTGTTCTGCTTACCGCCTGCGCCACCGCCCCGATGGGCGACATCGCAAATGCGGAAACCTCCGCAACCACTGCTGCGACAGCTCCTGTCGCCGCCGACGCACCCGGCACCGCCCATCCCGAAATCTGGCCCGCCTATGACTATCCGGTCGCAACCGCGCCCGCCGTCGAAGCGCGCGTCGCGGCAATCCTTGCCCGCATGACGCTGGAGGAGAAGATCGGCCAGCTGGTGCAGGCCGATATCTGCTGCGTCACGCCGGGCGAAGTGCGCGAATACAACCTTGGCTCGGTGCTCAATGGCGGCAATTCCGGCCCTTATGGCAACGACCTCGCACCCGCATCGGACTGGCTGAAGCTGGCGGACGAGTTCTGGGAAGCCTCCACCTATACCGAGGATGGCGGCGTGGGCGTCCCCGTGGTCTGGGGCACCGACGCAGTGCACGGCCATTCCAACATTATCGGCGCGACGATCTTTCCGCACAATATCGGCCTTGGCGCGATGCGCGATGTGGACGTGATCGAACGGATCGGCGCAGCCACCGCGCGCGAAATCCGCGTGACCGGGCAGGAATGGACCTTCGCCCCGACAGTGGCCGTGCCGCAGGATTTCCGCTGGGGCCGCGCCTATGAAGGCTATTCCTCCGATCCCGCGCTCGTCTCGTCCTATGTCGGCGCGATGGTGCGCGGGCTGCAGGGCGGGCCGGACAATCACGACCTGCTCTCCGGTCCCTATGTCATCGCTTCCACCAAGCACTACCTCGCCGATGGCGGCACCGATGGCGGGACCGACCAGGGCGACAGCTCGGTCAGCGAAGAGGAACTGCGCGACATCCATGGCGCGCCCTATGGCCCGGCGATCGCGGAAGGCGTCGCCACGGTCATGGCGAGCTTCTCCAGCTGGCAGGGCGTGAAGATGACCGGCAATCACAGCCTGCTGACCGAAGTGCTGAAAGAGCGAATGGATTTCGGCGGCTTCACCGTCTCCGACTGGAACGCGCATGGCCAGGTCGCCGGCTGCACCAATGAAAGCTGCCCGCAGGCGCTGATGGCCGGGATCGACATGTATATGGCGCCCGATACGTGGCGCCCGATCTATGAAGACCTGCTCTTCCGCGCGCAGCGTGGCGAGATTCCGATGAGCCGGATCGACGAGGCAGTGACCAATATCCTTGTCGTCAAGGCGCGCCTCGGTCTGCTCGATGCGCCGCGCCCGTCCGAACGCCTGCTTTCGGGCGAATACGATGTGCTGGGAGCGCCCGAGCACCGCGCGCTGGCCCGTGAGGCGGTGCGCAAATCGCTCGTCCTGCTGCGCAATGATGGCGTGCTGCCGATCGCGCCGGGTGGCCGCCTGCTGGTGGCCGGAGACGGAGCGGACGATATCGCCCGCCAGTCCGGCGGATGGACCCTGACATGGCAGGGCACCGGCCTCACCAATGATCACTTCCCCAATGGCAGCTCGATCTGGGACGGCTTGCGCGATGCGGTGGAGGCTGGCGGCGGCAGTGCCGAGCTGTCCGAGGACGGCAGCTTCTACCAGCGCCCCGACGCCGCCGTGGTGGTCTTCGGAGAGCAACCCTATGCCGAGTTCCAGGGCGACCGCGCCACGCTCGCGCTCGATAGCGCGCTCACCGGCCCCTATGCCACGATGCAGTCACTGCGCGAGCAGGGCATTCCCGTGGTCGCGGTGATGATCACCGGGCGTCCGCTCTATGTGAACGAGGCGCTGAACAATTCGGATGCTTTCGTCGTCGCCTGGCTTCCCGGCAGCGAAGGCGCGGGCGTGGCGGACGTGCTGGTGGGTGATGGCGCGGGCGCTGCACGCCACGATTTCACCGGCCGGCTGCCTGCCGACTGGCCGATGACGCCCGACATGGCGGACGGCGCGCTGTGGAACTTCGGAGACGGGCTCAGCTATGCGAGCGCCCCCGTCGCCTGGACCGACCTGCCGCTGGTCGAGACCGGCAATGCCGCGGACAGCCGCGTGTGGTTCGCCGATGGCGTGCCCGCCGCCGCATGGTCGCTCCACATCGTCGATCCCAGCCAGCCGGGCAGCCAGACGCGCATCACCACCACGCCGGCAGAGGCGCTGGATGGCCGCGCGCAGATCACTGCGGTCAATCACGTGGTGCAGGAAGGCGCACGGCGTTTCGACATCGCCTCGGGCGAAGCGGCGATCTCGGTCTCCAGCTTCGAGCCACTGGACCTGACGCGTGAGACCAATGCCGATATCATGCTGCTGTTCACCGTGCGCGTGGACGAGGCGCCCGAATGGACCGGCATCGCCATGCGCGGCGCGGGCGGAGACATGCAGGTGAGCACCGCACTGCTGCCCGCAAACGGCGCCTTCACCCGCTATGGCATCGAGCTGTCCTGCCTGGCCGACAAGGGCATCGACATGTCCGCCGTATCGGCCCCCTTCATCCTGGCGACAGAAGGCGGCGGCGACATCTCGCTCGCCGAAGTGCGCCTCGGCATGGATGCGGAGGTGATCCTGCCCTGTTCGTGAGTCAGTTCGGGCCCTCACCCCGCACCGCATAGGGTCCGATCACCACGCCGGTGAACAGGCCCGCATGAACCGAAGCCAGCGGCTCGACATTCATGCCGAGCGCCAGCTCCAGCCAGCCCTGCGAACCGGCGGCGCGATAGGCGAGCTCCGCCACGCCCGAGCGGATCGCCAGCCGCAGCTCCACTGCGCCCTCGCCTTCCAGCGTGGTGCGCGCGACGACTTCGCCGCGATCGTCCTGCTCCGCATCGCTCCGCAAGCGTGCCACGATATCGCGGCCCGCGCCCGTTCCCTCGATCCCGAAGGCGAGGAAATGCGCCTCATCCATGAAGGCGAGCAGGCCGGCGAAATCGCCCTCGCCTTCGGGCGCGAAGTCGAGCTGCGTGGTCACTTCCGCGTCGTGGTGGCGCAGGCGAATGCCGGTGAAGGCGGGCTGGCCGAGGCTGCCCGCAGTATCCGCGCCTGGCATTACCTCAAGCTCGCCCGCGCCGTTCAGTTCGAGCACCGACCAAGGCCCCGGCGTGCGCAGGCCGATCCAATCGGGCAGCATCTCTTCGCCATCGAAGTCGTCGCGGAATTGGCGCCAGTCCGTGCCGGGGGAGGCGGGCAGGTTCGGCCTGTCCACCAGCGGCGGCACTGCCTCTCCCGCATTGAGGAAGAGCGGCCAGCCATTTTCCCAGCGGACCGGCAGCAGGAAGGTCTCGCGCCCCATCAGCGTCGATTGCCCTTCGAAGGGCCGCGTGGCGAGGAAGGTGCCCCACCATGTCCCGTCATCGAGCTGGACGATATCGGCATGGCCAGTTGCCTCCACCCGGTCGGGCCGGTCGGCGGGCATGTCGCGCTGGGTGAGGATCGGGTTGATCGGGCCGGGCTCGTAGGGGCCGGTGACGTCGCGCGAGCGATAGATCGTCTGCGAATGCTGGTCCGCCGTGCCGCCTTCCGCCGCAAGCAGATAATACCAGCCATCGAGTTTGTAGATATGCGGGCCTTCCGCCCAGACCGGCTGCTCGGCGAGGTTCACGCCCCCATTCACCAACAGGATCGGCTCCCCCACCAGCGCCTTGGCTTCGGGATCGAAACGCTGGAGCCACAGCGCGCGGTGACCGTCATAGAGCGGCTCTCCGGGAGGCGCGTCATTGTAGACGATCCACGCGCTGCCATCCCCGCCCGACTCTTCAGCGTCGAAGAACAGCGAAGGGTCGATACCGCCGAAGGGGAGCCATGCGGGATCGCTCCACGGCCCCGCCGGATCCTCGGCCGTGATCGCGAAGTTGTCGCCGCATTCGATGCAGGTGTTGAGGATCCAGAACTTCTCCCCGTCATGCGTGATAGCGGGGGCGAACAGACCGCGATTGATGCCGAGGCCGGTAAAATCGACCTGCCCCTCGCGGTCGATCGCATGGCCGACCAGCTGCCAGTTCACCAGGTCGCGGCTGTGGAAGATCGGCAGGCCGGGAAACCAGGCGAAGGTCGAGGTGACGAGGTAGAAATCCTCCCCCACGCGCACCAGCGAGGGATCGGGATGGAAGCCGGGGAGCACCGGATTGCGGAACTGACCGTCGGGTGTCGCCCGCTCCTCTCCGGTAGCGCGGTATTCCATGTAGTCGAACTTCGCCACAGGCTGCGCATCGCCCGCGCATCCTGCCAGCAGCACCGCCGAAAGGGCCAATCCGGCCAACTGCTTCCCCACCATCGCATTCCTCCCCAAAAACTAAGGGTCTTTGCCCTTGCCCGACTCCGATAGCCTCTTTATGGTAGCGCTATCAATGGGAGAGGGTATTGTCACGGCCATGGTTGCCGAACTCGTAAATCTATTGCCTGCGGACTATGCCGCGGGCCATTTCATCGGACGTGCGCAATCGCCGGAAGGGCCGCGCATTATCGCCCTGCGTGAGGGCCGCATCTTCGACCTGACACAGCTAGTCGCCACCTCTTCTGGCGCGGTCGCGCGCAAGGTGTTTTCTGGCGGCGAGGATATCGGCGCGGTCGAGGATAGCCTGCCCGCAGGCTGGAGCCTGCTCTCCCCGATCGACCTGCAATGCATCAAGGCGGCGGGCGTCACCTTCGCCCTTTCCGCCATCGAGCGGGTGATCGAGGAGCGCGCACGCGGCGATGCCGCCAAGGCCGCCGCGATCCGCCAGGCGCTGGAAGACAAGGTCGGCGGCATTCGCGACGTGGTACCCGGCAGCGCCGAAGCCGCGCAATTGAAGGCGCTGCTGATCGAAGAAGGCATGTGGTCGCAATATCTCGAAGTCGCGATCGGCCCGGATGCGGAGATCTTCTCCAAGTCCCCGGTGCTCTCCAGCGTCGGCGCGGGCGCGACCATCGGCGTACGTTCGGATTCGAGTTGGAACAATCCCGAACCCGAAGTGGTGCTGGTGTGCGATGCGCATGGCGAAGTGGTCGGCGCGACACTCGGCAATGACGTGAACCTGCGCGATTTCGAAGGGCGCAGCGCGCTGCTGCTTTCCAAGGCGAAGGACAACACCGCCAGCTGCGCCATCGGCCCGCTGATCCGCCTGTTCGACGACGGCTTCACCATGGACGATGTGCGCAAGGCCAATGTCGACCTGACCATTGACGGTCCGGAGGGCTACCGCCTCGAAGGCACGAACGACATGGGCCAGATCAGCCGCGATCCGGCCGACCTGGTCAGCCAGTGCCTGTCCGAACATCACTATCCCGATGGCTTCGTGCTGTTCTGCGGCACGTTGTTCGCGCCGACGCAGGATCGCGACGAGCCGGGCGCGGGCTTCACCCACAAGGTGGGCGATGTCGTCACCATCGCTTCGCAGAGGATCGGCACACTTTCCAACACAGTCTCCACATCGCGCGATGCGCCGCCCTGGACCGTGGGCATTGGCGAATTCGTGCGCAACCTGGCCCAGCGCGGCCTCATCGACAGGATCTGAAGGACCCCCATGACCAATAGAACCCTATCGCATTACATCGGCGGCGAGTTTACCGGCGCGAGCGACGCGCTGGAAAGCGTGAACCCGTCCGATACCAGCGACATCGTCGCCCGCTTTCCCGATGGCACCGCCGCCGATGTCGATGCCGCCGTGGCCGCTGCCCGCGCGGCGCAGTCCGGCTGGGCCGATGCCTCGCCCGAGGTCCGCTCCGACCTGCTCGAAAAGGTCGCCACCATCCTCTTCACCCGCGCGGAGGAACTGGGCGAACTGCTCGCGCGCGAGGAAGGCAAGCTGCGCGGCGAAGGCATGGGTGAGACGCTGCGCGCCGCGCGCATCTTCCGCTATTTCAGCGGCGAGGCTTTGCGCCGCCACGGGCTGACACTCGAATCCACGCGCCCCGGCCTCGACGTTGCCACCTATCGCGAGGCGCTGGGCGTTGTCGGCCTCATCACGCCGTGGAACTTCCCCATCGCCATCCCCGCATGGAAGGCCGCGCCTGCCATGGCTTTCGGCAATTCGGTGGTGCTGAAATGCGCCAACGTCACGCCGACTGTGGCCTATGCGCTGGCCGAGGCGATCCATGAGGCGGGCATTCCCGCCGGCGTGTTCAACCTGGTGCTTGGCCGCGGCGATGTGGGCCGCGCGCTGGTCGATCATGCCGATGTCGATGCGATCAGCTTCACCGGCAGCCAGCAGGTCGGCGGCCAGGTCGGCCTCAACGCGATGAAGCGCGGCGCGAGGGTGCAGATGGAAATGGGCGGCAAGAACCCGCTCGTGGTGCTGAACGATGCCGATCTCGACAAGGCGGTGGCGATCGCGGCGGATGGCGGCTTCTTCCAGACCGGCCAGCGCTGCACCGCCTCCAGCCGCGTGATCGTGGAAGACGGCATCCACGACGCTTTCGTGGCCGCGCTGTGCGAAAAGGCGAAGAGCCTGAAGGTAGGCGCGGCGCTCGATCCGTCGAGCCAGGTCGGCCCGGCAGCGAGCGCCGACCAGTTCGAGCAGAACTTCCGCTATGTCGGCATCGCCTGCGACGAAGGCGGGCGACTGGCCGGCGGCGGCGACAAGGTGGCTTGCGCAACCGATGGCTATTTCATGCAGCCCACCGTGATCGCCGACACCGCGCCCGACATGCGCATCAACAATGAAGAGGTTTTCGGCCCAGTGGTCTCTACCGTGCGGGTGAAGGATTACGAGGAGGCGCTGGCACTCGCCAATCGCGGCAATTTCGGCCTCTCCTCGGGCATCGTCACCAACTCGCTCAGCAAGGCGCGGCATTTCCGCAAGCATGTGAAGGCGGGCATGGTGATGGTGAACCTGCCGACGGCGGGCGTGGATTACCACGTGCCCTTCGGCGGCACGCGCGGATCGAGCTACGGCCCGCGCGAACAGGGATTTGCCGCGGTGGAATTCTACACCCAGGTCAAGACGGTTTACACGGGGGACTGACGTCGATGTCGGAGAGTATTTTGCGGCCGGAAGCAAAGGGGGCGATCTACCCCAGCCTGGCCGGGAAGAAAGTTATTGTCAGCGGCGGCGGTTCGGGCATCGGCGAAGGGATTGTCGAAGGCTTCGTGCGCCAGGGCGCGGCGGTGGCCTTCGTCGACGTGCAGGAAGCGCCCAGCGAAGCACTGGTGTCGCGGCTGGCCGATACGGCCATCGCGCCGCATTTCGTCCATTGCGACATCACCGATTGCGTGGACTACGGCGCCAAGATCGAAAAGATGATTGCCAAGCTGGGCGGCTGCGACGTCCTGATCAACAATGCCGCCAATGACGACCGCCACAAGATGGAGGACGTCACGCCCGAATATTGGGACGAGCGGATGGCGGTGAATCTGAAGCACCAGTTCTTCGCCGCCAAGGCGGTGATCCCGGCGATGAGGACGACGGGCGGCGGCTCGATCGTCAATCTCGGCTCGATCAGCTGGCATCTGGGGCTGGAGGATCTGGCGATCTACCAGACCGCCAAGGCCGCCATCGAAGGCCTCACCCGCAGCCTGGCGCGCGAGCTGGGCCGCGACGGCATCCGCGTCAACACGATCATCCCCGGCAATGTCCAGACCCCGCGCCAGATGAAGTGGTACACGCCCGAAGGCGAGGCCGAGATCGTCGCCGCACAATGCCTCGACGGGCGCATCCAGCCGGCCGATATCGCCGCCATGGCAATGTTCCTCGCCAGCGACAATGCCCGCTTCTGCACCGCGCATAATTATTGGGTGGATGCGGGATGGCGCTGAACATCCCCACCCGCCAACTGCTCGATGTGGGCAGCAAGCTGGGCGAAGGCGTGCTGTGGGATGCCGAGCGCAAGGTCGTCTGGTTCGTCGATATCAAGCAGCACAGGTTGTGGCATTACGATCCGGCGACGGGCAGCAACGCCATGGCGGAAGCTCCAGGCCAGATCGGCTGGGCGCTGCCTGCCGATAACGGGTTGCTGCTGTGCGGTTTGCAGGACGGGCTCTATCTGTTCGATCCCGCCACGCAGACCTTCGAGGAATACATGCAAGTGCCGGGAGAGCCCGCGCATAACCGCCTCAACGATGCCTGCACCGATCCCTGGGGCCGCGTGTGGTTCGGATCGATGGACGATGCGGAGGAGGAGGCTTCGGGCCGCTTCTACGTCTTCGACCAGGGCGAGATCCGTCCCGCCGGTCCCGCCGGCATCACCATCACCAACGGTCCTGCCGTCTCCGCGCAGGGCGACCGCATCTATTTCACCGACACGACAGCGCAAAAGATCATGGTGGCCGACCTCTCGCCCACGGGCGTGTCCGAGGCGCGGCCTTTCGTCGATACCGGCGCGCTGTTTCCCGAAGCCTATCCGGACGGCCCCATCGTCGACGCCGACGATCATGTCTGGACGGGTCTCTATCTCGGCAGCCGCGTCGCCCGCTTCTCTCCTGATGGCGAACTGGTTGCCGAGATAGAGTTCGATGCGCGCGACGTGACCAAGATGTGCCTGGGCGGCCCCGATTTCCGCACCGGCTACGTCACCACCGCGACCAAGAATCTTGAACCGGAACAATTCGCCGAATACCCGCATGCGGGCAGCCTGCTGGGCTTCGATGCGCCGGTGGCCGGCTTCGAACAGGCAAGGGTGAGGTTGGGATGAAGAAGCTTGCAGCACTCGGCGTTCTAATGGCGGCGAGTGCCGCAAGCGCCGCCCCCGAACCGGGCGCCGCCTATGGCGACCACATGGTCTTCCAGCGCGGACAGCCGATCATCGTAGAAGGCACCAGCGCGCCGGGCGCCACGGTGACCGGCGCGCTCGGCAGCGAGAGGGCGAGTGCCACGGCCGATCGCGACGGCGTTTTCCGCCTGACCTTCGCCGCGCGTGAGGCTTCGTCCGATCCGCTCACGCTGACGCTTTCCGACAGCGACGGCGAAACCACGCTCTCCGACCTCCTGATCGGCGATGTCTGGCTCTGTTCGGGCCAGTCGAACATGGAGCTTTCGGTCGCCCGCGCGCTCAATACCTGGAACGAGCTGCGCATGTCCGCCGATGACGAGATGCGCCTGTTCATGGTGCCTAAGCACACCGCCGCCGCGCCGCAACGCGCATTCGGCGAACCCGTGGAGTGGGCGCATGCGACACCCGACACGGTCGAGCCCTTCTCCGCCGCCTGCTTCTATATGGGCAAGAAATTGCGCGCCGACACCGGCGTGCCGGTGGGCCTGATCCACTCCAACTGGGGCGGCTCCGCCGTCAGCGCCTGGTTCACGCCGGATGGCGTGCGCGAAACCTATGGCCAGGCGGCGATCGACCAGCTGCAGCTCTATGACAGCGATCCTTTCGCCGCAGCGCAGGCCTTCGTGCCGCAATGGTATGACTGGTGGCGCGAGGGGACCGGCGGCAGCGAGCCATGGGCCGATACGGACAGCCTCGACTGGCAGGTGATCCCCAAATTCTCCTTCTGGAACGAGTGGGAAGGCACCGGCCTCGACACTGCTCCCGAAGCGAACATCTTCTTCCGCCAGAGCTTTACCCTTACCGCCGAACAGGCAGCGGGCGACGGCACAGTCTCCATCGGCGCGATCGACGATATCGACCTCACCTGGGTCAACGGCAATCCGGTCGGCTACACGTTCGGCTGGGGCGTGGAGCGGACTTACCACGTGCCTGCAGCATACCTGCGCGAAGGCGAGAACGAAGTGCTGATCGCCGCCAGCAACAATTGGGATACGGGCGGCTTCTACGGCACGCCGGACCGCCTCTTCGTCACCACCGGCAATGGCGACACGGTGCCGCTGGCGGAGGACTGGGAGTATTCGGTCGGCGCGATCAGCGAGATGCCGCCGCGCGCACCGTGGGATGCGATTGCGGGACTTGGCGTCATGCACAATTACATGATCGCGCCCATCGGCCCGATGCGGCTGGCGGGCGTCGCCTGGTACCAGGGCGAAAGCGATGTCGGGCCGGAGGGCTATGACGACAAGCTCGCCACGCTGTTTGCCGGATGGCGCGAACAGTTTGGCGAGCAGGCACGCATGCTGGTCGTCCAGCTCGCCGACTACGGCCAGCGCGTGAGCCAGCCGGTCGAGAGCGGCTGGGCCGATTTGCGTGAGGAACAGCGGCAGGGCGTACTGGCGGACGGCAATGCCGCGCTCGTCACCGCGATCGACTTGGGCGAACCGTCCGACATCCACCCCGCCAACAAGAATGTGCTGGGCCTGCGCCTCGCCATGGCGGCGCGGGGCGAGGCACTGCCCATGCCCGATCGCGCGCAACGCGGCGGCAATGCGGTGGCGGTGACTTTTACCGGCGTAGAGGGTGGGCTCACCGCCTATGGTGGACCCTATCCGCTGGGCGTGGAACTGTGCGGCGATGCGCCGGGGAGCTGCCGCTACGCGTCGGCCGTGGTGCATGGATCGAGCCTGCTCATCCCGCTCGATGGCGAGCCCGCCACGCGCGTTCGCTATGCCTGGTCCGATGCGCCGGTAGTCAACCTATATGACGGGCGCGACATCGCCGTGCCCGGTTTCGAACTGGAGATCGAATGATGCGCATGAACCGGCGCACCCTGCTGGCAGGAAGTGCCGCCGGCGCGGCGAGCCTGTGGCTTCCCGCTTGCAGCATGGGCGGAGAGGAAAGCTCCGCGCCCGGCTTCGTCACCCGCGAGGGCATGCAATTGCTGCGCGATGGCGCGCCCTATCGCATCGTCGGCGCGAATATGTGGTACGCCGCATGGCTTGGCGCCGATGCGGACTATGGCGACCGCGCGCGCCTCACCCGCGAACTCGACCGCTTGCAGGAACTCGGCCTCAATAACTTGCGCATCATGGCTGCGGCAGAGGAAGGCCCGCTCAACAATTCGATCAAGCCCGGCTTCACCACGGGTGAGGGCAATAATGGCGCGCTGTTCGAAGGCCTCGATTTCGCCATGGCGGAGATCGGCAAGCGCGGCATGACCGCGGTCCTCGTCCTCTCCAATTTCTGGGAATGGTCGGGCGGATTGCAGACGCTGCTGTACCGTGCGACGGGCGATTACATGGACATGGGCGATCCCGCCCATCCCTGGCCCGAATTCGCCGATGCGACATCCGAGATCTATGCGAATGAGCAAGCGGTCAGCCTCTATCGCGACCATGTGCGCGCCATGGTCGACCGCACCAACTCGATCACGGGCATGGCCTATGCCGACGACCCGGCGGTGATGAGCTGGCAGCTCGCCAACGAACCGCGCCCCGGCGGCAGCGACGAGGCAATCGCCCGCAATCGCGACGCCTATCTCGCCTGGATTGCCTCCACCGCCGAGCTGATCCGCTCGCTCGATGCCAGCCACATGGTCTCGCTGGGGCAGGAAGGCACGCAGGCAACGAATGGCAGCGAGGAGCTGGTCACCGCCGCACATAGCCACGTCGATTATGTCACCGCGCATATCTGGCCGCTCAACTGGGGCTGGGTCGATGGCAAGGACCTTGAAGGCACATGGCCTGCAGGCCGCCAGCTGGTCAGGGACTATCTCGCCACGCACAGCCGCCTCGCCACGGAAATGGGCAAGCCGCTGCTGATCGAGGAATTCGGCTTCCCGCGCGACGGGGAGACCTATGATCCTTCCACCACCACCCAGTTCCGCCAGCTCTATTACGATACGATCTACGACGCGGTCGAAGCCAGCTGGCGCGATGGCGGGCCGATGCAGGGCAGCAACTTCTGGGCCTGGAACGGCGAGGCGCGCGCCGCGCATGAGGACTATCGCTTCCAGGATGGCGACCGCGCCTATATGGGTGACCCTCCGCACGAACCGCAGGGATGGTATGGCAATTTCGACAGTGACACCGCGATGCTCAACCTCATCCGTGGCCATGTCGACAACAAGTGCCTGGGCCTGACGGAGCCGTGTCCGGCCTGATCGAGCTTTCCGGCGGCGGCTGGCAGGCGGGCGTGCTGCCCGAAATGGGCGGGTGGCTCACCTCGCTCACCTGCAATGGCACCGAAGTGCTGCGGACCATGCCAGCGGGATCGCGCGAGCCGCTGCAGGCGGCCTGCTTCCCGCTCGTGCCCTATACCAATCGCATTGCGGACGGTGCCTTTCGCTGGCTGGGTGACACAGTGCAACTGCCGCGCAATTTCGCGCCCGAGACTTGCAGCATCCACGGCATGGGCTGGAAGAGCGAGTGGCGCGTGGTGTCCGGGCGCGAGTTCAAATGCGCGATGGTGCATGAGTGGGAAGGCCTCGGCCCGCGCCCGTGGAAGGCTGGGATCGATCGCTGGCCCTGGGCCTATCACGCGCAGCAACGCATCCGGCTGGGACCGAAGGGTTGTGCGATTACGCTCAACCTCACCAACCGGTCCAACGTGCCGATGCCCGCCGGACTCGGCCTCCACCCCTATTTCCGCCGCCGCCGGGAAACGCGGCTCTCCTTCCGCTCCAACGGCATCTGGATGGTGGACGAGGCGCAGATACCGACCGGCGAGATCGCTCCCTCGGACCGGTTCGCGGACTTCGCGAGCGGAGCACCGCTGCCCGCCGAGACGATCGATCATTGCTACCTGCTGTGGGACGGCGTGGCGCGGATCAAGGACGATCTCGGCACCATCACCCTGACCGCGACCGGCGCGCCATACCTGCATGTCTACGCCCCGGCCGATGGCAGCGCGCTGTGCCTCGAACCCGTCAGTCACATGCCGGATGCGCTCAACCAGGATCCCGCCGGCATCACGTCCCTGCCGCCCGGATGCAGCGCCAGCCTGCAGATGGAGATTTCGGCGGAGTAGCTCTCACTACCCCCGCCCGTCATTGCGGGCGTAGCGAAGCAATCCAGGCCGTCAGGCGCGAGGCTCTGGATTGCTTCGTCGCTTCGCTCCTCGCAATGACGGAGGACTAGTGATTATGCCGCGGCAGGCCCTTCTTGGCCGTACCGCGATATTTCAGCGCGAATTCCATCACGCCGCCTTCGCCCAGCTGGCCGGTCTTTTCGCGGTAGAGCTCCTCCCACGGCGTATTGCTTTCCGGCACCCGCGGTGCGGGCTCCTCGGCCAGGCGGCGCGCGATCTCCGCCCCATCCACCAGCGCATTGCAGCTGGCATTGTTGAGATCGACGCGGATCACATCGCCCGTGCGCAGCCATGCCAGTCCGCCGCCTGCCGCGCTTTCGGGCGAGGTATTGAGGATGGAGGGGCTGTCGCTGGTGCCCGATTGCCGCCCGTCGCCGAGCGTCGGCAGCCATGAGACGCCGCGCTGGATCATCGCATCCGGCGGCTGCATGTTCACCACCTCCGCGCTGCCCGGCCAGCCGAGCACGCCCGATCCGCGGATCACGAGGATGCAGTCCTCGTCGATGTCGAGCGCAGGATCGTTGATGCGGTGATGGTAATCGTCCGACCCGTCGAACACGATTGCACGCGCTTCGAACATGCCTTCGGCCCCGGGGCGGGAGAGGTAGCGCTGGCGGAATTCCTCACTGATGACCGAGGTCTTGAGGATGCCGAAATCGAACAGGTTTCCGCCGAGCACCATGAAGCCCGCATTGTCCATCAGCGGATCGGCATAGGGGCGGATCATTTTGCGGTCGGGGCTTTCGCGCCCTTCGATATTCTCTGCCATGGTCTTGCCGGTGCAGGTCAGGCAATCGCCCTTGAGCTTGCCCGCCTGGTGGAGTTCCCACAGCACCGCCGGGACGCCTCCCGCGCGGTGGAAACGCTCACCCAGATATTCGCCGGCAGGCTGCATGTTGAGCAGCAGCGGCAGGCGATAGCCATGCTCCTGCCAGGCCGAAAGCGGCAGGTCGACGCCGGCATGGGCGGCCATGGCCTGGATATGCGGCTGGGCATTGGAGGAGCCTCCGCAAGCGCTGACCACGGCAATCGCGTTGAGGAAGGCATCCTTGTCGAGGATCCTGGACGGCGTCAGGTCCTCATGCACCATTTCAACGATGCGCTTGCCGGTGCGGTAGGCCATCTGCCCGCGCTCGCGATAGGGCGCGGGGATCGCCGCGCAGCCGGTGAGCGAGAGGCCCATCGCCTCGGCCACCGCGTTCATGGTGCTCGCCGTACCCATCGAATTGCAGTGCCCGGCGCTCGGCGCGCTGGAGGTGGCGCGGTCGAGGAAAGTCTCCTCGTCGATCTCGCCCGCTGCCAGCTTGCGGCGGCTGCGCCAGATCACCGTGCCGCTGCCCACCAGCTCGCCATTGTGCCAGCCATCGAGCATCGGCCCGCCCGACAGGACGATGGCCGGAATATCGACGGTGGAGGCCGCCATGATCTGGCTCGGCGTGGTCTTGTCGCAGCCGGTGGTCAGCACCACGCCATCGATCGGGTAGCCGTTCAGCAGTTCGACCAGCCCGAGATAGAGCAAATTGCGGTCGAGAGCGGCGGTGGGGCGGCGGCAATTCTCGAAGATCGGGTGGACCGGGAATTCGATCGGGATGCCGCCCGCATCGCGAATGCCGTCACGCGTGCGCTTGGCGAGTTCGATGTGGATGCGGTTGCAGGGCGAAAGGTCGCTGCCCGATTGGGCGATACCGATGATCGGCTTGCCGCTGCGCAATTCTTCCGGCGTGACGCCGTAATTCATGAAGCGCTCGAGATAGAGCGCAGTCATGTCCATGCGTTCGTGATTGTCGAACCAGTCGCGGCTGCGCAAGCGACGGGTGCCGTCGGTCATGACGGGTCCTTCACCCGCGATCCGCGCGAAGTGAGCGACGGCGCCGCATCGGATTCGCGGCGCACCAGCGTGTAGGGCATGTGCTTCTGTTCCTGCTTCACCTTGTCGCCCGAACGCTTGGCCTTGATCATCCGCGTGATCGCATCGACCGCCCATGCAGTCATTTCGCGGATCGGCTGGCGGATGGTGGTAAGTTCGGGCCAGATCGAGCTTGCCATGTCGGTATCGTCGAAACCGCACACGGTGATGTCGTTCGGCACGTCGAGGTGCCGGCGATGCGCCACGGCGACGGTGGCGGCGGCCATGTCGTCATTCGAGGCGAAGATCGCGGTCGGGCGCGGGCTGACGGAAAGCAGCTTTTCCGCCCCGTCCATGCCGGAGCGATAGGTGAAGCGGCCCTGCACGATCAGCTTCTCGTCAATCGGCAGCCCGGCATCGCGCATGGCTTCGAGATAGCCGTTGAGGCGGCGGTCGGCGGCGACCTGTTCGGGGTTGCCGATGATGAAGCCGATCCGTTCATGGCCCAGCCCGATAATGTGCTTGGTCATGTCATAGGCGGCCTGGAAATCGTCGATCAGGACGGCGCCCTGCGCGCCCTCCGCCTTGCCCGGCCCCACGGCGACGGCAATGGCATCGAGTTCGGCCACAAGGTCCAGCACGCTCTGGTCGTCGCACAAGGGGGGCGGCAGGATGAAGCCCTGGATGCCGCCATCGGCAAGGTTCTTCATCAGCGCCTTGGCATCGGCGGTATTATCGCAGCTCTGCACCACGAGATGGATATCGCGGCGGCTCGCCTCTTCCAGCGCGCCCATCAGGAATTCGCTGAGATAGGAAGCTGAGGGGTTGTCGAACAGCAGTGCCACGCGCGTATGCTCGCCGCCCGCCAGCGAACGCGCCGCGCGGTTGGGCGAGTAGTTGAGCTTGGCGATGGCGGCCATCACCTGCTCGCGCGTGGCATCGCGCACATTGCCCTCGCCATTGATGACGCGGCTGACCGTCATCGGCGAGCAATGCGCCTCGCGCGCGACGTCAGCAATTGTCGGTGCGCCATTGCGGCGGCGCGCACCGCGTGTCTTGCGGGTCAATCCCTGTTTTCCCTCGTTACCCATCCGGTCGGCCATAGCCCTGCTTTCCCTCTGTCAGCAAGCGCGGCGTCAGTTGCCGGGAGCTTCAGGAAAGGAGAGCGAACGGTAGTGTTCGAGGCTCTCCGGGACGGGGTCGGCACCGGCGGGTAACGCCAAGCCGTTGAGCGACTGCCAATAGGCAAGGCTCGCATCGCGCCACCAGCGTGCCTCACGCTGCTGGATGGCGAGGTTTTCGGAGACCGCGCGGAAGCGTTCTGCATCCACATATTCGCCGAGTTCGGCCCATGTCGCGGCTATGCCATCCACCTGCGCGACGCCGGTATCGTAGCGGTGGACCAGCTCCTCCCACAGCGTGCGGCCGGAGGGCATTCGGTGATCCCAGCCGACACGGTGGAACCACAGCAGGAAGGCCGGATCGATCGTCTCCGGATCGCTCCATTGCGCGGCCACTTCGGGCGCGTATTGGGAGAGGGCATTGCTGCCGCTTTCCGTGCGGTCGAAGCCGATCCCGTCCGCATCGGCGCGGTGGTAATAGCACGGGTTCCATTCGGGCCGCGCGAGGTCGCACACCCACGGACCGGGGCCGTAATGGTGCCCCGTATCCATCAGGTGCGCGAGGCCGAGAGGGGTCATGTAATCGACCACCGCCTCCCGGCTCTCCATCATCATCGGCACGGTGGCCTCGATGAAGTCCTCGTCCCGGCTGAAGGTCTGCGCGGCCCATTCGCGGGCGATTTGCTCGCTGGGTAGCGTCGGGTCCCATGCCAGCCGCCCGAAGGCATACCAATTGGCCTGGTCGAAATCGGAGCCGGTCCAGTTGCGGTCCGATCCGGTGTTCGCAACACCCGCCATGCCCACCGGCGCGATCACATCGGCCACGGTCCCGCCATGGCCGGTATCGGCATCCAGTGCCTCCTCCCACATGGGCGCGAGGAAGGCGAGGTGGCTGGCAAAGCCGAGATATTCCTTCGTGATCTGTGCTTCAAACATGAGGTTCGTGTTCGGCATGGCGCCGAACATCGGGTGGAAAGGCTCGCGCGGCTGGAAGTCGATGGGGCCGTTCTTCACCTGCACGATCACATTGTCGGCAAATTGCCCGTCGAGCGGCACGAATTCGTTATAGGCCTGCATCGCCCGGTCGGTGTCGTCCTCGGCCGAATAGACGAAGGCGCGCCAGATCACCGTGCCGCGGTCTCCCACAGCCTCCGCCAGCATGTTCGCGCCATCGGCATGGGTGCGGCCATAATCCTGCGGACCGGGCTGGCCTTCGCTATTCGCCTTGACGAGGAAGCCGCCGAAATCGGGGATCGCGGCATAGATCTCGTCCGCCTTGTCCTGCCACCATCGCCGCACATCCGGATCGAGCGGGTCGGCCGTCTCCAGCCCGCCAATATCGCGCGGCGCGGAAAAGCGGGCGGAGAGGAAGACGCGAATGCCATAAGGCCGCCATGCATCGGCGAGCCGCTTGACCTTCTCGATATAACGCGGCTCCAGCATATAAGCGCGCGCATTCACATTGTTCACCGCCACCGCATTGATGCCGATGCTGGCATTGGCGCGGGCATAATCGATCATCCGCTGGTCCAGCCGCTCGGGCAAATGCCACCAGTCGAAGATCGAGCGCCCGGCATAACCGCGCTCCACATGACCATCGGGATTGTCCCAGTGGTTGAGCATGCGCAGCGGCATGGCAGGGGCGGAAGCGATGTCGATTGTGGCGGGGTCCGCGCCGAGCGAGAGTTCGCGCAGCAGGGCATAGGCGCCGTATAGGCAGCCGATGGGAGACGAGGCGGCAATCCAGATTGCGTCCCCCTGAGTGCGGACGAGAAAGGCGCCTTCACCTCCCACGCTCTGGTCTGAGCAACCTAACCCGAATGAATTGGTGATGGAGTCTGGCCCCGGATCGCGCGGCCGACTTAGCAATCCCAGCCAGATCTCATCCGGCCGCCCCCGCAATGCCTGGAAGCCGTTCATCAGCTCGGAAACGGCGAGCCTTTCAGTCGGATCATCCGAAGGCGCAGCAACAATTGCAGATAGCGTCTCCAGCCGCTCCAACGCCTCGCCCTCAAGCGGGGCATAACGCAGCCACAAATCGTAGCCGTCCTCCGCTCGCACTCCCTGCGCGCTCAACGCAAGCAGGGCCGCCGCCAGCACGCGCATCCAGTGCCGCAAAACCCTCATGCCGCGCCCGCCTCTGCCTTCCCGGCATATTGGTCGAGGAAGGCCTGGTGCTCCGGCAGGCTCTGCGCCGCGCGGCGCAAGTTGGAGGCCAGCGTATCGAGCGATGCGCCCAGCTTCTCCGCCCCGATCATCCGTCCTAGCGCATGGTGCGATTGCGGTTGCAAACCCTGTCCCAGCATCACCTGAACCCAGGAGTCGATCCGGAACAGCTCGTCGCTCGCCTGGTAGGCGGTGGCGCTTTCGCGGAAGAGCGCGATGCGCTGCGCCAGCGTGTCCGGGATATCGAGCGCGCGGCAGCGGTCCCAGAAGGGTTCGCCCTCGCGATTGTTCAGATGGTAGTGCAGAATGATGAAGTCGCGGATGCCTTCCAGCTCGGTCCGTGACAGGTCGTTGAAGCGCTGTGCCAGCGCATCGCTCACCCCGTCGAAGGGGAAGAGCTGCATCAGCCGCGTCACCGCGATCATGATCAGGTGGATGCTGGTGGATTCGAGCGGTTCGACGAAGCCGGAGGAGAGGCCAATGGCGATGCAATTGCGGTTCCACGCCTTGCGCCGCGTGCCGGTGCGGAAGGGGATCACGCGCGGTTCGGTCAGCATCTCGCCGTCGAGCCGCTGTTCCAGCCGCGCCCGCGCCTCGTCATCGGACATGAACTCGCTGCAATAGACCAGGCCGTTGCCGACGCGGTGCTGCAGCGGGATCTGCCATTGCCAGCCCGCCTCATGCGCCATCGCGCGGGTATAGGGGCGCGCGGGGCCGACGGCCTTGGTCTGCACCGCCAGCGCACGGTCGGTGGAGAGCCAATGCGTCCAGTCGTCGAAACCGGTCTCCAGCGCATCCTCGATCAGCAGCCCGCGGAAACCGGTGCAATCGATGAAGAGGTCGCCTCCGACCACTTCGCCCGAGTCCAGTTCCAGCGCCGCGATATCGCCGCTCTCGCCGTGTTTCCGCACATCGCGAATACGCCCCTCGATCCGCGTAACGCCCAGCGGCTCGGCAAACTCGCGCAGGAACAGGCCATAGGCGGTCGCATCGAGGTGATAGGCATAGTTGAGCGGCACTTCGCCGCCGGTACGGAAGCGGTTCGCCATCGCCGCCTGCGTTTCCAGGCTGTATTCGCCGATGTCGCCCGCAATGCCCATGGCGCGCGCTTCCAACCACATATGCTGGAAATCGGCCATCCATGTGGAGCGGCCGGTCACGCCGAAGGAGTGGAAGTAACGCTCCCCGTCGCGGGTCCAGTTCTCGAAGGAAATGCCCAGCTTGAAGCTGGCGCCGGTGGCACGCACGAATTGGGCCTCGTCCAGCCCCAGCAATTCGTGGAAGCGGCGCGCGGTGGGAATGGTGCTCTCGCCGACGCCGACCGTGCCGATCGCATCGGATTCGACCAGCACGATCTCGATCAATTCGCCGAGGTTCTTGGCGAGCGCTGCGGCCACGGTCCAGCCGGCAGTGCCGCCGCCAGCGATGACCACTTTCCTGACCGGTCTGCCCTGCATTGCCGCCTCTCTCCCCGAGCCTCTAGCGATTGAGCCGCTTCATGACCTGCGCGCGCAATCGCCGCGCCGCCATCTCGTCCACCGGGCCGAGCGGCCCGCGTGCATTTTCCGGCAAATGAGCGCCTGCCTCGGCGCCGTCACCGAAGATGTAATAGTCGAAGATCTCGCGCCACGCGGCCTTCTCCCCTTCCGGCCTGGCGCGCAGGCTGAGGAGGGCATGGAGCAGCGTCGTCTGCGGCGTGTCGATGAAGGCGGGGACCGGGTTCCACCAGTAATTCGCCATCATGTTGAAAGGTGCAAGCGCATCGACCTGGTGCCACCACATGGCCGGGTAATAGAGCACGTCGCCGGGCTGCAACTCCGCCACGATCGCCGCTTCCATCGCCTCGGCAAAGCGCGGGAAGCGCTCGAGGTCCGGCTCGCGCAGATCGACCATAGTGACCACCTGCCCGCCGGGTGTCGGCTCCAGCGGGCCGGGATAGAGATTGGCGATCTGGTCGGGCGGGAAGAGGGTGAAGCGCCGCTCCCCCACAAGGCAGCAGGCAAGGTTGTGCGAGATATCGTAATGCGCCGCCGCCGTGGTGCGATTGCCGATCCAGATGCTGGCGAGCACCGGCTTGTGCGCGAAGTCCGGGTGATCGAGCGCAAGGTCGTTCGCCTCGCGGAAACCGGGCAGGAAATGGTCGATATCGGTCGAGCCGACATAGACCGCCGGTGCCTCTCCATCGGCAACGCTGGCGAGCAGTCCGTCGAGAATTTCGCTTAGAGGCGCGCGGCCGGAGGTGAAATTGAAGCCCGAAACGTCCGCATTGTAATGGAAGCGGCCGTTGATTTCGGACGGGCCGGTGAAGACGGTCACGGGCGCTTCATTGGAAAAACCGCACAGATATTCCGCCGCCTGTTCCGCGCCTTCGCGGCCCGCCCGCACGACGGGCCAGTTGGCAGCGAGGCCTTCGAGCACCACCGGTTCCTGGCGTTCGAACAGTTCGGCAAAGGGAATGGCGGCGGGATCGACCCCGCCTATCCGGTGAGCCTTTGTACCCCAGCCGCTCATGCGTCCCCGGCAGCGGCGAGGCGGGCGCCCTTGCGGTCCACCAGCCGCTGGAGGTTGCCGAGCGATGCGGCGATGAGGAAAGCCGACTGCAGGAAGCCGGACTTGTTCAGCGCAGCCAGGTCCTCGCCACCCAGCGCCGCCAGCCGCTCGCGGTCGATCGTCACCGCATCGGATATCGCATAGGCCTTGTCCGGCCCTACGCGCAGTTGCAGGTTGAAGGGGCGCAGCAATCCCGCGGCTTCGAACGCCTCCACCATCGGATCGAGCAGTCCGTTGCCGACATAGATCGCGCGCAGCACGCCCAGCATCTTCTCCAGCACCGGCGCATTGCCGCCATGCTCCAGGAAGATCGGTTCGCCTTCGCTTTTCGAGACGCGCGGATGATCGGGGTCGATCATGATCTGCGGATCGCCTTGCCCACCTCCGGGTGCGGCGATCGAGAAAGGGCCGCGCTGCAACAGGGCCGGCACATTCTCGCACAGCCAGCCACCATCGGGGCCGAGGAACAGGTTCTCGTCGCGATCAAGACCCAGCAGCGCCACGGGCCTGAGCTTCCCCTCGCCATCCTTGCGCAGGACGATCGGGAATTCGCGCTGGACCTGTTCGAATTCGGTCGGGAAGACCATCACCTGGTTCACGCTGTCACCAAACTCGCTCCCCCCGCGCGTGATGATGCGCAGGTCGTGATGGTCGACATTGTTGAGCAGGACGCTGGTCATGGGTTCCTGGATAAAGCTTGCTTGATGGCGCTGGCGGCGATCCTGCCGCCAAACGCCGCCTGCCGCAACGAACAAGGGGGAGGGGTTCCCGGCTGGGCACCCCTCCCCCGCTGTTTCGGGCGTGGAGCCGTGCCTCGTCAGAAGCGGTAGCGGGCACCCACGAAGACGCGCGGCTTCAGCTCCTGGGCGAAGAACAGCTGGTTCTCGTCACGCCCATAGGAACGGAGCGGTTCGGAGAGGATGTTCACCGCTTCCAGCGAGAAGGCCAGGTTCTCGTTGAAATCGTAGCTGACGCTCGCATCCAGGGTCCCGAAAGGTTCGAAGAACACCGGGTTGCGGCTGCCGCCACGGTTCACGCCGGACAGGAACTTGTCGCGCCAGTTATACGCCACACGCGCCGAGATCCCGCCATTCTCATAGATACCGGTGATGTTGAAGCTGTCGGACAGGCCGACCAGCGCGAACACATCGGTACCCGGGTCGGACAGCACATCGACATCGACATCGCCATAGACCTTGGTGAACGAACCCGACACGCCGAAGCCGGTGGTGCCGAGGAAGTACTGGCCCTGCAATTCGAAGCCGTGGATGTTGCCCGAACGGTTGTTGATCGGCGTCGACACCTGGAAGTTGAACAGCGGATCGGAGTCGTTGGCGATCACGTCATATTCGCCCAGAACGGTATCGACGAAGGTCTGGTCGAGCTGCCCGTTGGGCTGCAGGTTCGCTTCGAACTCCGCCTGTGCCGCGGCAACGTCGCCGCCATTGGCGTCGATCAGCGCGGTCATGGTGAACAGGCTCACATCGCTGAGCACCGCGCCAAGGTCGTTGATCACGTCGAGCGCATCGCCCGAACGCGAACCTGCGGCCCCGGTGCTGGGATCGCGCAGGCCGAACAGGTTCTGTTCCACCTGGCCCACGCCCACGAAGTTGGACACGTCCTTCACGAAGAAGGCGGCCGACACGAAGCTGGTGGGTGCGAAATACCATTCGAGCGAGACGTCGAAGTTTTCCGACACCAGCGGCTGCAGGCTGGGGTTGCCCTGCGTACCGGCCGCCACGCCGCCAAGCGCGGTCGGACGGTCGGGACCGTTGGCCGACTGCGAGGCGAACAAATTGCCATAGTCGGGGCGCGCCAGCGTCTTCGAGTAGGAGACGCGTGCCACGACGTCATCGACCGGCTCGATACGGAAGTCGATCGAGGGCAGCAGTTTGTTGTATTCGCCCGTACGGACGATCTCACCCACATCGGCGCTGACCACGCGGGTGAAGTCGTTATCCGAGTCCCACTCGATCCGCTCGGGGATCGCCACGCGCGAGAAGGCCGTGGTCTTGGTGTTTTCCCAGCGCACGCCGGCAACCACCTGCACCGGACGACCAGCCAGGTCACCATCCCAGTTGAGCTGGGCATAGGCGGAGAGGATTTCCTCGCCGACCTCGTCATACTCGTTGCCGGTGACGTTGTTGGGATTGCCGAGACCTGCGTAATAGGGCTCGAAGATCTCGAACAGTTCCACCGCATTGCCGCGGAAGGCCACTTCGGCATCGGTGATGTCGTACTTGTCGAACTGGCACGACAGGCAGAACTCCTCGATCAGGTCGCCTGCCAGCGCCTGGACATCGCCGACATTGTTGATGCCCCAGTCGCCCAGCGTCTGCTGCGTCTGCGTGCGGGCGCTGGTCATGTTGGAGTCGATGTAGCTGCCGCCAACGGCGAAGCTGCTATTGCCATCGAATTCCCACACCAGGCCGGCGCTGAACTGGTCGACACGGTGGCGCTGGCGCGACGCGTTGGTGCGCTGCACCTGCGTGCCGAGGTCACCGATATCGAGCACGCCATTATTGTTGCCGCGATCGTCGGCCGTGCCGAGGATCCCGTCGGTACCCGCACCGCCATCATTGAGCGTCCACAGCTGGTTGGGCACGTCGCCGGAGAAGTCCACCGAGTGCGCATCGACCACCGGCGCACCCATGCCGAACAGCGTCGAGCTGGCGCCATTGGCGGCATTCGGCGTGGAGTTCGAGATCGAGTGGTTACCGTCCAGCATCAGGAAGAAGCCGCTGCCGATTTCCCATTCGGCGTTGAGGCCATAGGACTGCAGCTCGGTTTCGGTCGCACGGAACTGCTGTTCGAAGCCGATATCCTTCGTCCCGAAGCCCGATCCTTCGGAAATGAAGACCGAAGTCGGCACCGCGTCGCTGGTATCGAAAGTGATCGTGTCGAAGGGACGGTTGAACCAGTTGGTCTGGTCCGAACGCTGTTCCTGCTGCTGGTTGTTCACATACATCGCATCGGCAGTGAAGGTCAGCGTCTCGATCGGGCGGAACTGCATCGTACCGGCAAGGTTGATGCGCTCGCGCTCGAATTCGGAGAAGTGGTAACGGCTGTCATTCGGCACCGCCACCAGCTGGTCCGGGCCTGGCGCGCCGGTCACAACGGTGTCGTCACCCTGCCCCGGGAAGCTGGAGAAAGGCGCGATGTTCCACGCATTGGACGTGGCCGAAGCCGCCGTGCTCTGGCGTTCCTGGTACGCACCGAACAGCGAAATGCCGAAGGTGTCGTCGAGGTCCGACCAGCTGAGAATGCCGGAGACTTCCGGATCGATGTGGAAACCGTCATTGCTGAGGTCATAGAGCGCCTTGGCGCCCACGCTGCCGCGGAAGCCCGTCTCGGCCGAATCCAGCGGGCGCTGGGTGACGATATTGATCGCCGCACCGATGCCGCCCGAAGGGATCGAGGCGCGGCCGGTCTTGTAGACCTCCAGCCGCTGCACGCCTTCCGACGCAAGGTTGTTGAAGTCGAAGGAACGGCCGGTAGCGCGGCTGAAGTCGACATTCTGGTCGCCGCCGACCGAATCGACGAAAGTAGTGGCGATCTGGCGGCCGTTCACGGTCACCAGGTTGAAGGCCGGGCCGAAACCACGCACCGTCACCTGCGAACCTTCACCGTTCACGCGGCTGATCGTCACGCCGGGAATGCGCTGCAGCGATTCGGCGAGGTTGGTATCGGGGAACTTGCCGATATCTTCCGACGAAACGGCATCGACGACGCCGAAAGCCTCGCGCTTGAGATCCATCGCCTGCTCAAGGCTGGCGCGCACGCCGGTGACGATGATGGTGTCGGCCTCGGCGGCCTCACCGGCTTCCTGCGCGAAGGCTGCAGGAGCCGCGACTCCCAGCGCCAAGGCGGAAACGCCTGCGGACAACGCAGCGCGACCGATACGGCCCGATGCGCCACTGCGGCAGGCACGGCTATAGCTTGAATGCTTCACGACAACTCCCCTCCTCATACGGCATTTGCTGCCGGTTTTCCGTTATTTTCCGGACCCTTTTGGCCGGTTTATTGGTTTCGCGCGTCATGATAGCGCTACCATTCCTGAATAGTTATCACGATGCGGCTTGCAGTCAACTGCAAAAAGACAAGGGGTTTCCTTTACGTGAGAAACTACATCGCCAATGTTAGCGGTGACATTCGAGCCACTCCAAACCTCGCCCGCAAATTGCCGCAAGACCATTGACAAGATTGGCACCGGGAATATTGGTAGCGCTAACAGAGGTCGCCGCGGACGAACCGCGGGACGAATGGGAGAGGGGAATTTCCATGCGCCACCTGCTGCGTGCCAGCCTTGTTGCTTCCGCCGGAATCATGGCGCTGGCAGGGCCGATGTCCAGCCAGCTCGCTGCACAGGAACCGGTTGTCGAAGTGACCCGGCCGATGGCCGATGCGCCCTATTGGGATGCCTCGCTGCCTACCGAACAGCGCGTGGCCGACCTGCTCGCCCGCATGACGCTGGAAGAAAAGGTCGCGCAGATCATCACCATCTGGGACGGCAAGGCCGATATCCAGGCGGATGACTTCACTTTCAGCCCGGCAGAGGCGAGCGCCAACTACCCGCAAGGCATCGGCCAGGTCGCCCGCCCTTCCGACACCAGCGGCCCTGCCAGCCCGCGCACCACGCCGCGCCGGAGCATCGAGGATTCGGTGCAGTACGTGCTCGACGCACAGCGCTGGGCGATGGAGGAAACGCGCCTCGGCATCCCGATCCTGTTCCATGAAGAATCGCTGCATGGCTTCGCAGCAAAGGATGCCACCAGCTTCCCGCAGTCGATCGGACTTGCTTCCACCTGGGATCCGGACCTTGTGCGCGAGGTCAACGACCTCATCGCCGCCGAGGTCCGCGCGCGCGGCGTGCACTCCGTCCTCTCCCCCGTGGTGGACGTCGCGCGCGACCCGCGCTGGGGCCGGATCGAGGAGACCTTCGGCGAGGACCCGTTCCTTGTCGGAGAGATGGGCGTCGCCTCGGTCGAGGGGCTGACCGGCCTTGGCACTGACCGCACGCTTCGCGACGGGCAGGTGATGGCCACGCTCAAGCACATGACCGGCCACGGCCAGCCCGAAAGCGGCACCAATGTCGGCCCGGCACAGATTTCGGAGCGCACGCTGCGCGAGATGTTCTTCCCGCCCTTCGAACAGGTGGTGCGCCGCACCGCCATCGATGCGGTGATGGCGAGCTATAACGAGATCGACGGCATCCCCAGCCATTCGAACAGCTGGCTACTCAACGATGTGCTGCGCGGCGAATGGGGTTTCCGCGGCGCGGTCGTTTCCGACTATTACGCGATCGAGGACCTGGCCCGGCTCCACCAGATCGTGCCCGACTACAAGGCCGCCGCCGAGCTGGCGCTGCAATCGGGCGTGGACGTGGACCTGCCGCAAGGCGCAGGCTTCGAGCACCTCGTCGAGAGCGTCCAGGATGGCAGCGTGTCGATGGCCGATGTCGATCGCGCGGTCACCCGCTTCCTGACCATGAAGTTCAATGCCGGCCTGTTCGACGATCCCTGGCCGGACCTTGCCCTGTCGCTGACCTCCAACGGCCCGGAAGGCGTGGCACTAGCGCTGGAAGCAGCCGAGGATTCGCTCGTCCTGCTCAAGAATGACGGCGTTCTGCCGCTATCGCTTCCCGATGCGGGCGCGGCCGACCGGCCGACCATCGCGGTGATCGGCCCCAATGCCGACGTCGCTCGCCTTGGCGGCTATTATGGCGAACCGCGCGCTTCGATCACCCCGCTCGAAGGCATCCGCACCCTCGTCGGCGACCGCGCCGACGTGGTCTATAGCTGGGGCGTCGAGATCACGCAGGGCGATGACGACTGGTGGGAAGACGAGGTCATCCTCGGCGATCCCGCCGAGAACCGCCGCCGCATTGCCGAAGCGGTCGAGGTCGCGCGCGATGCCGACACGATCCTGCTTTTCATCGGCGATACCGAGAAGACCAGCCGCGAGGGCTGGGCCACCGGCCACCTCGGCGATTCCACCCAGCTCGACCTTGTCGGCGAACAGAACGAGCTGTTCCTCGCGCTGAAGGAGCTGGGCAAGCCGATCGTCGCGGTGCTCGTCAATGGCCGCCCGCCCAGCTACCCGACCGTGGCCGAGGGCGCCGATGCGATCCTCGAGACATGGTATGCGGGAGAGCAGCAGGGCACGGCGATTGCCAATACGCTGTTCGGCTTCAACAACCCGGGCGGCAAGCTGCCGGTGACGGTGGCGCGAGAAGTGGGGCAGGTGCCCGTCTTCTACAATTACAAGCCCAGCGCACGGCGCGGCTACCTGTTTGCAGAGGTCAGCCCGCTCTATCCCTTCGGCTGGGGCCTTTCCTACACGACGTTCGACTTCGGCACGCCGACGCTCAGCGCCGACACGATCGTGCCCGGCCAGGGTGTGACCGTGCGCGTCCCGCTGACCAATAGCGGCGACATGGCGGGCGACGAGGTGGTGCAGGTCTATCTGCGGGACGAGATCAGCAGCGTCACCCGCCCGGTGAAGGAACTGGTCGGCTTCCAGCGCGTGAGCCTTGAACCCGGCGAAAGCACCACGGTCGATATCGCCATCCGCCCGGACAGCTTCGCGCTGTGGAACCGCGGGATGGAACGCGTGGTGGAACCCGGTGAGTTCACCATCATGGTCGGCCCGAATTCCGAGGAGCTGACCCCGGTCACGCTGACGGTGGCGCAATGACCATGGAGACCTCTGGGACCGCGCTCAACACCAGCCGCCGCGGGATGCTGCGGCTTCTGGCAGGCGGCAGCATGTCCGCCCTCGCCATCGCCTGCGTCTCGCCCGACCTGCCTGCCGCCGGGGAACCACTCTACAAGAATGCCGCCGCGCCCATCCCGGCGCGCGTGGCCGACCTGATGGCGCGCATGACGCTGGCCGAAAAGGTCCAGCAGATCCGCACCGCTTGGCAGGGCAAGGCGGACATGATCGACGAGCTGGAGTTCAAACCGGCCAAGGCCAGCGCGGCCTTCCCTGAAGGGATCGGCCATGTCACCCGGCCTTCGGACAAGCGCGGCGTTCCCGGCATCACCGGCGCTGCTGGCGGGTCCGCCGCGCGCTGGCGCACGCCGCAGCAGACGGTCGAATTCATCAACGCGCTGCAGCGCTGGGCGCTGGAGGATACGCGCCTCGGCATTCCCGTCCTCGTCCACGAGGAATCGCTGCATGGCTATATGGCCACCGAAGCGACCATGTTCCCGCAGGCCATCGCGCTCTCCGGCACGTTCGACACCGACCTGATGCATCGCGTGCAGTCGGTGATCGCGCGCGAAGTGCGCTCGCGCGGCGTGCATTACGTGCTCTCCCCCGTGGTCGACACGGTGCGCGATCCGCGCTGGGGCCGGATCGAGGAGACCTGGGGCGAATGTCCCTATGTCTGCGCCGAAATGGGCGTCGCCGCGGTGGAGGGCCTGCAGGGTCCGGGCAAGTTCGAGCGGCTGGGACCAGACAAGGTCTTCGCCACGCTCAAGCATATGACCGGCCACGGCCAGCCCGAGGCGGGCAACAATATCAGCCCCGCGCAAATCTCCGAACGCGAGCTGCGCGAGGACTTCTTCACCCCGTTCCGTGAAATCGTCGAGCGCACCAGCGTGGGCGCCATCATGCCCAGCTATAACGAGATCGACGGCATCCCAAGCCACGCCAATACCTGGCTGCTGGGCGATGTGCTACGCGGCGAATGGGGCTTCAACGGAATCATCGCCAGCGATTACGGCGGCGTGCATGAGCTCTTCACCCTGCACAAGGTGGCCGAGAGCCTGGAGGACGCCGCGCACCAGTCGCTGCTGGCGGGCGTCGACAGCGAGCTGCCCGAAGGCATGGCCTTCGCCACGCTGCAGGACGCGGTCGAGGCCGGCCGCATCCCGGTCGAACTGATCGACCGCGCCTGCGCGCGCATGCTGACCTTCAAGTTCCGCGCCGGCCTGTTCGAAAACCCCTATGGCGATTGGGACAAGGCGCGCGAAATCACCGGCAATGCCGAGGCGCGCGCGCTGGCGCTGGAAGCCGCGCGCAAGAGCATGTGCCTGCTCACCAACAAGGACGGTGCGCTGCCGCTCAACGAAGCGAGCATGGGCCGCGTCGCGGTGATCGGCCCCAACCACGCGATTGCGCGGCTGGGCGGCTATTCCTCCGTCCCCAAGCAGACGATCAACCTGATCGAAGGCTTGCGGCAGGTTGCACCCAGTGCCGATTTTGTAACGGCGCAAGGCGTCTTCATCACGACCAGCGAGGATCGCTCGCAGGATCTCATCTATCTCGCCCCGCGCGACCGCAACCTCGAACTGATCGAGGAAGCGGTCAGGGTCGCACGCGGGGCGGATACCATCGTGCTCGCCATCGGCGATACCGAGCAGACCAGCCGCGAGGGCTTTGCCCGCAACCACCTGGGCGATCGCACCGATATCGATATCGTCGGCGAGCAGAACGCGCTGGTCGATGCGCTGGCGGCGCTGGGCAAACCGCTCATCGTCTGCGCCATCAATGGCCGTCCGCCCAGCTGGCCCAATGTGGTCGAGAAGGCCGATGCCGTGCTCGAATGCTGGTATCCCGGGCAGGAAGGCGGCGTCGCCATGGCGGAAACGCTGCTGGGGCACAACAATCCCGGCGCCAAGCTGCCCGTCAGCGTGGTGCGCAATGAGGGCCAGGTGCCGCTCTTCTACAACCGCAAGCCGAGTTCGCGGCGCGGCTACCTGTTCGACGATGCGGGGCCGCTGTTCGCCTTCGGGCACGGCCTCTCATACACCAGCTTTGCCATCTCCGCCCCGCGCGTGGGCAAGGCGCGCTTCGGCACGGATGAGGAGATCCCGGTCACGGTCGAGGTCGCCAATACCGGCAGCATGGCAGGCGACGAGGTCGTGCAACTCTACATCACCCGGACCGAGGTTTCGGTGACGCGGCCGGTGCTGGAGCTGAAGGGCTTCCGGCGCGTGTCGCTGCAGCCGGGTGAGCGCACCTCCGTGTCCTTCACCATCACTCCGCGCCAGCTCTCCTTCTGGAACCGCGCAATGGAGGAAGTGAACGAGCCCGGCCCGGTCACCCTGTCCGCGGGCAATAGCAGCGCATCGCTGCAGACAACGGAGATCACGATCGCATGACCCTTCGCAACGCCCTGCCCATGTCGCGCCGAGGGGCGCTGGCCAGCCTCGCTTCGCTGCCGCTGATCGGTTGCGGCGGTGTCAGCCTGTCTGGCGAAGACGCCGCATCGGATAGCCTCAACACCGCGGCGCAAAAGAGCGGGCGGCGCTGGGGCAGCGCGATCCGCTGGAGCAATGACACCAGCGGCGGCGCGATCCAGAACCCGCAATATACCGCGGTCGTGAACGCCGAATGCGGCATCGTGGTGCCCGAAAACGAGATGAAGTGGCAGTTCACGCGCCCCGAGGTCGATGTCTACGACTTCGAGCGGATGGACGCGATCGCCACCTGGGCCATGGCCAACGGGCAGGCGCTCCGCGGCCACACGCTGCTGTGGCACCGCCCGCAATGGTTCCCCGACTGGCTCAACAATTACGATTACGGCGCCAACCCGGTGCAGGAGGCAGAACGCATCCTCGTGGACCATATCCGCACCGTGACCGACCGCTATCGCGGCCAGATCACCAGCTATGACGTGGTCAACGAAGCCATCGATCACGATACCGATGGAACGCTGGAAACCAGCATGAGCCGCGCGATGGGCAGCCCCGAGGCGGTGCTCGACCTCGCCTTCCACACAGCGCGCGAGCAGCTGCCCGATGGCGAGCTGGTCTATAATGATTACATGAGCTGGGAGCCCGACCACGCCGATCACTGCAATGCGGTGCTGCGCCTGCTCGAAGGTTTCCGCAATCGCGGCGTGCCGGTCGATACGCTGGGCATCCAGTCGCATATCGAGATCTACTCGATCGACCCCGCTTCCGGCGTCGGCCCCTATCGCGAAGCCGAATGGCGCGCCTTCCTGAACGAGGCGGTGGGCATGGGCTACAAGCTGATGATCACCGAGTTCGACGTGAAGGACAAGGCGCTCACCAGCGACATTGCCGAACGCGACGCCAAGATTGCCGACTACACGCGTCGTTATTTCGACGTGATGCTCGAATATGGCGAGCTGACCGACATCCTCGCCTGGGGCATGGTGGACCAGTTCAACTGGCTACAGGGCTTCGCCCCGCGCGACGACGGTATGGAGGTGCGCGGCACGCCCTATTCAAGCGAGTACCAGAGGAAGCCGATGCGCGACGCGATCGCCACCGCGCTGGAAGAGGCCGCCGCCTGACGCGGCCCTGACAGGTTCCTTACAGGCAATCCTCCCCGATTGCCGGAAAGGCCGGCGATACTGCCGGCCTTTTCTTTGCGCGTTTTCCTGCTGATGTCAGGCCGGTCCGCGCGGATTGCAGGCACAAAAAAGGGCCGCCGAGGGAGACCGGCGGCCCTTTCATTGTCGGCCAGGAGCTTAGAACTGGCCGCGGATGATGAAGGAAAACCTTCGGTCATTCATGAAGTAGGAACGCGGCGCGAGATCGTCCGGATCGCCGGTATAGGCCTGCAGCGTGCGCGTTACCTCGTTGAGGAGGTTCACGCCCTGCACACCCACACGCACATTGCCCGGAAGATCGAAGATCTCCGATGCGTTGATGAAGATCGATGCGTCGAGCTGTCCCGTATCGTCATTGAAGATCGAGTAATACGGGAAGATCACGTCCGATGCCGTCAGCAGGAAGCGCGAGCGCCAGTTATAGGCGGCGCGCATCGACAGCGGTCCGCGCTCATAGAACACGGTCGCATTGATATTGTGCTTCGACAGCTGCTCCAGCGGCAAATTGCCCGGCGGAATGGTGGAATCGTTCGGCACGTTCCCGCCATTCAGGAAGGCGTTGGGCAGGCCCGAACTGTCGATATAGGTGTAGTTCGCCGAAGCACCCAGACCGCTCAGCAGGCCCGGCAGGAAGTCATAGGTCTGCTGATAGGCGACCTCGAAGCCCTTCACCGTGCCCGTGCCGTCGAAGTTGGCGGGGCCGCGTACGGTCACCTCGCGCGTGGCGCCGGAACCGTTCGCAATCGTGTCCTGCCGCACCTCCTGGAAGAAGAAGTTATTGATCTTCTTGTAGAAGCCATTGAGCGTCAGCGAGCCGACCGTGTCGAAATACCACTCCACGCTGGCATCGAACTGCCATGCCGTGGCAGGCAGCAGGGTCGGTTCACCAGCAGTACCGGTGAAGTTGCCCGACGTATCGATGCTCGAGACGAAGTAGTTGCGGATATAGCCGTTATCCGGCCGCGTCAGCACCTTGGAACCGGCGAGGCGCAGGATGATGTCGTCCGTCAGCCCGAACCGCACGTTCATGCTCGGCAGGAAGTAATCATAGTCGTGCTCGATCACCGACGGCGTGAAGCTGCCATCCACGAAGTCCTGCAGCTCCTCGTAAGCGGCCTGGCCGACATTGCAGATGCCGCCCGGCGACGCGGTGCCGCCACCGGCTTCCGCCGGAATCTCCAGCTCCTCGCAACGTTCGGCAAAGGGCAGGTCGATACCCAGATCGCCCTGCGCGCCGGGACCGCGCGAGCTGGAGGACACAACCCGCGTCCGCACCCAGCGCAGCCCGATATTGCCCGACACCCGCAGGCCATCCGTATATTCCGGCGTGCCGAAACGCAGCATGCCATACAGCGCCAGATCGTTCTGGCCGACCTGCTGCACATCGGATGGGAGATAGTGCGTGCCGGCAATGGCGCCCTCACGCTGTGCCAGCGGCAGCCAGTCGGTGCCATTTCCGCCGAGTTCGCTGGCATAGAAGCCCTGAATCGACTGGAAATAGGCGACCGACTCGTCGTAACCGTCGATCAGGTCTCCGCTATAGTAGAAGGCACCCGGAGGCGGCGGCACATCACCGCGCCAGAAGTTGTCGAACTCATAGCGTTCCTGCTGGCCGTCACCGGCCGTATCCGCAAAGTTGACCGGGCGGGCGCCCGACCATGTTTCGGACAGCATGCCCCAGTTATAGGTCGAATAGCGAACCGTCTGGTCGCGATCCTGGTAGCGGATGCCGCCCTTCACGCTGCGGATGAAGGATTCGTCGCCGAATTCATATTCGAGATCGGTGCGGATGGCGAACTGGTCACCCGTGCTTTCTTCCGCATGATCCATCGCCGCGCGCCAGAACTGGAAGCGCGGATCGGTGAAATATTCCGCCTCGGTCGCATTGGTCAGCGCATCGCTGGCGCCGGACCAAGTATAGCCGAGGAATTGCGGCTTGTGCGGGATGATGACCGGCGCATCGCCGGAAATGTCGAGTTCCTGATCGGCGAAGTTCGAACCGAAGACGCTGAAGTCCAGGTTCTCCTTGCGCGACGTGGCATAATGCAGGTCCATGCCCAGATGCAGGCGATTGGTCAGCTGGCTGTCCAGGTTCAGGCTGTAATCATTGTTGGTGATTTCATCGTGCACCTGGCGACGTGCGAGCGAGAACTGCGAACCGCCGATCGGGAAATACGCCTCATCACCCGGCGCGCCACGCCAGCCATTGCTGGCATCGACGATATAGCCTGACTGGAACAGGCCATTGCCGTCATAGAGGTAATCGGTGAACTCACCCACCGGACATTGCGCGCGCGGCGGGGTCTCATCGTCGGGATCGATCACGCCGTTGCTGTCGACCACGTTCGGACCCGCACCGTTCTGCAGGCAGCCGATCGGATAGGTCGAGTATTCCGACAAATCGGGCGCGGTTTCATAGGTGTGCTCACCCCACGCATTGGTGGAGTGCGAGCGGATGAATTCGGCGGTAATCGTCGTGCCGCCATCCAGCGTCTCATACTGGGCGGAGACGGCGATACCGTCACGCTTGCGGTTGTAATCCTGCGTGCGGAATTGGCCGCCGACGGGAGCCACGCGGTAGTCCGCATAGTCGGCGAAGCCATCGGCACCCGCCGTGCCGAAATCGCCGCACAGCGCATTGCCGACCGGCAGGGTGAAATTGTCCTCTCCCGAAGGCAGGGGATTGCGGCAGATCTGGCGGTCACCGGTATTCGCGGCATCGACCAGCTGGCCGTCGCGCGTCTGGTAATTGGCAATCTGCAAGCCATCGGCACGGCTGCGGATCTGCGAATAGGAACCGGAAACCAGCAGGCCGAACGTACCGGCACCGGTTTCCCAGGTGTTGCTGATCAGGCCCGAGAAGGTCGGGGTCCATTCCTTGGCGAAGTCGCCGTAGTTCGCCTCGGCGCTGAAGCCCAGGCGCAGGCCGTGCTGGTCGAGCGGCTTGCGCGTGTTGAGATTGACAGTGCCGGCAAGGCCGCCTTCGATCATGTCTGCCGTGGCATTCTTGCTGACGATCACCGAGCCGAGCAGTTCGGACGGCACATCGGCGAAATTAAGCGCCTGCCCGCTAACACCGGCTGCGAAAGCGGTGCGGCCGTTGAATTCGGAGCGAACGAAGTTGAGGCCGCGAATGACCACGCCCGAACCTTCGACCGAGAAGTGATCGGGGTCGTTCGAACCGGCAAAGCGGTTGATGGCGATACCCGGAACGCGCTGCAGCGCCTCGGTCACCGAACGGTCTGGCAGGGCGCCGATATCCTCTGCGGTGATGGCGTCCACCACCGTATCCGAATCGCGTTTGATGTTCTGCGCCGATGCCAGCGACTGGCGGATGCCGGTAACGAGGATCGTATCCTCGTCGACAGCCTCATCGCTTTCCTGCGCCATGGCAGCGCCCGACATGAGCATTCCGCCCAGCGCCATCATCGAGGCACTGGTGCGCAATGCACCGCGAATCATTCGAAAACTGGCGATTCCATTGTCGCCACGAAGCACATTGGCTTTCGTCACCCGACGTCCCCTCCCCATGTTAGCGCTACCAATTAATGGTATGGCGCTTTTCTTTTGATTGACACTTTTCATATCCAGCCAATCCGGCCTTGGCAAGGGGGTGCGGGCAAGACTAGGAAGAAAAGGCAATAAAAGGCGGATTTATACGCTGTATAGGGGTGGGGATAAGGGCTTCTGTTATGAATGGTAACGATATCACGAATGTGGTCATCGTTGGCGGCGGCACTGCCGGCTGGATGGCCGCGGCCGCGCTCTCGAAATATCTGGCCGATGGCCGGCGCCGCTTCACGCTGGTCGAATCCGATGCCATCGGCACGGTCGGCGTGGGCGAGGCGACGATCCCGCCGATCCGCAGCTTCAACCAGATGCTCGGCCTCGACGAAAACAAGTTCCTGCGGGAGACCAAGGGCACCTTCAAGCTCGGCATCGAATTCGTGAATTGGGGGAAGCAGGGTGACCGTTACTTCCATCCTTTCGGCGAGTACGGGCAGGATTTGCACGGCATCAGTTTCCACCAGCTATGGTTGCGCGAAGTGGCGCTCGGCGGGCAGGCGGGCGGCATCCACGAATATTCGATGAGCTCGATGGCGGCGATGATGGGGCGTTTCGGCCGCCCGGCCCCCGGCGCGCAATCGCTGGTCTCACAGATCTTCTACGCCTTTCATTTCGACGCAGGACTCTATGCCCGTTTCCTGCGCGGTGTGGCCGAGGGGCAGGGCACCGTGCGCCGCGAAGGCAAGGTCGCGCATGTCCATCGCGACAGCGAAAGCGGCGATGTCACCGCGATCGAGCTGGAAGGCGGCGAACGGATCGCGGGCGACCTCTTCATCGATTGCTCCGGCTTCCGCGGCCTGCTGATCGAGCAGGCGCTGGAAACCGGATACGAGGACTGGAGCCACTGGCTGCCGATGGACCGCGCCATCGCGCTGCCAACCTCGCTTCCCGCATCGCCCCCGCCTTTTACCCGCGCAACCGCGCATGGGGCGGGCTGGCAATGGCGCATCCCGCTGCAGCACCGCATGGGCAACGGCCATGTCTTCTCCAGCCAGTATATGGACAGCGAGGAAGCGACGCGCATCCTGCTCGACAATGTCGAGGGCGAACCGCAAGCGGAGCCGCGCGAATTGCGCTTCGTCACCGGCATGCGCAGCAAGGCGTGGAACCACAATGTGGTCTCGCTCGGCCTGTCCTCCGGCTTTATCGAGCCGCTGGAATCGACCAGCATCCACCTGATCCAGAACGGCATCCAGCGCCTGTTCGCCCTGTTCCCCGACAAGGCGATCAGCCCGGCGGAGCGCGACGAATATAATCGCGGCATGCGCGAGCTTTACGAGGATGTGCGCGACTTCATCATCCTCCACTACAAGGCCACTCAGCGCGACGACACGGCATTCTGGCGCTATGTCCGCGACATGGACGCGCCCGAAAGCCTGACGCGCAAGATGGAGCTGTGGCGCCTGCATGGCCGCGTCTTCCGCGAGAATGCGGAGCTTTTCGCCATGCCCAGCTGGATAGCGGTGATGCTAGGACAGAATATCTGGCCCCAGCGACACGATCCGATGGCCGACACGCTCGACCCCGACAAGGTCGCGGGCGCCATGGCGCAGATGCGCGCGGACTATCGCCGCACGGCCGAGGCGCTGCCGACGCAGGAGCAGTTCCTGCGCCAAGCGGGCGCGTGGGTGGGCGACGAGACTGCCTCCGGCATGGCCGCATCCGTGATGGCGCCCTCATGAGCGGACAGCCGATAACCCAGGTCGTGATCGTCGGCGGCGGCACCGCGGGGTGGATGGCGGCCGCCGCCATTTCGAAGATCATGGGGGCCTTTCCCGGCCTCTCGATCCGCCTGATCGAAAGCGAGGCGATCGGCACGGTCGGCGTGGGTGAGGCGACGATCCCGCAGATCAACCAGTTCAACAAGCTGCTGGGCGTGGACGAACGCGAATTCGTGCGCGAGACGCATGCGACCTACAAGCTGGGCATCGAATTCGTCGACTGGACGCGGCTGGGCGACCGCTATGTCCACCCCTTCGGTTTTTACGGCATCGACATGCTGGGGATCGAGTTCCACCACTTCTGGCTGAAGGGGCGGGAACTGGGCGATACCAGCAGGCTGGACGATTATTCGATCGGCGCGATGGCGGGCAAGGCGAACAAGATGTTCTGGCCCCAACCGGATCAGCCCAATTCGCCGCTCGCCCGCCTCGGCTATGCCTTCCAGTTCGATGCCAGCCGCTATGCTGGCTACCTCCGCAAGCTGGCGGAGAAGCAGGGTGTAACCAGGGTCGAGGGCCGCATAAACGGGGTCGAGCAGGACCCTGAGAGCGGACACGTGACCTCTGTAACGCTCGAGAATGACGAGAGCATTGCGGGCGAGCTTTTCATCGATTGTTCGGGCTTCCGCTCGCTGCTTTTGGGCCAGACATTGGAGGTTCCCTTCAACGACTGGAGCAAGTGGCTGCCCTGTGATCGCGCCGTCGCCATTCCCTGCACCAGCGCGGGCGATCGCGAGCCGCTGACCCGCTCCACCGCGCGGCCCGCCGGCTGGCAATGGCGCATCCCGCTGCAACACCGGATCGGCAACGGCCATGTCTATTCCAGCGCCTTTATGGAAGATGACGCGGCGATCGAACTGCTGCTCGCCAATCTCGACGGCGAGCCTCTGGCAGAGCCCAACCGGTTGCGTTTCACCGGCGGGCACCGGGCGAAGAACTGGGAGAAGAACGTCGTCGCTCTGGGGCTGGCGGGCGGCTTCCTCGAACCGCTCGAATCTACCGCGATCCACCTGGTGCAGGCGGGTATCGCGCGGCTGATGGCCTATTGGCCGACCACGGATTTCACCCCAACAGAAATCGCGCGTTTCAATGCGGAAACCGAGCGCGACTATGTCGATATCCGCGACTTCCTCGTCCTCCACTACAAGGCGACCGAGCGCGACGATTCCGAATTCTGGAACTATTGCCGCAATCTCGAACCGCCCGATGGTCTCAAGGACAAGCTGGAGATGTTCCGCTCCTCCGGAAGGGTAATCCGCGAGCATAACGAGCTGTTTACCGAGACGAGCTGGCTCTCGGTCATGGCTTGCCAGGGTGTGCAAGCCGGCGGCTATCACCCGGCAGCGGGGCTACTGCCCGATGCCGAACTGCTGCAGCGGCTTGGCCATGTGCGGCAGGTGATTAGCCAAGCGGTGAGCCAGATGCCGACGCAGGAGGAATTCCTCGCCAGCAATGGCAGCGCGATCGATCCCGGCCAGCGCATCACTGCATGAGCGATCTCGCCCGCCCGATGCCGATCACGGAAACCTCAAGCGCGCTTGATGCCGCGCGGCTGGCGGAAATCCGCGCGGCAGGTGAACCCATGGTCATTCGCGGCGCTAAGGCCGAATGGCCGGTGGTCCAAGCCGGGCGCAAGGGCGGCGCAGCAGTAGTCGCCTATCTCAAATCCATGGGCAGCGCGCGCCCCGTCTCCGCCATTGCCGCAGGGCCAGAGGAAGGCGGGCGCTTCTTCTACAATGAAGATATGAGCGGCATGAACTTCGTGCGCGGGCAGGGACGGCTCGACCTCTTCCTCGACGACTTGCTGCGCGCGGCCGAGATGGGCGATCCCCCGGCGCTGGCGGTGCAATCCGAAGTCATCCCGGAAATCATGCCCGGCTTCACGACCGCCAACGGCATGGATATCCTGCCGCAAGTGCAGCCGCGCATCTGGATCGGCAATGCGATCCGCGTCGCGCCGCATTACGACGTGAAGGAGAATATCGCGGTCTGCATTGCCGGGCGGCGGCGCTTCACGCTGTTTCCGCCCGAACAGATCGCCAATCTCTATCCCGGCCCGTTCGAGAGCACGCCTGCCGGAACGCCGGTCAGCATGGTGGACATGGCCGCCCCCGACACGGCGCGCTTCCCGCGCTTTGCCGAGGCGATGGAGCATGCGCGCGAGGCCACGCTGGAGCCGGGCGACGCGATCTACATCCCCTATTGCTGGTGGCACGGGGTGGAATCGCTCGATCCCGTCAGCGTGCTCGTCAATTACTGGTGGACCGAGGGCGCACCTGCCGGGGCGGGCGGGCCCTATGACGCGCTGCTCCATGCGTTGATGGCGATCCGCCCGCTGCCCGAAGACCAGCGCAAGGTCTGGCGCGACTGGTTCGATTATTACGTGTTCGAGACGAGCGGAGACCCCTCCGCCCACCTGCCGCCGCAGGCCAAGGGCGTGATCGGCCCGCCCGATCCGCAGCGCTTTGCCCAGATGCGCCAGATGTTGCGGCAGGTGCTCGGCTGAGCCCCGCCGGTCAGTACTGCAAGTCGCCTGCCATGCCTTGCGGCTGCGGGTTCAGCATCTGCGCCATGAATTGCTGATAGGGCGGCGCGAATTGCAGCGCGGCCTGCGCCTGCGCCTCGAAAGCCGCGCGCGCCGCATCGGCCTCTCGCGGGTCCTGCGCCAGCGATTGCGGCGTGGTGCCGGACGCAAAACCGAGCGCCGACAGCAGCGCGGTGTATTCCTGGTTGAGCAGCCCGCCCTCCTCACGGAAGGGCAGGCGGCCACGGCGGGTGAACTGGTCGAGCAAATGCGCCAGCGTCTCCGGCAAGGGCTGCTCGCCGAACACCGCCCGCGCGCGTGGCGCGGCATAATGCATCGCCAGCACGTCGCGCACATTCGCGGCCATCAGCGCGGCACGGCGGTTGAATTCGGCGCGTTCGAGCGGTTCGATCTGCGCGCCCGGTAGCATTTCGAGCAAGAGCATTAGTTGCCGATGGGCAAGGTCGAGATTGAGGTGGCCGAGCGGCTCGAATGTCGCCGCCGCATCGCCCAAAGCCACCACATTGCCGACCCAGGCTTGCGCCGCCGCGCCGGGCCGCACAGCAACCATCTCCGCCGGTTCGGCCTGCAACGCACGCAGGGCCGCATCCTCGGCCACGCCTTCCCCCAGGCCCATGGAGCCCTGCAACCCGTCGACGCCCGCGAATTCGAGCAGCCAGCCTTCGGGCAGCAATGAGAAGCGGTCCTCCAGCGCCAGCATCCCCTGTCCCGGCTTGCCGTAGAGCACGCGGCGCACGGGCAGGTACGCGCCCCAATCCGCGCGCCGCGCACCGGGCAGGGCGGAGAGCAGCCGCGCAGCAGGCCCGGAGCAATCGAGGAACAACTCCGCCTCGATCCGTCCCTGTCCCTCCACCGCGATGGCTGCGAGGCCACCCGCACCATCGGTCTCAAGCCCGGCAATCTGACCCTGCGCGTAGCTAATGCCCGCCTGCTGCGCCATGCCGACCAGCAGGTCGCGATAAGCCTGCATGTTCCAGCGCAGTGCATAGTCGATATCGTCGAGCGGCGTCGCCCGGTCGCCCGGCGGCACGGCGAAGCGCCCCGCATTGGCGAGCACTTCAGCAAGCGATCCGGGCGCGGCCTTCCCGCCATCGCGCTCACCGCCACCCCATTCGCTGGCAAAGCGCGTGCGCAGCTTCGGATCGACCTGCGCGCCATGCGGCATGGCGCCGCTCCGCCCCTCCTCACCCCAGCCGAAATAGCGAGACACCAGGCGGTGGCTGCCCGCCGCCTTCTGCACGATCAGCCCCTCGTCCACGCCCAGCCGGTCATGCAGCCGGTTGCTTGTTGGGAGCGCGGTGGCGGCACGGTCGGCAAAGGCGGCGGGATCGCCCGGCAGGCCGAGCACGACCACCTCGCAATCGGGCAGGGCGCGGCGCAGCGCCAGCGCGGCGATGACGCCGACCTGCCCTGCACCGGCGATGCAGATCCGGCGCAAGCGCTGGCGTGCTTCGCTCATGCCGCTTGCGCCAATCGCGCGGCTTCGCGCGTCAGGTAATCGACATGGCCGGGCATGGCGGCGACATGCGCGTCGATCTCCCGCTGCAGCCGCTCCATCGCGCCCGCCACGCGCTGCGGATCGGGCAGCGAGACGCGGCTGTCATGCGCTTCGGGCAAGAGCCCCTGGCCGAGATAGACCGCCATCCAGCTGACATCGTAAAACAGGCCTTCTGAATATTTCTCGATCCGGCCTGTACGCTTCCACAGCTCCAGCTTGTCCGCCAGCGTATCGGGCACCTGCATGGTGCGGACATGGTTCCAGAAGTCGGAATCATCGCGCGTGGTGGCGTTGTAGTGCAGGATCAGGAAGTCGCGGACGCGGTCATATTCCATGTCCACCAGCCGGTTGAATTCGTCGCGGTCGCGCGGGTCGATCCGGCCATCGGTGGGGAACAGCTCGATCAGGTAAGTGATCGCCATCTGCGCGAGATAGATCGAGGTGGATTCGAGCGGCTCCAGGAAGCCGCTCGCCAGCCCCACGCCGATGACGTTGTGGCTCCACGATTTGGTGCGGCGGCCGGGGCGGAATTTGAGGATGCGGGGATCGGCCAGCGGGTCACCCTCGGCCGAATTGCGGATCGCCTCGCAGGCCTCGTCCTCGCCGATATGCGCGCTGGAAAAGACATAACCATTGCCCATGCGGTGCTGCAGCGGGATCTGCCAGCGCCAGCCCGCCGGCATGGCGGTGGCGATGGTATAGGGGCGGATGTCGCTGGTCCGGTGGGTGCAGGGCATGGCCGCCGCACGGTCGCAGGGCAGCCAATGCGTCCAGTCGTCCCACGCCTCCTCCAGTTCCTGCCCCAGCAGCAGCGAGCGGAAGCCCGAGCAATCGACGAACAGCTCGCCCTCGATCCGCCGCCCGTCCTTGAGAATGAGCGCGGTGACATCGCCGCTTTCCGGATCGCGCTCGACTTCGGTTACCAGCCCTTCATGCCGCGTCACACCATTGGCGGTGCCGAATTCGCGCATGAAGGGGCCGAACAGCGTCGCATCGAACTGGTAGGCATAGCCATAGGTGGAGCCGAGGCTGCTATCCTCTGACGGGGGCGCGAAGCGGTTGGCGCGGCAGGCGGCGACAGCCAGCGAATAGGTCCCAAGCTCGGCGGCGAGGCCCTGGCGCTGCAATTCGAGCCAGTAGTGATGGAAGCCGATGCCGCCCACATCCTCGCCAAATGTGCCGAAGGGGTGGATGTAGCTTTCGCCCACGCGGCCGAAGTCACGGAAATCGATGCCCAGCTTGTAGGTCGCATGCGTGGCCTTCATGAAAGCCGCCTCGTCGATCCCCAGCCGCTCCACGAAGCCGCGAATATGCGGCAAGGTGGCCTCGCCTACGCCGACGATGCCGATGTCCTGGCTCTCGATCAGCGCGACCGTGCACAGGCCGGGGAGCATCCGGACGAGCCCCGCCGCAGTCATCCAGCCGGCAGTGCCGCCGCCCAGCACGACCACGCGCAATTTCGGCTGAGTCTCTCCCGTCATTGCTTGCATCCTAACAGCAAGGGGCCGGAAACGGCCAAGACCGTCCCGACCCCCATGCATCTCCCCGCGGAGTTACCGGTACGCGGGAAGAGGATCAGCCTTCCATCTCCTCCAGTTCCTTGCCCTTCGTCTCCTTGATGAGAGTCTTGACGAGGAAGATGCTGATGACTGCCGCAGCAGTGTACATTGCATAGACGGGGGCCAGACCAAGCCCGCTCGCCATGGAGGGGAAGCTCTGTACGACGAGGTAGTTCGCACCCCATTGCGCCAGGCCCGCCACGGCGAGTGCCGATCCGCGCATCTGGTTGGGGAACATCTCGCCCAGCATCACCCACATCACCGGACCCCAGCTGAAGTTGAAGAAGATGACATAGAGATTGGCCGCAACCAGCGCGGTCCAGCCTGCTGTCTCGCCCAAGGCAAGGTTGCCCGAGGCATCGGTCGCCGCGCCGGAAAAGGCCCATGTCATCGCGCCCAAGGTCACCGCCATGCCGACCGATCCGATCAGCAGCAGCGGCTTGCGGCCGATACGGTCGATTAGGACCAGCGCGGCCAGCACGGCAGCGATGGATACGACGCCGGAAATGATGTTGCGCTCCAGCGCCACTTCCTCCGACACGCCGGCGAGGCGCCACAAGGTCTCGCCATAATAGAAGATGATGTTGATGCCGACGAATTGCTGGAAGGTCGCCAGCATGATGCCCGCCCACACGATCGGGCGGAAACCGGTGCCCGGCGCAGTCACGTCGGACAGGCGCGGACGGTGATCCTTGGAGAAGCTCGCGCGGATCTCGCCGATCTTGCGGATCGCTTCTTCCTCCCCGAACAGGCGAGTGAGCACGATCTTGGCCTCCGCCTCGCGCCCACGGCTGACGAGGTAGCGCGGGCTTTCAGGGATGAAGAACAACGCGACCAGGAAGATCACCGCAGGAACCGCCTGCGCCAGGTACATCCAGCGCCACGCCTGCGTGCCGCCGATCTCGCCCAGCGAATTGCCTGCCGATTGCGCGAGGAAATAGTTCACCACGAAAGCGGCGGTGAGGCCGGTGATGATCATCACCTGCTGCACCGTGGTCAGGCGCCCGCGAATATTCGCCGGGGCGACTTCGGAAATATAGAGCGGGGAGAGCACCGATGCCGCGCCCACCGCCATGCCGCCAGCAAAGCGGGCGATCACGAACAGCGTGTGACTCTCCGTCCAGCCCTGCACCAGCGCGCCAACCACGAACAGCATCGCGGCGATGATCATCACCGTGCGCCGCCCGACAGCATCGGCCAGCCTTCCGGCGAAGAAAGCGCCGACCGCGCAGCCGATCAGCAGCGAGCCGACGGTAAAGCCCAGCGCCGCTTCGCTGAGGCCGAATTCCTCGGTCAAGCCGCCCTGCGTGCCATTGACGGCACCGCTATCGTATCCGAACAGAAGCCCGCCGATGGTGGCCACAGCCACGATCGCGGAGATCAGCGCCATATTGACGCTCTTCGCACTGCTTTCCATTGTTCCCCTCTCCCATCCGGTTCTCAGGCGACCGGCGACCCTTTTATGGTAGCGCTACCTTGAACCGATTCTCCAGCATGTGCAAGCGGCTTTGCAACGCCATTGCAGCCTGCGCCCGATTTGTACGGGAAGCACCCCCATGGCCCTGTTAGAAATGCCTTTTCCACGCGGACGATATGGTAAAGTCTTCGAATCGCAACACGTGAACGGACCGAATCAGCCGCCATGATTTTTGCCAAGCGCTCGCACACGCTGCTCTTTGCCGGCGGCATTCTGATCCTGGGCCTGCTGTTCGGCAGCGAAAGGGTGACGGAGATTCTCACCGACGGCTTCGAGCGCGAAGCGGCTTCCGCGGACGAGCCTGCCGAAGAGAGCGACGGCGACGCGCCTGCCACCGAAAGCGAGGCGGAAGAAGACGGCGGGCAGGACTTCCCCGATGACGAGGAAATCGTCACCGACTGGGTCGAGCCCGACCTGATCGGCGAGCCTACCTTGTCGACCGACCCCGATGTGCTGGAGGGAGACGCCGCACCCGGCCCCGCAGGAGAGATCGACCCGCCATCTCCCCCGGCCGAGATCGAGCCGGTTCCCTACAATGACGGCTTTGTGGAATTCGAATAATGGCAGCTCCATGCTTTCGCCGGGCAATGTCCCGCGATGAAAGTTGCAATGGCCCCGGCCATAGATAGGATTGCTTCCATCCTGTCCCGCCATCTGCCAATGCGCGTGGCGACGGGCGCAATTGCGCCTTTGCAGCCGTAAGTCGATGGAAGTCACCACAGCAATTCTCTTATGACCAAGACCCTCACGCATCTCGAACGGCTTGAGGCCGAGAGCATCCACATCATGCGCGAAGTGGTGGCCGAGGCCGAGAACCCAGTGATGCTCTATTCGATCGGCAAGGACAGCGCGGTAATGCTGCACCTCGCCAAGAAGGCCTTTTATCCTTCGCCGCCGCCCTTCCCGCTGCTGCATGTGGACACCACCTGGAAGTTTCAGGACATGTATGCCCTGCGCGAAAAGAGCGCGCGCGACGCCGGGATGGACCTGCTCGTCTACCAGAACCCGGAGGCGAAGGAGCGCGGGATCAATCCCTTCGAGCACGGCCCGCTGCATACCGATATGTGGAAGACCGAGGGGCTGAAGCAGGCACTCGACAAATACGGTTTCGATGCCGCTTTCGGCGGCGCGCGCCGCGACGAGGAGAAGAGCCGCGCGAAGGAGCGCATCTTCTCCTTCCGCACCGCCACCCATGGCTGGGACCCGAAGAACCAGCGGCCCGAACTGTGGAACCTCTACAACGCGCGCAAGAAGAAGGGCGAGAGCATCCGCGTCTTCCCGCTCTCCAACTGGACCGAGCTCGACATCTGGCAATACATCATGGCCGAGAATATCGAGATCGTGCCACTCTATTTCGCCGATGAACGGCCCACTTTCGAGCACGAAGGCGGCCTGTTCATGGCCGACGATATCGAGCGGCTGGAAAAGGTCATGGGCAGGAAGCCCGAGATCACCATGCGCAAGGTTCGTTTCCGCACGCTTGGGTGCTTCCCGCTGACTGGCGCGGTGGAGAGCGAGGCGGCGACGCTGTCGGAAGTGGTGCAGGAAATGCTGCTCACCACCACCAGTGAGCGGCAGGGCCGCGTGATCGACAAGGATGGCGGTGACGCCTCGATGGAGAAGAAGAAGCAGGAGGGCTATTTCTGATGGCCGACGCTCCGACCGCCGATCCGGTCTACCAGACCGACGCCCTCATCGCCGAGGATATCGAGGCCTATCTCGATACGCACCAGAACAAGACCATGCTGCGCTTCATCACCTGCGGCAGCGTGGATGACGGCAAGAGCACGCTTATCGGGCGGCTGCTCTACGATTCCAAGATGATCTTCGAGGACCAGCTGGCCGCCCTCGAAAATGACAGCAAGCGCGTGGGCACGCAGGGGCAGGAGATCGACTTCGCCCTGCTGGTGGACGGCCTCGCAGCGGAGCGCGAACAGGGCATCACCATCGATGTCGCCTATCGCTTTTTCGCGACCGAGAAGCGCAAGTTCATCGTCGCCGATTGTCCGGGGCATGAGCAGTATACCCGCAACATGGTCACCGGTGCCTCGACCGCCGACCTCGCCGTGATCCTGATCGATGCGCGCAAGGGCGTGCTGGTGCAGACGCGCCGCCACAGCTTCCTCTGCCACCAGCTGGGCATCCGCAACATCGTGCTGGCGGTGAACAAGATGGACCTGATCGATTACGACCAGGCCAGGTTCGATGCGATCGTCGCCGAATACAGCGCCTTTGCCCAGGAAATCGGGATCGAGAACTTCGTCGCCATGCCGATCTCCGGCATCAAGGGCGACAATATCACCGGCAAGTCCGCCAACACGCCGTGGTATGACGGCCCGCCACTGGTCGAGCATCTCGAAACGGTCGAGATCAATGCGACACGCGCGCTGGAGCAGCCCTTCCGCATGCCGGTGCAATGGGTGAACCGCCCCAATCTCGACTTCCGCGGCTTTTCCGGCCTCGTCTCCACCGGCTCGATCAAGCCGGGCGACGCGGTGCGCGTGCTGCCTTCGGGCCGCACCAGCACGGTGAAGTCGATCGTCACCTTCGATGGCGAGCAGGAAGAGGCGCAGGCCGGCCAGTCCGTCACCATCACCCTTGCCGACGAGATCGACTGTTCGCGCGGCAATGTCCTCGCCGCCGCCGATGCGCCGCCGCAGGTCTCCGACCAGTTCGAAGCGACCGTGGTGTGGATGGATGACGATGCGCTGGTGCCGGGCCGCGGCTACTGGCTGAAGCTGGCCAGCCAGATGGTCTCCGCCACCGTGGCCGAGCCGAAATACGAGATCAACGTCAACACGATGGACCATCTCGCGGCCAAGACGCTGGAGCTGAATTCCATCGGCGTGGCCGAAGTCACCACCGACAAGCCGCTGGTGTTCGAACCCTATGCCGAAAACCGCGCGCTGGGCGGCTTCATCCTGGTCGACAAGATCACCAATCACACGGTCGGCGCGGGAATGCTGCATTTCAGCCTGCGCCGCGCACAGAACGTGCATTGGCAGCCGACCACCGTCAGCCGCGAGGATCATGCGAACCTGAAGAACCAGAAGCCGCTGGTGCTTTGGTTCACGGGCCTTTCCGGATCGGGCAAGTCGACCATCGCCAACGAAGTGGAGCAGGGGCTGGCGCGGATGAACCGCCACACCTTCCTGCTCGATGGCGACAACGTCCGTCACGGCCTCAACAAGGATTTGGGCTTTACCGAAGCGGACCGGATCGAGAATATCCGCCGCATCGGCGAGGTGGCGAAGCTGATGGCGGATGCCGGCCTGATCGTGCTGACCGCCTTCATCAGCCCCTTCCGTGCGGAGCGGCAGATGGTGCGCGACATGCTGCCCGATGGCGAGTTCATCGAGGTCTTCGTGGATACTCCGCTGGAAGTGGCCGAAGCGCGCGACGTGAAGGGCCTCTACAAGAAGGCGCGCGAAGGGCAGCTGAAGAACTTCACCGGGATCGACAGCCCCTACGAAGCGCCGGAGAACCCGGACATCACCGTCAACACGGTGGAGATGAGCCCATCCGAGGCGGCCGATCACATCATCCGCAAGATCATCTCGCTGATCTGATGGCGGGTGAGACGATGACCGATGCCGAGCTTGCTGCGGCGCTGGCGGAGGCTGCAGGCAAGATCCTGTGCGACGTCCGCGCCTCCGGCCTGATCACCGGCAAGGCTTTGGGCAAGGCGGGGGACGAGACGGCTAACCAGTTCCTCGTCCATGCTCTCAAGCAGCAACGCCCCGATGACGGGCTGCTGTCGGAGGAGAGCAAGGACACCGCTGAGCGCCTCTCGAAAGAGCGCGTGTGGATCATCGATCCCGTAGACGGCACGCGCGAATATGGCGAGGAGCGGACCGACTGGGCGGTGCATGTCGCGCTCGCCATTGGCGGCAAGCCGGAGATCGGCGCGGTCGCCCTGCCCGGCCTCGACCTCGTCCTGCGTACCGACCAGCCGCAGCTCCTCCCTCCCGCAGCCGACAAGCCGCGCCTCGTGGTCAGCCGCACCCGGCCCGCTCCCGAAGCGGTGGCCGTGGCCGAAAAGATCGGCGGTGAGCTCGTCGGCATGGGCAGCGCCGGGGCCAAGGCCATGGCGGTCGTGCGTGGCGAGGCGGAGATATACCTTCATTCGGGCGGGCAATATGAATGGGACAGCTGCGCCCCTGCCGCGGTGGCGCTGGCGCATGGCCTGCATGTCTCGCGCATCGACGGTTCGCCGATGGTCTACAACCAGCAGGACACCTGGCTGCCCGACCTCCTGATCTGCCGCCCCGAATGGGCAGAGCGGGTGCTGGCGGAAGTGGCCAAGCTCCCCGCCTGACGCGCCCCCTCCAACAGGCCCCGCTTGCCGCTGGGCCGCATGCGTTCTACCCCTTGGCATCGCAATGCAGGGAGAGTGCATGTCCGCCAACATACCTGAACTCGAAAGACGCCGCGCGGCGGCCAAGCTGGGCGGCGGCGAGAAGCGCATTGCCGCGCAGCACGCCAAGGGCAAGCTGACCGCGCGCGAGCGGCTGGACGTGCTGCTCGACGAAGGCAGTTTCGAGGAGCTCGACATGTATGTCGAGCATGACTGCGTGGATTTCGGCATGCAGGAGCAGAAGGTTCCCGGCGATGGCGTGGTGACCGGCTCCGGCACGATCCATGGGCGGCTGGTCTATGTCTTTTCGCAGGACTTCACCGTCTTCGGCGGATCGCTTTCCCGCCGCCATGCGCAGAAGATCCTCAAGGTGATGGACATGGCGATGAAGGTCGGCGCGCCGATCATCGGCCTCAATGACAGCGGCGGCGCGCGCATCCAGGAAGGCGTGGCCAGCCTTGGCGGCTATGCCGAGGTGTTCCAGCAGAACGTCCTCGCGAGCGGAGTCATCCCGCAGATCAGCCTCATCATGGGCCCCTGCGCGGGCGGCGCGGTCTACTCGCCCGCCATGACCGACTTCATCTTCATGGTGAAGGACAGCTCCTACATGTTCGTCACCGGCCCCGAAGTGGTGAAGACCGTCACCAACGAGGTGGTGACGCAGGAGGAGCTGGGCGGCGCCATCACCCACACCACCAAGACCGGCGTTGCCGATATCGCTTTCGAGAACGACCTCGAAGCGCTCACCGCCACGCGCGAATTCGTTGCCTATTTGCCCAGCGACAACCGCTCGGGCGTTCCCGAATTGCCCTGCGATGATCCGTGGGACCGGCAGGAGGACAGCCTCGACACGCTGGTCCCCGCCAATGCCAACCAACCCTATGACATGCAGGAGCTGGTGCAGAAGGTCCTCGACGACGGCGAGTTCTTCGAGGTCCAGCCCGCCCATGCGGGCAATATCCTCACCGGTTTCGGCCGGGTGGAGGGGCGCACGGTGGGTGTGGTGGCGAACCAGCCCATGGTGCAGGCGGGCGTGCTCGACATCAATGCCAGCCGCAAGGCCGCGCGCTTCGTGCGCTTCTGCGATGCCTTCTCCATCCCCATCGTCACTTTCGTGGACGTGCCCGGCTTCCTGCCCGGCACCGCGCAGGAGCATGACGGCATCATCAAGCACGGCGCCAAGCTGCTCTTCGCCTATGGCGAGGCGACCGTGCCCAAGATCACGGTGATCACCCGCAAGGCCTATGGCGGGGCGTACGACGTGATGGCCTCAAAGCATTTGCGCGGAGATTTGAACTACGCTTGGCCCACCGCCGAAATCGCCGTGATGGGCGCAAAAGGCGCGGTGGAGATCATCTTCCGCAAGGACCGCGACGACCCGGGCAAGATCGCCGCCAAGACCAAGGAATATGAAGACCGCTTCGCCAACCCCTTCGTCGCCGCCGCGCAAGGCTATATCGACGACGTTATCTACCCCCACTCCACCCGCCGCCGCATCGCGCTGGGCCTGAGGAAGCTCAGGAACAAGCAGCTGGCGAACCCGTGGAAGAAGCATGATAATTTGCCGTTGTGATGGACAAGCGCCGATCCGACTTTCGCTACGTTGTGTTCTTGTCGCTAACATTTGCCGTCGCGCTTCTAGCGATTTTTGACCCATTTGGGATCACGTCGCCATCGAGACGCACCCTCGCCGGTCTGGTGCTTGGACCGATGTTATTCTGGTACGGAGTGCGTGGTTGGAGGAAGGGGTACTTCCCCGAACTCTCGCGGAGTTCCCGCCAAGAGAGTGCTGCCCAGTTCTGGTTCTGCTTGGCGATCTTTCTTGGAGTGGGATTCCTGATTACGACTTTGGGACTGCGAACCCTCTTTGCGAGTTAAGATATGAACCTCGGCCCCCTCAACCATGTCGGCGTCGCCACGCCCTCCATCCCCGCCGAACTCGTCATTGCGAGCGAAGCGAAGCAATCCAGGGCGGCTCTGCACCACTCTGGATTGCCGCGCGGCTTCGCCGCTCGCAATGACGCGTAGTGGACAGGGCGCATGAGACGGCCAGCGGTCTACATCATGGCAAACAAGCGCAATGGCGCGATCTACACCGGCGTCACTTCGAATCTTCCGCAGCGCGTGTGGCAGCATCGGGAAGGCGCGGCCGACGGGTTCACGAAGCGATACAACTGCAAGCTGCTGGTCTGGTATGAGCGGCACGAAACAATGGAAGCGGCCATCCTGCGCGAGAAGCAGGTCAAGGCAGGGTCGCGGAAGAGGAAACTGGCGTTGATAGAGGCAATGAACTCTCAGTGGCGCGATTTGTTCGAGGATATCGCACATGGATAGGACTGGACTGGATTGCCGCGTCCCCCGGAACAAGTCCGGGGTCCTCGCAATGACGGGAAGAGGCAAATGAAACTCGGCCCCCTCAACCACGTCGGCGTCGCCACGCCCTCCATTCCCGCCAGCATCGCCTTTTGGCGCGACGTGATGGGCGCGACCACAATCCACGAACCCTTCGACCTGCCCGAACAGGGCGTGCGCGTGTGCTTCGTCGATACGCCCAATTCGCAGATCGAATTGCTCGAGCCGCTGGGGGAGAATTCTCCCATCGCGAAGTTCCTCGAGAAGAACCCGCTCGGCGGGCAGCATCATTTGTGCTTCGAAGTGCCCGATATCGAGACCGCGCGCACGGAGTTCGAGGCGCAGGGCAAGCGCATACTCGGCCCCACGCGCATCGGTGCGCATGGCACGCCGGTCTTCTTCCTCCACCCGAAGGACATGGGGGGTGTCCTCACCGAAATCATGGAAACGCCGAAGGAACACCCCTGATGCCTGACCCCCTTGTCCAGATCGCTAGTGACGGTCCCGTCACCACCCTCACCCTGTCGAACCCCGACCGGCTGAACGCCCTCTCGCCCGCCATGCTCGATGCCTTGCGCGAAGGGATGGCGGAGGCCGTCGCCAATGGCGCGCGGGCGCTGGTGCTGACTGGGGAGGGGCGCGCCTTTTCCTCCGGCGCGGATTTGCAGGGGGACGGCACGGCCTTTCCCGACGATCTCGGCGCGCTGCTCGATGCGCATTACAACCCGCTCGCCCGCGCCATGGCGGAGCTGCCCGTGCCGCTTGTCAGCGCGGTCAACGGCCCGGCGGTGGGCGCGGGGATGGGCTTTGCGCTTTCCGGCGATATCGTTGTGGCGGCGCGCTCGGCCTATTTCATGCTCGCATTCGCCAATATCGGGCTGGTGCCCGATGCGGGGGCGAGCTGGGTGGTCGCCCGATCGGTCGGCCGCGCGCGGGCGATGGAGCTGGCGCTGCTGGGCGAGCAACTCTCCGCAGAGGATGCGCTGGCCATGGGCCTCGTCACCCGCGTGGTGGATGACGAGGCTGTGCTGGCCGAAGCACAAGCGCTCGCCGCGCGCCTTGCCGCAGGGCCCACGCTGGCACTGGGCCTGATCCGCAAGCAGATGGCCGCCGCGCTCGACACCGGCTTTTCCGACATGCTCGACGTCGAACGCGCCAACCAGACCAAGGCCGGCCGCAGCGAGGATTTCCGCGAGGCAGTGGTGGCCTTCGCCGCCAAGCGCAAGCCGGACTTCAAGGGCCGCTGATATGGCCGACAAGGCAGAGTGGCAGGCGAAGGCCGACAAGGAAGTGAAGGGCCGCGACCTCACCTGGCATACGCCGGAGGGGATTGCGGTGCAGCCGCTCTACACGGCGGAGGATGCGGAAGAGCTTGATCCCGGCCTGCCCGGTGTCGCCCCCTTCACGCGCGGCCCCTATGCCAGCATGTATGCGGGCCGCCCGTGGACGATCCGGCAATATGCGGGCTTCTCCACCGCCGAGGAATCGAACGCCTTCTATCGCCGCAACCTCGCCGCCGGGCAGAAGGGCCTGTCGGTCGCTTTCGACCTCGCCACCCATCGCGGATATGACAGCGACCATCCGCGCGTACTGGGCGATGTCGGCAAAGCGGGCGTCGCTATCGATACGGTGCGCGACATGGAGATATTGTTCGACGGCATCCCGCTGGACGAGATGTCCGTCTCCATGACCATGAACGGCGCGGTGATCCCGGTGATGGCCTTCTACATCGTCGCGGCGGAGCGGCAGGGGGTCAGCCAGGAGCAGCTTTCGGGGACCATCCAGAACGACATCCTGAAGGAGTTCATGGTCCGCAACACCTATATCTACCCACCTGAACCCAGCATGCGGATCGTCAGCGATATCATCGCCTATACCTCCGCGCATATGCCGCGTTTCAACTCGATCTCGATCAGCGGCTATCACATGCATGAGGCGGGTGCGACGGCGGTGCAGGAGCTCGCCTTCACCATTGCCGACGGCAAGGAATATGCGCGCCGCGCCATGGCTGCGGGCCTCGATATCGATGCCTTCGCGCCGCGCCTGTCCTTCTTCTGGGGCATCGGGATGAATGTCTTCATGGAAGTCGCCAAGATGCGCGCGGGCCGCAAGCTGTGGCACGATGTGATGGCGGGGCTGGGCGCCAAGTCCGACAAGTCCAAGATGCTGCGCACCCATTGCCAGACGTCCGGCGTCTCGCTGCAGGAGCAGGACCCCTACAACAATATCATCCGCACCACGGTGGAAGCGATGGCCGCCGTGCTGGGCGGCACCCAGAGCCTGCACACCAATTCCTTCGACGAGGCGCTGGCGCTACCCACCGACTTCTCGGCCCGCATCGCGCGCAACACGCAGCTGATCCTGCAGGAGGAAAGCGGCATCACCCATGTCGCCGATCCGCTCGGCGGCAGCTACTATGTCGAAAGCCTCACCGCTGCGTTGGTGGAGGAGGCCGAAAAGCTGCTCGCCGAAGTCGAGGAAGCGGGCGGGATGACCGCCTATGTCGCCAGCGGCAAGCCCAAGGCGGCGATCGAGGAAGCCGCGGCAGCGCGGCAGGCGAAGGTCGACCGGGGCGAGGCGGTGATCGTCGGCGTGAACAAGTATCGCCTGTCCGAAGAGGCCGAGATCGACACGCTCGATGTCGATAACCACGCTGTGCGGCAAGGGCAGGTCGAACGGATCGGGCGCGTGCGTGCTGCGCGGGACGAGGCGGCAGTGCGGGCGGCGCTGGCGGCGCTCACCAATGGCGCGCGTGCTTCGACAGGCTCAGCACGAACGGACCTTGGCGATAGCACCCCTGCAACACCCGCTCAGCCTGAGCCTGTCGAAGGCCACGCCCCCACGCTCGAAACCAATCTCCTCGCCCTCGCGGTGGAGGCCGCGCGCGCCGACGCGACTTTGGGCGAAATCTCCGCCGCGATGGAGGAGGTGTTCGGCCGCTACGACACCGTGCCCAAGCCGGTCACCGGCGTCTACAAACAGGCCTATGCAGGCGATGCGCGCTACGCGCAGGTTGTCGCGGGCGTGGAGGCGGTGGCCGCAAGGCTGGGCCGCAAGCCCAAGCTGCTGGTCGCCAAGATGGGACAGGACGGCCACGATCGCGGCGCCAATGTGATCGCCGGGGCCTTCGCCGGAATGGGCTTCGACGTGGTGCCCGGCCCTCTTTTCCAGACGCCCGAGGAAACACGCGACCTCGCACTGACTGAAGGCGTCGATGCGGTGGGCGTCTCCACCCTCGCCGCCGGACACAAGACGCTGATCCCCGAACTGATCGGCCTGCTACGCGATGCCGGTCGCGCCGATGTCAAGGTCGTCGCCGGCGGCGTGATCCCGCCGCGGGACCACGACTTCCTGCGCGACGCGGGTGTGCAGGGGATCTACGGCCCGGGCACCAATGTGGTGGAGGCGGCAGCGGATATGTTGCGGCTATTGGGGCACAATATGCCGCCGGTGGGAGATGGCGAGGTGACGGAATGAACGGCGGCAAACTAATTGCAGCAAGCTGGTTCACCTTCGCTGTTACCGTGATCTTTGGAGCACTATGGGCGTTCAGCAATATGGGCGACTGCCAGCGCGGGTTTGACTGCCAGCGTTCAGCATGGATCGACATCGTAATCGTTGCTCTAGCCGTCGTGACTTGGTGCTCCGGCATAGTCGCAATTCGTCGCTGGAAGAGAGACTAGCTTTGTTCTCCAAAATCCTCATCGCCAATCGCGGGGAAATCGCCTGCCGCGTGATCACCACGGCGCGCCGCATGGGCATCGCCACCGTCGCGGTCTATTCGGATGCCGATGCGCTCAGCCCGCATGTGGCGATGGCGGATGAGGCGGTGCATATCGGGCCCTCGCCTGCCGCCGAAAGCTATCTCCTCGCCGAGACAATCATCGCCGCCTGCAAGGAGACCGGGGCCGAAGCCGTGCATCCGGGCTATGGCTTCCTCTCCGAACGCGCCAGCTTTGTCGAAGCGCTGGAGGCGGCGGGGATCGCCTTCATCGGGCCGCCCGCCAAGGCCATCGCGGCGATGGGCGACAAGATCGAGAGCAAGAAGATCGCCCAGGAAGCGGGTGTGAATATAGTCCCCGGCTTCGTCGGTGAAATCGCCGATACGGAACATGCTGTCGAGATTTCGAACCAGATCGGCTACCCGGTGATGATGAAGGCCAGCGCGGGTGGCGGCGGCAAGGGCATGCGCCTCGCTTGGTCGGAGCAGGACGTACGCGAAGGCTTCGAAAGCGTGCAGCGCGAGGGGCTCAACTCCTTCGGCGACGACCGTGTCTTCATCGAGAAATTCATCGAGGACCCGCGCCATATCGAGATCCAAGTGCTGGGCGACAAGCACGGCACCACGCTCTATCTCAACGAGCGCGAATGTTCGATCCAGCGCCGCCACCAGAAGGTGGTGGAGGAAGCCCCCAGCCCCTTCGTCACGCCGCAAATGCGCAAGGCCATGGGCGAACAGGCGGTCGCGCTGGCCAAGGCTGTCGGATATCACTCCGCAGGCACGGTGGAGCTGATCGTCAGCGGGGCCGATCCGACAGGCGAGAGCTTCTACTTCCTCGAAATGAACACCCGCCTGCAGGTGGAGCATCCGGTGACCGAGGCGATCACCGGGATCGACCTCGTCGAACAGATGATCCGCGTCGCGGCGGGCGAGAAGCTGGCCCTGACGCAGGAGGATATCGGCATCGATGGCTGGGCGATCGAAACCCGCGTCTATGCCGAGGACCCCTATCGCGGCTTCCTGCCCAGCATCGGGCGGCTGGTGCGCTATGCGCCGCCCGTCCAGCCTTGGAGCGGCGACCTGCGCGGCACGGATGGCGTGCGCGTGGACGATGGCGTGGCCGAAGGCGGCGAGGTGTCGATGTTCTACGACCCGATGATCGCCAAGCTCGTCACCTGGGCCCCGACGCGCGACGAAGCCGCCGCCCTGCAGGTCGAGGCGCTCGACAGCTTCGGGATCGAAGGACCGGGGCACAATGTCGATTTCCTCTCCGCCCTGATGCAGCATCCCCGCTTCCGTTCGGGCGATCTCACCACCGGCTTCATCGCCGAGGAATATCCTGAGGGCTTCACCGGCGCTCCCGCCAGCGAAGACCAGCTGCGCGCCATTGCCGCCATCGCCGCGGGCATGGAGTTCACAAGGCAGGCACGCGCCAACAAGACCAGCGGCAAGATCGACGGCCCGGCCCCGCTCACCAGCGACTGGGTGGTGTGGAATGACGGCCAGCAATACCGCGTAAGCCTGGGCGAAGGCCATGCGCTGGTGGACCAGCAGCGCATTGAAGGCACTTGCGACTGGCAGCCGGGCATGCGGCAGGCCACCGCAACCGGAAACGGCCTGACCATGGGTCTGCAGGTCGCACGCCGCCGCAATCGCTGGACCATCGCCACGCATGGCCGCCGCCACGAGGTCCGCGTGCTGCCCGCAAGGCTTGCCGACTACACGCAGCACATGATCGAAAAGGTGCCGCCGGACACCTCCAAGATGCTCATCTGCCCCATGCCCGGCCTGCTGGTCGCGCTGCATGTGGCGGAGGGTGATGCCGTCCACCCCGGCCAGCCGCTCGCCACGGTCGAAGCGATGAAGATGGAGAACATCCTGCGCGCCGGGAAATCGGGCACGATCGCGCGCATCGCCTTTTCGGTAGGCGACAGCCTCGCCGCCGATATGGTGATCCTCGAACTCGAGTAGCCCGCGACGAGACAATCGGGCGCATTGCCCCACCGCTGGACGCCACTTATACACCCGTATGAATTGCGATGAGGGAGAGACAATTCATGGCCACACCGCCCAATATGAGCGCTGCGGATTTCGCCGACGGGCTTTCCGCCATGCGCTCCGCCGTCGGCGCGGACTGGGTGTTCGACCAGCCGGCCGATCTCAACACCTATCGCGACTTTTACTCGGTCCTGTGGGGCGAGCCTGAGGAAAAGGTCGCCAGCGCCGCTGTGGCCCCCGCCAATGTGGAGGAGGTACAGCAGGTCGTCCGCATCGCCAATGAACGGCGCATCCCGATCTATCCGATCTCCACCGGGCGCAATCTCGGCTATGGCGGTTCGGCCCCGGTGCTGTCGGGCAGCGTGGTTCTGGACCTCAAGCGCATGAACCGCGTGATCGAGGTGAATGAGGACAATTGCTCCTGCCTCGTCGAACCGGGCGTCTCCTTCTTCGACATGTACCGCCATTTGCAGGAAAGCGGCTCCAAGCTGATGATGTCGGTGCCCGATCCGGGCTGGGGCTCACTGGTCGGCAATGCGCTCGATTCAGGCGGCGGCTATACCGTGCAGGGCTATCGCGGGCATTTCGAGGCGGTCTGCGGGATCGAGGCGGTGATGGCCGATGGCGAGCTTTTCCGCACCGGTATGGGCGCACTGCCCGGCAGCGAGACCTGGCAGCAATATCGCATGGGGATCGGCCCCTGCATGGACGGGCTGTTCCGCCAGAGCACGCTGGGCGTCGTCACCAAGATGGGCTTCTGGATGTTCCCGCGGCCCGAGGCATGGCTTTCCGCCAGCGTCAGCGTGATGCGATACGAGGATCTCGAAGAGCTGGTCCGCATCGCCAATGAACTGGAATATGGCAATATCTTCAACGGCATGCCGGGCTTCAGCTCACCCGTGCTGACGCAAGGCAATCCGATCGTCATGGCCATGGTGCCCGATGCTGCGGAAATGAACCGCATGGTGGAAGAAAGCGGCATTCCCGCCTGGAGCTTCTCGCCCAATTTCTATGGCCCAGAGAAAGTCATCCGGGCGCAGTGGGAATATGTGCAGTCGCGCTTTGCCCATATCCCCGGCGTGCGCTTTGCCGAACAGAGCTTCGTCGACCTGCCGATCAGTGCCGAGGATATGGAGCGCATCCACAAGCCGCGCTTCGGCATTCCCTCGCTCGAAATCTTCAATGTCGGATCGCGCGGCTATGGCGATTTCAATCCCAGCGACGGGCATATCTGGTTCTCCGCCGTGATACCGCGATCGGGCAAGGGCATTATCGATGCCAACCGCGTGATGCGCCGCGAATGCGAGCGGCTGGGGCTGGACCTGTTCATGTTCGCCCCCGCCGTCACCTGCTGGACGCGCAGCTTCGTCCTCTTCGCCGCCGTGCCGGTCTACAAGGACCCCGCCCGCAACCAGCATTTGCGCGAGGCCGTGCGCGAGATCATCGACATTTGCGCCGAGCATGGCTGGGGCGAATATCGCTGCCCGCCCGCCTTCATGGACGATGTGATGGGCGCCTACAGCTTCGGCGACCACAAGCTGCGCCGCGTGAACGAGGCGATCAAGGACGCGCTCGATCCCAATGGCATCCTGTCCGCCGGCCGCTATGGTGTCTGGCCGAAGCATCTGCGCGAAGGGAGGGGAGCATGAGGCTGCTGCTGGCGAGTGCCGCCTTGCTTGCCGCCGGTGTCGGCGCGGTCGCCGCGCAGGATGCGGTGCGCACGGGTCCCGCCGCGCCCGAGCTGGCGGAGGGCAAGGCCGTCTACGCCCATTGGTGCGCACCCTGCCATGCGGCCGAGCCGAGCCTGCCGGGCACCATGTCGCTTGCCGCCAAGTATGACGGCTCGGACATTCCCGCCGCGCTGGAGGACCGCACGGATCTTTCCGCGCCGGTGATCGGCGTGTTCGTGCGCAATGGCGTCGCCTGGATGCCGCCTTTCCGCCCGACCGAGATTTCCGATGCCGAGCTGGCGCAGCTCTCAGCCTATCTCACCGCCCCACTGGAAGATCGCGGCGCGCACACGCCCTTGCTGGCGGACGAGATGGTGCAACTTCATGGGGGAAGTAGCGAATGATTACCCGCCGCGACCTGATCAAATGGGGCATGGTCGCCCCCGCGCTTGCCGCCGGATCGCAGGCCGCCTTTGCCGCCGCACCGCAGGGCCTCGACGCGCTGCTGGTGGATGAGCGCTTCCCGTTCGATGACGCGCCGCTCCATGCCGGGGTTCCGGTGATGCGCTTTGCGGGCGATGTCACGCGCGTGTGGTACGAAGTGCTCGATGCGCGCTGGCGCGAGCGTGGCTTCGTGCTGGGCGGGATCACCGGGTCGGATGCGCTGTTCGTGCTGGAAACACTTGCTACCCACCAGGGCCGCCGCGTGGTCACCCGTACGCCGTTGGCAGAGCCCGATGCGCGCGGTGTCGCGCCGGTCAGCTGGGTCATCGCTCCGCATCATCCGAGCGTTGCCGCATGAGCCTATTGCCGCCGGATATGGACGAGGCGGGCTTTGCCGCCTTCCTCGAAGAATTGCGCGGCACGGTCGGTGCGGACTGGGTGTGGTCGGGAGAGGCGGACATGTTCCCCTATCGCGACAGCTTCAGCCCCGTCTGGAACACGGGCGAGGAACGCCATGCCAGCGCCGCCGTCGCGCCGGAGAACGTGGAGCAGGTCAGCGAAGTGGTGCGAATCGCCCGCCGCCACCGCGTGCCGCTCTTCCCGATCTCGACCGGCAAGAACTTTGGCTATGGCGGCCCTTCGCCGAATGTGAACGGCTCGGTCGTGCTCGATCTCAAGCGCATGAACCGCGTGATCGAGGTAAATGAGGAGCGCGCCTATTGCCTGGTGGAACCAGGCGTCTCCTATTTCGACCTCTATCGCGAAATCCAGGAGCGCGGCCTCAAGCTGATGCTCGATTGCCCCGATCCCGGTTGGGGCTCGCCGGTCGGCAACTCGCTGGAACGCGGTGTCGGCTACACCATGCCGCATTTCCGCGACCATTTCGGCGCGCATTGCGGGATGGAAGTGGTGCTGCCCGATGGCGAGGTGATGCGCACCGGCATGGGTGCGCTGCCCGGCTCCGACACCTGGCAGGAATACCCTTACGGCTTCGGACCGGACCCGGCGGGCCTGTTCGCGCAAGGCAATTTCGGCGTGGTGACCAAGATGGGTTTCCGCCTGCTGCCGCTGCCCGAATATTACCGCAGCGCCCTTATCACCGTGCCGCGCCGGCGCGACTTCGTGAAGCTGGTGAACCATGTGAACTACCTGTCCGACAGCGGGCTGATTGGGGAGGTCGAATATGGCTCGCCCCTCTCCGCGCTGATGGGCAATGCGGATTTCATGGCGCTGGCAACCAGGACCGGCGGCCCCTCCGATGCGGAAATGGATGCGGCGGCGAGCGATGCGGGCCTGCATAACTGGCAGGTGGAACTGCAATTCTTCGGCCCTGAAAAGGCGACGCTCGAAAACTGGCACTATGCCAAGGATCGCATCCTTTCGGACATTCCCGGCGCGGCGAGCTTCGAAGGCGACCACTTCCCGATGCCTGCCACCGAAGAGCAGCTGAACAACACCACCCAGCCCTGGCAGACCAGCATCAAGCGCCGCCGATCCTTGGGCGTGCCCAGCCTCGGCGCGTGGAAGATCGTGCGTGACGACGGCCATGTCGGCTTCTTCCCCGTCCTCCCGCGTACGGGTGAGGCGGTGTTCGAGGTGCAGCGCGTGCTGGGCGATGCGATGAAGGAATTCCCGACGCTGCCGCCCTTCTTCAACGCGCTGACCACTCCGCTATTCTGGCACACGCATACCTTCCAGATGGTCTTCGCGCCCAGCATCAAGCATGACGATCCCGCGCATAATGCGATCACCCATGCGGCGATGAAGAAATGCGTCGCGGTTGCTGCCGAACATGGCTGGGGCGACTATCGCGCCGCACCGATCTATCAGGATGACGTGGCGGGCACCTACAGCTTCAACAACCACATATTGCGCCGCTTCCACGAGCAGCTGAAGGATGCGATTGACCCCGATGGCATCATCGCTCCGGGCCGCGGCGGGATCTGGCCGCGGAGGTTCCGAGCATGAGCATAAGGCTGACCCTCGGCACACTGGCCGCCTCCACCCTCCTCCTCGGCGTCGCCGCCGCGCGAGAGCCGGTGCGCGATATCGAGCGGGCGGACCTGCCCGGACAGCAAGTCTTCGCCCGGCAATGCGCCCCCTGCCACGGCACCGGGCCCGGCGATGACGGCTCTCCGATGCTGCCGGGCACCGCCGCGCTCGCCGCGAAATATGAGGGCGCGCTTCCTGCCGCGCTTGAACTGCGCAGCGACCTCTCCGCACCGGTGCTCACGCTATTCGTGCGGCGCGGCAGCGGAGCCATGCCGATGTTCCGCAAGGCCGAGCTGACCGATGCGCAGATCGAGGAGCTCGCCGCCTATCTCGCGGCCACGGCAGCCCTGAACACGCCCGCAACGGACTAACGTCAGGCGCAGTCCTTCATCAGCATGACCCGGCGATATTCGCGCGGGGCCATTCCGTATTTCTCGTGGAAGGTGCGGGTGAAATGCGCCGCGCTGTTAAAGCCCCATGAAAAGGCGATCTCGGTCAGCGTATGCGCTTTCCACGCGGGGTTGGCCATCTGGCGCGCGCATTCCTCCAGCCGGCGGCGCAGGATGTATGCGCCCATCTTCTCGCCGCCGGGCGAGAACACCGCGCGCAGGTAGCGCGGCGACACTTTCAGCCGTTCGGAGATCGTCGCCGGCGACAGCTCGGGATCGCGCAGATTATCCTCGATATAGCAGAGCACGGTCTTGTGCCGCTGCCACGCGATCGCCGTGGCCTCGGCATCCTCGCTTGGGCTTATCCCGGCTGTATAGGCCATGGAGATCATCTCCAGCAGGTAGCGCGCGACGCGGTCTTCGCAATTCGCATCGATCCCCGCTTCGCCGCTGCTCAATTCGCGCACCATGGCCGCGATCGTCCCGGTCAGCCCGCTCGCCCTGCCCAGCAGCTGGCCGCAAAATTGCTCCGGCGTCGGCAGGTAGGAACGCAGCGTCTCGCCCGGCACGCGCACCATCACCGTGGTCGAGTGATCCTCCGTGCGGAAGAAATGCGGCAGGCCGGTATCGCAGAGGACGAAGTCGCCTGCGACAAGTTCGGCTTCCCGGCCGCAATGATAAAAGATGCTCGATCCTTCGGCCTGCAGCAGGAAGTTGTACAAACGCTGCGAATTCTGGGTGATGTGGCTGGCCCGCCGCTCCACGCTGCAGCGGTCGAGCTGCAAGCGGGCGAGCTTGACCGGACCAAGGCTGCCAATCCTCAATTCGGCGGCGAATTCACCGCCATCCTGCGGCGTGAACTCGCAAGCGCTCATCCGCGTCGCATAAAGCTCCGCCCAAGCTGCGGCCCTGCCGTTTACCGGCAGGCCCTTCGTGCTCAGAAGTTCCATCCAGACCCTCTCCGCCTGTTGGCGCCAGTTTTTCCGGTCGCCTTTATTTTGCGCAGGTCTATCCGGAAAACCGACCTTAAGTCAAGTTTTTGAAACACTGTTTCATTTATTGCAGCGCAACGTAAGGCCGGACGCCAAAAGGGCGGAGCCGCGCTGAACACGACCCCGCCCTTGGGGAGCTGCGCCCAAGCACCTGGCGCATGGTTCCATCCTAGGGGCAACAGGCCTGCCCGCTTGACCATCGCGGCGCGTGAATTTGCCGCGGCAAGTATATTTTCGCATCTGGCGATTGGCGCTTGAAGCGGCGGAAATCCGCCTCTTATGCTGGTGCCCGCAAGACCCGGGAGACCACCATGGAAGAAACCGATCCGCTATTCTCGCTGCGCGGAAAAACCGCCCTTGTGACGGGTGGGACCAGCGGCATCGGGGCCATGATCGCCTCGGGCCTCGCTGGGCGCGGCGTGCGCACCTATGTGACCGGGCGCGAGCTTTCCCGCGCGCAGGATGCAGCAGCGCGGCTGGCAGAGGAAAGCGGCGGAGAGGTGGTCGGGCTGGAGGCGGATTTTGCCGACCCCGATGCGCCTGCGGCGCTCGCGCGCGCCTTCGCCGAGCGCGAAGACCGGCTGCACTTGCTGGTGAACAATGCCGGGACCAATTGCGGCGGCGAGCTTGCAAGCCTCTCCGAAGAAGACTGGGACGCGCTGATGGCCGTGAACCTGCGCGCGCCGGTATTCCTGGTCAAAGCCCTGCTGCCGCAATTGCGCATGGCTGCGCGGCCCGGGGACCCGGCAAGGATCATCAATATCGGCTCCATCGGGGGCTTGCACGTGCCGGGTTGGGAGGCGCATCCCTATGGCGCGTCGAAAGCCGCGATCCACCAGGTCACGCGTTCGCTCGCCAAGTCCTTCGCGTCGGACAACATCACCGTCAACGCGATCGCGCCGGGTCCATTCCCTTCGCAAATGCACGACACCGAAAGCGAAGCGACGCAGAAGAGCATCGCCGCCTATATCCCTGCCGGGCGGGCGGGGGCTGCCGAGGATGCGCAGGGCGCGGTGATCTTCCTCGCCTCGCGCGCGGGCGCCTATGTCAATGCGCATGTCCTGCCGCTCGACGGCGGCTATATCGGCGCGCTTTAGGCCCGCGCTGCCGCAGCGGCTTCGGCCACGGCCTGGCCGAACAGGGTCGTGTCGTTGCTCAGCATGACCAGCGAGAAGCCTTGCTCGAGATGGCTGCGCGCTTCCTCGGGCGATCCAACTGCGACGCCCGAGGCGATGCCCGCTTCCTTGGTTGCAGCCAGCATGGCCGCGGTCAGTTCGCGCACTGCCGGGTCGCTGGCGGGCTTGCCGCTGGACAGGAAAAGGTCGCCATGGCCGATGAAGAGGCCGTTCACATGCGGGAGGGCGGCAAATTCCGCCGCCCGCTCGACCGATGCCCAATCCTCCAGCTGGATCATGCGCAGCACTTGCTCGTCGCCGCGCTTCAAATAGTCTTCCATCGGCGCGAGCCCCCAGCGCCCGGCACGCGAGGTGGTACCAAGGCCGCGCTCTCCCTTGGGGGCGAAGACCATGCGACGGCTGATGGCATCGGCGACATTGGTACTGGTAACGCGCGGCACCAGCAGCCCGTCCGCCCCGCCATCGAGCAGTGGCTGGATGGTCGATCCGAGCTGGTCCGGCATGCGCACCAAAGCGGCCATGCCCATCGCCTGCGCACAGAAGACCAGCTCATTGGCGCGGTCCAGCGAGTGCGGCGCGTGTTCCATGTCGATGACGACGAAGTCGAAGCCGGCATGGCCGATCAGCTGGACAGTCTCGAAGGACGGGATCTTGACCCATGTGCCCAGCAGCCCGCGCCCTTCCGCCTGCACCCGTTCGACAAGGTTCTGCATCCGCCTCTCTCCCTAGACTGTAAGAGCCGCGCTGACCTCGGCCGCGGCATCGCGCAAGGTCTCGACCAGGGTTTGTGAAGGCTCGCGGGTGATGAACTGGATCGAATCCATCGCTGTCAGCATGGCCACCAGTTCGCCCCTGTGATCATGGATCGGAACGCTTACAGCGTTGATGCCCAGCACGACCTCCTCGGGCGCATCCGCCCAGCCCTTGCGGACGACGTCCTCGATATCCCGGCGCAGCGCTTCGCGGTCGAGGATGGTGTGCGGGGTGAAGCGTTCCAGCTCCCCGCAAGGTAGGTCTCCGCTGCGTTCCAGCCGGTCGGCCAGCAGCAATTTTCCGGCCGCGGTGGAATGGAGCGGCAATTGCTGGTTCACCTGCACGACGATCCCCACCAGCCCCCTTCCGGGCAGTGTCTCCACGATGGTGACGGAATCGCCATAGACCAGCGACAGGTTGAAAGTGTGATCGAAAGTCTCGTGCAGCCGCTGCAGCACCGGGCGGGCGAGATCGACCACGCCTTCCTCCGCAGACTGGCCGATGACGCGGGCCAGCGCCTGCATCTTGGGGCCGCGCGCATAGCGCTCGCTGCCCTCGAACTGGATGGCATAGCCCAGCGCCACCAGCGTGCGCAGGTAGCGAAAGGCGCGTGCCTTGTTCATGCCTGTCTCGCGCGCAAGCTCGGTCACGCCCATTTCGTCATGCGTGGCAAGCTGCTCGAGAATGCGCACGGTCACGCGTGCCGCCTTGACCGTCTCATCGGCAGTAGTAGCTGCCTTGTCCGCTTGCGGGTCAGCCATCGGACGCGTGAGTGGGTGTGAAGAACATCGGATGCTCATGCTGTCAGGGAGGCTATTGATCAAGCCTGCAGCCGCGTTGGACATCTTTCGTGCCTGCCTTCCCTCTGGTTTCATCCCCTCCTCAAAAAGCGGTTCGGGATCGCTGCCCGCAGCGTAAAGGACGCGATCCCGAACCCAGGGAGGAAGCCCGTCAATCGATCGAAAAGATGCTGCGCGCCACGTGCCGCACGCCGCCATTGGCCTGGACCGGATCGTGTTTGCTGTTGAAGTAATAGAGCGCGCCGACCGTGCTGCCTTCGACATGCCAGACATTGGGATAACCAAGATCCCAGCTGCCTCCGTCGTCGCGCACGATCAGCTCGCGGCCCCATGTGCGGCCGCCATCCTCGCTCACCCTTGCGCGAATGCCCGAGGGCTTGAGGCGATAGCCATAGATCGCGACCACGCGCCCGTCGGGCATGACGACAAGGCTGGCCGGCGCGCCGAAATCGTTGATGCGCGAGAGGAAGCCCCATGTCCGCCCGCCATCGTCGCTGCTGTAAAGCTCGCTCCACATCACGCCGGTCGGGTCGCGCTGGCAGCGGATCACGCAGATGATCCGTCCGTCCGGGAGCATGTAGCCGCGCGGATAGAACCAGCGATGGCCGACAAAGGCCACGCTGGGATCGTCGTAATCGCCATCGGCATTCCCCCAGGGATCTTCCTCGGGGACGATGTAGTTCATGAAATGGAATTCGCGGCCCCCGTTCGCGCTGCCATAGACCAGCGGGCGGCGGCGCGTATTGTCTGGTTCGACCGAGAACAGGAACATGAGCATCCGCCCGTCCGGACGGACCAGGGTCGATTGTATGCCGGTGAGCGAGGGCAGGTTCTCGAGCGGGACAAGGATCGTCTCGCCCCAGCTCCTCCCGCCGTCGCGCGACAGCTTGGCCGTCGCCCTTGTGCTCGCGGTCGCAAAGCCGCCCATGCTTCCGCTGGAGAGGAGGACATTGGGGTCGCGGTAGTCGACCGGCCCATCGAAGGACGTCGCCATCTGCGCGGGATCGAGCGTCTCGCCACCCCCGCCCGGGCCAGCCATCATGTTATACTGCGGGTCCTCGCCATCCCATGTGAGGCCGCGATCATGCGACCTGACGGTGACGGTGCGCGGGTTGGAACTGTTCTGCCCCAGCACGTCGTGCCGGATCGCATCACCGCTGTCATAGCTGACATTGCGGGTCATGAAATTGGCGATTAGCGTCCCGTCGCCATTTTCCCAGAAGCCGCTGGTGAAGGGCCAGGAGCAGAACTCGTCCTCCCGGCGATAGACCACGTCATGGTCCAGCCCGGCAGGCACGATCGGCGGTCTCATATCCGTTGCCATGCGATCAGCCTCTCCCGGTGCCTCAGGAGCCCCTGCCGCCCGGCACGTGGATGCGCTCGGCCGTGTTCCAGAACAGGTCTTCCTGCTGCTGCGCGCTGAGCCCCTGCGCGGAAGCGAGCGCATATTGCACCCAGCCGAACATGCTGCCCGGCGTATTGCCGACATCGCTGCCCCAGCACAATTTATCCGCGCCGAAGGCCTGCACCATCGCCTCGAGGAACGGCTTTTCGTCGATGTTCTGCGCGTGCAGCTGCTCGATCAGCAGGGTGGTGTATTTGTAGTAGACGTTCGGAATGTCCGCGAGCGCGAAGTGCTGCGGTGTGAGCCCCCATGTCTCCGGCAAGTCGGCCGGGCGCGGGAAGCCGATATGGTCGAGCAGGATATTGGCATTGGGATAGCGCACGGCATGTTCGGCCACCGCTGCCATCGCCCCCGGCGTATCCCCGCCGATCGGCATCAGCACCACGACGAGGCCAAGGTCATTGGCCGCCTCCCACGTGCCAGCCGCAGCGTCGGTCAGGAACGGGAAGAAGCCTTCGCGGTCCGTGCCGGTGAAGCGCACGCCCGCAATCTTGTTGTCGCGCGCCATCGTCGCCAGCTTGTCCGGCGTATCGGCGGCATGCGGATCGAGGATGACCACCGGGACAATGCGGTCGGGATGGTCCGCGGAAATGTCCAGCAGATAGGAATTGTCGAAGCGATAGGTGCTGGAATACTGGACGCCGGCCCCTTTCGCGATGCCGCTTTCGTCCCAGAATTCGAACACTTCCCTGGGTGTCTGGGGAAAGCGCATGGCCTTGGCGACCATGATTTCCGGGCCGTAGCGCGCGGTTTGCGAATTGAACGGGTAGCGGTCGACATCGTTGGTGTAGAAATGCCCATGCGCATCCCACAAGCTGTAGGACGGCTTGATCACATGGGCGAAGGCCGATCCCGGCAAGGCGGCGAGGCCTGCCGCCGCGACGCTCGACCCGATGAATGTACGACGATTGATCATTGCTATCCTCTCCCCGGTGTCATTCTTGACTTCAATCTAGCGCCGCATGGCCCCGCAGCTTGATCGCAACGGCACTCGATCCGGCCCGAGAACGCCCCGACACGGACCCAAGCCTCACTCAAGTGCCTCTTCGAACAGGGCGACGATCTTGCCGAAACCGGCTTCCGCCAAGTCGCTGTCGAAAGCCGGATCGTCCGGCATGAAATAGCCGTGGCCGGCATCCACGATGTCGATCCGGCTCGCGAGGCCGGCATCGGCGAAGGCGGTTCTCAGATCGTCCTTGTCGCCCGGCTCCCGCTCGTCGTCGGGCCGGGCGATCTCGATCAAATATTGCGCCCTGCTCTGTGCGACGAAGAGGTGCGGGCTGTTCTCGCGCGACGTGGCGATGGCCAGCGGATGGATCGCCGCGACCGCCCTGACCCGCTCCGGCAGGGCGCGCGCTGCGAGGAAGGCATGCGCCCCGCCGATATCGACCCCTAAAGTGCCGAGACCCGCATCGCCATCCACTTGCGGCAGCGTATCGAGATAGCGCGCATAGGCCTGCGCATCCGCCATGATCGCTGCGTCATCCGCCGCCTCCCGCCATGGCGCGCCGCGCCGCATGACCTCTCCGAAAGGAAGGACGGGTTGCGCGGTTGCCGCACTACCATCCAGCGCAATGCTGCGGTGGAAGCTGTTGGGGACGAGGACGACAAAGCCTTCCCCGGCCAGCTTGCCCGCCAGCTCGCGATAGCTTGGTCTCAGCCCCGAAAGATCGGGCCAGAGAATGACGGCGGGATGGCTGCCCGGCCCCTCCGGTACGGCAAGGATCGCATCCGCCATTCCGCCTGCCGTTGCGATGCGGACGCTCCGCACGGCGGGTTCTGCCGAGCCAACGGCCAGGGTGGTGCAGGCAGCAAGACACAGGGCGCAGATCGCGGCCAAGGCCCGGCGGGCGAGATGCATTATCGGCACAGGCAGTCCCCTCGATATGTCACGGCTCGAAGACGGTGCAGGCGATATGCCTGACGCCCCCATTCATCTGGATCGGGTCGTTCTTCAGGTTGATGTAGTAGGTTGCCAGCAAGCGGCCCGGCGCCACTTCGATGACGCGCGGATAGCCCACGTCCCAGCTGCCGCCATCGTCGCGCAGGATCATCTCGCGGCCCCATGTCAGCCCGCCATCCTCGCTCACGCGATAGCGGATGCCCTGCGGGGCATTGCGGAAACCGTAGACGCAGACGACGCGCCCATCCGCCATCGGCACCAAATCGCCCGGCGCGCCCCAGTCATTGACCCGGCTGAGCCAGCGCCAGGTCCGCCCGCCATCGAGGCTCTCATGCACTTCGGTCCAGATATTGTAGCGCGCATCGCGCTGGTATCGCAGCGAGGCGATCACGCGCCCATCCTTGAGCACCACGGGACGCGGATAGAAATGCGGCGCGGCGGCAAAGGGGGAGCCGCCCGGATAATAGGGATCCTTCGGCTCGTAACCGATGATCGATCCGAGATAGTGGAAGTCGCGGCCATTGGCGCATGCATAGATAACCGGCCGCGGCCCCTGCGCCCCCGGCGCATTGGTGTGCACCCCGAACAGCATGGTGCCGTCGGCTCGCAGTGAATAGATCGAACTGCCGGGTAGCGAGACGGAAGGGAAATCGTCCATCTCGAGCAAGCGATGCGGCCTCCACGTCCGGCCGCCATCGGTCGAGGCCCGCATCCAGCCCTGGGCAGGATTGGCGAAGAGCGCCGGTATCCCGCCACCCATCAGCAGCGTGTCGCGATTGGCAAAGTCGAGCGGCGGGAAGGAGGGCCAGTCGTCCGCCGCCCCGGCAGGAAAGTCGCTCTCCTTATTGATCAGCATGTCGAAGACGGGGACGATCGAGTCCCGGTCCCAGCTTTCCCCGCCATCGCGCGAGCGGATGACGACGATCTCGCCCATATTGCGCGTCAGATTGGTGTGATCGACCGCGTCCGGCTGTCCGTAATCGGAGGGGACGCGCTTGAAGCCCGCGACGATCGATCCGTCACCCACTTGCCACAGGCCGCAATAGAAGGGCCAGGCGGCGAATTCGCGATCATTGCGATAGACGATGGAATGCCGCGCGCTGGGGTCGCGTGCCGGCTTCCAGTCGGTCCGCACAAGCACAGAGCTCGATTGCCCGCGCGCCGCGCTGCTCGCCAGGGCCAGCAACGCTCCCGACCCCGCCGCAAGGGCGCCGCGCCGGGACAGTTTGGGGGCACGACCGCTCATCGCCTCATCAGTCGATCGAGAAGATCGAGCGCTGGATATGGCGCACGCCGCCATTGACCTGGACGGGATCGTCCTTGCCGTTGAAGTAGTAGATCACCCCGACCCGGCCATCGGGCATGGCCCAGGCATTGGGATAGCCGAGGTCCCAGCTGCCGCCATCGTCACGGATGATCAGTTCGCGGCCCCAGCTCTTTCCCTCGTCCTCGCTCACACGCGCGCGGATGCCTTGCGGCGCCAGCCGGTAGCCATAGACCAGCACCAGCCGGCCATCTTGCATCTGCACCAGGCTGCCGGGCGCGCCGAAATCGTTGGCGCGGCTGAGGAACTGCCAGGTCCGTCCGGCATCGTCGCTGGAGAAGATCTCCGTCCACATGATCCCACGCGGATCGCGCTGCGACCGCAATACGCACAGCATCCGGCCTCTCGGCAGCAAATAGCCGCGCGGGTAGAACCAGCGGTGGCCGCCAAAGCGATAGGTGGTGTCATAGACGCCGCTCGCAGCCCCTTTCGGGTCGCGCTTCGGCGTGATGAAGGTCAGGAAATGGAAGTCGGCACCGCCCGGCGGCAGGGCATAGACGCAAGGGTGGCGGTTCCAGCCGCTGTCATCCACTTCCATCAGCCAGATCAGTGCGGTCCCGTCCGGACGGATCAGCGAGGAATTCATGCCCGACAGCGAATGCAGCGCATCGAGCGGCACATCTATCGCCGGCCCCCAGCTATGCCCGCGATCCTTGGACACACGCAGCAAGGTCCGCCCTTCCGGCGTGCCGAAGCCGGGAGAGGAGTTGGCGATGATGATGTCGGGATTGAGGAAGTCGATCGGCTGCAAATCGTCCATGGAGCGCACGCCAGCCTGCGTAGGATCGGCATTGTCCATGATGTCGATCGTGGGCTCCTGCCACGTCTGCCCGTAATCCGTGCTGCGCAGGCCGATGGTGCGGGTGCCCAGCCCTTCGCGGCCGATATTGTCATGGCTGATATCGTCGGCATTGCCGTATCGCGTGGTCGTGGAGCGGACCTGCTGCAGGATCTCGCCATCGCCGAAATTCCAGTAGCCCATGACATGCGGCCATCCGACCATCTCGTCATCCCGGCGGTAGACCACGTCATGCTCGACATCGGCCAGCTTGCGCGGCGGCGCCCATGCACCGGCATCCTCAGCCGTGCCGGCGCGCGCGAGCGAGGAGAATATCGTCCCGCCCGCCGCGGTGCCGCCCACCAGCGCCGCGCGGCGCGACATTCTGAACTGCAAGGCATCCGGGCTTCTCGTCATCTCGCTTCTCCCCGCCGGACGGATTCGTCCCCGGCACCCATCGCCAGCCCGTAGAGCCTGGCTCCATTGTCATGCAGGAAGGCCGTTGCTTCCGCTTCCGACAGCAAGGCGCAGGCGCCCCGCGCCATTTCGACCTTCTCGGCATAATTCCACAGCATGCTCTGGCCGACATCGGAGCCCCAGACGAGCCTGCCGGGGCCGAAACGATCGACCATGTGGCGGACGAGCGCGGCCGCTTCGACCTCCGCCTTCACCAGCCGCTCCATGTTGATTTCGGTGATCTTGAAATAGACGTTCGGAACATCCTCGAAGATCGCAATCGTCGCATCTATCCCGTAATCGGGCGGCGGCGGCATGGTCACCGTTTCGCCCGCCTCCTCGCGCAGCGCCACTTCATATTGCGAAATCCCGTAGGGCATGGCCCCATGGTCGAGGATGACCGGCAGGTCGGGATACATAAGGGCGATCAGCTTGATCAGCGGCAGGACATAGGAAAGCTGGTTGTCGAAGACGATGACGGTCATCGGCGTGCCCAGCTCCGCGCAGGCCTTCCACACCTCCATCGCACTGGGCGAACTGAGCCAGGCGGTATCGAGGATCCACGGCCTGCTATTGGCCATGCGAAAGCCCGCCACGCCCCTGTTGCGCACAAGGTCGCGGTAGTGGTCCGCCGTTTCCGGGTCCTGCGTATCGAGGATGACGACGGGCCGGAAACGATCCGGATAACGCGCGGCGGAATCGAGGATATAGCTGTTGTCATAGCCATAGATATGGCCGCGCTGGACCAGGCAGGCGCTCGTCACGCCGTGCCGGTCCATTTCGGCGAGCAATTGCTCGGCCGTCATGGTGAAGGATGGACGGTCCGGAACCGGCAGGTCCGGCGTGAACGGGCGCGCCGGATAGGTGGTCCAGTCGTCCGCGATCAAATGTGCATGTGTATCGACCAGTCTGGCTGTCATGCCGCCCGGACCTTTCCCGCTTCAACAACCCCGTCATGGCGACGCCGGACTGGGCAGGTCTTGCCCGGTCCGGCAATAAAGCGATCAGAAACGCTTCTTGACGCTGAGATACCATTCCCGCGGCGCGGCAGGCTGGCCGAGATTGGTCGGCAGTCCGAAACCCCGGAAGATGACTTTCTGACGGTAGTAGAACTTGTTGAACAGGTTCGTCGCGCCGACTGCGACTTCGAAGTCGAGCGGTTCGTTCCTGTAGGTGATGCGGCCGTTGAAGGTCGAGAAGGCGTCCTGCCGCGTGCTGTCCTGATATTCGGGCAAGGTGCTGTAATAGATCGTGCCGGAATAGAACCAGTCGAGGCGCGGCGTGATCGAGCCGTCGAGCATCGGCGTCTGCACCTCGTACTGGATACCGGCGCTGGCATTCCAGTCAGGCACGGCCGTGCGCTGAGCTTCGTCCTCGGACTTGTAGGAGTTGAAGCCCACCGATCCGTTGATCCGCAGATCGTCGATCGGTTCTGCTTCCAGTTCGCCCTCGAAACCACGGATCCTGCCCTCTGCCACTGCATAGCTGAAGCTGCGCGCGACACAGGCGACGCCAACACCCTGGTCGGGCGTGGTGTTGAGCACCGGCGGGCCGTCGGTTGCCGCGTCATAGGGACGGCAGGTGGTAAAGGCATTGGCGAAGTCCGAGCCCTCCGGTCCGGCAGAGACGACGGTCGAACCGCCCGCCACCAGCCCGGTGAGGTCATCGTTCCACTGGCCTTCCTGGCCGGAGAAGCCCGCCGGACGTTCGGTGAAGTCCATCTGGAATGCTGACACGTTCAGCCTGATACGGCGATCCCAGAATTCGGCCTTGGCGCCGATTTCGTAGCTGATCAGCGCCTCGCCCGGCGTCTGGCCTTCCTGCCCGGCCTGCGAGGGACGGACATTGAAGCCCGGCAGGCGATAGCCCGATCCGGCGGAAGCATAGAGCAGCAGGTTGTCATTGACCTCGAAGTCGACACCGGCCTTCCAGTCCCACCGCTTGCTCTCGATATCGATATCGAAAACGGTGCTGGCTCCGGAGGGAACGAAGGTCGTCTCGCCCGGCGGCGTATTGTCCGTCAGGCTTTCGAAATAGACGCCCTTTTCATCCTTCGAATAGCGCAGGCCGCCGACCAGTGAGAGGCGGTCTGTCGGCCGCACATTGACGTTGAGATATCCGGCCAGCGCCGAAGGCTCGTAGACATCGTTCTGGAAACGCTGCGTGCCTGCACGCACGCCCTGCGGATTGCCGAAGTGATCGGCCTCGCCGTCATAATAGAATACGCCGGTGACGAAATCGAAGAAGTCGTACTGGCCTGTCAGCCGCAATTCGCCGGTGAGATGGCTCTCGTGGAATTCGTGATAGATCACCGAATCGTTGAGCACCGTCCCGTCCGATGCCGCACCGAAGCTGAGATCCAGTTCGCGATATCCGGCAATGGCGGTCACATCGAGATTCCCGTTGAGCGCCACCACGATCTTGCCCTGCACGCCCTGGCTGGTCAGCGGAACGGTGTTGCCGTGGCAATTGCCGCCCTTGAAGATCGAACCGTTGTAATAGCTGTTGCCCGGGATCAGCGTGCCCGCCGGGAAGGGATCGCAGTAATTGTCGAAAGTCTGGTACGGATCGCCCGTCTCGAACCTTTCGTCCCAGCGGAACGGCGTGCCGGGGATCGAGAACTGGTCCGCCGCCGTCACGAAGTTTGCGCGTGTGGTGGTCTGCGCATAATCGGTATCGAAAATGTACTCGGCGGGAATTTCGTCGTTCTGGTCCGTATAGTCGGCCGAAATCGACACCTCGACATCCGGCGTCGGCGCCCAGTACAGCGAACCGCGCACGGCGCGCGTATCCTCGCCGCCCAGGTGATCGATAACGCAGCTGGTAGGCTCACGCGTGCCGCCAAAGCTGGTTTCGGGCGACTGGAAGGGGAAGGTCCCCGCCAGTTCCGGCGTACCGTTGAGGTGCATCTGGCAGGAGAAATCCAGCATCTCCTGATAGCCGTCGCGCTTCTTCGAAATGAAGGATGCCCCGATGGCCAGTGTGTCGGTCAGCGGCACGGTGAAACCCGCGCGCAGGTCCCTGCGGTTATAGGCGCCAACGGTAACGTCGACGAAACCCGTGGCCTCCGTCAGGCTCGGCTGGCGCGAGACCAGGTTCATCGCGCCGGCAATCGAGTTGCGGCCGAAGAGCGTACCTTGCGGTCCGCGCAGGACCTCCACGCGCTCCAGGTCGAGAAGGTCGAACTGGGAGCCGAAGAGGAACGGATAATAGACGTCGTCGATATAGTAAGCGACCGAGGGCTCGCCGTTGAATTGCGGGTCGGTCTGGCCGATGCCGCGCAAATAGACCGAGACTGCGGGACCGAAGACGCCCTGCGACTTGCGAAAGGTCGCGTTCGGCACGATCGCGCCGAGCTCCGACGTATTGGTCAGCGCCCGCGATTCCAGCGTTTCCGAGGTGATCGCGGTAATCGCGATCGGCACGTCCTGCACATCGGTGGCAATTTTCGTGCCGGTAACGAAGATGACGTTGTCGTCGCGCGAATTCTCCTCGCGCGGTTCGTTCGCCGCGTCCTGCGCCATGGCCGTTTGCGAGGCGGCGAGCGCCAGCAGCGAAGCAGCACAAAGAGTAACCTTCAGTTTCATCCCAAACCTCCCGTTTATTTTATGCCGGGCAGATAATGGGCTTGGCCGGTTGGGCACTTGCCTGCGCAGGAGGGGGAAATTGACTGGACTGAGCCCGAACCGCCTCCGGTCGCCGATGTGCAACAATGGCCGCCGCGCCGGTCAAATCGGCGGCGCCACGCCCCGGATCGGGCCAGAGTTTGACCCAAAGGGCATTGAATCCGCGCAAGCAGGACGTGCGGGCACAGCGCGCTTGAATGTTCGCGTCCCGCCCAACATCCTGCGTGCCCAGACTATAAGAATACTGACGTGTGGGAGGATTTCATGCGGCGTTCCCTATCGCTGATCGCAGCCTTGCTTGTTGCCGCCTTGCCCGGCGCTCCTGCAGCGCAGGACGTCTCGCGCGTGCAGATCGACGAGCTGGCCCGCGACGTCTCGCGGGTCGAGGCGATCCGCGAGGTGAAGGACCTCCAGCGCTTCTACGCCCAATATGCACAATTCGGCCTCGCCGCTGAAATGGCAGCCCTGTTCGCGGATGATGCCGAACTGGTCTGGGGAGAGGAAAGCTTGCGCGGCAGGCCAGCGATCGAGAACTGGCTGCGCGCCCGCATCGGCCCGCGCGGGCTGGCGCCGGGCGCCTTGCACGCCGAGTTCATAGAGGACCCGCTGGTCAATCTCTCGGCCGATGGCGGGAGCGCGAAATCGCGCTGGATGGGCATGACCATGTCCGGCGATGGCGAGGGCGGCAGCTCGATCGAAGGCGGCGTATACGAGAACGAATATGTGCTCGAAGGCGGCACATGGAAACTGTCCCGGCTGCATTATTTCCCGCAGTTCGAGGGCGACTACGCCAATGGCTGGGCGAATATCGGCAACGCCCAATTGCCGCAGGTGCCGTTCCACTTCACGGTGGACGAAACCGGCATTCCCGTCCCGCCCGCCGAGGGCGCGGCCCCGCAGAGCAATGCCACGCTCGACAGCCTGGAAGACCGCATCGCCGCGATGAATGCGGAGGATGTCGTCCGCAACCTGCAGAACGCCTATGGCTATTATGTCGACCGCAAGATGTGGGACGATGTGGTCGATCTCTTTGCGACCGATGGGGTGGTGGAGATTGCCGGGGTCGGCACCTTTGCGGGACCCGACGCCATCCGGCAGGCGATGGAGCGCATGGGGCCGCAGGGCCTCGAACAGGGCCAGTTCAACGAGCATCCCAGCTTCGACACCATCGTCACCGTCGCCGATAACCGGCGTGAGGCCTATGCCCGCGGCATTGCCCTCGGCATGATGAGCGATGGTGGGGAAGCAGGTTGGAGCTTCGCCGTGTTCCGCAACCGCTTCGTGCTTGATGAGGGGCTATGGAAGATCCGCGAGATGCGCATCTATCCGCTGCTGGAGGCCGACTATGCTTCCGGCTGGGCGCATGGCGGCACCGCGCATCTGCGCCATGGTGTGCTCCCGGCCTTTACCGAGCCGCATCCGGTGACCGGAATGGACGTCACCATCACGGGCTTCGAGCTTGCCGGGTCCGCCCCGCTCACCCCCGCGCTGGAGCCAGCGCAATCGGCCAGCCCTGCGCGCAGCGATGCCGAGCGCTTTCTCGATGCACGACGCCGCCTGCAACGCTCGCTCGCCTATGACGGCGTTGTCAACGTCTCCTCCGCCTATGGCTATTACCTCGACGATTTCTTCTGGGTGGAGCTGTCATCGATCTTCGCCGAGGACGGCAACAAGCATTCGCCCTTTGCCGGCTTCTATCTCGGCCGCGAACGGATCAAGGCCGCCGCCACGACCATGTGGGGAGAGCCGCCCGAACTGCGTGACGGCATCTCCTATCACTGGCGCTTCCAGCCGGTCATCCACGTCTCGCATGACGGGCGATCGGCCAATCTGCGCACCCGCCTGTGGCAGCCGCGAACCGGCCTGCGGCGCGAGGCGGGAGAGGAAGGGAACTCCCTTTACTCACCCGGCTTCAATTCGGGCATGTATCCCAACGACCAGGCAGTGCTGGAGGACGGCATCTGGCGGCTATGGAGCCTGACGATCGACGAGCATTACATGACCAGCCAGAACTGGAAGGACGGCTGGGCCGGTGTGCCGGTCAGCCCGCCCGGCCAGGCCGCCGGGCAGAGCCCGCTGGTCGAACGGCTGCCGCCCGACATATTGATGACCGAGCTTGGCCGCCGCGCGGAGCATTTCCGCGGAGGGACGGGCGTGACCTATGCCTGGCCAGACATCCTGCCGATGTGGTTCCACTACAAGAACCCTGTCTCAGGGCGCGTCCCGGAGAACTACTGGCCCGACAGCGTGCCCGCGCTCGACCTGCCGGAATCGCGCCTGATCGCCCATGGCTACCAGATGCCCCCCAACGGGCCGGAGGTAGACGGCATCCACATCGAGCTGACGCCGCCCGAAGCGAATGTGATGGAGTAGCCGGGCGTCGGCGCCTTAGCCTGGAGAAGGCTGGCAGCTGCCGCTGGCGGGATCGCCTCCCTCAGGACAGATTGGCAGCGGGGCCTCGCCGCCCTCTCCGCCGTTACTTTCCGCACCGTTGGAGGATCCTCCGCCAGTTCCGCCGAAGTCCACGCTGAGCGCAACCGGGTTGAGCGTCGGAGCCCCTCCGGCCTCGCCAGCACCGGCACCATTTCCGCTGACGCCCGCGCCGATGCCCGGCGCCTGACCGAAGCCGCCGCCGATCACATTGGACACCGATTCCGTCTCGACCGGCATTACCGTCAGCTCTGCCGGAGTATAGTCGATCACATAGTTTGCCGAGGCGGCCAGCGTGCCCAGGTCGATGGAATAGGTCCCGGGCAAGGAAGCCACATTGGCGGCAGTCGCCAGTGCGCCCGTCAGGCTGTCACCATTGACGAGACCGCTGACGCCATAGGTCAGCTGCGGATTGGCAAAGCCGAACAGGCGCGATTGCGCATCGGCGATGATGGCCAGCATGCGCGGCGTGATCGTCAGCTCCGCACCCTCATAGGCAAGCGTATAGTTGGGCGAGGCTGCGAGCGTACCATGCGTGATGCCGTAAGTGCCTACATCGGAGGCTGCGGTCGCACTGGTGGCCAGCGCGCCGCCCAGCGTGTCGCCATTCGCCAGGCCCATTCCGCCCACCGTGTAGGTCAGCGCCGGGTTGGCATCGCCGTAGATTCGGCTTGCCGCATCGGCCAGCACCGTGACGGCACGCGGCGTGACGGTCAGTGCACTGGCATTGCCCGCCGCCTGGCTGGCATTGAGCGTGTAGTTGCTGCCGGCGCTGAGGCCCGAGCCGGTGACGGCATAACTGCCGATATCGGAGGTTACCCCTGCCACACTCGCCCAGCTCACCGTGCCCGAAAGCGTATCGCCATTGACGAGGCCGGTGGCCGCAACGCTGCCGGTCAGCACCGGGTTCGCATCGCCATAGATCCGGCTCAGCGCATCGGCGGTGTAGACAACGTCCAACGCACGCGGGGTGACGATCAAAGCACTGGCATTGCCCGGCGCCTGGCTGGCATTGAGCGTGTAGTTGCTGCTGGCGCTGAGGCCGGAGCCGGTCACGCCATAGCTGCCAACATCGGAGGTCAGGTCCGCCAAGGTCGTCCAGATCGCCGTGCCGGACAGCGTATTGCCATTGACGAGGCCGGTGGCCGAAAAGCTGCCGGTCAGTGCCGGGTTGGCATCGCCGTAAATGCGGTTCGCCGCATCGGCGGTGTAAACCACGCTCAAGGCACGCGGCGTGACCGTCAGGTCCGCACCCACATAGGTCAACGTGTAGTTGGACGAAGCGGCGAGCGTGCCCTGCGTGATGCCATAGGTGCCGACATTGGAGGTCACGGTAGCTGCAGTAGCCAGCGCGCCGCTCAGTGTGTCGCCACCCACCAGGCCTTGCCCGCCCACCGTGTAGGTCAGCGCCGGGTTGGCATCGCCATAGATGCGGCTTTGCGCATCCGCCGTCACGGTGATGGCGCGCGGATCGATGGTGAGCGTGCCGGTGCCGACCATCAGGTCATAGCCTTGCTGGTTCGAATAGAGACCCACGGGATCGGTGAAGTGGTAGGCGCCCGCATCGGTGCCCGAAACGCCGCCCGTCAGTGTGCCGAAGACGAGTGCCGGATTGCCGCCGCTACCGAGCGTATAGCTGCCGGAGTCGAGCGATTGCATCGTCCCGTCATAGGTGACCGTGGCGTCTGCCAGCGATACCGTCAGCGGGGTCAGGAAGCTGCGCAGCAGCGGAGCGGTGCTGCCTTCGTAGATGCGCCAGATCGTGTCCTCGCCGCCAGTGCCGCTGATGTCCCAATTGGTGAAGCTGGCCGCCTGCTGCATCTGCTCGGTGGTGAGGCCGGTGCCGCCTATGGCAGTGCCTCGTCCGAGGCTCCCAGTCCGCCCGGTGGTTTCCATATTCCAGTAGCTATCCGTGGTCGTGGTGGTGCTGTCCGGGTTAAAACCGAGAAGGCCTCCGACATCGCTGGTCCCTGAGACTGCACCCGCCGCATAGCTTTTGCTGATGACGGTGTTTCCTTCGCTAACGCCAATCAGGCCACCAACCAACTGATATCCTGCTACAGCGCCTGAAGAATAGGAATTGCTTATGGCCAGCTGGTAAGAGTTACCAACCAGCCCGCCCGTCCTGGAATATCCGGATAGACTAACCGCCGTATAGGAGTTCTGGATAACCCCACCCCCATATCCGGCCAGACCGCCCGATGCGGCATACCCTGTTATTGATCCTGTAACATAGGCATTGTCGATCGAGCCAAGGAGGACGCCAGCAATCCCCCCGACGGCCTCATATCCTTCCAGGTCCACATCTAGCAGGCCGACATCACGGATCGAGCCACTGCTATAGCCGAAGAGACCGATATAATCCTTGTCCGGACGATTGATCGTCAGGCCCGAAATGACATGGCCCTGACCATTGAACGCACCGGTGAATGCCGTGGAGCCATCGCCAACCGGCGCGAAGCCGCGGCTGTCCCATATGCCGGAGATGTCGCTGCCATCGGCAAGACTGGCGTCGATATCGTTGGCAAGGCGATAGCTGGCACCAAGGTTCGCGCCCATCAGCTGCAGCTGGTAGACATTGGTGATGTCGATCACCCCGCCCACGGCCGGGTTGGCCAGGCTGCGCAGGATCGGGCGCATGCCCTCTGCCTGGAACCATGTGTTGGTGAGATCGAGGCTGCTGTAAGTACCTACGGTGAAGGCGTAATTTGCCGCAGCCGATTGCGCCGGATCGCTGGTGACGGCCGTTGCGTTCACGGTGGCTGAGAGATTGTCCCCGATCGCGGTGCCTCGGCCCGTTGAGTATGTGTCCCAATAGGCATTGGAGACATTTGTTAAGACTCCAGTGCCGATCACCCCGCCAACGAAGGAGCTTCCCGTGATGCTGCCGGAGACATGGACATTGCTGACTACACTTTCGAGGATATCAAAGCCAATCACTCCGCCAACATCCGAGCCGCCGGAGACTGCGCCAGAAACGAATGCGTTGTTGATACTGACGTCGTTGGTCTCCCCGACCAGTCCGCCAATATTGGAAATGCCAGAGACTGCCCCGCTGACAAACGCATTGGCGATGGTGGTACCATCGGCTACCCCCACTAACCCGCCAATGTCGTAGTCCCCCGTCACTGCCATGCTTGAAGAAACGTTCCTTATCGTTCCGCCTGTGCTTCTGGCTGCTAGTGCGCCTGTGTAGTAGAACCCGGTTACGCTGCCGCCATCGAGGCTGAGATCGTGGATCAGGCTGCCCGATTCGAGAGAGGCGAACAGGCCAATGTCATTGAAATATTCCCGGTCAATGGTCAGACCTGAAATCACATGGCCCTGACCATTGAGTGTACCGGTGAAATGGTTGGAAGAGGAGCCGATCGGATCGAAGCCCGCACCACCATTCCAACCAGCGGTGGCCGAGGCATCGATATCGCGGCCCAGCGCGTAGATACCGGCGAGATTGGTGTCCATCGCCTGCAGCTGGTTCACATCGTTCACCAGCATATAGGCGTTCAGGGTAGCGGTGGCGGCACCGGCGCCGACGAGGTTGGCGCTGAAATTCGTCGGCGCGGCATAGCTGGCGGGATTGTAGAAAATGTCTACCGCCTGCCCGGTTCCGGCGAAGGACAGTGAGCCGCCCGTGCCGAAATCGACCGTGCCGGTACCCGTGCCTGCTGCATCGGCGCGCAGGATCACCTTGTCGGCGCCGCTAGATAAGGCGGCGTTGACCGAAATGCCGCCCCGCGCGCCGATCACCATCGGGCCGCTTCCAGCCAAAATGGTGGTGCCGCTCACCGTCACGTCGCCGGTCCCGGCGACAAGTACCTTGGCTCCTGTCACGACGCTCGACAGGGTGACATTGCCATTGGTGCCGGTGACATAGGTAGCCTCGACACTACCCGGCAGGTTCACTGCACCGCGCACCGCCGCGCGTGCACTACCTGCGCCCAGCGTAATATGGGTGCTGCCCGGCGTTATGCCCGGCATCACCAGCTGGAGGAAGCCGCCGCCATTCAGATCGAGCGTCGCTGCCTCGACCGCGCCGATCACGATGGTGCCCGCTGCGATGGTTCCGCCCGCATCGACCTGGCCGCCGAGCAAACCGACATAGCCATTTGTTCCGACGACGATTGTCCCGCGGTTGCTGACCGTGCCCGTGCCATCGCCACCGAAGGTGCCAGCCCCGGCCATGAAATCGTCATCGGTGATATCGAGCGTGGAGGCGACGAAGCCGCTCGAGGTGCTGACGAGGCCCGAAGAGGTTATCTGGATGCCGTTGGGGTTGACGATATAGACCGCGCCATTGCTGATCAGATTTCCGGCAATGGTACTTTGCGCCGTGCCGGTCACGCGGTTGAGCGTGGCCGAATTGCCGGCTGGCTGGGTGAAGACGACAGTGCTCCCGCTGGCGATGCTGAAGTCTGTCCAGTTGATCACCGCGCGCTCAGAAGTCTGGGTGATCGTCTGTAGGTTGCCCGTTGTGGAGATGGTTGCCGATCCAGCTTCAACACTGCCGCCGCTGGGCACGGCCTGCGCCTGCGCCGTGGCGGCAAGCGCCATCGAGGACAGGATGGTGGATGCGGAAAGGACGATCTTGGTGCGGTTTGTCATGGTTCTGGGCTCCCCCCGAGCTGTCAGAAACGGAACGCGATACCGGCGGTCATGCGGGTATCGTCATCGTTGAATATGTTGCTGTGGCTGCGCGCCAGTTCGCCATGGGCGGACAGGCCGTGCTCCAGTTCGAAGCGAAGCCCGCCGCCCAGCGACCAGCCATCGACGTCGCGCCGCTCGAGCACGGTCGGCTGCGACACGCGGCCAAGCCCTCCGGCAGCGAAGAGATAGGGCGATACGAACGGGACCTGCGGATAGCCGGCAAATGCCAGCTCGATACGCCCGGTCGCTCCGCTATCGACATTGATCGATCCCAGCTCGAACCCCGACAGCGCGTCTGCCGCATCGAGAGAGAATTGCGCCGAGCTCGGCAAGGCGCCCGACAGGCTGGCCTGGCCGCGCGCAATACCCGTCAGCAGGAAACCGCCGCCAATGGGCAGGGCGAGACTTGCCGAACCCTCGATCTTGGTGAAGTCGGGCTCGCTTCCTTGGCGGGACAGCAATACGCCGCTCGCCAGTGCATCGGCCTCATCGCGCGCATCGAAGATCGCGAGGCCCTGCGTTGCGGCAAGGTCGGCGCTGACCACGGTGCCTCCACCAAGCGCCTTGCTCCAGTCCATGCCCAGCTGGACGAAGCGCAGCTTGTCACGGCTGAGCGCCGGGCTGAAGCCGCGCACGCGCTGGCTTTCCTCCAGAAGGTCGAAGGATGCCGACAGGTTCAGGCTTTCCTGCCGGGTCAGCACCAGCGGATAGCGCAGGCGCAGCGCCACACGGTCGAGCTTGCCCGCAATCGGCGCGGCGCCCTGCGGCATGTTCGGGTTGGTATCGGCGTGGAGATATTCCGCATTCAGCGTCAGCCCGTCCGTGCCGATCGGAACGATCACACCTGCACCGGCGATCCGGCGCATGGGCGCATTCTCGAAAATCGCGAAATCCGTTGCGGTGGAGCCGACCGCATAGATCTGCTCGCCCGCACCCAGCATGGAATTGAGGACGATCTGTGCGTCCACGCTCCAATTGTCATAGGCATCGCTCAGCCGGTTCTCGACGCCGATGCGGCCGGAAACAGGGCGATAGTCCGCATTGAGGATCAGCCGCGCGCCGCCCACTTGCTCGCCCGGCGCCAGCGCGCTGGTCAGCGCCACGCCCGGAACGCGCGCGGCGAGCAGCAGGTGCCGCTCGATATCCCGCATGGTCAGGCGCCGGCGGCCCACCAGCCGTGCGGCGCGCGCCTCGACCGCAGAGCGCACCCTGGCCGGCAGCGCGCTGGCATCGACCGCTTCAATGAAGCCTTCGACGATGCGGATGCGGAAGGTCGAGCCATCGGTCAGCTGCTGCGGCGGAACGGTAGCACGCGTCAGGATCTGGCCGGAGCGGGCATAGAGCGCCTCGATCTGCGCGGCGACGCCATAGAGCTCGGAAACCGCGACGGTCCGGCCGGCATAGGGCGCGACGATCCGTTCGATCTCTGCCGCGAAGGCTGGATCGGCATCGACCACTTCGATCATGCCGACCTCCACGAACAGCTCTTCGGCCCCTTCGGGCGCCGCGGTCACACGGGTCTCGGGCAAGGCAAGCTCGCCATCGGGCAAGCGCTCCACCGGCGCGGCGGTCTCAGGCGTTACGCGGCTCGTCGCCTGGCCGTATGCCGCGTTTGCATGCAGGCATGCGAGACCGGCCATTATCAGACAGGACCGATACAGCAGCTCGCTTCGAGCGCCGTAGCTGGCAAATTTCATTTGGATGTTCCCCCCAAAGAACAAGCTGGCCAGACCCTAGGAATGGGTGTCTTGCCAATCTGCGAACAATTGAATCAGATTTGATGAGGCCATGTGTGCTCGGGCAGTCCGAAGCCGCCGCCTCCCGACATTCCCTGCCACGGCGTGTATCCCCATGCGATGGAACCGCGACACCGTCCCGGAACCGGATGATGGCTAAAGCTCCTCCGCCGGCCATCGGTAGAGCCCGCAGGCTCCGATATCGCCAGCGCTCGCATCCCCTTCATTCACCTCGTCTTCTCAATGCTCTTGCGATCCACGAATATCCGGAGCTCAGCGCTCTAGTTATTTGGCCGGGAACCAGACAGGTGCAGAACAATCCAGGCAAGCGGAAGCCGGTGAATGGCAAGCATAGCAGCTGAATGGAGTGACAACCTGCTCGAGATGGACAGGAGCGCTTCGAAGTTCGGCAGCGGGTCGATATCCGGCAGATCGGCGAGCTGCCCGATCATCTCGGTCCACCCTGCCAGGCTCGACTCTCACCAATGTCAGGCTGGTCGAATTGCTCAGAAGGCGGCCCGGAGGCCAGGGTCTGGAGCTGGTGGCTACGGGTTGTGCTGAACCGGCACCTGCCTCCCGTATGTCAACCGCGGAACTGCGCCGGCGCTTCGGCGCGTAGTTCCCGTCTTCTGCGGGTTTGTCGAGATATCGGGGGATGTTGAGAAACAGGTAAATGGTGCCCCATAGACGACAAAGATGGGCACTCAAATCATTGGGAAATTTTTCTACCGAGACCCTGATCCCTACATTAGGGCAAGGAGAATGGCAGCTTATGGGCCGGTAGCGGAATGCTCAGTTTGGGCTGTGAACATGCGTAAGCTGCCGTAGCCATTGACCTTCGCGGCCTCATCAGGTTGGGGCACGGTCTGGCCTAAGCAGTTCCAACCGCGATGGCGCTTCGTGCTGTATCGATGATCGTGGTCTTCGCCGAGCGCGGCTTCCAACCAAGGTACTCCTGTGCCTTGGCGGAAGTGAATTCGTGCTTTCGGCCAAGGAGTGGAACCAGAAACCGTGCCGAAGGATCGCGCAGCGCAGCAAGGCGAACCAGAAAGTTCGGGAGTTTCCGCTTCGGTACTTTTTGCGCGTCATCACCCAGCGTCCAACGCAAAATCTCGGCCATGTCGGACATCCACACCCAATCGCTGGCGGCGATAAAGCGCTCTCCTGCCGCCTCAGGTGCGATCATGGCCAGGATGTGCAGGTCGACCACGTCGCGAACATCCACGGCGCAGAAGCCCGCGCGGGGGATTCCTGGCATTTGGCCCGTCAACATGCCTTGTATCAATCTCAGCGCATGGGCGTAGTCAGCGCTGAACACTGGCCCGAGCACGGCCGCTGGCAGGATCGTGGTGAGAGTTGTCGCCCCCGCCTGATTGCGCATGAAATCCCAGGCGGCGCGCTCAGCTAACGTTTTGGCCAGGCGATATGGGCCGAGCCTCTTGTCCTTCGGGTCAGTCCACCGGGTCTCATCACCAACGCTGTCCGGACTGCTCATGGGCGGCCTGCACGCCTCGACTGCCGAGGTCAGGACAATGCGTTTTACACCGGCCCGGCAGGATGCCCGCAGGACGCGGAGTGCGCCATCACGGGTCGGAATTATCAAATCGTCCGGATCGCGCGCGCCCTTGACGCCGACTGGCGCTGCAACGTGAAGGACATAGTCGCATCCAGCGACTGCCGAGTCCCATCCGGTATCGTCAGTGAGATCCGCGAGCGCGAAGGACAAGCGGTCGTCGGCATCAATCTGCGTGGCAATCTGCGCGCGAAGCCACGCTTCCTTGTCCGCGCTGCGAATGGTGGTGCGTACGTGATAGCCCCGGCTCAAAAGCGCGACGATGGCCCAGCCGCCGATAAAGCCGGTTCCACCGGTGACCAGCACCGATTGCGTATTCATGTCCATCATCCTTTCAGGAGGTCGGAGGCGTTTCAGGGCTTCGCGTCGCGATAACGCTGCGCCAATTGCGGTGACTGTCCTGCGAAGGCTGCCAGGTTGGCCTGCTGCGCCGCATCGAGCAGCTCCACCCGCTCAACACCGGGCGCGCAAACCACTTCGCCAAGTTCGAGGCCGCGCAGGCTGGCAGTCACCACGTCTTCGGGCGACATGCGGGGAAGCGCGCTGAGATCCATTCCCTGCCTCTCGTGGAACTCCGTTGCGACAATGCCTGGGCATAGAGCCTGCACTCGCACTCCGTGCCCCTTCAGCTCCTCGTGCAGCGCCTGACTTAGTGCGACGAGATGGGCCAGCGTCGCAACATAGGTCGCCCGCCCGGGCGCTGGCCCAAGCGGTGCCGACGCGCCATAGGCAAGCATGCCCGATACATTGATGATCGCGCCGCTTTGCCTTGCGACCATGCCCGGAACAGCTGCGCGGGACAGCATCGTGGGAGCGACGGTTTTGACCTGCAGCAGTTCGGCTGCTTTCTGCGCCGGTAGCTCGGTGAATGGCATGTAATGCGCCACCCCGGCATTGTTGACGAGCATGGTCAGGCTCTCGGCTGCGCACAGATCCGCAACCACCTCCACACCGGCATCGATACCGAGATCCGCCACGATCGGCCGAACCTCGACATTGGCAAGTTCGGTAACGAGTGCGTCCAGCCTTTCGCGCCTTCGGCCAATTGCGATAAGGTTGTACCCCTCGGCACCCAGGCGGCGGGCGAAGGCCTGACCGATGCCGGAGGAAGCCCCGGTGATGAGAGCAAGCGGGGCGGCGGTGTCTTGGATAATCGAGCTCATAAATTGTCTGTCCAGTCAGTCATGAATTGATCAAAACTCTAGGCGAGCATGCGCCAGACGCCTTCGAACGCAGTCTTGCTATGCTCGTCCGCTTGCGTCGGATGGCTAGTCATAAAATCCATCGTCGTGTCTGCGAGAGCGTTTACGAGCAGCATGACGAATTCCAGCGGCGCTTCGCTTAGTGGGCCGGTCTTGCGGCTTCGTTCCAGAATCTCGGCAAAGCCGAGCATGACCTGATGGCCGACCTGCCGGCTCTCTTCGGTGATCTCACCCGACACGTTTAGATGGGCAAGCGCCCGGCGTTTCTGCGGGAAGGTCGCGCCCCAGCGGATCCATTGTTGCCACACTTTGAATGCCTGTGCGCGAACATCTCCCTCGGCCGGAAGCTGGTCCAGAGCGGCAGAGCTCATCTCGCTCTTCAGCTCGACATAGAGCTGGTTCAGCAGATCCGCCTTCGTTTCGAAATAGGTGAACAGCGAGCCGTTGGAGACCCCGGCCTCCTTGGCAATCGCTGCCGTAGCCGCCCCCAGGCCCTGAGCGGCAATCACACAAGTTGCTGCCGACAGGATGGCACTTCGCTTCTCATCACTTCTGGGTCGGGCCACACAAAACTCCTTCGATCCGGCAACGCCACATATAGGAGAGTGTTCAGTCAGTCAACGCAAGGTTGTCCGCAGCGGATCCAGTGACATGGCGGTATAACCGCGCTTGGCCGTGAATGGACCGTCCTCTGTCAGACCAAACGCACCGCGGGCCTGAAAGGAGCGAATGCCCAGGGAATGGCCCGCGCCTTATTAACTCTGCGCGGTATGGAAAGTGAGTGCGTAGCCATCAGGATCACTGGCCACAAAGAACCGACCGAACGGCCCATCGTTCAATGGACTCAGCACCTTTCCACCGCGTTCAACGATCAGATCGTGGAACGCGTCCGCATCGTCACAGGCCACCCACAAGACCATGCCGGTTCCCAAGGGGCCGCTTTCAGGCAACGGCCGCAATGGTTCGCGAAGTGCCAGGGCGATCGGTCTGGTCGCAAAGACCACTGCGCCAGGCGGATTGCGGTCTTCGGCGGTGAAGCCAAATACATCCTTGTAGTACTGTGCCGACGTGGCGAGGTCGCGAACCTGAAGGGCGATAAATGATGGTCCGAACGGCATTGTCATTCTGGATGCTCCGGCATATTATCAGGTTCCTTATATTTATATCAGGACCCTGATATGTCAATGCGCAAAATGGATACTGCGAGTGACGAGGCGTGGATCGGCTACTGCTTGAAGGTCGTCCAACATCGTCTGCGACAACGGCTGGAGGCCGAACTGGCCGGGACCGGAGTGTCCGCCTCGCAGAACGCAGTACTGCTCGCGATTGGCGACAATCCGCGCATTTCGAATGCCTCGCTGGCACGTGCCGCATTCGTGACGCCCCAATCGATGCAGGGCATGCTTGTTACACTAGAGCGGGACGGTTTTATCGTCCGTACGCCGCATCCCGAGCACGGCCGCATCATCATGACCGAACTGACCGAAAAAGGCAGTGCAGCGGCACAGGCCGGCGCAATCGCGGCGGAAGCTGCCGAGCGCCAGATGCTCGAAGACCTGACAGGCGATGAGGTCAATTTGCTCAGAACCCTGCTGCAACGCTGTGCACATGCGCTCCAGGAGGAATGAACTGTGACATTCTGGATGGGGATCGCCTCGGCGCAGCATGCGCGCGGTGGTCGCGACGGCGGTTTTGCCCAGCTTGGACACGGCAAGCACATTGCCGTCAAATCTCTCAAGAAGGGCGACTGGATCGTTTACTATTCCGCGCGCGAGGGCATGGGGGAAGGTGAGACGGTGCAAGCCTTCACGACGATCGGTTGGGTGACATCGGATGCGCCATATCGCGTGGAGCAGGCGATGAACTTCAATCCCTATCGCGTCGATGTGAATTATCTGAAGGACGCGCAGCCTGCTCCGATCAGACCGCTTCTCGGCGATCTCAACCTGACCCGAGATCAAGGCGTCCATTGGGGCATGGTCATGCGGGGCCCCAAGCGCAGACTTGAGGAGGAAGACATGCTCAAGATCGCGGAAGCAATGGACGTGCTGGCGGAATTTCAGGATCTTCGGGACTGACATCGACACATTGCCCTGCCAGCAAACAGGCAGCTATTGTCAGTACGGGGCCATTTCCGGACTGCCAGGAGTACCTGCTGCGGACCGCCTGCAATATTGGCGCGGCGAACAGCCCATCACTCTCTTGAATGCAGTGCTGAACGCGCTTTCGGATTGATAGCCAAGCTCCGGAGCGATGACCGAGACGGGATCGCGCGCATTCTCCAGCCGGTCGCAGGCCAACAGCATGCGCCAGCGGGAGAGATAGTCCATCGGCGTTTCGCCAAGGGCTTCCTTGAATCGCAGCGCGAAGGTCGAGCGGGACATTCCTGCAATTTGCCCAAGCTCCTGTAATGACCAGCGCCGCGCCGGATCGGCATGCATGGCAGCAATGGCTTGTCCCAATTGATTGTCCGCCAGGGCGCGGAACCATCCCGTCCCCTGACGATGACCGCTCGAAAGATGAACGCGAAGCGTTAGCACCAGCATCATATGAGCAAGATGCTCGGTGAGGAGCTGACCTCCCGGTTGCGGATTGCGCATCTCCTCCATCATCCGGTCAATCGCCCACCGCAGCGCTGTCTGATCGGAATCCGAGCGGAGGTGCACGATGGGTGGCAGCATCCCCAACAACATGTCCGCATGATTGCCGCTGACGGCAAAGCGGCTGCCCGCCAGTGAGAAAGCACCGCCTCCATTGAACGTCACAACTCCGCCTTGGCGGGCAGGCGGAAAGATCGTGGCAGCGGCAAGCGACGACAGGGACAGGTCGCTGGCGAGGCGAAATGGCCGACCGCTCGGCAGGACGAAACAATCGCCCTCCTCAAGCCGCACAGGATCGTCGATGCCATCCACCGCAAGCCAGCACCCGCCTGAGAGGATGACATAGCATTTGATCTGTTTCTGCTGATCGCCAAAATGGATCGACCAGTCCCCGCCAGCATCAAATCCTGAGGAAATCGTGCTGCGCGGCCCCAGCAGCGAAAGCAGGTCGGAAAGTGGGTCCATCGGATGATCCGGACGATTGCAAAGATATTACAGACTATATGTCATGGACCGTCCGCCTCGCAATGCACTAGTTGTCGTGACGCAATGCAGATCGATCCCAAGGGGCAAATAGTGAATTTGCTGCCAATAGTTGGTCTTCTCGTAACCATCAGGAGCACTCCATGATTGTAGTCACCGCGCCGGCCGGCAATATCGGTCATCGTGTTGTCGAGAACTTGCTCGATCAAGGTGCCGAACTGCGCCTTATCGTGCGTGATCCATCCACCATTCCGGAAGCGGTGCGAGAACGCGTGGAAATTGTCGAGGGGTCGCATGCCAATGCCGATGTCGTGGACCGGGCCTTCGAGGGCGCCGATGCCGTCTTCTGGCTGGCACCGCCCGATCCGAAGGCTGAGAGTGCTACGGCTGCCTATGTGGACTTTACCCGGCCTGCAGCCGCAGCCCTCAAGGCTCATGGCGTCAAGCGTATAGTCGGCATTACCGGGCTCGGGCGCACCACGCCACTTGCGGGTGAGGCAGGCTATGTCACCGCGTCGCTCGCCATGGACGATCTGATCGCCAGCACGGGAGTGCATTTCCGCGCGCTGACCATGCCGTCATTCATGGACAATGTCCTCATGCAAGCGAATGCGCTCAAGGAGCAAGGCAAGTTCTTCCTGCCCATCTCGGGCGACCTGAAGCTGCCGAGTGTAGCGACCCGCGATATCGCCGCCGCCGCAACCCGCTGGCTGCTGGATGACAGTTGGACCGGTCAGGAAGAAGTCGCAGTGCTTGGGCCCGAGAATATCTCCTTCAACGACATGGCGCAGATCATGTCGGAGGTTCTCGGCAGGCCCGTCGAATACCAGCAGATTCCGCTCGATGCCTACAAGGCCAATTTCCTGAAATTCGGCTTCTCCGATGCGATGGCACAGGGGATGACCGATATGGCCGATGCCAAGGACCATGGCCTGGATCTCGGCGTGGAAAGAACTCCTGAGAACACCACGCCGACGACATTCCGCCAGTGGTGTGAGGAAGAGCTGAAGCCCGCCCTCTCGGCCTGAGTGCCCACAGGCCCTCGATAACTCAAGGAAACAGTGCGATGGAAATGACCGGTAACACTATCCTCATCACTGGTGGCACTAGCGGCATTGGCCGCGGGCTTGCCGAAGCCTTTCATGCTCTTGGCAACCAGGTCATCGTTGTCGGCCGTCGCCAGGCCCGTCTCGATAAGATCACGGCAGCAAATCCGGGAATGACCGGCATTCAAATCGACGTGCAGGATCACGCCGCGATCGAGGCACTCGCTGTGCGTGTGCGGCAGGAGTTTCCTGCCCTGAACGTGCTCATAAACAACGCCGGTATATCAAGGACGGAAAGCCTGGCTGAGGAGCCGGTCGATCTGGCGGTCTCGCGGGACATGATCGAGACCAATATCCTCAGCACGATGCATATGACCGCGGCGTTGCTGCCCATGCTGATGGCAAGGCCCAAAGCGACGATCATCACGACGACCTCCGGGCTGGCTTTCGTGCCCCGTGGCAACTTCCCCACTTACTGCGCCACCAAGGCCTTTCTGCATTCCTGGGTGCAATCGCTGAGGGTCCAGCTTCGCGGCTCGCCTGTGGAAGTACTCGAACTGGCTCCGCCCTATGTGCAGACCGAACTGGCCGGTGAGCAGCAGCTGACCGACCCGCATGCGATGCCCCTCGGTGAATACATTGCCGAGGTAATGCAGCTTCTCACCGAAGGAGACCTGCCTGACGGCGAGATTCTGGTCGAACGCGTCAAAGCCGCACGTTGGGCCGAACGCGATGGCGAATACGCCCGCCAATTCGCGATCTTCAATCCGGAGTAAACACCGGCGCGTCGCCCGCGCCGCACTCACCGCAAGAGCTTGTATGCCGCGTCCCGCGACCGGGCTGCGCAGTGCCGCACGACTGGGTCTCCCCCCACTCACCGGACGAAAAAGAAGGACCGACACAATGCCCGATGCTGACAATCAGACGGCCGGACAGCCGAACCATCCGCGTCAGAAGTTCATTCTCTGGACCGTGATTGCTTCGGCAGTAGCGGCCTTGGCCGCCTGGCTCAGCGAGGCGCTAGCGCTGGAAGTCTGGATCATGTTTGCCGGATTTATTGCATGGTTCACCCGGCCAACCTCATTTGGCAACAGCCTCTCGGCCATGTTGTGCCTGTGGCTGGGCGTTGCCATTGGCGCGGGATCTGGCGCTCTCACCGGGGCGCTCATACCCGTGCTGGGACAGTTTGCGCTGCCCGTCGTGGTATTTGCAGTGGCGCTGGTGATCGTCGGCCTGCGTAATCACCATATTGCCGGAAACATGCTCGCCTGGTTCCTTGGCATGGTGACCTGGTTTGCTGCCAGTCTGGATATTGTGGGCGCGTCTCTCCTTAACCTGGCCGGAGCGACAGCCATCGGCGGATTGGCCGGCTATACTTGCCAGGCGCTCAACAGGCGCTGGGCCGAGTGAGGAAGCCTCTGATTACAACGTTACCAACACGGGGTTGAGCGTCGGCGACCGCTTTGGGGGAGCCTCCCTTGGTCAGGACCTCGGCCTTGCTCCGTCGGCCGTTATTCGATGATGGTGCAACGAACGGCAACTTGTTGGGTCGGTTACCTCTTCGGCGGTCTGGATAGCCGGTTATTGGAGATGCGGACGTTGCTCCGAGTGCAATGTCCGGTTTCGGTTACAAATCAATCAAGTGCGGAGGTCCGGAATTAGGGCGCAAAACCGACATTGTTGCGCCCTACTCAATCGAGAGTTCTCAGCTGTCTCAAATGGGGCTGGCAAGAAATGGCAGTTTTCCGCCATTCATGAAAAATGGTGCCCCATAGACGACAAAGATGGGCACTCAAGTCATTGGGAAATTTTTCTACCGAGGCCCTGATCCCTTCATTAGGGCCAGGAGAATGGCGGCTTATGGGCCGGTCGCGGGCAGTCGGCTATCCACTCGCACTCCGTGAAAGCTGTCTTTATGAAGGCGAGTGGGCCTATGTGGTCATTACGGTGCATTTTGGCGTGCTGCCTGAAGCTTCGATCAACCTGGCTGCGGCGGTATCCGCTTCGGCACCCGATACGTTCAGTTAGTCGTAGTGCAGCTGCCTGATCAGCCAAATCAAACCAGCATCGTCGGCACGGGCGCGGTTGAACTGGATCATCTGCCGCATAATCGGGAATGCGAATGGCATGTTCTGCCAGGCGATCGCCATCCGCCCTGCCATCATTACCGCCAGCCGCTTGTGCATCACTGCCAAGCGGTCGGTCCCTACCAGCAAGTCCGGGACGCTGGTGAAGGATGCAGCGGATATCTCTATTCGGCGCCGTTGCCCCAGTTGGTCCAGCTGCGTTTCCGCAAAGGATGCACGGTTGGTCAGGCCGATACGTACGGCCACGTGGCCGGCATCGCGGAAGGCCTCTTCGGAAAGCGGGGCCTGCAGCAGGGGATTTCCCGACCAGCCGACAATGACATGCTGCTCCTCGAAAAGCAGGTTTGTGGGATGGCCCGCTACACAATGCTCTTCGGGTGTCAGGAGAATATCCAGCTCACCCCTTTCGAGATCGATCTGCGCCTGCTCCGAAGGCGGGACGATATCGAGCGATATGCCCGGCGCCGCCGCCTGGATGGCGGGAATCACCTGCGGGAAAAGCACGGCCACAAGATAGTCCGAGGCGCAGATGCGGAAGCAGCGCCGTGACGTCGCCGGATCGAAGGCGGTGGATTGGGTGATCAGCGCGTCGAGATCGGCGAGGATGGGTTGCAGCTCCTGCTGGAGCGACAAGGCCGCGGCAGTGGGGATCATGCGGCGGCCTTGCGGTACCAGCAGCGGCTCTTTGAAATACTCCCGTAGCCTGGCGAGCGCCGCGCTCATGGCCGGTTGGGACAAGTTCAGCCGCTCAGCCGCGCGCGACACGCTGCGCACCTCGACCAGCATGTTGAGCGCCACCAACAGGTTGAGGTCGAGGCCCTTGAAGCGCATTCTTCCATCCATTTAATTTATGGGATGTTATTATAACAATCGATTTTGTTTATCAAATGTAGCAAACCATTATCGCCGCATGGATTGTCAGGACATACTCATAATCGGCGGGGGCATTGGCGGGCTCACCTCGGCAATCGCCCTGCGGCGCGATGGCCATGCGGTGACGGTGATCGAGCGCGATCCGGAATGGACCGTATATGGCGTCGGCATCATCCAGCAGGGCAATGTGCTGCGGGCGATGAAGCAGCTGGACCTGCTCGACGATTACCTCTCCGCCTCGGTCGGCTTCGATGCGGTTGCGGTCCATGCGCCCGACGGCACGCTGGTGGCCAAGGTGCCGTCGCCACGGCTGGTGGAAGGCTGCCCCGCCAATGTCGGGATCGGGCGTCCCGCCTTGCAGAAGGTACTGGCCGACCGGGCGAAGGCGGCGGGCGCCGAGATCAGGTTGGGCCTGACTGTGGAGACGCTGGAGGATGATGGCGAAGCGGTCCGCGTCACCTTCTCCGATGGCAGCACCAAGCGCTTCGACCTGGTGATCGGCGCGGACGGCGTATACTCGCAGACGCGGGGCATGCTCTTTCCTGAGGAAGAGGGGCCGCAATTCACCGGGCAGGCGGTGTGGCGCTACAATTTACCGCGACCGGCGGAGCTGGACTCGCTCCATGTCTATAACGGGTCGACCGGCGCCGGCCTCGTCCCGATCAGCGATGCGCTGATGTATATCTACCTGACCACGCCGGAGCCCGGAAACCCGCGCTATCCGGTGGCGGGGCTGGCCGAAACGATGCGCGGCAAGATGGGGCAATTGCCGCCCGATATCAGCGCCCTGGCCGAGCATATCACCGAGGATGAAGGCGTGGTCTATCGCCCGCTGGAAGGCATGATGCTGCGCGGCGACTGGCACAAGGGCCGCGTGGTCCTGCTGGGCGATGCGGTCCACGCGACCACGCCGCATCTGGGACAGGGTGCGGGCATGGCGATCGAGGATTCGATCGTGCTCGCCGAAGAGATCGCCCGCGCTGCCACGCCGGAACAGGCCTTCACCGCCTTCCGCGAACGCCGCTTCGAACGCTGCGCCTATATCGTCGACCGCTCGCTCGAAATCTGCATGGGCCAGCTCGGCAAGGGGCCGCCCGTCGACAATGCCAAGGCCACCGCGGAGATGTTCAGCGTGGTCTCCCAACCGATCTGAGGAGCACAAGCATGAGCCGTGTGACCGAAATACGCTATGTCGGCTACGGGGTGGAGGACTTCGAAGCTGAACGCGCCTTCTATGCCGATCACTGGGGACTGGAAGCGGTCCCGTCCGATGACGGCATGGCGTGGTTCCGGGCCGTGGGATCGCCCGAGCATCACGTCGTCCGCCTGCGCCCCTCCGATGCAAACCATGTCGATGTGATCGCGCTGGCGGCGGACAGTCGCGCCGATGTCGATGCGCTTCACGTAAAGGTTGCGGAGGCCGGGTGCAAACTGATCCATTCGCCGCGCGACCTTGCCTCGCCCGGCGGCGGATACGGTTTCCGCTTCTTCAGCCCCGACGGCCTTCCGTTCGAGATTTCCAGCAATGTGGCGAAGGGCGAAGCGCGCGAGGTGGATCGGTGGGAAGGCATTCCTTTGCGCATCAGCCACATCGTGCTGCATTCGCCGGACCACCAGGCGGCAGTGACATTCTTCTGCGACGTGCTGGGCTTCAAGGTCAGCGACTGGCTGGGCGATTTCATGTGCTTCCTGCGCTGCAATTCCGCCCATCACCGGCTCGCTATCCTGCCGGGGCCGCCGTGCCTCAACCATGTCGCTTACGACATGACCAATGCGGACGGCATGCTGCGCGGCGTATCCCGCCTGAAGCAGCGCGATATCGACATTCGCTGGGGACCGGGACGGCACTCGGCGGGCGACAATACTTTCAGCTATTTCGTCACGCCTGCAGGCTTCGCGGTCGAATATACGGCCGAACTGGAAGAGGTCGATTTCGACACGCATCAGGCCAAGGTGCACGAGCCGGGGCCGCGCATCATGGACCAGTGGGGGATCGGCATAGGCGGTCCGCAGACCATGCCGCATGCCGCCCCCGACCCCAAGCTGTTCCAGCCGGCGGAGGCCTGACCCGCGATGGCTCTGTTCGAATATTTCCCGAACTATATCTGGAACCTCTCCGTCGCCATGGCGCTGGAGAGCGGCGGCAAGATCGGCGAAATCGTCGATATGTGCGCGCCGATCCGCGAGGCGGCGGAAAGCGGCGATGCGGGCACGCCCGATTTCATGCGCCAATGGGTCGCCAAGGCGGACCAATTGCTGGAACTGGCGGCGGAGGATGAGGAGCACGGACGCGGCTTCTCGGTTTCGGACAAGCTGGAGCGCGCCTCGCTCTACCTGCTGGTGGCCGAACGCATGCAGCAGCAGGGTTCCGCCGGGCGCGAGGAAACCTATCGCAAGGCGCGCGAGGCCTTCGATCGCTCGACACGGCTTGGCGCGATCAACCGGGAACGCGTGGAAGTGCCGCTGGCGAAGGGCACCATGCCGGCGCTGTTCACGCAAGGCGAAGGCGAAGGGCCGCGCCCCGTGGTGGTCTATTGCAACGGCCTCGATAGCTGCAAGGAGCTGCTCTACTGGTCGCGCCTGCCAGAGGCGCTGGCGCGGCGCGGCATCTCCACTCTATGCGTCGACCAGCCAGGCACCGGAGAGGCGATCCGCCTGCAAGGCCTGCCGGTCGATCCGCATTCGGAGAGCTGGGCCAGCAAGGCGGTAGACTGGCTGGAGTCGCGCTACGATGTCGATCCGGCGCGCATCGGCATGACCGGCATCTCGCTCGGCGGCCATTTCGCCCCGCGCGCGGTTGCCTATGAACCGCGCTTCGCCAGCGGTGCGGTATGGGGCGCCAACCACAATTGGCGCGAGGTGCAGGATGCCCGCATCCGCCGCGAGGGCGAGAACCCCGTGCCGCATTACTGGGCGCATGTCTTCTGGGCCTTTGGCGCCAGCGACATGGAGGACTTCCTCGCCAAGTCCGAAGGCATGAACCTCAACGGCCATATGGACCGGATCAAGGTCCCCTTCCTCGTCACCCATGGCGCGGCGGACCGTCAGATCAGCGTCGATTACGCGCACCAGGCCTATGACCAGCTGGTCACTTCCCCGCGCCGCGAACTCAAGATCTTCACCCCGCGCGAAGGCGGCGTGGAGCATGTGGGCGCGGACAACATGTCCTATGCGCGCGACTATATCGCGGACTGGTTTGCGGAGACCTTGGGAGGGCGCACCCAATGCTGAAACTGTGGTTCGCACCCAATACCTGCGCGCGGGTGAGCATGACCGCGCTGGAGGAGATCGGCCAGCCTTACGGGACCGGCCTGATCGCTTTCATGGCCGGCGAACACCGCAAGCCGGAATTCCTCGCCGTCAATCCCTCGGGCAAGGTGCCCGCGCTGGAAACGCCGCAGGGCGTGCTGGTGCAGAACGGTGCGATCCTGAGCTGGCTGGCAGAGGCCTATCCGGACGCGGGCTTGCTCCCGCCAACCGACAATCCCTTCGAAAAGGCGCAGCAGCGCGCCGAGATTTTCCGCTGTTCGAGTGACCTGCACCCCCTCGTCACGCGTTTTGTCATGCCGCAGATGATCTCTACCGAGATGGAGGACGCGCCGCGCATTCGCGCCAAGGCCGAGGAACTGCTGCGCTTCCAGCTCGCACCTCTCGAAACTCGCCTGGCCCAAGACGAATTTTTGTTGGGCGGGAGCTGGTCGATCCTCGATGCCTATCTCGCGTGGATCTGGTTCCGCATTACCGGGTCCGGTTTCGACGGGGACGCCTTTCCGGCGCTGCGCGGCCATCACCAACGCGCGACGGAACGGCCCAGCGCCAAGGCGGCTCTGGCGCGTGAAGCCGAGGCGGAAAAGGATCTCGATGGGCGCGGATTGCTGTTTCGCCCGCCATTCGACAAGGGGGCAGGGAAATGAGCGAGCGGCCGGTCAGGCGGATCGTCACCGGGCATGACGATCAGGGCAAGGCTATCTTCCAGGAGGATGGCCCCGTCCCCCGAGTGCAGCGCATCGGCGGTGATTACGGCCCGCTCTTCTACGAAGTCTGGAACACGCGTGAGTCACCGGCACGGATCGACCGGGCCGGTGGTGAACCGCCAGAAGAGGGCATCCAGCTCGCCCCGCCCAGAAACGGCACCCGCATCCGCGTGCTCGACATCCCACCCGATGGCGACCGGCTGGACAATGTGACGGCCGAGGAAGCGCGCGCGCATTTTGCCGAAGTAGGCGCGGGCGATGCCTCGTCCCACAGCACGGAAGGCAGCCGCCATGCGCATATGCACCGCACCGAAACGGTCGATTACGGCATCGTCCTCGAAGGCGAGCTCACGCTGATCCTCGACGAGGGCGAAACCCTCTGCCGCGCGGGCGACATCATCGTGCAGCGCGGCACCAATCACGGCTGGGCCAACCGCAGTGACCGGAACTGCCGCATCGCCTTCATCCTGATCGACGGCGCCTATGTGGACGGGCTGGAACTATGAGGCTGGCGACCCGCGACAACGGCATGCCCGATGGCGAACTGGTCCTTGTCTCTGGCGATGGATCAAGCTGCCTGCCTGCGGGTGCGCAATGGCCGAACCTGCTCGGCGCCATCGAGCGCTGGGGCGAAGCGGCACCAGCGCTACAGGATCTCTCTGTAAGGCTGGCCGCAGGCGAGGGAGAACCGCTCGCTCCCGCCAGCTTGCGCGCGCCCCTGCCGCGCAGCTGGCAATGGCTGGATGGCTCGGTCTTCGATACCCATGCGAAGCTGATGCAGGTCGCTTTCGGTACCGAGCCGATCGAGAACGCGCGCCCGCTAATGTACCAGGGCATGTCCGACCGCTTCCTCGGCCCATGCGAGGATGTGCCTTTCCTGCGCGAAGAGGACGGGATCGATTTCGAAGGCGAGTTCGGCGTGATCGTGGACCATGTGCCGATGGGCACCAGCGCCGAGGAGGCGATGGCGCATATCAAGCTGATCGTGCAGATCAATGACTGGTCGCTGCGCGCTTATGCGGTGCCCGAAATGAAGACCGGCTTCGGCTTCATCCTCGCCAAGCCCGCCTGTTCGATGGCGCCCTTCGCCGTCACGCCGGACGAGCTGGGCGAGAACTGGCAGGACGGGCGCGTCTGCCTCGACCTGCTGATCGACTGGAATGGTGAGCGCTTCGGCAGCGCTAGTGGCCGCGAAATGGACGTCGGCTTCCATGAGCTCGTCGCCCATGCGGCCACTTCGCGCGACCTTGTCGCGGGCACCATCATCGGCTCGGGCACCGTGGCTAACGAAGCCTATGCCGAGGTGGGCTCCAGCTGCATTTCCGAGCGCCGCGCCATTGAGATCATTGCCGAGGGCAAGCCCACTACCGGTTTCATGCGCTTTGGTGACCGCGTGCAGATGGACGCCGTCGATATCCACGACCGGCATCCCTTCGGGGCTATCGATCAACAAATCACGAGAGGAGAATGTTCATGAACAAGACTGCACTCGCTATCGCAGCAGCTTGCCTGACCGCACCATTCATGGCCTACCCCGCTATTGCCCAGGAAATCGAGCAGCAGGCGGAGCGGCGCTATTCCGTCGATAGCACGCCTATTGGCACATTGCTCGACGACCCGGAAACTTCGGCGATTCTCGAGCGTCTGATCCCGACCGTGTTCGCCAACGAATTGTTCCAGACAATGGGGCGCACCAATACGCTGCGCGGAGTCCAGCAGTATGAAGCTGCCGTACTAACCGATGCGAAGCTTGCCGAAATCCAGGCCGAATTCGACAAGCTGAAATGAATCGTGCAGCGACTTCCGCTCAGATCGGGTAGTGTCGCGGCTCGGTTTCGAAGGTGATCCAGCGCAGTTCGGTGAAGGCATCGATGCCGGCCTTGCCGCCGAAGCGGCCATAGCCCGATGCCTTCATGCCGCCGAAGGGCATCTGCGGCTCGTCGGACACGGTCGAGGCATTTACGTGGCAAATGCCAGCCTGGATCTGGCGAGCCACCTTCAATCCGCGGGCGGTGTCCCTGGTAAATACGGCGGACGAGAGACCATATTCGGTATCGTTCGCCAGCTCGATCGCATGCGCCTCATCCCGTGCGCGGGCAATGCCCACGACGGGGCCGAAGCTTTCGTCGCGGAACAGCTTCATGTCCGGTGTCACCTTGTCCACCAGATGCGC